>NZ_QTJX01000002.1 GCF_003382275.1 Flagellimonas nanhaiensis
AAAAAAAATTGGCCCAAATCGACCAAATTTAACCTCTGTCCAAACCCAGCCTTATCAGCTAAGCGGGTGCAAATATAATCAGGTTATTTTTTCTCCGCAAATAGTTTTGAACTATTTTTTTGCTTTAAAATTGAATAAAGTTGCAAAATGCTGTTTTTCAGATGCAACTTGCAAAATAATTCTTGTCTTTTTTATGAAAAGAAATTCCAGACCAAACCAAATCGGATAACAAAGTCCCTGTAGGGATAATTGGGGGCAGAATAATAATTGGGTTCGGAAAAGATAGAATTTAAGTGTTCTGCCTTTAGGTATATCCTTGTCTGCCTCACTTTTGCATTAATAAAGACATCCATTAAAGGGTATCCGCCAAATTCTTCATTGTTTTGAATATAAAACTCTCCCAACAAAGGGTTGTAAGCATTCATATTATATGAAGTAAAATATTTAAAGGTGACCCCTGTTTGCAAGAACATGGCCTTTTTGAAAACATCACTGGAAAAATAAATTGTATTCCGGGTTACCACTTGGGGAAGGTTGAGTACTTGCTGGTCCTGGGTAACGTCTTGATATAGCACAGTATTGGCCAAGGACCATTTTCTCCACTTGAACTCCTTAAAGTATTTTACGCGCAAATGATTTATTGTGGCGGTTTCTTGAACAGGTCTAATAAAAGCGGTTTCCTGCCCCGCATCAATCTGGTCCTGCGTAGCGGTTGAGGCAAAGTAGGTGTAATTGTCCAGAGCACTATATTCGGCTTCAATTTTTCCAATCAATTTTGAATTCAACCCAAATTTGATGGTCTGTGTTTGTTGCTTCTCAAAAGTATCCGTATTCTGCCAATTATAATTTCGATAATCGCTTTGATAAAGTAAGTAGTTGAAATCCGGCATACGTGAGGATATGTGAATCCCCCCAATGACCGAAATGTTATCGTTGACCTTATAGTCGGCTATGGCATTCAGACTATTCCCGGTAAGCTCTCCGGACAAGGTGTAGTTTAGACCTCCTTCCAACATCAACCGTCCAAATCTTTTGATATACTTACCCCCTAAAACAATCTCTTCTCCCTCCAATTTATTTTGGATCGTATTTCCTTCTTCTGTAACCAATATACTATTAAAGAAGTAATTGTAATTATATAGTCCCAAACTACCCGAAAGTTTCCCAAGAGTCCTGTTGGAAAACTCTAAAGTTCCTTTATTGAACATGGTCTTTAATCGAGCCCTATCTTCTATTGGAGTTAAAAAAGGGTCTGAACCAAAGGCGTTATTTTGAGAGGTCTGCACAAAATCATAAAATTTGGTCTCGTAATTGAATTGGTGCCCTAAAGTAAGTGTGGTAGGTTCCTTATCTTCGGAATTTCTTTTAGAATTGACCAATCTATATTGTTGGTCCAGATAATAGCGTTTTCCCAATATTCTGGTATTGGCATCTGTATACCTAACATCCAATCTAAATCTATCATCAAAATCACCTAATGGGTCATCTTCAAATTGAGCACGATTTGATATTCCTCCATTTTCTTCAGCTTCAAGATCTTGAGCTGCTATATGGCCTCTTAACAAATACCTTTCATTTTCGGTACTATAATTAAATGTAGTGCGAAAGTTACCTGCTTGTGTCTGTTCAAACCGATATTTTCCCAAAGACCGGAATCCTGTATAGGCAATTGAAGCATTAAATCTTTTGGAAATATTGAATGCCAACACAGCATCCAACATCTGGCCCTGCTCCATTGTGGTCTTGAACATCAATTCTGTCATAGGTGTGGGGACATTATAATAGTCAATGTCCTCAACCTCAAAATAGTTGGAGTGTTTTGCCGTAGCCCCAATACGAGGGTAATATGGTCGGTTTGAAAAAGTCCTTCCCAAGACATTGTACTGCTGCCCCATATTGGCGAAGGGCATCAGCTCAAAATCATCTTCCCGTATATAGTTGTACTTATATTCTTTGTGAATGGTAAGGGTAGTGTCCAAAAACACGGTATCCCGTTGAAAAGAAATAATCTTATAGTCCCTTATACTAACAGAATCCTGTTTTTTCTTTTTCTCTTTCTTTTGCCCAAACTTTTTAGGCTTTAGGGAATCTTTGGCTACAGAAACAGGTCTCAGGGAATCCTTTTTTACCGTATTGACAGAATCAATGCTCGAAAGTTTTAATGAATCCACTTCTTTTTGGGGTGGGAGCGAATCCTGTTGTGCTATGATGGATTGACCCAATAAAAAGAGTAGGGCAAAAATTGATAACCTCATTCCATGGTATTGGTCTGGCAAAGGTATAAGTTTTGTTTCTAAAGAAATGTGAAAAATTAAGGTCGGAGAAATACAAGCAATATTCTTGATAGGTTTTATAAATTTGATTCACACGTACAATTGTCGTTCTGAAGCAATATGCTCAAAGATTTCTATAAATTTTCCGACGAAGCCGGGACCGATGAAGCCGGACGAGGATGTTTGGCCGGGCCGGTTACAGCCGGGGCCATTATTTTACCAGAAGGATTCAGCAATAGCATCTTGAACGACTCCAAACAATTATCCGAATCAAAACGAGAATTGCTTCGCCCTATTCTAGAACAGGAGGCAGTTACCTATGCGGTATGTCATGTTTTTGAGGATGAAATTGATAAAATCAACATCCTCAATGCTTCCTTTTTGGCCATGCACAGGGCTCTGGACAATCTATCGAAAAATCCAAAATTTATTCTTGTTGATGGCAATCGATTTAAACCTTACCCTTCAATTCCGCATGAATGTATAATAAAGGGAGATGGGAAATACATGAGTATAGCCGCAGCCTCAATTCTGGCCAAGACCTATAGAGATGAATATATGGCCAAGATCCATGAGGAATTCCCCATGTACAATTGGAAAAAGAACAAAGGATACCCCACCAAAGAGCATCGGGAGGCCATTAAAAAGCATGGATTGACAAAATACCACCGAAAAAGCTTTAGGCAGCTTCCAGAACAGTTGTCATTGGATATCTAAAACCTCTAAATTTGTGTCAAACTTCAACCATGAGAATTAAGGCACTGATCTTTCTGTCCGCTTTTTTGATTTTTTCTTGTAAACCTGAGACCAAGACCCAGGATTCTTTATTGGAACACCTTCCTCCAAATCCATCCTTGGTCATTAAAATCAACAATCTTGCAAACTTTAAAAGTGAGCTGAAGAACAATGACTTTTTGCAGAAGACCAGGGCCTTTCCGGTAAACACCGATTTTGTGGAAAAGCTTAAGGGATTGGACCATGTAAAATCCGACTCCCCATTGATCCTCGGTTTTTATGAGATTGGCAAGGACGATTTGGACTTTGTTTTGATTTCTTCAGACCCTTCGGATTTTATGGACGTTGAGGGAGTTTCCAACAAAACCCTGGAAACCATAACGTACCAAAATCAAAATATAACCAAACATAGCCTAGAGGACCTTGAGGTATTCAGCACACCAATCAAAGGAAGTATGGTGCTAAGTTCTTCCCAAATGCTGATGGAAAATATGGTAAGGGCAAAAGCTAACAATCCTGTAGCTCCATCATTAAAAAAATTGTACGAGACCATTTCTTCAGATAAATCGGCAACTCTTTTCTTGAACATGCGTGAAAATCCCTATCTGCTTTCACCAAATGGTTCAAGTGAAAATGAAAAACCACTTTCGGAATGGGCTTCCCTGGATTTTTCAGCAAATTCTGATGCGGTCTCTTTGAATGGTGTTGCCATGACTTCGGATTCCACTAAAAATTTCATCAACCTTTTTAAAGGAACGGCCCCTCTGGCTCACAAGACACCAAAGTTTGCCCCTTTGAATGCCCAGGCCATTGTATCATATACTTTTGATGACTATCAGGTTTTTGCCCAAAACCAAAACACCTATCTGGACAGAACAAAACCCATTGATTCACTTTTTAATACGATAGAGGAAGTCGGGGTCATTTTTTTGAACAATCAAAAAGCTGTACTTCTCAACTCTTACGGCACCGATGGTCTCTCCACTTTCCTTGAAAACAATAAAACCACTTCGCAGACCTATCAAGGTAGCGAAATCATACAATTACAGAACAAGCATTTGCTTACCGAAGGGTTCAATCCTTTAATCAAGGATTTTGAAGCAAATTTCTGTGCGGTTCTTCAGAACAGCTTCATTTTTTCAGAAAACAGGGAAACACTTCAAACCATCATCAACAATTATCGCAGTTCTTCTGTTTTTGAAAATTCAGAGGTGTTCAGCACCGCTAAATTGGCTATGGCCAATGAGTCCAACGTTTTGTTTGTATCCAATGCCTCGGGAATCAATCTTTTTTCTGAACAAAACCGAACTCCAAAGTTTTTGGCACCTGCAAAACAAAGTGATCTAAAGGATTATTCCTTTGCTTCCCAAATTGTATCGGATAAAGATTTTGCCCACTTTAACTTAATGGCCTCCAAAATTGGCAAAGTGGCCAAGAGCAATACGGTCACACCTCTTTTTACCCTGGAATTGGAAACCGACCTGGCCATATCCCCTCAGTTTATTAAGAACCATAGGACCAACAAACAAGAGATTGTGGTACAGGACCAAAACAACATTTTGTACCTGATTTCAACGGAAGGAAAAGTCCTTTGGACAAAGCAGCTTGATGGCAGAATACAGCCTCCCATCCAACAGGTTGACATCTATAAAAATGGAAGATTACAACTTGCTTTTTGTACCAATAACCAATTTATGATCATTGATCGTAACGGCGACGATGTACCCCCCTTCAAAATTGATTTTGAGGGAGGCAATCTCAATCCTTTGGCCATCTTCGATTACGAAGAAAAAAAAGATTATCGTTTTGTTATTACCCAGGGCAGAAAAATATTTATGTACAACAACAGGGCGCAAATTGTTTCTGGATTCACCTTTACCGAAGCTCCTAGTGCCATAATTTCTGCTCCTAGTCATTTTAGGGTAGCCAATCGGGATTATTTGGTATTCCAATTGGAGGACAATTCTGTAAAAATCCTGCACCGGGTAGGTAAGGAACGTATCAAAGTTGCCGAAAAAATAGATTTCTCCGACAATGGTGTATTCCTGTACAAAAACAAGATATCAATGACCAATAAGAAAGGAGTCCTCCATCAAATTGGAACCAATGGAAAATTGACCGCTACCAACTTCAATCTTAGTAAAGATCATGGCATGTACGCTACCAGCAAAACATTGGTCTTTATGGATGACAACATTTTGAACATCAAAGGAAAAAAGGTTGAGTTGGACCTTGGGGTATATTCCAAACCAAAGATTTTCTACATCTACGATAAAATCTATGTAAGCGTTACGGACATTCAAAGTCAAAAAATTTACTTGTTCGACAGTCAGGCAAAACCCATCCCAAACTTCCCGGTATTTGGAAATTCTCTTATTGACATGACCGACATGGACAACGATAAAAAATTGGAATTGGTCGCCAAGGACCAGGATAATTCCCTGATTGTTTATAAAATGAATTGACCATCCCATAAAGGCAACTTATACAATGGTTTGGGCTAACTATACATCTTGCCCAAATCTGAAAGGTTCTTTTTGTAGATTTAATTGCTTGTCCTTAACTTAACAAGCACACTATCAAAACACTACAAAAATGAAAACCTCATCTATAAGCAAGATTGTACTTGCAATTTTGTTTACCCTCGGATTTGGCCTATCAGGCAACGCCCAATTCTTCAAAAAACTGGCCAAAAAAGCAGAAAAAGCTGCAGAACGAACGGTAGAACGCCGTGTTGAGCAAGAAACCTCAAAAAAGACGGACCAAGCTTTGGACAGCATTTTGGAGCCTGGGTCGGGGGGAAACAAACAAACTCCCAAGACTCCTCAGCCGACAGGTGGAGAACCCAATACTCAAGGTGGACAGTCCGGAAGTCCGCAGAATACGGGTGCACCAGATTCCCAAGGAACCAAATCGATTCAGGTGTACAGTAAGTTTGATTATGTTCCCGGCGATAAGCAGTTGTTTTTTGATGATTTTGGAAACGAATTTGTTGGCGATTTCCCCTCAAAATGGAACACCAATGCCGGTGGGGAAGTGGTTACTTTAGGTGATTCTCCTCAAAAATGGTTGGGACTAAAATCAGGGTACAATATTTACTATATACCCGATGTACCCACATTACCCGAGGAATATACCGTTGAATTTGATATTGCAGCTGTTGGTTTGGATAGGCAAACTTCTTCTACCGCCCAACTTGCGGTTTACCTGAGCAACGATGACAAGTTTGAACAAGGGTCCAATTTTGCCTTTGCGGAAATCCCCTTTTGTCAATATGCTGCCATAGGCGTAACCGTAGAAAACAGAATAGCCAACAAACGTGAAATACGCAGTACAGTAAAAGCTGATTTAAGAGATGAGATTTTAGACTATCCCCATGTATCCATTGCGGTCAACAAGCAACGGTTCAGACTATGGATAAATGAGGTGAAGTATATCGATGTTCCAAGACTGATTGCGCCGGGAGCCGTATTGAATACGGTAAAATTTCACGCCAACGGTTTCAAGGATGGAAAAGAGCAGATATTCATCGCCAATCTAAAGGTGGCCGAGGGCGGCGTTGATTTAAGGAGAACGTTGATTTCCGAAGGAAAAATCTCCACCAACGGCATCCTTTTCGATTCCGGTTCGGCCAATATCCAGCCCCAATCCATGGGCATCATACGACAAATCTCCCAGGTATTGTTGCAAGAAAAAACAATGAAACTAAATATTATTGGACATACTGATGCCGATGGTTCTGAAGAAAGCAATATGAAATTGTCCAAAAGTCGTGCAGAAGCCGTCAAAAATGCCTTGGTCTCTGTCTACGGAATCGATTCCAGTAGATTAACAAGTGAAGGCAAGGGTGAATCTGAACCTGTGGGCGACAATGGAACTCCAGATGGAAAAGCACAAAACAGAAGGGTTGAATTCATAAAGCAATAACATGAAAAAAATAATATATGCCCTTCTTATCAGCGGGCTCATTTTTGGTCAAAGTGCCATTGCACAAACGGATTGCAGCAAGTACTATCCAATTTCTGATGGTGCCAGATTTGAAATTACGTTGTACGGAAACAGAATGAAAAAGGAGGGTAAAGTGGTATATGCCGTTAAAAATGATGGTGGGGACAAGGTTCTTTATTCCATGGAAATGTATGATAAAAAAGATGTACTCCTTACTGATTCCACCTACGGAATGCAATGCGAGGCTGATGGTGTTTCCATCGATTTCAAATCTATGATGAGCTCTGGTTTTACGAGTAGGTTCAACGATATGGAAGTGGACATCACCGGAAACAATATTTACCTCCCCAATAATCTGAACGTTGGTGACGTACTCCCAGATGCAGAAATGGAAATTACTGTGACCGGGGCACCCATTGGCATGACATCCACCATGAGAATGATCAACAGAACAGTTATAGGCGAAGAAAACATTACCACTCCCGCCGGTGAGTTCTCCTGTTTGATCCTGAGTTATAATACCGAGATGAAAATGGGCATTAAAAGTATGGGCTACACCAAACAGTGGCTTGCAGAAAACGTGGGCATGGTCAAGACTGAAGATTATAATAAGGAAGGCGGAAAATTAAGAAGTATCAGCTTGCTTACATCTTATCAGCAATAGCCATAAAACCCAGGAAAATCCTTTTTAAATTCCCTGGATTAGAAGTTTAGATGATTACCTTGAAATCTTAATTTTCAACTTATTTTTTGGTAAGTCTTAGCTCACCATCTCCGTCGCGATTGATTAGAAAAATATCTCCCTTATCTTTTTTGCCAAACCTATAAGATGAAAATGCGATTCTACTTCCGTCAGGGGACCAACTTGGTAATACATCACGGTCATTATTAAATGTAATTTGACTCTGATTAGTACCATCCGAATTCACGGTGAACAGTTCGTAGTCTCCATCCCTATTTGAAACGAATACAATCTCATCATTTACAGACCAATCTCCATGTATATCATCAAATTCATTATCCGTCAATTGTGTTAATTTCTTGGTTGCCAAATCCAATACGTACAATTCGAAATTGCCAGTCCGATTACTTTGAAATAAAACTTTTTTGCCTTCTGGCGACCAAACTCCGTATCTATCAGCAGAAGGATGATTAGTAAGGTTTACAGGATTGGTTCCATCCGTTTGGATCAACATTATTTCACTATTTACATCTTTGCCCAGACAGTTGGCACAATACAATAAACTCTTCCCATCTGAGGAAACCCTTGGAGATATGTTAAAAGAAGTTGAATCCGAGTCATAGGTAATTCTTGCAAAACTTCCATCTGTCTTAAGTGCAAAAATTTCGGACCCTCCAAAACGTTCTGATTTTCCATAATCTGAGCTTACATAAATGGTTTCATCAATGGAAGAAAAGTCACTCCACCATTCATTATGATAGGTCTCAGTCAATCTGGTGAGATTGGCCGCATCTGGAGAAATAGAATAGAGTTCCGCGCCCTCAGGGTCATGCCTATAGGTATAAAATAAAATCTTGTTACCGGTTTTCATCCACCTTGGAGCAGTGTCATATACTAAAGTGTCCGAGGATACCTCATTTACCAATTCTGCGCCTTTCGAGGTCTTCTCTTTGCACCCAAACAGTACAAAATGTGCAAGGACAATCGGTAAAATTTGTTTAATTAATTTCATATGGTATATGTAATTTTTAAGACAAGGTCTTCTTTAATAGGACAAATCCAACAGGAATTGAAGTTATACAATTCCATCATAAATTTTTGATAAAACTAGGCCGGTAGTTTGGATGTTCACTTATCGTTCTAGTATGACAGTCAGTTGCGGGTTTATATATATTAATATTCGGTTAAGCACTGACTTTAGCAATTCCCAGTGAATTCGGACGTAGTCGAATCTGTCGTAATTGCGGTTATACATTGTTGTACGTAGTGATTTCATTCAATTGTATCTTTTACATAAATTATTTTCTCAAAATATACTTTCGCAGTCATACTATCAATTTCGTTTTCCTTAAATGGTCCATGAGAATATTCTTCCATATATCCTCTCAAAAGTTTTTTTCCCGGATTTTTAAACCAAGCTCCAAAGATTGCTACGTGTCCATATCTTTCAGGGTTAATATCAGTAAACCATTTTTGATTAATTGTGTCAGTTTTTAAGTTTTCAAAATGGTCTGTTCTAATGATACTGTCATTTGGAAAAGGTGAATTGAAATTTTCACTTTCGCTGTGTAAAAAGACTCTGATTTGAGAATCATAATCTCTTATTCGACGAGAATTACAAAATACAACTCCACGAATTGGTTCATTTAAGTAGATAGTGTCTTTGTTAAAATCGAAAACATTGTAGTCAGTTGCACGTGTTCCTATAGTGTCATTTACAAATTCTTTTTGTTTAAAAATGGAATCTTGGTCTCTCCAAGCTAGCGTATCTCCTTTTTTATTGAGAAACCAAGCTCTATTAATTCTTGAATGTCCGTCTATCACAAACCATTCTCTAATTTCCCTTAACTTTCCATCATTGGAATATAAGTTCCAAATTCCGGATGGTTTTCCGTTTTTTTGGATTTTACCTTTTTTAAAAATTTGTCCGTTTCTGTAGAAGTAAAAAAGGCTATCAGTGTTTTCAAGGATGACTCTTTTTTTGAAAGTCAAATTTTTATTGTCAGGATAGAATTCAAGCTTTTCATTCAGTTTATTTTCCGACTGATTTTCTTTACAAGCTATAAAGATTAATGGTAGGATAAATATGATAAGTAGGTTTTTCTTCATTGCGTACAACTATAAAGATATGAATCGTTGTAATGATTTATATCCAACGATACTGAAACAAGTCCGCCCGTGCCGTTGGGACGGGTTCAGCACAGATAAGTGAAGTTACAGGTTTTTGGTTTAAAAATCTAACCTAAATTGACAAGGAGTTCCCACACATTGATGGATTAAACTAAGAACTACACCTCGCTCTTTTGAGAAGTCAATTCCGCTTCAAAAAGCACTTGAAAATGTTTTAGCAGTTTTTGTTTCACTTCCTCCATATCTACCTCCTGTTTTCCCAACTCCACATTTAAAGAAGTAACTGCCTTGTCTTTTATCCCGCAGGGAATCATGAGGTCAAAATAGCCCAAATCCGTGTTTATATTTAGGGCAAAGCCATGCATGGTGACCCAACGGCTGGCCCGCACACCCATGGCGCATATTTTTCGGGCAAAGGGAGTTCCAACATCCAACCAAACCCCAGTTTCTCCATCGGAGCGTTGGCCTTTGAGGCCATACTCCGCCAAGGTTAAAATGACCATTTCTTCCAAAAAACGCAGGTATTTGTGGATATCCGTGAAAAAATTGTCCAAATCCAAAATGGGGTAGCCCACAATCTGCCCAGGACCATGATAAGTTATATCCCCTCCTCTATTGATCTTGTAAAAAGTAGCCTCTTTTGCTTTAAGTTGCGCCTCGTTCACCAAGAGGTTATTAATATCTCCACTTTTCCCCAACGTGTACACATGGGGGTGCTCAACAAAAAGAAAATGATTGGGAGTCTCCAGATTCGCCGCTTCTCTCCTATTCTTGATCTTTGCATCAACAATCTCCCGGAACAACTGCTCCTGATAATCCCAGGTTTCCTTGTAATCCCGTTGACCTAAATCTTGAAAAGCAACTTTTTTGTTCATCCTGCAAAGATACGAAGACCTCTGCCCCTAAACTAGTCTTCCAGTTCTACCTCGAGATCCAGAATGGCAGGGTTTTTCATGAGATCCATAAAACCAACCTCATAAAACAAAGTTTTACCATCAGCACTGAAGGTGGCCCCTTCTGCATTGGTAGACTTTACCCTTCTTGGAAAATGGTACTTTAACTTGTACGTGGATCCGGAAAGAAACATTTCTGCTCCTTGCATACTGTCCAGGCTCTGCTGAAACTGTTCCTCGTCCAAAATTTTTGAAGTTCTGGTGAACGTATTTTTCTTGAAGGAATAGGTCACCTCAGAAGTAGGTTCTTCCGAGGCCATAGGTGCAGGCTGTTCCTGATCGTTGTTTGGACCAAATGAACTGGCTCCCTGAAACGCATTAAATGCATCATTTACCTCACTAATGTCCTTGAACTCGCCAAAAAGGTCAAATTTCATCAACTTTTCCTCGGGGTTCATGACCATATGCATTTTATACGGCTTTAGACGTTTCAACTTGGCTTGTTCTTCAGGAGATAACTGTGCAATACTGTCCTTTTTCTCTTCAAGTAGGTCTTTGAATGAAATTAGGGAGTCTACGGCTTTCTCGTCGGTTTTCATCATTTCTTCCCCCGCCATTTCCATGAGCTCAGAACCATCAAAATTGATGGAAAGTTTACCTGAACCATCTTCCTCCAAAAAAATTTCTTCGGTAAAATTGCATGACGAAGTTAGGGCAACGGCCAAGGCCACTACCAAGATTTGGATTTTTCCCATGTGGTTGTTTTTAGTTAGTGTTATTTAAAATGACAAGTGCTCCTATTACACCGGGCACCCATCCACAAAGGGTTAAAAGTAACACAATAACAAAAGAACCACAACCTTTTCCGATGACTGACAAGGGTGGGAAAATTATAGCCAATAAAACTCTCCAGAAACTCATGGTTTGATTTTGATCGATGATACTTATATGTCCCAAAATTGATGGATTTGTTACATAAAAAACACTTATTTTAGTTTGAATATCATCCGTTATGAGGATTTGTTTCTTTTTGGTCCTAGCTTTTGCCCCCGTTCCAATTTTTGGGCAGTACAGTTTCTCTGGAGAAGTGTCCCAAAGCAATTCTGGGAATGCCATTTACCTTTCTTTGGTTGAGGACTACCGAAAATCTTCACGAATTTATTTGGATCAGATTGTTAGCAAGTCGAAAGTGGATTCACTGGTTTTTTTTCAGTTTGAAGGGGACAATCTATCTCAAGATAACCGAATCTACCGTATCCATCTGGATGGTTGTGCAGAGGATTTTGAGGCCGGACACTTTTTGGGCCAATGCGACCACAGTAAAAGCGTACTTTTTATAGCCAACAATAACGATACTGTCCAATTCCCTACTTCTTTTGAAGAACAGTCCCTGTGCACCATCAATTCCACTAACACAAAATCTTCCTTGTTGTTGGAAGTGGAACTGCTAAAAGAGGAAATGGTGTTCGATTTTATGGATTTTCCCAGCGAAACCAATAAAAAACTCAACCTGGAAAAATGGTTTTCTACCCTTCATGATTTTGGCAAAGCCTCCAATGAGCCTTTGGTTGAACTTTATATTTATGATTTTCTATCGGACAAGCACAATGAAACCTATGGTTTCTACCTAAAAGATGTATCCACCAATACATACTATCAAGATTTGTTGGGTCGACTTCAAACTACTTACCCCAACACAGAGTTTACTACACAATTTGAAGCAGAAATAAGCACAGACCGACAACTGGCTTCTTTTAATGGGTCCAAAACTTGGGATTGGAGATGGATTTTGGCAACACTTTTGATTTTGTCGCTTGCAGGGAATATTTATTTTTTGGTCACTAGAAATGCAAAAACAAAGACCAAAACAAACGCACTGCTCCAAAAACTTACCCCTCAGGAGCAAAAAATAGTGCAACAGATTCTTCAGGATAAGAGCAATAAAGAAATTGCAGCAGATTTATTTGTGAGCCACAGCACCGTAAAGACCCACATCAACAATCTCTATAAAAAATTGGAGGTTTCTTCCCGGGAAGAAATTGTCTCCATTTTCAAAAAATAAAGAAATACAATCTTTTTTAAAATTTGCTTGTCATTCCGAATGAGGCACGAAGAGGAATCCCAAAATTTTAGATTCACAATAAGATTTCTCACTTTGTTCGAAATGACATTATCGTGCTAGACTAAACCAATTTCAATGAAACTACAGGGTTTTAATCCATAGCTTGATAACAAAAATCAACCCCGGGTCTAGTCCCTATTTCCATCCTCCCAAAACCTCATTCAGCCTTATTTTGGACCATTTTCGGTTTAAACTTTTAAACTGAAAACCATGAAATCTATTTTAATCACATTCATTTTTTTACTTGTTTCAATATGCCACGGACAAAACTTCAACCAAGAAATCCAACTGGAAAATGGCAAGCAATTTCTATTGGGCAAAATCAATCTAGAAGGACTGCAGAGTGACCCTTATAATGCTTGGTTCCAATCAGGATTTGAATCTTATGTAGTGGACAAAGGAATGGTTTCGCTCTTTGAAAAGCCCCTAAAAGACCATTACATCAAATTGTTTTTGGGCACTTGGTGCGGAGACAGCAAACGAGAGGTGCCACGGTTTCTCAAAATCCTGGAAGCAGCTGGTTTTCCTTCAGAAAACATTGAAATTGTAGCCCTGGATAGAAGAGAGGGCAAAGTTAAGACCAGTCCAACCTTTGAAGAAAAAGGATTGAACATCCTTAGGGTACCCACTATGCTCTTTTATAAAAATGGCAAAGAGGTCAACCGCATTGTAGAAAGTCCCATTGAATCTTTGGAGGAAGACATCCTTCAAATTGTGCACAACAGGCCCTATACGCCCAATTATATGCAATAAGGCCGTCCAGGACAAGGAATTAAAGCGTAAAAGTGTAATTTTGCGCTTTAATTTTTTATAGACTATGCAACTATCGGAACAGGAAATCGTTCGAAGGGAAAAATTGGCCAAACTCAGGGAAATGGGAATCAACCCCTATCCCGCTCCATTATATCCAGTTGATGCTACTTCCAAGAGTATCAAGGATAATTTTGAGGAGGGCAAGAAGGTAGTGGTTTCCGGTAGGTTGATGTCCAGAAGAATTCAAGGCAAGGCCTCTTTTGCAGAATTGCAGGACAGTGAAGGTCGTATTCAGGTCTATTTTAACCGGGATGAAATCTGTCCAGGAGAAGATAAGACCCAATACAACGAAGTCTACAAAAAATTGCTGGACATCGGAGATTTTATTGGGGTTGAAGGAGAGCTATTTACCACTCAAGTAGGTGAAAAAACCGTCATGGTAAAAGATTTCACCTTGCTGAGCAAGGCGTTGCGTCCTTTACCACTACCAAAGGTAGATGCCGAAGGCAAAACCTACGATGAGTTCAATGACCCTGAGTTACGATACCGCCAACGTTATGTGGATTTAGTGGTCAACCCTTCTGTGAAGGATACGTTCATCAAAAGGACCAAAATCACCAATAGCATTCGTGAATTTTATAATGAAAGAGGTTATTTGGAGGTCGAAACTCCAATTCTACAGCCCATACCTGGTGGAGCTGCGGCGCGTCCTTTCTTGACTCATCACAATGCACTTAATATTCCACTATACTTGCGAATTGCCAATGAGCTTTATCTAAAAAGACTGATTGTAGGTGGATTTGATGGCGTGTATGAATTTTCCAAAGATTTTCGGAACGAAGGCATGGACCGTACGCATAATCCAGAGTTTACGGTAATGGAGCTCTACGTAGCTTACAAAGATTACCACTGGATGATGGATACCACCGAGGCACTTTTGGAAAAAGTAGCTGTGGATGCCACTGGAAGCACCAAGGTTCAAGTAGGTGATCATGAAATCGAGTTTAAAGCGCCCTATCCAAGAGTACCCATTTTGGAAGCCATTAAGACCCATACAGGAATTGACGTGGCTGGTCTGGATGAAAACCAACTACGTGAAGTTGCCAAAAAACTGGAAATTGAGGTAGATGAAACTATGGGTGTGGGCAAGCTAATTGACGAAATTTTTGGTGAAAAATGCGAGCATCATTATGTCCAGCCGACATTCATTATAGATTACCCAAAAGAAATGAGTCCGCTCACCAAAGAGCATCGAAGCAATCCTGCCCTTACCGAGCGTTTTGAACTCATGGTCAACGGAAAAGAATTGGCCAATGCCTATTCTGAGCTCAACGACCCAATAGATCAGCGTGAGCGTTTTGAAGATCAGTTGAGACTTTCTGAGAAAGGCGATGACGAAGCCATGTTCATTGACCAGGATTTTCTACGCGCATTGGAATATGGAATGCCTCCAACCTCCGGGATTGGGATTGGCATAGACCGTTTGGTCATGTTGTTGACCAACAATTCTTCCATTCAAGAAGTGTTGTTCTTCCCACAAATGAGACCTGAGAAAAAGCAGGTGGAGCTCACCGAAGAGGAAAAAATCATCATGGACATTCTTAAACCTATTGGTGAAATGCCGTTGGCCGACCTTAAGGCAAAAGCTGGTCTGAGTGGCAAAAAATGGGATAAGAGCACCAAAAATTTGGCTAAACTAGGGCTGTTCAAAGTTGAAAAAACAGAGGACAATCTTATCGCACAACTGAAACAATAAGCAACAGATTTTCAAAATTTAATAAAAAAGTCTAGCTTAGAACCCCAATGGAACTAAGCAAAAAACTGGGGTTGGCCTTAGGGCCTTTGGCTTTCTTTATTATTATCAACCTACCTGTAGTACTTGTCTCTGAAAAAGGAGACCTAGTAATCGCCGTTGCGGTCTGGATGCTCTTCTGGTGGATCACGGAGGCTGTTTCTATTTCGGTCACTGCACTCTTGCCACTACTGTTGTTTCCAATATTGAAAATATTGCCCATAGCTGATGTTGGGGCCAATTATGGGAGTCCCATCGTATTCCTGTTCTTTGGTGGATTTGTAATGGCGCTGGCATTGGAAAAAGTGAATTTGCACAGGCGAATAGCGCTGAATATCATTAAACTCACAGGAACTACACCCAACAAGGTAGTTCTAGGTTTTATGATCGCCACGGCTTCTTTGAGTATGTGGATAAGCAATACGGCCAGCACCGTAGTAATGCTTCCTATTGCCTTGTCAGTAATCGATTTATTGATCAATGACGAGGACGGTTTTACCAAAGAAGACCGGAATTTTGCTCTAAGTGTAATGCTAGGTATTGCCTTTTCAGCAAATGCTGGAGGAATAGCCACTGTTATTGGTACACCTCCCAACTCGATTTTGATAGGTTTGTTGGAGAATGAATACAATACGGAGATTTCCTTTCTTAAATGGATGACCATGGGGCTTCCCTTCTCCATCATTCTTATTGGAATAAGTTATCTGGTATTGGTGAAATGGATGTTTCCCAATAGAGATTTGCAATTCAATGCTTCCAAAGAGGTTATTCAAACCGAATTGAAAAAGTTGGGACCTACTTCAGGGAAAGAGAAAATGGTTTTGGTGATTTTTGGCATTACGGTATTCCTTTGGATCTTTAGAACCTTGATCAACGGGATTTTCCCCACCCTGGGCCTTTCAGACACCATGATCAGTATTTTTGCCGCTATTGCTTTGTTTGCGGTTCCCTACAACATAAGAAAAGGAGATTTCATCATTAGATGGGGAGATACATCAAACCTTGCATGGGGTATTTTAATTTTATTTGGTGGAGGTCTGGCACTGGCCAAGGGGATGTCCTCCAGCGGTATTGTGGACCTGGTTGCCAATGCCATAGCCAATAGTGACATTAGCGTTCTTTTTACGGCGTCTCTTCTTATCTTATTGATGCTCTTTATGACCGAATTAATGAGCAATGTGGCCCTTGTGGCCGTGCTGGCACCTGTAGTGGCCGGTATTGCAATAGGACTGGATGTGCCGATTCTTTATTTGTTGATTCCCGTGACCATTGCCAGTAGTTGTGCCTTTATGCTACCCATGGCCACTCCTCCCAATGCCATTGTCTTTGCCAGTGGGCACGTAAAGGTTTCACAAATGGCCAGGGTTGGGATTGTGCTGAACCTTATTTCAGTGGCCCTTTTGATTTTGGTATTTCAATTTGTACTGCCGCTGCTTTTCTAAAAGACAAAAGGCCCCAACTTTAAAAAGCTGGGGCCTTTGACAAACTAACTAACTCAAAAAAAAGTAAGAAACTAACTTAACTCAACTTGTATATGGGTCAAAATCCATTGGAAGAAACTCCATGGTCTCAAACCCTAATTCAATATCATCACACTCATCAATATAATTGATGGAAGACAATGAAAATCCATCACTGTAAGGATCAAAATTTTCAGGCAGGTACATTGCGGTATCAAATCCCAGTTCAAAGGATTGGTCCTCCTCAATGAACTCTACTTTGTCTATGTCCAGGTCCTCATGCGACCTGTTTGCTATTTTGGCATTGGCCAAGGAAACCATCATGGTTCCGACCAGTGCTGTCATTATTAAATTCCTTGGTTTCATGATTGTTGTATTTTTTGATTTCAATACAAAGATATAACCCCATTTTCCTAAGATTATTACAATTAGTTTTTTGTTAACGCTCCTTCTAAAAATGGTCTAAAAACACATTTTCAAAGACCATGCTGTTCTGTTGTCAAACTAATGTTTTAGAATCCCAAATTTTGTCAGATTGATAGTGTTAAAATCGTTTTTTTAACATTTACGTTTTTCGAGTTTCAATGTTATTTTTTTGTTAAGCTGAAATTGATGGTGGGCATTTATAAAAAAGTTGGGGCAAACAATAAAAAAAGCCCTCGATGAGGGCTTTTTCTAACTAACTCAAAAATTTGTAAAATGAAAACTAAAACATCCTACTTAGTTGATCCAAGGTAGGGATCAAAATCTTCTGGGAGATACTGTGAAGTATCAAAACCCAAATCTATTTCTTCACTTTCCATGTAATTGAAGGAAGCAACCTCCAAAACATCTGAATAGGCATCAAATCCTTTGGGCAACATATAGCTGCTATCAAGACCAAGCTCTAGGTCCACACCCTCTTCAATATAAGGAATTGCTTTTAAATCTACAAAAGGTTCGTATGGAGAAAATCCCTCTGGAAGGTAATCCATTGTATTGAAACCCAAATCCATATCCTCGTCTTCCACAAAATTGAAGGCCCTCACATCCAATACTTCGGTATAGGCATCAAAATCATTCGGCAAGTGCCAAGTGGTATCGAAACCTGGGTCAAGTTCAACTTCATTTTCAACGTATATAATGGAATTCAAATCAAAGTATGTTTCATGGGGATTAAATCCCTCGGGAAGATAATCGGAGGTATCAAAACCTAGATCCAATTCAGAATCTTCCTCTATGAACACTATTTCGTTCAAATTCAATTCGTACAACCCTTCGTTCGTAACCTTGAAAGGGTCAGAGGTTTCCTCCGCATTTATGGTCAATGCGGTAATCTCATTCTCAAACGTACTTGTGTTTTCCAGCGCGGTCTGTTTGACCGGGTCCACCGTACTTTGTTGCTCGCTAGCTACGGCGGGACTACATAAGAGTACACAACCGTAAATCATTAATAACTTGTTCATTTTTGATTGAATTTTTTGATTGATATTGTATGCTTATAAGACTGGCCAAATTCTTTTTTGTTACACTCTTTTGGTTTTTTTCACAAAAATTGAATGCTCCCTGAGCCCAGCTATAGGTAGCGTTTCAACGGGAAGTGTCAGTAAAATTTAGGACTCCCACAGATTGAGGCATCTTGCAAAAAATTTGAGTGTTAATAATTATTTAACAGTCTGTTTTCATGATTTTTAAGTTCTTTGGTTCCGCCGAAATACGCAAACCGACTAAAAAATGATTCAAAAAAATCTATTTAGACTCATCATATTATTTCTAGTGATGGGTTCCTTCCAAACTACTGAGGCCCAACTTTTCAAAAAGAAAAAGAAAGATACCGAGCAAAAAAAGGAATCGAAACCCAAGAAAGGGGATATTCAGCCCTATAGCAAGGTCATTACAAAGGAGGCCAAAACAGATGTCGGTCTTTTTAGTGTACACCAAGTTGATGACAAACATTACTACGAAATTCCAGATTCCCTTTTCAATAGGGAAATGCTCATGGTGAGCAGAATTTCCAAAACTGCCACCGGAATTGGTTTTGGGGGAGGAAAAATCAATACCCAAGTGTTACGTTGGGAGAAAAAATCCAAAAAGGTTCTGGTCCGTGTAGTTTCCTACGGAAATGTGGCCGCAGATTCACTTCCAGTACATGAAGCTGTGGTAAACTCCAATTTTGAACCTGTCCTTTTCGCATTTGATATTAAAGCATTCAACAAGAAAGATTCGCTTAACCCTGCAACAGTAATTGAGGTTGACCCTTTGTTCACCAAGGATGTAAATGCATTGGGGATGCCGGACAGCTATAGAAAACGGTATAAGGTAAGCCGCCTAGATGGTGAACGTAGTTATATTGAGTCCATAAAAAGTTATCCCCTCAACATAGAGGCACGTCATGTAAAAACCTATGCTGCCAAAGAACCTCCCAGCAATGCCACCTTGGGGTCCATTTCAATTGAAATCAACAACTCCATGATCTTATTGCCCAAGGAGCCCATGAAACGTCGTTATTTTGACGAACGAGTGGGGTGGTTTGCCAGAGGGCAGGTGGATTATGGCCTTGATGCACAAGAAAGTAGAACAGTACGATATTTGGACAGATGGCGTTTGGAGGTCAAAGACGAGGACATTGAAAAGTTCAAGGCAGGTGAATTAGTTGAGCCAAAAAAACCGATTATCTATTATATAGATCGTGCAACTCCAAAAAAATGGATTCCTTATATAAAGCAAGGTATAGAAGATTGGCAGATAGCCTTTGAGGAAGCTGGATTTAAAAATGCAATCCTTGCCAAAGACCCTCCTACCCAAGATGAAGATCCGGAATGGTCCCCTGAGGATGTAAGATATTCCGTGGTCCGCTATTTGGCTTCACCCATCCCAAATGCAAACGGTCCACACGTGAGCGACCCAAGAAGTGGTGAAATTTTGGAATCTGACATTAATTGGTACCACAATGTTATGACCTTGCTTCGAAACTGGTATTTTGTACAAACTGCTGCCATTAACCCAGAAGCGCGTGGAGTGGAGTTCAAGGATGAAATCATGGGCAGGCTAATCAGATTTGTATCTGCACACGAAGTAGGTCATACGTTGGGACTTCCCCACAATATGGGAAGCAGTGTTGCTTATCCGGTAGATTCTCTTCGCTCTGCAAGTTTTACCCAAAAAAATGGTACGGCTCCTTCTATTATGGATTATGCTAGGTTCAACTATGTTGCCCAACCTGGTGACGAAGGTGTGGCCCTCATGCCAAATATTGGAGTGTACGACAAATATGCCATAAAATGGGGCTATAGACCTTTGTTGGACAAAACAGCCGAAGATGAAAAACCCATTTTGAACGGTTGGATCAAAGCTCACGAAAATGACCCAATGTACAGATTTGGGCATCAACAAGTTGGAGATATCCACGACCCCACTTCGCAAACAGAAGATTTGGGAGACGATGCAATAAAGGCAAGCCTCTATGGCATTGAAAATCTTAAGCGCATCGTACCTAACCTGATGCAATGGACTACTGAGGATGGTAAAAATTACGATGACCTGGAAACCCTATATGGACAGGTAATAGGTCAGTTTAGAAGATATATGGGGCACGTATCCAATAATATAGGTGGGGTTTACGAATACCACAAGACAGCTGATCAAGAAGGAGCTGTTTACTCCCATGTGAGCAAGGAGCATCAAAAAAACTGCATGTCCTTTATGTTGGAACAACTTTTTGAAACCCCTGAATGGTTGATTGACCAGAATATCTTCAACAAGATTCAATACTCGGGTTCCGTTGAACGGATTAGGGCGATGCAAGTCCGCTATTTGAACAACATTCTTCACTTGGGAAAAATGGCACGTATCATTGAGAATGAAACCATTAATGGCAACAATGCCTATGGACTTTTGGAAATGACCCGTGATCTTCGAAGAGGTTTATGGTCCGAGCTTCGCACTGGCAAGACCATAGATACTTATCGAAGGAACTTGCAAAAAGCCCATATAGACCGTCTCGAGTATTTGATGACCGCTGAGAACCAGAAAAAACTGTCCGACTTTGGAGGCTATAGAAAATCCACTGTGGTCAATACAAGTCAATCAGATATTCGTTCTGTAGCCAGAGCTGAGCTGAACAATCTAAAAAGGGACATTAGAAATGGATTGGGGCGTATCTCGGATTCCATGAGCCGATATCATCTTCAAGATGCCCTGGAACGCATAGACCGTATTTTAGACCCCAAGTAATACCCGGAGATAAGTAAGGTCAGGTCCTAAATAGGAGTATTTTTCGGCAAACCATGTATTTTGTCGATTATACCATACATTTCATCCTGTTCACATCTAAAACTTGCGGTTTCGCAACATATGATGTGGATTGAAAAATGGTTTCCCTAACTTAGTAATCCCAAATCTCAAAATCATGACCTACAAAATCAAAAGTCTCATCTATTTTTCTTGCTTTTTGATTGCCTGTGTTGTCTATTACGGCATTGAGCAAGAAAATCAACTCACAGATCAAATAAATTCTGCTACACTGGTTGAAACCGAGTTTGACGATGTGGACGAACCTTTGGATGAACTCAGAAGTGATTTTGAGGCCGCAAAGCAATAACCCCTTTTTTCTTTACTGTTAAAAGCGTCATAAACGTTGATATGATGGTTAAACCATTGGTCTTATGTTATGTCCAATAATCAAATCATTAAAATTTAAACATATGAAACGATTAGCAGTAGCATTGATGCTTTTGACCACTTTTGGGGTCATGGCACAAAGACATGAAGGCCAGAAAATGAGGAAAGGCCAAAAAATGGACTTGACCACTGAACAAATGGCCACCCTTCAAACCAAAAAACTGACCTTGGCCCTTGATTTAAGTGAAAAACAACAAAACCAGATAATGCAGATCAGTCTGGAGCAAGCAGAATTCCGAAAATCAAAGTGGGAGGAAATCAATGTAAAAAAAGAAAGTGGTGAATGGAAAAAGCCAACGTCTGATGAAAGATTTGAAATGGAAAACGCTCGTTTAGACCGGCAAATCGCCCATCAACAAAAAATGAAGGAGGTATTATCCGATGAGCAATACCAAACTTGGAAAAAAATAAAACAAAGAAGAACTATGCACGGCAAAAAGAAAATGCGGGAGAAGGGAAGAAGAGGATAGTGTTTTTTGTTGATTTTAGAAGCCGCGCCAGCCATGTTCGCGGCTTCTTTTTTGCTTTATATTTTGATTATCTGCAAATAAACAGATATATTTGATTATCTGTAAATAAACAGATATTATAAATTATCCGTAATTTAGCAGATATTCAAAGAAAACATATGGTAGCTATTCTAACCGGAGATATCATAAATTCTACAGAACACAATGCATCCAAATGGCTGCCTGTTCTAAAAGAAGCACTTGGCCAATACGGGAATGAACCCCTTACCTGGGAAATTTACAGAGGGGACAGTTTTCAATTGGAAACAACACCGGAACAGGCCTTAGAGGCCAGCATCTACCTTAAAGCCTGTATTAAACAGCTTCGCAGCCTGGACGTAAGGATAGCCATTGGGTTAGGGGAAAAAACATATTCTTCTGAAAAAATAACAGAATCCAATGGAGGGGCCTTCGTAAATTCAGGAAAGTGCTTTGAAGCTCTCAAAAAACAAAATCTAGGCATAAAATCACCCGACCAGACCTTTGATGGACATATGAACCTATTGCTGGAACTGGCCTTACTAACCATGGACCATTGGACACCAGCAATTTCAAAAACGGTAAAAACCGCCATTGAAAACCCAAAAATGAACCAAAGACAATTGGCATCGGTCTTGAACAAATCCCAGGGGAACATCAGTGAGGAACTAAATAGGGCCGGATTTGACGAAATCCAAAAAATGGTCCTATTTTACAGAACCCAACTTGTACAACTATGATCACACTTGCCCTTAAACTTGTTTTGGCCCATTTTATAGGAGATTTTGTATTCCAACCTACACATTGGGTAGAGGACAAGCTTGAAAAAAAGTGGAAATCCAAATATCTATATTGGCACATGGGTGTCCATCTCCTGGTTCTTCTAATTGTATTGCAGTTGCATCATTTGGGAATTGTGGCCATCATTATCGTCAGTCATTACCTAATAGACTTGGGCAAACTGGCATTTACCAATGAAAAAAACTACAGATGGCTCTTTGCCCTAGATCAGGTACTTCATTTGTTGGTGTTGGCAGCAATACTTTATTGGAACACACCTTTTGAAATTGATTTTCAGGCTTTGTTCAATGAAAAAAACCTCATGTTGCTCACTTTTTTGGTATTTGTAACCTATGTATGTGGTATTTTGATGAGAATGCTATTGGCCCCATATATTGATGAAATAATCAAAGATGACGATCCAAATGAAGGTGGCTCCCTGAAAAACGCCGGAAAGTACATTGGTATGTTGGAGCGATTGTTTGTCTTTGGATTTATCCTAATGCAACAATGGGCAGCCATTGGACTTTTAATCGCTGCCAAATCCGTATTCAGGTTTGGTGACCTTAATAAGGGTAAAAACAGAAAACTTACGGAGTACGTACTCATTGGCACCCTGTTGAGTTTTGGCCTCGCCATATTATCAGGAATGTTGTACAAACATTTACTGGAACTACTATAAAAAAGGCAGACCTATGGTCTGCCTTTTCATATAACTTTGGTTGGGTTATGCCTCAACCTTCGGATTCCAAACCCCGGTCATCACAGTTTTTTTCACGTAATCTGAAAAGTCGATCGGTTTTCTCCCCAATACCTTTTCAATATCATGCTTTACAAAATGGTTATCCGGGTTGGTCAATACCTCAGAGAATAGGTAGTTGATCAACCAAACGTAGTCTGCGGGCACCCCCTGCTCTTCCATAATCTTTATATAAGCAGGTAGGGATATAGGTGTAAAAGCAATTTCCCTTCCAGAAGCTTCTGCAATCTCACTTACAATTTCCTTGAAGGTCAATAACCTCGGACCAGTAAGTTCATAAATGGCACCGTTATGGTCATCGTCCAGCAAAACCTTTACAGCTACATCCGCAATGTCATCGGCATCCACATAAGGAACCTGAACATCTGCATGGGGAAGAGCTACAAAACCGTGAAGAATCGGTTCTAGAAAAAAGCTTTCGCTAAAATTTTGATTGAACCAACTCGCTCTCACAATAGTATGGTCCAACCCAGAGTTGATGACCACCTGCTCACAGAGTTCGGCTTCTCGTTCGCCCTTTCCTGAAAGAAGCACTGCTTTTCGCACTCCCTGCCTTTTAGCTTCTTTTACCAAGCCCTCAATGGCTTCCAAAGCTCCGGGTACTGCCAAATCAGGCTGAAAAGTGATGTAAACCTTGTCCATGCCCTCCAGGGCTGCCGACCAAGTCTCAGGTTTGTCCCAATCGAAGGAAGGATCAGCTCCTCGGGAACCAATACGTACATTGTGCCCCAATGATGTTAATCTTTCTACTATTCTGCGGCCCGTTTTTCCGGTACCGCCCAAAACTAAAATGTTGTTTCTCATGATATTCTAATTTTTGTTTACTATTTATTTCAATCTATAAGTGGATGTTTAAACTGAATTCAATTGTAGTCCTATGATCTATTCAATGACTTTTCCTGATGTGTGCGCACATTTAAGTGCCAGTACAACACTGTTATCAGAACAAACTCAAAGGCAATCAGCCAGAAATCCAAAGAGCCGAAAAAACTGGCATAACTTCCGCCATATGGCATAATTAGAACTGGGACAGTAATCAAAGCATCCAAGGAGGCGCTGGCCAAAAGCATTAAGACTCCTAGTTTTAAGCCGTGCATAGATTTTATCTTTTTATAGTATATCCAAGCACCCATCCATACTAAAGGGGGAACAATCAATGCCAAACCAATATTGGCCTGCAAATAACGATCTTCCATTAACGACAATTCATATATGGCCGTGAAGGCAGACACTCCAAGAACCCAAACCACGATTCCTATTATAAGCGCTCTAACTGTTTTCATTCTTTCCTATTTTTTTGATTACAGGTCAAAACTACTTTGCAGACCGCGGGAGCATTTGTTCAAAACGGAGAAAGATTTGTTCGAAAAGGATAACTTTGATAATCATGAAAATATCAATCATCAACAAGCGTAGGTGGCGCATTTTAAGATTCTACATTGTCGGTTGGACCTTGGCATGTATTTTTTTAAGTATAGTAAGAGGGGTCGGAACTGAAGAATTGGGCAATCTGCAGTTCGAACTTAGAACCAGCATGGTCATATCCATTACCCTTGGTCCCGTTTTGGGTTTGATTTCTGGTCTGGCCCAAATACTTGCCGAAGAGCGTATTTATAAATTCATCTCCATTCACAAGCTTTTGATGATTCGGTTTGTGTACCTCATTGTTTTTTTGATCCTAATGGTTCTTTCTGCCTATGGTATCTATGAATTGTTTTTCGGTACAAATGTGAGTATTGTAGATTTTGCTTTTGATGAAGGAAGCGGAGCGGTATACTTTTATATGCTTTCGGTAGATTTCTTTCTGACTATTGCACGACAAATAAACCTTATGCTTGGAGAAGGTAATCTACGGAAGTTGTTGATAGGAAGATTCTATACCCCAAGGGAAGAGGAACGAATTTTTATGTTTTTGGACCTAAAATCCTCTACCCCTCTTGCTGAAAGATTAGGGCATGTGGAATACAGCAAATTGATACAAGATTGCTTCAATGATTTGGGCATTGCCATTACCAATGATGCTGAAATCTATCAATACGTAGGTGATGAAGCCGTCTTGACCTGGAAAATGGAAGACGGACTAAGAAACCAAAACTGTCTGACCACCTTTTACCAATTCAAAAAACATTTGGAGGACAAAAAAAGCTACTACGAAAACAAATACGGTTGTCAACCAACCTTTAAGGCCGGTATTCATGCGGGTATTGTAACCGTTACCGAAGTGGGAAAGTATAAAAAGGAAATTGCCTATCATGGGGACACCATCAACACAGCTGCACGAATTCAAGGGCAATGTAATACCCTCGAGAGCGAGCTGTTGCTGTCTGAATTTCTTAAGGCTAAGATGGAGACCGATAAATTCAAGTTCACTACCAAGGGCAGTGTTCCCTTAAAGGGAAAAAAAGGAAAAGTTAGTATCTGTGCCGTACACCAGGATGATATCAGCTCCTAATCTCGCTAGGTCTGAAGCCATATTTTTTTGCAAAGGCGTTGGAGAAAGAACTAAGGCTGTCGTAGCCAACATGCCATGCCGCTTCTTGTACCGTGGCTTCTTTATTTCGAAGTAACTCATGAGCTCTTATCATTCGCTCATTCTGAAGATATTTGAATACCGGGACCCCGAAAAGCTCCTTAAAGTTCTTTTTAAGCTTAAAACTATTTAGCCCTATTTGTTTGGAAAGCTCTGAAAGCGATGGTGGATCCTCCAAGTTGTTGGACAAGATTTCCTTGGCCTGGAACAGCTTTTCCCGTTCTGATTGTTTAACTGGCTGTTTTTCCGCAGCGGCCAGCTGACCAAAAAAATGGGAAAGCAATGCGGTAATCTGACTTCTAAAGAACATCATCTTGGTCTTTCCTTCGTAGGTGTTGTGAAAGATTTGTTTAACGATGGACTGCATTTCCGGAGTCATGTAAAATTTTGGCCCCTGTACATAATGATCAGATGGATTGACCAGTTGGTCCAACATCTGCGAAAACAGCTCGCCCTCCTCATTGGGCATTTTAATGAGATTTGAAGGAGAAGTCGCAATCAAAATACACTCCAATGGCTTATCGGCAGAAACAGTATGCACAAATTCCACCTCGCCATCTGCGTAAAAGGATAGCGCCAAACCTTTGCTGTGCTCATAACTTTTCTGTTGATCCTTATACTTCACAGTTAAATCTACATTACCGGAACCGTAGAATGCCACCGCTATCACCGGTTCTTCAAAAGCACAAGTGTCAATGGTTATCTTATCAGAACTGGCTTCTTCCACCAGAACTATAAAATCATTAATATCCAACAGTTCCCGAATCATTCAACTTATGATTACACAATTAAAAATACATATTTTGAAAAGATTCCTTCATCGATTCTTTTGACCTCTAGGTTCCTCCTTAAGTTTATTCCTTAAAGAATACTATTTTACTGTCGGAAGGGCCCTTCATTAAAATTGAAAACAAAAAACCACCCATTAATGGTGGTTTTTTATATTCTAAAATCATGTTTATTTTGAAATGAAGCTTTCAATAACCCGATCAATGTTCGCTTCATTTTTTTCAAAATCCTTGTCGAACAAATGCGTATAAAGGGGTTTGTCATCCACTTTGGCATTCAGCTTTAAATCTTGTTTGCGCATAAATACCCTGTCCCACTTGGCTCTGACTTTGGCCCAATCCGCACCGTTGGAACTCCACCAATCTTGAGCAGCTTTACATCGCTCATTGGCCACTCGTTTATAGTTATTTAAGCCCTTTTCCTCAGCTAGAACAACATCTTCTTGACCTATTTTGCGAACAACTTTTTTGTTGTCCTGATCATGAATCCAACCGTCTTGAGTGATAGCGTGTCTGTTGTTCCTCATTGTCACATTGTAATCGCTTCGTTTGGTGTATTCCCTTCTTGGCAAAGGCGCAGAAGTATTATTTTCCCAAAAGCTTCTGCCGTCTACATGTACCCAAGTAGCAGAACCTTCGTAACGGGGACTATCATCCACTTGAAACACTTTTTGGGTCCATTGTCCCCGTACATGACTCTTTGGAAGAGATATATAGCTCCATTCATTGTCGGCCTTATACGTATAAAGCTCCGTATTTTCATAAAGCCAGTCTTGCCTCCAATGTTTTATTACATGTGGGGCATCCGGTTTTCCAACAATCAATAAATGTTGTAAAACCAGTTTGTTTTGGTCATCGGTTACCAATTGAACCCATTCGAGTCCCTTGTCGTGTTTGACTTTTGATGGAGTATAGGTTTCGTCATCTGAGTACTCAAAGGTCTCCGCAAAATTAAACTCAACTTCATAACAGCCACACATCTGTTTAATGGCCTCCCTATCCTGTTCCATTTTGTTTTGGGCGCTTACAAATAGGGTAAACATGATACTTAAAGAAGAAAAAAATGCAAGTCTTTTCATTGTAAAGTTTTAAGGTTAAAGTGAAAAAAATAATTATTATTCTTATTTAGATTGAATTAAAATAAATATATATTTGCTGCAAATCTAATTAGAATGAGTCTAAATAAAAATAACTTTCTTGTTTATTTTTCACTTCTTTCTTGCACTGCATTTTGGTCCCAGGAAGGCTCAAAATTGAAAAAGGACTCCATTCTTACTGAGAATCTTGATGAAGTGGTCGTCACCGCTACACGAACTATAAGACAGCTTTCTTCCCTCCCCCTACCGGTTACATTGATTCCAAAAAAACAGCTTCAAGAAAGCGGCGTGACCCGTTTGAATGAAATCTTGAACGAGCAAACAGGTATCATCATGACCCCAGATGCCACGATAGGTGGTGGTGAAGGTGTTCAAATTCAAGGTATAGCCTCAGATTATGTATTGGTATTGATCGATGGCGTTCCTGTGGTAGGGCGCAGCTCTGGAAACCTTGACCTAAGTCGTTTTGCCATAGGCAACATTCAACAAATAGAGGTGGTGAAGGGTCCTTCATCAAGTCTTTTTGGTTCAGAAGCCTTGGGTGGAGTCATCAATATAATTACGGAAAAACCTAAATCCGAACAGGTTCATGGGCAGATTTCGCATAGAGTTGCAAGTTTCAATAATCAAAACACTGCCTTTAGTCTAAATCAAAAAAAGAAGAAAATTGGATATTCCCTTTTCGCCGATCGATTGAGCACAGATGGCTACGATTTGGCGCCGGACCTAGCGGGCCAAACTATAAATCCATCATTCAACTACACCTTTAATGGACGTTTGTTTTACGAAGTAGCCCCAAAACTCAACATCTTTGGTTCTGGCCGATATTTTCTTCAAGAATTTGATGTTTCCCCTAACGTCAGCGAAGAAAATGACCTTAACCTACAGGTAAGAATCGACCACAATCCAACAGAAAAAACCAATCTGCATTATGAACTCTATTTTACCAAATACACTACAACCGAACAGTCTCTGGATCCAATAACCAATGAATCCCTATTTGAAAACGACTTTGATCAAACCTTGTTGAGGCCAGAAATTCGGTTTAATCACGCATTTACCACAAGCAGTACGCTGACCCTGGGTGCGGGGTATAATTTTGAACATTTGGAACGGTCGCTGTTCGCAGGAGAGGTTTCCTTTGAATCCCAATATGCCTTTGCCCAGTACGATTTCAAACCTATTGAAGCACTCAATATTATTGCCGGAGGTCGGTTTGATCATCACAGCGAATACAATTCGCAGTTCAGTCCCAAAATCTCAGCACGATATCAATTGTCAAAAAACCTGGCATTGAAAGGTTCAGTGGGTACCGGGTTCAAAGCTCCCGACTTTAGGCAACTCTATCTTGATTTTACAAACGTTTCCGGCGGAGGTTATTCCGTATTCGGGAAGGAAGTTGAGTCTGCAGGAATCCAACGTCTTTTAGAAAATGGTGAAATCGCAAATCTCCAGGTCGACGTAGCAGATTTGGGAGCAAATCTAAAGGCCGAAAGTTCGATTGGATACAATGTAGGGGCTACATTCAACAAAGGAAAACTATCCTCTGAAATCAATTTGTTCCGAAATGACTTTAAAAACCTGATAGACACGCGAATTCTTGCTTCCAAAACCAACGGGCAAAACGTTTTTGGTTATCTCAATAGAGAAAAAGTATATACCCAGGGACTTGAATTGGAAGTTAGGTACAAAGCTGTCGAAAACCTTAAGCTCTCTACAGGGTATCAATTACTATATGCTTTCGATAAAAACCGGAAAAATGCCATAGCGAACGGTGAGGTGTTTGCTAGAAATCCCCAAACTTTGGAGACCGTTAGGTTGACCAATTCGGATTACTTCGGACTGGAAAATCGCTCTCGACATACATTCAACTTTAAAGCTTTCTATGAGATTCCAGAATGGAATGCCAATGCAAATATCAGGGTCACCTACCGTAGTCGTTTTGGACTTACGGACCGCAATGGCAATGACGTTTTGGATGAGTTTGATGACTCCTTTGTAAAAGGCTACGCCTTGGTCAATCTTGCTTTTGGTAAAACTTTCTTTGAACATTACCGCCTTCAGGCGGGCGCCAACAATCTTCTGAATTTTAAAGGAAGTAACCCCCTGGCCACACAGGATAGTGAGCTGCTCATCAACCCAGGAATACAATTATTTATGCGTTTAAACTTTCAATTTTAATTTTTACATCAAATGAAAACCACTTTAAAACTTTCAACTTTATTACTACTTTTTACAATTCTGTCCAGTTGCAGCGATGATGATTCGGATGCGCCCCAACCCGACCCGGTACAAAGCAATACGGCTACCAATGTTCCCGCGCCACAAACAGGGGGACAGGGTGAGCCTGTTGGGGGGCCTTTTACCAAATTTAGCTTCGCCACGGGTACTGTCACAGATAGCGAGACCGATTGGGATATAGCCTTTAGGGGGACCACCATTGCCCTTAACGGAGGAACAGCTACGGGAACTGCTGACGAACCCTCCCGAAACGGCAATGCAGCGGCCTATATTCAGAATGGCACCTTTTCCGATGTGACCTCTGCCGATGGGTTGACGTTTACCCAAGATGCCGATGCAGCTTTTGCCATTCCAACAGGGAGTGACAGTGGTTGGTACAATTATAATCCCGCCACCTTTACCGTAACCCCAATTCCTGGAAGAATTCTGGTGTTCCGCACCCACGATGGAAAATATGCCAAAATGGAAATTCTGAGTTATTATAGGGATGCTCCAGCCGAACCCGACCCATTTATGGACGAGTCGCGGGTGTATACCTTCAAATACTTGTACAATCCCAACCAAGGGGACACCAATCTATCCGAACTATGAAACCAACGAACATTATACTCATCATTATTCGGCTGATTCTCGGCGGAATGATGGTCTACGGAGGCATTCAGAAATTCCAAAAACCCATTCCAACCCCGGTTGAAGTGGTGGAAAAGGCTGAAAAATTTACATCGCCTGAAAAAGAAAGTACCCTTCAAAAGATATTGTACATCAGTGGCGCCAAGCAAACCGGGTATTTTTGGCAGTTGCTGGGTATCTGTGAACTGTTGTTTGGTCTGTTGGTATTGCCACAAGGAACCAGTTTTATTGGTGCGGTGTTCTTACTGCCCATTACCTTGCATATCTTTTTGTTCCATTTGTTTTTGGAAAGCGATGAACTAGGTGAGTTGCTTCAGACCTTTGGTCTTTTTATCATCAATATTGTGCTGATACTAAAGGAAAAAAGTAAATGGCAGCACCTGCTATGGATTAACCCTTCTCATTAGGGTATGTTTAGTTTTGAATGGAAAACGGGGCAAATTGCCCCGTTTCCTTTTCAACAAACATCAATCACACATCATTATTGGATGTTGTTCTTTTTTAGAAATTTGGAAATATAATCTGCAATCTCATCTCCTTTTTCCTCCAGGGCGAAGTGACCTGTATTCAACAAATGCATCTCTACATTCTTAAGGTCCCTTTTATAAGGGTGCGCTCCTGAAGGAGGAAAAATATAGTCGTTCTTACCCCATACGATCAAGGTGGGCACTTGGTATTCCCTGAAGAGTTTTTGCCATCCCGGATAGTGGTCCACATTGGTTCGGTAATCGTAGAACAGTGCTAGTTGAATCTCATTGTTTTCAGGACGCGTTAAGTGTTGCAGGTCATGGTTCCAATTGTCTGGACTCACCTTGGTACTATCCTGGACACCATGGAGATATTGCCATTTAAGGCCGCCAATCTGGTGAAAACCTTCCAAGGGTTTCCTGTTCGCTTCCGAATTATCGGCCCAAAGTTTACGCAAAGGATTCCAGAAATCTGTCAATCCCTCCGTATAGGCATTCCCGTTCTGCACAATAAAAGCTTCTACTCTTTCCGGGTGTTTTTCAAAGATGCGATAGCCCACAGGAGCACCATAGTCCATCAAATAGAGGCTGTAGCGGTCCACCTTGAGCTGCACCAATAATTGCTCAATGATTTCGCCAAAATTGTCGAAGCTATATTCAAATTCAGCCATAGGGGGTTGAGAACTGCGCCCATATCCAGGATAGTCAGGAGCAATCAAATGGTAGTCCTGGGATAAATCCTGCATCAGGTTTCGGAACATATGCGAAGAAGTGGGATAACCGTGCAACAGCAACAGGGTTGGAGCGTCTTTGGGTCCCGCTTCGCGGTAAAAAATGTCAAGACCGTCCACCTTTACGGTATGAAAGGTAGTGGGATAATCTTTCTGGGCTACGGAACGTTTGTTTTGTCCGTTTAAGGTCGCGACGCCTACAAGCGCCAAGGCAAAAAGTGTTACAATTGTTTTTCTAGTTTTCATTGTTTCTGATTTAAAAGGTTTTTGTTTAATTTATAATTACCGAACGTTCGGTAAATTTATGGCTTAAAATTTTTTAGGTGTTAATATATCGTTCTTTAATAGTTTTTAAGGTGTTCTTAAAAGGTTCCGTGGTATCCATAGCCTTGGACAGCACCAAGCTTCCCTGTACTTCAATAAAGGCTTGTTTGGCCAAAGCCTCCGCTTTTGCGTCGTCAAATTTCTGGGCTTTGCCCAGGGCTACAAAGGCAGCTAGCCATTGGTTGATTCCCTGTTCTATTTTCTCCCCAAACAGTGCCATTCCGGTGTCCATGGATAATGAACGGTACAGGCAAACTTCTTTGCCCCCATTGTACACCGCACTTAAATTGTTCAAGGCCTCATCCAAGCGTTGCGCGGGATGTTTCCCTGTATCTGTGAGTACTGCATAGATCTGACCATGAACCCAACCTTCCATATAGTCCAGCACTGCATCCGTCATTTCTTTTTTCCCTCCTGGAAAGCGATGGTAGAGACTCGCCTTTTTCAGACCCGTAGCTTCGGCCAATTCGTTTAGGCTGGCCCCATCATATCCTTTGGCACGAAACACGGACATCAATCCGTTCAACATTTCCTGATCTGATACTTTTGCGATTCTCATGAGGCAAATGTAGTAACAAATTTTATTTTACCAAACGTTCGGTAAAAATTTAACATGCTTTAACAGCTGTCATTTAAAACCTCCCTAAGGGAGTATGACAAATCTTTGTAAACTCCATATCATCATTTCGTACTAACCATATGGAGGCGAGCAATCCCACTATTTTAGATTCCCCGGTACTGTCGCTCCCTCGAAATGACTATTTTTCAATTTCAAAAAAGTTGATGAAACCACCCAAACATATTCTTTTAACCATTGTTATCGCACAATTTTTCTGTACATCACTTTGGTTTGCCGGAAACGGCGTGCTTGCCAGCCTAGTTGAAGACCTCAACATAAATCAAAGCTTGGGAAATATCACCGCAGCAGTTCAATTTGGGTTTATCATAGGCACCTTGCTCTTTGCCATGTTGACTATAACCGACCGTTTTTCACCTTCGAAAGTGTTTTTATGGTGTGCCCTTTTGGGAGCCCTTTGTAACTTTGTCCTTGTATGGCAAACGGTTGGATGGACCATCCTCGCATCCCGTTTTGCAACGGGATTCTTTTTAGCAGGAATTTATCCTGTCGGCATGAAAATAGCTTCTGATTATTTTGATAAAGGTTTGGGGAAGTCTTTAGGTTATTTGGTTGGGGCGTTAGTGGTGGGTACGGCCTTGCCCCATTTTTTAAAATGGCTTACAGCGCTATTTCCATGGCAATATGTTATCTACACTACTTCAGCTCTTGCCTCCATAGGAGGCTTCTTGATGGTTATGATGGTACCAGATGGACCCTTTCGAAAGTCAACCCAACACTTGGATCTTACAGCCTGTTTTTCCATTTTTAAGAAGAAGGATTTTAGGGCAGCTGCTTTTGGATATTTTGGGCATATGTGGGAATTGTACACCTTTTGGGCCTTTGTTCCTGTATTACTCAGCATTTATATGGAATGGCATGGAATCGCCTTATTTCGAATTTCATTTTGGTCATTTTGGATTATTGCAATAGGAGGTTTAGCCTGTGTATTGGGCGGGTACATTTCGCAACGCTATGGCGTAAAATATACCGCTGCCACTGCCCTGACCTTATCGGGGATTTGTTGCCTGCTATCTCCACTTGCACTGTTATTTGCATCGCCCGCCATTTTTTTGCTATTCCTCTTATTTTGGGGCATGGTTGTTATTGCCGACTCCCCTCTATTTTCAACCTTAGTGGCCCAAAGTGCTCCCCCGGATGTAAAAGGTACCGCCCTAACGATTGTTAACTGCATTGGCTTTGCCATAACCATAGTCAGTCTTCAGGTGATATCTGCTTTGCAAGACCTTATTGCGCCGCACTTATTGTTTTTGATATTGGCTTTGGGGCCTCTTTTTGGGTTGTTGGGACTTTTTAGAAATCGTATGAAGTTATAATATCAGATTTCTCGGCTGCGTCGCTCCCTCGAAATGACAAAAACAACCAAAATTGCGGAAAAACCCTAGTTTTTTTGAGGGTTTTGTGTAATGACAGGTTTCTAGATTATGGTAATTTTCAAGAGCATTTCCCTCATCTTATTAATAATCAATTGTTCACATCACTTTTGACGATGTCCCAACCGTAATTTATTTAAACCACATGGATAAAATATTAACATTTCACATTTTCAGATACCATTTAAACCCTATAACCAATAAATCACAGCAAATAGAACTTTTCCCCAAAGTGATTAAAAGCCCTGAAGAAATCAAGGAAAAGAAAAATGAGTTTTTTGGTGAAGTCTTAGAAGACTTGAATTACTATAAAGACGACCGAAACCCGTTGAAACTAGAACATTTTGAAAACAACTTCTATCTTATAAAACTTGCCCAAAGAAAATCAGCTAGAATCGTTCAAGATTTTGAGGATTTTAATGTAACCAACGAACCTTTTGTTTACATAATCATTAACAATAATCCCTCAGTTCAGAAAATTGCAATCAGTGATAACACAGAAGCATTTACTAAACCAAAAGTAGTAAAGAACATCTTGTTTAAACTTCTTAACTATAACTTATTGAATTATGGTCTTGAAGTTAGTATCGAAGAATTATTTAAAAAAGAAACTTTCTGGAATTTTGTGCAGGAGCATAGGCATAATATAAAATTAATCGATTTCAAGTATATTAGACCAAATCTTGCAAATATCTCTAAATCTCTTCCAGAAGACTTTAGAAACTTTACTGATAATGTGAATAGTAAGGAAAGTCATATTGTAGTCAAAGCTCCTCAAAATGGAGTTCTTGAAAATATCGATAAATCAAATCCTGCAATAAATGGACTTGTCGAATATACCTCTGAAGGGGCTGGTGATATTAAACTTCAAGTAAAAGGCATTAAAAAAAGATATTCTACAAAAGAAAATCCGGTGACGGTTAAAATTAGCGAAGCTAAAATAGAAGGGCCAGCAGAACAAGTAATAAAAGTATATCAATCACTAATTTCTGAATGAGGTTAGCAAAAAACATATCGTTTTATATCATTTTGGCTTTTGTTGTATGCCTGATATCTAGATATCTGGAATCTGATTTTCTCTTTGAATACTTGATTGAAAATATCATTGGTCTTCTATTGACTTTGTTGGCAATAAATACGGCTACTTTGGGATTAATAGCTTCCAAAATTCAAGATGTTCTAGAAAAGCATCCAACAATGAGTTTCAAAAATACCATTAGCGAAATGAAATTCTCCTTAACGGAGCAAGTTGTTCTGATAACTGTTAGTGTTGTATCTCTAGTATTGTCCGACAGTGAGATAATAAATTTTGAGCATAAGCAATTTGCGTTAAACACTGTTTTAGTAAGCGTACTAATTTATTCAGTCAGTATATTATGGGATACAGGAAAAGCAGTATTCGTAATTCTTGATTTGATTGAAAAGCAAAACAAAAAATAAATACAACTATTTTACTTATCTCAGATATGAAAGAGCTTATAGATGGCTATGGAGATTAAACTAGCCTATTGAGTAGCTACCCTCATTCTACCCTCCAGAATTTTTTGAGGGTTTTAAAATGAAACTCTCTGCTAAAAAAAAGTTCTCACCGCCTCAACCGTCTTATCCAAATCTTCGTAGCTCAACGCATCATTTAAAAAGTAGCTTTCAAAAGCAGAAGGTGGCAAATACACCCCTTGCTCCAGCATGCCATGGAAATACCTTTTAAAGGTATCGTTATTGCCCTTGGCCGAAGAAGCAAAATCCACCACAGGCTCTTCCGTAAAATGAACAGAAATCATACTTCCGTAGCGGTTAATCTGGTGGGCCACACCTTTTTCGGTGAGTACTTCAGCAATGCCTTTATGCAAATGCTCCGTTTTTTGAGCCAAACTGGTAAACACTTCGGGTTTGTTGTTCAGTTCGGTGAGCATGGCCAATCCTGCGCTCATGGCCAGAGGGTTTCCACTTAGGGTTCCTGCTTGGTACACTGGCCCTTCAGGGGCCAAATGCGACATGATTTCGGCCTTGGCGGCAAATGCTCCTACCGGCAGTCCGCCCCCAATGACTTTTCCAAACATCACCATATCGGCATCCACACCCAAAGCTTCTTGTGCACCACCCTTGCCCAATCGGAAACCGGTCATCACCTCATCAAAAAGCAATAAAATACCTTCTTCCGTGCACAGTTTGCGTAGGCCATGAATAAATTCATCGGTGGGGATAATGCAGCCCATGTTCCCCGCTACAGGTTCCAAAATAATAGCAGCAATTTCACCTTTGTTGGCTTCGGTAAGTGCTTTTACGCTTTCCAAATCGTTATAGGTGGCCAACAGGGTATCCTTGGCCGTGCCTTGGGTAACACCCGGACTGTTCGGACTTCCAAAAGTAACGGCCCCACTCCCCGCTTGTATCAAAAAAGCATCAGAATGACCATGGTAACAACCTGCAAACTTGATAATCTTGTCCTTTCCAGTATAACCACGCGCTAATCGGACCGCACTCATACAGGCTTCAGTACCACTGTTCACAAATCGAATCTTATCAATATTCGGCACCATGGAAACGGCTAATTGGGCCAATTCGGTCTCAATTTCGGTGGGCATTCCAAAGGAAGTACCCTTTTTGGCGCGCTCAATTACAGCATTGATCACGGGTTCATACGCATGACCCAAAATCAGCGGCCCCCATGAGGCAATGTAATCAATAAGCTGGTTGCCGTCCTCATCATAGAGGTAAGCACCTTTGGCCTCTTTCACAAAAATTGGGTCGCCCCCTACTGCCTTGAATGCCCTAACCGGCGAGTTTACCCCTCCGGGAATGTACTTTTTGGCCTCCGCAAAGAGGGCGCTGCTTCGTTGGTAAATCATTATGGATTTGGTGTTCTCTTGTTATTATTTGGTTTTTTCTTTTCGGATATTGAGCACCTGCCCAATGGAAATGGTATTGCTGTTCAGGTTGTTCAGTCGCTTGAGTTCATCCACCGAAATGGTATACTTTTTTGATATGGCGTAAAGCGTATCGCCCTTTTCGACCACATGGGTGAATACTTCGTATTCTTTGGGTTGCCGTACCGTATCCAAACCACCACGCACCACCGCTTCGTCATATTGGTCCAGATCATAACGCTCAATCAAGGCAATAAGTTTTTGAGGGTATTTACGATCGGTGGCATAACCTGCCTGTCGAAGTCCATAGGCCCATTTTTTATAGTCGTCCCTTCGATAATTGAACAAAAAACTATAGCGTGAACGGGTAGACAAGAAAATACTATGGTCCCGGAACGAATACATGGGGTGATTGTACTTTCTAAAACATTCTCCCTTGGCGTCATCATCATGAAAATCATATTCCCCGTCCCAGCCGGTATGGCATTTTATTCCGAAGTGATTGTTGGTCTTTCGGGTAAGCTCTCCCCTGCCCGAACCGCTTTCTAAAATTCCCTGTGCTAAGGTAATACTGGCCGGAATGCCAAAGGCACGCATTTCGTATTGGGCCATTTCGGCAAAGGTTTCAATATATTCCTGGGTATCGGCTATGGGAAATCGCACAAATCTCCCTGGGTTCTCTGGAAGGGGGTACAATTCCGATTCCTTGGGGCCATCTTTTGGTAAATTGGCGTTGGGATTACGTGGAGTTCGGGATTCCACAACAGGTCTACGTTCTTTGCTAACCGTTCTTTTTTTGGACTTACAGCCCGTGACCAATAACACCACTAACATTACGTATCCCAATCGTCTAATCATACCTCCAATAACGGTAAATTCTTCTTTTTCAGTACAAGGTTCATGCCTTTTATACCTTGCAGCCCTCCGGTATGGATGGTCAAGACTTGGATTCCTTGTTGAAAAACATTCCTCTTTATCAAATCAAAAATACCAAAAAGCATCTTTCCCGTGTATATGGGGTCCAAAGGAATTCCTGTATCTTTTTTAAAGGTATTTATGAAATCCACCAATTCTTGATTCACCTTCCCATATCCCCCAAAATGATAGTCCAATTGGAGTTCCCAACGGGTGTTTCGGGCAAATTTACGGATATCTTCATGGAGAAAATCACCCTTCAAGGCAGGAAATCCGTAAACTTTTTGATGAGACTTTGCAGAATTGATCAATCCGGCCAAAGTACCTCCGGTGCCCACACAGCTGCAAATCAAATCGAAATCGGCATCCTCATCAGTTAAAATTTCTTCACAACCTTTTACGGCCAACGAATTGGTTCCCCCTTCGGGCAATAAGTAAAATTCTCCAAAGGTGTTTTGCAATTGTTGATGAAAGGATGGTGTTGCTTTATCGCGATAAGCGCTTCGGGACACAAAATGAAATTGCATTCCATGTTGATGCGCTAATTGCAGCGTAGGGTTTTCATGCCAACGGTCTTCCAGTTCCTCTCCCCGAATCACCCCTATGGTCCTGAAGCCCTGCTCGTGTCCTGCACAGGCGACTGCGGCAATGTGGTTGGAAAAGGCACCACCAAAGGTGAGCAACGTATTATGACCTTGGTTTTTGGCTTCAATTAAATTGTATTTGAGCTTACGGTACTTGTTCCCGGAAATCAAAGGATGAATGGTATCTTCCCTTTTGATGTAAAGGGTCACCTCCTTTTCCCGAAGCACAGGAAGGTCCACTTTTTGGTTTGGAATGTCCAAAGTCTAAGTTATCGCGTCAAATAGTTGAAAAAAGCGAAGCTTTTACGCTTGGAAAGATACTCCATATCCTTTTCATTGGCATAGGCCTCACGTTCAAAACTTATGTTTTGGTAAGCCCGGTAGCTATCCAAGTAAAGCACAGTGCGCAGCAACCATTCGGATATGTAGAGTATATAAAAGGGTAGAATCAGCAATTCCCGCTGCTGCTTTAAGTGGATGCGCTCATGGTTGATGAGTACCGTATCATCCTTAAGGGAATCTTCCTTTAAAATGATGAACGGCCATAGGGACAAGCCTACGTAATTGCGATAAAAAAAGTGTTTAAAAACTAAAATCACTTGAAATCTATCAAAGTATTCCTACAAATATAACTTTTCAAGTTCCAGAAAATTGGATTGAATCGACCATGTTTTTAACAATTTCGTTGAACGGCCACTTTCGGAATCGAATCGCACACAAGTCATATTTATGGGAATAGTTTAATTTTATATGGCGAAAACAGTGATTATACGCATGAAGGAACGGATTCCTCTGGAGGAGGGTGATTTTTATCTTTCGGAAGAGGGATATCGGGTATTTACCGAACAATACCTGTTGAAAAGGGGATATTGTTGCGAAAGCGGTTGCAGACATTGTCCTTATGGATATGACCCAAAAACCAATACACAAAACTGAATATTCGGCATAATATTTGTGATGGTTTTATGGTAATCTCAAAGAATTCAAAAAAGTACTATGAAAAATTTAAAACTATTCACCCTGGCGGCTCTTGCAGTTACCTTTTTGGCCTCCTGCAGCTCTGTACGGGTAATTTCAGACTACGACAAACAAGCTGACTTCAACGCCTATAAAAGTTATGCCTTTTACAAAACAGGCATAGATAAGGCGCAAATATCGGACTTGGATAAAAAACGAATTTTACGGGCTATTGATTCCGAATTAAGCTCCCGTGGTATGGTAAAATCTGAACAACCCGACGTGCTCATCAGCATTTTTACCAAGGAACGTGAACGCGTAGATGTGTACAACAACAACTTTGGTTGGGGCTGGGGTTATGGTGGTTTTTACAATCCCTGGGTCTGGGGTCCTGGTTGGGGCTGGGGCTGGGGAAGCAATGTTAGCACCCGCACCGAAGGCTCTCTTTATATTGATGTAATCGATGCCAAAAACAAGGAACTGGTATGGCAAGGGCGAGGTGTTGGAACTCTGAACAATACCAGCAACGTAGAGAAAAAAGAGGAGCGAATCCGGGAATTTGTGAATCAAATCTTGGAAAGATATCCTCCAGGTCACGAGTTAGCCTCCAATTAAAATATTGAAAGCCGCCCTTTGGGCGGTTTTTTATTTTATAACAACGGAAATCCAATCTCATTTTTGACCTCCTTGAGCACAAAGGCACTTTTTACAGCACCAATGTTGGGCAGTGACGCTATCTTCTGCTTTGCAAAATCATAGTATGCATCCAGGTTTTTGACAATTACTTTGAGTAGAAAATCAAATTCGCCCCCCACAACAAAACATTCCACCACTTCTGGAAATTCTTTTACCTGGGCCAAAAAATCATCCATCAGCTCCCCTTTTTGGGCTTCTAGGGATACAAAACCAAAAACCGTGATGCTCCGTTCTACCTGCTCCTTATTAATGACGGCGGCATAATGTTTAATGAATCCTTCTTGTTCTAAACGCCTGATTCGTTCATAGACAGGGGTCTTGGTCATGTTCAGTTGTTCTGCAATGGATTTGGCCACCGTTTTAGCATCCTTTTCTAATATTCTTAGAATCTTTCGGTCAATTGCATCCAAACGTTCCTGCATGATTTCCTTTTTGTATAATGATTTATTCTTCAATTTAGCACTTATTCCTTTATAATATCAAAATAATAGTATTTTTTCCTGATAATTCTCCAATAGTAGTCCATTTGAAATCATATTTCTAATTTTATGGAAATTTGTTTGAATGAAATTTTATCTGGCACAGGCCAATATTGCACGTTTCAAAGCCAATTTGGACAATCCCATCATGAAGGAATTTGTGGATTTCCTAGAACCGGTCAATAAGTTGGCCGAAGAAAGTCCAGGCTTTGTATGGAGGCTTAAAGATGAACAGGGTAGATCGGCATCTTATATTGAATCTCCTTTTGGAGATGAAATGATGGCCGTGAACATTTCTGTTTGGGAAAACCTGGAAGTATTGCAGGACTTCGTTTATGGTACGGTGCACAGTTATTTTCTCAGGAACAAAAAAAGGTGGTTCGACTTAAAAGGTCCTTCTCAGTTTGTAATGTGGTGGATTCCGGAAGGTGAAATTCCCTCATTGGAAATGGCCAAGAAAAAATTGGAGCTATTGGAAACCAACGGGTCTTCGCCCGAAGCTTTTTCCATAAAGGAAATGTACAATGAACAAGGGAACAAAATCGAATAAATCAAAGATCATGGCAAAATCCAAATACGAAAGCAATCCTATTTTGGACAAGCTTCCAAAACATTTAAAACAATACATCAAACCTCAGAATTACGAGGAATATTCTGCTATTGATCAAGCTGTATGGCGGTACGTGATGCGAAAAAATGTAGATTATCTAAGTCAGGTGGCACACAAATCCTACGTAGACGGCCTCAAAAAAACCGGGATTTCCATAGATCATATTCCAAATATGTACGGTATGAACCGTATTCTAAAAGAAATAGGCTGGGCCGCCGTTGCAGTGGATGGTTTTATCCCTCCTTCGGCATTTATGGAGTTTCAGGCCTATAATGTTCTTGTGATTGCTTCGGACATACGACAACTTGAAAACATTGAATATACACCAGCACCAGATATCATCCATGAAGGGGCCGGGCACGCCCCGATTATCGCCAATCCAGAATATGCGGAGTATTTAAGACGATTTGGGGAAATTGGCAGCAAAGCCATTTCAAGTGCCAAGGATTATGAACTTTATGATGCGGTAAGACATCTCTCCATTATTAAAGAGGCACATGGCACCCCTCAGGAGGAAATTGACGAAGCTGAAAAAAAGATTGAGGAACTACAGAACAATATGGGAAAGCCCAGTGAGATGGCCTTGATCAGAAACCTGCACTGGTGGACGGTGGAATATGGTCTGATTGACACGGTGGAAAACCCAAAAATATACGGAGCTGGACTTCTTTCTTCTATTGGAGAAAGCACATGGTGTATGACCGATGAAGTCAAAAAGATTCCATATTCCATTGAAGCGGCCCATACCGGATTTGATATTACCAAGCCACAACCACAGTTGTTCGTGACACCGGATTTTGCCTTTTTAAGTCAGGTATTGGAAGATTTTGCAAACACCATGGCCCTACGTACAGGCGGGCTTTCAGGTGTTAAGAAATTGATTGAATCCAAAGCATTGGGCACCATTGAATTGAGTACCGGAATCCAGATTTCAGGAAAATTTCGTGATGTTATTGAGCACAACGGACAACCCATCTATTTTAGAACAGATGGTCCAACCGCACTGGCCTATCGGGAGAAAGAGTTGGTCGGCCATGGCACGCTATCCCATAAAGAAGGTTTTGGGACGCCCATTGGCAAACTCAAGGGCATCAATTTGGCCATTGAAGATATGGGACCACGCGATCTTAGGGCCTATAATATTTACGAGGGTGAACGAATAACGCTGGAATTTGAGGGCGGAGTAAAGGTTGAGGGTAAAATTGTGACCGGAACCCGGAACCTTATGGGAAAAATTATACTCATCACCTTCGAGGATTGTAGGGTCACGTATGATGGAACCATTCTATTTTTACCTGAATGGGGGCATTATCATATGGCCGTAGGCCAAGAAGTAGTATCCGCTTATAATGGTCCGGCAGATTTGGACAGTTTCAATTTGATTTCGCACAAGCTTTCGGAAACAACCATTAAAAGAGCCGCAAACCCTGAAAGGGAGAAACTGGAGGAATACTATCAGAGAGTCCGTGATTACCGCGAAGGCATCAATACTTTTATATCGCGAAGCAAACTTTTTGACGAGATAAAAAATGAATTTCCAGAGGATTGGTTATTGCCCGTGGAACTTTACGAATTGGCCGCAAAAGGTCAAAGGAAAGAACTCGCGCAAGACATCAAGTCCCATCTAGAGGAAATCAAAAAATCAAGACCGGATATAGGACATCTTATTGATGATGGCTTGATGTTGGTTGATCAAAACTACTCGGGAGTTCTTAAATAAGCCTATCACGCTTAGCTTTTTGAACAGCTTCCAGTTTGTTGTGCACCTGAAGCTTTTTATAAATGTTCTCGATGTGTTTTCTCACCGTCGCAGGTGATATGAACAGATTTTCCGCGATTTGCACATAGCTTATTCCCGTTGCCAATTGCTCAAGGACCTGTACTTCACGTAAAGACAATGTAACATCCGATTTTTCCTTTTTGAGTTCAACTTCTGGGTTCCGTAAAAGATTCAATGTTTTTTTGGCAATGGATGGATTCATGGCCGCTCCTCCACCAAAGGTCTCCAAAATACCATTATACAGGCGAGTGGGGTCAATTTCCTTTAGCAAATACCCGTCCGCACCTGCTTGAATGGCCTTAAATATGCTTTCATCATCATCAAAAACGGTCAACATGATAATTTTTATGTGAGGGTATTTTTGTTTTACCTTCTCCGTGACTTCTATGCCATTCATATTGGGCATTTCAATATCCATTAGGATAAGATGTATGGCAGTGTCCTTTTTTAGTTTTTCCAAAAGTTCCTCTCCACTATTGGCCGAATATTTTATTTGAATGCTTGGAAAAAAGGACAATTTTTCCTGAATTGTGCGAATCAAGAAAACATTATCATCCACTAAAACCACATTGATTTTCATGCCTTGTTCTTTTATGATGCCAGGGGAACCTTAAGTTGGATTACCGTACCTTTTTGTCTATCAGAATTTACTTGAAGCTCTCCCGCTATTTCCAGAGCTCTTTTTTTCATATTCATCAATCCATTGCCCTTGTCAACTTTGTTCATATCAAAGCCATTTCCATCATCCTCAACTGTAATGGACAATTTTTTCCCAACTCCACTAAAATTAACCTTTACATGATCAGCCCCAGAGTGCTTGATCGCATTGTTAAGTGCTTCCTGTATAACCCTATAAATACTGATTCCTTTGGAAGAAGAAAAAGTCAACGCCTCTGCATCCTCTGAAAAATCAAAATTAAATTCGGTTTTTAGTGTGGTCAGTTCAGCCTTTTCAATAAAATTGGCGATTCTGATCTTTAGATCGGCCAAATTGATGGAACCTTTGTTCATGGCCCAAATGGTATCTCTCAACTCCACAATGGTATCCCTTGCAAAATCGCTTACTTCATTGAGTTTGTTATTTAAAACTCCTTCCTCGGAGGGCAGGGTCATCTTCATATTGTCCAAAGAAGAAATGATAAAGGTGAGTTGAGCCCCAATATTATCATGTAGCTCCCTAGAAATTCGAAGTCTTTCCTCTTGCAACCTATTCTTTGCATTGATTTTTTCCATGGTCAACTTCAGCTCATTTTCCTTGGCCGCTTGCTGCTGTTTTAACCGTTGTCTGCTATAAATCAGATATCCTATACAAACCAGAAGAATCATGAAAATGGACAGCCCGGCCAACTGCCAGTTCCTGGTCTGAATCAAGAGTTGTTGCTCTGCAAGATTTGCCCTTTGCAACAGAATTTCCTTGTCTTTTTTCTCCGTTTCATATTTCACCTCAAGTTCTGAAAGTTGTTTGGAGGTTCTATTGGAAAAAACTGAATCTTTGACCTGGTTATATTTCTTAAGCTGATTCCTGGCTTCGCTATTATTTCCCAGTCTGAAATAAGTTTCCGCCAAAAACAGGGGGAAATCTGAAATGGCCTTAGTATAATGGGGATAGATTTTTAAAATTTCGTTGGCCTTGGTGGCATAAACCAAAGCTGTCTGCGGCTGATTGCTTTCATTGTAAAGGTCCACAAGATCCGTGTAGGTGATCAGTTGACCGCGTTGGTTGTTTTGCAGCTGTTGGGGCATATTTAAACGGCGTAAAAAAGTTTGGATGGCCAAATCAGTCTTTCCCTGAACTCGATACAAATCCCCCAAATTCCCCAAAATTTGATGGTATTCGTACATATTGCCGGATTGTTCCGCAGCTTCCAGACCTTTCTGAAAGGCTTTAAAAGCTTCATCCAATCGATTAAGTCTCATGGAACAAATACCCATGTTGTTCAACGAGGTGGCCTGATCTCTTTTGAGGTCAAACTCAAGTCTTAAAGCATAGGATTTCTCATGGAATTCCAATGCTTTTTTATACTGTAGCAATTCTTGATAGATCAATCCGATGTTGTTCAACGGAACGGCCATGGACTTTCTATTCCCTAATTGTTCGTATCCTTTTTGGGCCTCAAAGAAATAATCCAGCGCAGTTTCAAATTCACCTTTGTTCCAGTGCACCATCCCCAATCCGTTTACCGCCCTGGCAGCAATCTCGTGATACCCATTAGCTTTTGAGATTTTATGTGCTTTTGAGAAATATTTTAGGGCCAAGTCTGATTGGCCGCCAACATCCATATAAATTGCCTTGGTATTGGTCAATACGGCAAGACCATAGCTATTTTTTAGAGAGTCCAATGATTCAAATGCCTCATCAAGTATGGAACCCGCTTTTTCCGAATCTCTAAAAATATACCCAAATGCTGCCCGATTATACCAATCAATTTTTATGGAATCGTTGGAAGACTCACGGGCCTGAACCAACAAACTGTCCAAATCTTGCCCAAAGGACTTCGCCATGCTCAAAAGGACTATCAAAAGAAAATATCTGACCATTCTGGATTATTTAAGTCCTTTAATGTACGAACATTAGCTTTTTCTTTGAATGCAAAGACCCAATCTAATGATTGGGCTTTACGCTGCTTACTTGAATATTTGTAGTCTACTTGTATTTGGCCATTTCGTTGATCAATTTGGTATTGACCTCTTTTAGTACGCTCATGGCATCGTTGTAATATTTATCGGGATCAATGATAAGTTCCAACGTGGCATTGGAACGTCTTATCAAATTGGATTGGTCTTTGGTTACTAGTTCCCCCGCAGGACCCTCACGATACACATTGGTATTTATCTTTATTTCCCCAAAGGCACTCTTGGTTGACCAAACGTTGATCCCAGACCTCCAGAAAACCTGTACTCCCGGCAAAAAAGCCACCTTGGTCTTGTTATAGATCTTTCCAAAGAACTTGTCCTCTCTTTTTTTGGCATTGGCCTGCAAATACCCTGAATTAATCAAATAGTTGACTGTAATTGGATTCTCCTTATTTTGTTTTGCTGCATGCCCCACCATGTACTGATTTCCATATTTTACAAAAGGTTTGTTGCCAGCAGAAACGGTTATGGTTGAAATGTGGCTGAAAGGTTGGTAATAATCCACATCTTCCGCGTAGTTTTCCGTCCTTTTAAAATATGGAGCCATTGATTTAATCAATTTTTCTTCAGGCCTGTACTCGGTAATGGTAAACCCATGGGCTTCCAGCTTCTCAACAAAATCTGCATAGGCCTCATCCGTAATTCGCTGCATTAGCTCATTGGTAAGCCCTGAGGTGATTACCCTTAGAGCGGACTTTGCTCCCATAAAATTATTTCTGGAAATGGTAGATGCTGATTTACCTTCGCTAGTGGTAAAACTAACCGTAAAATTGGCAAGCTTGACCTCTTGAAGATTTTTTAAATGTTTCTTTTTATCAACAAAAAGTTCTTGTGCATTGGCTACTCTTGTAAATGCAAACAAGGCTAAAATGTAGAGAACAAAAGAAATGACGGGTTTGGACAATTTCATTTTTCGAAGTTTTGGTTTCTCCAAAATTCAAGGTTTATCCAATCCTATTCAATACGGCAATTGTCGTATTTTTTTTCAGAACCGAGACCAGAAGTAGGGTATTTCGTCAGTGTGGCAGATACAACCAGTCAATCAATGTCTTATTCAAATTTCATGAAAGGATACCTCTCTTGAAGACCAGCAATTTTTGCCTCGAGTGATTTTAGGAAACTCTGGTGTGCGTCGGTTTCTGGATTGAAAGGCCTGTGCTGTAACCCTTTTCGAACAGCTTCAACATCATCCATGGTAGATTTGGAATCCTCAGAAATCCAAACTGTTTTAAATTTTTCCCAGATATAGTCCACTGCCAGGTCATTTGGGTGCACCATGTCCTTTGCATAAAAACGATAATCCCTAAGTTCGTCCATCATAATCTCATAAGCTGGAAAGTAGGTAACTGTTGATTCATTTTCCATTTCATGAACCGCAAAAATAAGGTTTGCCTTGCTTCTTTGATTTTCTATGAATCCATCTCTTAAATGTCGCACTGGCGAGATCGTAGAGACAATTTGCAGCTTGGGATTAACTCTTTCTATCATAGAAACAAGATTCTCAAGACTGTCTTTTATCGTTTTTACGGTCAACAATTCTTTTGAAAACTCCTTTTGGGGCACCTTATGGCAATTGGCCACCAAATTTCCTGTTGATTTATGCCGATATGCCCACGCTGTTCCCAAAGTAATTATCAAATGGGTGGTCGTTTGTAAGTATTCCAGGGTTGTTTGCAATGCCTCATTAAGTTCTTTGACCAATGCTTGCCTTTCTGATGAACGCAAATCGGAATGGACCTCAAAGCAATACCAAATCCCTTCTTGTTCAAAAACCTCATCTTCCTGAAAAGTTTTACCATACAAAGCGCGCTTCACCAAGTTTTCTATGGCAAGTGGGTGATATAAAATTCCAAACGGGTTTTGAAGGGATTGAAATTGAAAATAGTCCAGTTTTTCTCCAATGTTTTCAGCAAAACAAGATCCCAAAAGCAACAGTTTGCTTTTATAATCTATGGAATCCCCATCTTTCTGAAGCGGAACCGAGGTCTGTAGTCTCATGAAAAAACAATTGAATTACTTACAATCGCCAATACGCCCAAGCATATCGTTATACTGATCTTCCAGTTGATCCTCCAACTGCCCCATGACTTTCAATGTCATGACCAAGTCATCAAAAGACTTGTTTCTTAAAGCATCAGTTGCATTCGCCAACTCATTCTTTACCAAGTGCTGTGTATTGTACATGGCCTGGAGCTGATATAGACAATCGTAACCAAATTCATGAAATATACCGGTTGATTTGGAAATATCCCAGGCTATGCTGCTCAAATCAGTAATTTCAAGATTGATATAGGTGTCCAGATCATATTCAAAAAGTCCATCTTCAACCATGCTGGAATCTCTTTCCCTGATGAATTCCGGGTATTTCCGAATAAAGGTCTGAATTGCATCTGGAGCAAGAATAAGATTCTTGTTTTCTCCCTTCAATCTGTTCAATTCATCAAAAAAGTCTGGCACTTTCTGATTCTGAGCGCTGTTTTCTTTTAATTGTTCCAAATTGGTGCGGATTTCGCCTTCAATTTTATCCAGTGCAATTTCCTTGTTCTTCTGAACTTCTTTAGAAGCATTCCAGTCATTAAACCAAATGGCAAGGTTAATTCCGATAAACAACAGGAGAATTTCCCCTAAAATATATTTCCAATTGAAGTTTTTTGCTCTGAAGAATTTCATGTTATGGTTGTTGACCTGACGATTTCTTTGGCCCCCGCCAAAGCATCATCAATACCAGCAGGATTTTTACCTCCGGCCGTGGCAAAGAAGGGTTGTCCTCCGCCCCCACCTTGGATGTGCTTGCCCAACTCTCGGACAATGGTTCCCGCGTTCAATCCACTATTGGACGCCAATTCTTTGGAAATGTAACAAGATAACAGTGCTTTACCGTCTTTTTCGGCTCCTAAAAGCAAAAACAAATTGGAAACTTGCCCTCCTATTTCAAAGGAAAGGTCTTTGAGGCCTGCCGCATCCAAATCTACTTTTTTGGCCAGGAATTGAATACCGTTGATTTCTTCCATTTCTCCAACCAACTCGGTTTTGAGTCCTTTGGCCTTATCCTTCAACAATTGCTCAATCTGCTTTTTCAGAGTTGCATTTTCGTCTTGAAGACTTGATACAGCCTTTACCGGATCTTGGGCATTGTTCAATAGATCTTTGATTTCGAACAACATACGGTTGTTCTTAAAGTAGAACTCTTTTACTGCATCTGAAGTAATGGCCTCAATCCTTCGGATTCCAGCAGCAACAGCACCTTCTGAAACGATCTTGAAATGCCAGATGTCCGCTGTATTTTTCACATGGGTACCTCCACAAAGTTCAACAGATTGTCCAAAACGGATGGTTCTTACGGTATCCCCATATTTTTCGCCAAAAAGGGCAATAGCTCCTTGCTCCATGGCATCCTTCATGGAAATATTCCGGTTTTCTTCTAAAGGTAACTGCCCTTCAATTCGGGCATTGACAAAATTCTCGACCTCCCGCAGCTCCTCTACCGTCAACTTTGAAAAATGGGAAAAATCAAACCTTAAATATTTTGAATGTACCGCGGAACCTTTTTGTTCCACATGGTTCCCCAAAACCTCTCTAAGTGCTTGGTGCAATAAATGGGTAGCTGTATGGTTACTTGCCGTTCTCCAGCGTTGTTTTTTATCCACTACCACCTTAAAAGTGTCGGAAACATTTTTGGGTAGGTTCTCGGAAAAGTGGACTATCTCATTATTCTCCCTTTTGGTGTCCACAATATAAATGACATCACCATTTGGGGTTTCCAAATAGCCTTTATCTCCGACTTGTCCACCTCCTTCGGCATAGAAAGGAGTCAAATTGAATACCAATTGATATTGCTGCCCCCCTTTTTTACTGGTTACTTTTCTATACTTTACAATTTTGGCACTGGCTTCAAGGCTATCGTAGCCAATAAATTCTTGCTCCGAATCCTCCATTAAGGTGGTCCAGTCTTCTTTGGATACTTCCGAAGCAGCTCTGGAGCGGTCTTTTTGAGCTTTTAGAGCCTTTTCAAAGCCTTTGGAGTCCAATTGGTATCCTTTTTCTTCCAGAATCAAGGAAGTAAGATCAATAGGAAAGCCAAATGTGTCATACAGTTCAAAAGCCTTTTCACCATCAATCGTCTTACTTTTTGAAGATTTGATGACTGATTCCAACAAGACCAACCCTTGTTCCAACGTGCTCAAAAAGGAACTTTCCTCCTCCTTGACTACATTCTCGATAAGTTGGTATTGTTCTCGAAGCTCTGGAAATGCCTTCCCCATGGTCTCTCCCAGGACCTTGACCAATCTATAGATAAAAGGCTGTTTGGTATCTAAAAATGTAAATCCATACCGAATGGCACGGCGCAAAATTCTTCGAATGACATATCCGGCTCCGGTATTGCTTGGAAGCTGTCCATCTGCAATGGAAAAAGAAACCGCCCTGATATGATCCGCCACCACACGAATGGCTATGTCGGTTTGCTCGTCCTTACCATATTTATGCCCTGTTATGATCTCTATCTCACGTATTAACGGAGTGAAAACATCCGTATCGTAGTTGGACTTAACCCCTTGCAATACCATGCACAGGCGTTCAAAGCCCATTCCGGTATCCACATGTTTTTCCGGAAGATTCTCTAAACTGCCATCGGCCTTTCTATTGTACTGGATAAAGACAAGGTTCCATATCTCCACAACTAGGGGATGGTCTTGGTTCACCAAGGAAGCTCCCGGAGTTTTGGCCTTTTCTTCCTTTGACCTTAGGTCAACATGGATTTCCGAGCATGGTCCGCATGGACCTTGATCTCCCATTTCCCAGAAATTGTCTTTTTTGTTACCCATGATAATCCTTTCCTTTGGAACAATGGCGTTCCATAAATCATAGGCTTCTTTGTCCATTTCAAGATTGTCGGCGTCATCGCTTCCCTCAAAAACGGATACATAAAGGCTTTCCTTGTCTATTTGGTAAATATCTGTCAACAGTTCCCAAGCCCATTGAATGGCCTCTTTTTTGAAATAGTCCCCAAAACTCCAATTCCCCAACATCTCAAACATGGTATGGTGGTAGGTGTCTTTCCCTACTTCCTCCAGGTCATTGTGTTTTCCACTGACCCGTAAACATTTTTGGGTGTCGGTCACCCTTTTGTTTTTGGGCACGGTGTTTCCCAAGAAAAATTCCTTGAACTGGTTCATACCGGCGTTGGTGAACATAAGTGTTGGGTCATCTTTCATGACCATTGGAGCCGATGGAACTATTTTATGGCCCTTTCCCTTGAAAAAATTTAAAAACTGGGTTCTGACTTCTTGGGATGTCATTGGAAATGCTAGGGTTTTATTAAATTTAACACTTTAAGCGAAACAATTTTTATATTTGCTTGTTTTGTTTAAAGAGTGAGCAAAAATAGGATAAAATCCCTTCATGTCTAAAGTTAAATACTATTACGACCCGGATACTCTTTCCTATAGGAAAATAGAACCAAAGAAGTCCAGGAAATATAGAAATCTATTCTTATTTCTTGTGGGCTCTGCCCTTTTTGGTCTATTGGCCCTAATAATCCTGCTGAATACAAGTTGGTTGAACACTCCAAGAGAACTTTCCCTGGAGCGTGAAGTACAGAACTATGAGCTTCAATTTGAAATCCTGAACAAAAAGATGGATCAAATGGAGCAGGTATTGGGCAATATTGAGGATAGGGACAATAACATATATCGACTTTATTTTGAGGCCAACCCTATTCCTGAGGAACAACGACGGGCAGGATTCGGAGGAATCAATAGGTATAAATCCCTGGAAGGCTTCAACAACTCTGAAATTATCATAGATGCTGCTCAGCGTCTTGACATCATACAAAAACAGATTGTAATCCAATCCAAATCATTGGATGAAATAGCCAAGTTAGCAGAGGAAAAGGAAAAATTATTGGCCTCCATACCGGCCATACAACCTGTACGCAACGAAGATCTTACCCGAATGGCTTCTGGGTATGGATGGCGTTCCGACCCTTTTACCAAGGCTCGAAAGTTTCATTGGGGAATGGATTTCACTGCGCCTAGAGGAGTTCCTATTTATGCTACCGGAGATGGCAAGGTGAAACGTGCTGATAATAGATCCTCCGGATATGGTAAGCACATCAGAATAGAACATGGGTATGGTTACATGACCCTATATGCGCATTTGAGCAAATACAATGTTAGTGTTGGACAAAAGGTAAAAAGAGGAGACTTGATTGGTTTTGTGGGCAACACTGGACGTTCCGAAGCTCCCCACCTGCACTATGAGGTCTTTAAGGACGATGAGCGCATCAACCCCATTAACTTCTACTATGGAAGTTTGACGGCAGAAGAGTTTGAAAACATGCTCAAGTTTGCCAATCAAGAGAACCAATCCTTGGATTAATGCACATAGATCTTCCCGAAAAACGTTATTATGGCATTGGCGAAGTGGCCAAGGCCTTTGGGGTAAATACTTCCCTGATACGCTTTTGGGAAAAGGAGTTTGATGTGCTTCAACCTAAAAAAAATGCCAAGGGCAACCGCAAGTTCACTCCCCAGGACATCAAAAATCTACAGTTGATCTATCATTTGGTCAAGGAGCGTGGATTCACGCTAGAGGGAGCAAAAATCCACTTGAAGGAAGAAAAGCAGAAAACACTTTCCAATTTTGACGTAATTCAAAAATTACAAAAAGTAAGGGCAGAACTCCTTAAAATAAAAGAACAGCTATAACACTAAACCATAGAAAATGAAAAAAGGTATTCTTGCCTTAATTGTACTGATAGTACTGGCAGTAATCTTAGGAGGATGGTACATACGAACCAACAATACCCTAGTTGACATGAAAGGTCAGGCCACAAAGCAATGGGCCAACGTGGAAAGTTCCTATCAAAGGAGAAGCGACCTGATCGGAAACCTGGTGAAAACCGTGCAGGGTGCTGCAGATTTTGAACGTGAAACCTTGTCAGACGTCATTGAAGCTCGTGCAAAGGCCACTTCCACAACCATTGATGCCAACAATATTACCCCTGAGCAATTGGCTATGTTTCAGGAAGCCCAAACCGGGTTGTCCTCTGCGCTCTCCAGACTTTTGGTGACCGTTGAACGCTATCCTGACCTCAAGGCCAATCAAAACTTTTTGGAACTGCAGTCCCAACTGGAGGGCACTGAAAACAGAATCAATGTTGAGCGGAACCGATTTAACGATTTGGCAGGGGAGTATAATATTAAAATTGAAAAGATCCCCACCAATATCATAGCAAGTATTGCCAATTTTAAGCCTCTGGCTTTATTTAGTTCCGATTCAGGTGCAGAAGACGCCCCGGACGTCAATTTCGATTTTGATTAAACATGTCGCACGTAGAGGAATTTTTAACTTCTGAGGAAGAACAGGAAATTGTCAGCGCCATTGTTGAGGCGGAAAAAAATACCTCAGGAGAAATTCGTGTACATATTGAAGCTACTTCCAAAATAGACCATTTTAGCAGGGCACAACAGATTTTCCATTTTCTTAAAATGGACAATACAAAAGATGGAAACGGCGTATTGATCTATGTGGCCGTAGAAGACAAGAAATTTGTAATCTATGGTGATGTTGGCATTGACAATGCCGTACCCAAAGGATTCTGGAACAGCACAAAAGATGTGATTGCTTCCAATTTTCAAGAAAGTAATTTTAAACAAGGAATTATTGAAGGTATTTTAAGAGCCGGAAAGGAATTGGAAGCCCATTTCCCGTGGGACCATAACGACACCAATGAATTGAACGATGCCATATCCAAAGGTTAACCTTCTTATTGCCTTTTTATGTGTTTCTCTATCCTGGGGGCAATTCACCATACCCGAAAAACCACAAAAACAGACCAGTGTCTACGACTACGTGGATTTATTGCCCGCTTCCCAGAGTAAAGCTTTGGAGCAAAAATTGATTCGCTATTCCGATAGCACTTCAACCCAAATCGTTGTGGCCATCATCAGTTCCACCGAAGGTGAAAACATTAATTTCTTAGGGGCTCAATGGGGGCAAAAATGGGGTATTGGACAGGCGGACAAAGACAATGGAATTCTTGTTCTCTTGGCCAAGGATGATAGAAGGATTGCCATCAATACCGGTTATGGCGTAGAGGGTTCACTTACTGATTTGATGTCGAAACGTATCATTGAATCTGTGATAATCCCAGAATTTAAGAAAGGTGACTACTACGCTGGTTTGGATAAAGGAGCCGATGCCATTTTTCAAGTATTGAATGGGGAATTTACCGAAGAACGGACTTTTGAGGATGACCAAGAATCACCTTTCAAATCCTTATTGCCCATTATTATTTTCTTCATCATTTTGATTATACTTTCCCGGAGAAACAGAAATAACAGAGGTGGTCGTGGAGGGAACCGCAAAGGGCTTGATATCTGGGATATGATCATCCTCAGCAACATGGGCCGTAGCTCAAGATCATCCGGTGGTTTTGGAGGCGGCGGTTTCGGGAGCAGCGGAGGATTTGGTGGCGGCTTTGGAGGTGGCGGTTTTGGAGGTGGTGGAGCCTCCGGAGGTTGGTAGCACCCCCGTATTAATCTAAGCCAAGCACCCCAATTTTAATCAATTGGGGAACTATGTGTGGCTATAGCTTTTATGTTACCATCCTTTTTTTGGTATACATCGGTAAACCTAAGTCGCAACACGGTGGTATCCTGTTTGGAACTATCAAGGATTGTCATTCTTTCGCTACCTCGTACAACGGCGACATCTCCATATAAACGAACATCCAGATTTTCATAGGTGATTTCCCCAAAGGAATAATCCGCACTCCTAAACTCTTCAATGGTCGCTGTCTTACTCGAAGTAGAACCATCGGATGACCCTGAATATTCCCAGGTGTCATCCAATACATCATTCAACCTATCTGCATTTCCCTTCAAGTAAGCATCGGTCCAATCATGCAACAATTCCAATGCTTCTTCTTCTGTTATCTTTTCTTCAGTTTCAACTTCTTTTTTTGGTTTCTTTACTTGGATACAACTACCAAGTGTAGCTAGGCAACAAAGGCCCAAAATGATTTTTCTCATTATCTAAATTTGATTGGTCTTAAGGTTAATCTACCCTTTTATAAAAAATCTTGTTCACTATTTTCCACTCCCCATCAATTTTGAGCAAATTCATGAAATCCACAAAAGTGAAGTCAGGATACTCTAATTCCAAACGGGCATTGGCTGCATGACCAGAAATAGTAATTTCTGCAATCCTGTTTTTTCTATTTACCCTGGGACCAGGTTTCATTCCACTAAAAAATTCCAAAGCGTTCACCTCTTTATACCCCTCATCAGAAATATATTTCATGGTAGCGGTGGGATGAAAAGCCTTCTTCAAGGTGTTGAAATCTTTGTTGGAACCGCCCTCCATATAGTAATTCAAGGTTTGTTGCACCAATTGATAATCGGATTCTTGTGCGGTAACGGTGCCGAGACAGAGTGTCAAAATCAGCAAAAGCAAATTTTGTTTCATGGTGTAGTAGTTTTTTTGATTGTTTTTTAATGATTTGAAGATATTGTTTTTAATATCGAAGTATACCGGACAAAATCATAAATATTTCATAAGATTTAATCCGTTTTATTGATGTTATTCGTAAATCCAAACAGACCATCCATAAAACTTCAAGCCCTCCTTCCCATTTTTAACTATCTTGGTTATGGTTAACATCATTGTATAACAAACACCCATTTTTGCCATGGCAAAATCTCTTAAAATTCTTCTGGTTTCTGTTCTGATTTTATTCGCTTCCTGTAAAAAAAAGTCAACCTCCAGTGAAACCGACAATCTGTTCAAATTCAAAGATTATATTAGTTATCACACCAAGGGCAACCAAAGTATTGCCTCGCCAATTGTAATTGCCTTAGCCCAACAATTGGAGCAGTTTGAACTGACCCAGGAGCTTCCAGAGGAATACCTCAAGATTTCTCCAAAAGTTGATGGGAAATTGTCCATAGAAAATGGAAGAGAGCTCACTTTTCAACCTTCAGAGTATCTGCAGCCCGACACTGAATATGTAGTCTCCTTGGCTTTGGACAAGCTTTATGAGGATATTGACAGAGATTTTAAAAAATACACCTTCAGTTTTAAGACGATAACACCCGATTTCAAAATAAATCTGGGAAACCTGCAATCCTATAGTAAAGATTGGCAGTATTTGACTGGAACTTTGAATGCTTCAGACATTCTGGATGCATCCAAAATCAATACAGCTATCTCAGTACAACAAGGCAACAAATCAGTTCCTGTGAAATGGGACAATACGGAAGCAAATGCCCAGTATTTCAGTTTTAAGATTGACAGTATTTCCAGAAAAACCGAGGACAGTGAGCTTGTTGTTAAATGGAACGGAAAAGAATTTGGAGTGGATAATGAGGGTTCTGAAACCTATCCCATTCCCGGGAAAAATAAGTTTGTGGTGGTTGATGCCAAAACCTTTTCAGCTCCCAATGCTGTGCTAGCGCTTAATTTTTCAGAACCGCTTCGACAAAATCAAAACTTAAATGGATTGGTGACCATAGAAAATGCCAGCAGTCTCCGCTATGAAATTGATGGCAATGTGCTTCGGGTGTACCCTTCTAACCGAATTTTGGGCGAAGTACGGGTAAATATCCATGAAGGCATCAAAAGTGAATATGGTTTTACCCTTAAGAACACGTTTTCAGATCTGGTCTCTTTTGAACAACTGAAACCCAATGTTCGATTGATTTCCAAAGGAACCATTCTCCCCAATGCAGCCTCTACACCTATTTATTTTGAAACGGTCAATCTATCCGCTGTGGAAGTCCGGGTCATCCAGGTTTTTGAAAACAACATGCTTCAATTCCTTCAGAACAACAATCTCACCCAGGAATATAATTCCGATTTGCGACCTGTTGGAAGAAGAGTGGCCTATAAAGTGATTTCGCTGGATGAAACCGGAGAAGAGAACTCCAGCTATTGGAAAGCACATGCTTTGGATTTATCAGAATTGATCAAAATACATCCCGGATCATTGTATCGGGTAGAATTCAGTTTTAAAAAGGAACATACCACCTACGATTGTGGCGATTCCGAAAACACCGAAGACACAACGGAGGAATATGCTTCGCAAAATTCGTTGGATGAGTCCATGGAAGAGCGCTATTGGGACAATGAAATCTATTATTGGCGCAATTACAGTTACAACTGGGAGGAACGCGACAATCCCTGTCATCAAGCCTATTATAATGACGATAGAATCGTGACCACCAACCTTTTGGGAAGTGATTTAGGGCTTATTGTGAAAAAAGGAAACAATAAAACCTATCACTTTAGTGCTACAAATCTTCTCACCACAAAGCCAGAAGAAAACACCAAGGTCAAACTTTATAACTACCAGCAGCAACTGCTTGGAGAAATCACAACAGATGCCTCCGGTTTCGGAATTTACGACGGAGAAAAATCAGTGGCTTTTGCCGTAGCGGAAAAAAACAACAATTTCGCCTACGCCAAGCTAGCCGATGGACATGCGCTTTCAATGAGTAAATTTGATGTTTCTGGTGAACAGCTACAAAGTGGGCTACAGGGCTTCATTTACACAGAAAGAGGTGTGCACCGGCCAGGAGATACTGTACACTTGACCTTTGTTTTGGATGATTCGGGCAATCCGCTACCGGCTGATCATCCCGTGAGTTTGGAAGTTACGGATGCTCGAGGCAAACTGGTACAGCGCAATGTTTTGAAAGAAGGTACCATTCCCGTTTCGGATGGTCTTTATGCCAAAAAAGAAGAAGCGTTTTACTACTTCCCTATTCCAACGGACCCAAAAGCGCCAACAGGAACCTGGAACGCCAAAATTGTTGTGGGAGGTGCTGAGTTCAATAAAAGTCTAAAAATTGCAACAGTTAAGCCCAACCGGTTAAAAATGGATGTTTCCTTTGAAAAGGAAGTATTACAGGCCAACACCAATAACAGAGGAAAAGTCAACGTACAATGGTTGCATGGAGCACCAGCCCGTAACCTAAAAATTGATATCAATGCAAAACTACAGCAGGCTTCAAATGCGTTCCCAAAATTTAAGGGTTATATCTTTCAGGATCCTGTCCGTTATTTTTCAGAAACTGAACTGCAATGGATTTCCTCCAAATTAGATAATGATGGAGTGCTTAACATCAACGAGAAAATAAACGCCAATACAAATGCTCCAGGTATGCTCCAAGCCACCTTTACTACAAAAGTTTTTGAAGGTGGTGGTGACTTCTCTATTGATGTATTTTCCAAAAATTTGGCGCCTTTCTCCCACTTTGTGGGGCTTCGTTCCCCAAAAGCCAAACAATATGGTTCTTTTTTGACCGATGAAAACAACGAGTTTGATTTGGCTACGGTAGATGCACAGGGAAATCCATCCGGAAATCGAAACTTAAAGGTACAGGTCTTTAAAATTGAATGGCGTTGGTGGTGGAACCGAGGTTATGATAATTTATCCCGATACGAAAATGCAACCGTACACCGTCCGTTCAAAGAAATGAATGTTACCACGGATGCTGATGGAAAAACAAGTTTCAACCTCAACATCCCTGATGATGACGGAGGTCGTTTTCTCATTCGGGTTATTGACCAAGCTTCTGGCCATGCCACAGGTCGAACCGCTTATTTCTATCGCAATTGGTGGAGAAGACCCGCTTCCGGTGATACAGAAAGTTCCAAAATCCTGATTTTCTCCGCAGACAAGGAAAAGTACCAAATGGGTGAAGAAGCTATTGTCACCTTCCCCTCCGACAGAGGAGGACGAGCTCTGCTCAGTATAGAAAACGGCACTGAAGTATTGTCGCAGCAATGGATAGAAACCTCAACCAAGGAGACCAAGGCCACCATTCCGATAACTGCTGAAATGGCACCCAACGTTTATATCAATATTTCATTATTGCAGCCTCACGGGCAGGTGAAAAACGATTTGCCTATCCGATTATATGGCGTAGTACCTTTGTTGGTTGAAAACCCATCAACCATTTTACAGCCTGAACTGCAAATGCCTAAGGTTTTGGAACCTGAAAAATCGTTCAAAGTCACCGTTTCAGAAGCCAACAAAAAATCTATGACCTATTCTTTGGCCGTTGTTGATGAAGGTCTACTTGATTTGACCCGTTTCCGAACCCCAGATATCCACAGTTCCTTTTATTCCAGACAAGCCCTTGGTGTAAAAACCTTCGACATTTTTGATGATGTTATGGGCGCCTACTCCATCAGTGTGGATAATATTTATGCCATTGGAGGGGGCGGGATTGGCCAAGGTGCCAAAAACAGAAAGGCGCAACGTTTTAAACCAGTTGTCACTTATTTAGGCCCATTTTCCCTAAAAGCGGGAGAAGAAGCGTCGCACACCATCAATATGCCCAACTATGTAGGCTCTGTTCGTACTATGGTTGTTGCCGGAAACCAGAACAGTGCCTATGGCAATACTGAAGCAACTACTCCCGTTCGCAAACCTTTAATGGTACTGACTTCTATTCCGAGAAAATTGTCACCAGGTGAGAAAGTGACCATCCCGGTTACGGTCTTCGCTATGGAAAAGAAAGTGAAAAATGTAAAGGTTTCTATTGATGCGGGCAATGCCCTTCAGCCTGTTGGGGAAACTTCAAAAAACATCACCTTCAATACTGTTGGGGAGCAAATTGTGAATTTCGACTTTCAAGTGAACCCCACAGCTTCCTTTCAAACCATAAAAGTAACCGCATCTGGATCTGGGGAAAGAGCAAGTAGCGAAACGGAAATTGATGTGGAAAATCCCAATCCAATTACCACAAAAAGTGAGTTGTACACTGTGGAAGCCAATGGTTCACAAACCATCCCGTTTGAGACCTTCGGGACATCTGGGACCAATGAAGCATTTATTGAATTTTCCACACTTCCTCCTATGGATTTTTCCAAGCGTATGGACTATCTCCTTCGATATCCCCATGGATGTGTAGAACAAACTACTTCTGCGGCCTTTCCGCAATTGTTCTTGGCAGATATTCTTGATGTGACCTTTGAAAAGAAAAAGGAAATTGAGAAAAATGTAAAAGCAGCTATTAAAAGATTGGGGGATTTTCAAACCCCAAATGGCGGTCTTAGCTATTGGCCCGGTTATGGGAGTGCCGATGATTGGGGAACCTCCTACGCAGGTCATTTTATGTTGGAAGCCAAGCAACAAGGCTATCAATTACCACTAACCTTCTTAAGTAACTGGCTACGCTATCAAAAGAACACAGCTCGCCAATGGAGCAATCAGAGTACAAGGTATAACGACGATATGGCCCAGGCTTACCGATTGTACACCTTGGCCTTGGCACAACAGCCGGAACTCGCAGCCATGAACCGTCTACGTGAAACCAACAATTTAAGCAATGAGGCCAAATGGCGGTTAGCAGCGGCCTATGCTCTGGTAGGAAAAAAAGAAGTGGCAAAAGAGATAGCGCAAAAAGCAAACATCAACTTTGTACCCAACAATTACAATTACAGAACCTATGGTTCTGTGTTCCGGAATAGAGCAATGGCCTTGGAAACCTTAGTAATCTTGGGCGACTCCCAACAACGGGATTTAGCAGTATCCTTGGCAAAGAATCTGTCCTCCCAGCGCTGGTACAGCACACAAGAAACTGCCTACGCCCTATTATCCATGGCCAAAATGGTTACCAAAAATGGTGGTAGATCCATCGATTTGACATTTAATAACAATGGAAAGGAAATTATAGTTAAAACAGATAAAGCTATTGCGCAACGAAACATTACCATTACATCCTTAAAGGATGAAACTATGGTCAAAAACAACCAAGGCAATACCATTTATGCCACATTGACCCAATCTGGAAAGCTTCCAGTGGGACAAGAATTGGCCCAACAAAAAAACTTGAACCTATCCGTAAGATATTTGGATGCTACTGGAACTGCCATCAATGTTACCGAATTGCGACAAGGAACCGAGCTTCAAGCACAATTGACAGTCTATAACAGTTCCAATGATTATGTAGATAATTTAGCCCTGACCCATATTGTACCAAGTGGTTGGGAAATTGTGGATACTTCCTATGCTGACGGAAGTAATTCCGACAGTACAAAAGCGGATTATGTGGATACCAGGGATGACCGAACCCATCTCTATTTTGATTTGAGAGGTCGTAAGTCCAAAACCTTTACCATAAAATTAAACGCTTCCTTCCTTGGAGATTACTATTTGCCAGGAGCCCAGGTCGAAGCGATGTATGACAACAACTACCAGGCTCGCAACAAAGGAAAGTGGATTTCAGTGATACAGTAATCATTTAAATAAAGAAATGAAATTCTCTTTTAGAATTGGATGTCATTCCGAATGAGGAACGAAGAGGAATCTCAATAATAATAGGATTTCTCGTCACTCGTTCCTCGTTCTGTCGAAATGACAAAACGTTCTAAGAAAGAGGATTATAAAAACTAAATTAATTATAAGGTTTTAACCTGTAACTGGATAATGGAATGGGCTCCGACATTTAAAAGAATCATATCGAAACATCGAATCAAACTCTCTGTTTTAGCACTATTCTTTTTGATTTGGCTGTTTTGCCTGCCCAAAAACCTGTTTGAAGACCCCACCTCAACCGTTGTCAATAGTTCCGATGGAGTTTTAATCGGTGCCCGAATAGCCGATGATGGACAATGGCGGTTTCCCCAGATGGATTCTGTCCCAGAGCGTTTCAAGCAAAGCATTTTATTGTTTGAAGATGAATATTTTTACCGCCACCCCGGGTTTAATCCTATTTCCATTGGTAAAGCCATTAAGCACAATCTTACCAAAGAGACCAGAAGAGGCGGAAGTACCATTACTCAACAACTTGTTCGTTTAAGTCGGAAGAACAAAAGCCGTACCTACTGGGAAAAATGTATCGAAATTTTTATGGCTACCCGTCTTGAATTTCGCTACTCTAAAGAAGAAATTCTAAAACTGTATGCAACCCACACCCCTTATGGCGGCAATGTAGTGGGGTTGGAAACAGCTGCATGGCGTTACTTTGGCATTCCGGCCCATGAACTTAGCTGGGCACAATCTGCCACCCTAGCTGTTTTACCCAATGCCCCCTCGCTTATTTTTCCGGGTAGAAATGAGAGTGAACTATTGAACAAACGCAATCGACTACTTCAAAAATTAAAGGATAAAGAAATCATTGACCAAACCACTTATGAACTAGCTCTGGAGGAACCTTTGCCTCAAAAACCCCTTCCCCTTCCCAATATTGCCCCACATCTTACGGAGCGTATTAGAAATGAATACTCTGGGAAACGAATCACGACTTCAATCTATAGGTCCTTGCAGTTGCAGTTGAATACCTTGGCCGAAAGACATTATCAGCAATTAAAGAGCAACGAAATCCATAATCTGGCCATCTTGGTACTGGATGTGGAAAACCGTAAGGTTTTGGGATATGTGGGCAATTCTCCATCCGGAAAAACACATGGAAGCTATGTGGATATCATCTCCAAAAAAAGAAGTACTGGAAGTACGTTAAAGCCTTTGCTTTTCGCTTCACTTTTGGACGAAGGGCACATACTCCCACATAGTCTGGTAAGGGATATTCCAACGGTAATCAATGGGTACAACCCCAAAAACTTTGATAGAAAACATACTGGGGCCGTTCCTGCAAGCAAAGCACTTTCGCGTTCCCTGAATGTCCCTGCCGTTCGTTTGCTGCGACAGTACGGGCTTCAAAAGTTCTACAACAAACTTCATAAAATGAATTTGAAATCATTGGACAGACCGGCTTCGCATTACGGTCTTCCCTTGATCCTTGGAGGAGGCGAAAGCTCTTTGTGGGATGTGACCAAGACCTACGCATCTATGGCTTCAACACTGAACCATTTTGTATCCAGCTCAAGCGCCTATTTTGAACATGAGTTTGTAGACCCATCCTACTTGATGAATGAAGAAATCTCATTTGGAAAACAACAATTAGACCCCCAGATTGTTGGCGCAGGAGCCATTTATAGCACTTTTCAGGCCATGTATGAGGTCAATAGGCCCGAAGGAGATGAAAACTGGCACTTTTTTGATGCTGCACAGCCATTAGCTTGGAAAACTGGAACCAGCTTCGGGTTTAAGGACGCTTGGGCGGTGGGAGTGACCCCTAAATATGCCATTGGTGTATGGGTGGGCAATGCAGATGGCGAAGGCCGACCCGGTCTTACCGGAATAGCCACAGCAGCCCCATTACTCTTTGATGTGTTGGATGCCCTTCCGCAGAGTGGTTGGTTTCAAGAACCTTTTGACGATTTAATTGAATTGGAGGTTTGCTCGCAAAGTGGATATCGAGCTTCGGTATATTGCGATGATGTTCAGAAAAAACTGGTCCCCACTTATGGAAAAAGAAGCAATCCATGCCCGTTTCATCAGCAAGTATTCTTAGATGCTTCGCAACGGTTTCGTGTGAATTCTGATTGTTATCCCCTGGAAGATATGGTAGCAAAAAATTGGTTTGCATTTCCTCCTGCCATCGAATATTACTATACTTCAACCAATCCCAATTACAAACCTCTTCCGCCCTTCTTGGAAAACTGTTCAGTGCTGGAGAGCCATCCTATGGAGTTTATCCATCCGAAAAAAAATGAAGAAATCTTGCTCCCGAAGGATTTGGGCGGGAACAATTCTACAGAGGTCATTTTCCAATTGGCCCATCAGCAAGCTAATAGCACGGTATATTGGTATTTGGATGAAACCTATATTGGTTCCACAACCCAATTTCATGAATTGATCTATCAAATTGAGCCCGGTGAGTACATCCTTACCACGGTGGACGACCAAGGCAATCGTTTACAGCAAAATATTCAGGTTAGGCTCGCCTCTGAAAGCTAGCTTTATTTCTTCCGCATAAAAATGGTAATGGGAACTCCAGTAAAATCAAAGTTTTCCCTAAGCTTGTTCTCGAGAAAACGCTTGTACGGTTCCCTAATGTACTGTGGCAGATTACAGAAGAAAGCAAATTGCGGATAATTAGTGGGCAACTGTGTGCAGAACTTGATTTTTACGTATTTGCCTTTGTAAGCCGGGGGCGGTGTTTTTTCTATGATGGGCAACATCACATCGTTCAACTTTCTGGTCTGTATTTTCTTTGAGCGATTTTTGAACACGTCCACTGCCGTTTCAATAGCTTTGTAGATACGCTGTTTGGTCAATACCGATACGAACAGAATAGGTACATCCACAAAGGGCTCTATAACTTTTTTGATTTTGGCCGTATATTCTTTTACAGAGTTGGTCTCTTTTTCCACCAAATCCCATTTATTGACCAAAATGACAATTCCTTTATTGTTACGCTGTGCCAACCAAAAAATATTCTGCACCTGTCCGTCAAAACCTCTAGAAGCATCCAACATTAGAATACAGACATCGCAATGTTCAATGGCCCTAACAGAACGCATTACGGAGTAAAACTCTAGATCTTCCTTTACTTTGGATTTTCTTCGGATGCCTGCCGTGTCCACCAAATTGAACTCAAAACCAAATCGGTTGTATTTGGTATCGATACTATCTCGGGTGGTCCCAGCAATATCGGTAACGATATAACGATCTTCGCCAATCAAAGCATTAATAAAAGAAGACTTTCCAGCATTGGGCCTACCAACAACTGCAAATCTTGGCAGCTCACTTTCTTCCTCCTCATATTCTGGCAAAACCTCGACAACGGCATCCAGCAGTTCCCCGGTGCCGCTTCCGTTGATACTGGACAAGGGATAAAATTCTCCCAATCCCAACGCATAAAACTCCATAGCATCGGCTTGTCTTTGGGAATTATCAACTTTGTTGACCGCCAAAAAAACGGGTTTGTTCACTTTTCGCAATAACTTGGCCACGTCCTCATCCATGCCCGTTACCCCAGATTCCACATCCACCATAAAAATGATGGCATCCGCTTCATCAATGGCGAGCTCCACTTGTTTATCAATCTCCTTTTCAAATATATCATCACTGCCCACCACATATCCACCGGTATCGATTAAAGAAAACTCCTTTCCGTTCCAATCACTTTTTCCATAGTGGCGGTCACGGGTTACACCGCTAACAGCATCCACAATGGCCTCACGACGTTGAATCAACCGATTAAAAAAAGTAGATTTCCCCACATTGGGTCTTCCCACAATGGCCACAATAGCACTCATCTGCACGAAATTTTGGCAAAAATACCATTTATTGTGAAGAAAAAATGATACCTTTTTTAATCAATTTCAATCTGTTATGAGCGATCTTACCAATGAAGTAGTCTTAAGACCCCGTTTTCAACTATCCTTGAAAACCGATATTGATCACTTAAAACAGATTTTTGACAAAAGCCCGGAAAGTCAATTTTTGGTAAAGCGATTGGATGAACATGTCTATATCCGATTCAAAAAGTCTGAGACTACTTTTTGGTCTCCCCAACTTCATTTGGAGTTGATGTCCTTTGAGGAAGGAGTGAGCAAAATACATGGCGTTTTTGGCCCCAATCCCACACTTTGGACCTTTTTTATGTTCCTTCATTTTGGGGTAGGCACCTTATTCATCATTCTAGGAATCTTTGCTTATTCCAATCACTCCTTGGGTCATGACACCACTCTTTGGTTGGCTGGAATGATATTTTTGGTGTTACTCTGGTTTGCCCTCTACGCATTCGGAAGAATGGGAAAATCCAAAGGCAAGGGGCAGATGGACCAATTAAAGGCTTATTTGAGGGAACAGATTTCTAAATTTCCGCGAGTCTAGATTACTGGCCTTAGGCAATTTATCTTTAAAAATATCGGTTGTAGAAAGGGAAAGCATCAGTTATTGTAACCAAAGCGCTTGAGTTGCTGCGCATTGCTTCGCCAGTTTTTATTGACCTTAACATAGAGTTCGATATGAACTTGTTTCGCAAAAAACTTTTCTAAATCCTTACGAGCCTCTACCCCTACTTTTTTTAATGCACTTCCCTTATGCCCAATGATGATTCCTTTTTGAGTATCTCGCTCCACCATGATCACGGAGCGAATTCTGATAATATTCTCGTCTTCCAAAAATTCTTCGGTCTCCACTTCAACTGAATAGGGTATTTCCTTTTTGTACTGAAGCAATATCTTCTCACGTATGGTCTCGTTGACAAAAAATCGCTCTGGCTTATCCGTCAATTGATCTTTAGGGTAATAGGGTGGACCCTCGGGCAATAGTTCCAGTATACGTTCAAAAACTTCCTTTACATTAAAGTTCTCCAATGCAGAAATAGGATGGATTTCGGCTTTTGGCAGCTGTTTTTGCCAATGTTGAACTTGCTCTTCCAACATGTTCTGGTCCGAGGCATCAATCTTGTTGAGCAGCAAAAGGACAGGAATTTTGCTATTTTTTATTTTTTTGAAAAAGGATTCGTCCTTGAGTGCTTTTTCTCCAATCTCCACCATATAAATCAATACATCAGCATCTTCAAGAGCGGACTTTACAAAATCCATCATTGAAGATTGAAGTTCGTAAGCTGGTTTAATGATTCCAGGAGTATCGGAAAAAATCACCTGAAAATCCTCTCCATTTACAATTCCCAATATCCGATGACGGGTAGTTTGGGCCTTTGAGGTAATAATGGACAGTTTTTCGCCCACAAAGGCATTCATCAATGTGGATTTCCCCACATTTGGATTCCCAATGATATTTACAAAACCTGCTTTATGTCCCACTTTGTTTCATCTTTTGAAAGTAACTTTTTGCCGCTGCATTCACCTTTGGTGAAAGATAGAGGACGGCAATCATATTGGGTATTACCATAAGGGCATAGGCCAAATCAATCAAATTGATGACCAAATCCACCGAGGCAACTGCTGCAAAAATGATAGTCAATACAAAATACCAATTGTAGTATTTACCAATATTCGCGTTGGTTAAAAAGGATAGGCATTTAACCCCATAATACGAGTAGGTAAACAAAGTAGATAGTGCAAAAGCAGAGACAATGACCATCAAAAGGACATCTCCATAGCCAAAAAGAGATTTCTTGAACGCAATCAGCGTCATTAAAATACCGTTGCTTTCCGCTTCAAGATAAGCTCCGCTCAATATAATGACCACTGCCGTAAGGGTACAAACCACAATGGTATCAATAAAAGGGCCCAACATGGCCACCAATCCTTCTTTAATAGGCTCATCTGTTTTGGATTGTCCGTGGTACATGGGTGCACTACCCAGACCTGCCTCATTGGAAAACATGGCCCTACGCACCCCAAGAATCACCAGGCCCCAAAAACCGCCAGCGGCCATGGTCTTAAAATTAAACGCCTCAGTAACAATAAGTTTTAAAGAAGGCCAAATTTGTTCAGAATTGGTGAACATAACCACCAGAACGGCCAAAAAATAGAGCAATACCATAAATGGTACTATGGCCGATGCAACCTTGGCTATTTTCTTTAATCCTCCAAAAATCACAAAAGATGTAATTATAGCCAGGGATATTCCCACTATCAGCTGCCAATTGAAGTTACCTAAAAGTGCCAAATTTTTGTTTGGGTCAACCACATTCATAAAGGTTTGGGTGAACTGGTTTGCTGTAAAAACCCCTAAAAAACCAAATAATCCAGCTATGCTGAAGAAAACGGCCAGCGGTTTTGCTCCTTTTCCAATCCCTTGTGTAATATAGAACATAGGCCCACCTTGAAGTCTCCCGTTGGAGTCTTCTCCCCTAAACATGATTGCGAGGCTACAGGAATAGAATTTAATACACATTCCAATGAGTGCGGTAATCCAAATCCAGAAAACCACTCCTGGACCTCCCATATAAATTGCAATGGCCACTCCAGATATGTTTCCGAGTCCGACCGTGGCTGCTACCGCTGCAGACAAGGCCTGCAAATGACTCACATCTCCTTTTGCTTCTTTTGAATCGTGCTTGCCAGCTGTTATGGCTATGGCATGGCCAAAATAACGATAGGGTAAAAATTTAGACTGAAAAACAAGAAACAGGCCTCCACCGATAAGGAGGATAAGCATGGCCCATTCTGTATAGGGCAGCATTGCTGACAAAAAATCGTTGATTTTATCCATAAAGTAGAAAATCCGAATTTATGGATTTTAAGCTGGATTGACCTACTTGATTTAGGAATATTGGCTTTGGTTTGGAAATAACCTAAAAACGGTTGTATATTTGCCGTCCACATCGCGGGGTAGAGCAGTAGGTAGCTCGTCGGGCTCATAACCCGAAGGTCGCTGGTTCGAGTCCAGTCCCCGCTACTTAGAAAACCCGTTGATATGCAGTCATCAAAAACTGTTTTCAACGGGTTCTTTTTTTGATGAACCCAAAATAGCCTCGATCTCATCAATGGTCAATGCTCTTATAACAACGTGCATTATCTTGTAACGGTTTTGCCGCTAAGTTGGTTGAGGGTTGTTGCTAAATTTCTTACTCGAAGAATAATTTTGCGGTTTTCTTCCTGCCTAACCAAAAAAACTTGATTGCATAGACCACATTAAACAAAGTTTGGTTCATCCCATGCCTTACCTTCATTCATGCTCTTTGTTCCGTTTCTCTATGGACTTTGGCTATGTTTTGAGCTAATATCGCTTTCAGGATTCAACCAAAGCATAGGAATACACTCTTTTTTTATTTATAATGTGGATAAAAATCATGGTTTTTTTTAATCCGCACCTTTATTTTTAACGATATGAACTGAAAAAAACAAATCACATCATGAAAGTTTACGATGACAAGCATATCAAAAATGTGGTATTCGTGGGTGCCCATGGAAGCGGTAAAACCACGCTCGCCGAAACAATGTTGTTCGAGGCGGGTCTGATCAACCGTCGCGGAACGGTAGAGAACAAGAATACTGTATCAGATCACCATGATATAGAACACGAACGCGGGACATCGGTCCTTGCCACCCCACTGCATACCGAGTGGCGCAACTACAAGATCAACATTATCGACACCCCCGGACTTGATGATTTTATCGGAGAGATTCTTTCTTCCATTCGCGTGGCCGATTCTATCGTAACCGTCATCAATGCCCGGTATGGTGTGGAGATAGGAACAGAGATCATTTGGAACTATATTGCCCGCTACAACAAACCCACCATTTTTGTCATCAATCAAATCGATCAATCCAATGCGAATTTCGATGATAGTTTTAAAGGAATCCGCTCCCTTGTGGGATCCAATGCTGTAAAAATTCAATATCCCTTGGTCATCGATGGGGCGCAGTGTATCGTAGATGTACTTAAAATGAAGCTTTACAAATTTGGCCCTAATGGTGGGAAACCCGAAAAATTGCCCATCCCCGATAACCAAAAAGAACTGGCAAACCAATTGCACAACGAATTGGTCGAAAAGGCCGCCGAAAACGACATGGACCTATTGGAAATCTTTGTGGAGAAGGGAACGTTGAGCGAAGAAGAAATGCGACAAGGCATTAAACAAGGTATGCTCAATCATGAACTCTTTCCTGTTTTCTGTATTTCCGCCCTTCAGGATATGGGCAGCGGCCGACTTATGGGCTTTATTGATAACGTAGCCCCAGCCGCAGCCGATCTGAAACCAGAGCAGAGTGTAGAGGGCAAAACCGTTAAGCCATTGCCTACAGAACCTACAGTGCTTTTCGTATTTAAGACGGAATTTCTGCCAAATGTGGGCCAGATTACGTTTTTCAAAGTAAAATCAGGAGAACTCAAGGCAAACGACAAGCTGGTCAATGCACAGAACGGTGAAACGGAGACGTTGAATCAATTGTTTATCATGGACGGCAAGGAGCGCCGCCCCATTTCAAAATTGAACGCAGGTGATATCGGCGCCTCGCTCAAACTAAAACATACTGAAACCAACCATACTTTGCACACCGAAGGGCATCCGGTAACCATCAAGCCCATTCAATATCCCGAGGCCCGAATTCAGAGGGCGGTGACCGCTGTTGAGAAGCATGATGAGGAAAAAATGATGGAAGCGCTTAAAAAAATCCACAGCGAAGATCCCACAGTCGTCGTTTCCTATTCTCATGAGTTAAAACAACTGATCTTGGCCTGTCAAGGCGAGTTACAACTATCCGTTATCAAATGGTCCTTAGAAAACGGGTATGGAGTCAAGGCCGATTTTTCACGGCCCCGTATTGCGTACCGCGAAACCATAACCCGACCTGCTGCGGCCAGCTATCGTCATAAGAAACAATCGGGTGGGGCCGGGCAGTTTGCGCAGGTACATATGAAAATCGAACCCTGGTACCAGGATATGGCCGAGCCCGAGGGCTTTAACATACGGGGCAAAGAAGAAGTAGAACTGCCCTGGGGCGGTAAATTGGTCTTTTATAACTGTATCGTTGGCGGTGTTATCGATCTGCGGTTTTTGCCTTCGATAAAAAAGGGTATTTTGGAAGTGATGGAGTCCGGTCCGTTGACTGAATCCTATATCCGTGACGTTCGTGTCATGGTCTACGATGGCAAGATGCACACGGTCGATTCCAATGACATTGCTTTCAAGATTGCGGGAGCCCACGCTTTCAAGGCCGCTTTTTTGAATGCAAGGCCCAAACTTCTGGAGCCCATCCGTAACCTTAACGTAAAAGTTCCGGAAGATGCTGTTGGGCAGGTAATGACCGATCTGCAATCGAGGCGAGCCGTTATTTTGGGGATTGAAAGTGCCGATCAGTATCAGATTCTTCGGTGTTCCGTCCCTGAAGCAGAACTTTACGGGTATTCTACCGAGCTAAGGTCGCTCACCCAAGGCAAAGCCACATTCCATGCTACCTTTTCGGCATTTGAGCCCGTTCCAGGAAACATTCAGGAAAAAATCGTAAAAGAAAAAGGTCAACCTGTGGATGCATGATTTGGATTTAGTCCCTAAATAGGGTGTCGAACGCTACGGTCGACCCTACCCGGCAAGAAGCCGATGTCCTGTTTTTTTTAACTTCTTCGTCTTTTGTACTGACGGGCCGGAGCTTTTTGACTATGCCGGATATTGACAAGCATTATGGAACGAACCCTTAGCTTGCAACTAAAACAATTGGAAAAAGATGGACTTATCACCCGGAAGGTACATTCTCATAAACATCCATTAAAAGTCGAATATGCTCTTACCGATATTTGAAAGATCTTGATTCCAATTCTAGAATCCATTGCTAATTGGGGAATGATAGTAGCTCAAGAAAAAAGGGGAATAATTGAGTGATAAAATTTTAACCACAGATTAACGTATCAAGACACCTCTACATTAATAAAAATCAACATGTTAGATGATGAAAATCATTTGACGGGCAAATCCACTAACATAATTTGCTTGCAAAAGGAAGAAATCATGAAAGTACTATTCTTTTCTATCTCCCTTATCTTCTTTTTGGGATTGTCCTATGGACAAACGGACCATAAAACCACAGTTGGTTTTGAATTAGATGCCGTCCCCTATATTTTCAAAGGATATTATGGTTCGGTCTGGGTTGGTCATGACCATTTTAGGTATAGAGCCGTAATTACAAAAATAGAAACGCCCGACTTTGTCTTAGAAGATGGTTTCACCAATAACGAAATGAGGGTTTATGCAGCTATTGTAGATTACTTTTTTAAACCAAGCTTTGAAGGCTGGTGGATAGGACCTGGTCTAGAGTACTGGGATGCCAAGATACAAACCGACGCTGAGTTGCAAACCGCAGAATACAACAATATCATATTTACTATTGGAGGAGGATATGTCTGGAAATTTTATAAAAACTTCTATTTAAACCCGTGGGTGGCCGGTCATCTTAGAGTGGCAGGTGATAAAGAGGTGATGGTTGATCAAAGTACATTTGAAACTCCAGTGTTTATCCCTGAAATATCCTTAAAATTAGGTTGGCATTTCTAATGTTGTACCTTAAATGATAAATAGGCGAAAAATTATCCCGCTATCCACACCTGAAACTGTTGTTGAATTATCACGAGTTTTATTTGCTAAATTCGATACTGAACTGCACAACCATTTATACCCGATAACGTTGTGCACAAGCTGTAAAAAACACTATGGAATTTGATAGGACCGGAATAATATTATATACAAGTGAATATAAAAAATGTGTGGAATTCTACAGAAACATAATCGGACTTACAAAAATGTTTGAAACTGAAAATCTAACCTGTTTTAAGTTTGGAGGCTCTTATTTGATGGTGGAATTGGCGGATGAGTATCGTGGAACTGAAACAGAATCGGACCGAATCAAAACTTGTTTGCGAATGAATGTCCCAAATGTGAAAGAACTTGCCGACAAACTGACCGAAAAAAATGTGGAAGTGGATTATCAAGAACATTCTTGGGGAACAATTGCGAAATTTTTTGACCCTGATGGCAATTTATGCGCGTTTAGGGATAGTGATACCTTTGAAAAACAAATAATCAAGTAAAACAGATACTTTGCAATATCTTGGTTCTCCAATATCCAAAACCAATCCTTGCAATGCCAATATAAGTATTCCACCATGCCATAATTCTGTTATGGCATATTTTTATTGCTATTTATTTCTATAGTGGACATCAGACAATTGCCTTAAAGTTTCTGCTGCCTGCTCAGCTGTAATATCTCTTTGAGGGTCTGCAAACATTTCGTAGCCCACCATAAACTTCTTTACCGTCGCAGAACGCAACAAGGGAGGGTAAAATGACATATGAAAATGCCATTCTGGATATTCCTTTCCATCGGTTGGTTTTTGATGTATCCCTGATGAATATGGAAAAGACGTACTGAAAAGGTTATCATATTTGGTGGTAACTTTTTTTATGATTTCAGCAAAACTTCTCCGCTCTTTTAAAGAGAGGCTTGTTATTTCCGGATGATGTTTTTTTGGTGCAATCAACACCTCGTATGGCCAAACAGCCCAATAAGGCACCAATGCTATAAAATCATTATTCTCGCAAACTATTCGTTCGTTTAGATCCATTTCCTGCTCCAAATAATCCTTCAACAAACTCCTGCCATGTTCTTTCCAATGGGCAAGTTGTTGTGTTGATTTTTTTTCCACTTCTTGAGGAATAGAACTCTGTGCCCATATCTGCCCATGCGGATGGGGGTTACTGCACCCCATGAGACTGCCCTTGTTCTCAAAAATCTGTACATTGGAGATATCATCCATTTGTCCCAAAACCTTATATTCATCTTGCCAGATGGCCACAACCTTTTCAATAGCATCAATTTCCATTAAAGGAAGGGTCAGGGAATGATCTGGTGAAAAACAAACTACCTTACAAACACCCTTTTCTCCTTTTGCTTTCAACAAGCCTTCCTCAAACAAATTCCCAGGACCATCCACTTGCAATGCAGAAAAATCGTTCGTAAAGCTAAAAACAGTGTCATAGCTTGGATTTTTTTCGCCATTTGCCCTAACATTTCCAGGGCACAAGTAGCAATTTGGGTCATAGGACACTTTTTGCCCTTCAACCACATCCTCTTGCCTTCCTCGCCACGGGCGTTTTGTTCTATGTGGAGATACCAATATCCACTCACCAGTAAGGATATTATACCTTCTATGTGGATGTTTATTTATTTCCAACGTCATTTCAGCTTATTTTTAGACTGTTTTTTCAAGATTTACTATTTTACGGCTCCTATTGATCTAGTTGTTATCTTGAATATTGCACTATCTCCAAAGATATGCATTGGATTGAGGTAGACACAACTATTACAAACTCTTCAAACGAATTAATTTGGGTCAGGTGAATATTTGCAATAACCTTCCAAAATGGGAGTTCGGGATTACGGCCTTTGTTGATTTTATAGAAAAAAGAAGACAGAAATGAAATTTGAAGTACTCAAAAAATCCTGCGAAGGACTCGAGCTACTAGAGATAAAAAACACCATCAGTGGTGAATATATAAATATTGTACCTCACTACGGCGGTGCAATTAACGAGGTTGTTTTAAAGAAAGGAGAAAAATTATACTCCGTACACAAATCGGCCAAAAATCTAAAGGAATTTGAGGAAGTATCCATTCCCCTGTACTCCGGTACTTTCCTTGCTCCTTTTCCCAACCGAATAAAAAATGGGCATTACCGGTTTGATGGGATCGATTATCAATTAGAGCTTTCTGATGTTGGTCTGCCCAATGCCATACATGGCTTCATGTACAAGCATCCGTTTACATTACAATCCTTTAACAAGAATACTGGAGAAGTGGTCATGGAGGCGGAATTTACGGGAGACAAAGGATATCCCTTTAAGCTAAATTTCACAAACACTTATAAACTTGAAGAAGGCAGGTTATCCGTAAAATCATCTGTAAAGAATGTAAATGGAAAAAATATACCTTTTGGAATGGGATGGCATCCGTACATTTCCACTGGAACCGATATAGATTTAATGAAACTTCGGATACCGGGCACTTCAATGTTTGAACAGGACAAGAATTCAATTCCTACAGGGAACATCTTGGAAAATTCCAAATTTCAGGATTTCAATGACATTTCTACTCAATCCATGGACGATTGCTACAAATTGGAGGGCAACAGCACACATCTTTTGGATCCAGTTAAGGACCTGGAAATAATCATTGAACAGCAAATGGGAAACAAAGCCTTTAATTACGGCATGTATTTTATCCCTTCGAGTAGAGATTGTATTGCCATAGAGCCCATGACCCTTCCTCCCAATGGATTCAATTCTGTTAATGGATTGGCAACCCTTAAAACAGACGAAACCATTGAAGCACAATTTTCAATAAAATTGGTATAGAACATCCCACTAAACATCAAAAAAATTACCAAAAAACAGCATAGACTGCTGCCAAAATTATCATGATGGCAAAAGCTCCACTATTGAAGGTGGTATCTGTTTTAAATGTCTTTTGAGTAAATACGATTCCTTTTTCATCATCAGCACCCTTGTTCTGAAGGTGACTGACCATCATAATAACACCCATAGTTATCAGGCATGTCAAACCCATTTGATTCATCCAGGGTAATGAAGGAAATAAGCCCTCCAACGCAGTATTCTCAAACCAACCTTTAGGTCCAACCTTGAAGAACATTGCAACAGGTATGGAACTTAATACACCAATTATTGCTCCATTATTAGTTGCTCTTTTCCAGAAAAGCCCCAGTAAGAAAACGGCCAAAATACCTGGACTTACCACTCCTGTATATTCCTGTATGAACTGGAAAGCTTGGTCCAGACCTCCTAACAAAGGTGCTATCAAGGCAGCTATGATAAGGGCTGAAGCGGCTGATAGCCTACCTACTTTTACTGTTGCTTTATTGCTTGCATTTTTATTAATATGCTGCCTATAGATATCCATAGTGAAAATAGTAGCCGTTGAATTCAGCATTGAAGCCAACGACGATACTATTGCTGCAGCCAATGCCGCTATGGCAACTCCTTTTAAGCCTGTGGGCAGAAATTGCATCAACCATGGGTATGCCTTGTCCGAAGCGCCTGACGAAGGCATATTGACCATTCCCTGATTTCCAAGGTTAGAAAGTATCTCGGGGTCTTGAACAATAACATATGCTGCAATTCCTGGAATTACAACTACCAATGGAATTACCAGCTTTAAAAATGCTGCAAACAAAATGCCTTTCTGGGATTCTTTTAGGGATTTAGCGGCCAAAGTTCTCTGTATGATGTACTGATTAAAACCAAAATAGTATAGATTGGCCACCCACAAGCCCCCTACGAGTACGCCTATCCCTGGAAGATTCACATATTCCGGGTTGCTTTTATCCAAAATCATATCAAAATGTCCGGGAGCCGATTCATAAATGATCTGCAATCCAGCCATGAACCCTTGATCGTTGGAGACCGCATTCAACGCAAGATATGTGGTAACCAATCCACCCAAAACCAGAAAAACAACTTGAATGATATCGGTCCAAGCTACTGCCGATAAGCCTCCATATAGTGAATAAGCTGCTGCGAAAAGCGCCAAACCAATAATTGCATAGCCCAGGTCTATTCCCAAAATGGTCTTTAAGGCTATTCCCCCTAGGTACAATACTGAGGTTAGGTTTACAAAAACATATAGTCCAATCCAGAAGATTGCCAAAATTGTTTTCAGATTGGTTGAATATCTTTTTTCAACAAACTCAGGAATAGTGTATAGTTTCTTTTCAATAAAAATGGGCAAAAAGTATTTTCCAACGATAATCAAGGTGAGGGCTCCCATCCATTCATAGGATGCTATCCCAAGTCCAAGGGCAAAACCGGACCCTGACATTCCAATAAACTGTTCTGCCGATATATTTGCCGCTATCAATGATGCTCCAATTGCCCACCAGGGAAGCGATTTACTCGCCAAAAAATAATCCTCTGCGGTTTTTTGTTTCCCGTCCTTGTTTCTAGATACCCATAATCCTATGACCAATATTAAAGCGGCATAGCATACAAAGACCAAATAGTCCCAGAATTCAAAATTATTTTGCATAATCTAATCAATAGTTGGTTGGTATATTCTCTTGCCCGGGCATAAAATGAAGTGGGTCAGTTCCTTCTGCACTCATTCCATTTCGCCCATTTTCAGACAAGCTTACATCATAGTATTCAATTGGTTTGTCTTGTTATGGTAACACCATCACCAGTACTTACCATAATGGGTGTAAGCTCTATATTAAATTTCTTGTAATACGCTTTTGCAACTTTTTCAATGTAGGCCTTTAATCCAGATTTATGTACCAGGTTGATTGTACAACCGCCAAAACCACCGCCCATCATCCTCGAGCCGATTACATCAGTGTACTCCTTTGAAAATTCTACCAGAAAATCCAGCTCCGGACAACTTACTTCATATAAATGCTGCAACCCATGATGGGATTCATACAAGCATTTCCCCAAAAAACTCAGGTCTCCTTTAGCCAATTCTTTTACTCCCTTAACTACCCGCTCATTTTCCTGGGTAACATAAAGGGCTCTATTATAGAGCTTAGCTGGCATAAATCCTTCCATCTTTTTCACTGACTCTGACGTAACATCACATAAATATTTATATGAAGTTTTTGATTTTTGATTAATCATGTCGAGAGCCGCCTGACACTCTTCCCGTCTGGTATTGTACTCACTTGTGGACAGGTTATGTGACACATTGGTGTTTAAGAGTACAATTTTATAAGGATTGAAATCAGCCTCAACATATTCATACTCGAGTGTCTTGCAGTTCAACTTAATGAGCTGATTTTTTTTGCCCATTACAACTGCAAACTGATCCATGATTCCACACTTGGTCCCAACAAAATTATGTTCAGCATCCCTAGAAAGCTCTATGAGCTGCATTTCAGAAAGCTCTAGCCCAAACAACTCGTTGAGTCCTTTGGCCAAACCACATTCCAACGCTGCGGAAGAGCTTATGCCACTTCCCATGGGCAAGCTACTTGAGATGACGCAATCGAATCCGCCCAATTGCTCACCCTTGATCTTTTGAATTTCCGCAATTACTCCTAAAATGTAGTTGTGCCAGTGAAAATTGCTTTTCTCAATACTATCAAGATCAACACTGAACCCACTTTTGTAATCCCCTGACTTTATTGTACACGTTCTGGTACCATTTTTACTAAGGGATAGTTCAATTGTCTTTTCAATAGCGGTAGGAAGTACGAATCCACCATTATAATCCGTATGCCCCCCTATTAGGTTGATTCTTCCAGGGGACTTTACGATAATTTCAGCTTTAAAACTCATTAAAATCTTTTTGAAAATACTAATGTATTGTCAATCCGTCTTTTCGTTTTATCATTTTTCCTTGATACATGGCATCAAGTCCCATTTGAACACAAACCGAGGTGTCCGCGCCACTTTTTATTCCAGAAAGTGGTTGTTCGTTATTTAGAATACCATCCCTGAAATCCATCAAGGCCTGCTTGCTCGGTTCTTCATGCTCTATGTTTATTGGGATGCCTTTATTATCATTCCAATTTACAGTGGCACCCGAGACACCGTCCACATTCCCAAATTCTTTTTCAAATCCCTTTTCCGGATAAAACCATGCTTTTAATTGACCCATTACAATGCTTCCTTTGTCGCCAAGAATCTTTACTTGGTAATCACCCATGGCATTGCTGGTGAGACATGTAAATTTGGCCTTGACCCCATTGGGATAGCTATAAATCAAATGAATGTTGTCAAAGGTCTCTCTACCGTCTTTCCAATAATCAATACCTCCTACTCCTACGACACTTTCCGGCACATCTTCCAAAACCCAGTTTGCAAAATCCAGTTGATGCGAACATAGTTCTGCCAGCAATCCTCCGGAGAATTCTCGGTACATTCTCCAGTTTATGGCCTTCTCCCACTTAGGGTCAGGAACTGGACGTCTCCAATTTCCGTTTCTGTTCCATTGAAACTCAAAAGCGGTAATCTTACCTATTTTCCCCTGTTTTATGAGCCCCACTATATGCTGGTACAATCGAGAGCTATGAAATTGATGGCCCACCTGGAAAATTGCATCGGTTTGTGAGACCTTGCTGACCATTTGTGAAATTCCATCGTATCCCTTGGCCATTGTTTTTTCACAAAACACATGTTTTCCTGCGTCCAATGCATCAATTGCAATTTGGGAATGTGTACTGAACGGAGTGGTCACTAGAACGGCATCAATATCTTTATTGTCCAATAACTTACGATAGTCCGAGTAAGTCGTAACATTGCCCCCAGCCATTTGTTTGCCCTCTTCCAATCGAAAAGGAATTACATCGCAACAACCCACGGTTCTTAGACCTTTTATTTGGTTTATGGCCGGCATCAAACCTGTTCCCCTATCACCAGTCCCTATTATTCCAAGATTGATCATATCTCCTGCATTGCTCTTGTTTGCAAAAGAAACTATAGGGTTGCAGGCAATAGCGGTTGTTGCAATTCCTCCCTTAACAATGAATTCTCTCCGTTTCATATTTGTTTTAAAGTTTTGGCTCCCAGCCCTTTTCGTACTCTCGTTTCCAGCTTTTCATAACCTCATCATTATTTTTCACCTTTCCGGTCACAGTATCTATCTCTAAAGTGTGCCCTGCATCCTGTGCCATGTTGCCCAGATGGCAAAGCATAGTGGAGATGCTGGCATCATTGATATCTGAATTCAGTGATTCGTCTTTTCTAATTGCATTAAAAAAATTGCCCACATGATCCACATCAAGACCACCTATGCCCGTAGTATTAGTGGAATTGCTTTGTTGTGATTGTTCAAACTCAAATTTCAAAGGATTTCCTCCTAAATCATACAATCTATAAGACTCCCTACTAAGTTCAATAGTTCCCTTGCTACCATATATGGTAGCTCCTCTACCAGGTCTTTCGGGTTTCATTATCCCTCTGCTGTGACCTGTCCAAGTTAGGAATTTATTACCGGGAAAGTGATAGGTCACCTGCTGATTATCAATAAACTGCCAATCGTCATCATAGGTATATTTTCCACCAAAGGAAGTAACAGTTTCAGGCAAATCAACGCCCAAGGCCCAGCGACATATATCAATCTCATGTGTGCCGTTGTTATGTATCTCACCAGTGCCCCAGCTGCGAAACCAATGCCAATTATAAGGATGAATGTTATCGCGATAGTCCTCTCTAGGAGCAGGTCCCTGCCATAATTCCCAATCTAACGTGGAAGGCACATCCACCTTTTGTCCAATCCCAATGGAACCACGGTTATTTGAATAATAGGCCTCTCCTTTATACACTTCTCCAATGAGACCTTTCCTTATATCTTCAACAGCCATCATCGAGGTACGGGCCGATCGTTGTTGGTTACCCATCTGCACCTTCTTTCCATATTTATTTTGAGCGGCCACCAAGAGATCATTTTCATGAGGGTTGTGACTACAAGGTTTTTCAACATAGACATGTTTGCCTGCTTGCATTGCCATTATGGCCATAGGAGCGTGCCAGTGCTCTGGGGTTGCGATAAAAACGGCATCGACGTCCTTATCTTCGAGAATCTTTCGAAAATCCTTTTCAACTTTTGGCACATAACCAATGGTTTCTTGGCACCAAGCATTGTGCTGTTCGATGATGACATCATCAACATCACAATTGTAGAGAATCTTTGCGTTGGGGTCTTGGTGAATGGCCAGGACGTGGGCCTTAGCCCTACTTCGTACCCCAATTACCGCACAATTTATTTTTTCGTTGGCCCCTAATATATTGGCATAGCTACTTTTTGGCACCATAAAACCTCCTAAGCCGATTGCTGCACTACCAGCTGCAGTCTTTTTAATAAAACTTCTTCGCGTTCCCATTGTATTATTCTTTGGTTATTGGTTTTATTTTGATGTTTTTAAAGCTTACCAAATCTCCATGGTCTTGTAACAAGATATGTCCTTGGTCTGCTTCCCCAAAATTTGGCCACACCTTGTACTTGCTTTCGGCAACTAATTTTTTGTATTCGTCACTCCTTCGTTCATATTCCAGAACTTTGGCCCCGTTGAGCCAGTGCTCTACATGATTGTCCACGGATTTTATATGCGCTGTGTTCCATTCCCCAATCGGATTTACGGGTTTTTTTAAATCTGCCTGAATCAAATCATACAACGATGCCAACGTACGGCTTCCCTCATGATTGCCCAATTTGGCATCAGGGTGTCTTTCATCATCCAAAATCTGGTATTCCAACCCTATAGAGGAACCTGGGCCTTTGTTCAAATCAGTGTCCACGTAATATTTGATACCGCTGTTGGCCCCTTCAGAAATTTTGAAGTCAACTTTAAGCTCGAAATCCCCATATAAATCCGTGGTAACAATGTCTCCTCCAGCCCTAGATTCGTATCCGCCAGAAGACAACACTGTGAGAACTCCTTCGTTGATTTCCCAGCCAGCACTTGGAAAACTGTCCAATCTTGCTCCTCTCCATCCATCGGTTGTTTTACCATCCCATAACATTTTCCAGCCTTGTTCCGATTCCTGAATGGTCAGTTTATTTTTTGTATAAAGTGGTTTCAAGGTGGTCTGTTTTGAGTATTTTGAAAGACTGTCAGTAAGAATTTTTATGTTCTTCCATTGTATTTCCGTGCCTTCTTTCTGTTCTTCGTTTATACTATGAACCTGTAGCCCGATAAATCCTTTATCAGTTTTTTCATCTACCAAATGGGCTGCCGGGATATTGTTTATCCAAGTTTTAATGGTATCTCCAATGGCTTCAATTCGATAATGGTTCCAATCATTTTGTTTGAAAGCTTTTTGGGCCTCTGGATTGTCCTGAAGATTATAGAGCCATCCGCGCCTGCCTTCATCATAAATGCCAGCACTCCAAGCCCGGTCTGAAGGGTCAATTTCAACTTGATAACCATGTACCCTGCCGTCTAGATAATGTGGAAAGCTATTGCTTCGAATCTGAATTCCAGAATTCATGGAAGGATCTACCAAATACTCCAATTCCAGAATAAAATCTCCATATAGTCTATCCGAAGTCATAAATGAGTTAGGAGTATTACTTACTGTTGTACCTACAATAACACCATCCCTAACAGTGTAGCTGGCTTCTCCTCCCTTTTGCGTCCATCCATTCAATGTCTCACCATCAAACAGACTTACCCAAGGAGTATCATCTTTAGGTGTCTCCTCGCATGCTATTGACAAAATAGCCAAAAAAAGTGCGAGTGATTTTACATAAATGTTCTGTTTTTTCATTTTTTCAGATTTATTTCTATTCAAATTTTACAAATCAAACAATGAGGGTAACCACAAGCTAAGTTGTGGCAAATACGTAACTATGAACAAGGCTACGACCATCGCTACAAAAAGCGGCACCAGCGGTCTAACTACCTTTTCAATAGTTGTTTTGGCAATACCCACCCCTACAAACAGCACCGATCCCACCGGAGGGGTACACAACCCAATACATAAGTTCAAAATCATGATGATTCCGAAGTGTACGGGATCCAAGCCCAACTTGGTCACCACTGGCAAAAAAATCGGCGTAAAAATCAATACTGCCGGGGTCATGTCCATAAAAATACCCACCAGAAGCAGGATGACATTGATAATCAACAAAATCATGATTTTGTTATCCGTTATTCCCAAAAGGCCTGTACTGATATCTTGGGGAATATTTTCAAAAGAAAGCACCCATGACATGCTCATTGAAGCTCCAATCAATAGCATTACAATAGCAGTGGTCGCCGAGGAGCTCAATAAAATTTCCGGTAATTTTTTAAACGAGATTTCTTTGTAAATAAAGCCAAGAACAAGGCTGTACAACACCGCAATAGCGGATGCTTCGGTTGCAGTAAATATTCCTGCGACGATTCCCCCTATTACCAATACCAGCAGGAAAAGGCTAGGTACGGCATCAACAAATGTTTTTGCAATTGCCTTGAGCGAGCTCCGTTCACCCACATTATACCCTTTTTTTTTAGCCCAAAATGAGGCCACAATCATCAAAAAAAGCCCAGTAAGGATTCCCGGGATATAACCCGCAAGGAACAGCGCCGCAATGGACGCCCCTCCACTGGCCAAGGAATATACAATGAGGATATTACTTGGAGGTATAATCAACCCTGTGGTTGCCGATGTAATGTTCACCGCTGCGCCAAACTCCCGGTCATAACCTTCTTTCTCCATTTCGGGCCCAAGGATACTCCCCATGGCCGAAGCCGAAGCCATAGCCGAACCTGCAATGGCACCCATGAGCATGGCCGAAATAACATTGATCAGTGCCAATCCACCGGGAAAGGCGCCTACGAGGGTTTTTGCAAAAGCAATCAAACGATGGGCAATCCCTCCTTTGTTCATCAATTCTCCAGATAGAATAAAAAACGGAATCGCCAATAACGCGAAGCTATCAAGTCCTGTGGCCATTCGTTGAGAGACCGTTGTAAAAGCTGGAAATGCGGGAACACTGACCAACATGGTCAGTAAAGAGGAAATAGCAATACTCCATGCAACAGGAGTTCCAATTGCTAAAAGGCCTACAAAACTTAAAATAAGAACCAGTATGGGCACATATTCCATGTTACAGTTTTTTGCGTATATCAGATATTTTATAATACATAATGACAAGTCCACTAGCAGGGATCACCATATAAACAAAAGCCAAAGGCAATTGAAGAGCCGGTGAATATTGCCCAAGTAAATAGGTTATGTATACCAATCGGCTTCCTCCCAAGACCATCCCAAAAAAGCAGAACAAAACAATGGCCACTCTTACAACTTGTTCTAGCTGTTTTTGGGTTTTTCCACCTATTCTTTTAGGAAGGACATCAATGGCTACATGCATATTTCGCCCAGAAACATAAGCGGCCCCCAGAACCCCTACCCAAATCATTAAATAACGTGCAAGTTCATCCGTAAAGGAACTAGGGCTATTCAATACATATCTGCTGAAAACCTGCCAGAGTACATTGAGTACCATCACGCTCATAATCACAATTAAAGTAATCTCGAGTGTTTTATCTATTTTTTTTCTGGTTTTCATGACCACTTATTCCGCTTTTATTCTTTGTATCAATGCGTACAGTTCTTCATTGTCCCTTAGTTCTTCCAGCATGTTCACGGTTGTTTTTGAAAATGCTTCTTTGGAAGGTCTTGTTACCGTAACACCTGCTTTTTCAACTGCGGCAAGTGCTTCAGCCTCTGCCTCGGCCCATAGCTTTCGTTGATAAGAAACAGAATTTTCAATCGCCATTTTCATCCAGCCCTGCTCTTCTTCGGAAAGAGTGTTCCAAAAATGCGTACTTGCAATCAATATATCCGGTGTAAATGTGTGCTCATTGAGGGAATAATATTTACATACCTCATAATGGCGCGACAAATAAAAACTTGGCGGGTTATTCTCAGCACCATCCACAACTCCTTGTTGAAGCGCAGTATATAGCTCTCCCCATGAAATTGGCGTTGGGGCTCCTCCCATACTACTTACCATATTCATTGCGGTCACACTTTCCATGACACGAATCTTCTTTCCCTTTAAATCATTAGGATGTTCAACCGATTTGTCCTTGGTATAGAAACTTCGACTTCCTGCATCATAGAAGCATAACCCTTTTAGCCAATATTGTTGGGCATCATCAAGAAGTTCTTGGCCAATAGGCCCATCAAACACAGAAAATGCATGGTCTCGATCCCTAAACAAATAGGGGAGTCCTAAAACCGCTATTTTGGGTGCAAAATTTTCCAGGGTAGCTCCTGAAACCTTGGTCATATCCAGACTTCCTATTTGTAAAAGCTCCACTACTTCCCGTTCCGTACCCAGTTGTTGATTAGGATATATCTCCATTTTTAGTGTGCCATCGGAAAGAGTCTCAACATCCTCACCCATCTTGAACATGGCCTTGTGCACAGGGTGGCTTACATCTAAACCGTGAGCCAACCTAATTGTTTTAGTGTCCGAAGCGTTTTTACAGGCCGAAACTAAGATGATTGCCAAGAGTATGTAAATTATTCTACTCATTCCAACTTCTTTTTGATTTTGCAAATGATACCATGAGTTGTTCGGCCCCCTTCTTAAATAGATCGAGCTGTCTTTTAATCAAAATACCTTTCAAAGCGGGTTTTGAGACCATACCAAAACATATTGCACCCGTTTCAAAATTATTGACCAGAGAAAACCTTAAAAATCCAGGAGGCGATAACCGCAGCATAACTTCCCCTAAGATGATTACTTTCTTCATGGTTCTTTTCATTCAAAGTCAAAATAATCTTTAGCGTTATTATAGCTGATATCCTGCACAATTTTTCCCAGAAGGGGGATGTCATTTGGCAGCAAACCTTTTTTTATATCATTCCCTAAAATGTTGCACAACAATCTTCTGAAGTATTCGTGCCTTGGAAAGGAAAGAAAGCTTCTTGAATCGGTCAGCATTCCCACAAAACAACTTAACAAGCCCATGTTGGACAATGCATTTATCTGTTTTTCCATTCCATCCAATTGGTCATTATACCACCAGCCTGAACCGAATTGAACCTTCCCTTTAACATTTTCCCCGTTGAAATTGCCTGCCATAGTCGCAAAAACTTCATTATATGAAGGATTGAGGTTATACAAAACTGTCTTCGCAAGCTGATTGGTCAAATCAAGGGTGCTTAAAAACCCGCCTAGATTTTTGGCTTGATCAAAATCGCCTATGGAATCAAAACCTGTATCAGGACCCAAGGCCTTCAACATGCGCTTATTCACATTTCGAAGCGCTCCAAGGTGAAATTGTTGCACCCATCCCAATCCAACATATTCCCTACAAAGGTGCAGCAGGGTTTCAAACTTGAAATATTGTATTTCTGTAATTGTCAAATCTTTCACTGACAATATTTTCTTAAAGATGTATTCTATATCATATTCGCCCTGATCAAAACAATAGAGCTGTGCCAATCCGTGATCAGACAATCTGCATCCGTTTGCATGAAAAAAGTCGATTCGGTTCTTGAGTGCTTCAATGAAGTCGTGGTAGTTGGTAATTTCAATACCTGTTACATCAGTCAGTTTTTCTAGATAGGCCTTATATGCAGCATTGTCCTCAACGGCATAGGCCTTGTCAGGTCTAAACGAGGGCAACACTTTGAGGTTGTCTTTATCTTCCCTTATCTTTTTATGGTGTTCCAAGGAATCCGTTGGATCGTCCGTAGTGCAAACCACCTCAACCTTCATTTGGCTCAACAATCCTTGAACACTATGAGTGTTCTCGCTTAACTTCTGACCAGCGGCTTCAAAAACCCTTTTGGCATTGGCTCCAGAAAGAGGCTCATCGATACCAAAATATCGTTGAAGCTCTAGGTGCGTCCAATGATACAGCGGGTTCCGCAGCGTATAGGGAACCGTCTCTGACCATTTAACAAACTTATCGATGTCCGATGCATCACCTGTAATATATTTTTCCTCGACTCCAAACGCACGCATCGCCCTCCATTTGTAATGATCTCCATCCAGCCAAGCTTCGGTTAGATTTTTAAATTTATGATTGGATGCTATTTGTTCCGGAGATAAGTGATTGTGGTAATCTATAATAGGCATCTTGCTGGCAAAATCGTGGTACAACTCTGTCGCATAGGATGTTTCCAGCAAGAAATCTTTATTTATAAAACTCATTGAGCCAAAGATTTTTCGATACCCATTTGCAATCCTCTTAGTTCAGCAAGGCCACGCAATCTTCCAATAGCGGAATATCCCGGATTTGTCTTTTTATCAAGATCATCCAACATTTGATGTCCGTGATCTGGTCGCATGGGTATCTGTGCATCTTCCCTACCTTCACTGGCCCTGCGTCGTTGCTCCAAGCTAATTTTCTTCACCATCGTGTACATATCCGTATCTCCTTCCAGGTGGTTTGCCTCGTAAAAATTACCTTCTGCATCTCTGGTGGTATTGCGTAAATGAAGAAAATGCACCCGATTGGCAAAACGTTCGAACATAGATGGCAAATTATTCTCTTCAATTACTCCCAAAGACCCTGTGCAAAATGTTATTCCGTTATTTATGGAGTCCACTTTACTAAAAATATGGGCATAATCTTCCTCGTTACACATAATTCGCGGTAATCCAAGGATAGAAAAAGGTGGGTCATCAGGGTGGATGCACATGAGCACCCCATGAGCTTCCGCAACGGGAATAATCTCTTGTAAAAAAAGAACCAAATGCTCTTGCATTTTTGCCCTATCAATAGCATCGTAAGCGCCAAGAATAGTCCTGAACTTAGAAAGATCATATCCTTCTTTAGGTACGGGATAACTTTCTTCGGAGCCTGGAAGTCCTGCAATGATATTTTTTACCAATTGCCAAACTTCGGTACTAGACATATCCTTGTACCTTTTTTCCGCTTTTGCAATCTGGGTCTGAGTATAAGATTCTCGTGCTCCTGACCTCTTCAAAACAAAAACATCAAAAACTATTAAATCGTAAAGGCTAAAGTACAGAGCCTTGGACCCATCCTCCACTTCAAAATCCAGATTGGTACGAGTCCAGTCCAGAATGGGCATGAAGTTGTAGCATACTACATTTACACCACATTTAGCCAAATTGGCCAGACTTTCTTTGTAGTTGGCAATATGCTTTTTAAAATCTCCAGATCTTGTTTTTATTTCTTCATGGACCGGTAAAGATTCTACAACTGACCATACAAGACCTTGATCTTCTATTGTTTTTTTTCTTTTCTCAATTTCCTCAACTGGCCATATATCTCCATTGGGAATGTGGTGCAAAGCCGTAACTATACCCTTTGCGCCTGCCTGTTTGATATCTGAAAGAGTCACTGGATCTTCAGGACCGTACCATCTCCATGTTTCCAACATATGCTTTAATTTTTTTTTAAACTCCACTAAAGGCACTGAATCCCCCGTCTATCGGGACAATTACTCCGGTAACAAAACTTGCCGCATCGCTGATCAGCCAATGGATCGTCCCGTTAAGTTCATCTGCCTCCCCAAAACGTTTCATAGGTGTATTTGAAATTATTGTATTGCCACGTTGGGTATAGCTACCATCTTCGTTGGTCAGCAATCTTCTGTTTTGATTGCCAATGAAGAACCCTGGCGCAATGGCGTTTACCCGGAGTCCATCTCCAAATTTTAGGGCCAGTTCAGTGGCCATCCAACGCGTAAAATTATCAATGGCCGCCTTAGAAACGGAATAACCGACCACACGGGTTACCGCCTGGGTAGCCGTCATTGAGGAAATGTTGATAATACACCCCTTGCCGTTCTGGGACATTAATTCACCAAAAACCAAGGATGGAATTACTGATCCATCTAGGTTTAGCTGAGACACTTTTCTAAAATCCTCCATTTTTAGGTCGAAAATGGTTTGATCTTCACCAATTGTGGCACCGGGCATATTTCCCCCGGCTGCATTAATCAATGCATCCACTTTGCCCCATTTGTCCATGATTTGAGATTTGGCCTCCTGCATATCGGTCTCAGAAAGCACGCTACCAGCATATCCTATGACATCAGAGCCTACTTGTTTCAACTCTTCAATCTTGATATTGATTTGTTCTTGATTTAAATCCAAGAGAGCAATTTTGGCACCCACGGAAAGCAGATACTTGGCCATATTACTACCTAAAACCCCTGCTCCACCAGAAATTACGACCACCTTTTGGGAAACATCAAACAAATTATCGCGCATTTAAATCAGATTTTATACTTTAAGAAAAGTATTTTTGACTTTCAGAATGTTTGTTCTGTGTACTAAAAACACAGTATAGTCGAAAGTATGTATTTTTGACACAATAGAAAAATAAAATCTCATAAAATTCAGCTTTTAAGTTGATGGAACAAGAAAAACTACAGCACATTCAAGTAAAGCCAAATTCATTTGAATGTTCCATAACCACGGACATAGCAGTTTTCGGATATGTAGAAGACAGATTTAAAATTTTGCTCACCAAAAGAACTGTTGGTGATTTCAAAAACCATTGGTTCCTACCTGGCGGGGTTATGGAATCGAATGAGACTCTTGTGGATTGTGCGCAAAAGGTATTGTTTGCACTAACAGGGTTCAAGGATATTCATTTTGAGCAAGTGCGGACCTATGGTGATTTGGAAAGACACCCATTGAAAAGAGTGATTACCGTATGTTTTTATGCTCTCATTAAGCCTGAGAACCACCCTATCGCCTTAAAGGAAAATGTGGAAAGCATTGAATGGTTCGACATGGAAAACATTCCTGAGAATTTAGGCTTCGATCATGCCCGTTTGATTAACGATGCGCACATGCACATGAAGGATAATTTGAAGGACAAGCTTATTGTGGGAGAGCTTCTACCGGAAAAATTCACCCTTGCCGAACTCCAGAATTTGTATGAAAACATTTTTAGCATCAAACTTGACCGAAGAAACTTCAGAAAACGGATATTTCAAATGGACATTCTGGAAAATACGAACGAAAAGAAAACCGGTGTCAAAGGTGGTCCTTTTTTATATCGATATAAAGAGAACAGGTAGCAAGGAACAATTCTGACCCCCATACATAGATCACGAGGCCCAAAAGCTATTATTGCCCCATCTAAAAAGCCACAATGAAAATTATTATGGTGAACAGTATGATATAGCTCAGAATCAAAAATTTCCAGAGGAAATGTGCCCTTTTTAATTCCATAAACTGAAACGCCACAATCAAGAACTTAAACGTTGCAAGTACAAGAATCAATCCGCTTGTATAGGTAGTGTTCACCATTGAGATTAAAGCCGTGGTGATGGTCAAAATCATTAAAACTGTCCAAGTGTTAGCTATAGTTTTTCCCATTTTAAAAGAATAAATAAAGTACTGGGAACAATAAAAGCCAGATTAAGTCGCACATATGCCAAAAAGCAGCGCTCGCCTCTATATCTTCTATTGTAGTGGATTGCTTATGTCTTCCAAAATACACTGAGGTTAAAATAACAAGACCAACAATCACATGAACAACGTGAAAAAGCGTAAGCATCCAATAATAATTGAAAAATGTACTATGGCCCATACCAAAACCAGCTTCTATTTTTTCATAGTATTCCAAACACTTGAGCAGTAGAAAAAAGCTGCCGAAGAGTATGGTCGCAGGCAAGTATTTCTTCAATTTTTGCTTTCCTCCCAGTTTAACCTCCTTTACTGATAGTGCCATAAAAAAACCACTAGTAAGCAAAAAGACCGTGTTGATCGTTCCGTAAGTTACATTTAACGATAGTCTTGCATTATGAAACTGAACTGGATTGGCTTTACCTTCATATACCATGGCAATCAAGGCCACACCAAATGTTATCAATTCTAAAAAGATGATTATCCAAATTAGGATTCCTCCCGGTGGGTAATAAATGTTCTTGGGATCAACAGCTTCATTAGTCATAACTATTCACGAACGATTCCTACGATTGGTGTTTGATTTTTTCATAGAGCTTTACAAGCGATTGCAACAGCTCAACAGGAGTGGTCAATATCTGATAGTGGTTTTGGCCAAACATCTGTGGCAGATAATATTTTGCCTGTGCCTCAATGGCCAATGCATAGGAGTTAATCTGGCGTTCATTGAGTTCCCGTAGTGCCTGTTTAATGTCATTGATACCGTACTTTCCTTCATATCTGTCATAGTCATTGGGTTTTCCATCTGATATTAGGATTACCCATTTGTTTTTGGTATCTCTCTGGTCCAACAGTGCCCCTGAGTGACGCAGTGCCGGCCCAATACGTGTATATCCTTGGGGTTCTATGGCTCCAATTTTGAATTTTGCAGTGTTCCAGTCATCATCAAAACCTTTCATCGTGACATAGGAAGAGTGATTCCTTGTTTTGGAGTAGAAACAATTGATCGAGAAATCAATATCAAACTCATTCATTATCTCCCCAAAGAGAATGGATACCTGTTTCTCCACATCAATGACCCTATTCCCTGCAGCATATCCGTCACTAGACAAACTACTATCCAGCAATAGTAGAATGGACAGGTCTTTTTCCTTTTTTCGTTTGGAGAGGTATATTTTTTCGGAAGGGGTATGCCCTGTATGTACGTCTACAAATAAATCGGTAATGGCATCCAAGTCAAATTCTTCACCCTGCGTCTGTCTACGTTGTTGCTGATACTTGTTATTGACCGTTGTCAACATTTTTCGCAGTCCCAAGAGTGTAGAACGATTTTCCTTAATGGCCTTTTTATAGTATAAAACATCTGTTTTTAGGATGATCTTGGGATAGACCTTGCAAAAATTCTCTTTGTAATTCCTTTTTGCATAATCCCACTCATCATATTGGACAAAATATCCTTGATCATCACTATCTGCACTCTCAGCTATGGTGGTATTTTCTACAAAATCGGCTTGGTATACAGAATGGGCGGTATCATCCACACGCACGGTAAATTTCATGCTTAGATCTTCCAGGGCATTGGCATGGTCTTCCAACTCATCATCGCCATCCATATTTCTGAAATTCCCTCCAAACTCATCGGCGGTCTCCACTTTTTCAAATTGATGTTGCAGCACCGCATCTTCCACTTGTTTTTCATCAACCTGAACCGATATCAGCTCTTCCACCGCATTTGCTTTTAAAATGGTCTTGGGTTGCTCCTGATTGGCTGTCTTTACTTTTTCCGAATAGTTACTAAGCTTTGCTTCCGGTTGTTCTTCCTCAGTGTTTCGCATCCATTTTCCATAAATAAATGAAAAATCAGGTGTAGAATTTGGCTTTGCCTTGCCCGAATAATGCAAGTAAAATTTTTGATGATATTCCTTGGTTATAGGGAATTCCTTGAACAAGTGGTTCAACACTACTTTAGAAGTTTCCCTTGCCTTATCCTGAGATTCCTGTGATGAGTATTCTTCTACTTCACTCCAATTCAGTCCAAGGTTCTTTTGCGTTGCCAGATAAAGAATTCTAAAAAGATAAAAGGACACATTCCCCTCTACCGTTGAAAACTCAGCGTATTTTGATGGCAGGAAAAAATTATTGTTTTTATATCCTCCTTCCCTTTCCGCTTCATATAGCTCTATTGGACATCCTGTGACCGCTCTGGCAAAAATGGTGAGGCGTGGTTTTACTTCCTGCAGGGTAACGGCATGTGCCCAATTTGCTTCTTTCCTTTTTCTACGGCGCTTGAAATAGTGGGCAAACTTGGTGAAAATGTACTCATCGGGCTCAAACTCGAACATAGTGTCGGTTTAAATCATTAGGTCACACAAATCGTTCAGAGCACTTACAATTTCAGTATCATCCGTCAGTGGTTCCACAACCGCAACATGAACTGCCAATCTTTTTGGCAAACCAGAACGAATTAATTTTGCGGCATCCACCAAAAGTCGTGTTGAAACCGTTTCTGTAAGCCCCAATTCGGTTAAATTCCTAATTTTATTGGCAATGTTCACCAGTTTTTTGGCATCTGCTTCCAGGATATTGGTTTCGTTCACCAGGATATCTGCTTCAAGTTTAGCTTCCGGATAATTGAATGATACGGCTACAAACCGTTGCCGGGTAGAAGGTTTCAATTCTTTAAATCCACGTTGATATCCGGGGTTGAAGGAGGCGACCAACATGAAATCTTGATGTGCTTTTATGGTTTCTCCCAATTTATCAATAAACAGTTCCCGCCTGTGGTCGGTCAGGGAATGTATAGCCACAATTACATCGGGTCTTGCTTCTGCTATTTCATCCAGATACAAAATAGCCCCTGTTTTTACCGCCGTGGTCAAAGGGCCATCTAGCCATATGGTTTCTGCTCCTTTGATGATATAGCGTCCTATTAAATCGGTAGACGAGGTTTCTTCATGACAACTTACCGTAGTTAATTTTTTACCCAACCGATGCGCCATAAACTCAATAAATCGTGACTTGCCGGTGCCCGTAGGTCCTTTTAGAAGAAATGATAGTTTTTGTGCATAAGAATGTTCAAATACCTCTATTTCCTTGGCAATTGGCTTATAATAAGGCGCTGGGATTTCTATATCCAAAATTTTTACGGTGCGGTTTTCTAGATTGTCTAGCATAGGTCTAAGGTTTGTTTAGGTCCAAAAAGCAATCGCATAAGGTACTTCAACTGTGGGTTAGGTATGAGTGGCGGACCTGATACTTTATGAACTAGCGGAGACTGCTAGCTTATGATTGCTTCTTGGACCAATTGTTCTTGTTGATTAAAGTGAAACCTGTTTTAATTTTGAATATTAAGCTCTATGGCCTCATCTGTTGGGCGGCCATGTTTTATAAAATCAATGATATATAGGGCAATACCAAAGGTCAATATGGAGGCACATATGATTAGTACCACAAAATGTATGTTGATCTCATTTTGGACTTCCATAAATTCCATTTTGAATTTGCGTTCCAAGTATACCTGTACAACTCCGGCAACCCCAAAAGCAACCGTCATGCCTATCATTCCTATATTGGAAAGCCAAAATGCCGCTCTTCCCCGTGCTGTCAGATACAGTTTTCGGCCAGTCATGTTTGGTAAGCTATAGCTTATGATCGCCAATACAATCATGGCATATGCTCCCCAGAAGGCCAAATGACCGTGCATTGCAGTTACCAATGTGCCGTGAGTGTACAAATTTGTTTGGGGTAAGGTGTGGGCAAATCCCAAAAGCCCCGCTCCTACAAAGGATACAATAGCTGCTCCAAGAGTCCAGAACAAGGCCAATTTATTTGGATGTTTTTTCTCTCCCTTACGATACATATTTACCGCAAACAAAGCCATCGCCAAGAATGCCAAGGGTTCCAATGCGGAGAATATTCCCCCTACAACGAGCCATATTTTATTAACTCCAATGTAGTAGTAATGGTGTCCGGTTCCCAACACTCCCGATAAGAAGGTCAATCCTACGATAACATACAGCCATTTTTCAATTACCTCTCTGTCTACTCCGGTAAGTTTAATCAATAAGAAAGATAGTATCCCTCCCATGATCAATTCCCAAACTCCTTCGACCCACAAGTGGACCACCCACCATCTAAAAAATGAATCCATTACTTGACTATCAAATGGCAACATTCCGGGTAGGTACAACAGAGCTGCAAACAGCAATCCCATAGAGAGCACCAACGCCGTTGTGGTTCTTCGTTTTCCTTTAAAGAGGGTGACCAGAATCAAACCTAGGAACAGTAGTACGTTCGCTACGACCAAAAAATCCAATTGTCTTGGAATTTCCAGGAACTTACGCCCTTCCCACCAGTTAAAGTGATAACCTACTATAGCGGCCACGCCAACTAAAGCCAACGAAATCAATTGTACATAGGCCAGTTTTACGTTGACCAATTCGCGCTGTGCTTCTTCAGGTATTATGTAGTACGCCGCTCCCATAAAACCAGAAAGCAGCCAAACAACTAGCAGGTTGGTATGTACGGCCCTAGCGGTGTTGAATGGAATAAATTCATGCAGCCCATCCATACCGATTCGGGCAAAACCCATGATGAAGCCATAGGTCAATTGCAAAACAAGCAGCAACATGGATAAAGCAAAAAACCAATAGGCTACCTTTTGTGATTTGTATTTCATAATGTTTGTATTAGTTGTTCATTTTTTCTTTAGCGATAGGAGAAACTACCCTGTCAAAACCGTTTAGATCTATGTCATCTATCCAATCCAGAAAGGCGATAATGTCATTGGCTTCTTCCTCAGAAAAACCATAAGCCACCATTTGTCTGCCATTTGGTGCCCAAGGATTAGGGCTGGTTAATACGGCCTTGATGTAACCTTTACCTCTACGGTCTATTACTTTAGTGAGTTCTGGGGCGTAGTAAGCGCCTTCTCCCAAAATGGTATGGCATCCCATACAATTATTGGTTTCCCAAAGTTTCTTTCCCCTAACTACTTCTGCCGTAATGTTCTCATAGTTGGACTGATCTTGTTCTTTGCTGAAGGAATAAATAGTGAGCCCAATAAAAATGAGAAATGTCACTACGGTTCCACCAAGAAAAAAAGTACGTGCTTGTTTTTTTGATAACATAGGTTTATTGATTAGTCATTTAAAATTTAAAGATATTTTTATCTTTTTATCTCTTTTCCAAAAATATTATAACACCCTACTGAAGAAAATGATAAAAGTCATGTTTTTCAACTGACTTTCAACTAATTATACACACCCCTATTTTTGAGTTTTGTCACACCGAATTATCATAATCCCGATAAGAATTCTATATTGTCAGACACACCCTTTATAATTTGTCGGGCAAATGACTACTTGGGAAATCATTCTTCTGTTTTTGGGCTTTCAGGCACTATTGCTCTCGTTCTTGTTTTTCTTTAAAAGGTCAAACTCCTTTAACTATGCCAACAGGTTGTTTTCCCTCTTTTTGTTTCTATGCGGTTGGTCTATAATTTACAACACGCTCTATTGGTCCAAAAAACTGTATGAACCCAGCTTTATCCATCTTAATTTCACTTATGTGATTCCCATGTCCCTCATAGGACCAATATTCTTTTTTTACATCAGAAATAGTACAAATGGAATCCGGATATCCCTTCAAAGGGATATTATCCATTTTGTTCCCTTTTTATTTATTGTTTTGAAGTATTCCCCATACTACTTTCTTTCCAGCTCCATGAAGTTGGCCGCTGTTGGTAACAAGTCACTATTGAATTTTATTCAACCCAGTGATTGGTATGAAATTGGCCTTGTACTCCTCATGGCCATTTATGGGATTTACATTATGATCAAGTACACCAAGTATTTTGGAAACGATGCAGATCTAAAGTTATGGACAAGGGCAATAACCTTTGGTTATCTCGGCTGTGCGCTGAGCTTCATTGTATTTTATGCCCTTCTCTTAACTGGCATCTTGACCACTGAACAGGATTACCATATTACATTGTTCCTGTGTATTTCTGTGCTGATTTCGGCCTACTTTGCTTTCAATTTTCCTGCGATATTTTATGGCAAATCCCTTGGTGAAATTGTTCCGTTTATCAAGTATAAAAAGACAGGGTTGTCCGAAAGCTATTCAAACGAACTTAAAGAGAATCTACTTGACCATATGCTAAAGGAAAAGCCTTTTTTGAATAGAGAACTACGTCTTGATGATTTAGCCGATGCCCTGGGCATTGGTCGACATCATGCCTCGCAAATCATCAATGCACATTTCTGCACAAACTTTTTCGATTTTATAAATCTTTACCGGGTAGAAGAAGCCATCAGACTACTTGAAGAAAAAGGAAGTGCACTGAACCTAGCAGAAATTGGGTTTCTGTCCGGCTTCAACAATACAGTGTCTTTCAACAAAGCCTTCAAAAAAAATACCGGGGTCACACCTTCCAAATTCCGAAAGGAGATAATGTCCGACAACCTGTAGCTTAGCAAGCATTGACGAATTGGACCTATTCTTTACGTTTATAGTTTATCCGCCAATTTAGCGTCCAACTTTCTCCTCCATCGTTGGACAATTCCCAATCCCACGTCATTGAATCTTGGGTAATCTGATAAAAAACCATCCTTTGGGTGATTTTCTTACCATCCTTTGTTTCAATGGTTGCAGTTTGAAATGTTTTTTTATCACCTTTTAAATCCCCTGTGAAGCAATAAAAACCTCCCTGATTGTCCGCCCAAGATTGTTTCCATTCTTTGGTTCCAGTTTGAAACACGGAGATGCTAGTGCCTTTGAAACCTTTGGACTGCCCCTTAAGGATTTCAAAATTTTCCTGAATGACCGTACCATCCAAAACCTTCTCAATATGGTTTACACCATATCCCTTCTTTCCTTCTCCCTCATCCCAGCTTGCCTCCCAGTTTCCGACCCAAAAATCGAGCAATGCCGAGGAATCCTGCTCTGTAGATTGTGAAAAGAGTGAACATGACGTGGAAATTGCCAAAGCCAATACCAGGCTTTTCGTTCTTGTAAAAATGTGCATCATACTATATTTTGATTGAAATTATATTCCAAAATATAGCTCGAACCCCTGTTCTTTGTAGAAGCCCTATAATAATTACTAAATCTTACCGGACTGTATCTCGAAGAATTTTACTGCAAATGGTTCTCTTTGTCTGTATCCGAAATGGACTTAACGGTCCTAAAGCCCAAATGTTCTTGTGAGGAATCCAGGGCGTTGGACATCCGCGCAGAAACCCTAAAACTGGCACAATAACTGGCATTGCATAAAAAGGATCCACCACGTATAACTCTTTCCTTGGTATACGGATTGTGAGGTTTCTTTGGCCCTGTTGGATTTAAGGTAGTGTCCTGCTTTTTAGCCAGATGTCGATAATATTCATAACTATACCAATCTTGTGTGAACTCCCAAACATTACCCACCATATCATAAAGTCCGTAACTATTGGGAGGGAAAGAACCGACTGGAGCCTTATTTATAAAGCCATCATCCTGGGTGTTTTTTGTAGGAAAGGTACCTGTCCAGGTATTGGCCATTTGGTTTAGTTTTTGCCTATCCTTTCCCCAGGGGAAAATTCCGTTTTCCAACCCACCGCGAGCCGCATATTCCCACTCGGCCTCTGTAGGAAGTCTGCTCCCCGCCCAGTTACAATACGCAAGGGCATCTTCATAAGCAATATGTACAACTGGATAATTATCCCTTCCCTTCAGATTACTTTCCGGACCTTGGGGGTGCTTCCAGTTGGCACCCACCTTCCATTTCCACCATTGCGAATAATCATTTAGATTTTCAATGGGGTTCTCCGGGGTTTTAAAAATCAATGATCCTGGCTGCAAAATGGAATCATGGGGTTTTGGCGTATCTGGCGGAAGCTGCTGCTTCATTTCTTCCCAATCAATTTCCCGTTCGGCAAGCGTAACATATCCTGTTTCCTGCACGAAACGTGCAAATTGAGCATTGGTTACTTCGGTAGTGTCCATAAAGAACCCATCAACCGCAACCGCATGCTTTGGTCTTTCATGCCCCATAGCCATTTCATCTTGATCCATGGCTCCTTGCATAAAAACTCCTCCTGGAATCCATACCATACCCTTTGGGACCTCAATGCTATCAGGTTTTTTAACAAGTACCAAAGAACTGGGGGCGTCTTCATCCTGTGTGCTCAGCTTTGCTCCATTTTCCTTGCAAGCGTAAAAAACAAATGTGGACAAGACAATCAATAAAAGAAGTGTCCTATGTTGTGATTCTGAATTCCCCATAGATTAAAATCAAATATACAGGCTTTAGTGTCAATCTAACCAAAACTAAATCTATGATGTATTTATGATGTACCTCCCAAACATCCATTCCTTTCAGTAATGGACATACTTTTGTATATTCATTATGCCAACCTTTAATTGGTTATACGAGCCCAACTGAACAATGCGAATCAATAAATCCATATACTTTTTTATCCCGCTCTTTTTGCTGTGCGCCTTAGCTCATAGTCAAAATCTGCTCCCGCCTGTATACAACCATACCCTGTTGGAATATCAAGGGGGAAGTAAAAATTGGGATTTGGCCGTTAATCAAAAGGGGGAACTATTTGTAGCCAATAACAAGGGACTGTTGCATTACAATGGTGAAAAGTGGAGCTTGAACAGATTGCCCAATAAGACCATAATTCGTTCCGTAGCGGTAAAAGGTGATAGTATTTTCACTGGGTCTTATGAGGAATTTGGATTATGGAAAAAGAATGAACTCGGAGAATTAAAATACACCTCCCTTACCCATTTGATCCAGGGCCATGAGTTTACAAGTGAAGAGTTTTGGGAAATATTACCCATTGGAGATGCTGTTTATTTTAGATCCTTCTCGGCCATATACATGTTCAAGAATGGAAAAGTTGAGATACTTGATCCCCCAGAGGTTATTTCCGATTTCATTGACTATAACAATGAAATTATTGTAGCTGCCGGTAATATGGGATTATACCGAATGACAGAAACTGAAATTCTTCCTTTGGACAATCAAGACTTGTTGCATGGCAAAACCATTACTGATATCATTCAATTTAATGGAGGACTCCTTGTGGGAACGAAACTGAACGGATGCTATTTTTTTGATGGAAAAGACCTCAGCCCATGGAGCCCTCCCATAAACGAGGAGCTCAAAATGCATCAACTGAACAAGCTTTTGAACCTTAAGAATGGGAAGTTGGTTCTGGGCACCATCAAAAATGGGGTTTACGTATATGATTCCCAAACAATGGATTCAAAGATAATCAACAGGGAATCGGGTCTTCAAAATAACACGGTCCTTTCCTTATTGAATTTTAAGGACCAGTTATGGTTGGGGTTGGACAATGGGTTGGCCAGAATACGGCTGAACTATCCCATTACCTATTATACGGACTACTCTGGAGTGTTGGGAATGGTATACGACATAGCCTGGCACGAAGGCAAATTGTACTTAGGAAGCAATACAGGAGTCTTCTATTTTGAAGAGGATACACTCAAATTTGTAAATGCCTCCCAAGGACATGTATGGGATCTGGAGGTCGTTGATGGTGATCTCCTCTGTGGGCATAATACCGGAACCTATAAAATACAGGGGGACTCTTTTGATCAAATCACTGAAATTTCCGGAGGTTACGAAATTAGGAAGGTCCCTGAACAAAACAACCTCTATATCCAGGGCACCTACAACGGACTTGCCCGTTTTCTCCGAGAAGACAATGCTGAGTGGAGCATATCTAGGATAAGGGGGCTGGGCTTTCCCATAAAACAGCTCTGTTTTGAAAATCCGCAAACGCTGTGGGCCGTACACCCCTATAAAGGATTGTACAGGGTTCAAATGAGCAAAAACTACGACTCCATTACCAATGCCCAGGCCTACGATCACACTGACAATGTACCGAGCGAGTATAACATTAAGATATTCAACATAAAGAACCAGATTATTTTCAATAGCGAAGGTAAATGGCTGAAATATGACCCTATCCTAGATCAAATCATAACGTTTGACGAGTTCCAAAGATTCAATGGTAAGGAATTGTTCTTTTTTGACGGGAAACATTTTTGGTTTGTTGATAGCGACAGGAACAAAGAGATTGTGCATACCGATCTTAAATCCGATAGCTTGCTGATCTCTGATATTCCCCTTAGGGAAAGATTGGCCCCAGATTCGCAAAAAATGATCAGAATCAACGACTCCACCCTTTTTGTCACACTTAATGATGGTTTCGCCCAGATAAATCAAATAGAACTAAAAAAGCAGTTGATGTCTCAAGCGCTGCCAGTTCCTGAAATTGTGGCATTACATGACGAGATCAGCTCAAACAACCAGTTTTCAGACAAACTGGAAATGCCCTATACACATTCAAGAATTCTTACTTGCGAGGTTGCCGCCCCGGAGCTCATGCAAGCCCGATACCAATATCAGTTAAGCGGTCCCAAGGAATATTCAGGTCGTGCGGAAAACGGTTTTATCGAATTTCAGAACCTTCCACATGGAAACTATACCTTCTCGGTTTCCACGGTAGGTATCGACAACAGTGTTTCCAAAGCCAATTCAATTGAATTTAGGATAGCCCCTCCTTGGTTTTTGTCCAATTTGATGTTGACCCTATATGTTGCGTTGGGCATTGCTACAATTTTCCTGGTAAGATTCTACAACCGAAGAAAGCTGAAGAGAAAACAGAGGGAAATTGAACGAAGGATGCAAAAGGAACAGGAAGAAAAGCTTGCGGACCTTGAAAAGGAAAAACTTGCCAAGGAGATACGGTTAAAACAGAACGAGTTGGCCAGTACAACCTTGAATATTGCCAAAAAGAATGAAGTGATTTTGGAGCTAAAGAATATGCTGGTTATGAACAAGGACAAGTTTTCCAATTCGCAACGCTATCGTTCATTTATCAAAAAACTGAACAATTCTATTCAAGATACCGAGGATTGGAAACGTTTTGAGGTAAGTTTCAAGGAACTTCATGAAGATTTTTTTGAAAGACTGCTCAAAACCTACCCCAGTCTTACCCCTAAAGATCTAAAACTATGTGCCTACCTTAAAATGAACCTTTCCACAAAGGAAATTGCTCCTTTGATGGCTATCTCAATTAGAGGTGTTGAAATACATCGTTATCGACTCAGAAAAAAACTTGAAATTGACAATTCCAAGAACCTATCCAACTTTCTAATAACGTTTTAGAGGAATAATCTCACAAAAAAGCATCTGTTTCAGCCCATCTATCCAATACTTCATTACTACATCATTCTGTTAATTTTTTTTTCTCTTTACATCAAATAGACTACTGCAAGCCCCTTAATAACTCAATTCTTTAACCCCAATACAGATGATGTATTTTTTATGTATCTCCAACCCAGCTTTTTACCTCTTTGAATTATTAATTTGGTAAAAATCTAACTCAATTTTTATGCAATTATGAAATTCAAACACCTCTTGTTGTCAATACCAATAATGTTGCTTTCCATGGCCGTTTCGGCGCAGGACAACATTACGGTTTCAGGAACAGTTACAGACGGTCAGGGGACTCCTTTGCCAGGGGCCAATGTCATCCTTAAAAATACTACTACGGGTGTGCAGACTGATTTTGATGGTAACTATGTATTGGATAATGTGCCAAGCAATGGCACATTGGTCTTTAGTTATATAGGTTTTACATCGCAGGAAATTCCTGTGAACGGACAAAACACAATTAATATTTCACTCCAAGAAGATACACAAGCACTTGATGAAGTGGTGGTGGTAGGTTATGGTGAATTAAAGGTGAAAGATCTTACTTCGGCCATTGCCACGGTAGATTCTGAGGTATTGGATTTGGCCCCAGTGGGTCAGCCTATGCAAGCCTTGCAAGGTAGGGTAGCCGGTCTTCAAATTGTAAACAATGGAGGACCTGGACAATCACCTACCGTTAGGGTAAGGGGTATTGGGTCCTACAATACGGATGCTTCAAATCCCTTGTTTGTTGTTGATGGAGCCTTCTTTAACGACATTGATTTCCTAAACCCTTCGGACATTGCTTCCGTATCAGTCCTAAAGGATGCCTCCGCGGCAGCGATTTATGGTGTACGGGCAGCCAATGGAGTTGTCATTATTGAGACAAAATCTGGAAAATTCAATCAAAAGCCACAGATTACTTACGATGGATATACAGGTTATCAAGTAGCACAAAATATTTTGACCATGGCCAACTCAGAGCAGTTCACCACTTTGGCTCTGGAATCAGGCTCAGATCCAGATGTAGAATTTATTTTGAATGCCATGCAACGTTATGGACGAAGCCGGGTCAACCCCAATATCCCTGACGTGAACACGGATTGGTATGATCAGATTATTCGTACAGCTTTGATTCAAAATCATAGTTTGAGCATGACCGGAGGTAGTGAACAAGCCACTTATGCCATCGGTGCTAACTATTTTGAGCAGGAAGGTATCCTCAAAATGAAAAACGAATATGAAAGATTCAACCTTAGGAGCAAAATAGATTTTCAAGTCAACGATTGGTTAAAAGTTGGAGGAAGTATGGTACTCAGCAACTCGACCAGGTATGATGCAGAAGATTCAGCCTGGCGGCTTGCCTACTATGCAGTACCGGTACTTCCAGTTTTTGATCCATTATTGTTGGATAATCCAGATGTCTTTCCAACCAACTACGCCAACGCACAAGACTTAGGGTATCGTGGAGGACAAAATCCTTTCCCAACTATGGATTTTAGCCAGAACCGAGAAAAAACAAGAAATGTTTTGGCCAACTTTTATGCAGAATTCGACCTGGTTCCAGAAAAACTAAAATTCAAAACTGCTTACAATCATAATTTTGAGAACACCAATAGACGAGAAGTAAGACTACCATATTTTATTGGTAATAATTTTCAACGGGAAGATGCCTCCCTATTAAAAAGGGAAGTCACCATATCCAATCAGATTTGGGACAACACTCTTACTTATACCGATACCTTTGGAAAACATGACTTAACGGTTCTGGGAGGTGTTTCCTTTAGGGATGAAGCCCTAGACCTTTTGCAAGCAAGAGGTTTAAACTTCCCTCTCTCTGGAGAAGAAGCCTATTTCATAGATCAAGCACAGACCATTGTAGAGGCCGATACTTTTGATGGCGGCGCCAGGGAATATGGATTATCCTACTTTGGAAGGGTGTCCTATAATTTTGACAATCGTTACCTTTTATATGGAACCTTCAGGGCTGATGGAACCAACAAATACCAAGAAAAATGGGGCTACTTCCCAACAGTTGGAGCTGGTTGGGTCGTTTCAGAGGAAGCCTTCTTCCCTGAGAGCAACGTAGTAAACTTTTTAAAACTTCGTGGTAGTTGGGGAGAATTGGGTAACGATAGGGTTCCTTCAAGTGAAGGATCCATCACATCTACTGTTGTGACCACCGCTCTGGGAGATATTCTGTTCAGTGGACTAAACACCAGTAGTGATTTTACTGCACTTAAATGGGAAGTAACAGAAGAAATCAACGCCGGTCTTTCCGCTCGAATGTTCAACAATAACCTTTCGCTAGAGGCGGATTACTACGTTAGGGATACCAAAGATGCAGTAATCCCGGTAGAAAGACCTCTAATTCCTGGTGCCACAAGACAGAACATAGGAGAAATAAGAAATTCAGGTTTTGAGATCGCACTGAATTGGAACAAACAAGTTTCCGAAGACTTCAGTTACAGCATTGGCGGTAATTTGGGAACCCTCAAAAATGAGGTTCTGGATTTAGGCGGTCAGCCCTTTTTGGATGCAGGTACCGCAGAGTTTAGACAACGTTCCATTGTTGGAGAATCCATCTTTGCATTCTACGGAAGAGAAGTTATAGGTGTATATCAAAACGACGCACAGATCCAAGCAGACCCAGTAGCGGTGGCCAATGAGCTGGAGCCAGGAGATTTTATCTATCGCGACATTAATGGAGATGGTGACATCAATGATGATGACCGGACTGTGTTGGGATCCTTCTTACCTGAATACACATATGGTTTCAATATCGGATTCAACTATAAAGCATGGGACTTTTCAGCCAGTGCAACGGGACAAGGAGGAAATTCCATTCTGAACCGTAAACGTGGTGAGGTAATCTTTACCAACGATACCAACTGGGACAGGGATTTTGCCATCAACCGTTGGCATGGCGAAGGAACTACCAATAGTTACCCATCTTCAGCCGGAATTCGCAAATCATGGAACCAACGTCTTAATACATGGTTTATAGAAGATGGAGACTTTTTCAGGATTCAGAACATCACTCTAGGTTATACAATCAATAAGGATGGTAGTTTAAAAGGCATGCCACAGATCAGGATATATGCCACAGCTGAAAAACCGTTGACAGTGTTTGATTATAACGGTTTTAACCCGGAAGTATCCAACGGCGTCGACAATCAGACCTATCCTATTCCTGCAGTATATACTGTTGGTGTGAACGTTAAAATTTAAAAAAATCACTATGAGACTGTATATAACTAACTTCAAAATTAAAGCACTGTTGGCCATATTTGTTTTGGCCTTACTAGGGTGCACCGACAAACTCGATGAGCCGGAATTGAACAACAATTTTGCCGGAGGAACCGACTTTACCAAGACTGAGGATATGGTCCTCTCACTGATTGGGGTGTATGAAGCGTTCCAATCCAGGGGATGGGAGCAACCTTTGCTCATAGCCGTACGTGGAGATGATGTTAACGCTGGTGGTCTTGGGGACCAACCACAATTCTTCGACACCGATCTCTTCAAATACGACAAAGACTATTGGATGTACAACTCCCTTTGGGAGAATGTTTATGTAGATGTGATTTCTGCCCATACTGCAATGGAGCAAATTGAAAGGTATCAAGAACTTGCCGATAACAATGGGGTTGCTTTGGGAAATCAGTACATCGCTGAGGCCAAAGTTATCCGGGCCATTATGCTTTTCCATATTTCCCAAGTATGGGGAGACGTTTTCATTCCCACATCATCAGATACGGGAGAATTAAAACTGCTAGAAACAGTGCCCACTCAGGATGAGGTCATGCAACATATTTCTGACCAGATGGATGAGGCCATTCCTTTCCTTCTGGATACACATCCCAACAAAAGAACCGATTTACCCGGTGGTGCTACCGTTTATACTGCACTGGCCATTAAGGCATTGGCCAACCAGGAATTAGGCAACTATCAAGCTGTAGCGGATGCATGCGCAGAAATTATCAATTCGGGTGAGTTTAGTCTGTTTCCTGATTATTACGAACTCTTTAAAACCCCTGGAAAGCTAAGCGATGAGAGCATTTTGGATATGCAGTATTCGGATTTTGGTCAAGGTGAAGGAGATCGTGAAGGTCACCTATATGCCCCCTATGGCCCTCAAAATTGGACTCCCGCAGTAGATGGAGCATCCAGTGGATGGGGCTTTTTTGAACCCAGCATGAAATTCATCAAATTCATGTTGGACCGAGGGGAAGCCGTTCGATTGGAAACCAGTGTACTTTTTACAGATCGCGGTATTGCAGAATTGCAAACTGACCCCGATTATGCAACACTGCCTGCTTTTGTTTCAAACACCACTCGGGATGGGGATCTTATCAATGATTATGCAAGGGCACTTTTTGCAAGTGGAAAACACTATTTGCCTTCTGCACAATTGATTCCAGGCCGAACAGCCTACGGAAGCAATAAAAACTTCAACATTATTCGATACGCTGAGATTTTGCTCACCTATGCAGAAGCCCTTACCCAAGGTGCTTCAAGTTCTGGAATGACAGCAGATCAAGCTGTGAATCTTGTACGCGAAAGAGCTGGAATGGACCCATTGTCCGGCGTGACACTAGATCAAGTGTTAGATGAGAAATATGCAGAGCTGAGCATGGAATGGGGCAAACGCTATTTTGACATGATTCGTTTGGGAAGAACAAGCGAATTAAGTTATGACGGCAGGACATTTACCGAGGACAAGGCATTTTTACCCTATCCGCAGGCGCAAGTTGACCAATTTCCAATCCTTGGCAACTAGGAAGGAACATAAACCAAAAAAACAGAATGATGAAAAACATATATAAACTAGCATTAGGTACCATGGCAATTTTGCTGCTGGCCGCATGCGATCAAAGTATAGACTCGATTACCGAAGTAGCTGCCGGAGTGGACGAAACCGCTCCTCAGATTACCATCAACTCACCTGTTGAGGGGGCAGAGATCAAAGTATTTGAGGATGAAACATCGTTGGATATTGATTTAAAGGTCACGGACGATATAGAAGTGAAAGAAGTTAAAGTTCTTTTGGACGGAACCCAAATAGCACTCTTCAATTCCTTTAAAGATTATAGGATTGTTCTGGAAGAATTCACCTATCAAGGACTAAGGGACGGGGACCATAAGTTAACAGTCACTGCTTCCGATTTGGAAGGAAAGACCTCAACCGAAGAGGTTAACTTCATGAAATCCCCTCCCTATGAGGCTCTGTTTGATGGAGAATTGTTCTATATGCCTTTTGATAGCGATTACATGGACCTAATTGGATTTCAGCAAGCTGAAGAAATTGGCTCCCCAGGGTTTGCCGGTGGTGGTTTTGTTGGTGCCAATGCATACAAAGGCGCAACAGATTCATATTTAAACTTTCCTCTGGAAGGTTTGGACAATGCAGAATTTAGTGCAGCCTTTTGGTACAAAGTAAGCTCAGACCCCGATAGAGCAGGAATTTTGGTTGTAGGCGACAATGCAGACGACCGTTTCCAAGGTTTTAGGTTGTTCCGTGAAGGAAGTGCCGAGGAGCAACGTATCAAACTTAATGTAGGTACCGGAGCTGGAGAAAGTTGGAACGACGGTGGAGTAATTGATGTTACTGCCGGTGAATGGGTTCATATTACCATGTCCATTTCCCAAACAAAGAGTACCATATATTTCAATGGAGTTGAAATGCTTTCAGCCGATTTGGCAGCTCCCATAGATTGGACAGACTGCGAAGTATTGACCATTGGCGCAGGTGGACCAACTTTTGACTACTGGAACCACAAATCCGATAGTAGTGAAATGGATGAATTACGAATATTCAACAAAGCATTGGATCAAAACGACATCCAGATTATGTTGAATTCACTAAATCCATACACACCGCTATACCCAGGAGAATCGTTGTACATGCCTTTTGATGGTGATTATATAGATCTTATCGGCAGCAAAGCTGCTTCAACAGTTGGTTCCCCTGGATTTACGGATGACAGTCAGGAAGGGCAATCGTATTTGGGTGCAATGGACTCTTATATTAACTATCCGGCAGATGGGTTGCTTTCAAGCGAATTTAGTGGAGCTTTCTGGTACAAGGTAAATTCAGACCCAGATAGAGCTGGAATCATTGTCATAGGAGATGATGCTGCAGACCGTTTCCAAGGTTTCAGACTGTTCAGGGAAGGTAGTGCAGATGAACAACGCATCAAACTCAATGTGGGTACCGGTGCTGGAGAAAGCTGGAATGATGGGGACGTCATCGATGTAACAGCTGGAGAATGGGTACATATTGCATTCACCATTGCAAGCGACAAGAATACCATTTACTTGAATGGAACAGAGGTGCGTTCTTCGGATATGTCGGCCCCAATAGACTGGACAGGCTGCAACACATTCAACATAGGATCAGGCGGTCCAACGTTCGATTATTGGAATCACCTATCAGATTATAGTGCTATAGATGAGCTTCGGTTCTTTAACAAAGCCCTCACCCCTGAAGAAGTTGCAGAAGTTGCTGGCGGCACCTTCACACCAAAAAATTTCGGGTCAACTCTTTATATGCCTTTTGATGGTTCCTATACCGAGGACAATTCGAGCAACGATCCAACAGTAGAGGGAACTCCTGGATTTGCTGGTGAAAGTAGTGGAGGAACAGATGCCTATGCCGGCGCTGCGGATTCCTATTTGACCTTTCCTATCGACGGACTATTCAGTACCCAGTTCAGCGGGGCATTTTGGTACAAGGTGAATTCTGATCCTGACAGAGCTGGAATCCTTACAGTGAGTCCTCCAATGAACGGAACCGATAATGATCTTTCCGCTGGTTTCAGATTATTTAGGGAAGGAAACACAGATGAACAGAGGATTAAACTGCATGTAGGAGCAGATACTGGAAATGTTTGGAATGATGGAGATGTAATTGATGTCACAGCAAACGAATGGGTTCATGTTGCCTTTGTGGTTGATGATACGGCCACTAGAATATACTTCAATGGAGAACCAGTGGTCAACACAGGAGACATGACGGGAGCAACCATAAGTTGGGAAAACTGCTCCATCTTGTCCATAGGCTCCGGAGCACCCAATTTCATTGGATGGAGTCACCTTTCTGACCTCAGCTATATAGATGAGCTATATCTTTTTGATAAAGCACTCACTCAGGAGGAGATTCAGGAAGTAATGAACAATTAGGAAAGAAAAGTAGATCAATTTTAATTATTTGAGTTAGTTAGTTTAGTTTCAATGAGGATAGTTCTAGTATTAATTTTATGTGCCATTGTCTCTTTAGTAGCGGGATGCAATGACCTCAGAACTTCCAAGAAAAAGTTGGTGGCCCAAAATGAATTGGGCCCCAACTATTCTGACGAAGAACTTATGGATCTTTTACAGCAACAGACCTTCAACTATTTCTGGGAAGGTGCTGAACCCGTTTCGGGTCTTGCCCGTGAACGTATCCATTTAGATAACATTTACCCAACCCATGACAAGGATATTGTTACAACCGGAGGGTCCGGTTTTGGTTTGATGGCCATTTTGGTGGGAGTGGAACGTGGTTTTATAACTCGCGAACAAGCTCTTGAAAGATTTGAAAAAATCACTGATTTCCTTGAAAAGGCAGAGCGTTTTCACGGAGCCTGGCCGCATTGGCTCAATCCAGACGGAACGGTTTCCCCTTTTAGTGCCAAGGACAATGGTGGCGATTTGGTGGAAACAGCATTTTTAATCCAAGGATTACTGTCAGTAAAAGAATATTTTAAAAATGGTACTGACCGTGAACAAAAACTAACACAGAAAATCCAAAAGCTTTGGGAAGAAGTAGAATGGAATTGGTACACCAAGGAGGGTGAAGACGTTTTGTACTGGCATTGGAGTCCAAACTATGGGTGGGAAATGAATTTTCCTGTTGGCGGATATAATGAGGCCCTGATCATGTACATTTTAGCAGCTTCTTCCCCAACCTATCCAATCAACAAAAATGTCTATGAAAAAGGTTGGGCCAGAGATGGCCTCATCGCAAAAGACACCACATATTATGGTCTTGAAACGGAATTGAATCACTACGAGCACAGTAATTCACCTGTTGGACCTCTTTTTTGGGCACACTACTCCTATTTGGGATTAAACCCCAACGACTTGGTCGATCAATATGGAAATTATTGGAACCTCAATAGAAATCATGCCCTTATCCATTACAAACATGCCATGAAAAACCCTGATGGCTTTGAGGGGTATGGAAAAGATTGCTGGGGACTGACTTCCAGTTATTCAACTAAGGGCTATGCTGCCCACAGACCGGACGAGGATATCGGGGTTATTTCCCCAACAGCCGCACTATCTTCATTTCCGTATACCCCTAAAGAAAGTATGCAGTTTCTTCGGTTTTTATACAAAGACCACGATAGTCTCATTGGCAAATATGGCCCTTTTGACGCTTTTAGTTTTGAAAAGGATTGGTATCTCCCAAGATATTTGGCCATTGACCAAGGTCCCATACCAGTAATGATCGAAAATCACAGGAGTGGCCTTTTCTGGAAGTTGTTTATGGAAAATAAGGATGTTCAAAGAGGCTTACATAAACTAGGCTTTCAAAGTCCACATTTAAAAACCAATGGTTAAAGTTGTACAAACCATATTGATAGCAGCCCTATTGTTATCATCGTGTGGCGGTGGTGATGACTATACCTATACCCCAATAGATTTTCCAGATGATGATACCGGCACACCTGATGATGAGCCAACTATTAGTGATGAAGACCTTTTGGACTTGACCCAGCAAGAAACATTTAAATATTTCTGGGATTTCGCCGAAGTAAACTCTGGCGGCGCCAAAGAAAGATATCATCCTAGCGACCCTGGCAGAGATGCTCATGTAGTTACCTCAGGAGGAACAGGCTTCGGCCTAATGGCTATTTTGGTAGGTATTGAAAGAGGATTCATATCCCGTCAGCAAGGAGTGGAACGATTGGCCACGCTTCTTGATTTTTTGGAAAATGCCGATCGTTTTCATGGGGCATGGGCCCATTGGATGAACGGCAACAACGGTTCGGTTATTCCATTTAGTCCCATGGACAACGGAGGCGACCTGGTTGAAACTGCTTTTTTGAGTCAAGGGCTGATCTGCATCAAAGAATATTTTAAAAATGGGAGTGACACAGAAAAAGGGTTGGCCCAAAAGGCTGATGATCTTTGGAAAGGCGTGGAATGGGATTGGTATACCCAGAACAAGAATAGCCTGTACTGGCATTGGAGCCCTAATTTTGGATTTCAAATCAATCTTGAATTAAAAGGTTATAATGAAGTACTCATTGCTTATGTCCTTGCAGCCGCTTCACCAGACCATAGTATAGCCAAAGAAGTGTATTCCAACGGATGGGCATCCAACGGTGGTATTACATACCCAAACAATAAATACGGATATCCTCTTCTAGTACGTCATGCTGGAGCTTTGGAATATGGTGGACCACTTTTCTGGGCACATTACTCCTATCTCGGACTCAATCCAAATGGCCTTTCTGACGATTATGTGAGTTACTGGAATGTAAACGTAAACCATTCCAAGATCAACTATAGCTACTGCGTTGAAAATCCGAAGAACTTTGAAGGTTATGGTTCAGATTGTTGGGGCCTAACGGCCAGTTATTCCAGAAATGCAGACGGTACCATGGGTTACAATGCCCATCATCCTGCCAATGACACTGGCGTAATATCGCCCACAGCTGCAATCAGCTCCATACCCTATACTCCCAATGAATCCTTAAGTGCGATGCATTATTTCTATAAGAACAAGGATAAGCTTTTGGGGCCTGCAGGGTTTTATGATGCCTTTAGTCCTGAATATGATTTTTGGGTGGGTGAAGCCTATTTAGCTATTGACCAAGGACCCCAAATCATTATGATAGAAAACTATAGGACTGGACTTCTTTGGAATTTGTTCATGCAAAATGAAGATGTACAAACCGGATTGGACAAGTTGGATTTTCAGTACAATAATTAAGCGTTCCTATAAATCAATATTTAACCCAGAATTTTCCAAACATGAACTCATATCGACTTTTGGCACTACTTGTCTTCCAACTATTCTTTTTCAATAATGCCTGGGGACAAAGTGAATCTACCATTCCAGACGTAGAAGCCTTGCTTCAGCAAATGAGTCTTGAAGAAAAAATTGGCCAACTGAACCTCCTCACCCCTGGAGGGGGTGTGGCCACAGGTTCAGTGGTAAGTAAAAATGTGGAATCCAAAATCAAAGCTGGGCAAGTAGGTGGATTGTTTGGTGTGGCTGGTCCGGAACGGGTTAGAAAAGCTCAAGACATTGCCGTTAAAAACTCCCGTCTAAAAATTCCCTTGTTAATCGGTTCGGACGTAATTCATGGCTACAAAACTACCTACCCTATTCCTTTGGGACTTTCAAGTAGTTGGGACATGGATTTGATTCAAAAAGCGGCTAGAATGGCTGCACAAGAAGCCACCGCAGATGGGATCATGTGGAACTTTTCTCCCATGGTTGATATCGCCAGAGACCCCCGATGGGGCCGTATTGCCGAAGGGGCAGGTGAAGACCCTTATTTGGGTTCCAAAATCGCTGAAGCCATGGTCAAAGGTTACCAAGGCAATGATCTCACCGCTCCCAATACCATGTTGGCCTGCGTAAAACACTTTGCGCTCTATGGAGCAAGTGAGGCGGGCAGGGATTATCACAGCGTGGACATGAGCAAAACAAAGATGTACAATCAATACCTGCCTCCCTATAAAGCAGCTGTTGACGCAGGTGTAGCAAGTGTTATGACATCTTTTAACGATGTTGATGGAATTCCTGCGACCGGAAATCATTGGTTGCTGACCAATTTACTTCGTAAAGAATGGCAATTTGATGGATTTGTGGTTTCAGACTACACCTCTCTAAATGAAATGATTGCCCATGGTCTTGGGGACCTTCAGCAAGTATCCAAACTTGCCCTCAAAGCAGGTCTGGATATGGATATGGTGGGGGAAGGATTTTTGACCACCTTGAAAAAATCGGTGGAAGAAGGCAAAATTTCCGAGGATGAGATTACCCAAGCTTGTCGTAGAGTATTACAAGCAAAATACCAAGCAGGCCTTTTTGAAGACCCCTATCGATATCTTGATACCAATAGGCCTGAAAAGGACATTCTAACCAAAGAAAATCGAGCTGTTGCACGAAAATTGGCGGCTCATTCCTTTGTACTACTCAAAAATCACAATCAAATCCTTCCAGTCAACAAAAGACAGAAAATAGCCTTAATAGGACCTCTGGCGGACAGTCGCAACAATATGTTGGGCACATGGGCTCCAACCGGAGATTCCAAACTTGCTGTTACCATTCTTGAAGGTGTTAAAAATGTAGCTCCAGAGGCTGAAATAAATTTTGCCAAAGGCGCCAATATTTCAGATGACAAAGAATTTGCCAAAAAGATAAATGTCTTTGGGCCGAGAATAGTTATTGATACAAGGTCACCCGAAACCCTATTGCAAGAGGCCGTTGCAGCTGCCAAAAAATCTGATGTAGTGGTCGCTGTTGTGGGCGAGGCCACTGAAATGAGTGGCGAATCTGCAAGTAGAACAGATATTTCCATTCCAGATAGCCAAAAGAAACTCATTAGGGCCCTAGTTGCAACAGGTAAACCAGTAGCTCTGGTTTTAATGAGCGGAAGACCACTTACCATTCCAGAGGAATTTGAAATGCCCGTATCCATCCTTCAAGTATGGCATCCAGGTGTTGAAGCTGGTAATGCCATAGCAGATGTTCTTTTTGGGGATGAAGTTCCTTCTGGAAAATTGACAGCCTCCTGGCCTAGAAATGTTGGACAAATTCCTATCTATCACAGTGTAAAAAACACGGGTAGACCAGGTCCTAAAGACGAATTTGAAAAATTCAAAACCAATTATCTGGATGCTCCCAATTCGCCCTTGATACCATTTGGTTATGGATTGAGTTATACAAACTTTGCATATTCCAATCTTAAAGTTGATAAACCCGAAATAAATCAAGGTGAATCTCTAAAAGTCCAGGTTATCGTAACCAATACTGGAAGTTATGATGGAGCAGAAGTGGTGCAATTATATCTTCGGGATGTGGTACGAAGTATAACTCCTCCTGTCAGACAGCTAAAGGGATTTCAAAAGGTTTTCCTGAAAAAAGGTGAAAGTCAGAATATTACACTTACCTTAAAGCCAGAAGATTTGAAATTTTACAACAGCTCTTTGGAGTTTGTTGCTGAGCCGGGTGAATTTGAGGTTTATGTAGGAACCGACTCCGCATGTACCCTTAAAACATCCTTTATCTTAAAATAACTTTACTTTCTAATAAAGCTGAAATAGGGTTGGAATTCTGCTAATCCTTATTTTTAGAGAAGGTATTATCTGATATTGGGCAAATCAGAAAAACAAAACAAAATCAACCACCAATGGACAAAAAACTCTATCTCATCCTCTTGCTGGGTCTATTTGTTTCCTGCAAGCAGGAAAAAGCTGCATCCGAAGTTGAAAAAAAGCCGCTCAATATTGTTTTCATCATGTCAGATGACCATGCTTACCAAGCTATCAGTGCTTATGGTCACGAATTGAGCAAATTGGCCCCCACTCCCAACATAGACCGTTTGGCCAAAAATGGGGCGCTCTTCAATAACAATTTCTGCACCAATTCCATTTGCGGACCTAGTCGAGCCGTTATTCTTACAGGAAAACATAGCCATATCAATGGCTTTAGAATGAATGGGGAGCGTTTTGACGGCAATCAGGCTACCCTACCGAAGTACTTAAAAAAACTGGGGTATGAAACTGCCATCGTAGGCAAATGGCATTTGCACGGTGCGCCTACAGGTTTTGATTATTGGGAAATTCTGGATGGACAAGGAAAATATTATAATCCCGAATTCATAAAAGGAAACGATACCGTTTGGACGGAGGGCTATGCCACCGACCTTATTACCGAAAAAGGACTGGATTGGCTCAAACAACGGGATAGTGTTGAGCGGCCTTTCTTTATGATGGTGCACCACAAAGCCCCGCATAGAAATTGGATGCCTGCCCTACGACATGCAAACATGTACGATTCCATTACATTTCCCTTACCTGATACGTATTTTCCAGAGTTTGAAAATCAGCAAGCTTCGGTGGAGCAAGAACAAACCATTTATGTGGATATGTACGAAGGCCACGACCTGAAAATGACAAAAGCTTATGGAAGTCCGGAATTGGACCACAATCCATGGCCAAGCGACTTTGAGCGAATGACCCCAGCGCAGTGGGAGGCATGGAACAAGGCGTATTTACCTAAAAACAACGCTTTTCACGAAGCAAATCTGAGTGGAGAGGAACTGGCCATTTGGAAGGGGCAACGATACCTACAGGATTATCTGGCCACCGTTGCTTCTGTTGATGAAAGTGTAGGAAAGATTCTGGATTATTTGGAAGAGACCGGTCTTGATGAGAACACTTTGGTAGTTTATACCTCGGACCAAGGATTTTATTTGGGCGAAAAAGGATGGTTTGACAAACGCTTTATGTACGAACAATCGCTAAGGATGCCATTGTTAATGCAATTACCAGGAGTTATTGAGCCAGGCACCGAAATTGATGCCTTGACCCAGAACTTGGACTTTGCACCAACCTTTTTAGATTTGGCTGGTGGCTTGGACCATGCTTCACAAATGCAAGGCAAATCCTTTAAAGCTTTATTGGATGGCTCCTCAAATGATTTTAAGGATGCCATTTACTACCACTATTACGACTTTCCTGCTTTCCATATGGTTAAAAAGCAGTATGGGGTACGCACAAAGCGCTATAAGCTCATCCATTTTTATGATGATATTGATCAGTGGGAGTTTTATGATTTGGAAAAGGATCCTGCAGAAATGTACAATGCCATCAATGATGAAGTCTACGCGGATATCATTCCTGTTATGCACCAAAAGTTGGACAGTCTTCAAAAGCTCTACAAAGTAACCGATAAAGAGTTTGAAAATGCTCCAAAAGAGGACGTAGAAAAAGCTCATGAATTTTTTGATGGACTGCTCAAAAAGAATCAATGATGAAACGAACATTTTGGGTTATAGTATTGTTGCTTGCCGCCTATGGTCAGGCTCAATCCATTAGTGTTTTGTCTTACAATATCCGTTATGACAATCCAGGTGATGGCTTAAACAGCTGGGAACACAGAAAGGAATTTCTCATTTCCCAACTCAAATTTTATGGACCGGATGTCTTTGGAACCCAAGAAGGATTGATCCACCAGTTAAAGGATGTGGACGCAGGTCTTGAACAATACCGATATTTTGGCATTGGCAGAGACCATGGTGATGAACGAGGAGAATTTACAGCTATCTTTTATAACCAAAACAAGTTGGAACTTTTGGAGGAAAGCACATTTTGGCTGTCCAAAACTCCTGAAAAACCCTCCAAATATTGGGATGCTGCGCTTCCAAGAATTTGCACTTATGGCCATTTTAAGGCTAAAGATGGGCCAACTGAATTCCTGCTGTTCAATACCCATTTTGATCATGTAGGAGAGATTGCTCGTGAAGAAAGTGCCAAATTGATCCTAAAAAAAATAAAAGAACTTAATCCCAATAAATTGCCCGTGGTGTTAATGGGGGATTTCAATTTGGAAAGCAATAGCAAGGGCATTCAATTGATTATGGAGCAAATGGCGGATACTCAAATTGCGGCAGGCAGTAATGCCCATGGTCCTCAAGGGACTTTCAATGGATTTGATTTTACCAAACCGGTAACAAGAAGAATCGATTATATTTTTACCTCAACCGTCAACATTGAAATCATAAAAAGTGGTATCCTAAGTGATTCCTTTGATTGTAGGTATCCTTCGGACCATTTGCCGGTTTATGCCGAATTGAAGTTGAAGAATCAATGAGCTAAACTCACTGCCCCAACACCTGTACCTCAAAGGAGGTCAACTCATGATTTTTGAATTTTGGTGATACTTCAATCGGGTTACAGCAAATTTCGCAATCCTCAACATAAGTTTGTTCGGTCACGGAGCTGTCCAAGAGAAAAGAGATTTCTTCCCAACAATATGGACATTGAAAGAAATGCTCGTACATGATTTATCAGTTTAGAAATCTACATTGAGTAATTGCCCACTTATTTGAAGCATTTGCAGCTCGGCCAATTTTGCATTGTATTTTGCTTGGCTTTTGGCCAGTTCGGCATTCAGCAGATTCAACTGTGCCTGTCTAAATTCAATGGAAGTCACCTGTCCCAACTTATAGCGCTCGTCCGTGCGGTTAAAGTTGTTCTGATTTGTCTGTAAATTTTTCTCTTGTACCTGCAATACATACAACGCATTGGTATAGCTGTCCCAGGCATTTCTTATATCACGCTCTACTTCTAGGGCAATTTGCTTTTGAAGAAGTTCCTGCGTTTCATAGTTGATTTTTGTGTTCTTGATGTTGGTAATGCTTCTCCCCCCATCAAAAAGATTCCAGGTAAGATTGATACCGCCTGTAACCCCAGTAGCTGAATTTTGTACCACGAATGCCAACGGACTGTTGTTATTGGATTCGTTCCAACCATAAGTTCCGGTTAAACCGATTGTAGGCAGGTAGGCACTTTTTGCAGATTTGAAATTGTAATTGTTGATGTTCAATTGTTTTTCTGCAATCTGTAATCGGATATTGTTGAGTTTGGCCTCGTTGTGCATATTTTCCATCTCAAGCCCGGGGATAAAATTCACCGTGGTATCCGCTGTGAAATTCTCGGACAGTTCACGATTGAGTATCAAGTTCAAATCCCTCATTGTATTTCTCAGCTGCTGTCTGGAATTCAATAAATTGATGCTATCCGTGTTGATATCCACTTCTGCGTTCAATACATCCAAACCTGTATTTTGCCCATAATCAAACTGATATTCGGCTCTTTTTAATCGCTCTTTGGAAATTTCAAGTGCCTGCGACAGGTTTTCAGTATTCTCCGTCAATCGAGCTACTTCATAATATACTGTAAACAATTGAAGTATGGTAGTCTCTATGGTTTGTTGCACTTCCAGTTCTGACTGTTGGGAACGCTCCTTGAAACTTTTGTAGTCATAATGCCTCCCCAATCCATCAAACAGCGTATAGTTTAGATTGACCGATGCATTGTAACGCCTGGTCTCCACCCCATCGGCAGTTCTGGTATCCCCATTGCCCAAAGTACCTTCCGTATTTTGTCTGTCGATAGTACCTCCGGCATTAGCAGTTAAACTGGGTAAATATCCTGAATTGAGGATATTAGCATTGTTATCATCAATTTGTTGCGTGTTTCTCGCCACTTGTATCCCCAGGTTATTGGCCAATGTCAGGTCTATTGCCTCTTCCTTTGTAAGCATTTGATCCTGTGCCGAAACGAATAAAATCGAGAAAAGGAGGGGTATTGTAGTTAAATAATGTTTCATTCCAATGTGCCTTCTAAAACTTTTGAAGCCTCTTTTTCCTGTGTATGATTAGTGCCTCCATTTTGACTATATAATCCATCTTCCATCATATGTTCCTCTTCATTGCGCTCCCTAATGGACCTTTCCACTTCTTCTCTAGTTGCCTTTTCTCCCGTCCATAGCTGTTTAAAGAACACCTTCACATTATTCCCAAAAGATAAAAAGATAGGCAACATTAAAAGTGTCAACACGGTGGCAAATGCAATCCCGTATGCAATGGAAAGCGCCATGGGTTTCAGGAATTGTGCTTGTCTACTTTTTTCCAAAAGTAAGGGTGCCAAACCAGCAATTGTTGTGATCGAAGTCAAGAAAATAGCCCTAAAACGAGATCGTCCTGCTTCATAAATGGCTTCATCAAACTTAAGTCCTTCCTTGAGGTTGTTGTTGAATTTACCGATGAGGACCAGGCCATCGTTCACCATAATACCTATCAAGGCTATAATTCCCAACAACGAAAGAATATTGATAGGGAAATTATGAATCCAATGTCCCCATGCAACAGCGGTAAGACTAAAGGGCACCAAAAGCAATAACAACAGGGGTTGGCTAAAGCTCCTGAAGGTAAATGCAATGGTGATAAAAATCAATATCAAAACTGTAAGCCCCGCATAATTGAGCGAATTCTGGAACTTGTTCCGCTCCCGGTTCTGTCCTTCATATGAAGGTGTGATAGATGGATTTTTGGACAAAATATCCGGCATGACTTCATTCCTTATCCACAACATGATATCAATGGCACTGGTAGTTTCCGGATTGGCCAAATCCGAAGTCAACTGAATTTCCCGTTGACCATCCAAGTGGTTAACGGCCACATCGCCGCGTTCAATGGTATACGTTGCAATTTCCTTTAAAGGAACTCGCTCTCCCATGGGGGTTAAAATGCGCATTTCGTCCAAATCCGTAATAGACGAACGATTAGTACGATCGTAACGTACCCACACCTTAATCTCATCTTGCCCTCGTTGAAAACGTTGTGCCTGGTTTCCAAAAAATCCTGCTCTAACCTGATTCATGACGGTTCTCAAATCCAATCCAAGCAAATAGGCATTTTCTTTGAGTTCCAATCTAATTTCTTTGATTCCGGCTGGATCGTTGTCGGCTACATCCTTCAATAGGGCATTGTTCAGCATTGCCGCTTTCAATTCCTCTTTTGCCGCCTTTAATTCCGAAATATTATTTCCCAACAGAGATACTGAAACAGGGTCTCCTCCAAAATTACCTCCAGAACCATAAATCAGGCTTTCAACACCAATTACCGGCCCCACCAATTCCCGCAACCTGCCGGTTACCATACTTGCCACAATATCATCTGGACGTTCTTCTCCCGGCAACAAGTTGATGATCAATGTAGCTGTTGAAGAACCAGGCCCCAAGGTCTTTAGCATGTTTTCATAAAGCACCTTGTCAGTTCCTTTCATGTATTCCTCTGTTAGTTGCTCATTTACAATTTGCGCTTTCTCCTGGATCATGGTGATAATGGAATCCGTAATCTTCTCATTGGTACCATTTGGCATTTGAAGTTCAACCGCAATACGATCACTGGCTATTCTAGGAAAAAAAGCTGTTCTAATAATACCGCCCCCTATGGAACCAAACGTCAGAGCCAAGGCCATAAAGAACAATGAGAACGTGAGGAATTTATAATTTAAGGCAAACTTTAGTGTCGGACTATACCAATTGTCACGCATGTACGCCATGGCCTGATCACCCAGCTTGTTTATTACTCGGAGTTTTGCAAATATTCTGCCCAAGCTTGATGTAGGGTCCTGACTTTTTGGCCTCAAGGCTTTGGAATGCGCCAAGTGGGCCGGAAGTATGATCAAAGCTTCCACCAAGGAAACCACCAAGGTCAATATAACAATTACGGAAACTTCACTAAAGAAGTCTCCAATTCGACCATCCAGGAAGAGGAACAGGGAAAAGGCCAAAATGGTGGTAATAATTGCTGAAAGTATTGGCGGAATTACTTCCATGGTGCCATCTATGGCCGCCCTAATAGGGGTTTTTCCTTTTTCGTAATGCTGATAGATATTCTCTGCAATAACAATCCCATCATCTACCAAAATACCGATTACAATAATCATCCCAAACAAGGAAAGCACATTGATCGTTACATTGAACATTGGGGCAAATACAAACATCCCTAAGAAGGCAATGGGCAAACCAAATGCAACCCAAAAGGCTAAGCGTGTGTTCAAAAAGAGCGACAAAAACAGTAAAACCAAAATCATCCCGATAACTGCATTCTCGGTAAGCAAATCGGTACGTTGGGTCAAAGTCTTGGACTGATCGCTGATCACTTCCAATTTGGCATTGCTGTATTTTTTATTGAAATCGGCCACATATTCCTTGACATTCTCGGCAGAGCCTATCAAATCTTCCGTATTGGTACTAGTGACGGTCACGTTTACAGACAACTCCCCATTAAGAAAGGATGCATTCGGAGTCTCCGAAAAGCGGTCGCGGATAACGGCTACATCTTTTAGTCGTACTGTTCTACCTGCTGCGTCGGCACGAACAACAACATTGGAAAGTTCATCACCATAGTATGAGCGGTTATTTGCACGAATCAGATAATCCTCGGAATTTGTTTTGATATTTCCACCGGTAACCAGAATGTTTGCATTGGTGACTGCCCTTGCCACTTCATCAAAAGTCAAATCATAGGCCAACAAACTGTTTTCGTTTACGGCGATTTCAATTTCTTCTTCTGGATAACCTGAAATTTCTATTTGCGAAATCCCTTCGATCGCACGCAAATCATTTTCAATTTGACGTCCAATTTGTTTCAGGGTGGAAAGTGATATGTCTTTCCCGCTTACGGCAAAACTTATTGTTGGTCTAACGGCTTCACGTTTGGATACGATCAAAGGTTCCATTCCGGTAGGAAATGTAGGCACCCGGTCTACAGCATTTTTGACTTCCAAGAGCATAAAATCTATATCTCTGCCCTTTTCTATTTCCACATTGATGGAACCACTATTTTCACGTGAGGTGGAAGTTACCCTCTCTACACCTTGTAGGCCTTTGAGGTTGTCCTCAATCTTTAGTACGATACCTTCTTCAACTTCCTGGGGCGAGGCTCCAGGATACGTTATATTGATCAGTATGTTCTGCGAATCCACCAATGGAAAAAAGGAGGATTTCAAAGAAAGTGCCCCAACAATTCCAAAGATGAAAAATGCCAGAATAATTACGTTGACCGCAACGTGGTATTTTATGAAATACGATATGACCTTTCTCACGACTTGGTTTTTTTGGCAGCATCGAACACCCTTACTTCCATTCCGGCATAACCGCCCGATAATGCTTTGGAGACAATAATAGCGTCATCTGGCACATCTTTGAGCACCACGGTCTTATCTGTATAGTATACTGGCTTGACATCAATTACATCCAAAATAGTGTCACGCACCACAAAGATTTGATTGTTCTCCAACAGCAGTGAGCGGTCCACCTCTATAGCATTTGGTTCTTCCTTGGCCTCCAAATTGGCTTCCAGATATTGCCCTTCTTTTAGGTTTTCACCTTCCACTTCAATATAGACCGTAATGGTCTGGGAGTTTTGGTCTACACGCCCATTAACACGGATAACTTTGCCCGTGAAAGTTTGTGTTTTCTCCAAATTTGAAAGTTCCACTTGTTTTCCCACGGTTAAATAATCCCCATAGGTTTTACTTACGGAAACTTCCAATTCATAAACACCTGTGTTTATGAATTCCCCCAGCTTCTGACCAACCCGAATTAGGGTTCCCTCGGTAACCAAGGCCTCCGTTAACACCCCTCTGAAAGGAGCGGATATGTTATATTTTGAAAGTCTTTGTTCTAGATTCTTGACGTTATAGTAACTCGATATCACCCCTCTTCCGGAAATGAAGAACTTTTCTTTTTCATTGCTCATTTCTGGCAACGTTGGGGTAGTCTTGTCCAAATCGAAACCATTCAGGTAGTTCTGCCACTTGGGATATATTTCTGGATAATCCAATCGCAAATCGGGCATTATGGAAGTAAGAAGGTTGTACAGATTACTTTTCGCAGATTGCACACTGGCGTAATATTCGTTGGCATCGATTCGAATCAATGTTTGACCAGAACTGTATTCTTGACCTGTTCGGAACAATTTACTACCTGTTCGAAACACACCTTGAACCTCAGAAAACAGCTCGACTCTTCTTTTAGCTCTAAGATTGCCATTGGCCGGTACCATAATCGGCACAGTGGAATTCTTAACTGTATCCACAAATACAGTCTTCACTACTTTTTGAGAAGGAGGTCTTCTTGTCTTCTTGCTGCCAGAAATCATTTTGGCAAGAAAAATAGAAAGAAAAATAACCACGCTGCCGGCTACGACCGATAATATAAGCTTACGCATGCACTAGGAAAATTAGTATTTGCAAAGCTATTCCCTACATTTTTTGGAAAGGTTAAATATTTCATAAATGTGGAAGGCGTGGGTTTTTAAAAACAAAAAAAGGGGATACACGCCTGCATCCCCAAACCAAACAAACTAAAGTATAACTAACTACTCATTTTCGTCAAAATCTTCCTCATCCTCAAATTTGGTATCCGCCATTCGTGTGCGTTTCAACTGAATAGCATTAAACTTGGGATGTTCTTTTCTTTCATCAGTGTCAAAAACCAAGAACTGATCTGTATCCATGGCGTTAAGACCTGTATACGAGTTGAACTTGTTGTTCTGTAGCTGTAAAATCTTAAGGCTGGCCAATTGGCTAAATTCAACAGGAATTTCTCCTCCCAATTGATTGTTGGCCAAAACCAACTCCTTTAACTGGCCCAAATTCCCTATTTCTTCTGGGATTGAACCCTCCAGATTATTCTCAAATAACCCTAGAGCCTCTAAATTGGAAAGATTTCCGATGGATTCCGGAATAATTCCCTTTAAATTATTACTGGAAAGGTTGAGCTCCTTTAGGTTCTCCAATACTCCAAATGAAGGTGGTATTGGGCCGCTCAAAAAGTTATTGAACATTGAAAATATTTCAAGTTCCTTAAGTTGCCCTATTTCTGTTGGAAGCGCACCTTTTATCCGGTTCATCTCCAAACGAAGTACCTTCAAATTTTTAAGATTTACGATATCCTTTGGTAAAACCCCAGTTATGCTGTTAAAAGCAAGATTAAGATGGGTCAGGTATTTTAATTTTCCCAAACTTTCGGGAAGCACACCGTTCAAATTGTTGTGGAACAGATTTATTTCAACCACATGTCCATCCTTCAATTCTATACCCTTCCAAGTGCCTACGGGAGCCTCAAGGTCCCATGTAGCAGTCCACTCTGGCCCCTTTGTACTATTGTATAGGTCCACCAGCACACTTTTTTCCTTTTGGGATATTTCATCTGCTGATACCCGCATGGAGGAAAGAGCCAACAATAAGAGTAAAACGACTAATCTATTCATTAATTACTTATTTAATTCTAAAGAATTTACTTACAAAGTAACTAAAGAACAGGAACAACTACAAAATTGATCGGTGAAGTACCCTAGAAATGTTGTGAAACCAGAAATTATTGTGGTTTGGATTTCTGCTTTTTGGCTAATTGTAGGATTCCAGCTCGCCTGACAGCTTTTCCCAATCCTCCATCAAGGATTCCAAAAGTTCCTTTTTACCATGGTAATCATCAAAAAAACCGGGTTTTGCAATTGTGCTGTCATAATCCATCAACAAATCATGATCCGCAATGGCTATGTCTTTTTCCAATTGCGAAATTTTCTTCTCAACGCTGCTCAATTTGTTCTTTATGGATTTCATCCGTTTTTGAGCGGCATAGTCATTTTCTTTTACCGGTTTTTTCTCCGTAGGTGCCTTGGTTTCTCCTTTTTCTATTTTTCTGAAGTCTTCCGCTTTGCGCTGATCCAGATAAAAATCGATATCCCCAAGGTATTCTTTAATGGCTCCATCCTTAAATTCATAGACCCTATCCGTAAGGCCTTGAAGAAAATCACGATCGTGAGACACCAATACCAATGTCCCTTCGAAATTCTGAAGCGCTTTTTTCAACACATTTTTGGACTTGATATCTAAATGGTTGGTAGGCTCATCCATTATCAAAACATTGAAGGGCTGTAAAAGCATTTTAGCTAGGGCCAAACGATTTCTCTCTCCTCCTGAAAGTACCTTTACATGCTTCTCCACCTCATCTCCACGAAAAAGAAAAGATCCCAAGATGTCTCTTACTTTGCTCCGATTGGTTTCATTGGCAGCATCAATCATGGTATCCAAAATGGTTTTTTCTCCATCCAGGTACTCTGCCTGGTTCTGGGCAAAGTAACCAATCTGAACGTTGTGCCCTGTCTTTAAACTCCCGGTATGGTCCAATTCCCCAACCATGATCTTTGCCAAGGTGGTTTTTCCTTGACCGTTTTGGCCAACAAAAGCTGTTTTACTGCCTCTCTCTACTAAAAGGTTAATGTTTTCCAACACCTGTTTTGGTCCATAACTTTTTGAAAGGTCTTCCAGCTCTGCGATCACCTTTCCCGGAGTTACGGACACTGGGAACCTTAGGTTCATAACGCTACCATCTTCTTCATCTACCTCGATGCGTTCCATTTTGTCCAATTTTTTGATCAGGGACTGTGCCATGGACGCCTTTGAGGATTTAGCCCTAAATTTCTCAATCAACCTTTCGGTCTGTTGAATCTGCTTTTCTTGGTTTTTTTGGGCATTGAGCTGTTGCTCTTTTATTTCCTTTCTAAACTCCAAGAACTTAGTATAGGGCTTGTTATAATCATATATTCTGCCCAAAGAAATCTCAATGGTTCGATTGGTGACATTATCAAGAAACATTTTATCGTGTGATACGATTACCACAGCCCCAGGATAGTTTTTTAGAAACTGTTCCAGCCAAATAATAGATTCTATATCCAAATGGTTGGTGGGCTCATCCAAAAGCAGCACATCGTTATTCTGGAGGAGTAACTTTGCCAGTTCAATTCGCATCCTCCATCCTCCGGAAAAGGTGTCGGTCAACTTATTGAAGTCCTCGCGTTTAAAACCCAATCCCTGAAGCACCTTTTCAGTATCTCCTTGATAGTTGTACCCTCCCAAAATTTCATATCTATGGGTAACATCGTTAAGGTCTACCATTAATTGGTGATAGGCTTCGCTTTCATAATCTGTACGTTCGGCCAAAGCCGTGTTGATCTCATCAAGTTTGAGTTCCAGCTGCTTGATTTCGGAAAAGGCTTGATAGGACTCTTCCAAAACAGTTCTTCCCTGTTCAAAATCAATATCCTGCTTCAGAAAACCAATATTGGTATCCTTTTCTGTTGCTATTGTTCCTTCATCCAGTGCCATTTCCTTGGAAAGCAACTTTAGCAGGGTAGATTTTCCAGCGCCATTTTTACCAATAAGCCCTACTCGATCTCCCGCATTCAACCGAAAGGAAATCTCTTCGAACAAATATTCGCCTCCAAAGGCAACAGAAAGGTTATGGATATTCAACATTTTATGTGACCTGAATTACAAAACTAACCTGGCTGAATCGTATTTTTGTGCCAAAATCGCTGCAAATGTTAAAAAAAGGAACCAAACTCTACAGCATTTTAACAGGAAGTTGTCCTAAATGCCATGAGGAAAGCATGTATGTAAACACCAATCCCTATGCCCTTCCCCAATTGTTTAAAATGCATGAAAGATGTTCAAACTGTGGTACCAAATACAAGATTGAACCATCCTTTTTCTATGGTTCAATGTACGTGAGCTATGCCGTGGGGATTGCCTTTGCAGTTGCTGCGTTTGTTATTTCCTTCCTTTTTGTTGGAACATCCTTGGTAAATACCTTTATTGCCATTGTAGCCACCTTGATCGTTTTTATGCCGGTCATTATTAGGTTATCCCGAAATATTTGGATCAACTTTTTTATTAAATATGATCCTCCCGTAGTAAAAAGTCAGTTGGAGTAGTACTTTTTGGTAAATCTGGATATGTTGATTTCTGGATTCAATTCCATGCCCTTCTCTATGGCATTGTATAATTGTGAGGAAACATACGGAGCCAAAAGCACTCCCCTGGAGCCCAATCCGTTTAGTACATAAAGGTTTTTGTGATCTGGATGTTGACCCACCAAGGGCCTGCGGTCGATTACGGTAGGTCGTATTCCAGCTACATGGTCCACTATTTCAAAATCACATTTAAGAAAAGTTCTGAGCTTCTCGAGCAATTCTGTTTTTGCTTCCTCGGTAGGAATATTGGTCTTGTCTTTCCATTTATATGTAGCTCCCACCAAATAGAGATCATCCTCCATCGGAATAGTAAACACTGAAGATTTGATCACGCTATTTTCCTTATAGCTGGGAGCTTTAATGGCAAGTAGCTCGCCCTTGGTTCCATTTAGTGGAAGGTAATCGAAATAGGGGTTCTTTTTAAGCCCGTAACCTTCGCAAAAAACGATTTGCTTGGCTTGTGTGGTTTTATACGAAATATGGTCTGACAAGGCCTTAAATTGATTAAAATCAAAGGTTTCTTGCTCCAACACTCCTTTTTTTCTTAAATAATCTTTATAAGCGACAAGAAGGGTTCCTGTGTCCACCCTTCCAGTGTATTTCACTTTTCCAAAACCAAAAGGTGCCTCAATACCAGGATTTTTGTTTTCCAGAATCTTTGTTGAAAGAAAATGATCAAGTCCAGGCTTATCAGCGGCCTCAAACCACATGTTCTGCTCCTCAATGGAAGCGAACTTGCGCAGTACGCGAAGCTTATGGTCCAGTTTTACTGCTAGCTTCTCCTCAAGATCGGAGTAGAATGGGGCTATTTTCTGCATTTGCTCCCCAGCTCTCCAGGCCATGGTGAACCTTTTGAGGATGACAGGATTGTAAAGACCGCCCGCCACTAGGGAAGATTGTTGGGAATCATCCGAAACTACCATATAGGATTTACCCTCTTTTTCAAGGGTTTCGCAAAAAGAAATTCCGGCCAAGCCTAGGCCAACTACCAGATAATCCAACATGCAGCTAAGGTAGTGATCTTGGTCGGGATTTTGTCATGAAACCATAATGTTTAAAAGGGTGGTAAGGCAGAGGTTTGGACGCTTGTTCAATTAAAAACCACATAGTAACACTCCAACCTAGATCTATCCATAATGGCATCTATCAACTCAAATAGGGCATCCATCAACTTGCGCCCAATTATTATCCATTTGTCCCTTACTATTAGAGTCCACAAAACTTTTTTATCATGAAAAAACATGCTTTGACTTATGCTTCGTGCATCCTCGTTACGCTACTTTTTGTGTTTTGCAGCAAGGATGACACCAAAAAACCGGATGTCCCGGAATCCAATCCACCCACAATTTCCAGTTTTACACCTTCAAATGGAACGGTAGGCACCGGTGTGACCATTAAGGGTTCCAATTTCAGCGCCACAGCAAGCGGGAACATTGTGAAGTTCAATGGGACCAAGGCCACTGTGAACACTGCTTCGGCCACGCAACTGGAAGTTACGGTCCCCTCCGGGGCCACCACAGGGAAGATCAGTGTGGAAGTGGACGGGGAAAAAGCCACCAGTGAAGGCACGTTCACTGTTACCGAGCCCTCGGCCAATGCACCGACCATTACCGGTTTTGATCCAACCGAGGGAACCCCCGGTACCACAGTGGAGGTCTCCGGAACCAACTTCAGTACCACTATGGCCGATAATCTGGTCAAGTTTAATGGGACCACTGCCAATGTAAGTGCCGCAACGGCCACTTTGCTCACTGTTCAAGTGCCCAATGGGGCCGAGACCGGACCTATCACGGTCACCGTAGATGGGGAGACCACCCAGAGCAGTGACGACTTTACCGTTAACGAACCCTCTGCAAATGCACCGACCATTACCAGTTTTGATCCAACCGAAGGAACCCCTGGTACCACAGTGGAGGTCTCCGGAATCAACTTCAGTACCACTATGGCCGATAATCTGGTCAAGTTTAATGGGACCACTGCCAATGTAAGTGCCGCAACGGCCACTTTGCTCACTGTTCAAGTGCCCAATGGGGCTGAGACCGGACCTATCACGGTCACCGTAGATGGGGAGACTACCCAGAGTAATGAGGACTTTACCGTGTTGGTACCACCGACAATTTCCATAAGCGGGTTTGCCCCCGACCAAGAAAATGTGGGCGCCGAAGTGGTAATCAATGGAGCCAACTTTGATCTCGACCCCGCCAATAATACCGTCAAATTCAATGGTGTGGATGCTGAGGTGACCAGCGCCAACTCCACACAACTTACGGTGACCGTACCCGAAGGGGCCACAACAGGCACCATTACCGTAACCGTGGGGGAACAGACTGGGGAAAGTACAGAAGAATTTACTGTAGGGCCATGGAGAAAACTCGCAGATTTTCCTGGAGAAGCAAGAAGAGATGGGGTTATGGCAACTTTGGAGGATGAAAATGGAAAATTATTTATTATAGCAGGTTTAGGGTTCTCATTTAACGGAAATACAGAACTGGATGATATATGGCTATACAATCCCGAGACCGATGAGTGGACGGAACAAAATGGTAGTTTTCCCGGTGGAAAAAGATACGGGCCATTTTCCTTTACCATTGATAACAAATGGTTTGTGGGAGCAGGAAATGACGGTCAACAGAAAGTAAATGACTGCTACAGGTATAATCCTTTAACTAAGTCGTGGGTTGTCGTTGCTACACCAGCCACTCCTCCAGGTCTGAACGGAAGAACCTTTACAGTAAATCAAAAAGGTTATTTATTTGGTGGCACTAATACTGCACATTTTCAAGAATTCGATACAAACTTAAATAGTTGGAATGATAAAAACACTATTGGCAATAATCCGAGAATACGTCCAGTAAGTTTTGTGATTGACGGTATTGGGTACATTGCGACTGGCTATAACAATAGTGACAATGTCTATTATAAGGATATACATCGGTACGACCCAAATCTTGATTCATGGTCTGAAATGCAGTCACTTGATATTGGATTAGAAAGATATGGCGCCATAGGATTCGCGCTTAACGGAAAAGGGTATTTGGGCACAGGTATAATTCATTCGGGTACACCCAAACACTTCTCAGATTTGTTTGAATATGACCCTAATTCCAATTCTTGGTCACAAAAGACATCATATCCTGGAGCTGCGCGTTATGGTGCATCTTCAACTACATTAAATAACAAAGCTTATGTTTCATTTGGCGAAACCAAATTCGCAAATGAAGACAGAAATGATTTTTGGGAATACACTCCTGCTCTGGATAATTAATTTACATACAATTCATAGGATTAAAAGGGGACTTTGTCCCCTTTTTTATCACCTTTTCTTTAAAGTAAAAAACAAAAATTTGTCTTTCCTGCGAAAGCAGGAAACCACTTTATACCAAAGAATGCCCCATAACATACACGAATACTATGTTTATATACTTACTAACCAAAAGAACGGGACCTTATACATAGGCATGACCAACAACCTACAACGACGGGTCCGGGAACACAAAAGTGGAAAGCTGAAAGGCTTTACCCAAAGGTATGGTCTCCACCGGTTGGTCTATTATGAGTTTCATCAGTATGTAAACAATGCCATTCTTAGAGAGAAACAGCTAAAAAAATGGAAACGCCAATGGAAAATACGGCTCATTGAAGCAGAAAACCCATACTGGTCCGATCTAGCAGAGGGTTGGTCTTGACCATGGATTCCTGCCTTCGCAGGAATGACCAAGTAAGAAACCGAAAGAACATCTAGAAAGGTCCAAGCCCAAAATAGACTATGGCTGGCTGACACCTAAAACAAAAAACGCCGCACTAGAGTGCGGCGTTATATGAATTGAATTGGAAAATTATTTTATGTGGATTCCGAAACAAGTTCGGAATAATTCAACCATCAACTTTGATTCGCCATTCGCTTTCAAAGTTGGGTTTCATTAATATGCCCACATGTCCTGTTCCCTATCGCGGATGACCTCTTTAATTCTTTTGGCCTCCAACAATTGGAACAAAGCATTGTCAAAAATATAATCGTCTATTTCACGGTCTCCGTGAACGTTATCCTCTTTATAGATTACACCATTAAAACGTCTTGCGTTCAATAGCATATCATAAGATATAGGTCTAGCGGAATTGCGCTGGTTGTAGACCTTGGCATCGTGCAGTATTTGTCTAGCAGCAGGATACCATACCCAGAACAGTTCTACTTTGTTCTCTCCTGGGTCCACAGATTCATCATCTATGAAGTTTACGTCTGGTGCAACAGGGGCTATTCCCAACAAACGATATTTAAGTTCACCTTGTCGCTTGTCAAAATACCAGATTCCTTTAATGCGATACTCTTCAATATCCGCAGCGCTCAAATCCCTTTGGTTGATAAACTCAGGGGAAATCTGTTCACCGGCATTCAATTGTTCGTATCCTAAATCTGTGGTATCCACTTTGCTCAAGGTAGCGCCCAAATCGTTCAACGTACGTTTTTCTGTGAAGTACGAATCTGTATATACCTCGGTCAGTTTACCATTTCTCATGTTTTTCATCAACACATGGTACAAAGACCTTCTGTCAGCCCCAATACCAATGGTATCGGTAGGGTAATACAGCGGGAAGTTGACACGCTCATCAAGATCTATGGTCTCCCATACGGTCTTGGACCATAGGATGTCCCTATCATCCACATAACCATACTCTAGGGGAGCATCATTATCTTGTTCTATTTGGGCTTCTGTCTTTTTTCCTATATCATCCGGCAGCTTGGCATTCAAGATGTTTGCCTGGGCCATCATTGATACGGGCAATAAGCTTAAAGCTCCAATTAAAAATGCATTTTTCCAATTCATGATTTTACTTCTATACTTTATTAGTTTGTAAGCTCAACTACAACAGGAGATACCTTTTTCAACTTGTAGCTTCTATTGTTGGTGATATATGCGTTGATATCAAAAATCTGAACGGCATCACCTCTTTTAGCTCTCTTAAGAGCAGACTTGGCCTGGCTGTTCAATTTGTTACCTTTTACAACGATCGTTGGTTGACCTGGCACCTTGAACTTAAATCCGCCAACGGCTAAGTTCAAATCAAAATCAAAGTCCTCCAACATAGCGCCAACTGTAGAAATCTCAAGGTTTCTTCTAGGCATTTTAACGCTACCTGCCTCACCTCTTACCGTACCACCTGGTCTTGGGATATCCTTGATCCTAAATTCAGACTTGGTAGAGATAGCTTGACCATCTGGCAATGTACCTGAAGCAGTAATGGTAACCGTTCTTCCAGTTCCAGGGTTCATGATATAGTTGCTACCGCTTCTTCTGGATAAACCAGCTGCTCTTGCGTTAACTTTATTATCAGGAATACCAGGGATGGAAATGGTCATTGGGTTGGCCACACCACGGTAAACAACGTTCATCTTATCTGCAGAAATAACCGCAGCGTTAGGCTTGGTGATAGTAGCAAAGGTGTTGTTCACTTCTACAGGAACTTCCTCACCATCTTGCATAAAGTACATTGTACCTGCAATAGTATGGTCACCAGCAGTTCCAGCACTGATCAACATTTTGATACCACCTTCTTCCAATAGATAGTCTTTTCCTTCAGTAAGATTTCTACCATCCAATTTAAGCTCTGCCTTCACAGGCTTGGAAGATCTATCGGTTTTACTGATGATAATTTTACCATCATATTTTTCACCCGTATAGAACGCGCTCTTAGATGCATGCAAAGAAGTCGCAAAGTTTTTCAAAGAAACTGCTTCTGTAAGGTTACCTTCCAAAAGACCTTTCAATACTTCTTGCTCAGTAGACATGATATCTGCCTGCAATTGTGTAATCTTGGTCAAGGAAGCAACTAGTGGATATCCTTCAAAATGGTAGTTCATCCAATCTACTTTGATGTTATCTCGTAGTCTGGTCACTTTTCCGTTATCATCACCAGTTTCAAATCTAGTTTGAACTGCTCCTTTGATCTCTGACATATTTTCTGGCAATGCAGCTAAAATCTGCTCTCTATAATTCTGAAGGGTAGACAAGAATTTCTCGCCTTCCGGCTTCAACTTGTCTCCTTGGAAAAATAGGTTGTCCAAATAGTCAGACTTATCCATAACAACATAGTTGTTTGGGTCTTCCTGATCGGCAAGCATGCCTTTTTTCAATTCCTCCAAGTACTCATAGTACTCAAGGGAAAGTTTTTGAACAGTCTGGGCTTTTTCAAACAAGGGACCATACTTGATCGCATCTTCAGATGCTTTGGTCTCCAGACCTTCAAAATAGGCCAAGTTGTTTGCTTCAGCTTTCTCATTGGAAGTTTCCAGCTTTGCATTCATCAAACCGAATGCGGCAAGAACCTCCTTGCTCATATTTAATGCCAACATCGCGATGAAGATCAAATACATGAGGTTGATCATCTTCTGACGTGGTGTTTGTTTTCCTGATGCCATGTTTTATCTAATTAGAATTAATAATTAATTTGATTTGGGTTTGGTATATTAATCAAATCCCCTAATTAGTTTTTACTCATGGCGGATAGCATACCTCCGTAAACTCCGTTCAAAGAAGAAAGATTGGTTGCCAAAGATTCCATTTGCTCTTTTAATGCACCTGCGTTCTGTACTACTTCCTCATTGATGGAAGCTTGACGGCTAGCGCTTTCCAATTGTACTTTGTACAAGCTGTTCAAAGACTCCATTTGAGCGGCAGCATGAGACAACTCTTCAGAATACTTCTTAGTGTGTTGGATAGCATCTGTAGTCGGAGCAATACCTTTAGCAGCACCTTCAAAATTCTTGATGCTATCTCCTAAACTTGTGAAAAGTTCAGAATCGATATTCGCTTCTTTCAATAAATCATCCAATTTTCTGGAAAGAAGACCTTCAGCTTCTTTAGCTTGCTTAGCCTCATTTTTGTTTCCTTTAGATTGACCGTGAGCCAATTCAGGATACACCAAAGACCAATCGTACTCATCATCTACTGGTTCAAATGCAGAGATAGCGAAGATCAATGCTTCAGTAATAAGTCCAACAGCAAGAAGCAATCCACCAGTCAGTGGTCCGAATTCCCAGTGAAGGATCTTAAAAAGTGCACCAATAATTACTACTGATGCTCCCAGCCCGTAGGCCATGTTAAACAGCTTTTTTGTTGATTTTGACTGTGCCATAATTCTAGTTTTAATTAAGTTATATAAATAAGTATTTGGTTACTTGTGATTTATATAATGTTCTCTTTTCTTTTACAATGATAAATAATTAGTTCGGAAGTCCTTGCCCCTTTGTTGAGTCCTCTTCTCCCATGTAATCCTGTACTGTTCTGAAACCGATATAGCTTCTTGCAGAATCCTGGTATTCATAGTCACGCGTACTTACCTGTAGGAAGTATGCTACGTCTTTCCAAGATCCTCCGCGGATCACTTTTCTTTTGTTCTGTCCAGATCCCACATTTGGGTTCATTGTGGACAGATATTCATAAGCTCCTTGATCAAAACTGGAGCTTGTCCATTCTGATACATTACCTGCCATGTTATACAGGTTATAATCGTTTGGCTCAAAGGATTTTGCCTCAACAGTGTACAGTGCAGCATCTGCGGCATAATCTCCCCTTTGCGGTTTAAAGTTTGCCATAAAACAACCTGTATCACTGATCACATAAGGACCACCCCATGGGTATGTACCTCCTTCAATTCCACCTCTTGCTGCATATTCCCATTCAGCTTCTGTGGGTAACCTGAATTGGTTCACAAATTGTCTTCCACGACTTTTTTGATCGTCGTTCTTAAATTTGGTCCTCCAGTTACAGAATGCCTTGGCCTGCATCCAGTTTACCCCTACAACAGGATATTCACTGTACGCATCATGCCAGAAATAGTCATTGTGCATGGGTTCGTTATAAGAGTATTCAAAATCCCGAATCCATACTGTGGTATCTGGATATATCTCCAACTCTTCATGCTTTATGAAGTCTTTTCTGCTTCCGGTCCTTGCCCTTGCCGCAGATTCGATGTCCATCCAACTATACTTGTACTTTAATTGGGTAACATCAACGGAACGTAATCCATTATAGCTTTCTTCTTCAGGAAGATAAATGGAGTCCATTACTTCTGCATAGTATTCATCCGGATATTCGGATGTATCCCAAACAAGGTCTGCATCTTTGTTCAATGCTCTTCCTTCATATCCAGTCTCTCCCAAGCCGGCGTAGTTGTCGAGCATATATTTTTCGTAAACAGATATCTTAGTGGTATCGGTATCTTTAAAGGCATATTCCCCTATACCTTCATCTTCTGGACCAAGGCCCAGTTCGTCGGCCAAAATGGCCAGTTTTGTTCTGGCAATGGAATCCTTTACCCATTCCACAAACTGTCGATACTCGCTATTAGTGATTTCCGTATCGTCCATATAAAAGGAACGCACGGTAACCGTTCTTGTGGGAGCGTTAGATACTTTTGCCTGATCTTCCTCAGCTTTACCCATTACAAATGAGCCTCGGGGAATCAGTTCCATTCCATAGGGTTTTTCTGGATGCCACTTTTTTCCAGGGGCCCCGACCAGTTCACCTTTTGATCTTGATTTTGACCCACAACTCGTGAGTAAAAAAACAAGTGCTATAGATGAAAAGAATAGCTTTCTCATACTTTAGGTTAAATTTTCGATTTAAGATTATAAACTGTACAACACAAATTCATTACTCTCAAAACTGCTTTTTGAATAATTTATTGTGCAAATACAGTTAATGCCCAAAATTTTAATTTGTTCAGTTAAAGCCTTTTCTGTAAGCTTTGAACCACCTTTCGGGAATGTTTTGGTTGCAAGCATCCAAATAGTCCCCTTCGGTGCAAGGTAATAACGCGGGTGAATTTGTTTTAGTATGTTCAGGTAAAATTGATGGTACTTCTACCCACCAACGTTCCGTTACATGGCTTTTGTAAAATACCAGTTCCTCGGTATCCGTTGGAACCGTGAACTTGGTAAAATCCTCACTCTTGGAACTGGGGTGTTCCTTAATCCTAAAACTTAATCCTTCTATGAAGTACCAAATAATCTGTGCAATCATTTGAAAGGCCTGGGGCGAATTTTCCCCTTCATAAATTCCGAACAGAGAAACTTTGTCGCTTATTCCAGCGTAGCGTGCTATTGCACAAATTTCCCTTCCTGTGAATCCGTTTGGTGAAAAGTTTTGTGACAATCCCATTTCTCCTGCCCTAATGGCCCTGAGATCTAAACTTACAATATGGGAACTCCGCAAAACAGGTTCGGCCAACTCAATGTTCGCGGTGATATCTCCCAATCGATAGGCATCAAAGAAAAGTCGTTCCATAAGATCTACCTCTTCCTGCGCATTAAAATAACTTTGGTATCCTATGTTTGAGAAGTTAAAAAGGTTGTTGGGTTTATCGGTTATGATCCTACTCATGTATGAGTGTGAAGAAATCAGCTCGTCATCTTCGCCAAAATCAAAACGGCTGTCTATGGACACAAGATTTACCATGTCCCTGATTTTATCGAAAGCCCTATAGGTTGGAAATGTAATGTCTTGGGTGGCACCTATTATAATAGGTATAATATTTTCTTCAAGTAAGCCTGCTGCAATTTCTTTGACCACAAAGTAGGTGTCCTCTACAGTGTCTCCTTCCTCCACATCCCCAAGATCAATTATTGAAGAATTCCAATTGCCCATCATAAGCCGGTACAATTGAATTCGGATTTCATCAATATTTAATTTCTCCGGTTTTTTCTCAAATGCGTTCCTGGATTCCAACACCCCAAAAATGGCCACAGTGACATTGGCAAAAACTGGGAGTCCATCTTTTTTGGTATGCATGTGGATGTTCTTGCCCAATGCTTGTGGTGGCAACAACTCTGAAAATGCCAGTACTTTGTCTTTGACTGGAACTAAAAAATCAAATGCCATGTTATTTTTTAGTTTTTGCCTTGGCCTTGGTTTTTTTCTTGGGAGCTTTCTTTTCCAAAAGTGCTTGGGCTTCTTCCAATGAGATTTTTGAAGCATCGATATCTTTGGATAGCTCTACTTTAATCCTACCCTTTATAATATTGTGTCTTCCCCAACGGGCTTTTTCAATACGAATTTTTTCTTCGGGCCATTCCTGCACCAATTTCTCGGCCTCTTTTTTCTTTTTGTCCTCAATAAGTTCCCCTATATCAGATTGGGATAGATTATCGAAGTCGTATTTTTTGTTCACATTGATGAACATTCCATCCCATTTAATGAACGGTCCAAACCTTCCTTTTCCCTTGGTCACCTCTTTTCCTTCATAGGTTGCAATCGGGGCATCTGCTTTTTGTTTCTCCTTGATCAAGACTATGGCCCTGTCCAGATCCACATCAAAAGCACTTTCACCTTGGGCCAGTGAAATGAATTTTTTTCCAAACCTTACGTAAGGACCATATCTACCAACGTTGGCCTCAATCTCTTCTCCTTCATAAACTCCAAGCTTTCTAGGTAGCTCAAAAAGGTCCATCGCTTCTTCAAACGTAATTGTATTAATGGATTGGTCTGGCAAAAGACTTGCAAAAAGAGGTTTTTCCTCTTCGTCCACTGTACCTATTTGCACCATTGGACCAAAACGTCCCAATCTGGCCGCAACCTGTCTACCGGATTTTGGATCTACTCCCAAGACACGTTCGCCACTAGCTCGTTCAGCGTTTTCTTCAACCTCAAGAACATTGGGATGGAAATCTTGGTAGAAGTCTTTCATCATCTGTTTCCAATCTTCTTCCCCAGCAGCAATTTCATCGAAGTCTTCCTCGACCTTGGCTGTAAAATTGTAATCCAGAATCTTGGTGAAATGGTTCACCAAAAAATCATTGACAATCATTCCAATATCGGTCGGAACCAACTTTCCTTTATCCGACCCCACCATTTCGGAGAGTTTCTTTTCCTGAATTTGGCCATTTTCCAAAATCAGCTGGACGTATTTACGCTCCGTTCCTTCAACACTGCCTTTTTCTACATAACCCCTGTTTTGGATAGTTGAAATAGTTGGCGCGTAAGTAGAAGGTCTTCCGATTCCCAGTTCTTCCAATTTTTTTACAAGCGAAGCTTCTGTATAGCGATAAGGAGGTCGTGTAAAACGTTCCGTAGCCGTGATGTAGTTATTGTGCAATGCTTCCCCAATTTGCATGGCTGGAAGCATTCCTTCCTGTTCTTCGGCTCCATCCTCTTCATCGGTTCCTTCCAGATATACCTTTAGGAATCCATCAAACTTGACCACCTCGCCATTTGCAGCGAATTCCTCTTGATGCGTGGAAGCCTTAATCTTTACATTGGTCCGCTCCAACTCCGCATCACTCATTTGAGAGGCCAATGTCCGCTTCCAGATAAGTTCATAGAGTTTGGACTGGTCTCTTTCCAAAGATGGAGATTGCAATTTCATATCTGTAGGCCTGATAGCCTCATGCGCTTCTTGAGCCCCTTTAGCTTTGCCTGTATAGTTCCTAACCTTACTATAAGACTCGCCATAGTTTTGTACAATGGCATCTTTGGCAGCATTTAATGCTTCATTGGAAAGGTTTACACTATCCGTTCTCATGTAAGTAATCAATCCAGCCTCATATAACCGTTGGGCCACTTGCATTGTTCTACTCACAGAAAAATATAGTTTCCTTGAAGCCTCCTGTTGTAAAGTTGATGTTGTAAAGGGAGGTGCCGGTGATTTTTTTGCTGGTTTTTTATCCAGGCTTGCAACAGAGAAGTCTGCTCCAATGTTTTGTTTTATGAATACCTCCGCGCTTTCTTTGGTTGAAAAGGTTTTGTTCAGCTTTGCAGAAAAAGTATTCCCGTTTGCAGTTTTGAACTCTGCCTTTATCCTGAAGGAAGCTTGGGGATCAAACCCTTCGATTTCCCTTTCCCTCTCAACAATCAATCTGACCGCAACGGACTGAACCCTTCCTGCCGAAAGTCCAGGTTTTATTTTTTTCCAAAGTACAGGGGAGAGTTCATAACCCACTAACCTGTCCAAAACTCTTCTTGCCTGTTGGGCGTTCACCAAATCATAGTTGATCTCCCTAGGATTCTCAATTGCCTTTTGTATGGCCGATTTTGTAATGGAGTTAAAAACAATACGCTTAGTCTTGCTTTTATCAAGTTTCAGCTCTTCGGCCAAATGCCATGAAATGGCCTCCCCTTCTCGGTCCTCATCACTGGCCAACCAAATGGTATCAGCTTTTTGGGCCAGCTCTTTCAGCTTTTTGACCAAAGCCTTTTTTTCCTTATCGACTGTATATTTTGGCTTAAAATTATTGTCCACATCCACACCAAGTTCTTTGGATGGAAGGTCAACAATATGTCCAAAACTGGACTCAACCTGATATTCATTTCCTAAAAATCGTTCGATGGTCTTTGCCTTTGCCGGGGACTCAACAATAACTAAATTCTTTGGCATGCACTGGGTTTTGAGGTAACAAAAGTATATCAATTTTTCGATTTGAAGCGATCTCTTGATTGCAAGCAAAGAAATATTAAGGTTAAGATTCTCTTCAAATCCAGGATGAAATATTCCCAAAAAAACAATTTCAATCCATTAGCCAACAATATTTTATAGCTACTTTTAAAGACTATTTTTAACCTAACAACATGAAAAAAATTACACTTCTTCTACTTGCTCTTTCCATGATTTGTGTTACCGTTGAATCCAGCGCCCAACGGAAAAAAAACAAAAAGGAAACAACTGAAACGTTTCAAGAAAAATTATACAACGGAATGGAATGGCGTCTTGTTGGCCCTTTTAGGGGAGGAAGAGCAGGCACAGCCACTGGAGTGTTGCACGACCCCAACCTTTATTACATGGGTACCGCTGGTGGCGGGGTATGGAAAACCACCGATGCCGGCAATAGCTGGAGTTGCATTTCTGACGGTTATTTTGGAGGATCCATTGGTGCTATCGCAGTTTCGGAATCTGACCCAAATGTTATATATATTGGAGAGGGAGAGCAGACCCTTCGCGGAAATGTATCCTCAGGAAACGGTCTCTGGAAAAGTACCGACGCTGGTGAAACCTGGAAATTTATAGGTCTTGAAGGATCCGAGCATATTGCGAGAATACGAATTCATCCCACCAATCCAGATTTAGTCTATGTAGCTGCTATTGGAAACTTGTGGATTCCCAATGAAACACGTGGTGTCTATCGATCAAAAAATGGTGGTGAGACCTGGGAAAAGATTCTGTACGAAAGCGACAAAGCTGGTGCAGGAGATTTAATTCTAGACCCAAACAATCCGAGAATCTTATACGCATCTACCTGGCAAATGAAACGGAATGGTTATCGGATGGACAGTGGCGGACCGGATAGCAAGATGTACAAAAGTACTGATGGGGGCGACACCTGGACGGACATTTCCAGCTATGCTGGATTACCGGATGGACCGTGGGGAATTGTGGGCATCGCGGTTTCCCCATTAGATTCAGAAAGGGTTTGGGCCTTGATAGAAGCTGAGGACGGAGGCCTTTTTAGATCTGATGACGCTGGAAAAACCTGGAAGAAAATCAATGAGAATAGAGCGCTAAGACAAAGGGCGTGGTACTATACCCGCATTTACGCAGACACTCAAAATGTTGACAAGCTATTTGTAATGAATGTTAGCTATGGGGTTTCTACCGATGGAGGAAAAACCTTTACATTGAAAAACGCACCGCATGGTGACCACCACGACTTATGGATCGATCCTAACAACGACCAACGAATGGTTATAGCGGATGATGGAGGTGCTCAAGTTTCAAATGATGGGGGTGAAAATTGGACAACTTATCACAACCAACCCACCGCACAATTTTATAGGGTTACCACTGATAATTCTTTCCCATATCGAATTTATGGAGCACAACAGGACAACAGTACGGTACGTATAGCCCATAGAACATCCGGAGCTTCCATTTCTGAGTCTCATTGGGAACCTACCGCAGGGGGAGAAAGTGCCCATCTGGCAATAGACCCCAATAATAATGATATTGTTTACGGAGGTACATTTAAAGGCTACATGATGCGAAAAGACCATAGCGTGGACCAAACCAGATCTGTGAATATTTGGCCAGACAACCCGGCCGGTTCCGGAGCGGAAGTAATGAAATACCGTTTCAACTGGAACTTCCCTGTGAAATTCAGTATCCATGACTCCAAAAAGCTTTATGCCGGTTCCAACTTTTTGCACGTTACCACAAATGAAGGTCAAACCTGGAAGACCATTTCACCAGACCTCACACGGGGACTCCCTGAGACCATAAAATCATCTGGAGGTCTTATTACGCAGGACAATACGGGTGCCGAGTTTTATTCCAACCTGTTTGTAATCAACGAATCTCCTTTGGAAGAGGGAGTCATTTGGGTGGGCAGTGACGATGGACTGATCCATGTTTCCCGGGACAATGGCAATACCTGGGACAATGTTACCCCGCCTTCCAACATGAGTCCAAAACTGAATATGATCAATTGCATAGATCCAAGCCCTTTTGATAAAGGCACTGTTTACGTAGCTGCAACATCGTATAAGTTTGGGGACTACACTCCATATCTCTATAAAACCAGCGATTATGGACAATCGTGGAAGGTGATAACCAAGGGAATCAAAAGTAACCATTATACGAGGGCCATACGTGCTGATAAAACGAGAAAGGGACTGCTATATGCCGGTACAGAATGGGGCATGTATGTTTCTTTTGATGATGGGGCAAGCTGGTCTCCATTCCAGCTCAACCTCCCCATTACCTCAATTCGTGATCTTCACGTACGCGACAATGACCTCATTGCCGCCACTCATGGACGTAGCTTTTGGATGATTGATGACCTTACCCCCTTGCATCAACTTTCTGATGAAATGGCCAGCAATGATTTCCATCTCTATAAACCAGACAACGCCTATCGCATGCAACAATCTGGCGGATGGTCAAAGCCCAACCCAAAACTTGTGGGTCAGAATCATCCTGATGGCGCAATCATCAATTTTTATGTGAAAGATGTCAAAGAAACTGATTCGATAAGTATTGAAATTCTTGAATCTGACGGAACACTGATCCAAAAGTTTTCGAACAATGCAAAGGAGAACAAACTGGACCCGGGCGCTCCAAAACCGTTAGAGGTTGCCTCCGGAGGAAATCGTTTAATATGGAATATGCGATATCCTGGTTTTAAAGCTTTTAAGGGCATGGTGCTGTACTCGTCACCTAATGTTGGACCTAAAGCTGTACCTGGGGAATATCGTGTTAGAATGCGTTACAACGGGGTTGCCTCTGAGCAAGTATTTACCATTGTTAAAGATCCAAGGATGCCCAATACAAACGAAGACTATCAAAAGCAGTTTGACTTTTTGATCAAGGTTCGTAACCAAGTGAGCAGGGCAAATACGGCAATCTCAGACATAAGATCTGTTGAAAAGGACTTAAAATATCTCAAGGAAAAGACTTCGGACAATGAAACCATTCAAAATCTTATCTCCGAATTTCAGACCAAATTGGACGTTGTGGAAAACAATATCCATATGACTAAAAATCAAAGCCGACAAGATCCTTTAAATTATGGAATACGAATCAATAACAGGCTAGCTTTTTTAATGGCAGATTCCCAACGCGGAGATTACCCTCCTACGGACCAATCGCTCGAGTTTTTTGAAGAAGTGACCAAAGAACTGGATGCCGAGATAAATGCGCTCAACAGTTTGTTACAGGGCTATGTTTCCAAAATCAATGGTCAGGTTTCGGAGAGTAACATCAAAATTATTTCTACTGAATAATTGGTTAAAATAGTTGAACAAAAAAGCCCCTTTAAAGGGGCTTTTTTTAGTTAAGACCAATCTGGCTTAAAAGTTTTATTTCATTTTCTAAATACTCATATTGATAGAGCACGCCATCTCCAACCATGATCAAATGATTTTCCATTGGGATGACATCATACGTAACAATATCTTCAAAATGGTTTAACTCAACCAGGTTTTCAACATCTGTCTTGTCAAACACTTTTAGACCTGAAGCTCCATCACAAATGAATAGCTTTTCTTCCTTTATTCCCAATCCGTAGGGTTCATCCATAGGATACTCTATGGCAAGTTCCGGATTTTTGATGTCAGATATATCCACAATATACAATCCACTCTCTACAGCACCACACAGGTTGCCTCCCCTAAGGGTTACGTAGGCATAATCGCCATCGACCACCACAGGGTCACAAGCAGTGCCGTGCTCAAAGTCAGAAACGAATGTAGGTTTTGAAGGTTCGGATATGTCATAAATGTACATGCCCCGTGTACCACCCAAAAACAATAAATCTCCCTGATTAAAAATAGTTTCTATGCCCCAACTAGTGTAGACCTCATCCAAAACTTCAGGAGCATCAAGATCAGAAATATCAAAAACATTGATGCTTGACCATTCAACGGCGTACAAATAGTCGCCAACAATCCTAAAGCGAGCCAAAGAGCCTCCTTGGCCTGTATCTGATGTTGGAGCTGCATTGGTATTGGCAAGAGCTCCATCTTCTAGGTATGCAAAACCATATTTTTCATTGAACTCATTTTCAGTCATTCTCACCGTTTTGGTCTCCCAACCAACAATGGCTTCTCTATTGGCATCCAAATCACTGTAGTCGTAAGCATCAGCTTGAGGCCATTCAACATCAAAGCCAACGGTACACCAGAATTCTTGATAAATGGCGTTTTCCAATCTTTTGACATCTCCAATATTATTGATGTCCGAAATATCCATGATTACCAGATCACCATAGCTGTCCGCATATAGCTTATCGTTTTTAATGGAAATATCATTGTTCCCTTCAAGCTTTATGAAAGCAATTTTCTCGGGCAAAGCTGGGTTTGAATTGTCCAAAACATGCAGCCCCCTGCCAACATCATTTACGAAAATGTAATTCTTATACGCGTAAATTTTTCCAGATTGAACAATGTCCACAGGCTCAATAACATCAATGGCCTCTTCTTTAAAAGTCAATAGATCGGTCGTTAGCGGGGTAGCAATAAGATACTCGTTGGTTCCCGCAGGCAAATTATCAGAATCATCACAAGCAAGAAAGCTTAGTGATAAAATTGAAAACATAAATAGGATGCTCTTTTTCATAGGTGTTTAAGTTTTTTGATGCAATTACAGCCTTTAGATAAAAATCGTTAAACAAAGTTGCGTTTCCTTTTGGTTAAAATTTAACTGCCAAATTGTCACTAAAATGGAATATGCACTATCTTTGCAGCCCATTTATTGTAAATGATGAACGATCAGGGCACAGAGAAAATAATAGACGAAACCAAACAAGGGACCACACTCACATTAAAAAAAGAGGAAGCGAACACCCGAAAACTTTATATAGAAAGTTACGGATGTCAAATGAACTTTTCCGATAGTGAGATTGTGGCCTCCATCCTATCTCAAGAAGGTTTTAACACCACCCAAAAACTTGAAGAGGCCGATTTGGTTCTGGTAAACACCTGCTCCATTAGGGAAAAGGCGGAACAGACAGTTCGTAAACGTTTGGAGAAGTTCAATGCGGTAAAAAAGACAAACCCGGGAATGAAGGTTGGGGTGTTGGGATGCATGGCAGAACGTCTAAAAAGCAAATTTCTGGAAGAAGAAAAGATTGTGGATATGGTAGTTGGGCCAGATGCCTACAAGGACCTCCCCAATCTAATTCAGGAAGTTGATGAAGGTAGGAATGCGGTCAACGTTATCCTTTCCAAAGATGAAACCTATGGCGATGTCGCTCCGGTACGGCTGAACTCAAATGGAGTAACCGCTTTTGTATCCATTACCCGAGGATGCGACAACATGTGTACTTTTTGTGTAGTTCCGTTTACTAGAGGTCGCGAACGTAGTCGTGACCCACAGTCCATTTTGGCAGAAGTAAACGATTTATGGGAAAAAGGATTCAAGGAAGTTACCCTACTGGGGCAAAATGTGGACAGTTACCTTTGGTACGGCGGTGGATTGAAAAAGGATTTTGAAAAAGCCACAGATATGCAAAAGGCCACCTCAGTGAATTTTGCAAAGCTACTGGAATTGGTTGCCCAGGCCCAACCCAAGATGCGCATCCGTTTTTCTACTTCAAATCCCCAGGATATGACTTTGGATGTCATTGAGTCCATGGCCAAATATGAAAATATATGCAAGTATATCCATCTACCCGTACAAAGCGGCAGCAATAGAGTTCTCAAAGCCATGAACCGTCTGCATACACGGGAAGAGTATTTTGAACTCATTGACAACATCCGAAGAATACTACCAGATTGCGCCATTAGTCAAGATATGATTGCTGGATTCCCAACCGAGACCGAGGAAGACCATCAAGACACCTTGAGTTTAATGGACTATGTGAAGTACGACTTTGGTTTTATGTTTGCCTATTCCGAAAGGCCGGGCACTATGGCAGCTAGAAAACTGGAGGACGATATCCCTGAGGAAACCAAAAAGAGGCGATTACAGGAGATTATCGAGTTGCAACAAAAACATGGCTTGTTACGCACCCAGCAACATGTTGGGAAGACAGAGGAAGTTTTGATCGAGGGAGCTTCAAAAAAATCTGATGCCCATTGGATGGGACGCAATTCGCAGAACACCGTTGTGGTTTTTCCTAAGGAAAACTATAAGGTTGGGGATTTTGTAAATGTGAAGATCAATGACTGTACTTCGGCCACATTGATCGGTGAAGCTGTTGAATATTCAAAGAACAACTGATCAATGGAAAACGTACAATCCATAAAACAACGGTTTGAGCTTATCGGTAACGACATAAAGCTCAATCGCGCTATTGAAAAAGCCATACAAGTGGCTCCTACGGACATTTCGGTTTTGGTAACTGGGGAAAGTGGGGTTGGTAAGGAGTCCATTCCCAAGATTATTCATTCCCTCTCCCACCGAAAGCATGCCAAATACATAGCCGTTAACTGCGGAGCCATTCCAGAAGGAACAATTGACAGTGAATTGTTTGGCCACGAAAAAGGAGCTTTTACAGGTGCCACACAGACCCGTAGTGGATATTTTGAAGTGGCCGATGGGGGTACCATATTTCTTGATGAAGTTGGAGAACTGCCATTGACCACTCAAGTGCGACTTCTCCGGGTTTTGGAAAACGGCGAGTTCTTAAAGGTTGGGTCATCAAACGTACAGAAAACAGATGTCCGAATCGTGGCCGCCACCAACATTAATATGTTCGAGGCCATTAAAAAGGAGAAGTTTCGTGAAGACCTGTATTATAGATTGAGTACCGTGGAAATCAGCATCCCTCCACTACGTGATCGTCAGGGAGACATCCATTTGTTGTTTCGAAAATTTGCTTCGGATTTTGGCCAGAAATACAAAATGCCCACCATCCGCTTGGAAGATGATGCTGTCCAGTTATTGCTCAAATACCGCTGGCCTGGAAACATTAGACAACTGCGTAATATTGCTGAGCAGATATCAGTTTTGGAGGAAAACAGGAGCATTTCTTCTACCACTCTCAATAGCTACTTGCCCAATGCCGGGGATTCCAATCTTCCGGCCGTTATCGGTCAGACCAAAAAGGAAAATGATTTCAGTAACGAAAGGGAAATCTTGTACAAGGTACTTTTCGATATGAAAGGTGATCTCAACGATCTCAAAAAACTGACTTTGGAATTATTGAAACACGACAATTCTGAAAAAGTCCAAGAAGAAAATGAGACCTTGATCCGCAAGATCTACGGGAACAAAGAAGAAGAAATTCCTGCCGAAGAAAGCAGTATGACAGAGGTTCTACACCTACCAGAACCCGTCGTGGAAACAACCGTTCCTGCTGTGCAGTCCCAGGAAGACCGTTACCATTTTGCCGAGGAAATCGAAGAGGAAGAAACCTTATCTTTACAGGAAAAGGAAATTGAACTGATCAAAAAGTCATTGGAACGCAACCGTGGAAAACGAAAGGCTGCAGCTGCAGAACTTGGCATTTCGGAACGAACATTGTACCGAAAGATAAAACAGTATGATCTTTAATCCCACCTGCTTAATGGAACTTGGATTCATGAAAAAAAATAGTTTGAAAATTGGAATAGTGGGAGTGGCCCTGTTTTTAAATAGTTGCGGTGCCTATAACTTTTCCGGCGCCGACATTGGTACAGCCCAAAGCTTTCAGGTTAACTTTTTTCAGAATTACGCAGATCAAACACCAGGATCCACTTTTGTTCCTGGATTGGACCGGGACTTTACCCTGGCACTGCAAGATATGATCAATAACCTGACCAGTCTTTCCCTTACAGGCAGCAATGGCGATTTACTCTATGAAGGTGAAATTGTGGAATACAAAGTAATTCCTATGACAGCCACTGCAGATCAGCGAACCGCTCAAAACCGACTTACCATGAGTGTAAATGTCAGGTTCTATAACAATACCAAAGACGATGCTGATTTTGAACGCAGGTTTTCCTTTTTCTTTGACTTTGATGCCGCCGCAGCATTGACATCAGTGCAAGCTCAGGCCCACGAAGAACTTTTTGAACGATTGACACAAGACATTTTTAATGCCTCTTTAGGAAATTGGTAGCGGAATGAACGTATCGGATTTTTTACATATTCTTCAAAAATCAAACACCATCCTGTCTCCACAACAGACCAGGGAGCTGGAAGGCATTATTGAAGAATACCCTTATTTTCAGGCGGCAAGGGCGCTGCATTTAAAAGGGCTTAAAAATTTGGACAGCTACAAATACAACAATGCTCTAAAAGTGACCGCCGCTCACACTGCCGACAGGGATGTTCTTTTTGACTACATCACATCACAAGAATTTGTACAGAACAATATTGCCGATACCATAGCTGGCCGCGGATCAAAACTAGAGGAGCAAAGTGCAGTTTCGGAAGAGATTGAACCAAGTCCTTCAGTTGAAACCATTCAGGCTGAATCCAATGAAGCGCTGCCACAAAATATTCAGGATGCAGAACAAATTTTGAATCCTTCGTTGTTCAAATCAAAAGAAGAGAAAGAAGTAACAGAAACAGATGACCAAGATGAGCCTTCCGATACTGATACTGACCTAGAGTTGGGCAAACCCCTTCCTTTCACAAAAAAGGAAAGACATTCTTTTACAGAATGGCTACAACTGACTTCCACAAAGACCGAACAGGAGGAACCCGTGGAAGAAGTCACAAAATCGGACAGGAAGCAGAGGTTTGATCTTTTGGACAAGTTCATTGAAAACAATCCTAAGATTGTCCCCAAAGATTCCATGGTAAAGGTAAACATTAAAGAGTCCACTAAAATTGACAAAACCGAGCTAATGACCGAAACGTTGGCCAAGGTTTACCTGGAGCAAAAAAAGTACAAAAAAGCCATCCAAGCATTCAAAATTTTGAGTTTGAAATATCCAGAAAAAAGTGGTTTCTTTGCAGACCAAATTCGGGCGGTGAAGAAGCTGCAGAAAGAAAAAGAATGAGTTAAAAATGAGCACGTTTACAATTTTTTTGATATTGATCATCATTGTCTGCCTTTTATTGGTTTTGGTCATTATGGTCCAAAATCCTAAAGGTGGAGGATTGTCCTCATCATTTGGTGGTGGTGGCAACCAGGTCGTAGGAGGAGTAAAAAAGACTGGGGATTTCTTGGATAAGAGTACCTGGACACTTGCTACCCTACTCATTGTACTGATCCTGCTTTCCAACATTTCCCTAAAGGGAAGTTACAGCCAAGCAGATTCCAAGTTGTTGCAGGGAGATGATACCGAGGCCACAATCCCGGAAGCAGTTCCTGAGGAAGTGCCAGAACAACTTCCTCCTGCCACAAACCCAGCGGACACGATCAACTAAGAAGAATGGCAAATCATACAAAAATGCCAGCTTGAATGACAAGCTGGCATTTTTGTTTTCCATAATGTCAGTTTTTATGCAATGGCATAATTTCTGCCCAAAGTTTCCCGAATTTTTAAATCAAATACCTAAAAAATAATAAGATGGCTAAAATCAACATCAAACCATTGGCGGACAGAGTTCTTGTAGAACCGGCCCAAGCCGAGACCAAAACTGCTTCTGGAATCATTATTCCCGATACAGCAAAGGAAAAACCCCAAAAAGGAAAAATTGTGGCTGTTGGCCCAGGCACCAAGGACGAACCTATGACAGTTAAGGTTGGCGACATGGTACTTTATGGTAAATATGCAGGTACCGAGCTAAAGCTTGATGGTGGAGATTTCTTGATCATGAGAGAAAGTGACATTTTAGCAATTGTTTAATCAAAAAATCAACTAAATAAAATGGCAAAAGACATTAAGTTTGATATAGAAGCACGCGACGGCCTAAAAAAAGGTGTAGACAAATTGGCCGAGGCTGTTAAAGTAACCTTGGGACCTAAGGGAAGAAATGTGATCATCAGCAAATCTTTCGGTGCTCCACAGGTAACCAAAGATGGTGTATCCGTGGCCAAGGAAATTGAATTGGAAGACGCCCTTGAAGACATGGGTGCACAAATGGTAAAAGAGGTTGCCTCTAAAACCAATGATCAAGCAGGTGATGGTACTACAACTGCCACCGTTCTTGCCCAAGCCATCGTTAAAGAAGGATTAAAGAACGTAGCCGCCGGAGCCAACCCCATGGATCTAAAAAGAGGAATCGACAAAGCAGTTGAGGCCCTAGTTGGAGATTTGGAAAAACAAGCCAAAAAGGTAGGTAGCGACTCTGATAAAATCAAGCAAGTTGCTTCCATCTCATCAAACAATGATGAAACCATTGGAGATTTAATTGCTACAGCTTTTGATAAAGTAGGGAAAGAAGGTGTAATCACCGTAGAAGAAGCAAAAGGTACTGATACCTATGTAGATGTTGTTGAAGGAATGCAGTTTGACAGAGGTTATCTTTCTCCATATTTTGTAACAGATACAGATAAGATGATTGCCGATTTGGAGAATCCATATATTCTTCTTTTTGATAAAAAAATCTCCAATCTACAGGAAATTCTACCCATACTTGAGCCAGTTGCCCAATCCGGAAGACCACTATTGATCATTGCCGAGGATGTTGAAGGGCAAGCCCTTGCCACATTGGTTGTGAACAAATTGAGAGGTGGACTTAAAATTGCCGCTGTAAAGGCTCCAGGTTTTGGAGATAGAAGAAAAGCTATGTTGGAAGACATTGCTATCCTAACCGGAGGTACCGTAATTTCTGAAGAAAGAGGATTCTCCTTGGAAAATGCTTCCTTGGATATGTTGGGAACTGCAGAAACAGTGACCATCGATAAGGACAACACTACAATTGTGAACGGTTCCGGAAAAGCTGCTGACATCAAAGGAAGGGTAAGCCAAATCAAATCACAGATTGAAACCACAACCTCTGATTACGACAAGGAAAAACTTCAAGAGCGTTTGGCCAAATTGGCCGGAGGTGTTGCCGTACTTTATGTAGGTGCCGCATCAGAAGTGGAAATGAAAGAGAAAAAGGATCGTGTAGATGACGCACTACACGCTACCCGTGCAGCAGTTGAGGAAGGTATCGTTGCTGGTGGGGGTGTTGCCCTGGTACGTGCCAAAAAAGTACTTGAAAAACTAGCAACGGAATCCCTGGATGAGACCACTGGAATCCAAATAGTGGCCAAAGCCATTGAGTCTCCTTTACGTACTATTGTTGAAAATGCAGGAGGTGAAGGTTCCGTAGTAATTTCAAAAGTACTTGAAGGCAAAAAGGATTTTGGATACGATGCCAAGGCCGACAAGTATGTAGATATGCTTCAAGCAGGAATCATCGATCCCAAGAAAGTAACTCGTATTGCATTGGAAAATGCTGCTTCAGTTGCAGGGATGATTTTGACCACAGAATGTGCGTTGACAGATATTAAAGAGGATACCCCTCCAATGCCTCCTATGGGCGGCGGTGGTATGCCCGGTATGATGTAAAAAACATCAAATCTTAAAAATCAGAAGGCCCATGTTTTACGTGGGCCTTTTTTATTTCCCTACCGTTGTCCATACTTGTTAAGCTGTCCTTGGTCTAAAACATTCTTGAAAAAGTATTTTAATAGTTACTTTTTATCTATAAAATACAAGCAATGAGACCTTTACACTTCACCTACGTAGCCATACTTCTTTTGTTGGCATCGGCTTTTATGATTCCTAAAAATGCTATCCCTCAAAAGAATCCTAACATATCCGTTATGGCCTATTACGTTCCGGAAAAGGATTATCAGCCAGAAAAACTGCCCTTGCATCAGTTGACCCATATAATATTCTCGTTCACCAATGTAATCGATAACCAAATGCAGTTTCGGCATGCAGAAAACAAGGAAAAACTGCATCAACTTGTGGCCCAACGAAAAAAACACCCAAACCTAAAGGTTATGATTGCCTGTGGAGGTTGGGGCGCAGATGGTTTTTCGGATATGTCGCACACTCCTGAAAATCGAAAGAAGTTTGTCGAAAGCGTGGTTGCGTTCAATAAAAAATACGACTTGGATGGTTTGGATATGGACTGGGAATATCCCGCCATTCCCGCAGCAGGAACCGGAGCAAGACCTGAGGACAAACAAAACTTTACCCTGTTGATGAAAGAACTTCGTGAGGGGTTGAATACTCTTAAAAGAGAGCAGACACTAACTTTTGCCTCGGCCGGTTGGAAACGCTATTATGAAAATATTGAATTGGAGAAAGTGATGCAATATGTGGACTACATGAACATTATGACCTATGATCAAGTGGGTTCCAACTCCCCATTTACAGGTCATCATACCCCCTTGGGATTCATCAACGAGAAGGATATAGCGGGAACCCCTGCGGCAGAATTTCTAGAGGATTGGAAAAAGAAAAGAAATGATGGTCGGGATTATGGTCCCAGATCAGCCGAAAAAATAGTTTCCTATTGTTTGGAACAAGGTGTTAAGCCAGAACAATTGGTCATTGGTTCCGCTTTTTACGGAAGGGCATGGAAGGGTGTTCCTCCCAAGAGTAATGGTCTTTATCAAACCAATTCAGGCGCCCATATTGGATGGTCTGCCTACCAACAAATCAGAAATGAATTTGAATCTGATCAGAACTATGTCAGGTATTGGGACCCTATTGCCAAAGCGCCTTATCTCTACAATGCCAAGGACAGCATTTTTATAAGTTATGATGATACCGTTTCGGTTCGATTAAAAACCGAATACGCCATAAAAAAGAAATTAGGGGGAATTATGTTTTGGCAGTTAGGCAATGATACCAAAGAAGAGAACAGCCTGTTGAAATCCATGTACGATGCTTCTATAAAGGAATGACCATTTAGATTAAAGTTGAACCTATGCGGAAAACTTACTACACATTGTTATTTTTTATCGGAATCATGGTCACCTCTTGCTCTTCGGACCATATTGTCTTGGTAAAAAATGGAAAAACCAATTATGAAATTGTCCATCTGGGAAGTGCCTCCGAGAATCAATACAAATCAGCTGAGAAACTCCAAAGCTATCTTCAGAAAATAAGTGGTGCAAAGTTGGAGCTCGTTGACGAAAGTTCCCAGACCTTGGGAAAGAACAAAATCTATATCGGTACTATAAAAGAGGAGGAACTAACCCCGCATCAAATCAGAATTAGAACCGAAAATGATAATGTTTCTATTGCAGGCGGTTCCGATATGGCCACCAATAATGCTGTTTATGAGTTTTTGGAAAAATTCTTGGATTGCAAATGGTATGCACCAAATGCTGAGGAAATCCCATCGCTTACCACAATAAGCTTAGACCCAATTGACTTTAGCTATATTCCAGAAATAACCACTAGGACCGTACATTCTAAACTTTTCTATGAAAACCCGGAGTTTGCAGACCAGCTCAAAGTAACTTATGAAGCATTCCCTACATATGTTCCTTCGGCCCGGGTGCACACATTTCACAAATTCATGCCCGAGGAAGTTTTCTACCAATCCCATCCAGAGTATTATGCCTTGCGCGAAGGAAAAAGGTTGCCCACACAATTATGCCTCACCAACGAAAAAGTTTTAGAAATTGTAAAGGATTCTGTTAGTGCTCTTTTTGACAGACATCCAGATGCTTTGGTGATTTCAGTAAGCCAGGATGACAACCAACAATATTGTCAATGCCCCAATTGCAACAAAATTGATGTAGCAGAGGGAAGTCCGGCCGGAACCATGATTCACTTTGTAAATAAAGTGGCCAGAGCTTTCCCCGACAAGACCATTTCAACCCTGGCCTATCAACACACCCGTAAACCTCCAAAAATCAAACCAGAAGAAAATGTTTTGATTACGCTTTGCTCCATTGAATGTGATAGAAGTGGTCCTATTTCAGAAAAGTGTACCGATTTTGCGGATGACCTAAAAAACTGGGGGAAATTGACCAACAACATCAGAATTTGGGATTATACCACGCAATTCACAAACTTCCTGGCTCCCTTTCCAAATATCAAGACCCTAAAACCAAATATTGAATTATTTCGTGACAACAATGCCAAATGGGTTTTTGAGCAACACAGTCATAATCCAAGTGAGCTTTTTGAATTACGATCATACATCACCGCCAAATTACTGTGGAACCCCAATCTGAATTTTGAAGAGCTCCTAGAGCAATTCACCAATGGTTATTATCATGAAGCGGGACCTTTTGTTAAAAGTTATGTTGATTTGATCCATTCCAAGTTAAGTGAAGATGACGATTTTTTTCTCTTCCTATATGGTGATCCTTCGGAAGCATTCAATTCTTACTTAAGCCCAGAAATGTTGGATGAATACTCCCGTCTTTTTGAGCAAGCTGAATCAGCCGTCGCCTCCAAATCTGAAATACTCAAAAGAGTAAAAATGGCCCGTATGGGTGTTGACTATGCAAGGCTAGAAGCAAGTAGAAAAAATCTATCAGAAAACTACAGTCTAACCCTTTCCGATGAAAATGGGATAGAATCCATAAATCCGAAAGTGGCTCTACTTCTGGACAACTTTAGTAATACGGCAAAGGAAAACAACATTACCCTGATGAATGAAATGGGATTTACCGTTAAAGAGTACGGCTCCAATTATATTTCAGCTTTGGAAATGGCCAAAAAACCAAATAAGGCTAAAGGTAAAAAAGTCATCTCCATCACCAACCCCACAAAGTATGCAGATGAAAACCCAATGGTCCTGACCGATGGTGCGCTGGGAGGAAGTAGCTTTTATGCCAATTGGCTGGGATACGTTGGAACAGATATGGAGGTAATCGTGGATTTGGAAGAACTTCAACACATAAGTTCAATCTCCATGGCCTTTCTGCAAGTGACCAATCATGTTGTCTTTTTTCCTACTTCAGTCACTTACTATGGTTCACAGGACAATAAAAATTTCATTCCGCTTGGCTCCGTAAAAAACCTTAAACCTTTGACCAAAACCAGCAAAATCAATGAAATCAATTACTTTGACCAAAAGTTTTCCCCAACAGAAGTTAGATATGTAAAAGTTGTGGCTGAAGCCGAAAAAACTCCATATTGGCACCACTACGCAGGCTTACCCTCATGGGTCTTTGCTGATGAGATTATTATTGATTAGCAATGCTTGTGATACGAAGTTATTCCCAACAAATCCCATGGAAAACTATACCGATAACTAATTTGAAAACAAAATGGAAATGAAAAACCTCCAGAAAAGAAAATGGGCAACCCTACTATTTTTCCTAATTGTGGGTTTCAGCACGTTACATGCCCAAGCTGTTTATGAGGAAGAACGTTATGTACCCGAGACAGACCCGATGGTGCTGAAAAAATTGGAGGAATGGCAAGATTTAAAGTTTGGGCTCTTGATGCACTGGGGTCCCTATAGTCAATGGGGAATTGTGGAGTCTTGGTCTCTCTGCCCAGAAGAATATGGTTGGTGCGAGCGCAAGATGGGCGCCAATCCAAATGATTATTTTGCCTACAAGAAAGAATATGAAAATTTACAGAAAACCTTTAATCCCACTAAGTTTAATCCGGATAAATGGGCAAAAGCAGCCAAGTATGCTGGAATGAAATATGTGGTTTTTACCACAAAGCACCATGATGGGTTCTCCATGTTTGATTCAAAATACACCGATTACAAAGTAACCGACCCAAAAACGCCTTTTTCAACACATCCCAAAGCAAATATTACCAAAGAAATCTTTGATTCATTCAGAAATGAAGGACTGTGGGCGGGCGCTTATTTTTCAAAACCAGATTGGCACATGCCATATTATTGGGACCCATACTTTCCTCCTCGGGACAGAAATGTAAATTATGAACCAGAGGCCTATCCAGAAAAATGGCAACACTATGTGGATTTTACCCATAACCAGATTTTGGAATTGCTTACAGACTACGGGAAAGTGGATATTTTGTGGCTGGACGGTGGTTGGGTCGCCAAAACACCAAAATCTTTCATTACCAGCTGGTATGACCACCAACTTAAGGACAATGCCAATGGCTATCTTAAACATCGCATAATAAACCAGGACATTAAAATGGATGAGCTGGTGGTTAAAGCAAGACAGAAACAACCTGGGTTGATTGTTGTGGACAGGGCAGTCCATGGAAAAAATCAAAACTATTTAACACCAGAAAACCGAGTTCCTGAAAAACCACTGCCATATCCATGGGAATCATGTATAATTTCCGGTGGTGGATGGTCCTATACCTTCGATGCAAACTATATGACCAGCCATGAAGCCATACATACTTTAGTGGACATTGTGGCCAAAGGGGGAAATCTATTATTGAACATTGCCCCTAGTCCTGAAGGCGAATTGGACGAAGGTGCATACCGATTGTTAGAAAAAGTTGGAGATTGGATGAAGGTAAATAGTGAAGCCATTTACGGGAGCAAGGCCGTTGAACCGTACAAATTTGACAATGTGTGCCTTACCTCAAAAGGCGATGTCATTTATTTAATCAATCTTATTAAAGAAGGTCAAGACACACTTCCATCAGAAATCAAATTCCCGTTGACAAAAGGTCAAAAAAGAATGAGAGCAACACTTTTAGGGCCAAATATTCAGCTAAAAACCAAAAAGGTTGATGATTACCTCATCATAAGCATTCCAAAGAGCAAAAAACAACAATTGCTGAATACCGAGGCATTTGTAATTAAATTAGGACAGTAAAAGTCCCTTTTACACCAGTTTTGATGTAGAAGGGACCTATTACATTTTAAATCATCAACATCCATACTGCCATAACCAACATGATGGCATTTTCTATGAATGTCGCTTCGGTCATGGGAAGATTTAAGGCAGTTCCCAAACATGCACAACGAATGGATTTTTTGTCCAACAAAGTCTTGGTGACACCTAAGGTGGTAATTCCAAGAATCACCACTGTAACTATCAGGGCAAACTGAATCTGGATTCGCATTAAAAAAAGTATTCCAAGTCCAAGTTCCATAAATGGATATACCCATCCATAGATAGGGAGCACTTTGGCCAATGGATCATACATTCCAAAACTTTCCGGAAATCCTTTTAAATCCAAAAACTTGAAAAAGCTGAATACGACATAAAACAGTCCCATGAAGTCCAACATGGCCTCAGAGATGCTCCAATCTTTAAAGTTTAACAAAAAAGCGGCAGAAAATAGATAGGCAAAAATCAAAAATAAAGGACGTAATTGTACCCATTTTGATTTTTCCTGACCATGCAACATTTCCATCACATGGTTACCCTTTTCCTCAATGCCATACTTCTCTGAAAGAGCAGATTGAAACTTTTGGAGCGGCACATGATTTTTCATGGTAATTTTCGCCTCTCCTTGCTCAAGGTCCACGTTCACCTCTCGTACACCATCAACTTTGGACAACTTTTCCATTACCGAGGACGCACAGCCCTGGCATGTCATTCCTGTAACGGTATAGGTATGTTCCATTAGTGTTTGTCGCTATCATCTGTATTGTCCTCCCTGTATTTACAGCAAGGATGAATATCATCGTAGGCTTCCTGGGTGGCCTTAAGCTCCTTGGTATCATGTCCTACCTCTGCCAATGCGGTCTTGATCTTCATAGGGTCAGTTTTACGCTCATCCACTACCAAAGACAACTGATGTGTTGGAATATCCCAAAGCGCATATTTTACCCCAGGCACATTTAGGGCAGCTTTCTCAATGCGCATTTTGCACATTTCGCACTTCCCATCCACCTCAAAGGTCATTTTCTTATTCTTTTGCTGGCCCATTGCGGTCAACGAGACCAATAAACAGGCTAAAACCAATATGCTATTTTTCATTTTTATGTTTATTTAATTGTTTACGATTTAAATCTAAAACCCATGTATAGCATCCGTCCAAAAATTGGAGCGTATACAATGGTAGTGTCAAAATTTGTTCCAAAGGGGTCATCCGCTCCCAAAACAGCATTGCCCTGTCTAAAATTCGTCAGGTTTTCCCCACCAAGATATACTTCAAACTTTCTGGAGAAAACTTTGGTGACCTGTGCGTTCATCAAACTGTATCCGTCTGCAAAATCACCCAATTGAAATTCTACTGGATTTGACAATGTACTTGGCAGTCTTTGTTCTCCAATTAGGTTGACTGTATAATCGAATCGCCATTGCGACCCATTTTCAGTAAGCTCCGTATTATATCCCAAGTTGGCAAAATATCGATGTCTTGCTTGCAAAGGTTTTTGCAACAACCCTGTTTGAAAATCTGTTTTTACATCATAAAATTTGTATGCGGTACGCAATTCCAACTTAGGGAGTATTTCATGGTTCAATTCTACTTGAAGGCTATTGGCATAACTCTTCCCTTCCAGATTTGAAAACCTTACCTCTCGAGGATTTTCCCAATCAACCACAACCTGATTATCAAAATCAGTCCTGTAAAAATCTATGGAAAAATCACCTGGCCGCTCAAACAAAGTAAATCTTTGTATAAAACCAAACCCAAAGTTCACTGCTTTCTCAGCATCAAAACCATAAATGTTGCCTCCATTTCCATTTAATTGGATTGTTCTTGCGGAAGCGAACATTCTTTGGTTCTCCGCAAAGATATTGGCCGCTCTTCTTCCAAGTCCAAAGGATCCTCTAAGACTGGCCTTTTCCCAAGGTGTATATCGCACATGCAGTCTTGGCGTAAAGAAAGTGCCCAAGCGATTATGGGTGTCCAATCGGGCTCCCGCCGTTAAGCTCAATTTTTCCAAATTTGTGTAGTTGTATTCAAAGAATACGCCCGCAGACCTATCCGACCTGCTGAAAGCTTGTCCATTGACCTGTTCATCGTAACCATCATAGGCAAAAGAAAGACCCGTCTTAAACTTGTGCTTGGTATTTCCTATTATTGAATTGAACAGCAAATTGGAATAAATGCTCTCATGATCAATATCATAGGTATTGAAACCATAATAAGAATCCTGGGCATGATGGCTATAGGATGCCTGAAAACCAAAACTTTGGAAAGGTAGATTGGGAAATACATATCCTAGTTTAAGAGACCCATCAAATCTTTTGGTATCAATTTCACTACCCCAAGAGTTAGTGGTGAATCTATCGGAATCAGGGTCAAAATCTTCTTGTCCTACTTGTTTTTCATCATTTAAAAAACGAAGATTAAAAAAGCTCACCCAGCCTTTCTCGGGATTCTGATATTGCCATCGGTTCATGATATTGATTTGATTGGCCAGAGGGGTATCCAAAAAACCATCATCATTGTTATCCACCTCAACATCCCTTCGGTTTCCGTGCAGATAAAGCCCGGTACTCCATTTGTCCGATAATTTGGTATTGAGATGGGTGTTCAATTCCAATCTCCCGTTCATATTGGCATAGCCGTTCACAAAAACAGGAACGTCCGTGAAAGGTTTCTGAAGCTCGGTATTGATTTGTCCCGAGATACTTTCGTATCCATTGACCACACTCCCTGCTCCTTTGGTAATCTGGATACTTTCCACCCAGGTTCCCGGGGTAAAAGTCAATCCATAGGTTTGGGAAGCTCCCCGAACCATCGGGATATTTTCCTGCGTAATGAGCAAATAAGGACTGGTCAATCCCAGCATCTGAATTTGCTTGGTACCTGTTAGTGCATCATTGAAATTTACATCAATGGCAGGATTGGTCTCAAAACTTTCTGAAAGATTGCAACAGGCCGCTTTTAAGAGCTCTGCACTATTAATGGTGACCATGTTCTGAGAAGAAAAAATGGTCTTCTGCACGGCTTCTCTTTCTTGTTCCAGTACTACTTCATCCAATTGGTTTGAGGGTTGTAGCCAATGATGCACCATTTTAGGTTCGTCAATGGTAAGCGTATCCGTTTTAAACCCAACAAAGCTGATAATCAATTTATCATACTTATTTGAAAAGGGAATAGCAAAGGTTCCATCATCTTTGGTAATGGTACCGATAGGAGAATCTTGCCAGTAAACGTTGGCCCCAGCAAGTCCAATATGTTTATTTTCTGAATTGGCCTCCATAACCATCCCCTGAATTTGATCCTGGGCGGTAACCAACATTGGGAGCCATAAAAGCAGTATTAAAATTTGTTTCATTATGTATTGAATAGAATTAATAGATTAAAATCCAAAGCCCGAATCACATAAATGAGACGGGAGCAACAGTATCAATTCAATACATCAAATCAAGAAAACCTGATCCAGGACCTGGACATCCCTCACCAAAATAGGCGGCGGGTATTTTTCATTGGGAACAGGGAGTTCCTCCAATGGAGTGTAAAGGTCAAGATAAGATTGGGCAAACGTTACCAAAAAGGTCTGCTGCTCTAAATCTAAGTCGTTCCATGAAAGTTTAAGATCATCCTGACCCTGGAGTGTGAAGGATTCATCGTCACAGCATGGTATTTCCAATTCCTCACCCATGGCTGTGGCTGCTTCTTCCATACCACAATCCTCTGCATGGGCAAAAAAGGAAATGTCCATGACCCTACCCATACAAAGGTGTTTGTCCACGGTCCAAGAGACTGTGGAGAACAACACCATCAAGGCAAGAAACGTAGAAGTGATATTTCGAAAAATCGATTTCACAGGGGTAAAATTACGATTTATTTCCTTTTTGGGTATTTTCTGGCAGTTTCCTTAACTAAACTTTAAGGTGCTTTTGATAAAGTTTTGGAACAATTATCGACCTAATCCCAAATGAAATACATTTGCAAAAAATTAATCCCATGCTTACATCATTAAGACCAAAAGTCCTCTCCATTCTCAACAATGAAAGCAAGAATGTAGATGCCCGTTTAGAAGAAATCTGCGAACTTCTACGTGATAGTATCGACTATTATGATTGGGTTGGGTTTTATTTTAGGAACGGTAATAAGGAAGAACTAAAGCTTGGCCCTTATGCAGGAGAACCTACGGATCACACAACGATACCTTTTGGCAAGGGCATTTGTGGACAAGTGGCAGTAAGCAATGAAAACTTTGTGGTTCCCGATGTTTCTGCCCAGGACAATTATATTGCATGTAGCATCACGGTAAAAGCTGAAATTGTGGTCCCTCTTTTTGTAAATGGAAAGAATATTGGTCAGATTGACATTGATTCCAACACCCCTGACCCATTTACTGAGGAAGATGAGCGGTTTTTGGAATTTGTCAATGCCGAAGTGGCCAAAGTTCTGTAAAACTTCTGTCATTTTGTTGATAACCCTTCCAGCTTTTTAGGGACAAAAAAATTACTTTTGTGTGCTTAAGAAATTGATTTTTAAGACACACAATGAACACTTCCAAAAAAGCTTCTGCTGCACTAATTTCCGTATTCCACAAAGACGGCCTTGAACCAATTGTAAAAAAGCTAGATGAGCTTGGTGTAACCTTATATTCCACAGGGGGCACTGAAAAATTCATCCGGGATTTGGGAATCAATGTCGTCCCAGTAGAAGAAGTTACAAGTTATCCTTCCATTTTGGGAGGTCGAGTAAAAACCCTTCATCCCAAGGTCTTTGGGGGAATACTTAACAGACAGGATAATGAAAGTGATGTTACCCAAATGGAAGAGTTCAACATTCCACAACTGGATATTGTCATTGTTGACCTTTATCCTTTTGAAAAAACTGTGGCTAGTGGCGCTTCTGAACAGGACATTATTGAGAAAATTGATATTGGGGGTATTTCGTTGATCAGAGCGGCAGCCAAAAACTTCAAAGATGTTCTATGTGTCTCTTCAATGGAAGATTATGGGGATTTTTTGAATGTCATTTCCGTAGGAAATGGAATGACCACTCTTGAAGACCGCAAGCGTTTTGCCACTAAGGCTTTCAATATTTCATCGCATTACGATACAGCAATCTTCAATTATTTCAACCAGGATAATGAAGAAACAGCTTTGAAAATTAGTGAGCTTAAGGGACAAGTACTCAGATATGGGGAAAATCCACACCAAAAAGGAATTTTCTTCGGTGATTTTGAAGCCATGTTCACCAAACTACACGGAAAGGAGCTATCCTATAACAATCTATTGGATGTGGATGCCGCGGTAAACTTAATGGAGGAGTTCAAAAATGACGATCCAACTTTTGCCATTCTTAAGCACAATAATGCATGTGGTTTGGCAACCAGGGATACTATAAAACAAGCTTATGTGGATGCCCTGGCCGGTGACCCTGTTTCTGCCTTTGGAGGTATTTTAATTTCCAATGTTGAAATTGACAAAGGTACCGCAGAAGAAATCCACAAGCTTTTCTGCGAAGTGGTCATCGCTCCAAAATTTTCTGATGACGCCCTAGAAATTTTAAAGGGGAAAAAGAACCGAATCATATTGGTTCAAAACCAAATAGCGCTTCCTTCTACTTTGGTGAGAACTTGTTTGAATGGGGTTCTGGTTCAAGATAAAGACCTTAAGACCGATCAAGAGCAAGATCTAAATCCGGTTACCGATAAAAAAGCTTCTCAACGAGAAATTGACGATTTGATATTTGCTTCGAAATTGTGCAAGCATACCAAAAGCAACACCATAGTTCTTGCAAAGAACAAACAGCTATGTGCCAGCGGTACGGGACAGACCTCCAGGGTAGATGCGCTAAACCAGGCCATTCACAAGGCCAAATCCTTCAATTTTGATTTGGAGGACGCTGTAATGGCGAGCGATGCCTTCTTTCCCTTCCCTGATTGTGTGGAGATTGCACATAAAGCGGGTATTAGAAGTGTGATTCAACCGGGAGGATCCATTAAGGACCAATTGAGCATTGATTATTGCAACGAAAATGGTTTGGCCATGGTAATGACTGGCACTAGGCATTTTAAGCATTAATTTTAGTACATTAGCCGATATTTTTTTCGCTAATCCAAAAACTTGAGCTTTCTATGGGATTTTTTGATTTTATGACGGAGGAAGTTGCGATTGACCTGGGCACCGCAAATACATTGATCATTCATTTGGACAAGGTTGTGGTGGACAGCCCTTCTATTGTTGCTAGGGACCGTATATCGGGGAAAATCATTGCTGTGGGCCGAGAAGCCAATATGATGCAGGGCAAAACCCATGAAAACATCAAGACCATTAGACCATTGAAAGATGGGGTTATTGCCGATTTTGATGCTTCGGAGAAAATGATCAACATGTTCATCAAGAACATACCGGCATTAAAGAAAAAATGGTTTCCCCCTGCGTTAAGAATGGTTATCTGTATACCTTCCGGAATTACTGAAGTTGAAATGCGCGCCGTTCGGGAATCCGCGGAGCGGGTAAACGGAAAGGAAGTATACCTTATCCACGAGCCTATGGCCGCTGCCATTGGTATTGGATTAGACATTATGCAGCCCAAAGGAAATATGATTGTGGACATAGGGGGTGGTACCACGGAAATTGCCGTGATTGCATTGGGTGGAATTGTTTGTGACAAGTCAGTGAAAATTGCAGGGGACGTATTCACAAATGACATCATTTACTACATGCGCACCCAGCACAACCTTTATGTTGGTGAAAGTACTGCGGAAGCAATAAAAATTGAAATTGGATCGGCCACCGAAGATTTAAAATCCCCGCCAGAGGACAAATCAATTCAAGGAAGGGATTTATTAACTGGAAAACCAAAACAGGTACAAGTTTCCTATAGAGAGATTGCCAAAGCATTGGACAAAAGTATTCTGCGGGTAGAAGATGCCGTAATGGAAACTCTTTCACAAACTCCTCCAGAATTGGCAGCCGATATTTACAACACCGGAATTTATCTAGCAGGTGGAGGATCTATGCTCAGAGGACTGGATAGAAGGCTTTCGCAAAAAACGGACCTACCCGTTTACATTGCAGAAGACCCATTGCGTGCCGTAGTACGTGGTACGGGTATAGCACTCAAAAATTTAGAACGTTACAAGAGCATATTAATCAAATAGGGCGGTTTAGATAACTAAATTGTCCGAGGAATAGCGTTCAAACTTTCTTAACTAGACTCAGATTGCATGCAACGCATCATCAATTTTATCCTTCGCTATAGAAATGCCTTTCTTTATGGGTTTCTTACGTTTGTATCATTGGTGATTACGGTTAGGTCTCACTCGTACCATCAGTCCAAATTCTTCAACTCTTCCAAATGGCTTACGGGTAATGTTTATAACCTGAGCGCCAATGTTTCTTCCTATTTTGGACTTCGTGAAGAAAATACGCGACTAGTCCAAGAAAATGAACGATTGCGAAAAATGCTCTTTAACAGCAACGTTGACGGTCCAGAAAGTATTGACACACTCTCTCTAAACTACGAGGTAATGAGTGCCAACCTAATTAAAAATAGTTTTGCCTCGCCTAGAAACTACATTACCATTGACAAAGGAGAAAAACATGGGGTGACCCAAGATATGGGAGTGATCACAACCAAAGGGATTTTAGGAATTGTAGAGAATACTTCAAACAATTTTGCTACCGTACAAAGTGTGCTGAATACCAAGTCGAACATCAATGCCAAAATAAAGAACACCAATTATTTTGGGTCCCTTGTATGGAACTCCGAAGATTATACGGTGGTGCAGTTGGTGGATATTCCCAGATTGGTGCCTTTGGTTGTTGGAGACACCATAGTAACCGGGGCCATGTCCAGTATTTTTCCCGAAAATATCCCTATTGGTGTCATCAAAAAATATGATCTAAATACATCTAGAAGTTTTTATAATATAGATGTGGAGCTGTTCAATGACATGGCCAATATTAAGAACGTGTATTTGATCATGAATAAGAACAAAGAAGAAATCGAAGCTCTGGAAGCGACAACCGCCAATGAATAGTGTAATATTTCTTAACGGTTTTAGGTTTATACTGTTGATCTTGGCTCAGGTCCTGATTTTCAACACGCTTAATTTCATGGGATTCATTAATCCCCTGGTCTATGTCATCTTTTTTTACTGGTACCCCATTAAAGCAAACCGAGCAATATTTATTTTGGTTTCCTTCATATTAGGGCTCACCATTGATATTTTTTCCGACACACTGGCCCTACATACGGTCGCATCACTTACCGTAGCCTATACCAGACCTCTGTTGATGCGGTTCTGTTTTGGGGTCAACTACGAGTTTCAAAATTTCAGTTTTAAGAATACAACACCAATACAGAGACTTACATTTCTTGGTCTGTTGGTTTTTGTTCACCAGGTTGTTTTCTTCTCTTTGGAGATATTGAGCATATCCCACTTCGTCTTAATTTTGAAAAAAGTATTTGCCACAGGTATTGTAACTTTGGTATTATGTGCACTGTTCAGTTCGCTTTTTAGCCCTAGAAGCGAATAAAAAAAGTGTTGTTTCGTTAAAACATAACAGGGTATGCATTAATTTGTCTGTTGATGAAAAAATTACTTTTATCTTCTGTCATCATCATTATAGGATTCACCTTCATTGGGAGGCTGTCCTATTTGCAGCTTTTTCGCTTTTCCCCTGACCAAACATTGGAAGATCCAGCAATCAAAGCCATTTATGATTATCCTGAAAGGGGCTATATATACGATCGTAACGGAGAGCTTCTTGTGGGGAATCAAGCCGCTTATGATGTAATGGTAATTCCCAGGGAGGTAAAACCGTTGGATACCTTGGAATTTTGTGGACTACTTGGTATAGACAAGCCCACATTCCTTCAAAAAATGAAAAGGGCACGAACCTATTCCCCAAGACTACCTTCCGTTCTGGTTCCCCAACTATCCAAAGAAGATTATGCCAGACTTCAGGAAAAAATGAGGCATTTTAAAGGATTCTATATTCAAAAGAGGTCCTTACGATATTATGCAACCAACAGTGCCGCCAATGTATTGGGTTACATTAGTGAGGTTGGAGAATGGGATTTGAAAAACAATCCATACTATAGGGCCGGTGAGCTAAAGGGCCGTACAGGGATTGAACAACAATATGAAGAGGTCCTTAGAGGACGTAAAGGGGTTAAGTTCATTCAAAAGGACCGTTTTAATAGAGATATAGGACCCTACAAGGATGGTAAGCTGGACACTTTGCCAGAACAGGGAAAAGAAATTCACATTACACTGGACAAAGCCCTTCAAGAGTATGGAGAACGATTAATGCAAGGTAAACGTGGTGGTATTGTGGCTTTGGACCCAAAATCTGGTGAGATTCTGGCCATGATATCTGGACCCACGTACGATCCTGCTCTTCTGGTAGGAAGGGAACGTTCAAAAAACTACAACAAACTTCATTACGATACCATCTCCAAGCCCACTTGGGACCGCTCTATTTTGGCAGAACCCTCTCCTGGATCACCTTTTAAGACCCTCAATGCCCTCGTTGGGCTACAGGAAGGAGTTATTGACCCTACCACAAAATTCCGTTGCTATAATGGTTTTTATGTGGGCAACGTCAAAAGAGGATGTCATTGTGGTGGTGGCGTGCGAGATATGAACTCTGGAATATATCAGTCCTGCAATGCCTATTTTGCCGGGACTTTTAGAAAAATCTACGGTAAATACGCCACAACGGATGAAGGCATGGATGTGTGGGAAAAACATATGAGAAGTTTTGGCCTAGGTGGTTATTTGGGTACCGACCTCCCTACCGGAAGACCTGGAAGGATTCCAAATAAAGCCTATTATGATAGAGCTTACGGAGATAACCGATGGGCCTCTTCATTTATTATTTCCAATTCCATAGGTCAAGGGGAAGTTGCTGCCACTCCTCTACAGCTGGCCAACATGACGGCAGCAATAGCCAACCATGGCTATTTTTACACACCACATGTTATCAAAAACATAGGAAACACCGGTGGGATTGATCCAAAGTATACGGAACCCCATTATACCACTATCGACAGAAAGCATTTTGAACCTGTAATCCAAGGTATGGCCAACGTATACAAATATGGTACGGCAAAATGGATTCAGATTCCAGGGGTTGAAATAGCTGGTAAAACAGGTACGGTTGAGAATTTCGTCAGGGTCAACGGGGAGCGAATGCAACTTACAGATCACTCAATCTTTGTGGCTTTTGCACCCATCGAAAACCCCCAAATTGCCCTGGCCGTTTATATTGAAAATGGTTACTATGGCGCTCGATATGCGGGGCATATTGCTTCACTCTTGATCGAGAAATACATTAAAGGTGAGATTACAAGAAAAGATTTGGAAAAGCGCATGCTAGAGAAAACCTTGGAGCACGAGTATGCCAAGCCATACAGTGGAGAACCATTCAAGATAAATGAATATGTCTGGTAGAGGGCTTTTTGGCAGATTAGACTGGCTGACCGTTTTTCTCTATCTCCTACTTGTGCTCATAGGCTGGGTAAATATTTATTCTACCACGCTAAGTGATCCCAACGTTTCCATATTCGATTTTTCAACGCTATATGGCAAACAGCTCTTTTTTGCTGGGCTTGCCCTTCTGGGCGTAATCTTGGTCCTTTTTATTGAAACCAACTTTTTTGAAAGGTTTGCTTCTATCTTTTATATCATCTGCATGGTTTTATTGCTGGGGCTTTTTGTTTTTGGAAAGACCATTGCCGGAGCAACTTCATGGTACGACCTAGGCTTTTTTAATCTACAGCCTTCAGAGTTGGCAAAGGTGGCCACTGCTCTAGCCCTTGCAAAGTTTTTAAGTGATATCCAGACGGACCTTAAACTCTGGAAGCATCAGCTATATGCTTTGATCATTATTCTGGTCCCGGTTCTCTTGATTCTCCCCCAACCGGACCCGGGGAGTGCCTTGATCTACTTTTCACTGTTCTTTGTTCTCTTTAGAGAAGGTTTTCCTTTGTTTTACTTAGGAATCTTATTGTTTATAATCGTATTATTTGCCACTACTTTGATGTTTGGGACCGTTTGGGTGGCCATAGGGTTGGTTATTCTTACCGTTTTGGTCTACACTTTTAAAAAAGCTTCCCTAAAGATTCCATTAATTCCGGTGATAGGTACCATCATACTCTCGGTATTATTTTCCCTGTCTGTAAACTTTGTTTATGAAAACGTTTTTGAACAACGCCACAGAGATCGTTTTGCATTGTGGTTGGGGCTGGAAAAAGATGAGAGCAAGCTGGAAGAAATCAGAAAGACCATTGGCTATAACACCTATCAATCTGAAAAAGCCATTGAATCTGGCGGTTTTTTTGGAAAAGGATTTCTTGAAGGTACCAGAACAAAGGGAGATTTTGTTCCTGAACAACATACAGATTATATCTTTAGTTCTGTAGGCGAGGAATGGGGTTTTATGGGAACCGTCTCGGTAATTTTACTTTTTACCATCTTCTTTCTTCGTCTTGTGCAACTTGCCGAAAGACAAAAAAATGGTTTTAACCGAATGTATGGTTATGGAGTTATTTCCATTTTAGTGTTCCATTATTTCATCAACATTGGAATGGTCATCGGTCTATTGCCTACCATTGGGGTGCCCTTACCATTTTTTAGCTATGGTGGTTCTGGACTTATCTTTTTTACTATGCTGCTTTTTATTTTTTTGAAGCTCGATTCCAACCGTTTAAAGGATGGGGTTTAGAACTTCCAACCATCTATATCAATACCAGATTCAAGTTTTTCCTGTGATGTTTGAGGTAGTTTGTGAAAGAAGTCGATACCTGTTCTGCGCTCAATTTCATCCACCGAAACCAAAAAGCTTTTTATGGGGAGTTGTGTTTCTTTATTGGGAATTAGAAATGCCACCGTTTTAAAAGAGTCATCTTTCTTAAGCAAAACCACCTTATAAAAAGCATCTGGAACATCTACATCCTCCTCTCCTATTTCCTCCAATCCGTTTTCCAGAACACCTCCGGTCACCACAACCAAATCGCCATACCTTTTGCACCAGTAGCGGACCTGTTGTTCCAAGCTGTTCCAAATCCCAGCATTGAACTCCCTGTTCTGCGGGCTAATGTTACTTGTATAAAAAGTTTCATTGTAGGCCTGTTCAGAAAACCTCCTGTCTCCCGCTGGGCAAAGGTGCCCCCGGTCGTAACCAGAACCTTTATAGTTTCTCCAATCTGCTGATTTGGTCTTGATCTTCGGGTCTTCAATAAAATAAGGTCTGTTTCTGTCGTCTTGGGTAAGGTGATTTCTTTCCAATTTATAGGCCACCCATTCAGCTTGTTCATGTGTTTCACTATAGGAAAGTGTAAAATATTCGTGCTTCACAATGGTTCCGGTAGTAGTGCTAGGTAATAACTCATTTCGCACACGATTGGAAGGGTCGCTGGAGCCAGATTTGGAATAGGTTGCCGGGGTATAAAAGTTTTCAAAAATCCAGAATCCAATAACGCATAGAATAAAAAGGAGGGTATATAGGGTTTTGTTTTTCACAAATAACGGATTTGGGCAAAACTAAGGACTCTCAAACAAAAAAAACCAACCTAAAGGTTGGCTTTTATATATTTTAGAAAGTGGTTTATCCTTTTACACTGGCCAATTTTCGCTCTCCTCCCTTGATGTTGTTAAGCTGAAGGTCGCGAAGTACGTTTACAGCTTCCTCAACATAGATATCCCTTGCTAGGTCCTTGTGCCACCTGTCTCTTTTTTCTCTGAGGATGGAGTCCTGGGTGAATAACTCGGTTTCATATTTTAACGACTGAAAGGTAAGCTTTGAGTCATATTCCCGTAGACTATTGAATTTTTCTGAACGTGTTTTTGCCTCTTCTCCTTTTTTGACATAGGAATCATAATTCAAGGAAATCAAGGTCTCATCCTGTTGCTCTTTCAGCCATTTAGCATTTTCTTCAATCAATTTAATCTGTGCATTGTTGGCCATTCGTTTTTTGCTGTTGGCCACTGTGGTTTCAAAATCGATGTAACCATCCCACACTTGGTAATCAGCAGGGGTAATCTTGTCCCACCCCAAAGGATTTTCCTGATCACGTTCTCCCAAATCGATATAGCTGTATCTATCTGGAACAACAATGTCACTTTTTACACCTTCTAATTGGGTGGAACCTCCATTGATCCTATAGAATTTTTGGGTAGTAAGCTTGATGGCTCCTAAATCACCGTGCTCATTGCTTCTAACAATATTGTCCAAAGGAATTACATTTTGAACGGTTCCCTTTCCAAAAGTCTGCTTACTGCCAATTACTACAGCTCTTTTATAATCCTGCATCGCCGCCGCCAAAATCTCGGAGGCAGATGCTGATAGTTCATTTACCAAGATCACCAATGGGCCATCCCACTGAATACGCTCATCTTTATCTTCGTGGACTTCTTTGCGCTGCCCTGATGAACGCACCTGGACAATTGGACCATCTTTGATGAACAATCCGGCCATTTCAACCACAGTCTTCAAAGAACCGCCGCCGTTATCCCTAAGATCGAGCACAATACCTTCTACACCTTCTTCCTTAAGACGTTCTACTTCTTTGGCTACATCTGTTGCTGCATTTCGCTCCGTGTAGTCTTCAAAATCCACATAGAACTTGGGTAGATTGATCAATCCGTACTTGTTGGTCTCTTTTTGGATCGTAGCGGATTTTGCATACGATTCTTCCAATTCAACCACATCCCGGGTTATGGAAACTTCCTCAATGGTGCCATCCACCTTACGCACGGTAAGGTCTACCACAGTACCTTTTGGTCCTTTGATCAATTTAATGGCATCATCCAGTCGCATACCCACAATATCTGTAGGCTCTTCTCCATCTTGACCAACTTTTAATATTTCGTCCCCAACCTCGAGAGTTTGCTCTCTCCAGATAGGTCCGCCTGATATGATTTCTACAATTTTTGCGCCTTCTGGTCTTTTCTGCAATCGGGCACCAATACCTTCAAACTTACCTGACATCCCGATGTCAAATTTTTCTTTGTCATCTGGTGCAAAATAAAAGGTGTGTGGATCAAATTCGTCCACTATGGTATTGATGTACTGTACAAACCAATCTTCACGTTCTAGGTCGTCAACAAAATCAAAGAATTCATCCAAAGTGTTCTTTGTGTTGTCCCTGGCTTCTTCTTCGGTCAAAGCTTTGTCTACATTCGTGGGAATTGTATTGAATGTATAGGCTTGAGAAGCAATTTCATCACCTACAGATTGTTCTATTTCCACAATCCTGTTTTCTACCTTGTTCTCAAAAACAGCAAGTGTATTGTATTTTAACTGCTTTCTCCAACGTTCTTTAAGTTGTTTTTTGTTGGAAGCAAATTCTTGTTCTTTATAGTCAATATTGATGGTTTCATCCAAAGTATAATTAAAGGGCTCAACCAATACTTCCCTATAAATTTCCTTGGCCTCATCCATACGTTTCATCAAACGTTGGTATACCACATTAAAAAAGTTGATCTCAGTGTTTCTGATCTCATCATCGATCATAAACCTGTATTTTTCAAACTCTCGAATATCACTTTGAAGGAAATATCTCTTGGTAGGATCAAGGATGTCTATGAAGTCATCGAATACGTTGGAGCTAAAAGTATCGTTTAGGTCTTTTGGTTCATAATGTCCCCGTTCCAACACGTAGGTAATCAGGTCCAACAACAATTTATCCTTGTCATTGCTTTCAAAAGATTTGTTGGTAAAGCTACAAGAGGCAACCGCAAAAAGGATTACCAATAGTGCCCAGATAAAGTTCTTTTTCATAATCTGTTTTTTTCTTGAGCGAAACAATTTGACAAAAAAAATCATCAAATTGATGGTCTGCCATCCATCATTTCAGGTTTTATGGATTACCTAAGATACTGAAAAAACCGTGCCAGCACTGTCTGTGGCATTTAATTTTTTGTTAAACCACCCAAGTTCCATATCCTTATGAAAAACGTATTTTTACGGCATTAATTATATAAAATGAAAAAACCACTGATCCTGGTAACCAATGATGACGGTATAACCGCTCCTGGACTTAGGGCTTTGATACAAGTGATGAAGGAACTCGGAGATGTGGTAGTAGTGGCTCCAGACAGTCCCCAATCTGGTATGGGACATGCCATTACCGTTGATAGCACCTTGTTTTCGAAAAAAGTTGTGATTGACCAAAAAGAAGGAGCTCCCACCGAATATAGTTGTAGTGGAACCCCTGCGGACTGTGTCAAATTGGCGCTTCGTGTTATTTTGGACCGAAAGCCAGATATCTGTGTGAGCGGGATCAATCATGGTTCAAATTCGTCCATCAATGTAATTTATTCAGGTACCATGAGCGCCGCCATTGAAGCAGGCATAGAAGGTATTCCCGCCATAGGGTTTTCGCTATGCGATTATTCCTGGGAGGCCAACTTTAAACCATCTTTGTCCGCTGTAAAAAAAATAGTTCGGGAAGCGTTGACCCACGGTATTCCAAAGGGTACAGTACTTAATGTGAACATTCCCAAAACTGAGGATGAACCCAAAGGAATTAAAATTTGCAGGCAGGCAAGGGGCAACTGGAAGGAGAAATTTGATAAAAGGACCAGTCCCTCTGGAAAGAACTACTATTGGTTAACTGGAGAATTTGAACTTTTGGACAAAGGAGAGGACACCGATGAATGGGCATTGGCGCAGGGCTATATTTCTGTGGTCCCAACTCAATTCGACTTAACGGCACACCATGCCATTCACCAAATCAATAATTGGAATTTTTGATGAACAGCAAAAAGGAAATAATAATCGGTTTTATCGTGGGCATCATTGCCAATACCTTTGGTACTTTGCTCTATATTCTATTGTTTTCCGATATGGGTATTCTGGAAACATTTGATGCTGCAATCAAACAAGGCCATTTGGGTAGCTTATTGGCCCTAGGTGCCATACTAAACCTGGTTGCCTTTTTTGGTTTCCTTCGGATAAAAAGAGAGCATAGGGCAAGGGGCGTAATGATAGCCACATTGCTGACCGCTTTGATCATATTGTTTTATAAGGTCTTTGGTTAAACCTAGAGATCCAATGACAGTTTTAGAATTTGATATTTTCGCATGAAGTACTACATCATAGCTGGCGAAGCTTCTGGAGACCTGCATGGCTCCAACCTCATTAAAGCTCTTAAAAAAGAGGATAAAGAGGCTCAAATTCGTTGTTGGGGAGGAGATTTAATGCAACAGGCAGGAGGTGAACTGGCCAAACACTACAAAGAAATGGCCTTTATGGGATTTTTGGAAGTCATCAAAAACATTCCCACCATCTTCAAAAACATAGCATTCTGCAAGGAAGATATCCAGAAATTCAATCCCGACCTGATCATTTTCATTGATTTCTCCGGATTTAACCTTCGTATTGCCAAATGGGCCAAGCAACAAGGGTTTAAGACCAACTACTACATCTCTCCACAGATCTGGGCTTCCCGCGAAGGCAGAATAAAAAAGATAAAGAGGGACATCGACAACATGTATGTGATTCTTCCTTTTGAGAAGGATTTTTACGAGAAAAAACATGATTATCCTGTACATTTTGTGGGCCACCCACTAATTGATGCCATTGAAAATACCACGATTGTAGAGGAGGCAGCATTCAGAAGCGAAAATAATCTGGATCCCACTAAACCAATTATTGCCCTTCTTCCTGGAAGCCGAAGGCAAGAAGTACAAAAGATGTTGGCGGTTATGCTGTCGGTGCAAGAAGATTTTTCCGAATATCAATTTGTGATAGCCGGAGCCCCAAGCCTACCCGATTCTTTTTACAAATCCTTTTTGAGCGGAAACGTAGGATTCGTTTCCAACCAAACCTACTCTTTATTGAAACACTCCCATGCCGCATTGGTCACCAGTGGAACGGCCACTTTGGAAACCGCTCTTTTTGAAATCCCTCAAGTGGTATGCTACAAAGGAAATTGGATTTCCTATCAAATCGCGAAGCGTATCATTACTTTGGATTTTATTTCGCTTGTGAACCTCATCATGGACAAAGAGGTGGTTAAAGAACTGATTCAGAATGAACTGACGACAGAGAATCTTAAAATAGAGTTGTCAAAAATAATTGAAGGAAAGGACAGGGAACGCATCTTGATGGATTACCAGGAACTCCGCAAAAAATTAGGCGGAAAAGGTGCCAGTCAATTGGCCGCTCAATTAATCGTTAAAAATGCTTAGATTTAGCTTCCAAGAATGCAATACTATTCTTGGATGTTACGCAAAACCATTTTCTTACTATTTCTTTCTGCCTTTGTGGCCTGTGGCCCCGGCAAAAGAAAACGCACCTACAGCAAGACCCGAACCATTACGGTAGAGGGGTCCACCGAAGACATTTCTTCCAGAAAATCCAAAAAGGAAGAACGAAAAAATACCAAGGCCGAGGCTATAATTACTACTGCCATGGGCTTTTCTGGCACCCGATATAAATACGGGGGCATTACAAAAAAGGGCATGGACTGCTCTGGTCTAATCTATGTTTCCTTAAAGGAAAACGACATTTTATTTCCTCGCACCTCCTATCTCATGGCCAACGAAGGTGAGCGAATAAAAGTGAGGCAGGTACAAAAGGGAGATCTTCTCTTTTTTAAGACCAGCAAGCGCGGAAACCGCATCAACCATGTAGGTTTGGTGGTGGATGTTAAGGGAGACGACATAAAATTTATTCACGCCACAACCTCCAGAGGCGTTCTAGTATCTTCCCTCCGGGAAGGGTATTGGAACTATGCCTTTGTTAAAGCCATGCGTATTCTTTAATGCGCGCCTTTAGCTTTGTGTCAATTCGGTTGACACTATGCCTAGTCACAGGCATTCTCTTGGGCTTCTATTTGGATATAGCCCCTTACACCCCTTTCATGGCCATATTGGCTTTGCTTCCCTTGTTGTATTGGTTCAAAAAGAAACAGCCGCGGGAAGGCTTTCCCTATTTTGAGATTGTCACTGTATTGGCCACCATTCTTGTAGGAGTTTTTGTGGTGGGTATGGATAGTTCCAAGGGATTGAAAAACCATTATTCCCATCATGATTTAGGGAAAGAAAGTTTGTGGAACTTAAAGGTTAGGGAGGTATTGAAGCCCAACTCTTTTTCCCAACGTTATGTGGTTCAGGTAATCTCTAGGGATAATGAAAAATGCAATGGAAAGATGGTTTTGAACCTTCCAATTGATTCCACTGGAACAAAATATCAGGTGGATGAAGAACTATATGTTTTTTCAAAACCTGAGGATATCAAACCTCCATTGAATCCACATCAGTTCAATTACAAAGATTTCCTAAAGAAACAGGGAATCTTCCATCAAATAAGGGTAAATCCCGAATCAGTTCTAGTCCATAACCATCACACATGGACTTTATTGGGTAAAGCTTCACGGGCTAGGGAACATATCATTTCAAAATTAAAGAGGGAGCACTTTGGAAAAGAGGAACTAGCCGTTATCCAGGCACTATTGTTAGGGCAAAGAGATGATATTTCAGAAAGCACTTATAACGACTACGCCAACGCCGGGGCCATACATATCCTTGCTGTATCTGGCTTGCATGTAGGCATCTTGCTACTTCTATTACAGTTCGTTTTATCCCCTTTGGAACGATTGCCTAAAGGCAACACCCTCAAATTGGTGCTTATTGTGTTATTGCTTTGGGGATACGCCTTTGTGGCAGGGCTCTCTCCTTCCATCATCCGAGCAGTAACCATGTTCTCTTTTTTGGCTTATGCCCTCTATCTGAATCGACCTACAAACTCGTTCAACATTGTTGCCCTGTCCATGTTCTTTATTCTTCTGGTAAAACCTTTGATGTTGTTCCAAGTAGGATTTCAGATGAGCTATGCCGCAGTTTTGGCCATTGTCTGGATCTATCCCAAACTTCAACGGTTCTGGCTACCTGAAAATTTTATCGTTCGAAAAACATGGCAATTACTCTCGGTAAGTGTTGCTGCGCAATTAGGGGTTTTGCCCATCAGTCTGTTCTATTTCCATCAATTTCCCGCACTTTTCTTTATCTCCAACCTTTTGGTTATTCCTTTTTTAGGTTTGATTTTGGGCTTTGGGGTTTTAACCATTGTGTTATCGCTTTTCAATTATCTCCCTTCCTTTTTGGTCACAGGATACAATTGGACCATCAAGACCATGAACTCGGTAATAGGTTGGTTCGCCCAACAAGAAGGTTTCATCATAAAAGATATTCCTTTTGATGCTTTTCAATTGATCCTTGGGTATCTGACCATAATTGCACTAGTTATTTTTCTCTCCAAACCAAAATGGAAGACTGCTTTAGTGTTGACTTTTGGGATTGTTGGCCTTCAAGTTTGGGGCATTTGGGGGCAAATACAGCTCACAAAGAGGGAAAGTCTTTTGTTGCTCCATAAATCCAGAAATACGGTTCTCCTACATCAAACAGGACGACATTTAGATGTTCATGCCAAAGACACTACAAATCTCAACCGTATTGTAAGGGATTATTCCATTGCGGAACGAATTCATTCCGCTTCCATCTCCGAACTGAAAAATAGCTATACGATTCATGGTAAATCATTGTATGTCATAGATAGCTTGAGTATCTATCCTGAAAACCAAAAACCCGATTTTTTACTGTTGACCCAATCGCCAAAAATTAACCTGGAGCGCTTACTGGATTCCATTCAACCCAAAATGGTCCTTGTGGATGGTAGCAACTACAAGAGTTATGTCTTTCGCTGGAAAAAGACCTGTACCCAAAAAGAAATCCCCTTTCACGATACGCGCGAAAAGGGATTTTATGTTTTTAGTTTGGAAAAAGATTAATGGACGTTGCCCATTAGTTTTTTCATTAGAGGCCCGAAAACCAAAACGATTACACCAGCCACTAAAGAATACTTAGCTATTAAGCTGAAGCCATCCAAATACACGTTCAAGGTGTCAAAACCACCCACATTGCTATCATCACTTTCAATGGCCAATTGTTTGGAGATAAACCCTACAATCTGGAAAGCATAGGCCGATGACAGAAACCAAACTCCCATCATAAAGGCCACAATGCGTTTTGGAGAAAGGTCCGTTATTTTGGAAAGTCCTACGGGAGACATGAACAGCTCTCCAACAGAAATCAAGAAATAAAGCAACAGCAAATAGGAAAAAGGCACCATTCCATTTTCATCTGCACTTCCACCACTTAAAGAAACCACGTAAAAGGCAAGGCCGGCAAAAATCAATCCCATACCAAATTTGTACGGTGTTCTGGGGTTTAACTTCTTCCTGGCCAATTTGGTCCACATAATGGATATTGGAATAGACAAAATAACGATGAACATAGAATTCAGCGCATTGGTCTGACTGGCATTGATCAAGGACAGATTTACATTTCTAGCCGCGAAAAGAGTAATCACACTTCCGTGAAGCTCGTGAAAACCCCAAAAAATGGTCATGAAGAACGTAATCAATAAGGCCATGAAAAGCTTTTTCCGTTCATCTGAAGTGGCCTTGATCATAATGGAGGCCATATAAACTATAACAGCTACACCAATCACATAAAACAGGAGATTGACAATATTGGTATCTTCAAAAGCAGTGCCCTCACCTCCTAATGATTTATAGGAATACAGCAAAAAAGCAATCAATGGAGCCGATAAAAAGGCCAATAATCTAACCAAATTATGCTGCGGAAGTCCCATGACTTTTTTCTCGTATACTTCCATACTCGGGGGTTTTCCTCCTTCTCCAAATACGTTCTTTTTTATTCCGCTCCAGAAGAACAAAAGTCCGGTTAACATTCCTATACCGGCCAATCCAAACCCGTAATGCCATCCATAGGTTTGACCCAACCAACCGCAAAGCAATGGGGAAATGAAGCCTCCAATATTTATTCCCATATAGAATATGGTAAACCCAGAGTCTTTTCTTGGATCGCCATCTTTATATAATGTCCCAACAAAGGTTGATATGTTAGGCTTAAAAAAACCGTTTCCTACAATAATGAAGGCCAAGGCCAAAAAGAAAGCGATATTGTTTTCGATCGCCAACACAAAATGGCCCAAGGCCATTAAAATACCTCCTAAAAATATGGAGGCCCGCATTCCTAAAATGGAATCGGATATTTTACCCCCTATTACCGTAGATGCATATACCAATGACCCATATGAGGCGTAAACTGCAGCAGCAGCATAATCCCTAGTAGACAGGGCCTCGAATATGACATTGACCATGTAGAGCGTGAGCAAGGCACGCATTCCATAGAAACTAAAACGCTCCCACAATTCGGCGAAAAAGAGGTAAAAGAGGCCTTGCGGGTGACCCAGAAGGGTCTTTTCGTTGGCAGGTTTTACAATATCTGACATATATTTTTAAAGTTTGGTTACAAATTTTCCTTGATGAAGTTGGTCATCTTCGTGAACAGGTGCAATCTGGTGTTGCCTCCATAAATGCCATGGTTTTTATCAGGATAAATAGCCCAGTCAAAAGGTTTATTGGCCTGTACCAAAGCTTCGATCATACGCATGGTGTTCTGTACGTGCACATTGTCATCCCCCGAACCGTGTACCAACAAGTATTTGCCTTTCAACAGTTCTGGATAATTAAACGGAGACTCATTATCATAGCCTTCTGGATTTTCCTGAGGGGTTCTCAAAAAACGCTCGGTGTAAATAGTATCGTAAAATCTCCACGAAGTTACCGGCGCCACGGCTATGGCCATTTCAAATGTATCATTTCCTTTGAGCAAGCAATTGGTACTCATGTGTCCACCAAAGCTCCATCCCCAAATTCCGGTTCTGTTTTCATCCACATAAGGTAGTTCACTCAATTTTTTGGCCGCCGCAATTTGGTCTTCCGTCTCATATTTGACCAAGTTGAGATAGGTCACTTTTTTAAAGTCTCTTCCTTTGTACCCAGTTCCACGGCCGTCTACACAAACCACAATATAACCTTCTGAAGCGAGCATTTCATGCCAATAATCATTACTCCCCAACCATCTGTTGGCAACCTGTTGCGACCCTGGCCCACTATACTGAAACATTAAAAGTGGGTATTTTTTATTAGGGTCAAAATCTTTTGGTTTCATCATCCACATGTTCAGATCATTTCCATTGATGTTGATGGTGGAGAATTCCTTCGGAACTATGTCGTACCCTTCCAATTTGTTCAACAGGGCACTATTGTCCTTGATCAACCTTCCTTTGGAAATCAATTCATTGTCCTCATTAAAATCCTTCATTCTTTTTCCCTTGGCAACCCTGTGCAAGGTAAATTCGTAAGGGGTAGTGGCATTTGAAAAGGTGTTGATATAGTAGGTATAATCGGCACTGAAAGCCGCTGAATTAGTTCCTGTTTTGTTGCTCAGCCTCTTTTTGTCCTTCCCAGAAGTTGAGATACTGTAAACATCTCTGTTAATAGAGCCATTTTCAACAGATTGATAGTAAATCTTATCATTGGACTGGTCGTATCCGTAGTACGAAGTAACCTCCCAAAGGCCCTTGGTAATCTGGGTTTTTAGCTTACCATCCTTTTTATGGAGGTACAAGTGATTGTACCCATCCATCTCACTGGTCCAAATAAAGCTATCATCTGACAGGAAGGTTAAATCATCATCAATATCCACATAGGCCTTGTCCTTTTCTTCCAATAGCAGTGATACGGTATTGTTCTTGGCATCAATAGAATGTAATTTTAAATGATTTTGATGTCTATTGATGGTCTGCACGCTCAAATGATCAGGACTGTTCATCCACTTAATTCTTGGGATGTAATAGGCATCACCCAAATTCACATCTGAGATGTTCCCTGAAGCCACATCCAACATATGCAAGGTTACTTTTGAGTTTTCTTCACCTGCCTTTGGATATTTAAACTCGTATTGATAAGGATAAAGATTCTGTCCGTAGATGTCCATTGAAAAATGGGGCACATTGGTCTCATCAAATCGTAAAAAGGCAATTTTGGTGCCATCACTGTTCCATTCAAATGCCCTTACAAATGCAAACTCTTCTTCATACACCCAATCTGTAACACCATTTATAATGGTCCCTTTGTTGCCATCTTGGGTCACCTGTTGGGTTGTTTGTGAAGCAACATCAAAAATGAAAAGATTATTTTCCAGCACATAGGCTACTTTGGTTCCATCTGGAGAAAGTAATGGTTCTTGTATTTTAATGTCCGATACCTTGGTGACGGACTTGGAAGCGACATCGTATACATAATAAATTCCCAGTCGAGAACGCCTAAATATGGGCTCAACTTCCGTGGCCAAGACTATCTTTGACTCATCTTCACTAAAAGTATAGGAAGTAAAAAATGGAATTTCATTCGAAGAGGCCACAATAGTCTCCACTTTTTCCAAGGATTCGTAATCGTATTTGTCCAAGCTACTGGAACGTGGTGAACGATTAAAATTAAGAATGGTGTATTGTTTCCCATCTTTCATGGACCTAAGCACGTCCATGTATTCTGTTCTAAATTCCCCTCCCCAAATTTCTTCAAGGGTCAATTTTTTCTTCTGGGCTATTGAAAGGGTCAAAAATCCGAAAATGGCAAGGAACAGGAGGAACTGTTTGTTCATGTATTAAAAAATTGATTAAAAACTGTCAAGTTTACTAATATTTATTCAAAAAATAAACTTTGATGTTACAATTGCAACAATAATTGGATCAGAAACCCGTGCCAAAATCACCATTGTTGATAGAGTTGATCCCAAAGTTCCATTATCCGTATATTTGAATCCTTTAACCAAGCACTATGAACACTCCCGTTGAAGGGTTTTCTAAACTTTCCAAAGAAGAGAAGATAGATTGGATCGCCAACAATTGTACCAAGGACCCCAAGGTCACAAAATTGCTGTTGGAACAGTATTGGAATCCTGACCCAGAGATTCAAAAAAAACACGATGAGTTCATAGAAAATACCATTTCCAATTACTATTTGCCGTTTGCTGTTGCCCCAAATTTTTTAATCAATGACAAGCTCTACGCCATTCCAATGGCCATTGAGGAGAGCTCTGTTGTGGCCGCGGCCAGCAAAGCTGCCAAATATTGGTTGCAGAGAGGCGGTTTCAAAGCTGAAGTTGTAGGGACTGAAAAAGTTGGGCAAGTTCATTTTATGTTCCATGGCGACACCAAAAAGCTCCAGAGGTTTTTTGACGACCTGAAACCTTCACTTCTAGAAAGCACCGCTTCGATTACGAAGAATATGGAAAAACGTGGTGGTGGGATCAAAAATATTGAGCTCCGGGATTTGAGTGACAAAGTAAAAGGCTACCATCAATTGCACTGCACTTTTGAGACCTTGGATGCCATGGGAGCCAATTTTATCAATTCCTGTTTAGAACAGTTCGCCAAAACGCTAAAGGAGAAAGCAAGTACCTGCGAAGATTTTACATCCAAAGAAAAGGATATTGAGGTGGTGATGAGCATTTTGTCCAATTACGTTCCCAATTGTTTGGTCAGGGCCGAGGTTAGCTGCCCCGTTTCCGCCTTGGACGAAGATGACCTTCCTGCTGATGTCTTTGCAGAAAAAATGGTACAGGCCGTTGAAATTGCCAAAGTAGAACCCTACAGGGCTGTAACCCACAACAAAGGGGTCATGAACGGAATTGATGCAGTAATTCTTGCAACCGGAAATGATTTTAGAGCTGTGGAAGCTGGGGTGCACGCGTATGCATCCAAACAGGGAAGCTATTCCAGCTTGACGCATGCCTCCATTGAAGATGGAGTTTTCAAATTCTGGATAGAGGTCCCTTTGGCCCTGGGTACTGTAGGGGGTTTGACCTCATTACATCCGCTGGTGAAATTGGCTTTGGAAATCCTTCAAAATCCATCCGCCAAAGAATTGATGCAAATTGTGGCCGTAGCTGGACTTGCGCAAAATTTTGCAGCACTTCGCTCCTTGGTTACCACAGGCATCCAAAAAGGACATATGAAAATGCATTTGCTGAACATGCTCAACCAAATGGGCGCTACGGAGAGTGAAAAGAAACAGCTGGTGCAGTACTTTAAGAACAATACAGTGACCAATGCATCGGTAAAGGAGGCCTTGCAAAAGATTCAATCGCAATAATGCAAAAAGAGTTTTACAGCAACGGTAAATTGCTGCTCTCTGGGGAGTATGCCATCTTAGATGGCGCTTTGGGGTTGGCCATTCCCACCAAATATGGACAATCTCTTAAAGTTTCTTCCAATTCCTCCAAAACTTTGCAATGGACAAGCCTTGATGAAAACAATCAGGTTTGGTTTCGTGGAGAGTTTGATTTGGAACATTTCGCGCCCCTATCTACTTCTAATCAGGAGGTATGCAAAACACTATCTGGTCTGTTGTTGCAGGCCAGAATTCAAAACCCCGATTTTCTTTTAAATCAACAAGGCATCCAGGTTGAAACCAAGCTTGATTTTCCAAGGGCTTGGGGCCTGGGTACGTCTTCCACCCTCATCAACAACTTGGCCCAATGGGCACAGGTGGATGCTTATCAGCTTTTATGGAACGCCTTTGGCGGAAGTGGTTATGACATTGCCTGTGCACAAAATGATACCCCAATTACCTATCAACTAAAAGATGGGGTTCCTTGTGTAGAAAACGTCCAGTTTACACCAGCATTTCGAGATTCTCTCTATTTTATCTATCTCAATCAAAAACAAAGCAGCAAGCAGGCCATTGCCAATTACAGAGCGCAAAAATTTGATAAGGCCGATTTGATAAAGCAAATATCTTCGATAACCCAGAAAATGATTTCGGTCTCTTCTTTGGGAGAGTTTGAAAATTTGATGGAAAAACACGAAGAACTGCTATCCAAAATTCTAGGTATTTCTACGGTTAAGTCCCAGATATTTCCGGATTACCCAGGAGCCATTAAAAGTCTAGGCGCATGGGGTGGGGATTTTGTAATGGCGACCTCTGAAAAGAATCCCGAGATATACTTTCAAAAAAAAGGGTTTCATACTGTGATTCCAATTTCAGAAATGCTATTGAATAACCCTCACGTTAATTAAGTATTTTTCAGCAATCCTTATTTCGACTTAAACCATACCTCCTAAATAGGTTTTTGTTTTCCTATGACAATGGGTAAAAAATTGTGATTTGACCTTCATACATAAATTCATATAGGGCATCCGTCAATTGAAATAGGCGGTCACTTATCCTTTTTTGCATTTTAATGACATTAAAGAGCCCTATTATGTCTTCTGAGAGTACCAGTTACTATTCCTCTCCTATTTTGGAGTTCCTGAATTCACTTTTACACTTTAAAAGGAAAAATGTTCTGAACAAATATAAACTGCTGTTACTTTTTTTGACTCTTTTTTGTAGTACAACCTTTATCATTCTCTATAGTTGGATGAAATCTGAAGGTGAAATTGATCTAACCTTAACCTGCACCCATATATTACAATTGCTTCTCTACGGTTTTGTTTTTTATCTATTGTTCAAGAAAACTGATATATTAAACAATGAACAAAATGATTTGGCATCTTCATCCAAAAAACATTCAAAATACGAGAAAACAGGTCTTTCAGAGGCTTTTTCCCAAGAGCTAAAAAGTAAGTTGGAGTATATGATGAATACCAAAAAATTATATCTGAAGCACAATCTTAAACTTGATGATATTGCCGAAGCCCTAGATGTTTCCAGGCATCATGCCTCTCAAGTAATAAATGCAAATTTCAGCATGAATTTTCATGACTTTATAAATTCGCATAGAATTGAAGATGCCAAAAACAAACTAAGTTCTGGTTTTGCTGATTCGTCAGATTCAATTTCAGATATTGCTTATCAATGTGGCTTCAACAATAGAGTTTCATTCTACAAGGCTTTTAGGAAGGTTACCCATAGTACTCCAACGGAATACATGGTAAAAACTACCTAATCTCATATTTTTCCATTAGAATTTTTTCTACCAACAGCTCAAAAGAGTTAGCTTTTCTATTGTATTCTTCTGTAGAATTCCAGCTATATATGTGTTCTTTCCAGTGTTGACGAATTTCTGGCACATGGCAGGTTCTCCAATAAAGTTAAACGAATCCAAAAAACCTATCGGTATGCCTTGACTTCCTATAAAATTGCCATTGTTTTTATTATCATGAATCTTTCTATACAAAGCTTTAAAAAAGATTCCCTCTGCATGTTAATGTCAACTTTGTTCGGCAATTCGTAAAGGTTCTTAAGCCTTAACAAAGTGCGCGTCTTCTTTTGCTTTTTTTGCTGAGCAATCCACAGGGGTGGGGGCTCTAAAACTTACTTCTTTCCAGTATTCGGTTTTGATTTACAGATACCGGAAGATTATTTGAATTAGCTAACAAAATATAGGATTTATCCCCCTCCCTGCTTGGATACACTAACTAACTTTTAATTCATTATTTTTTTTATGAAAGCTAAAAATTATTGGATAGCCTTTGTGCTATTGCTATGTGTTTTTACATCGGCACTGGCCCAAGAAAAAAATGTTTCTGGTAATGTTACCGATGAAAATGGTTTGCCACTCCCTGGTGTTTCCGTCATTGTTGTTGGAACCTCCAATGGTACTCAAACCGACTTTGATGGAAACTACAACATTACAGCAAGCGTTGGACAAATACTGCGCTTTAGCTACATCGGGCAAAAGACTGAAGAAAGAACAGTTGGCTCGTCTTCAATTATCAACTTAAGTATGCAAGAGGACGCTCAGGCTCTTGAAGAGGTGGTCGTTACCGCCCAAGGTGTAAAAAGGGAAAAGAAAGCACTAGGTTATGCTGTCACTACACTTAAAGGAGAAGACATTTCTGAGCGGCCCGAGACAGATGTTGCACGCGCTCTTTCTGGTCAGGTGGCAGGTGTTAATATCCTTGGGGGTAGTGGTCTAGCAGGTAGCGGAGCCAACATTACCATAAGAGGTTTTTCCACAATGACCGGCAGTAATCAACCACTTATAATAGTTGATGGCGTGCCATTCTCAAATGACACCAATGAAACCAGTACCTTCTCCACAAGTGAATCAGGTAATAACTCGGCAAGTAGACTATTGGATTTGGATCCAAACAATATTTCCAGTTTAAGTGTCCTAAAAGGACTGAGTGCTACCGTTTTATATGGGGAACAAGGACGAAACGGAGTTATTCTTATTACAACCAAAGCAGGTTCGGGGAGCTTATCCCAAAGTAAACTGGAAGTATCTGTAAGTTCTTCATACTTCGTTGAAAAAATATCTTCAACACCAGATTACCAAAACCGATATGGAAATGGTTGGCAACAGAGTCTGGGCAAAGCTTTTAGTAACTGGGGTGCCGAGTTGGACGGCCAACAAATTTTGCACCCATATTCTGGAAATGCCTATAATTCTGTTCAACAAGGGGGTGGATCATTTGATCAGTCCTTTCCTCAATTTGCTGGAAATACCAGTTATGAATACAAAGCGTATAACAGCGTTGATAGATTTTTTAGGCCAGGCTATACGGCAATCAACAATATCAATGTTTCAAAATCATCAGAGGTTGGTCGTTTCAATTTAAGCTATTCCAATAGTGAACAGAAAGGATTTACGCCAAACAATACTTTAAGGCGCAACAACTTTAGTGTTGGAGGCACAGTGAAACTATCCAACAACTTCACTTTTAATGGCACCATGAGCTATGCCAATACTGCCAAAAGAAATCCACCAAACGCAGCTAGCACAGGTTCTTCCAATGTATCCTCCGGAGGGTCAGGGGTATTTGCCAATGTTATGTACACCCCGCGCTCAGTAGATTTGATGGGCTTACCATTTGAAGATGATCTACACCGAAGTGTTTACTATAGATCCAATAATAGTATTCAAAACCCTCGTTGGACCGCAGAAAACGAAATTGACCAAGAAGTTTCCGATCGCTCCTTTTTCTCAATGTCCGGAACCTATAATTTCAATGATAAGCTTTCTGCAACTTGGAGAACAGGTTTTGACGGATATAATGAAACAGCCGCATTTAAAGTAAACAAAGGTGGAATCTATTTACCAAATGGATTATACTATGAATCCAGATATACTGGCAAAATATGGGATCATTCCGTTATACTGAACTACAACAATGACTTTTCTGATAAGGTAAATCTTAGTCTGACAGCCGGTGCCAACGCCCGAAGAAACACATTCACCTCTTCATCTGTTCGATATGACAAGCAATTGATATACGGTTCCTTCTTTGCCGATAATTTTGAAGACAGGGTAGGCACTAGCCTTTATAGGGAGCAAGAAAATGTTTATGGAGCATATCTATCAGCCACACTGGGCATCAACAGCTTTGTCTATCTGAATGTAGCTGGAAGAAACGATTGGTCCTCTACCCATGAAAGTGGCAATAATTCTATTGCCTATCCGAGTGCAAGTATTTCTTTCATCCCTACTTCCGCTTTTGAAGGCTTACAGAGCAAAAACGGACTTAATTACCTAAAACTAAGATTAGGTTATGGTAGTTCGGCCAATTTTGCCAATCCCTATGTTACCAAAGATAGACTTGGGGTAGCAGCAAAAGCATGGTTGGATAGTAACGGTAATCCGGTAAATATTAATGGGAGCCCGATAAACATTGCAGATAGTGGTTCAAACCGGTTGGGTAATTCCAATTTAAAACCTGAATTGGTCTCAGAAATTGAACTCGGAATGGACCTAAAAGCCTTTAACAACCGATTCGGTCTTGAAGCAAGTGTATATACCAAAGAGGCAACAGATCAAATATTGGACAAAAGATTGGACCCGTCTTCAGGATATACAGTAACCGCAGTAAATGCAGGAAAACTGGAAACCAAAGGGTTTGAAGCTGGCTTTAACATAACTCCTATTCTTTCGGATAATTTCAGATGGAACTTTATTGCCAATTTTGATGCTTACGAAAGCACCGTAGCAGAGCTTCCCGGTGGAGAAGAGGATCAACTTTTTCTTTCAGGCCCATTTTCCAATCTTGGGAACTTCGCCATACAAGGACAGCCTTTCAATGTTATGATGGGAAATAAAATCCAGAGAGACAACGATGGCAACCCCATTGTTGGAGCAGATGGTCTTTATCTGGAAGAAGATCAAATAGGTATTCTTGGAGATCCAAATCCTGATTGGCAAGGCACTTTGATCAATACCTTATCCTACAAAAACTTCACCTTCGGAATGCAATGGAATTATCAGCATGGTGGTGACATGTATTCCGCAACTGCAGCTACGCTTACAATTCGCGGATTGGCCGGAGAAACCGATTTTGACAGGAGCATCCCTGTTGTAGCTCCTGGCGTAAAACAAGATGGAACAACCAATGACATTCAGATAACAGCCAACGATCATTACTGGGAAAATCTGGGCATTAGTGAATTTAGAATTTGGGACGCCACCCACCTTAGACTCCGAGAGGTGTCTTTGTCCTATTCACTATCCAAAAAAGCACTGGACAAAACCCCTTTCGGTGATATTACCATTACAGCTATCGGTAACAACTTGTGGTTCAAAGCCTTCAACTTTCCAGATTCCATCAATTTCGACCCAGCTGTATCAAGTGAAGGGGTAGGGAACTCAAGAGGTTTTGATCTGCTCACAGGTCCAACAGCTAAAAGATACGGTTTAACAGTTCGTGCATCATTCTAAAAAATAACGAAAATGAAAATAGCATATAAAAATTTATTGATTCTTCTAGCATTGATCTTTTTGATAGGGCTGGAATCTTGTGAATCCATCGATTTGGATGTAAATGATAACCCCAACTCGGCTACCCCTGCCAATTCTGATATTAATCTTTTGCTCAATGGAGCCATGCTCAATTTTTCAAAGTGGCTTGGGGAAGAGGACGAGGATAACAGAATTGGGTTTGAGGCTGGACTGGAATTAGTCCGAATGTTGCACATGTACGGACCCTTGTATGAAAATGCCTATGAACCAGGTGATTTTGACGATGTTTGGAGGCAAAGCTATGGTGGACACCTTTCAGATATTCAAACCATCAAAGAATTGGCTAGCGAAAATGACCTTTTCCACCATATTGGTGTTGCACAGATTTTAGAATCCTATACCCTTACTACTTTGGTGGACTACTTTGGTGATGTTCCATATTCAACGGCTTTTCGTGGTTCTGATGAATTTAATCCCACTTTGGACGATGATGCTGAAGTATATGCCATTGCCTTGAGCCTATTGGACGAAGCCATTTTGAACTTGGCGGAGTCACCGCCGACGAGCATTGCTTCAACAGGAGACATTTTCTATTTTGGTGATATTGACAAATGGGTTACACTGGCCAATACCCTCAAGTTAAGGATATACTCCAATACCAGATTGGTTGACCCAAGTGTCTCCCAAGCAGGCATCAATGCATTACTGGCTGAAGGTAATTTAATAGACTCTCCCCAAGAAGATTTTGCAGTTCTGTATGGAACCAATTCCTCTGCACCAGATATAAGACATCCGCAGTTTATCAATAACTATCAAAATACACCCAGCGGAGAGTATATGAATATGTATTTTATGAATCTACTGGTGAACGGCTTTTCCAGTGGTCCTGATCCACGTACCAGATATTACATATATAGACAGGTTTCCGATTTTCCAGAAGCCAACGCACAAGGTATATTTGACTTTCCCTGTTTAGCAGAAAGTTACCCTTTACACTATGACCCAGACGTTGATGCCTTTTGTACCTCAATAGGTAGTGGTTATTGGGGAAGGATACACGGGGATGCGCAAGGATTGCCTTCAGATTCTGATAAGATTACCACATGGGGAACATACCCCATTGGAGGTAAATTTGACGATGATTCATTTACCGCTGTAGGAAATTCGTCTGGTATGGGAGGAGCCGGTATTAACCCAATTTTACTATCCTCCTTTGTGTATTTCATGCGAGCTGAAGCAGCTCTCATGCTTGGAACATCCGATGACGCTACAACCATGCTGGAAGCTGGTATTAGAGCCTCCATGGACAAGGTGTTGAATTTTGACCCGAATACCTTAACCAACAATTTTGCCTCCGACAGTGAGGATGTTGATAGTTATGTTGCCGAAATCTTAGCCGATTACACCGATGCAGCTAGTGATGAGGAAAAACTTAATGTAATAATGACCCAGGCGTACATTGCCAGTTGGGGCAATGTGGTTGAGGCATACAATAGCTATAGAAGGACAGGAATGCCCTTGGATATGACACCGACCCAATTAGAAAACTCAGGTGCTTTCATTCGTTCCTTCAAGTACCCATCGGTAGCTATAGACAACAACCCAAATATTTCACCAAAAGCAAATCAAGCAGTTAAGGTGTTTTGGGATTTAAATTCCATTGATTTAGACTTTTAAAAAAACAGAACTATGAAAAATATATATAGATCATTGACCTTTTTGATGGTTTTTGCGGGAATACTATCCTGTGAAGATGAAGAGAAAATTCCTTATTTACATGCTCCCGAACTGGAATCCGGAGCGTACTTTAGAAATATTAGTAACGGAGGACTCATGAATAAGCTTGACTTTGAAGGGTCAAGTTATTCCGTCACCGGTGAGTTGATCTCTAAAAATGTAAGTGATGTCTCTTCCATAGATTTTATCGCTTCTTTTGTAGACAACACCGTTGAATCAGAAACTGATGATGTAAACTTGGTAGATCCTGTTGTATTGGAATCCGTTGATCCTTCAACCCTTACAACCAATTCCAATGGGTTTCCAGAGAAAACCTTTGAAGCAACAGGAGATGAAGTGTTACTAGCTTTGGGAATAGACCCTGCCAATGTTGAAGGAGGAGATGCCGTTGTATTTTCCATTGTGATCAAAATGGCCAATGGAACCGTGTTTTCTTCCTCAAATACTGGAGATAGCGTCCGCGGTGAACTCTTCTTTAATTCTCCCCTGGATTATTCCTCCACCATTGTTTGCATACTATCAGAAGTGCCGGCGGGAGATTGGGTGGTGGAAATGGAAGATTCATACCCTGACGGCTGGCAAACCAGCACAGAAAATGGTGGTCCAGGAATTACCGTCACCTTGAACACCGGGGACGTCTTTGAAGTTGGACTATGCTCTCCTTTCGAACAGCCTTCATACGATTGTACAAGTGAACTTGGCAGCGGAAGCGCCACAGTAACTATTCCTCCCGGAATAACGTCAGCAGATTGGTACTTTCCAGGAGATATCTATGGCGAAATTTCTTATCGTATTTATGCCCCTAGTGGAAATTTGGTTGCATCGTATACCGCCAGTGGACCAGCGCAAGGAGGCCCTATCTCATTAAATTTATGTGAAGAATAATAGCTTTCAATAATTTAATCCTTAAAAAAAAAGCGCCATTGGGCGCTTTTTGTCTTTATAATAAATGAGAATCTCCATTGCTACAATTGTGGACTATTGTTAGTTAGAGTTTGGCACATGGGGCGGGGTTTTAAAATGGCCACAGCAAATAAGGAAACTTTGGATTATTTTAGCCGTAAGGGGTTTAAAACCCAAATTCCATTTTCCAAAATGCTCCTATCGCCATTCCAATGAAAAACACAATCCGTCTGGCAATATGCCTGTTTGCCCTACTGGGCTGCAAGCAAATTCCCGAAAAGAAAATCAATTATGAAAGCGAAACTCTTAAGATTCAACAGCTTTCTCCACAAACATTTCTGCATATATCCTATTTGAAAACCGAAACCTGGGGGAAAGTAGGTTGTAATGGCGCAATTTTTATTTCGGATGGGGAAGCCATTGTTTTTGATACCCCAATTAACGATGTCGTATCAGCAGATTTGATCAATTGGGTGGAAAAGGAGCTCCAATGTGCCATAAAAGCAGTAGTGGTTACGCATTTCCATGATGACTGTCTCGGAGGACTCAACGCATTTCACGAAAGAGAAATAACTTCTTACGCCAACTCAAGAACCCTAAAATTGGTTCCGGAGCATTTGACCCTTCCCCAAAACGGTTTTTCTTCCTCCATGAAAATTCCAATAGGCAGCGAGGTGATAACTTTGGATTTTTTGGGAGAAGGACATACTTTGGACAACATCGTGGGTTATTTTCCCAAAGATGGTGTTTTGTTTGGAGGTTGTTTGTTAAAATCAATGGGAGCGGGAAAAGGAAATCTGGAAGATGCCAACACCTCAGAATGGTCAAACACGGTATCCAAGGTTAAATCAAAGTATTCGGAGGCCACCATCATTGTCCCAGGTCATGGAAAAGTAGGCGGGAGAGAACTTTTGGATTTTACCATCGACCTTTTTAAAACCCCATAAAAGAAGCCTCCTTTAAGGAGGCTTCTTCATATTAAGTTTAGTTCCAAATTAATAGAATGTAGCTCTTTTATCTTCAATTTCAGCACCTTCTTTAAGTGCATTGTAAACGTCTGTGTTTACTCTGTTTGCTGCACTAGTTCGTAGGTTATTTGCATACGTACTGAAGTTTTCCATCTTAGGCGCATCTTCCTTCTTGATTACTTTTATCATAAACACTCCGGTTTCTCCCTTGATCAGTCCAGAGGTTTGATTTAAATCCAATCCAAAAGCAGTTCCGATTACCAAAGGTTCTCTCCCTGCTCCCGCAATTGTAGGTGATTTTATGTTCAAAGATGAAGCGCTGCTCAAAGTAATGTTGTTGTCTGAAGCTATAGCTTCCATTGCTTTATTTTGATTGGCAGCAATGATTTGCTCTGCTTTGCGCTCTTTTCTTATTTTGGGAAGTGCAGTAGCTGAAGCATCTTCTGGGGACATAAGTCCTTTTTTGTACTTTTTGGTCAACTGGGCAATGGCATATCCATTGTTTACATTGAAACGTTTGATATCTCCCACTTTGGTATCATCATTAAAGGCCCATTGAACAATTACACGTTGAGATCCAAGACCTGGTAGGTTCTCGTCCATTTCCTTGATTTTGTTCACGGGACGAACAGCATATCCATCTTCTTTGGCTATATCACCAAAAGCTTCTGCTTCGGCATCCAAAGAAGCCATTTCAAATTTTGTGGCGTCTGTAAAAAGAGTATTAATGGTCTCTTCTGAAGGAGCAACTTCCCTTGAAAGGGTAGCTACTTGAACAATATCTTGCTTGTCGTCAATTTTGATTACGTGATAACCAAACTGAGTCTCAACCAAATCAACAGTTCCAACAGGGTTTCCAAAACAGAAGTCGTTAAACGCATCTGCCATAACGCCTTCTTGGAAATAGCCTAGGTCTCCACCTCTAGGTGCAGAAGGTCCATCTGAATTTTCCCTTGCCAACGTGGTGAACACAGCATCTTCTTTTTGAGCTTCAGCAAGAATTTCCCTTGCTTTGGCCTCGGCTTCCTCTTTGGTTCTGGTTATAGTTGGATTGGCACGTTCAGCTCCTTGCCATGTAAATAGGATATGGCTGGCCTTTACAGTACCGTTGGCCTTTTTGTCCATAATCTTGGAAACCCTAAAAAAGTCTCCATCCCTATAAGGTCCATGGATCTCACCAACTCCAAGAGCCATCAATGTATCAGCCACTACGGAAGGTAAATCGTTTTTAGACTTATAAATAGTATCGAATTTGCTATCAGAATTTCTGTCAAGGAAGGCTTCCATATCTGTGGTGTTCCTAAAACCTGGTACAGTATCTGTAGCATTTCTATCTTCAAAAAATTCCACAGTGTCATCAAGAAGTGCACTCACAGCGTCCTCAACAGCCTTTTCATCATCTGCAGAAGCCTTTTCTTCAAAATAAACAAAACGGATATCACGAGCCTTCTCTTGTTCAAATTCGTCTTTATGGTCACTGATGTAAGACTGAATCTCAGTTTTGGAAACCTCGATGGTGCTGTCGGCTATAGAGGTATAAGGAACTCTAACATACTGAATGTCCAATTTTTGGTTGGCCAGGTTGTAATCAAATTCCCCCTCCTTAAGAGTTGCTCCAAGGCCTCCTCTTACCAGGTTAAAGTACATTCTTTCTTTCGCAGCTTGAATAATGGCTTTTTCATCTTGTAGCCAAGCATCATAACGTAAAGGATCGTTTACTTTCCAGTCAGCTATGGCACTTCTAAAAACCTCCTCGTTGAAGATTCCGTTTTCATCTTGAAAATCTGGAATCTGGGCATATCCTGAAGTCTTGACAAACTCAACAATCTGATCGCTCTCCACATCAATTCCCAAATCTTCAAATTGTTGATTGAGAATGGCCTTTCTAATTTCTTGGTCATAAACCGTGCTTACCAGTTGCAAGGATGAAAAGTTAGGACCATACCTTCTTGAGGCCGTTTCTACTTCTTTTCTAAAGTTATCAATGGAAATACTTTCTCCATTAACCTCAGCCACCGCGGAGCCAATTTTTGCTCCACCAAAATCGTTACTGGTAAAGACCCCGGATATTACAAATGCGAACAACGCCATACCAATGATCAAAATCAATACCGTTGTTCGTTTTCTAATATTCTCTAATATTGCCATTTTACTGCTTGTTTTCTATATTTTCAGTGGGCGAAAATACCATTTTCTTTTCAAATAGGAAAGCCCAAAAAGCACTGGAAACTGTTAATCCTCAGGATGAACCTGAACGCTTACCAGGTCAATTTTTGTATTGGACACTTCTAGGATCTGAAATGTAAAATTTTCGATTTTTACCTCAGAGTCCTGTTCTGGTATATCTCCTGTTTCACTCACGATCAATCCACCCAATGTTTCGTACTCTTCACTTTCGGGAAGTTCCAATTTGTAGTTTTCATTGATATAATCTACCTCTAAACGGGCCGAAAACTTATAGACATTCTCACTGAGCTGCTCTTCGTGTAGGTCTGTACTGTCATGTTCGTCCTCTATTTCTCCAAACAATTCCTCAATAATATCCTCTACGGTCAAAATTCCCGAAGTACCGCCATATTCATCAAGTACCACCGCAATACTCTTCCTCTTTTTGGTCAATACATTTAAGATATCCTGAATAAGCATGGTCTCTGGCACAAATTCCACAGGAAGCAGAATGCTCTTTATGGTCTTGGGTTTTTTAAAGAGTTCATAAGAGTGCACATATCCAATAATTTCGTCTATACTTTCTTTGAATACCAAAATTTTGGAGTACCCGGTCTCTGAGAACAATTTGGTCAGATTTTTTGGAGTCTCATCAATATCCACAGCCATGATTTCCGTACGTGGCACCATCACTTCCCTGGCCTTTACGGTAGAAAATTCCAACGCATTCTGAAAAATCTGGATTTCAGAATCCACCTCATCTTCTTCTTCCACGGTTTCCATTTGCTCTGTGATATAATCCCCAAGTTCCAATTTGGTAAATGCCAGTTGCACCTCATCTCCTTCCGTCTTGAAAAATACCCGAAGGATAAAATCCGAAACCTTGATTACAAACCAGGAAATAACGGAAAAAAGAACGTAGAAAAAGTATGCCGGTACTGCCAGTACTTTTAATAGTGTATTGGAATAAATCTGAAAAAGCACTTTGGGCAGGAATTCTGCAGTAAGCAGAATGATAAGCGTGGAAATTACAGTTTGGGAAAGCAAACTGAAATCTGTGAGCAATGAATTTACAAACTCAGAATTTGTGGGAACCAGATTTTGGAACCAATCCATGAGCATGTCGCCCATGAACAATCCATATACCACCAGGGCAATATTGTTGCCGATGAGCATGGTAGCAATGAACTTTGAGGGTTTTTCGGTAAGCCACGTAAGGACCTTGGCCAAAATACCTTCTTGCTTCTTTTCAATTTCAATGTGAATTCTGTTTGCTGATACAAAAGCTATCTCCATTCCAGAAAAGAAAGCCGAGAAAAGCAGCGAAAGCACTATGATAAGCAGCGAGGAATCCAAAATCTATTGTTGATTATCCTTTTTTCTTTGTTCAAAACGTTTGCGGTATCTTCTTCGGAAAAGGAACATTGCAATGGAAACCACTGCAAAAAAGATGAAGATATAAGTTTCCTTTGGGTCAATGCTCCAAAGCGTTGCAATTTTGTATATGGAGATTATCGCTACCGCCAAATAGAGGTATTCTGTGTATCGTAAAATCTTTATCATGTTACTCTTTTTCTTTGATGGTCATTAGGCCATAGGTCTTGTGGGCCTTAAAAAAACTAAAATCCTTGTTGAAGTCCATTCCTTCCCCGTCCATTACAGTACCATCTTCCGGATTAGTGTATGTGAAGGCTTCTTCTGTAAAAATCCAATTATTCTTTCTGTCATAGAACAGCTGCGGAGTTTCCAGTTTTTTACCGTCATGACTCTCAATCACCACATTTCCTTGCAAATCTATCAAGTTGGTTTGTGAATACACAATTCCGTAGTCTGCTGTAATTACACTTTTCTGGTTCTTCTCATCAAAAAAGTCCACTTTAAGTCCTTCTGGAAAGGTACGGAACTTAAAACTTTGGTTATCGTAATCTTCTGTAATGGGACTGGTCAAAACAGCAATAATCCTTGAATTTGATGAATCCTGGGTGTTCAACTCCTTAACGGCTTCCGTATAAGTAAGGGTAAAATTCTGTGCCACACCTTGTGGAAAAACAGGTCTAACGGCCTCTTCTCCTATACGTTCATAATCATCTTTACAGGATATAAAAATGATTGCCACGGTAAAAACCGTGGCAAAACATTTGAAGCTATTTTTTAAAATGTGTCTCACTCTATAGATTGGGCACTTTAACGCTGCCTCCTACCCAACAACTAAAGCTTACTGATTTACCTGCCATACCGGAGGTGAAAATCATTTCTTTGGTAGGTGCCTTTGCAGCATAGCTAGCAGCAGATTTGTTGGCCCGTCCACTCAAAGAAGGGTCTACTCTACCAGCTTTTCTCGCCATATCGGCCGCTTTCCAATAAATTGCCCTTTTCTCAAAAGGTGTGCTACCACATGCATTTGCACTACTTGCGTACAAATTGGCAATCAACAAATATGCTTTTCCATTGGACGGATTGGCATTTATGGCCTTTTGGGCATAATTTCTTGCTTGTGATTTGCTACTTCTTCTTACTGTAGTTGCAATTTTATAAAGGATATTGGATTTTCTATAAGGGTCTGTCTCCAATTCCACTGCTTTGTTGAAATCTGCAATGGCTCCTTTGTTGTCTCCGGCCTTTTGCTTAAGTGTACCTCCATAGAGGTAGGCATCAGCAGAAGGGTCTAAAGCCAATTGGGCCTCAAATAGTTTTCTAAACATTGGGTCGTCCGTACACTCTTTGGAGAACATTCTTCCTACGGCACGCTTAACCCAGTTTACATCACCTTTTTTGGCCTCGTAACTCTTTTCATATAGAGGAATAAGGTTGTCACAATCTGCTAAAGCTCCCAATTTGGAATCTATACTTGTGGCAATCTTTCCATACGACTCAGAATTGGTCTCATAAACTCTCTTTCTCTTTTTCTCTTTTGAGGTAAGAGCTGTTCCAGAGTCTTCCTTCTCCAATAGTTTTTGAAGCGCAGCAGTAAGTTTTTTGTTTTCTGCTTCTACCTTCTCGGTTACATCATCATAAATATCAAATACCTCTTGAAGGTCTTTTGCACCTGTTCCGTGAAGATCTACCAAACTGGAGAAGTATAGGTACAACGCCTTAGGGTTCTTAAAGTTTTTTCTATCCTCTTTAAATGCCTTGTCCAACATTCCGTACAACTGATCGGTTGACGCCATATCGTTGTCATAAAGCAAAAGAGCTTTGTCTATGGCAACATCAGCTTTGGAAAACTTGTTAGGGAAATACTTCAAGCTGTTGTCATACATTGCAAGGATATCCTGGATAAAACCATCCTTATCGGCACCTGAAGAATTTTTGATCTTGTGCTTCAAAATCTTTTCACCATAGGAAAAGTTGGCTTTGTTGATATCCGGGCAGCTTTCGTATACCATTTTCCATGGTTCATAGGCTGCATCATAGTTTTTTACTTTGGCGTGTTCTGCGTAAATGGAAAGATTGGTCATGCACTCCGGATTCTGTGCTTGAGCCATACTTAATCCCACCGACATAAGGACCGCTATCATCGTTAAGTAGTACTTCTTCTTCATCTTACTAATTTTAAAGTGGTTAATGTACAAATTTTCAATAAAAAAACATCTTAAAGAAAACTATATGAGTGGTTATTTATGAATTTTCAAAAAAAAGTCCCCATCAATTAATTTTTCTTTTGACAAACCATCTATCATTTAAGGATAGTCCCACATTAAATTTAAAGTAACTCTCCTCAATAAGGTTTGCATCGGTTGTGCCCCTTCTTCCCACCTCAAAACCAAGGTTTAAATTTGAGAAAGAGTTGCCCAACGGTAGACCAAATCCAAAAGTTATGCCAAAATTATTGATCTCTTTGTTATTCACTTCAAGGCCGGTTACATCATAACGTAATCCTGCCCTATAGGTAATCCTATTAAAATAGCTTGAAAGGGATTGATAATCAGGAATGAAATATCCTCCAAAGGCCATTGTACTGGCATCATTGTAGATGACATTTTCCAATCCCAAAAAATCGTTTTTGAAATCACTGAATTGTTGGAAACTGTATTCCCCGCCTACAAACCACTTCTTATTTTCACCAAAACCAAGTCCAAGAGTGGTCTTTGTGGGGATTTTTAGTTCTGTATTTCGAAGGTTTACAGCATCCAAATCAACATCTATAACCTCAATATCATCTCCTGTAACCAAAGAGAACGAACCTAAGCGCTCTGAATTTTCAGAAACCAGATTGGCCTGGGTATTGATCAAAACAGAAGTGTATAAGGTGTACTTATCCTTAATGGTAGGGTTATAGTTGACGGCATAGTTAAAATCCAAGCCATTGATGCGAGACTCACGTCTGTCCAAGGTACCAAACTGAACATCTTCAACACTCTGAAGCCTCTCATACTCCAATGTGCCAAAGTTATAGCTGACAGTGGCTCCAAAGCTCAAATTTTGAATAGGTTCAAAACCAAGGGACAAGTAAACTCTATTGAGCCCCCCGTCTCCATTGAAAACATTGGTGACCGTAGCTCCATCACCATTTGTGGTCTCATTGGCAAGATTATATCCCACTGAGGAATACGGCATTAGACCAAATCCCACACCAACATTCTTTGCTACCGGAAATCCTATGGCCAAATAATCCAAATTGGTAACGGACACATTCTGCTCCTCTGTAAAATCCTTTAATCGAAACTCGGAATGAGAAATTCCGGCCGTGTAAGCGGTCAGCTTTAATTTGGAATAGGCGGCCGGGTTGCTGAGATTGATATGAATGCTATCAGCGTACATGCTGATGCCCCCCATCATTTGATTGTCGACCGTACCATTGTTTCTCAGGTCTCCCACTCCAAAAAAAGAATATGGTGATAGTGTACCGCTTTGCGCAAAAAGGCCATGGGCGGCCACGCAAAATAAAGCAATCAAAAACTTCTTAACCATCTAACGTTTGTTGTATTCCAGCAAGTAATTTAGCCCCTTCAGGAGGAATTTAGAATTCGCAAATATGGTGTTTTTTAGCCTTTTGGCAAAAAAATGGGAGTCTCCGCCTGTTAAAATAACTGTTAAATCTTGAAAACGTGTTCTGTATTGATCAATAACCCCGTCTACTTCCATTGAAACCCCGTTGATTACCCCACTGTGCATACTGGAGTTTGTGGAGTTGCCAATAAAGTCCAAAACCTCTTCGGGTTCAAGCAAAGGCAATCCAGCAGTTTGGTTGTTCATGGCCTTGTACCGCATCCGTATACCTGGTGAAATGGCTCCTCCGATATATTCCCCGGCATCATTGACCATATCATAAGTAATACAGGTACCCGCGTCTATGATAAGGGTATTGCCCCGCGGATTGTGATAAAAAGCAGCTGTAGCCAGGGCAACCCTGTCCATTCCCAAGGTATGGGGTGTGGCATAGCTATTTTTAAAAGGTACTTTGGAATCATGGGACAGTACATGGACTTTGCAAAAAAGGGAAACAATGTCTTTTTCTTTATGCTCCAATTTGCCCACGGAAGAAATCAAGGCGTGTCTTATTTTTGGAAACTGCTCAAAAAGTTCCTTGACCTTGGAGAGGAACAAACCGGATTCCGAACTTTGGTGCAAGAGCAGTGTACTGTTTTCAAAAACAGCATACTTGATCAGGGTATTGCCAATGTCTATCACCAAATTCATAATACAAAGATGGAGAATTGAAAAAAAACCCGTGCCTTTTTTCAGGTTTTTGTTTGTATATCCTAATTTTGAAATTATATTTGCACCCGCTTTATTGAGCATGGTACCTTAGCTCAGTTGGTAGAGCAACGGACTGAAAATCCGTGTGTCCCTGGTTCGATTCCTGGAGGTACCACAAAAACCCGACATTTTAGTCGGGTTTTTTGTTTTTAAATCCTTCCATAATCTGGGAGCTAAACCAATTAGGTTCTCTATTTGGAATTTTGAGCCCAATTTTCACCATCCCACTTATAGTTCACATGCCAAAAACTATAATTGAGGGCTCATTTACAGAAAAACCACAAAAAAACTAAGGTTTTTATGTAACCTGTTGTTAATCAATTGTTTTATATTTAAAAACTCCCCCGTTTTAATACATCGACATCTAATTTGGCCATTGACTTTCATTTCCCCAATGAACGGCCAAAAGAAGCAACGGAATTGTACCCTAGATCAAATTGGCCCATTAGGCACCAGCAATGTTTTGATCATGTCAAAAAGTAAGCTTCCTAAAAGGAAAAGAAAAGAAGTTGTTATTGAAACTTTGGATGATTTGTTAGCAATTACCAAACAAATCGACCCATGGAAACCTCCTACCAGAGCCCAATTTTTGCTCCAACTTCCCTATTTATCCCATGAAGAACAAACCTATTATGGACAAAAGCTCTCAAAGAGTTTTTCTTCCTGCGGTTGTGATTCTGGTGCTGCTTTGGGACTTTTTTCCCTCGTGGCTTATATCACAATCATTGGTTTTACCTCGGGAAGTTTTGGTTGGAAGCATTTGCTTTTTGGATTGATCGTCTTTTCCCTGGCCAGTCTGATCGGTAAACTTACTGGCTTGACAAGGTCCAATTACCGTGTAAAAAAGATTATCAGAACATTGTCCAACATGGAGAATGAAAACTACAGATTGAACAATTAAACTTTTTATTATGTCTAGAGAATGTGTTGAATGGGGCGAGGAAACGCGCAGGGAATGCGCGGAGTATCGGGACGAAGGATACGAAGAATGCTCCGAGTGGGGCGAAAAATGTAAATGGTATAAACCATGGAACTGCGTGGTGGAACTTTTTTGCAAGGGTTGGTACTGGGTATCAAACATTGTTTGTGTGGCATGGACGTATATTACTACAGCGGTTTGTCTTGCCTGGGAAGTCATAGTCACCGTGGTCACCTATGTGGTCTTGGTCATTGAATTGATTATTGGTACGGTAATAAGCTTTGTTGGATTTGTACTGGAAGTCATATTCTCCATTCCTTTTTTGGGCAGGCTTATTCGAGAAATTTTATCCATCGTCCAGGAAATCATTTACAGGTTTATAGGACTTCTGGATGCCCTTGGCTATCTAGTAGGTATTAGGCCGGAGAAAAAACTACGACTATGCGTTATAATCCTAAGTGACGAGGGTGGACCTGTGGCCGATGAAGCCATGGTGCTTGAAGAAGTTCAGGCCGCAGCGGATATATTTCGTGAACAGGCCAATGTACGGGTAATTCCCTGTAGTCTGTTCAATGCAAAAAACCCGTTCCAAGATGACGTCGCAGCAGATGACGGCTACATCCATATCAACACTACCATATCTAGAGATGAACTTTTGGATCTGCAATGTGGTGCTGGGGCTTGGGGCGAAGACCTTGGCTTTAAGGGCACTGATCTAAATATGATGATGTCCCGTCTCTGTTTTTGTGGTAATGCAAGAAGGCTCTTGGGATACGGCTCTCCGGTCACAGTGTTTGTGGTACGATCCATTGATGGATCTAGCTCTACTGGATGCTCATTAGGACCCTTAGCAGATTATGTGACGGTAGTGGGCACCGAGACAACGGACAAGACTACCATTGCCCACGAAGTGGGTCATGCCTGTGGATTGTGGCACGTGGGGACACTACGTAATCTCATGTATGAGTTTGACTCCAATGACCGCAGGGAAATGAGCACTTTTCAAGAAATGAATTTTAGAAACTCAAGACATGTTACCTATTTCTAAACAGGATTGCTAAAAGAAAAATTAGTCTTACGAGGTTGGGCAAATTTTTAGCCCAGCCTCTGTTCATTTGCCTTCCATCTTTCCAGTTTGGGAATTGCACGGGTTGCGATCCAAGCAAAAAATGGGTTAATCCCATCTTTTTTCATCTCTTGAATACAAAACTGTTGCATTTTCTTTGCAGTGTCAATTTCAGGTGGGGTAAGGAATTTCCCATTTTCATAACACATGGAGCAGTACTTTTTACTGATTGAACCATCTTTTTCCGTACCGCCTCCTTTTTCATCTTTTTTTAACGGAAACCCACAGCTCTGACAAAATTTATATTGTTTCATGACCTCAATCTTTTTTATAACTACTTGCAGAACAACAATATGGGCCATTTAAATATAAACGGGCAAATTGTTCTATTTAACCTTTCATTTCTACTGGTCCTTATAGTTTTCTATTTGTCTCTCCTTCCGTATGTCACCTATGTGATAATGGGCAATGATTGCTTCGATCAGATCATCCTTTACATAGTACCATTCACTTACGTCCAAAGAAAAATCCTTTCCCTGCTTTGCAGTATACCGTACACAGGCTTTGTCCTCCCCGTAAACTTCATCGTGTATGTCAAAGGTCTGCCCAAGGAATTTATCTTCATTTTCTTTGACCAGATCAAGGTATGCTTTCTTTCCGTGAATTGTTCCAAATGGACTGGTATGTTTAAAATTTTCAGCAATTGGCAAGTTCAGATAATCGCCATTTTCCCATTTTTTAAACCATTGTCTTACCAAATCCCGTAATTCCATTTTTATGTGTTTAAGCCTGGGGTATTGAATTATATTTATTTGGGAATTTATCAAGTACTAAATTTAGCTTGATATTATGCTCCAAATAAGCCTTCAATCCATCTAAAACTGTTGTAAACCCTCCTGTGTTGTCCCTGATTGCCTGAATCAATTCATCTCCCTCTTCGGTAAACCCATAATTTCTTATTACCACATAAGTGGTATCATCTGCCAATGCCGTAAACTCATAGTCAACGGTTGTGGTTGGGTCACCCCATTCTGTTGAGATTTTTTTGTTCTTGACAATATTTTTCACGAATACTTCTGCTGAAACACCGTACATTTCCCATTCCCAGGTTACCATTTTGCCTTTTTCAAGTTTTCCGCTTGATTTTGTGAACCAAAAATTGGTGGTAATCTTTGGATCGATAAATGCCTGAAAAACGGTTTCAATAGGTTTTCTGATCAACATTTGGGTTTCGACTACTGGATTTTCCATTTTCTAGTATTTTTTCCTTTCGATTTTCGGGACTTCAGGACCGCAAAAAAAGCTATGCTGAGCATTATCTAAATATGCCATCTTGCGGAACGCACTCCTTCATTTTTTCTCCAGTTTGGCACGATCCCATTTAGACGTATTGACAGCAGCATCATAAGTCGATTGTAAAAACTCGTACAATGCCGTTTCAGGGTCTTTGGAGCTCTGCACGTCTTCATATTTTAAGAAAAACTCTCCCATTTCAGGATTATAAAAAGCCTCTTTGGGCAATACCTTTTGCACTCCAAAGCTAGCATCACTTGGATAGGCATAGGCATAGAAGACCGGTACGGGGAAGTCTTTTGACCCAGGCCAAAAACCCGCACTACTGACCTCTTGCGAATAGGCTTCTTGCATCACCTCCAATGGCATGTTGGGCATACCTCCTTGGTGAAGCGGAGCCGGATTTCCTGAAAATCGGGTGACCGCCAAGTCAAATGCCCCCCAGAACAAATGGACTGGACTACACTTGCCAATAAATTCACTCCTGAATCTATTAAAAACACCGTTTGCCTTTAACATAGCTTGCCAAACACGATTGGCAATCACTGGATCATACGATCGATTAATGGTATTTTCCTTGAAAGGAATGGCGGGTTCCATTTCATTTGGGCTTCCATGAATCTTCACTTTTATGCCCATGCTTTCCAACTTTTGGAAAAGCTCATCATAAAAATCGGCTACCGTCATTGGCCTAAGGTCAATGCTCAACGTTTCTTCATGCGTACATTCAATAAACAGTTTATGATGTTCAAAATCAAAATCGATTTGAAAAATCCTTCCTTCATATGGAATGCCGTGTGTGGAGTATCCATGCGCGCTTACATACAATGCTGTATGCCAAGAGTGATTCTGCCAAGGCATAGTCCTTAGTCTTATCTTGCCCACTATCTGAATCCACTGATGAAGCGTCTCAAGAGTATCCTGCAGTTCTGAAAAATCTAAAACTGGCCAATTTTGTTCGGTTTTCATAGTTTATTTGTTTGATTGATTCACATCAGCATAAAGAATGGAGGTCTTATAACCTACCTCTTTTTTATGGATGTTTTTTACTAATCACCTAAAACCTAATCATTCGTACAGTACCGAAGGGTACAATCCCACATGGGCAGCCAGGGGCTTCTAGAAAGTCAAAACGTTTGTCCATTTCAAGAGAAACATCGACATGGCTGTTAGTACAACACCATAGAATATTGCCGCTTGCCAATTAGAAAATCTGATGGGCCAATGATTCTTCATTTTTGTACCGTATTCTTTTTTAAAAAAAGTACTCCCCAGTCTCAAAAAGAGAAAAGTGAACATGATGAAAATCAGTACTGCTACTAACAATATCCATTTCTTGTCCATTTGTTTGACCTTTAGTTTTGTATTTGCTTGTTGCCGTGATCGAAAAAATAGATTCTAAATCTATTTCTCCTCAATTTACGAGATTTTCCAGACTGCCCCAAATAAACAGCTATGCCGGTCAACTTCTGAACTATGAAATTATGAGAGGGGGCGATTAGTTGTGTATAGAACTATGCGCAGGAGTTTAATTTAGTATTGCAGGAAGTATGTACTCTTTTAAAATATCTCTTGATTGATTTCCCTTTCCATTTCTGAAATTTCCAGAGGTTATTACCACTACGGCATCCAGTTTTGGAAGTATAAAAATAAACTGTCCGCCAGCGCCTCTAGCTTCAATGGATTCTATGGCTCTTCCGTTGACCAAATAGGTATCATGCCACCATTGGTAGCCATATTCGTTTTTGTCTTTTACATTCTGTAACCGCACATGTTTCATTGTCGATTCCAAAACCCAATCTTCGGAAATAATTTGTTTTCCTTGCCATTTTCCTTTATTGAGGTATAGTTGCCCAAATTTGAGCAGATCTCTAGGGGTTAAAAGCATTCCTCCCCCAAAGTAGGGCGTTATCTCTGTGTTATCTGTTTGGTTAATGTAATTGGTAATCCCCAAGGGCGCAAAAAGTTTTTCATCCATGTAAATTTCAACAGGCTTGCTCAATCGCTCATTTAAACATACTCCAAGTAAAAAGGGATTGGCTGACCCATAATCGGCATAGGTTCCTGGATCATTTACCATAGGGGCCTCTAATACGGCTTGAAGCCAGCTTTTTGAATTCCTTTCTGGATCTTGATAATAGTTTTCGGCTGCTAAATTGTTTACATCCAATCCAGAGCTCATGGTCAATAAATCCTTGATGCGAATTTTAGATTTTAGGCTGTCTTTTGTGTATTGGTAGGTCTCAGGAATGAAGTCGTATAACTTTTCTTCAACGCTTTCAATGATCTTGTCATCAATTGCAACGCCTATTATAGCCGATGAAATACTCTTTGAAGCAGACCGCAGATCATGTGGGATATCGGCATTGAATCCCCCAAAATAACTCTCAAAAACCAGTTTGTTTTCCTTAGCTATCAACACACTATGTGTGTTTACCAATGTATTGGCATGAACGCTTTCAATAAGTCGGAGCAGATTGTCTTTATCAATTCCATAGTCGCTGATGTTTGCCGTGGCCCAACCATCAGCCAATTGGGGAGGAGTGCCTGCGTTTTGGGACTGATCTACAGTATCCGTCTTGTATTCCCAGCCCTCAGTGGTATGGGTCAACTTGGTTTTGGTTATTAAAACATCGGTCAACAAAATCTCGAGCTCAATTGCCTTTTCCAAGAGGTTTGCACGAAAATTTAGGCCCGTATTGCCATCGCGGAAAAACAAAGTGTCCCCTTTTCTTGTAAACCCTTCGGTCCAAGTACCCCTAAACCTTTGATCACCAAAAAATGGATAGGCAACATAATTGCCTTCTTCTGTATTTTCTATATAAAGAAGGATATCATCAGACTGCAGCCCACTGTCTACCATAAATGCATTCCAAGCTCCGGTAAATGTGTTATTCTCCGTTTTCTGCAAGCTAATATGATACAAAAACCTTCCAGTTTTAATAAATCCGCTAAGTTCTTGTCCGTTTGGTTCATACTGTAGATTGAAAAACAGCTGTTGATTTATTGCAAAACGTATACGGTCGGAACTGGATGAAACTACATTCTCATCGATAATGATCTTATCATTGGCAATGGTCAGATGGTAATTGTCACCTTCCAACTTTGCTATGGATACCTGAAAATTGAAGCTGCTTTTATTCGGAAGAAAACCTACCCATTCTCCCTGATAGTCTTGTTTGTTATTCTGGGCATAACCCACTACCGTTGAAAGACATAGCAATACCAAAATTCTTAAGTATTTAAGCATGTTTTAAAAGATTTTAGCTACAAAACTACCGTGTGTTGATTCGTAGAAATTGTATGAGATTAACATTTCTCGTCTTTCTTCATCCTTTTTCTGTAGGAACTGGGATTCATATTAAAATGGGATCTAAAAACGCGGTTAAAATGGCTTTGGTCCGAAAATCCTGCTTGATACGCAATCTCTGTCAAGGAATTGGAAGGGTCCAATAAGAGTGGAAGGGTGTTTTTAAGCTTATTTTGCCTTATATACTCTCCTAGGCCCATGGAAAGGTATTTTGATGCAGCTCTTGAGATGTGTACGGGATGCACCTTTAACTGCTCAGATAAATAAGCCAAGCTTAAATCCGAACTGTCATAATGCAATAGCTCTTTTAACTCATCCACCCATTTGGGATACTTTTGGGTCTGCGTAGATCTAAGCTGACTCAAAGTTTCACAAATCTGAACCAACAAGACCTCAACAGACACTTTACTGAATTCATCTTCAAGCAAGAACTCGCGATACAGTTTTGCAAATAGAAAATGTACCTGTGGATGTTGAATGAGTTGGCTACCTTCAAGTAGATTTAACGATATTTCATTTTGCTCCAGCCAGCTCTTTTCAAATTCCAGATGGAAACCACCAGCATGGGTAGAGTGTTTAGAACCATAATGGGGCTCCTGCCAATTGTTGAACATTAAACTACCTGATGGACACAGGGTCTTGACCTTCTTGTTGCAATCCATCATATTCCCTTGCAGCACATACATAAAATATGGGTTTTCATGGTAATGCCAATCAGTCTGGGGGCCAACATAAGAATATTGCGACAACAGTACTCCCGAATAGGTGGTTTCGGAATTTTGTTTACCGTAATATTCTCCTTTGGTCAGGATTTTCATTTTTTGTGTGCTTTAGCCTAAGCTGAGAATATGGGCGGTATGGCCCATTAATCTTAAATATGGGAAAATTTTCTCAAATCATCTAAAAAACAGCTATGCTGGGTAGAACAACAAGAACCGATTTTTCAAGGTTTGGGTATTTAATTGTTTGGCATTAGCATCTTTTTCAGCAATACAATTTGTCCAAGATGGTAGTAACTGTGTTCTATCAAACCATCTATATTTCTTTGATACGTACCATATTTTTCATCCACAAAACTTTGATCGAGCTTTTCATCAGGTAGTTGCTCAATTAACTTGGCCAGACTTTCAGCATCCTCCCAAAATTTGGTCAGAAAAATTTCCCATTCGTTCTGTGATTGTATTTTGGCAAACTGAAAACTGTATTTGTCCCTTATTTCAAGATTACCTCCTTCAAATACATTTTTAATTCCTGCAATATAGTAATGGACATGGTGAGCCAATAGTGAGATTGTATTTAGCGATTTGAACTCCATAGTGGCAATTTTCCAATCCAAATTATCCAGTTGATCCCTGTAATTGGTGTTGGCCACCCAAGTACCGTTGAGTATTGTTTCCCTAAGCCGGTCTGCCAATTTTCTTGTTCTTTTCATATGCGATAGCAGTTTGGTCCATTTGCTTAATGCGAAACTATGGGCTACAAATACTCCTGAAAAACTTCTTTTAATTCTGCAATCTTTCTATTGTAGTGTTCTTGGGTTTGAATTTGTTTATCCGTTAACGAAATTGCTTTTCTTATTCCCACTATCATTTCAATATTGGGCTTCTGGAGACCCCAAGCCTTTTTAACTAAAGTATTGTTTGTTTCAGCCACCTCCTCCAATTTGTTAGTTGCATCCTCATGTTGCTCAACAGAACGCTTTAATTCATTGATATCGACTGCTGTTGTTGTTTCCTTTTTTTCTATCAAACTCCGTATTGGATGCAAAATGGTTTTTGAGTTCATGACTTCATATAACAAGACAGCATTGAGACCTGACAACTCCTGCAGGGCTTCAGCAAATTGAAGTCTCAATTCCTGACGCTTAACTTTTCTGTCAGTGTAAAATGCGTAACCCAATGATAAAATTGCTATTAGCAAGGCCGGTATATCAGTATTTAACGCCGCAAATAGATGAATTATGGTCATTGTCGTATTCTGATTTTTTATTTTTCAATTATAGAATCCTTAGGCTCAGGGTAATTCCCTATATGCCATTCCCACTCCTTGTTTTCAATCTGCAAGAATTTATCAAAATCAGTTGGACCTTTGCGTTGGTATTCACGCCAAAATTTGATTTTGCCATTTTTAAGTTCAACCACTACAACTCCAACATCTGAAGTATCTTTTCCGTAGCTAAACGTATATTCAGCCGCGCCTGACTGTGTACTTCTATTGAACCAAAGATTATGGAATTCCATTTTGTAAATACCGTCCAATTCATCAAAGTAAGGCCGTAATTGTTTGTGCCCTCTATAGTATTGAATATTTGGAGGCTCCATATATATTGCATCCTCATCAAAACTGATAAGTGCTCTTTCTGTGTTCTGGGTAGACCAACCTTCTGCTACATTTTCCATTAGCTCCATAAATGCATCCTCGGAGATGTTTTCTTCAGAGTTATTACATCCCCATGCAAGAAACAATAGCAATATAAAACTCAAATACTTCATTATCTAGCATCTATTTATATGGAACAACGAGGTCTTGGTTGTAATCCAGAAAGATTTTTTACAAATTATTAAAAAAAGAACTATGCCAGTACCTTAAGATGCAAATTTACGAGAGCGGTAATTGCAAGTTTTTAGCGTATTAACTATAAGAATTCTAAAAGGCTACAACTCATGAACATGTGACTAATCCACCTATTCTTATCCACATTGCTGTTAGCTGTATTTATTAAAACTCCACCCCAGGTGCTAAAACCAATTGAAAGAAAATTAACAGGAGAATCAGAAGTGCTATGGGAGCCCAATATATTTTTTCATCAATTCTATTTGGAGTATGTTTTACATGTTTGGTTACATTAACCGAAGACCATATCCACGGAATTGAATAAACGAAAACAATAAATGGAGTAATTGCCTGACGTATGGGAGGCACCCTAAACGGCACAATTAGTAAACCACCAACCAAAGCAGCCCCTACCGCTATAAACCGAATATATCTGAATCTTGCTTTAGGGTTATTTAAATCAACATCCTTTGGGGCAAATTCTAAAAGAAGTCTGCTAAACATAATATTGAGCATCGGTGTAGTGAAAATGCATATTAACGCTAGAGCTATAAGAAGAGGCTGACTCAAATTTAAATACCCCACAAGCGCTTCACCAACATCGGTGCTTGGGGCCAAATAGGCCACCGTTACTTGTGGGATTGATTGTACGAGTCCATGAAAAGCAAGCCACAAGACTAATAATTTCCAAATGCTTTGGGAGTTTTTAATGAAGCTGTATATTACCAAACAAATTAAGCCAATTAAGAAGATCGCCAAAGCTCCAGAGCCTTGCATCAAATACATCATGGGATGTTCTCCTTCCCAGGTATGATTATTGTGATACAGGTAGGACTCCAAGCCAAGTACTTTTTTCCCCAGAACAAGAAATACTTCTTGTAGAAAAAAAATTAGATTGTATGTTAAAGCATACAGCACGGCAGAATTGACCAAGGTGTTGAATGTGACTATACCTTTAGGAGCCGAAACTCCTTTATATTTGGTCCAGTTAATAACTCCCCAAAGTATTGGTCCTATCAATAGAGCTGCAAAAAATACTTGAACTATAATCATTTCTTGGATATCCTAATTTTAAAATAACATTTCTGATAAGACCTATAATTCAAAAATTAGGTTACACAAATAGCAAAATATTTGAAAGTCAGGAAATTTGCACAATGGTTTTGGCTATTATTTCTGGATGGAAAGTTTTTTACAAATTATAAAAAACCAACTATACTGGCAGGGCAAGATTGTATTTATGGGACAGGACCGTATCCCGAAAAAGCATGGCACATGCACCATGTTGGCACCAGTTTTATATTTCTAATTCTCCTTTCAAAAGGATTTGCGCTTTTCCTTTAATTGTCATTTTAAGTTCGTCAATCAATTCAACCTCCATAAATCCAGTTCGTTCGGAACATTGAAAAGAGTTCATTTTTTTCTTGTGTAACCTTTGCCCCCAATATTTGGCCAAAAATGTATGTGTTCCGCCAGTTACCGGGTCTTCATTGGTTCCGCTCCAAGGCCAAAAATATCTTGATTCAAAATCGTAGTCCGGTTTTTCCGATAAAGCAGTAACCAAAACACCATTGATTGAATCGTGTGATTTTTTTAATTTTTCAAAGTCGGGATTTAGTTTGCTCAAGACGTTACAGTCATCTATTTCAAGGAGCAGGATGTTTGTCTCTTTATTGTACTCGCTATTATTTATTTCAGTGATTCCGAGTGCTTCAAGCAATTCATTTGGTGCAATTTGATGTTCAGTTTCATAGATTGGGAATTCCATTATGATATGTTCACCATCCCTTTGAATGACCAAATCCAAATTTTGAATATTCACAAAGTGAATATTTAACATATCCGAGTCTTTGTTGAAAAGCACTTTTGAAGCAGCCAAAGTTGCATGTCCGCACAAAGGAATTTCCATTTTTGGTGAAAAAAAACGAATTGAAAATCGGTTTTGTCCGCTCAGTTGGGTTACAAATACAGTTTCGGAAAACCCAAGTTCTTTGGCAATCAAAAGCATTTCCTCATCGCCTATTTCTTGATTGAGCAAACAGACTCCTGCGGGATTTCCTTTAAAAGGCTCATCCGTGAACGAATCCACGATGTAGGTTTGAATAGTTTTCATTTAGTCCTTAGGTTTCCTCCAAAATCCTACGGTGATAATTTATTTGCCCTAAATGGTAGTTTAAATGGGAATGCAAATGAATTATGGTGAATGCCATTTCTGTTTTCTTTTCCCAAATTATAATTGGAAAGTCTTCAGTTAATCGGTCATCGTCGAGTTTACTTAATCCTTGATCAACAATTTGAATGGTTTCATCAATCCTTTTGTACAATTCCTCTCTGTCAACGAATTTGTCCGAAAACTCTAAATCCCTTTGTCTAACATATCCTATTTGGGCCAATCCGTTTCCAATGTACGTTTTTAGATTCCCAACTATATGAAGGCATAGATTACCTCCAGAGTTTTTTATTGAACGTTCAGTTTTCCACAAGGTCGTATCATCCTTGTACAGTTCAATCTCCTGTTTTAACCTCCTTAAATCCCTATAGTATAACTCTTTTATAGATTCTATTATCATTTTTTGTTTGTCGTCTTTTTAAAGTGGTGCTAACAGTCCAGGCTACAATTTCTTAGAGTTTTTACAACTATTAAAAAAGAGCTATGCTGGGTATTACAAGACACAATCTTGCGGGAGCGGGAGAATTATTGCCAAGTTACCCTACATTTTTATTTTTTAGTATTCTTTTGGCCGCCTTTTTTGCTTCATCAGTAAATTTTGAGTTTTCACCGGCTATTTCCTTCAATTCAAAAATGGTTTTATCCTTAAATTTTGATTCAAAGGATTTTATCAGGTTCTCGTTCAAAGACCTTTCATATGACCCTTCTTTTTCGGGTAGATATTTATCCATCCAATCTTTGCTCAATGCGAAGAACAAAATCAATAGGGCTAAAAAAATTGGATTTATTCCAATTCCCGAGAATCCGACTTTATAGGTCGTTATGTAAAAATCCAAAAATCCGATTAGTCCGATTATTAGGGTCAATGCATAAAATAAGAAGTAAACTTTTCTATTGAAAAAATAAAGAATCATAGATATTGTCAAACAACCAATTCCGATATAATGTTCGGTTGTGAAAATTTTATTCGTATTCAATGTAATTCCAAACGAAATCAGAACTAATACAATCGAAACAACCAGTGGTAATATGTTTAATCTAATTTTTTCCAAAATGCTGCCTAAAGATCCTGGGAATAATTTAGTTTTTCAAAGCTTTTGCAAATTATTAAAAAACCAGCTATGCAGGCACCACAAGATACCATCTTTTGGGAGCGAGGGAATTGTGGCCAATGTCGGCAACATTTTTAAAAACGTTCAATTTCTTCGTATACTTCCTTTTTAGAATTTTCAAATATTTCTCCGCCAAATTCCTCATTGTCCAATGAGATAATTGAAATGTCTTTAATCCCCATTATCCCAAATACAAACTTCAGATAAGTAGTCTGAAAATTCATATGCTCGTTTTTCTCGTTTTCTCCATAGCCTGTGTCGCCGCGGCTTGAAAGAATGAACATTTTCTTGTTTTCAAGAAGTCCAACATAATCTCCGTCTGGTTCACCTGAACGAAATTTCCAAGTTTCGTTAATTCTCATAAGTTGGTCGATGTAAGATTTTAGTCCGCTCGGAATTGACCAGTTGTACATTGGCGTTCCCAAAACATAAATATTATGTTCCTTAAACTCTTTGACCAGTTCATTGCTAAACTCAACACCCAACTGGTTTTCTTTTGTTCTATTCTCTGGTCTTACAAACGCACTCGCAATCCAATTTTCATCTATGGCAGGAATTTTCTCCAATCCAACTTCTCGGAAAGTAAAAGTGTCGTTCGGATTTTTATTCCTCCAGTTTTCTTCAAAAAGTCGTGTTAACTTTCGGCTATGCGATTTTTCGTTTCTCACACTTGCATTGATAATAAGTACTTTGTTCATTTCCTTTGATTTTGATTATGAAACAAAGTTCTGAATAGGAAAAATGAAAAAAATTGATGTAGTTTAAGATGCTTCCATTTTTTTTCGGATTCTGCTCAAGAATTCCGCAGTTATTCCCAAATAAGAGGCAATTAAATAGTTGGGAACTTTGCTGTTTATCTTTGGATAATTCTCTACAAAATCTAAATAACGTTGTTCAGCATCAAGAACATTATTTAAGATTATTCTCCTTTGTAGGCTTCCCAAATAACTTTCGAGAATAATTCTAAAAAAGCGTTCGAGTTTTGGAATTTGCCTTAACATTTCCTGAAAAGAGTCGTAGCGAATTTGCAGTAGTGTGGTTTTTTCAATGGCTTGAATGTTGTAAATAGAAGGTTTTTGTTTTTGAAAACTTTCAATATCTGTTGCCCACCAATTCTCAATTGCAAAATATAGAATTTCTTCTTTTCCTGTTTTAGAATTTATGTAAAAGGCCTTTAAAGTTCCATTGATCACAAAGTTGTCAGTTCGGCAAGTATGTCCGTTTCTCAAAAGATAATCTCCTTTTACAAGGGTTTTCTCTGTCCAAAAAGACCCCATTAAAATTTCTTCTTCGGAACTTAATTTAATGTGCTTTGAAATTGCCTTAACTAGGTGCTCGTTCATTCAAATTGGTGATAATGGTTCTCGGCCATGGTTTTGTTTCTCAGGGTTTCACAAATTATAAAAAACCAGCTATGCTAGTGCCACAAGATATAAACTTGTGGGAGCGGGGGGGGGGGGGGGGGTACAACTCGGCTATAATCCCGTTAAACTGCTGTCGGGATGGTGGATTATAGCCATTATTGCAACCATTCCTTATTTTATTTTCGCTTCGGGTGGTGGTGGTGGTATGTCGAGCATACTGAATTCCTCGAATAAAATATTATAGCGAAAAAAACCCGTCCCCATTTCCGAATTGATTTTTTTGAACTGTCTTGTTATTTCTTTTAAAACCTCTTTAGTTTTCAAAATTGAAAATTTGTCCTCAATATATAAATGTATTAATGCAGGTTTTAAGATGTCCCTATCGTGCTGGAAGTTATAATCTTTCAAACTTATGCTCTTTATTTCCTCATCTAGTCTGCTGATATGAACCATTTTATCCCAGTTTTCCGATAAGTTTTTCAACGAATCATTTTTTATGATAATCGTATTGCGATTAAAGTAGCAAGATATCACACCACTTGTCGGGCATTCCGTCCATCCAGTAAGTTTGTAAATTGTATCGTTCTGTTCGAATTCCAGTCCGATTGACTTTTCTTCACACGATAGACTTTGCATTTCTTTAATTAATTCACCAAAATCTTGAAGGGAATCCAGACTTATTGTTTCAAAGTCTGATAGCATATGGTTTTCGAGAAAACCGTTTGAAATCAATTCCGCAGTTACATGTCCCAGATCCGACTGTTGCTTTTCGACATTCAAATCGCAATTGATCAAAAACAAGTATAAAAACAATATGCAAAAAGTCGCTCTCATTAGATCTTTAGTAAGGGTCCTTGACCATGATTACTTTCCACCATTTTTACAAGTTATTAAAAAGCCAGCTATGCTGCCAATATAAGATACCGTCTTGCGGGAACGTCTATTTTTTACACCTATGCTACGTATAGTTAATTAATTCTCATTCAACCATTTTGTTGCCATATTCCACAACTCTTTTTTCTTCTTACTAAAGAATTTCATATGTCCTATATCTGTAAACCCATATTCTTTTGGTGATAGAGTCAGTATTTTTGATTTAATGTTGGGATAAACCCTGATCATATCTTTGACATTTTCATAATTGGCAATTTCATCATCCATTGCATGAATCCATAGCGAATTCAAGTTTAGCTCATTGTAAAGATGGTCCTTAATTTTAGTGTCCAAATCAACTTTCACATAACCTTTTCCGTTACACCATTTAGTCCATTCCTTTCCTACATTTTTAGGGAGCGGCTCTCCCATTCCAACCCATTGCGATTTTGTATGCCCAAAAACCAGATTACTAACAGGAATGTAGAAATTTAACCAAAAGGAAGATTTCAATCTGAAAGGGTATTTTGAATAATGCAAACTTCCCGATGAGCTACCAAAGTTGAACATTGACTTAAGCTCTGTAGCATTTTTCATAAGTCCGACTAATTGCCCACCTGCACTATGTCCGATAAGGTGATAATTTGTATTGGGGATCTCGTTTTTTAAATATTCCAATACCGCTGTCATATCTAATTTCCCCCAGTTGGCCAAGGATGCATTAGAGGAGTTTATTGAATCTCCCTTAGATTCACCAATGCCTCTGTTGTCAAAAGTTAAAGTTGCAAAACCGTTTTCTGCAAGAAAAAGAGCAAATGCCGAATAGAATTCCTTTTTTATTCCTGTAGCAGGCGCAATCATCACAGCAGATATAATCTTTTCTGGCTTAAATAACTTTCCAAAAAGCTCAAAACCATCCTCGCATTTAATTTTAATTTTTAGCTCTTCTATCAAAGTAGGTTCGTTTAATTACAGATGACTTGTTTATATGAATAAAAAATAAATCTACATACAACCAATGTAGGAATAAAACTGATGATCGAGGTTGTTTCTATATTAAATCTAGAAATCATTTTCTAAACTCAAAAAGTTCAGAAACATCTAGATTTAATGCCTTGGCAAGTAGCACCAAATTGGATATGGTGGTGTTGACCTCACCATTTTCTATGCGCCAAACTTGATTCTTGGAAAGTCCGGCAATGGCTTCCAACTTGGTTTGCGATAAATTCCGCTCTTCACGCAAAGCTCTCAGATTCATTCCAAAATCTCGGATAAACAACTTCTCTTCGCGGCTTAATTTATTTCGCATACCACCAAGATGCACTATATATAGAAATAAATCTTCCCTATATATAGGGGTAATTTTAAAATTATTTTACCTTTATATCAAACTTAACCTAAATCACATGCCAAAAAATTCAAGCCTACTTGGCACCCTTACCCATTTTCTAAACCAAAGCCCCTATACCTCGCTAGAGCTTACCTTTGCGCACCATACCGTCTGCCACCATCAAAACGGGCAGTTCCTTAACCGGCTGCATAAACAACAAAGTCGTTTGCTCATCCACAAACTGCCCAACATTGCATTGGCCCAAATGGTAGTAGTAGATAACCTGTTGTTCAATTTTTCCTTTAGCTTTCACAGGCCCACCAACCAAGAACAATACCGCGGTACTATGCTGCAACTGCCGCGCCCCTTAGATCAGGGGCATATGGAGATAACCGGTACACAGCTTGTTCTATCCTTTAGGATAGATGCTCCGGACCCGGCCCTTTCCGTGAACATAACACAGACCTACTTTGGCTCCTTTAGCTTGGAAAAGTTTTATGTACCGCAGCCCGTACTTGGAGAGTTGTAAACCCTATTTTAATAATCCATATTTTAGCTGGACCTGGTCTGCCACGGTGGATCATATACCAAAATACGATCAACTACGTGTCTTCACCACCCAACATAGATGCAACGGCTCTGCTCGGACTAGGGTTCTCAGCTATTGGGCTGTTCCTCTCCCTCTTTTTTCTTTTGCGTAGAAAATTTAAGGACGATGGATACTTTTGGGGTTACCTCATCATTTTTTTGATTGCCCTGGAGTTGGGGTTCAAAACCATGGTACATAGCAGACTCTTTTTGCAATTTCCCTTCTTTTTTGCCCCAGGCCGGTTTTATAACCTATTGCTCTATCCCACATTTTTGATGTTTATTCTATCCATCTCCCAAAAAAGACCTTTGTCCAACAAATGGAAATGGATGCTCATGGCCCCCTTACTGGGCTATGCCCTCTACCAATTTGGAAAGCTGTTCTTTATGTCCTCAGAAACCAAACTAACGATTCTGCACAGTTTTTACCAGGATAACAGACCCGGTCCTTTCAACTATTGGAGTAATCTGGGTACCCTACTCAAGACCGTGATTGTTCCCTTGCTTTTTTTGGTTCCGATTGCCTATTATTTTCTAGGATTTCTGAGAAATTCTAAAAGCAGACCGGACAAGACCCTGACCTTGCTCCTAAGTACGAGTATTTTGGCGTATTCTCTGTTTACGCTCACTTCCAATTCCATATATCGATGGTTGTTCGGCACCACCCAAATATCCATGATAGAATGGCCCGTGGATATTGTTTTTTTGAGTTTTATGGCAGCCTTGTTCTGTATGGTCATTCTTTTGGTCAACACCGGAAGCTCCTTTTTTTCCACCGGTTAAATATGCCACAAGCGCTCTTAATCCAAAGGATTATCGGCAGATTTTAAGTCGCACCGAAGCCTTGATGCAATCTGAACGGCTCTATCTACAGAAATCCATCAACATTGGCGTGCTGGCCAAAAAGTTAGATACCAATTCCAAATACATTTCGCAGGCCATCAACCACGAACTGGGGAAATCGTTTACCGACTTTTTGAACGGGTATCGTGTGGAGGAGGCCAAAAAACAACTACTCGATCAAAAAAACAACAACCTCACTCTGGAAGCCATTGGAACCATGGCTGGCTTTGGAAGTAAGTCCGCCTTCTTCGGAGCTTTCAAAAAGCACACGGGACAAACTCCCTCTCAATTCCTTGAGGAGAACAAAAAGTAGGTCCCGATTCAGGAATTGAATCCAGATTCCCCTCGGGAAAATGCCATTTTTGGACGGTCCGTCCAATATTTGCCCAAAAATCCATCATGAAGAAATTCATCATTTTCACTATACTTTTGGCCTGCTTTGGCTGTCAACAGAAAGATTCGGAGCAACCTAAATCCGAGAGGAAATACAACATTATTGAATATTATTCCACCCTCCCCCTTCGGGAATCACCCTATGCTGATTTCAGAGGGGTGGTCCGGCTTACAAAGGAAGAAGTCCGTGAGCGCAACCATTATGAGTTTGCGTACGACCAAGACTTTAGGCTCTTGAGGGTTTCCTTCAAGTTGGGCGATACCTTGGTTAATCCCAACCATACGGCCAATTACTTTTTCACTTCTCCCCAACAGCGATTTACCTATGAGGACAACAAAGAAATCCGCACATTTTTTGACCGTTTTGGAAATCAGGTTGAACAACGAAATGCATACAAGGAAATTTACCTGAAGGATGATTTGGGTCGATACACCTCACTATATTTTGAAGACGAAGCAGGCAATCGAATAGAAAACAGTTGGGGCATTTACGAATACACTTGGAAACTGGAAAATGATGGTTCCGTAATTGAGAACCGTGTAGATCAAGAGGGAAATCCGGTTTCGCTCCGCCCTGGTTTTGAGTTTTATAAAATCCGATTGTGCTACAACCAAAATGGTCTACTTGCCTTGATGCAAAATGTAGATGATGAAGGAAGTTTAGTCGAAAACAACAGCGGCGTGGCCCAAGACAAACTGCATTTTGACAAATTGGGGCGATGGTACGGTTGGACGGTCCTGGATGCCCAACACAATGTAAAACGGGGCAATGGACCCAATGTGGCCAAGGGCATCAACTCCACAGACCAATTTGGCTACGAGCGCTCAATTAGGTATGAAGATGTGGACGGGACCCCAATCCAAAACTCCTATGGTTTTTGGGGAAGTAAAAGATTTTATGACAAGCGCGGAAATTATGCTTATACCCAATTCCTGGACAAGGACGGAAATCCCGGCATCAATGAAAATGCAGGTTACAGTATTGCAAAATACACTTGGAATGCTTCGGGTAAAAACAGGACCCGGGTTGACCTTCTGGGATTGGACAACGAACCGGTACTCCACAAAACCCGAGGGTATGCTTCCATAAAACAGGAATACAATGGGGACGGAAATCTCATTAAAACCTCATACCTGGGGTTGAAGGGTGAGTTGGTCAACCGCACGGACAATGGAACCGCCTACATAACCTATTTCTATGATGAGAACAAAAAATTGATCAACCGCAAAAGATTTGACAAGGATGATACTGAAATTGACTAAACATTCACCTTGGGTAAAAGCTCTACTTCCAATTATTGCCTGTGTATTTGTTGGAAGATCTCAAGAGCTTCCAAAAGAGATCGATTCATTTGTTCAAGGGTTTGAAGAGAAACAAGAGTTCAATGGAACCATATTGGTAGCTAAAAATGGGCAGGTCTTGTTCCAAAAAGGTTATGGGTTTTCCAATGTTGCGGACAAAACAGAAAATGAAGTAGCAACCAAATTTTCCATAGGCTCTTTGACAAAATCCTTTATGGCCTGTGCCATCATGCAACAGATTGAAAAAGGGACATTGGACCTTCATGCTCCCATTAGAAATTACATTCCAGAACTACGGGATGACCTCGGCAAACTCACATTACATCATTTACTGAAAAATTCCAGTGGCTTGCCCGTCCACCTCAACCGACTGACCACATTGGAATATCGAGATATCAGCTCTAAAGAGCTGATTCAATTATATAATGAAAAAGCAGAGCTTTCCATGGAGCCTGGCAGTTCGTACAGCTATTCAAACCTGAACTATCAACTGGCTGCCCTGGTTCTTGAAAAGGTAAGCGGCATTAGCTATGAGCAATATATGAACGATAAGATATTCAAACCTCTGAAGATGCATTCTTCGGGAATTGAAAGGACACATAAATTTCCTTCGGACAAAGCAAAAGGGCATCAAGTAGAAAATGGAGAAATCATTCCAGCCCAACGAAACTTTATGGCCTATGCCAAAGGGGGCGGGGATATGTACACCACAGTCCTTGACCTCTTGAAATGGGATCAGGCTTTGTATACTGATGATTTTATTTCCGAAGAGGCAAAAGAAAAGCTTTTTGATGGCACTCCCGGTATTTACGGAGGTTATGGATATGGCTTTAAAATCAAGTACTACAAAAGGCATTCAGACAGCAGGCCAGAAGGTAAATTGGTCCGGCATGGGGGTTCCATGTACGGATATGTCTGTAATCTGCATCGTTATATTGATGACGAAATAACCATCATCATCTTGGGAAACATCAGGCCATATCCCATTATGGAAATCACAGAAGGAATTGAATCCATCTTGTTTAAATACCATTATTTGTAAAAGATCACGGGAACTTAAAAAAGATCAATTGTTTGTAAATCAATCCGGACACCATTAAATATGGGGTTCGAGCGCACTTTTTGTTCTTAATATTTTCATAAATATGAAAATCGAATACCCACATAGGCATAAAATATGAAACTAACTCTTATATTTAGCCAATCTAGATTAATTTTAAACAAAAATGACCCAAGAATTACTTGCCAAGGCAGAGGAGTTTGAAAACAGGACTTTGAGCCATATGTCCACTAGCGACAGGGTAGCAGCTTCAAGAGAGGCTAAACAACTTATACTTTCCATCAACGAGATATATAAAGAGACCAAGGATTCTTCCTTAATGGATATCATGAAGCGTCTTACCGAAAAGAAGAAAAAGATTGAGAAAAGACTTAAGGGAACTCCTTTGGTCTAACTTTAAAAGCTTATTGTTTGATTTTGAAATAATTAGCTTAATTCTTTTTTTGGAAATTACCGAATAATCCCCTTAAGGGGATTTTTTTAGTCTCCTGTTTTTACCATTTACAAAACATTAGGTACCAATTATGTCCATTTTGCAACCATGGATGAAGTTGTGTATTGTGGACATCATATATTATGTACTTTCGGAGTGTAGAAAATCACCACAACCTGAACAAAGCTATATCAAAATGAACACTGTAGAAGATAAATTGGGCTTACTGTTTTGGTATTTCGTTTTTGCGATTTCCGTTTGTTGCCTGATCAACAGCCTGTACCAATACGTGTCTTAAACCTACAAACACCATTAATTAATCTCCTAATAGAGAACTGTCTCAAAAAAGGGTGCTTAACAGCACCCTTTTTTATTTATCCGTTCATCTCCAGTATCTGCCTTACCATCTGATTGGTAAATCCCCATTCATTGTCATACCATGTCATCACCTTCAACAGGTCACCATCAACCACCCGGGTCATGGCCAAATCCACTGTTGATGCATATGGGCTTTTTATAATGTCAGATGATACAATGGGTTCATCGGTGGTATCGAGTACGTGCTTGTAACGTTCCGTTTTTGATTCTTCTTCTAGAATTTGATTCACCTCTTCGGCAGTAACAGGTCTGTCTGTAACAAAGACCAAATCAGAAATGGACCCAACCGGAACGGGTACCCTAATCGCCACTCCATCAAATTTTCCTGCAAACCCTGGTAAGGCCTTAGTTGTGGCAATTGCCGCTCCGGTAGTAGTAGGAATCAGGTTTTGTGCTCCTGCTCTTCCCATCCTAAAATTCTTTTTGGAAGGTGCATCCACAATACCCTGCGAGGCAGTGTAGGCGTGTACAGTGGTCATTATGGCCTTTTTTATACCTATGCGTCTTCCTAAAATCTCCACAACTGGGCTAATGTTATTGGTAGTACAACTTGCACAAGAGAACACGCTGGTATCTCCATCTTCAGAATTTACCCCGTGCACAACAGTTGGAGTATCTTCACTTTTGGTAGGTGCCGATATCACTACGGTTTTAGCCCCAGCCTTGATGTGGCGTTCTGCATCTTCACCTTTGGTGAAGACTCCTGTACTCTCGATAACCAAATCCACTCCATGTTCTTTCCATGGTAATTCTTCTGGATTTCTAATAGAGGTGTAGTGAATCTTATTTCCATCCACCTCCAAGGTGTCGGATTCATGCGAGACCTCTTTTTCATAAACTCCATAGACCGTATCATATTTAAGCAGATACGCAGTATTTTCTATGGGTACAATATCGTTTACAGCAACGACCTCAAGACCTGGGGTCTCGTTGATCACCTTTAAAGCGGCACGTCCAATTCTTCCCATGCCGTTGATTCCTATTTTCATATTGAATGTTCTTAAGTTATTACCTGTTTTTTGTCTTTACTTAGTCTGAAAACAGGCACTTAAATTACAGTGGGGAAATCCAGCGGTATTTGTGAAGAAACAGGGATGGTACTCCCCCAATTAGGACCACTCTATTTTGGGCAACATTACCTCTTTTTTATCCCGAAGGTTTTCCATATTGGAAAGTATCTCATCTAGAAGAACAATGGCCTCGTGAATATAGGGGCCTTTGTTGAGCATTACACATTCTGCTTTTATGGACGAAGTGGTATCGGTAATCTCCGATCGTGAAGGGACACCATTTTTGGCCAAACTTTCCAGAACCTGGGTAGCCCAAATTACAGGAACATGTGCAGCACTACAGAACGAAAGGATTCCTTCCTGCACCATTCCCATATTGTTCCACCCTACCTCCAGGGCCAAATCACCCCGAGCGATCATTACCCCTACATGTGGAATCTTCATTGCCCTTAACAATATGCTCACAAGGTTTTTATAGGCCTCATTGGTCTCTATTTTCAAAACCAGTCCAATGTCATCCCTTATCTTGAGCTTTTGAATTTCATGAAGGAGCATGTCCACATCTTCTTCGCTGTTGACATAAGAGTAGTTGATGATATCAGCATATTTGGCCACATATTTTAAGTCTTCTCGATCCTTGGAGGTCAAACCTGTTATTCCAAGGTCCAAGGTTGGAAAATTGATTCCCTTTTCCGCTTTTAATTTAGACCCGTTCTCCTTGGCCTTGATAATCTTGACTTCAAAAAAATCTTTGTTCACCTCTCCTATGACACCTTCGATTTTTCCATCATCAAATAAAATAGGTTCGCCTTGCTTAACCGAAGTAACAATGCTTGGTGGCAAGCAGGGAACTCTTCCAGGTTCAATCAATTTTCCTTCTTTGTCAAATATGGGCAGTGTTCCTTGACTTTTATCCGCGGTAACAATAAGTAAATCCCCTGTTCGTAAAACTATGGCCTGATCTACTGGAGGCAAATCCCCAATCAATCCTTTGGATAAATCTGACCGAATTGGTTTTAAATATGCCCCTGTTTGCAGATAGACTGTCTTGGAGCAATACAATAGCACTTCATCATTGGTGACTTTCTCTACCCGCAGATTTCGTGATTTGCCCCTCGTATCCTTTACCTTCAAAAAATCTCCAACTTCCAATTTCTGGAGCCATTCCTTGGGTACAGGAATCGTATTTGGCTCCATGTTGCGCTCTTCGTCCCATACCAATAGAGTTTTTGCCGGGCTCACTACCTCTCCAAAGGCATTTCGGACAGGTCTGATTTTTTTGACCTTGGGACCAGACCCAATATCTCCTGTCCTGATTTTTGGGCCGGCCAAATCCATGGCAATTTTAACCGTGGTTGAGCATTCATCAGCTGCTTTTCTAACATTTTTTGCAATGGCCTCCCAAGTCTTTGGATTGTCGTGTGCACAATTGATTCGAGCACAGTCCATTCCATTTTTCACCATCCCCAGCACCATGCCATAATCATGGGCAGCCTCTGAGGGCTGGGTCACCATAATCCGCACACGGCGTTCCTTTCCGTTGATACCAAAAAGGCGCCCTGCATGTTCTTCCAACAATCTATTCCCCGCCCCAATTTGCAAATAGTCATCCTCTACAGTTTGTACTTCATCCTGAATCAGGCTATTTATAATAGCCTTTAGATTGAGCAAACTTCCCAGAATGTTTCCTTCTGCATTGGCCAATCGGGTAAGCCCCATTTGTTTTAGGCCCTTTTGCATTTGTCGGGCATCAAAACTTCTAAATGCGCTATAATGTATAAGGTTTCTAGCACTATGTTTATATTCTTCGCAGACTTCTTTTAGGACCTCACTATTCGCAGCTTCCCGTTGTCGGATGAGACCAATGATTTGATCAATTTGCTCAGCAATATTCTTAAGTTGGTCTATGGTAAGGGACATTTTTGAAGATTTAGTTTAAAGGTCCAAACGATATCACATAAAAAAGCTGATATAAATCAGAGCTCTACGTTTTTACCAAATGGTTTCCATATGTTGGATGGGTTTTAGTTCAATTTTTTCCTGACCATCCCTATTTTCAATAATCAAGGTATTGTAAGGCTCTGATGGGAAAATCTGCTCAGTCATTGAATACAGTCCTCCATTCAAAAAAATCTCAATCGATGACCAATCCAGTAATATTTTCATTTCATAGTTGCTCTTCTCCTCTATAGAGATGGGCATATGGTGTTTTTTGTTCCCAAACTCTGATTGAAAGTCCACCTTCCCAGATTTCGTCCTATCCAATACAAAAACACTATCCTTGGCGTTCAAGGTCAGCTCCAGGCTTTCATCTAAATCATTCTTGAATAACAATGTAAAATCCCTGGAACTGGTTTTGAGCTCAACCTTGGACTGGTTTAGTCCCTCAATTTCCATTTCTTTTGAAGCACCCTCTTCAACCAACATTTCCCCAATCAATTCCGATTTGGCCAAAGTTTCCACCTGATCCAATGGTGTATTGACAAGCCAATATTCTTCGCCATGTTTCTTTAATGACAATTTTCTGGGCAAGGTCATGGCGCTTCTCCATTTCTCTGTAGGTGTATTTCGGGCATAATCCCAATTGCTCATCCAACCTATAAAAATTCGGTCTCCACTGGGCACATTGTTGTAGGTTACCCCCGCATAGTTATCTGTGCCATAATCCAACCATTTTGGTTCTTTTTGATCGGAGTTGAACTGTTTTCCGTCAAAATCGCCAATAAAATACTGTGTGCCACTGCCCCCGTTGGGTGCTCCAGGGTTAATACTGATAATCAACACCCATTTTTCCTCTTCGAGACCTTCAACCTCAAGAGGAAAAAGATCGGGACATTCCCAAACTCCTCCATGTGCCCCTTGGTTTTTTCCAAAATCACTGATATATTTCCATTCCTTCAAGTTTTTGGAACTGTAGAATTTGGCATGATCTCCGGCCACCAAAGCCATAATCCAATTTTGGGAATCTTGATGCCAAAACACTTTGGGATCTCTAAAGTCCTTTATGCCTTCATTTCCTATTACGGGGTTCCCTTCATATTTGGTCCAAGTGTCACCATTATCCAGGCTAAAGGCAATCCCTTGGGTCTGAAAATCATTTCTGCCAGCTTTTTCTCCTTCCATTAAGTGGTAGGTAAAAATGGCCACCAAGGGTACTTCTCCATTTTCTGCAAAACCAGAAGTGTTGTTTATGTCAACTACGGCACTTCCAGAAAAAATCAATCCATGCTCATCAGGATAAAGGGCAATAGGTTTATGCTCCCAATGCACCATATCTTTACTAACGGCATGTCCCCAATGCATGGGGCCCCAAACAATATCATCTGGATAGTACTGATAGAACAAATGATAGATGCCATCATGGTACACCAATCCATTGGGGTCGTTCATCCACTTTTCCGAAGGGGAAAAATGAAACTGGGGTCGATATTTCTCTTTATAACTCTGTTCTTGTGATGGTTTCAATTCCTTCTTAGTGGTTGTTTCCTTGCATGCCATTAAAAGCAAGCAAAGAAATACAAAGGCAAGTTTAATTCGTGCAGCCATAGCCCAAATTTATATGTAGTAAGATAATCATAATGGACAAGATTAAAGGGTTATCTTTGAGGGTTATTTGGCTCCTATGAGATTGCTCTCGATTCTTACACTTTGCATTGTCATTAATTTTGCCTCTTGTGCCCAAAATTCCATTCCCAATGTGCTGGAAAAATATAATGAGCACACTGTAGATTATATCTCCGTTGAAGAGTTACATAAAATTGATACAATTGTTCTACTAGATGCTCGAGAAAGTGAAGAGTATATGGTCAGTAATTTAAAGAATTCCGTTTGGGTAGGGCACAAAACCTTTGAGGTGGATAACGTTAAGAAGACGATTCCCAACCCAGATACGCCCATAGTGGTATATTGTTCTATTGGAGTGCGTTCCGAAGAAATTGGTGAGAAATTGAAAAAGGCAGGGTTCTCCAATGTCAAGAATCTATACGGTGGAATCTTTGCCTGGAAAAACAATGGATTCCCGGTTTATGATTCCCAAGGGGAAGACACGGAAAAAGTTCATGCGTACAGTAAGTATTGGGGCAGTTTGCTGACCAATGCGGACAAGGTCTATACCGATAAAACCAAAACTGTTGACAAGTAACCTACTTTTAATCTTAACACGTAATCCCGAGTTGGGAAAATGCAAGACCAGATTGGCGGCCAAGGTCGGTGATGCGGCGGCATTATCAATCTATGAGTTTTTATTAGACCGGACCGTATCCTTCACCAAGGACCTAGATGTTTCCAAGTGGGTATTTTATTCTGAATCCATTTGGGAAAACGATGTTTGGGATTCCAAAATCTATGCAAAAAAATTGCAGATAGGATCAGATCTTGGTCAAAAAATGGCCAATGCATTTGAGGAAGGTTTCAATTCTGGTTTCAAAAAAATTGTTATCATTGGCAGTGATATGTATGACCTTTCCCAAGAAGAATTGGAGGAGGCTTTTTCAAAATTGGAGAATCACGATTTTGTTGTAGGTCCCGCAGAAGATGGAGGTTATTATCTTTTGGGAATGACATCGCTAAAAAAAGAACTGTTCCAAAACAAATCATGGGGCACGGATACGGTCTTGTCAAACACATTGAAGGATTTGAACCAGGAAGACCTCTATATGCTTGAAGAAAAAAATGATGTCGATCACTATGAGGACATTAAAGATATTCCGGCTTTCAAGCCTTTTTTAAAACATATGAAAGAATGACCCAAACACAATTAGAAGAATCAGTTGAATACCTTATAAAAAAAGGGTTTGACAAACCAGAAATCGGTATTGTCCTGGGCACTGGTTTAGGGCAGTTGGTAGATGCCATTGAAAATCCCATAGAAGCACACTACAATCACATCCCTTATTTTCCACTTGCCACGGTGGAGTTTCACTCTGGGAAATTGATCTACGGTACAATTTCAGGCAAAAAAGTAGTCGTGATGCAGGGGAGGTTCCATTTGTACGAAGGCTACGATTTTTTGGATATCACCTACCCCATACGAACCATGCACATGCTGGGTATTCAAAAACTATTTGTTTCCAATGCCGCTGGGGCCATCAATCTTAACTTTAAGAAAGGAGAGATCATGCTCATTGAAGATCATATCAATCTGCAGGGTGGTTCCCCATTAGCTTTCAAAAATGTGTCTGAATTCGGGGACCGATTTGTGGATATGAGCGAGCCTTACGATCTGGATATGCGTACTAAAATTGAAGCTATCGCCAACAAAGAGGGGATATCCTTGCAAAAAGGCGTGTACGTTTCCGTGGTAGGCCCACAACTGGAAACCAAGGCGGAATATCGCATGTTGAAGATTTTAGGTGCCGATGCCGTAGGCATGAGTACTGTACCAGAAGTAATTGTTGCCAATCATTTACGACTACCTATTGTGGCGGTTTCTGTTTTAACGGACGAATGCGATCCAGATAATTTGCAACCTATTAATATCGAGGAAATTATAAGAATTGCAGGTGAAGCCGAACCCAAGATGATACAATTGTTCAAAGAATTAATTAAAGAAATATGAGTTATTTAGACGCAACCCAAGACCTCTACAAAGAAGCCGCCCTTACCCCAGATGTTGGACTATGTTGTACCACTTCCCCCATTTGGCAATTCCCGGGTCTTTCCATTCCCAAGATCATGCAAGAAATGAACTATGGCTGTGGAAGCACGGTATCTGCCCAAGATTTGGTGAACAACCCAAAAATTCTCTATGTGGGTGTTGGTGGTGGAATGGAACTGCTTCAATTCGCTTACTTTTCGAGACAAAAAGGTGGTGTCACAGGAGTGGATTCCGTAGACGAAATGCTTGAAGCCTCTCGTAAAAATTTTAAAACTGCTGAAGCTGAGAACAATTGGTTCAAAAGCGAGTTTGTTGATTTGGTCAAAGGAGATGCACTGCACTTGCCCGTGGAAGATGAAAGTATTGATGTGGCAGCACAAAACTGTTTGTTCAACATTTTTAAAATGGAGGATCTGAAGAAAGCAGTATCAGAAATGTATCGTGTATTGAAGCCCCATGGTAGACTCGTAATGAGTGACCCCATCTGTGAGCAACCCATGAACGACGAACTCAGAAATGATGATAGGCTAAGAGCCCTATGTTTAAGCGGAAGTATTCCTCTTAAGGATTATGTGAAGGTGTTGACCGACGCAGGGTTTGGCACTATAGAAATTAGGGCTAGAAGATCATATAGGGTATTAACCCCAAACCACTATCCAACGGATGAACTGGTACATATTGAATCTATAGAAATAGCTGCGATCAAAGATCCAATGCCAGAAGATGGTCCATGTATGTTTACCGGAAAAACGGCTATTTATTATGGTGATGAGGAATATTTTGATGATGGTAAAGGTCACGTAATGTACCAAAACCAGCCTCTTGCCGTATGCGATAAAACAGCTGCGGCCCTTCAAAAAGAATCGGACGAAATCCATATCAGTGAAAGCACATGGCACTACAATGGTGGTGGATGCTGCTAACATTTTGCTTCTTTTTTTGAAAGGAGGCTTGGGTTTTTGAGACTATTATGTCCATAATTCAATCCATAATGGTCAACATATGAATTTGCTATTACAGGCACTGTTAGGGGTTTTCCTTCTTTCTTGTACTGGTGTAGTCGAAAGAATAGAATCCCAAGCTTCCCTTTCATCTTCAAGTCCATCGCATGATGACTGGAACAACTTGCTACAACAATATGTGGATGAAGACGGAAATGTCAACTATTCCGGTTTCAAAAAAGATGAGGCCCGTTTAGATAGTTATTTGGAGCTCCTTTCGCATAATCCACCATCCGGTTCCTGGAAAAAGAATGAAAAACTGGCGTACTACATCAACCTGTACAATGCCGCGACGGTAAAATTGATAGTGGACCATTATCCGGTGAACAGCATTAAAGATATTTCTGGCAGATGGAAAAAAAACTGGATTCAAATAGGTAAAATTACCACATCACTTAATGACATTGAGCACAAGATTCTAAGGAAAATGGATGAACCCAGAATACATTTTGCTATCAATTGTGCTTCATATTCTTGCCCAAAACTCCTCAATGTGGCTTTTACCCCTCAAAACATGGAGCAATTGCTTTTGAAAACAACCATGGATTTTGTAAACGACCCAACCCGTAACCAATTTGAAGAGAACAGTGCCAAACTTTCAAAAATATTTAGGTGGTACAAAAGTGATTTCACCCAAAAATCTTCCCTATTGGAATACATAAATGAGTATTTGGAAAATCCGATAGCTACAGATGCAAGAATAGAGTATTTGGATTACGATTGGAGTTTGAATGAAGCCAAATAAAAGCACATCCATAAGCATTGTTATTCCGGTACTCAATGAGGAGAAGTATATCGGAAAAATTCTAGAGCATCTAAAAAATGTATCATCAACAAATACTATCAAGGAAGTTATTTGTGTGGACGGAGGGAGCAGAGATCGAACAAGGGAAATAGCGGAAAAATATGGAGCCAAGGTAATTCCATCCAAAAAAGGAAGGGCCAGGCAAATGAATTTAGGCGCTCAACAAGCCCTAGGGGAGGTCCTCTATTTTTTACATGCAGACACCTTTCCGCCCAAAGGTTTTGACCAACTGATTTTAGATGCCATTGTCCAAAATCACGAAGCGGGATGCTTTAGGATGAAGTTTGATACCCGAAACCCCATTTTAAGACTTTTTGCGTGGTTCTCTAGAATAAACCACTCTTTGTGTCGAGGAGGAGACCAATCCCTTTTCATAAAACGAGGGTTATTTCATAGAAATAATGGATTCAACGAGGCCTACAAAATCTATGAGGACACTGAGTTTATAACGCGACTCTATAAAAATTACAAATTCAAAGTACTGCCCAACTATGTGATTACCTCAGCCAGAAAGTATCGCGAAGTCGGATGGCTAAGGCTTCAGTTTCATTTTGCCATGATACATCTCAAAAACTATAGGGGTGCCGGACCTGAAGAGCTTTACCAATATTACAGCAACAATATCCTGAATCATTCCTCAATTACAAGATCGGCATAATCGTTCATTATACCACTGGTAAGCAGGTTAGCCAATAATTTTTTATCCGATTGAACCGGGATTTTAGCTTCTGCGGTTTTCTTTGATGCATTTTCCATTGTAATCAGGCTAATGGCTGGAATAATATTCCTGGCCAGGAACAAGCTGTTCTTATCCTTGAATATCAAATTGACATCTTTGAAAGATTTGTTTTTGACACTGTGCTTCCTAAACACATTCTGAATGTTCTCCGCAAATCGTTGCCCTTTTTCACTTTTGTTATAATGGTAAACAGCTACATCCATGGTTCCTTTGGGATTTACGTCGGTTGCCCTAATCACCAAAACCCGCTGGTATTTTCCCTTGTTTTTCAGAAACTTTTTATTAATCGCTTCTATATAGTTGCCCATTCTTTGAATTTCAGTCAATCCCTGAGTATCGGACATTAAGGAATCCCTTTCACTCCCTCCTAGAATGTAAACCCTGGCACCATTGACCATGAGCTCGGCAGCTAGGTTTTTGGTGATATCTTCTACAAAACCTTTACTTTGATCGGCTTGGTTTTCAATGACCAAATAGTACACGGCATCCTTTAACGCATCGCCTTTAAGGGACATATGGGCCAATTCTGAATCAAAAATGGATTTTTCCTCCTCTCCGTTCTTAACCAAAGCTGTTCCCATATTTTTAAAAGAGTCTTCAGCAACGGGCACTTTATAGGCCACTCCAACACGCAAAAAGCTTCCATCTTTGATGTTTTCCGCATTCAGCTCAAGAAATTCTTTGTAATGTTTTGCAGGGTCCAAGCCTTGTTTTCTCAAAAGGGAAAAGATACCATCACCCTGTTCCGCAACAACCGTGTAATGGTTTTCTTGGGCAAAAACGGCAAAAAAAGTGCACATCCAAAATGCGAGGGATGGAAATATTTTCATGCTTAAAATTGTAAAATGGGGATGCATTACAAATATTGCAAAAAGAGACGAAACAGGAAAGCTCCTACAAAAAAATCTATCAATATTTTAAAAATATTGCCCTATGCCAAATACAATTCCCTGAGCCGAGTCACCTGTGATGCCCTTGCCATAATCTATCCTAAAAATTGCATTGAAGATTTTCTTATGAATTAACCGAATTCCCACTCCGGGATAAATTCTCAGGTTTTGGCTTTTGCCAAAATCGCTAAAATCACCTCCAGGGTTTCTCCAAGTTCCTCCATCAACAAAAAAGTTGGTCTGCAACACAAACCAATCCTTGTCAACCAAGGTGTGTCGGTACTCCGTGTTCAGCACAATGGCTGCAGTTCCTCTATCAATAGTATTTCCAACACCTCTAATATTTAGGTTGTTGTCCACCGCAAAAGGAGCAAATGGGGTATCCATATTGCTAGAAAGTCCAAGACGAAGGCGATTTGCCCAATTTCCCCTTTCACCGACCCTATGGAAATAGGTGAAGTCATTGAACCCAATTATGAATTCTGGCAACATTGAGCTGGTACTGTGCACATACTGCAAGTTCAACGTACTTCGGAATCCGGAAAGATATTGGTAATAATATTCAATGCCATCATAGTTATAGATCAACTTTAGCAAATATTTGTCCACATTGAGGTCTTGGGGCACGTTTACATCGGTCTCACCAAACAGATAGCTGTAATCCTCATTGAAGAAATTGATTCCTAGCTCAAATCGATTTTTGAAGTTCAACTCAAAGAGTCCCATAACTTCAAAGGCTTTATTGGTATATCTGTAGTCAGCAGTCCCGCCTTCCAAAAAAACAGGTTCCTGAGTTCTTAAATTCTGATAACTGACCGCCAATCCTATGGTGTTACTGAACAGATATGGTGCCCTTAGATGAAATCCATAGGAGTTGAACACATCTCGTTGGTAAAATGCGCCCAGAGTAATATTGGACCCTATGAAATTGAATTCCTGAAGCCCCACCCTAAAGGCAAATTCATCATTGTTGGAAGTATACACATTTGCAAATGGTATGAGCGTATGGTTTTCCTCAATTCCATAAAAAACATTGTACTCGCCTTCCTCCATAGCAGAAAAAACCTGAAAATAGGCATGGGACACCGAGGGCAATCGCTTTAATCTGTTTATATCTTGCTCAATCAGGACCGAATCCAATTCCATTCCCGGTTTGAGCCTCACAATTTTTTTTATGAACGCAGTCTTGGTCCTATTGTTTCCCTGGACCTTTACATCTGCAACTCTATATTGACCCCATGCGGTTTGAAAATTGACAATAAAAAAAAGTGCAAGTACAAGATGTTTCATCTGTAGTCTAGAGCTTGGGTTGTTGAAAGGTGCGATAGTATTTTTGCAGCACCTGCTCTGCCGGTTTGTTCTGCGGGGTAAAGCGATTGTCCGTAGACCCTCCTGAATTGTCATGCCAAATAAACCATTTCCATAGAAAACCACCGGCAAACCAATCTTCGGTCCAGAATTCCTTGAACACTACTTCTGTGGCATCTGCCTGTGCTTTTAAGTTCACGCTCATATCATTCCTATCCACCAACCAAGGTTTTTTGGCGGTGTAATCCATACTCCGATATCCAAACTCCGTGAACAATATGGGTCTTTGTTTCTCTTGAGAAAACTTCTCCAGTTTTGTTTTCCAAGGTTGCCATCCCAGTCTTAATTCTTCTTGGGTGGGAAAACGCTCTTCTGACAAGGGAAAATAGGCATCCACTCCAATATAGTCCAAGCTCTGCCAAAATGGAGTTCTGGAATACTCATCCCAGTTGGCTGCATAGGTCAATTCTCCTTTGTACACTTCTTTGACTTTCTTAATTAGCATCGACCAAAATTCAGGTCTATTTTTTACGAATTCCTCCAATTCAGTTCCAATACAGTAAATCTCACACTGGGTTTCCTGGGCCAGTTCGGCATAAGTCAAGATAAAATCGGAATACAATTGTTCCAGTTGCTTCCAATCTTCTTCAGATTTCATGGACATATCCCCGGTAAATTCTCCTCGCCAAATCCAAATCTGGGGTTTCAACATAATCTTTATATCGTTGTCCTGCAGTTTTTCTATATACTGCCTGGCCCCTCTTTTGGTTTCTCCGTACCATTGCCTGTCTGTATCAAAAATAAGATTGGGAGAATGCAGGTCCCGGATAAATCCAAAAGGCATGACCGCAGCATAATTGGCGTTGACCTTAACCACAGGGTCCACATGTTCCTGAGTGACTTGCTCCCTGGACCCAACAAAGCTTATCCCATTAATCTTTTTGATCTCCTGACTTCCACTGCAACAAAATTGCAGTAAACACAAAACAAGGAGTCCCAATCTTTTCATAATCAAGATTTAAGACTCCTAAAATAACCTTTTAAGGCCACGGTCCTAAAAAATTCCCCGCAATCCTATGTTAAAAGTTTGGCCTAGGCCAGTATTGTTCCCTCGCACAAAATTTGTGTAGAGCGCCTCAATGTTCAACGCTTTGGTGAGTTGATATTTTAATCCTCCACCCAGGGCTGTAAAATTTTGGGTAAAATCGTTTCCTAAATCTAACCGTTGCGAATGCTGAGCCAAAGCCAAAACGGTGAACTCCGAACTTGGAAAATAGCTTAAGAAAACTCCTGGTGTCAGATTAAGGCTATTGTTGGCAAAGCTTTTATCCTTATCTCCAAAACTTAACTCAGAATTCAACTCAGTGAACAGTTGCCATTTACCTCCTGAAAAGGTGTGGTCATAGAAAAACCTGTTCTGCCAAATGTATCCATCCTGATCCAAAAAGACTCCTCCATTACCATTTACAGGCAGAAAATCTTCACTTTCATTATCCACCAAAGGAATAAAGAATGAGCTCTGAATGGAAAAGTTACTGACTGACCTAATTGGCACAAACTTTACAGAGGGGGCAAATGAAGTAAACCCTGATCTTGCCGTACCAGTTTCGCCGTCAAATTTGAAAACATCCAACGCATCCCTATCCGCAACCACATTGGATCTAAACTCAAATATGGCGCCGACGTTCCATCGTTTGTTGTTTCCAACACCGGTATATATTTCTAAAGTAGAAGTGAAAAACGTTTGTCTTGGTTCTTTTCCATCGGTAAACGTACTTTCTGTTTGGGTATACAGGTTGTTGAACCACTTAAGATCCCATTGACCTTTCCCAATAAGCTTAGAAGGGGTGTACTGCTGAATATTACTGGTACTCTGCTGAGGACTTGTGTCATCTTGGGAAAACCCAGTCAACGAACACATCATAATTGCTCCTAAAAGGAGATAACTTCTTTTCTTTTTCATGATTTATAGCTGTTTATTATTTATTTAGTTTCATTCAAGGACCAGTCGTAGGGATAGTAGCCCTGCTTGATCTTTGAATCCAATTTTTCTTTTCGATACTGGTTTACGAAGTCTACCAAGCTTTTTCCGTCTTGGGTAAAATCACCTTTGTACCATTCGAAGATTTGTGACAAAAGGACTTTCTTACCCTTTATTCGCACAAAATCAGGGTTGTTCAAGGACAGTTCTGTTTGTTGTTGCAATTGCTGCTCCAATGAATTGGGCAAATAAGCTTTGGCTATTATAGGAGGGCAGCCTAGACCCGCACACACTAAAACAAAGTGAAATCTTGCCTCTTTAGGGAAGTTTGCCCTCAAGAGTTTGTTTTCAATATCGTTCAGGGTAATTTCCTCACCTCCTATTCCATAAGTAATCTTGTCAAAGAATCCATTTTTGTCCAATGGAGAGTTTATGGGATAGTTTTCCACTATACCCTTAATTACTGATAAGTTATACGCGTTTATCCAAAACGCTTGATAGTTTTTTGCATCGGTCTTGGATACCTTAACCTGTTTTGCAAGGTTCAGCACTTCGTCCAGGTCCGCAGTATTGGAATGGATTTTCTTATATGCAACCCTTCCATTACTAACATTGTTGCTAAAAAAAGTATCAGCTTTCTCAAAAAAAGTGTTGATTTCCTGGGCAGTCCCCCATTGAAAAACAGCAAAAAACACTGCTGCAATCTGTATTCGTATTGATCCCATTTTCTAAATTTTGCGTTGATTGAATTTAGACCTCTGTCGAATGGATTTCACATGCCATACAAACGATTGTCAAATCTTAAGAATTATTTAAGATTTTAATAATCAATAGACTAGGGTTCGATTTTTTCATCAATCCTTACTTATCTGAAGGAAATTTAAATTCTTTCTAAATTAAGAGGGTAAGTTAAGTTCCTATATTTAAGGACGACACAATAGCCACAATCAAACTTATCGCATGGAGAATATCGTAATCATTGGAAATGGAATTGCCGGAATCTCCGCCGCAAGACATATCCGCAAACTTTCTGATAAAAGAATCATTGTAATTTCTGGGGAAACCGATTATTTCTTTTCGCGAACCGCACTCATGTACGTATACATGGGCCATATGAAATTTGAACATATTCAGCCCTATGAAGACTGGTTTTGGGAAAAGAACAGAATTGAATTGGTTCGAGGATATGTTACTAAAGTAAATCCTGAGATAAAACAACTTTTGATCGATGGGTCCAGGGCCTTGCACTACGATAAGTTAATTATTGCAACAGGCTCAAAACCCAACAAGTTTGGATGGCCAGGACAGGACCTTCATGGGGTTCAGGGGCTTTATTCAAAGCAAGACCTAGATTTATTGGAAGTCAACGCTCCCAATAAAGAAGTTTGTAAAAGAGCGGTGATAGTAGGGGGAGGACTTATTGGGATTGAGCTGGCCGAAATGCTTCGAAGCAGGGATATTCCGGTCACCTTTTTGGTCAGGGAGGACAGTTTTTGGAACGGAGTGCTTCCTCAGGGCGAGTCCCAGATGATCAATGAACACATTAAAGAACATCATATTGACCTGCGTTTAAGTTCCAACCTAAAGGAAATTGTTTCTGATGGAAGTGGAAAGGTAAAATCGGTCATTGTTGCAGAAACTGGAGAAGAAATTCTTTGCGATATAGTCGGACTTACGGCTGGAGTAACTCCAAATGTGGATTTCTTGAAGAATTCAGGCATTGAATTGGGAAGAGGTGTTAAAGTAAATAGACACTTGGAAACCAACATCAAAGACATCTATGCCATTGGTGATTGTGCGGAACAACACGAACCCATTGGCAATCGCAGACCAATTGAAGCGGTCTGGTATACCGGAAGAATGATGGGTGAAACAGTGGCCCAGACCATTTGTGGCAATAAGATAGAATACAAACCAGGCCACTGGTTCAATTCCGCCAAATTTTTGGATATAGAGTACCAAACCTATGGTTGGGTCTTTTCAGAAAAAATCAAAAAAGAACATGAAGAACACTTCCACTGGAGACACCCAAAAGAAAAAATCTGCATCACGGTGGCATTCAACAAAGAGAACAACCAGTTTTTGGGCATCAATACCTTCGGTATTCGCATGAGGCATCAGGTTTTTGATAGATGGTTGACCCAGGAAAAGAGTATCGACTATGTAATACAACACTTAGCAGATGCCAATTTTGATCCTGAATTCTATAAAAAATACGAGAAGCAGATAATTGATGGATACAACATGGATTTTGGAAAATCCATCAAACCAAAAAAGAAAAGTCTAAAAAGAATCTTTCAGATAGCATAACCCATAGAACAATGAGTACCCACGACAGAAGTATGGCCCTTACAGGGCAACCTCCAAAAATCCTGAGCAGAAACCAAAAGGTAGCGACCTTATTGGGAATGTTTGGGCTTGCTGTTATACTCCTAGCGGCCTTTAATGTTTCCTTTCCCAACAAAGGGCTTTGGTTGACCATATCCCTCTCAGCAATCTTTACAGGCACGCTGTGGTTTTCCTGGGAAGCTTATTCACAAAAATTACCTGGTATAAAAAATGACGGCGTCTGGTTCAAATCGATATCCAGCAAGGGGTTTTGGGGATGGATTGCAGGTATAGCCCTCACCGGGTTTTATATTGTATTGTATTTTTTCCCTGAATATTTAGGGCTGGTAAAAGGAGGCGAAAACAAGGGCATAATTGCACTTTTTGACCCTTTGAGCAAGCTTTTGAGCGGCAACCCGGCAAGTCAATGGTTTGTGTACGGAACCCTCTATACCGTTGCCATTTTAGCATTCGGCATAAAGTTTTTATGGAAATACAGACATAATAGCTATGAAAGAATCCGAACTATCAGCGTAATGTTCTTTCAAACCGCATTTGCCTTTATCATTCCAGAGCTAATGGCCAGATTGAACGGTGATAAAATTCTCAATGGAGGTAGTCTTCCCTATTACGATCTTAAAAATGTTTGGCCGCTCAATTATTACAACTTTGAGGGATATCGAATCAAAGGGTTTCTAAGTTCAGGCGATATAGGATTTGCCCTTTTGATATTTGGCATACTCTCTGTTTTTGTAATAACTCCAATCCTAACCTATAAATATGGTAAAAGATGGTATTGTTCTTGGGTATGTGGCTGTGGAGGATTGGCAGAAACTGCCGGAGATGCCTTTAGGCAGCTGAGCGACAAAAGCGTAAGTGCTTGGAGAGTGGAACGTTGGGTAGTGCACAGTGTGGTGGTATTTGTCACTTTGATGACCACTGCAGTGATTTACTCTTACTTGGGAACGGACACCAGCAAATATTGGCTCACCAAAAGTACATTTTTGATTGGCGTTGCGGTGCTTTTGACCTTGGTCTTTGCATGGGTCATGATATTTAAAAGGGCTCAACTCCAAAAAGATGCGCAATATGGAGCCATTGGATATTTTGTCATTATCATGGCACTTATAGGGATCCATTTCTTTAGCGGCGACGGCAATGTGTTTTTGTTCAAGTCCGAAACCCTTCGCAAGTCCTATTCATTTTTGATAGGAAGTATTTTCTCCGGAGTTATTGGAACTGGTTTTTATCCCATTTTTGGAAATAGGGTGTGGTGTAGGTTCGGATGCCCAATGGCAGCCATGATGGGCTTTCAGCAACGTTTGTTCTCCAGATTCCGGATAACCACCAATGGAGGCCAGTGCATTTCATGTGGCAATTGCTCCACCTATTGTGAAATGGGTATCGATGTACGGGCCTATGCCCAAAAAGGCGAGAACATCGTTCGTTCCAGCTGCGTAGGTTGTGGCATATGCTCTGCGGTTTGTCCAAGAGGTGTACTTAAATTGGAAAATGGTCCCCTAGAAGGTCGTATTGACAGCAATCAGGTTCTTTTGGGCAATGATGTGGACTTAATGAACCTAGTAAACCAAAAATAAAATGATAAGGCTTGCCATTGCCCTCTCATTACTTTTCTTTGTCGGGAAGAGCAAGATGTACCATCGTGAGTACTACGATAATGGACTTGTCAAGGCCGAAGGATGGAAACAGGGCGATACCAAAGAAGATTTTTGGAAACACTATTTTTCAAACGGAAAAATTCAGGCTCAAGGGCATTATAAAATGGACCTGAAGGACGGATACTGGTATTTTCATAACAAAGAAGGCAAACTGGAAAAAGAAGGGCATTTCAAAAAAGGACAGCAAATCAACTGGTGGCTGTTCTATGATGCCAATGGAAAAATCAACCATAAATGTCAGCTCCGAAACGGTGTTAAAAATGGCTATTGCCTAAAATATACCGATGAAGAACTTAAATCCGCAGAAAAATATAAAAATGGTAAAAAGATCAAGGAATGGTTTAGCTTTGATAACTTCAAAAGGGAAAACAAACTATCCGATCTAAAATAATGACAGACATCAAGGTTATCATCCCGGCCATCAACGAAGGGGATTCTATCGGAAAAGTGGTTTCAGAATTGCCCAAATCTGTTTCCGAAATTATTGTGGTAAATAACGGTTCCGTAGACAATACCGTTGAAAATGCAGAAAAAGCAGGGGCTACAGTACTTACAGAAAACCAACGCGGATATGGTTTTGCATGCCTAAAAGGGCTGGATTATCTCTCCAAACAATCCAAACCACCCAACATTGTCGTATTTATTGACGGAGACTATTCGGATTACCCCGAAGAACTCGACAAAGTGGTGGCGCCCATTCTTGAAGATGATGTGGATTTTGTAATCGGTGCGCGCAAAAAATCGTTGCGCGAACCCGGTTCCATGACCCCGCAGCAAGTGTTTGGAAATAAGTTGGCCACCTTTTTGATGCGTCTCTTTTTTGGGGCAAAATTTACGGACCTGGGACCTTTTAGGGCCATTAAATATGACAAGTTGTTGGAACTGGAAATGGAGGACCAAACCTATGGTTGGACAGTGGAAATGCAACTTAAAGTGCTTCGTAAGAAGATGTCATATGTCGAAGTACCAGTGCGTTATAAAAGAAGAATTGGTATTTCTAAAGTGTCTGGTACGGTAAAAGGTACTATATTTGCGGGCATAAAAATCTTGGGTTGGATTTTTAAATACAGTTTAAAATAACATGGGACTAACTATCGCTTTCATCATTATTGCTATCTATAGCACGGCTTTAATCCTGATTTTCTTCTATAGTCTCGCACAGTTGAATCTTCTGATCAACTACCTCGGATACAAAAAACGAAATGAGGAAGCGCCCAAATTCAACCTACTAGACCCTAAGGAAATACCCTTTGTTACCATACAATTACCCATTTACAATGAAGAATATGTAATGGAGCGGTTGTTGGAAAACATTTCAAAAATAGAGTACCCAAAAAGTAAATTGGAAATCCAGGTGCTTGATGATTCCACCGACGACTCTGTGGTCGATACCGCAAAGCGTATTGAAGAGCTCAAAAAGACAGGATTGGATATCCAACACATTAGAAGGGAAAACAGACAAGGTTTTAAAGCAGGCGCTCTTAAAGAAGGTCTGGCCATAGCTAAAGGCGAATTCATTGCCATTTTTGATGCTGATTTCCTTCCAGAGAGCGATTGGTTGAAAAAGACAGTTCCCTATTTTAAGGATGAAGAAATAGGCGTGGTACAAACCCGTTGGGGACATATCAATAGAGACTACTCTACCCTTACCCGAATTCAGGCATTTGCACTAGACGCGCATTTTACCCTAGAGCAGGTTGGAAGAAATTCCAAAGGCCATTTCATCAATTTTAATGGTACAGCCGGGATATGGAGAAAGCAATGCATCCTGGATGCCGGAAACTGGGAAGGTGATACCCTTACCGAAGACTTGGATTTGAGTTACAGGGCCCAACTGAAAAATTGGAAGTTCAAATATTTAGAGGATGTTGAGACACCTGCTGAGCTTCCTGTGGTAATCAGTGCTGCCCGATCACAACAATTCAGATGGAACAAAGGAGGCGCTGAAAATTTCAGAAAAACCGTTTGGAGTGTGATCACCGCGAAAAACATTCCCCTAAAGACCAAGTTCCATGGGGTTATGCACCTTTTGAACAGCTCCATGTTCCTTTGCGTTTTTATTGTTGCCATTTTGAGCATACCCATGCTTTACATTAAAAACACCTATGGTCATCTTGGGTGGGTCTTTGAAGTTACCAGCTTCTTTATTATTAGTACCGTTATCCTGTTCATTTGCTATTGGTTCACTTACAAGAGCATTCAAGGCAGTAGTTTTGACAACTTTGTGGATTATATTAAACTGTTCTTTACATTTTTCTCCGTAGCACTTGGCTTCTCGTTACATAACACAGTGGCTGTTTTGGAAGGACACCTGGGCAAGCGAAGTGAGTTTGTGAGAACACCCAAATTCAATATCAACAATCTGACCGATAGCTGGAAGGGCAACAAATATTTGGCAAAGAAACTATCTCCAAACATGATTTTGGAATTTGCATTGATGGTCTACTTCCTTTTTGGCATGTACAGTGCGGTACCTTTGAACGATTTTGGTTTGTTTCCATTCCACTTGATGTTGTTCCTTGGTTTCTCATTTGTGTTCTTCAAGTCTTTGACCTCAAAGGCATAATCCAAATCCATATATCCAAGTATTTTCAGTTATTTTGGTTCTTCTAAAATGACGTGAAACCTTATGGAGGAAAAACCACGACTTTCCAGACTCACCGCTATTCTCACCCAGATACAGTCCTCAAGGCTGGTAACCGCCAAAATGTTGGCGGAAAAGCACAACGTAAGCATCAGGACTATCTACAGGGATATTCGCACCTTGGAAAAATCGGGAGTTCCCATAGTGGCCGAAGAAGGAAAAGGGTATAGCATGATGGAAGGTTATCATTTACCTCCTGTAATGTTCTCTGAAGAAGAAGCCAATGCCCTTATTACCGCAGAACAGCTGGTCCTCAAAAACAAGGACGCCTCTTTTGTTTACCACTATACCGAGGCCATTCTTAAAATCAAGGCCATCTTAAAGGGAACTCAAAAAGAAAAGGCCAGCTTGCTTACCGATCGTATTTATTTTACAGATAATTACTCTTACCAAAGAACCAGCAGTTATCTGATGCGTATCCAGTCGGCCATTACCAATTTTGAAGTCTTGAACATTGACTACCTATCCTTGGACCAAAAATCTTCCAATAGAAATATTGAACCGTTTGCGCTCTATAGCACAGAGGAAAAATGGCTGCTCATTGCTTTTTGCCGACTCCGGAATGCCTTCCGGGTGTTTCGAATAGACCTTATCCAGAAAATCACGGCCACTTCAGAACATTTTGAATCCCATAACATGACCTTGGAGGAGTATTACAATTCGTATGAAAAACATTATCGCGATAGTGCTGACCAAAATGGAAAGTAGTGATGGTAAAAGTACACGTATTTTGGACCGCACATGTCGATATCGTAAATAGCTTCGTTGTAGAAAACGTCCCATTGACTCTTCAGCTTTACCTCTAAATTAGCGAATGGGGCTGGAATTCCCGTATGCAAATTCCAATCGCTATGAGCTATATACCATATTACCACATGTAATTCAATTCATTTAGATTGATTCAATCAACTCTGTACATATAACCTCCTGCAGTTCCGGCATATTCCAAAAGAATAGCTTCTTTTCCATTCACGATTCCTTTTCTGAATGCTCTGTAAGTCTCTGTCCCTTTCCCTCCATTCACTAAAGAAAAGCTTTTATTGTTTAGACTTTTTATCCCTACTCGATAATAACCTTCTTCAATAATTTCGGTTATTTCAAATTCACTTTCATTAAATTCCAAACGATAATCCCTCCGATAATCCAAATCATCTATGCAGCATCCTTCCTCAACTATATTATTTGAAAAAAAGGTATATGTCGTCGGGTTTGCATTTCCTGGATTTCGCCAAGTACCCCTCAAAAAGCTTGGTAGTGAAAAGGAGCTTGAACCTCCTTCATCGGATGAACAAGATAATAACGTAATTATGATTATTAATATTGAGATTTTTCTCATCCTTTTATTTGTAAGTTATAATATGTTGTTGTAACGATTATGCTAAAAATCGTTTTAATGATTCTTTAGCGACCGATACTGAAACAAGTCCGCCCGTGCCGTTCGGACGGGTTCAGTACAGATAAGCGAAGTTACCTGTTTTCAGTTTAAAACCTAGCCTGAAAGTAAGGGATGTGGATTACGATTTGACCAATTTCATTGGATAATAAAATGGCCAACACCAAAGGTAATTTTAAATCCCATAGCATAACCTTAGGAGAGCATACACTACACCCGTGTTGTAGCTCTTTTTTAATCATTGGAATTCTCGACATCCAATAAGAGTTTATCCAGTTTTTCCCTGTCAAACCATTGTCCCCTAATCATTACCCCAGATATTGTACGAGTATTGCTTATATCTTCCAATGGGTTTTTATCAAGTAAAACCAAGTCGGCCAATTTTCCTTCATTGATGGTTCCTGAATGGGAAATTGCATTTAAATACCGGGCCGGAATTACGGTTGCTGTTTTAAGTGTTTCATAAGTTGACAGCCCTGAACTATGTATTAATTCCAATTCATGATGAAGTGAAAAGCCAGGTAAGAATAGACCATATGTGTCACTTCCTGCCATTAATGGCACTCCATTTTTATGTAATATCAAAGTGAAATTCTTTTGCCATTCCAATTCCTTCTCGAGTCTGATCAAAGATTTTGCAGCCGTAAACCACTTTTTGTTTCTGAAGCCTATTTTATCAGATTTCCAATAATCCGAATAGTGCTTTGGAAGATATTTAATGTTTATTTCCGCATTAAGTTTGGCTGATTTTTCTTTATCTGCGTAACGCATAATCATTTCAAAGATTCCAAGAGTTGGGGACACATAAATTCCGCTGGTTTTAATCTCCTTTGCCGCTTTCTCTAGATAACTGTTAGAGTTTAATCCCTCCTTTGAGAAGATATTCATAAACTCCTCCATATGAGCGATAGATTTCATTCTGAGGGAATACTCCAAAGGCAATTCTCTTTGTCCATGACCAACAATTTCTATGTTCTCTTCATGTGCTTTTTCCAATAGTGCCAGATAGATTTTTTTGGGAAGATTGTCGGCAAGTTTTAAATAATCATATCCTCTTTTTTTGTGATATTGTACAATTGCATCAACAGAATCAATGTGTTTGAAATTATTCCTTTTGAGATATGGGCCGGTTGTGTAGTAGTGAGGTGAAAGAAATGAATTGCTTCGTGCTTTTTCCCTTATTGCTATGTGATCTTGTCCTTGGTATTCGGCCATATTCCTTGCAGAGGTAATTCCATTGGCAATTAAAAGCTTGAACTCATTTTCAATATTGTTCTGTAAGTGATAATGTGTTTCAACCAAGCCAGGTATTAAGTATTTGCCCGAAGCTTCTATGGATACATCTATAGTATCTATTCTAGGATTGGAGGCTGACTCAATCTTTGTTATTCTTCCATTGGCAATAATTACTCTCTGATCAGTAAGTAACGTATCAGTATGCATTGGAATTATATTGACATTCTCAAACGAAAATGTTTTTGTTTGGGCCAGACAAGAAGAGCCCAATATTACGATCAATAGTGTTAAATAACTTTTTGGTGTACGCATGTCAATTGATTTTGAAATTCTGGACAAAAGTACATGTTGAAAAGTTCGGTGCAGTTCGGAAATCGGCACTTTGGACAATATAGAACCTATTTGTTCTTATATTCTTTCGGTGTAAGCCCTGTCTCCCTTTTAAAATTTGTGTAGAAGGATGTTTTGGAATTAAACCCACATTCCAAACCAATAGAAAGCAAGCTATAGTTATCAAACATAGGGTCCTTCAACATCATTTTGACATCTCTTATCCTGTGATGGTTAACTAAGTCTGAAAAACTACGTGACGTATTTTCCTTTATAATTTGGGATAGGTATCCATTGCTGATTTCCAGCCGTTGCGCCACATCTTCCCTGCTTAGATATGGATCATGATGTATTTTTTCTTCTTCTATAAGAAGCAATAGGTTTTTAAAATGTGAATTTTTGGCATTCGAACTAAGCGATTTGCTTTGCTCCTTCTTAGTTATTGTTCTAATCTCGTATCTATCATTCGACAATTTAAACTGATACATTCCTTTATAAACCAACCAATAAATAAAGATTGAGCTAAAAGTCCATAAATAGGTAAGCGGCAACTTCTCTGAAAAAATAAATCGGTAAAGCTCTAAGCCAACACCGAACAACAGAATTATGGAAAGATAAACCCAGAGATGCTTTAACCACTTTTTGCTAGGGTTATCTTTATGGGTAAGAACAAACCTGTAGGATAAAATAATGGTATAAATTGGAAAAATAACAGATAAAAAACTGACTGTCTTATAAAAATGGCCGATATAATTGCCAACAATTTGAGGCAAATTATATAAACTAAATATGGTACTAACGGAAATAACAATGTTGCAAGCGCTCAATAAAATAAAAGGCACATATAGATATTTGAGGTTTACTATTTTTCCTGATGCTTCATTTGATGTTTTTTGAAAAAAATGCACCAGAGTTACAGGGTATAGAAACTGCCAAAGAAATAAATCCAGAATACTAATAATTGTTGGGCTTGTACCTCTATCCCAAAACCAATTATTAATGCCCACTATGGCAATGACCAATAAAGTATACCCTAAGTTTCTATTATGTTTACTTCTAAAAAACTTAGAGAAAAGTATTATTAGGCTTAAGACAAAACAATGAAGGACAGCTAGAAGCGAAATAATTTCCAATAAGGGGATTTGATTAGGCGGCAAGATTATAGAATTATATCTTAATTGGTTTGTACTACTTAGCTATATCAACCTTTACTGAAACAAGTTGAGTACAGATAAATGAAGTTACTGGTTTTTGTCTTAAAAATCCAGTCCAGAAATAAGGGATGTGATTATATGTTTACTTCTTTCAAACACCCCCTGACACACCCTTGTCATTAACCGTCTTTAGTTTTGGGGTCAACGATAAAATATTCACACTATGACAAGCACAAAATTAGAAGAATTGACCATTGTAGGACTCGCAATCAGAACATCCAACGACCCCGGAAAAGCAGACCAGGACATTCCACAACTTTGGAACAAATTTATGGCCGAGAATATCACAAGCCGACTTCCAAATAGGATTGGTGAGACCATTTATGCCATCTACACCGATTATGAAGGTGACCATACCAAACCGTACACCATGGTCATAGGCTATAACGTGTCCAATCTTGACAATATTCCTGAAGACATGACCGTAAAAATTGTTCCAACAGGGAACTATACAAAATTTATTGCCAAAGGCGATTTAACCAAAGACGCTGTAATCAATACCTGGATGGAAATCTGGAAAACAGACCTAAACAGAACCTATACCACAGACATCGAAGTTTATGGAGAAAAGGCTATGAACCCAACGGATGGAGAAGCAGAAATTCTGATTGCAACCGCCTAAAAATCAATATCCCGCTTTGCGCTTTTTTATTTCTTCTACGTAAAGTGGGATATTCTTGTTTTTAACCTACACCAAACCAATATAATTTCATATTTTTTGCCTTCCAAAGCGATGTTGGCAAACCATGCTCCCTCAATTATCAAGATTCTGGAAACTCCATAAATATCCTACCCTCTTTGTTTTAGGAAGTATCTTATTCTACATCAGTTTTGCCTATGATCTAGAGCGGACGGACTTCATCAAGCTTATCATGCTCTATGGTGGTGTTTTCTTTTTTTGCCATAAGCTCATTAAATTGGAACATTGGAATTTTAAATTCCTTTTGGCAGCAGGAATTCTATTCAGATTGGTTTTTCTATTGGCAGAACCCAATCTATCACAAGATTTCTACCGTTTTATTTGGGATGGGGAACTGGTCAAAAATGGCATCAACCCATACCTACATACTCCAAACGACATTATGAAAGATGGGGTTCCCAGTATTCCCCTACTTATGGAGACCTACATGGGTATGGGGGACCTCAGTGCCAAACATTATAGCAATTACCCTCCTTTAAATCAGGTAGTCTTTGCCATTTCCACCTTCCTTGGCGGAAATACCATATTGGGATCAATAATATACATGCGCCTATTTATCATAGCAGCTGATATTGGCATTCTAGTTTTAGGAAGGAAATTGCTGCAAAACCTAAAGATGCAGAGCCATATGGCCTTTTGGTATTTTTTAAACCCTCTTGTAATCATAGAATTAACGGGCAATCTTCATTTTGAAGGCGTAATGCTTTTCTTTTTTGTGTGCGCCCTTTTTCTCATCTCCAAAAAAAAATGGTTGTTGGCCACCCCTTTTTATGCGGCTTCCATCATGGTAAAATTGGTGCCCATATTATTTCTTCCATTGTTTCTTAAATATTTTGGCTTCAAAAAAAGTATTTGGTTCTATGCACTGATAGGACTCAGCTGCTTGATATTTTTATTACCATTCTATTCTCCTGTCTTTATCAATAACTATTCAGAAACCGTAGGACTATGGTTTTCAAATTTCGAGTTCAATGCAGGAGTGTACAACATCACCAAAAAAATATCTGTGGAATATTTTGATGCCAAACCCTGGAAACTCATCAAAGTATACGGAAAACTTGTTGCAGGCTTGGTAATACTGGGAGCATTGTTATTGACCTTTTTACGAAAGAACAACAATTTGCCCCATTTAATAGGTTCCATGTTGATTCTGCTAACCGGATATTACTTTTTATCCAGTACCGTCCATCCGTGGTATATTGTCTTTTTGGTAACACTTTCCATTTTTACCCAATATAGATTTGCCATGCTTTGGTCCTTTTTGGTAATCCTTAGTTATTTTGCCTACTCCAACCCAGATTTTAAGGAAAACCTTTGGTTACTGGCCATTGAATATTTTTTGGTCTTCGGCTTCCTCATTTACGAAATCAAGTATAAACAGGGAAAAAAGTTACATTTCTTCAAAAAATAAATATTGAATTAGGCCAATTGGGATTAATTCGTACATTTATCCCCGTAATGAAAGGACAACTACACATATTAACTTCTTTGGGCAACGTTGCCCCAGTACGTCCGTTCGCTCCACGTCGTCGCCCGTAAGGGTGCATTCCAGTTATGGAAATAGGTGAGTCCATTTCCGCAAAGACCTTCAGTTTTTATTTTTTATAGTTCAAAATCTTCTAGCAATGAAAATTGTAATTGCTAACGAATCACATTTTAAATACGCTCAAATAATCAGCGATACCATTACGGAATCTGCCAAAGTACGAGGTACAGGAATAGCGCAAAGAACCCCTGAATATATCCTTAAGCGATTACAAAACGGGAATGCGGTCATTGCCTTGGATGATGGCAAATTTGCAGGGTTCTGCTATATCGAGGTATGGGGAAACAAAAACTTTGTGGCCAACTCCGGATTGATCGTACACCCTGATTACCGAAAACAGGGATTGGCCAAAAAAATCAAAAAAGCAATTTTTGAGCTTTCCCGGGATAAATTCCCCAATGCCAAAATTTTTGGCATCACCACCGGTCTTGCCGTAATGAAAATGAACTACGAGCTAGGGTACAAACCCGTTACCTTTTCAGAATTGACCAATGACCCCGATTTCTGGAAAGGCTGCCAGACTTGCAAAAACTTTGACATCCTTACCCGAACAGAACAGAAAATGTGCCTCTGCACGGGAATGTTGTTCGACCCCGATACAAAAAAATACAAATCAAGAAAATTGAACGGAAAAGCCTTTCAGCGATTAAAAGAAATGAAGCAAAATCTTTTCCTCAAAAAGAAATCAAAATGAAAAAATTAGTGTTAGCCTATAGTGGTGGCTTGGACACCTCATATTGTGCCAAATATCTATCCAAGGAAAAAGGATACGAAGTCCATGCCGTTAGTGTGAATACAGGAGGCTTCAGCAATGAGGAAATCCAAGAAATAAAGCAAAAGGCCCTCGCCCTTGGCGCTACCAGTTACACTTCTATTGATGCCGTGAACAACTTCTATGAAAAAGTGGTTAAATACCTCATTTTTGGGAATGTACTACGAAACAATACCTATCCCCTTTCCGTAAGTGCCGAAAGAATTGTGCAGGCCATAGAAATTGTAAATCATGCCAAAAAAATTGGGGCGGATTATGTTGCCCATGGCAGCACCGGAGCTGGGAACGACCAAGTGCGATTTGATATGATCTTTCAAACCTTGGCTCCAAAAATCAACATTATTACCCCAATTAGGGATAACAAGCTCTCCCGGGAATCAGAAATTGAATATTTACAGCAAAATGGCATTGATTATTCTTGGGAAAAAGCCAAATACTCCATTAACAAAGGGCTTTGGGGAACTTCTGTGGGCGGCGATGAGACCTTGACTTCCCATCTTCCACTACCGGAAAATGCATATCCAAGTCAATTGGAAAAAGAACTTTCCAAGGAATTGAAACTTACCTTTAATAAAGGTGAATTAATCGCCATTGATGGTGTTTCTGGCTCTCCTGTGGAGAATATTGAAAAACTGGAGGAGATAGCCTCAAAATATGCTATTGGGAGGGATATCCATGTAGGGGATACCATCATCGGAATCAAGGGAAGGGTCGGATTTGAAGCCGCAGCCCCGATTATTATCCTCAAGGCTCATCATTTGTTGGAAAAGCACACCCTGAGCAAGTGGCAGCAATATCAAAAAGAACAATTGGGCAATTTTTATGGCATGCTGCTTCATGAAGGCAACTATTTGGATGAGGTAATGCGAAATATCGAGGCCTTCCTTTCAGATACCCAAAAGAATGTTTCTGGGGACGTGTTCCTAACCCTTCACCCTTACCGATTTGAACTAAATGGAATAGCTTCTCCACATGATCTGATGAACGCTTCCTTTGGAAGTTACGGGGAAATGAACAAAGGCTGGACAGCAGATGACGCCAAAGGTTTCATTAAAATCCTGTCCAACGCAGGAAAAATTACAAACCATGTTAACCAATACCATGATTAAAGCAGGAATTATTGGAGGGTCCGGCTACACGGGCGGGGAACTGATCAGAATTTTGTTGAACCATCCCAATGCCACAATTGATTTTGTGTTTAGTACAACTCGGGCGGGAAAACCTCTATCATCAGCACATTCCGATTTGCTTGGCCAGACCGATCTTTTGTTCTCTTCGGAAATCAATCCAAATGTTGATGTCGTCTTTTTGTGCCTTGGTCATGGAAATTCCACCAAGTTTCTTGAAGAAAACACCTTTGGTGACCAAACAAAAATCATTGACCTCAGCAATGACTTCCGACTAAAAAACAATGCTATTTGGAGTGGAAAATCATTTGTTTACGGTCTTCCTGAGTTGAACAAAGCTTCCATTCAAAAAGCAGGTGCAATTGCAAATCCAGGTTGTTTTGCTACGGCAATTCAACTGGGGTTGTTGCCATTGGCCAAAGCTGGATTGTTACAAAATGAGGTACATACCAATGCTATTACCGGGAGCACTGGTGCGGGTGTAAGCCTTTCCGCAACCTCCCATTTTAGCTGGCGAAACAACAATGTGTCCTGGTACAAACCTTTTACGCACCAGCACCTGGGCGAGATTGGTGAGAGTCTGGCTTCCTACGGAAATTCAGTGGGAAAACTCTATTTCTTACCAAATAGGGGAAACTTTACTAGGGGTATTTTGGCTACATCCTATACCTCCTTTGATGGAACACAAGAGGAAGCTGAGCAACTCTTTGAGCAATTTTATGCCAAAACTTCATTCACGCATGTGTCCAAGGACCCGGTTCATCTCAAACAAGTGGTCAATACCAACCAATGTCATGTGCATTTGCACAAACATGATGATGTGCTATTGATTACTACGGTCATTGATAATCTACTAAAGGGAGCCTCGGGCCAAGCAGTGCAAAACATGAACTTGATGTTCGGTTTTGAAGAACAAGAAGGATTACAATTAAAAGCAGGAGTATTTTAAATAAACTGATATGAAAATAGCAATCATAGGAGCAGGAAATTTAGGACTGTCCATAGCAAAAGGAATTTTGCATAGCAATGGGGCGACCACCATGTATCTGACCAAAAGGAATACTTCCCAAATCAAGGAATTTGAAAAGTATGGGAATGTCATAGTTACTTCGGATAATCGACAAGCCGTTGAGAAATCGGACATTTTGATTTTTGCCGTTCAACCAGGGCATTTTGCCAAAATTCTGACAGAGGTAAAGGACTTGCTAACAGAAAACCACGTATTGATCAGCACCATTACCGGATTTGGCATTTCTAAAATTGAAGAAATTGTTGGTGCGGACCATTACATCATACGAAGTATGCCCAACACGGCCATATCGGTTGGCAATTCCATGACCTGTATCTGCAGTAATGAACTTGGTGCAAAACGGATAGATCTTGCAAAAGCCATCTTTAATCGCATGGGGCACACTCTGGAGATTCCCGAAGATTTAATGCAGGCTGCTACTGTAATCTGTGCCAGTGGTATTGCTTTTTGGATGCGACTGATCAGGGCCACAACCCAGGGTGCCATACAACTTGGGTTCGATGCGAAGGAAGCCCAGGAACTGGCCATGCACACTTGTAATGGTGCTGCTAGCTTGTTGATAGATTCTGGCAGTCATCCTGAAGAAGAAATCGATAGGGTCACCACCCCAAAGGGGTGCACCATTGAAGGGTTGAATGAGATGGAACACCAAGGATTGAGTTCTTCCCTTATTAGAGGAATAGTGTCCTCTTTTGAGAAAATCAACCAAATCAAAAAACAATAACAAAAGCCATAACATAAACCGTGATGAAGCTTTTTGATGTATATCCCTTATACGATGTTACCCCGGTATCGGCAAACGGTATTGAGGTCATTGATGAAAAAGGGCAGAAATATTTGGATTTTTATGGAGGACATGCGGTCATTTCCATTGGGCATAGTCATCCACATTATGTAGCCCGATTGAAGGATCAGTTGGAAAAAATTGGGTTTTATAGCAACTCCATACAAAATCCCTTACAAAATGAACTTGCGCAAAAGCTGGGAGAATTGTCCGGATGTGACGATTATGCACTTTTTATGTGCAACTCAGGTGCAGAGGCCAATGAAAATGCCTTGAAGATGGCATCGTTTCATACCGGAAAGGCCAAAGTAATTGCTTTTAACAACAGTTTTCACGGAAGGACTTCCGCCGCTGTGGCCGCCACGGATAATCCAGCAATCAATGCTCCCATAAATCAACAGCAAGAAGTAACCTTTTTGCCTTTTAACGATACTGAAGCTTTTGAAAAAGCTATAGCTTCTGATGATTTTTGTGCTGTCATCCTTGAGTCCATTCAGGGAGTGGGTGGCTTAGATGAGCCCACTACAGAATTTTTCCAATTTGTCGCCAGTACCTGCAAATCGCATGGAGTGGTATTGATTGCAGACGAAGTACAAAGCGGTTTTGGTCGAAGTGGAAAATTCTTTGCCTTTCAGCACCATGGAATTCAACCAGATATCATAACCATTGCCAAAGGTATGGGGAATGGTTTTCCAGTTGGTGGGGTTTTGATCCATAACTCCTTTAGGGCCTCATACGGACTATTGGGAACAACCTTTGGTGGTAATCATCTAGCTTGCGCAGCTACCCTTTCAGTTCTTGAGGTAATGGAAGACGAAAATCTTATTCAAAATGCAGCCGAAGTTGGAAATTATCTCAAAGAAAGAGCAAAAGAGCTTCCACAAGTAAAAAATGTAAAAGGAAGGGGCCTTATGCTCGGTTTGGAGTTTGATTTTGAGGTTTCAGAACTAAGAAAAGCCTTGATTCATAACCAACATATGTTCACGGGTGGGGCCAAAAACAAAAAGTTGCTCAGAATCTTGCCCGCCCTGAACGTTACAAAAAATCATATTGACCTGCTACTCGAAGGCTTGAAAAAAGAATTGAAATGAAACATTATCTGTCCATAAATGATGTTGACTCCCTGCCCGCCTGGGTAGAGGAAGCGATAACTTTAAAACAAAATCCTCTCCAAGACAACGCGCTTGGGAAAGGCAAAACCATCTGTCTGCTATTTTTCAACAATAGCTTACGAACACGTCTGAGTACTCAAAAAGCCGCCATGAACCTGGGCATGGAGGTCATGGTGATGAATTTTGGCAGTGAAGGCTGGATCTTGGAATATGAAGATGGTACCATTATGGACCAAGGCACTTCGGAGCACATCAAGGAAGCGGCCCGGGTAGTTTCGCAATATTGCAATGTTGTAGCGATTAGGGCTTTTGCAAAACTAAAGGATAAGGCCAAGGACGAAGCCGAAGAGGTCTTGACTGGATTTGCAAAATACGCCTCGGTTCCGGTAGTGAACATGGAAAGCTCTACGGCCCATCCCTTACAGGCTTTGGCCGATGCCATAACCTTAAAGGAATTCAATACCAAGATTAATCCCAAAGTGGTGTTATCGTGGGCTCCACACCCCAAAGCCCTGCCCCATGCGGTGGCCAATTCTTTTGTTGAAATGATGAAGCTTCAGAATGCCAATTTTGTAATTACCCACCCTGAAGGATATGAGCTCAATTCAGAAATAACAAAAGGGTGCACTATTGAACATGATCAAAAAAGGGCGTTGGAAAATGCTGACTTTGTATATGTTAAAAACTGGAGTAGTTATAGCGAGTATGGAAAAGTGCTAAAGCAAGATTCCAGCTGGATGATGACCCAAGCAAAGCTTGGAGGGGCCAAGTTTATGCACTGCCTTCCGGTAAGGCGAAATGTAGTGGTTGAAGATGCTGTTCTTGACGGTGACCAGTCCTTGGTGGTACACCAGGCCAACAACAGAACATTTTCAGCACAAATTGTATTGAAAAAAATATTGGAATCGTTATGAAACAAAAGCTATCCATAGTAAAAATTGGGGGTAATCTTATTGAAGACCCAAAAGAACTATACTATCTGCTGCACCTCTTTTCAAAAATCAGGGGAAACAAGATATTGGTCCATGGAGGCGGAAAAAAAGCCACGGAAATTGGGGAAGCCCTAGGCATTAAGTCCAAAATGGTGGATGGGAGAAGGATTACGGATGCCCAAAGCCTTGATGTGGCCATTATGGTCTATGGAGGACTGGTAAACAAAAAGATTGTAGCTCAATTGCAGGCCCTAGGTGTCAATTCGGTAGGTTTGAGCGGAGCAGATGCCAATATCATCAAAGCGTATAAAAGACTGGTCAATGAAGTGGATTTTGGTTTTGTTGGCGATGTGGAAAAAGTGAATACCTATAGTATCTTCAAAATATTGCAAGCTGGACTTACCCCTGTTTTTTGTGCCCTGACTCATGATGGCAAAGGACAACTGCTCAATACCAATGCGGATACCATAGCTTCTGAAATAGCCATCGGAATGTCGAATCAATTTGACACTACACTCTATTATTGTTTTGAAAAGAAAGGTGTCCTTAAGGACATTTCCAATGAGAATTCGGTAATTCCCTTTATCAATTCAAAAAAATACGAACGACTTTTGGCCCTTAAAGTCATCAACGAGGGCATGCTCCCCAAAATGCACAATTGCTTTAATGCGCTTCGGAACCAAGTCTCCAAGGTCTGCATTGGCGATAGCAGTATGTTTGAGGAAGGCTACACAAATTTTACCACCATAACGCTATGAAAACTGACCAAAAACAATTAACCCAGAAAGCAATCGAGCTACTACAAGAACTCATTGCTACTCCTTCGTTTTCCGGGGAAGAGGATAAAACCGGAAACGCCATTGAAACTTGGCTTCAGGATTTTGGTGTTAAAACCAATCGACAGTACAACAATATTTACGCGTTCAACAAACATTTTGACGAACGTAAACCCACATTGCTCTTAAATTCCCATCATGATACGGTAAAACCAAATTCTGCCTATACCAAAGACCCTTTTCACCCGCACCTGGAGGACGGTAAATTATATGGCTTGGGAAGCAATGATGCAGGAGGTTGCCTGGTGTCCCTCTTGGCCACCTTTGTACATTTTTATGAGCAAGAAAATCTTAGCCATAATATAATTATGGCGGCAACAGGAGAGGAAGAGGACGCTGGAGCCAAAAGCCTGACCGCCCTTTTACCCATCCTTCCAAAAATTGATGTGGCCATTGTTGGAGAACCCACTTTAATGGATTTGGCCATTGCTGAAAAGGGATTAATCGTTTTTGATGCTGTTGTTGAAGGAACCCCATCCCATGCCGCACATCCCAACAATAATAACTCCATCTACAATACCATTGAGGTATTAAAATGGTTCAAGGAGTATTCCTTTGAGAAAGTTTCCAATGTTCTGGGGGAGGTAAAACTTACAGTCACCCAAATCAACGCGGGAAACCAGCATAACGTTGTTCCCGCACAGGTAGATCTGGTGGTGGACGTACGGGTCAACGATTGTTATTCCAACAAAGAGATTGCCGATATTTTGAACAGCGAGGCTCCTTGTAAAATGACTCCGCGCTCTTTGCGTTTGAACTCATCCGCCATTGACCCAGACCACAGTTTGGTACAAAGTGGCACCGCTCTAGGAAGAAAGACCTATGGTTCCCCTACATTGTCCGATCAAGCCGCACTTAGCTGCCAATCGGTTAAATTGGGGCCTGGCGATAGCACTAGATCGCATTCGGCCGATGAATTTATTTTCGTGAATGAAATTGAAGAGGGAATTGATCTCTATATCCAAATCCTTCAACAATTTTTAAATTCTTAATACCCGAAGAGATGTCAGGAGAAACCGATTTACAAAAACTGTTGGCCCAAATGGAACCTCAGCTCCATGAGAAGGAGTATGTTTTTGTTCATGTGAATAAAACTCTTCCGATTAAGTTTGAAGAGATTCAGGGCATGTTCAAAGAGAAAGAGGGCACTACCCTCATCCTAAAAAAAGAACTGGCCGAAGATCTAAAATTGGACTATGACTACGTAGCATCTTGTATCACTTTAGCAGTGCATTCCTCTTTGGAGGCTGTAGGACTTACCGCAGCCTTCTCCACGGCTTTGGCCAACAACAATATTAGCTGCAATGTGATTGCGGCTTACTTTCATGACCATATTTTTGTGGATAAACACGATGCCACTAGGGCCATGGAAGTTTTATCAACATTATCTAACGCTAACAACTAACAAATGAAACTCTGGGACAAAGGATTTAGCACCGATAAAAAAATAGACCATTTTACCGTAGGTAACGACCGGGAATTGGATTTACTTTTGGCAAAATATGACGTAGTGGCCTCCAAGGCCCATGCCAAAATGTTAGGTAAGGTTGGGTTATTGACCGAAACCGAGGCCCAAGATTTGGTCAAGGAACTGGACGTCATTTCCAAATCCATTGAAAAGGGCGAATTCACCATTGAGCAGGATTTTGAGGACATGCATTCCAAAATTGAGTTTTTGCTCACCGAAAAATTGGGAGATACCGGAAAGAAAATCCATACTGCGAGATCCCGGAACGACCAGGTATTGGTGGCTATGCAACTTTACCTGAAAGACGAGCTCTCGGCCATCAAAAGTGAAGTGAAAGCACTCTTTGATCTATTACTTCAACTTGCTGACGAGCACAAAGCTGTTCTGCTACCCGGATATACCCATTTGCAAATTGCCATGCCCTCTTCGTTTGGACTTTGGTTTTCGGCTTATGCAGAAAGCTTGGTAGATGATCTGTACTTTGTACAGGCCGCTTACAAAATTGTGGACCAAAACCCTTTGGGAAGTGCGGCTGGCTACGGAAGTTCCTTTCCAATCGACAGGAGTTTTACCACAGCTGAAATGGGTTTTGAAACCCAAAAATATAATGTGGTAGCCGCCCAAATGGGACGGGGAAAGACGGAGAAGGCTACAGCTTTTGGTATCTCCAGTGTTGCTGCCACACTCTCTAAAATGGCGATGGACATTTGCCTGTATATGAGTCAAAATTTTGATTTTATCTCCTTTCCCAATGAATTGACCACGGGGAGCAGTATTATGCCGCACAAGAAAAACCCGGATGTTTTTGAGCTCATCAGGGCCAAGTGTAACAAAATTCAGGCTGTGCCCAATCAGTTGACCTTGATCACCAATAACCTGCCCAGTGGCTACCACCGGGATCTGCAATTGGTGAAAGAGGTAATCATCCCAGCCATCCAGGATACAAAAGCCTGTCTGGAACTCATGACTTTCAGCTTAAAGGAAGTCCAAGTGAACACTACAATTTTGGAGGATCCTAAATACGATTACCTCTTTAGTGTAGATACCCTCAACGAACTGGTAAAAAGTGGAATGCCCTTTAGGGATGCCTATAAAACCATGGGCAAAGCCATTGAAAATGGCACATTTAAACCCAAAAAGGATATTGAGCATACCCATGAGGGCAGTTTGGGCAATTTATGTTTAGAGGAAATCCGGCAAAAGATGGGGCAAGTGTTGGCCTAAAAGATTTATCTCCATTTTGGTCAATTTACATGCTATGCTCATCAATTCTAGGTAGATATTTGAGTCAAAAATGACAAGTACACCCTTGAACTCATCATTTTCTATTTGGTTAACTGTCAAAAAACTTTGAACGTGGTCTTTGAATACCAAAGTAAGAATCCATCAATCCATAGGCTCTATCCGTCAATTCTGAGCCCATATTTGGCTATTTTTTTTTGAATATCGTCTCGAACACTAAAATTTTTTAACAACATCCAACCAAATTTCATCTAATATCACTTCATTATGACAGCTCAAAAAAACAGCATACAAACGGGACAAATTATCTATTACGTAGCGAGCTCCCTTGACGGATACATTTCAGGTAAGAATGATGACATTAGTCAATTTATTTTACAAGGTGAAGGTGTGGAAAAGTATCAGTCAGATATTGCAAAGCTGGGCACTGTTCTCATGGGAAGAAAAACCTATGAGTTTGGTTATCAATATGGACTTGAGCCCGGACAGCCCGCATATCCCAATATGGAAAACTATATTTTTTCAGATTCATTAAAGGTTGACACGCTTTCGGACAAGGTTCATATTGAAAAAATGAATATCCAAAGAATTAGGGAAATAAAGAATTGTTCTACCTCAGATATTTATTTATGTGGAGGAGGCCAATTTGCAGGATGGCTTTTGGAAAATGGATTGATAGATCAATTAAAAATTAAGCTAAACCCTATTATTCTTGGAGAAGGAACCAGGTTATTTGGAAATTCAACCGCAAAAGCTTATTGGAACCTTTTGGAAAAGGAATCTTTTAACGATGGTCTTGAAATACTAACTTATGAGGCAAAAGCAAATCCATCAGCTTTAAGTCTGTAAAATTTTTCCGAAATTCACTTCCCTGTACCGAGCTCTATTCTGCATTGCAGAATAGAGCTCATCAAAAAACAATTCATCCCCTATTAGTTACCAAACAAAAGAAAATCAAAGTGAAAAAAACACCTCTTGCACTCCTGGTCCTCTTCATATTCTTCACAGAAGGATATGCCCAAGAAATTGAAACCTTAAAACTGAAAATTGAGGATGTTATAAATTCCAAAAAAGCAGTTGTCGGGGTTGCAATCAACGGGATGGAGCCTAAAGACACTCTGAGTATCAACGGTCAAGGACACTTTCCAATGCAGAGCGTGTTCAAGTTTCCAATTGCATTGACCATTTTATCCGAAATAGATAAAGGCAACCTTTCTCTTGACCAAAAAATTGAAATCAAGAAAAGTGAGTTGTTACCTGGACTATGGAGTCCAATCCGAGAAAAGCATCCAGAGGGAGGCATATTTACCATTGCTGAGATCATTGAATACACTGTCGCTTTAAGTGATAATGTTGGCTGTGATGCTTTGTTGAGGCTACTTGGGGAACCGCAGGCTGTTGAAAATTACTTTTCGAGTCTTGGCTTTAAGGATTTTGCCGTTAAAATCAATGAAGAAACCATGCAAGGTAATTGGGACTTACAGTTTCTAAATTGGACAACTCCAAAAGAAGCCAACAAAATATTGGCAGCATTCTATGAAAACAAAAATGGTTTACTTTCTAAAGAAAGCTATGATTTCATATGGAATATAATGAAGGGAACCAAAACTGGTAAAAACAGATTAAGGGGGCAGTTACCCGAAGAAACAATAGTTGCGCATAAAACGGGATGGTCAGGAAAGCATAAAGAAACGGGCATAACTGCTGCGGTAAATAATATCGGAATTGTTTTCTTACCAAATGGAGAATACTTTGCCATAAGCGTTTTTGTCTCAGAATCACCGGAAGATTTTGAAACCAACGAGAAAATAATCGCTGATATTTCCAAAGCAGCTTGGGATTATTTCATAGACAAGTAGCTATAATTGCCTTAAACTAATATTGACAATGTCCCAACTTCTTAGATATAGAAAGAAATTAAACTTGACACAAGAGCAGTTAGCTGAAAAGGCAAATATTTCCGTGAGAACGATTCAACGTATTGAAGCTGGACAAGAAATCAAGGGACACACACTGGAAGTTTTATCAAATGTTTTGGAAATCAGCAAAGAAAAACTACTCGCAGGTGTAGAACAAAAAGAAGTCAATATACGCTTGATTAAATTAATAAATCTATCCTCCTTAATACTTCTTATTTTGCCTTTTGGAAGCATTCTCCTTCCCGTAATCATAATGTACTGGAAAAAAGAAGTGAATTCTATCACCAAACAAATAGTTACCATTCAAATTATGTGGACCTTGTTGTTTCCCATTATTGTAATGATCGCTGTCTTTCTTAGTAAATGGCTTTCAATAGGAAATCAAATAGTTCCAATAACAATGCTTTTTCTATTATTGGTCAATGTGTTTATTATAGTACGTAATACTGCTGAAATTGATAAAAACCAAAGGCTTCTTATCAAACTCAATTTCAGTATATTATAGTCATTGTCGGTTTATTGGCATGTTTTTGTCGGGTTAATCAAGAGCTCTTTTCACTGATTGAAAAGTAGTTTTACCTCGCAATGAAACATAACTAGAAAACCATGAAAAAGCATCTACTTTATTTACTCCTCCAATTCATTTCAGTACAACTTACTGCTCAAATTGAAAACAAATCAGAAATAAACGAATGGTTGGTGGAGAACAACGTTCCTGTTTTGGGTTTGGGCATGATCAACAATGGTAAACTAAGCCGAATTCAAGTGTATGGTGACCTTAATCCCAAAGAGAAAGCACCCCACAACACTATTTTCAACGTTGCTTCATTAACAAAACCAATTACAGCAATAGTTGCCTTGAAGTTAATCAGCCAAGGTAAATGGGATCTGGATGAACCTATATCCAAATACTGGATCGATCCCGACGTCAAAAACGATCCTCGGAAAGAATTACTTACGACAAGACATATTTTAAGCCATCAAACCGGATTTCCAAATTGGAGAGGTGAAAAATTAGAATTTATGTTTACTCCAGGAACACAATACCAATACTCTGGTGAAGGTTTTGAATATCTGAGGAAGGCATTAGAAAAAAAATTCGAAAAAAGGCTAAATGAGATAGCTTCAGAACTCATCTTTGAGCCTTTAAAAATGCATGATACTAAATACATCTGGGACAAAAACACAGATGAATCGAGGGTAGCCTTAGGTTTTGACGTTGATGGAAATAATTACGAACTATATAAAAGAAAAACTGAAAACGCAGCTGATGATCTATTGACAACCATTAAAGATTATGGTACTTTCTTAGTCAGTGTAATGGAAGGAAAAGGGCTTTCCAAAAACATTTTAACCCAACTGCATTCAAATCAAGTGGCTTCAAAAAATGGCAAACATTTTACATTGGGATTTGAGAAATATGACTTCAAGGATGGAAATTATGCCTTATCACATGGAGGCGCCGACAAAGGAGCTCAAGTGGTTGTATTCATCTTTCCCAAAACCGGGCAAGGAATACTCATTTTCACAAACGTAGATGATGGATACAAAGTTTTTGAAAAACTTTTAATTGACCATATAGGTGAGTATGGAAGAGAAATCATCCAAATTGAAACTGGGAAAGAACCTCAATATGGTAATAAAAATTAGAATAGGTTACGTATAAAAAGGCTTTTATTATTGGTTTTCCATCTAACCCTTTAGTGGATAGGTAAAACCGAAATGTTAAAGCTGTTAAAGATGGATATCGAAAAGGTTGTGCACATCTGGTTAAGATTTAAGATAAAACCTTGACTGGAAAAACTTCTGGAAACAAATATCAAAATTCAATCATTCTACTTTTATTGTTATTCAAATTTTTCACGAACTTCACCTTACATAGTTGATAGATAATTAAAGATTAGAAATTACATGACAATGGGCAAAACTGACAAACAGTGTTTCAATTGTGGTAAGGAAGGAGGCGAATTTTTTGGTTTCATAATCTGTGAAAAATGTAAATCCAAATTGAGATTGTTTACGGAAGGTACTGTACAAGGTTATCTAGAAAAAGACCCGATTGGCTTCCCAAAAGATATTGATAGAAGATTGGAATTACTGGACAAGGATTACGTCAAAAAGAAAATTAAACTTTTACATATCAAAAGCATCATTAATTAATGACGGAGTGCATTTACACATCATTCCGCATTGAAGCCGTAGCCAAAATCCAAATCCTTCAATCAAGGTCATCTTCCCTTGTTTTAAGGCCTAAATTCCCGAACTTTGTTTATTGCCAGCAACAATACAGTCAACATTTTTCATGAGAAAAAGTGGAGTAATCTTTGATTTTAACGGAACACTATTTTGGGATTCCAAATATCAGGAAGACTCGTGGGACGAATACCTGCAGCTCCACAGCATTAACCTGACCAAGGCCCAGAAAAGGGAATATATCCACGGCAGAAACGGGAAAGACACCTTTGAGATTCTTTTTAATCGAAAATTAAACAATCAGGAAGTTCACCAATTTACCGAGGAAAAGGAGGTTTTGTACAGAAATGAGTGTCTTAAAAATAAAATGGAGCTGGCCCCTGGTGCAAAATCCCTTCTTGAAGAACTGAAGGCAAGGAAAATTCCAATGGCCATCGCAACCGCTTCTGGTAAGACCAATGTGGACTTCTTTATTGAAAAATTTGACCTGCTCCATTACTTTAAAAAAGAACATATCATCTATGATGATGGCACGGTTAAAGGAAAGCCCAACCCTGATCTGTTCTTAAAAGCAATTGAAGCCTTGGGTGCGGACAGGAAAAAGTCAATCGTATTTGAAGATTCCTTTTCTGGAATTCAAGCAGCGATCAACTCCAAAGTTTCCAAAGTGTTTATCGTTAATTCCACAGGCGATAACTATGAAGGATTTGATTTGCCCGTAATCAAACATTTTGATGAGTTTGATATAACCTTGATAGCCTAACCGGCCTATCCATCAATTTGGTATTGCCATGCTCGGACTTCGATTATTCCATCACTGGATCATCTTTAAGTTCACCACTTCTTGTTCTGTTAAATGGCGCCAATGACCTCTAGGGAGGTCTTTTTTGGTAAGGCCAGCAAAAATTACGCGGTCCAACTTGGTAACCTGATAGCCTAAATGTTCAAAAATCCGACGTACAATTCGGTTACGTCCACTGTGAATCTCTATACCGACTTCTCTCTTTGGTGCTCCTTGTATAAAACTCACACTATCCACTTCAACAGGACCATCTTCCAGTTTTAATCCGTCCTCAATTTTGTGCAAATCTCCAAGGGACAGGTTCTTGTCCAAGAAAACATGATAGATCTTACGTACTCCATGTTTGGGATGGGTGAGTTTTTTGGTAAGGTCACCATCATTAGTGAACAACAGAAGTCCCGTAGTATTGCGGTCCAGTCGCCCAACGGGCAACAATCTGGCATTCGAGGCATTGGAAACGAGTTCCATAACCGTTCTTCTACCCTTTTCATCACTGGTGGTGGTTATGAAATTCTTGGGCTTATTCAATAGGATGTATTCCTTTTTCTCTGGATTGAGTTTCCTCCCATCAAAACGAACATCATCCGTGAGTTTCACCTTATAGCCCATCTCGGTGATCACTTTTCCATTTACGGATACATTACCAGCTGCTATATAGGTGTCCGCCTCCCTTCGGGAGCAAATCCCTGCATTGGCCACAAAGCGGTTTAAGCGTATTTCGTTGGGATTGGATTTCTTTTGTGGAGTGCTTTTCTTGTTGGAATGTTGGCGGCTTTTTCCGTATTGATTCTTCTGGTACCCGCCCCCATCCCTTTGGGATGGTTTTCTACCTCGGTTCTTGTCTGATCTCGTCATCAGTCATAAAATTTTTGCAAAGGTAGTTCTTTTTAAGGGTTTAAAATGAAAGCTAAATGTTTACCTATTAATCAATTCTAACTGGAATTTTAGCTCAAAAACCTGTAACTTTCACTTATCCGTACTGAACCCGTCCGAACGGCACGGGCGGACTTGTTTCTGTATCGTTGGATATAAATCATTAGAACGATTCATATCCTCGTAGTTGGTGGCAATTAAAAAAACGACAATAACTATGTTGATAGAAACTAACAGACAGGCTTTTAAGACGCCAAAAACCAAAGTAAATTTGACTTATGTACGACAGTAGAGAACAAATCCGATTTATTGACCTTTTCTGCGGAATAGGTGGTTTCAGAATAGCTTTTGAAGAAGCATGCGAAGAACAAGACATTAATGCCAAATGCGTCTTTTCCTCAGACATTGACAAATATGCTCAAGACAGTTATGAAGCCAACTTTGGGGAGCGACCTCATGGTGACATTACCCAAATTGATGAAAAAGACATTCCTGACCATGACATTCTTTTTGCAGGTTTTCCATGTCAACCTTTTAGTATAATTGGTCAGATGAAAGGACTAAATGATACTCGCGGAACCCTTTTCTTCGACATTGCTCGAATAATAAAAGAAAAAGAACCGAAATCGTTTATACTCGAAAATGTGAAGCAACTTGTTGGACATGACAAAGGGAATACCCTAAAAGTGATTTTAAAATCACTCAAAGACCTTGGATATCATGTTCAATACAGCGTTTTAAATGCTCTTGATTACGGACTCCCACAAAAACGAGAAAGAATTGTCATTGTTGGACATAAAGAACCGATTATGTTCACCTATCCTGATCCAATTAAACCTTTCAAACCACTAACCGAAATATTAGAAACAAAAGTTAACGAAAAGCATTTCGCTTCGGACTACATAAAGAACAAGAGAAAAGAAAGCCATAAATCGTCATTCTATCCTTCGATTTGGCATGAGAATAAGTCAGGTAATATTTCTTCTTACCCTTTTTCTTGTGCTTTAAGAGCAGGTGCTTCTTACAACTACCTTTTGGTTAATGGTGAAAGGCGTTTGACCCCTCGCGAAATGCATAGACTACAAGGATTTCCTGATTGGTTTAAAATCGTTGTAAGCGATGGACAAGCAAAAAGACAAGCCGGAAACGCAGTCCCAGTAAATATGATTAAAGCTGTTGTTCAAAAGTTATTGCCTTATGTCGCTACTTCATTAGACCAAGCAGCTGTTTTAAGAGAGTACGATTTAAAATTTAATCCGAGTTAATGAGCAAGAAATCACCAAAACTTAGAACTGTTAACAAATCACTTCCGCCTTATCCTCTTAATGAATTTGGCTCAGAGTTTCCGTACATTCTTGGTCGAGAAATTGTTTATTTACTTGCTTCAAAAGGTAAAGGAGTCCTTGAAGGTTCAGAATGGGAAGAAATATTTGCTCATTGCATTGGAGCAGATTGGAAACCTTCAAATGTTGGTCTTGATGACGTGGTTTTAGGAAACACCGCTTGGGGTGCTAAAACAGTAAAATCAGGGGTAAAAGACTTTAGAAGCCTAAACAAAGTTCGACTGATTTCAGGTCGAAACTCGATTGTTTACTCATATGGTGCTACAATTGATACTTCAGCTGACCCAAATGAAGTAGGCGAACAAGTCTTAGAGATTTGGAACGAGAGAGTTTCTTCTATTCGAGAAAAGTTTAAACACTTGCGAACTGTAGTTCTTGTAAAATCAAATGACTTAACTCAGGTAGCGGTCTTTGAGTTCGACACCGTTCGTTACGACCCAGAATTATTTGACTTCTCTTGGAATAAAAACGAAAACCTTGAAGGTTTCGACAAAGGAACTGATAACAAGAGATTTGTTTGGCAACCTCACGGTTCTCAATTCACTATAATCGAAGAAGTACCGACAAGCAGTTTGATTTTAAAACTGAAACCCCCGAAAGCTTTGAACAAGAAAAAAATACTTGAAGCAATCGGATTTGATAAAACATGGGTTACGGTCGAAAAAAGAGAATAAAAAACATTGCACAACAAGGTGTATGATTAATTGCGGTCGGAAATTCAACAAGTACCTTTCTCAAAACAATTAAAAAGCGGAAAACTAACTAATCGTACTAGCCTTTGATCTCAATCGTCGACTGCCGTTCCCGGTTTACGGTCAGCTTGGTCACATCAGGTCGGGAATAATGCCCCACGGGGTCAAAGTTCTGCCGTTCTTCATATACTCGGTTAAAGTCCAGTTCGGCATAGATCAATCCTTCTTTATCCACCACAGGTTCAATGATCCATTCTCCATCTGGGCCAGCAATGGCAGAACCTCCATCGGCCAAAACTGCTGGAGCTTTCTCCAAAATCTTATCCAAATGAGGGGTTTCCTTTGGAAAATCAGATGTTTTCATCAACGATGATACTGAAATGACATAGCTTCTGGATTCACGGGCAATAAATCGGGTAATATCCTTGGTGTTATGCAATCCTCCTGGCCAGACCGCCACATGTAGATTTTCACCTTGACCGTACAACGCAGTTCTGGGCAAAGGCATCCAATTTTCCCAGCAATTGAGTCCGCCCACCGTAAATTGTTTTAATGGGTGTACCTGTAATCCGTTTCCATCTCCAGGAGCCCAGGTCAAACGCTCATCATAAGTTGGCTGTAACTTTCGGTGCACTGATTGAATTACGCCTTCTTGATCTATGTACACCAAAGAGCAATACAGGCTATGTCCTCCACGATCTTTAGCTCGTTCCATCATGCCCAAGTAAATTGCCATTTTGTGTTCCTTGGCCAATTGGCAAATGGCATCAAGCTCTCCGGTTTCAATTTGGATTGAATTTCTGGCATAATGTGCATGAAGTTCCTTGTTTACCTTCAAATCCCAAGCTGCACCTTCGGTATGAGCCAGCCAAAAGGGATATCCTGGTAAAAAGGCTTCTCCAAAGACCAAAAGCTCCGCTTTTTCCGAAGCTGCTTCGCGAATGGTTTCTTTAATCTTTTCCAATGTGGCTACTTTATCCAACCAGACCGGTGCAATCTGGGCCATGGCCACCTTCAACATATTTTCCATTATATAATTCGATTGATTACGAGATCGACATCGATCAACAAAATACCAAAAACTCCAGCCACAATGATAAACTTTAAAATATTGTGCAACCAAACATAATGCTTTTTAGATTCGGCCTTGCCTAGAAGCACAAGAAATAGAGCTAAAAGCAAGATGCAGGCATAGAAATAGACGTACATATAGCCTACATCAAAAGTCTTGATCAACAGTATGGCCGGAAGCAAAGTCAACACAATCAATAATCCTATCAATAATTTTGAGGTTTTGGGGCCATAAATGATGGGGATGGTCTTGTAATTCTGTGCCATATCCCCCGCCATATTCTCCAAATCCTTGATCATTTCCCTAGCCAGAATCAACAAAAAGAGAAAAACTGCATGTACAAAAATGACGGTCTCAAAATTTCTGTAGTACACAAAGACCACAAAGAACGGAGCAATGGCCAAGGTGGCAGAAACCAAGTTTCCAATAAAAGGAATCCGCTTGAGCTTATGGGAATACAGCCATATTCCAAAAATATAGGCAGAGAAAAAGAGTACGGCCCTAAATGAAATATAGCTTGCCGTAAATACCGCCAAAAAATTAAGAATGAAATAGGTCGTTAGTTTAAATCGCTGGCTCACCAACCGATCCAGCATACTTTTGGTTGGTTTATTGATCAAATCTTTCTCGGCATCGTAAAAATTGTTGATGATGTACCCACTGGCTATGACCAAGGCGGATGCTGTAACTATCAGGAAAAGATTGATGTCCAAAACAACATCACGAAGTGGCCTGTCAGGGGCCAAAATGTATATTGAGGTGAGGTATTGGGCCAGGGTAATCACCAAAATGTTATATCCCCGAACCACAGAAAACAAACTCAATAGCTTGAAAAGCAGGAGTTTGTTCTTTCTACTAAGCATAGATTGGGTCAGAAGCTATAAACAACTTCCAAATTATGTCCGTGTAATGCCTTTTTGGCTTTTTCCAAATCCTGGGTAAAGCCCAAGATGTAACCTCCACCTCCTGAACCGCAAAGTTTTAGGTAGTAATCGTTGGTTTCTATTCCCTGTTTCCAAAGTTGATGGAATTTGGAGGGTATCATGGGTTTGAAATGGTCCAACACCACATGGGAAAGTTGTTTTAGGTTTCCGAACAGGGATTTGATGTTACCGTTGAGGAAATCCTCCACACAAGCATCAGTATGTTTGATGAACTCGTCCTTGATCATACTTCGGAATCCATCTTGCTTCATCTTTTCCATGAAAATCTGCACCATAGGTGCTGTCTCGCCGGTCATTCCGCTATCCAACAAAAAAACCGCTCCTTTTCCCTCCTTGTTTTGGGAAGGTATGCTTGTGGACTCAATATTGTCTTTAGAATTGATGAGTATGGGTAAACTCAAATAACTGTTCAAGGGATCTAATCCAGAAGATTTCCCATGGAAAAAGGATTCCATTCTTCCAAAAATCTCCTTGAGTTTTAGCAGCTTTTCCCGTGTCAAGTTTTCTAAAACTGTGATTTTGTCAGTAGCATACTTATCGTAGATGGCCGCTACCAAGGCACCGCTACTTCCAATACCGTATCCTTGAGGAATGGAACTATCGAAATACATGCCATTGGCAACATCTCTCTCCAAGGATTCAAAATCAAAAGAAACAAGTCCTTGCTCATTATCCACCAATTCTTTCAGGTATGTTGTGAAAGCTTTGAGACCTTCATTGGAGTCTTTAGCCGTACCCGTTAAGTTTTCATCAGTTTTTAGAGCTCCTTTGAAAAAGTTGTAGGGTATGGACAGGCCTTTGGAATCTTTAATAATTCCATATTCCCCAAAAAGAAGGATTTTAGAGTAAAAGAGAGGTCCTTTCATAGTTCTATACGAAGATACAAATAATTTTGTTTAACCAAACAAATCAAAACGATGAACAAATTGAAAAATCAGCTGTAATCAAATCAATCTACGCGCTCCATTTCCAATTCGGTCGCAAATATAGTGTCCATTCTCGCAATGCACAACCAATTCATTCTGAATAAATTGTATTGCTTTTTCTTTTACAGATTCGGGATACAGCACATGCACATTTGCCCCGGCATCCAAAGTGAAACAAATTGGTGTTTTGGTGGATTCCCTGAACTTCCAAATCTTATGGATAATGTGCAATGTATCCGGCTTCATTAAAATGAAATATGGCATGCTGGTCATCATCATTGCGTGAAGGGTCAATGCCTCACTTTCCACAATTTTGATGAACTGTTTCAAATCCCCATCCCTAAAAATATGTTCTAGCCTATCTAAATTATCGTGTGCTTGGGCAAAACGTTCAGTAGCAAACGGATGTCCGTGCATAAGATTATGCCCAGCCGTACTACTCACTTGCTTCTCCCCTTTATGCACCAAAAGAATGGTATCATGAAAATTCTTAAAAACAGGATTCACCTCATGGGGATATTTTATTCCATACAGATCGGAGCTTCCTGCTATTTTTTCATGCCCTCCCCATTGAATCAAATCACCTTCAATGCTCCTACACGCACTCCCGGAACCCAATCTGGCCAAAAACGATGCTTTTCTTTTAAAGAAATCCTCGCTCATTCCCGCATTCATTTGTTTTTCAATGTCCATCAGACAAAGCGAGAGGGCCGCCATACCGCTTGCCGAAGAAGCAATACCACTGCTATGTGGAAAGGAATTGGAAGTCTCGATATTGAAATGATAGGTTCTTAAAAAAGGGACGTAGGCTTCAATTCGTTCGAAAAAGGTTAAAATCTTCGGCTTAAATTCATCTTTCCGGTTGCCTTCAAAGATTACATCAAAAGAAAAACTCTCCGTATCTTCTTTTTTTGAGAATGAAACCGTAGTTGTGGTAGCACAGGCATCCAAAGTAAAACTTATGGAAGGATTTGCCGGTATTTGATCTTTCTTTTTTCCCCAGTACTTTACCAAAGCAATATTGCTCGGGGCCTTCCAGGTAATTTTTCCTTCAGCTGGCAATGTCTTGTATGGTAATGGCAGAAAGTCTTTTTCGGTCATTGAAAATGATATTTCAACAAATATAGAATTTGCAAACTGCTTCCTTCAAAGGAGAACCAAATAATTCTTATTTTAGACATAGTTGCACCGACCATGAAAAAAAAGATTGTCTACATCGCCATATGTATTGTTATTTGTCTTCTAATTGGCTTTTTGTCCAGTTTTGCCACCCAAAGCTCCGTTAATGATTGGTATGTTGCCCTGAACAAACCATCATTCAACCCTCCCAATGAAATTTTTGCACCTGTTTGGTCGGTCTTGTACATTTTAATGGGGGTTTCTGCAGGAATAGTTTGGTCCAAGGGCTTTCATCATGTTTGGGTAAAAACCGCCTTGTACCATTTTGGCTTCCAACTACTTCTCAATGCACTTTGGAGCATCGTATTTTTTGGATTGAAAAACCCCTTTTTGGCCTTATTGGTAATTATCGGGCTTTTATCCTTGATCATGTTAACCATTCGTTGGTTCAAAGTTGTAAGTAAGTTAGCGGCCTATTTGTTGATTCCTTACCTTCTCTGGGTATGTTTTGCAGCTTTGCTGAACTACAAAATTTGGGAATTGAACCCCTAACTCTCATCTTTTAGGTTTCCCTGGCCAGTTCCAAAAGCTTTTGCATAGTTCTCAGGTTGCGTGCAGTAGCTTGAACCTTTAGTTTATTTTCCACCAAATTGTTGTTGAGCTTGGCCTTTCCGTAGCCTTTTTTGCAAGACAGGTAAACACAATTGGTTTCTATATCAAAATCTTCATTTTCAAATTTCAATTTATTGAACTGTTCCATCAACTCGTTTGATGGTGATTGTTTCAGTAGGACAAAATACAGGTTGTTCAACTCGGTTTGGTTTGAAAAAGGATTTGAGGTCAGCATACTTTCTATCTCATCTTGGGAAATAATCAGTGTGGGAACTTCAAACCCAAAATCCTTTTTTATAGCATCAAAGATGGATTCCTCAAGTTTTTGGATATCGCCTTCGTTACTGCAAAAAACAATATTACCGCTTTGGATGTAAGTGGTTACACTTTCCAGGCCAATATTTTGAAGCGCTTTGCGCAAATCGGCCATTTTAATTTTCTTTTGACCACCTACATTGATTCCGCGAAGCAGGGCAATAAACGTTTTCATACTTATACCTTTTGAACCAAAATTACTCCGATTATTTTAGTAATTTCAAACGCACTAAATAATATCCAATGGACCAATATATCCTTGCCCTAGATCAGGGAACCACCAGTTCCAGGGCAGTCGTATTCGACAAAAAAGGAACCATAATCTCTGTTGCGCAAAAAGAATTCACGCAAATCTTTCCTAAACCTGGATGGGTTGAACACGACCCCGCTGAAATCTGGGCTACGCAAGCTGGAATGGCAGCAGAAGCTGTCAGTGCAAAAGGTTTGAAAGGAGAGCAAATGGCAGCTATTGGAATAACCAATCAGCGCGAAACTGTAGTGGTCTGGGACCGAAATACCGGAGAACCTGTCTACAATGCCATTGTTTGGCAAGATAAACGAACCGCAGACTTCTGTGACTCCTTAAAGAGTCAAGGGAAATCCGAAATGATTCGTGAAAAAACAGGACTTGTCATTGATTCTTATTTTTCCGGAACCAAGGTCAAATGGATTTTGGATAATGTGGAAGGTGTTCGAGAAAGAGCAGAGGCCGGTAACTTGGCACTTGGTACCATTGACACTTGGCTAATATGGAAAATGACGGAAGGGAAACTTCACATTACCGATGTGACCAATGCCTCCCGAACCTTATTTTTCAATATCAACACCATGGATTGGGACGACGAGCTTTTGGAGCTTCTTACCATTCCCAAAAGCATGCTTCCCGAAGTAAGACAATCCAGTGAACCCTATGGTTATACGAGCCCCAATTTTTTTGCATCCAAAATTCCCATAGCAGGTATTGCCGGAGATCAACAAGCAGCTCTCTTTGGGCAAATGTGCACCCAACAAGGAATGGTCAAAAATACTTACGGTACCGGTTGCTTTATGCTGATGAACATTGGCGATAAGCCCATTGTATCTAAAAACAACCTGCTGACCACGGTAGGGTGGAAAATTAATGGTAAAGTCACCTATGCCCTCGAAGGTAGTATTTTTATTGCTGGAGCCGTTGTCCAGTGGCTTCGGGATAGCTTGAAAATTATTAAAACCTCATCTGAGGTGGAAAAATTGGCCAGCTCGGTCAACAGTTCCGAAGGGGTATATTTTGTACCCGCCTTTGCTGGTTTGGGCGCGCCTCATTGGAACCAGCATGCACAGGGCACCATTTTTGGTTTGACCCGGGGAAGCACTGATGCGCACATTGCTCGTGCAGCTTTGGAATCCATCGCTTACCAAACCATGGACATTTTAAAGGCTATGGAAGCGGATTCCGGTATTTCCATTCACGAACTTCGAGTTGACGGGGGTGCAACAGTGAACAATATGTTGATGCAGTTTCAGGCCGATGTATTGAACACCACAACGGTACGTCCAAAAATTATAGAAACCACAGTAATGGGTGCCGCTTATTTAGCTGGATTAGCTGTCGGATATTGGCAAAATCAAGAGGAAATTCAAGATATTTGGCAATCTGATGTACACTTTGATCCAACACAAGAGCGACAACCCGTTGAAGAAGCCATTCAAGGATGGTACAAAGCCATTAAGGCATTGGAGTTTTGGGCAAACAATCCATAATCATTTTCTAACCACATTTTTAAGCAACTAATAGACTATGACCCCTTTTATTGCAGAAGTTATTGGCACATTTCTTTTGATTTTTTTGGGATGTGGCGTCAACGCCAACGTGTCCCTACAGAAAACATACGCCAGCGGCTCCGGTTGGATGGTGATTACCACAGGATGGGCCTTTGCGGTATATACTGCAGTGGTTGTGGTTGGACCGTATAGCGGAGCGCATATCAACCCGGCAGTGACAATTGGTCTGGCCGTAGCAGGTGAATTCCCAGCTAGTGATATTCCAAGCTATTTGTTGGCACAAATGCTCGGCGCCATGTTAGGAGCCTTTTTCGTATGGTTGACACACAAAGCCCACTTTGATGCTACTCCTGATGGCAATAGTAAAAGGGGAGTGTTTTGTACCGCTCCTGCTATTCCAAATACAGCTCTCAACCTTCTCATGGAAACCTTAGGTACATTTGTTTTGGTATTTTCCGTGCTGTATTTTACGGATGCCTCGATTGCTAAGGACAATAGTATCATCGGTCTCGGGTCTTTGGGTGCCTTACCTGTGGCTCTTATTGTATGGGGAATAGGTCTCTGTCTTGGAGGTACCACGGGATACGCCATTAATCCGGCGCGTGATCTAGGGCCAAGAATTGTTCACGCCCTGGTCCCTATCAAAGATAGGGGTTCCAATGGTTGGGGATATTCCTGGATTCCTGTTATAGGGCCAATTTTGGGTGGAGCTTTGGCTGCAATAATTGCTATAGCTTTACAATAAGCTATTCAAAGGTAATGGCTTGGGCTGCAATATAGGCTCCCGTCCATGCATTTTGAAAATTGAATCCGCCAGTAATGGCATCCACATTTATAATTTCTCCTGCAAAATATAGATTGGGATGGATTTTACTTTCAAAAGTCTTGAAATTGATTTCTTTAAGGTCCACTCCTCCAGCAGTAACAAATTCTTCCTTAAAAGTACTTTTCCCCTCTACCCTAAAGGATGACGCGGTGAGTTGTTGGGCCAAGCCTTGAAGTTTTTCCTTGGTTATATCAGCCCATTTATCCTCCTTCTCAATACCGGCGGCATTGACCAATTTTGTCCAGAGCCTTCGAGGCATATCCACCGCATGTGTTCGCAGAACCGTTTTCTTTGCTTCCAACTCCTTGACTTTTCTAAGATAAGCCTCCATAGAACCGGTACTATACTCAGGTGTCCAATTGATATTGAGCCTAAAGGCGTAACCATAATCATGAAGCACGTTAGCTCCCCAGGCAGAGAGTCTAAGAATCACAGGGCCGCTCAAACCCCAATGGGTAATCAAAACAGGGCCTTCTTCCTGCAAGACCGGCTCTTCCTTCACCTTACTTTTTAGTTGTATGTTGGTTTTTGTGGGAAAAAGGGTTCTTCCCAGAATTTCAGCGGAAACATTGGCTGTAATTCCTTGAATCCCTTTTAAACGATCATCCTTGATATTGAAAGTAAACAGCGATGGTACTGGAGCCACAATGGTGTGTCCCAACTGCTCCAGCTCCTTCCATATTTTGGAGCTACTTCCAGTTGCCAGCAATAATTTTCTGGCCGAGTAGTGCTTATTCTTCGTAGTCACTGTCCAGATTTGGTTGTCCTGGCTTAGGTGTTTTACAGCACTATTCTTTAAAATTTGGATTCCCAATCTCTTTGCCTCATTTAAAAAGCAATCTATGATGGTCTGTGAGGAGTTACTTTTGGGAAAAACACGCCCATCCTTTTCCACTTTCAATGACACTCCCCTTTTTTCAAAAAAGGCCATCACATCTAAAGGGGCGTGGGTGTAGAAAGGCCCCAGGAGTTCTTTTCTTCCTCGCGGATAATTCTTCACCAGCTCTTTTACATCGTATTCCCCATGGGTGACATTACATCTGCCCCCTCCGGATACTTTTACTTTGGACAGTACAGTTTTGCCCCTTTCAAGAATGGCAATTTTCCAATGTGGAGCATTTTCCGCAATGTGTATTGCTGCGTAAAACCCTGCTGCACCTCCTCCTACAATAATTACATCAAACATTAATCTACCCTTTCCGGGTAGTTGGTAATGATTCCCTCCACCCCAAGATTCTTCATCTTTTCAATATCATCTATTTCATTTACCGTCCATGTGTAGATTTTTAGGCCCTCATCATGTATTTTACTGGTATTTTCAGCTGTTAGTGTTTTATAATCCGGATTTATAGCTACTGCATTTAGTTCCTTGGCCACAGGAATAGCCTCCAAGGGGTCTTCCTCCGTTAGGATTGCAATTTTAATATCATTGTTGAGCTTTCGCATTTCCCGAAGTTCATCCCACTTAAAACTTGAGATGATAAAATTATCTTGCTCCCATCCCCTTTGCTCAATATAATAGTTGGTTATGAAGTTGACCCTATCTGCAGTGTTTGCCCCTTTAAGTTCAATGTTCAGTGCAACCTTGTTATCGATTAATTTAAGTACATCTTGCAGCATCGGGATCTTATGGTTGCCATCCAGAATCAATTGCTTCATATCCACAACATTGTACTCTTCTATTTTGCCTCCACCATTGGTAAGTCTTTCCACTCGTTCATCATGAAAAACCACAATTTCACCGCTCTCTATCCTAAACACATCAATTTCAATCATATCGACCCCTAAATCCAAGGCTTTTTGAATAGATGCGAGCGTATTTTCCGTTTCGTGGCCCATAGCTCCCCTATGACCAATAACCAAAGGTTTTGTATTTGTCATATTACAACTGTTCAGAAATAAAAAGGTGGCAAGCACCGTCAACAATCTAATTTTCATTTGGTCTGATTTTGATGCTAAAAATACGATTTGAAAACGAAATCCACCGTAAATATTTTAACTATTAAAAGCTCCGAAAAATCCTCCTAATTTCGAATAATTGTTATGTTATTATGATAATTTTTATCAATATGTTAAAATTTATTTGATACTTTTATCACATTAGTAACCAATAAATTAACTAGCATGTTTTCAAAATCTAATTTACTGGCCACACTTGTTGGCGCAGTTGTCATGTTCTTTTTGGGATATTTAATCTGGGGTATTGCTACCGTAGATTTTTTTGCCGATCATACCATAGTTAATACTATGAAGGAAGTTCCAAACCTGGGTCTTATTGCCTTGGGCAATTTGATTGGGGCTTTTGCATTGAGCACTTTATATAGTAAATGGGCAAGAGGTCATCATTCAATGAGTGAAGGTTTCCAGTTTGGAGCCTGGATAGGAGTATTTGTTGGAATAGGAATGGGACTTATATGGTATGCCACAGCCGATTGGATGGACATGACCGGACATATTGCTGAAGCAGTTATTGACATTATATATTACGGTATTATTGGTGCCGTAATAGGCCTTGTTTATCAAAAAACAGCGGCTAAAGAAAAGTAGACCAACTAACTTTTTTTCCGAAAGCGGATTGCTCCTGGCAGTCCGCTTTTTATTTATAGAACTTTTAGAATGTACGACTTTAAAGGTGCCAATTCCAAGCTTATACTTCCCCTCCCCTGGCTTACTTGAAGAACCGGTGTTACCTGACCGTACAGTTCTTCTTTCAAGTTATAGTCCTGATTCTTCAATTCCCATTCGGCTATGATTTCTTCCGGAACCTTTAAGTCAAAAGTATAAGACTTGGAAGCATCAAAATTTGAAACTACCACGAGTTTTTCATTGCTGGACCACCTTACAAAGGACAGCACTCTATGATCATAATTTTCCGTGTGTTCTTTATTGTAGAAATGGATATCCTTATACTCGCCCATTAGTGCTTCACTTTCCACAGTAAAGTTTAGGAGACGCTTGTAAAAATCCCTAAGATCTTTTTCATTTTCGGACAACTGGCCCCCGTCAAACTTTTTATTGTTCATCCAGCGCTGGTGATGTGGCACTCCTATGTAATCAAAGATGGATGTTCTTGTTGGTTTGCCAAAACCTGCATCTTCGGCCCCGGGCTCCCCTACTTCCTGTCCAAAATAAATCATTGTGGGAGAGCTGCTTATCGTAGCTGAAACCACCATAGCGGGCTTACCCAAATCAGCACTTCCGGCAAAGTCAGGACTTGCTATCCGTTGTTCATCATGATTTTCCAGAAAATGCAGCATATGATGTTCAATATCCATTATTCTTTCTTGAACCACGGGTATATGGTCCGTCCACCCATATCCCTTCATGATGTGTTTTATGCTATCATAAAGTTCCACTTTGTCATAGAGGTAGTCCATTTTACCTTTGTGGATATAATCTCTGTACAGACTTGGATTGTAGACCTCAGCCAAAAGAAAGGCGTTGGAATTTTTTGTTTTGATACTGGAATTCAGGTAACTCCAAAATTCTACGGGCACCATTTCTGCCATATCAAATCGGAATCCGTCCACTCCAAAATCCAACCAATAATGGACAATATCCCTAAACTTTGTCCAGGAATCTGGAAGCTCCTTTTCCTTCCAATAGTTAAAGTGGTCAGTGTAATCCTTTGTGTCGAATCCTTCAGGCAGTTCGTCAAAATCCTTGGTGCCATCTGGCCGTACCCCGTAGTTCACTTTAACGGTTTCATACCAATCGTTGAAATTGGGTTTTGCCAAACGGGAACCATTCCCGGTCCATTTTGCCGGAACTTCCTCAAACTTGGAATCTGACAATGTATTCACTTCTCCTCCCAAAGGGAGGTATCCATCTTGCCATGCTGGCACTTGGAACTCTTCATTTGGGATGTAATAAAAATTGTTATTGACATCATACTCTTTTGAAACATCATCGTTGGTCCCAAAATCTTCAACTCCATCAGGATTGGTAAGTCCCTCATAATTTCGGGCCACATGATTGGGAACAATATCAATGACCACTTTCATGCCAGCCTGATGGGTCCTGTTAATCAACGCTTTGAATTCTTCCAATCTTTTTGTCGGGTCAACGGCCAAATCTGGATTGACATTGTAGTAATCCTTGACCGCATATGGAGATCCCGCTCTTCCCTTTACCACATCTGGATCATCATTGGAAATTCCGAAAGCAGTATAGTCATTTATCACAGCATGATGGGGAACTCCAGTGTACCAAACATGAGTCACTCCCAAATCTTTGATTTCTTTTAATGCCGTAGCCGAGAAATCCTCAAACTTGCCCACTCCATTTTCCTCCATGGCCCCCCAGGGCTTGTTCGTGGTATTGGTATTTCCAAAAAGTCTGGTAAAAACCTGATATACAACAATCTTCTTTTTCATAGGTGGTTGAATAGGTTTGGTACGGGGTTTTTCCTGGCAGGCACAAATGGCCCCCAATAATGTTAGTGCAACAAGGAAGTTCTTTAAACTCATATTTTGATTACTTCTCCAGGAACCAGTGTGACCTGCTCTCCATTTACCTTGATGTTCAAATCTTGGTTTCCTGTTACCTCAAATGAAGTTCCTTCGGAAGAAACGAATATGGTGACTATCTGATTCCTAAAATTGACCCTGAATGAGTACGATTCCCATTGCTTTGGTATTTGAGGGGTGAAACAAAGCTGGTCATCCAGCACCCGCATTCCACCAAATCCTTCAACAATGCTCATCCAGGTTCCTGCCATGGAAGTAATGTGCAGGCCTTCTTCTACTTCTTTATTGTAGTCATCCAAGTCGAGCCTGGAGGTTCTTAGATAAAAGGTATAAGCTTGATCCATTCTACCCAACTTTGCCGCCTGAATGCTATGAACACAAGGAGACAAAGAGGACTCATGAACGGTAAAGGGTTCATAGAAGTCAAAGTGGCGTGCCAATTCTTCTTGACTGAAATGATCTTCGAAGAAATAGAAGCCTTGGAGCACATCTGCCTGTTTTATATATGGCGAACGTAAAATCCTGTCCCAGCTCCATTTTTGGTTGATCGGTCTTTCGGATTTATCCAAATCGTTCACCTTGATCATTTCCTTGTCCAAAAACCCATCTTGCTGCAAAAACACTTTGTGTTTTTCTGAATATGGAAAGAACATATTGCCGGACACTTTGGTCCATTCCGCAATTTCTTTTCTAGTCAATTTTACTTTGGAAAGTACCCTATCATAATCTTCAGGGTATTCCTTTTCTACTTTATTCAATTGCTCCACCGCATAATCAATACACCACTTGGCCAAATAATTGGAATACCAGTTGTTGTTGACGTTGTTTTCGTATTCGTTGGGTCCCGTAACACCCAGCATAACGTATTTCTGTTTTTCTTCAGAAAAATTGACGCGTTGATGCCAGAACCGTGCTATGCCCACCAAAACCTCCAAGCCCATTTTGGGAATATAGCTGTAGTCCCCGGTGAACCTATGGTAATTGTAGACCGCAAAAGCAATAGCCCCGTTCCTGTGAATTTCCTCAAAGGTGATTTCCCATTCATTATGGCATTCCTCCCCGTTCATGGTGACCATGGGATAGAGTGCCGCACCATTGTCAAATCCCAACTTACCGGCATTTTCAATAGCCCGGTCAAGATGGTTGTATCTATATTTCAGGAGATTCCATGCTACATCTTGATTTTTTGTAGCCATGTAAAAAGGAAGGCAATAGGCTTCGGTGTCCCAGTACGTACTTCCCCCATATTTTTCTCCGGTAAATCCTTTGGGACCGATATTCAATCTGGAATCTTTTCCTAAATACGTCTGGTTAAGCTGAAAGATATTGAAGCGTATACCTTGTTGTGCTTTAGCATCTCCAGCTATGGTAATATCACTCATTTCCCAGATTTGGGCCCAGTCTTCTTTTTGTTTTTGAAAGATAACATCAAACCCCAATCCTGAAACTTTGCTCAAAACGACATCGGCGGCCTTTTTGAGTCCATCCGTAGGATGATTGCGGTCTACGGCGTACCCTCCATATTTAATAAGTGTAAGTGTCTGGTTTTTTTCAAGATTTATGGCATAGGCATGCCCTACCATCATTTCTTCTTCCTTCGTTGAAAAATCCTCAAATTTTTCCCCGTCTACCGTTAGCTCACTCTGCATAAATGTGCAGATGGCAAAATTGGTTTTCATTGTATGGGATTCAATGAAGGCTCTATTTCCTTCGGAAGAGACTTTTGTAGTGTTCCAGAACTTATCGTCCCAGTTACTGTCCATGTTCTTGATTCCGCTGTCCAAATATGGACACACTTCTGCCTTGGCATCCGAATTTAGAATCTGTAGGTTATATTGGATTGCACCAACTTCATCATATTCCAAACTTAAAAATCTGGTCACCTCAACAGCTACTTCAAGACCGTTGGAAGTTGTTGCCACAAAGCTACGTTTGTACCAACCTTCCTTCATGTTAAGTTCTCTCCTAAAACTTGTTACTTTTTGGCAAGTGTACAAATCCAATGGAGTACCGTTGAGGGTTATATTGATACCAATCCAATTGGGTGCGTTCAGTACTTTGGCAAAGTATTCTGGATAGCCATTTTTCCACCATCCCACTCTGGTCTTGTCTGGGTAGTACACACCTGCAATGTAGCTTCCTTGAAAAGTGTCTCCTGAATAATTCTCTTCAAAATTTGCCCGTTGGCCCATTGCACCATTACCAATGCTGAACAAACTTTCTGAAGATTTCACCCTTTCGTTTTCAAAATCTTCTTCTATGATGGACCATGGGTCCGCCTTAATGTAATCCTGATTCATTGAAATAAAAATAAAACGTGGTAAGCAAATGTTTTCATCCCTGGGCTCAAGGATTATGCAAACTTAATTAATTGTGGATTCCCTGACCACTAATGTGGGTTCCAAAATTTTTGTTTGGAATGTTTCTTCTTCATCTTCGCTCTCTACCTTATCAATCAACATTTGTGCGGAGATTTCACCCATTTTTTCTCCATGTTGCGCTATTACGGTCAGGCTTGGGTTGGCATACTGTGACAATAATCCGTCAGTAAATCCAATAAAAGATATGTCTTCCGGTATATTCAGGCCTTTATTTTGGACCAGACGCATGCTATAGACCGTAAATATTTCATTTACGCAAAGGACAGCATCGACATCATTATTTTTGAAGAAATCCTGAATTCCCTGTTCATCCATTTCCATGGTTGAAAGTTTCAATATTCTGGATTCATCAATGTCCATTTTACTTTCGAGCAGAGCTTTCTTATATCCTTCGGTCCTAGCTTTACTTACACTTAGGTAATCATCCGTAGTAATCAGTGCGATTTTCTTTCGACCTTGTTCGATTAATTTCTTGGTAGCGACATAAGCTCCAAGCTCATCATCAATGATTACTTTGTCGCATTCAACCTCATTGGTGACTCTATCTACCAGTACCAAAGGAATTCCTTGCTCGGTCACTTCCTTAAGATGATTGTAATCCCCTTTTAATTGGGTCTCTGACGAAAGCGACATGATAAACCCATCAATACTTCCGTTGGCCAACATCTCCATATTGATTACCTCCCGGTCAAAGGATTCTTCGGACAGGCAAACAATTACGTTATATCCCTTTGCGTTTGCATATTTTTCTATTCCCCGAATGACCGTGGTAAAGAAATGGTGTACAATTGCCGGAATAACTACACCTATATTCTTTGTGCGCTTGTTTTTGAGGCTTATGGCTATGTTATTGGGCTTATAGTTGTACAGTTTGGCAAAGGCCTGTACCTTTTCTTTTGTATCCCTGCTAATTTCCTCACTATTCTTTAGCGCTTTGGACACTGTGGAAATAGAAACCTCCAGCTCTCTAGCAATATCCTTTAATGTAATCTTAGGTTTCAAAGATGATGGTGTTTGGTCAATGTATTAATCTGGAAAATTACTCAATATAGCCAATGGTGAAATTCAAATTAGTTTTTTTAACAAAAAAAAGATAAAAGCTTATGGATTTTACCTATAATCCATTAACATTCTCTTAGAAAATTAAAAAATGCTATATTAGTGCTGATATTAAGGATTTCACTGATTTGTTGTGTTTAAATTGCGATATAGGCAAATCCCGTCTTTTAGTTTTATTAACCTTATATCGTCCCAAAGTTATCAACACGAAACCGTTTTCGATAAATCTTAAGGTATGCTTAAATTTTGATTAACATTTTTTTTATATATGTTTAATGCTTGAATTAAAATTGACTAAACTTAAAAATTAAATTAACTAAACTTAAAATCATTATTTATGAAGATTACGCTACTTAGAAGCTTTTTGCTATTAGGAGCATTTTTATGCTTTGGTCTAGCAAAAGCTCAAACAGTATCTGGTACTGTTACAGATGCTAACGGCCCTCTGCCGGGAGCAAGCGTATTGGTCAAGGGGACGACCAATGGTACGCAAACCGATTTCGATGGTAATTATACCCTTAATGACATTGGCGATTCTGCTACATTGGTGTTTAGCTACATTGGGTACAAAACTGTTGAAATAGCGGTAAACGGGCGATCAACTGTTAATGTGACCATGGAAGAAGATGCACAAGCATTGGATGAAGTGGTTATCATTGGTTATGGTCAGACCACGGTTAAGGACGCCACAGGTTCTGTTGCCGCGGTTACCTCTGAAGACTTTAATCAGGGTGTAATTGCTTCTCCTGAACAATTGATTCAAGGTAAGACTGCTGGTGTTAACATTTCCCAATCCAGTGGTGAGCCAGGTGCTGGAATCTCGGTAAACATTAGGGGTGCCAACTCGGTAAGAGCAAACAACAATCCGCTTTTCGTTGTAGATGGTGTTCCATTGTTTGGACAAAATGTTGATGCTACCGGTAGCTCTGGTACTGGTGGTGATGACACTAGTGCAGTAGGTAACCCGTTGAACTTCTTGAACCCAAATGACATTGAAAGCATCAGTATACTAAAAGATGCATCAGCAACGGCCATTTATGGTTCTCGTGGGGCCAATGGTGTTGTTATCATTACTACAAAAGAAGGAAGAAGCGGAGCAGGTGGTGTTTTCGAGTATAGCTCAAATTTAAGTATAGCCACTCCTGTTAGAGAATTTGATTTATTAGATAGAGAAGGTTTTCTCCAAGCCATAACCGATTCTGGACAAAATGCTGCTGGTGTAGACTTTGGATCTAGCACAGATTGGCAAAGAGTAGTGTTTAGGTCTACGGCCTCTACTACGCAAAACCTTTCCTATTCCCAAAATTATGGAAGTGGTAATATTAGGGCTTCCTTTGGGTATCAAAAGCAATTGGGTGTCATTGAGAAATCTGATTTTGAAAGAATCTCGGGTAGAATCAATTGGAACCAGCGCTTTTTGGATGATAAGTTAAAAATTGGACTTCAAGGAACAATCTCACGTAATAACAGAAGTCAACCACCTCTACAAGGTAATGCCGGTTTTAGAGGAGATATTTTAGGGGCAGCTTATTCTGCAAACCCTACAATTCCTAATAGCCCCAGTGTGGATCCAGGTGGTGGTTTGTTAAACCCAACCAACTATTTGGCTTCAGCTTCTAACTTAACAAATACCAACAGATACTTGGTAAATGGTTTTGCTGAGTATGACTTTACCCCAGAATTGACAGGTAAAGTAAATCTAGGATACGATACTTCTGACAGTGAAAACGTATCCGTATTATCCGCAGATTTGTTGAATATCAATGGTATTTCGGATATCGGTGCCGGTACATTCAATAGCAGGGAACTAGAGAATAAATTATTGGAAGCAACGTTAAGTTATAATAAGGCTTTTGACAACTCAAATTTAGATGTGGTCGTAGGATTTGCATATCAAGAGTTCAGAACATTTGGATTTAATAGTGCTGCAAGAGGGTTTGCCTCTACTGATTTGAACAAAATGAGCGAGGATTTGGTTCAAACTGTTACTGATGCAGATGCTAGTGTTAGCGGGTCATACCAGCAGTTCTACTACGCTCCCAACCTAACAAATTTGACCGTTAACCGTTTGTTTCCGTCTTCAAACACAGAAGTTGTTCCTTTTGATTTCAACAGATCGGTACAATCCTTGGTTTTTGACAACTTCGATAACACAGATGAATTACAGTCTTTCTTCGGTAGGGTAAACTATAGTCTTTCCGATAAGTATTTGTTTACTGCTACTATGAGAGCTGATGGATCATCTCGTTTTGGTCCAGATAATCAGTATGGATACTTCCCTTCAGGTGCATTTGCCTGGAAAATGAATGAAGAAGACTTTGTAGGAGATAATGTTTCTACATTAAAGCTGAGACTAAGTGCAGGTATTACAGGTAACCAGGATGGTGTTGGTTATGGTAACTTTGTTGCAAGACAGCGTTTCGCAACTTTGAACCTAGGTTCCATCCAAAACAACGGAGATGTAAATGAGAATGGTTTGTCTATCGTTGCTACACCTCGTGAGGACTTACGTTGGGAGGAAACTACAGATTTCAACATAGGTTTGGATTTTGGATTTAACGCCGACAGATTCAGTGGTAGCATTGACCTATACCGTAGGGATACAAAGGATATTCTTTTACAAACTCCTCCACCTGCTCCATCTACCAACCCATTCCAGTTTGGTAATGTGGATGCCAGTGTAATCAACCAAGGTGTTGAAGTTGCTTTGAACTATGACTTCATTAGATCTGATGATACTAACTTTAGTGCAAATTTCAATATTTCGTACAATGACAATGAAATTCAGGATTTTGCCGGATCTATCAACTTAGGACCTATTAACGGACCTGGTCTTTCTGGTGCTTTCGCACAACGATTTGAGGCTGGTCAATCATTGTTCGCTTATTACATGGCAATCTTTGAAGGTTTTGATGGTGCAGGAAACCCAATTTATACTGATATTGATGGTAACGGTGTTGGTGATCCAGATGCAGACAAAACTTGGATTGGAGAAGATGGTTTGCCTGACATCACTACAGGATTGTCTTTGAACTTTAGCCACAAGAATTGGAGCATTAGCACATTCCTTGCCGGACAGTTTGGATTCCATGTATACAACAACACTGCCAACGCATTGTTTAATGCAGGTCAGTTAAATACTTCTAGAAATATTACCACTCAGGCGCTTGCAGCTGGTGAAAACCCAAGTGCATCTACCGCAGTATCCACGCGTTTCCTTGAAAAAGGTGATTTCGTGAGAATGCAAAACGCAACTATTGGATACAATGTGCCTCTTAGTGGAGAAGGAGCGTTAAAAAGCTTAAGACTTTCCGTTACAGGTCAAAACTTATTCTTAATTACTGATTACAGTGGAATTGATCCCGAAGTAACTGTAAACACTGGTAATTTGAATCAAGCTGCTTTACCAAGTAGATCTATCGACTGGAACAGTTTCCCAAATCCAAGGACGGTAACTTTTGGTATTAACGCATCATTTTAATTAAAAAAATTGTAGAATCATGAAAAGAAATCAAGTTAAACTTTATGCGATTACCCTCCTTTCGGCAGTGGGACTTGTTTCCTGTACGGATTTGGAGATTGAAGAGACTGATTCCTTTATCAGCTCGGATTTTGACGGTCTAGAAAACCCTTCATCCTCAGTAGATCAGTTGTTCAACAACGCCAACGGGAATTTAGGGGATCAGGCCAACACCTATGCGTTAAGGGAAGTCACTACAGACGCGTTGTTAATCCCTACCCGTGGTGCGGATTGGGGTGATAACGGACGTTGGAGAAAATTACACCAGCACGAATGGGGATTGGAAGAAACAGACATCATCACTCCTTTTGACCAATGGAACGCCAACCAATTATTGGCTTCTCAAATTCTGGATACCAGAAGTAATGCGTCAACAGATGATTTAGGACAGGCACACTTTATGCGAGCCTATTCCATGTGGACTATTCTTGACCTATACGGGCAGGTTCCGTTTAGAGATACTCAGCTACCTTCCATATCCATCCCTGAGGTGTTGACTGGAGCAGCTGCTGTAGACTTTATTATAGCTGACCTTGATGCCGCTATTCAGGAATTGCCAACTGTTGCTGCCGGAAACGGTGGACAGTTGAACAGAGCTTGTAAAGCATCAGCTAGGTTTTTAAAAGCTAAAGTACTTTTGAATCGTCATATTTATGACACCCAGCTTACTGGTGGTGGTGGAACTCCAAATGGAGCAGACATGGCCTCTGTGATATCATTGGTTGACGAAATAGCTGCTGACGGTTTTGCCTTGCAGGCCGGATACTTTGATCTTTTTAGAAATACCGATGATAACGAAACCATTTGGTGGGCAGAAACAGGTGTAGGAAACCGTATTTGGAACGGACTACACTATAACTTGACCACTCCTGAGCAAGCTGGTGGTTGGAACGGTTTCAGTACGTTGGCTGAGTTCTACGACCTTTTTGAAGGTGACCCAAACAGCAACCACCCAGGAAGCGGACAAGAAGAACGTAGAGGTTTTGTTCCTCTTGAAGGAGAGCCAGCTGGTGCCGATGGAACAGTAGACAATAACAATGATGGCATCGCTGATGGATCTAACATTGGATTTGGTTTCCTAATGGGACAACAATATGGTCCTGATGGATCTATCATAGAAGACAGACAAGGTAACCCATTGTTCTTCTCAAGAGAATTTGTTGATGGTGACGGAAATGCAAACCTAATCAACAATGACGAGAAAACCGGTATCCGTGTATTGAAGTATACCCCACGTTACGGAGGTTTCACAAACCACAGTGTTCAGTTCAGATACTCTGATGCTCACTTGATGAAAGCAGAGGCTCAAATGCGCAGTGGCGGTGACCCGACAGCTTTGGTCAATGAACTTCGTGCAGTACGTGGTGCTACTCCACTAGGAACTGTAGGTGAAGCTGAACTTTTGGATGAAAGAGCTAGAGAACTTTTCATTGAAGGTTGGAGACGTAACGATATGATTCGTTTTGGTCAATACCTAAGAGGATGGGAGTTTAAAGGTGGAACGGAAACCGGTAACGACACGAGATTGTTGTTCCCTATTCCACTACCACAAGTTTTGGCTAACCCTAACTTAGTTCAGAACCCAGGATACTAAGAAATACTTCTCATATTATATTATTTAATAGTAAGAGCCTGTTCGTTTGAACAGGCTCTTATCATTTATAGTTACTAGTAAATAGTTGCAAAACCACGAAAATATCATCTTCATTATATCACTTTTTCATGCCAAAACACTAGATTTCTTCACATGAAGGGAACCATATTCCTTTGAAAGATTAATCAAAAGTTAATGATCAGTCTTCTCTCCTTCATTTGCTTTATTCTTTTTCTTGGTTTACCTATCTTCACCCACATACATAGCTTCTCTATGAAAAGGGAAAATCTCATAGTCATCATAATTTGTTTTCTTTTTATTGCTTGTCAAAAAAAGTCTCCTGCCCTATTCACAGACCTTTCTGCTGAACAGACCCATATTGACTTTCAAAATAAATTGACCAACACTCCCGAGCTAAACATCTTAACATATTTATATTATTATAATGGTGCTGGAGTGGCTGCTGCTGACTTTAACAATGATGGCCTTGTTGACCTTTTCTTCACAGGAAACCAGGTTCAAGATGAACTATACCTCAACCTTGGACAAATGAAATTTAAAAAGGTTACGGAACAAGCAGGAATAGCCGTCTCCAATAGCTGGTCAACCGGAGTAAGCCATGTAGACATAAACAATGACGGTCTTTTGGATCTTTATATATGTAAAGCCTCAGGGTATCGCTCGCTTCAAGGAAAGAATTTATTGTACATCAACCAAGGTGTAAATGCTGACGGTATTCCCATCTTTAAAGAGCAAGCGGAAGCCTATGGTCTGGATTTTTCTGGATTGAGCACCAAAGCTTCTTTTTTCGATTATGACCTAGATGGGGATTTGGACATGTATTTGATGAACCATTCCGTGCATCCGAACAGAACCTACGGTAGAGGTTCTCAACGCAAACAACGCGATTCCATTTCCGGTGATATTCTATATCAAAATCAACAGGGGCGATACGTTGATGTCAGCCAAAATGCCGGAATCTTCCAAGGAAAATCCGGATACGGGCTTGGACTATCCATCGGGGATGTAAATAACGACCAATATCCCGACATTTATGTGGGCAATGATTTTTTCGAAAATGACTATCTGTATATCAACCAAAAAGACGGAACTTTTGAAGAAGTAATCTCCAAGGATAATGAAAAGTTGGGGCACACCACCCATTTTTCTATGGGAAATACCATAGCCGACATGAACAACGATGGCCTTCTGGACATCATCTCCCTGGACATGCTACCGGAAGACATGGAAACCTACAAAACCTCCGGACTTGAGTATGCTTTTCCAATATACCAACAGTACCTCAGAAATGGATATGCACCCCAATACATGCAAAATACCTTCTTGCTCAACCTAGATGGCACCCATTTTTCAGAAATTGGCTCTTTGAGTGGCATTTCCGCATCAGAATGGTCATGGAGTGCATTGGCCGCTGATTTTGACTCGGATGGTTACAAGGACATATTCATATCAAATGGTATCAAAGGCGCCACCAACGATATGGATTACATGAACTTCATTGCCAATGAAGATATTCAGCGCCGTATCGATGCGGGCATGAAAAAAACGGATTTGCCCTTGGTTCAGGAAATCCCCGAAAAGAAAGTGCCCAATTACTTTTTTAAGAACAATGGGGACCTTTCGTTTGAAAATGTCACCGAAACATGGTTCAAAAGCAAACCGAGCTTTAGCAATGGATGTGTATATGCCGATTTGGATAACGACGGTGATCTGGACATTATAGTTAATAATGTAAACGAGGTGGCATCGATTTTAGAAAATCAATCTAATGAAAACAACTATATAAAGTTCGGCTTTGAAGGCCCCTCTCAAAACACCTCAGGTATCGGTGTTAAAGCAGTTGTCTTTACCGGCACTAGAATATTTCAAAGTGAAAATTTTCCTCATCAGAGTTACCTTTCATCATTACCTCTCAACATCCACCTTGGTTTAGGAAAAGTAGCTGAATTGGATTCAGTAAAAATTATTTGGCCTGATGGTAAGCTTCAGACGTTGACAGAAGTCGCCACAGATACACTACTAAAAGTCTCGTATAAGAATGCCACCTTTAAAACTCCGAATAAGGCAAATCGAACACAGCTATGGGCCGTTAACGACACACTTGTAGATTTTACTCATGATGAACAGTTTTCTTTAGATTTTGATAGAGAACCCCTAATCCCCTATGCGAACTCTAATGAAGGCCCCAGCATTTCAGTTGGCGATTTAAATGGAGATGGTCTGGAAGACATTTTTGTGGGAGGAGCCAAAGGACAAAGCAATTCTATATTCCATCAAACCTCTCAAGGAGAATTTCAAAAAGATGAAGCCACTGATTTTTCACCTTCAAAAACCAACGAAGTAACAGCAAGCGTCCTTTTTGATGCTGATGGTGACGGCATCAAAGATCTATTGGTTGCAAGTGGAGGCAACGAATTTACAATAGGGAAACCATTACAGCCCATTCTCTATATAAATAGAAATGGAGTTCTTAAGCCAAAGCAAAATGCTTTCAAAAGTATTGAAACCAATGCCTCAATGATCAAGACCGTAGACTTTGATCAGGACGGAGATTTGGACATCTATATTGTTTCTGATCGAGTTCCCGGAGCATTTGGAAAAACACCAAAACAATATCTCCTCATTAATGATGGTCGCGGAAATTTTGAAGATCAGACCAAAAAACTGGCACCTCAACTAGAGTATTTCGGCAATATAAAAGCAATAGAGTGCGTGGATATCAACGCTGATGGCAGACAAGACTTGGTTGTAGTTGGGCATTGGATTCCCATTTCTATTTTTATACATGATGGCTCCCAATTAAGATTACAGGAAAACAACGGATTGAAAGACACCAATGGTTGGTGGAACTCGGTTCACGTGAATGATTTTGATAAGGATGGAGACCTCGATTTGGTTTGTGGGAACTGGGGCTTGAATACCAAGTTTAAAGCTTCGTTGGAGCAACCAATCACTTTATATAGAAATGATTTCGATGGAAACGGGTCCGTGGAGCCTCTGGTCACCTACTATTATCAGGGCATTGAAACACCATTTGCCTCCAAAGATGAGCTGACCAAACAAATACCACAACTGAACAAAGAATTCCTTTCCTATAAAAAATTTGCCCAGGCATCGTTACAAAATCTATTTGGAAATGAACAATTGAAGGATGCAGACCAGAAATATGTTTATGAACTGGAAACAGCATACTTCAAAAACAACGGACAGGGTGTGTTCAAAAAACATTCCATGCCAGTGATAGCACAAGCATCCCAGACCAACGACATTATGGTGGATGATTTCAACAAAGATGGATACGCAGACTTATTGATTATTGGGAACAATTACCACATTAACACTCAATTGGGCAGACAAGACGCTTTTCATGGATTAATTCTAGAAAATAATACCAAAGGTGGTTTCATATGGAATGCCAACCATTCGGTTGGATTAAATGGTGTTTCCAGAACCGTAAAAAAAATAAACACAAAAGGCCAGACTCGCTATTTGATTGGTCGAAACAATCAAAGATTAACCGTACTACAACAAAAACAAGATCAAAAATGAAAGAATTTGCATCAATGACAATCGCTATACTTTTGCTTTTTTCGTCATGTAACAATGAAGAGAAGCAAAAGGAAAATGAAGCATCGAAGCAAACACTTTTTACGCTTCTAACCCCTGAAGAATCTGGAGTTACTTTCGTCAACAAGGTAGAAAACCAGAAAGACTTCAATATTTTCAAGTATCGTAATTTTTACAATGGAGGTGGAGTCGCCCTCGGAGATATCAACAATGACGGGCTGGTGGATATTTACCTCACCGGTAACATGGAACCAAACAAGCTCTATTTAAACAAGGGTAATCTTACTTTCGAAGATATTACTGAAAAAGCTGGTGTTGGAGGCAACAAACCATGGTCCACAGGTGTAGTTATGGTCGACATCAATGCTGATGGACTTTTGGACATTTATGTTAGTAATGCGGGAAATTTAGAAGGAAACAATCACGACAATGACCTCTACATCAACAATGGGGATTTAACTTTTACCGAAAAAGCGCATGAATATAATTTGGCCAAAACAGGTTTCTCAACCCATGCCTCATTTTTTGATTATGACAAAGACGGGGATTTGGATGCCTATATTTTGAACAACAGCAACATTCCTGTAAGCAGTTTAGGATATGCAGAGCAACGCGAGGTTCGTGCCCAAGATTGGGAAGGAGTCCCCCATATTTTCAGGGGCGTGGGTGATATGCTTCTGCGAAACGACAATGGAAAATTTGTTGATGTTAGTGAGGATGCGGGCATTTATGGCAGTCTCATCGGTTTTGGCTTGGGAGTTTTGGTCACCGACATCAATGAGGACTCCTACCCGGATATTTATGTATCAAACGATTTTTACGAGCGGGACTACCTTTACATCAACCAAAAAGATGGTACGTTCACTGAAGAAATAAAGAACTATACTTCTCATTTAAGTCTTTCCGCAATGGGTATTGATATAGCGGATATCAACAACGACGGGTACAATGATATTTTTATCACCGATATGCTCCCAGAACCTGAAGAGCGTGTAAAATCTGTTATGGAATTTGAAGGGTATAATATCTTCGATTTGAAGCAAAGCAAAGATTTCTACCAGCAGTATATCCAAAACACGCTGCAATTGAACAATGGCAACGGCTCCTTTTCCGAAGTAGCTTACTATAGCGGTATAGATGCAACCGATTGGAGTTGGGCGGGACTTATGTTCGATATGGATAATGATGGGCTCAAAGATATTTTTGTGACCAACGGCATCAATCATGACCTGACAGATTTAGATTTTGTGGATTTCTTTGCCAACGAGATTATACAAAAAATGGCACTTACCGGAAAAAAAGAGTCCATAGACTCCATTATCAGTAAGATGCCAATAAAACCTCAACCCAACTACGCCTACAAAAACAACGGGGACATTACATTTAAAAATGCGAACAAGGAATGGGGCTTTGAACTACCTACGCGTTCCAATGGAGCTGCTTATGCGGATTTGGACAACGATGGCGACTTGGATTTGGTCATTAACAATGTCAACACCGAAACCTTTGTGTATCGAAACAACGCCAACAACCTCGACAACAATTATGTTCAACTTAAGCTCATTGGCGAAGATCAAAACCCGTTCGCGGTAGGAGCATTGGTTAAATTCTATTTTGGGGACAACATTATTAATCAAGAATTGATTCCCTCACGAGGCTTTCAATCCTCTATTGATTATACCATGACCCTTGGCCTGGGTAAACATCAAAAACTGGACTCCATCAGAGTGGTATACCCTAACGACAAAACTGTGCTGCTTACCAATGTAAATTCCAATCAACTTATAACATTAAAACAGGAAGAAGCTACAGAAACCTACATTCCTGGATTGGGTGCATCAACAGTTTCCCCTCTTTTAACGGAAGTCAGTAACACAAGTTTTACCGAACACAAAGAAAACAGCTACAACGATTTTGATTATGAAGGCCTTATCTACAAAAAGCTTTCCCAAGAGGGGCCGGCCTTGGCTGTTGGAGACATCAACGGAGATGGAAATGAAGATATCTTTGTCGGTGGTGCCAAAGGAAGTGCCGGTTTCATCTACAAACACAATGGAAATGGAAAGTTTTCCCTCAGCAGGCAACGTATTTTTGAAAATGATCAAAACTTTGAAGATACTGCTGCTGCCTTTTTAGATGCTGATGGTGATGGGGATTTGGACTTAATGGTAGGATCTGGTGGAAATGAATTTGCTCAGGAACAACAATACAGGACACGATTATATCTGAACGATGGAAAAGGAAACTTTTCTGCTTCAGGACAGCTTTTACCCTCCACTTTTAAAAATGTTTCCACTATCTCCCCTACCGATTTTGATCAAGACGGAGATCCAGACGTGTTCATAGGATCAAGAAGTGTTGTGGGGATATACGGTTTAGACCCAAACCATATGTTTCTTGAAAACCGGGACGGCGTATTTGTGGATGTTACCGAACGTCGTGGTTATGACCTAAAAAATGAAGGAATGGTCACCAAAGCAATATGGGCCGATTTAGATGGAGACCAAAAAGAAGATCTCATTACGGTTACGGAATGGGGAACGCCAAAAATCTACAAAAACTCTGGAAGAAGAATTTCAAAAATAGATAGCTCCCTAGACAGTCTTCATGGCTGGTGGAACACAGTTGAAGCTAAAGATTTGGACAAAGATGGTGACTTGGACCTTATTCTTGGTAACCAAGGTGAAAACCTCCACTACAGACCAGAAGAAGGACACCCCATGAAACTATGGATCAATGATTTTGATAATAACGGAACCATTGAACAAATCGTGACATTGCATAAAAATGGCAAGGATTATCCCATTCATCAGAAAAAAGAACTGACGGGACAGCTTGTTTCGCTAAAAAAGCAAAATTTAAAGGCTTCAGATTACGCCAGACGCAGTATTCAAGAGCTTTTCCCAACCGAAATCATGGAACAATCCATTGTGAAGCAAAGTTCTATTTCATCTTCTGTAATCGCCATCAATGAAGGTGGAGGAAAATTCACTATTAAAAGGCTTCCAGCTAGGGCGCAGTTCAGTTGTATCTGCGGAATTGCCTGTGCAGATGTAAATAAGGACGGTAATCTGGATTTGATCATGGCTGGGAACAACTTTGAATTTAAACCACAGTTCTCCAGGTTGGATGGTAACTACGGAAATGTACTTCTCGGAGACGGAGCATTTAACTTTGAATGGACCAATTATGATGAAAGTGGCTTTTTTATCAGAGAAGAAGTAAAGCACTTAGGGTTGATTAAGGATAAAAATGGGAAACAGTTCATTGTAGCTGCCATTAATGATGGAAAACCAAAAATATTTGCCATTGATGAATAGACCATTCATACTCCTCTTTGTGGTGTTACTTTCGTATTCCTGTCAAAAAGGAGGAACACGTTTTAATACACTTTCCGCTGAAAAGACAGGGGTGGATTTTACCAATACCCTGACGGAATCAGACGACTTGAATATTTTGGACTACCTATATTTCTACAATGGTGGAGGTGTGGCAATTGGTGATATTGACAATGACGGGCTGGTCGATATCTTCTTCTCAGGCAATCAGGTAAAGAACAAACTCTATTTGAACAAAGGAAACCTCAAATTCGAAGATATCACCTCAAATTCCGGCGTGGGTGGCAACAGTAGTTGGAACACCGGTGCAGTAATGGCCGATGTTAACGGTGATGGCTGGTTGGACATTTATGTTTGCGCCGTAGTTGGAATCAATGGTTTTGGGGGACACAACGAGCTCTATATCAATAATCAAGATGGAACATTCTCCGAAAAAGCAGCAGCATACGGATTGGATTTTGATTCATACAGTTCCTCTGCCAACTTCTTCGATTATGATTTGGATGGTGATTTGGACCTTTATCTTTTGAATCATGCTGTACACACCTCCGAATCTTATGGCAAGGCAGACCTCAGGCTCAGAAGAAATTATGAAACCGGAGATAAGCTACTTAGAAACGACAATGGAAAATTTGTTGACGTAAGCGAGGAAGCAAGCATCTATGGAGGAATAAATGGGTACGGATTGGGATTGGCCGTTTCCGACCTTAACGTTGATGGTTACCCTGACATCTATGTCGGGAACGATTTTCACGAGGACGATTATTACTATTTGAATAACGGAGATGGCACTTTCACGGAAAGCCTTCGTACGTATTTTGGTCATACCAGCCGTTTTTCTATGGGTAATGATGTTGCGGATATCAATCACGACGGACTGCCCGACCTAATTTCCCTTGATATGCTTCCTGACGAGGAAATTCCCCTTAAAGCATCTGAAGGAGATGATAACATTCAAACCCAAAAACTGCGAATAAAAGAATACGGATATCACTATCAGTTCACCAGAAACATGCTCCATGTCAACCAACCAGATGGTAGGTTTATTGAAACGGCGCTCATGAGTGGGATAGCTGCAACGGATTGGAGTTGGTCCTCTCTTTTTGGAGATTTTGATCAAGATGGAGAACAAGATCTTTTTGTGGCCAACGGTATTCCCAAGAGACCAAATGATTTGGATTTCATCAAATTCATATCCAGCAATCAAATCCAAAATAAAATCAACAACACAAAATTGGTAGATCAGCAGGCCTTGGACATGATGCCGACAGGAATGAGTGCCAACTATATTTTTAAGGGGAAAAACGATTTGACTTTTGAAGATGTCTCTACCCAATGGATCTCGCAAGAAATGCTCATCTCTGGTGCATCGGCTTATGGGGATTTAGACAATGATGGTGACTTGGATCTGGTGACCAACAATCTAAACGCTCCTGCCACGATTTATGAGAACAAAACCAATGAAAGTGCCAATTACCTAAAAATTAAACTTAGACCCAATAATGGCAACACCCATGGTATTGGAAGCAAAGTCTACGCTTATACCAACGGCACACTTCAATATAAAGAACTTTTTACCGCACGTGGATTCCAAGCTTCATCGCAACCCATAATCCATTTAGGGCTTGGTGAGGCAACCAAAGTAGATTCTTTAAAAGTGGTATGGCCAGATAATACTTTTCAAGTATTACGGAATATTGAAGCAAACCAAGAATTATCGATTACTCCTGAAAACCCAAAGACCTATACCTATCCCAACCAAGAGAATTCCACATCTCCAATGTTTAAAGCAGTTGATGGAAATCTTGGAATTCAATTCACCCATGTTGAAGACAATTATCTGGATTTTAATCGGGAAAAACTGATTCCCTATAAAGTCTCCGACAGGGGTCCTGCATTGGCTGTGGGCGATCTAAATGAAGATGGAAAAGACGATTTGCTTTTTGGCGGCTCCAAATTTATTCCTGTAAAGGTTTTCATCCGCCAGGACAGTACTTTTGCTGAACAGGAATATCCCGAGATTTCTGAGGAAGCAATAAAAGAGCAAGTCTCTGCCAGTATCGCCGATTTTAATGGAGACAACAAAAATGATATCATATTGACCTCAGGAGGTGGTGATTTTTTAGGGCAATCTAAGGCCCTAACGGACACATATCTGGTAAAAACAGATTCGGCGTATTCCCTTCGAGCATTTCCTGAAATATTTCAGAACGCATCTGTGGTAAAACCTTATGATTATGATAATGATGGTGATCTGGACCTTTTCATTGGGGGACACACGGAGACAGGAAAGTTTGGCAAAACTGTCCCTTCCATGCTTTTGGAAAATACAAATGGGGAGTTTTCAATAAACCCATCCTTTGCCGCAGTAAAAGGAATGGTCACTGATGCGGTTTGGAGTGATTTTGATGGGGACGGACAGACCGATCTAATAGTTGTTGGGGAATGGATGTCGCCCATCTTCCTTAAAAATGATAAGGGCACCTTTAGGAAGACTGCCTCTTTGGCAATTACCGGTCTATGGCAAGCTATTCATCCTTTCGATATAGATGGAGATGGTGATCAGGACTATTTACTTGGAAACTGGGGAACAAATTCAAAGTTCAATGCTACACAAAAGCAGCCTGTCAAAATGTATGTAGATGACTTTGATAAAAATGGACAGACGGAAACGGTCATTGCCCTACCAAAAAATGGAAAGTATTATCCCCTTGAAGGGTTGGATGCATTGTCTGCCCAAATGGTGTTTTTGCGCAAAAGTTTTAACACCTATACCTCCTTTGCGGGCAAAACGGTTGACGAGGTTTTTGGGAAAGAGAAATTGGCCAAAGCAGACCTTCTGGAAATAAATACTTTGCAATCTGGCTATCTCCAAAACAACAATGGAAGCTTTAGCTTTGTCCCGTTCAAAAATGAGTTGCAGGTAGCCCCTATAATGGCGTTTGTAACTCATGATTTTGATGGGGACGGAAAAACAGAGGTCTTGGCGGGAGGTAATTACTTTGGAGTGAAACCCTATCACGGACGATTCGATTCCTTTCCCGGAGCGTTGATTAAATCCGAGAAAAATATAATTTTAGGAAACCAACTTGGGTTGAATTTTACCCAAAAGTCTTTACGGCACCTGCATATATTGAAAATCGATTCAGCGAGCTATTTGCTCGCAGTTTTCAACGATGCGGCCGCCGAAACCTATCAAATACTAAACTGATTAAAAAGAAATACGATGAAAAAAGTTGGAGCATTACTATGTATGGTGTTGTTGATCACCGTCTCATGCCAAAAAGCAAATGAACCCATTGTAATTACCCCGGATGATTACCACGGTTCCGTGGACAAGGTCACCGAGGTTATGATTCATGATATTTTCTCCCCGCCCGTAGCCAGTAGAATATATGCTTATCCAAACATTGCTGCATATGAGATTTTGGCCAAGAAAAATGAAGGATATCAATCTCTTCAAAATCAGTTGAAGGAACTTAGCGGAATTCCAGACCCTGAAACCGCTGAAAACCTAAACTATGAACTAGCGGCATTAATAGCCCATATTGACATGAACAGGAGGTTGATATTTTCCGAAGATCGGATTAACTCGTACCGTGACAGCCTATACACTATTTGGGAAGACATGAATGAAAATGAGTTTGCTATCTCCAAGAAGTATGGCCTTCAGGTCTCGGAACATATTGCCCAATGGATGGATAAGGATAATTACAAACAGACCCGAACAATGCCCAAGTTTACGGTTAATTCGGAAGACCCATCTAGATGGCAGCCCACACCTCCTTCTTATATGGACGGCATTGAACCACACTGGAGCAAAATAAGAGCATTTGTAATTGATTCGGCGGCTCAATTTAAACCAACTCCACCACCACCCTTTTCTATGGAGGAAGGCTCAGATTTCTACAAAGAAGTCAGAGAGGTCTATGATATCAGTAATGAAATCACCGCTAAAGGAGACGAATCGGAAGAAGTGGAAATTGCAAAATTTTGGGATTGCAATCCTTATGTTTCGGTTACACGGGGCCATTTAATGTTTGCAACAAAAAAAATTACCCCTGGCGCACACTGGATCGGCATAGCCAAAATAGCCACAAAAAAAACAGATTCCGATTTCGACAAGACCGTTTATGCCTATACCAAAACCTCAATTGCCATTGCAGATGCTTTCATAAGCTGTTGGGATGAAAAATACCGTAGTAATCTTATCAGGCCAGAAACATTGATCAATGAACATATAGACGATAGCTGGGAGCCTGTGTTGCAAACACCTCCCTTTCCGGAATACACTAGCGGACATAGTGTGGTTTCAGGCGCTGCATCGGTAGCTTTGACCAGCATTTTTGGAAGTGATTTTGCTTTTGATGATGATACTGAGGTACCCTATGGACTTCCTGTCCGTTCGTTTACATCTTTTTATGAAGCAGCTGATGAAGCCGCCATCAGCAGAATGTACGGTGGTATCCATTACAGAGCTGCGGTTGAAATTGGCGTAAAGCAAGGGAGAGATCTTGGTAAATTTGTGGTTGATAATTTAAGTATGTCCACAACCACCCAAACACAATAAAATTAGTAAATGAAGAAAGTCATTTATGCCGTCCTTTTCTTAGTTGTTGGCGGACTCATTTGGTACCTATTTCTGAAACCTTCCGATTATATTGTTCGGTTTCAGGCGAGTACCTTTCCGGGGGCCATAAATCAAACTTTAAAGTTGTGGGACCAAAGTGTGGAAACCGTATCAAATATTGAACAGCAGGGCGATTTATACCATTTGGAGCAAAAGTTGAAATTCGGAGATTCCATTCATCACTATCATTGGAGCATTGAACCCTTAACAGATTCCACTTCAAAGGTTACGGTTCGTATTTCAGATGAAGACCATAGTCTCAAAAACAAGATAAATATTCCATTTGGGGATACGAATTTTGAAAAGAGGTCCAGGCGCACCGTTTTGGATTTTATGGAAAATCTTCGGGAACATACAAAGAAATTTAAGGTCACCATTGTTGGAGAGGAAGAAATTCCTTCCAAATACATTGCCTACATTCCAGTTAAGGTTACGCAATTTCAGAAGGCAGGAGGTATGATGAAAAATTTCTCTTATCTAACCGGTGAGCTAATAAGTCGGGGAGCACAGTTAGATGGCCTTCCCATTGTGGAAGTGACCAAATGGGACATGCAGAACGATAGTTTGTATTACAATTTTGGCCAGCCCATAATACGTTCTGAAAAACTTCCTATTGGCACTGATATTGAGTACAAACGAATTTTCTCCAAGAAGGCCCTGAAGGCCATATACAATGGAAATTACATTACCTCGGACCGAGCTTGGTATGCCTTGATGGACTATGCCAAAAAGAACAATATTGAGGTAGAAAACACCCCGGTAGAAGTCTTTCATAACAATCCTCATGTGGGTGCTGACGAGCTCAACTGGAAAGCTGAAATATACTTGCCCATTAAAGAACCCAATGAATAAGTTCTGCTTCATATTGACAGTCTTGTTCTTTCTTGAGGGGTGCGGGCAATCCCAACATGGCGACTTGGATTTTTTGGGAAAGTTTCCTTCCAGATTAAAGGAAGTGTCTGGAATGGAAACCGATGGTAGTACTTTTTGGGTAATTCAAGACAGTGGCAACAAGGACAAAATATTTAAGGTGGACAAAAAGGCCCAAGTTTCAAATGAATACAAAATACACCATGCCAAAAACGAAGATTGGGAAGATTTAACCCTGGACAAGAAGGGCAACCTCTACATTGGGGATTTTGGGAACAATAACAATGCGAGAAAAAATCTTGTGATTTACAAAATAGATAGTTCCCAACTGCATAAGAAAGAGCCGGCTGCCAAAAAAATTAAGTTCAAATACCCGCAGCAACATAAATTTCCCCCAAAAAAGGACAGCCTACTTTTTGATACCGAAGCCTTTTTTCACTGGAACGATTCGCTCTATCTATTTACCAAAAACAGAACCAGACCTTATTCGGGTCGCACATTGATCTATAGGGTTCCGGATAAGAAGGGGGAATATGATGCAGAGTATCTAGGATCTATGGTGCTTTGCAAAAACGCAAGTCTGTGTTCTGTCACCGGGGCAGACATTTCTTCAAATGGAAAAACAATTGCACTACTTACCTATGGCATGGTCTTTCTAGTCACCGATTTCGAGTTATCTGATTTTTCCAAGGCAAGTGCTGAACTGGTCGATCTAAAGACCAGAACCCAAACCGAATCTATTTGTTTTTTGGACGATAACACCTTGCTTATTGCCGATGAGGAAAACAGGGGTACAGGCCGAAATCTTTATTCCTATAGTTTGAAGAAAAAATCAAAAACCGAAACCAAGCCCAAAGGCAAACCGTAGTCCATCTGTGCTATTGAACAATCCGAGGTTGGCCGAAATAATTCCTGCTCCATTCATGAAAAAGCCGCCTCCGTAGGAGTTGTGCCACTTTTCTGAATCATCTCCTGGAAACCATACCCTTCCATAATCAAATCCTCCAAAAATTCCTGGAGTAACCGGTAAAATCCCTGTTTTCTGTCTTCTAAAACTTAACCGTAGATCAGTGTTCTGATAAAATGCGGACTTCCCTGTAAACCGCTGAAAACGGAATCCTCGAAGACCGTTATTAGCTCCGAGACTTGCTCCCTGATAAAACTCAAAGTCATCACCAAAATTCATATGCCCTTTTATCTTGGTAGCCAAAACCACTCTTCCATTAGAACTTAACCTGTGATTTATTGACAAACTTGGAATTAAATAGCCAAAAGCTCTTCCCGATTCTGAAATGTTGGTCTTGTATCCTCCATGTAAAGAGAATTCCATTCCAAGGGTAGGATAGGCATCGTTATCCGTGTTTGCAAAGTTGTATTCTGCATCCACTCCAAAGAAGCTTTGGTTATTTTCCTGCCCATTTTCAACATAAAACTCGTTGATAAACCTATCCTCTGTCTCTTCAACTTCAATGCTTTCATAGGACACCCCCAAGCGTACCATTGAACCTAAATATCCCCTCCATACCAATGAAGGTGCAAAGCTTACTGTTCTCAGCCTAACTCTGTTGAAATCCAAATCCAGCTCATCATCATTGTTCTCCGTTTCATTTCCAAATCCAAAAAAGTTGATCGCATAGTTTGGACTGGTGTACCTAGCAGTAACTTGTAGATTAACTCCCTCTAAAAGGTTGGCAAATTCCCCAGTGTAACCAAAATCGAACCCACTAGTGGCAAAATAATAAGCAGCATTAAAGGTATGCTGTTGTGTAAAAGGATTTTGCCTAAACCCGTTTAGGGTATAGGTGTCGGTAGCGCCCATCCTAAATCCGTCATCAGGATTAAAGCCAATTGTAGGTAAAAATTGGTTGTTGCTAGCTTTTACCTTGAGAAATTCATAGGTATTGGTATCATAATCGTTAATTCTATGGATATTTCCTCCAAAAGCTTCATCGTAGGTATTTTTTTTGGTTTTAAAATCATAGGTATGGACTTTTTTGGAGCCTTCAGCAATCTTGTACACATCATTATTTTGGCCTCCAACCAGTCTAACTTTAATTTTTGATGTGTTTGTGCTGACATCAAAAACATCATCGTCATCCAATCCGTAAATCCAAACTTCCTTGGTGAATCCAGGCTGGTATACCTTATCAAAGAAAAGATCTGACTTCTCCCCTCCTTTAATTCGATACACTTTAACTTCCAAATCACCATTTGCATGCGACGTAACATGAAAATAATCATCCTTGTCCGTTCCCGTGATGACACTGTACTTGTTTATGACGCTAAAATATTCCCTGGCGGTCTCCTCCAATTTACTTTTCCTGGATAACAGCTTCTTTTTGATGATATCCACGGTTTCATCCTGAACTTCCTCTGGAAAATTGGAAAGGGCATTGTCAATTACCGCTTCAGTTATATGCTGTTGAATAAACCTGGCCTGTTCCATCCACTGCTCCAAACTTGTTTCGGACAATATGGCCATGTCCAAAGCAAAAGTCCTTGGTGAGGACGTAAAACCCTTTAAGTCGCGGATTTCCTCTCCAAATCCTTCAAATATTTGTAGCGCGGGAACCGCCCTCGAGCCAAATCCAAGAATAAGACCATCTCCCCACAATGAATAGGCCTGGTCCCGATCTCTTGGGATAGGACGATAGATTTTTTTTCCATCCTCTCCATCAAACTCTGCCCATCGCCATTGATCTACATGACGGTCCCAATCCCCAATCAACATATCAAAAAGTCTAGCTTTTACATAGGCATCTTGATCTAACGTATACTTTTCATCCTTTCTGAACTTTTGAATCAGGTCATACGTACTCTCAATGTCCTCAGTTCTTCCAAAACTCTCTATATCATGACCCTCGGACACATGTTCTTCAATCATAACCAATTCATTACCAAATTCCCCATTAAAGTCTCCCAAGGCATTTTGCTTGGGAACATAGAACAACTTTGGATTTGTATGGTAAAGACCGATTGCATCAGAAAGTGGAGCTAGCGTGAATGGTGCATAGGGATGGGCCCCAGTATAAAGATCCAAAAGCAATTTTTCTGGATAGGTATCCTCAAATTTTCCAATGATATACCGTTCTTGAAAGGCAATGGCCTGCAAATATCTTTCGGCACTCTTTCTAAGGTCTCTCATTACAAATTGCCTGCCATCCTTGGCTCTCAACCGCAAGGAATTGGATTGGTTTCCTCCTCCCTTTCTCACCACCGAAAGTCCCCCATACAAAGTATCCAAAAGAACTGTTGGCGCTTTTACTTTAGTCCCGTAGTATTTTCTATAACGTTCTCCCCATAGCCACTTGTGGAACCCGCTTTTCTCTACTTCATCTTCGGAATAAACAGATGCAGTTATAAAGGGAGGGAATTCATCTGGATAACTAGTGTTCCTATTTTGTGGATTGGGAGCCAGGACCTGCGTCTGAAACAATAGTTCCTCATTGGAATCAGTGCCATAAAAGCTCACATGGGACGATCCATCTTTGAAAACCTTCATTACGGCATACCCTGATTTTCCAGTAGAAAACTTGCTCCCATTTAGTAATCGTGTAGCACCAGTCTTTGCCCCAGCACCACTTACTATCTGAGGGGTATTCTTTTCAACAATATATTGTAAAGTATGCTCATGCCCGGATACTAGGATTGCCTTGTTGGAGAATTGGGCCAGGGTAACAATCCTATTCTTCAATCGGTTATAAACCTTGCTCTGTTGATCCTCAATGGATACGCCAGCGGTTCTCCTCAAAATATTTGCCACAGAGCCCAAAACTGGCATAGGCACGCTGCCTCCGTTGGGGAAAATGTGCTGCTTGAAGGAATAGTGCCCACCATGCGAACCATACGTGAACACGGGATGGTGCATGGCAATAATGGTGGTTTTATGGACATTCTTTTTGATCAGGCTCTCCAACTCTTCAAAAAAGCGTGTTCGATCCTTGATTTCACAATCATCGTTCATGGTGGGGTGCTTGTCCCAATTGGTCAAGTACCATTCTGTATCTATTGCAATTACGATGATATCCTCCCCAATTTCAATTTTTTCCAAGGGGCATCCATTATCTGGAAGAAAAACCTCCTTACTGTCCAAAGCTTTTTGAATATACTTTTCTTGACGTTCCAAACCCTTTAAACCATTTGCATACCAATCATGGTTCCCAGGAATAAAAACCGTCTGTCCAGAAAAGTCCTCAAGGGTCTTTAGCTGAGCGTCCAAATGGTTTTTGGCCAAATTGTGGCCATTAGGATCTTCCTCTTTATCTGGAAAACCAGCGGGATAGATGTTGTCTCCCAAAAAAATTGCAGTACTGTTCTTGTTTGCTTTGGATAGTCGTTGTTTGAACTTCTTGAGGGTCGGGTTCAAATCTCCAACTGGTGATTTACCTGCATCTCCTATCAAGTAAAATGTATGTTCCACTTCTTTATCACCAGGTGTTACCGATTGATCTACAGAAGCTGCGTATTTGGCTTCATAGGTAGCACAACCCGTCATCAATGCCAACAATAACACAAAAAAGTAATGTTTCTTCATATCCATAAGGTTGATTCCAAAATTTTGTATTTTGGATGGTTCAAAGTACTATCTATGTCGGAAATTGTTGAAAAAACTGAATCTTACGTGACGGAATTTTTGGAGGGGCAATTAGATCCAAAATTCCTTTACCACAATTTGCGACATACCCAGCGCGTAGTTAAAAGTACTAAAGAAATGCTCAATTTCTATAACCTGGGGGATGATGAGAACGAAATGCTACTTTTAGCAGCATGGTTCCATGACACGGGTTATGCCAGGAGCATTGACAAACATGAGGAGGCCGGTTGCCAAATTGCAACTTCTTTCCTTAAGGAAAATGGTTACGACTCTGCCAAAATAGACGCCATCTGTTCTTATATTTTGGCTACCCAAAGATATCACGAACCAACCAATTTGTCCGAGGAAATCATTAGGGATGCGGACACTTCCCATTTTGCAAAGAAAAGTTATTGGGAAACCACCGATTTTTTAAAGGAGGAGCTTGAGCAATTGGGTATAGCCAAATACACCAATAAGGAATGGAGGGACGAGAACATTAAAATGTTCAGGGATGAACATAGGTTCTATACGGACTTTGCCAAAGAGAATTGGGAAGAAGGAAAAGATCGGAACCTGAAACAACTGGTAAAGGAAAAAAAGACCGAAAAAGAGATTGCCAAAAAGGAAGCGCTAAAAGCAAAGTATAAGAGTGAAAGTCCAGATAGAAGCGTTCAGACCCTTTATAGGGTTACACTTAAAAACCACTTAAAATTAAGTGACATAGCGGACACCAAGGCCAACATACTTTTGTCAGTCAATGCAATAATCATTTCGTTGGTGCTAGCCAATTTAATTCCAAAATTGGACAACCCTTCCAACACCTATCTAATTTATCCCACTGTAATTTTCATCTTGTTCAGTGTGGTTTCCATGGTATTGTCCATTCTGGCGACCAGACCTAATGTGACCAGTGGAAAGTTCACCAAGGAGGATGTTGAGCAAAAAAATGTAAACCTTTTGTTTTTTGGCAATTTTCATAAAATGAACCTCGAAGACTACGAGTGGGCCTTGCAAGAGTTGGTCAAGGACAAGGATTACGTATACTCCTCACTTACCAAAGACCTTTACTTTTTGGGATTGGTCCTCAATAGGAAATACAAAATTCTACGATTGACCTACAACATCTTTATGGTAGGAATGATCGTTTCTGTGATTGCTTTTGGTATTGCCTTTCGATTTTTTGGCCCGGAAAGGCTCGCTTTCTGATTACGCCTTGATTTCCTCCATTAAGTCCTCATACGTATAGGAACGTTTAGACTTTTTATCCTTACCGTAAAGTATTTCAGCTCGGATGGCCTTTAGTCCACTCACGCCCTGCAAGCCTTCAAGTTCAAGGATTTCAATATTATTGGTAAAGTACCCTTTTGATTTTAAGAACTGGATGTAGCGCATGTACTCTCGCTCATCTTTTCGTGATGAATACACAATGGATAGCTTCCCTTTTTGCGTCAACCTCTCCTTTGTTCCTTTGATATGGGATTTGTCTATTCGCTTTTTAATGATTTCGTACCTGGCATTATAGGTTCCGTCTACATCAAAGCGTTTTTCGTCCATTCTAAACCTAATGGACATGGCGGTACTATACACCAAAATCAAAGAGGCAACATCAAACTTTACGGGAAGCTTCGGTTTTAGCTCGTAATACTTGTTTTCCATGTCGCACATGACCTGGAGTTGCCATAATCTAAGATTATTCAGGTAGAGTTCATCAAAAATTCTATCATTGGCAATAGAGCTTCCAATGTACATGTTGTGTTCTACTCCGTCAGTCTTATAACGTTCAAAATAGTGTGGGAACATATCTTGGGCCTCAACCTGCTTTCTGTCCAACAAAGAGGCCAACTGCATATTGGCTTCCATTACGCTATTGTCATAGTTTCTTCTATGATCATAGTAAGACTCGGTTGTCTCGTCAATCTTTGCTTCGTATTCCGCTATCTGTGCCTTGAGCTCCTTATCCTCTCTCTTCAGATGTTTGAATATTGGATTGACTTCCTCACGGACAAAATCGAATACCGATTGTTCCGTATGGGTGTACAGGGCATCCTTGACTTCATCTAGATATAAGTTGACCCTGAACATGAGTTCCTCATAGATAGGAAGTTTATACTTTTCTACGGCCTTTTCCAATACTCCATTAATCTCGGAAAGCTGAATCATTAAATCTCGCTGAATGGAAATGTTTCGCTGCTTGGAAGACTCTTTAATATCTACTTGTCCGTAAAGCGGAAATACATCCTTGAAGACAATTTCCCTGAATACAGGCTGGTTGCCCATAAGCTCGTCAGCCATAAATCTTTTGGCTTCCTCCTGAAATTTCCAATATACGGAAGAGTGTACCGAAGTACATTCGTGCTGGATTATGGCATCTACAAGGTTTTCTTCTTCCTCAATAGACCTGAGAACTGCTGATACAATAAAAGGCATAACATCCTCCAACTTGTTGGCATTTACGCTATTGAGTTCGTTAATGGTGGTTGAAACCAGCTCCAACACACCCAATAGATTGCCATTATCTGAAATTGGAGCAAGGATAGCACTCTTAAAACCTTGATCATACAGGTTTTTGTACGGTTGCCCACCTTCACTTCTTTCATGGTATTTTTCTATGTTGGAAATAGCAAAATAGTTGTGCTCCTGAAATAATTTGCCTTTGGAATAATCGCAGAGCATAGTATCACAAGATTCCATTTCCTTTCCGTTTAGGATATAACTTTCAATACCCTTGCCATGGACTTTTAAAAACTGGTTGGCATTGGAATCATAAGCGGTAAAACCAACCTTTATTTTTTTCAAATTGAAGAGTGACCTAAAGGTATCCTGAAAATTTTCCATGAAATCGTCCTTGGCCCTCTTGTCTCCCCCAATCAATGTGGATTTTATCTCAGAAATGGAATGCTCCGCAGTAACATCGAACATGTTGGAAATGACAAAACCTTTGGAAATGAAACTATTTGGTGGAATTTTTTCTTTCCAAAGCTCCACGTTATCAAAGTTCTCCAGCAATTCGTTTACATCCTTTTGGGTAAGGTCCCTAGTTTTTTCCGTAGGAATGATTTCCATAAAATCTGCATTATACAGAATTCTATAGTGCCTCATTATTCCACTGGCATCTGGAATATCATAGAACAAGGGCCTTCTAAAATCCATCTTGAAGCCATAATAAAAGCTCAACACCACGGTACACTTCATGATGTAATTGAGGTCCATGGGCATATTTCGGATTTTAAGCTCAAAACCCTCGCCGGCATCCTTGATAATATTTTGAAACCGCTCTGAAGAATTGAACACCACATTTTCAAATGGGGTGGTGGCGGTTTTAATCTCATTTTGAGTAAGCACGGGAGCAAATGTATCGGCCAGGATAATGCTGATCACATCCTTGTACTTTTCCAACAAGGCAAGGTCGTTAAACCCTTCCCTCAACTCAGGGTATGGTGCTTGAGCCTCTAGGACATATTTGGCTCTTTCGGCCAAATGTTTGTCCTTACTCTTCGCCTGCTGGTCATAGTGTTCCAGCAACTTATTAAAGCTAACAAGTTGGATGATAGGGCTATCTACATCGTAATTGTGCTCCATATACTGTTAGTCGAGGGTTAGCAGGCAAAGTTACAAAAAGAAAAATGGAGTTATGTTAAGGGAATCTTTATGTAATTGTCCGCTTTTTTGTGATCTTTAGTGAAATTTCTTTTGATGTCCTCCTATTCTAGATTAGACAGAGCGTACAAGAATGCCAAAGTCATCCCTTTTGATGATGATTCCAAGTTCATTTTTTTTAGTGATTGCCACAGGGGGGACAATAGCTTCGCTGACGATTTTGCCAACAACAGGAACATATATTTTCATGCATTGAACCATTACCACCGTGAGGGGTTTCAATACTGTGAACTCGGAGATGGTGATGAGCTATGGGAGAATTTGACCTTTGAATCCATTTTTGAAGCACACAAAAACGTCTATCAGCTGTTGCGCCGTTTCCATCTAGAAAAAAGGTTGCACATGCTTTGGGGCAATCATGATATGGTTTATCGGGACAAAAACTATGTGGACAAACACCTCTCTAGCTATTTTGAACCTATAGATGACTCTGATAAGGCACTTTTTAAGGGAATTACTTATCATGAAGCCGTTGTGCTAAAGCATAAGGAAACCGGACAGGAACTCTTTTGTACCCACGGGCACCAAGCAGATTGGTGGAATTATGTATGTTGGCGGATAGGTCGCTTTTTGGTTAGAATACTTTGGAAGCCCTTGCAAGTAGTTGGTATTGCCGACCCAACAAGTCCTGCAAAGAATTATAAGGAACTTATTAGGATTGAAAAAAGGATAAAACGTTGGATTCTAAAAAACAATCTTAGAATCACTATTGCAGGCCATACCCACAGACCCAGATTTCCCGAACCTGGTCAAATTCCCTTTTTCAACGACGGAAGCTGTGTACACCCAAGGAGTATCACCGGGATTGAACTGGTCCATGGGGAGATTTCATTGATCAAATGGCATATTTCCACTAAAGTGGATGGTACGCTCCAGATAGTTAGGGTATTGCTGGAAGGTCCTGAAAAATTAAGGGATTATATGAAAAAATAACACTATGTATTCGTGTTGAAGCAAAACCATCAAATCCGTTTGGCCAATGTTTTCATAGCGGTTACAAAAGTGTCCAATTCCTTAGTGGTTGTATAAATATTGGGGGTTATCCGGCATCCTCGCACGTTGAACCCATCAATGGCCACGGTCCATATCTTGAACTCATCCAAAAGTACTTTGGCCAAATCTTCAGGTTTTATATGAGTGATCCCCACATTGCCAATACCGCAACTTCGTTGACCTTCCTTTGGGGTATTAACGCTAATATTTGGAATATTTCGCAATTGGTCGCTCCAGTATTTTTGTAAAAATCGTAGCCTTTCCTCTTTTCGGCGGATACCGATAAGCTCCAAATAATCAATGGCCTCATTAATGGCCAAATAAATGTGTACTGGATTGGTCCCCGTATGATTCAAGCGCAAAATATCGGTCTCTTCCCTTTTATGTTCCGCTAGCAAAGGCCATATTTTTGAGATATTCTTTGGGGCCACATATAATAATCCATTTCCCAAAGGAGCACTTAACCATTTATGAAGACTGGAGCCATAGTAATCACAGTTGAGCTCCTCAATATTAACATCAATGTGTCCAACAGCATGGGCCCCGTCCACCATAACTTCAACTCCATGCTTGTGTGCCATTTCGCAGATTTTTTTAATGGGCAATATATGCCCGGTAATGTTTATCATGTGGCACACCATCAACAATTTGGTCTTGGGTGTAATCTGAGATTCGTATAACTCTACAATTTCATCATCGGATTTGGGATGATTGGGAACGGAAACTTCTTTGCAGACAATCCCATATCGGTCACGTACCAAATAGAAATGATCCTTCATGGCGCCATAATCCTGTTCAGCGAAAATGGCCTCATCTCCCTTTTCCCAAGGGAAACCGCCAATAATCATATCCAAGGACTCTGTGGTATTTCTGGTAATAATTAGTGACTCTGACCGACAACCCACAAATTTTGCCAATTTCTGCGTTACCCTTTCTTTATTTTCCCATTGTTTGTTCCTCATGTAAAAGGAACCTTCATAATTTACCATTTGGGTATGCTCATGCAACTTTTGCATGATTGGCCTTGGGGTAATGCAGTAATACCCATTCTCCAAGTTGATGTAGTCCGGTTTAAGATCAAAATCCTCCCTTATTCGTTCCCAAAAACGGTCATCATCAGTATTGGGATACGGTTGAGGTATAGACGGAGCTTTATTTCCATTGGCAGTCCATGGCACAAAGGGCGCTACCATAGTTGCCCGCCCTAGGTGCTTTAAAAATTGTCTTTTTTCCATTTCTTATTAGATTACTAGAAAAGGAGATTCATTACTTCCCCTAACAATTTACAACTTTAAGTAACACTTTTCAGCTTTGTTTTTCTATGATTGTCTTTATTATCCCTCTACTATAATCTTAACTTTTGAAGGTTCACTTCAACGATTTAACTTCTCTTTATTATGCTCATGGCAAGGTATTTGTTAACTTTAGTAAAACAATACGACCAATTTGCTATGAAAAGGTTTGCCCTTTTTCTTATGGTATTTAGTTTTGGATTCTCCTTATTGCAGGCACAAGGAGATATTCCAACAACCCGTCCGCTCAAAATTGGGGAACGTAACAACCTGGATGTAAAATCCAGCAATCAAGGTACCGCGCTGCGTATGCCCTCCGTTATTGACGAAAATCTCACCTCAAAAAATGAAAAGCCCGGTGTGCAAATGTTGCCTGACAGAGAACTGGTTCAGGCTGGACATGATTTGGAGTTAGATCCTAAAGTAGGGGAAAGAGAAAAAAGAGGGTCCAAAAAACATTATGGTGATCAATATTTGGGTGATATCAAGACCACAGCCAAATTTGTTGGCATCGTCTGTCGAGACCACGAATACGTTGATGGCGACCGAATCAAAATCTACTTAAACGGCGAGGTGGTGGAATACAATGTATTGCTCACCGGTTCCTTTAAAGGAGTAAACATAGATCTTACCCAAGGATTCAATCGCATTGAGTTTGAGGCCCTGAACCAAGGTTCTTCCGGCCCCAATACCGCTCAGGTTGTGGTAGCCAACGAAAAAGGTGAGGTAATCCATAACAACCGTTGGAACCTTTCCACCGGATCTAGAGCCAGTCTGATTATAGTCAAAGAGGAGGAATAACCTCTACTCGCCCGGGCTATAAGTCCTAACTGCTCTTTTTAGCACATCTTCTTTATAGTAAGCTGCATCCTTAAACTGCATATCAGCATAACGTTGCGCTTGGTCATCAAAATGTGGTGAATCTGGGTCTCCACTTTGCCCCCCCGCCAACATGGTTTTAGCGGTTACTTTTTCTCCAAATTCCACTACTGCAACAAAACTGTTTCCTCGTGTACCATAAATTTTCTTGGTATCGTTGTCATAGCGAGCTCCATAAGCAGCCAAAGCTCCCCATCTGCCACTGGCAAAACCAATGGGAATACTTGGTTTGGAATCGTCAAAAGGCTGACGGATTTCTCCATTGATACGTTGATACCGATGTACTTCTCCCCATGGCATTTCCCAAGTCCCAAAATCGCTTTTCAATTGATCCACGGTTTCCTTGAACAAAGCCAATTTTTCATCATCGGGAGATTCGCTTCCCCAAAAATTGATCAACTGCATGGCGTACATTCCCTCTGGACGATTAGCCTTCTGATAGCTTCGCGTACCATAGTAATGAGCGAGCGTCATTGCTACTGATTCTTTTGAAGTGATAAAATCCCAATTCCTTAGAGCTTCAATAGGCTCTTTTAGTCCTTCAACCGGATTGGCATCAAAAGCTTTCACCAAGCCCGGAATCAACGCTTGGAATGCAGGCAAATAGGGGTCATGTGCCAACGTAATCAAACTATCCAAAGTGTATCCGCTTCGGTCCTTCAATAGTTCTATGGCATGTACTCCACGAAAATTCTCTTGGTCGCGAGACATATATTTTGGGTAATCTTCCTTTTTAGGGCTGTTTTCAAGAGCTGAAGTATATGGGGTAGAATTGCAGTTTTGAATCCAACCATTTTCAGGGTTCAGCACCAAAATATTCTCATCTACCGTATGAAGCCCTTGCCAATCTGTTTTTGGGTTGCTTCCATCAACTGGTTGGGTATAGTTGAAAATTGTATCCCTTTTAGGGATAAAATTCCCATGGAAATAAGCAATATTACCTTCAGCATCGGCATAAACGGTATTGTTCGAAGAATTGGTGCGGATATCCATCATATCCCGGAATCCTTTGTACCCATCTTGCTTGGTTCTTATATAGGATTGTTCCAAAGCTTTTACGGGCTCCCACATCATGGCTGAAGCGGTCCAACGTCCATCTACCACATGTGTTATGGGCCCATGATGGGTATGGTACATGGGAAATGTTTTTTCCTTCATTGAATTCCCTTCTTTGTATTTAAGGGTGACCTCAGAAGTTGTGACGGGTCTCAACTCCTCCCCATATACGTAGTACAACGAATCCTTCATTCTGACAACGTCTTCTTTGAACTCATCCATCACATCGGTATAGGTCGATGTATGCATCCAACCGGTTTTTTCATTGAAGCCCTGATATACAAAAAACTGACCCCAGGTAACAGCGCCATAGGCATTCAACCCCTCTTCACTGACTACGTGCACCTCTCCTCTAAAGTAAAAGGACGTATGTGGGTTGATCAACAGCATGGCGTTGCCAGATTGGGTCAAATCACCAGAGATGGCAATACCATTAGAACCCTGGGGTTCTGCCATTTCTTGTTTCTTTTGAAGTTTCAACTCTGGAATTTCCTGCATGTTCTCATAAAACCCCTGTATTTTTCTAGTTGAAATCCTTTCAATATCACCTCCTATGCTTCCTTCGCTAAAATACATGGGCATCCAGGGCTCAAAACGGGTTAGTAGTTTAGGTTTCACCTCTGGATGGGTATGCAGGTAATAATTGATTCCATCAGCAAACGCGTCACAAAGCTTTTTCAGCCATTCCGGGCTTTTTTCATAATTGGCCTTGGCCTCTTCCTCGGTCATAAACAGCTTAGCACGAAGATCACTGTATAAAGCCTCCTCACCTTCTATTTCAGCCAACCTGCCTGTAGCCCAGATATAATTTTGTTCCACTCGGTTAAAATCATCCTCACATTGTGCATAGAGCAATCCAAATACCGCATCAGCATCAGTTTTTCCGTAAATATGGGGCACTCCAAAATCATCTCGGATGATTGTTACCTCTTTGGCCTGTGCCTCCCATTTTTCAACTTCTGGCTGTTGTGCCTGGCGACAACCTACTACTGCTAGCAGTAAAAACAATGTAAGTATTCTCATTCTGGTCTAGTTTTAAGCTTTTTCAAAAATTGTGTTTTCAGAACAATATGTGCTTTTCCAATCCTACATTCAACCTCCTACGGACTACCGGTAAAATAATATTGCCCCTGTTTTAAGGTCTTTGATAACATGCAAATTATCACCATCCTAGGGGTGTTGTCATTACAATCTTTGGTCTCCTCGTCTTTTTGGGTTCTTTGCCATAAATGTAACGGTTTATAGTTAGATCTACACGGAAATGGCTTTCCAAACCTATCCAAGTCTGATATATATCATAAAATGACTTGGGCAAAAATATTAGTTTCACCCTGTAATTTGTTTGGACAAATAACAATTGTCATGACTTCAATGCCAGCGGATAGCAATACATTCATCCACTCGGGTATAGTTTCCAAAATCAACGGTAGCTCAATTATTGTTGCGTTGGATCAGAACATCCATTGCGAATCTTGTAGGGCGAAAGCTCTGTGCGGGGTTTCTGATTCAGCTTCCAAAGAAATTGAAGTCACAGACCCCTCCAATTCTTTTAAGGTTAATGAAGCAGTAGAAGTTACCCTGAGAAAAAGTCTTGGCCATAAAGCTGTGTTCTGGGCCTACGTATTTCCATTTATCATTATGATCGCAACTCTGCTGATCGCTTCTTCCATTTTTGAGGAATGGTTTGCCGGTCTGTTGTCCCTTTTCATACTCATTCCTTATTATGTTTTGATTCACCTTCTCAATAACCATTTCAAAAAAACCTTTAAGGTTTCCATATCAAGAACCCATTGACCATGTCTGATTCTATTCTACATAGCGTAATCTTATTGTCCCTTTTGGGAATTGTGGCAGCTTTGGTCCTCTATGTGGTATCGAAGAAGTTTTATGTTTATGAAAATCCATTGATTGCAGAGGTCGAGGAGCTATTGCCCGCGGCCAATTGCGCAGGTTGTGGTTCTCCAGGCTGTAGGGCCTTTGCTGAAAAGTTGGTAGGAACCGACGATATTTCAGATTTGTTTTGTCCGGTTGGCGGCAACGATGTAATGAAGTTGGTGTCCGAGGCACTTGGAAAGGAAGTCGCCGAAAAGGACCCTACCGTGGCCGTGATACGCTGTCAGGGAAGCTGCGAAGTAAGACCAAAAACCACGGAGTATCAAGGACCTAAATCTTGTACTATTTCCGCTCTAATTTATAGTGGCGAAACGGATTGTCAATATGGCTGCTTGGGAGATGGGGATTGTGTAGCCGTTTGCCAGTTTGATGCCATGTATATGGATGAGGCCACTGGTCTTCCAGTAGTCATTACCGACAAGTGTACCTCTTGCGGAATGTGTGTGGATGCTTGTCCACGAGACATTATCGAAATGCGTCCCAAGCACAAGAGAGACCTTAAAATCTTTGTGGGCTGTTTGAATGAAGAGAAAGGGGGCATTGCCAAAAAAGCCTGTTCCGTGGCCTGTATCGGTTGCTCCAAATGCTTTGATATATGCCCCAAGGATGCGATTGTTATGGAAAACAACCTTGCCTACATAGACCCAGAATATTGTACGCTCTGCAGAAAATGTGTCCCTGTTTGCCCAACGGATTCCATTATTGAGACCAACTTTCCTCCACGAAAGGAAAAGAAGGTGGAACCCAAAGTAACCGCTAAAGTAGAACCGGTAAAACCCCAGCCCAATGCTTAAAACGTTTCCAAAAGGAGGCGTTCATCCTCCGGAGAACAAATTAACCTCAACCAAGACCATCAAACGGTTACCAGCACCCAAAGTGGTGTATGTCCCCATTTCGCAACATATTGGAATTCCAGCGGAAATTATTGTGGACAGAAAGGATAAGGTCGAAATTGGTCAGGTGATAGCCCGATCGGGCGGATTTGTTTCCTCCAACATCCATGCCCCCGTGGCAGGTACGGTGACCAAATTGGATATGATCATTGATACCAGTGGTTACAAAAAACAGTGCATCGTCATCAGAACCGATGCGAAGAATGAATCAAACTTCGAAGAAATTGATTTCCCTCTTAAAAAGGAAATTACCCTTCAGCCTGAAGAAATAGTCCAACGTATTTCCGATTTTGGAATAGTAGGTCTGGGTGGAGCTACCTTTCCCTCCCATGTGAAATTAAATATCAAGGAAGACCGGAAACTGGACTGCCTCATCATCAACGGGGTGGAATGTGAACCTTATCTGACAGCCGATCATAGGTTAATGTTGGAAAAGACCAAGGAAATCCTGGTGGGCATCCAAATCCTGATGCATGCTCTTCGGGTGGATAGGGCCATCATCGGGATTGAAAACAATAAAAAGGATGCCATTGAAGCCTTCAAAACCTTGAGCGTTCAAGAACCAAGGATTCAGGTGGCCGCATTAAAGGTGAAATATCCCCAAGGTGGAGAAAAACAATTGGTACGGGCCCTCTTAAATAGAGAAGTGCCCAAAAATGGGTTGCCACTGGATGTAGGGGTAGTAGTTCACAATGTAGGTACCGTATATGCAATTTACCAAGCCATCCAGCACAATAGGCCCCTTATGGAACGAGTGGTCACCGTAACTGGTAAAAAACTGGAAAAACCCTCCAACTTTTGGGTGAAAATTGGAACTCCGATCAAAGACTTAGTGGAAGAGGTAGGCGGAATCCCAGAAGGAACCCGAAAAATTGTAAGTGGTGGCCCCATGATGGGCAAAGCCCTTAAAAGTACTGATGTTCCCGTGACCAAGGGAACTTCCGGAATTTTGGTGATTTCCGAAGATGAGGCCAGCAGGGGCGAACCCAAAAACTGTATCCGTTGTGGAGAATGCGTTTCAGTATGTCCAATGGGACTTGAGCCCCACTTGCTCATGAACCTCTCCGAAAAAAACATGTTCGAAAAGGCGGCCCAGGAAGATATCATGACCTGTATAGAATGTGGCTCGTGCAGTTACGTATGCCCTTCACACCGCCCGCTTTTGGACTATATCCGATTTGGCAAAAACATTACAAAAGAACTCCAATCGAAAAAAGTGTAGCTATGAGCGACCAACCAATCATTGTTTCTGCCTCACCACATGTACACTCAGATAGAACATCCCAAAAACTGATGTACGATGTTGTCATTGCATTGATCCCTGCATTTCTGGTCTCACTCTACGTTTTTGGGATCAATGCAATGATAGCTACCGCAGCGGCCGTAATCTCATGTCTACTGTTCGAGTACCTTATTCAAAAATATCTAATGAAAACCGAGGTCACCATAGGTGACGGTTCTGCATTGATCACAGGTATTCTGTTAGCCTTCAACCTACCAGCAGGTATTCCAATCTGGATGATCGTAATGGGTAGTTTGGTAGCTATTGGCGTGGCCAAACTTTCTTTTGGAGGTCTTGGGTTCAACATATTTAATCCAGCTTTGGTAGGGCGTGTGTTTTTATTGATTTCCTTTCCGGTACAAATGACCCTTTGGCCCACTGCAGTTGAGAACAACACCACCGTAGTGGATGCCGTCACGGGAGCTACCACCTTGGGATTGATCAAAGAAGGTGTGCAATTTGGGGAAACCATGACGGAAATAAGTGCTCAATTGCCTTCAAACATGGATATGCTTCTGGGTATTACCGGAGGTTCCTTGGGTGAAATGTCAGCATTGGCATTGATTTTAGGAGGGCTTTTCCTAATTATCAGAAAAGTGATTACGTGGCATATTCCTGTCACGCTTTTGGTGACCATGGCCGTCCTCACAGGTATTTTTTGGTGGATTGACCCTGAGCATTATGCCAGCCCACTGATTCATTTACTCTCTGGAGGAGCAATTTTGGGTGCATTCTTCATGGCAACCGATTTGGTAACCAGTCCAGTGACCAAAAAAGGAATGGTGGTCTTTGCCATAGGAATTGGAATCCTTACCGTGGTAATCCGTTTGTTCGGGTCCTATCCCGAAGGGATATCCTTTGCTATTTTAATCATGAACGCTTTTGTACCCCTGATCAATACCTATTTTAAACCTCGAAGGTTCGGGTCAAAAATTAAAGCCAAAATCGTGTGATTATGAAAAAGAAGGAATCCACACTCATCAACATGGTACTTGTGCTCTTTGTAATCACCTTGGCTGCAGGCCTATCCTTGGGCTATGTAAATGACCTCACATTAGAACCCAAAGCCAAAGCTCGACTGGCGAAAAAAGTCAATGCTTTAAAAACGGTCTTGCCCCAATTTAACAATGCACCGGTTTCTGAAGTGGTCAAAGTCAAAATAGAACAGGCCAAAGACAGTATTGAACTATATCCAGCTCTTCAGGATAGTGTTTTTGTAGGAGCAGCCGTCACCGGAGCATCGGAAAGAGGATATAGTGGATTGGTAAAAGTAATGGTAGGTTTTGAACCAGATGGAACCATCAAGAACATCGCAGTACTGGAGCAAAAGGAAACTCCAGGGTTGGGTACCAAAATGAAGAGCGAGAAGTTCGTGAAACAATTCCGAGGGAAAAATCCGGCATCCTTCAACCTAAAGGTTAAAAAAGAGGGCGGCGAAGTAGATGCTTTGGCCGGAGCTACAATCAGCACACGAGCTTTTGGGGAAGCTACCCAACAAGCATATGATGCTTACATGAACAACAAAGAAATCTTGGTCAAACCCAATAATTGAAGATTATGGCGAACACACTGGACCACAAACAAAATTTCTTAAAGGGTATCATCAAGGAAAACCCGGTCTTTGTAATGTTATTGGGGATGTGCCCCACTCTTGGGGTGACTAGCTCGGCCTTTAACGGATTGGGTATGGGGGTGGCCACTTTATTTGTGCTGTTGATGTCAAACATTGTGGTTTCGCTGATAAAGACCCAAGTACCGAACAAAGTTCGGATTCCGGCCTTCATCATCATCATTGCTTCGTTTGTAACTATTGTAGAGATGGTTCTTGAAGCTTTTATCCCATTTTTATATGAGCAACTGGGCATATTTATCCCTTTGATTGTGGTAAACTGCCTCATCCTTGGTCGGGCCGAATCCTTTGCCTCCAAAAACAATCTGTTGGCCTCAATCGTTGATGCCTTGGGTATGGGGGTTGGTTTTGTCATAGCGCTAACTGCTCTTGGCGCTGCCCGCGAAATTCTAGGTAATGGAAGCATTTTTGAGTTCAAATTTGTCTCTGAGGATGCCAGCACCTTCATCCTGTTTATTCTGCCCCCTGGAGCTTTTATTGCTCTGGCGTATCTGGCCGTTGTGTTCAATAAAATGACCCAAAAAACCGCGTAATATGGAATATGTGATCATTCTTATCGGTGCCGTTTTTGTAAACAACATTGTACTGTCCCAATTTTTAGGGATTTGTCCTTTCTTGGGTGTTTCCAACAAAGTCTCCACTTCCTGGGGAATGTCTGGGGCGGTACTGTTTGTGATGACCATTGCTACCACGGTCACCTATTTGTTGCACCAATATGTGCTGGTGCCCATGGGCTTGGACTATCTGCGGACGATTACTTTTATTCTGGTGATTGCCGCCCTGGTGCAAATGGTAGAAATCATCCTTAAAAAAGTAAGCCCTCCACTTTATCAAGCCCTTGGGGTATTTCTCCCCTTGATCACTACCAACTGTGCGGTTCTAGGGGTTGCTATTCTGGCTTTGGGAATGGAAGATGCCAGTTTGTTGAAAGCAGTATTCTTTGCGTTTTCCAGCTCTATAGGTTTTGCCCTTGCCTTAATTGTTTTTGCAAGCATTCGTGAGTATCTGGAACTGGCAGACATCCCTAAAGGGATGAAGGGCGTACCTATCAATCTTTTGGTAGCAGGCTTACTGTCCCTGGCTTTTTTGGGATTTGCCGGGTTGGTTTAAAACGCTGAATCCCCTGAGTATGAAGAGCTTTTTGCCGATCAGAAACCAATGTGCTAAATAACCCAATCCAAATATGGCAACATCAAGTTTGCAATCCAAGACACCATCGACTTCACAGTCCACACTAGTTTGGAGAACAATACAATCCATCGTCTGGCTTATAGGCTTGGCCATTGTTTTCAATTTGTTTTTTTATCCAACCTTAGGCATCCATTTGTTCTGGAACATCCTAATTCCCATAGCTCCTCTGCTTCTTGTCCTTGCCACTGGTGTATGGAGAAATGTTTGCCCCATGGCATCAACCGCACTTTTTCCAAGGTATATTGGGTTATCCAAGAAAATTAAGTTGACCACTGCGCAATCAGGAAAATTATATCTTACCTCTGTTATATTGTTATTTCTAATTGTGCCATTGAGACATTTAGTATTCAATACTAATGGACTGGCCACTGGAATACTGATATTGTCGTTGGCACTATTTGCCATAGTCATGGGATTACTATTTGAATGGAAAAGTGGATGGTGTTCGGGGTTATGTCCCGTTCATCCCGTGGAAAAGCTATATGGCCAAAACAACAGATTGTCATTACCCAACATACACTGTGATAAATGTTACCGTTGTGTGACCCCGTGCCCCGATTCAACTCCCGCGATCAATCCCGTATCATCCAAAAAAACAGCATATCATCGCATTGCTGGATTTCTTATGACTGCTGCTTTTCCTGGGTTTATCTGGGGATGGTTTCAGGTTCCCGATTACGAAGGGTCAATTACCTTCTCACAAATTGTAATAGCTTATGAATTTCCTCTACTAGGTGTGCTAGTCGCGAGCGGACTATTTCTGGTCTTGAAAAGATTCTTAACCGCAAAAAAGCTTATTGCCATCTTTTCCGCTCTAGCGGTTTCTTGTTATTATTGGTATAGATTACCCGCTTTAATCGGCTTTGGTATTTTTCCAAATGATGGAATGCTAATAGATTTATCCCATTCAATTCCTAAATGGGTAGTTTCAGTCATTATAATTACCACCTCTCTTTTCTTTTTTTGGTGGATTGTTTTTAGAAAACAAAAACAAATCAGCTGGGGCTCTAGACCTGCTTATGCTAAAATCAGTAGAACCAAAACTAGCTTACCGTAGAAGTCCTATCTCTTGTACAGGATTTTATAACTATTAATCTACTTTATAAGTTTCCCCAGAGAAAAAGAGGTCGTCAGTCTTTACAAAATTGGAATTAGCTTTTACCTGTTCGGTCAGTGAATCCTCTCTTTCTTCTAAAGTGACATCATCAAAACTCCTAATAATTCCAGTGACCAATGGGTATTGCAATCGCACCAACATTTGATGTAAAGTAGGATCCTGCTCATGGGCATCATGCACCAACAAGTCATCTTCGGTGATGCCATTTTCACCTAAGGTGACCACCTCAAGTTTTAGTCCGTTCAAGACCAACCCTTTATCCTTGTTTTTTCCAAAGATCATAGGTTTTCCATGTTCCACGTGCAATTGCTTGTCCTCACGCACGGTTTTATCTGTGAACTGGGTAAAACAGCCATCGTTGAAGATGACACAGTTTTGCAAAACCTCGATCAAGGTAGTTCCATTGAATTTCTCAGCATCAACAAAAATTTGTGTCATTTCCTTGGGCGTGTTGCCTGCTACCCGGGCAAAAAATCGGGCTTGGGCCCCAATGGCCAGTTCCCCTGCAGAAAATGGAGGCTGCGTGTTTCCGTGTGGAGACGATTTAGTCTTTTGCCCCACCGAAGAAGTGGGTGAAAATTGACCTTTGGTCAATCCATAGATCTTGTTGTTGAACAAAATCATGTTGAGATCAATGTTTCGGCGCAACACATGGATAAAATGATTGCCCCCAATGGCCATACTATCACCATCTCCAGTAATCACCCAAACGCTAAGGTCTGTATTGGCCAATTTAACACCGGAAGCTATGGCTGCAGCACGCCCATGGATGCCGTGCATACCATAAGTGTCCATATAATAGGGAAAACGTGAAGAACACCCAATTCCTGAGATGAACACTACATCTTCCTTTTTAACTCCCATCTCTGGCAAGGCCTTTTGCATGGCACGCAAGATGACATAGTCATCGCACCCAGGGCACCATCGTACCTCCTGGTCACTAGCAAAATCCTTGAACGTATATTTCTGTGCTGTAGTTTCCATAGCTATGCCAAAAGTTGTTTGAATTTTTGAACCAATTCATCATTGCCAAAGGGCAATCCCTGAACCTTATTATATTGTAATGGATCCAATCCGCTAAAGTTGATCTTTAAGATCTTGGCAAATTGTCCGCTGTTCAATTCACAGACAATGATTTTTTTGAAACGCTTCAAAACCTCACCGGTATTCTTTGGCAAGGGGTTGATATAATTGAAATGCGCAAAACCAATGTTGGAATATCCTTCATCACTCAATTGTTTTACGGCGGTATGCAAAGCACCGTAGGTACCGCCCCAGCCAACGACCAAAACATCACCTTCCTCAGCAAATTCCGCTGTAATCTCTGGGATATAGTTCTGGACCCTTTTGATTTTTTCTGCCCTAATCTTGGTCATGTACTCATGATTTTCCGGAACATAGGAAACATTGCCTGTGGTGCCGTCTTTTTCCAGACCACCCACCCGGTGTTCCAATCCCGGGGTTCCAGGAATGGCCCATGAACGTGCCAAAGTGGGCTCATCCCGATTGTAGGGTTGCCAATTTTCTTCGGCTTGCTTAACAATGTTATTCTTGATCTCTGCCATTTCGCTAACCGATTGGATTTTCCACGGAGCAGAACCGTTGGCAATATAGCCATCAGTCATTAAAATGACCGGGGTCATATGTTCTAGACTCAATTTGGCCGCTTCGTAGGCAAAATCAAAACAATTGGCCGGAGTACTGGCCGCAATCACAATAATCGGACTTTCTCCATTTCTTCCGTACATGGCTTGGAGCAAATCGGATTGCTCCGTTTTTGTGGGCAAACCCGTTGAAGGTCCTCCACGTTGCACATCTACTACTACCAAAGGTAGTTCCACCATCATCGCCAACCCCAAAGCTTCACCTTTTAAGGCCAATCCAGGCCCTGAAGTGGTGGTTATGGCCAGGTCACCCGCAAAGGATGCGCCGATAGCTGATGTAATTCCTGCAATTTCATCTTCGGCCTGAAACGTCTTGACTCCAAAATGTTTGTGCTTTGCCAATTCATGCAAAATATCTGAAGCCGGTGTAATCGGGTAAGACCCCAAAAACAATTCAAGACCCGATTTCTCAGCGGCCGCTAAAAAACCCCATGCAGTTGCTGTATTGCCCATGATCACCCTATACGTGCCAGGAGGCATCTGTGCAGGTGCAATGGTATAAGAGTTTGGAATCAGTTCCAGCGTTTCAGAGAAATAATACCCTGCATTGAGCACCTTTGTATTGGCCTCGATCAGCAGTGGATTTGATTTGAATTTTTTCTTGAAGAAGTCAATGGTGTGCTCAGTTGAACGGTGGTACATCCAATAGACCATTCCCAAAGCAAACATGTTCTTGCTTCTAGTGATGGTCTTGTTGTCCAAACCTTGAACATCCCGTAAAGCTTCCTTTGTGAGGGAGCTCATGGCCACTTCAATGACCCTATAGTTTTCAAGGGTACCATCTTCCAACGGGTTAGAATCGTATTCAGCCTTGTCCAAATTCTTTTTGGTAAAAGAATCTGTGTCCACAATAATGGTATGCCCAGGCTTAACGGCATATAGATTGGTCTTGAGACCAGCTGGGTTCATTGCCACCAACAAGTCCACATTGTCCCCGGGGGTACTTACCTCAATACTTCCAATATGTACCTGAAATCCGGAAACACCATATAAACTGCCCTGAGGGGCCCGTATTTCTGAAGGATAATTGGGAAAGGTGGCCACATCATTACCAAACATGGCCGATGTATCCGAAAATTGGGTCCCTGTCAGTTGCATTCCATCTCCGGAGTCACCAACAAACCGGACCACAACCGCTTCCAGAGCCGTGCTTTCGGTTCCTTCGTTTTCTAATTTAATCATCGGTAGAACTTCTTTTGATTCTTTAAAACTATAGCAATGCTATGGTAACAAATATACTTTTGTTACCTGCAACGAATCCTGATTTTTATCATTAAATAGGCTAGCCGGGTATCCTAAATTTACAATCAAATTCTAAAATTAGATAACAATGGCTATCATTATTACCGATGAATGCATTAATTGTGACGCCTGTATCTCGGAATGTCCCAATAATGCCATCTATGAACCAGGAGAAGAATGGTCGTATGCTGATGAAACTGCTTTGAGCGGAACAATAACTTTGCCCTCCAACGGAAGCGAAATTGATGCTGATGAAGAAAACGAACCAATTTCTGATGAGTTCTATTTCATCGTTCCAGATAAATGTACAGAATGTAAGGGATTCCACGATGAACCCCAGTGTGCTTCGGTTTGTCCTGTAGACTGCTGTGTGCCCGATGAGAACTTTGAGGAGACCGATGACCAACTTTTGTCCAAAAAAGCATGGTTGCACGGAGAGTAATTTCCACACCCGAAAATTGCCCCAACAATATCACGGCAAATCCGTGGACAACATTGGAATGCCATAAATGTCCCTTAACGCTCTTCAAGACATTTCGCTCGCTGATAAATGTCATGTTATGAGAGCCTTACGGTACGTATTTTTATAAGAAATAGAAATGCTGAACTGACATTTGAGGGAATACGGTAATTCCTGATGATTTCAGTCCATAATACAACTTCCCGTCATGAAAAAAGATTTCCCAAAACTCATTTGCGATGCAAATGAGGCCGTTGCAAGAATTGCACATAAAACCAACGAGGTCTGCGCCATTTATCCCATCACTCCCGCTTCTCCAATGGGAGAACATGTAGATGTTCTCAGTTCCGAAGGAGAAACAAATATTTGGGGCAATGTTCCCAAGATTGTTGAAATGCAGAGTGAAGGCGGAGCCGCAGGTGCCGTCCACGGATCCCTGCAAGGCGGTGCGCTCACCACAACCTTTACAGCTTCCCAAGGTCTCCTGCTGATGATTCCCAATATGTACAAAATTGCTGGGGAATTATTGCCCGGAGTCATTCATATTGCGGCCAGGACAGTCGCCACCCATGCGCTTTCCATCTTTGGGGACCATTCTGATGTGATGGCCGCCAGACAAACAGGGTTCTCCATGCTTTTTGGAGGCTCCGTTCAAGAGGCTATGGATTTTGGGTTGATTGCCCAGGTGGCCACCCTAAAATCCAGAGTGCCTTTCTTAAATATTTTTGACGGATTCAGGACCTCACACGAAATTTCCAAGATAGATACCATACCAGACGATATCATAAAAACCATGATGCCCGAAGAGGCCATTATGGAGCATAAGAAACGTTCCTTAGATCCAGATAATCCTGTTGTTAGAGGTACATCACAAAACCCTGATGTGTTCTTCCAAGCGCGGGAAGCAGCCAACACCTATTACGAAAAGGTACCCGGTATTGTTCAGGATACAATGGATGAGTTCTACAAGCATACGGGTCGCAGGTACAGTCTTTTCTATTATATAGGTCACCCTGAAGCGGAAAAAGTGGTGGTCATTATGGGTTCTGGACAAGGACCTGTTATGGAAGCTGTGGATACCATGGTGAAAAATGGCGAAAAGGTAGGTGCTATAGTTGTGAGGCTATTTAGACCTTTCTCCATATCCCATTTTGTTGATGCACTACCAAAAACTGTTAAGAAGGTAGCTGTGCTGGACAGAACCAAGGAGCCAGGAAGTACAGGCGAGCCACTTTATTTGGATGTGGTGACCGCATTTAATGAAAGTGATAGGGATATGCCCAAGATTATCGGTGGTCGCTATGGACTTTCAAGCAAAGAATTTGATCCTGCCATGGTGAAGGCTGTTTTTGACGAACTGGATAAACCAGAACCAAAAAACCATTTCACCGTTGGTATCAACGATGACGTAACCCATACTAGTCTAGAAATTGGTAATCGATTAAAGACCATTAAAAACACCTTCAATTGCATGTTCTATGGTCTAGGATCGGATGGTACCGTAGGGGCGAACAAAAACTCCATCAAAATTATTGGGGAAACCACGGATAATTATGTACAGGGTTATTTTGTCTATGATTCCAAGAAGGCAGGTGCCCAGACGGTCTCGCACCTTCGGTTTGGACCAGAGCCTATTTACTCATCTTACTTGATCCACAAGGCGGACTTTATTGCCTGCCATCAGTTCAATTTCATTGAAAAATATGATATCCTCAAAAACATTAAAAAAGGAGGTACTTTCTTGCTGAATGCTCCATATTCAAATACAGAAATCTGGGATAAGCTTCCCAAAAAGATGCAAGAGGAAATTGTAGAGAATGAACTGGATTTTTATGTCATCGATGCTTCACGAGTGGCCCAGGAAGCCAAACTGGGAAAAAGAACCAATACCGTTCTTCAGACCTGTTTCTTTGCCATTTCTGGCATCCTGCCCAAGGATGAGGCCATTCAAAAGATTAAGGATGCCATTGTAAAATCCTATTCGCACAAGGGAGATAAAATTGTGCAGATGAACTTTAACGCCGTGGATACTTCTCTCGAGAATCTACAAAAAGTGGATTATCCAGAAAAAATAACCAATGATAGAGGCTTAAAGCCCATGATGACCGGTACCGAAGATCCATTTGTGATTGAAGTGCTTGGAAAAATATTGGCCGGTAAAGGTGACGAACTCCCTGTGAGCGCATTCCCTGTGGATGGTACTTTCCCAGTTGGGACCTCTCAATACGAAAAACGCGGAATTGCCAATTTCATTCCGGTTTGGGATGATGAAAATCTCTGTACCCAATGTAATAAATGTGTGGCCATATGTCCGCATGCTGCCATACGTGCCAAGGTGGTTCCGAATTCAGATTTGGAGAACGCACCATCATCCATGAAGGCAGTACCCGCAAAAGGAAGACCTTTTGATACAAAAACCGAGTCCTACTTGTTACAGGTTTCACCTGAGGATTGTACTGGCTGTGATCTTTGTGTAGCGGTTTGTCCTGCGGAAAGCAAGGAAATTGAAAACTTCAAGTCCATCAACATGCGCAAAAAGCTTGATGTTGAAGTGGAAGAAAATGCAAACTGGGACTACTTTATCAATCTTCCCGATTATGATCGTACCGCTTTGCAGATAACCAATGTAAAAGGATCTCAGTTTTTGGAACCGTTATTTGAGTTTTCAGGAGCTTGCTCTGGTTGTGGAGAAACACCTTATATTAAAATGTTGACACAGCTCTACGGAGACAGCATCATGATTGCAAACGCTACGGGATGTTCCTCTATATACGGTGGTAACCTGCCCACAACTCCGTACAAAACCAATAAGGAAGGTAGAGGTCCGGCCTGGGCCAATTCCCTGTTTGAAGATAATGCGGAATTTGGTTTTGGTATGAAACTGGCCCTTGGCAAAAAACAGGAAATTGCCGCTGATTTGCTCAAGTCTCTTAAAAATGAGGTTGGAGAAGAGTTGACCGAAAGCATTTTGACCAACCCCGAAAGTAATGAAGCTGAGCGAAAACAAAAGTTTGAAGATATTGACAAGCTCAAACAGATACTGGATACTCTTAATAATCCCAAAGCCAAAAAACTAAATAGATTATTGGAATACCTCCGCAGAAAAGCCTTATGGGTAGTTGGAGGTGATGGTTGGGCCTATGACATTGGTTACGGTGGGTTAGACCACGTGCTTGCTTCAGGAGAGGACATCAATGTTATGGTTCTGGACACTGAGGTATACTCAAACACGGGTGGACAAACCTCAAAAGCCACACCTTTAGGTGCAAGTGCTAAATTCTCAGTCTCAGGAAAGAGAACCAGCAAAAAGAGCTTGGCATTACAAGCTGTATCCTATGAAAATGTATACGTTGCCCAAGTGGCCATGGGTGCCAAAGATTTACAGACCCTTAGGGCCATAGAAGAGGCCGCTGCTTATCCAGGACCATCGCTTATCGTTGCTTACTCCCACTGTGGAGAACATGGTTATGATCTTAAAGATGGAGCACTCCAACAAGAAAAAGCAGTTGAATCCGGTTATTGGCCGTTATTCCGATTTGATCCATCCAAACCTAAAGGGAAGAAGTTTAAGTTGGATTCCAAACAGCCAAGCGTGCCTGTTGAGGAATTCATGTACAACGAAACCCGATTCACGAGAGTAGCCAATGAAGATGCGGCATTGGGTGAGGAACTGCTAAAACAAGCACAGGAAGAAGTGGATACCAGATGGGAGCGATTGGAATTGTTCAGAAATATGTAAATCAGATAAAGCCAATGAAGGTTAAACCCTAAAATTTGTCAATCATGAAAGAAAAGGCCCAAAAACTGTTTGATGAAGCGATTCAAAAACTAAGAGAAGCCAATGATGAGCTATGCCGACCAGAAGAAGATGTGGTTAGGTCGTTGGTTTGCAGCAACTCGCATGATGCCATTGAAAAGTATCTAAAAGGATTTCTTGCGCTTAATTCCATTGAACCAAATGATGAAGAGAGTATAGATGGACTATATCAAAAATGCAAAAAGGTCAATCATCATTTTGAGGAAGTACATCTTTCCGGGTTTGAATGCAATGCCCACAAAGATGACTCAAGGTTTCACAACGAGCCTTCTGAATTGAGCCGATGTTTTGACATTGCCGATAGTCTGGACACTTTTCTAAGAAGGGAAAAGATTATAGGTTGATTAGCATATCCTTCTAACCAAAATAGAGTTTTAGGCCCCTTCGGGGGCCAGCTCAACCGTCAAGCCATTCAAATCTTCGGTTATGGGGATTTGACATCCCAACCTGCTATTGTCGTTCACAAAAAAGGCTTCGGAAAGCATGGCCTCTTCTTCATCCGATTTTTCGGGCAGCGAATGATCTGAATTGATATAAAATTGACACGAAGCACACATGGCCATCCCCCCACATATACCCACGGTACCTTCCGGTGCCAGCTCGTAGGAACGTACAACTTCCATCAAGTTCATGTTCATATCCGTAGGGGCGTCCACCTCGTGAAGCATACCTTCCCGGTCCCTAATCTTTAAAACTATGTCGCTCATAACCTGTTTGTAGAGATTGTAATAGTCTCCAATCGAAGGGCGAAATTACACATATTCAAAGTTTTGGGAAACCTGTTTATGTTTTTCATAACAAGTATGGGGAATCTTGTGAATATGCCCAAAGGCTATTTGATGGTCTTTACTACCGCCTTTGGCGCTTCTTTTTTACTGCCATCAAATCCTAAAACACCCCCTACCGTAGTATACTTCATGACATACTTTTTGTTCGGAAAAATTCGCTGATAGGCACTTTGGCACATCAACGTGGCCTCATGAAAACCACATAAAATAAGTTTCAGCTTTCCTGGGTAGGTATTTACATCCCCGATAGCGTAGATTCCGGGTATGTTGGTTTGATAGTCCAAAGAATTATCCACCTTAATGGCGTTTTTTTCAATTTCCAGACCCCATTCGGCAATAGGGCCCAGTTTTGGAGAAAGTCCAAACAAAGGAATGAAGTTGTCTACCTCAACATCCATTTCTTGGGATGTATCCGTTTTTTTAACGGTAACTTTTTCCAGTTTGTCATCTCCATGCAATCCCACCACTTCCGCAGGGGTAATCAAATTGATTTTTCCCTGATTTTTTAATTCTTGGACTTTTTCCACTGAATCCAAAGCACCTCTAAACTCGTTTCTGCGGTGTACCAGAGTTACTTCCGAAGCGATATTGGCCAGAAAAATGGACCAATCCAATGCGGAGTCCCCTCCACCGGCAATAAGAACCTTTTTGTTTCTGTAGATTTCCGGTTCTTTAATCATGTAGGCAACTCCATTGTCCTCAAATTTGGAAAGGTTGTCCAAAATAGGCTTTCTTGGCTCAAAACTGCCCAATCCCCCTGCAATGGCCACAATGGGTGCATTGTGCTTGGTTCCTTTGTTCGTGGTTACCACAAAAGACCCATCCTCCAATTTTTCTATGGTCTCGGCTCTTTCTCCCAAGGTGAATCCAGGTTGAAAGGGCTTAATCTGTTCCATAAGATTATCCACCAGTTCACCTGCCAAAATCTCAGGAAATCCAGGGATATCGTAGATGGGCTTTTTGGGATAGATTTCTGCACACTGGCCACCAGGCTGGGGCAATGCATCAATCAAATGACATTTTAATTGCAAAAGACCCGCTTCAAAAACAGCAAATAGTCCCGTAGGGCCAGCGCCAATTATCAGAATATCTGTTTTGATCATGAAGCAATAAGGTTAAATGATTTTTGCGAAGTCAGATTCGTTAAAGGAAAAATTCGGCCTAAAGAGATTAGCTTAAATTAATAACTTCTTCTATCTGTGGAGCATACTTTTTAATGGTCATTTCCACTCCACTCTTCAGTGTCATTTGGTTTACACTGCATCCGATACAGTTACCTTCCAAACGCACTTTTACAGAATTATCGTTATCAATTGAAATCAACGTAATATCTCCTCCATCACTTTGAAGGAAAGGTCTTATTTCGTCCAATGCTTTTTCTACATTGCTTCTAATCTCTTCTGATGTCATGCTCATTTCTTTTTAACGGCCGCACAACCAGCCATTGTTGTAATTTTTATTGCTTCGGTGGGTGGAAGTTCTGTGTTTCTTGCCACCAATTCCTGAACCACATTTTTTGTGAGTTCTTCAAATGCTCCTTCAATGGGAGTTGCAGTCTGCAATACAGCTGGTCGGCCTACATCTCCGGCTTCCCGTATGCTTTGCACCAAAGGAACCTCCCCTAAAAACGGAACTTCAATGTTCTCCGCCAAATTCTTGGCCCCGTTTTGACCAAAGATATAGTATTTGTTGTTAGGTAATTCTGCAGGTGTAAAGTATGCCATATTCTCCACAATGCCCAAGACTGGAACATTTATAGCCTCTTGTTGGAACATGGCGACTCCTTTTCTGGCATCTGCCAAAGCTATTTCCTGGGGAGTACTTACGACAACTGCCCCTGTAACGGGTAGGGATTGCATAATGCTTAGATGAATATCACCGGTTCCCGGAGGTAAATCCAATAGTAGAAAATCCAATTCGCCCCAATGTGCATCAAAAATCATTTGGTTCAATGCTTTGGCGGCCATAGGTCCTCTCCAAATCACTGCTTGGTTGGGTTGAGTGAAAAATCCGATGGAGAGCAATTTAACCCCATAGTTCTCAACGGGTTTCATTTTTGCCTTTCCATCTACGTTTATGGACAATGGTTTTTCCATGGCCACATCAAACATAATTGGGATTGAAGGCCCATAAATATCTGTATCCAGAAGGCCTACCTTAAAGCCCATCTTTGCCAAAGTAACTGCCAAGTTAGCCGTAACTGTAGACTTGCCTACTCCTCCTTTACCAGAAGCCACTGCAATAATGTTCTGTATACCAGGGATTGGATTTCCCTTTATTTGGTTTACAGTGGGTTTTTCAGGGGCATCAACCTTTAGGTTGACCTTGATTTTTGCTTTTTGATATACCTCACTATGGATGATTTTCAAAATCTCCACTTCGGTCTTCTTTCTGGCCTGAAGACTGGGGTTTTTAATGGTAACATCTACCTCCACCTCATCTCCAAATACTTGTACATTGTTTACCGCACCGCTCTCTACCAAATTCTGTCCCTCTCCAGGGGCAGAAATTTTTTCCAAGGCCTTAAGAATGTCTGCTTTTTTCAGCTTCATCAATCCTATTTTTTCTCCAATCGTTTGTATTGATTCTAAATTACAAAGATACGTCTTAGGGGGGAGAATAGGAAGTTTGCGCATTGAAAATGAAGATGGTGGGATAGCCCCAATCTATATGCTATTCCAATTCTTTACCTGGGTCCCAAAAGTGTCTTTGGAAATCACATATTTGATTGTCCCTGACCTCAACTCCTTCGTTCTCCAGAAGCTGTTGCATGAGGCTTGTTCCATCAAAATGGTGCTTTCCAGTCAGTACACCAACCCGGTTCACCACGCGGTGTGCCGGCACATCTTTTGCTGAAGAATTATTCATGGCCCAACCCACCATTCTTGCACTTCGAGCGGCTCCCAGGTACTTTGCAATAGCTCCATAAGATGTTACCCTTCCATAGGGAATTTGCCGAGCCACCTCGTACACTTTATCAAAAAAGTTCTTTTCCTCCATGTTAACGATAAAAGATTCGGATGAGGGTAATCATCAAAAGCACCAGCATAAGTGCACTCAATATGTAGTTGGAGTTCTTTGAAAATCTGTTGGTCTTGGTTTCCAACTTATCAAAATAGAAAGTATAGAGATAGAGCACGGAAAAAGTACCTGTTCCGGCGGCCACAACAAACGTGGTAATGTCCTGGGCTTCAAATTTTATCCAACCAGCTTCGTTCCACATGGCATTTAGGCCGCTGTAGTACGGTATTGTCAACAGGTTCAGCGCTGCCAGCAGCATTCCTTTATAAAAACTGTTCTTTCTACTCAAATTGACTTCCTTCAATTGTTGTTTTTTGTTCCGCTTGGCGGTTACAAAAAAGTATACGGCAAAGAAGGCGAATACCCCAATGGCCACTTTGAACAGGATATCGATAACCTCTGGATTGTTGTACAAAAACTTTGAGATGAGCACGGCTACATAGGCTTGTACCATGATCATGGAAGAAACCCCCAAGCTAAAAATAATTCCGTTGACCTTTCCCTTTTCCACGCTGGTCTTAGCGGCATTCATGTTGAGCAACCCTGGTGGTACCGTAGCCATAAAAGCAGCGGAAAATGTGGCAAAAAAGAGTATGAGTATATGGGTCATGGGTCAGTTGATCCTAAACTGGATATACGTGATTGGTTTTCCTTCCTCAAGATACTGATTTTCATAAAAAGTCTGAATTCCAAGAACTTCTTCAGGGCTGCCCTCGTTTTTGTAGACATCGTGATTGGAATACAAAATTTCATGTTTCAACCCCTGTAAAAGACCCAGAGTATACCCGTGCATGAATTCACTATCCGTCTTTAGATTGACCACACCTTTTGGTTTGAGAATGTGCTTGTATTTGTCTAAAAAAACAGGATTGGTGAGTCGGTGTTTGGTGCGTTTGTACTTGATTTGCGGGTCTGGAAAAGTTATCCAAATTTCGTCTATTTCATTTTCTCCAAAAAGAAGGTCCACCAGCTCTATCTGAGTCCGAAGAAAGGCCACATTCTCCAATTTTTGTTCTAATGCCGTTTTAGCCCCACGCCAGAAACGAGCTCCTTTGATGTCTACACCAATGTAATTTCTATTCGGATTTCTTTGCGCCAATCCCACAGTATACTCCCCTTTTCCACAGCCCAGTTCCAAGACTATTGGGTTTTTGTTTCCAAAGAAAGAAGCCCAATTGCCTTTATATTTGAATCCGTCCAGAACCTCTTCCCTTGTTGGTTGGACCACATTGGAAAAAGCCTCATTTTCCTTAAACCGTTTCAGTTTGTTTTTACTCCCCACTTTTTATTGCCTTGTGCGAAAATTTAATGTTTTGGCAAAACTAAGGAAATCCAAAAGCAATCTGGGTTTTGTTTTTTTGCATTTATGCAAAGCTCTAAACGTATTTTGGTAGCTCCTTTAAATTGGGGACTGGGACATGCGACAAGATGTATTCCAATTATTCAGGCTTTATTGGCAAATGGGCATCAACCTTTCATTGCTTCGGATGGGGTGGCACTTTCCCTCTTGCAGAAGGAGTTTCCGGAACTGCCTACGTTTGAACTTCCATCTTATAAAATCACTTATGCGGAAAAGGGAAAGAACTTCAAGATAAAAATGGTCTGGGATTCCCCCAAGGTGCTCAAGGCCATGGCCAAGGAAAAAAAGGCTGTAAAAAAGTTGGTCAAAGACCATGAATTGGATGGAATTATTTCTGATAATAGATTAGGGGTGTTTTACAAAAAGGTTCCTTGTGTATTCATTACCCATCAATTGAATGTGCTCTCAGGGAACACTACCTGGATGAGCTCCAAGGCGCATCAGAAAATCATTAAAAAATTTGATGCCTGCTGGGTGCCGGATGTTGAATCCAAGCCCAATCTCACCGGAAAGTTGGGGCATTTAAAAAAACCGAAATCTAACATTACCTATTTGGGACCTCTGAGTCGTTTTGAAAAGAAGGATACTCCCTATCAATATAATCTCATGGTCTTACTTTCTGGACCTGAACCACAGCGGACCTTGCTGGAAGAAAAGCTGTTAGAAGAACTTCAACAATTTGAAGGGAACGTTCTTTTTGTTCGGGGAAAAATTGAAGGTTCACAGACCAAAGAAGAGCACAAAACCAATAAAAGTACTATCACGCTGTACAATTATATGCAATCTGCGGAACTGGAAATTGCGTTGAACCAGAGTGAAAAAGTATTGTGCCGATCAGGCTACACCACGGTTATGGATTTGGCTAAATTGGAAAAGAAGGCATTCTTTATTCCCACTCCCGGACAATACGAGCAGGAATATTTAGCTAAACGATTGCAAAAGAACAATTTAGTTCCCTATTGCAAACAAGATGACTTTAACGTAAAAGATTTAGACCGAATTGATGAGTTCGAAGGTCTTACCCATTTTGAACCTGAAGTTGATTATGAAGCGTTATTTTCGGTCTTTTCTAGAGTAAAAGAAAACTCGGAGCCCACATCCACTTCACTTTCTACATAAATTTTCTCGCCATGGGCTTCAATAATGTGCTTTACAATGGAAAGCCCCAGTCCTGAGCCTCCTTCACTTCGGCTTCCACTCTGATCTACCCGATAAAAACGTTCAAACAATCTTGGAATGTGCTCTTTGGGTATACCCTCGCCATTGTCCGTTACCCGAATTATGACCTTGTTTTTGATCAGGTTTTCAATGCTCACCTCCGTAGTTCCGTTCGGGTGGCCATATTTGATGGAATTTACCAATAGATTGCTGACCACCTGTTGAATTTTCTCCCTATCCGCATTGACATAAATCGAATCTTGATATTCCATATCAAAAGTCAAAGTAATATCCTTTTGAGCGGCTTTCATCTCCAGAAGATCAAAGACATTCTGAATGAGCTCTATAATGTCAAAGTCCTCACGTTCCAGCTTAAGTCCCCCTACCTCTAATTTGGTAATTAGATCAAGGTCCTTTACAATATAGATCAGCCTTTCTACACCCTTGCTGGCCCTTTGCAAGTATTTTTCTCTGAGTTTTTTGTCTTTCATGGCACCATCCAAAAGTGTAAGAATGTATCCCTGGACGGTAAAAAGAGGCGTTTTTAGCTCATGCGATACGTTTCCCAGAAAATCCTTTCTGTATTCTTCGCGGATCTTGAGTGTATCGATTTCTATTTTCTTGCCCTCGGCAAATTTTTCAATTTCCTGGGTGAGGGTCTTCATATCGGTGATAACTGGTTTGGAAGAAAAAGTCGAGGATTCCAACAGGGAAACATCGTCATAAATCTTTTTAATACGCCTGTAGATGAATCGCTCTACACGAATCTGGAGTATAATAAAACAAATAATGAAGCACCCGAGAGCAAAAATTACAGCAAGCCACCAGTCAATACTTCCTTGGGCATTGATAATGACAAAAACAAAAAACGCTGTAATAAATGCGGTGGCAAGTAGCGATGACCTTAAGGCAAATTTGTAGGATTTCCTTAATTGAATGGCCATTACAGAACAAACTTATACCCTACGCCCTTTACGGTTTTGAAGTGATGATCTCCTATTTTTTCGCGCAGCTTTCTAATGTGGACATCGATAGTTCGCCCTCCTACCACTACTTCATTACCCCATACTTTATCCAAGATTACTTCTCGTTTAAACACCTTACTAGGTTTGGAGGTCAACAAAGACAACAGCTCAAACTCTTTTCGGGGCAGCACAATTTCCTCCCCATCGTTCACAATCTTGTACTCTTCCCTGTTGATTATAATATTCCCCACCTTTACAATATCCTCAACCTCCTGTTTCTCTTCCTTCAACCTTCTGAGCAATGCTTTTACCTTGCTCACCAATACTTTGGGCTTAATGGGTTTGGTAATGTAGTCATCAGCTCCGGCATCAAATCCAGCTACCTGGGAGTAGTCTTCCCCCCGTGCTGTTAAAAAAGTAATGATGGTGTTTTCAAGGCCTGGTGTCCCGCGAATTACCTCACAGGCTTCTATGCCATCCATTTCTGGCATCATTACATCCATAATAATCAAGTGGGGGTTTTTCTTCTTTGCCTTTGCTACACCTTCAAGTCCATTTTTGGCAGTGAAAACATCATAACCTTCAGAGGATAGGTTATAGCTCACTATTTCCAGTATATCCGGCTCATCGTCAACAAGGAGAATCCTAATATCCTTATTCTTCATGGGATGGTTTTTTATGTGTTGATCACCCAAATGTAAATATAATACTATAACGGCATAAATGCTTAACATTCATTTAATCTCATAACATTATTGTAACGGTTATGAAATAAACACTTAACGCATAGCTAACATCGCTTTTACCTCTGGTGGCGTTCTTTGCGCCAAATTCGAACTGGAGAATGAAATATATTTTGATGATGATTGCACTGACCCTAACCCTACAGGTAAGTGCGCAACAGTCTACGGGAAGCATCGTGGGCAAACTGACTGATAAAGAATTAAATAATGAGCCTTTGGCATTTGCAAATGTATTGCTAAAAGGTACCACTCAAGGAACCACTTCTGACTTTGATGGACTTTATGAAATAGCCAACGTTGAGCCAGGCACATACACTGTAGTGTATAGCTATCTTGGGTATGAAACCATTGAAATTCCAAATATAGAAGTTGTAGCTGGCAAAGTAACCAATGTTGACGTTCCTATGAGCGCTTCGTCTGGAGTTGCTTTGGACGAGGTTGTGGTAACCACCGTGGCCAGAAAAGACTCTGAGGCGGCTTTGTTGCTAGATCAGAAAAGAGCGGTAGAAATAAAGACTTCCATAGGTGCGCAAGAACTGGCCAGAAAAGGTGTTGGAGATGTTGCAACTGCAGTTTCCAAAGTTACTGGGGTCTCCAAACAAGAAGGTTCTGGAAATGTATTCGTAAGAGGTCTTGGTGATCGTTATAATGTGACCACACTCAATGGGCTGCCATTACCCTCCAATGATCCTTCAAGGAAAAACATTGATTTAGGGATTTTTGGAACAAGCATTGTTCAATCCATTGGAATAGACAAAACCTATAGCACTAGAAACTATGGAGATTTTGCAGGTGCAAATATTGACATTGTTTCAAAAGATTATACTGGATCAGGTTTTATTGAAATAGGACTTCAATCTGGAATTAATACCGTTGCCGCTGGTGAGGACTTCTTTTTGAACGAAGGCCCAAATTATTCTGGTTTTTATGATGAGAACCCTCCTGCTTTTCCATTGAACAACTACAACTTTACCACAAGTTGGGACCGTGAAGATGGTGGAACCCCTACCAACATTGGTGGATCCATCAGAGGAGGGAACAGCTTCAACATTGGAGAAGATACCCGAGTCAACTTTTTTGCCACGGGCTCTTTCAGCAATAGCTTCCAATACCGTGAAGGTATTAACAGTGGAGGGGTAAATATTGGTACGGCACTGCCCAATTCCGAGTATGATTATATCGGGTACCGTTATTCTACCAACACCACTGCCATGGGTAATGTGGGTATCCGACACAAAAATCACTCTTTAAAGTATAACTACTTATTCTTGAACACGTCCACCCAAAGACAAGACGAGTTTGATGGTATCATTGACCGTGAAGATGATGCTCCTCAAGGTGGTGGTTTTGTACAACGTGCCACTTTTACAAGAAACACTTTGTTCGTACACCAACTACTTGGTGAACACAATTTGGGAAATCGCTTTGATGTAAACTGGGGTGCTGCCTACAACTTCTTGGCCAACAAAGTTCCGGATAGAAGACAGAACACTGTATTACCTGACAATAACAATAATCCCGATGGACCAAAATCGTTCCGTTTGGTTTCTGCAGCTTCCAGTAACCATAGGTTTTTCCAAGATCTGGATGAAGAAGAATTGTCTGGAAACCTTGCTTTTACATATAAGTTCAAGGCCAATGAGGACGATGGTTTTGATGGTAAAGTTACCCTTGGCTACAGCGGTAGATTTAAGGAGGTTGATTTTGAGGCCGAGCAGTTCAATTTCCAGATTTTACTAAGGGATTCAAACAACAATCCTATAGATCAACCTATCGTTGATCCTAGAAACATTGATGCATATTTCAATCAAGAGAACCTATCTAATGGCTTTTATCAAATTAGGACATTTAGGGGACCATTGTCATTTGCCGGTGCCTTGGAGCCACAATTTTATAATGGATCCCAAGATATTCACGCTGGATACTTTAATCTAGAGTACAAATTCAGCGAAAAGTTTACAGTGCTTGCCGGAGTACGTGGAGAGCAGATCAACCAATCTATCAATTGGAGTACTGTTATTCAGGGCGAAGACAGTAATGAGTTGGACAACTTTGAAGTATTACCTTCCGTTTCCTTCAGATATGCCCTTAACGACAAACAAAACCTGAGACTGGCCGCCAGTAAGACCTACACTTTGCCGCAGTTTAAGGAAAGAGCTCCTTTCCTGTTCCAGGAAGAGGTGAATCAGGATTCCTTCGGAAATCCAAACCTGCAAAGCTCTACCAATTACAACTTTGACCTTAGATGGGAATTGTTCCCTTCTTCAAGCGAAGTTGTATCCCTTACTGCTTTTGGAAGGTTCATCCAGGACCCTATCAACCAAATCACTGTAGCCTCTGCTGCAAACGACATCAGTTGGGCCAATACTGGAGACAACGCTAAAGCTTTGGGTGCTGAATTGGAAATCAGAAAGCAACTTTTTGAAACAGAAAAGGAAACTGCAGAAAGCATCCTTAAACAGAACTTGACCGTAGGTGCCAACTTCTCCTATTTGAATACCAACCAAAAATTGGATCCAGAAAAAATAGCAGAGGAAACAACGTTCACCGTTAGACCAACCTATACAGAAACCAATTTAAGTGGTGCTTCGGACTTCATTGTAAATGCAGACGTGAGCTACTACACTGAACTGACAGAAAATAGCAATTTTCAGGCTACGATGGCTTTCAACTATTTTTCTGAAAGAGTGTTTGCCCTTGGTTCTGAAGGTCGTGGAAACCTAATAGATAGAGGCGTGCCAACATTGGATTTGATTACCAAGTTCCAGTTGAACAAGCACTTGACCTTGGGATTAAACGCCAAAAACCTTTTAGACCCAACTGTAGAGCGCTATCAAGATAACGCAAGTGGAGATATTGACCCCATATTTATTGAACGGGGCATCCTTGAGGAAGAGGTTGATATCCTTACGTATAAAAAAGGAATCGACTTAAGATTCTCACTGAACTATAGATTCTAAGATTACTGTATAATAAAAATCGAAAATTTAATCACGATTACTTACTCTTTAAAACTTGAAAAATGAAAAAAACAATTTTAAAATTGATTTTAGGCGTTGCCACCATGACCTTTGTGGTATCATGTAGCAGCGATGACAATGGTGGTGGCGGAGGAACTACTGCTACCTGTACAGATGGAATACAGAATGGTGACGAAACAGGTGTTGACTGTGGAGGTTCTTCTTGTAACGCCTGTCCAGTTAACGCTGTAGAACTTACTGGTGACGTTACTTCTGATACTACTTTAGATGCTTCACTTGAGTACAACCTAACAGGGGCATATGTAGTAAAAGCAGGTGCAACATTGACTATTCCTGCAGGTACCACGATCAAAGCTGCTGGAGGTACAGCTGCCTTTATCGGTGTTGAAAGAGGTGCACAGATTTTTGTTAACGGTACTTCTAGCAATCCTGTTGTAATGACTTCTGGAGCTGCAAGCCCTGCTCCTGGTGACTGGGGTGGTTTGGTAATTGCCGGTGATGCTCCAACAAATAAAGGTAACGACATCACTACTGAAGTAGGTGACTTGACCTATGGTGGAGATAACGCAGGTGACAATTCAGGTTCTATTCAATACCTAAGAGTTGAGTACACTGGTGCTACTTTCTCTAACGATAAGGAGTTCAATGGTGTTTCCCTATTCGGTGTAGGTTCTGGAACTGTCTTCAGATATGTACAGTCTTTCAACGGTGGTGACGACGGTATCGAATTCTTTGGAGGTGCCGTAGATGGTGACTTCTTGGTATCCATAGGAAGTGGTGACGATTCCATTGACTTTGCTGATGGATGGACTGGTTCTGGAAGCAACTGGTACATTGCTGGAGGTGCTAAAGCTGGTATCGAAGGATCAAACAATGGAGATAATGGTGATGCCACTCCTGTGACCACTACAACTTTGAGCAACATTACAGTTGTAGGTCCTGTTACAGAAGGTGCTCTTTTCTACAAAGAAGGTGGTGGTAACTTTACCATTGACAATTTCTACACAAGCAACGTGGACTTTGGTGTTACTGTTAAAGATACTGACAATGAAGCCGGAGTTAGAATCGAAAATGGAGACCTGACCATTACCAACATCCAATTTGCTGATGCTCCTGCTGGATTTGAAGCAACTGATTACACAGGTACCAACCAATCTTTCTACACTGAAGGTGTAGCAACTGGTGCTGGAAATGGTGCCGCTGCTCCTGACTGGGCCGCTGGATGGACCACTGGATTGAGCAATAGCGGTGCTGGAAGCGAAAACTTGGCCGGTGAAATAACTGGAGATGTTACCCTAAATGCTGCCACGGAATACTTCCTAACAAGCGGTTTCATTGTTAAAGACGGTGGTTCTTTGACTATTCCTGCTGGTACAACCATCAAAGCTGCTGGAGGTACTGCTGCCTTTATCGGTGTTGAAAGAGGTGCACAGATCTTCATCAATGGAGAAGCAAACAACCCTGTTGTTATGACTTCTTCCAGTGATACTCCTGCTCCTGGTGACTGGGGTGGTTTGGTAATTGCCGGCGATGCTCCAACCAATAAAGGTAACGACATTACTACTGAAGTAGGTGACTTGACCTATGGTGGAGATAGCCCTGCAGACGACTCTGGATCTATTACTTACCTGAGGGTTGAGTACACTGGTGCTACTTTCTCCAACGATAAGGAGTTCAACGGTGTTTCCCTATTTGGTGTAGGTTCTGGAACAACTTTTGAATACGTTCAGTCTTTCAATGGCGGTGACGACGGCATCGAGTTCTTTGGAGGTACTGTAAATGGAAACTACTTGGTATCCATAGGAAGTGGTGACGATTCTATTGACTTTGCTGATGGATGGACTGGAAATGGAAGCAACTGGTACATTGCCGGAGGAGCCAAAGCAGGTATTGAAGGATCAAACAATGGAGATGACGGTGACGCTACTCCTGTGACCACTACAACTTTGAGCAACATCACTGTTGTAGGTCCTGTTACAGAAGGTGCACTGTTCTTCAAAGAAGGTGGCGGAAACTTCACCATTACCAACTTCTATACCAGTGGAATTGATTTAGGTGTTAAGGTTACCGATACTGATACTGAAGCTGGTGTACGAATCGAGGCTGATGCTCTTTCTATTAACCCAATGCAGTTTGACAGCCCTGAAGTTGGATTTGTTCAGACTGATTATGCTGGTGTAAACCAAAATTTCATCACCGTAGGTGACAACACAGGTGCTGGTGCTGGTGCTGCACAACCTGATTGGGCCAACGGTTGGACAACTGGTTTCTAATAGAAGAAATAAAGTAATTTTATATATGAAAAGCCCCGCAATGCGGGGCTTTTCTTTTATTCGTCAATTGAAAACGCCTTTTCGTTAAACTGCACACCACCGCTTCCTAATTTTTATATCTTTGTGGCACAGCCTTTGTAATCAATCATTTATGAAACACTTTTACCTTGTCTTTTTCTTTATGGTTTGTTCTCTTGGTTTTTCCCAGGAAAATCAAGCTGGTTCAGATATTGACGGGTTTAAGCTGTACCCCAATCCGGTTACCTACGGTAAAGTTTATATTGAAACTGCCCATAATGCTCCAAAAAAAATATTGATTTTTGACGTGTTGGGCACCCAAGTTCTTCAAACTACAATTATTGGTCGGGAATTGAACCTATCTAGCTTGGGCAAAGGAGTTTACATTCTAAGAGTGTATGAAAAAGATAGGGTTGCTACGAGGAAATTAATCGTGAAATAACTTATATTTCCAACTTTTATTGCCCCCTAAACCTCAATATTCTTCTTTTTACCTACATTTTTCCTCGTTTCACAACATTTAATGGGCGTTACACCCTGTTTTTCATACTTTTATTTTGCTTAATATCCCAAATCAAGCATATATGAAGAAATTCTACTTTGTTCTCATTCTTATGGCTTTACCCCTATTTTCTTTTGGCCAGGAATTGGTCACCGTAAATACAGAACAGGTTCAAGAGCTTAAGGGATTCAAAATGTATCCCAATCCTGTTTATGGGGAAGAAGTTTATATCACTACGGCTTCCAATGGAAGCAAACACATAAAAGTGTATGATGTGTTTGGTGAGGTTGTGTTGACAGATAGAATCTCCACTAACACGCTCAATATTTCAAGACTTGTTCCAGGAGTGTACGTACTCCAAGTAACGGAACAAAAGAAAACAATGACCAGGAAACTGGTAGTAAAGTAAAAAATTGCTGTTTTAAAAAAGCCCTTCTTAAGAAGGGCTTTTTATTTTTTGGGTACTTTTACCTTCCATGAATCAGGACAGTATTCAAAAGATTTTTTCCATTTCAAATCCCCTAGATTTTGAAAGACTAACCCTGGAGATTTTCCAGTACCAATATCGTAATAACACGGTATACAAAACCTATTGTGACCATCTTGGCAAATCTCCTTCCAACGTTCTGCAAATTCAGCAATTACCATTTTTGCCCATTGAGTTTTTTAAGACCCACAAGATAACCTCAACTGAAAAGGAGGCAGCAGTCATATTTGAAAGTAGCGGTACCACGCAGAGTATCAAAAGCAAACATCACGTCCCCGACCTAAACCTATATAAGAAGAGCTTTCTTGAAAGCTTCTCCCTGTTCTACGGTCCTGTTGAAGAATACTGCATATTGGCCCTGCTACCATCCTATTTGGAGCGGGAGGGCTCCTCTTTGGTGTTTATGGTCGATGAACTCATCTCTATTTCAAAACATCCAGAAAGTGGTTTTTATCTGAATGACCTTGAAGCCTTGAACCATAAACTTGAGCAGTTAGAAAAGAGTCGGACGAAAACACTCCTTATTGGGGTTTCCTTTGCCTTACTTGATCTTGCCGAACAATTTCCGACGCAACTGGAAAATACCATAATCATGGAAACGGGCGGAATGAAAGGGCGGCGCAAAGAACTCATCAGGGAAGAACTTCATCAGATTCTTAAAAAGGACTTTGGCGTAACAAAAATACATTCAGAATACGGCATGACAGAGTTGCTGTCACAAGCTTATTCCCAGGGCGATGGCTTGTTTAAGTCTCCATCTTGGATGAAAGTGATGACCCGAGACACAGAAGACCCGCTAAGTGTACAAACACATGGTAAAACAGGGGGAATTAATGTTATTGATCTAGCAAACCTCTATTCGTGCAGTTTTATTGCCACCCAAGATTTAGGTAAAACTTATGCCGATGGTACTTTTGAAGTTCTGGGACGTTTTGACCATTCCGATATTAGAGGATGTAATTTATTGGCCCTCTAAACCTTATTTAGGGCATTAACCACCATCCATACACTACTAACTGTCATTTACAAAAAATTATCACATAAAGTGCTGATTATTTGTAACTTAATCTAATAACATAACCAAACTCATATGAATAGAAATTCTTTTTTAAAACGTGGAATTCTTTCTGCAGCGGCACTTACATCACTACCAGCATTGGCCAGTTCCGGTAGAAAGGAACCTAATAAACCTTCATCACTTGACCCCAAAGTAGTTAGAAATGATGAAGGCAAAAAAGTCAATGTAATAGGTGATCAGCAAACTTTTAAACTAACAAGTAAGGATACCGATGGCCAATTCACTCTTATTGAGGAAACAAATCCTCCAGGGATGATGATTCCTCCCCATGTTCACACGAATGAAGATGAGGTTTTTAAAGTTTTAGAGGGAGAACTTGAAATAACTGTTGGTGAAAAAACGACTATCCTACAAGCTGGGGATTTAGCATTTGCTCCGAGAAACATTCCCCATTCCTGGAAGGTTGTCGGTGATAAGGATTGCAAGACCATTCTAAGTATTTTTCCAGCAGGTTTGGAGGTAATGTTCGAAGAATTAGGGGGTCTACCGCCAGGACCACCGGATTTTGCCAATGTATCGGAAATATGCTCTAAGTATGGTATAACTTTCTTGGCTTAAAAAAAGTTTCCTTTTAAAGGAAGTCTTTTTTAGTCGGCGACAAGTACAAAATAATTCTTCTTACCTCTTTGTAACAGTACAAACTTGTTGTTGATCAAGTCTGCCTTTGTAATAAGGTAGTCCTCTTTTACCTTTTCCTTATTTACGGATATGGAGTTTTGCTTTAGTTCCCTTCTGGCCTCACCATTGGAAGACAAAAAATTAGTTTTTGCAGATAATGCCCCGATCATGTCCAACCCTTGATCAATTTCATCTTTTGAAATTTGAGCTTGGGGAACCCCTTCAAAAACATCCAAAAAGGTTTTTTCATCCAATTCTTTCAAATCTTCCGAAGTAGACTTTCCAAAGAGAATGTTACTTGCCTTCATTGCATTTTCCAAATCGGCTTTGGAATGGACCATGGTAGTGATTTCTTCCGCAAGACGTTTTTGTAGCACCCTTAAATGCGGTGCTTCTTTGTGTTCCACAACCAACCTTTCAATTTCATCTTGGGTTAAAAAAGTGAATATCTTGATGTATTTCTCCGCATCCTCATCTGATGTGTTCAACCAGTACTGATAAAATTTATATGGGGATGTTCTTTCGGCATCCAACCATACATTTCCACCTTCGGTCTTTCCAAATTTTGTCCCGTCCGCTTTAGTGATCAAAGGACATGTAAGTGCAAATCCTTTTCCTCCACCAATCCTGCGGATGAGTTCTGTTCCCGTAGTGATATTTCCCCATTGATCGCTCCCGCCCATTTGAAGGGTGCAATCATGGTTTTGGAACAGATACAAGAAATCATAGCCCTGTACCAGTTGATAGGTGAATTCTGTAAAGGACATTCCTTCCTTGGCATCAGAGGAAAGTCTCTTTTTAACGGAGTCCTTGGCCATCATATAATTGACGGTAATATGCTTTCCCACATCCCTGATAAAATCCAAGAATGAAAAGTCCTTCATCCAATCATAGTTGTTTACCAGGACCGCAGCGTTGGGTTCATTGCTCTCAAAGTCCAAGAATCTCGACAATTGTTCTTTCAAGGCTTCTTGGTTGTGCCTCAATGTTGCCTCATCCAAAAGATTTCGTTCCTCCGACTTTCCAGATGGGTCACCGATCATTCCCGTTGCTCCGCCCACCAAGGCAAAGGGCTTATGTCCCGCCAATTGAAAATGCCTTAGCATCATAACGCTTACCAAATGTCCGATATGTAAAGAATCCGCTGTTGGGTCTATACCCACATAAGCAGCCCTCATACTTTCCATGAGGTGTTCCTCGGCACTGGGCATAATATCATGCACCATTCCTCTCCATTGCAGTTCTTGAACAAAATTCTTTTCCATGGTTGTCTTTTAGAATAGTTGCAAATATAAAAATGAAGTTCGAACATCCCTTGAGAAAATCCGTTCCAAATAGGTACTTTTACCACATGATTTTGGTCACCGGCGGTACAGGTTTAATTGGGTCCCACCTACTTTTTCATCTAACAAGCAATGGAAAAGAGGTAAGAGCGACCTTTAGATCAGAGGATTCCATAGAAAAAGTTGAGAAGATTTTTGGGTACTACACCGATAGCCCCGGAACTCTCTTTGAAAAAGTTAGCTGGGTACAGGCAGATATTACCGATGTGGAATCTATGAGCACTCTCTTTGACGAAGTAGATCAGGTTTACCATGTAGCTGCTCTAATTTCTTTTGACCCTAAAGATTACAAATCCTTGGTAAGGGTGAATACTGAGGGCACTTCAAACGTGGTTAACCTATGCCTGAAGCATAGGGTCAAAAAATTATGCCATGTTAGTTCCATTGCAGCCATTGGCCCCAGCCTGCAAAACGAAATGGCCACGGAAGAGAATGAATGGAGCGACATAAAAGTTTCAGGTTATGGACTAACCAAACATGATGCAGAACTGGAAGTATGGAGAGGTTCACAGGAAGGGCTTTCTGTGGTTATTGTAAATCCCGGAGTTGTAATAGGTCCTGGCTTTTGGAAATCCGGTAGCGGTTCCTTTTTCACCTATGCAGCAAAAGGAAAAAAATCCTTTATTCCTGGAGGGACCGGTTTTGTTTCTGTGAATGATGTTGTTAGATCAATGACCATGCTGATGGATTCAAAAGTTGAAAGCGAGCGTTTTATACTGGTCAATGAAAACATGTCCTACGGAGAATTCTTTCAGAGAATTGCGCCGCATTTGGATGTGTCCCCACCCTCAAAAGAAATACCTTTTTGGGCACTTGAGCTTTTTTGGCGATGGGATTGGTTACGAAGTAATCTATTGGAGAAAAGGCGCAGACTTACCAAGACAATGGCCAAGGGGTTGTACAAACAGGAAAATTACAGTAGTGAAAAAATCATCGACACTCTCAATTTTCAGTTTGATGATCTGGACGAAGTCATAAGGTTTTGCTCTGCTAAATTCAAGAATCGGAATCAGTAGGTTCTTTCTCTGGCTTTTTGGTTCTTTTTAGGGTATCCTTTACCTTCTCCCTGTTTTTTGACCTTGCACTATCATTCCTTTTCTTGGTTCTGTCTTCCAATATCGATTTTCGCTCATCCAACTTGGATTCTACTTCTTCATAAATTAACTGGTACTCCAGAGGAACAGAGGCGTAATAGAGGTCGCTTTGAGAAAATTGCACACTGTCTATTTCATATTTTTCAAAGAGGAACTCCATGACTTCAATCTCATTCTTCTCCATGGTTGTCTTAAAAGATGTCTTTACGGCATTGAGCACTGCCAAATCATGAAGAATAAGGACCATTTTGTCCTTTGGAATAAGGTTTTCTGGTTTTTCCACTACCTTTTCGGCACAGGACCAAAACATCAATCCCAATAAAACCAGTACAAAATTCCTCATTTTCCTATCTATTGAATGTAAGTCTTTTGGCATTTTTCCTTTCGGAAAACAGGCCTTGATCGTAGGCCAAATGACCATTTACAAAAGTTCGTACAACTTCGGACCCAAAGGTAACTCCTTCAAACGGAGACCACCCACACTTATAGAAAACATTAGATCTTTTTACTTCGTTTCTACAGTTTCTACCCACCTGGACCAAATCGGCAAAATATCCTTCCCGGATATAACCCCTTCGGTCAATATCGAACAAAATGGCCGGGTTATGGCACATTTTTTCTACTATCTTCTCTAAGCCAATCAGTCCTTCTTGTTCTTTCTGCAGCATGGCAAGCAGCGCATGTTGCACCAACGGCCCTCCTGATGGGGCTTTTGTATAGGGATTGGTCTTTTCTTCCAATGTATGTGGAGCGTGATCGGTAGCCACAATGTCAATACGATCATCCAAAAGTGCTTTCCATAACTGCTCCCTGTCCGTTTTGGTCTTTACCGCGGGGTTCCACTTAATGTGGGTTCCCTTTTCAGCATAGTCTTCATCAGAAAACCAAAGGTGGTGAATGCATACTTCCGCTGTTATCTTTTTTTCCTTGAGGGGAATTGAATTCACAAACAGATCTGTTTCTTTTCCTGTTGAAACATGGAACACATGCAACCTAGCCCCCGTTTTTTTAGCAAGCTCAATAGCCTTGGAAGATGAAAGGTAACATGCTTCCGTACTTCTAATTGTGGGGTGGAACTCTATGGGAATGTCATCGCCATACATTTCTTGATATTTGGCCATATTGGCCCTAATGGTGGTTTCATCCTCACAATGTGCTGAGATTACCATTTCGGTACTTGAAAATATCTTCTCCAAAACCTCTTCGTCATCTACTAACATATTCCCCGTAGAAGAGCCCAAAAACAACTTTACCCCAGAGCAGGCATTTTTATCCAGACGCTTTAATTCCTCCAAATTATCATTGGTTCCTCCAAAGAGGAACGAATAATTGGCAAAAGAATCGTTTGCAGCTATAGCAAACTTTTCTTCCAACTTTTCAATGGTGGTGGTTTGCGGATTGGTGTTGGGCTGCTCCATAAATGTGGTGATTCCACCAGCAATTGCAGCCCTGCTCTCTGTAGCAATGGTTCCCTTATGGGTCAGTCCTGGTTCTCTGAAGTGTACCTGATCATCAACAATACCTGGAAGCAGAAGGTCTCCCTCCAAATCTATGACATTGGCATTATCATCAGAGATATTTTTGTCCATTCGGGCAATAAAATCCCCCTCCAACAATAAGTCTGTTTCAAAAATGTTGCCTTCGTTGACAACCTTTGCATTTTTTAAAAGCACTTTTGTCATCATCAAAATTTCTTTCCGTAAAACATGCTTCTCAACTTCATGGCGATTACTCCAAAAATGGCCTCCCTAATAATTCCAGAGTTCATTTTTGATTTTCCACTCACCCTGTCCGTAAAAATGATAGAGACCTCTTCAATTTTGAATTTTTTGAGATAGGCCCTGTACTTCATTTCTATCTGAAAAGCATATCCAATAAACCGCACTTTATCAAGATCAATGCTTTCCAAAACCTCTCGTTTATAACACACAAAACCCGCAGTGGGATCGTGCACTCTCATTCCGGTAATGAGCTTTACATAAAAAGAGGCTCCGTAGGACAGTAGAATTCGGAAAAGTGGCCAATTCACCACATTGACGCCTTTCTTGTATCGAGAACCCACGGCAACATCTGCGCCATTGAGGCATGCCCTGTGCAACCGGATCAAATCTGCAGGTCTATGGGAGAAGTCGGCATCCATTTCAAAAATGTAATCGTAGCCATTTTTCAAGGCCCACTTGAATCCATGGATGTAAGCCGTTCCTAGACCGGATTTTTCTTTACGGACCTCAAGAAACAATCTTTCCGAAAATTGATCCTGCAAACTCCTTACTGCATCTGCAGTACCATCAGGTGAATTATCGTCAACGATAAGGACATGAAAATCTTTCTTTAGATCGAAAACCGTTTTTATAATGGCCTCAATGTTCTCAATTTCATTGAAGGTGGGTATAATGACCAAGCCGTCCGCCATTCGCTAAGGATTAGAGCGTAAAAATACGGTTTTCTGGCGTGCCCTTGCAAGTCGTTTCGTATATGAATATCACGGCTGTAATGCTTTCTTTGTAACTTTACGCCCTAGTAAAACCAATTTGATGGTCCAGAAATATCCCAAGCTCTTCCTTGTTTTATTGGTCGCCCTTTTTATTCTAAATCTTGTACAAAGTTATTTTACGGAACTGATCTATGACGAGGCATACTATTGGTACTACGCCAAGGACCTGGCCTGGGGTTATTTTGACCACCCCCCAATGGTTGCTTTCTTAATTAAACTCAGTAGTTTATTCTTTAATGGAGAATTGGGTGTTCGCTTTATGAGTTGTGTACTTTCTGTTGGCACTTATATACTGTTATGGGAATTGATAGACAATCCCAAAAAGAAAGATTATGTAGTTCATTTTTTTGTGTTGGTGTTCTCCTTTACCTTGATGAATGCCTATGGGTTCTTGACCCTGCCTGACACTCCCTTTCTCTTCTTTACAGCCCTGTTCCTATTATTGTACAAACAGTATTTAAAAAACCCATCTATATGGATTTCCTTAGGACTGGGAGTGGTAATGGCCGCATTGATGTATAGTAAGTACCATGCAGTTTTGGTGATTTTATTTGTGTTTTTTTCCAACATAAAATTAATCACTCAAAAAAATGCCTGGATTGCTGTGGGTCTGGCGTTGGTTTGTTACACCCCTCATTTTTGGTGGCTTTATCAAAATGATTTTGTGTCCATCCAGTTTCACTTATTTGAGCGTCCCAACCAGGCTTATACCTTTGAAGGTTTTACCCTGGGTTATTTTCTAAATCTTGTAGTCATTATCGGGCTACTTTTCTATTGGACCTACGCTTCTTTATTTACCTATAAGATAACGGACAAATTTTCCAAGGCCTTGGTTTATCTTACCTACGGTGTTCTTATTTTCTTTTTCATATCTAGCTTTAATAGGAGAGTACAGGCGCAATGGGCAATCGTGATAACCATTCCGCTTATCATTATGACCTTTAACCGACTTGTTGAACATGAAAGAAGCAGAAAATGGATTTTTAGGATAGGAATCGTAAGTACTTTGTTATTGCTATACGCCAGGGCGTGGTTGGTGTACCCGTCGCTATTTCCATTGCATTACGAAACACATGGCAACAAAATATGGGTGAATGAGCTCCGTTCAAAATCTGGTGGAATCCCAATAATTTTTGAAAATTCCTATCGACGGGCTCCTATGTACGAATTCTACTCAGGTATTCCCACAATGTCCCTCAATAATTATATGTATCGAAAGAACCAGTATACCATAGACGGTTCTGAAGAAAATGTTCGAGGTAAAAAGGTGCTGTATGTCTCAAAATACCGAAAAAGTGGAGATATAAAATATATGCACTTAGACAGTACCGTTTTTTATGGGGTATTCATGGATGATTTCCAACCGTACCGAAGGCTTGAATGTATTGTGGACCAAAGCGAAGGTGAGGAGCAACGTATCTTAAGAGTTTACAATCCCTATGATTTTGATGTACCTCTTGACAAACTGAAGTATTCCATTGCCTATTCCAACAAGCATAAACAGGTACAGGAATTGATCAATCTAAAAGTGGTTCCGCAGCTTCCCCATGAAGTGCTACTAAAATCTAAGGATACGGCTGTTTTTAATTTTGACCTGCCTCTTCCAAAACAAGAGGAAATCTATTACTACCGAATTGGAGTATCAGAAAATGGCCTGTTACCCGGATTGAACGGAAAACCTATAAAAGTTTCAGAATGAACCCCGTTGACAGAGTAGTTTTTTCTTTGGATTGGATAACTATCACACTCTTTTTGAGCATGATATTACTCACCTTGGGTAAATATTTGTTTCAAAGCAGGTTCATGAACTTCATGATTCTCCCTTTCAATGACAAGTATATTCTGTTGCATAACAAGAAAGGACAGTTATTAAATTGGTTCCATATCCTTTTGACCCTATTTCAACTATTAAATCTGTCCTTGTTTCTCTTTTTGATTCAAAAGCATCTTCTAGCTGCTCCGTTGGGCGATGATCAAATAGCATTTTTCTGGATTTTAGGCTTCCTGACCCTTTTTGAGTTGGCAAAATTGGGGGTTCAGTATTTGAAGGGTTTTATTTTTGAAACCAGCCATCTTATTTCAGAATTGATATTCCACAAAATCTCCTATCTGAACTTTAGTAGTTTAATCATGTTGATCGGGAACATTGTTGTCATTTATATCTTAAACGACTCAAAAATGGTGATTTACGCAACAATTTTGTTGGTTCTTGCCATAAATGGCATTGGGGTAATCAAGTTGTTGAAGAACTATCAAAAAGCCCTGATTCCCCATGTTTTGTATTTTATTTTGTACCTTTGCACTCTTGAAATTGCGCCCCTGGTGCTTATTGGGAGCTATCTAAAAGATTGAAAACTTATGAAGGTAAAGACAATTTTGGTTTCCCAACCAGAACCCAAAATAGAAAATTCCCCGTATTCACGACTTATCGAGAAAGAAAAGGTAAAGGTGGATTTTAGGCCTTTCATACACGTTGAAGGGGTAGAAGCCAAAAATGTAAGACAACAAAAGATTGACCTTAACAACTTTACGGCAATCATACTTACCAGTAGAAATTCAGTAGATCATTTTTTTAGGATTGCAGAAGAAATGAGATTCAAGGTGCCGGATACCATGAAGTACTTCTGCCAATCTGAAGCTGTGGCCTATTACCTACAAAAGTATGTTGTCTACAGAAAAAGGAAAATCTATGTTGGTAAGCGGACATTCAACGAATTGGTTCCCCTTATCAAAAAATACAAGGATGAGAAGTTCCTTTTACCTTCTTCGGACACTTTAAAGGTTACCGTACCCCAAGCATTGGATGAGCTAAATGTGGATTGGAAACGCGGTATTTTCTACAAAACGGTCATCAGTGACCTTTCAGACCTTAGAAATGTATACTACGATGTATTGGTGTTCTTTAGTCCTTCAGGGATTGAATCTCTTTTAAAGAATTTTCCCGATTTTGAACAAAACGATACACGCATAGCCGTATTTGGAAATAGCACGGTAAATGCTGCAACGGAAGCTGGTCTCAGAATAGACATTAAAGCACCCACCCCTGAAACGCCATCAATGACCATGGCTCTTCAGAAATACATTACCAGTGTAAACAAATAAGGTTTTATATAATAAAACAAAAGCCCGACCAAATGGTCGGGCTTTTGTTTTTAGAAGCTATAGCGTTGAGGACCTCCACGTCTGATCTCTTCATTGGCATAGGACTCAAACTTTTTAAAGTTTTCCCTAAAAGCATTGCTCAGTTTAAAAGCAGTTTTGTAATATGCTTCATCATTGTTCCAGGTTGCCCTTGGACTGAGAACTTTGGTTGGAACACCAGGACATTCTCTAGGCTGGGCTACTCCAAACACGGAATGGATATGGTAGGTGTCATAAGAGTAAAGACCTAATTCTCCATTAAGCGCCGCACTGATCATAGCCCTTGTATATTTCAGTTTCATTCGGGTGCCAACACCGTAGGGACCACCTGTCCAGCCCGTATTGATAAGCCATACATCAACTCCTGATTCTTGCATCTTTTTACTTAACATTTCTGCATACTTGGCTGGGTGTAATGGCATGAAGGGTGCACCAAAACAGGCAGAAAAAGACGGTTGTGGCTCAACGACCCCTGCTTCGGTACCTGCAACCTTTGCAGTATAGCCAGATATAAAATGATATGCTGCCTGCGCAGGTGTAAGCTTAGAAATAGGAGGCAATACTCCAAAAGCATCCGCAGTAAGGAAAAAGATATTTTTTACATTCTTACCAATTGATGGTTCCTGAATATTTTCGATATGATATATGGGATAGCTTACCCTTGTATTTTGGGTAATTGAGGAATCGGTATAATCCACTATTCCATTCCCATCCATAATTACATTTTCCAGAATAGCTCCCCTCTTGATGGCCCCATAGATTTCTGGTTCCTTTTCTTGAGACAAGTCTATTACCTTGGCATAACAGCCTCCTTCAAAATTGAAAACTGTATTGGCGGCTGTCCATCCATGTTCATCGTCTCCAATCAATTTTCTATTGGGGTCCGTGGATAGCGTTGTTTTTCCTGTTCCGGAAAGCCCGAAAAAGAGAGCGGTATCACCATCTTCTCCAATATTGGCCGAGCAGTGCATCGGCAAAGTGTTTTTGTATACTGGAAGTATGAAGTTCAACGCGGAAAATATTCCTTTCTTGATCTCTCCGGTGTATCCGGTTCCTCCCACTAGAGCTATTTTCTTGGTAAAATTTAGAATGGCAAAATTATGCTGCCGTGTTCCATCAATTTTGGCTTCTGCCATAAATCCTGGAGCATTTACTACCGTCCACTCCGGCTCAAACGTTTCAAGTTCATTTTCTGTAGGTCTTAAAAACATGTTGTACGCAAACATATTGGACCAAGGATATTCATTGATTACCCTAATATTCATGCTATACTCCGGGTCTGCACAGACATAAGAATCGCGAACATAAAGCTCTTTATCATTTAGATAAGCAATAACCTTATCATACAACTTGTCAAACTTTTCAGTTTCAAAAGGAATATTGATATCCCCCCACCAAATTTTATCCTCTGTAATGTCGTCTCTTACAATAAAACGGTCCATTGGAGATCTTCCGGTAAACTCTCCCGTGTTTACAGCAAGTGCTCCAGAAGATGCCTGTTTGCCCAATCCTTTTTCCAAAGTTGCATCGTGCAATTCGTCTGGAGTAAGCTGATAATGGAAATTAGAATGCTGAATTCCATACGGTTTCAGCGAAATCGTTTTCGAAGCTGATGTACTAGCCTTCATTTTTATGGTTTTTAGTTGTGCAAAGCTAGAAAAATCTAGATTCCTACAACCTTTTCAAAAGGCTAATCCGTTTATTTTTTGGTCAAAGTGTAATACCCCAAAAGAAGCCATCCAAGAATTAGGAAAACTCCCCCTATGGGAGTCAAAAAAGCTATTACCTTAAAATCGAAACTTACCAAACTGTTCATGGCCAAAAGGTAAATTGAAAAGGAGAACAACAGGACTCCCAGAACAACTGACCAAAACACAAATTTCTTTTGCTTTTTCCCGATACCATCCCAAAGACCTAGAAATAGCAAAAACAAGGCATGGTACATCTGGTAACGCACCCCTGTTTCAAAGGTGTCCACCGCATTCTGCTCCACAAGTTTTTCAAGGCCGTGCGCCCCAAAGGCGCCAAAAATAATCGCCAACATTCCCAGTAAGATTCCGGTAAGCAATATTGTTTTGTTCATAACTTTGAAAGTTCATTTTTTTATAGATATAACAATTTGATACCTTAGTATCCGTTTTAATCAAAAGTAAACAAAACCTATGGTCCGCACGATTTTGGTTCTTGGCGCTGGAAAATCCACTTCCTATCTTATAGATTATCTTCTGAAAAAATCTGATGAAGAAAATCTTCGGTTGACCATTGGTGATCTTCATCCAGAAAATATCCCTTGGGACTTTTCCTCACATCCAAATTGCAAAGTAATTCCCTTGGATATATGCAATGAAGAAGACCGAAAAAATGCCATTTCAGAAGCAACTATCGTTGTTTCCATGTTGCCTCCAAAACTGCACATCAAAATAGCGGAGGACTGTATCCACTTTGAGAAACATTTGGTTACTGCCTCCTACATAAGCAAGGAGATAGAGGCACTAGATCAAGATGTGAAAAAGAAAGGATTGGTCTTCATGAACGAAATTGGCCTTGATCCCGGCATTGATCATATGAGTGCCATGGAGGTGATTGACAGAATACGAAGTAAAGGAGGCAAAATGCTGCTTTTTGAGTCGTTTACTGGAGGGTTGGTCGCCCCAGAAAGCGACACCAATCTTTGGCACTATAAATTCACCTGGAACCCAAGAAATGTTGTGCTTGCAGGTCAGGGTGGCGCAGCCAAATTTATTCAAGAAGGAAGTTACAAGTACATTCCCTATCAAAAATTGTTCAGACGAACCGAATTTTTGGACATTGAAGGGTACGGTACTTTTGAAGCCTATGCCAATAGGGACTCTTTGAAATATACAAAAGCTTACGGACTGGAAGATGCGCTTACCCTGTTTAGAGGCACCATGCGCAGGGTTGGATTTTCGAAGGCCTGGCAAATGTTCATCATGCTTGGAATGACAGATGACAGCTATACCATAGAAAATTCAGAAGGAATGTCCTATCGTGAATTCGTAAATTTATTCCTGCCCTACTCCCCAACCGACTCGGTAGAATTGAAACTACGGCATTACCTGAAAATTGATCAGGATGATATCCGATGGGGAAAATTAGTAGAGCTCAATCTTTTTGACGGAACTAAAAAGATTCCTTTAAAAAATGCCACCCCAGCTCAAATGTTACAATATATTCTAGAGGACAGTTGGACCTTACAAGAGGATGAGAAGGATATGATCGTAATGTACCATAAGTTTGGTTTTGAACTTGAAGGCAAAAAACGACAAATTGATGCCAATATGGTGGTCATTGGAGAAAATAGACGGTACACGGCAATGGCCAAGACCGTTGGCTTACCTGTGGCCATAGCCACCATACAGATTTTAAATGGCAACATTACCACCCCGGGTGTCCAGATTCCCATAAGTTCCGAGGTGTATGGACCTATCCTTTCGGAGCTGAAATCCCAAGATATTGTCTTCAATGAATTTGAGGTGCCCTATCTAGGTTATAACCCTGATTCCGTTGGAGGTTAGGTTTCAGCCTGTTTTTTCTATCTTTAGCTTCAATTTTGAAGCTTTCCCATGAAAAACAATAACAATTCTGTTAAAATAGACGGTATTGACAAGAAGATTCTAAGGCACTTGATGGAAGATGCCAGAAGACCTATTTTGGAAATTGCACGTAATATTGGCATTTCTGGGGCAGCAATTCACCAAAGGCTACGAAAGCTAGAAGGTTCTGGTCTACTTTTGGGATCTAAATTCGTAATCAATCCAAAAGTGCTGGGGTATTCCACAATGGCCTACATTGGTATCTTTTTGGACAAAGCCATGTCAAACCCCAGAGCTGTTAAAGAACTGGAAAAGATTCCTGAAGTTTTGGAATGCCACTATACTACCGGTAATTGGTCCATTCTAATTAAGGTGCTCTGCAGGGACAATGAACATCTTATGCAACTCCTCAACAAGAAAATACAACAAATTGAGGGTGTATCAAGAACGGAAACCTTTATCTCACTGAATCAACAGATAGACAGACAGATTACTATATAAAAAAACCTGTTCAAAATTCTCAAACAGGTTTTCAATAGCCTAATTTTATTACGTTAGTCCCTTCCTCCAAAAACTTGGACGGCCCAGTAAAGAAGCGAGGCCAAAGCACCTAAGGCAGCTACCAAATAGGTTCGTGCGGCCCATTTTAGGGCATCTTCAGCGCCAGCATATTCTTGTTGGCTCACCATATTTTTTTGCTTTAGCCAAACCAATGCCCGTTTGCTGGCATCATATTCAACAGGTAAGGTAACAAAGCTGAACAATGTGGCCATTCCCATCATGGCCAGTCCGGCAACTGCAATGTAAAAGCCAATTCCTCCGGCTACTCCCGTTGCTGCCATCAAAGCGATACCTCCAAAAACAATCCAAGTGGACATCCCCGAGGTAACACTTACCACGGGAACTAACTTGGAGCGCATGGTTAACCATTCATATGCCTGGGCATGTTGAACCGCGTGACCGCATTCGTGAGCGGCTACAGCGGCGGCGGCGGCATTCCTTTGACTATAGACCCCTTCACTTAAGTTTACGGTCTTGTTTTTTGGATTGTAATGATCAGTCAACATTCCCGGGGTGGAAATCACCTTTACATCTCTAATCCCATGGTCATCCAGCATTTTCTGGGCAATTTCCGCTCCGCTCATTCCATTTCTTAGTTGTACTTTGGAGTATTGCTTGAACTTGCTCTTCAATCGGTTGCTTACCAACCAACTAACCAATGCAATTCCACCGATCAATATATAATATGTCATCATAGCTTTTCTACTTTTGGTCTTATAAATATACCCATAATACAACAAAAACCCCGCCAATGTTTGACGGGGTTTTTTAACTGACAAAATGTAAGTTATACCAATTCAGGCTCCCAATTGAATGCCTCGGTAATTTCCTTATAAACCACTTCTCCTTCTACAATGTTCAACCCTTTGGCCAAAGATTTATCCGAGTTACAGGCACTTTGCCATCCCTTGTTGGCCAATTTAACCACATAGGGCAATGTAACATTGGTAAGGGCCATTGTTGATGTATAGGGAACTGCTCCTGGCATATTGGCTACACAATAGTGCACTACATCATCAATAATATAAATTGGGTCCTCATGCGTTGTAGGTTTTGTGGTTTCCACACAACCTCCTTGGTCTACGGCCACATCAACAATAACCGCCCCAGGATGCATCTCTTTTAACATGTCTTTTGTGATAAGGTTTGGCGCTTTGGCTCCCTTCAAAAGAACTCCTCCAATAATTAGATCGTGGGTCTTAATGTGCTTTCGGATATTAAACTCATTGGAAAACTCGGTTACTACATGATTCGGCATAATGTCATTCACGTATCGTAATCGTTTCATATTTACATCCAAAATGGTTACATGCGCTCCCAATCCAGCTGCCATTTTTGCAGCTTGAATACCCACAGTGCCAGCTCCGAGTACCAATACGCGTCCTGGCGCAACCCCGGGAACACCTCCTAAAAGTACACCTCTACCCTTCACAGGTTTTTCTAAATATTTGGCTCCTTGCTGAATGGCCATTCTACCGGCCACTTCAGACATGGGCGTCAACAATGGTAAGGTCCCATCCTCATCCTCAACCGTTTCATAGGCAATACAGATAGCTTTGCTATCAATCATGGCCCGAGTCAAAGCTTCGCTTGATGCAAAATGAAAGTAGGTGAAAACAATTTGTCCCTTTTGGACCAGTTTATATTCTTCGGCTATAGGTTCTTTGACCTTCACGATCATATCGCTTATGGCATAAACCTGGCCTATGGTGTCCAAGATAATGGCCCCCGCTTTTTGATAATCCTGATTAAAAAAACCGCTGCCTTCCCCTGCACCAGATTGTACATATACGGTGTGGTTGTTTTTTACCAGTTCGAAAACTCCAGCCGGTGTCATTCCAACCCGACTTTCATTATTCTTGATTTCTTTGGGCACTCCTACTACCATTTTGTGAATTTTTTGTGGTTATTGCCTCAAAGTTGTTATAAAAAATAAAAAGATGGAAATAAAATCGATAAAAAGCAGGGGTAAAAAGTTAAATTTTATGTTTTTTACAAATTGTACCCTATAATTTATAGGGGTATATTCAATAAAATTTCAAAAATAGAATATGCACCCCCCATGAAGAAGCGTTACTTGTGCTTCATCTTCAAAACAAGCATAGTCAGAGCCAACAAGCCTGTTACTATGTTCGCTAATATAATGCTCAAGCTATTGTGATGAAGCCCGTAGACTATCCAAAGTATAAGTCCGGCCAACAGAACAATGTACATGGTAAGGGATACATCCGCAGTGGATTTGTGTTTGAATGCTTTGTAAACTTGGGGGACAAATGCAGAGGTGGTCAAGGTGGCCGCAATCAGGCCTACAATTTCAATAGTGTCCATAGCTGGGTATTTGCTCTAAAGGTAGAAACTTAAATGATTTTGGAAACAAAAACGATACTGTTTCCAAAGCAATGAACATGGTCATTCTGAATTTATTTCAGAATCATTGAGAACCTGAAACAAGTTCAGGTTGACAACGCATAGACTCTAAAAATCTATGAGCACCACCCACCTTTCGACTACGCTCAAGGTGACTCAATTTGAAAAGTGAAAATCTTATCCCACGATATTCACAATTTTTCCAGGCACCACAATGACCTTTTTAGGAGTGCGGCCCTGCAATTGGGCCTGGGTCTTTTCATGGGCCAAAACAGCAGCTTCAATATCATCCTTGCCCATATCCAAAGGCAGTTCTAATTTGAAACGCATCTTTCCGTTGAAGGATATGGGGTATTCCTTACTGCTTTCCACCAAATGCTTTTCCTCAAATACAGGGAAAGCTGCCTCAGCAATGGATTCGGTATGACCCAAACGCTCCCAAAGTTCTTCGGCAATATGCGGAGCATAAGGAGATACCAAAATGGCCAAGGGCTCCAAAATAGCTTTGCTAGCACATTTTTGGGCAGTCAATTCGTTAACACAGATCATAAAGGTTGAAACCGAAGTGTTGAACGAGAAGTTCTCAATATCCTCTTCCACTTTTTTGATGGTCTTGTGCAACGATTTTAGATTGTCTGCCGTTGGTTCCGTATCCTCAATGACCGTATAGAGCTTCCATAGTTTCTTTAGAAAAGAATGCACTCCGGTAATACCTGCCGTATTCCAGGGTTTGGATTGCTCCAAAGGCCCAAGGAACATTTCATACAGACGAAGGGAATCAGCCCCGTACTCCACACAAATGGCATCTGGGTTGACGACATTGTACCATCTTTTTGACATCTTTTCCACTTCTCGGCCAACTATATACTTACCATCTTCCAGGATAAACTCCGCACCCTCATATTCTGGTTGCCAATCTCTCAATGAATTAATGTCAAGCTCATTAGAAACATTCACAAGATTAACATCTACCCTTAATTCCTCAACTTCATATTTGTCTTTTAGCCCTATGGAAACAAACTTATTTGTTCCTGAAACACGATAAACCACGGCGGAGGTTCCAGTGATCATCCCCTGGTTGATCAACTTTTGGGCATACTCGTCTTTGGGCACTAGACCTTTGTCAAACATAAACTTCTGCCAAAAACGGGAATACAATAAATGGCCCGTGGCATGCTCGCTACCACCAATATAGAGGTCTACGTCTTGCCAATAGCCAATTGCTTCTTCGGAAAAGATAGTCTCGTCATTTCTAGGATCCATGTAGCGGTTAAAGTATTGAGAACTTCCCGCCCACCCAGGCATGGTATTCAACTCCAACGGGTACACCCCTTCATGGGATTCCGAATCAAGTTCGGAATGACCGTCATGCTGAACTTGTTTCAGCATCTCATTTGAGACAACTTTGTTGTTCCTGGCGTCCCATGCCCAATGCGTAGCATTGCCCAGAGGTGGTTCCCCAGTTTCTGTGGGAAGGTACTTTTCCACTTCAGGCAGTTGCAATGGCAGGTATTCCAAATCAATCATTTGAGGCATGCCGTCTACATAATATACTGGGAAAGGTTCTCCCCAATAGCGCTGGCGACTGAATACGGCATCACGAAGGCGATAGTTAATCTTGCCTTCTCCATGACCAATTTTTTCAAGCTCTGCAATCACTTTTTGTGTCGCATCCTTATAAGAAAGTCCGTTTAAGAAATCGGAGTTGGCAATTACAGTAGTGGCCTTATCGGCAAATGCCTCTTCAGAAATATCCACTCCATCAAAAATATTGGGAATGGGAATGTTGTAATGTTTTGCAAAATCATAATCGCGTTGATCTCCGCATGGCACGGCCATCACCGCTCCAGTTCCATAGCTTGCCAAAACGTAGTCCCCAATCCAGATAGGTACGGGCTCCTTGGTAAAAGGGTGCTCCGCATATCCCCCGGTAAATACCCCGGATACGGTCTTTACATCGGCCATACGATCTCGCTCAGAACGTTTTGCCGTAGCCTCCACATAGGCATCTACCTCAGCTTTTTGTTCTGCAGTGGTAATTTTTGCGACCAATTCATGCTCGGGTGCAAGCGTCATGAAGCTAGCCCCAAAAATGGTATCAGGACGGGTAGTGAACACTTCAATGGTATCAGACTTCTCGACTGCGCTCGAAGTGACACCATTAACTGGAATGACATTAAAGGTCACAGATGCTCCTTCGGAACGACCAATCCAATTGGTCTGGGAATCCTTCAAAGGTTGTGGCCAATCAATCTTGTCCAATCCATCCAGCAAACGTTGGGCATAAGCCGTGATTCGCATGCTCCATTGAGTCATTTTCTTCCTAATAACCGGATGTCCACCTCTTTCAGAAACTCCATTAACAATCTCGTCATTGGCCAAAACGGTACCCAAGGCAGGGCACCAATTCACTTCAGTATCCGCCAAATAGGTCAATCTGTACTTCAAAAGGATTTCCTGTTGGGTCTTTGCGGAAAAACCATTCCAATCCGCAGCACTGAACATGGGGGTATCTTCATCACAAGAAGCCTCTACATTTTCATTACCTTCTTTCTCAAAAATGGCAATCAAACTAGCTATGTCCTCAGCCTTGTCAGATTTTTTATTGTACCAGGAATTGAACAATTGGATGAAAATCCACTGTGTCCATTTATAATATCGGGGGTTTGAGGTTCTAACCTCACGGTCCCAATCAAAAGAAAAGCCCAATTTGTCAAGCTGTTCTCGATATCTTTTGATATTGTTTTCCGTGGTAATGGCCGGATGTTGCCCAGTTTGAATGGCATATTGTTCCGCAGGAAGTCCAAAAGAGTCATATCCCATGGGATGCAACACGTTGAAACCCTTGTGTCTTTTATATCTTGAGTAAATATCCGTGGCAATATATCCTAGAGGGTGACCCACATGCAATCCCGCCCCAGAAGGATAGGGAAACATGGACAGCGCATAGAATTTTGGTCTGTCCGAATTGTTGGATGCCCTAAAGGTTCCATTTTCTGCCCAATACTTCTGCCATTTGGCCTCAATCTTGCGGAAATTATAACTCATCATACTTCTTTATGGTCAATATGTCACATCGAGCGCAGTCGAGATGTCTCAAACGTATAGTTGAGATTTCTCGTCTTGATTTTCGAAGACTCGAAATGACAACAAACTGTGTCTCTTTTCAAGTTGCAAAAATAGGTTTAATCCCCTAATTACAATTTACTTTTCTATTTTTACGTACTGATTTTCCCTTATGAGCCAATATATTGAACGTTATCAACGTAGAAAGTTGATTTCCTCCTATTTTTCAGTGGTCTTGAGCATTGCTTTGGTACTATTTCTTCTTGGAGTCTTGGGACTTCTTGTGCTGAATACCAAAAAGTTGGCGGATCATTTTAAGGAACAGGTGACCATTTCGGTTTTTTTGAAGGATAACGCCAAGCCCATTGAAATAGATCAGTTACAAAAAAGTTTGGCCATGGCCGAGTACACCAAATCGGCCGAATACATCTCCAAAGAAGATGCTGCGGAGCAGTATAGCGAGGATATTGGGGAAAATTTTGTGGAGTTTCTGGGATATAATCCTTTAAAGAACTCCATAGATGTAAACTTAAAGGCAGACTATGTCTCTCCTGAGCGGGTTAACGAAATTGCAGACGAGATAACTGCCAAAACTTACGTGGATGAAGTGAGTTATGACAAGCCCTTGATTTCATTGTTGAGCGACAATACCAAAAAAATCAGTCTTTGGATTCTAGTGGCCAGCGCTGTTTTCACGGTCATCGCCGTACTTCTTATCAACAGCTCTATCAGACTGTCCATTTACTCCAAAAGATTTATCATTAAGACCATGCAAATGGTAGGAGCAACCAAAAAGTTTATCCGCAGGCCTTTCATTTGGACCAATATTAAATTGGGGATGTTGGGGGCTGCAGTTGCCTTGATCGGTCTTGGGGTGTTGCTTTTCTATATCAACAAAAATTTTCCGGAGTTGGATCTTTTCCAAGATATAATAGTACTTGTTGCCCTATTTGTTGGAGTTTTCGGACTCGGAGTTGTTATTTCATGGGCTAGTACCCATATAGCTACACAGCGTTTCCTTAATTTAAGGACAGATGATCTTTATTATTAACTTTGCGACATGAGCAAGAAAAACAAAAAGAACGTTCAAAAACCCACCAATGAGTTCCTTTTCCAAAAAAAGAACTACATCTTTTTATTCATTGGTTTGGCTTTGATTGCATTGGGTTTTATTCTGATGAGCGGTGGGGGCAGTGACGACCCCAATGTGTTCAATCCAGATATCTACAACTTTAGAAGAATCAGATTAGCCCCTACCTTGGTGTTGATCGGTCTGGGCATTCAAGTATATGCCATTTTGTTGAACCCTAACAAAAACAAAAAATAACTTGGACATTATTGATGCTATCATCCTTGGTATTATTCAAGGATTGACCGAGTTTTTACCTGTATCCTCCAGTGGACATCTAGAATTGGGCAAGGCCATTTTGGGAGCAAACGCGCTTCCAGAAGAAAGTCTTTTGTTTACCGTGGTGCTTCACTTCGCCACAGCGTTGAGCACATTGATTGTTTTCAGAAAAGATGTTTGGGAAATTTTGAAAGGACTTTTTCAGTTTAAATGGAACGAAGAAACCCAATTTTCCCTCAAAATTGTTATTTCCATGATTCCTGCTGCCCTAGTTGGCTTCTTTTTGGAGGATTTCCTAGAAGTATTTTTTGATGGCGCCATCATTATTGTAGGCATCATGCTTATTATAACTGCGATTCTACTATACTTGGCAGATTTGGCAAAAACTACCGAAAAAGGAGTTTCCTATAGAGGTGCTTTTGTGATTGGCCTGGCCCAAGCTGTTGCTATTTTACCTGGTATTTCTCGAAGTGGTGCCACCATCTCGGCTGCAGTCCTGTTAGGCGTAGACAAAACCAAATCGGCTCGTTTTTCATTTTTGATGGTTGTTCCTTTAATCTTGGGAAAAATGGCCAAGGATATTTTGAGCGGAGAAATCAACTTTGTTGGAGATCAAGCCATTGCCATGGGAGCAGGTTTTGTAGCGGCCTTTGTGGCTGGTTTGGCGGCCTGTACCTGGATGATAAAACTGGTGCGTCAGAGCAAACTATCCTATTTTGCTATTTACTGTTTGATTATAGGTCTTATTGCCATTGCTTGGAGCATTTGGGGATGATCCCTACTTTTGCTTCAAAGCCCTAAAAATTTGAAAACCAAAGAAGACTTCCTGAACGGTCAGATTTTATTGATTGATAAACCTTTGGAGTGGAGTTCTTTTCAAGCTGTGAATGCATTAAAATGGGCCATTCGCAAGAAGTTCGACCTCAAAAAAATAAAAATAGGCCATGCAGGCACCTTGGACCCACTGGCTACTGGACTATTGATTATATGCACCGGGAAATTCACTAAAAAAATCCCAGAACTCCAAGGACAGGTCAAAGAATATACGGGAACTTTTACCCTGGGCGCCACCACACCTTCTTATGATTTAGAAACAGAAGTGGACCAAACTTATCCTACAGAACATTTGACCGAAGAAATTATCTTGCAGACAACCCACAAATTTTTAGGGGAAATTAAACAAATACCTCCCATGTTTTCGGCCTTAAAAAAAGATGGAAAACGCTTGTACGAACTTGCAAGAGAAGGAAAGCAAGTAGAGGTCAAATCTAGAATAATTGAAATTTTGGAATTTGAAATCACCAAAATTCAGATGCCAAAGGTCTATTTTAGAGTAGTATGCAGCAAAGGAACCTACATTCGGTCTTTGGCCCATGATTTCGGTAAAGCCCTGGGTTCTGGGGGCCATTTATCATCCCTTAGGAGAACCAAAATAGGGGATTTTAACGTAAATAATGCTACCACACCTATGGTTTTCAAAGAAACCCTCGGGTAAAAAGAGTTAAATTGCTCAGTTAAAACGCCTTGAAGGTGCTGGCAAGGCAAAATATTTTAGCAAAAAAACGGTTATACTAGAACCATGAATCTTAATAGAAGCCAGTTATCCCTTTTAATAACCTTCTTCTCCATGTCCATAGTGGTCTTGTTGATGTTCAACATTCATTTGGGCGGTATGCAGGAAGAGGAATATGTTATTGAAATGAGTTTGGCGGATGAGGATATTGAAAAACTGCTTGAAGAGGAGGAAAAAAGGCTGGAAGAACTGTCCAACAACGACCCCATAAAAAGTCACTTAGCCCTAAATGAAACCGCAAAACCTTCAGTTGGCAATCCTGAGCCGTTAAAAACTTTGGAAGAACTGATGGAGGAGCGGGCTCTGAACAACGACCAAGGCGAATATTCAGATGTTGATGGCGAATATGCCGAACAGTTGAAAAAACTGGCTGAAGAACGAGACCAAAAAAAACAACAACTTGGAGAACGGGAATCCCAAAAGGAAGAATTCACCAATTATTTAAAAGATCGCCGAACCTCAATCAGTTTCTCTTTGGTTGAAAGAAATGCCTATCATCTGCCTCCTCCAATCTACACCTGTATTGTTGGTGGAAAGGTTGTCATCAACATTAAAGTGGATTCCAATGGTTATGTGACCGAAGCAGATTTTAACGATTCCAGCTCAGGAACCAGCAATGGATGTTTGGTGGACAATGCCATAGCCTATGCTCTCAAGGCAAGGTTTAGTCCAAGCACAAAAAACTCGCAAATAGGCACTATTACCTACCTATTCCAAGGGAAGTAGTTTTAATAGATCGTCCAAAATATTGGCTCCTTTGTCTTTATTATACCACATCTGAAGATCTTGTTTAAACTCGGCAGTAAGTTTTCCATGCTCCCGTTTTTGATCTTCAACCATCTGGGTTGCTATGGTTGGTCTGGGACCCCATTCTCCTACAATCTCTTCCTTTTCTTTATCCAGAATGATCAATTTGGGAATAGACCGGGTTCCATTGGTTAAAAATGCGTCCATTAACTCCGGATTTTCATCACGGATAACGATTCTCAAGTCGATATTTGGATTCAATTCTGCTACTTTGTTTACTACAGGTAAACTAGGAGCGGCATCGCCACACCAGCTTTCCGTCAAAACTAAAAATCCCAATTTTGATTGTCCACCGGCAACCTTTTCCTGCAATTCTGCTGGAATTTTGAGGGTTTTATCCCAACGGTTCATCCTGCGGTCACTTAAATGGGTATAGTTAATATTGGCCTCAGATTGAACCAATCCTGTAGTTTGGTCATTTTCTGCCAAATGATGCACTTTATCCCTGTACTCTTCATACGTCATCCCTTTGGCCATTCCATCATAAACAAGTTCCAACTGCTCTTTCTTCAAATTACTTTCAACCACTTCCATGTTATATTTTTCTCAAAATTAAGTTCCAAAATCAGCCTGAAATCTGACTTTTGTCATTGGTTGCATTTATTGAAAAAACCTTACACACGGGATTTTAGGGTGAAACTTTTATAAAGCTGTGGGATTAATGGCCAAACTTCTGAACAGCGTTGCCTTGGCATGTAAAAACTTGTTCTGCATCTCGTTCTGTTTGAGATTGGCATCTATGAGTTTACTTTCTCGAGAATTTATCAAAAACAAGGAGCTCTCCCCAAAAGTAAACTTTCGTTCTTCAGCGGCCAGTAAGATTCCGTAATCCTGCACAATGTTGGAAATCAATTGATTTTGAACCGTGAATGAATCCAGTTCCCTATAAATGGCCTCAACCTTGTTCCTTATTTCCACCAGCGCATTGTCCCTTTCATATTCCACATCCCTCAATTTAAACTTGGCCAATTTTAAATCTCCCCGTTCCTTTCTTAAGAACAATGGGAACCTAAAGGTAAAACCTCCTTTGAATTCGTTCCAAGCATAGGAATTTATACTTTCCGGGGCTTCTGTCAAGAAGTTGTACTCCACATCAAGTTTCGGCAATAGTTTGTTGGCCTTCAACCTTTTTTCAACAACCAACCCATCAATTTTGTACCCCAATGATCTTAGTTTTGGGTGGCTTTCCAAAGAAAAACTGTCCAAAGGTTTACCTTCTATCTCCAAGGCCATATCTATTTCGGAGTCGATTTCAATATTGGGAACCACCTCTGGCCGCAATTCTACCGGAACATCATTAATCCATAGATAATTGGAAAGCTCCAAGGACTTTTTCATCAATTTCACCTTGGCCTGTTCAAGGCTCAAAGCTCTATTTTGATAGGCAATTTTTGCTTCAACCGTGTCTATGGCCGCCAAGTCTCCCGTTTGAGCCCTTTGCTTTATGCCTTGTAGCCTAACCTCAGCATTTTGAACAAAATTTTGAAAGACTTCGGCATCCTGATAAGCTTTAAGCCAATCAAAATAAGCCATAGAGGCCCTATACAGAACTTCGTTCACCATTAAATCCTGATCCGCCTTAACCTGCTCCCTAAAATATTTTGCCTTACGGAGGGTAGCCATGCGCTCATTGATCCAAAAACCTTGCCCCAAAGACATGGAAACCCCTGCGCTGTAGAGACCATCTGTAGGTAGAGTTTCATCTTCATTTATGAAATCTCCCTGATTCTGGGAAAAATTTCCCTTAAGCTCTACCCCAAACCATGTAGGGATTTTAAAAGTGGTATTAAGTCGGTCCCAGTACTCGGTCCCTTTAAATTCCTTACGATCGTAGTCCACCTCTATTTTAGGGTCAAAACCTCCTCTTGCCTTCATTAAATTGGCCTGGCCAACGGCGATATTCAACTGTGCCTGTTTGGCAATGGGATGATATTTTTTCACATAGCCCAGATACTCCCCAAAGTCTAATATGAGCGAGTCCTGCTGACCAAACATTCCATGCAAGGCAGCCACTAGGTAAAAAAACAGGTAAAAACCGACTTTATTTTTTACTGACATTGACTACCTCGTTTTCAGGTTGATAATAGTTGGGCGGGAAGCCATTTAATTGCCTCCACAGTTCAAACCAAATTGGAACATCATTAAGCAGGGCGATGGTATTGGCTCCTGAACCAACCCTAATGGCTTTAGGCCATTCAACGTCTTCCTCGTCCGGCGCCAGGAGCACCCTATATTTTCCATTGTCGCTGATAAAGGTCTCAATGGCGACCACCTTTCCTCCAAAGGTTCCAAAGGAAACGTTGGGCCATCCGCTAAAAACAATTGCGGGCCATCCATCAAACTGGATCCTTACTTTTTCACCTATATGGATCAATGGAAGATCTATGGGCTCTACAAAGGTTTCAACGGCCATATCATAGGACGAGGGCATAATTCCCACCAAGCGATCTCCTTCTTTGAAGGTCTCTCCAATGCCCGATTGTAGTGCTTTGTTTATGTATCCACTTTGGGGTGCCCTAATGTAAAGCATGCTGTTTCTGATCTCATAATTGGTATAGGCATTCTCCAATTTGGTCACTTGCGCTTCAGAGTCAAATTGATTGGATTGAGCGGTAAGCATATCGCTCCTTGCCTTGGAAATTTTATCGGTGTATTCTGCTTGGAGCCTATTGATCTCAACCTGGGCATTGATCACATTATTTTTACTGGCCAACAATTTGTTCTCTTGCGAAATGAGTTTGGCCTGGGCCTCTTGAAGCTTTAATCGTTTTTCCTCCACATCGGTCAGTGCCTTTAATCCTTCTTTTTCCAATTGCTCAGTACGATTGTATTGTCGCTCCGCAATAATGATATTCGTCTTGGCCGCTTCTAAATCAATGCTGTCGCTCTCAACCTTTAATTTGGATTGAATGAGTTTATTTGCTGCTTGCTCCAGCTTTAGCTGGCGCTCTGTGGAAAGTGCACCAATCTGATTGTTCAATGCTTTTACTTTCTCCTGATAAGAGTTCACCGCCATAGACTTTGCCTTGATCTGCTGCCCGGTACGCTCCACCAAATTGGGGTCAAAATATTCGCTCTTTACTTCAGAAATATGAAGAATTGTGTCCCCCTTGTGTACAAAGTCACCTTCTTTAACATACCATCTCTCAATACGTCCCGGTATGGGGGATTGAATGGTTTGTGGGCGTTGATCTGGTCGTAGAGTGGTGAGATATCCCTTTCCTGAAATGGTCTGAGTCCACGGCAGGAACATAATGATCAGCACAATGATTGAAAAGAAAGTCAACATTCTATTGAAATGTTTGTTGTGCTTTCTACCAAAGACTTTCTGTGCGGCTTTATAACCACTCAAATCTACTTTTTGATTTAGTTTATTTGGAGATATGTTCAACATGACTTTTCTACTTTTCGTTCACCAATTTTCCTTTTTCAACCGTAATGATCCGTCCACAGTGCTCGATCCATTTTGGATTGGCACTCACAATGACCAGTGCCCATCCATTCTTTGAATCTGTCAGGAAATTCATGATTCTTTCGGATTCTATCTCGCCAAATTGATCTAATGGGTCCTTAAGGACCAATAATTTGGGTCTACGGACAATACTCCGAGCCAAAACTATTTTTTTGGATACAGTGTAAGGTATCTGCCTTCCCTCTGGGTAAAGAATGGTTTTCAGACCCTGGGGTTGTTCCTTCACAAACTCGGTCAACCCGGTCTTCTCAAGCGCCCAATACACATCTTCCTGGGAAATGGTTTCATCTCCAAAGGTGATATTGTTCAACAAAGAACCTTCAAAAGGGCTTTCCTCGGTTAAAGACTGCCCCAAATGGGATCGATAATAGTTAAGGTTCATTCCCTGTAAGGCAACATCATTTACATATATCTTTCCTTGGTCTGGCTCAACAATCCCAGCTATAAGGCGTAGCAATGTTGTTTTGCCCGAACCACTTGCCCCATTCAACAGAATGGTACAGGATGGTGTAATAGTCAGTGACACCCCATCTAAAATCTTTTTGTCCCTTTCTGGTACATTGTATGAGATATCGGATAATTCCACCGTGAAACCTTCTTTTTCCCCAAAGGGTTTTTCACCCGTCTGTGGCTCCAATTCCTTGTCCACCACCTGACCCAATTTCTCTAATGAGGTCAGCAGATCATAAAAGGTTTCGAGGCCAAGAATCATTTTCTCAACGGAACTTATCACCAAAATGATAATGATCTCCGCCGCTACAAACTGGCCAATATTCATTTCTTGGTTCAGTACCAATAATCCTCCTATCAACAGAAGCCCTGCCGTTACCAAGACCTTAAAACCTATCATTTGGATGAACTGAAGGACCAAAATCCTAAAATGCCCTTCCCTTGCATCCAAATAATCAGCCACCAAAGTGTCATTTTTGTCAAGGGCATGGTTGGTTTTTCCGGACAGTTTGAAGCTCACCAAAGACCTTGCAATTTCTTGAATCCAGTGTGCTACCTTATACTTGTTCTTGGACTCATCCAAACTGGTTTCCAAGCCTTTTTGAGCTGTAAATTTGAAAACGACATAGATCAAAAGCACCAACAATAGTCCGTACAGTATAAAAAATGGATGGTAGAACGAGAGTAACAGAAGCCCAAAAACTATCTGTAAAAACGCGGCTGGAAAATCGATAAGTATTTTGGAAAGTCCTTTTTGAACCGTGAGCGTATCAAAAAATCTGTTGGCCAATTCTGGCGGATAGTAATTCCGTAACTGGTCCATCTTGATTTTTGGAAATCTGTACGCAAACTCAAAAGACGATCGGGTGAAGATTTTTTGCTGCACGTTTTCAATTATCCTCATTTGCATCAACTGGAGAGTCCCGGCAAAGGCCACTCCCAGGGTAACGAGTACCACCAGTACAATCCAAGAGGTACTCACCTGGGCCCCTTGAATCAAATTAATGATAGCCTGTATGCCCAAGGGCAATGACAAGTTTACCACACCAGCAAAAATGGCATAATAAAATACCTGCAGGATATCTTTCCTGTCCAAAGCCAGCAAGCCCATGAGGCGTTGCCAAGCAGTCAAAACTTTTTTAGCCATGCTTGTCGGAGGTTAATGTGCGGAAGACCAGATCAGTGAAGTATTGAGTTGGGGTTACAGACTCGTTGCAGTCCGTTAGGTTTGGGAAATGCTCCTTTAAAAAATATTGGTGCAGAGAACCCTCCAATACGGTACTTGCCAAACTTGATGGGTAGAGATACGCTGGATCCAGCGCCACAATCATTTCATGCAAACGGTTAACCAATCGTTTATAAATAACAAAGTAACCTTCTTTATTCTCTTGATCTACTTCCTTGGTCAGATAAGACTTGGAATATTCGTTTATTACAATTTTGTTAAGCAGCACTTCGTTGACATGGGAAAAAGAAACATCCTCCTTAACGGTCTGGGTCAAAATCTCGATGGCCTTTCGCAACTTTTCACTAGGATCGGTAATTCCCGTAGTGGCGAATACCATTTTATACTCCAGCCATCCCCAATACCAAGAAGCCAGATAGAGAAGCAGTTTATGCTTGTTCTCAAAATAACGGTAAATAGAACTTTCATTGGAACCGATTCGTTCACCCAGTTTTCTGAAAGTGAAACTTTCAAAGCCCATTTCATCAATCATCAAAATACTTTGTTCCACAATTCTTTTTCCCAGATCAGATGACTCAGGGTCCTTAACGTATATCTTCTCGTTTATTCCTATCCTAATGGACTGCATTAACCTTTCCATATCAACTGCTAAAATTAAATTTCGATTCAAAATTAAAAGTATTACTATTATATTTCAATAGTTTAACACACTTTAACAATAGTAATTGTTTTTTATGAGTGTTTAAGTCTATCTTTAGATGTATAAAATGGGAGAAAAGAACAGCTATGAAAAAAGTTTTACTCTTACTTATTTTCCTTATATTCTCTTCAGGTGTATTGGCACAATCTGGACAATATCAGCTCAAAGTTGAGCACTTTGAAGAGAGTCGGGGAGATTTTAACCATGAAAGAATATTGAAGATCCCCTATTCGCAAATGGTACTTGTTGAGAATTCCTTGAATTCTTCCTCGGGTTTCGGTCTTCAAATGAATTTTCATGGTCAACTGGTGGCCGTAGATTATATGGAAACCATGCCGGATGGAAGCATCCAGGTGATTCTCAGAAGGGAAGATGGAAAAAATTTTTATGGGTACAAACCCACCATAAAGGCAATCTTGGTAAAAAAGCTTAATTAAAACCTAACTGAAATGAAACAATTCTTATTTGCGGCCTGTTTGCTTGCATTTTTCTCCGTGCAGGCGCAGGACAACCATGTAGATCGCGTACAAATCGGAGACCAATTGGTCCTAGGTGCGCCATCGGGAAGTCATTACAAACATGTTGATGTCCCCCGAAAAAACTTTATCATTAAACGAGGTGGAATCGCAAACTTGTCAGCCTTGGTAAATGAATCGGTGACCATCACTGATATATCCTATGGAAAAACCTCTTTAGTGACCTTTAAAAGAACGGATGGAAAGAAGTTTTTTAGAGTTTACAAGACTTTGACAGCTAGATTAAATGAGGCTGTAGACGCAGGGGAAGTCAAAATACCTGATGGGACCAACATGTTGCCATGAGGTTAAACATTACAAGAAAGGAGCTTAAAGCTCCTTTCTTCCATACTTAAATTTTAAACAGCTTTAAATGGTTCTGATACATATTTTATGTAATTCTTCCCATGGAGCACAAAAAGTCGTGAACTTTTTACATGAGGAAAAATTGGTCTATCATTCAACTATCGATACCAATCCAAGCGAATGTTATATAGACAATGAGCAAACACAAAAAATTCTCCTAACCGTTACCACTAAAGCTTTGCTTTTTCAGGAAATAGAGCAAAAGACCAAGAAAAAGTTTCCCAAAGCCATAGCAATGATGTATGCACTCCCCATTATTTACATGGACGAAGAACATTCGGAAAAATTAAAGAACACTACCTTAAAAATATAGCGGTGAAGAAATGGCTACCTTCTTTTAAACGAAACCAATCCAAAGGAAATGACCAGAAGAAAAACGATTCCTATTTATTGATAGACGGGAGCTTTTCTCCTTCTGAGGCCGCAGATGTGCTTTTATCCCTCTTGAACTACAAGATCAAGTTTCACTCCGTGCAACAGCTCAACCTTGAACATACTGAACCAACCGATCTTACTTATTCCAAAACCAGGATACAGCAGTTAAAACTGGCAAAAAAAGAGATAACAGAGATTATTTTGAACGCCAATCGAAACGGGCACAGACTTGAAATCCATAGCAGTATCAAAATCTCGCCTACCGAATCTCAGATCTAGTATTTTTCGTACCAATCAAATTCTTGTGTGATTATTTTTTGCTTTTCTGTCTCCAAGTACTCAAGAAAAGCTGTAGCAACAGGCGACAATTTTTTCGAGGCCAACCAGACTAGGTTCCATGTTGTTTCAATAGGTAATTTCTTCTTTTGAAAAATTTTTAAATCCCCATTTCCGAGTTCGTTTTTAATTCCTATCAAGGGCATAATAGAACATCCCAATCCAGCTATTACTGCCTGTTTGACTGCTTCATTGGAGGTAAGCTCTATCCGCTTTCCCACTTGTATATCTGCCTGATGCAGAAAGCTTTCCATGGCGGCCCTAGTAGCCGAACCCTGTTCTCTAAAAATTAGAGGGGTGTCCCTTACGAACATTTTTTTTGATAGCTGAATATTTTTAAAATGACTTGGATTGGCAACCAGGTAAAGCACATTTTTCATAAGGTTGACCTTTTGTAATTTTAACTGTTCCGGAAGAACCGAAACCAATGCAAAATCAACTTCGTTTTGCTCCAAGCTTTGCACCACCCTGGCCTTATTGGTAACATCCATTACCAAATCTACGCCAGTATTGGCCCGCATAAACCCCGATAAAAAATAGGGCATTACGTATTTTCCAGTAGACACTACGGAAACCTTTAGCCTGCCTGCTATCTTACCTCCGTAGGATTGCATTCTGTAGTTAATTCCATCCACCTCACTTAAAATTCGCTCTGCTGATTGGGCTATCTCCTGTCCAAAATCAGTAATAAAAAGCTTTCTTCCTACCACTTCGGTGAGGGGAATTGGGAACTGTTCTTGAAAATTTTTGAGTTGAATTGACACTGCAGGCTGTGTCAAATAGAGTTCTTCAGACGCCTTCGTAACGCTTTGTTTTTCAACAATTTTGGAGAAAATCCGAAGTTGGTGCAAAGTATAATTCATAAATAATATTTATGTTTTTGATAATAAATATAAATAATAATATATCAAAACTTAGACTAACCTTTGCAAAAAAACAAACATGATTTACAAACTTTTACACTCGCAGAAATCTGAATCCAAAGTCCATAAATCAAAAAAAGAAGAACGGTATTACCCCTTGTACTACGCTCTCACTGGTTTTCTATTTGGAGCTGTACTTGTGCTTTCAGCATTGAACGACTTTCTATTTTTTGGATGGTTGAGCATTTCAATGTCAATAGTCTTTGGGCTCATGTCCATCCACATGGTCGGCAAGAACCAAACAAAAAGGTATTAATCAAAATCATAAAAAATGGAGACATTAATTAAAACAGATCAGAGAATTCAATTGGTAGACGGAAGTTTTACCGCTTCGGAAGCACTGGATGTAATCACTTCACTGCTAAATGAAAAAATCAATTTCCATAAACTACAGCGTTTGGCTTGGTGTGAAGGCAACAAGGATGCAAACACAAAATATCCTGATGGTAGGATACAGGAGTTGGAAAGGGAAATCCAAATAGCTAGAGAATTTATCAGCGGCGTCAGACAAGAAGGCAAGCGATTGAGGATTGATGGCATATTGAACATTACCCTGGAAGAATAAAACTCTATGGACCTACACCTGCTATTGGACAATCTTACTAATCCAGCTTTGCTCTTTTTCTTTTTAGGTATTGTAGCGGTACAGCTAAAAAGTGATTTGGAAATTCCAGCCAATTCCTCAAAATTTATTTCACTATATCTGCTTTTTGCAATAGGTTTTAAAGGAGGGCTGGAATTATCCCACAGTTCATTGAGCATGGAAATAATCTGGTCCCTACTTTTTGGAGTCTTCCTAGCTATTTCTGTTCCGGTTTATGCTTATTTTATTTTACGAAGAAAGTTCAGCGTGCAGAACTCAGGAGCTATTGCCGCAGCATATGGATCTGTAAGTGCGGTCACTTTTGTGACCGCTATTTCATTTCTGGAAATTGAGCATATTGAGTTCGGAGGGCACATGGTTGCCGTAATGGCCCTTATGGAAGCCCCGTCCATCATCATTGGGGTCCTGCTCATGACCCTGTTCAAAAAGGATAAGCAAGAAACCTGTGATTTTTCCAAAATATTTAGACACTCCCTGACCAATGGCAGTGTCCTACTTATTCTGGGCAGTTTGGCTATTGGTTTTTTGGCTAACGAACAACAAGCAGAAGGAATAAAACCTTTCACCACAGACATATTCAAAGGCTTTTTGGCCGTGTTTTTATTGGATATGGGGATTACCAGCGGTAGAAAACTCAATGATTTTTTAACAAAGGGGTGGTTTGCCCTCATATTCTCAATTGGCCTACCCATTATCAATGGCTGTTTTGTGGCTTGGTTCAGTCAATTCATTACCGAAAGTGTTGGAAATAGGTTCTTGTTCGCCATTCTTGCAGCCAGTGCTTCCTATATTGCTGTTCCGGCAGCCATGCGTATAGCGGCTCCAAAGGCCAATCCTAGTTTATATGTTCCCATGGCCCTGGCCTTTACCTTCCCATTCAACATTACTTTGGGAATGCCCTTCTATCTCTATCTGATTCAAAATTTTTGACATTTATGCCCCAAAAAGAAAAACCCATATCTGCCAAAAAAGAATCAGAGCAACACAAAATCCCTAATCCTATTTCTCTCGGCTTGTCGTTTATATTGGGAAACCCTGTCAATTACACCTACCTTTTTATTGGTAAAACTCTGCTGGAAGCAAGTCCAGATGGAAGTTCTACCCTTTCCAAAACTAAATTAGTTGGTCAGACCGTTGTGGTTACCGGCATTGTCCATCGTTCCAAAGGATTAAAAATCTATGTGCTCAGGCGCAGCGACAACAAAGACTTTTACCATGGTCTTCCGCAAATTTATGCCGATGTGCCCAGCGCCATTGTGGCCCAGGAATTAAGTCTTTTATAAGACCTATTTCTACTATCTTTAGCAAAAAACCATATACTATGGACAAACATCGCTGCGGTTGGTGCGTAGGTGACCCTCTATACGAAGCTTATCATGATGAGGAATGGGGAGTTCCCGTAAAAGATGATAGAACCCTTTTTGAGTTTTTGATCTTGGAAACCTTTCAGGCAGGGTTAAGTTGGATAACCGTACTTAGAAAGCGAGAAAATTTTAGAAAAGCATTCGATTATTTCGACTACAAAAAAATTGCCCAATACGACCAAGCCAAGATTGACGGGCTACTTGGAAATGCCGGAATCATCAGGAACAAATTAAAAATTAACGCTACCATATCAAATGCCAAGGCCTACATGGAAATACAGAAGGAATTTGGAAGCTTTAGCACCTACATTTGGGGGTTTGTAGATGGAAAACCCATAAAAAATGCATTGGAAAATTATAAGCATGCACCTGCCACCACAGCGTTGTCCGATACCATAAGCAAAGATCTAAAACGACGTGGCTTTAAGTTTGTGGGCAGTACGGTCATCTATGCCCAAATGCAGGCCACTGGAATGGTAAATGATCACGAGGTCAATTGTTTTAGATATCATGAAGTTTAACCTTTCACTTTTCGTTGCACTCTTTTTAATACTCACGGCCTCGGCCCAAAATAAGTATGAACGGGAATTTAGGATTGCAAAATCCGACTTCCCACAAACAGCTTGGGAACAAATCAATTCATATCTTGAGGATGCAAAAAGAGTCAGGTTCTATCGAGAAACAGATAGTGTCAAACAAAGTTTTGAAGCAAAATTTAAAAAGGGAAAACTACACTACAGTATAGAATTCAACAACAAAGGCGAATTGGAAGATGTTGAATTCATTATCAATAAAAATGATATTCCCGAACTGACCTGGTCTCAAATCAAAGCTTATTTAAATTCAAAATTCAACAAACCCCGTATAAAAAAGATCCAACAACAATATCCTGCGGGTACTTCCGAGGCCTCCCAAGTATTGCGGGAAGCATTTCAGAATCTGCTTTTACCCTACATCAAATACGAAATTGTGTTCACCGGTAAAACCGAAAAAGGATTCCAAACCTACGAAGGTCTTTTCAACGCAGATGGTAAATTGGTAAATCTTAGAAAATCAATATCTGCCCGTTATGACCATATCCTTTACTAATTGGTGGCGAGCAGTACTCTTTGCATTATTGCCACTGACCTGCATTTCACAGGAAAACTTAACCGTTTATTGGCAGCCTCAACTAGCCATCAACTACCCCGTATCCAAAACCTACTCCCATAATTTTACAGTAGGACATAGAGCATATCTTTTTGATCAAGATGATATACAAATTAGAGGAAGACAGATAGATTTTATCCATTTCTCCAAGTTGGACTTGAGAGACAACCAAAGCATTGCCCTTGGCATACAATACCGAACAAGAGATCTATTTGGAAAACAACCGAACGAATTACGGCTAACACAACAATACAATACTACAAAACAACCCTTGGTTGTTCGTTATGGCCATAGGTTCCGAACTGAACAGCGCTTTATTGAAAAGCTCACCATTCATAGGTTTAGGTACCGATTTGCTATTGATTTTCCTCTAAAAGGTGAGAAATTGAACCTTGGAGAACCATTTCTTGTTGCTTCACTTGAAAACTTACTGAGCTTGGGAAAAGGACAAAATCCTCAATATGACAACCGATTAAATGGACAAGTAGGGTGGAAATTTGACAAAGGTTTTAAAATCCTTTTTGGTATAGAATATCGTTTGGAGGACTATACTTCGCAAAGACCAGAGAATGTCCTTTTTTTCCTTAGCACTGCCCAATTAGGATTTTAAGATTTTCATAAATTCTGAACGCGGAATCAAAGTAGCACCAAGACTTTCCAAATGTTCTGTATGAACTTGGCAGTCTATAAGCTCGTATCCCTTTTCTATACATTCCATAGCTAAACTGATAAACGCAAATTTGGAAGCATTGGGCTTAAGACTAAACATACTTTCTCCACAGAATACATGTCCTAAATCTACCCCGTAGAGTCCGCCAACCAAATTTCCATCTTCCCACACTTCATAGGATTTTGCAAAACCTTTGTTATGAAGTTCTGTATAAGATGCTTTCATTTTTGGGGTAATCCAGGTTCCCTCCTGACCCTTTCGTTCTACTTTGGCGCATTGGTCCAATACTTCTGCGAAGCATGTATTCTGGGTAAGCCTGAACTGTTTATCCCTTATCACTTTTCGCATACTTTTGGACACCTTTATCTCTTCTGGAAAAAGTACCATTCTAGGGTCAGGACTCCACCATAGCATTAGCGCATCATCATTGAACCATGGAAAAATTCCACTTTTGTAGGCAAGTAAAAGGCGCTCTGGGGCTAAATCTCCTCCAACAGCCAATAGACCATCATCGTTGGCCATCTCCACAGGAGGAAATTCCAGTCGATCTCCCAAGAAGTGCAAGGGAGGCTGTTGAGCATTATTCTCCAAACGCGTTTTTATTTAAAGTTACGCAAAGGACTAGAAAATAAGAAGTCCTCCTATATAAATAATACTACCTACCAGCATAAAAATCAACGTATAAGGAAGAATTTCCTTGGCTTTTAGCTTTGTAATTCCCAATAACGGAAGTGCCCAAAATGGTTGCAACATGTTGGTTACCTGATCCCCATAGGCCAATGCCATAATTGCCTTGGGCAAGGGAACACCGAGCTGTAGGGCGGACTCCAGAACCAAGGGTCCCTGTACGGCCCATTGGCCTCCTCCGCTGGGCACAAAAATGTTGACCAATCCAGCACTTAAAAAGGTGAAAATAGGTAAGGTGACGTCTGTGCTTATGGCAACAAAAAAGTCTGAGATGGCATTGATCATTCCACTTCCGGCCATGATTCCCATAATTCCAAAGTATAACGGGAACTGAATCAAAATACCTGCGGTATCACCGATGGCCTCCTCTACGGCCGTTAAAAAACTCTTGAAACTCCCATGTAATAGAATTGCCAATCCCAACATAAAAAAGTTGAGCATGTTCGGGGTAATGTTCAGTGTTTTTAAAGCAGGAAGATATTGAATCAAAAACGCTCCCAAAATTAAAACTCCAAAGAATGTGGAAGCCCATCTAGAGTAATCCAGCTTTTCAGCTCCCTCCAGATCTTGTTTATCTATATTCTTAAACTTGTACGTTTTAAAATTGATGGTGGTGGGATTGGTCTTTTTGCTTAAAAAGTACGCCAATCCAACAATGGAAAGGGCCACCAAAACGAAAAGTATAAGGTTCCAATAGCTGAACACCGTTAATGAGGTGGAAATGGCATCGGGCAATTTTGACAGCACCTCAGTACTGGAAACACCTTCCATCAGCCCTTTTAAGTGACCGGCTTCGGAAACTTTGATGGGAGCAGACCCACTGATGCCTCCATGCCAAACCATTAAGCCTCCATATCCACATGCGCCTATTAAAGGGTAATTAATGGGAATGTTGTTTGTATTTGCATATTCCCCAACTTTTCGCGCTAAAATTGCTCCAAAAATCAACCCAAGCCCCCAATTAAAAAAAGAAACCAATAGAGTGGGCAATACCACCAAAATTGCTGCATTGGAGGCATTAGTTACCAGTCTGGTAATTCCAAGGATAAGTTTTTCAATAGGCCTGCTCAGTACCAAAACATGGCCCAATACCAGAATAAGCATCATCTGGTAGGCAAACACCAATAGGCCATTGTTCCATATACCATCCTCCCAATAGGAAAGGACGGCAAATAAGTGCTGACTATCCGAAGTGTTTTCAGTAAATATCAGTGCTAAAAGCACTGTAAAAATGGTCAAGAGGACGGCAATAGTAAATGGAGATGGTAAAAATCTCCTAAAAACATCCTCTATAACCTTGGTCAGACCCAAGTTTTAGAATGGTAAATCGTCATGATCTTCCTCATTAAGGTCATCCGCAGGTTCAAAAGCTTCCATTGGTGGAACCGGCGGCATGTTTTCCGCACCACCAGCAGATTCCATATTTTCAATTCGCCAACCTTGAACAGAATTGAAGTATTTGGTCTCTCCTTGTGGATTGACCCACTCTCTGCCCCTAAGGTTGATACTTATCTTTACCAATTGTCCAGTACTGTAGTTGTTCAACAAATCACACTTATCCTGAACAAACTCTATCAAAATATGTTGGGGATATTGTTCTTCTGTGGTTACCACTACCTCCCTTTTTCTGAAACCATTATTACCATATGTTTTGGTCTCATCTATCATTTTTATTCTTCCCTGGACTTCCATGTAAATTACTTTTCAATGAATGCCAAATGTACATAAAATGAATCCTATTGGAAACCCGATCCACCAACGAACTATCAACATATTTTTTCATTTTCCGCTATCTTTATTCACAATTACACCTAAAAATGAACTTTAGCCCCAAAAGGAAAGCTTCCAACATTATCATGTTGGTCTCTGCATTTGTGATTGTGAGCCTTATCCTTTGGAACACCAATAGCTTCTTTAAAAAATTTAAAGAGGAAGAGCGTTTAAAGATGGAAATATGGGCCACTGCCCAGTTGGAGCTCATTCAATCCTCCGTAGATCAGGAATTGGGTAATTTGACCTTGAAAGTGATGGGAAACAACACTTCAACCCCCATGATCTTAGTAAACGAGGAGGGTTCAATAAAAACACATAACATTCCAGAGGAAAGAGCCCAGGACAGTGTTTATATCCAAAGAAAAATAAGGCAGTTCGGGAGTGAGAACGAACCTATCCAGATTGTTCAGCAAGGGGAACTTTTAGAGACCCTCTATTATGGTAATTCTGAAGTACTGAACAAGTTAAAATACTATCCTTTGGCTCTTTTGCTGATTATTTTTCTTTTTGGTACAGTGATTTTCTTCTTCTTTAAGACCAACAAGGCATCGGAGCAGAACAAACTTTGGGCCGGAATGGCAAAGGAGACCGCGCATCAAATTGGAACTCCCTTGACCTCCCTTCTGGGGTGGAACGAACTTCTTAAATCTGAAAATATCAATCCAGAGATCACCAAAGAGATAGAAAAGGATATTTCACGGCTTCATACCATCACTGAGCGTTTTTCCAAAATTGGCTCCATTCCAGAACTACAGGTTCATGATATTGTGGAAGAAACGGAGAAAGCCTACCAATATTTAAAACGACGAAGTTCAAAACTGGTTCATTTTTCATTTGGGTCCAACATTGACCATCTACCTGTTTTGTTAAATCCCCCCTTGTACAATTGGAGCATTGAAAATTTGGTGAAAAATGGTATTGATGCTATGAAAGGAAAGGGAAGCATTGCCATTCAAATTGAAAAAAAAGGAAACAATGTCAATATTTTGGTTTCTGATACCGGTCACGGTATTCCAAAAAGCGACTTTCAGAACATTTTTAACCCCGGCGTGACCTCAAAAAAGAGAGGATGGGGACTAGGACTTTCTTTGGTAAAAAGGATTGTTGAGGAGTACCACAAAGGAAAAATTAAAGTACTTTCGTCCAATAAAGAAGGAACAATCATGCAAATTTCCCTCAAATCATTAGAATCATGAGCTATGGCAACGGAAAAGAAAATTGCAATAAAAGAGGCAGAAATTACCAATAATTGTCCTGCTTGTTTCAATCAGGAGCTAGAACTTACCTTCTATCAAAAGCACACTTTCAACGCTTTTTTCCATAGGACCACTTCTGAAGTCACCCATGAAATAAAGTGTAAAAAATGCCATTCTATTATCTATCCGGTAGATTGGACCCAAGATATTGAGCGTGTTTTTGATTACTACAACAAATTGGTGAGTCCAGATAAACCTTCGGTACGGTTTACCCTGCTGTTCTTTATTTTGCTTATTGTGGTTTTGGGCCTAATCGGTACAGCGGTCTACCTCAACATGGAGGGCATTATTTAAGCTGTTCCCTAATTTGTTCCGCTACAATTTCAAATTCTTCCGCGGTTAGACTTTCCTTATGCTGGAACGTAGCGTTTTTCATGCTGTGCAAGGGAATCAAGTGGACGTGCACATGAGGAACTTCCAAGCCAATCACTGTCATACCTACACGTTGACAGGGAACCGCAGCTTCAATAGCCTTTCCTACTTTTCTTGAGAATTCCATGAGTTTAGTATACGATGCCTCATCCATGTCCAACAATTTGTCCACTTCTTTTTTTGGCACACACAAAGTATGTCCCTTTGCATTTGGATTTATATCCAAAAACGCAAAATTATCGTCGTCCTCGGCTATCTTATAACAAGGAATTTCTCCATTAATAATTTTAGTGAAAATACTGGGCATGCTGGTTTGGTTTTAAATAAAAAAATCCCGTTGTACAACGGGATTAAATATAGGGATTTTGATATCGCTTAGTCTCTTGTTATTTCCAAAATATCAAATTTTAACGTTCCGTTGGGCACTTGAATCTCGGCCACTTCACCTACCGATTTTCCAAGTAATCCTTTTCCAATTGGCGAGGTCACTGATATTTTACCGGACTTTAAATCAGCTTCACTCTCGGCCACCAAGGTATATTTCATCTCCATGCCGTTGGCCTGATTTTTCAGTTTCACTGTAGATAAAACCAGTGCTTTGGAAGTATCCAGTTGAGATTCATCTATCAATCTAGCATTGGCCACTGTTTCTTCAAGTTTGGAAATTTTCATTTCCAGCAGTCCCTGCGCTTCTTTAGCGGCATCATATTCCGCATTTTCCGAAAGATCCCCTTTATCCCTAGCCTCTGCTATGGCCTGGGAAGCTTTTGGACGTTCCACATCTTTTAGATGGTTGAGCTCTTCCCTTAATTTTTTTAATCCCTCTGCTGTATAGTATGAAATTTTACTCATTTCGTCATTTTTTATGCAATGGAACATTGGAGAAAATAAAAAAGATTTTCCCAATGTTCTTGTTATTCTCAAATACAAAAAATCCTCAACTACCACCATGCACTGCACAGTTTTTTTGCGAGGATTTAACGCAAAGATAGGTATTTTTTGCCCAACTTTGCCCAAGTAATGTATTCAAATCCAAACAAATGAGGCACTTAGGAGGCTTTATCCTACTGGTTTTTCTAATTTCTTGTAACTCAGACAGTACCAACAGAAACCCTTACCTTCAAGAGGTAAGTTTTAGGTTTGATGTCAATCTCAGTCTTCCTTTATATAGTGGGCTGAACAACATAGGAAATCCTGTCTATATTGGTGCTAATGGCCTGGGCACACGAGGTGCTTTTGTAATGCGAGCTGGACTAAGTGGCTCCCAGTTTGTAGCTTTTGAAGCAAGTTGCCCCAACCATACCCCAAATAGCTGTTCCACAATGACCATTGACGGGCAAAACGTGGTCTGCGGTTGTGAAGGATTTACCTACAATCTCTTTACTGGCCAACAATTGGATAGACCAGATGACGGCAAACGGTATTACGACCTTCTCTTTTATAGGGCAACGGAAAGTGGAAATGTAGTGACCATATCAAACTAAAAAAATAAAATATGAATTACAGAAGGCTTGGAAAAACAGGACTAAACGTTTCAGAAATTTCATTGGGAACCTGGCAGGTGGGTGGCAAATGGGGTTCTGGATTTGATGATGTTTTAGCGGAACGAATTATCAACGAAGCCATAGATGCCGGCATCAATTTTATTGATACCGCCGATGTTTATGAGGCAGGAGCCAGTGAAGCCGCTGTGGGAAGGATAATTAGATCCAGAAGCGAAGAAGTTTATTTGGCCACCAAATGCGGGAGACAGCTTAGCCCCCATACGAATGAGAATTATACAGTTAAGGCCCTCAGGAAGTTTGTAGAGGATAGTTTAAAAAATACTGGGTTGGATTGTTTGGACCTTATTCAGCTGCACTGTCCTCCCGTGGAAGTTTACTATAGACCGGAGATTTTTGAACTTTTCGACCGTTTGAAGGACGAGGGCAAAATAAAGAACCTGGGAATCAGCGTAGAGAAAATTGAAGATGCTTTAAAAGGGATTGAATTTCCCAATGTGACCACCGTACAGATTATTTTTAATATGTTCAGGCAGCGTCCATCGGAACTGTTCTTTGAACAGACCCGAAAAAAAGATGTGGGTGTTATTGTGAGAGTTCCTTTGGCGAGTGGCCTGTTGACAGGCAGGTTTTCGTCAAAATCCACATTTGGAAAAGACGACCATCGCTTTTTTAATCGTGATGGTGCCGGTTTTGATAAGGGTGAAACTTTTTCTGGCGTACCTTACGAAATTGGCTTGCAAGCCGTTGACGAACTGAAGCAGCTGTTTCCTGAATATGAAAATCTAGCTCCAATAGCTTTACGATGGATTCTCGATTTTCCAGAAGTAGGTTGTATCATCCCAGGGGCCTCAAAAGCTGAGCAACTGCATTCCAATGTTAAGGCTACAGGCCTTCCACCCCTTACACAGGAACAAACAAACGCTGTGAATTCAATTTATGAGAGGTATATAAAATCCCACGTGCATCAACTTTGGTAGTATCTAAATCGCACTCAAGATTTTATCCATAATCCAACTGGTGTGCAAACCCGATTTCCCTATTGAAGGGTGTTGGGCTTTGCCCACTAAATGGTTTTTGATGTTTTCCACATGGTACTGTTGCACATGTTCAGGGTGGGGAATCTCCACAGTCTGATGCCCTGAAGAGCTTTTGAGCTCAATAGGTGCCTCATCCAAAACCGAAAAAGTTATAGTTCCATCAGTTCCCAAAATCTCCACCTTGTCCAACCTATTTGAGGCTCCGAAATTCCAAATACCTTCTCCTCTAATACCATTTTCATGTTTCCATGACCCCGAAACCATATCATAGGCAGAATAAAGACCTAGTTTGTTTGTAGCTTCTCCGTTCGCTTCTTTGACGTCGCCCAAAAGAAAGGAAAACAAATCCAATCCATGGCTGGCCAAATCATCAAAATAACCACCAGGAGCCACTTCTTTATCAGTTCTCCAATTGTATTTTCCACTGATGTCCAAATCATTGGGAAGTTTGGTTTTTTCCCATCGAATATGACTTACTTTCCCGATAAGATTTTCATCCAACCATTGTTTTACTTTTAAAAATCTGGGCAACGACCGACGGTAATAGGTTATGAAAAGAGGTACGTTCTTTTTGGTAAATGCCTCATAAATGGCCAGACTGTCCTGATAGTTAGGCGCCATAGGTTTTTCTATGCAACAGGGCTTTCCTGCCTTGGCCACTTGGAGTGCATAAAACTTATGGGAATCTGGTGGAGTGGCAATGTAAACGGCATCGATGTTAGGGTTTTCTATGATTTCCATGGAATCGGTGGTCCAACCCGGAACTTTATGCCTTTTGGCATAGTCCAGAACTCTTTCCTTATTTCTTCCCATCACCATATCAACTTGGAAACCTGGAGTTTTTTGATACGCAGGGAGACTCTTCTTTTCAGTGACCTTTCCACATCCAATAACTCCCCATCGAATAGGCTTATTTTCTTGAAAATAAAAAGGGGATTCCAACATACTTTAAAAGTAAAGAATCCCCTTAAATAGCAATGGTTAGTGCTAAAAATTTATTGTCGCTCCAAGTAAAAAATTAGTTCCTGCCTGTGGGTAGTACCCTGCTCCTTCAATAGTGGTTATGGTTCCTGGATTAGAAAAATCATCATCATAAGTGAAGAAGTACCCGTTGGAAACAATATCAGCATCAAAAATGTTGTTTACCAATCCCGAAAACACGATGCTCTTTACAAAAGCATTGGTCTCCACTACGTATTGCACATTAAAATCCGTTTGGGAATAGCTGTCCAATACCGAACCTTCGGAATCAATATTTCCCATGTATTGCTTGCCCACAAATTTTGAAAGCAACGACACTTGAAAATTTTCATTGGGTATAAACGAAAGAATATTGCCCGCAACCACTTTAGGTGAATATGCAATATTGGTATTCCCTAAATTCTGAAGTTCCCCATCTCTCTGAAAAAAGAAGTCGATATTCCTATTGTTGCTCAAGGCAACATTTGGGTTAAGTCTAAATTTGTCCCCTAGCTTAATAGCTGCATCAATTTCTAGGCCCAGGCGATAGCTGTCCCCTACATTTGCCCTTAGCGGCGCACCTACATCATTAAGTTCACCGGTAAGCACCAGCTGATCTTTATATCGCATGTAGTAGACGTTTGTGTTCACTTGAAAATCCGGAGAAACGTAACGCCATCCCAACTCAAAATCATTGAGCCTCTCTGGTTTGGGGCTACCATTTTCATAATCATTTCTATTGGGCTCACGATTTGCCCTGGCATAAGAAAAATAGAAGTTGTTGTTTCTATCCAAATCAAAAGTTACCCCAGCTTTGGGATTAAAGAAATTGAAGGTGTCATCAACCAAACCCGTATCCTCACCATTTGCCTCATATCCCACGCCTCTATATTGTACATCTCCAAAAACGGACCATTTATCGTTCAATTTATAATTAGCCTTGACATAAAGATTGAAATCGGTCTTAGTGGAATTATCATCATAATACCTGTCACGTATTTGACTATTACCAGCAAATTGAGCCCAAATCACTTCGCCAAAATGGTCTCCTTTGTACACATTGTATCCTCCACCCGGAATTAATTTTAGAGTACCATTATCATATGTGGCCGAGAAAACAGTTCCGTAGAAATCATTGTCCAGCCATCTTCTTCTAATCAAATCTGTTGTGTTTACCTCTTCCCCATTTACATTGATGGGTTCAAAACCGTAGGTTTCAAAGTCGTCATCTTCCCTAAACTGCTCAAAATATCCCCTTCCGCGAGTGTAGTGAACGGCTATATTGGCATTCCATTCTGAATTAATGGTCTGACTCCAATGTAATTGTGCATGGTCTTGTTTGTAATTATCCTCTTCCCGATCATAAAACTGGGTGTTCCCATTTTCGTCAGTAAAAATACCAGCAGGGTTAAAGGTCCGGTTGGTTCGAAGGGTTTCAGCATCAATTCCAAACCATGATTGATACGTAATCTCATGCCCTCCAAACAGGAGTGCTTTAATCAAGGTCTTATCATTTTTGAAAACTCCCTGTAAAAAATAGGCATCCAACTCTGAACTGGCACGGTCAATATACCCATCTGAGGTAATCCTTGATAGCCTTCCTGATAATTCAAAGTGTTCGTTTAGGATTCCCGTACTGAACTTTACATTGTTCCTTAAAGTGTTGAAACTTCCTATGGACGAAGATATTCTTCCATAAGCCTCTTGTGAAAAAGCATCGGTCAAAAGGTTTAAGCTAGCGCCAAAGGCACCTGCTCCATTGGTAGACGTTCCTACACCACGCTGAAGCTGAAGGCTTTCGGTAGAAGATGCAAAATCTGGCATGTTTACCCAAAATGTTCCTTGCGATTCCGCATCATTGTACGGAACACCATTTATGGTGACATTAACACGAGTGGCATCACTTCCTCTAACTCGAATTCCCGTGTAGCCAACCCCTGCTCCTGCATCAGAAGTGGTAACCACAGCTGGCATTAAGTTCAATAGAATTGGGATGTCCTGTCCAAGATTACGCGGACTTATCTCCTCTTTGTCCAAATTTGAAAAGGTAATTGGAAACTCCTTGGTTACCCTAATAGCCTGGACAAGGACCTCATCGAGTACAATTTCTTTTCCCTCTAAAGAGTCTTTTGGTTTTTCTTGGGCACTGATGGTCAGCGCAAGCCCAAAAAGGGCCAATGTTGTGAATAAATTTTTAATGCGATATCGTCTATTGTTCTTTGATTGTCGCATTGAACCACAAGATAGTCCTGCAGTCCTGAAATTAATTGAATAAAGCGGTTTCATTCGTAAAAAATGTTACGAATAAAAGGGGTCATTATTCTTGTTGATATTTGATTTTTTGTTTCTAAAGAGAAACCTTGAAATTCCAAGATGCGCTAAGCACATTCCCTTGGCAGCATTACCCGCCCAGGTTCATTGGGTATAATCTCAGCCTTTTAAAAAAGCACCCCTTTGAGATGGGGCAAATGTAATGGCTAGCACCAAATTTTCATAATAAAAGCTGTACAATTTAAAAGGAAGGCGAGCTTAAATGACATTCTATCAGCAAACAAAAAAACGAAAAGGCCGCAATTGCGGCCTTTTCTACTTGGTCAACATTTTCGGTTGACGCAGATGGATAATGCACGGTTAGTGTTTGCATAGCATCATCCAAAAAGGATTATCTTTTGTTCCTTCCTCTCTTTCGCCCTTCTTTTGAATAAAAAACCATTAAGAAGATTGGGATCAAAAAGGATATCAAACTAATTATCAAAACAATTTTATAGATCATTATTTGTGTGCTCTGGTAGTAAGACACACGTTTAAAATTTTGGTCACAAAAAAAGGCCGCACTTTGTGCGGCCTTCAACCAAATCAACCAACCGAAAAAAACCAAGCTATTACGCTTAGACTAATTCAAATCCTTAAAATGGAACAACTATCCATTAGTAATTTGTTATTAGCTTTCATTAATTGGACACTTCTTTTTGCAATAAGTCACAAAAAAATCCCTTCCGATGCGCCAGGGAAGGGATTTTGTTCTAATTTTTTGACTTTCTTATGGCTGGTGCGAAGGCTTCAAAAGGTCATTCACAGTTTTTACAGGATTGAATGTAACCAAAGGAACCTCAACAAAAATGGTATTCCAAAAGGCCATGGCGCCATTCCATAGTCCGGGAAGTTCCAGTGCCTTGAGTTCTTTCCCTTCTTTTGTTTTGCTTGTGATGAATCCTTGTTTGGAATCCACAAAATCCAACAAATTGTATTTTTCACCATTATGATTCCTCACTCCGCAAACAAGGTCAACCGGGTTAAAATGAGTAGAATTCCTTAACAGAGCCGCCTGGTCTGGATTGGACATATCCACTTGTGCGGATTCTATTATCTGAAGGGAGGTATTTCCATCTGTACCCTGTATCCAAAACGGACCTCCACCGGGCTCACCCTCATTCTTTACCATACCACAGACTCTGATGGGACGATTAATCCTATCCCTTAGCATAGCACATTGATCTTCAAAGCTTGAAGTCGCATAGGTTTCTGGAAATCTAACATTGAGCTCATTTTCCAAAAACAACTTGATTTCATCAACTTGAGCTTGACCTACATTGTCTCCTTCAAGTGATTTTGCGTGGGTAAAAGCTGTGTTCTGAACTTTTTTTAATACCCCAGCCAACATCTTTTTACTGTTTGAAATCTCTTCGAGATTTTTTTCAACAACTACATTATCAATGTTTTTTATGAAAATGATATCGGCATTCCGATCATTAAGATTTTCTATGAGCGCCCCATGACCACCAGGTCTAAATAGCAAGGAACCATCATTGTTTTTGAAAGGTTTGTCTTCCATATCCACAGCAATGGTATCCGTAGAGGGTTTTTGCTGTGAATAGGACACTGCGAATTTTATTGCAGAAGACTCAGCAACCTTTGGCCCAACCTTGTTCTCTTCGTCTTTGAACATTTCCTCATGCTGTTCGGAAACCGTAAAATGCAGATTGGCCTTATTTTTTGCCGCAGAATAAAGCGTCGCCTCCTTTAGATGTTCCTGAAAAGGGGTGGCACTTTCTGAACCATACTTGTGAAAAGGCAGCAATCCTTTAGGGTAAAACCCGTAGTTAAGGCCATCCTCCATAAGCATTTCCTTTACAAATAGATGGGCTTCTTCATCTGAATTCGAAGCTTTTCCCTCGATTCTGTCCATAATTAATTCATAAAACGGAAAGCTTAGCATCTGTTCCACAAATTGCTGTACCGCAGAATCTCCAGTACGTTCAATGTATTCTGAAAGTGGTTCTTTGGAAGGATTATAAGCTTCAACAAAATTGAACATGGCCTTGAACATCCTTGAAGCTGCGCCGGAAGCTGGAACGAACTTTAGCAAGTCCAATTTTTCTTTATTGTCCTCAAAATACTGGACAAATTCTTGTTGTTCTTCAGAAGAAAATCTTTGGATTCCATCGGATACCACTGCAGGTCTAACCAGCTTTACAAAAGGAATACCTTCCTTAAACGTTTGTATTTGATTGATGACTTTATCTTTGGAGATGCCTTTTTTTTGAAGCTGCTGGAGGTCTTTTTGACTGAAATCAATCATGCTTTTGAAGAAGTTTATCTATGTGTTGAACCGCTGTTTTGAGTCTTGTTTTTTTATCTCCCTTCAAGATAACGAAATTCCGATTATATTTTTTTAGAGTGTCATGGAAATATTCAAACATCTCCTCCCTCTCATTGGGCTTGTCCCTAAGGTCATCCGCTTCCCAAGGAATATCAACATAGGTCAAAAAGTATAGGTCATACGTGTTCTCTAGCGCATATTTTTCCAATTCCGGATCACAATACCCCAAGTAATACGCTTCGGAATATACCTTGGTTTCTAACAAATCGGTATCGCATATCAATACATCAGTAGCTTTTTTTGCCAACTCATTTTCCAACTTGATTTGTCCTTTTGCTATGGGCAGAAGATCTTTGGGTTCGCATGTTTTGCGCTCATTGTTCCATTTGTTCTGCAAATACTCACGAGCATATTCTGGTACCCAAACAGTGTTGTATTGTCTTGCCAATTGTTCCGAAAGTGTAGTCTTCCCGGTGGATTCCGGTCCAAAAAGGACCACTTTTATGACGTCTGAAGGTTCTTGTCCAAGCTTTTCTTCCATACTAGATATCCCTGAATGGCCAATATTGTAAAAATTAGGTATTGTAAGGAGAACATTCCCCATCCCCTATAAGCATACAAAGGTACGGTTATAAGGTCTCCCAAGATCCAAAGCGTCCAGTTTTCCAGTTTTTTATTGGCCATGTACCACATTGCCGTAAAAAAGACCCCAGAAGTGAATATATCAATATAGTTGGTAGGGCCAATTTCAGCTCCAAAGCCTTTGTAGACTCCGTAGGTTACCAATATTGTGGCCAAGAAAAATACAAACCCAATCCATTTTTCCCGCTTAGTGGTCCTTGATATTTGAATTACATAATCCCTATTGTTCTTTCTTCTGGCCCAATTCCACCAGCCATAAATGCTCATAAGGGAATAATAAAAATTCATCATCATGTCCCCTAGCAATCTGTCCACAAAAAATATGTATGTGGTAATAGCAGTTGCCACCAAACCCGTGGGATACACCATAATATCCTCTTTCTTGGCATATATTACGCTGGCTATGCCGAAGAAAAATGCAGTGGCTTCCAAAATGATCAATGAAAGCTGCCTTTCCTCATAGGGACCTATAAAAAAATCAAAAATGGGGTTCATATTGGCTTCGGTCAGATTTTACGATTTTCATACCCAGTACTACATGATCCAAATTTTTGAAAGTTTCCCGTATTTCTGTGTGAAGCAATGTCATTACCTGATCATAATCTCCGTAGACTTGGGTGCTGAGTGGGTTTTCGAGGACCGTAAGTCCAGAAACCCTCAATTTCTTGATAAAATCAATGATTGGAGGTTCAAAATCGTCTTGTAACGGGGTCAAGGTAAGTTCTACCGATATTTTCATGGAGGAATTCAATTATCGAGGGCAAAGCTACTAAAAAGCTTACTCTCAACCACCCATCATCTTTAATGCATATACACATGTGAACCCCTCAAATTCCAAAAACTCAATTTCATAATGGGATTTCTGACCTTTAAAACGGATTTCAGCTACGGTTCTTGCGTCATCAAAGGCAAAGTCAAGAACATCAATATGTTTTAAAAAGCTCAAGCTGCGCTGCGCATAAATCTTGTACAAAGACTCCTTTGCTCCCCACACAATGGTCAGCTTTCTTATGATCGCTTCGGTATTGGCCAATGTTCTGTACTCTTCAAGAGGGGTAAACTTGTATGCTATCTTAAGAATCTTCTCCCGCTGCTTTTCTATATCTATTCCCACCTCATCTGTACTGCTGATAATAATTCCTGTGAAATTATGTGAGTGTGTAATGGAAATATAATTGCCATCCTTTAAATGGGGTTTACCAAAGTCGTTATATACAAGGTCACTGTCCTCATAGCCTGCTTCCCCCAAAAGGTGTCGGATGCTCAAAAATGCTTTTCGATGAGCTTCAGATTTCATTCCATCCATCCTTCTTTGACAATAAGGGGTCAATACAATTCCATCCGAAAGTATGCCTTCGGGCTCTTCCACTTTCCAGATATATGCCGTTGTAGTTGGAGAAACTGTAATGGTTCTATATAAGGGCACGACTATAAATTAAGTGATTTTGTATCTTTGCTGCGCTAAAAAAGCGAAGCTACAAAAGTAAATTTATTTTAAGTATGAGCACAAAGACAATTCCATATGTACCCTATAAGGTAAAAGATATTTCCTTGGCGGACTGGGGACGAAAAGAAATTGAGCTGGCCGAGGCGGAAATGCCGGGACTTATGGCCTTGCGTGAAGAATATGGGAGCGAGCAGCCCCTAAAGGGTGCCCGTATTGCGGGTTGTCTGCACATGACCATTCAGACCGCTGTTTTAATTGAAACTTTGGTGGCTCTTGGAGCAGAGGTGACCTGGAGTTCATGTAATATATTCTCTACACAGGATCATGCGGCCGCGGCAATTGCTGCTGCTGGCATCCCGGTTTATGCCTGGAAAGGAATGACCGAAGAAGAATTTGATTGGTGTATTGAACAGACCTTGTTCTTTGGTGAAGACCGAGAACCTTTGAATATGATTTTGGATGATGGAGGAGATTTGACCAATATGGTGCTTGACCAATATCCAGAATTGGCAACTGCAATCAAAGGACTATCTGAAGAAACCACTACAGGAGTGCACAGGTTATATGAAAGAATGAAAAATGGCACCTTGCCAATGCCCGCCATCAATGTGAACGATTCTGTTACCAAATCCAAATTTGATAATAAATACGGTTGCCGAGAAAGCGCTGTTGATGCCATAAGAAGAGCCACTGACACCATGTTGGCCGGAAAGCGTGTGGTTGTTGCTGGTTATGGTGATGTTGGAAAAGGTACAGCAGCATCCTTTAGAGGCGCTGGGGCCATTGTAACCGTAACTGAAATTGACCCTATTTGTGCACTTCAGGCTTGTATGGATGGTTATGAGGTAAAAAAATTGGAGTCCGTAGTTAAAAATGCGGACGTGGTCATCACCGCTACAGGAAACAAGGACATCATCCGAGAGGAGCATTTCCGTTCTATGAGGGATAAGGCCATTGTTTGCAACATTGGACATTTTGACAACGAAATAGACATGGCTTGGTTAAATGAAGCTTATGGCCATACCAAGGATGAAATAAAGCCTCAAGTTGACAAATACACTGTTGATGGTAAGGATATCGTTGTTCTAGCCGAAGGTAGACTGGTCAACCTAGGTTGTGCCACAGGACACCCAAGTTTTGTGATGAGTAACTCGTTTACTAACCAGACCCTTGCACAAATTGAGCTTTGGAACCATCCAGATAAGTACGAGAATAAAGTGTACATGCTTCCCAAACATTTGGATGAAAAAGTAGCGAAACTTCATTTGGCCCGTTTAGGAGCAGAGCTTACTCAACTTGAAGAAGATCAGGCAGAATATATTGGAGTGACTGTTGAAGGTCCCTTTAAGCCGGATTACTATAGATACTAATCTTCTAAGATTTAATAAAGAAAAGGCCCCAATCTAAAGATTGGGGCCTTTTCTTTTCTGTTGATTCAAAATTATCCCTTCAACCAAGCGCTACGCAATTGTTTTTGCGTTTCCGTTGCATTTGGGTTTTCAAGTAGTGTAGTGGCTTTGGTATAGGTGGGTGTTGTTGTAGTCTTTATGACAATCTCATCATCACCCCGCAAAAGGACCACTTCAATCTCCCTACCGGGTTTCCAGGTTAACACATCACCAAAAACTTGGTTAGCATTTGCCAAACTCACCTCCGTTCCATCAATGGATTTGAAGATATCATCTGGCTTGGCCCCGTTGTCATTCCAAAAGCTGTTTTCGGCAACAAGCTCATTGAATTTAATTGCTTGTTTTATTGGATCTCCTCCAACAATTAAATTCCCTGCGTTTTGAATATAATTGGTTTCTACTTCGGCCTCACCAAAATGTAGCCCTACTTTCTCGAATATCTTGTCATAATCAATGGGTGTAGTGCCCACCACGTTGGTGTTCAAAAACTCCCCAACCTCAGGATAGGTCATTGCAGTTATCTCGGCTATCAAATTATCATCTACAAATGGCTTATTTTTTCCATACTTGGTCGAGAGTTCTCCCATCAATGATCTTAGGCTTCGATTGCCATTACTGTGCTCTCGCATCAAAATATCTATACACATACCAATTAAAGATCCCTTCATGTACACATTGGCATAGTTATCCTTATAAGGATTTTCCAAGATGTTCTCACTCATTTGAGTAAAGCTCATGGTGTCGTCATAACTGGACTTGGACGTATTAATTTTCTCCATTGTACGGACATAGAATTTCTCTTGATCGATCAATCCTTCATAAACTTGAAAATGCTGTGCGAAGTATTCTGTTACCCCTTCATAGAGCCAAAGATGCTTACTGAATGTGGGATTGTTATAGTCAAAATAATGTACATCCTCAGAGTGCACGGAAAGGGGAGTGACAATATGAAAGAACTCATGGGCCACAACATCAATCATGGATTCTGCCAAGGCCTCCGGCTGCATTTGCTCGGGCAATACAACCACGGTAGAGGTATGGTGCTCCAATGCTCCAAATCCCTTTGGGGCATCTTCTTTCTGGGTATCGGATAGATAAACCAGGATATCATATCGGGGTGTACTGTTCAAATCGCCCAGATATTTTTTTTGCGCTTGCATCATCTCCTCCATGGTCTTTTTCATTTCCGAGGCCTTGTGCACTCCATTCGGAGAAAAGACACTCAACACAATTTTAATGTCCCCGACCATAAATTCCTCGACCTCTGTTTCTCCAAACATCATTGGGTTGTCCGTTACATCAAAATAGCGGTTGGCCAGAAAAGTGGAACTTTTGGAAGCTCCATCTTCACTTTGGGCAGATTGAATCTCCTGTAATGGCGAAGTATAGTTAAAGTTTGTTGGCGAGGTGATATCAATTTGATATGAATTGTTTTTCAGATTATCAAAGTACCCCACAAAACCGTGAAGGTTCAACATGACCTGTTTGGGCTCAATGTTGGTGCCCGAAGGGGAAAAGGGAACTTCCTCTCCAATACCTCCATCCACCTCCTGGTCAAAGGTGTCATTAACCGCGTACTGGATTTTGTCCAGGTTCTTTGCGGAGGTTAGCATCCAGCTATTCGTGTCCACTTTATTAAACTCCATTTCATTGCCATCATAGTCCAAAGCTTTTACTTCCTCGATATATTTTCCAAAGTCGGAAACGGCATAGGTTCCCTGTACCACTCTGGGCAATCTATAGATGACGGTATCCTGAACAAATCGACCAGGATCAATGGTCACGGTGACCTTGTCATCTTGAATATTTACCAAATCTAGATGGGCTTTAATGGGATTGCTAACTGCCAAATCATTGGATAAGTTCTTTGGGCCACAAGAAACAAGCATTCCTAAGGTAAAGGCATACAAGCCAAGTTTTTTAAACATTTTTTGAATTTTAAATGAAATCATCAACTAAGATATGGAGAAAAGGCCTCCGACTACCGTTGGTAGTCGATAATTAAAAATTGTTACACGAGTCTGGAGATTTAACATTTAAAATCGAACAAACGCTTCTTTAAAAAACTAAGGATTAAAATTAAGTAACAAATGATTTTCCCATTGTTCACAATTTCAGTAAAGGTTCTTAATTTCATAAAAAGGTGAGGGAAAGGGAAGAATTGTATGTCAAGTATAATCACTTGGTTATTTGGGCAATGAATGTCTTTTTGGTAGCTTTGACAACAATACTAGCCACGTTAATTGTGACGCAGATATCAAAAGACAACTCTACTTTTTTAGATGAGCAATTTTTACAAATTGCGGACTTCATCCCATTAAGAGACCAACAAAACGCAAAGGTTTCTGCTGGAGATGTGGCGTGGCACCTGGATCATAGTCTTAAGACCATCAACCGGATATATGAGGTATTGAAATCATCTAATCCGAAAGAGTACAAGCGGAGTTTTAGCTTTTCTCGCGTTTTTGTCTTTACTTCTGGAATCATCCCAAGAGGAGTGGCCAGGGCACCAAAATCTGTTCGGCCTCCAGAGATAATTCTGACGGAAAACCTTCATTTGCAATTGGAACAAGCGCGGGAGAATCTAAAGAAATTTGGGGAACTAAAAGATAAGGCCCATTTTAAACACCCATACTTTAAGGTATTGGATAAGACTCAATCCATCCGATTTTTAAAAATTCATACCCGTCATCATTTGAAAATTGTTCGAGATATTTTGAAGTAAACCCGACGGAAAGTTTTTAGCACTTAAACATGGATTTACTATGTAAATCCCTACATTGTTTAGCCAATCACATATTAAAACCCAACTCAGCTGAAAATGACAAAAAATTGGTATGACATTAAAAATGTGGAAACGGTAGATTCCCCGTCAATTGCCTTGTACTTGGAACATTTGAACTATAACATCAATGCGATGCTCTCGCTGGTAGAAGGTAATTCCGATAGGATAATGCCCCATATAAAAACCAACAAAATGCCTGGGATAATACAACTGCTCTTAAATTCAGGGATTACCAATTTTAAGGCCTCTACCATAGCCGAAGCTGAGATGGCCGCATCAGTTGGGGCAAATTCGGTGTTGATAGCCCATCAGTTGGTTGGGCCCAAAATAGCCCGTTTTCTGGAATTGATGTCTCATTTTCCATCCACTCAGTTCTCAACAATCATAGATGATGTTTCAATCGCCCAACTTCTCAATGAAAAAGCAAAAGACAAGGGCCCAACCGTCAGTATTTATATTGACATCAACAATGGAATGAATCGTTCCGGGATTAAAATTGGTTCTGGGCTTGAGGATTTAATCTCTTCTTTGGATACCTGCAATGCACTCAGTTTTCAAGGTTTTCATGTGTATGATGGTCACCTTCGGGACAGTAATTTTTCCGAACGTAATCAGAAAATTGAAAAGGGACTTGAAGAAGTCACTTCCTATTTTAATTCGCTAGCGAAAATGTTTCCCCATATCCAAATGATCTGTGGAGGAACGCCTTCCTTTACTTCGCACCTAAAAAATGAAACCCGGATTACCAGTCCCGGAACTTGTGTGCTTTGGGATTGGGGTTATGGTGAAAAACTTACGGAGCAAAACTTTAAGTATGCTGCACTATTGGTAACCCGTGTTATCTCCAAACCTACGGAGGGGATTGTTACCGTAGATTTAGGGCACAAGTCCGTAGCGGCTGAAAACCCTATTGACAAACGGGTCAAATTTCTAAATCTGGACAGGTATGAGTTACTCTCCCAAAGCGAAGAACATGGGGTGCTCAAAGTGGAAGACTGGGAGGGCATAAAGGTCGGTGATGTCCTTTATGGGGTCCCCTATCACATTTGTCCGACCATCAATCTGCATGATGAAGTCTCGGTGGTACAAGACGGTAAGAAAATTGATACTTGGGAGATTACCGCAAGAAAAAGAAGAATAAAGTTTTAATCTATTGCAGGTTCTTTTTGAGAATAAAAAAACTCCATCCTAAAGGATGGAGTTCTTATATCTTAAGTGAAATTATTACCTAAGCTTCAAAAGGCTCAATGGAAACAAAGGATTTTCCACCAGCTTTCTTTTCAAACTTAACAATACCATCTACCTTGGCGTGCAAGGTATGGTCTTTTCCAGCATAAACATTATCACCAGGATTGTGCTTGGTACCACGTTGTCTTACAATAATGTTACCAGCAATAGCAGCCTGACCACCAAAAATCTTTACGCCCAAGCGTTTCGATTCTGATTCTCTACCGTTTTTTGAACTACCTACACCTTTCTTATGTGCCATGATATATAAATTTTAGTTCTTTTCTTTCTTATTTACTTAGCGCTTCGATCAATTCAGCCTTCTTCATTGAAGAGTACCCTGAAATTTCCTTGGCTTTTGCCATTTCCTTCAACTCAGCAACAGTCTTGGAGCTCAAATCCTCCGTTGCTTTTGGAGCAGCAGCTTTCTTAGGTGCTTCAGCTTTTTTCTCTACTTTCTTTTTAGGCTCAGCAGCTGGTTTTTCAGCTTTTGCTTTGGCCGGAGCTGCTTTTTTGGCTCCCTTGGCCACAATACCCTCAACTACAATCTCAGTCAAGGATTGTCTGTGTCCATTTTTAACACGGTATCCTTTACGTCTCTTCTTTTTAAAGACGATTACCTTATCTCCTTTTAGGTGTTTTACCACCTTGGCCTCAACAGCCGCACCTTCTATGACCGGGGCGCCAATGGTAACGTTACCACCATCGTCCAAAAGAAGAACTTTATCAAAAGTAACTTTTTTACCTTCTTCTGTCTGCAAACGGTGAACGTACACTTTCTGGTCTTTTGCAACTTTAAATTGCTGCCCTGCCATCTCTACAATTGCGTACATAATGCTTTGATTAGATTAAAATTAAGCCGCTTTATCAAAATTAGCGGGTGCAAATATACTCCTAAATCCTTAATCTACAAGTATTATTACCCTGTTTGACGGATTATTTTCCTGGATTATTGGACGTTTTGAACAGCTGCATGAAGGAAAGTGTCAAAACCAAGGTTGTGGCAAACCCCATAACGGCTACCGTAAAAAAAACTATTCCTTGAAAGTTTTTGTAGTCCTTGGCCCAAACAGCGGAGAGTTGATCTAAAAATACATTGTTCAATTCGGTACTATATAGGGCAAAGAAGATGGTAAACACCAAAGTGGCCACAAAACCCATGGTAACACCGGCCATAAAACCTTTACCATAGGTAAACCCTTTCCCTTCCCTTAACTTGGTGTACTTTATGGTTTCATATATCCCAAAACCTGTGATTATTCCATTAAAAAGGCTGTAAAAAACATTGGTGTGCTTTCCCATTAGGGAAAGAATTAAAAAATAGGCGATTAGAACAGCACTGGTGACTATTCCAAAACGAATGGGCAGGGTTAAATTTTTCATTATGTTGAACTTATGGACGCCCTTTAATTTAACAAATGTTGGTGAATTATGCCATACGTTTCCTGTTAAAGACCAAAAAGGATGTTCAAAGACCTTCAAATTTTGTCTATATTTAGCGTAACATCAATCCAAAAACTTCTACTTATCCAATTATTACAATAAATCAATTTGCTTTATTATGAAACGATATTTGCCAATAGCACTTTTCGTATTTCTCATGGGCAATTTTGCCATTGCGCAAAAGGTGGTCTTTGAGGAATATGATTTGGACAACGGACTCCATGTAATTCTTCATCAGGATAATGGAGCACCGGTAGTTACCACTGCGGTCATGTACCATGTGGGCTCTAAGGATGAAAATCCGGAGAAAACAGGATTTGCCCATTTCTTTGAACACCTCTTGTTCGAGGGCACCAAGAACATAAAACGTGGGGAATGGGATCAAATAGTTTCCTCTAATGGAGGAAGTGGCAATGCCAATACCTTCTTGGACAGGACCTATTACTACGAAACCTTCCCTTCAAACAGTTTGGAGGTCGGGCTTTGGCTGGAATCCGAACGCTTGATGCACCCCATTATTGGTCAAGTTGGCGTGGACACCCAAAAAGAAGTGGTTCAGGAAGAGCGGAGACTACGGGTTGACAACTCCCCATACGGAGCTTTCTTTGAGGTGCTCCTAAAAAATCTCTATACCAAACATCCATACCGCTGGGGGGTTATTGGTTCTTTAGACCATTTGGCCAGTGCCACATTGGATGATTTCAAGGAATTCAACAAAACATTTTACGTTCCCAACAATGCCGTGCTGGTTGTGGCCGGGGATTTTGAAACGGAAAAGACCAAAAAAATGATTTCGGATTACTTCGGTCCTATTCCAAAAGGGGCCGAAATCCAACGAAACGAGGTTAAGGAAGAGCCCATCACCAATACCATCATGGACACGTATCATGACCCCAACATACAGATTCCTGCAATTCTACTTGCCTACAGAACTCCTGGTCAGGCTGAAAGGGATGCGTATGTAATCAATATGATATCTACCTATCTGAGCGATGGTGAAAGTTCCAAGCTTTATAAAAAGCTGGTGGACGAGAAAAAGATTGCGCTTCAAATCTTTTCGGTGCCAATTGATGCCGAGGATTACAGCTCCTATGTAGTAGGAGGATTGCCTGTTGGAGAAAACTCAATCCAGGATATTAAAGACGAAATTGATGCTGAGATTCTTAAAATACAGACCGATCTCATCTCTGAGAAAGATTATCAGAAGCTTCAAAACAAGTTTGAGAACAACTTTGTAAATGCCAACAGCAGTATTGCCGGTATTGCCAACTCTTTAGCAGAAAACTACATGCTTAGGGACAATACCAACCTAATCAATACAGAAATTGACATTTACCGCTCCATTACCCGAGAAGAAATTAGGGAAGTAGCCAAGAAATATTTAAAGGTGAACCAACGCGTAGAGCTAGAGTATTTACCCGAACAAAAAGATGCCAATTAAGATGAAAAAGTATATAGTTTTTACCCTGCTATCTCTTTTTGTGTTCGTTTCGCATGCACAAATTGATAGGACAAAACAGCCCGAACGTGGACCAGCTCCCGAGATAAATCTTCAAGAACCTGCACGTTTTGAGTTATTGAACGGACTTAAGGTCATGGTCGTAGAAAACCATAAACTGCCACGAGTTCGGATGCAATTGACCATTGACAACCCTCCCATTTTACAAGGAAACAAAGCTGGGGTGGCCGATTTGACCTCAAGCCTATTGGGCAAAGGTTCAAAATCCATCCCTAAGGATGATTTTTATGAGGAGGTTGATTTTCTAGGTGCTTCCATCAGTATTGGAGACCAAGGAGCATCAGCAAGTTGTCTATCCAAGTACTTTCCTAGAGTTTTGGAACTTATGGCCGATGCTTCCCTAAATCCAAATTTCACACAAGAAGAGTTCGATAAGGAAAAGGACAGGATTTTAACTGGAATCAAATCAGAGGAAAAAGACGTTTCCGCAATTGCCACCCGTGTACAATTGGCACTGGCATACGGAAAAGGCCATCCCTATGGTGAAATAACATCGGAAGAAACGGTAAACAATGTTTCTTTAGCTGATGTGGAGCAGCACTACCGTAATTATTTTGTACCGGCCAATGCCTATTTAGTGATCATCGGTGATGTGGAATTTGACAATGTTCAAGAATTAGTGACACAATTCTTCACCCCATGGACCAAGGCAGTTCCGCCATCATTTAATTATTCAAAACCCACGGATGCGCAGTACACTCAGATCAATTTTGTAGACGTTTCCAATGCTGTGCAATCCGAAGTGGCGGTGCAAAATATTACGGAACTCAAAATGAAGGATGAAGACTATTTGGATGCCCTTTTAGTCAATAGAATATTGGGAGGAGGTTCACAGGCCAGATTGTACAAAAATCTTAGGGAAGATAAAGGCTACACCTATGGGTCTTATTCTGGTATCCGCGCCAATAAATATAGCCCAATGCGATTCAATGCCTATGCCCAGGTCAGAAATGCCGTTACGGATAGTTCTGTGGTACAAATTCTAGACGAAATAAATAGAATCACCAATGAACCCGTGACCGATGAAGAACTGACCAATGCAAAGGCCAAGTATGCCGGAAATTTTGTGATGGCTCTGGAAAACCCGGAGACCATTGCCAATTATGCACTGAACATTGAGACCGAAGACCTTCCTAAGGATTTCTATAAAACCTACCTAGAGCGAATAGAGGCGGTGACCAAGGACGATGTACAAAAAGCTGCACAAAAATATTTCTCCACCACCAACGCAAGAGTGGTCGTTACAGGAAAAGGAAGCGAAGTGCTGGAAAACCTTGGTAAGGTGAACTTCAATGACAAGAAAGTTCCGGTTCTCTATTACAATAAATACGCAAGCAAAACCGAAGAACCCAATTATGATGTTGCCCTTCCCGAAGGGTTAACAGCCGCCACGGTCTTGGAAAAATATATTGAAGTGATTGGAGGAAAAACTAAACTGGAGGGCGTGGAGTCTTATGCCATGTTAGCTGAGGCCGAAATGCAGGGCATGACCCTTGAATTGGAGATGAAGAAAACCGCAAAAGACCAATTCATGCAGGATATCAAAGTAATGGGCAATTCCATGCAAAAACAAGTTTTGGATGGAGACAAGGGATATATGATGGCCCAAGGTCAGCGTAAAGACTTATCCCCAGAAGAAATTGAAAAAATAAAGGAAGAATCTGCTGCATTTCCCGAGCTGAATTATCTTTCGGTTGGGAATATCACGGTTGAAGGAATTGAGCCTGTAGGTGGCAAAAAAGCCTACAAATTGAAGATTACGGAGAAAAAAACGGTCTTTTATGATGTAGAAACCGGACTTAAGCTGAAGGAGACCAACATAGAAGAAGCCCAAGGACAACCTATGACCAATACATTGGAGTATGAAGATTATAGAGAAGTCTCTGGAATAATGTTTCCTTTTAAGATGGTTCAGACAGTAGGACCACAAAGTTTTGACTTTCAGGTAAAGGAAATCAAGGTCAACGAAGGGGTTTCAGCTTCAGATTTTGAATAAAAAAACAACCTGTTAAAAAGGCGCTCAAATGAGCGCCTTTTTTTGTTTATCAACCCCAAATTATGACCTATTTTTATACTCTACATGTTTTCGTATGACTAAAAGAGAATTTATACAGTTCAATAGAAAATGGCACCGCTATCTGGGTGCCATTTTAGGAATACAGTTTTTTCTATGGACCATTGGAGGGCTCTATTTCAGCTGGACGAACATTGATGAAATTCGAGGAGACCATCTCAAGAAAAAACACATTTTACCTTCTTTGAACGACACTCTGGTCTCCCCTTCCCAGTTTCTTCTGAAAGAAAATATTCCTAAAGACAGTATTTTGACATTGGAGCTAACCTCCATTCTTAATGATCCCATATATAGGATTGTTTACAACTCTGGAGGAGAAAGAAAGGTAGTGCTTACCCATGCCCTTACCGGAGAATTAAAAAAGCCTTTATCTGAAAATGAAGCTGTACAAATGGCCAAAGAAGGTTTGGCTGTGGATGCCCCTCTAACAGAAGTGACCTATTTAACAGAAAGTGGCAAGCACCACGAATATAGAGGAAGGCCGTTACCTGCCTATGCTATTACTTTTGGGGAACCTGCCAACACTACGGTCTATGTTTCTCCAGAATATGGGAGCATACAAACGTTTAGGAGTAACAAGTGGCGCGCTTTTGATTTTTTATGGATGTTGCACACCATGGATTATGAAGGACGCGACAATTTTAACAACTTGTTGTTGAGGGCATTTGCCGTATTTGGTCTTTTCACCATTCTCTCTGGATTTACCCTTTTTGTTTTGACATCTAAACGATTTTCCAGAAAAAAACACAAATTCAGAAAATAGAACAGGTAAATTGCAGTTATGTAATAAAATAAGATCCATGAAAATCAAACTCCTTTCCTGCTTGTTGTTTTTATTCTTGTCTGTTCATTTTGTTGGTGCACAAACCACAAAAGAACAAAGCTCTTCAAAAGAAATTCCATCAGTGAGCCTTGCCAAAATAACCATTGATGGTATGGCGTGCCAAGAAGGTTGCGCAGATACCATTCAGCTAAATCTTAGCAAGATAAAAGGTGTCCACAAGGCGACAGTGAGTTTTGAGACGGGAATGGCCATGGTAGAATTTGACCCTAAAATGGTCTCAGAGGAAGAAATCCAAAAGACCATAACCGACACTCGAGTGAAGGATTATGTTTACTCTATAAAGGATATTGTTATCCTGGAAAATCCGATGTAGAAAAAAGGGCAGATAATCTAAAATCACCTGCCCCAATCGTCAAGAACAACTAAAAACTATATTGTACAAATGCTGAAAAGCTTCGGCCGGGATCGTTTATTGGAACCCTTCCGAAATCAGCTTGGTTTACAAAAGAAAAATTCATGTGGTTGTTGTAGGTCTTGTCAAAAATGTTCATGGCAGCTACACCGAGTGTAAAATGCTTGAACGGTTTTGCTCCAAATCTAAAATCCAGAAGACCGTAGCCATCAGTAACCTGCTCCCCAAAGGAGGATGCAATGTCTGATTGCTCCGAGGTAAGGGTATAGGTGGCCCTAGCCCATAGTTTTTCCCGCTCGTATCCAAAATTGAATCGAGTGACCAATGGAGGCGTCAAAGGCAAGGCCTCATCCAAATCTTTATTTTTTGTGTATACATAGGCTAGTTCAGTCTTTAGGTTGAAATCTTCCAAAAATTTGATTTCCCCAAATACTTCAAAGCCTGTTTTATATGCCTCGTCCACATTGGTGAATCTTTTTACCTCTTGAGGAGGGGCCATGGGCATATATTTCTTTTGAATCGACTCATCAATCAAGGGAGCAATGTAGTTGTCATAGAAAGAATAATATGCTGATGCTCCATAATCCACTCGGTCAATAAACGAATCCGAGAAAATCTTTTTGGCCTTTACTCCCAATTCAAATTGGTTGTTGACCTCGGCATCCAAAAACGGGTTACCTACATGTTCGTATGGGTCTTGCCCTACATTGAAGTGGTTTATGAACCGTTCAATCATATTGGCAGAACGCACTCCTCTACCATAGGCAAATTCAAACAAAACATCTGGAGATGCCATAAACTTCATGGAGGCCGTTGCACTTATATTGTTTTCTGTTCTACTTCCCACTTCGGGATATAGCGCCACAAAATCGTCCGCAGGAGCGTTGATGTCTGAACGGACCATATCATATCGCATGCCCATGTTGAGCAACCATTTTTCCGCAAGCGGATATTTTCCTTCCACAAAAACACCAAAATCATCAATTCTGGAATCTTGCCATACATCGTCCACAAATTCCATTGGCATTGGTAGCGGGTCTCCGTTCATATTAAGCTTCATCGATCTTACTCTTTGACCTTCCCTTCCAACGGAAAAGGCATCCACTCCCGTGAAAAGTTTAAAGTTCTCTTTAGGTCTCCACTCTAGCTCTACCCGGCCTCCTATAGTAGTGGCATCAACGGTGGAAACAGCATCCACGCGCATAAAACTTGGGCGGTCTGTATTGGACATAATATGATCAACCTGAGAAAAATAGGTTTTGGCGCTTATTTGTCTAAGGACTCCGTTTGCGTTTTCCCATTTATAATCCAAAGAAGCTACTGTACTGTTGTCTTCATCTGTATCCATGGGAAGACCGGCATGTAGCACATCCCTACCGTAGGATTGTCTAAACTCAGCAAGAAAACGTTGCTTTTCATTTGGGTTGAACCCTACTTGAATACCATAGTCGGTACTCTTGAAAGATGAAGGTATTTCATTACCGTCTCCATCTTCATAATTTCCAAAATCGCGATAGCCAACATTAAGATTTACATCAAAATCTTCGTGTACATATTTAACATTGGCCAAGGTGGTAATTGAGTTTCCATTGGTTTCATCACCAAAGTTTACTTTTCCATGGTACCCTTTTTCTCCTTTGTCGGTTTCGTGGGTAACCAAATTGACCACCCCGCCAAAGGTGGCTCCATACCTAAAGGTATACGGCCCTTTGACCACTTCTATCCTTTCTATTTCTTCGGGAATGACATGAGTAGTAATTGGGTCCATTCTGTTGGGACAGGCATGCATAACCTTGGTCCCTCCATTGAACTGAACGTTCAATTGTTCATACTGAGAGGCGCGAAAGGAAGGGTCTATGGCATAGTTGCCTCGTTTGATCAATGCAAAACCATTGATGTCCTTAAAAAGGTCCGCAACATTCTTGGGTTGGACAATTTTCTTGGAGTGTTCGCTTTCCACCATTGAGAAAACGGGGTCAGATTTTTGTTCTCCCTCAACCACCACTTCGCTCAGCTTAACGGTTTTTTGCATTAGGGAGTCTTGCGCAGTTTCAACCTGCGCGTAGGACACTGCGGTCCCAAAAAACAAAACCATAAGTTTTGTTATCGTAATATTTTTCATTTTGATATTGTTTAAGGTTATACCGATACGGTCTACGGTCTAAAAACCGATTTGTATGTAAGCCTTAAACAATAGGGGGTTTGTACGAAGAAGAAATATAATTGAAGGAATAATTGTTGGTATATTGATAATATACTTGCTGCGCTTCTTTTGAATCTGAAAACGAATACTTGGGAGCATCCATGTAAAAGACAAGTATCTGCTCCCAACCTATGGCCGGCATAGGAAGTTCATTTTCATCACTCTGGGCCGTTAGCATTTGGGAAAGCATACATTTACCATCACAATTAAGTTCTGGTCTATCCCTATTTTCACAAAGCCTTTCTATAAATCCTTCCTGATCTATGCTATAATACACATACATGGAAGAAAAGCGAAGATTGCTCATCATAATCAGGACTATGAAAAGTGATGAAAAAATCAGTGCTTTGTGGTCTGTCTTCAACACGGGTTGATATTGAATCACAAAATTAGTGATTCCACGACCTCAAAAGCTGACAATTGTCAGCTAATGGACAAATTGGGCGGTTATCTATCAAAATATGGTAATCATTACATCCCAATGTCTAAATTTGCTTTCAATAATCCATATCATGAAAAAATATATTCCCTTAGCGCTCTCCGTATTGTTTTTGACAATAGCTTCCTGCAAACAGGAAAAAAAAGATGATTCTCCAACCCAAATGGAACAGGTAATGGCCGTCCATGACGAGGTAATGCCCAAAATGGGAAAACTGGGTAAGCTGGTTGGTCAACTTAAAAGCAAGGTGGATACCACAGAAATTGGCAAGAAATATGAGGCAGCTATGATAGATCTTCAGGATGCCAATACTTCCATGATGGATTGGATGAGAAACTTTGGTGATCGTTTTGATTCTGATGAGATCTTGAACGGCAAAGAACTCTCTGAACAAAAACAGCAATGGCTAAATGAAGAAGAGGAAAAAGTCAAAGCTCTTAAGGAACAGATCAATTCCAGTATAGAGCGCGCTGAAAAATTATTGGCCGAGGAGGAGTAATCATTTACTCCATCGTATGCTTTCCATAATTCTCCTGATATCATTTTGGAGATACATGGCAGCAGGAAGTATTGAATCGTAATTGGGCTTTGCATAAAAATAAAGGGAGCCCGTAATAAAGTGGTCCGTACTGTCCGTGACATAAAATTGGGACTGTGAGGCCGCATTTCCACTGACTTCGTAGAACATTCCGTAAACCCTTTCCTCAGGATTTATAAATTCCTTTGGAGCAATGTTATCTGCTTTTACCACATGCTCGTAGGTCAATTTTTGGGCATCAATCAGTAAATCCCTGATGTTACCATCAACCCTTTTATAGGTAAGAAATATGGAGCCTTTCATCATTGGATAGTCCAAGACCAGGGAGCAGTCTTTGTTCTCCTTAACTGTTGACAATATATTTTGATCAAACCCATATTCACAATCAACATCTGACTTGGCGTACTCCGCACTTGGATATTCCAATCGCAACATGGCCTTGGGCTTGGGCAGTACATCATCTTTACAACCCATCAACAAAATAAAAACAAGACTAAATACAACTCCGCTACGCTTCATGGGGCAATGTCACTTTTATACGTTTTAACCGCTTTTTGTCCAGGCTTTCCACTACAAACTGATAATTTTTAAAAAACACTTTTTCTCCTCGTTTAGGAAAGCTTCCTGAAATCTCCAAAACAAAACCAGCAATGGTCTCTGATTCTCCCTTCTGGTCCTCAAAGTCCTCCTCATCTTGAATTTTTACCACTCTATAAAAATCCTTCAATGCAGTTTTTCCGTCAAAAACGTAATTGTTATCGTCCAATTTGGAGAAAATAAGGTCCTCATCATCAAATTCATCACTGATGTCCCCTACAATTTCCTCAATAATATCCTCCAGAGTAACTATCCCTGATGTTCCTCCATATTCATCCACCACAACGGCCAGGTGATTTTTTTTCTCTTGGAATTCCAGTAAAAGATCGTCCAGTTTTTTGTTTTCCGGAACAAAATAGGGCTCCCGTATCAAGGACATCCAGTTGAAACTTTTACGCTCTATATAAGGAAGCAGGTCTTTAACATAGAGCACCCCAAGAACATTGTCCATATTTTCGGCAAAAACCGGAATCCGGGAATATCCATTTTTTTTGATTTCCTCGAGCACCTCTGGGAATTTCATTTCTTCATCAAGCGCAAATATGTCAATCCGAGGTCTCATAACCTGTTTGGTATCCGTGTTCCCAAAGGTTACAATACCTTCCAATATTTTTTGCTCTTCCTTTGTGGTATCCCCTTCGGATGCTAATTCTAAAGCCTGGGATAAATGATCTACGCTCAAATTGGATTTTTGTCTCCCCAGTTTTTCCTCCAAAAAGATGGTTCCCGAACGCATTGGAGAACTCAAAGGAGTAAACAAAGCATTTAAAAACTTTAAGGGGTAGGCCATAAAAAGGGAAAAATTAACCCGGTTTCTGTTGGCATAGATTTTTGGAAGTATTTCCCCGAACATCAAAATCAAAAAAGTGGCAACGATCAGTTCAACCACAAATCGGACCGAGACCACTCCAAAAAGTGTTTGGTCTATTTGAGAGAAGATAACATCGCCCAAGGAACTGAACAACAAGACAATTCCAATATTAATGGCATTGTTGGTAATCAATATGGTAGCCAACAATTTCTTGGGCCTGTTCAATAGTTTTGCCACAATACTTCCGCGTGCAGTACCATTATCCTGCATTTCATTTACATTGGTCTGGGAAAGCCCAAATAGGGCCACCTCAGCGGCTGAAATCATGGCCGAACAACCCAACAGAAACAAAAGCAATATGGCTTTTGTGATAAAGACACCGTTATAAGCATTCAGAAAAAATACTAAACAATGGGGGTCAGGATCCAAATTGTATTGTTTTAAACTTAATTCTAGAATGGAAGATCATCATCTTCCTGGATTTCATCTGCAGATGAGGTTTCTGCCGATTTAACAGGTTCGCTTTGCGGAGTTGGCGCTACTGGAGCTTGCTGCGTATTGGCCATGCTTTCTTTCTTAGTTGAAAGAAATGTAAAGTCCTGAACATGGACTTCAGTGGTATAGCGCATATTCCCATCTTCTCCTTGCCATTGCCTGTTCTTTAACCTTCCTTCCACGTAGACCTTGTCTCCCTTGGTAAGGTATTTTTCGCAAATTTCCGCGGCCTTGTTCCGTACAACAATATTATGCCACTCCGTGTTGGTCACCTTTTCTCCTGTCTGTCTATTGGTATAGGTTTCATTGGTGGCCAATGGAAATCGGGCTATGCAGTTTCCTCCTTCAAAATAGTGGATTTTCACTTCGTCTCCCAAATGCCCGATCAGCATCACTTTGTTCAATGTTCCGCTCATAACTCTTTAATTGTTCAAAAGTACTAAATTTTGAATGTTTGTATGAAATCAGCGATCAAAACAGGTACCGGAAAAGAGATTATTTCATCCCAGGAACTTCCTTCGGAAAGAGTTTCATCTGTCTTAACCACCCAAAACTTAGTGTGCAAATGTTGGTGCGAAAGTTTATGTGTTATGGGTTTATCATTGTAAAGGTTGACCGATGCCATTGATGGAATTCCATTGGACTCTCCAAGTCTTTGCAGAAATTCATCCTGACTCAACTCCTTTTCTGATTCTACCAGGGGAAATTGATAAAGGTTTTGCCAAATTCCGCGTTCTTTCCGTTGTTCCATTCTAGTTTTCCTGTCCTTATCCAGCAGCACCACATAATTGAAATAACGTTCTCTGATTTTTGTCTTGTTTTCCTTAATAGGTAAAATGCCCACCTTTCCCTCCTTAAGAGCTACACAACTATCATTTAGCGGACATAAAAGACATAAAGGTTTTTTGGGAGCACATTGAATAGCCCCGAACTCCATTATTCCTTGATTATAATCCCGAATATTTTCAATGTCCATAACTTCTCTGGCAAGTTCCTTGAAATACTTGATTCCCTTATTGCTGTTGATGGGCAAATCAACCCCAAAATATCTGGCAAGCACTCTGTATACATTGCCGTCCACAACCGGTTCAGGTAAATCAAAACAAATTGATGCAATGGCGCTGGCGGTATAATCTCCAACTCCCTTTAGACTTCGGAGCTCCTTGTAGGTATTTGGGAATTCTCCCTGATACTCGTTCACAACTTTTTTTGCCGTGGCGTGTAGATTTCTTGCCCGGGAATAATACCCAAGGCCCTGCCACAACTTCAGTACTTTTTCTTCTGGGGAATTTGCCAAATCGAACACCGTAGGGAACGCTTCCAAAAACTTGTGATAATATGGCATTCCCTGTGCAACACGGGTCTGTTGCAGCATTATCTCTGACAACCATATTTTATATGGATCACGGGTAGATCTCCAGGGCAGGTCTCGCTTGTGTTCATGGTACCAGCCTAAAATTTTTTGGGAAAAAGACATGTGGGAAAATACTATTGATCAAATGTAGCAGTTTATATACTTAAAATTAAAGGCTTTAAACAAAAGATTAATTTTAATTTTTATATTTGCAAGCCTAAAAAAACAGAAAATTAAAGACGAAATGACGAAAGCAGATATTGTAACTAGAATCTCAGAGAAGCTAGGAATTGAGAAAGGAGACGTTCAAGCAACAGTTGAATCTTTTATGGAGGAGGTTAAATCGTCCTTGGAGAATGGTGATAATGTATATCTAAGAGGTTTTGGAAGTTTTATCATTAAGACGAGAGCTGAAAAAACAGGTAGGAACATTTCAAAAAACACTACCATCAAAATCCCCGCACACAACATTCCTGCCTTTAAGCCTGCCAAGGTTTTTGTGGAAGGTGTAAAAAGCAACGTTCAAGTAAAATAATATAACTAACACTAAAGGAAAAGCTATATGCCGAGTGGTAAAAAGAGAAAAAGACACAAGGTAGCTACTCATAAGCGTAAAAAGCGCAGAAGAGCTAACCGACACAAGAAAAAGTAGTTGTTGCAACTACTTTTTCATTTTACACATATACGTTCTTTGACATAGAGATTCAGAAAAAAGAATTTCAGTCGGTCCTAAAAAGACCGATTCTAGATATTGTTTAATCCATTATCCCATAAATCTATAGGGATAATAAAAATCGATTCAGGTGAATAGAGAATTAATTGTAAGATCTAGTCCCAATGCAGTCGATTTTGCCTTACTAAAAGATGGAAAACTCATTGAACTTCATAAGGATGAGGACGACAACAACTTTTCCGTTGGGGATATCTTTCTAGCCAAGATTAGAAAACCCGTCACCGGCCTTAATGCGGCATTCGTCAATGTAGGTTATGAAAAAGATGCTTTCCTGCATTACCATGACCTCGGTCCGCAACTTTCCTCAATGCTTAAGTTCATTAAAAAGATCAGAACAGGGAAATTGAAGGAGTATTCCCTAAAGGACTTTCCATTTGAAAAAGATATAGACAAGAATGGCAGCATCAATGATGTAATCAAAGCCAATCAGTCACTTTTGGTGCAAATTGTAAAAGAACCCATTTCCACAAAGGGCCCTCGAATAAGCTCCGAGCTTTCAATAGCCGGACGCTATTTGGTCATGGTACCTTTCTCTGACCGCGTATCCGTATCACAAAAAATAGGGAGCAAGGAAGAGAAGGACAGGTTAATACGTCTTGTTAAGAGTATTAAGCCCAAAGGGTTTGGTGTTATTATACGTACCGTTGCAGAAGGCAAAAAAGTTGCAGAACTGGACAAAGATCTCCAGAACCTGTTGTCCAAATGGACAACGATGTGCAAAAAATTGCACAGAGCGCCGCATCCGTCCAAAGTCTTGGTTGAAGTCAATAGGGCTTCCTCCATTCTTAGGGATGTATTCAACGATTCATTTACAGGAATACATGTTGATGATGAAACGCTCCACAATCACATCAAGGACTATTTGCATGAAATTGCTCCCAAAAAGGAATCCATTGTAAAACTATATTCAGGTTCCGCTCCCATCTTTGAAAAGTTCGGTATTGAACGTCAAATCAAGACTTCGTTTGGCCGAACAGCTTCAATGAGCCGTGGGGCATACCTCGTTATAGAACATACAGAAGCACTGCATGTTATCGACGTAAACAGTGGGAACCGTTCCAACAAAGCCAAAAATCAGGAAGATACCGCACTGGAGGTAAACCTTTTGGCCGCTTCCGAAATTGCAAGACAATTACGATTGCGAGATATGGGCGGAATTATAGTTGTGGACTTTATTGATATGACCAAGGGTGAGCACAGACGAAAATTGTTTGACCACCTAAGGGAAGAAATGAAGGACGATAGGGCAAAACATAAAATATTGCCTCCCAGTAAATTTGGTCTTGTTCAGATTACAAGACAAAGGGTACGTCCGGAAATGAATATAAAGACCAGCGAGGAAAGTCCCAATGTTTCTGGAGCCGAAGTAGAGGCCCCAATAGTTTTGATAGATAAAATACAGGCGGACCTGGAAAGAATCCTAAAAGGTAACCAAAGTGAGAACGGAATAGTTTTAAACTTACACCCGTTCATTGCGGCTTACATGACAAAAGGGTTTCCTTCCATAAGGACCAAATGGTTCAAAACTTATAAAAAGTGGGTAAAAATACAGCCCAGGGATGCATACAAATACCTTGAATACCGTTTTAAGGATAAAGACGGTAAAACAATACGATAAAAAAAGCGACTTCAGCAGTGGGGTCGCTTTTTTTGTTTCAAGAAGGTTTCGGATCAAAATGCTACTTTTGATAAATCACCAACTTTTAAGACAATGAAATTCCTGTATAGCATTCTTCTGGTCCTTTTATTGGTAAGCTGTTCCAAAAAAACGGAAAGCTCTATATCCGAATTATTCACTGATGTTCCCTTTATAAAAGGGAAGGATGCTTATTTGAATTCTCCTTACGTAACAGCAGGAGATCGGGTTTACATGGTTGGTCATCAAGATGGATCCTTTCCCCCATTGGGCTGGCATATAAAAGGTGAAATGGGTGGAATCTGGAACCATCCCATCAAGCTTATGGATGGATTTGAAACTGCACTTGTTCTTGACAAGGATACAATAAGACTGGATAATGCCTCAGAATTCGTCAACTACCCCTTTGCCAACAAGCATATCTTTGAATTTCCTTCCAAAAATCTTGTAGTGGAGCGTTTGCAATTCGTTCCCGACAACCATCAAGGAATAGTTATCCAATTTATTTTTAAGAGCGCCAATGCTGAAAAGCAGAATCTACAATTTGAATTCATAGGTCATTCGGATCTGAGGCCGACCTGGTTGGGAGAACGTACCAATATGCATGATAATCTGGACGAAGCAGTTTTTGAAGATGGAAAATGGATTGTCAAGGACAGCTCTAACCCGTGGTTCAACATTTTTGGCTCCGACCAGACTCCAATTGAACATCATACAATAACTGGAGTTTCTCAAGAGAACAACATTTCCAACGCATTGACTTATGATATCAACTTGGATGCGAATGAACCTACCGTCATCAACTTTTTTATTTCAGGTTCCTATCAATCCAGGGAAGATGCCCTGGACACGTACAATCGGATGTCTCAAAATCATTTCGATTTACTTGCCAACAAAAAAAATCGATACCAAACTCTGGTAGAACAATCAAAACTAACTATCCCAGATAAAGATTTGGAACAAGCTTTTGAATGGTTGAAATACAATTGCGATTGGCTGGTACGCACCGTTCCCGAAATAGGTACTGGCATTGGTGCAGGTATTCCAGATTATCCGTGGTGGTTTGGTGTGGATAGTGAATATGCCTTAAAAGGCTACATGGCCATTGGTCAAGAGGACATAGTTCATCAAACGATTCAATTATTGGATAGTGTTTCTATGGCCATAAACGGTAACGGCAAGATTCTTCATGAAATGTCAACAAACGGTAGCGTCTTTAACGAAGGAAACATTAATGAAACGCCTCAGTTTGCATCTTTGATATGGGAAATCTATACCTGGAATGGCGACAAGCAATTCTTGGAAAAGTATTTCCCTACCGTGAAAAAAGGTCTCACATGGTTGATGGAGGAGAACGACAGCAACAAAAATCTTTTTCCAGATGGGTTTGGGATGATGGAAATACATGGACTGGACAGTGAAATGATAGATGTGGCCGCCTACACCCAAAGAGCCTTTTATGATGCCTCTCTAATTGCCATGGAATTGGAGGAATCGGAATTGGCCAAAGAATATAAATCATTGGCCGCTGAGCTACGAAAGAAGATAAACGATGAATTCTGGTCTGATGAATTTGAATCCTATGCCGACTTTTTAGGAACCGATGAACAGGCCATACATCTTATTGATGATGCCATTGTCCGTGCGGATACCTTGAACAAGCCCTGGGCAGTTGAAGAATTGCAAAATACCAAGCAGCAGATCCTGAAAAATCGATCTAAAAACTTAAAACCTTTTGTATTGCATCATAATTGGGTGGTAAATACACCCATGGAAATGGGCATTGCAGATTCTACCAAAGCCATTACCGCACTGAATACAGCGAAAAAGTTTACCAATCCCTTTGGAATGTTTGTAACGGGAATAGACCGGGATGATTCCGCAGGTAAGGATTTTGGGTCTTTTAAGGGAAGTAAAGTGTTCTCCTATACCGGAGCTGTAATGACCCTTCCTACAGGAGTACAAGCGGTGGCCGAAAACAATTATGGAAGACCGGACATGGCCCTGGATTATCTGAAAAGGATGACACGGACATTCAGTTACGCACTGCCTGGAAGTATTTATGAGGTTTCACCAGATTATGGAATGATGACACAGGCCTGGAACATTTATGCCTTTGCCATACCCATCGTTCAACAATTCTTTGGTATTGAACCAATGGCCAACAAAAAACAGGTCATTATCCGGCCTCAAATGCCTAACAGTTGGGATAATGCGAAATTGGAAAATGTAAAGATTGCAGATAACGAAATATCTATATCCTATAAAAGTGACAATGGAAGCACCCAAATAGAAGTTCAGCAAACTAACCCAGATTGGGAGTTGCGACTTGTTTTGCCCAAGGATACTTATACCGTTCTAGAAGGTAATGCTGAAACTTTCTCCGAAAAAGAACATTCCATTTTTGTAGGGTCTGGAAATAAGTTAGTGATTACAAACAAGTAATAGATGGCATCTAAATCATCTTACAGCACCCATATTTCTGTACAAGAAGCCCAGAAAAAAATGGAGCATTTTTGTGCCTACCAGGAACGCTGCCACCAGGAGGTTTATGAAAAACTCAGGGGCATGGGAATGATCCAGCAAGCGATAGATTATATCACTACGCATCTGATCCAAGAAAACTATTTGAACGAAGAGCGTTTTGCAAGAGGTTTTGCAAGAGGTAAGTTCAGAATTAAAAAATGGGGTAAAAATAGAATCGTTCAGGAGTTAAAGCGACGAAACATTTCAGCATATAATATAAAAAGTGCATTAAGTGAAATTGAGGAGGAGGAATACCTTAGTACTCTTGATGAGCTTGCCCAAAAGAGGTTAGCGCAGATTCATGAACCCAACATTCAAAAGAGAAAGAAAAAGCTGGCTGACTACCTACTTTACAGAGGCTGGGAAAGTTCCTTGGTCTACGCTAAACTCAAAGAACTTATTTAAAAGGTTTCATTCCGGTTATTTCCGCACCAATACCTTTTGGGTGCGGACAATGGCCCTTTCATTCTTCCAATCTATCCATTTTTGCCCCTGAATTCTTCGCATCAAATTGTCAAAATACCTCATGAACAAAATGTTATAGAGAGCCTTGCCAAAGTTTTTTGGTCTTCGTGCAATTGCCCTTAAGCTCATTGAAAATCCAGGTGAAATATATTTCATGTGGTGCCAGTACCCTTCGGGTATGTACAAAACATTTCCATGCTCCAAGTTCGCTATGTGCCCTTTGGCATGTTTAAGTGCCGGCCATTTTTCCAAGTCGGGGTCCGCAAAATCAATGTCTTCCCTGGTTATCAGCGAATGCGGAATCTTGTATAAAAACTTAGTCTCTGATTGAGGAAAGAGGATGCATTGTTTTTTTCCTTCAAAATGAAAATGGAAAATATTGGCCAAATCAATATCATAGTGCATGAAGGTATGGGAGTTGCTTCCCCCAAAAAAGAGCATGGGCAGCCCTTTCATCAAACGCAGTCCAAAATCAGGATAAGAAAAATCCTTTTGCAACTGAGGTACTTCTTTCAAGACATTCCAAAGGAAAATCCGATATTTTGTGGGTTCGCTCTTTAAAAGATCTACATATTCCCACATTTTCATCTTGGCATGGGGTTCATTGAATCCCTCATCGTGGCGTACAGGGCGATCATCATAAAGCGGGACCTCCTTATCTCCAGCAATCTCTTTCATATAATCCAGATTCCACTTGGAATAGGCGGGCCAATCCTCAACAAAGCGCTCTATAACTACGGGCCTTTGGGGCTTAAAATATTTATGTAGGAATTCCTCTTTGGTAAGAGTAGACTCCCTGGGAATTTGTTCAAGGTTAAGCTTCAAAACGCTAAATTTTGAACTAACTAAAGTAATAAAAAAGAAATTTAAACCACTTTCAATACATCAATGGTAGCAGAAGGAATGGAGTTCCTGAAGTTTAAAATAGCATAGTAAGATTGTTATTTAAAACTATAACGCAACCCGAATAACACGTTACTTGGTGGCATAGGTACAAATCCCGACTCGATATATTCAGCATCAAAAATATTACTTGCTGTGACTGTAAAATCAGCTTGACCTAATTTAATAGCCAGAGATGCATCCCAAACATTATAGGTTTGCCCAGTTGTACGCTCAGCATACTTGTAAATGATATTTTGCCGTACATTTTTAAATAGTTGGGTGCTAAAACGTGTTGTGTATTGGTGCTTTAAAGTATTGAGCGAGTAACGTGATAATTCTTCGTTCTGGTCCAAAATATTGTCATCTAGAAAGGCATAACCAACACTCAATGTTTGCGTAAAATCTTTGAATTTAAAATTATAGGAAGCATCAAACTCAAGACCTTTTGTGTTGACTTCTGTAATATTTGTTGCTGTAAAGACATCTTCAGAAACATCATTTCTAATGTAATCAATCAAGTTATCGGCATCTCTATTAAATACCGCTATACTAGCGTTAATTTTGGGTGATGTATACTTAAAGCCTAGTTCCTGGGCAAAGGCTTCTTCCGGCTCCAAATCTTCGTTTCCACTAGTAACAGGATCACTGTAATACAAATCAGTATAGGTTGGTATGCGGTATGTATAACCTACATTACCATAAATTTTAAAGCTGTTAGTAATATCGTAACCTATATCCAAGCCTGGAAACGCATGAAATTTAAAGTCTGAAAAATACGTTAATGCCACGCCGGGTGTAATGTCTAGTTTGTTGTCGAGTAAGCTAAATCGATGTTCCAGGAATACATTGGTCATAAAACGGTTACGTTTGCCAAGATTATTACTTCTTAGATAGATTTTGGACATATCTATACCAAACCCTGTAATCCCTAATTTTGAAGAATAAGAAGCATTGGTTTCCACACCTATCTTATCTGAAATATGGAAGTTTCTAAAAAAACTTGGCTCATCACGTCTTAATAGAAACATATCCTGATTACGTTTCCAATATATCCTTGGTTGAATTTTGAGATTACTCTTTCTGAAAGTCGTAGAAAAAGCTATTAGACTATTTTGAGTTTCTTCGTACTCGTGAAAAGTAGGGTTGGTGGTATAGAAATTTTCCGCACCAAAATTACGCTCTAAAAACGTAGCTATCATTTCAATAGGTTGTGCATTTTTATTGAATGTGCTTTTAAGATAATAGTTGGCATTGTCATAATCAGAGTTATTTCTATACCCTTCAGATGTTACTCTCCCAACATGAACAATATGAGACGAGTTTTCTTTTTCAATACCAGCTGTTACATTACCATTTAATTGTCCAAAAGAACCAGTTTCAACATTTACGGACGCAGAATTATTTAAGTTCTTTTTAGTTACGATATTAATAGCTCCTGCGAAAGCATTTTGACCGAACACCCTTGCTGCAGGACCTTTAATAATTTCTATTCGTTCTATGACTTCTATTGGTAAAGCAGCATTCATGGTATGATGACCTGTTTGGGCATCGTCCATTTTAATACCATCAATCAATAATAATGTTTGGTCAAAGCCACCTCCTCTAATATATAAATCTGCTTGGCTACCACCTGTACCACGACGTCTAATATCTACACCAACAACTTGCTGCAACAGGTCAGCAACATTTACGGCAGCACTGTTTTCGATATCTGCTGCCGTAACAATATTTATGGTTCTTGAATTTTCTTTGAAGGGTAGATCAATTCGATTTCCTATGAGCACCACTTCACTCAAAGAATCAATTTTTATAATAGGCTGTTCTTGTTGAGCACTCAATTGAAATGCGACAAGTAGTAAAAATGCAAAAGGTAAGACTGTATTTCTCATCTATTTGAGCTTGCAATGGTTGTTATAGTGTTGTTTATTTTGTTCTGCAAAAGTGATAACTTTCCGGACGATTAAACTAGTCCAGTTTTAAAACAATGAATAGTCCGGTTTATGACATATTAAAACAACTTGTCGCATTTGACAAAACTATCGTACAACCTGTTTATATACAAGTAGCACAACAAGTTATAAATGCAATACAACGTGGCTATTTGGCTAAAGGTAGTAAGTTGCCTGGAACACGTGTTTTAAGTCAGTTGTTAAATGTTCATCGTAATACAGCTGTTGCCATTTACGAAGAACTGGCTTCACAAGGTTGGGTAGATATTATAGCCAATAAAGGGACTTTTGTTTTGGTACCAGAGGAACCTAATGTAAAAATCAAAGCAACAGCTCAGCATATTCATCAGGCCTATACATATCCAATGGTTGCTGGTTTCCCGTTTCAGCAATCATTTCATTTGGCTTCAACAGCAGAAGTAACTTCTTCAAAGTATTCCATAAGTGACGGCACACCAGATTTACGGCTGCATCCTGTGCACCAGTTTTCAAGATGGTATAGTGCTGCAATGAAACGAAAACCATTAGTTAATAAATGGAATAGAACAAATGCGTTAACTCCTTCGGTTTTTAGCACACAACTTTGTAATTATTTAAACGTAACACGAGGATTTCATATAAAACCAAGTAACCTAGTGAATACACGTAGTACAGAAATGAGTCTGTATATAGTTTCACAATTATTGATTAAAAAAGGTGATTTGGTGTTGGTCGGGGAGTTGAGTAATTATGCTACCAACATGATTTTTCAACAGGCTGGGGCCAAAATTAGAACTGTTCCTGTAGATAGTGACGGTTTAAATATAGCCTATATAAAAAAGCATTTTGTAAAAGGGAGTATACGGTGTGTGTATGTTTGCGCCAATAGAGATTACCCAACAACGGTAACGTTGAGTGCACAAAGACGACTGCAGTTGTTGCAATTGGCCAAGACACATGGCTTTGCCATTATTGAAGACGATTACGATTATGATTTTCAATTTGAAGGATCTGCAATGTTACCCATGGCGAGTGCAGACGTCAATGGAAATGTTATTTATTTGGGTAAGTTAGGACAGTCGTTATTTCCAAGTTTTCACACGGGCTTTGTAGTAGCACCGGAAAACCTGATTTCTGAGGCTAAAAACTATTTGCAATTACTGGACAAACAAGGCGATCTAATACAAGAACAAATGCTTTCCGAACTTATTTCTGAAGGCGAAATATATAGACTTAAGAAAAAGAATATTGTCACTTACAAACAGCGTCGTGACTGTTTGTGCCATTTTTTAAACCATTATTTTGAAGGTATCACAACTTGGGAAAAGCCCTTAGGTGGTTTGGCAATCTGGCTCCAATTTGCAGAAACAATATCATTGGTGAAACTTGCCGAGGAAGCCGAGAAATTAGATTTATTTCTACCAAAAACCATTTTATATCAAGATAAAAACACCTGTGCAATTCGTTTTGGTTTTGGGCACTTAAATGAAGAAGAAATCGAAATTGTAATTAAGAAGCTTAAAAGTGCTTATAATAAAGTCATTAATTTTTGATAGGAAATTCAGTTTTGCAATCTTTCCTCTAGGTTTGATAAGATAGTTAGGATATTTTCTTTGGTTGGAACCGATATTCGTTCTTCTTCAATGAAAAAATCCTAAAATGAACCATTATAGACCGAAAGGCAGGATATCGACATGGCGCCAAAACCCTTAATTTATCTATATTGCGATGGTCATAGCCAAAAACTTTATCCTTAAAGTGCTCAAAAAAACCAACTTTTTTCATTTGTCCAATTATGAAAGCTTAAACTGGAGGACAGTTTTTTGGGTTTTACTCCTAATTGCACTTTTCATAAGGTTTCCTTTCTTTTTTAGGGATTATGTTGACAGGGATGAGAGCACCTTCATAATCATGGGGCAGTCTTGGGCCAACGGATATTTACCCTATACCCAATTGTGGGACCTTAAACCTCCAATCACATTTCTTTTTTTTGGTATTGCCATTAAGTTATTTGGTCAAAGTTTTATTGCAATCCGACTTCTAGGAACTATAATGGTGGCCTTAACCGCGTTATTTACCTATGGAGTAGCTACAAAAATGTCCAGCAAAAAGATTGCTTTTTGGTGCGCAATCTTTTGTGTCTTCTTTCAAAGCCTTTTTGGGAGCCTTCAAGGGGTGATGTCAGAACACATTTGTATTTTCTTTTTTATGGCGGGTGTTTACGTTTTGTTTTCCAAAAAACATTGGGCGTGGTATTTCGTTATCGGGATTCTTTTTGGGTTTTCCGTAATGTCTAAACTGAATATGGCTTATGCTGTTCTGTTTTTAGGGCTATATCTTTTATGGAATGGCTTTTCTGAAAGAAAATACTCGGCAACTTTGGGCAAATTAAGTCTTATGGGGGCAGGGTTCGTTCTCCTAATCTTGCTTACGGCTCTTCCCTATTATCTACAGGAGACGACATCCGTTTGGTGGACTTCCATTTTTAAGGCTCCATTGGCTTATTCAGAATCCAAACAGCATTCTCTGCTGAAAACTCTTCCCGCTATTTTGGTGATTCTTGGGCTCTTGGTAGCAGGGTTTGCGTCAAAAGTAATCGATTATAAATCCAAGCAACAGCAGCTTTTGGCAATAATGGTAATCGGAGTTTCTTTTTCTTTCATGCAAGCTGGAAAAGTGAATGGCCATTACCTCATTCAACTCTATCCATTTATGTTGATTCTAATAGGGATAGCCATAGGCAAACTACCCCAACCAAAAAAAGCACTCAATTGGGTAATCGCAGGGGTTCTTGCTCTTATTCCAACCGAAGCTTATCTGGAATACGCCAATATCATCAACCATAAAGTTGAAAAGGGTTCATTTTATAATGGTGAGGGAATTGATGTTCCCAACTACATTTTGAACCAAAATCTTGAAACTAAAAACATCTTCTTCACTGAATATCATATTGGATATTGGATACTGGGCGTACACCCCCCGACCAAAGCGGCCACCCATCCAAGTAACATAACCAGAGAGGAACTATTTCCATATATGAACAACCCCAGAAAAACAGGCCTAGAGGAACTGCGGTATATTCTAGAGGTTATTAAACCCAAGACATTGGTGGCCCGAAAGGGCAAGAAAATATTCGATAAGAAGTTGATGGATTACAACGAGTACATTGATTCCTATTTAGAGAATCATTATGCACTGGAGTACACAGTAGGCAGAGGACTTATTTACCAGCGATTAGAATGATTCCACCACAAGTCAAAAATTATATCAGTATCGTTCAGCGGAACTAATAACTCGCTCTCTCCTTCAATTACCTAATAATTTCATTTTTTTGCTTTAGTGAGAAAGTTGCAGTTGTTGCATTTATATTTTTTGGGCTCCAAAAAGGGGAAAAGCTTGTACAAAATCGTCTTTCTTGCGTAGTAAACTTCACTTTTTTGAGCTCCACATATGGGACATACAATCAAGTTGCCATCCTTGTCCGTGGCATAGTTCCTAATCTCATTGTATATAGCCTTGGCCTCCTTTTCATCATATCTATGGACCATTAATTTTACACCTCCAAGTGCATTGCTTGCAAAAGGTTCTACGCTAACCGTGTTATCGTCTTTTAAACGGACTTCTATCCCTTCCGATTCTAATTTGCCCTTAATGATCTGCACGTCAGCCAAAAACTCGAAAGTGCCCAAAATAACCCAATCTTTACCCATTATTAAATTCTAAAATCACGTGTAACACTTTGTTGATTTAATATCAAACTCCTTTTCCTGTAATCTTAATGCAAATTGTTTTGCGAATATAGGATTTGAAGTTTTAAAACCTTTACATGTTCCTTGATATGGTCTACCAATTCAATTAGTTGATACCTTGCAAACTTTCCCTCCTCATTATCTAAAAACTGGCAGGTTTGCCTTATTTCAAAGGTACTATCTTTGATTAAATTTGTTGGATATGGTACGCTATAAACAGGCATCAACAAAGGATGAGCTTGAACAAATTCTTTTACTTCAACAAGAAAACCTGCCCATAAACCTATCCTTTCAGGAACAGAGCAAAGAAGGTTTTGTTACTGTTGAACATTCCATGGAAATTTTGAAAGAAATGAATGATGAATGTGGCCACATTATAGCTCTGGATAACGAAAAAGTCATTGGTTATGCATTGTGCATGCATCCCAAATTTGGTGAATCTATTGAAGTTCTAAAACCAATGTTTGCAGAAATCAATAAAATATTACTAGGTAAATCCAACTATATGGTGATGGGTCAAATCTGCGTTGCCAAGAGTCACCGGGGAAAGGGTGTTTTTAGGAAGCTGTACCTAACAATGAAAAAATGTCTTCCTCTTGGGATTGACAAGATTATTACTGAAGTAGATGAAAAAAACCAAAGATCGCTCATGGCACATGAGGTAATTGGGTTCAAAAACCTTGCGGTCTACCAATCTGGAAATACAACCTGGCGTTTGATAGTATTATAAAAAGAAGGGGCGCTCTAATGAGCGCCCCTTCTTTTTGTATATCGGTTCAATATTCCTAGTCCGCTAGAACAATAACTTTGTTATCCTTCATTTCTACCGTTCCGCTGATAATGGAGAGTACCGTTTCTCCATCTGCGCCTTTGGTAAATTTGCTCTGGAATTCCTCATCAATGGAGATTTCTCCCTTGACCTTTACTTTACCTTCTTGCAACAAGGAAACAATCGGGGCGTGGTTTTCTAACATTTGAAATTCCCCGTTCACACCAGGTACTGTAACCGCAGTTACTTCTCCTGAGAACAATGTTGCTTCTGGTGATACTATTTCTAAATACATACTTCTTAAGTATTGAGATTTGAGATTTGAGTACTGAGACTATTCTAACTACTCGATACTAGATTCTCAATTCTAATTTAAGCTTCTGCAAGCATTTTTTCTCCTGCTTCAATAGCGTCCTCAATGGTTCCTTTAAGGTTAAAGGCAGATTCTGGAAGGTGATCCAATTCTCCATCCATAATCATGTTAAATCCTTTAATGGTGTCCTTAATGTCAACCAAGACACCAGGAATAGAGGTAAACTGTTCTGCAACATGGAAAGGTTGAGACAAGAAACGCTGTACACGTCTAGCTCTACCTACGGCCAATTTATCCTCTTCAGATAGTTCTTCCATACCTAAGATGGCAATAATATCCTGAAGCTCCTTATATCTTTGCAACAACTCTTTTACGCGCTGTGCACATTCATAGTGGTCTTTGCCCAAAATTTCAGGGGTCAAAATCCTAGAAGTAGAATCCAATGGATCCACAGCTGGATAAATACCAAGCTCGGCAATCTTACGAGAAAGTACCGTAGTTGCATCCAAGTGGGCAAATGTGGTAGCTGGAGCGGGGTCAGTCAAGTCATCCGCAGGCACATAAACCGCCTGTACAGAAGTAATAGATCCTCTTTTGGTTGATGTAATCCTTTCCTGCATGGCACCCATTTCTGTTGCCAATGTTGGTTGGTAACCTACCGCAGAAGGCATACGACCAAGAAGAGCCGATACCTCAGAACCGGCTTGGGTAAAACGGAAGATGTTATCCACAAAGAAAAGTACATCTTTTCCTTGTCCGTCTCCTGAACCATCACGGAAGTACTCGGCAATGGTCAATCCAGAAAGCGCCACACGGGCACGGGCACCTGGAGGTTCGTTCATCTGTCCGAACACGAAAGTTGCTTTGGACTCCTTCATTGCTTTTTTATCCACTTTGGACAAATCCCATCCTCCTTCTTCCATGGAATGCAAGAAATCATCACCGTACTTGATAATTCCAGATTCCAACATTTCACGAAGCAAGTCGTTTCCTTCACGGGTTCTTTCACCAACACCTGCGAAAACTGAAAGTCCACCGTGTCCTTTGGCAATATTGTTGATCAACTCCTGAATCAATACGGTTTTTCCAACACCTGCACCACCGAACAATCCAATTTTACCTCCCTTGGCATAAGGTTCAATCAAATCGATTACTTTGATTCCAGTATATAAAACCTCAGTTGAAGTTGAAAGATCTTCAAATTTTGGGGCTTCCCTGTGAATAGGAAGTCCGTTGTCACCAGTTTTTGGTAAGTTTTCCATTCCATCAATGGCATCTCCGATCACATTGAACAGCCTTCCATAAACATCCTCTCCAATAGGCATTTGGATTGCATTTCCGGTAGCCGTTACTTCTGCTCCCCTGCTCAATCCATCCGTAGAATCCATGGAAATGGTCCTTACGGTATTCTCTCCAACGTGGGATTGAACCTCTAAAACCAATATGGAATCATCTTCTCTCTTGATTTCCAGGGAATCATAAATTTTTGGGATTTCTGTTCCCGATTCAAATTCAACATCGATGACCGGGCCTATAATCTGGGCAACCTTACCTGTAACTTTAGACATTACTGTGTTTATTTTTAATTGAATACGAGGAAAAAACTGCTTTTTTTCCGGCTGCAAAGATATACTTTTCCCTTTTTAATCTGAAACTAATATCTTCTTTTTTTGACAAGAAAAAAGGCGCTGATTTCCTCAGCGCCTTTTGTGTTATTTTGAAATTGTTTTTTACGGATTTATGGTCCAAGAAACATAGTAAATAGACCCAATGTTTCCGGTTCCAACAGCGGTAAAATATTCATCTCCCAAGATGTTGGAGCCTCCTAACTTAAATACCGACTTTATGCTGGGTACTGCATAGTTAATCTGGGCATCTAGAACGGTAAAGGCAGGAACATCACCATCAGCAAAGGTAGCTTCCCAAAAATAGCTATCGCTCCATCTGTAATTTACATTGAAACCAAAGTTCTCAAAAAGTTTAGGGTTTCCAAATGAAGCCTTTACTTTATGTTTGGGTGAGTTGAAGTTGGTTCTAAAATCTGGGAACCTTGCTTCATCAAAATCCAATTCTGTATAGGTATAGTTAACTCCCAGATCAAAATCTCCAATCTTGGTATCCACTCCCACAGTACCTCCATAGGAATTGATATCCACCGTAGAATTGGTATAGGTTTGATAAGCCTGGAAATCTCCATTGGCAATAGCAGCGATTGCCACAGGTGTATTATTTGGGTCTCCAGGGATTGTTTGCGTCAATCCGGAGTCTCCATAAAAAGGAACAACGGTAGTAACGTTGGCAATAAAGTTGGAATAACTATTATAGTATCCGCTCAAATCAATCGTGAACTTACCTATCTGACCTCTATATCCAGCTTCAAATGCAGTAATTTCCTCAGGTTGAATTAAACCAGGTGAAGCCGCTTCTAGATCCAATGGATTTTGAGTTTCTCCAAAACGCTGCACAGAATTCAGGGTGAAAGAATTCTCATAAGCTGCCCTACCGACCACTTCAACTGTAGATCCACCTGCAAGTGCTTGACCGGAGGCACTGACGTCAAATGTTCTTACATCCCGGTCCAAATTATCGGGAGCCGATCCAACCAAAATAGCTCGACCCGCATTTAACCCAATAAACAAATCTTGTGTAGTTGGGTTTCTAAAACCTTGTTGTACGGAAGCTCTAATGTTGTGATTTCTATTTTCTCCTGCGGTATAAGACAAAGAAAGTCTGGGAGAAACAAATCCATCAAAGAATTCGTTCTTGTCATAACGTGCAGAACCTGTGAATTTAAATCTATCATCCAAAAACTTCTTTTGGAGTTGTGCATAGGCTCCATATTCATTATAAGTAATTGGTCCGTCCAAATCTGTAAAGATTGTTCCTCCAGAATTCAATTCGTACTCTCTGTACGATCCACCAATTTGGATATCAGCCCAATCATCAATCAAATGTGCTAGGTTATAATTTCCGTTAACATGTCTAAACTTAGTATTGTCAATGAATTTTGCTCCTGTTGTTAAATCACCATCGTTGGTAACGGTATTAAAAGCGCTTTGGAATGCTGGTGTTCCAGGGATAAGCCTTCCAGTATCGGCTACTTGACGAGCAGCTGCATGGGCCTGCGCAGAAGCTTCCTCTGGGGACAATCCTCCTTGTTGTATTCCTCCCAAATATGCCGGTATATAGGTTCCTGCATATTCAGTGAACCACTGCGTATCCGATTTCCAAGACCTATTAATATTAATCGCTGCAAATCGAGTATCATATGCATCTCCAGAGTTTTCAGAGACGATATAACCCCTCAAGAAGAAATTGTCATTTTTAATTTCCAGTTTATGCTGTTGCATGGAAAATCCACTTACGGCATATCTGTTCGCACCTTGATAAATAGTGGTACCCCTACCGATACGACCGTTATAAATAAACTCCAAGTCATCACCGAATGGACGATAATGTACTGCAAAATCAGTTTTTATACTTTCCGCATCGTAATCAGCCAATACAGTTTCCGAGTAGCCTGTTCTGGAAACCGTAGCGGAGCCAACTGTACCACTTGGGAGTCCCGCTGCCGCGTCGAAATCCAATAATGTCGACACTTCATCTCCATAGATGTTCAACCCGTCATACGCTGGGTTGGAACGATCAGCTCCGGGATTGCCAAAGTCAACTACACTATTTGCATGCCAGTCTTCTCCTTTAAGGATGGAAAGGTTTGCTTTCACCGCAAGCTTGTCGCTGAACGCATGGGCCGCTCTAATACCAAAATCATAGTAATTATTGTCTCCTGCAGCTTCCTGGGATGTAATCCCTGTTTTTGCATAGGCACTTATCCCTTGAAAATCAAATGGGTTTTTACTTCTCATAAAGAGAATACCATTGAAAGCACCAGCTCCATAAAGCGCGGAGGAGGCTCCTGGAAGAATCTCAATACTCTGAACATCCAATTCTGACATCCCCACTAGATTACCCAATACAAAATTAAGACCGGGCGCGGTATTGTCCATACCATCTACCAACTGTAAAAATCTGTTGTTGGCGAAGGTTGCAAACCCTCTAGTGTTTATGGACTGAAAAGTCAAACTGTTGGTGTTCATGTCCACACCTTTCAAGTTTTGAAGGCCCCCATAAAAGGATTCAGCCGTTGTATTTTTGATTTCATTTAAACCAAATCGCTCTACTGAAACAGGGGACTCGAAAATACGTTCCGGAGTCCTAGAAGCGGAAATAACAATCTCATCTAAGATAGTTGATGCTTCGCTCAAGGTTATCGTTAATGTTTGATTATTGGAAGTTACCTCTGCAATGAAATCGGAAAATCCAATACTAGTGAAACGAAGCTGGAATGGCGGTTGTTCAGAAGTATTAAAGGTGAAGTTTCCATCAAAGTCGGTAGTGGTTCCTTCGGCTTTGCCCACCAAAACCACATTGGCTCCAGGAATGGGTTCATTGTTTGCGTCAACTACTTTTCCCTGTATTGAAGTCTGTGCATAGGAAAGCACTCCGAACAGCATCAGGGAAACAATAAAGAGTATTCTCATTGGTCTTTAATTTGAGTTAATTTAGATTTAAGTATGCGTTAAGTTATAGGGGTGGAAGATACATTATTTTTCCCTTGGTTTCCATAAAATCGAAAAAAATTATGCATGCATAATACTTTTTTGGTAAAAAAAAGGGCTTTTATCTGCACATTTAACAAAAATGGCGCCTATTTAAGCGCCATTTCATATTAAACTCTATTTTCTAAAAGTTACTCCACAGTAACTGATTTCGCCAAATTTCTAGGCTGATCAACGTTGCAATCCCTCATAACTGCTATATGGTAAGACAGCAATTGAAGTGGAATTGTGGTCAACAATGGAGTTAGACATTCGGACGTCTCAGGAACCTCAATAACATGGTCCGCCAATTCCTTGACCGTTTTATCACCTTCGGTTACAATGGCAATGATCCGTCCGCTTCTGGATTTTATTTCCTGAATGTTGCTCACTACTTTTTCATAGTGTCCCTTCTTTGTTGCAATAACCACAACCGGCATTTGCTCATCAATCAAGGCAATAGGACCGTGCTTCATTTCCGCGGCAGGATAGCCTTCAGCATGGATATAACTTATCTCCTTTAATTTAAGGGCTCCTTCCAATGCAACCGGGAAATTATATCCTCTACCCAAGTACAGACAATTATTGGAATCTTTGTAAATATCAGAGATATGCTCTACCAATTCATTTGATTCCAACGTTTTTTCCACTTTAGCTGGAATTGATTCCAACTCAGCTAGATATTCATGATATTTGGAAGTGGAGAAAGTTCCTTTTTCGTGAGCCAATTTAAGAGCGATAAGCGTCAATACGGTAATCTGGGTAGTAAAGGCTTTTGTGGATGCCACCCCAATCTCTGGTCCCGCATGCGTATACGCTCCTGCATCTGTTTCTCTGGCTATAGAAGATCCAACAACATTACACACCCCAAAAACAAACGCTCCCTTTTCCTTTGCCAATTTAATTGCTGCCAAGGTATCCGCAGTCTCACCAGATTGTGAAATGGCAATCAAGACATCATTCTCAGTGATTACTGGATTTCTATATCTGAATTCTGAGGCGTATTCCACCTCTACGGGAATGCGCGCCAAATCCTCAAAAATATATTCTGCCACCAAACCTGCGTGCCAAGAAGTTCCACAAGCAACAATAATGATTCTATTGGCATTCATGAACTTCTCTAGGTTCTGGTCTATCCCAGACATTTTGATGATTCCCTGATCCGCCAGCAAACGTCCTCTATAGGTGTCTAAAATAGCCCTGGGCTGTTCGTAGATTTCCTTAAGCATGAAATGGTCGTAACCTCCCTTTTCAATTTCCTCCAGATTCATTTGGAGCTCAAGAATGTTTGGATATGCTATGGCATCATCTTTTATTTTTCTTAGTTTGATTTCCTTTCCGATTCGGACAATGGCCATCTCCTCATCTTCCAAATACACCGCATTGTTTGTGAACTCGATAAAAGGAGAAGCATCCGAAGCAATGAAATACTCATTTTCTCCTATTCCGATCGCCAATGGACTTCCCAACTTGGCCACAACAATTTCATCTGGTTTGGATTTATCAAAAACTGCTATTGCATAAGCTCCAACCACTTGGTTTAAAGCAATCTGTACTGCTTTCCCAAGTTTGACCCCTTCCTTCTTCTTGACCTCTTCAATCAAGTTTACCAATACTTCGGTATCGGTATCAGATTCAAAGACATACCCTCTTTCAATCAATGCCTTTTTGATGGATTCATAATTTTCTATAATTCCATTATGTATGATCACCAGATCACCAGAATTGGAATAATGAGGATGGGAGTTAATATCATTTGGAACTCCGTGGGTTGCCCAACGGGTATGTCCCAGACCAAGCTTACCATTTAAGTCAATGGTATTCTCTGATTTTTTCTTGAGGTCCTCAACTTTACCTTTTGTCTTGGACAGATGGCTGTTTTCACCATCAAAAAGAACAATTCCGGCGCTATCGTATCCTCGATACTCCAACCGTTGTAATCCTTTAATTATTATGGGGTAAGCATCTCTATGGCCAATGTAGCCTACAATTCCACACATAAAATAGGTTTTTAGTTAACTACGTGTTCATTTGGATTATAAAATTAGTCTGAATTAACCAATAATGTCAATTCTTTGTGTCGTATGACATAAAAAGTCTGTAAACAGCACAGAATCAATTAGCTTCGGTAAAATAAATCTCCAATTGCATTCTCTTATCGGCGTTGTCAGCCTCTACATCGCTCCCGAAAAGCACGGTTCCTAAAGGATTGATTGTGGACATAAGCGGCAGGTCCACTTCTGTTGGGTCTGCAGTGGCAACCGATTCACGCACAGCTGTGAGCCCTATGTTGGAAGTAACAGTTAGTGCAAGTCTGGCATTAACGGAATCTCTCACTATGATATCGTTGATGTATTCGGTAATTCGTATTGAGTATTTTGACCCAAGTCCATTCTCTTTTTCTAAAATAGCATCATGATTTAGAACTACGCCAAGAGGTTCGTCAGTAACATTGTTCTCTGTCAACAAATCGTACAAGGGTTGATTGGTCTCGGCATTGTACAAGTATAATCTGGGCGGTTCAAAAACACTTTCATTGGAGTTGCCAAAAGCACTTCTATCTACATGGAATACCAATTTTGCTTCATTGATAATCCAATTATTGGCTTTGATTTGATTTATTATATCTCCTCCTCCATTTTCCAGTTCATCAAAGAGTCTTATCTCCGTTATGGTAGACGCTCCTTTTAAATATAGCCTTGAGGCATTCTCTCCATTATCCAGGGCGTTGGCAATTTCAGGGGATAATGTTTCATTGGTAAACGTGTTCACCGCATTACCCACTATCTGTCCATTACTATTGAGCAATAGATTAAGAACATAATCTCTTTCAGCAGTCTCAACTACGTTGTCCGTAGTATTGTAATCCTGATATTCGTATGTAATGGTAATCGTAGCTTGGGTCAAATCCAACAAGAACATCAATGGTTCCTCGTCATTCTCTGAAGTTATAGAGATTTGGATTCCCCTAAAAAACTCCCTGAAATTATTTTGGCTCAATAATTCTGCCTGGCCCTCTTTGTCCAGAATATTTTCTTGGAAAAAAGTATTGTCCAAACGTACCCGTATCCCTGGAGGGAGCCTGTTCGCTACAACAGTCTCGGACTCATCCACATCGGTGGTCTCGGGGTCATCTTCGGCAAAAAACAACATTTCCTGATTATCAATAGAAAGTGTTTTTTCACCGGCCAAAGTAAGCTCAGGACCTGCAAAACTGGAAAAATCCTGATTTGAATAGTACATTTGAGCTTCCTCAAAATTGGTGTTCGGATCTAAATCCCGTAGAAAAAATGTAGATCGGGAAACGGTTATGTCAAAGGACTGATCTCTTTTTCCAAAAATACTGTCCAAATCAAAAGTATTTCTGAAAGTATTGGCCACAAACCCTTCTTCCGTACCATCTGAATTCTCATCGAACGGATCAGAACCAATAATTCGCTCTTCATTGTCCGTAACCCCATCTCCATCCTCATCGGTATTTGGGTCACTGGAATCGTTATCAAATTCGTTTTGTACACCATCTCCGTCACTATCACGAAGAGATGTAGGTGGTTGTTGAAAAGGAATATGTAGATAAACTTCTTTTACCGTCTCATTCTCTGGAACAGTAGCCTCAACTCCATCTGTTTCCGCTACATCCTCTGCTGATTGGGATATATCTCCAAAAACAGGAGCGCCTTGCCCATTGGAAAGTGACACTTGGGAAACTATATTGGCGGTCCTTCTTCCATAAACAGGGTCATTGTAGGTCCCTAATTGATATAAAGGCAGACTATTGGTCTGTACAGCTTCTATTCCTCTGTTGAAAGCATAAACATTGAACACCTCTTTTCCGGTATTAAAGGGCTCTCCTCCTATTACTCCCTCTCCAATCGTCCTCAGTTGTTCTTCCTCACAAGAAGCGAACAGTACCAACAAAGCTCCAACCAAGGCCGAAGCTTTTATAATTCCAAAAAATTTCATGCAATTTATTTTAGAACTTCTGTTTTATAGAAATTAGTGTATGCCTCTTCCGCTTCTTGAAGCGAAACATAGGGCAGTACAGGTTTGGAAAGGCTGGCAATATGATCTTTTAAGTCATCAGACACCTCTTCCGAGGCTAAAATAATGGCATCGGAATAATCCGCTGCTACTTTTAACAAATTATTATAGTCAGGCTGTGAAAGGGACTCAATGCTATCTCTTTCAATTCCATCAAAGGCAATTTTATTCATCATTTGTTGATCCAATTCCCCATCAAAACCTTGACCGTAGACCGAAGTGACTATCTTACTGTCAGCAAATAGTGGTTCATCAGCGTAATACTTTCTAAGATAAAGAGGAAGCAAGGAGGCCATCCAACCATGCACATGGATGATATCAGGGGACCAGTTTAGCTTCTTTACCGTTTCAACAACCCCTTTTGCAAAGAAAATGGCTCGTTCGTCATTATCGGGAAAAAGATTTCCATCTGCATCTGCAAAAGTTGCCTTTCTTTTAAAGTATTCCTCGTTGTCAATAAAGTATACCTGTATGCGCTCTCTGGGAATAGAAGCTACTTTGATGATCAAGGGCATATCCATGTCATTGATCACCAAGTTCATCCCTGATAAACGAATCACCTCATGCAGCTGATGTCTTCGCTCGTTGATGTTTCCATACCTTGGCATAAATATGCGAATCTGCCCTCCACTGCTATTGACCATTCGAGGCGCTTCATAAGACATTAAGGAAACTGGATTCTCTGGGAGGTAAGGCACTAATTCAGAAGATACAAACAATATCTTTTTACCATTCATAAACACTATCTTTTGCTTATCCGAAAAACGTAGCTGCAAAATTACAAAAATTATGCCGATTACCAGTATTTATAGTATTTTTGCGCGTTTTTATACCTCAACATGCACATTTTTCACCAAAAAAGGGAGCTAAAGGGCTTTTTACAGGGCAAGAAACAAAGCACTGTTTCAGTAGGTTTGGTCCCTACCATGGGAGCTCTGCACCAAGGACATATCTCTTTGGTTAGAAGGGCGTTATTGGAAAATGATTGGGTGGTCGTGAGCATTTTTGTGAACCCTACACAGTTTGATAAAAAGGACGACCTTGAAAAATATCCGAGAAACTTGGAGCAAGATTTAAAAATATTGGAGCTCGTGTCCGATGATCTAATCGTATTTGCTCCTTCGGCAAAAGATATCTATGGCTCGGATGTTGAATCTAAGACCTATGAGTTCGACGGTCTGGACAAAGTAATGGAAGGGGAGTTTAGAGAAGGTCACTTTGATGGTGTCGGCACTATCGTGGAACTTCTGCTTACCGCAGTATCTCCCGACCAGGCGTATTTTGGAGAAAAGGATTTTCAACAACTCCAAATCATTAAAAAAATGGTGGAATGCAAAGAATTACCCTTTAAAATCATTGGTTGCCCCATTGAAAGGGAGCCCACCGGATTGGCTATGAGTTCACGTAATGAACGCTTGTCAAAAACGACTAGGGAAGAAGCTGGATTTATCTATGAAACCCTACAGACTGCCAAAACAAAATTTGGCACGGAAAGTGCTAAAGATATTGCGGATTGGGTAAAATCCCAGTTTAACGAAAATACTGTTTTTGATTTGGAATATTTTCAAATTGCAGATGAAGATACCTTGACTCCAATGATCAAAAAACAAGAGGATAGAAAATATAGAGCGTTCATTGCCGTTTACGCAGATGACGTTCGATTGATAGATAATCTAAGACTGAATTGATTAATTTTGCACCATGCAAGTAGAAGTTGTAAAATCTAAAGTTCACAGGGTAAAAGTAACTGGTGCCGACCTTAATTACATTGGCAGCATTACCATTGATGAAGACGTGATGGATGCCGCCAATATTATACGGGGAGAAAAGGTACAGATTGTGAACAACAACAACGGTGAACGATTGGAAACCTACGCCATACCGGGACCCAGAGGTTCTGGAGAACTTACACTGAACGGTGCGGCCGCACGGAAGGTTGCCGTGGGCGATGTTCTGATTCTGATCACATATGCCTGGATGGACATTGAAGAAGCAAAGTCCTTTAATCCAGCATTGGTATTCCCCAACGAGGAAACCAATCTTTTGAACTAGTTTTGAGCAGTTCCCTGAAAAAATTTCTAAAGATATTTATCCCGATTGCCCTCGGGCTTTTTTTGGTTTGGTACTCATACCAATCAACTACCCCCGAAGAAAGAAGGCAAATTGTACATTACATTTCCAATGCCAGCCCTTTTTGGGTCACTTTGTCAGTTGTTATCGGAATTTTGAGTCATGTTTCCCGTGCTGTTCGTTGGAATTATCTTTTGGAGCCCATGGGCTATAAACCCAAGATTTCCAATAATCTATTGATTGTTCTCATTTCCTACTTTGCCAATCTAGGTATTCCCCGGTCAGGAGAAATTCTTAGGGCCACCGCCTTGACCACATATGAAAATGTACCTTTTGAAAAAGGATTCGGAACAATTGTAACGGAGAGGGTAATAGACCTTTTTATGTTATTGTTGATCATCATAATAACATTGGTTTTACAGACCGATATCATTTTAGCGTTTCTTCAAGACAATGGAGTCAACCTAATTGGAGCTTTTGGGATTCTATTCGCAGGAATTTTGGGGCTCTTCGTGGCCACCTGGATCATTAAAAAGTCCAAATCCGGTTTCGCCTTAAAGGTAAAGTCATTTTTAAATGGGCTGCTAGATGGTGTGCTCAGTATTTTCAAGATGAAGAAAAAATGGCCCTTTATCTTTCACACCTTGCTTATTTGGGGTTCCTATATCGCCATGTTCTGGGTAATTAAATATACAGTGCCCGAGACCATGGAACTATCGCTAAGTGAACTTTTAGTTGCCTTTGTTGGGGGTGCTTTTGCCATGTCCACCACCAATGGTGGTGTTGGACTCTATCCAATTGCCGTAAGTGCTGCTTTGGGCATTTTTGGTGTTGGCTCAGTTTCCGGTGATGCGTTTGGGTGGATCATGTGGATCGCCCAGACCTTAATGGTCGTAGTTTTTGGCACAATATCCTTTATTGTCCTACCGTTATTGAATAGAAATCGGTAAACCCCTGCCAACAAAAACATAAAACCATGAAAAAATGTCTATTCCTGTTAATAGGCTTAATCTGTTTCAATCTTGGAGCACAGGTAAAAAAAGAGATTTTTGAGTCCTTCAAACTTCAAGAACGCAGGGATGTTTCCTATTACTTTCCCGAGGACTATTCCGAAGAAAAAAAATACCCACTTCTGGTTGTTCTCGATGCCGACTACCTTTTTGACCTGGTAGTCGCCAATTCAAAATTCTATAGCAGCCAGGGACGTATGCCGCAAGCCATAGTTGTGGGAATTCATCAGTCTGAAAATGATCTTAGATGGGAAGATTGTGATTACGATGAGACTTCTGGTCTCCCGAATGAAAAAGGAGCCAATTTTTACGAATTCCTAGGAACTGAAATCATTCCCTACCTGGAAACAAGCTATAACATAGCACCTTTTAAAATGTTTGTTGGGTATGATATCACCGCCAACTTTGGGAATTACTTTTTGTTCAAGGACAGGTCTTTCTTTAATGCATATTTGAGCATTTCACCAGTATTAGCCACAGAAATGGAAAGCAGGGTTCCTGCCAGACTATCTGCGTTGGATCAAGAAATTTTCTATACAGTTGTAGTGGAAAAAGAAAAAACGGACGACAGGCAACGTATCCTTCAAATGAACCATTCCATAAAATCCATCAACAAGGAATCCCTACACTATTCCTTTGATGAATATGAAGATGCCGACCACACTTCCATTGCTGCCTACGGAATAAGCAAAGCTTTTGACAACATCTTCAATGTATTCAAACCTATTAGTCCAAAAGAATACAAGACCCAAATATTGACTTCCGATGAGCCTGCTTTCAGCTATTTGGAAAACAGGTACAATACCATTAAAAAATTCTTTGGGTTTGAAAAACCGGTGGAGCTCAACGATATCATGGCCATTTATGCCGCTTGTCTTAAAAAGGATGATTTTGAGTCGTTGAAACCCCTGGCAGAACTCTGCAAGAAAGAATTTCCAGATACCATGATGGGTTTCTATTTTGAAGGTGAGTATTATGAAGAATTGGGCGAACCTAAAAAAGCATTCAAGACTTTTGAAAAAGCATTTCAATTGGAAGAAATCGATTTTCTAACCAAGGATATGGCCCTTGAAAAAATCGACGCATTAAAAGCAGACTTCGGATACTAAAAGACCTATTTCTTTATTGGACTTTGCTATCTTAGCCAAAACCGAACCATAGGTTATGGCCAAGACCAAAACAGCCTTTTTTTGTCAAAACTGTGGCACCCAATATGCAAAATGGGTAGGTCAGTGTACCTCCTGTAAGCAATGGAATACCATTGTGGAGGAAGTGGTACAAAAAGAGGAAAAAAGAAATTGGAAAACTGATACATCCACCGCAAAACGAGCCTCTAAACCCTTAAGGGTTTCCGAGATTACCCATGAAAAGGAGCTTAGGATGGATACCTTGGACCAAGAATTCAACAGGGTTCTTGGAGGTGGTTTGGTTCCAGGATCCCTAACCTTATTGGGCGGTGAGCCAGGTATTGGAAAAAGTACGCTTTTGCTTCAAATTGCCTTAAAGTTGCCCTACAAAACACTGTATGTTTCCGGGGAAGAGAGCCAAAGGCAGATTAAAATGCGGGCCGATCGTATTCAACCCAATAGCGAAAATTGCTTTGTGCTAACAGAAACCAAGACCCAAAGTATTTTTCAGCAAATAAGTGCCCTAGAACCTGATTTGGTGGTCATAGACTCCATTCAGACTTTGCACACAGACTATATCGAATCTGCTGCCGGAAGCATTTCCCAGATTCGGGAATGCGCTGCTGAGCTCATCAAATTTGCCAAGGAAAGCAACACCCCGGTCATTTTGGTAGGGCACATAACCAAGGATGGCACCATTGCAGGTCCGAAGATTTTGGAACATATGGTGGATACCGTACTTCAATTTGAAGGCGATCGCAATTATGTGTATCGTATTCTGCGTTCCCTAAAAAACAGGTTCGGCTCCACTGCGGAACTGGGCATTTATGAAATGCAGGGAAGCGGCCTTCGAGAAGTCAATAATCCGTCTGAAGTTTTGATCTCCAAGAACGATGAAAATCTTAGTGGCACAGCCATTGCCGCCACAGTAGAGGGTATGCGTCCACTATTGATTGAAATTCAGGCATTGGTTAGCACCGCAGTTTATGGAACCCCCCAGCGCTCGGCAACAGGATTTAACGCCAAACGATTGAATATGCTTCTGGCCGTTTTGGAGAAAAGGGCCGGTTTTAAACTAGGGGCAAAAGATGTCTTTTTAAACATTACCGGAGGTATTTCTGTGGATGACCCGGCAATAGATCTCGCAGTGATGGCGGCCATCTTATCCAGTAATGCAGACATTCCAATTGAGAAAGGAGTATGTTTTGCTGCAGAAGTGGGTCTGGCAGGAGAAATTCGTCCTGTTCAACGCGTAGACCAGCGTATCCTTGAAGCTGAAAAATTGGGCTTTACCAAAATCCTTGTCTCTAAAAACAATAAAATGGGCTTGAAGAAGACTTCCATCCAGGTGGAACTGGTTTCCAAGATTGAGGATGTGGTAGAAGCCCTATTCGGATAACTACGGAGCCGGATTCGGAATTTCCTTGTGGATGGCCTCAATCCCGTCCAACACCTCATCAGAAAGGTCCACATCAATACTTTCAATATTTTCCTTGAGCTGCTCCAATGTGGTCGCCCCAATAATATTGCTGGTCAAAAAAGGCCGGGTATTTACAAATGCCAATGCCATTTGTGCTAAACTGAGGCCATGTTCTTGGGCCAATTGCTGATATTTTCTGGTGGCCTCGGTAGCGGTGTCACCACTGTACCTGCTATAATTCGGAAACAAGGTCATCCTTGCCTTTCTTGGAGGTATTTCGGTTAAATACTTGCCGCTCAACACTCCAAAACCCAATGGTGAATAGGCCAATAACCCAATACTTTCTCTCATGGACACTTCAGATAGGCCCACTTCAAAAAGTCGGTTGAGCAAGCTATACGGATTTTGTATGGTCAACATTCGCGGTAAATCTTGATGCACTTTGCTTTCTTCCAGAAAGCGCATTGTTCCCCAAGGTGACTCATTGGACAGTCCCACATGTCTAATTTTTCCTTCAGCAACCAAGTCGCGAAGCGTCTCCAGTACCTGATGGATGTTATCTTCCCAAACATCGATGATATGGGCATCAAAACCACGTTCTCCAAAGTAGTTGGTATTTCGTTCGGGCCAATGCAACTGATAGAGGTCAATATAATCTGTTTGCAAGCGCTTGAGGCTTCCCTCTACCGCCTGCACCAAGGAATCCTTACTGAAACCTGTAGTCCTAATATGTTTGGTAAAATCAGCTCTTCCAGCAATTTTTGTGGCCAATACCACTTTATCCCTGTTACCAGTTTTCTTGAACCAATTTCCAATAAACTCTTCGGTTACCGCATACAGCTCCTTTTTGGCCGGAACAGGATATAGCTCTGCAGTATCAAAAAAATTGATGCCTTGATCCAAGGCATAATCCATCTGTTCATGACCCTCCTCTTCTGTGTTCTGACGACCCCAGGTCATGGTTCCCAAACAAATCTTGCTGATTCTTATATCAGTATGCGGAATGCGGGTATACTTCATAGTTTCATAGCTTAAAGACTGGTAAAATTATATGATTCCAGTCACCAAAGTTTAAAGCAATTGTTATTTTTCGACCTCGAGCAGGATAGGACAGTGATCACTGTGCTTGGCCTCCGAAAGAATGACAGAACGTTTTAGTCTATCCTTAAGGGATTCATTGACCATGCCATAATCCAACCGCCAGCCTTTGTTATTGGCCCTGGCATTGGCCCTGTAGCTCCACCAGGTATAATTATGGGGTTCTTTGTTGAAATGCCGGAAGCTATCAATAAACCCACTATTGATAAAATTTCCGATCCATTCCCGTTCCACGGGCAAGAATCCCGAAACATTTTTGTTCCGGACCGGGTCATGGATATCAATCGCCTCATGGCAAATATTATAGTCTCCACAAACGATTAGATTTGGACGCTCCTTTCTTAGCTCATCAGCGTACTTTTGAAAGTCGGCCATGTACATCAATTTGTGCTCCAATCGGGCTATATTGGTCCCAGAGGGCAGGTACATGCTCATCACGGACAAATCTCCAAAATCTGCCCTAAGATTTCGACCTTCATGGTCCATATAATCGATTCCTGTACCGTACTCAACATGATCGGGCTGCTCTTTGCAAAGCAATGCCACTCCACTATACCCTTTTTTTTGCGCACTGAACCAATAATGATGAGGATAACCTATCTCTTCCAAGGCGGAAACATCTACCTGTTCCTTCATGGCCTTGGTTTCTTGGATACACACCACATCTGGGTCAACCGATTTTAACCAATCGGTAAAACCCTTGTTCATGGCCGCTCGGATTCCGTTCACATTGTACGATACTATCTTCATCTTAAAATTTTGCCTAAAAATAACCATTGCATTTCGGTTCTTAAAATGGTCTTTATTCACACATGCCGTAACTTTGTTTTTGGAACGCTTGTTGATTATCATTTGGGACATTAAACTCACAATCATGAAAAAAATACTGCTTTTGGGCATTTTCCTATCGGGACATTTTATCATGGCCCAGGCATATCCCCGTTTTGACAATAGCAATGAATTGAAGTTTAATATTGGACTTTTTTTGGCCACAACTACAGTGGAAGGTTCCTACGAATACTATTTTAGTGAAGACACCAGTATCGGAGCTACGGTGTATTTTGATAATGACGCTACTACGGACTACAATGGCAATTTTGGAATTGGACCCAATCTACGAGCCTATTTTGGCTATCAGCCCCGTAGTGGTTTCTTTGCAGAAGCCTTTGGACTTTATTATACCGGAGAGGATGATGAACTTGGAGAAAATGACCCAAGAAACCAGGAGTATAGTACCGTAGCACTGGGATTGGGACTGGGCAATAAGTGGTCTACCCGCGATCAGAGATTCACGCTCGAAATCTTTGGGGGATTTGGCAGGAACATTAACCCTGAAGATTTTCAGGATACCTTCATGTACCGAGGAGGATTATCAATCGGATTCAGGTTTTAATCCGTAATTTTAAGGTCTAATTCCACCTTAAAATGACCGCCCTTTTACTTATCGACATTCAATTAGGTCTACAACAAATAGACTTTTATGGTACAGAACGCAACAATCCCCAAGCCGAAACCAATTGTAAAACAATATTGAGCGCTTTCAGGGAAAAGCAACTGCCCATTTTCCATATCCAGCATTCCTCCACAAATCCTGAGTCTCCTTTACATCCATCCAAAAAAACCTACGCGTTCAACCCCTTGGTCCAACCCGAAGGAAACGAACCAATTATTCAAAAACATGTGAACAGTGCATTTATTGGCACAGACTTGGAAGAACGCTTAAAATCCCAAAACATAACTGATGTGGTCATTGTAGGCCTTACTACGGAACACTGTATTTCTACCTCAACTCGAATGGCCGCCAATCTTGGATTTAATGTCACCCTAATCGCTGATGCCACGGCAGCTTTCAACAAAAAAGGAGTGAACGGCGAGGATTTTAGTGCGGAACTTGCCCATAACATTGCCCTGGCCAATCTTAAGGATGAGTTCGCCAAAGTTGTGGCCATGCAAACTTACTTGGGGCAACTTGGGTAATTCCTTCTTATTTTTATAAGATTATCATTAAACCCATAGTTCATGCAACGCATATTCATCATAATAATTCTCTATTTTCTTATGATTCCCCATTCCGGATTTTCTCAAGAACAACCCTTAAGGGTTGGGGTCGCAGGACTCACCCATACCCATGTGCACTGGATTCTGGGCAGGGAGGATATTGGCGATATTGAAATTGTGGGTATTGCCGAACCCAACAAAGATTTGGCCCAACGCTATGCCGAACAACACGGTTTTTCCATGGATTTGGTGTACGATACCTTAGAAGAAATGATTTCCGCCACAAATCCTGAAGCGGTAACCGCCTTCGGCACCATTTATGATCATTTAAAAGTGGTGGAAACCTGTGCCCCAAAAGGTGTTCACGTAATGGTTGAAAAACCACTTGCAGTAAACGTGGACCACGCTCAAAAGATGGCCACATTGGCAAAAAAACACAACATCCATTTGTTGACCAATTATGAAACAACTTGGTATCCCACCAATCATAAAGCCAAGGAACTGTTAGATCAAGGGAAAATTGGTGACCTCCGAAAGGTCATTGTTAGGGATGGTCACCGCGGGCCTGTGAAAATAGGAGTGAACAAAGAGTTTTTAGAATGGCTGCAAGACCCAATCCTTAACGGAGGTGGAGCAATCACAGATTTTGGCTGTTATGGAGCCAATTTAATGACCTGGCTAAAAAACGGCCAGCGACCTAACACGGTCACCGCAGTGACCCAGCAAATGCAGCCCGAAAACAATCCCAAAGTGGATGACGATGCCACCATTATTTTAACTTATGATGATTCCCAAGCCATCTTGGAACCTTCATGGAATTGGCCTATGGGAAGAAAGGACATGGAACTCTACGGTCTCACTGGAGCTATTTATGCAGATAATCGAAATACGCTTCGTATTCGGATGGCAGAAGGGTACGATGGTTATGAGGAAGAACAGTTTACCTTGGAGGAGCTCGCATCCCCAAACAATGATCCTTTTGCTATGCTGGCGGCTGTAATCAGGGGCAAACTGACCCTTTCCAAACATGACCTTTCCTCTTTGGAAAACAACCTCATTGTTGTGGAGATTTTAGATGCCGCTCGTAAAAGTGCCCAAAAAGGGAAGACCATTAAACTGAAAAACTAATTTCTGGAAATTTCATGCTACCTTCACCCGCATGAAAATTTTCCGCCCATTTCTATTCATATTTTTTACGACCACATTGGTTGCCCAGGAGGTCCAATTAGATTCGGTTACCCAGCTCGATGAAGTCATTGTATTGGAAGACGCCGTTCCCAAAAAAGCTACAGGGATTACAGCCTCATCCATTGTAGGTCCATCAACTTTTGAAAAATTCAATCCGGTGGACATTGCTTCGGCAATTAACCAGATTTCCGGGGTATACATTCTATCTGGAGCACTCAACACCAATAGGATTACCATTCGCGGTGTAGGCGCAAGAACACCATTTGGAACGGATAAACTTCGATTGTATTTCAATGGCATTCCCGTGACCAATGGTACGGGTTCATCCACCATTGAAGCATTCGATTTTGAAAACCTGGGTGCCGTGGAAGTCATCAAGGGACCCAAGGGTACCACCTTTGGTGGTAATCTGGGAGGTGCAGTGCTTTTGAACACCTTACCTTCCGAAACCAACCTTACCCGAATCAGCAATTCATTTACGATTGGCTCCTACAATATGTTGAAGGACAACCTTTCCTTCAGCCATCAAGAAAAAAACTTCAACCTTAGATTGAGTTACAATCATTTGGAAACAGATGGATTCCGACAAAATAACGGGCTTACTAGGGATGGGGTGTTATTGAATACCAACTTCAACCTAAACGCGAAAAGTGAGTTGGGTATCCTCATCAATTATATTGATTTTAGAGCTCATATCCCCAGTTCACTCAATCAAACCGATTTCTCTGAAAATCCCAGATTGGCCGCTGCCAATTGGTTGGCTGCCCGTGGGTTTGAGGACAATAAATATACCCTCACAGGATTATACCACAACTGGCAGATTACGGATAAGTTCAAAAACACCACCAGTATTTTTTACACTTATTTGGACCATTACGAACCCAGACCTTTCAATATTTTAGATGAAATCACCAACGGCTATGGCTTTCGAAGTTTGTTTGAGGGAAATTGGGGGACCTTCAATTACAGTTTTGGCGGAGAACTATACAAAGATGAATACGAATGGAGCACTTACCGTAATCTGTTCAGGGACAATGATGGTGATGGCAGTCTGCAGGGCAATCAATTAAGTCAAAATAAAGAGTTTCGGACCCAGTTGAACCTTTTTGGCACGCTGATGTATCCTTTTACTGAGGATTTCTCAGTGCAGTTGGGATTGGGCTTCAACCAAACGGATTACGATTTTAGAGACTTGTTCAACACAGGAGATGAAAATACCTCCGCAGAACGCAATTTTGACCCCATTCTGCTTCCTAGCGTGGGACTGCAATATCAGTTTGAAAAAGGTCAGCTTTATGCCAATGCTAGCCGAGGGTTTTCCAATCCCAGCCTTGAGGAAACTTTAACACCAGATGGAATCATTAATCCTGATATTGCCCAGGAGACCGGTATGAGCTACGAACTGGGTGGACAGTGGCGCCCCATTGGCAGAAAACTATCCCTTGGGTTAGCTCTTTATCACATGAACATCAATAATTTGTTGGTCGCGCAACGTGTGGGAGAAGACCAATTTATTGGTCGGAATGCCGGGGAGACACGCCACCAGGGACTGGAACTTGATGCCAAATACATTCTGCGTCTCTCTGAAACGTTGGTGCTCTCACCTTACCTGAGTTATACGCTAAACGACCATAGTTTTGTGGATTTTGTGGATGAGGACAATGACTTTTCAGGCAATCCGCTCACAGGGGTACCCAAGCACCGGGTCAGCTCTGGATTGACAGTACATCATACCAATGGATTTCGTCTGAACCTTACCCACCAATTTGTGGATGAGATTCCGCTTACAGATGCCAATACCCTGCGCAGTGAATCCTTTAATGTGTTCCATGCCAAGTTAAATTACCGCAGTCAATTGGGCGACCATTTCTCATTGGGTCTGAATGTAGGAATCAACAACCTTTTCAACACCAACTATGCCCAAAGTGTATTGATCAATGCAGTAGGGTTTGGAGGCTCGCTCCCACGCTATTTTTATCCTGGCAACGGACGAAACTATTATGGAGGGTTGCGATTGGGGTATTCCCTATAATTAGTGCCAAACAATAATATGTTCTTTTGGGTATTGCTTTTTTTCGACAATCAAAAATCCAACTCTTTGTTTATTAAGCCATAGTTTTCATTCATAAATTGAAACGGGGCGTCCATGAACCCAAAATGGCTTCCGCTAAATTCACTGGGGAAAAAGTAAGAGATATTTTAAAAATTGTGTTGTTAACCAATTTAAAATCATCTCTCATGAAAAAAATATTCCTATTCACAATCTTTTTTGTTTTTGGTTTGGCAAGTACACAAACTATGCAGGCCCAGTTGTTGAAAAAAATTAAAAAGAAGACCGAAAAAAAAATTGAAAATACTGTTGATGGTAAAAACAATTCAAAAAAGTCAACTCCCAAAGTCAACAATGAAAACTCATCCAAAGATATTTCTTCCAGTAAATCAACCAAAACTACCATTCCAAAAAAAACAACCAGCAGTAGTACTGGAGATGCTCCCCCTTCATGGGTTGATACTAGTAGGGCAAGGAATGCTTTCTGGAAAGAGGAAATTGCCCAAAAACTGTTGAACGTCACGGGTGTGGAACCCTACAAGAGCAGTTTTGCTTGGAATAAAGCTAAGAGTTTTACGGAAGGATACAACTCAATAAAGGAAACAATAGCAAAAGCGGAACGGCCAGATGTCGCAGCCGATCTCGTAGATTTTATTGACCTTCTCTTAGACCCAGAAGAGTTTGATACCAGATTGGCCGATTTCAATGAAAAAATGGAAGGGCCTTTTTCCTCTACAAATTTCTGGAAGGAAACCAAAAAAACCATCTTAGAATGGAAAAAAGTGGCATTGGACTGGAAACAATCTCCAGCAGTTCACTTCAACAGAGAGGGTATTCCCTTTGAAACGAGTGTGGATTATCTTCATTCCGTTACCATTGATACCATTTCCAACGAGGATTACTTCGATTTGAAATTTGATATAGTAGATGGTAAAGAACCCAAGTTTTTACGTTTTACCACAATCATGGACCTACACAAAAAGGAATATGAAGGTGACGGTTTTAAAATTTCCGCATTGGATGATGGATATTACGTTGTTACTATTGATAAAGCCTACAGAGTAGTGTTTGGACCTAACGCAAAAGGGGCTAAAAAAATTGAAGATTCTTTAGGTCCCGTTTTCCCGGAAAGCTCTATGGATGATTGTGTAGTATGTGCCGAAATTACAGGGACAACCGGAAGTATATTGATGACAACCGAAGGTAAACCCACAAAATCAAAAGGAATTGATTTTTATAAAGGGGATGAGCCCTGGGATGGAATCTCCCCAATCTATGCAAGATTCGTGCTACCTGAAACACCTGAAAACATACGTTCAAAAACAAATCCATGGACTAAAAAAGACATCTATTTGCGTTGGTATGTAAAAGGAGAAAAAGAAAATATACAAATGGGGTGGAGTCCAGATGATATTGCCAATGCAAAAGACCCTACGTTCTGGTATAGAATGTATGATGGTGTTGACAAACAGATACTGCCCCCAAGAACTTTTGAATATTTGCACTATGTCCTGATGCGCAAGGGAGCAGGTGAGTATACAGTAGTGGGCCAACTCTTTATGAAGGAAAGGGATGACCCAACGGGTCGGTCTGAGAAAATCCTAGCAGTCGGAGAAAAGCCGGTGAATCTTTCCGCTAGCGCCTATAAAAAACTTTTTGTAAACCCAAAAGTGGGTATAGGAGCCTATAGACCTCCTAAGTACACAGGTGCCGCCAATGCTTCTATAAAAGCAGCTGTGAGAAAAATGTACCCAAATGTTAAAAGCACCTATATGTCAGAAAACAATGAATGGAAATGGGTTCTACATCCCATTACGGGAGTCAGGATGTACCAAGTAAATCATGGAGTTGTGACAATAGTTGACCTCAATGAAGAGAAAAGGAAAGGAGGTTTCTATATCAAATTGACCGCCAAAAAAGACGGAGCGGTATACTCTATTGTGGGGGAAGAAGAATATATAGAAACTTCTATGCAAAACTTCAATATCAATTGATTTCTTATCCAAATCTTGTTGAAGAACCCGCTTTTAGCGGGTTCTTTTTGTGTCACTTTCAATCACGTTAGGTGGTTTTACTTTGGATATTCCTGCGGGATTGGGTAGGTTTATGTCACTAAACCAAAAAGTGACATGAAAACTCGTCTCCTCCTATTCTGCTCCGTTCTTTTTCTTTTCAACTGCAAGGTCAACAATGAGCCTACGCCAAAAGAGCCTGTATCACAATTTGAACATGATGTTCCCGAAGGGCCCAAACCTTGGACCAGTGATGTTTTTGAAGAAGGAGAAGAAGATTTCACCTTTGGTATCATTTCCGACCTTAATGGTGGGGAGCGCGAAGGTGTCTACAGCACTGCAGTGGCTCAATTGAATATGTTGGAACCCACTTTTGTACTCAGTGTTGGAGACCTTATTGATGGCGGCACTGAAGACCCCGAGCAACTGACCAAAGAATGGGATTCTTTTGACCAACGCACAGCCAAACTCAATATGCCATTCTTTTACCTAGGGGGTAATCACGACCTTACCAACCCCATAATGCGTGAATTCTGGAAAAATCGTCTGGGTCCACGTTACTACCACTTTGTTTACAAAGATGTATTGTTTCTGATGATGGATTCCGAAGATTACACCGAGGAACGTATGATGGAAATCTACAAGGCCCGAGCCATTGCATTGAAAATCATTAAAGGAGAAATGGAGGGTACATACGAGGAATCTGAATACTACCACATGCCAGAACGCAGATTGGGCGCCATGGGACAGGAACAATTGGACTATTATAAAGCAGTGCTTGAAAAATATCCTGAGGTTAAATGGACTTTTGTGCTCATGCACAAACCCCTTTGGATGCGCGAAGATGACAAAGGTCTGGGTAAATTGGAGGCATTGTTAGCGGACCGCCCCTATACGGTAATCAATGGACATTTTCATTCTTTCTCCCACCAAGTGCGAAACAACAGGAGCTATACCATTTTGGGCACTACGGGTGGTGCCCAACACGAAGGAGACTCCCTCTCCTTTGACCATATTACCCTGGTGCGCATGGCCAAAACGCCTGTTGTCTCTCATATTAAAATGGAAGGCATTTTGGACGAAACCGGGAATTTGCCAAAATAATATCCCTATATCCATTGAGGGTGCTAGTGGCAAACAAAGAAATCATCAATATGAATAAGACAAGGTTATTTATCTTTTTTATGGTTCTTTCGGGAATATTTTTTTCCTGTAATCAAGAAAAACAAAATCAAGCTGATTTAGAGCTTATAGAATCGGGATGGAAATCGGTATACCAAAATGATGAGAACGGAAATCGACTAGCAGGAAGTATAGATTCTTTAATAGTTGGGATTAGAAATGGGTACGATGTAAGAGTAGGCTGGGGCTGGGAAAGAGAAAGAGCAGATTCTATTCTTCGGCTCGAGCATATGGCAGAGCCCTTGTTCCTAACTGTAATTCAGGAAAAAAATGTTACTGCTGTTATTGATGCGCATCCCTTATTACAAAGCTATATTGATGTGGATAATCAAAAAATTGGGGAGGGAGGACACATTTGGCAGTGTGTTTTAACCACTAAAGGTACTTTTAATGCGCAGGTCCATAATCGTTCAACAGGTGAATTGATCAAAGACTGGCCTCAACGACATAAAATGACTTGGTTTCTAGAATACCCGTCTAATAAAGCCAAGGAAAATAAACCATTATTTAGATGAAAACATTTCTTACAATCCTAATCATATTCGTTTCAACTTTTTGTTACTCACAAGATAAATGGGAATTGGTTTATGAAAATGATGCTGAGGGAGCAGTTGTCACGGGAGAACTAAACGATTTGATATCAGCAATCCAAAACGGACAGAACATTCGAATCTATTTTAAAATGGCAAGACGTAGCAATCCGGAAATTTATGTAGAACACACCGCCTTGGTTAAGTTCACTACTGTAATGAATTCGCCCAATGGTCAATTCGTTACCGGTCAAATTGACCCAATAGTGGGTCAGATTCCAGATTATGAAAAGGGATTGGTACTGCTCAAGGAAAATTTGGAGTGGTCCCTGATTGCATCAAGTAATGGTAACAATGATACGATGACCAGAGATGTAATCACTGGAGAAATTGTTGGGCACAAAATAGTGAAATGGGGCACAAAATGGTTCGTAGAAAAAAGATAGTCGACCCCTAGAATGACAAAAACCATTATGGAAGGATACTGTTGAACTGTCTTTCAGTACAACAATAACCATTATGCATCATATTAGAGTTATATGGATATGCTTTATACCTATATAACCAAGTTGGCTACAATAAAAAATTAGTTAAGGCTATTTTCTCAAACGAAGTTTTCTTTTGATGCCAGTTTTTGCTAGCTTAGGGAAATCGTAACCGACACTCATCCTCTTATGAAAACAACTATCCTTGGTTTCCTAGCTTTTATTCTTTTTCTACCTACCAATACTTCTGCTCAGCAGCTTTCTGCCAAGCAGATGGATCAATTGAAATTCCGACATATTGGTCCTGTCGGCAACCGGATTATCTCCGTCACCGGTGCTGCAGGAGATCCTATGACCTATTACGTGGGTGCAGCTTCAGGAGGTATTTGGAAAACGGTGGATGGCGGCCTAAACTGGAAGCCTGTTTTCGATAAACAACGTGTGCATTCGATCGGAGCGCTTGCATTGGCCCCCAGTGAACCGGAGGTAGTTTACGCCGGAACGGGTGAGTCTTTTATTCGATCTAATGTTTCTATTGGAAATGGTGTTTGGCGCTCTACCGATGGAGGAGCCAACTGGACGCATCTCGGACTCGAGAATACGGGAAGAATCAGTCGAATTATTGTGCATCCCACAAATCCAGAAGTCGCTTATGTTGCTGCCTTAGGGCATGGCTATACGCCGCAACAGGAACGCGGTATATACAAGACTACCGATGGTGGTAAAACCTGGAAGCAGGTACTCCATGTCGATAAACGTACAGGGGCTTCGGATTTGGTCATGGATCCATTTAATCCTCGGATTCTCTTTGCGGGAATGTGGTCCTTGGAAATTCGTCCTTGGACCCGAAAAAGTGGTGGTCCTGGAGGTGGGATATACCGATCACTTGACGGTGGTGAAACCTGGGAAAAATTGAAAGGCAAAGGATTGCCAAAAGGAGAAGTGGGTAAGATTGCCTTGGCGATGACACCCGCCCAACAAGGAAGGCTTTATGCTTTGATCGAAACTGGAGATGGCATCCCGCTGGATGGTGAACCAACAAATACCGGGGAGCTCTGGCGTTCAGAAAACAGAGGAAATACATTTGCCCTGATCAATTCAGATAGAGACCTGACAGGCCGTGGGGCTTACTATACGCGATGCACAGCATCACCTGACAATCCCAACGAAATATATTTCTTCTCCGCAGCGTATGCTACGAGTATTGATGGTGGAAAAACCGCTACCTTGGCGAAACCTGGAACCGCTCCCAACTGGGACCATCATGAAATGTGGGTAGATCCCACCAATGGTAATCGGCAGATTGTAGTGGGTGATGGTGGACTGTCCATTAGCCATAACCGTGGGAAATCCTGGCATAGGGTACAATTACCCGTAGCTCAACTGTATCATGTAACTACGGACACAGCAATACCATATAATGTGCTCACGAACCGGCAGGATGGCCCTTCCATGAAAGGCCCAAGTAGAAGTCGTATGCAAAGCTTTTTTGGCGGTTTTATTCCTACGGGTATGTGGCACGATGTGGGAGGTGGAGAAAGTGGTTTCGCTACCGCTGACCCGACCGATCCAAATATCGTTTGGTCCAGCGCATCAGGATTTGGTGCTTTGGGAGGCGTAGTCACACGATTTAATGAAGAAACCGGGCAGTTTAGACAGGTGGAAGTATGGCCTGAACTGACGGCAGGTATGCCCGCTGCGGACGTCAAATACCGTTTCCAGTGGACATTTCCATTGCTTATCTCACCACATGACAACAACACAGTTTATGTGGCAAGTCAATATGTACATCGAACCACAAATGGCGGACAGAGCTGGGAAATTGTCAGCCCCGACCTTAGCCTTAACGACCCGAGTAAGCAACAGTTTTCAGGAGGGTTAACCGGAGACAATATCGGCGTGGAATATGCCAACGTGGTTTATGCACTGGAAGAATCCCCGCTGAAGCAAGGCCTGTTATGGGCAGGTACCAATGACGGTTTGGTGCATATGAGTCGGGACAATGGTGCTAATTGGACCAATGTGACGGCTAAAATCCCTGGAATGCCCACATACGGAGCCGTGCGGAATATTGAGGCTTCCAAACATGCCGAGGGCACAGTGTATCTGACGGTAGATGCGCACGAGATGGGAGACTTTACTCCATATGTCTACAAGAGCACCAATTATGGTACGAGCTGGACTAAAATCACAAATGGGATTCAACGTGGCAAGTTAAGCTATTGTCGAATGATCAAGGAGGATCCGATAAATCCCAATTTACTGTATTTAGGTACCGAAAATGCTTTGTATTTCTCCTTGGATAAAGGTGCTAGTTGGCAATCTCTTATGACCAACCTACCTTCCAGTCCTATGTATTGGATGGATATTCCAGAACATTTTAATGATTTGGTGGTGGGCACTTATGGCCGTGGTATTTGGATTCTAGATGATTTGACCCCTCTTCAGCAATTCACTGCCGAAGTGAAGAATTCAGCCATGCACCTCTTTAATCCAAAGGATGCTTACCGATTGCAACCGGTCTCTATGGTGATGCAGTTCTTCAAAGAAGCTTCTTTTGGTGATGACCCGCCAGCTGGCACATCGCTTCATTACTGGCAATCAGGGGAAGTGAAAGACAGTGTTTCCCTAATGATAGCCGATGCGAATGGCAAAACAATCAGAACCCTTAAACACAAAGGTAAACCGGGTATTAATCGTGTATGGTGGGACTTTAAGGAAGATCCAAGCACAAAGCTGGTTTTGCGCACCAAACCCTTGTATGCTCCGTGGATTCAATTATCAGAAAAAAGAACCCGAAAGTCGCTGGTGCCCCCCATGTCTTTATTAGCTAGTCCAGGAACGTACACGGTGAGCCTTAAAGTAGGCGATGAAATGCAAAATCAAAGTTTTAGATTGCTGAAAGACCCCAATACTGAGGGCAGTCTAAGTGATATAGCAGCCCAAAAAGAACTTCTGGATAAAATCTGGGTTGATTATGAGGCGATTTCCAAAACGGTGAATGAGGCAGAAAAAATACGTAGACAACTGAAAGATATGCTTCCGCTACTTGAAGGCGAGAGGGCCGATCAAGTGAAAAAACTCGATAGTACAGCGACGGAATTAGAGAATAAGATGATCCAACTGAAGCATACGGGCAAGGGGCAGGATGTGATTCGATTACCGGGCATGCTCATGGAAAAATTGGGCTATCTGGCAACTACCATTGCTGTTGCTGACTTTAAACCGGCAGATCAGTATGTGGAAGTATATCAGAAACTTCATACGGAGTGGACAATAGTTCAACAAGCTTGGAACCAATTTAAAAAAGAAGAAGTAGCAACCTTTCAGAATACCATGCAGAGTAATGCCGTAGGGCCATTGATTATAAGTTCAGAGGAGTAGTCCTCACAGATTTCAGGTAATTAAGTGATGGTTGGATTTCTGTCTGGGCATTTCCTATGGAAATGTCTGGAACTAAATCATAGCCGAGACCGTTGTAAGCAGTGTAAACCCAATTTTGGATGACAAATAAAAAAATTTACCGATACACTAATGTTGAACTTTTGGACTTGATTAAAAATGGGCAAAACAAAACATTGGTGGAAACGGCAAAATCGGAATTGGACAAACGGAACTTAACGGATGAAGAACTAAAAGTAGTGGAATCAGAATATGTAAAGTATTTGGAATTTAAAGAAAAACGCAAGGACGAGCCATTAACCCGAGACGAATGGATTTCTTTTTTCTTTCTGCCATTTCTCACACCGCATCCCAGTTGGAGAAAGGACCACTTTTCTGAATCGGAATTTCAGCGATTTGTAAAATACGGGTTCGACAAAAAGACAAAGCAAGCTTCCGAAGTGAAAATGCTAGGGTTTTTATTTTGGTTCGTGATAATAATCTTGGGACTTGTGGTAGCTCGATATTTAAATCTGTAAAACTTAAAACACTGCATACAACATGGGCTATAAGTAATGCTGGCTTATGTGCTAAACCGAAGTTTCGGCTTGCTCTTCTGTTCGCAGTTTAGATATTTATGAAACAAAAATTAAAAAATATTAAAGCGGCTCGTTAACGTTCGTGCAAGATTGAAAACTACCGCTTTTCAATCCCGCACTACTCATAGCCGAGACCGTTCTAGACAATTAAAAAGTAATAATGAAATTTAGAATAATATTTTCACTTTTCTTGTTAACTCACATATCATCATATGGCCAATACGATTGGAAATACGGAGAACTAGTGCTGAAAAACAATGATACAATAAAAGGCTTTATACAAATACCCATGATTAGCAGAGGGACTCTAACTAATTCCAAAAAGATAAAGTTTAAAGAGAACCTTGAAGGAAAAATAACAAGATATGACCACACCTCTGCAAATAAATTAATATTTAAGGACTTAAACAATGAAAATTCTCTTTTCGAATATATAAGAACTTCACCAAGCAAGGTGCAATTATTTAAGAGAATTTATACAGGTAATAAAATTAGATTGTACGCAAGAATGGTAAGTGATGTAAGCCACTCACATCCAGATGCCAATGGCTTTGTACAGAAAACAGTGTGGCGTCCTTCTGATTTTAACGAATACTATGCACAAAGAAAGTATGAAAGAAATGCTACCGCATTAATAAAAGTAATGGGGCCATTTGTGTTTCAAAAATCTTTCAGTAAAAACGCAATGAAATACTTTGCAGATTGCCCAGATTTAGTAGCAAAACTTAAAAATAGGACTTTAAAAGAATCTGACTTGTTAAGTATTATTCAAGAATATGATGAATGTGAGTAAAACTGTCTACAACAACAGCCATAATTCACCAGCCCAACAACGGTCTAGCGGGTTTACAGTTCTGTACCACACCAATTCAACACCCTCCCCAAACCCTTTAAGGTTTCCACCGCACCTTGTATTTCGTGTTGGGTAAATACCTCTTCTTCCAGATAATGCAACATATAGATTAGTTCATTTAACCGCTGGATCAGTCGTTCTGGACTACCATAGGTGTCCTCGATCCAGAGATTCAATTGTGCTATTTGTCCCGATGTTAACATGGGAGCAAACTACATTAAAAAACAAGGGTTTATTACTACTAATTAGTAGCGTCACCCTGAATTAAATTCAGGGTCGCACTTGCAGCATCTAAACCATGGGATGCCGAAACAGATTCGGCATGACTTTCACTCAATTTCCAACAAGCAATTTAATCAACTTCACCTGTGGCACCATCACCCTGAACCTTTTTGGTAACAAGTTGGGGCTTTAATCGTCTCCCTACCAAACCTTAGCGTCATGTCAACACAAAAATTTCTTTGGACGGGTTGGGCTGCGGCCCTTCTTTTTATCTTGGGCACTACCCTTTTGGGGTACCTTTTACCAGATTACAATGCCATTTCCCAGACTGTAAGCGAAATTGGGAAAATGGGTTCGCCCTTATACCAACAGTTTCAATTGTTCAGCATAGCTGTAGGGGTACTGGTCCTCCTGTTTGCGTTGTCCCTCATTTCCTTTGCCAAACGTAACGGCTTATCCGTGGTTCCTGGCGTGCTGTTATTGTTGGGTGGAGTTGCCGAGCTGGGTCTAGCAATTTTTGCTTCGCCCCATCCACTTCATAACGTTTTTGGGCTATCGCAAACCATTCCCTACATGGCGCCACTGTTCTTTGGCATACTTTGGAAAAGCAAAATCAAAAGTTCCTTTAAAATGGTCTCGTTCTTGACCTTTGCACTGATTGTATTAGGGATATTCCTAAACCTATCACCTTTGTTTGCTCCCACACTCTACCCCTTGGAATATTACGGTATTGTACAACGGTTCTTGCTCTTTGTATTCTACCTGTACCTAGCGTTTGTAAGCTACAATTCCATTTTCTTTCTAAGAAAGAAAACTGCTTAGAATAACGGTTAGATACGTTGCAGCCAGTAGCGCATATCAACTTCTTTGGAAACAATGTCCTTAACTTCTTTTAAGGCTACGCGTTGCTGCTCCATGGTGTCCCGGTGACGAATGGTCACGGTGTCATCCTCTAAAGTCTGATGGTCCACGGTAATGCAGAAAGGCGTTCCCGCAGCATCCTGTCTTCTATAACGACGACCTACAGCATCTTTTTCATCATACACTACATTGAAGTCCCACTTAAGCTCGTCCACCAATTTTTGGGCCACTTCTGGAAGGCCATCACGTTTAAGCAAGGGTAATACGGCCGCTTTGTTGGGTGCCAGTACCGCTGGAATCTTCAGTACGGTTCTGGTGGTGCCGTTCTCGAGTTCCTCTTCTTGCAGGGAATTGGAGAATACGGCCAGGAACATACGATCCAGACCAATGGAAGTTTCCAACACGTAAGGCACATAGCTCTTGTTCTCCTCTGGATCGAAATATTGTAGTTTTTTGCCTGAATATTCCTCATGGCTCCCCAAATCAAAGTCTGTTCGGGAGTGGATTCCCTCGAGTTCCTTGAACCCAAAGGGAAATTTGAATTCAATATCGGCCGCTGCATCCGCGTAGTGGGCCAGTTTTTCATGGTCATGGAAGCGATAATTGTCCTCTCCCATACCCAAAGAAAGGTGCCAGTTCATCCGCTTTTCCTTCCACTTTTCGTACCACTCCTGTTGCGTTCCCGGTTTGATGAAAAACTGCATTTCCATCTGCTCAAACTCCCGCATACGGAAGATGAACTGACGGGCTACAATCTCATTTCGGAATGCTTTCCCGGTTTGAGCGATTCCAAAAGGAATCTTCATCCGACCCGTTTTTTGTACGTTCAAAAAGTTAACAAAAATCCCCTGTGCGGTCTCAGGCCTCAAGTAAAGATCCATAGCAGAATCTGCGGAGGCACCCAATTTGGTCCCGAACATGAGGTTGAATTGTTTTACATCAGTCCAATTTTTAGAACCGGATAATGGACAGGCAATTTCCAACTCTTCAATCAAAGCCTTTACGTCGGCCAAATCTTCATTTTCTAAAGATTTGCCCAGCCGCTTGAGGATACCATCTGCCTTAGCCTGATAATCCAGCACGCGTTGGTTGGTCTCCAAAAACTGTTTTTTATCAAAACTGTCCCCGAAGCGTTTGGCGGCCTTCTTTACTTCTTTGTCAATCTTGGCCTCGATCTTGGCCACGTGGTCTTCGACCAAAACATCGGCACGGTATCTTTTTTTGGAATCTTTGTTGTCTATCAAGGGGTCGTTAAAGGCATCTACGTGTCCAGAGGCCTTCCAGGTGGTGGGATGCATAAAAATGGCCGCATCTATGCCCACAATATTGTCATTGAGCTGCACCATGGCCTGCCACCAGTACTCCCGAATGTTCTTTTTTAGCTCTACACCGTTTTGACCATAATCATAAACTGCACTGAGCCCATCATAAATCTCACTGGATTGGAACACATACCCATACTCCTTGGCATGGGAGATTACCTTCTTAAAAACGTCTTCTTGATTTGCCATGCGGCAAAAATAGAATATTACCCTAAAAGAAATAAGCTATTTCAACTGAAATTCAGTGGACGCCAAGAGTCTTTCGTCCTCAAAAACGTTAAGGGTATAAATTCCCTCAGCAAGGGATGCTTCGGGTACGGTAATGGCATCACAGACACTGATCTCTTTCCCTGTGTAAACAATCTCTACTTTTTTACTGTAGGTATTGCCACTTACCGAGATGGTGTTAGCGTTATCCTCTATCACCTTCATATTAGGGTCCAAAAACTGTAAGTACAGAATTTTAACATCCCCGCGTTCATTGGAGTCACTCAAAATTGTAACACACCCCCTTAGTTTTTCAATTGTGGAAGCTTTGTTGGTCTTTATGGGCCGCCCCGCCCTTAACCGGAATCCGCTACCTTCGGCATCTTGTAGTTTAAGGTAGCTTTTTATACGTAATTCCCTTGTAAGCTCCTTGTTGGTCTCCCGTAACAATGATTCTGTCTGCTCCAAAGAACTGGCTTTCCCCCTAAGGTCTTCCAGTTGTTTGCGTGTTTCTTCATATCTGCTGGCCAACAAACTGTTGTTGTATCGCAAAAAGTTGTTCTTGAGCTTAAGGCTATCAAACCTAACCTCCAATTTGCGTAGTTCTTTTCTTGTCTCCTTAAGTTTGGTAATGCTGAAGTTCAATCTTCCTACCGAATCCAAAAGTTGTTCTACCCTAAAGCGCGAAGTCTGTAATTCGATGTCGTTTACCTCGTTAAGTCCTGACAAGCGATCCACTTCGGCCTTCATAAGGGTAAGATCCTTGACCAAAAGGGATTTTTCCTGTTCTAAAAAGAGCATTTGGTTTTTGGATTGGGCGTAGCTGTAGTAAAAGGCAATCAATATCCCCACAATCACCGCAACAAGTGCAGCAAAAATAATCTTGTAGTTGAAATTGTTATCTTGGGGGTTCATGGGTAACAGACTACTAACGCGTAAAATAAGATTTGATGCCTAAAAGGTTGGCTAAGATAATAAACGAGATCAACACCATCCTATTGCCAAAGGTATGTTTTGGATGTAATACCCAATTATCCAGAGGAGAACACATCCTATGTACCGTTTGTCGACATGATATGCCACTCACCGATCATAACTTTGACGATGAAAACGCTGCAGACCGCATATTTTATGGAAGAATTCCTATAAAAAAGGCCGCTTCCTTTGTGTTTTTTTCAAAAAATGGGATGGTAAAGACCCTTTTGCACTGGTTAAAGTACAAAAAACAAGAGCACATAGGTTCGTTTTTGGGCGAATGGTGTGGTGCGCTCATTGAAAAGGAAAAATCCCTAGAAACCGTTGATGTTGTGATTCCGGTTCCCTTACATTCCAAAAAACAAAAGAAAAGAGGGTACAACCAAGTGGCCCTTTTTGCCCAAAAAATAGCAGAGTCCATTAAAGCCGACTACCGTGATGATGTATTGGTACGGACAACCAATACCAAGACCCAGACCAAAAAAGACCGGCTACTGCGATGGGAAAACACCCAAAAGGCCTTTGCCTTAAATCCCAATACCAAAATGAGGTTTAAGCATATACTTCTAGTTGATGATGTGATTACCACGGGTGCCACCATAGAGTCTTGTGCCAAGGTCCTTTTTAAGTTGGAAAAGGTATCGGTTTCCGTGCTGAGCATTGCCATGGTTCCGTAGGGTTAAAATTTGTGAATGAGGGCCTCAATTTTCAAATTAGTTGTTTCTTTGTCCCACATTATTTAAGATGGTCCATCTAAAAAAATTGTTGAGCTTTGTCTTCCTAATTTTATTGGGACTTACGCTGTTCCAATGTGCCAACCAGGGAGGTCTCCCTTCGGGAGGGCCGAAAGATGTAACCCCTCCTGAGTTGATTAGGGCCGAACCGGACAATTTTTCCACCAATTTTAAGGCAGAAAAAATCCGCTTGTACTTTGATGAATTGATCAAGCTGCAAGATGTACAGAATCAATTGATTGTTTCCCCTCCCTTTAAAAATGCCCCAGAAATTAAACCTCTCGGTGGTGCAAGCAAGTATATTGAGATTGTCATAAAGGACACCCTAAAGGAAAATACCACCTATACCTTAAATTTTGGACAAAGCATTGTCGACAATAATGAAGGTAACCCGAACAGTTTTTTGAGCTATGTTTTCTCCACTGGTGACTATATAGATTCTTTAACGCTTTCTGGAGCCGTGAAGGACGCCTTTAACCGGTCGGCCGATGATTTTATCAGTGTGATGCTCTATGAGCTGGATACCGCCTATACCGATTCCACCGTATATAAAAGCCCTCCTTTGTACATTGCCAATACCTTGGACAGTCTTCCAATCTTTAACCTTAAAAATCTTAAAGAAGGTCGTTATAATTTGGTTGCGCTAAAAGATGTGAACAAAAACAATCTCTTTGACCAAGGGCAGGACAAAATCGGTTTTTTGTATGACACTATTACGCTTCCTACAGATTCGGTCTATGTGCTGAACCTGTTCCGGGAATCTCCGGCATACCGAGTTTCGGTCCCTAGCTATGTGGCCAAAAACAGGGTTATTTTTGGGTATCAAGGTAATCATGAAGACATTCAAATAGAGACCTTGACGGACTTGCCCGACTCTGTTCGAACTTTGGTCCTAAAGGACAGAGAAACCGACACCTTGAACTACTGGTTGACCCCAACCGATATTGACTCGATAATATTCACGGTCAGCAATCCAAAATTAGAGGCCATTGACACTTTTACCGTCAAAACCCGAAAATTGCCCTTGGACTCGCTGCAGCTAAGCCCTTCAAAAAGTGGAAAATTCAATTTTGGTGACTCGTTCAGTATTTTGTCCAATACGCCACTTACAGAAGTGGATACCACCAAAATAGTTTTTTTCAAGGATACCCTCATCGCTTCTTATCGACATTCCTTGGATTCCATAAACAACAAGCTGGATTTTGATTTTGACGTGGAACCCAATCAGAGCTACTCTTTTAATTTGTTACCAGGTGCACTTACCGATTTCTTCGGAATGCAAAATGACTCCCTGGATTATAGGCTTTCGACGGGAAGCTATGCCGATTATGGTAACCTTCGGGTAAGAATAGGAGGCTCTTTCCAATATCCAATGATAGTGCAACTGACCAACGAAAGGGGAGAAACCCAACGGGAAATCTGGGCAGAAGAAGCTCAACTTTTTGAATTCAACAACCTAACTCCGGCAAAATATATGATTCGTGTGATTTTTGACGATAATGGAAACGGAAAATGGGATACTGGGAACTACCTAAAAAAACTGCAGCCTGAAAAAGTGAGTTATTATCCAGATGTAATTGATGTTAGGGCCAATTGGGAACTGGAACAAAACTTTATCATTTCAGACTAAATTCATCACGGTCTTGAAGGAACTTGAGCTTGTTCCTGTTGAAATCAATATGCTCCTTGTCCAAAACCGCATAGCATATTCCCTCTTCATTTGAGAATACCACCTGATTGCCTAAGGCATCATAAACAGCAGAATGTCCGGGATATTTATAACCCAAGGCATCTTCGCCTATACAGTTTACCCCAACACTGTATGCCATGTTTTCTATGGCCCGTGCTTTTAATAAAGTATTCCAGGCATCAATTCTTGGTTTGGGCCAATTGGCCACATAGATCAGTGCATCATAATCCTCCACATTTCTAGCCCATACAGGAAACCGAAGGTCATAACAAATCAAAGGGCACAACCTAAATCCTTCGTATTCAACAATCAACTTGCTGTTACCCGATGTATAAACGGCATCTTCACCTGCCAAGGTAAAAGTGTGTTTTTTGTCGTACTGCTGAAATGTACCATCTGGATGGACGAAGTACAGACGATTGTAGTTTTTTCCATTCTCTGAAAAGACGATACTCCCTACTAGCGCAACACCACAATCCGTGGCCATTTTTTGCATCCATTTCACAGTTTTAGGCCCCTCGGATTCTTTTATGTTCTGGGGAGACATGGTAAACCCTGTAGAAAACATTTCAGGCAAAACGACCATTTGGGTATCCTCCGAAAGAGAGTTAATCTTTTCGGAGAACATTTTCCGATTTGCTTCGGGGTTTTCCCAATGTAAACTGGATTGAACCAGAGCTAGTTTCAGAGTTGTGCTCATCTATTTGTTTAGAATTTTTCCAACAAATCTACCAAAACTTGCGAGCCCTGCATAGTTGCATGATCTAGCGCAGTATTTCCACGTGCATCTTTGGCTGTGGTATCCGCACTATTGTCCAACAGTAGTTGTGCAATCTCAACACGATTGAATGTAGCTGCATAGATCAGACAGGTGGCTCCCATGGAATTGGTTTGATTAACATTTGCCCCAGCCTCAATAAGCATTTTGGCAATTTTAGTATATCCCTTGAAACAAACTCCCATCAATGCGGTATTCCCTGTGCTATCTTTGGTGTCCACTGTTGCTCCCTTTTCTAATAGATGGCCAACAATTTCGCCGTGACCATAATAAGAAGCCAAAAGCAACGGCGTGGACCCCCTTTGATCTGTGGATTCCAACAAATTAGGATTTGTTTCCAATAATTCCTTCACTAGTTCAAGTGAACCGTTTCTAATATGGTTGAAAAAGTTTTCTTTTTGATCCATTTCGTACATATTAAATTATAAAAAAACTGCCACAACCTTGGGAGGGCATGGCAGTCTTCGGTTTAATTTTCTTTTTCTTTATTTAGACTATGCCAAGTCAAAACGATCCAGATTCATAACCTTGTTCCATGCGGCTACAAAATCTTTCAAGAATTTGTCATGGGAATCACTACATCCATAGACTTCGGCTAAAGCCCTCAGTTCCGAATTAGATCCAAAAATTAAATCCACTCGAGTACCAGTCCATTTTACCTCCCCTGTCTTGCGGTCTTTCCCTTCAAAGACTTCATCATCATCAGAAATAGCTTTCCATTCTATTCCAAGATTCAACAAGTTCACAAAGAAATCATTGGTAAGGGCTCCAGGTGTATCTGTAAATACTCCGTGATTTGATTTATCAAAATTGGCCTCCATCATTCGCAATCCTCCAACCAATACGGTCATTTCAGGGGCAGTTAAAGTCAATAATTGGGCTTTATCCACTAACAGTTCCTCAGTGGGCACACTGAACTTTCTTTTGGAATAGTTTCTAAAACCATCAGCCTGTGGTTCCAATACCTCAAAGGATTCAGCATCTGTCTGTGTTTCTGAAGCATCAGTTCTACCTGCACTAAATGGAACGGCAATGTCTTTTCCAGCATTCTTGGCTGCTTTTTCCACTCCCGCGTTTCCAGCAAGAACAATCAAATCTGCCAAGGAAACCTTTTTGTTTCCAGATTGTGAGCTATTAAACTCTTCTTGTATTCTGGTCAAGGTATCCAAAACTTTGCTCAACTGCTCGGGATTGTTCGCTTTCCAGTCCTTTTGAGGAGCCAATCTAACACGTGCCCCGTTTGCACCTCCTCGTTTATCCGAACCTCTAAAGGTGGAAGCAGAAGCCCACGCAGTGCTCACCATTTCTGAAACGGTCAATCCAGATGCCAAGATATTTGCTTTTAGGGCAGCCACATCGTTGTCATCTACCAAATCATGATTCGCTGCTGGAACGGGATCTTGCCAAATCAATTCTTCTTTGGGTACCTCAGTGCCCAAATAGCGAGAAACAGGTCCCATATCACGGTGGGTCAATTTAAACCATGCCCTTGCGTAAGCATCAGCAAACTCTTCAGGGTTCTCTAAAAAGTGTCTTGAAATTTTCTCGTACTCTGGGTCAAATCTAAGCGAGAGATCCGTAGTCAACATAAATGGTGCATGCTTTTTGGCTGGATCATGTGCATCTGGCACGGTTCCGGCCCCAGCACCATCTTTGGGCTTCCATTGATGTGCGCCAGCTGGACTTTTTGTCAACTCCCATTCGTAACCAAATAAGTTTTTGAAAAAGGTATGGCTCCATTGTGTGGGGGTATCGGTCCAAGCCCCTTCCAGACCACTTGTAATGGTATCAGAACCTTTTCCGGTGCCGAAGTTGTTCTTCCAACCCATGCTTTGCATTTCAATTGAAGCTCCTGCTGGTTCAGCTTCCAGGTATTCAGAATCTGGTGCTGCACCGTGTGTTTTTCCAAACGTATGTCCACCAGCAATCAACGCAACCGTTTCGTAATCATTCATTGCCATACGGCCAAAGGTCTCACGGATATCATGGGCGGCAGCAACAGGGTCAGGATTCCCGTTTGGTCCTTCAGGGTTTACATAAATCAATCCCATGTGGGCGGCACCCATTTGCTTTTCTAATTCTCCTTCTTCATTATAGCGGTCCTTATTGCCCAGCCATTCGGCTTCAGAGCCCCAATAAATATCTTCTTCAGGCTGCCAGATATCTTCACGCCCCCCGGCAAATCCAAACATTTTAAGTCCCATGGACTCGTGGGCTACGTTACCCGCCAAAATCAATAGGTCAGCCCAAGAAATTTTCTTACCATATTTCTGTTTGATTGGCCAAAGTAAAAGTCGAGCTTTATCCAGATTGGCATTATCTGGCCAGCTGTTCAATGGAGCAAAACGCTGATTTCCTGTACCTCCGCCACCTCTTCCATCGGCAATTCGGTAAGTTCCTGCAGCATGCCATGACATACGGATGAAGAAGGGGCCATAGTGCCCATAGTCTGCAGGCCACCAGTCTTGACTATCCGTCATTAAATCCGTTAGGTCCTTTTTGATAGCATCCAAATCAAGGGATTTGAATTCCTTGGCATAGTCAAAATCCTCATCCATAGGATCAGCTAGGGAAGAGTGCTGTCTCAGAATGTTCAGGTTCAAATAATTTGGCCACCATTCTTTATTTGTGGTACCTCCGCCCGCGGCTTGGTTCAATTCTCCGTTTAAAAAAGGACACATTCCGGCATCTGCCCCGTTTGCCAATTCTTTACTCATGATAGTATGTTGTTTTAATTTGATTTTTTTAACCTTCATAAAATTACTAAAACAACAAGCCCAAGAATAGATAATTAATATTAATATATTATTAATTGATAAAGAATATCTATTATTTGATTTTCTTGGTTTTATCTCCTCAAGTTGGTCAAAACAGGTATGTTTTTTGGCGCATTTACCCCTTTTGTGGGTGTAAATATGCTTTATCTTTATACATTGACGATTAGTGACTTGTGATCTTATTAATTTTGGACATGTCCAATCCATCTCTACTTAATCGTCAGTACATTATATATTGAATTTCAAACCTTCAAAATCCATAACACATGAAAAAAATGATCATCCCTGTTTTAGCTTTTGTGCTTTTTGGTTTTAGCGCCGATACCAATAAGCTCTCAAATGAGGACAGAAAATTTGCCATCAAACATCTAAAAGAAACCCGTAATCATATGACCCATGTTCTTAAAGGGCTCAGTGAGGAACAACTGAATTTTAAACCCTATGAGGATTCTTGGTCCATTGCCGAGTGCGTGGAGCACCTTGCTATTTCTGAAAGTGCATTTGGAGGACTTATTAAAAGGACCGCTGCTTCTGAGCCTAATCCGGTATTAAAGGATTCCCTTGTATTCAACGATGAACAATTGCTCAAGGTAATTACCGATCGTAGCCAAAAAGTCAAGACTTCGGAACAATTTGAACCCAGCGGTCAATTTGGCTCACATGAAGAAACCGTGGAAGCTTTTATGACCAAAAGGAATGAACACATTGAGTACACAAAGACCACCGAGGATGATCTTAGAAATCGATTTAGCAAGGATCTCCCCTTTGGCACTGTGGACGGTGTTCAATTACTTCTTTTTGCTGCCGCCCACTCCGAGCGTCATATTTTACAGATGGAAGAAGTAATGGCCACCGAAAATTTCCCGGCCAAAAAGGAATAATTCAACTCTTTTTATTAACATTTATTGGCATACCCTTTCCTCTATGGAAGGGGTTTGTTGTTTACCTTTGAACTAGATTTTAAATGTGAACGCTATGAACAAAATGAAATCCTTTGTTTTGATACTGCTGATGTTGGCCGGAACAGTGGCCATGGCCCAAAGCAAGAAAGACCGAAAAATTATGAACGATGCCAAAAAAGCGAAAAAAACGCTATTGAAGGCAGATGCTGGTTTGGAGCGGTTCTTTGAAGATTCCGCTGGTTATGTACTTTTTCCAAATGTTGGTAAAGGAGGTTTTATCATCGGTGGCGCTTCAGGAAATGGAGTGGTGTATGAGAATGGTACTGTTGTAGGGATGGCCAACCTTAAAAAGTTAAATGTTGGATTGCAAGCTGGTGGACAGGCCATTATTGAAATCATATTTTTTGAAACCCAGGTAGATTTGGAACGTTTTAAAGAAGGGAAGTTCCAGTTTGCTGCGGAAACTTCTGCAGTGGCCTTAAAATCCGGTATAGCTTTTAACGCTAAATACAAGGATGGAGTGGCCGTATTTGCATTACCCAAAGCAGGTCTTATGGCAGATGCATCAGTTGGAGGGCAAAAATTTGGATACAAGCCATTTTAAAGCTATGGGAAATCAGCTTCCAATGCCTTGATGAAAATTCAGACTATAAAGGAGCAACTATTGCTCCTTTTTTCATGTCAAAATGGGACAAATTGCAATTTAATTTTACGTTAATTCTAATCACTTCACAATAAACTCATACTGAATAATCTGATTTTTGTAACCACAGAAAACCAAAAATAAATGAAGCCATATCTCTCCTTTTTAACGCTTAGTTTCCTATTTCTTTTTGGAACTACATTGGTTCTGGCCCAAAACAATGATAACGAAGAACATGGGCATAGTCATTACCAATACCATTCCGGGGTGGAAGCCCATAAACTTATATTCCCATCCAAGGTCCCGGACAGGATTATTGTAAACTTGACCGAAGACTCTTCACATAGTTTTGCTGTAAACTGGCGAACCGAACAGAGCATTACAGAAGCTTTTGTAGAGATAGCTCCCGAAGGGCACGGTCCGGATCATCGATTACCTGGAGTGGCCAGACGTATCAAGGCCAAAACACAGATGTTTGAGAATGAGAACAAAAGGGACAATGAACCTATGGTGAAGGCTGCCTACCATTCAGCCCTAGTTGATGGACTGGAGCCTGGAAAGACTTATGCGTACCATGTAGGATACGGGGATGATATCAATGCGCCAACTTGGAGTGAATGGTTTCAGATAAAGGTTCCGGATACAGACGAGAACAAACCTTTTAGCTTTGTCTATTTTGGGGATGCCCAGAACGATGTAAAATCGATGTGGTCCAGGGTAATCCGAAAATCCTATCAGATGGTACCCGAAGTGGATTTTATGATGCATGCAGGGGATTTGATCAATCATAGTGAATCGAATCGTGAATGGGGAGAGTGGTTTTACGCTGGAAGTTATCTTCATGCTACCGTGCCCAGTATCATGACCCCTGGAAACCACGAGTATAATGAAGATGGTAATTTATCCGTTTTATGGGAACCGCAGTTCAACCTCCCCAACAACGGCCCTGCGGTTGATTTTAAAGAATCTTTTTATTCCCTGGAGTATCGGAATATGAAATTGGTCTCTATAGATGCCTTATACTTCAATATCCATCCTGAGCATCGTGAAATCATTCTAAAATGGTTGGATCAAGTGTTGACCGAGAATACCAAAACATGGACGACCCTCTTTCTACACTATCCTATTTATTCCACAGCCAAGGGGCGGGACAATACCGAACTCCGAGAAGGATTGAAACCATTAATTGACAAGCATGGCGTGGATTTGGTACTTCAAGGGCATGATCACACCTATGCCAGAGGCTACGACTCCAACAATGGCGAAGGCAAGACCGTAGTGACCGATGCTGGAACAGTATATGCCGTTTCTGTGAGTGGACCCAAAATGTACGAATCCCAGGATCAGGGCTGGATGGTGAAAAGGGGAGAATTCACCCAGCTGTTCCAGATAATTTCGGTTGAGGGCAACAAACTCAAATATCAGGCATTTACCCCTCTTGGCAGCTTGTACGACGGCTTTGAAATGCAAAAAGCCGCGGACGGCAGCAAAACCTTGACCAATCTGGAAGCTGAGGTTCCTCTGCGTTTGAAAAAGGATTTTGTTAAGGAGTAGTATCCTTCGTTAATTTCGCATATAAAACTAGATCCTGCCCCCTTAAGGGGGCAGGATCTAGTTAGAAAGTGTCATTGGCAAGGGCCATCACACAATTCTGCATTTTCATAATTTTTGGCATCTATGGTATATGTACTTGTGTTGCCATCATGTTGGTATGAATCACTATTAAACAAACTATGACCAACAGGTTCATATGTGTAGAGATAATGTTTTTCAATTCGCTTATTATCAAAAATCATCACAATAGAGTCGGCTTGGAGTATTTGGTTTATTACAACAATTCTAGCTGTATCCTTTCCTCTAAAAATTTCCCCTTTTCCTGTTTTGGAAACTATTTTCTGACCACTCGGGAGGCCATCACTGAAAAACCTCATTTGAACATGGTTTTCCAATCCATTGTTCACAACTATAATGCCTGTTTCCTCATAATCTTTTGGCCAACAAGAAATTGCCAAAACTGGAATAATTAGGGACAATAGTGTTTTTTTCCAGTCAATTACAAGGTTCATCACAAGGTGTCGCATTATTGAAATTTTCTTCTGTTATGGTATAAGTAAACTGGCCTCCATTTCTCTCATAATCATCGAGCATTGAATTATCCATAGGACTACTAAACGTATGCCCCTCGACTCTTTCATTATTGAAAATGAGCGCTATTGAATCAGCTTTAAAAGCTTCAATCGGAGTATTAAAATCTAACGCGTAAGTTTTCAATGTCCTTTCAATTACCAAGCCTGGGCCATCCAGCTCGGTAGTAAATACAAATTTATTCTGTCCTTCTAGAGGAAACTCATAAAAATGTAGTTCCACAGCGTCAGTTGTACCGTTCACAATCTTATAATTCCTTGTAGTTGTACTCGAATCGGTACAACTAGCCAAAACAAGAAAAAACAATGTGTTAAATCCTACTTTTAAAAAATTTGACATAATACCAATTATTTCAAATAATCGCATTCTATATCTTAAGATCTAATTGCATGCATTTTCACATGGTACTGAAGCACTTAGATTCTCCTGACCTATTCTATATAAGAATTTACCCGTATCGACTCTTTGATAATCTTGTTGATTCAACAATGATGAACCTTTAGGTTCAAATAAATTATGTCCTTGCCTACTATTACCATCAAAAATGATCAAAATAGAGTCAGAGTTAAATACATCAAAAGGAGAAGTCGATGACCCTAAAGTCTCTGCAGACCTTTTAAAAGAGTCCCCAAAACTATCAAGTGTTACCAGCGGAATTTCTGTATTTGGTTCACCATTTTTTAGAAATTTAAGAATTACCGGAACATCCAAGTCATTTTGTATTGTGTATTCTGATAGCGTGGATTGTTCTGGGGTACAACCAAACAAACTAAGGCCAATCAGAATAGTTGGCAAATGCTTGATCAATCTTTTCATTTTTGTGATTTTTTATAACCAGCCCCGAAAGGAGCTGGATTCATGATATCTCAGTTGCATGGGCCATCACACAATTCTGCATTTTCATAATTTTTGGCATCTATGGTATATGTACTTGTGTTGCCATCATGTTGGTATGAATCACTATTAAACAAACTATGGCCAACAGGTTCATATGTGTAGAGATAATGTTTTTCAATGCGCTCATTATCAAAAATTATCACAATGGAGTCGGCCTGCAGTATTTGATTGATTAGGACCACAGTGGAGGTATCCTCCCCCTTAAAAATTTCCCCTTTCCCTTTTTTGGAAACTATTTCCGGACCACTCGGGAGCCCATCACTGAAAAACCGCATTTGAACATGGTTTTCCAATCCATTGTTTACAACTATAATACCTGTTTCCTCATAATCTTTTGGCCAACAAGAAATTACCGAAACAGAAATAACAAAGAGTAATATCAAATTTTTACTTTTCATAATACACCTATTTACCAATTATCAAAAAGTTCTCGAATTTGAGAAGATTGCCCAGAAATGGCAATGTTCTTTTCCCTACATTCTTCCCATCTGGTCGATCCAATCAAGGATTTTTCCATATTTCTCCATGTTAGTCCTGAGACCCTGTCCATGGGAACAGCATTGCCATATTCATTTCTTTGGTTGAACGAATCCGACATATCATAAAATGTTGTTGTATAAAACTTAGATACTCCTCCATTATCAATTCTTCTATTTTGAAGGTTGGTTCTTTGATAGTTATAACTCTTCGGTCCCAATCTTCTATACCGTTTATTCGTAAGAAATATTTCCACTCCAGTTGCCCAGCTCTCCATCAATCTTCTTGCGCTCGCCCCTGCTGGTCCAGGGTTATTATTACCTAGATTATAAATATATCCTTGTTCAACCAAATTGTCCCAAGAAATGGGGTCAACACGCCAATGGGCAGCATGGGCCAGTTCATGAATTGTCCTCCCGTAAACTCTCTCCGAAGGTTCCCCATAAGCTTTGATTTTGATGTGTGGCGCAATACCAAAAGTTCCGTGCCCAAGCTGCATTTTGGTTGATGAAGGTCCTTGGTTTTTTTCTATTGCCGCTATTTTGATTTGGGTTTTCCAAAATCCATTTGTTGGTGGTCTTGTAAGTCCGCCAATATCATGGTAATAAAAATGCATTGCAGCTTGGAATATTTGACCTCTGTATTTCATTCTGCCTCCATTTATTTTCAGATTCCATGGGCGTTTGTACAATTTTGGTCCTTTATCCTCTGCTTGTATATGTCCTGTATTATCCCGAATGCTGAACTCAAACCTATCCCACTTAATAATATATCTTACCCTTCCCCTAACTGTTTTATGGGTGAAATTACCTTGAGCATCAGCAATAGCACGATCCAATGTCCAAGTGTCGCGTATAAGAATATTTGCTCCATTAATAGGCACATAACTCCCTGCTACCGTATAGGTTTCTTTTCTGTAAACTGCCCTTTTACATTGAAACTTCTTGCCTTCTTGGTGAAATTCCTTTCGTGTATCCGGACAATCATAGTACTCATAGTGGGAGAATACATTCCTAGTGGTGGTAGAGGTTCCCAGATTATCATCATATATTTGAACATTACCACTGGGCTTCCATTTGCTTCTAAGGTTAATTCCCAATAAACATGTTTCACAACCCCCATCTTTTTCTCCTGATAAAGGTTCTGGTAAAAGGTCTTGATTATCAGTATCCATGTAGGCTTGCTCAATTACATGATTCATAAAATCCGTATCATCATCTATTTGTCCCCTCATCGTCCACCTTTCAGAACCTTTGCCTTTGCTATATCTAGAGTCTTTTTCAGGTATATACATCTTCTGTAGTATTTTATGAGGAATACTTTTAGGGTACTTAGCTCCTATTGGGATACTTGCATAAAATGATAAGCGTTCCCCTTTTTTAATGGGATTTTCCTTGTGATAACGTTCACCATCCTCATATTCAAAAGGGTAATCAACAAAAATTAATTTTCTGTGTTCCCTTAAAAGGTTTTCTTGAAGATCATCTTCAGGATCAAACCGGATATAAACGTAATTTGGTTTTATTTCACTAGTGTCTTTTTTCTTCACCTTAAAAGCTTTACCAGTTTTTAAAGCCCCCTTATTCATACTATCCAAAACTTTTTGGTAAGCTTTTCTAAAAGCATGTATTTCGTATGGATTCTCCAGCTTTTTTCCCAGCTTGATCATTCGCAAGGAATCAGATTCCAATAGGTCGAGCTGGTGGGTTTCTTTGGCTGGTTCCATTTCCTTTTCACAGGACATTAACCAGCACATTGTAACAGCTATAAATACAATAGCCCCAAACACTTTTAATTGTTTCATAATTAATAGTTTAAAATGTTATTGGGGTATGCTGCATTATGTTATTGTCACTCCCTTAAACCCGGGGTAAAATCTTCTGGTGCATTTTGAGGTTGTTTGATTGTTCCTGCTTCTCCTGTATCATTGTATAGCATCCATTCTTCAAAAGTGTAGATGGGATTACCTTCGGTAATGTCCTGATGTCGAACTGCACGACCATCTTCAAATTCATGGTTGGTGCCAGAACCATCCTCTCCTAATATTCCAAAGGCATCGATAACGGTTCCGAAAGGGTCCACCAATTCCAAATTGTCATCTCCATTTGAGTCTGCAGGAGTGTTTGTGGAAACTCCCAAATCTGGTGGGAATCCATAGACCAACTCAAACTCTGACGTATTTGGTGAAATGACCAAAGTGCTTTCTGCTCCAATTATCAATCCAGTAAGGTCTATGGTAGACCCTACTTCGGTATTGTCGTTGGTATAACGCCGGAGGGTCCATAAGTTCAAATCCAAAGGTTCTTGTCCTGCATTGAACAATTCCACAAACCGAGCTCCGGAATTGTTATCTGGATCCGCCAATTCTGAAATAAATATTTGAGTGGACGTAAATTCAGTGATAACCTCTGGGCAGCGCTCATTAACAAAATCAAGGTCATTCAAACCGCGAATGACCAATTTGGATTCTCCCCCATCTTTAATCAATACCGCTGTAACTGTACCATTCCCGTTTGGTAAAGTTTCTTGTTGAAAATCTGAATAACCACTGTTCAGCAGTACAATCTCATTCTCCTCACAATCCTTCAACCTTCGTGCAGTTTCCTCGGTTTCAACTGCAAAAGCTTGACCCAATTCATCTTCAACAAATTCCAGTCCTTCAAGCTTGATCAAAGTATTGGCAGGAATATTCCCCACCTCAGATATCGTAACCAACGTAGGTTGTGCCCCTTCGGAACCTTCGCAGGATAGAAAAATATGCTCCTTGGCCTTTAGCCCAGGTAATCTCCCAACAGAAGCATTTCCAAAGGACGTGAATACACTTCCCAACTTTAAATCCTCCTCTTTTTTATCCAAATACAATCCCTTCAGTTTTATCATTACTTTGCTTCCTAGTGGAAAGAGCAGATGGGATTCTCTAAGGTCAATTTCAACCTGCAAGCCATGAGTAGGCTTGGCCAAATCATTTTGTATATGGAGTATTCCAAAAAAGTTGCCGGCTTCATCCGAGGAAATAACGTAGCCTTCAAGAACTAAATCATCTTGAATCTGTACAACTTTGTCCTGAACCAGTGCCTCGACCTCCTCAAACGTGATGTTTGCTTCCAAGTCGGGATTGCAATTTTGTCCCAGAGTGTCAAACTCCCTGTTATCAACACATGACAACGCGGTCAGTAATGCAAAAAAAGTAGTAGTTTTTACCAATTTCTCTTTCATGGAAATATTTTTAGAAGCTTATGGCCAAATTCAAAAAGTATGTTCTGCCGTAACTGTACCAATATTTGGGGCCAAACAAAGGTGACCCACTTAAATTATCTTGTTGTAATTGCCCAAAATTCCCATTTCGGCTCTGCTCGTAACCTCCGCTCTTGAAAACCGTATTGAACAGATTGTTTACACTCAGGAAAGCACTGATGTATTTTTTTTGGACCAACCATGACTTCCCCCCTATAAGGTTGAGCAGGTATATGTCTTCCAACGGTTGTTGTTTTAAAAGTTTGGTAACGGCCTCCTCGGTAGCATCAGGAAAATGCTTCCCGGTTTCAGGATCCAGAAGAAAACTTCTGGTGCGAGTGATAGTGGCCAAGTTAATCTGATTGTCCGCCAGATAGTTCGTCGTGGCTCCTACCCACCAATATTTTGGGCTACGATACTCAACCCCAATTGACAGTGCAGTTTGGGGACCCTGTGCCAATTTTAAATCTTTTAGCTGTGCAATTCCCAAATCTATGTTCCCTTGTGGGTCAATCAGGTCTTCTTCCGCTCCTGCGGTGTCGAAATTAATCTGCACCGATGGGTCACTTGCATAGACATATTGCCCAAAATTTCCCGCAGCAGAAAGTTTTACGCTTGATGAAGGCTGATACTCCAATCCAAATTCAATGCCTTTATGAAGCTTGTCCAGTCCCGTGATTACCTCTTGTACAAAATCAGAGCCCAAACCCGAGTCAACAAAGAAAAAATTGATATCCGTAGTGTTTTGAAATCTGGTATAAAAAGCACTTATCCTGCCGGTGATATCGGGCAAGCGCACAAAGTAGTTCAAATCTAAAGTGGTGATTGTTTCCTTTTGAATGTCGGAGACAATCTCATTGTTCTCCCTTGGATTTATAAAGACATTCTGAAGTGTGGGCGGCCTCTCCAACTTAGCTCCATTTACGGTGAACCAATGCCTTCCTGAAAGGAAGTAAGTGAAACCTCCTTTTAGCCCCAAACTTGAAAAAGATACCTTCTCACTTGTTCCAAACGAATTTTCCAAAAACCGCTCATTTGCGAACAAACCTTCTCTTTGCACTCCAAAATTGGAAAAGGAAGCTGAGGTAAAGCCGCTCCATTTCCTGCTCTTGAATTCAACTTGTCCAAATGCTTCAAGTTGGGATGCATCCAATAGATAGTGGTAACTGAATTTTTCGCCTGCCGTCTTTTCCAGGTTTCCATTGATATCGTTAAAAGTCCCTGAAAAGGCATCCATATCTTGATGAAAATCGGCTCCCAACAAATCGTTTATCCTTGCAAAATTTTCCGAAGTCGTAGTCCTGAAATTGACTCCAGCCCCAAAGTTCATTTTTTCATTAGGCTTGAACACCAAAGTACTTGACCCTGTGATTTGGTTATCCTGAGCGACATCATCATACAATAGATAACCTGCCGGGCCATTGTTGGCTGTATTGGCGGAATAGATTTCTTGCCATTGTATTTGAGGGTTGTTTATAAATCCTTCCCTGGCTAAATTGGCATTGACAAAATCTGCTCCAATAGAGCCATTGATATGGTAGCTGGGCAAATACCTATAGTAAGTAGGGTCCGGGTTTGGGGTATTAAAATATCCTACCCTACTTCGAGCGTTGTTCCCAAACTGGTAGGCAATTCCCGTGGTCCAGTTGAACTTTTTTGATCGCAGGAAATGGTTCAACATGAAAATGGGTTCAAAAATCTCCCGTTCCCTAGAGTTTCTTACTTTGCCCTCTTGCTCACCCCAATATGGATTGTAGCGATTACCCATCAAATCGAAAACCTCTTCAGTAATTGCTGCCGACCGACCTCTACGGTTTCTTGCAAAAACAGCTGTAAGCATCAAGCCATTTTCTGTATTCAGGCTATATTCTAGAGAACCAAAAAAAGAATAGGCATCATACAGGGTGCCTTCCACATAACCTTCTTGGGCCCATCTTCTTGAAGCTGAAAAAGTATAGGCCAACCCATTTGCCCTGAGTCCGGAAGAATAGGTAGCCATTAAGCGTCCCCGGTAGGTGCGGTTTGACGTGGAGCTGGATAAACGAACTCCAGGGCGTAGTCCTGAAGGTCTCATATCCATGTTGGTATTTCCTAGAATTCCCCCAAAAGTGTATGGGTTTAATGAAAGACCTTGGGTAAATTCCTGATTGCGGACTACATCATTTAGCCCTCCCCAATTATTCCATTGCGGCCTTCCATCAAAAAACTTGTTCATGGGAATACCGTTAAGGAGTACCGTACCATTGCGTGAGTCAAAACCCCTAACTTTAAAAAAGGCCTGACCAAAATCAAAAGCCGCCCTGTTCAAAAATATATCCCGGGTAGACTGCAATAGGCCCAATGCGCCCGAAACAGCTTCACCGTCATCCAAAAAATCTCCTTCGGTTAGTGTGATAAGATTGTCTGTCTTTTCTTGAGCAAGGTCCTTTTCAAGATAGATTTGCCCTAGATCTATTGGGTTTCCTTCCAAAAAAATGGCAAACCTTTTAGGGTTGAACCCCAAAGAAGAGATTTCTAAAACCTGTTCCCCTCTTTGGTCTGTTTCAATATGAAATTCTCCTTCTTCATTGGTCAAATGGACTTCTGAGAAACCATTAATGGCTATGGAAGCATTTTTAATGGGTCTGAGCACACCCTTTTCAAGAACATTTCCAGAAATAATTGAAGTTGACTGCCCATACAGTATAGTGGTACAACAAAGTACAGTCCAGAACAAGACTGTTCTCATAACTTTTTAGCAGGTTAATTAGACAAAAAATAGGGTTATTATTTTTGGTTGAATTAGGAATGGGGGCATTCTTTACTTGGTCTAAAAAAATGACCCCATATGGGCTATTTCATTTCTTAAATTGCTCTTGTTTCTTGGCCAAACCTTATAGTACAACCAATAGTGGAAAAAAGAACGAATGCTAGAGACTATTGTTCAAACTTTCTAGTATAACATAACAACCCTGGAGCATTTATAGTTCAATGGCCCCTCCCCAAACTTTTCTTTGTTTCCCGGTGCCATCATATCTTAATGGCCCAAATTTATTATTCCCTTGGTGAGCCTGATAGGTTTTAAAAAACTGGCTGGTCCATGTTCCGTCTGGCCATTCTCCCACTAATGCAAAAATAATGGTACGACCTGTTATAGCTCCTGAAAACCTGTTCCGTTTGATATTAAAGTCACTGGTGATGATAGCCTTCTTGAACTTTTCCTCCCATCCTTGATTTCTGGCATAATTTTTCATCAGCTTCAATGCTTCTTCTTCGAGGTCTCGATTTCGCATAAATGGTTCTGGCAAACCATATTTTGGAATTTTGCTGATCAATTCCATTCCCTTATCCACATTTGTAAGAAGAATTTGTCCAGATGCCAGTTCAACTTTGTTCTTCTTAGCTTTTGGCCCAGGAGAACTTCCATCTACCAAGGAATATTTAAGCCCCAATAGGATGGTATTGTCTTCCTTTGAATCAACATACTTTTGATTTTTCAATAAGATTTCGATGATTTTTTGCTGTGTTAAACTCATTTCCTCTTCCTCATCTGTTGCTCCAGGTATTACTCCTGGCATAAAAACCGGATACCTTTGCGACTCCCAGGACAGTTCTTCTTTTGATACTTTCTCATTATAATGGAAATCACCTTGCAAACTGTCCAGAAAATAATCAAACCTCAAATGGGCCTTGTTCTTTGATGCCGGATGTTTGGCCATTGTTTCATAAATCTTATCCGGACCTGCATTCTTGTTCACAAACAACCTGCAAAAGAGACCCTTTTTATCCATTTCAGACATATCGTATACAGTGATGAATTTCTGCTCATCTTCCCATTCCCTAGGAATGGTTTCATGGGCAAAAACGTACCTGCCCAGTTGATTTTCATGGATCTCACTAAAAAAAGCATTGTTATAGAGTTCTGATTTGGCCACCTCTTTGGGTGTCCAATAAAATTTGGACTTGGAAATGTCCTTTTTTGAATTGCCAGAGCATGCAAAAAAGAGAAAAAGAGTTGAAATTGAAATGCATAAGTAAAATAAAGTTCTCATGGTTAAGTATATTAGAATTGTTATATGATTAAATTCCTTATTTGAGGTTTGTTGTCAACATAAAAAACAAAAGCCCTGTGCGATTTAACGCAAGGGCTATTTTTTAAAATAAAAAAGAGGCTATCTGGTTGTTCCGGGATAGTTTCTCCCTTCATAACCTTGATACCTCTGGCTTCGTTTCTTAACGTGTATCAATAATAGGAAAAATCCTTATTTCCTCCAAAAAACGTTTTACTATATTTACTAAAAATTAATCTTTAAAAACAAATCTTTTCTATCTTAAATTATCGGGCAACAAAATGTCCCGGCCAATAAACTTATTTCACAATGCGATTATTAATATGCCTACTTGTATTAATATCGACCTCAAACTACGGGCAAAAGTCCAAAACCTATAAGGTTAGAACCATAGCATTCTACAATGTTGAAAACCTATTTGACATTGAAAATGATTCATTGACTTTTGATGACGAGCGCACGCCCGAAGGAAGTTATCATTGGACGCAGGAACGCTACGACAAAAAGATTGAAAACATTTCCCATGTACTTTCCAATATCGGTGAAGGTACCTCCAAGACTTCCCCAGACATTATTGGGCTGTGCGAAGTTGAAAACAGAAAGGTTTTGGAAGACCTCATTAATCACCCAAATCTGCAGCTAAAAGGATATGGTATTGTTCATTTTGATTCACCCGACGCCCGAGGTATAGATGTAGCTTTGATCTATAAAAAGTCAGCCTTTTTACCCTCCTCTTTCAACAGCCATAGGCTGCTTCTATTTGATGAACTAGGGGAACGGACCTACACTCGTGACCAACTGGTAGTTGGAGGCGTGTTGGATCATGAAGAGTTTTATTTTATTGTAAACCATTGGCCTTCTAGAAGGGGAGGTGCAAGCAAAAGTAACCCTAAAAGGGTGAGAGCTGCATTGTTGAACAAACGTATCATTGACTCCATTCAAGGGTTAAATCCGTATGCCAAAATCATAAGCATGGGCGACCTTAACGATGACCCAAGGGATGATAGTCTAAAAAAAATATTGAAGACCAAGGGTAAACCTACCCGCTTGGACAGCATCTCACTTTTCAATCCTATGGAAAGGTTATACAAAAAAGGGGTGGGTTCACTCGCCTATAGGGACAAATGGAACCTATTTGATCAATTTTTTATGACCTCCGAAGTCGTTGGTGAGGACAAGTCCAATTATGTCTATTGGAAATCAAGCATCTACTCTCCCTCTTATATTAGAACCACCGAAGGCAAATATAAAGGCTACCCTTTACGAACTTATTCCGGCGGAGTCTACACGGGAGGATACAGCGACCATTTCCCCATATATCTGTTCTTGATAAAGGAAGTTGAGTAAATTTCAGATGTTCAATCGTGTCTAGCCAAACCACTGTCCCCAAGGGATACGGCTTAGAATCAACAATAATCCAAGGCCATAGAAAATAGCAATGCTCTTGAACTTTTTATGGCTTTCCATAACTTTTTTATGGCGCGACCACCCCATGGTGATAAGAACCAATGCAATGATATTTATTAGGGGATGTTCCAAAGCCAGTAACCTTGCCGGGGCGTTCAATCCACCCATTCCCAAAGTTTGAATGGCCTTGAGTCCATTGGCGGAAACAAAATATAGCAGAAGGCCCACCAACAACTGAATATGACTTAGAATTAAGGCAAAAAGACTTATCCTAAGATCTTTGTGCATGGCAAAATCCTTTTTGCCCAACCAGCCCATAATGGCGTTGAACACTGCAATGATCAATACGGCCAATACTACGTAGGCCAAATAGGAGTGTAGGTTTTTGATGATTTCCATAGGTATAGTTTGAATGCTTAAATGTAGTGATTATTGGGAATAAAAAAACCCTGCCTTAAGGCAGGGTTCTCATTTTTTGTATTAGATCCGTACTAGAAGTTGTACCTCATACTTACGTTCCAAGTTCTTCCGAAACCAAAGAAGACTTTGTTACTTGTGTTTAATCCTCTAAATGTTGAGGCGTTACCATCAACGAAAGTATTGGTCAATGATTCTGCAATGTACTCAGTATCAAAAACATTGTTTACGTTAGCAGCAATGCTGATAGAGTTATCACCCCCAATATTAAAGTTATAATAAGCTCCAAAATCAAATAGGGTGTAACTTGGTAATCTCAAAGAACCTTGGTGGTCTGGATTATCAAAATCATCAGCATTAATCTGTGCAAATAATCTTGACGCTGAGTAAAGATTACCGCTCAATTTCAAGTTTTCAATTGGACGTACTATCATTTCCAAATTCGTAGTGAACTGAGCAGCATCTCCAACTTTTACGTTGTCCAAGTACAAGGTAACTTCTGGATCAATAACATTTCTGTCATCATCTAAAGCAGCCCCAGTAGGGTTACCTGCATACTCCCAGTTTCCAAGGGAAAGCATTCCTCTAAACTGAATAACATCGGAAGCTCTATAATTGGTCTCGATTTCAATTCCTGTATGGATTTGCTCAACGCCATTGATGTTGGCCGTACCTTCATCGCCATCTGGAGTCTCGACACTTAAATCCTGGAATCTATCTTTCCAAGAAGTTCTGTAGATATTGAACTTGGTTCTAAAATCTCCAAGGTTGATCCCATATCCTGCTTCAAGACCCAAAATCTTTTCGTTGGTCAAATCTGGGTTAAGGTCATTTCTAAAGTTTAAGTAAACCGCATCAAACAATGGTTGCTTGGAGTAGTATCCAGCATTTACGAAAACGTTATGGGCTTCGTTAATGTTATAGTTGATTCCACCCTTGATGTTTCCACCCAATCTGTTTTCAAAGTCAGTTTCTTGCATTGGATCAGAATCCAAGTAGTTAAAGTAATCGATTCGCTTGAATCCTTGTTGCGAAACACCACCTTGAAGGAATGTTGAAATTGTACCGTTTGAGTATTCAATTTGTCCAAAAGCTCCAAGCCATCTTACGATACCATCATTGTAGTAATCAATTTTTTCCTCATCATCAATGTTTTTGAAAATATTGATGATAGAAGCGAAGTCAGAATCGATTGCACCATCTTGACGTACAGTGTGGGTAGGGTTGTTAATGTCGTCGTCATCAAAATAACCATCAGCACCTAACAAGTTGTCCACCCTTCTATAGTGGATTCCTTTATATGACCTTGCATCAATCCCTACATCCCAACTCCATTCATCATTGATATCAGTATGAAGGTTGGCGATAAGACCAAACCAGTTGTGCGAGTTCATAGAAGCTCTTCTTACCAGACCATCTCCAAAGCTGGTGACAATGTAATCTCCGTTGGAATCAGGTGTCAATTGTCTTGGATTTCCTTCGTTATCTCCGTTGTAAAAAGTAACTGCCTCACCGCTATTGAATCTTGAAATCAAATCATAATCCACAAGTCCTGTTTCAGGAATACGGTACCTGCTTGAGCTTGCGAAACCGAAACCAGGCCCAACACCTATGTCCCCAGTTCCTCCACCTCTACCTACAGATGCGTATAAGGAGGTAGAAAGTGTGGTTTTATCGTTGAATTTATGATCCCAGTTCAAAGATGCAATGGGTTTGTGATAGAAGTTTCTTCTCCAACCAAACTCTTCACCATTCAAGAAACCATGGTTAAAGTTGTATAATGCACCATACTCAAGATGATCTTCGATAGTGGCAACGTTGAAGAAACTTGATGTTCTTTGGTTGTGTACCTGAGGCGCACCTGTCAAAACAAACTGGAAGCTATTTCTATCATTAGGTTCATAACCTAATCCTATAAAGTAATTGTAGCCTTCAAACTTTGTTCCTTGTACGTATCCATCTCCAGACGTTCTTCCTAAAAGGATGGAAGCAGCAAAACCATTTTCGGATTTACCTGTATTGTAGGAAGCAGTCATTTTCATGTAACCATCGTTCCCACCTCCGAAGCGAACGGAACCACCCTCTTCTTTGTCGGTTGATTTAGTTAGGATGTTAATGGTCCCACCAACAGAGCTGATCGCCAATTTGGAAGACCCAAGACCTCTTTGAACCTGCATAGCAGTGGTAACATCACTAAGTCCAGCCCAGTTACTCCAAAAAACTCGACCGTTTTCCATGTCGTTCACAGGAATTCCGTTGATCATGATTGCCGTGTTCTGAGAATCGAATCCTCGAACGTTGATTCTACCATCTCCAAAACCACCACCTGTTTTGGTAGCGTAAATCGAAGGTGTAGACCTAAGAACTTCAGGCAATTCTTGGGAGCCAATTTTTTCTTGAATTTCGGTTGCAGTGATAGTTGAAACTGCCACGGGAGTCTCTCTGTCCCTTGCAATATCCAAGATTCCTGTAACTACTACTCCCTCAAGTTCTTCTGCATCCGGGAATAGAGATATAGTCCCTATACTTCCTGCTGAAGAAAATGGGACAGATTTGGTTACAAATCCAATGTAGGATACTAATAGTGTACCTGAAGCTTCAGAAACCTCTAGCGTGAAATTCCCATCAAAGTCAGTTGATGTTCCGTTCTGTGTTCCTTGAACCATAACACTAGCTCCCGGAAGTGGGCTTCCTAGCTCACCATCCACAACCGTACCAGTAATAGTTCCTTGTGAAAATGCCATCGCAGTCGTAAGAATTGCCGCAATGGCCAAGTAGATTCTTTTCATTTTAACAGTGTTTAATTGTTTTGAATTGCAAGGCAAAAGTCCTGCTTTTTAACATCTATTATGTTAATTTAACGTTAAGAAATGAGGGTGCTTTTATTCTGTAATTACAGATAAAACATTGTATTACAACAGGTTAATGGCAAGTTGCCTTTATTGAAATGTAGATTATTTCTTAAAAAATTGTAAAAGGCTCAATGTGGAGCTATCATGTTTGCCAATTTCTGAATTTTCAATGTCATTCAGGATGTTTTTTGCCAGTTGTTTTCCCAGCTCAACACCCCATTGGTCATAACTGAAAATATTCCAGATAATTCCCTGAACAAAAATTTTGTGCTCGTACATGGCCACAAGGGCTCCCAAGTTTTTAGGGGTAAGTTTTTCTACTAAAATGGTATTGGTGGGTTTGTTCCCTTCAAATATTTTGTAAGGTAAAATGGAGTCCAAATCTTCTTTGGACAGGTTTTGACCCATCAACTCTTCTTTTACCTCTTCAGCGTTCTTTCCGTTCATTAGTGCTTCCGTTTGTGCAAAGAAGTTTGCCATAAGCTTGTTGTGGTGATCGACATCGCCATGCAAAGACTTTCTAAAGCCAATAAAATCTGAAGGAATAAGCTTTGTGCCTTGATGGATCAATTGAAAGAATGCATGCTGTGAATTGGTGCCTGGCTCTCCCCAGATAATGGTGCCAGTTTGGTAATTGGCACGGTTACCTTCCCTGTCCATACTTTTCCCATTGCTCTCCATAATTCCTTGTTGCAAATAGGCCGCAAATCTGTGCAAATATTGAGAATAGGGTATTATAGCCTCTGTTTCAGCTCCATAGAAATTATTGTACCAAACGCTCAACAAAGCCAGAACGACCGGTATGTTCTCTTCAAAATCGGTTTCCTTGAAATGCACATCCATTTCATGTGCTCCTGATAACAAATCATCAAAGTTTTGATAGCCAATTGCCAAGGCTATGGAAAGGCCAACAGCACTCCAAAGTGAAAATCGTCCGCCTACCCAATCCCACATAGGAAATACATTTTCCTGAGAGATTCCAAATTCATCAATTTTGGAAAGGTTTGTGGAGACCGCTACAAAATGAGCAGCAATATGCTCTTCTGATGCTTCTTTTAAGAACCATTTTTTTATGGTAAGCGCATTGCTCAATGTTTCTTGGGTGGTAAAGGATTTGGAAACAATGATAAACAGCGTTGTTTCTGGATCTAGTTCTTTGAGCACCTCCTGCACATGATCGCCATCAACATTGCTCACAAAATGAACCTTTAAATGGTTTTTATAGAACTTTAATGCTTCTGTGACCATTACAGGACCAAGGTCTGACCCTCCTATACCTATATTCACGATATCGGTAAAAGGTTTTCCTGTATATCCCTTTTTTGTTCCTGAAATCACGGAATCTGAAAAGGATTTAATCTTCTGTTTGACCTCCTGAACCTCTTTGACAACGTTCTTTCCGTCCACAAGTACCTCCTCCGCACTTTTTGATCTTAAGGCTGTATGCAATACCGCTCTACCTTCCGTCTGATTGATCAGATCTCCTTGGAAGTAACTTGAAATGGCATCTTTTAATCCGACTTCATTGGCCAAGTTTACTAGAAGAGCAAGTGTTTCGTCGGTAATTATATTCTTTGAATAGTCTACCAGAAACTCCTTCCACTGAATAGAAAAACGTTCCCCTCTTGTTGGGTCAGTTGCAAATAAATCCCTTAAATGCTTATTTTGGTTTTGTTCGTAGTGGTCTAATAGGTTTTTCCAGGATTGGGTCTTTGTTGGGTTGATTTTGGGTAGTGCCATTTTACTGGTTAAGCGTTACTAAGTTTTCTTCGGGTTCGGTTGCCGGTTCTATATATTCAATACAGTCCAGTTGTTCCTTTAAAGGTTCTATGTAGGTCAGATATCCCGTTTTTATTGAATCTGCAATGGGTTCAGCAGCTGGCAATTTTTCACGAAGTGGATCCACTTGCCGTCCGTTCTTCCAAAATCTATAGCATACATGGGGGCCTCCGGTATTCCCGGTCATTCCTACCCAACCAATTACATCACCTTGCCTAACAAATTCACCTCTCTTTACCTTTTGTCTTTTCATATGTAGGTATTGAGTGCTATAGGTGCCGTTATGCCTGATCTTTACGTATTTTCCATTCCCGCCACGTCTGGTAGACTCGGTAACCGTTCCATCTGCAGTGGCAATGATCGGGGTTCCTATTGGGGCCGCATAGTCCGTTCCTTTATGTGGTCTTACCTTGTAGCCGTAGTAGGCTATCCTACGTTTTAGGTTGTACCTTGAAGACAATCTGTAGCCAAATTTTATTGGGGCCCTTAAAAATGTACTTCTCAGATTATTGGCCTCATCATCAAAATAATCCAGAATATTCTTTAAGGAATCTGTTACATATGGAAAAGCGTAAACAGGCTTGCCTTTATGCTCAAAAAGTGCAGCTTTAATCGGTCCACGACCTGCATATACCGAATCATTAATAAAACGCTCATCGTAAATAACCTTGAATCGGTCGCCTCTTTCCAACCTGAAGAAATCAATGGTCCAGGCATAGATTTCCGAAAGGTCTATGGTAACGTTATAGTCAACCCCAAGACTATCCAAAGTCTGGGAAAGGTTGTTGTGGATTACTCCCGCGACTTCACGCTCCACGTATTTTACCTTCCTTTTACTTTTGTAGGCCACAACGCTATCACGAAGATCTACCACGGTGTAGTTGATCCTATCATTTTCATAAATGAAAACCTCAGCTACTTCTGATGTGTCTTTAGATTTAAGGATAACATAGGGCTTGCCAACCTGTATTTTCCTTACATCAAAAGTATCCTTAAAATTTTCTGAAACGGTAGTGATTTTTGGATAGTCCACCTTGTTCTTGAGCATGAGCTCACCAAAGCTATCACCCCTGCGTACGGTATCGTGAACCACCTTAAACTCGTCCAAATTAAACCCAAAATGGGTCACTATTGGTTTTTCAATTGGTTCTGCCTGTACCAAGTCTTCAACCAGTACCTTGTCCTGTTTGCACGATACAAAAACAGTAAGTGCCAAGATTGCCCCAAAAATTCTTCGCATTGTTGAATTTCTACTTATTTGCCGGATTGAAAATATGGTCTACCCACTGTTTTCCCCACGTATCCAGCTCGTTTTCCGTGTACAAAGTTGGGAAAAATATTATTTTTTGAAAACTCGGTGGCAAAAACTCTTTCCAGTTAGTGCCTCCGGTGGCGTCAACCTCTTTGTTTTCCTTTGCCAAATATCTATACGCAGACCCCATGTGCATTAAAGGCCAATTGACATTGGCATTGACATCCAAGTCCTTTAATCCCTTGATCAGTTCCTCGTTTTTCCTTGATTCTTCCGGTAATTGAAGGTATTTATGGTAAATGGTGTTCTTTTTTAGCTGATTTGCTATCCTTAAAAGTCGAGGGGTGTACCTAATCTCAAATTGTTTTAAGGTTAGCGTCTTTTCACCTGTCTTGAGATCTGTTGCTCCTTTTTTCCAATAAATATGCTCGTACAGCTCTTCTATATCATTGTTCTCTGAAAAAGATTCCCTCTCGGTATGATGCACCAAATTTTCCAAAGGGGTGGCATAGATTTCAATCATCCTATATTGAGCCGACTGGAAACCACTTGCAGGCAAAAGCGCCATTCTATATCGAAGAAACTGTTCGCGTTCCATTCCACGAATCATAATACTGAACGAAGAAATAAGAGCTTTAAAGTAATTGTTGATTCGATTTACTTTTTCAACAAAAAAACCTACATCCTGCGACCTATCATCAACAATTTGTTTTTGCTCGTGCAATATCAACTTAAAGTAAAGCTCCGTAATTTGATGGTACATGATGAAAATCTCTTCATCGGGGAAATGTGTTCGGGGCACTTGAATACTCAATAAGGTATCCAAATGTATGTAGTCCCAATAAGTTAGATAACGTTGATACAGCAGTCCATCAAGGTAAGAACTAAGGTCCTGGCCAGAATTTTTGTATTTCTCCTCTAGTTTGTTGATTTGGGAGGAAATCCGTTCATCGTTCTTCATCCACTATTCTTTCATTATAATTTTAAATTGGTTCCTTAGTCCATTATACCCATCTAAATCGGCCTTCAACGACCCCACCGCCAAGTCGGCCTTGATACGGATTGGAATTTTGTTCAAATCGTTGGATACCCAAAGGGTAAGACTTTCTTGTTCTTTAAAAACCCTACCGGACTGAACCACGGGCCTAAATTTAAGACATTCTACCTTGCCAAACTTGGTCCGGATTATTTCTTTGCCCAAATATTTTAGTTTGAACTGGAAGACTCCATCATCATCAAATAGCATGTCCAAATCAATGGATTCCCCAACTTCAAATCCATCTAGATTATAATTGTTTCTGAGATGGTAACTGGCCGAAAGTAGGTCCTGGATACGGTCATCCACGGCAATATCCATTTGTGTACCGTTCTTGTTGTCCTTTAAAACGGCCTTGTCCTCATCATAATAGAAATCGATTTCAATATCCTTGGTATATCCCCCTTCATAAATCTTTCTGATAAAGCGGTATGGTTTTCCATCCCTTCTGCCAAAATAGCTTTCGTAGGTATCATCAACCTTAAAGAAAATGCTGGCAAAGCCAGTTGTGCGGCCTCTGCCCACAACATGATAGACGGGAATACTATCCAAATTTTTGGAGCTTAAATGCAAAGTAGCATAGCTTGCATTCAAGAATCCATAGTGAATTCTGAATTTCAGCCATTCCCCAGATTTAAATGCCGGCTTGAAACTTTGGGACATTGCCGGTATTGTCATCAGTAATATTAAAACAACAAAAGCCTTTTTCATAAGCGGTTTAAATTCATGTAAAGTTACTAAAATCACGTTCTGAGGCTGAGGGTTTACAATTACTTAAACAAATCTTGTTCCAAAATAGTATACAAAAAAAGCCCAGTTGTTGAACTGGGCTTTTCCTAAATAACCAACCAAACTTTAAATTATGAAAAACCAATACTTAAAGTTATAAGGGAACCACCCCTTATTAATCGTAAATATACAGCAAGGTTTTGTAGGAAAATAAGTTTTTAACGGACTTTAACTATACGCACTTCCATATCAGCTTTTTTAGTAATTCCTTAAGAAAATCTCTTTGGAAAAAATCCTTAAAACCAATATCCAACACTAAAGAAGATGTTTCCATCATTGACCTCTGGAGACCATGAATAGTAAATTTGTATGGGGCCAATGAAGGATTCAAGTCCGTATCCAACACCATACCCGGAAAAGCTTGGTTCTTTGAACCAATCCCCTGTTCTAAAAAGGTCATCGGCCACATTGGCAAAATTTGCAGAGAACATGAGATGGTTCTTTGGGGCAAATTGATAATCCAATTTTCCAAAGGCCTTTACGTAGCTGTTACCCGGCAAGCTCAAGAAATCATATCCAAAGAACGGAACAAAGTTGTTGACAAAATCGTTTCCAAAACCTCCTAGGATAAAATCGAATGAAGTTACGCTTGAGGTCCCCAGTTTTATTCCCCCTTCTGTTTCTAGGTTCAACGTTAAATCCCCAATCAAGGGAAAAGCTGTACCCATTCTGGCCTTTCCTACCGAGAACTCCCTGAAGTTTTCATTAAAATCCGATGAGAATAAATATAAGTGCAGGTCACTGTCAAAAAATACTCCTTTTGTTGGAAAATACTTGTCGTCATAGGTGTCCAAGGTTATTTTGCCATAGGCACTGAAATAATTGGAATCCTCAAAATAAGTCCTCCCCGAAGATGAAGGCAGAATACTTTCTGGAACATCTCCTGAGGTCTGGTTCAATGTTCTTGTACTGTATCTTAAAAGTTTATGCTCCGCTCCAAGAGTAATGGCAAACTCTTCCCGCAAAACTGTCTGCAGGTAAACCCGATTGGTCCAGTCCGTGACATCCAAGCTTATTTCACTGATGTTGGGATCATTGGGCACATCAAAATTGGATTGGATGAGACCATAATCTACTTCGCCATCAAAATTGGTCAAAGTTGAATTCACCCCGAAGCTCCAATAATACCCCTTGTCCATATAGTACTGCATGTTGTACCTTACATGATCTCCCAAGATAAAATCAAAAGAGGCTACGTCATCTTTTAATAGAAAGTTCTTTTTGGTGAGATTGATCAATGCAGCACTTTTATAAAGGTCATCATAGTGGGCCGAAACCTTTAAAAACATTTTGGTCGGGTTCTCTTGTAGCTTCAGAATCAAGTCGGTTCCCAATCCATTAGATACCAACTCGTATCGGATTGCCTTAAAGTTCCCAGTGGCAGATAAGTTGTTCATGCCCTGCTTTAATTCTTCAAATGACACTTTTTCGGCCAGGTTGAGTCGTAGTTTTCCTTTTATGTAGCCTCGGGTGTATCTGTCGTTCCCCTTAAGGATCAATCTGTTTATGGTAAGGCTGTCCTGTACTTTTATTCTTTTTTTTGATGGCCATGCGTGACTTTGTCTTTGGGCAATTTTCTGCAACTCGGGCATCTTGGTCAGTGCCCCAACTTCCCCACTGGCAACAATTTCCTCTCCACGGTCAAAATCTATGACTGAGAATTCATCAATATCGGGCCTTATATAGACATCCGTTTGTTTTGCCTTTACCTTCATGTCCTTAACCGTCCTGTAGTTATTGATCTGAAGCAAAATTTCTGTTGCGGAACCCAGGGCCTCTCGAGTGGAGAGGTTATGCTGAACATCTACGCCAATAATCAAATCTGCCCCCAATTCTCTTACTTGATCAATAGGATAATTGTTCACTACGCCACCATCAATTAAAATCATACCATCAATTTCTGAAGGTTCAAAAAGAGATGGAAAAGTACCACTCGCCATAATGGCTTCCGGAAGGTATCCTCCATCCATCAATATTTCCTCACCGGTTTCAACATTGGTGGCAATACATAAAAAAGGGATGGGCAATTTTTTGAAGTCCTGGATATCTTTTACGTGAAATAACAGTCGGACCAACTCATTGTATATATTTTGCCCTCCCGAAATCCCCTGCGGAATAGATACATTAAAATCTGTAAAGGGAAGGGTTATGGCATAACGTTCAGAATCTTCCTTTTCATAAAAGGTTTTTGCTCCTCTGGGAACATTGTCCTGGATCATCCCTGCAAAATCCGTTACTCTGAAAATGGAATCCAGTTCCCGGGCCGAGTACCCTGAAGCATAGAGTGCTCCAACAATAGCGCCCATGCTTGTACCTCCAACATAATCAACTTTTATTCCCGCTTCTTCTATTACCTTGAGCGCTCCTATATGGGCCAACCCCTTGGCACCACCACCACTCAGGACAAGGCCTACTTTGGGCGGATTTTCATCATGGCCCGTTTGGGACCATCCAAGAACTCCCAAAAACAGAAATGCCAATAAAGGAACTATTTTGCTCATATCCTTTTGATCAATGAAAGGTGTTATATATTTTCTTTGCCTTTGCCATACCTACAGATTCAGCAAGGCTCTCAATGGTTGCTTCCTTTATCCGTTTAACTGACTTAAAACTTTTCAACAACTGCTCGGCCGTCTTTTTTCCAATTCCGTCAATATTTTCCAATTCGGAATTTATGGCCCCCTTACTTCTTTTGTTTCGGTGGTGGGTAATTCCAAATCTGTGGGCCTCGTTCCTAAGTTGCTGAATCACCTTCAAGCTTTCCGATCTTTTATCCAAATATAACGGTATGGGGTCTTCTGGAAAATAGATTTCCTCTAACCTTTTGGCTATCCCCACTATTGCTATTTTACCTCGAAGGCCCAAAACATCCAAACTTTTTAAGGCAGAGGACAATTGACCCTTGCCACCATCTATGACGATAAGCTGAGGTAGGGGCTCCCCTTCGTTCAAAAGCCTGCTATATCTCCTAAAGACCACTTCCTCCATGCTCGCAAAATCGTCTGGTCCCTCAACAGTTTTTATATTGAAATGTCGGTAATCCTTTTTTGATGGCTTTCCGTCTTTAAAGACAACACAGGCAGCCACAGGGTTGCTTCCTTGAATATTAGAATTGTCGAAACATTCAATATGGGTTGGCTCCTCTGAAAGGCGAAGGTCGGCCTTCATTTGAGCCATGAGTCTTTTGGTGTGTCTGTCAGGATCGGTAATCTTAATCTGTTTGAGCCTGTCTTGTCTATAGAACCTGGCATTTCTTTCAGACAGTTCCAAAAGCCTTTTCTTATCCCCTAATTTGGGAAGGGCAATCTTAAGATTTTCCTCCACCACAACTGGAAAAGGCAAGTAGATTTCTCTAGACATGGATTTGAAACGTTGCCGGATTTCTATGATTGCCAATTGTAATAGTTCTTCATCGGTCTCATCCAGCTTTTTTCGAATTTCCATGGTGTGGGACCTCACAATGGACCCATGGGAAAGCTGCAAAAAATTTACGTAGCCATGGGTCTCATCTGAAATAATGGTGAACACATCAACATTGTTGATCTTTGGATTTACCACAGTGGACTTGGCCTGATAGTTTTCCAGAATCTCTATTTTATCCTTTATTCTCTGGGCCTTTTCAAATTCCATTGCATCCGCCATTTCCTTCATCTGCAATCGAAATGACTGTAGGGAGCTCTTAAAGTTTCCTTTGATGATCTGTCTTATATCCTCGATCTGGCCGTGGTAATCTTTTTCACTTTGCAAACCTTCACAGGGTCCCAAACAATTGCCCAAATGAAACTCCAGGCACACCTTGTATTTCCCTGAGGCTACTTTTTCTTTAGAAAGATCATAATTGCAGGTCCTTAAGGGATAAAGACTTCGGACCAATTCCAACAATGTCCTAACCGTTTTCATACTAGTATAGGGGCCATAATATTCCGATCCATCCTTGATCAACTTACGGGTTGGGAAAACCCTTGGAAAGCGTTCGCTCTTAATACAGATCCATGGATAGGATTTGTCATCCTTCAACAATACATTATACCTAGGCTGTAGTTTTTTGATAAGATTGTTTTCCAGCAACAGGGCATCCGACTCAGTGGGCACCACAATATGTTTAATGCCATGTATCTTTTTTACCAGGACCCGGGTCTTGCCATACTCTTGTTTTTTGTTGAAATAAGAGGCTACCCTTTTTTTTAGGTTTTTGGCCTTGCCCACATACAAGATTATTCCATCGTCATCAAAAAACTGATACACCCCAGGTGAACTCGGAAGTGTACTTATTTGAACGTTAATGGATGAATCTTTGGACATAAAACCAACAGAAGTTACGCTATTAACAAAAGTAAATCTTATTTATAGTGTATTCACCCAAAATTAACGGATAAGGGTTTTGCCTTGATGATCAACTAACCAAGCTCAATGCAAAAAACATATATAGCTAGTAATCATCGTGTTAACCAAAGGAAAGGTTAAATGTTACGTAAAAAATGTTAAACAGCTGCTAAAAAAGATGTATTTCATCGATAAAAAATGCATTTCATGGTGAATTTTTCAATTCTTTTACCTACATTTAACCGTATAAATACAATTCTTATGGAAAACTATGTTATCGTTTTGGGAATGTATTTGATTTTGATGTTGTTCTTCAAAATCTTTTTCGCTGTATCAACCAGGGAGTAATCCCCAACGCGCCCCAAAACACACCCCAAAATCTTTCAACATCCAATGTTGAAGCATGAATTAAGAAAAAAATACAGAAATCTGAGAACTGATTTAACCAGTTCAAAAATATCAGATTACAGTATAACCTTAGCAAATCATGTACTTAGAATCCCTATTTGGGATTTTTTTTATTTCCACACCTTTTTAAGCATCCAAGAGAACAAAGAAGTTGATACCCTGCCATTGATCACTATGCTTCAAGGAAAAGATAAGCATGTGGTTGTCCCCAAGGTAAGTGGGGTTAACACTATGGACAACTATCTTTTAACAGACAGTACGGTTTTAAGAAAAAACAAATGGAATATTCCGGAGCCAGAAGATGGCATCCCTATTCCTGAAGAAAAAATAGACGTAGTCTTTATTCCACTTATGGCCTTTGACATGGAAGGAAACAGAGTTGGCTACGGAAAAGGATTCTACGATACTTTCTTGAGCAAGTGCAGGGAAGATGTTATAAAAATCGGTTTGTCGTTTTTTGAACCCGAGAAAAATCCAATAACGGATGTGAGCCAAAGCGACGTTAAGCTAAACTATTGCGTGACTCCCAATAAGGTCTATGAGTTTTGATCCGTTGTCTCCTGAATTTCTTCTTTCTTAGGAAAGGCTCTTTTGTTGAAAACAATCAAGATTCCCACCCCAGTGCTTATGGCGGTATCGGCTATGTTGAATACCGGTTCAAAAAAGCGGAACCGTTGTCCTCCAAACGAAGGTACCCAATCTGGCCAAGTGGTGTCTATCAAAGGAAAGTAGAGCATATCCACCACCCTGCCATGGAACAAACTTCCATAGGGTTCATCGGCAAATAATGTGGAGACCTGTCCATAGCTATGATCAAAGATCATCCCATAAAAAACTGAATCAATGATATTGCCCAATGCACCTGCAAAAATGAGCGAAACCGCAAAAATAAGTGTCTTTGGTGACCCTTTTTTGATGATGTCCCAAAGCCAATATCCTATTCCAAAGACCGCAAAAATCCTAAAGATGGTCAAAATCAATTTTCCTGTCGATTCTGAAATTGGGAGAAAATCACTCAGTTTTGTACCCCAGGCAGCTCCTGAGTTTTCAATGAAATAAATTTTGAACCATGAGAAAATGATTTCCGTTTGTTCATAAACAAAATTGGTCTTTATGTATATCTTGCTCACCTGATCCGCCAATAGGACCAAAATTATTATCAACAAGGATTTTTTCAGGCTCATAATTTTATTAGAGATTGCGCAAAAGTAGGGATATTATTTTGTTTTTTGTAGGCGGATATTACCCTCTACGGTATTCAAAATAAATTGATTGTGCCCTTCGGGAATACTATCCTGGTAAACCTTTCCATAAACGCTTTTAGCTGTTATATTTCCCATGGAAGTAGAGAGTAGGATATCACCTTTTTGGGTGGTCACATCAACAGTTTCAACCACATTGTCCAGAACACATCTGCCATCTGCCAACTTCACATCCAGTTTTTTGTACTCTCCCTGTACCATTACGTTACTATTGGTGCCATAAATGTGCACTTCTTTGTATTGGGGCACGCTTACATGTAAAGCTATGGAAATGACCTTGTGGGCACTGAGTTTGTCGTTTGGCTTGTCAAAATTGGGTTGAAAACCAGCACCGATCAGAACTGTCGGACCTTCTTCCTTGATGGTCACCAACAAATCTTTTGCATACTCGCCTTCAATGTTTGCAATAACCTCTACTTCATCCTTGTTTGAGGTACTTACATCAACTTGAAAACAGAATTGTGCATCTATATGAATGGAAGCAGTTCTAGGACCAATTAGGGCCTTCTTCACCAGTTTTTGCCCTTGCAGGCTGCATACAGAACAAAAGGTCAGCAAAAAGACCAAAGCCCTCATAGCTAAAAAGGCCATGACATTTGGCTACTTCTGCATGTTCTTTGCCTCAATGCTCAAGGTGGCATGCGGAACCAGCTTTAACCGCTCTTTATTGATCAGCTTTCCGGTTACTCTGCAGATTCCGTAGGTTTTGTTCTCTATTCGCAAAAGAGCATTCTTTAAGTCCCTAATGAACTTTTCCTGACGGATGGCCAACTGAGTGTTGGCTTCTTTGCTCATAGTCTCGGAACCCTCCTCAAACGCCTTAAACGTAGGTGAAGTATCATCCGTACCATTGTTTCCGTCGTTCATATAGGAGCTTTTCAAAAGTTCCAAGTGCTTTTGTGCTTTTTCAATCTTTTCCTCGATCAACATTCTGAACCCATCGAGTTCTTTATCCGAATATCTTACTTTTAATTCATTTGCCATATGCTAGTGCTTTTGAATAAACAATTTTGTATTTACTTCATCGAAGGCAATTGCAATACCTTCTTCTAAATTTTCCTCAAAGTCGAGTTCTGCGGTCAAGGTTTCAGTTTTGATATATTCCTCATTGCTGGAAACCGCATTTTCCACAAGCCCGTCCTTCAATATCTTGATATCAATCTTATCGGTAACTTCAAATCCAGATTCTTTTCTAATGTTCTGAATCCTGTTGACCAATTCTCGTGCAATTCCCTCTTTTTTAAGGGCTTCGTTTATGGTGACATCCAAAGCAACGGTCAAAGGACCGGAGCTTGCCACCAGCCAACCTTCAATATCTTGGGAACTGATATCTACATCGGTTAACTGTAAATTAATGCTTTTATTTTCCAATTGCAGCATTAATTCGCCTTCCTTCTCAATTTTTTGGATATCCTCCTGCTCCATTTTGCCAACAGCTGCGGCAATAGCTTTCATATCCTTCCCGTATTTGGGACCCAAAACCTTGAAGTTGGGCTTTATTTGCTTTACGAGTATTCCCGAAGCATCATCAAGCAGTTCTATATCCTTTACATTGACCTCTGATTTGATTAAATCTGAAACCGCAAGGATATCATTGTGCTGCCCCTCATCCAACACTGGAATCATGATTTTTTGCAAAGGTTGTCTCACCTTGATTTTTTCCTTTTGACGAATGGAAAGTACCAAGGAAGAGATTTTTTGGGCCAATTGCATCTTTCGTTCCAGGTTTTGGTTTACCATGCCGGCATCAAAAACTGGGAAATGGGCCAAATGCACACTTTCAAAACCTTCTTTTTGTGAAGAGGCATCCAAATCCTTGTACAATCTATCCATAAAGAATGGAGCCAACGGTGCCGACAATTTTGCCACAGTTGCCAAACAAGAATAAAGAGTCTGGTAGGCAGAAATCTTATCTTGACCATACTCTCCTTTCCAGAAACGTCTTCTGCTCAAGCGAACATACCAATTGCTCAGGTTTTCCTGGACAAAATCCGAGATCACCCTAGCTGCTCGGGTAGCTTCGTAATCACTATAGGCCTCATCTACCTTGTTGATGAGGGTATGCAGTTCTGAAAGGATCCATTGGTCTATTTCTGGTCTTTCCTCTAAAGGAATATCAGCCTCGGAATAGGTAAATCCATCAATATTCGCATAGAGTGCCATAAAGGAATAGGTGTTGTACAGCGTTCCAAAAAACTTGCGCTTTACCTCAACAACTCCGTCTATGTCAAACTTTAGGTTGTCCCAGGGGTTGGCATTGGAAATCATATACCAACGAGTGGCATCAGGTCCATGCTCGGGAAGCACCTTAAATGGGTCAACTGCATTCCCAAGTCTTTTGGACATTTTTTTACCCTCCTTGTCCAAAACCAGTCCATTGGAGACCACATTTTTATAGGAGATGGTGTCAAAAACCATAGTGGCAATGGCATGCAGTGTATAAAACCATCCACGGGTCTGGTCTACCCCTTCTGCAATAAAATTGGCTGGAAATGCTTTGCCTTCATCAACCAAATCACGATTTTCAAAAGGATAATGCCATTGTGCGTAGGGCATTGAACCGCTATCGAACCACACATCAATCAAATCGGATTCCCTTTTCATAGGTTTACCTGAAGGTGAAACCAAAGTGATTTGATCTACGATGTTCTTGTGCAAATCTATTTTGTCATAGTTGGCCTCGTCCATATCACCCACAACAAAATCCTGGAAAATGTCCCTTTCCATAAAACCAACATCTACCGCCTTCGCCATTTCTGCCTTGAGTTCTTCAACTGATCCAACAATCATTTCTTCCGAACCATCTTCGGTTCTCCAAATAGGTAGTGGGATACCCCAATAACGAGAGCGGGAAAGATTCCAATCGTTTGCATTGGCCAACCAGTTTCCAAAACGTCCTTCTCCGGTCGCCTTAGGCTTCCAATTGATGGTCTGGTTCAACTCAAACATACGATCTTTTACATCGGTTATCTTAATGAACCATGAATCCAGTGGGTAATACAAGATGGGTTTGTCCGTCCGCCAGCAATTAGGGTAACTGTGGACATATTTTTCAACTTTAAAGGCCTTGTTTTCTTCCTTTAGTTTGATGGCCAACTCAACATCAACGGACCTTTCTGGAGCTTTTCCATCATCGTAGTACTCGTTTTTGACGTATTTACCACCAAATTCCTTCATTTCTGGTCTAAACCTACCTTGAAGGTCTACCAACGGAACAGGGTTGTTGTTCTCGTCCAGGACAAGCATCGGAGGTACTTCTGGTTTGGCTTGTTTTGCAACCATGGCATCATCCGCACCAAAGGTGGGGGCCGTATGTACGATACCGGTACCGTCTTCAGTGGTCACAAAATCCCCAGAAATAACCCGAAAAGCATTCTCTGGATTCTGATAGGGCAGGGCGAATGGCAATAGTTGCTCATATCTGATTCCTACCAAATCCTTTCCGGCAAAACTCTGCTCAACTTGATAAGGTATTTTCTTGTCTCCAGCAGTATAATTTTTGAATTCTTCTTGCGTCTCCGCTTCAAAAAACTTTCCAGAAAATTGTTTCCCCACCAAAGCTTTGGCCAATACCACCTTAGTAGGCTCAAAAGTGTATTGATTGTATGTTTTCACTAAGACATAATCAATCTTTGGCCCTACAGTTAGTGCAGTGTTGGAAGGTAAAGTCCAGGGAGTAGTCGTCCAAGCCAGGAAATAAATATCGCCTTCAACACTTTTCAAAAATTCTGGAAGCGATTCTTTTTTAGCCTTGAACTGGGCCGTAACGGTTGTATCGGTAACATCCTGGTAGGTGCCGGGTTGGTTAAGCTCATGTGAGCTTAATCCAGTTCCCGCCTTTGGCGAATAGGGCTGAATGGTATACCCCTTGTACAAAAGTCCCTTATCATAAATCTGTTTTAGCAACCACCAAACAGACTCCATATATTTGGATTTGTAGGTGATATAGGGGTCATCCATATCTACCCAGTACCCAATTTTTTCGGTCATCTCATTCCAGACATCCGTATAGCGCATAACCGCTTTTTTACAAGCAGCATTGTATTCTTCTATCGAGATTTTTTTGCCAATATCCTCTTTGGTGATTCCCAATTCCTTTTCTACTCCAATCTCAATTGGAAGTCCATGGGTATCCCAACCAGCTTTTCGTTTTACCTGATAGCCCTTCATGGTCTTGTACCTGGGGAAAATATCCTTGATGGTACGCGCCATAACATGATGGATTCCAGGCATGCCATTTGCCGAAGGAGGCCCTTCAAAAAACACATAGCTCTCCCCACCCTCTCTTGTGGACACACTTTTCTCAAAAATCTGGTTGTCTTTCCAAAATTTCAGAACTTCTTCTGATACCTTGGGCAAATCCAATCCTTTGTACTCCGCAAACTTCATAAATACTGCTACTTCTTCTAGAATTCCAAGTTTGCAAAATTATAAATTTAGACGGAATTAATAGCCTTCAAAACAGCTTTTGAATTTTTGTAACGGGCTTAGACTAAATATGATATCGAAAATCTAGTTTCTCGCAAATTGATTATCTTCCTTCTCTATTAACACTAAACCATTATTAAAATGAAAAAAATTCTAATTGCAATCATTGCACTTTCTGTGTCAATGTCAGTTTTCACGTCCTGTAAAGAGGCGGCTGACAAGGCCAAAGAAGCTTCGGAAGAAGTAGGTGAAACCCTTGATGAAGCCGGAGATGACCTAAAGGATGCCACAAATGAGGCCGTTGATGCGGTAAAAGAGGCTGGGAAAGAGGCCGTTGATTTGGGCGAACAAGCCTTGGACAGTATCAAGAAAGCTGGAGAGGAAACCATGGATAAGGTTAAAGAAGCCGGCGAGGAATCCTTAGATAAAGCCAAAGATGCTGCAAAACAAGCTATAGATAGCATCAAAATATAAGAGGTTATCTATAAAATAGATAAGATCAAAGGCGTGGAACATTCCATGCCTTTGTTTTTAAAAGGAATATCCAAGACTTAAAATAAGATTGGTCCCCGGGGCCACAATACCAGAAGAATATGTCCTGTATCTCTGATTGGTAATATTTTCAAGGGACATTGTTGCCTTTAGCGCGTTGGAAATTTGATATTGGGACCTAAAGTTCAGGGTATACCAAGATGGAGAATAAGGATTTCCGTCACTGTCACTGGCATAGATATAGGCTTTGCTCCTTTCGGACAATGCGAGGTCTGCATAATTGATTTCCCCGTTGTAATTCAGAAAGAAATCGGCTTTTACTTTTTGATTTTTCCAAATGAGGTGGACATCTGCAAAAGTTGGTGCTGCATGTCGTGCAGGAGAATCCATTCCATCATCATCTTCCTCGGTGCCTTCGGTGAGTGTCAAATTTGAAGAAACGGCCCAATTATCATTGAAATAAGCGTCCAATCCAAACTCAAAACCATAGACATAGGCCTTAGCAGCATTTTGGATTGCTTGTACATTGCTCAATTCTCCATGGAACATTATTTCTGATTCCCCATTAAAGGTAAAATCGCGTCTTACCAACGCATCAACCAAATAGGTATAATAGGCTGCCCCTTTTAGGACCAATTTGTCCTTGAAATTTTTCCGTATCCCCATTTCAGCGTTATACGCATACTCTGGTTCAAGTTCGGGATTGGGAACCACTACCGAACCGGGTTCTGAATCAAATATTTTTCCGATGTCATCAATATTTGGTGCCCTAAATCCTGTAGACCCATTTAGGGTAACCTGCAAATCCGCTTTTGGAAACCAGCTGAACCCTAAACTGCCGGTGAAAGCCCCAGTGATGAGGTCAGCCTCATCAAACGGAAATGGATAAAAAGTTTTATCAAATTGGGCGTCTACCCAGACCTGACTGTACCTTGCCCCGGACAACAAAGTGAAATTGGGCTTTAATTGATATTCTCCGTTAATGTATCCTGCAAAGGTCTGCCATGTCGCCCCATCAGGATAACGAGAAGCTGCATCTATGGTTTCGTTGGATACTATATTTTTCTGGCTTCCTTGGGAATGCACTTTATTGAAAATGTATTCCGCACCATAATACAGTCTTAAATCTCCAATCTTTTTGTTCTCAAAATCCAGGTTCACGGATAAGGCATCCACTTTTTCTTGGCTAGTGAAGCGTTCATCATCTTGAAAGCCTCGTTCGTTCCTACTTTCTTCAAAATGCTGATAAGCCGTGGTCAACTTCACTCCATCATAGAACTTGTTCTTTCCTTTTTTTGTGATTTGAAGGTTGCCCATAAACCATTTTTGTGGGCCATAGAACCATTCCGCAGAACGGAGGCCATCACCAGAGTTGTCGGGGCGAATCAAACGGTCATATCTTGAAAAGTCCGAGGTTTCGGAATAATGCAATCCCAAATCATATTTCCAGGTGGTATTGGGTCTATAGGTAACCTTTTGAAGAAAATTGAATTGATCATAGCCCGAAGTGACTTGTTTTCGCGAATCCCCATTCTCCAAAAGGACATCGGTTCCATTTCGCCTAGCAGCAAAATTGCTACGCAAATAAGAGTCAGGTCCATGTTTTCCCATCACCAAATCATCAAAATTATTATAAGTGAAACTGGTGTAAGAAGCCCATTTCTGTTTTCCGAGATTAAGGTCGGCATGGACTGTGTTTTCATTATTGGCCGATGCAAATCTGTAATCCACTCTTCCAGATACGGCAAGGCTGTCCGTAAACGAGAAGTGGGGATTCTTTGTAAAAAAGTTCATAACACCTCCAATGGCATCACTTCCATAAATCACCGATCCCGGACCAAAGATGACTTCTGTATTTTTTACCGTAAAAGGGTCAATTGAAATTACATTCTGAATGTTACCTCCCCTGAATATGGCATTGTTCATGCGAACACCATCTACAGAGAGCAGCAATCTATTAGTGGCAAAACCCCTGATCATAGGGCTTCCACCTCCCAGCTGACTCTTTTGCACAAACACTTTTCCGCTGGTCTGCAATAAATCTGCTGAGGTTTGGGGTGTGGCAATTGAAATACTTTGGGCATCTATGGACTCAATCTTTTGGGGGACATGCTTTTTTTGTTGTTCCCATTTGGACACAGACATTACAACTTCTTGAAGCTCTTCAGCCTTAAGGCTCAGATAGACCCTGTTTCCCTTTTTGCCAATTTGTGCCTTGGTGGTTGTGTATACTTCGTAGCTGATGTGCTTGAACGTAATTTTTTCATTCCTTTCAAAAACCTCCAGGTCACATTTTCCATTTTGGTCGGATATGGTAGTTTTTGATTTGTCCTTGTTGTAGATTGCTATGTTGACAACCGGAATTCCCGAATCTGAATCCAAAATGGTTATCTCCTGCGCCAAAACCGAGGAAGAAAAGAACAGGAAGAATAAGAAGGGGATTATTCCAAGAATGCGCATACGACTATTGAAAAACTGCATTTAAGACGGCCAAAGACTTGGGTTTTCTGAATCCGTGCAAATGTAATTCAAAATACAGAATAACCTTTTTAAGCAATTCTTGCCGGTCTGTTTTGGCCAATTTTAACGCCTTTAAAGCATCAAAATTCATGCCCAAAATTGTTGTGAAATTTTTCAGGTTTTCCCCTTCAATCATGGGATTGAGGCTGGGTGTTCTGGTAAAACTGCCTTCCGCCAAATCAAAATAGGGGGCATTCCGATCATGGATATCTGGATAGAATCCCAAATACTTGGTAAGATTGATTAAAAAGAGATTGTGGAAATTGGGGTCTGGTGCATGCTCATCCAACCAAAACAGAGCATATTCTAAATAGTTGAAAAGTCCCTCATCTTGCTCTTGTTCTTGAATACTGTTGACCAGCATCTCGGCCAGAAAAAGCACAATACTATTTTTTAAGATATCTGTATGCAGTGTTTTATAAGGTGTGGATACTTTGGCTTCTTTTATACTTTCCAATGTGCCCTTATTTCGGTGATTGGCCACCAACTCCAATTGCATCAAAGGAAGAAAATAAGCAGGTTTGAGCTTTCCTCTTTTGGCCGTCAAAACTCCCTTTAACAAATACGATTTTAATCCATCGGATGCCGTATACGCCTTTACAATGAGACTGGTATCCCCATATTTTAGGGAAGAAAGAACTATGGCTTTGGTGGTTATTTGCATGGACCCATTAAAAAAGGCGGTTACCTTGGGAGTAAAAATAAACACTCCAGCGGTAACCGCCTTTATAGCTATTTGTTTCTTGTAGGCTTAGATTACTCCTTGCGCCAACATTGCATCTGCAACTTTTACAAATCCGGCAATATTTGCTCCTTTCACATAGTTGCAATAGCCTCCTTCTTCTTGACCGTACTCAATGCAGGAATCATGGATATCGTTCATGATGCCCTTAAGCCTGTCATCCACTTCTTCGCGTGTCCAGCTTATTCTCAATGAGTTTTGAGACATCTCCAATCCTGAGGTGGCCACACCTCCTGCATTGGAAGCTTTTCCGGGGGCGAACAAAATTTTCGCATCATGGAAAGCGTGAATGGCCTCAGGAGTAGAAGGCATATTGGCGCCTTCCGCCACTGCTATACATCCATTTTTGATCAAAGTTTCAGCATCCTCTCCGCTCAACTCATTTTGAGTGGCGCAGGGTAGGGCTACGTCACAGGTAACACCCCATGGTGTTTTGCCCTGATGGTATTCTGCGGAGGAATATTTTTCTGCGTATTCAGAAATTCGACCTCTACGATTGTTCTTAAGGTCCATGACATAGGCCAATTTTTCATTGTCAATGCCATCTTTATCATAAATATAGCCTCCAGAATCTGAAAGTGTAAGAACCTTTCCTCCAAGTTGGAGCACCTTTTCTGCAGCATACTGTGCCACATTACCAGAACCGGAAATCACTACATTTTTTCCATTGAAGGATTCATTTTTTGTCTTGAGCATACTGTCGGCAAAATACACCGTACCATATCCCGTTGCTTCAGGTCTGATCAATGAACCTCCCCAAGAACGACCTTTTCCTGTCAACACTCCGGTGAACTCATTCCTGATTTTCTTGTACATTCCAAACAAGAATCCGATCTCACGTGATCCTACGCCAATATCCCCTGCGGGAACATCGGTGTTTGCACCAATATGCCTGCATAGCTCGGTCATAAATGCGTGGCAAAAACGCATTACCTCATCATCCGATTTCCCTTTGGGGTCAAAATCGGAACCTCCTTTTCCTCCGCCCATGGGCAAGGTCGTCAAACTGTTTTTAAAGACCTGCTCAAATGCTAGGAACTTTAATACACTGGCATTTACCGTTGGATGGAATCTAAGACCTCCCTTGTAAGGGCCAATGGCAGAGTTCATCTGAACCCTGTAACCGCGGTTTACATGGATCTCACCTTGGTCATCTACCCAAGCTACACGAAAAGAGAGTAGTCTTTCCGGTTCCACCATGCGCAAGAGAATGTTCTTTCCATGGTAAATATCGTGTTTTACGATGTACGGGATAACGGTTTCCGCTACCTCCTGTACCGCTTGGATGAATTCTGGTTCATGGCCATTTCTGGCCTTGACCTCATCCATAAACGCTTTGATTTTTTCTTCCATAAAACGGATTTCTGTTAGCTGCCCTTTGTATTTGTTAAGGGCTGATTTTTATTGAATTATGAATTAGACGGCAAAATTATACTATTTACATAATTTGAATAGCTGTTTTTTGTAAATTTTTCAAAAAACTTAATTCATAGCCTGTTCTAAATCAGCAATTAAATCCGTAACATCCTCAATACCCACGCTAAGACGAATCAAAGAATCTACTACACCGCTTTTTTCACGTTCTTCTTTTGGAATGCTTGCATGTGTCATACTGGCCGGGTGACCTGCAAGACTTTCAACACCTCCCAACGACTCCGCTAAAGTAAAGACTTGCAACTTTTCTACAATCTTGATGGCATCATCATAGCTTCCTCCTTTGGGCACAAAAGAAATCATACCGCCAAAATCATCCATTTGGCTTTTGGCCACATCATGATTGGGATGGTTTTCAAAACCTGGCCAATATACTTTTTCAATTTTTGGGTGATTTGCCAAATATTCCGCAATGGCCTTCCCGTTCTCACAATGCCTTTGCATACGAACATGCAGGGTCTTAATTCCCCTAAGCGTTAAAAAACTGTCCATAGGTCCACAGACCGCTCCGCTGGCATTTTGGATAAAATAAAGTTTATCCGCCAACTCCTTATCCTTTACTACTAGGGCACCAACCACAACATCACTGTGTCCTCCCAGATATTTGGTGGCAGAATGCATTACAATATCGGCACCCAAATCCAACGGTCTCTGCAAATAAGGCGTGGCAAAGGTGTTGTCCACTGCTAAAAGCAGGTTATGTTTTTGGGCCAATTGGGCCGCAGCCTTAACATCAATTATGTTCATCATGGGATTGGTGGGTGTCTCCAACCAGATGAGTTTGGTGTTCTTATTGATATGGCTCTCTATGACTTCGGTACTTTGCATTCCAATGAAGTGGAAGGTTATGCCGTATTTTTCAAAAACCTGTTTGAACAGTCTATAACTTCCCCCATACAAGTCATTGGTGGAAACGACCTCATCTCCCGGGTTTAAAAGTTTCACCACAGCATCAATGGCCGAAAGTCCACTTGCAAAAGCAAGTCCGTAATTGCCATTTTCAATGCTTGCCAAGGAGTTTTCCAAAGCTGTACGAGTAGGGTTTCCGCTCCTGGAATACTCAAATCCTTGATGACCACCTGGTGTGGTCTGGGCATATGTTGATGTTTGATAAATTGGAGGCATTACTGCTCCGTACGCTTTATCCGGATGTTGACCTCCGTGAATGGTCTTGCTATTAAATTTTAATTCTTTCTTGCTCATTTTGTTGTGATATGCCTACAAATGTATCGTTATCTTTTGGAGTAATCAATCATGTCTTATTTTTGAAAAGCCTTAAGTCTACCTCAATGAAAAAAATATTCTTGTTACTCTTCCTTCTGTTGCCCATACTTGGTTGTGAAAATGGAAACAACCTTACTTTTGAACCGATTGAACTGCACGGCAAAAACTGTGCAGAATGCCCCAAAATCAATATCGATATTCCAAGGGCACTGGATGAGCTGGCGGTTTCAACTTCCATAAACCGTGCATTGGAGGAAGAAATTATTAGTCTGCTTTCATTTGATGAGGAAAAATCCATCAACACCATGCAAGAAGCCATGGCCTCCTTTACCAAAAGTTATAATGATCTACGATTAAAATTTCCAGATGAAACTGTTGGCTGGGAAGCAGAAATCTTAGGAAAGGTTATCTACGAAGACAATACCTTGCTTACTATTGAGCTCAACTCATACACTTTTACTGGCGGAGCACATGGTTATAGCTCCAGCACGCTTCTGAATTTTGACAAAGTAAAGGGAAGCGAACTGGAAAATTGGGAACTCTTTGAAGATTATGAAGGGTTTCAAAAATTTGCTGAGACCCAGTTTAGAATCCAGGAAGATGTTCCTCAAGATGAAAACATAAATGCCACAGGTTTTATGTTCGAAAAGGATACATTTCATTTAGCCGAGAACATCGGATACACCAAAAACGGAGTTCAACTGATCTACAATCAATACGAAGTAGCATCCTATGCCGATGGGCCCATTGTTCTGAATCTTCCCTATTCGGAAATCAACCAATATCTAAAGCGGAAAGTAGAACTCTAGACCTATTTTAGGTAGTATCTAAGTCCAACACCCAAGAGCAACATAGAGTCATTGAGTGGGCTATTAAAGTGATAAAACCCAGTTATGGGAACAATCAGTGAAAGAGGGTCGGATAGGAAAAAATCCATTTCAAAAGAAGCAAAACCCCCATAAATAAAACTACTTTCTGCCGTCGAAGCATCAAAAGGAAAATCTGTCTCTCCATTATTTATGTTCTTGTAACCTATGGAGGGTCCTCCTCCAAAAAAGATGAAAAATCCGCGTTTTGGAGAGGTAAGAATCGTTGTAAAATACCCTAGATTGAACAGATAGTCCTCATAGGGAAACTCAACTCCTGCGTTGGGTTGCTCTTTGGAAAAGGCGGCGACAATAGATGCTTGAAGGTAATCCGTTGTACTATGATAGTGGTTTAAACTTGCATTAAAGCCGTAGCCATCCGTTTTGTAGCTTGGAACCAATCCTGCAGAAAAGTTGGTTCTTTGGGATATGCCTTGTTGCAATGGAATTAGCAGAAGTGGCAACAAGGCCATTGGCCATAAATGGTTTTTTTTCATTTTGATAAAGATTTGGGTTCTTGTACAAATATAACTGATTGTTTTTGAGTTTGTTTATCCAAAAAATCAATCATAGTCAAAAATAGCATTATAGAGCTGGCTGCAGATTTTTAGTTAACTCCATCAAGTATTGACAAGAAATTGTTAAAACATATCTATTTTTTTAGATATATAAATATTTAGTTTAATTTTGTCTCATGGATATTGTCGAAATCAGTAAAGTATTGTCCAACCAAACAAGGGTTAATATTTTAAAGTGGTTAAAAGAGCCTGAAGTAAATTTTCCACCCCATCAAGATATTGACCATTTTAATGATGGCGTTTGCGTTGGGTACATCCAAGACAAAACTGGATTGTCCCAATCCACCATATCCACCTACTTAAACTCCATGCAAAATGCCAACTTGGTAATCCCAACAAGGCATGGAAAATGGACATACTACAGAAGAAATGAAGAAGTCATCAAGGAATATGTGGATACCCTAAAGGGTGAGCTCTAAAATTTTATTTAAACATATTGATAGTTAGCGAAATGTAAATATTATGGAAAACTGTACAACCTGTTGTCTCCCAAATGAAGTATCCATTTTCGATGGACCATCAACAACTTGGGGCGATAAAATCAAAAACTTCCTGGTTTCCTTTACTTTGGAAGGAGCCGAGAACATGTCAAAAATCAAATAATCTAAAAGAAAGAAAATGAAAACTATTGGTATGATTGGGGGAATGAGCTGGGAATCTTCCAAAATCTATTATCAACATATTAATGAAATGGTACGCAAAGAATTGGGTGGTTCGCACTCTGCAGCAAGCGTACTTTCCTCTGTGGATTTTGATGAAATTGAACGACATTCATTCTCTGGAGACTGGGACAAAATTGGAGACCTTATGGCACTGCATGCAAAAAAATTGGAAGCTGCAGGCTCAGGGCTCATAGTACTTTGCACCAACACCATACATTTGGTGAGTGGGGCCATCACAAATGCCACAAAAGTCCCGTTTTTGCACATAGCTAATGCCACGGGTGAAGCCATTAAAGAAAAGGGAATGAAAAAAGTGGCCCTACTTGGCACCAAATTTACCATGGAGAATGATTTTTACACCAAAATTCTGGAAGAGCAATTTGGCCTTGAAGTTCTAATTCCGGAGTCCTATGATAGAGAGAAGTTACAGTCCATTATCTACAATGAACTGGTTAAGGGGGTATTCTCTAACGAATCCAAAGAAATTTGTTTGGAAATTATAAGAAAGATGGAGGCAAAAGGAGCCGAAGGTGCTATTTTGGGTTGTACAGAACTTCCGATTTTAATTCCTGATAGTGAGGCTTCAATACCAACTTTTGACACCACAAAGATTCATGCTAAGAAGGCAGTGGAATTTGCACTTTCTTAATACAGCTTGATGATTATTTGATTTCCTTTGTGAACTTATTCCTATTTCATGAAAAAAATATATCATTTGGGCAATTGTACCACCTGCCAACGAATACTTAAAGAATTGGAACCGTTGGATGGGGTAACATTACAAGAAATTAAGACAGAACCCATGACGGTGCAGCAGGTAGAGGAGATGGCTTCACTTTCTGGCAGCTACGAATCACTTTTCAGTAAAAGGGCCATGTTATATCGTCAAATGGGCCTTCAGGAAAAACAACTCTCAGAAGACGACTATAAAAAGCTCATTGTTGAGCATTATACCTTTTTAAAAAGACCTGTGGTCATACTAGAGGAACAAATTTTTATAGGAAATTCTAAAAAGACCGTTCAAGCCGCCAAGGAGGCCCTTCACCCATGAACAAAAGAACGTTAGCTATTTTGGCAGCTATAGGCGCCACCACCATCTACGGTATTAACCATACTATAGCCAAAGGGGTTATGCCCACGTATGTAAAACCCTTTGGGTTTATAATGCTCAGAGTGGTGGGAGCAGCTCTATTGTTTTGGATAATCTCCATTTTTGGACCAAAACAGAAAATTGAGAAAAGGGATTGGGGTCGACTTTTGGTATGTGCCATTTTGGGGATGGTCATCAATATGCTTTCGTTTTTTAAAGGACTCCAGCTTTCCACACCTATAAACAGTGCTGTGCTGGTCACCATAACCCCAATTATCGTTGTGGTCTTATCGGCTTTTTTTCTCAAAGAAAAAATCAGTCTCAACAAAGCGCTTGGTATTCTATTAGGTTTTATAGGTGCCTTGGGACTTATTCTTTTTGGGGCCGAGATGCGCCAGGATGCACCTAACATCCCTTTTGGAAACTTTTTATTTGTGGTCAATGCAACGGCATATGGAGCCTATCTCATTGTGGTAAAAAAATTAATTGAAAAGTACCATCCTTTTACTTTGATGAAGTGGCTCTTTACCATTGCCATTATCATCAACTTTCCCATTACACTACCCGAGTTTCTGGAAATACAATGGTCCACCATGCCACTTTGGGCGTATGGGGCCATTGCATTTGTGGTCATAGGGACCACTTTTATGACCTATCTCTTTAATGTTTTTGCTCTTACCGAGTTAAAAGCGTCCACCGTAGGCGCCTTTGTTTATGTCCAGCCACTCATTGGTATCCTATTTGCCCTTTTTACGGGTAAAGATCAGTTGACCATGGTCAAGATTTTGGCAACTGTTTTAGTTTTAATGGGGGTATACCTTGCCAGTAAAAAACCTAAGCCAGGTCCATAGGAATCTGAACAAATTTTCGCGTGTCAGTCTTGGTCAATACCTTAAAGTCATCTGCTTTTTCCATGCTGTCAAAAGCATCCAGAAACTGTTGTGGAAGACCTATGAGCTTACGCTCTTTTAAATCGATCCAGGCACCCATCATCTGACATCGGGCAAAATTCCTTCCCTTACTGTCATAGAAATTATGCTCAAATTCAAAGAACATTCCATCTTCGCTCATTCCATTGAATCCCAATGAAACTTTAACCGGTTTTCCAGCAAATACTTCTTTGAAATAATACATGTGTTCATAAAAGACCACGGGGCCAATATTATGTTGTGCCATACTCTTTTGGTTAAATCCCAATTGTCCTAAATAGGCCATTCGGGTATGGCTCATAAAATTGATATAGGCCGAATTGGCCAAGTGACGGTTGGCATCAAGATCGCTCCAACGTATTTCAAATTCTTTAAAAAACATTATCGTTAATTTGTTATGCATGCATAATAGTTGTAAAATTACATAGTTTTAAAAATTAAAGCCCAAACGGGCGCTAATTAATTCTATTTTTAAACATAGTTTAACACGAGAACCATGAGCCAAAAAGCCAAATTCATCCAAGACCTATCGCTTCCCGTAGTGGCAGCGCCCATGTTTTTAATCTCTAACCCCAAATTGGTGGTGGAATGTTGCAAAAATGGAATTGTAGGCACCTTTCCTGCCTTAAACCAAAGAACAAGTGAGGGTTTTGAGGAATGGCTCATCCAAATAAAGACAGAGTTACAGCAATTTGAAGAGGAGACAGGGAAAAAACCAGCGCCTTTTGGAGTAAATCTCATTGTTCATCCCACCAACCCAAGGTTGGAGGCAGATGTAAAACTCTGTATGAAACATAAAGTTCCATTGGTCATTACTTCTTTGGGAGCCGTGAGCCAAGTGGTAAATGCCATCCATAGCTATGGTGGATTGGTATTCCATGATATCATCAAAAAAAGGCATGCCGAAAAAGCCTCCGAAGCAGGGGTAGATGGCCTAATCCTGGTCTCTGCTGGAGCAGGAGGGCACGCTGGAAACATCAACCCCATGAGTCTTGTGGCGGAAATCAAGAAATTCTTCCATAAGACCATTTTACTATCTGGCTGCATCAGTACTGGAAGAGACATCGCTTCCGCCATGCAAATGGGTGCAGATTTGGCCTATATGGGAACCCGTTTCATCAATGTGGAAGAAAGTCAGGCCCCGGAGGAGTATCGAAAAATGATCATAGAAGCGGGAGCCAGTGATATTGTCTACACCGCTGCCATATCTGGCGTTCATGCCAACTTCTTGGCCGCTAGCTTAAACGCCGCCGGAATATCTGAAGAGGACCTGAAAAAAGAACACAAAGTTGATTTTGGAAAAGAGCTTGATACCGAAGCCAAAGCTTGGAAGACCATTTGGTCTGCAGGACAGGGTGTGACCACTATAGAAAATGTGCTTCCCGTTTCAGAGCTTGTTCAGAACCTAAAAAAGGAGTTTGTAACAGCCATTGAGGAACAATCCCAACTTCTGAAGACCTTTCCCAAGGAATAGAACATACTTACTTTTCTTTGTATTTTGGTGATTGTAATCAACTAGCACAGTAGCCATGTACATCAAAAGAAATATTAGTTGGCATATCATTCTAAGATATGCCTGGAAGAACCTCATCTTTTTTACGGTATATGCCGCCATCATTTTTTATCTGTACCATGTTCTGGATTGGAAGCATATAGATATCCCTTTTCAACCGCTGACAGTAATTGGTATTGCGGTTGCATTCTATATTGGATTTAAGAACAGTCAGAGTTATGACCGATTTTGGGAAGGCAGAAAAATCTGGGGCGGAATAGTAAACTATTCCCGGACATGGGCCAACAACGTCCTTTGCTTTGTTGAAAATGATCGAGAAGCACAGGTAACCCTCATCCATAGGCATATTGCATGGATCAATGCCCTGAGGATACAACTGAGACAGCCCACCAGCTTTTCAATTAGGGAGAATAGGGCCGTGGAGCGTTTGTTCGACAGGCATGGGGAACGGAACCCCGTATGCTCAGGAATGGATATGTTGTTATCGCCCGACGAAGTGGACGGATTGGAAAACAGAAAAAATGTAGCGACCCATATAATCAAAAAACAAGGGCTTCATTTAAGAAGGCTGTTGAAAGAGGGAAAAATCACAGAATTTGATAAGCAAGTATTCCATAACAATCTGGAAGAGATGTACAACCTTCAGGGTAAATGTGAACGCATCAAAAACACCCCCTTTCCACGCCAATATGCTTATTTCAGCACCCTCTTTACCTGGATCTTTGTCCTATTGCTTCCTTTTGGATTGCTCAATGTCTTTGAGACCCAGCTCAAAGAATTGGATATGGGACACAATTGGTGGTACATTGTTCTTATGATTTTCTTTTCGGTTCTAATATCCTGGGTCTTCACTACCATGGAAAAAGTGGGCAGTAATAGTGAAGATCCCTTTGAAGGCAGAATCAATGATGTGCCAATGACTGCCTTGTGCCGAACCATTGAAATTGATCTTAGGGATATGTTGGATGAAAAAAATCTGCCGGAAAAAGTAAAACCCCAGCATAACATTTTATATTGATGCAGACCGCCCCAACAGCGTATCTCCCCCCATTCCTTTTAAGGAGTGGCCATTTGTCCACGATTTACTTTGGGCTATTTAGAAAAGTTAATGGTATAGTCCAAAAAAGGGAAAGAATGGAGTTGTCCGACGGCGATTTCATAGATCTTGATTGGAGCTCGTCAAGCACACCCACCTCAAAATTGGCCATTATACTGCATGGACTTGAGGGTAATGCGCAACGTCCTTACATTACCGGAAGTGCCAAACTATTCAACCAAAATGGGTTCGATGCTTGTTCGGTGAACTTACGGGGGTGCAGTGGAGAACCCAACAGGCTATACCGTTCCTATCACTCTGGTGCCACAGAAGATTTAATTGAGATTATTGAACACGTTCTGCAAACCAAAAACTATTCTCAAGTCTATCTAAAAGGATTCAGTCTTGGTGGAAACCTAATACTTAAGTATTTGGGTGAGGGCAATACTGTTCCGCAACAGATAAAAGGAGCTGTAGCGATCTCTGCTCCATGTAGTTTGAGTAGCTCGTGCGAGCAATTACTCTCTCCAAAAAACATACTCTACGCCCGTCGTTTTAAAAAACACCTCATAGGCAAACTACGTGAAAAACAACCTTTGTTCCCAGATCTCATTCTCGATTCGGATATCAGCAAAATTAGAACCTTGAAAGATTTTGATGATGTCTATACCAGTAGGGCCCATGGATTCAAGGATGCCATGGATTATTACCACAAATGCAGCTCGCTTCAATTTCTCCCCAACATTAATTTGCCCACTTTGATCATCAATGCCAAGAACGATTCATTTTTGGGTCCGGAATGCTACCCCTTTCAAGAAGCAGCCAACAACCCCCATTTACATTTAGAGGTTCCCCAATATGGGGGACATGTTGGGTTTTGGGGGAAAAACAATATCACATACACTGAGAAAAGGGCGTTGGATTTTTTTTGCTCTTCGTTTTAAAGAACTATTCCCCGAATCGGAAACAAATAAGATACGCTTCAATTACCTATCTTAGTAGCACTAAAAATCATAAACTACAACTGAATTTATCAAAATGAAAAAAATATTGCTGTACTTGGCTTTGGGAGCCTTTATTGCCAGCTGTGGCGGAAAGAAGGAAGAGAAAAAAGATGGTTTTGAGGTAAGCAGGACCAAAACGGAACAAAAAACGGAACAAGCAAATGAAGGAGTTCCGGTGGATTTGAACAACAAAGGAATTGGACCTATCAAAAACTTGGATTTTCCGGCGGATATAGATACCGAAATGGCTGCTCGGGGTGAAGCTAGCTTCAATGCTATCTGTGTGGCTTGCCATATGATAGATCAACGAATGATTGGGCCCGCCCTTAAAGGAGTATATGAGCGGCGTAGTCCTGAGTGGGTCATGAACATGATATTGAATCCTGATGGAATGCTTAAGGAAGACCCTATTGCCAAGGCCTTGCTCAAAGAGTACAACAATGCAATTATGCTCAACCAAAACTTAACGGAAGAAGAAGCACGTGATTTGGCAGAATATTTAAGAACACTCTGAAAATCAAACTAAAATTTTTTAAGTGCTGTTGTCTTCCACAGGTAAGATGACAGCATTTTTTGTTATGAATCTGGAAGCAAACAAACAAAATGCAATAGCCTTTTATAGGATGGCCTACGAGGGAAACCCCAGAAAGGCGGTTGAACAGTATGTAGGTGATGAATACATTCAACACAACCCGGACGTGGCGGATGGCACTGAAGGATTCATTGATTATTTTGAAAGAATGCAGCAAGAATATCCTGACAAGACCATTGAATTTGTACGCTGCATTGCGGAGGGTAATTTGGTATCACTCCACACCCACCAAACTTGGCCAGGAAATGATGAATATGTTACTATGGATTTCTTCCGATTTGACTCTTCAGGAAAAATCTGTGAACACTGGGATGCTATACAACAAATCCCGGATAAATCGGCAAACCCTAACAAAATGTACTAAAGACATGAAAAAATTATTATTCGTACTCGTATTTTCTCTCCCATTTTATCTGACCCTTAGTGCACAGGATTTCCAAGGTGCCTGGGAGAGCTTTGGATCCCAAGAAGATGGAACAAAAGTGAAATATGTAATCATTGTTTCAGGACCATATTTCTCCGAAGCCTTTTATGAAAAGGAAACGGGCAAATTCATGGGCACTTTTGGTGGGAGTTACAAAACTCAGGATAGCATCATCACCTATACTTTTGAATATGCTTCATTCAACAAAGAGTTGGTAGGTACAACCGAGCGTGCCTCCTTTAAGTTTGCAGATGGGAAAATACATGCAGGTGGTATGGTATGGACCAGAATAGATGATGGCACTCCGGGAAAACTAAACGGAGCATGGCTCATATCTGGAAGAAAGCGGGATGGCGAAATCAGAAGAAGAGATACCTCTGGGCCACGCAAGACCATGAAAATACTCTCAGGCACACGGTTTCAATGGATAGCCTACAACACAGAGACCAAAGAATTCTTGGGTACAGGAGGAGGCACCTATACTTCCCTTGATGGAAAATATACCGAGAATATAGGGTTCTTTTCCCGTGATGATTCCCGTGTGGGAGCTAGTTTGCAATTTGATTTTGATTTAAAGGAAGGAGACTGGCATCATTCTGGACTGAGCAGTAAGGGCCAGCCTATTTACGAAATTTGGAGCAAGAGAAATACCCCCTAAAGATCATACAATGAAAAGAGTTTTACTTTCACTGGGATTGTTATTGCTTATTACCAACTGTGTTGAAAAGAAAAAGGAAGAAACCGACAAAAACTCCCCAGAAAAAGTAGAGGCTCCCAAAGATACGTTGCTCCATGAGGAAACGGCCCCCTTAATCACGGAGGTCGACCTCTCCTATTTTAGAGCTCAAGGTGAAGCGCCAGATTGGGAATTGTCTCTCCGCGAAGACACTTTTGAACTCAGCATGGCAGAGGACACTTTTATAACACCTCCCGCCGAACCCATAGTTGTAGAAAGCTCCAACTTGAAAATGTATCGAATCAAAAAAGAAACATCCGCTGTCGATATTATTATTGCCCAAAAGGAATGCACAGATTCTATTTCGGGACAAACATCTCCATATACGGTTACCATTTCCTTTAAAGGAAATGATTCTGAAGAAGCTAAAATCTTTGAAGGGTGCGGGACCTACATTGGAAATCCCAATCTATACAAACTATGGGTTCTGGAAGAGATTAACAGTAAAGCTGTTTCCAAATCCAATTATAGTGGCAGTGAATTTCCCAATATAGAAATCCATCCAGAAACTGGAAGCTTCTCGGGATTTGCAGGATGTAACAGAATGAACGGGAACCTTTTCTTAGAAAAGGATGTAATAAAATTTTCCAACATTATCTCCACCGAAATGGCTTGCCCTAACCTAAATACAGAAATGGAATTCCTGGAAAAGCTTATGAAAGTTACCTCTTTCAAGTTTAACAATGATATGCTTCTTCTTATGAGCGAAGATCAGGGAAACGTTTTGACATTTAGCTCAAGTAACAAATCATAGCATGGAGTTAAAATACTTTTTGTTGTGATGGTTTATCCCTACCTTTTTGCACCTATAAAACCTAAACCATGGCAAAGTACATTTTCATTTTTGCAACCTTTTTAATGTCCTATCAAATGCAATCTCAAGAACTCCCCTATTACCAAATTCCTGATTATCCAGAAGATTTTGGGCCGGGCAATGTCGTTTCTAGAATGATTGATGGTCTGGGCTTTCGATATTACTGGGCAACCGAAGGGCTTACTCAAAAAGATCTGGAATACAAACCATCGGAAGATGGGAGAACTCCTCTGGAGACCATGGAACATATCCATAGTATGTCAAAAATGATTCTTAACGGTGCCGATGCCACACCGAACATTAGGAGCAAACCGCCCAAATACTCTTATGAAGAGCTCCGCAAGATGACCCTTGAAAATCTGCAAGCGGCAAGTAAAAAGATGGCTGGCAAACAGTCTGAAGACCTTGAAAAATCCAAAGTAGTGTTTCAAAATGGCGAAGAACAATCTGCTATACCCTATTGGAATATGATCAACGGCATGCTCTCAGATTGTATTTATCATGCGGGACAAATCACATTAATGCGACGAGCCTCGGGCAATCCCATCAATCCAAATATCAGTATGTTCTTTGGAAAATTAAGGGATAAGAAATAGGTTCAATTTCTATTTGTAAGGCCAAATTTTATCCACCGCTACTTTGTAGGTCGGATCTTCCAGTACATTGACCTCTATAATGTCATCGGCATTTTTAAGTAGCCGTCTACAGTCTTTGCTCAAGTGTTTAAGGTGGACATTTTTACCCACCTTTTTATAGCGCTCGGTAATTTTGTTCACTGCTTCAATAGCTGACATGTCTACCAAACGGCTTTCCTCAAAGTCGATTACTACCTCCTCTGGGTCGTTGAGGACATCAAATTTCTCAGCGAACAATGTAGTGCTGCCAAAAAATAGTGGTCCATAAATCTCATAGTGCTTTACGCCATCTTCATCCGTGTACTTTCTTGCCCTGATACGTATAGCATTGTCCCATGCAAACACCAAAGCTGAAATTATTACACCCACCAAAACGGCCAATGCTAAATTGTGAAGGAAAACGGTCACCAAGGTAACCAACACCATTACCAAAACATCAGATTTGGGCATTCGTCTAAAGGTCCTTAGGCTGGCCCACTCAAAGGTTCCCAATGCAACCATGATCATCAAACCGGTCAGCGCTGCCATAGGTACTTTTTCAATAAGGCTGGAACCAAACATAATAAATGCCAATAGCATAACGGCAGCTACAATTCCCGACAATCGGGCTCTTGCTCCATTGGAGGTGTTGATCAGACTTTGCCCAATCATGGCGCAACCTCCCATTCCGGAAAACAGTCCTGAAAGGATATTGGCGGTTCCCTGTGCAACGGCTTCTTTATTTCCTCTTCCTCTTGTTTCTGTTATTTCGTCTACAATGTTCAAAGTAAGTAGACTCTCTATCAATCCTACTCCCGCTACAATAGCCGCATAAGGAAATATAATGGTGAGTGTTTCCATGGTAAAGGGCAGGTCAGGGATGTGAAAAGGAGGAAAAGTTCCTTCTATTGAAGCAATATCCCCAATGGTCCTGGTGTCAATATCCAGGAAGAAAACAATACCAAAAACCAAAAGAATTGCCGCTAGGGAAGCTGGTACGATCTTACTGAGTTTTGGTAAACCCCAAATTACCAGCATGGTCAAAAAAACAAGTCCCAAGAAAACATATAAAGTGGTACCGCTAAGCCATGCTCCTTCGGATGTCTTGAACTGATCTAGTTGAGACATGAAAATGATAATGGCCAGTCCGTTTACAAATCCAAAGATGACAGGATGGGGAACCAAACGCATCAACTTTCCTAATCTTAAAAATCCTGCAGCAATCTGAATTATTCCCGCCAAAACTACGGTGGCAAACACATATTCCACTCCATAATCCTTTGCCAAACTCACAATAACCACAGCTACTGCTCCTGTGGCTCCAGAAATCATTCCCGGTCTACCTCCCAAAATTGAAGTAACCAGTCCCATTACAAAGGCGGCGTACAATCCTGTTAAAGGGGACAACCCTGCAATTAAGGCAAAGGCAATAGCTTCTGGAACAAGTGCCAGGGCAACGGTTAATCCCGATAATACTTCCGTGCGGTAATTAACCTTTTGAGAGAAATCAAACAGATTAAGGTACTTTTTCATGGTTTCTTATTGAAGCCGGCAAAAATAGGATTATTATTTACAGCAACATACAAGACCTTCTATTTTTAAGGATTTGACAATCTACCAGTTGGTTAGACCCAATAACCTCTCTCCAAGCGGACTTAATTTTGCGGTATTATACTTTTCTTGTTCCCAATTTCGAGGGTCACCAGGAAAAGCGTATCCTTCAGGAGCAATTCTGTGTTTCCATGAATTGATGCGCCATTCGCGCAACTGTTTATTGTCCTCTTCGGCTGGCATCATGGAGATATACTGTGCTATGCGGACTTTGTTTCCTGATTTATTGGGTCGGATTCCATGGGGTTGGGTACTGTTAAAGACAAGTAGGTCTCCTGCTTCCATCTTGACCTTTACAATTTTGTCCTCCAATCCTGTTATATCTGGTTGAAAATGATCACGGTCTTTAGGTTGCGTCAATTTCCATGTATCATAGTTCCGATAAAGCCAGGGGATGCATTGAAATCCACCCATATTTTCATCTACTTGATCAGCCAAGGCCAATACTCCTTGAACATTCTGCGGGCGAGTTTCCGGGTCATAATCCCAATGAATGAATCCTTTTTTATTTTCCCCCGGGCGCTGCGGAAAGTTTAAATTGGCCCGATCTATGGTTACCCAGAGTTTTTCCGTTCCCCAAATATCCACAAAGACGTCATACACCCTTTTGGTCTGTCTATTGTTCCATAAGTGTTGATGATTGTAGACCTCTACCATTCCCGTTCCAGTCAATTCCTTCATTTTCATTTCAGCTCTTGGCAATGCATACCATGTCTTAGGGTCATCGGGATCTTTTTCGTCAAACTCCCAAATAAAACCCGCAGTGGCTTCAGCCTGTTCCTTTGGAACAGCATTTTTGATTACAATGTACCCATTCTCCATCCAAAATTTCCAATCCTCTTCGGATAGTACACGCAAAGCGTTTCCATTAGATCTATCATTCAATTTTAGTTTACTGCTAGTTGCCGTTGAGGGATTCCCGGGAATTTCTTCATGGGCCTTATTGGCCATTTCAACTTTTAGGTTCTTCCGTGTCATATTTGTTTCTCCTTAGTTCAACACTTCTATATCCCAAAACTAGCTGTCTGATGTTCTTCCTTCAACCTTAATATTGACCGATATTTTAATTATATTGATTTTTTATATTCTTTTCTAGAAAAATTAAAGCAATAAAATGAAAATTCAACTAGAAAACATACAACCAGATGATAAAAGTTCTTTTCGACTCTTGCACAATCCTAAGTTAAATGACCTGTTTTTTTGGCATTTCCATCCCGAATTTGAATTGGTGTACATTGAAGGCGAGCAAGGCACACGGCATGTTGGTAGGCATATATCGACTTTTTCGGAGAGTGACCTTGTATTAATCGGTTCCAATATTCCACATTTAAATTTTGATTATGGTATAAAAACGGACTATAGAAAAGAAGTGTTGCACATCAGCGCTTCATTCAAGGAGAAAATTTTCAACGAAATTGAAGAGCTGATCGATGTATATGAACTGCTGGAAAAATCGCAGCATGGCTTGGTATTTTATGGTAAGACCAAAGAGCTTGTTGGAAATCAAATGAAGCAATTGCACAAATTGAACACCTTCGAACAATTTTTAAAAATTCTCCGAATTCTAAAATTATTGGCCAAAAGTGATGATTTTGAACTGCTCCACCCCAAACCCATCATAAATAACAAAGCAAAAAAACAACAGCTGCGCCTGCAACGGATATACTCCTACATTGATGAGCACTATTCCCAAAAAATCCAATTGGCAGAGGTAGCCAAATCCGTCAATCTTGGGAAAGAGGCCTTCTGCAGGTATTTTAAAAAATCTACAGGAAGCACTTTTACCCATTTTTTGAACCAATATCGGATAACCCAAGCCAAGCGTCTTTTACTTTCTGGAAAGAACATCAGCGAGACCTGTTACGAATGTGGATTTGAGAGTCTATCCTATTTTAATAGAACATTCAAAAGAATTAGTGGTGAAAATCCTTCGGCCTACAAAAACAAACAGCCTTAAAAAGAAGAACCGCCCCAAGCTTGAGATGCTTGAGGCGATTCTTAACTAAATAACCAACCAAAAAACTTGTCTGTATAGTCGAATACTATTTTATTGCCTTACATTTTTCGCTGCCGAATTACGTCCATTATGGGATTTTTAACTTTTGACCTAGTTTTACCGGTGCTTGAACTCGACTTTAAGTACTGCATATACCCTCTTCCAGTAAACTCATATACGGTTCCACTGGAAACATGGTACAGTTCTATGGTACTGTCATTAATAACGTAGAGCTCAAAATAATCATTGCCCAAAAAGTCGTAATCCAGTGTTAAAGTTTTGAGGGTGGCATCATTGGTCACATCAAAAATTTCATAGTTTCCTTCATAATCCCATTGCAGGTTAACAATTGGCGTTCCCGAGGCATCCACCGATGACCTGAAAAATCCGTTCCCATCCTCCAAGAATTGTAGGTAGTTCTCGTCATCAAATTCATTGAGGGCACCCATTTCACTGGTAAATGTCTTTTCCCAAACCTGATATTCCTGTAAGAAGTAGTGAATATTGTCATAAAAGACCATATCATAATCAAATGAATTCCTTTGATATCCTTTAAGGATATATGTGGTATTTGATCTAGAATCGCGCAACTCTACTGTATTTCCGTTGATTTCATATACATCAAGCAGCCATAACCCATCAGCATCGTGGTCCACTTCCACCGTTCCCAACAAAATATCATAGAACCCAACATCAATGCCCAGACCATTACCTGTTTTACCGATACCAACCAAATTGTTGTTCGCGTATACCGTGCCATTCTGAAATGAAAGGGTAAATGCACGTTGTAAAAAAGGAACTTCTCCATTTCCCCTTGTTGCGTGGATGTCCACATACCATAAATCATAAGTTTCCAAAGCAACTGCTGCATTGTATGGAGGTTCTTCAATGAAATCATCTTCAAAAACCACCTCTGTGTAGCACGAACTGGTCAAAAGGCCTATAAAAAATGTTCCGAAAAGTAGTTTTCCAATTTTCATAATACATGGGTTTTGGTTCATTGAATAGAGACCAATCTCCATGCCAAAATTTATAATGTTCTGATAATCAATATTTAATGTATGATATAATATATTTTTTAGTTTTGCCAGCTAAAGGTCACAAATGGAAAACAAGCTACGTTTTGGTGTTTTTGGAGGGGGTAGCTGGGGAACTGCCCTGGTAAAAATGTTGTCGGAAAACCTAGATAATGTGGGTTGGTATATGAGGAACGAATATGCCATTAGACATCTAAAAAAGGAAAAACACAACCCCAATTATCTAAGTTCTGTTGAGTTTGATATGGACCGCCTAAACCTCAGTCATAATATCAATGAAATTGTTTCGGCTTCCGACGTCCTCATTTTTGCCATCCCATCGGCCTTTCTGGAAAGCGAGCTAAAAGACCTGAATATTTCCCTAAAGGATAAGATTGTTTTTTCTGCCATAAAGGGAATTGTTCCTGAAAGTGGGGAAATTGTTGGGGAGCATTTTCATGATCAATACGAAATACCTTTTAAGAACATTGGGGTGATTACAGGACCCTGCCATGCAGAAGAGGTGGCCCTGGAGCGGCTATCTTATCTTACCATTGCTTGTGCCGATGAAGAAAAGGCCAAGGCGGTAGCAGATGTGCTTAAAAGCGATTATATCCGCACAAAAATTTCGGATGATATTATTGGAACGGAGTACGCCGCCATGTTGAAGAACATTTATGCCATTGCCTCCGGAATTGCCCATGGTCTAGGATATGGTGACAATTTTCAAAGTGTGCTGATGAGCAATGCCATCCGTGAGATGAAACGATTTATTGATCGTGTCTATAAAATGAAGCGAAACATCAACAATTCTGCTTATCTAGGGGATTTGTTGGTGACTTCATACTCTATTTTCAGTAGAAATAGAATGCTGGGCAATATGATCGGTAAGGGATATACGGTAAAGAGTGCCATGATGGAAATGAACATGGTGGCCGAAGGTTATTATGCTGCCAAAAGTGCCCACCTGCTCATGGACAAGCTAGAGAAGAAGTCCAAAACGCCCATCATCAATGCTGTATACGATGTGTTGTACAAAGAAAAAAATCCAAAGAAAGTTTTTGCCAAACTAACTGAAAAACTGGACTAATCTCGGTTCAAGGAAAAGTTGGAGTGACTCTCGAGTTCCTTTTCAAGTTCTTCCTTAAGAGATTTAACCTGTGTCTTGGAATAGCCAAAGGCGGTCTTGAACTCTTCCACGACCAAATCCATAAACTGACGCACACTATCAATATCAAAATATAACCTTCCCGTTCTTCTTATGAAGAAGTCCATGGGGTTGGTGGCCATTTCGTAAATGATGGCAAATTGAACCTCGGATTTGAGCAATTTGGTTTGGGAATCCTCTCCTTCAACTTTGGCATACCCCTCTAAAATAGTTTCCGTTTGTTTGCCATAAGTAGTCACCAGGTACCATGCATCATATTCCGTAAGGCCATCGTTTTTTATTCTATTGAAAACTTCGTCAATATATTTTTTGACATGTTTTGATTTTTTAAAATCGTTGCCACACAATAGAATCTTTTCCGTGGTACATGGTTCAGCTTTTGCGCCAAAATCCTCTTCCATTTCCTTCACTATCCGATTCACCACACGCTCAGCCATTTTTCTATAACCGGTCAGTTTTCCTCCGGCAATACTCACCAAACCTGTGTCCGACGTAAAAATCTCATCTTTTCTGGAAAGCTCCGAAGCCGATTTTCCCTCTTCATGAATCAATGGGCGAAGTCCGGCCCAAGAAGAAATAATACCATCCAATTCCAGATTGATCTCCGGGAACATATGGTTAACAGCGGATATCAGATAAATGGCATCGGCCAAATCCGTAGTTACATGGTCTTTGTCCAAATTGAAGTTGGTATCGGTGGTTCCTACATAAGTGACCTTCCCTCTGGGAATGGCAAAAATCATCCTGCCATCAGGAACATCAAAATATACAGATTGTTTTACCGGAAGCTTTTCCTTTGGAAACACCAAGTGCACCCCTTTGGTCAAATGAAGTCGTTTTCCTTTTTTTGATTTGTTTATTATCCGAAGTTCATCGACCCATGGACCGGCCGCACTGATCACATATTTTGATTTTACAACAAACTCCTTGTTGGAAATCTCGTCATTAACTTTTGCACCGGCCACCTTTCCCTTGTCATAAACAAAATCCACCACTTTGGCATAGTTCAAGGCCTTGGCTCCATATTGTAAACTTGTTTTTAGGTTCTCCATGGTCAGCCTAGCGTCATCAGTCCTGTATTCTGCGTAATACCCTGCTCCGTTCAAAATCTTTTTGGGCAATAAGGGTTCAAGCTTTAAGGCCTCTTTTTTCTCCAGCATTTGCCGTTTATCATCTCCCGTAACCTGGGCTAGGATATCATAGACCTTTAGGCCTATGGAGGTAAGCCATTTTCCATAGGAACCTCCCTCTATTAAGGGCAAAAGCATTTTTTCAGGCAATACCAGATGAGGCGCCAGTTTGTGTACTATGGCACGTTCGGAACCCACTTCTTTAACCAGCCAAAAATCAAATTGCTTTAAATATCGTAGCCCACCGTGAATCAGTTTGGTAGATTTACTACTGGTGCCTGAAGCAAAATCGCCTTTTTCCAGTAACAGAACCTTCAAGCCTCGCGAAGCCGCGTCCAACGCTATTCCCGCGCCGGTGATTCCTCCTCCTATGACCAGAAGGTCAAAAGTATCCTTACAAACTTCTTTGAGGATTTCATTTCTGTCCAAATTGGAAAATCGTACGTTTTCTTTCATTTTCCTTTAGTTTGATGAACATTGAGCCTACTTGGCAAACTCATACTCCCGTTCCACCTTGCAAATCCTTACCTTATACCAAGAGTACCACTCCTTGATTCCCATTTTTTGGGCAACCTTGTGTTCCATGTTAGCTTTCCAATTGGCTATGGCCTCCAAACTTTCCCAATAGCTGATTGAGATTCCCAATCCGTCCCTGGCACTTTCAAAATCAACAAAACCTGGTTGCTGTCTTGCGAGTTTTTCCATCTCAACCGCCATTTCTCCATAGCCATTATCTCCCTCGGTACGGGTATTCGTGAAAATTACCGCATAGTACGGTCTTTGTAGTTCCATTTAATTGATGTATTTCTTTTCAAGAAAATAATTAACCAATGCCTCTTTCATTAAGACCGTTTGTTCTCCTGCTTTTAGAACAGGTAGTTGCTCCTTTACCTTATAATGTGGCCATCCGTCTTCATCAAAAAAATCAAAATCATAATACCCATAAGGTTCCAGCAAGCGACAAATGGCAATGTGCATTAAATTGACCTTTTCGTCCTTTTTGAAATTTCTTTTGAAATCACCCAGCTCTTGTACACCCACCAAATAGATAATCCCATCAAGCTCCAAAGGGTCGCCGTCAGAAAATTGGTTGGACAATTTTTCTACCAAAACCTCCCATCTTTCCTTCAATTCTTCGTCTCTGGACATCTCCTTTTTTAAGAATTCCAAAGGTACAAATCAATATCATATATTTGCTGAAACCACGTTTATGAGTTTTTTGGACATTGTCATTGGAATTCTCTTGATCTGGGGCCTAATAAGAGGTCTGAAAAATGGTCTTTTCGTGGAAATTGCTTCTTTGGTGGCCTTAATTGCCGGACTCTACGGTGCCATTCATTTCTCCTATATTGCTGGGGAATACCTCTCAGAAAATATGGACTGGGGAGAACAATACATAAAGATCACCGCTTTTCTGATTACATTTTTTGCCATTGTGTTAGTGGTTCATTTTGCTGGTGGGATTTTGACCAAAATAGCCGATTTTGCCATGTTGGGCCTATTGAACAAAGTTGCGGGAGGTATTTTTGGAACCCTCAAAGTGGCCATTATCCTAGGTGCGCTGCTCATCTTTTTTGAACGCCTTACCGCCTCTTTTGATTTCATTAATGAGGAAACCAAAAAAGAGTCTATTTTTTACGAGCCTATTAAGGAAGTTGGTGCATTTGTTTTCTCTCTTGTACTTGAGGAAAAGAATGAGGAAGAGCCCTCTATCCAAAATGATCAGATCATCTGAACAGAAAGTTTTTAAGGTCAAAAGGCTTGTTTAGCAGGCCTAAATCAGCTCCTTTTTCATTGTTTTTTGCGTTTCACCGTTAGAAACTGTCCTCCTGTGGATTTTTTATGGCCGAAGGCCTTTAGTCCCTTAGATTAGGCGCGAGAACACTGGGGCTCTTAGAACCGGTCCCGCAACCACCCCCGAAAATGAAAAAATTATTTGGAGCAATCCTTATTGCCACCTCTGTGGTACTGATGAGTATGTGCAGTACCTCCTCCACTTCTGAACAGGAAAATGAGTTTACCGAAACCTTGTTGGGAAACGACAAGATTGTTGTTGATGCGGCCTCAATGGAAGAAGAACTTTTGGATTTGGTCAATGCGCACAGGGCATCTATTGGCAAAACCGCATTGGGCAACAGTTCGGTTTCATACAAGTATGCAGAGGAGCACAACAATTACATGATCTCAAAAAACAAATTGAGCCATGATAATTTTGATTCCAGAGCGTCAAAAATTGCAGCGGAAACAAACGCCATTGAAGTTTCTGAAAATGTGGCCAGGTACTACACTACCGCCCAACAAACCTTGAATGGTTGGTTAAACAGTACCGCGCACAAAGAAGCATTGGAAGGAAACTATACCCATACCACTTTGAGCGTGGAGTTGGACAAGGATGGAAGACCTTATTACACTCAGATTTTTATTACAGTGGAATAATCAGATTTTATATTAGTGTGTTAAAAGACCTGCCTTAATAGGCAGGTCTTTTGGTTTGCCCACACTTTACCAAAAAGTTTTTACCTTTCTAAAAAATCTTTTGCAATGGCTATACAGGCTCCCTTCAACTTAAATAAATGGATAGAGGAGAACCGTGAAACCCTAAAACCTCCAGTGGGCAATAGAAATCTCTACAAAGATGCGGGGGACTATATTGTAATGGTTGTAGCCGGGCCGAATGCCAGAAAGGACTACCACTACAATGAAACGGAAGAGCTTTTTTTTCAATTGGAAGGGAATATTGAAGTTCACATCCAAGAAGATGGTCAGAAAAAAACGATGAAACTAGGTCCTGGGGATATGTATTTGCATCCTGCCAAAGTACCACACTCCCCTGTCAGATATGAGGGGTCCATTGGGTTGGTAGTGGAGCGAAAACGAGCAGAGATGAAAGTGGATGATGGACTATTATGGTTTTGCGACAATTGCAACCATAAACTCTATGAGGTCTATTTTACACTCAATGATATTGAAAAAGACTTCCTGGGACATTTTGAACAGTTTTATGGTTCAGAAAAGCTGCGTACATGTACAAACTGTGGCACGGTGATGCCCGTTGATGAAAGATTTATTTCCAAAGACCAATGATGTTACTTTTTGCAAAAATTATCGTCGCCGTAGTGGCAATACTTCACATTTATTTTCTGTGGTTAGAGATGTTTGCCTGGACCACCAAGGCTAAAAAAGTCTTTCGGACATTCCCTGAACACCTGTTTGAACCCACCAAAACCCTTGCTGCAAATCAAGGGCTCTATAATGGTTTTCTTGCTGCCGGATTAATCTGGTCTTTGTTCATCCAAGATGCTTTATGGCAAGTGTACGTAGCACTCTTCTTTTTGGGCTGTGTTGCCATTGCCGGGTTGTATGGGGCTGTCTCAGCATCCAAAAAAATATTCTTTGTCCAGGGGCTTCCGGCTTTGATTGGAATCATCTTGTTCTTGGCACATCTTTTCCTTTGAAAACGCGATGACCCTCTTGGGGATTATTCGTAGTTTTGAAAAATCTAACAATACGCACATAAAAAGTTATAAATGTCAAAAATTGCTGCTGCTTTTGGAATCAATGAAGCCCTTGGACAATTAGGGCTACAAGAAGTTAATAAAGGTACTTCCACCGGATCTAATTATTTTGGGTCAGGTGAGGCTATCTCCTCTTTTTCACCAGTTGATGGTGCTCTTATTGGAAAGGTAACCACTACCACTCCCGAGGATTATGAAAAAGTAATGGACAAAGCCACCACTGCATTCAAGGAATGGCGATCAGTTCCTGCACCGCAACGCGGAGAAATCGTGAGACAATTCGGTGAAAAACTCAGGGAACTCAAGGAGCCTCTGGGAAAACTGGTTTCATATGAAATGGGAAAATCCTATCAAGAAGGATTGGGAGAAGTACAGGAGATGATAGACATCTGTGACTTTGCTGTTGGGCTTTCCAGACAATTACATGGGTTGACCATGCATTCTGAAAGACCTGGGCACAGAATGTACGAGCAGTATCACCCCCTTGGCGTTGTAGGGATTATTTCTGCCTTTAACTTTCCCGTAGCTGTGTGGGCCTGGAACACTGCCCTAGCATGGGTATGTGGAGATGTTTGTGTTTGGAAACCTTCGGAAAAGGCGCCCCTGTGTGGAGTGGCCTGTCAAAATATTATTGCAGAAGTTTTAAAAGAAAATAATCTTCCAGAAGGAATTTCTTGTCTCATCAACGGTGATTACAAGGTTGGTGAATTAATGACAAATGATAAAAGAATTCCTTTGGTTTCCGCAACTGGATCTATTCGAATGGGGAAAATTGTTGCTCAAGCTGTAGCGGCAAGACTTGGTAAATCTTTATTGGAACTGGGTGGAAACAATGCCATTATTGTAACTCCTGATGCAGATATTAAGATGACCGTAATAGGTGCGGTCTTTGGAGCTGTGGGAACTGCCGGCCAGCGTTGTACCTCAACAAGACGATTAATAGTCCATGAGTCTGTCTATGGTCAGGTCAAAGAAGCCATTACAGAAGCCTACAAGCAATTAAAAATTGGAAATCCTTTGGATGAGAAAAATCATGTAGGGCCATTAATTGATACTGATGCGGTCAAGATGTATCAGAATGCATTGGAGAAAGCCAAAGAGGAAGGCGGCAATGTGTTGGTAGATGGAGGTGTTCTTCAAGGAGATGGTTATGAAAGCGGATGCTATGTGAAACCTGCAATAGTGGAAGCCGATAATTCATTCCAGATTGTTCAGGAAGAAACCTTTGCACCAATCCTTTATCTCCTTAAATACTCGGGTGATGTTGAAAATGCCATTGAACAACAAAATGATGTGGTACAAGGATTGTCCTCAGCAATAATGACCAATAATCTCCGGGAAGCCGAACGTTTTTTATCCTCAGCAGGAAGCGATTGCGGCATTGCCAACGTAAACATTGGCACATCTGGAGCTGAAATTGGAGGAGCCTTTGGAGGTGAAAAAGAGACCGGGGGCGGAAGGGAAAGTGGTTCGGATGCCTGGAAAATTTACATGAGAAGGCAGACCAATACCATCAATTATACTACAGAACTTCCACTGGCCCAGGGAATAAAATTTGATCTATAATGAAGAAAGGCCGCCATTCTTGATGAACAAAGAATAGGCGGTCCTTTTAAAAACCAACTTAACTAACTCAAACTTAATTTGATTAAACCCTATTCCAATGCCGGAACTTTGTCGGGAGAAATAGGGTTTCTTACCTAATATTTATTACAAATTTCACAATAATAATGCCACGTTAAATTGGTTTAGGTACCAATGGTCAAAAAAAGTGTATGATTGGTTCCTTTTGTGTTATTTTTCGTTTCCACAAATTGCAATTCCACAATACTTCGCCCATAACACATTCATATTCTAGGTGTTAATCTTAAAATTTTAACTTTTTTTTGATATTTTGTATGCGTTACACGGATTCTTCTTTTGCACAAAAGAGGATGTCTAAGGAATAAACCACAAGTAAAACATACAAAAATGGACTTAAGCAACTCAAACATTTGGTGCTGGATTCTAATTATCTTAATAGGAATCGTAGGATTCATTGTTGGATATTTCATAGGAAAAAGCAAATCAGCTTCAACCCCTGGAGGCTCTGATGCAGTTCACAAACTCGAAGCGGAAAACACCAAGTTAAAAGCCGACCTTGAGGCCTCTAGAAAAAACACACAGAGCCCTAAATCTTCATCTCAAAGTGAATCAAAGACTTCCAAGGGAAAAGCCTCTGGAGAAAAAGAATTTGATGCCGATGAAGCCAAGGCGGCCATGGGCAAGAGAATCAAAAAAGATGACCTCAAAATCGTAGAAGGTATCGGGCCAAAAATTGAAGGCTTGTTTCATGCTTCTGGCATTAAAACCTGGAAGGCACTTTCTAAAATCTCAACGGACAAATGCCAAGAAATCCTTAGCTCTGCTGGGGACCGTTATCGGATTCATGATCCTGCGTCGTGGCCCATGCAAGCCAAGATGGCGCACCAAGGAGAATGGAGTGCACTTGCCAAGTGGCAGGACGATCATAAATCAGGGAAATTTTGATGTTTTAATTCCTCCCTCTTTCCCCAGGGTAAAAAGTATGAACGGGGTCGCTCTGCCAAAATTCTTTGGTCTCAACATCCATCATGGTGAGGCTTCCTTTAAAAGCAGCTCCGGTGTCCACATTCCAGACGTTGGCTCCCTTCTTGGGAACGGCAAGTCCAGTTTTTGATATCGGGGTATGGCCAATAAAGATTTCATGGTAATGGGTCAACCGCTTCGGGAAATTCTCATCATCAGGTTTTAAATTGGGGTCCAAGGCCCTGGCCAGTTCCCAAAGTGTTCGGTCCCAATAGAAAAGTTGGTCAAAATACTCAAATTCAATCCCCTTTAAATTGGTATATCCTGCATGTAGATAAAGCCTGTTGGATTGATCTAAAAAATGGTTTTCCAATTGAGCATAAAATTCAAGATGGGCATCCCATTTTTGCTTGCTGACTTTTAGGTATGAATCTCTGGTTGCGGCTCCTCCATGGGCCAGCCATTGCGGATTTTCCTTTTTGGTCATCAACCACTCCCGGCAAAGCTCATCATGGTTTCCTCTAATAAAAGTACAGTTGAATTCATCCATAAGGCCCATCAAAAAATCAACGGTTTCAACCGCAGTACTCCATCCATCCACGTAGTCACCCAAAAAGACAAGGTGATCTTTTGTGGATACCTTGGCACGATCCATCAGCTGTTCCAAAGCTCTTAATCCAGAGTGAATGTCTCCTACGACCAACGTTCTCATAGAGAAATTTTTCGCAATGATACACAACAATTGGGAACCCATGTTCAAATTCTTGGTAAAGTTTTGGGTATTAGTTTTCTAATCTACCCCTTGACTTTTCCTTAACGATGTATTTCATCGATTTTTGTAGGAATAATTTACGCTTCGCACTGGTTTTTTGTTATATTGAAAGGCTAACTATTTTAATAGACCTCTATATGAAAAAACCTCTACTCACTAAACCATTATTTTATTTACTTTTCTGTTTTTCACTCTTTATTAGTGGAATACAGTCCCAAGAATTAAAAACAACGCACGAAGATTCACCTCAAAAAGGGCATAATCTTTACAAACAATCCAAAATTTACGATAGCAAAACGGGACCCGTTGGAGCAAAACCAAAGGCCCCGGGGGATCGTGCTTTAGATCGATTAGCTTACGAATTCAGACAAGTTCAAGACCCTTTTTCTAAAGAAATCCCGGAAAATATCCGTTTGTTGGAAGCTGAATTTTCCAATAAAATAGATTCCACGGATATTCAACTGCAGATGTCCAAGACCTACGGCGGAGAGGCCAAAAGGAAAAGCTATTTCTATTTTAGAAACCGAGGACCTTATAATGTAGGGGGTAGAACCCGTGCTTTGGCCCTGGATATGAAAAATGAGAACACCATTCTTGCTGGAGGTGTTTCCGGTGGCCTGTGGCGCTCTACCAATTCTGGACAGACTTGGAGGAGAGTCACCCGCAAATGGCAGTCTCCAAGTATTACCTCCATTGTGCAAGACCCCAGAAGGAACAGACAAAATGTTTGGTACTACGCATCTGGTGAACGTTATGGCAACTCTGCCGGGGCGCCAGGGGCTTTTTATCAAGGTTCTGGAATCTTCAAGTCGTACAACAATGGAAGAAGCTGGATAAGAATGCGAAATACCTCGGACAACGATGTAACTTCTTTTTCATCTTTTGATCTTATCAACAGCCTTGCGGTACATCCTTCCACTGGACATGTATACGCTGCAACTTTTGATGGGCTGTACCGCTCCAAAAATGGAGCAAGGTCATTTGAAGAAGTTCTTCCCAGCGGATTTGATAGTCAAACAGAAGTAATTGTAACTCCAAATGGAACGCTTTACGGCACCGTAGATATTTTTGGAGGCGAAAATGCAGGTTTCTACACTTCGCAAGACGGTGACACCTGGACAAATATTACTCCAGAAGGGATTTTTCCAGCTTTTGGGAGAACGGTTATGGCCTATGACCCTTCAGATGAAAACAGAATCTATTTCTTTTCATATGATTTAAGCAATTTAGGCGAAGCGTATTTATGGAGATATCAAGCCGATGCTGCAACTCCTGAGGAGCAATGGGTTGACCTTACCGCCAACCTTCCCACTAATATTGGAGGAAGAGCTGGCAATCTAAATCTTCAAGGAGGGTACAACATGATTATTAAGGTTCATCCAACCAATCCAGACCTGGTATTCTTGGGTGGCACAAACCTTTATAGATCTACAACTGGTTTTACAACACCAACCGGGTTTGAAGGCTGGATCGGAGGTTATACTATTTTCAGCGATAGCTTTGCTGTTTACCCTAACCACCATCCCGATCAGCACAATCTGGTCTTTCTACCTTCCAATCCAAACAAGGCAATTTCCGCCAATGATGGAGGGGTACAGGTTACAGAAGACATCACCACAACTGCTGAGCCCGTCAATTGGACTTCTTTGAACAACGGATACCTTACCACACAACCTTATGCAATCTCCATTGATCCCGAAGGGAACAGTCAAGATGTGGTAGCCGGTTTTCAAGATAATGGAACTTGGTTTACCGATTCTACCAACGGAAACGACCCTTGGATTGAGGATTTTGGTGGGGATGGATCATTCAATGCGATAGCTGATGGTGGCCTTACGCGATATGTTTCATCCCAATTTGGAAATGTATATCGGTTCAATTTCAATGAAACAGGTGATTTTATTTCCTTTACCCGGGTTATTCCGGCAGGCGCCAGTGGTTTTGATTTTGTTGCTCCTTTTATACTAGATCCGGTTAATGACAACATTATGTACATGCCGGCAGGAGATCGCATGTGGCGGAACAACAATCTGGATGAAATTCCACTCTTCTCCAATGCTCCGGCTACGGTGAATTGGGTAGAGCAAAGTCAAACTGCAACGCCAGATGGTTCATTGATCACCGGACTTGATGTATCCAGGTACCCTGTGGCCAATAGACTCTACTATGGTACTTCAAGTGGTATGATATTTAAAATGGAAAATGCCAATATTGATGACCAACCTGCTGTAGATATTTCATCTGGAAAAGGTCTTCCAACTGGAAACATCAATCAAATCTATGTTAACCCGAATAATGCAGATCAAGTTTTCGCGGTTTTCTCCAACTACAATATCAAAAGTCTTTTCATGAGCAAGGATGCTGGAGAGACCTGGGAAAGTATCAGTGGTAATTTGGAACAGAATAGTGATGGAACCGGAAACGGACCTTCCGTTCGGTGGTTTGCCATCAGTGGAAACAATAACATCTATTTTGCAGGAACAAGTACGGGGCTTTATGCTTCCTTCTATTTGAATGGGGACCGAACCCGTTGGTTCCGCGAACCTGCCATTGTGGGTAACGTAGTGGTTCCACAGGTAAGAACCCGAAAGGATGGTTTTGTAGCCGTGGCCTCTCACGGAAATGGAATTTACAATGCGAAGTTTTACGCATCGAAATCTCCAAAATCAAAATTAAGTGTTGCCTATCTTCTACCCGACATGCTGTTGCCGATTGGTAGTGCAGACAAAGAGGTTAATGTAAAAGATCTTTTTGTACACTCTAGAGGAAGGGATATTTCAATAGAATTGACAAATTCCAACCCAGATTTGGTGACCGCCGTTCTTGAGGATGACACGATCCGCCTTTCTTTTGCTCCGAACATGGAAGGTTCTGCAGCCATTGGATTGATTGCCACATCTGGAAAGGAGCAAGTATCTGAAGGGTTTACCGTAACCTTGACAGAATTACCAATCTATGAACAAAATGAAGGCATTGTAAGTAGTGGCCCTTCCCAGTTGTTCCTAGATTTTGGTGGTGCATTGGCACAATCCGCAGATGACTTTGTGGTACCAACCGGAAGTCAGTGGACCGTTAACAGTATTGTAGCGTTTGGAGGGGCCAACAACAGTCCATCCCTTACGAGTGCATCTGTTGTGATTTATGAAGACAATGGAGGTTCTCCTGGGGCAGTGGTTTACGATAGTGGTGCATTTGCCCCATCTTCAGAGCCCAATCAGGCCAATCTTAGTTTAGATCTTCCTGAAGCCGTGGTGCTAACAGAGGGCACGTATTGGCTATCTGTTTATGTAAACCTAAACTTCTTGCCCGATGCAACTCAGTGGTTTTGGTCTACCCAAGCAGGTTTGATCGGCTATGAGGCTAGTTTTAGGGATTCCGGAGATTTGTTTGGTGCCGGAGCTGTAGATTGGACATCAAGATCATTAGTTTTTGGCGGCCTTCCGGAAGACCAGGTCTTCCAGATTTTTGGAAGCGTAGACAATAGTTCTACGATGGACACTGCGGTTGAAATAGCTCCGTCGGCATCTTCTGACCAAGTTGCACAGAACCTGGCCACCGTGGAAACGAATGTTATCACTGCTGTCTGGCCCAATCCTTCAGCTAGCGAATTTTATTTTGCACTCAAGGATAGCGAAGACGCTAAAGTAACCACACAGATTTTCAACATGGTAGGGCAAATGGTTTTTGAAAGCAAAGATTCAAGCAGTTCAGACCCTATTATCTGGAATGCTTCAAATAGTCCTTCAGGTATCTATTTTGTGAAAATCATTGGAGCTAAGACCAATGAGAATTTCAAGGTTATTAAAAGATAATCAACTACTCAGTTAATATATAGGGCGCGATACTATCGCGCCCTTTTTTAATCCAACAAGCTCATTTTCCCGTATATACATAAATGTATATCCCCATGAAACCTTTTATCATGTTGCTTTTCCTTATTTTGACCCACTCCTGTAGCGATAGTGATCAAATAGCGATTACCGAATCCGTGCAAGAGGAAACCAAAGGAGATGAAAACCAAGAAATAATTGTAGATCAGCAGCTATTGGGACCAAACGAAATTGTACTTAGAATTAAAATTCTTGGCTCCGCTTCCCAAGGCAAAGAGATATGTGGACTTTCCAAAGAACACGTTTTTCATGTTGAGGTTATTGAAGTTGTAGAGTCTGGGGGAAGTGTATCCCAAAAAATTTCCAAAAACCATCAAATGGATGTCGCCTTTCTATTTCAACCTGAGCAATTTGAAGCCGACATCTCCTTGGAGGTAAAGGCTAAGGAAGGCTTGTGTCCAGATGCCTCTTCAACCTATTTCACAATAATTGAACACAAAATTTTGGAGTAGCCCACTTTTTCTCCTTACATTGGAATATTCAATTGTTCACTCAAAATGAGGAAAGTATTCTGTGTTGGGGAGTTACTAATAGATTTTGTTGCGGAAAAGCAGGGCAATGATCTTTCCAAGGCTACTGAATTCACAAAAAAAGCTGGCGGAGCCCCTGCCAATGTTGCATGCGCTATCTCAAAACTTGGAGGAAAAGGTGTTTTTATAGGCTGTGTTGGAGAGGACCCTTTTGGACAGTTTTTATTGGACACCTTAAGAAAAGAAGGAGTGGACATCTCACTTGCGCAGCGTTCCAAAATATTTACCACGCTTGCTTTTGTTTCGTTGGCAGAAGATGGTGAGCGGGATTTTGTCTTCAGTCGGGGTGCTGACAAGGAATTGGTTTATGACCCAACCCTTAGGAAGGGTTTTAACGGCAATCTATTGCATTTGGGTGCAGCCACTGCTCTTTTGGGAGGCTCTCTTGAGATGGCTTATGGAAAGTACCTTTTTGATGGTCTCACCAAAGAAATGTTCATAAGTTTTGACCCCAACTTTAGGGGAGATCTTTGGAAGGACAACGAGCCTCAGTTCATTAAAAAATGCATGCCCTTTGTTGAGAAATCACACCTCTGCAAATTCAGTTTGGAAGAAGCTCAATTGCTTTCTGGGAAAAAAGACCTTAATGAAGCCTGTGACTTCCTTCATGAGGTTGGCACCAAAATCATAGCAATCACTTTGGGGAAAGAGGGAACACTGGTCAGTGCAAATGGTCAGAAACAAATTGTCCCGAGCATAAAAGTTGCCCCCGTTGATACTACAGGGGCCGGAGATGCCTTTATCGGATGTCTTTTACAGCAAATTGCGGACCTTGGTAACTTTAACCGGGTGTTGGAAGATTTTGATCTCTTGACTAAAATGGTTGAGATGGCGAACAAAGCAGGGGCAATTACCACCACCGGCTACGGAGCAATCAGTGCCTTGCCCACAAAGGTACAATTAGAGGCCTAAAAACAAGCATTAGTTATACCTCACTTTCCTAAGGATTCTTTGTGATTCCTTTAGGGACTGATACACTTTTTCGCTGTGACCTTTTAATAACGGTCTTGCTTTTTCCATTTGCTCTTTGGCTTCTTCAAAACCATTTAGATAGCATATTAGGTACGTGGCAGGTAAATGCGTAAGATCCATCTGTTCCGATTCATTGAGCGCTATACTTTTTTCGAGCTTTTGCAAGAGCGTGTTGTTCGTATTGAATACGTGGTAAAGTGTTTTTTTATCGTACTGTGGAGGCTCAAAAACCAAATTACTACTAATAGTATACTTGCCGTTTTCTGAAAATGTAATTATCATTTCTTCCAATGGATAATACTTTTGCTGTGATCCCAAGCCCAACTGAACGTACTCCAGTGTGGTAAAAGAGTCATCATCATAGGTAATGGTGATTTCATCCAATGCTGAATAAAACAGTTTCACCTGCTCATTGATAAGTTCAATGTCCACTCTTGAATAGTAGATTTTGTTTCGTACTTTTTTTTGGTTACCGGCCCAACATACCACAAATTGCTCTTTAAAGACTTTATAGTCGCTGGTAAGGTCTGGGTGACTGTTGTTGATAAAATCGATTACAGCATCCAAGGTCATTTCAATATTGTTCTTGGCATGCTTCTCTATGGTGGCTACCGCTTCAGAATTAATGTCCTTGAGTTGAATATCAAATGCTTTGGGCAAGCTGATGCTTCCTTCCCTGAAGAAGACGGCACCTCCATAGTATTTCCAAATGTTCTTTCGAAGTGCGCAAACCTTTCCATTTGAACGTATAGTGACCAAGCCTACTACCTTTCCCTCAGGTAAATGGGGAAACGGAATGTTTTCATAAGAAATCAATGGCGGGTTATCCAAATACGCATTGACCAGATTCTGGATCTTACTGTCATCAAAGAAATCGACTCCAACAATTTTATTGTCTTCATCCTCTACACCGATTACAATAAACGAGCTGTTCTTTGGATTGCTGTTTGCGAGTGCGCAAACGTGTTTTAAGAATTTAGCCTTGCCTTCTTTTTCACCTATGGAAATAAATCGCTTTTTATCATAAAAGCTGTTCTCATCATTGTGCGCCAATAGATTTTTAACCAGTAGGCGTTTATTGATCATGGCTCTTTCTTCACAATGGTGCTACTGGCCTGCGCTGTTGGCATGACTACCAAATCGGCTATATTTACATGATAGGGTCTGGTGACCGCAAAAAGAATAATATCTGCTATATCTTCAGGCTTTAAAGGCTGATATCCTTTGTACACCTTTCCGGCTTTGTCGGCATCTCCTTTAAATCTAACTTCACTGAACTCGGTCTCTACCAAACCGGGATTTATAGCACCGACTTTTATGCCGTATGCATTTAAATCTATTCTCATTCCCTGGTTAATAGCATCCACGGCATGTTTGCTTGCACAATACACATTCCCTTTGGGATATACCTCTTTTCCCGCTGTGGAACCAATATTTATAATGTGGCCAGATTTGCGTTGAACCATTTGCGGCAAGATGGCTTTGGACATATACAACAATCCTTTTACGTTGATGTCCAGCATGGCATCCCAATCGTCTAGACTCCCTTGGTCAATGGGGTCCAATCCGTGGGCATTCCCTGCATTATTGATCAAGATATCAATTTCAGAAAACTCTTTGGGAAGGTTCTCCACAGCTAAAAAAACAGCTTCTCTATCCCTGACATCAAAATTGAGGGTATGGACTGCCTCTTTTCCCAAATTCTCTTGTAGTGCATCTAGTCGCTCTTGTCTGCGGCCACATAATATCAGGTTATATCCTTCTTTTGCAAATAACTCTGCGGTTGCCCTTCCAATACCACTGGTTGCCCCAGTAATCAATGCCGTTTTTTTCTTTTCCATATGTTTCCTTTCTAAGGCACCTCATGGCCCTGGCTAACAGCCAGTAAATCAAACCAATCTTGCAATTCCAAATCTATTTCAGATGCCTTGATGGACAATAAAATCCTATCCTTATTTGCCGTTCCAATAACGGGGTGGACCATTGCGGGATGTTTAAGCATCCAGGCCAAAAGAATTTGACTTTCCTCGGCTTCATATTTGTGAGCGAGATCCCGTAGCTTTTCCTTGATTCGCTTGGTTTGAAGATTTTCTTCGCGATAAATACTTCCAAGCGGGCTCCAGGCCATAGCCATGCGGCCATTGGCAATGCAGTCATCAAAAGCACCATCATACATAGGGGTATCATGGGTCAGGGAAAATTCCACCTGATTTGCGGCTACTGTAACGAATTTTTCCAACATTGCAATTTGCGATGGGGTAAAATTAGACACCCCAAAACGCTTTATCTTTCCACTTTCAACCAGGTGGGCCACCGCTGCCGCTATCTCTTCGGGTTCCATGAGCGGACTGGGCCTGTGCAAAAGAAACAGGTCCAAATATTCCGCATTTAATTTCTTGATGGACTCCTCGGCCGACCAAATTATGTAATCCTTGCTATACTCATAATGCTTTAGGCGATTCTTGCGCCCTGTTACCATCTGAATACCACACTTTGTAACCAACTGGACTGTCGATCTCTCAATTCCACTTTCCAAAAAGGCTTTGCCAAAATCACCCTCTGTGGTATAGTCCCCGTAAATATCGGCATGGTCAAAGGTAGTGAGACCGTGTTCAACACAATAGTTCATCAAATCGGCCATTTCCGGCCCGGAAAGCTTCTTCCCCCAACTTCCCCACGTCATGGTTCCAGAAATAATTCTGGAAAAATTATCAGTTTGCTTCATATGCGCTCAAAGTATAAAAATAACCCTTAAATCCTTCATAAAACTGGGGTTTCACGGATTTTTTTAACCATTAATTAACAGACCGTTTTTAAATTAATTTTCATTTTGCACTTCCTATAAAAATGCTCATATTAACACTTTACAATAAAGCTTTATATGGAAGAAAACACTACTATTGATATTAGTGCTGTGAATGAAAAAATTGCCCAGGAGAGTGCTTTTATTGATTTGCTCACAACGGAAATGAACAAGGCCATTGTTGGTCAAAGGCACATGGTTGAGCGATTGCTAATTGGACTGTTGGGCCAAGGACATATTCTTTTGGAAGGTGTGCCCGGGCTAGCTAAAACATTGGCCATTAACACGTTGGCAAAGGCCGTTAAGGGAAGTTTTAGCAGAATCCAGTTTACCCCGGATCTTTTACCGGCCGATGTCATTGGAACTCTCATCTACAACATGAAGGAAAATGACTTTTCGATAAAGAAGGGGCCCATTTTTGCCAATTTTGTGTTGGCTGATGAAATCAACAGGGCACCCGCAAAAGTTCAATCTGCTCTGTTGGAAGCCATGCAGGAAAAGCAGGTGACCATTGGTGATGAGACTTTTAAACTGGATGCGCCATTTTTGGTTATGGCTACCCAAAATCCCGTGGAGCAAGAAGGAACCTATCCGTTGCCCGAAGCACAGGTTGACCGTTTTATGCTGAAGACGATTATAGATTACCCAAAGCTGAACGAGGAGCAATTGATCATACGGCAAAATCTTAAAGGTGCCACAGAGCCTATTAAACCTGTGGTGACCCTTAAGCAGATACTAAGTGCCCAGCAAGCGGTGCGCGAGGTATACATGGACGAAAAAATTGAAAAGTATATATTGGATCTTGTGTTTGCCACGCGATATCCAGAGAAATACAATCTTGAAAATCTTAAGCCCCTAATCAGTTTTGGTGCTTCGCCTAGGGGAAGTATCAATTTGGCCAATGCCTCAAAATGCTATGCATTTATTAAAAGAAGGGGATATGTTGTTCCTGAAGATGTAAGAGCCGTTGTTCACGACGTCTTAAGACATCGTATCGGAATAACATATGAGGCAGAAGCTGAAAACATCACTTCAGAAGAAATCATTAACAAGATTGTAAACGAGGTAGAAGTGCCTTAGGGTTCAATATTTCTTGTTAGAGCGACTGACCAGCTTAATTTATAACAAGAGTACAATATTCCTTGAACCAAGATGGATACAAAAGAACTACTTAAAAAAGTACGTAAGATCGAGATAAAGACTCGCCGTCTGTCCGATCATATCTTTGGTGGCGAATACCATTCCGCTTTCAAGGGCAGGGGAATGACGTTCAGTGAAGTTAGACAATATCAATTTGGGGATGATGTAAGAACCATTGATTGGAATGTTACCGCGCGTTACAATGAACCTTATGTAAAAGTTTTTGAGGAAGAACGGGAACTCACCATGATGCTTATGGTGGATGTGAGTGGGTCTGAGCTCTTTGGAACCAACAAACAGTTCAAAAAAGAGGTAATCACCGAAATATCCGCAACTCTTGCTTTTTCCGCTCTACAGAACAATGACAAGGTAGGCTTGATTCTATTTTCTGATGAAGTGGAATTGTTCATTCCGCCAAAAAAAGGAAAAAGCCATGTGTTGAGAATCATTAGGGAGCTATTGGAGTTTTCACCTAAAAGCAGTCGCACCAATATTGCTGAAGCTCTTAAGTTTTTAACCAACGTACTTAAGAAAAAAGCAATCGTTTTTGTTCTGTCGGATTTTATTGCTGATGATTATGACAACACATTACGCATAGTGGGCAACAAACATGATGTTACGGGCATTCGAGTTTATGATGAGCGAGAAGAATCAATTCCAAATTTAGGAATGGTACAAATGGAAGATGCCGAAACAGGAACATTGCAACTTGTAAATACACGTTCCAAAAAAGTAAGGCTGGCCTATGGCCAGTTCCATAAAGAAAAAGTGGAATACTTTCAAGATTCGTTCACCAAATCGGGAAGTGGTGTAATTCATTGCCGGGTAGACGAAAGCTATGTAAAAAAACTATTGGGTTACTTCAAAAGAAGAGGATGATAGGGATAGAACGCATAAGATTATTTTTAAGACTGAGTGCTTTGCTTCCAAAGCAAGTTGCACTTTTGTGCCTTTTCCTTATCCCATTTCTTGGTGTTTCACAAAGTGAGCCCAGAATATCATCAGAAATAGATACCGCATCCATAAAAATTGGAGAGCAGGTTCAATATAAGATTACGGTTGAAGCTGATTCTACCGACTTGGTACATTTTCCAGAAGGACAAACTTTCTCTCCCTTGGAAACGGTTGAGGCCCTAATGATCGATACCACCAAAAACAATGACCGTGTCATCTTACAGCGAATCTATGCCCTAACCCAGTTTGACAGTGGTGCTTATACTATTCCTCCCCAACGTATTTCCATCAATGAGCAGCCGTTTTTTACTGATTCTTTTCGGATAAAGGTCGCCGACGTCGTGGTCGATACTACAAAACAGAAAATGTTCGACATAAAGCCGCTCATTCAAGTGGAGCGCAGTTACGCAAAGCTTTGGATGACGTTACTATGGGTTTTCTTGGCCTTGCTGATCGTAGGGGGACTGCTTTATTGGTTCGTTTTCAGGAAAAAACCTTTGACCGAAGAAGAAAAAGAAGCCTTGCTCCCTCCATATGACAGGGCCCTTTTGGAGCTCAAAAAATTGGAGAACTCAAGATACCTCATCCAAGATGAATACAAAAAGTACTATTCAGAACTTACCGGTATCGTTCGTTCCTATCTGGAGGAAGATGTAAATGTCTCCGCTTTGGAAAGCACCACCTCACAATTGATCACCAAACTGGAAATGCTCAAGGACGCTGGAGAACTCAATTTAGAGGATGATACCATAGAACAGTTTCAAAAAATTCTACAAACCGCGGATCTTGTAAAATTCGCCAAATCAAAACCTGCCCTCACAGTAGCGGAACAGGATAGAAAATTGGTGGAGCAAATTGTAGAAAAAACGCACGATGCGCTCCCTGAACCAACTGATGAGGAGCTCCTACAAAACGAAGAATATCTGGAAGAGCTCGCCCGGAAAAAACAGCGTAAAAGAATATACTGGGCCGCAGCCATTTTTGCCGGTTTGATTTTTCTTGGAGGTGGGCTTTCAATCGGCTACTATGGATATAAGCAAGTACGGGACACAGTCTTTGGTTATCCGACAAAAGATTTGTTGGAAGGGGAATGGGTAGCAAGCTCCTACGGATACCCTCCAATTGAATTGGAAACCCCTGATGTGCTTGTTCGGCAAGAAATAAAATTGCCTCCAGAGACCGAAGAGTTAATCAAAGAACTACAGACATTCAGTTATGGTAGTTATGTAGGGGTGTTTTCTGTGGCAACAAGTTCTGTTACGTACAAAGAACAGAACGAACCCAATTTTGAAGCTGCCATTGGGTCAATATTGACCACATTTGAGGGTGCTGGCGTTAAAAACATTATCACCAAACAGGAAGAGTTCGTTACCAAATCCGGGGTAAAAGGCCTAAAAACCTTTGGTACGGGGAACTTAAAGACTCCTTTGGACAATGATTCAAAAAAGGCCAAATACAATATCCTCACCTTTGGTGGAAAAGGCTTCATGCAGCAGGTGGTGATTACATGGGAAGAAGGTGATGATTATGCAGAAAAAATGGTGGCCAGGATATTGAACAGTTTAGATGTAAAAACACAGGTATAAATGTTTGAAAATATAGAATTTGCAAATCCTCAGTTTTTCTGGTTGCTATTATCGCTTCCACTGGCTTTGATTTGGTATCTTTTCAAACATAAAAAAGAAGTAGCTTCCTTAAAAATTTCAAGTGTTCGGGGGTTTTCAGTTAGTACGTTGGCGTCAAAATTAAGACCAGTACTTTTTGCATTGCGGCTATTGGCTTTGGCTTCCATCATTACCGCATTGGCCAGGCCCCAAATTGAAGATATTTCAACACGAACAAAGACCACCAAGGGTATTGACATAGTAATGGCCATTGATGTATCCTCCAGTATGTTGGCCCGTGATCTAAAACCCAATAGACTTTCCGCTCTAAAAGACGTTGCTGCCGATTTTATAAAACAACGCCCAAACGACCGTATTGGACTTGTCGGGTATGCGGCAGAGAGCTACACTAAAACCCCCATTACCAGTGACAAATCCATAGTATTGAATGCATTAAGGGAAATCACATACGGCGAATTGGAAGATGGCACCGCTATAGGCATGGGACTAGCCACCTCTGTAAACAGATTGAAAGAAAGCAAGGCAATCAGTAAAGTAATCATTCTCTTGACCGACGGAGTCAATAACTCTGGTTTTATTGAACCAAAGACCGCTGCAGACATAGCGGTGGAATATGGAATAAAGACCTACACCATTGGGTTGGGCACCAACGGAAACGCGCTCTCTCCTGTAACCTATAACAGGGACGGGACATTTCGTTACGGCATGCGCCAAGTGGAAATAGACGAAGACCTCCTCAAAGAGATTGCTGAGGTCACCGGAGGAAAATATTTTAGAGCTACCGACAATGAAAAATTGGAGGAAATCTATGATGAGATCAATAAGTTGGAAAAAACCGAAATAGAAGAGTTTAAATATTACAAGTACGAAGAAAAGTTCAGGCCGCTTATTCTTTTGGCAGGGGCTTTGTTGTTAATAGAATGGGCATTGCGAAATTCCATCTTTAAAAGCTTTATTTAGCATATGATTCAGTTTGATGAGAAAATATACTTTTACCTCCTGGCCATTGTTCCAGTAATGGTACTTGCATTTTTCTTTTTTCAGATCTGGAAGAAAAGAGCCCAGCGGCAATTTGCCGACTCAAGATTGCTGCGAAGATTGGCACCAAACCGGTCCAGTTTCAAATCGGCCGTTAAGTTGATTTTCCTTCTGGCCGGGCTTACCTTTCTTATAATCGGACTTGTAAACCCGAAAATTGGAACGAAGTTGGAAACCGTAAAGCGTGAAGGCGTGGATATCGTCTTTGCTGTGGATGTTTCCAAAAGCATGTTGGCCGAAGATATTGCACCCAACCGGTTGGAGAAGTCTAAGAGATTGGTGTCTGAAATCATCAATCAATTGGCAAGTGACCGAATAGGAATAATTGCCTATGCAGGACAAGCCTATCCCCAACTGCCTATTACCACGGATTATGGTGCGGCCAAAATGTTTTTGCAAAGCATGAACACGGACATGTTATCTTCACAAGGAACCGCAATTGATGCAGCCATAGAACTTGCCAGTACCTATTATAACGATGATGAGCAGACCAATAGGGTGTTGTTCATAGTCTCTGATGGGGAAGACCATTCAGAAAAGTCCACTATTGCAGCTGTTGACCTCGCCATAGAAAACGGCATCAGGGTCTACACCATAGGTGTAGGAAAGCCTAAAGGCGCTCCTATTCCTATCAAAAGAAATGGAGTGGTGGAAAGCCTGAAAAAGGACAGCCAAGGTGAGGTGGTCATAACAAGACTTAATGAGGCGGTTCTTTCAGAAATTGCCGATGAAGGAAATGGAGAGTACATTGATGGTTCCAATACGGAAAGAGCCGTAGAGTACATCAAAGAGGAATTGAACCAAATGGACAAAAAAGAATTTGAGGCCAAACAATTTGCCGAATACAAAGATCAATTTCAATGGTTTTTAGGTGCGGCGTTTTTATTTTTATTTTTGGACATTTTCGTTTTGGACAGAAAAACCCAATGGTTGAAAAAATTGAATCTATTTAATGAAAGCCATTATGAATAGATATAGATTGATATTGGTTTTACTTTTTCCCGGGCTTTCTCTTTTTGCCCAAGAGGAAATTGTTGATAAGGAGGCCGAAAAAGCTTTAAGAGCTTCAACAAACCTTACTTGGGAGGCAAACAAGGAGCTTTCATCCAACGATTTCACTACTGCTGAGTCTGAATACAGAAGGGCTATTTCCAAAAGCTCTAAAAATTCTACCGCCCCATTCAATCTGGGCAATGCCTATTACAACAGGGAGAGTTATGGCGAAGCATTTGGTCGCTACAAACAAGCTGGGGAAACAGCCGAGGAAAAACCGGGCAAGCACAAGGCCTTCCATAACATGGGCAATGTGTTCATGAAGAACAAGGAATATGAAAAGGCCGTTGAAGCCTACAAAGAAGCCCTTAGGAACAATCCCAAGGATGAGGAGACCCGTTACAATTTAGCTTTGGCCAAAAAAATGCTGGAAAAGGAACAGGACGAACAGCAGAATGACGATAATGAAGGGGGTGAGGACAACAAGGACCAGCAGGACCAAAAAGATCAGAACCAAGACCAGAATAATCAGGGGGACAATGAAAAACAGGATGAAGGAGAGCAAAATGAGGATGAGAACAAGGATAAGGGAGATGAAGGAGAAAACGGTGAAGATGAGCCTGAGGAGAATCAAAAAGGAGACGGAGACGAGAAAAAAGAACAGGAAAAAAAGCCAAATGAAGGCGACCAACCAGAAGATCAAAAACAGCAGCCCAAACCCAATGAGCTTTCAAAACAACAGATTCAGAATCTGTTAGAGGCCATGCAAAATGAAGAAAAGAAGGTGCAGGAAAAAATGGAGGCCAGAAAAGTTAGGGGTAAAAAAATTAAGAACGAAAAGGATTGGTAATGCACATTTTGAGGGGCAAATTCTTACTTACATTATGTAGCATCCTGCTAGGGTTTCTATCCTATGCCCAGGATGAAGAAGTTTCCTTTCAAATGAACCTGAGCAAAGAAAAGCTGGGAATCAACGAGCGTCTCAGGGTGGAATTTACCATGAACAAGGATGGGGATAACTTCAGCCCCCCTCCGTTTGAAGGTTTTAAAGTTGTCATGGGGCCCTCACAATCCATTAGTTCCTCATGGATCAACGGAAAACGTAGTTTTTCAAAGACCTATTCCTATATTCTTGTTCCAACGGCAAGAGGTAGATTCAACATTAAGCAGGCCACTATAGAAATTGAGGGTGAAGTATATAAAACCCTTCCAAAATCCGTGGAGGTGACCGCAGCAGTTGATAAGCCAAATGACCAAAAAACAGTGGACGATGTTGCAGATGAAAGTCTTCATTTGGTTGCCGAAGTTTCCAAAGGAAACCCTTATCTCAATGAAGCGGTAACCGTTATATACAAGTTATATGTTAGTCCCAGCATCAGTGTAACCAATTACCGCCCGTTGGATAATCCCAGATACAACAACTTCTGGAGCCAAGAAATTCCGGTGACCAAGCATACCGCACAAAATGGAACATACCAGGGAAAACCCTATCGTTTTGTGGTTTTAAAACGTGTGGTTCTTTATCCCCAGAAACCGGGGAAATTGGAGATTGAACCATTGTCTTTGGAAATTTTTGTGGACGTTCCCACCAACCGAAGGGATTTCTTTGGAGGGAGAATCTACACCCAAACCAGTAAGAATGTTTCGGCCGGAAGACGCACCATCAATGTAAAACCCCTTCCAGAAAGTGGAAAACCTGCAAATTTTGGCGGTGCTGTTGGCGATTTTACCTTTTCTGTTAACGCAAGCAAGGCACAGCTGAATGCATCAGAATCGCTTCAGGCTAGGGTAGAGGTGTCAGGAAAAGGAAATCTCAAGCTTTTCCAATTGCCAGAACCCGAGCTCCCCAGCGCACTTGAAGTATATGACCCTGAGTTTGAAGAAAGTGTGCGCACCTACAGCTCTGGAATGGAGGGCAAGGTGGCAAATAAATACACCATAGTACCCTCGTTCAGGGGAAAATATCCGATTCCTAGCATTTCATTTAGTTATTTCAATCCAAAAACCAGAAAATACGTCACCCTCAATTCTGAAGAAATCAATATTGAAGTGCTTGAGGGTCCAACACGTTCGTCTGATGACACCAATTTAAGCGGCACACCGAATAAACAGGTTGTGGTACAAGCCGGAAAGCAATTTCATTTTATAAAGCTGCGGCCCAATCTGACCAACATTGGGACAGATTACTTTTTTGGATCTAAAACGTTCTATTGGTTGTTGTTTGCTCCATTGCTGTTAATCCCACTGACCATTTTCTCATTTAAAAAGAGAGAAGCAATTGCTGGAGATGTTGAGGGAAATAAAATCAAACAAGCCAACAAGCTTGCCAAAAAATACCTTTCAACCGCCAAGAAAGAATTGGGTAACAAAGAGGCCTTTTATGTTGCCTTGGAAAAAGGACTTCATAACTATCTGAAGGCAAAATTAAAAATAGAGACTTCAGAGTTCAGTAAGGAAAAAATAACCACAATCTTGACGGAAAAAGGTGTTGGAGAGGAAGATGTGGAAGGGTTCATTGCACTATTGAAAAGCTGTGAAATGGCACGCTATAGCCCATTTTCCAATGTGCAAATGCAAAACGACTATGACAAGGCCAGTGAGGTAATTTCTAATTTGGACAAGAACTTATGAGCATGAAATCACTGATCGTACTTATTTTTTCCTTCTCATCGTTCATTGGGTTTTCCCAAAACAATGACTTGTTCACTAAAGCTACCGAACACTACAACCAGGGAGAATTCTCAAAAGCTATAGAAAACTACGAGCAAATCCTTAAAAATGGAAAACATTCTTCAGAACTCTACTTTAATCTGGGGAATTGCCATTATAAGCTCAATGCAATAGGACCAAGTATTTACTACTATGAAAAAGCCCTGTTGTTAAGTCCTAATGACAGCGAAATTCTAAATAATTTAGGCTACGCCCAGAACATGAGACTCGATGCCATTGACAAATTGCCCAAAACAGAAATTGCGCAGGCGTATAGTAGCTTGGTTAATCTTCTGTCTTTTGATCAATGGGCCTATTCGTCGGTTGTTCTCGTTGTTTTGTTTGTGTTGGGTTATCTAACATACTTTTTTCTTCGCAATGCCAATCAAAAAAGAATTGCGTTCATCGGCAGTATATTCTCTTTGGCCTTGGGTACGTTATGTGTTCTCATGGCTTACCTGCAATACCAGGAATTCAAAAATTTCAATCCCGCCATTGTTTTTAGTAAAGAAGTAAAAATCTCATCTGAACCAAATGATAATAGCGAGGTCATATTTTCGCTTCACGAGGGCACCAAAGTCAACGTCATGGACCAATTGAACGAGTGGAGCAAAATTAGAATCGCAGACGGACAGACGGGCTGGATGAAAAACAACAACATTAAACTGTTGAAGTCCTTTTAAATATTATTTAACAATAACTAACAGCTTTACTATTATTTTTGTCACAAAACAGACCAATGCTTAAGACTTTTGCATTTCCTCTTGTTGCACTCATGCTAATATTTTCCATATTGGCTCCTTCCATTATAACCTTAGTGGATAGGGATTGTGCAATTGTTGCATTGGTGGACAAGAATGATGAAGAAAAAAAACAAGACAAAGAATCTGAAAAGAAGTTCAGTGAAAAGGACTTGTTTTTAGGCAAAATAGAAACTTCAAGCAATTACTTTCTTCAAGGGAAGAAATCGGTACAAAAAGGTTACATTCTCAAACATTCCGATTACAAAGCGGAAATTCTACTCCCTCCGCCAGAACAATTGATTTAACAGCCAGACTTAATTAAAAAATCAATTTTTCACTCGTCTTCAACAGAAAAAAATAGTTGAGGGCATATTTAATCTTTTATCATGTTCAAGTATATAAAAAATGACTTGCCAGCCAGTATTGTGGTATTTTTTGTTGCGCTACCACTCTGTCTTGGTATTGCACTTGCCAGTGGGGCACCATTATTTTCAGGCTTAATCGCCGGAATTATAGGTGGAATAGTAGTTGGAGCCTTAAGTGGTTCCCAAATTGGGGTCAGTGGTCCAGCTGCTGGACTTGCTGCTATTGTATTGACAGCCATCGGAACACTTGGAGGTTTTGAGAACTTCTTGGTCGCCGTAGTGCTTGGAGGTCTCATCCAAATTTTGTTCAGCATATTGAAAGCCGGTATTATCGCTTACTATTTCCCGTCATCTGTAATTAAGGGAATGCTTACGGGTATTGGTATCATAATCATCCTGAAACAAATTCCGCATTTTTTTGGTTATGATTCAAATCCTGAAGGAAGTTTTGCATTTATGCAACTAGATGGAGAAAACACTTTTAGCGGAATTATTAGCACTTTTAAATCCATCAGCCCTGGAGCAACGCTTATTGCCACAGTGGCCTTGGCCATACTTATCCTTTGGGATAAAGTACTGACCAAAAAAGCTAAAATATTTACATTGATACAGGGGCCATTGGTAGCAGTGGTACTTGGAATTTTATACTTTGTAATTACCAAGGACAACGAAGCGCTGGCCATTTCCAAAGACCATTTGGTCACTGTTCCAATTCCAGAAAGCATGGAATCTCTTGGCACATTGTTGAGCTTTCCAAATTTTGCTGTTATCGGAAACTCCGAGATTTGGGTCACGGCCTTCACCATTGCATTGGTAGCCAGTTTGGAAACCTTGCTTTGTGTAGAAGCCACGGATAAACTAGACCCCTACAAAAGAACTACACCAACCAACAAGGAGCTATTTGCCCAAGGGGTTGGAAATACCATTTCTGGACTGGTCGGGGGGCTTCCTGTAACCCAGGTTATTGTTAGGAGTTCCGCAAACATTCAATCTGGAGGAAGAACCAAAGCCTCAGCCATTATCCATGGATTCTTTTTGTTGATTTCTATTATCCTTATTCCAAAATTGCTAAACATGATTCCGCTATCAGTATTGGCGGCTATCTTATTCATTGTAGGATATAAATTGGCAAAACCTGCCCTTTTCAAAAAGATGTACACTCTTGGATGGAAGCAATTTGTTCCCTTTGTGGTAACAGTACTCGGAATAGTTTTTACTGACCTTTTGGTTGGAATTGGATTGGGATTGGGAGTTGGTATTGTGGTCATCCTTATCAAAAGCTACCAAAACTCACACTTCCTTCATATTGAAGACAAAAGTAATGGCGTTCATAAAATCAATATGACCTTGGCCGAGGAAGTTACTTTCTTTAATAAAGGTGCCATCTTAAAAGAGTTGGATAGTCTTCCTGAAAATTCATATCTTCAGTTGGATGTGAGAAAGACCCGATTTTTAGACAATGATATTGTTGAAATCCTTGAGGATTTTTCCGAAAAGGCTAGAAATAGGAACATCAACATCAAGCTGATATCAGAACGTGGGGAGGTAGAAAACCCAGACAGTTATATCAAATTTTTCAAACTAAGACCAAAATCTGCTTAAAACAATATATTATGATTACACAAACAAAAGAGACCCAGGCGGCGTTAACTCCAAATACAGCTTGGGAACTACTAAAAGAAGGTAACAAACGTTTTGTTGACAGCAATCAAGCTGATCGTAACTTGTTGGAACAAGTCTCGCAAACAGCTTCCGGACAATTTCCATTTGCTACCATATTAAGCTGCATTGATTCCCGTGTATCCGCCGAACTTATCTTTGATCAAGGGGTTGGAGATATTTTTAGTGCCAGGGTGGCCGGAAATATTGTGAACGAAGATATTTTAGGAAGCATGGAGTTTGCATGCAAACTGGCAGGAACCAAAATCATAGTAGTCTTGGGGCATACCGCTTGTGGAGCTGTAAAAGGCGCTTGTGATGATGCCAAAATGGGAAATTTAACTGAGCTTTTGAGCAAGATAAAGCCTGCGGTCAATGCCGTTTCTGAACCTTCAAACGAAGAAGAACGGAACTCCAAAAATATTGGGTTTGTAAACGCTGTTGCTGAAAAAAATGTACAGCTGACCATTGATAATATCAGGGCTCAAAGTTCTGTATTAAAAGAAATGGAAGACAACGGAGAAATCCTGGTTGTTGGGGGCATGTATGATATTTCTACAGGAAAAGTGCATTACATGTAACTAAATCCATTCTTAATAGAACAAAAGGCCAGTGTTTAACATTTCATTGGCCTTTTTTAGTTTTTTAAAATTGCTATCTTAACAGCACTACTATTAAAAACCGCTCTGGTATGTTTAAACATTTTAGAGGTGACTTATTTGGGGGTATCACCGCAGGAATTGTAGCGCTTCCCCTTGCATTGGCTTTTGGTGTAAGTTCAGGGCTTGGACCAAGTGCCGGACTCTACGGGGCCATCTTCATTAGTTTTTTTGCTGCCCTTTTTGGCGGAACAAATACACAGATTTCTGGACCTACAGCTCCAATGACCGCCGTAAGTATGGTAATCATCGCGGGAATATTGGCTGTGCACGATGGGGACATTCCAAAAGCACTCCCAATTATATTGGCCGTGTTCCTTTTGGCGGGACTAATGCAGATCGGATTGGGGCTAATCGGTTTGGGAAAGTATATCAAGTATATTCCATATCCTGTGGTTTCTGGTTTCATGACAGCAATTGGAGTTATCATCTTGGTTACACAAATTCTTCCTGCTGTTGGATACTACCCAAAAGAAGATGTTGAGTATGTAAGCCAGTTTAAAGCAATCGCTGAAGAGGAAATCTTGGAAAATATCCTAAAAGAAGAAGCTGGGGAGGGTATTCTAGTATTGGAGGATTTTGAAGAGACCATAAGAAGAGCTGGTCAGATTACAGAAGAAGATATGCAGAAAGAAGCCAAAACTTTAGCAGCCAGCGATGCTTCTGGAGTGATTGGCACCATAAAAGTATTGCCTAGGGCACTACAAAATATAAATTGGTTAGAACTAGGACTGGCACTGGCCACGATAATAATTATCTATGGGTTTAAAAGAATTACAACAGCAGTGCCAAGTACTTTGGTGGCCTTAATTGTGGTATCAGGAGTCGCCTTTGGATTTGGACTTGACTATAGGCCTATTGAGGAAATCCCAAGTGGGCTTCCTATTCCAAACCTTGAAATTTTTACAAAATTTAGTATTGCATCCATTACTCCATACTTCTTTACAGCACTTACCCTTGCTTTGTTGGGAGCAATAGATTCTCTATTGACCTCCGTTGTGGCCGATAATATGACCCAAACCAAACACAAACCTAATAAGGAGCTTGTAGGACAGGGAATTGGTAACAGTATTGCAGCCTTTTTTGGTGGAATTCCAGGTGCTGGGGCCACTATCCGAACTGTTGTAAACATCAATTCTGGAGGTAAGACCAGGCTATCCGGAATGATAGCAGGTATTTTGTTGCTGGTCATTCTTCTAGCGTTGGGACCTGTGGCTTCTCAAATCCCGGCAGCCGTACTGGCGGGAATTCTGGTTACCGTAGGTATCGGTGTAATGGACTATAGAGGCCTAAAGGCAATTCCGTATCTCCCAAAGGACATCAAGCTGGGGCCATTAAAACTCAGCTCAGAGGTCATCATTATGTTGGTGGTTCTTGTACTTTCCTCAGTATGGAATTTGGTTTATGCGGTGGGAATTGGTTTAGTGATAGCCTCCCTTATGTTCATGAAAAAAATTGGAGATCTTACCGCTAAACGTTCCGATGTGAAACCCTTAAACGAAGAAGCATGGGCGGATGAGAAGGATTTCCCGAGGAAATTGAAGGAAGAGGTCTTCATCAAACACATTAAGGGGCCATTATTTTTTGGTTCTACCAGCGAATTTCAGCAATTGGCAGAACAAATACCAGATACGGCCACTCATGTAATCATAAGAATGGACCGTATGCAGTACATGGACCAGTCTGGTCTTTATGCCATGGAAGATGTGCTTCAGGATCTAATCAAAAATAATGTTACCATACTAATGGTAGATATTCTGGACCAGCCAAGATATATGATGGAACGTATCGATATTATCCCTGATTTGGTTCCTAAAGAGCATATTTTCCCCGATTTCAAGGGTTGTATGGACTGGGTCGAGGAAAATGTGGAAGATATTTATCCTTGATCAGCTTAAACATCAACCTTGAACCGAATTCTATTTCTGCAGAAGTTCCCCAATGATTCTGGTCCAATCTATTTGGAGACCTTGGAGGGAAGGTTCCCGGTTGAACCTTTTAACACCTACAGCAACTTAGTTTTTCTGGCCATCATAATTTATTGGGGCATCAAGGTTTACAAAAATCCAAGACAACATATTTTCCTGGCCTGGGTAATTCCTGTTATTGCAATTAGCTACGTTGGAGGAACCATTTATCACGCCACCCGAAGCCATGAATTTTGGTTAAGACTGGATTGGATGCCCATTATGTTATTGTGCATTGCACTAATGATATACTTCATATTTAAATTAGTGGCCATATGGTGGCAAAGAATACTGGTTATCGTTCTTTTACTGACCGCTTCCGTCGTTCTGCGTATGCTCCCAATCCCAGCTTCTCTCAGGATATCTATAGGGTATACCATTACTGCCCTTACCATACTCTTCCCAATAGGCTGGTATCTTTATAAAACTAAGGGAGAAGGGCTTCTATGGGTAGTTATGGCCTTTAGTTTTTTTGCAATGGCGATTTATTTCCGGTCCATAGATCTTTCACAAACTTCCTTTCCCATGGGAACGCATTGGTTATGGCATTTCTTTGGTGGTGTTGCAGTACATTTTCTTATAGCCTACATATTCAGGGACAATTTGTTAAATTTGCCTCCCAATAGCTTTGACAATGATCGAGACGATAAAAGAACATTTGGCTGAAGTAGAGCAATTCACTTCATCCTCTAAGGATGAAATTGAGGCCTTCCGAATTAAATATTTAGGAAAAAAAGGACTGCTCAACGAATTCTTTGCAGAGTTCAAAAACGTGCCAAATGGGGAGAAGAAAGAGTTTGGACAAGTAGTAAACCAACTTAAGAATGCGGCAACCGAAAAGGTAAACTCGCTTAAGGCTGCCTTGGAGAATCAAGCTGGATCAGCTGGCAAATATGGTGATCTTACACGCCCTGGAGAGCCAATTCAGTTAGGAGCCAGACATCCTATTTCCATTGTTAAAAACCAAATTATTGATATTTTCTCTCGTATTGGGTTCAATGTTTCTGAAGGACCTGAAATTGAGGATGATTGGCATAATTTCACTGCTTTGAACCTACCTGAATACCATCCAGCAAGGGACATGCAGGACACTTTCTTTATACAGACAGACCCGGATATCTTGCTCCGGACGCACACCTCATCTGTTCAGGTGAGGTACATGGAAAAAAACAAACCGCCAATTAGGACCATTTCTCCTGGAAGGGTATACCGGAACGAAGCAATTTCTGCCCGCTCCCACTGTTTCTTTCACCAGGTGGAAGGTTTATACGTGGACAAGAATGTTTCCTTCGCAGATTTGAAGCAGACATTGCAATATTTTACCTCCGAAATGTTCGGAAAATCCAGGATTCGCCTACGCCCCTCCTACTTCCCATTCACGGAACCCAGTGCCGAAGTAGATGTGTACTGGGGCCTAGAGACCGAAACGGACTATAGGATGACCAAGGGAACAGGCTGGTTGGAAATCATGGGGTGCGGTATGGTGGACCCCAATGTGCTTAAAAATTGTGATATAGATCCAGATGTATATTCAGGTTTTGCCTTTGGTATGGGGATAGATCGAATAGCGCTGTTGCTACATCAAATTTCTGATATCCGTTTATTGAGTGAAAACGACGTAAGGTTTTTAGAGCAGTTTAAATCCGCTTTTTAAGCTCGCTTTCTCCTTATTTGCTTATTAAATGATTCAAGAAACGTCCAAGCGTTAAGTATACGTTGGATTTCTGTCTTCCCAAACCTTTTAGTTCCTCTATATCGGGTTCAAGGTAAAGCGTCTCTCCTTTCACAATTGAAACAGGGTTATAAAGCGTATTCATATCAGTCAATGGGTTGTCCTTCACAATTACCATTTCTGCTTGTTTGCCTATGGCAATAGATCCTATTTCATCATCCATTTGTAATGCTTTGGCGGCTTCAATGGTACCAGACTTTATAATATCCAAAACCGGAATATCCAGGTCATTTAGGATTTTAATTTCGTCCAAAAGGGTTAATCCAGGTACCGTGAGGCTGGGACCGGTATCGGTTCCCAATAATAGATTTACATCTTCTTCATGAAAAACTTGGGTAAGTAATGCCATACACTTGTATTTTCCAACATTCCAATCATAAGTTCCTTTATTACAATTTACCCATTGTTGTAATTGTTTTTGACCGATGAACTCTATAAATGGATTGATTTTCTCCTCAGGCAAACTGCTAAGAAAATCATCTCCCTCAACCGTGGTCCTATAAATGTTGCGAAAAGGGGACATGGTAATGGTCAACCTTGCATTAGCTGCTTTGAATTTTTGTGCAATTTTTCTCCCTTTTGGAACGCTCAACTCATATTCCAAGGGTCCTTGAACAATCTCCTCTATATGCTCAAAGGAATTGAGATTGAATGACAACAGTGTATCTATACCTATTCCATGTGGAGGGTGACCGGCAACATATAGATCATTTGCGTTCGCTGTCTGCATTACAGCAGTAAACTGATCGTAGTTTAGCCCATCATAGATTTTGATGAAATCGTACCCTTTCTCTTTATAATCAGTAATGGCTTCTACAGCTTCTTCGGGGGTATCTATATTTTTATGAAAAGGTCCCGTATCGTTACCAGAGTTGATTGTTGGCGAAGCCGTTATCAACCTTGACCCCGGATAGCTGCCAAGTTCCATCTGTTGTCTCCACCGAAGGTGCATTGGGAACCCCATCATGTTCCTTACCGTGGTGACCCCATGGCCTAGGTACATGGCCAAATCCGAACGGTCAAAAATATGGGTATGCATGTCCATAAGTCCAGGAAGTGCAAAACCACCTTTGGCATCTATTTCCCTATACCCTTTTGGAGTTTCAACCGAATCCGGTAAAATTTGAACAATCTTACCTTCTTCCAGCAATATTTTGGCATTTTTAATCAATGCTCCGGGCGCTTCTGTTGAATCGGCCTCCACGTTGACAATATTTACATGGGTAAAGGCCAATTTGGAAACACGTTCCCCTATTTCTTCTGAAGGGTCTCCAAAATCATATTTGGATATCAACATGGATGAGACAAGGAAGAGGATAATTGCTGCAATTATCCCTAATAAGGTCTTTAAAACAATTCTGAATATTTTCTTTACCATTTCATTTTTTGATTGATGAACGCGGCAAAGCAAAGAAATCAATTGCTGATTTAGGTACGAAAACATGTTTCCGAACCAATTAATGGTACGCTGAAGTTCGGAGATAAAACTAAGAATTGGAATCTCTAAACTGCGAAGGTGTCATTCCGGTATGGTTCTTAAAAAAAGAATTGAACGAAGATTTTGAGCTAAACCCAACATCGTACATAATCTCCGAAATGGTCTCTCCCTCATCCTTGGGGTTTTTTAAACGTTCTTTGGCCAGCTCTATTCTAAACTCATTAATGTATCCAATAAAGTTTTTGTCCAAAAATCCATTTATCAAAAAAGAAAGTCTTCGTGCTGGAATAGAAACTGCTTTTGCAAGCTCATTTATATTGAGGTCAGGGTTGATATAAATTTCTGAACTTCTCATGAATTCATCCAAACGGTTTAGCTCATCATGTTCTTCTGCATTAGGTTTCTTGGGTGTTGTATTGACTTGTTGATTCTGGATAATGTTGACATCATTCCTAGAAATCCCCATGAAAATCTGAGGCTGTTTCAATCCTTTGTAAAACACCCAATTAATGAGAAAAAGCAGCATGAGGTGGATTGATGAAACCCCTTGGGTGATATCAAGCCCAAGTACAAATTGATCTACAATATCCAGCAGAAGGGTAAGGCAAAAAATGACCATGAAATTCTGAAGCCACCTAAGTTCTATCTGTCCTTCTTTGGACTGAACCTGCTTTAGAATGTTGCGATACTTAATAAGCCCTTTTATGGAAACTGCTATGTAGCCTATCAAACTTAAGTACATAATTGCCCCTGCATATTCACATACTGAAATTTTGGACATTGCCATGACAGCTAGAAAACCAAAAGGCAGTAGATGGATTAGTTGCTTGTATTCAAATTCCGATTCTTTATAAATCAGGGACCTTGAATAAAAGTATAGCAAAGGGCCATAGGCAAACCCATAGATGCAGGCCATGGAACCAAAGAATTCCCACTTCATTCCAAAATTTGGGGCCAACAGTCCAAAAAATTGAATCGCCATAACCAGAAAAAAAGCGGCCAGCAAAAAATTGGCTCTTCTTTTAAAACTACTATCACCAAACAATACCAAAGCAAAGATCAGGCTTTGAAAAAGTAGAATTGCAGGAATAATATCTCCGATATAAAACACCATAAAAATCAAACAGCTATTTCAAAAATACTACCTTATTGTGATGAGTTGGCTGTAGAGCCATCTCCAGATTGAATAAATTTTTATCGTTCTTATTACAGGCTCTGCACTAAATCAAAAAACCGGACTCGGGGTTTCAGTTCTCCTGAGTAGAAATTTTATACGTTGCATTGGAAATCAAAGCTACACTTAACCAGTAGGTACTTAAAATAATAGGGCCAGCCAGTGTGAAGGGGGATTTGAATTTGTTTACTGCAATCATAGAGTCAGAAAACATAAACAACACCACCACCAGAGCTATCAACGCATAAGCATGTCGTTTTTTCTTTAGAAAAAGACCTGTCCCCTGCCAAGCCATAAACAGGATGACCGCAATATACAGACCTACAGGTATTAAAAAACTCCCCAAATCGGGTTTTAGCCAGAGAAATAGAATCAATCCAATCGCCAGGAACGCAAAAAGAGAAATATAGTTGAAATAAAATCCTTCCAGTCTTATAAATGCCATGGCAAACAGTAAATGGGCCATCAAAAAAGAACCTAATCCAAAGACAAAGTATCCCTCAAAAAGAAGAAATACATCTCCCAACAAACAAAAAATCAGCGCGATAAAAACAGTATTCTTAAACTTTGGTTTTGCTGTTTTTGAAGCAAAAAACAAGATGGAGATTACCAATATCGTGGTCAATGGCTTCAAAAACAAATAAAGCATTCTATAGCCAGAATATTCAGAATATATAGCCAGCAGAGCAGAAAATGCTATCAGGATGTTGATGGCTCTCACCATTCCTTAAAGGGCTTTTTACTAAGCTGCGAGTTGTAATATTTTGAGATCCCTGTTACTTCCTCCCCCAGCCATTCAGGTTTTTGAAAAACCTCATCTTCATGTTCCAGTTCCAGTTCTGCTATAACAAGACCCCTATTCTCTCCCATGAATTCATCCACTTCAAAAATGTGATTGCCATGGCGGACTTCATAGCGAATCTTTTCCAGGATAACGTCTTCACAGAGATCAATGAGATTTGTTGCTTCTGTACCTTTAATTTCTGTTTCCCACTCGAACCGAGTGGTCCCGGAGTCGCTGCTACTCCCTTTTACGGTCAAGTATCCTTTCCCGTCCTTGATTCGGACTCTCACGGTCCTATCCGGATCCGTATTCAGAAATCCCTGGACGATTCGTGTGCTTGACGAGGCTTCCTCCTTATAGTCGTTTGATCTGACCAAAAATTTACGTTCAATTTCCAAGTGTTCCATCAAACTAAATATACCCTAAATTTGAGTATGGACTTTGATTTTCCCTTAAGAAAAATCATTCATGTAGACATGGACGCGTTTTACGCTTCGGTGGAGCAACATGACAATCCTGAATTAAAGGGGAAACCTCTTGCCGTTGGCGGTGGGTCAAAACGAGGTGTGGTTTCCGCAGCAAGCTACGAAGCCAGAAAATTTGGAGTGCGCAGTGCCATGGCGGGTTACATTGCAAGGAGAAACTGTCCCGATCTTATTTTTGTTAAACCACGTTTTGACCGATACAAAGAGGTTTCCATGCAAATCAGAAAAATCTTCTTTGAGTACACGGATTTGGTGGAACCCCTATCACTTGACGAAGCCTATTTGGATGTCACTGAAAATAAAAAGGGAAATCCTTCGGCTACATTGATTGCCAAGGAAATTAGGGAGAAAATTTTCCAGACCACTGGATTGACAGCCTCTGCCGGTATCTCCATTAATAAATTCATTGCAAAGGTTGCAAGCGATTACAACAAGCCCAACGGGCAAAAAACAGTGAACCCGGAGGAAGTAATACAGTTCTAGGAAGACCTGGACATAAGAAAGTTCTATGGGGTTGGAAAAGTTACAGCCGAGAAGATGTACAAATTGGGCATTTTTACAGGAACTGACCTGAAACAAAAACCGCTTGAATTTTTAAATGAGCAATTTGGTAAAAGCGGAAAATACTACTACTATGTGGTTCGTGGCATCCATAATAGTCCGGTTAAGCCACATCGCATTCCAAAATCTGTTGGTGCGGAGCGTACTTTTTTTGAAAATTTGAGCAGTGAAATCTTTATGCTGGAAAAGTTGGAGAATATTGCCGCTGAACTGGAACGTAGACTCCAAAAATCTAAAATTGCGGGCAAGACCATCACCTTAAAGATAAAGTACAGTGATTTCACGCTCCAGACCCGGAGCAAAACGTTGCAGTATTACATTTCCAACAAAGAATTGATTCTGGAAACAGCAAAAGAACTGTTATATCAATCAGAGCTTCAAAACTCCGTACGGCTTCTTGGAATTTCCCTGGCCAACCTAAATACCCATGAGAAAAAAGAGGAAATCAAAAAGGAATCTGTTTCGGTACAGCTAAAATTTGATTTTTGAGGGTAACAAACTATTGCCCAGGCAATTATTTCTTACTTACTTTGTAGATATGCCACGCCCCAAATTGCACCAACATATCATAACCACCGCTGGTAATCTTTTCTACACCAATGGGTACAACTCCACGGGAATAAATGAAATCATTGAAAAGTGTGGTATTGCCAAAGCAACGCTTTACTCCCATTTCAAATCAAAGGAAGATATCTGTATAGCCTACCTTACCCAACGCCATGATAGTTTTATGGAGGCTTTGAAGGGCTATGTCTCCAGAAGAAAAAAAGGGAGTAACCAGTTGTTGGCCATTTTTGATTATTTAAGGGATATGTACCGTGAAGGTAATTTTCATGGATGTTGGGGATTGAAGATGTTGGGGGAACTGGCCCCGGGACAAAAGAAGATTCTGGAGGTAATTCAAAAACAGAAAAAGGAACTATTGCTGTTCTTGGGGGAAGTGGTGAACGACAACATTGTGAACATTTCCAAAGCGGAAACGGAAAAAATATCAGGAGGTATTTATCTGCTATATGAAAGTGCCTTTACGGAAAGTCATCTATTTAAAAATGACTGGCCCATTTATACGGCCAGGAGTATTGCATCCTCACTTTTTGCAAACTCGGAGTTGGTATAACCAAAAAGAGCCCCTTAAAAACAGGAGCTCTCTTATACATAAATCTTCTTACTTACTTTACAACCAAAGTATTATCAGTTGACGTAGGGTTCAGCGGACAGAAATAAACATACTCGCCTTTTACCAATTTGGTGGGCTTGGATGTTTGGGACGCTCCCGTTTTTACCGGCTTAATCACATAAGCAGTCTTGATATGGTTTTCGGGCTTACTCACGTCGTGTCCCTTTTTTACCAATACAAAACCAACATCATGTCCAACACCATTGTTGGTAATATCGAACACATATGTTCCTTCGGAAACAGTGATTTGTTTTTGAGTGAATTCACCCGAAGTCTGTTCCAACGCTAAGGTTCTTACCGGTGCTTCCTTCATCATTTTGTCTTGTGCGCTTGTTGAAAACACCACACCGACAGTTAATACTAAAATGGCAATTGTTTTTTTCATTTCTATTTAATTATTGGATTAATAATTTTTTAGGCTTCAACAGCCTGCAAGGGTTGTGCTACCGGAAAATCCACAGGAATCTCCGTAGTATTGTTGATATAGTTGGAAATGGTTTTGTCCCCAACCAAAACAATCGTATCGATCAAGTTCTCCTTGCTCCATCCGGCTGCAAAGAAGTTGTCCAAAACATCAGCATCTGTCGCTCCTCTGTTCTCGGTCATGTTTTTGGCCAAACGCGCCAAGGCATCCAACTTGTTATCAAAAGAGGCCTTACCAGATCTTAGTTCTAAAATTTGGTCATCTGTAAATCCGTTCATTTTTCCAATGGCGGTGTGGGCAGACAAACAATAAAGACATCCATTGACTTCGCTTACAGCCAAATTAACAGCTTCCTTTTCTTTGGCTTTCAAAGATGTCTTGGCATTGCTAAAGGTTAAGTAGTTGCCTAGTGCATTTTCAGAATAGGCATAGGTTGCATATAGGTTTGGTACAAACCCTAAGGCTTTTTCAAGATTATCAAAAATTGCCTGGTTACCGGAACTTACTTCTTCTTTCTTGGGTACATTAAATGTGCTCATAACTTTAAATTTTTATGTGTTAATAATGATTAAATATGTTCTACAAAAGGTTTTTCTGCTTCGCAGTAGAAATCATGATGATACTTTTGATCGCAATGGTCCATGGCCATTAACGCTTGCGTTGCAGGTTTTCTGGAGGTTCTAAAAATTTCAATTAGATTGAAAATGGATTTTTCCATGGTCTTTACCTTGTTTTTAAATTACAGGGCAAAGATGTTGTGAAAATCAGAGGAGGTGTTAGGAGCAATTTCCCGACCGCTTGCCGAACTTTCCCTTAGGCCGGCACCAATAGGTTTTCTCTATATTCCGAAGGGGTCATCTGGGTCATTTTTTTGAAAAACCTGCTAAAATGGGCAGGGTCGTTGAACCCGAGTTCATAACCAATTTCCTGATTTTGCTTATCAGTATAATTGATGAGTCGCTTAGCTTCCAAGGCAATCCGTTCCAGAATTATTTGTTGTGGTGATTTTTGTTTGTAAATAGAGAAAAGGTTAGAAAGCGTCTTAGGGGATTTAAAAAGCATCTCAGCATAGTCGCTCACCTTTCTTTTGGTTTTATAATGAAGGTCTACCAAGAAATTAAACCTACGGATGGTATCAATTTGATCATTGTCCAAACTCTTTACCATATGTTGTTCTTTGGCCAAACGGGTACTCATAATAATAAGCCGCTTCAAGAGCATTTGTAGCATATCTCCCTGAATGTTGTCCGGAGTGGCAAATTCCTCAACAAATACATCGTACCACAGATTGAACTTTTTCAACTGCCCTTCGGGGATGGTGATAATGGGAAGGTCCTGGGTTCCAAAAAATAAGATGCCATTACAGGATACTTCAGTGTCATGGTCAAAAATGCAATAGAATTCGCGATTGAACAGAATTGCCGAAAGAGGAGATGCTGTTTTTGAATAAGAAATGTGCTGAAGATATGTTACCGTTATCATCTGGTTGGGTAAGATATCCAGCTCTAGTCCATCAACCGTTATGGTTATGGATTCTGCATTTCGGTTCCAGAGGAACTTGATGGTGTTTGCGGTAATAGAAAATCTTTCCTCATCCTTTCTGATGTCGTTGGTCAACCCTAAAATAGACCCTAGTTTATCATCTTTATATTCGTATCTCATCTGCAGCTGATCTGTAAGTTCTTGCTAAAAAAACATCATTTTCGGAGGTTTAGTCATCTTTATTTGTTGATACTTACACCCAGTTAACTGGCTTTTAGACCTCTAATTCTTGAACAATACTGTTAATAAATTGTACGGTTTTTAATGTTTTAATAGTATTGGTGTATGGAAAAGTTGAGATTTTACGATGAAGCGGCATCTAATTTTTACTCTGGGGAAAAAATTACTTGCTTTCCGATAACCTCCATGGATTTTTACGCCCAGCGCTTCCAAAAGGTTTGCAAGAGCCTTCATGATGTCAAAAACCTTAGCGATTTGGCTGAAAAGGAAAAATGGGGAGGTATTATTCCTTTTGAGGATGAAATTCTGGATAAAGAGCATGTGGTGGTGGTTACCGATGCGGAACTCAATATTGTTTATGCCTCCCAGAACATCACCCATATGAACGGATATCGGCCGGATGAAATCCTAGGTAAAAAGCCAAAAATGTTTCAAGGTGATGGCACTTGTAAGCTAACCACCCAAAAAGTTTCAGAAGCCATAAAGAAGCGAGAAGCTTTTGAAGTTGTGCTTACCAATTACAGAAAAGACGGAACTGCCTATCAGTGTTGGATCAAGGGGTCTCCCGTTTTGAACAAAACAGGTAAGGTGGTCAACTTTATTGCCTTTGAAAAGGAGGTGGCTTAACGGCTTCTCTTAAAAACTACAGGTTTCTATCTCAGTAACCCTGAGTGTGTTCACCATACCTTTATCCTTTATAGGCATAGCGGCCAAACTGATCAACATATCTCCCACATCCAAAAATCCTTTCTTACAAGCAATTTGGTTTACATCCTCTATGGTCTCATCCGTGGAAACGTACCTATCATAATAAAAGGCTTTAACGCCCCATAATAGGTTTAACTGGGTTAAAATTCTCTTGTTGGATGTAAATACAAGAATATGTGCACTGGGTCTCCAAGCAGATATCTGAAAGGCAGTATATCCACTATTTGTCAATGTTGAAATGGCTTTTGCTTGAATTTCATTCGCCATCAAGGCTGCATGGTAGCAAACAGATTTGGTGATATATCTTTTGGTACGAATATGCGGCGGGGTCTGGGGAACCTTGATCAAACTTGATCCTTCAACACTGGTCAGGATACTGGTCATTTTTTCAATGACCTGGACCGGATAATTCCCTACCGAAGTTTCTCCGGAAAGCATTACGGCATCCGCACCATCCATTACCGAGTTTGCCACATCATTCACCTCTGCTCGGGTGGGAGTAAGACTGGTAATCATGGTCTCCATCATTTGGGTAGCAATGATTACAGGAATCCTGGCCTTTTTGGCACGCAAAACCAACTTTTTCTGAATCAATGGCACCTCTTGAGCAGGTATCTCCACACCCAAATCTCCCCTAGCTACCATTAAACCATCGCAATAGGCTACGATCTTGTCAATATTTTCAACCGCTTCGGGTTTTTCTATCTTGGCAATAATTGGAATCTTATGGTCTGAGTGTTCATTGATCAGGTTTTGAAGGTCCATTAGATCCTGACTATGACGAACAAAGGAAAGTGCAATCCAATCGACCTGTTGGCCAATGGCAAAAATGGCATCTTTGATATCCTTCTCCGTTAAGGCCGGTAATGAAATATCAGTGTTTGGAAGATTAACCCCCTTTTTGGATTTTAAGGGCCCTCCTTGAACCACAGTGGCCATTACCTGATCTTTTTTGTTGGTGGATTTGACCTCAAAAATCAGTTTTCCATCATCAAGAAGAATTCGTTCTCCAGGATTTACATCCTTAGGAAAGCTTTCGTAATTCATGTAGACCCGCTGGGCAGTACCCTCAAAAGGTTCTCCCGTTGCGAATGTAATTTCGTCTCCAGGAGAGACCACGGCCTCACCTCCCATAACTCCTACTCTAAGTTTTGGGCCCTGCAAATCTGCCAATATCGAGGTGCTTACCTCCAGTTCTTCATTAAGCTCTCGTATTATCTTGATGCGCTCAGCAACATCATCATAGGAAGCATGCGAGAAATTTATTCTAAAAACATCTACTCCTGCCCTGATCATCTCCCTTAGGGTCTCCTTCTTGCTTGTTGCAGGTCCGAGTGTTGCTACAATTTTCGTCTTCTTTCTAGTTGGCATTTCTAAAAGATTAAATTTCTTTTCGATTTTAAGGTTTGCACATCAACAGGGTATGCAGTAATAACTTTAGCAATCGTATTGATTGCCTTTACCTTGGCCACAACCATGGACTCGCATACACCATCCATTTTAAAAAAATAGTCAACTTCTTTATGTTCATCCACTAAATGGTCTGTCCTGAACACAGTACTGTTTCCAAAAAAACCCTCCGATGGAACTACTTCCTCCACGGTGCATTTATTGGAAATAAGTGTCCAATAGACATCATTTAGCTCATCGTCCCAATCAAATAATGAAAACATCCTGTTTTCACCAGTCTGAAGGTCATTGGGCATCCTTTTCAGATGCAGCCTACAACTGGAATTTATGGCATATGTAAGTGCATAATCCTCCAAATTGCTATGTATGGCAATGAGCTTAAAACTGTCATCGTAAAAGTCAGCTGATATCTTGTGCGTTGTCAACATCTCCTTAACACGAAATGTAAATATAGGTTTAATCCCAATGACAGCCTAGCTTTAATGGGACAATGCTCCTTTAAAGGCTACGAAAACGTTTTAGTTTACCTTTATTTAACTTACTGATTTTCAATTTTGCTCTGCAAAGCAAAATAGGCTCTTTTTGATGCTTTTTCTTCGGCCTTCTTTTTGGAAGTTGCCCTAGCCTTGGCCATTACCCTATCTCCAATGGTGAGTTTCACGGCAAAATGTTTTAGTTCATCATTCCCAGTGTCCTCATACACATCATAATTGAAGGTCTTTTTTTGCTTTTGGCACCATTCAATCACCAAACTCTTGTAACTGATTACTTTGCCTTCGAGCTGTTCAATATCCACATAAGGCTCTATAACCCTTTCATTGATGAATTTTTCGCAATAGGAATAGCCCTTGTCCAAATAAATGGCCCCCACAAGTGCTTCAAAAACATTTCCATGGATATTCTCTCCAAAATGGGATTTTGGAATCCTACTTTCCACATATCGCAAAAGATCAAGATCCTTGCCCAATTCGTTGAGGTGCTTTCTGCTCACGACCTTTGAACGCATCTTGGTAAGGTATCCTTCATCACCCTCTGGAACCTCATTATAAAGGTGTTTGGATATTATGGTTCCCAGCATGGCATCGCCCAAAAACTCCAATCGTTCATAGTTCATTGGGTTACCCTGCTCATCCCTTTTGTTCACGGATCGGTGAAGAAAAGCTTTTTTGTAGATTTTGAGGTTTTTTGGTTTGAACCCAAGGATTTTCTTCATCCCCAAAAAAAAATCCCCATCCGTTTTTGGATGGGAATTGAATATTTTTGAGGTGAGTTTCATGTTACAAAACTACCCTATTTTTTTGAACAAAATACAAGCATTGTGGCCTCCAAAACCAAAAGTATTGCTCATGGCCACATTTACTTCTCGTTCCTGAGCCTTGTTCAAGGTCAGGTTGAAAGAAGCATCTATCTCTTCATCCACCGTACTATGGTTGATTGTTGGCGGCACCAAACTATGGTGCATGGCCAAAATTGAAGCAATGGCCTCAATGGCACCTGCTGCACCGAGCAAATGACCTGTCATGGACTTGGTAGAATTGATATTGATGTTTGGGGCATGTTCCCCAAATACCTTGGAAATAGCCTTCAACTCGGCCACATCTCCCAATGGAGTGGAAGTTCCGTGCGTGTTGATTGCATCAACATCCTCCGGGCTCATTCCAGCATTCTTTAAGCAATTCTCCATAACTTTTACCACACCAATACCATCTGGATGTGGAGCGGTCATGTGATATGCATCACTGGATAGACCTCCCCCTACAACTTCGGCATATATCTTGGCTCCTCTTGCTTTGGCATGCTCATATTCTTCCAATATAAGTGCACCAGCACCTTCACCTAAAACAAATCCGTCCCTAGTGGCATCAAATGGTCTTGAAGCAGTTTCAGGACTATCGTTTCGGGTTGATAGGGCATGCATGGCGTTAAAACCACCCATTCCAGCAATGGTCACGGCAGCTTCACTACCACCGGTTACAATAACATCGCAATGGCCCAATCTGATGTAATTTAATGCATCGATCAAGGCATTTGCAGAAGAGGCACAAGCGGAGACCGTGGTATAGTTAGGTCCCATAAATCCATGTTTAATGGAAATATTTCCAGGTGCTATGTCCGCAATCATTTTTGGGATAAAGAAGGGGTTGAAACGAGGAGTTCCATCTCCATTGGCGTAACCAATGACCTCGTTCTGAAAGGTTTCAAGACCGCCTATTCCAGCTCCCCATACAACACCTACCCTGAACTTATCCACTTTTTCCAGATCAATCCCAGAATCTGCTATGGCTTCATCGGAGGATACAAGTGCATACTGGGCAAACCTGTCCAGTTTTCGCGCTTCTTTCCTATCAAAATAATCCTGTGGATTATAGTCCTTTAGTTCACAAGCAAACTTTGTCTTGAACTTTTCGGTATCAAAATACGTGATGGGCGCACAACCGCTCTTACCGTTCTTTAGTCCCTCCCAATAAGCTTCCAAATTGTTTCCAATAGGTGTTAACGCACCCATTCCGGTAACTACTACTCGCTTTAACTGCATTGAACTATTTTTTTACCCGTTAGAACCTAAATTATAAAAAAAATATCCATGTGATCATCATCACATGGATAATTTAAAATCTTTAGTAAAATATCATAGAATTACTTCGCTTCTTCTATATAGCTAATGGCTTGGCCAACAGTTGCAATGTTCTCCGCCTGATCATCAGGGATCTGAATGTCAAATTCCTTTTCAAACTCCATGATAAGTTCAACAGTGTCCAAGGAATCCGCCCCAAGGTCGTTGGTAAAGCTTGCTTCTGCCACAACTTCATTTTCATCTACACCTAGTTTATCAACGATGATTGCCTTTACTCTTGATGCAATGTCTGACATAATTATATTGGTTTTAAAAATTTAATCGTTGGCAAAAATATAAAACTTTGGATTAAATACACCATTTGTCGATAAAATGTACCTTAAAATAAACCTCTTAAGGCCCAGTATATTACTTTAGCCGTCAGAAATAGGTCGCAAAACACACCTTTTCTTTACAACATGAAACGAATTGTTATTCTAGCTTCCGGCAGTGGGTCCAATGCAGAGAACATTATCTCTTTTTTTGGAGATAGCACCGAGGTAGAAGTGTCCGCTGTGCTCACTAACAAAAGCACCGCCGGGGTACTGGAGCGCTGTAATCGGCTCAATATACCGGCTTTTTATTTTAATAAAAAAGCCTTCACTGGTTCGGACACTGTTATACGACTGCTGAAAAGTCTTAAGCCAGACCTCATTGTCCTTGCTGGGTTTCTTTGGAAAGTTCCCATTTCAATCATTGCTGTTTTTCCAAACCAGATTATCAATATACATCCTGCTTTGCTTCCCAAATATGGTGGAAAGGGCATGTATGGGGAAAAAGTGCATCAAGCCGTGAAAGAAAATATGGAGACCGAAACGGGAATTACCATCCATTATGTAAATGAGAATTATGATGAAGGTGCGATCATCTTTCAGGCTAAAACCGAACTCACTATACATGATAGTGCAGAGACCATAGCAAACAAGGTACATCAATTGGAATACGAACACTTTCCAGTAGTAATAGAAAAACTTCTTTTCCCAAATGGCGAAAAAAAATAAGTTCTATGTGGTATGGAAGGGCAAAAGACCTGGCATTTTTGAAAGCTGGGATGATTGCAAGGCCCAAATAGAAGGTTTCAAAGGTGCCCAATACAAATCTTTTTCAACCTTTGCCGAGGCCAAAAAGGCTTTTAACGGCAACTATCTGGAATACAAGGGCAAATCCAAAGGCAAAACCGAACTATCTCCAGAGGAATTATTAAGAATAGGTGAGCCCAACCTCAATTCTATAGCTGTTGATGCAGCATCTAGCGGAAATCCTGGAAGAATGGAGTATAGGGGTGTGGACACCAAAACCAAAAAGGTTCTTTTTCATCAGGGTCCTTTTCCTGAAGGAACCAGCAATATTGGTGAGTTTTTGGCACTTGTCCACGGACTGGCCTTTTTAAAGAAGCAAAAAAGTGATAGGATCATCTATTCAGATTCCCGGATTGCTATTGGCTGGGTGCGAAAAGGGAAGTGCGGCACCAAATTGAAAAAAAATCAAAAGAACTCCGTTCTATTTGAGCTCATTGCTAGAGCTGAAGACTGGCTAAAGAAAAACCGTTATAACACTCCAATTGTTAAATGGGAGACCAAGGCATGGGGAGAAATTCCTGCAGATTTTGGAAGGAAATAAGCTCAAGTGAGACAAATTATATAAATAGTGCAAAATGGAATTGCTAAACCGTATATTTGCACCAAAATTTAGGTAATGGGCAAGCTGCTGATCGTTGGGTCACTTGCATTTGATGCTATTGAGACCCCGTTTGGAAAGACAGGCAAAATTTTGGGAGGTGCTGCAACATTTATTGGCCTGGCCGCCACACAATTCAGGGTAAAATCTGCCATAGTATCTGTAGTAGGGGATGATTTTCCCCAATCTTATCTGGATTTGCTTGAAAACAGGGATATTGATATCTCGGGAGTGGAAGTTGTAAAGGGAGGCAAGACCTTTTACTGGGAAGGCAAGTACCATAACGACCTCAATTCCAGAGATACTTTGGTCACCGAACTCAATACATTGGCCGATTTCAATCCAATTGTACCGGATGATTTTAAAAATGCCGAAGTGGTCATGTTGGGCAATCTACATCCCAATATCCAGATGAGTGTCATCGAGCAAATGGAAACCCGACCTAAACTTGTTATTCTTGACACCATGAACTTTTGGATGAACAATACTTGGGATGAGCTGATGGCCGTCATCAAAAAAATTGATGTCATTACCATCAACGATGAAGAGGCCCGTCAAATGACCGAAGAATATTCCTTGGTCAAAGCGGCTGCCAAAATCCAAGAGATGGGACCCAAATTTGTTGTGATCAAAAAAGGTGAACATGGAGCTCTTTTGTTCCATGATGGACACATATTTTTTGCCCCCGCTCTTCCTCTGGAAGAGGTTTTTGACCCCACTGGAGCTGGAGACACTTTTGCAGGTGGGTTTTCTGGCTATTTGGCAGAAGCGGGGAACATTACGTTTGAGAGCATGAAAAATGCAATTATTCAAGGCTCCAACTTAGCATCTTTCTGTGTGGAAAAGTTCGGAACCGAAAGGATGGTGGAACTACAGAAACATGAAGTGGATGCTCGATTGGTGCAGTTTAAAGAATTGACACAATTCAATATTGAATTAACATAAATACCTGCCCTGAAAAATTTCAGGGCTTTTTTTATTTTGGTCTGTTATGAGTGATTCGATTAAGCACGAATGCGGAATATCACTGATCCGTTTGCTTAAACCTCTGGAATACTACAAAGAAAAGTACGGTACAGCTTTTTACGGAGTAAACAAAATGTACCTGATGATGGAGAAACAGCACAACCGGGGACAAGATGGTGCCGGTTTTGCAAGTATAAAACTGGATATGAGTCCAGGGCAGCGGTACATGAGCAGGGTACGTTCCGCAAATCAACAACCTATTCAGGATATTTTTGCCCAAATCAATGACCGCATCAATACCGCTCTTTCCGAAAATCCCGAATATGCAGATGATGTTCAGTTACAAAAAAAGAACATTCCTTATATAGGGGAGTTGTTAATGGGCCATGTTCGCTATGGAACTTTTGGAAAAAACAGCATTGAAAACGTGCACCCCTTCTTAAGACAGAACAACTGGATGCACCGTAATCTGATTGTTGCCGGTAACTTTAACATGACCAATGTTGACGAACTCTTTGGCAACCTGGTAGAACTGGGTCAGCACCCAAAGGAAATGGCGGATACCGTTACCGTAATGGAAAAAATCGGGCATTTTTTGGATGATGCTGTTGCCAAACTCTATAAGGAGATCAAAAAAGAAGGCTACAATAAACGTGAGGCTTCACCCTTGATCGCGGAACGATTGAATGTTGCAAAAATCTTGAGAAAGGCTTCAAAGAACTGGGATGGTGGTTATACCATGGGAGGTCTTTTAGGGCATGGGGATGCCTTTGTGTTTAGGGACCCATCTGGAATACGGCCAGCCTATTACTACCAAGATGATGAAGTTGTTGTGGTCGCTTCAGAAAGACCAGTGATCCAAACCGTTTTTAATGTAAAGTTTGATGATGTGCACGAGCTGGATCCCGGCCACGCCATGATCATTAAAAAAGGGGGCGGTGTTAAACTGGCCGAAATACTGGAACCAAGGGAACGTAAAGCATGTTCTTTTGAACGTATTTATTTTTCAAGAGGTAGTGACCAGGAAATCTATCAAGAAAGAAAAATGTTGGGAAAACTTGTTTTTCCACAGATACTAAAGGCCATTGACCATGATATGGCAAAGACGGTCTTCTCGTACATACCCAACACAGCGGAAACATCATTCTTTGGTCTGGTCAAGGAGGCTCAAAATTATCTGAACCGAAGAAAGGAAGAACAGATTCTTGCATTGGGACCCAATACAACACGTGAAGAATTGCATAAAATCCTGGATGTACGTCCTAGAATAGAAAAAGTGGCCATCAAGGATGCGAAACTCAGAACCTTTATTACCCAGGACAGTAGTAGGGATGACCTAGTTACCCACGTTTATGATGTCTCCTACGGGTCGGTGAATAAAAATGATAACCTTGTAATTATTGACGACAGTATTGTACGAGGTACTACATTGAAACGTAGTATTCTCAAAATTTTGGACCGCCTCTCGCCAAAGAAAATCATTGTGGTTTCCTCTGCCCCCCAAATACGATATCCTGATTGTTATGGGATAGACATGGCCAAATTGGAAGACTTTGCTGCGTTTAGGGCAGCAAAAGCACTCCATGAAGATCATGGAACCACGCATGTCATCAAGGAAATCTACGAGAAATGCATAGCCCAGACAGCGAATAAGGACAAGGATGTTGTAAACTATGTAAAGGAATTCTACGCGCCATTTACGGCAGATCAAATTTCCAAAAAGATAGCTGAGATATTGAGTCCTCCAGGAATCAATGCGGAGGTTGATATAATCTATCAGAGTATCGAGGGGCTTCACCAGGCCTGTCCCCAAAACCTTGGGGATTGGTATTTTACCGGAGATTACCCCACACCAGGAGGGAATCGGGTTGTCAATCGGGCCTTCATAAACTTCTACGAAGGCAAAAACCAAAGGGCGTACTAATTTACATTTCTATAATCTTAAGTTAACACATGCATTTCGTCGATGATATGTGCAGATTACCGTGTTTTTGCGTGGCAGGTGAATGTCAAACTTACTTTAGTATTGCCATAGCATAAGTAGGTTAAGTTCATGGTAAGATTTGGGGCAAAAAAGGTGGAAGCTATTCCACCTTTTTTATTTTAAGCTATTTCGTGTCTTCCTTTCCGTAATCCTTTTCCTTAACATTAGTACTCACAAACGGCAATCATGGCAATTCATCCAAATTAAAAGGGTTTCATCTAAAAAGCTTTTTCAAAGGCACCCCCTTGGCGTACATTTGGAGGACCATAGCATAAGTAGGTTAAGTTCATGGTAAGATTTGGGGAAAGAAGGCGGACAGTGTCCGCCTTCTTTATGTTTGAATCCCAAGTATTTAAGTGAATTTGTGAGATAAATCTTCTTTTCATCTCGCTTTCAAATCCAAAAAAAAATTCAAAACCTTTTGTTATTTCTCACAATACCAGTATTTTAGTCTCGCCATAGCATAAGTAGGTTAAGTTTATGGTAAGATTTGGGACGAAAAGGGCGGGGGCTTCCTCGCCCTTTTCTATTGTACCCTTTTTGAAAAAGAGAAGGGCGCCATTGGCGCCCCCACAATAATCCTAAACCCTAAAAAAAAATTATTTTACGAAAATGGATAGTCCTAACGATTCACCTGTTCCATCTATATCCATATCTAGAACTTGAACAATTTCTCCGCTGTCCTTATTGATCTTCCATACTTTTGCTACTATCATATCAAGACCAAAATCAATTTCCACTCCTGTAACAAAAACATCATCCCCAAAAACCTGAATTGACACAAACCTTGTAATGGATTCTTCGTTTAGGGTAACCCATTCTACACCATTTTTCCAAATCATGCCCTCTACTCCTTGATGACCTGCCACATAGATATCCCCATTATCCACTGCTACTGATCGAGCCTCTGAATCATCCGCTCCATTGCCCAGAACTACACTTTCCCCTTCACCACCGGTCCAATATTTTGCTACGTCCACTCCATCGGCATTTTCTTCATATCCCACGACCAGATATCCTCCATTGCCATCAGGTTTTATAGAAAATGCATCGGCATAGTATTCGCCACTGTTCAGCAAAACTGGTGTTTCACCTCCATCCCAGACCATTACATGTCTAGTAGGCCCATCGCCCATTCCCAATATATAAGTTCCTGTTTCATCAACAAACATATCAGCACCTCTTGTATTGGTATGCATTCCAGAAGTCAAATTGACAGGAGAACCATTTTTCCATGCAATGCCTATTTCATTTTCTTTAAACTCCTCTACAATACTACCAACAACCCAAACGTCCTGCCCATCAATATACACAGCATTTCCTCTACCATATCTTATAGGAACGTTGTTTAAAACCTCCTTTGTCCCATTTTTCCAGAGCCTAGGTTGCGAATCACCCTCAACATATTCGTGCCCTGTGGCAAATATGTCCTCTCCATTGCCCACAATAGAGCTTACCCCGGCATCCCCCGCTCCATTCAAAAGATATAATATGTTTCCATTTTTCCAGACTGTGGCAAAGTTATCGCCTTGCCTAATTATTTCTCCTCCAACATATATGTCCGGGTTAACGGTTACTGTAATTTTAGCTGTAAGCTCTCCAATGGTAGCGGTAACCTCTATCGTGCCCACATCTACAGCAGTTATGGTTCCCTCACTATCGACCGTGGCTATGTTTGCATCACTGGTTTCCCATTCTGCCGTCTCTTCAAAGTCATCAATATTGTTTATGAGTATTGTTTCCGTGTCCTCGCGAAAAAGGACCAAACTGGTCTTGTTCAGTTCAATAGCGGAAGGCCCCTCTTTGGTGACCACAAAATCCGAAGCACTGGTAGCGGTCTTGTCACCCACCTTTACCGTGATCTTGCCCGTGGTGGCTCCATCGGGAACGGTGACCACCAACCGTGTGGTGCTCGCGGTTTGGATCGTGGCCGCCTGTCCGTTGAACTTGACCGTGTTGTCCCCTTTGGCGTCTCCAAAGTTCATTCCGTCCAAAACCACGGTGGTGCCCACCGGCCCAGTGTTTGGTTCTACCTTCTCTATTATTGGGACTTTGGTCTCTGGGGTTTGGGAATCATCGTCCTTTCCGCAGGAAAGGAACAGCAATGTCATTGACAATATCACCACCACCAAATATGCAATTTTTTTCATGGTTTAAACTTTTATGGTTTAGACCTTAAAGGAAAAACAAGGACGGCAATTAGGGAGAGGGGAATTTATGGATGCCCCTTTTCAATTGACGGATGGAAAAATTGAGACATAAAAAAGCCGGGGCAATCCCCGGCCTTTTTTGATACTAAGATTGTTGTGGTTTACTTATTCGCCATATAATCTTCTGAAACTTTGTCCCAGTTGATCACATTATAGAATGCCGAAATATAATCTGGTCTTCTGTTCTGATAATTTAGGTAGTATGCATGCTCCCATACATCCAAACCTAAAATAGGGTATCCCCCACAACCTACTCCTGGCATAATGGGATTATCCTGATTTGGAGTGGAGCAAATCTCAACCTTACCTCCTTTTTGTACACACAGCCAAGCCCATCCAGAGCCAAATCTAGTAGCCGCAGCTGCGCTGAATTTCTCCTTGAATCCATCAAATGATCCAAAGGCTTCATCAATGGCTGCAGCTAAATCTCCGCTTGGGGTTCCACCGCCATTCGGGGACATTGCTTCCCAGAACAGGCAGTGGTTGTAAAAACCTCCTCCATTGTTTCGTACCGCTCCATTGGACATGTCCAGGTTAGACAAAATGTCCATTATATCCTTTCCTTCCAAATCGGTTCCCGCTATAGCACCATTTAATTTTGTAGTGTATCCATTGTGGTGCTTAGTATGGTGGATTTCCATGGTTCTTGCATCTATATGTGGCTCCAAGGCATCATATGCATAGGGTAATTTTGGTAATTCAAAAGCCATAATCGTATTGTTTTTAAGTTATTAATGACGATTGTAAAAATACGGCTTTATCGTTTATATTTTGTGTTGTTGTCATTAAGTTAAAGTTGGTAATCCGTAATTTGCGTAAAAATGGTTTTGGAGGATTCCTATTTTAGAATATATAGCGCTTCGGCAGGTTCGGGCAAAACCTATGCCCTTACCAAGGAGTATCTCAAACTCCTATTGTCCAGTAGTTCTCCGCTGAAATTCAGACAGATCTTGGCCATCACTTTTACCAACAAGGCGGTAAATGAAATGAAAGGCCGAATTCTGGAAAATCTCTACGCTTTTGGGAAAGACCAAACTCCAAAGAAACAACTTTCCTTGTTCCAAGAGCTCTGCCAAGAGCTTTCTTTGGACCCTACTGAGCTTCGTAAAAAATCCAATGCCATACTCAAGCGGATATTGCACAATTATTCCTTTTTTGAGATTTCCACTATTGATAAATTCAACCATAAGATCATCAAGACTTTTGCCAGAGATCTTCAGATATCCCAAAATTTTGAAGTGGAGCTGGACACAGAACTTCTATTGGAGGAAGCGGTTGGAAGGTTGTTGGAACGTGCTGGAAGTGACAAAGAACTTACGGAGGTGCTAATAGCCTTTTCTCTTGAAAAGATAGATGACGATAAAAGCTGGAACATTGCTTTTGACCTTGTGGAAATTGGGAAGCTGCTCTTCCAGGAGAACCACACTGGCCACATTGAGCCACTACGCACAAAATCCATCAAGGACTTAACACAGATAAAACAGAACATTGCCCTTAAAATCCTTTCCAAAGAAAAAACGATTGTAGCATCTGCCGAAAATGTGCTCTTGGAATTAGAAAAAAGTGGTTTTGAGTTTTCTGATTTCCCTCGACAAACACTTCCCAATCACTTTAAGAAAATTGCCGGAGGTGAATTCAACCCAAAAAATCTCTACAACAACAAACTGGAACAAAATCTGGTCGAGGGCAAAATTCTAAAAGCGAATGATAGTAGAGATGTTTCAAAACTGTCAACAGCATTGTTGGAAGCGTTTTTAAGAATCAAAAAACATATCTATGCCCGAAGTTATTTGAAGAATATTTATGGAAATATTGTTCCATTGACCGTGCTGGCTGAGATTGCCAAGGAAATCAAGAATATTGAAATCGACAGGGACATAGTCCCTATAAGTTCCCTAAACACCATCTTGTCCAAAGAGATCAAGGACCAACCGGTTCCTTTTATTTATGAACGAATGGGGGAAAAATACCGTCATTATTTTATTGACGAGTTTCAGGACACCTCACAGACCCAATGGGAAAATTTGATTCCACTTATTGGTAATGCCCTCGAAAGTGAAAGCCAAAATAATGAACGGGGGTCCCTCTTTTTAGTGGGTGATGTAAAACAGGCCATCTATAGATGGCGAGGTGGAAGGGCAGAACAGTTTCTGGATCTTATAAACAAAAAAGAGCTTCCTTTTGTAGTTCCTCCAAACATCCACTCATTGGACACCAACTGGAGGAGCCACGACCAGATTGTAACCTTCAACAATTCCTTTTTTGCCAATGTTGCCCCCGTTCTGCAGAACGAAGATTACCAGCAATTGTTCTTGAAAGACTCTTACCAAAAAACCAACAAGAGGCCTGGTGGTTATGTACAATTGACCTTTTTGGATAGCGATATTTTGGACAAAGAAGAAGTCCATTGCGGTCATGTCCTCGATACTATACAATCTCTTATCTCCAAAAAATTCAAGTATTCCGATATCTGTGTTTTGGTAAGAGACAATAATAAAGGAATGGCACTGGCCCATTTTCTGGCTAAAAACAACATACCTATTATTTCGTCGGATGCGCTTTTGCTTCAAAACAATCAAAAAGTAGCTTTTTTGATTGCGCTGTTAAAGGTGGTTGAAAATGCAAAGGACAAACAAGCGGCCTACGAGGTCTTACTATTTCTGTCCGGCGAAGAAAACAAAAAACACGAATTTATTTCGCAACATCTTGATTCCATCCAGGAATTTCTGCATAGAGCCTATGGTTTTAACCTGATGAATTTAAAAGGACAGCCGGTATCCTCAATTTTGGAAGCGGCCATCATCCTTTTTGAGCTTGCCCAAGATGCCCCGGCCCACCTTACCTTTTTAATGGATGAAGTACTGAATGTTGAAAAGAGTGAAGGGCCAAGCATTCATTCGTTTTTGAAATATTGGGAAATCAAAAAAACCTCGCTTTCCGTTGCGTCCCCAGATAATCTGAATGCGGTAAAAATAATGACCATTCACAAAGCAAAGGGGCTCGAATTTCCCTTTGTCATATTTCCTTTTGCCAATTCGTTGTTGGATGACAAGCGAAAGAAAAAGAAATCATGGGTCCCGGCCCCACAAAGTGAAGAATCCTTCGGTTTGGATCAATTTCTCGTCAATACAAATAAGGAAATGCTAGAGTATTCCGAATCAACATCCATATTATATAAGGATGAAGAGGAAAAATCGGTGCTCGATGCCCTAAATGTTTTGTACGTGGCACTTACCCGCGCAGTTTTGGGGCTTTATGTGATTACTGAAAGAGGAAAAGAATTGGCTGCCGTGGCCCAAGCATCTTCCTATTCTGATTTGTTCCAGTTTTATGCTCAGAGCCAAAACCTGGCCCAAAATGAAATAGGTGCCTATTCCATAGGCTCCATACCCGAACTAGAAGATTCCGAGGATGAAATGCCGATTGCAAAGAACCCAATTTCGTATATAACCCGACCAAAACAGGACCACGGCTTTAACATTTCCACTTCTTCCATTCGTCTTTGGGACGATGAAAGAAGAGCCGCTATAGATATGGGCAACTTGGTTCATTTTGCCTTGAGTAAGATCAAGACGGCCAAAGACATCCAAGAAGTGATGAGCAATCTCTTGGTGTCCGGGCACGCTCAAAAAGAGGTTTTGGATAAAATCCAACAAAAGATTCTTGATGTGGTGAATCACCCAGACCTCATAAAATATTTTGGAGAAGATCTGGAAATCATGAACGAGCAAGAAATTTTAACTGCAAATGGATTGGCCTTGCGCCCGGATAGAATTATGATTTCAGGAAACGAAGCCTCAGTTATTGATTATAAAACTGGGAGTCCTTCTCCATCCCATAAGGCACAAATCCTTCATTATGCTGAAATTCTAAAACAGATGAATTTTAAAATCAAAGATTCCATTATTGTTTATATTGATCAAAAAATTAATCCCGTTTTCGTTTAAACTAAAAATACTATGTACGGTAAAATAAAAGAACACCTGAGCAAGGAGCTGGAAACCATTAAAGAAGCCGGTCTTTTTAAAAAGGAACGTATTATTACCTCTCCACAGGGTGCAGTCATAAAAATCTCAACTGGGCAGGAAGTCATTAACTTTTGTGCAAACAATTACTTGGGACTTTCGTCGCATCCAGATGTAATACAAGCTGCAAAGGATGCTATGGACACCCATGGATTTGGAATGTCCTCGGTACGATTTATTTGTGGAACCCAAGACATCCATAAAGAGCTGGAAGAAAAAATCGCAAGTTTCTACGGTACAGAGGATACCATATTATATGCAGCCGCTTTTGATGCCAATGGAGGCGTCTTTGAACCGTTGCTTACCGCAGAAGATGCCATAATTTCTGATTCACTAAACCATGCCTCCATTATAGACGGAGTGCGTTTATGCAAGGCAAAGAGATATCGTTATGCCAATAATGATATGGGTGATTTGGAAAAACAGTTGAAACAAAGTGTTGAAGATGGTTCTCGATTCAAAATCATTGTAACTGATGGAGTCTTTTCCATGGACGGTCTGGTTGCACCTTTAGATAAAATCTGCGATTTGGCGGATAAGTATGATGCCCTAGTTATGATTGATGAGTGCCATGCTGCAGGATTTATTGGGGAAACCGGTAGGGGAACCTTGGAAGAAAAAGGCGTGATGGACCGAATAGATATCATTACCGGAACCTTGGGAAAAGCCTTGGGTGGAGCCATGGGAGGCTATACCACAGGAAAAAAGGAAATCATAGAAATGCTCAGACAACGGTCCAGGCCATATCTCTTCTCCAATTCCCTGGCTCCTGCAATTGTTGGGGCATCCATTAAGGTTTTTGATATGTTGAAAAAAGACACTTCCCTACGGGATAAGCTTCAAGAAAATACAGAATACTTCAAAAAGGGTATGAAAAACGCTGGTTTCGATATTATAGATGGTGATTCCGCAATTGTACCCGTGATGTTGTACGATGCCAAACTGTCCCAAAATATGGCAGATATGCTCTTGGAAGAAGGAATCTATGTCATTGGCTTCTTCTATCCGGTGGTCCCAAAGGGAAAAGCCCGGATTCGTGTGCAATTATCCGCTGCCCATGAAAAACATCATTTGGACCATGCGATAAATGCATTTATTAAGGTAGGAAAAGCACTAAAAATCGTTTAAATGCGCAAAAAGTTCTATGTAATGCGTTAAAAAAAAAGAAAAATTGATTTTGTTAATAGTTCTTAACAACTTACATTTGCAGCTGATAAACACTTAAACTTAAAATTTTGAGCATGAAACATCTTAGCAAATTATTGGTTGTTGCCCTTGTCTTTGTAGGGTTTAACAGCATACAAGCGCAAGACGAGAATAATCCATGGCAGATTAGTTTTGGGATAAACGCAATCGATACGTATCCTACTAATGACGAGAACAATCCTTTCGCAAGCGAAACTTTGTTCAACGAATACTTCAATGTCTCTGACCACTGGAACATCTTGCCTTCAGTTTCATATGTGTCTGTTTCCAGATATATAGGAGATGGTTTCTCTGTTGGTGCCAGAGGTTCTTTGAACAGAATTGAAAAAAATGGTGACCAAGATGTTGACGACCTTTCTCACTATGCTATTGATGGTACTATTAAGTACAACTTCCTAAAGAATACAACTATCGATCCTTTCGTTGAAATCGGTGGTGGTTATACTTGGGTTGATGAAATAGGTGCCGGTACTGCAAACGGTGGTGTTGGTGTAAACGTTTGGTTCTCTGAAAACATTGGTCTAACTGTACAGACCAAGTACAAGCATGCTTTCGAAGATTACCTAGTAAGACATTTCCAACACTTGGCTGGAATTAGCATCAGATTTGGTGGTACTGACACTGATGGTGACGGTATCTACGACAAAGATGACGCTTGTCCAGAAGTTGCCGGTTTAGAAGCTTTCAACGGATGTCCTGATTCTGATGGTGACGGTATCGAAGATGGTAAGGATAGCTGCCCTAACGAAGCTGGTCCAAAAGAATTGAACGGTTGCCCAGATGCTGATGGTGACGGTATTGCTGATAAAGATGATGCTTGTCCTAACGAAGCTGGTCTAGCTGCTTTGTCTGGTTGCCCAGATGCTGATGGTGACGGTATTGCTGATAAAGACGATCAATGTCCTAACGAAGCTGGTCCTGCTGGAAACAATGGATGCCCTTGGCCAGATTCTGATGGTGACAGCGTTCTTGACAAAGACGATCAGTGCCCACAAGTAGCTGGTACTGTTGCTAACAACGGTTGCCCAGAGGTTACTGAAGAAGTTCAAAAGCAATTGAACGATTACGCTAGAACTATCTTGTTCGATACTGGTAAGTCTTCTATCAAAGCAGAGTCTACTTCTGTAATGGTTGATATTATCCAAATCTTGAACGAGTATCCTAACGCTAAGTTTACAGTTGAAGGACACACTGATAGTGTTGGTAGAGAATCTACTAACCAAAGACTTTCTGAAGAAAGAGCTAACGCAGTAAGAGATTTCTTGATTGACAAAGGAATTGGATCTGATAGATTGTCTGCTGTTGGATATGGTGAGGCTAAGCCAATCGCCACTAACAACACAAGAGCAGGTAGAGCTCAAAACAGAAGAGTTGAAATCAACTTGATAAAATAAGAAGAAAACTAAGTTTTCTTTTCAAAAAGGCCCTGCATAAATGCAGGGCCTTTTTTATTTTTATTGCATGCACAAAAGTTTTCTTGAATATGTTCTGGACGATTTGCAAAAACAGGAAACAGATTTTGCCACATGCACCTTTGTATTACCAAGCAAACGATCTGGAACTTTTTTAAAAAAATACCTTTCCAACATACTGGATCAAAATATCTTTGGGCCAGAGGTGTTGTCCATTCAAGATTTTGTCAGTCAAATCTCAGGACTAAGTCCCGCATCCAACATAGACCTCCTATTACTACTCTTCGATGTCTATAAAAAATCCAAGGTCGATTCCCATGATGATTTTGCCTCCTTCCTAAAATGGGGCAATACCCTACTCCAGGATTTTAATGATATAGATGGCTATTTAATCCCCCCAGGGGACATTCTAAACTATCTGTCCGCAATAAAGGAAATAAACCATTGGTCAGCACAAAAGAATCAAACAGACCTCATAAAAAACTATCTTCAGTTGTGGAACCAGCTGGAATCTATATACAATGATTTCAATTCTTGTTTACTAGCTCAGAAAAAGGGCTATCAAGGTCTTATTTCAAAGACTGCGGTTGACAATCTCAATATTTTTGCCAAGTCTCACAAAAACAAGCCCATCATCTTTGTGGGGCTCAATGCACTTACCAATGCAGAGTCGCAAGTGGTTCAATACTTCTTGGAACAAGGTAACAGTAAGGTCTATTGGGACATTGATTCTTATTTCTTTAACGACCCCGTGCACGATGCCGGACTCTTTATTAGAAACTATAAACACACTTGGGGCTACTACAAGGATGCCAACATTGCACCCCAGAACAACTTTCTTTCCCCTAAAAACATCTCCATAACCGGAGTTCCTAAAAGCATTTCGCAAACCAAATATGTGGGGCAGCTATTGCAAAAGCTGAAAGTGGAGGGACTTCTGGATGTGAGCCGTACAGCACTTGTTCTAGCGGATGAAACACTTTTGCCACCCATGACCAAAGCAATCCCCTCTTCTATTACCGGTGTTAACATTACTATGGGACTGCCACTTGAAAAAACAGTACTTTATTCTTTCTTTCTTTCGCTTTTGGAGTTAAACTCAAATCCTAGTGATAGAGGTTGGTTCTATGAGGGAGTATTGAACTTTATGTCAAATCCCTATACACAGTTTCTTTCCACATCTGAGAAGACGGATTTTGCCCGCTCGCTGACTAAAGAAACAAAAGAAAAAAACTGGCTGTACATTACTAAAAAGGAACTTAAGGGCTTTATGGAAACAAGCAATGTGCTTGAGTTTATATTTCCTGAAAAAGAGATTTCTTCCACCCAATGGATCGACAACTGCCTTCAACTCATACAGCGGCTTAAACAACTATTTGAAAAAGAAGAGAACCCACTGGAACTGGAGCAACTATACAGATTCTTTACTCTTTTCAACCAATTAAGGACATTCACTGCAAGTGTAAGCTATGTTAGCGAACTCAAATCCGTGAAAAGTTTGTTCAAGCAACTTGCATCCATGGAAACCCTGGATTATATCGGGGAACCTCTAACAGGCCTTCAAATTATGGGAATGCTGGAGAGCCGAAATCTGGATTTTGAAACGGTCATCATCACTTCTGTCAACGAAGGGATTCTTCCTTCAGGAAAATCAAACAACTCTTTTATTCCTTTTGATGTTAAACGAGATTATGGACTGCCCACCTACAAGGAAAAAGATGCCATTTACACCTATCATTTTTATAGACTGATTCAAAGAGCTAAAAACATTCACATCATTTACAATACAGAACCGGATGTTTTGGAAGGAGGTGAAAAAAGTAGATTAATAAGCCAGTTACTAACCGATGAAAACCTCGCTCCATACATAACCCACACCGTTACTTCACCTGAAGTATCCATTGAGGCCGCTCAACCCATAGAGATTGGTAAAAGTCCACAGCTAATGGAAGATATCAAAGCCTTTGCACACCGTGGATTCTCTCCCACCTCCTTAACCAACTACATTAGAAATCCCATTGAATTCTATACCAGAAATATCCTTAACATAAACGACCTGGAAGAAGTAGAGGAGAATATTGCGGCCAACACCTTCGGAACCATTATTCATGATAGCCTAGAAGAACTTTACACCCCGCTTATAGGGAAAATTCTAAATTCTGAGCATCTCCAGTCGCTTAAAAGAAACATTCAAGATGTGGTACAATATCAATTCAGGAAAAACCTTCCTGGAACAGATATTACTAAAGGAAAGTTCCTTTTGGTCAACAACGTAATCATAAAGTATCTGCAAAACTTTCTTTCGTTGGAAGAAGGACTTGTTCAAAAACATCAAATAAAGATTTTGTCCTTGGAAAAGAAATATGAAACCCTTCTCTCCATCCCAGAATTAGGATTCCCTGTAAAGCTCAAGGGTACCCTGGACCGTGTGGACGAAATTGACGGAGTTCCAAGGATAGTGGACTACAAAACAGGGCGGGTGGAACCAAGGCACGTAAAAATTTCAGACTGGGATGATCTAATTGCTAATTACGACAAAAGCAAGGCTTTTCAACTGCTGTGCTATAGCTTTTTATATGCCAAAGAGTATCAAACCGACAGCGTTGTGGCCGGAATATATTCCTTCAAGAATCTTAAACAAGGTTTTTTAGCTTTCAACAGTTCCAATTCTTCCTTTGTTGAAAGTGAAACCCTTACCTTATTCGAGACCTATCTGAAGCGACTCGTTTTGGAAATCTGTGACGTCAATATTCCATTCGTGGAAAAAACCGATAGCTAGCTACTTCAAATCAGGGCGAGATGGACGCACCTCAATCTTACTGGGCAACGTTCTAGGGTGCATCAGCAATAGGTCCACTACCAATTTTCCAATATCCTCAGGCTGTATCTTCCATGTATCTTTATCGGAAGGTTCATTATTGTTGAAATGGGTCGATACGGAACCGGGCATAATGGTTGTGGCCTTAATGTTGTACTTTCTTAAGTCCAGCATAGCTGCTTGGGTAAATCCTACCACTCCATACTTGGTGGCATTATATCCTGCCCCTTGGGCAAAGAAATTAGTGCCAGCCAAGCTTGCAACGGTCATATAATAGCCTTCGGTTGTTTTCAAAGCTTCAACGGAGGCCTTTAAGGTGTGGAAAACTCCATTTAGATTGGTGTTTATCATTTGGTGCCAAGCCTCTTCTTTCATTTCATCAATTGGGGCAAAATGGCCCACTCCGGCATTGGCAATTACTACATCTAAACGGCTCCAAGTTTTCAATACTTCCTTGATGGCTTCTTCCTCATCTTTCAAAACTGAAACGTTAGAACAAAGTCCAAGAACGTTCTCCTTGTTGTTCAACACCTGAACTGCCTTTTCAACACCCTCTTTGCTTCTTCCGCTTATGGCCACCTTCATTCCTTGCTGAAGCAAACTTTCCGCTATTCCAAAACCTATTCCCTTTGTTCCTCCTGTGATGTACGCAACTTTCCCCGCTAATTCCATAATGTTTTCTCGTTTTAGTGACTATTTGTCGTCAAAATTAATAGTGCCAAACAAAAAACCATCCAAAATTGGATGGTTTTTGCCTTGAAGAATATCAAATTCAAAATATTCGCAATGGGAACTTCTTATTGCTTAATTACGTTTTTCAAACCAAAGGTTTTTTACCCTACCGTTAGATACCAATGCTCCTGTAATAACCCCTTTCTCATTTCTTTGGATTTTCACAATATTAAATGTGCTTTTTCCTCTTAGCACATCCTTCTTGATCATATCCATTTCAAAATCCCCATGACGCAAATGGTTTCCGGTTATCTTGTTGCCCTCTGTTGAAATGTAGTAGCTTGTTCTTATCTCAGGACTGTAATATTCTCCCGCGTAGGAAAGTAAAAGTTCATCAGAATAAACCTCCGGTTCGAAAGCTTCAAAACTAGTGGTCAAATGGGAATCGGTATTCAATACCATAATCTTTCCTCCGTTCTCAGCCTTTTTAAACCTGACCCTACTGGATTCATCGAGTAGAAATTCATCTTTACTTAAAGGAATGAGTACACTTTTGTTGTTTTCACTACGAACATATCGGAGCGTATCCTTCTCTAAATAAATTTTACGGTGGATATTGTTTTTGTCATCCCAATAATCACCTACATAACCATTCAACACTTTGTTTGAAAGTTTCCTGGGCCTCTTCTTTGCGCTTCCAGCTTCAGTTTGATTCCGAGCGGCGCCTTCAAGCAACAGCTTGGCAATTTTGTCTGCTTTTTCGGATGGTGAAGAGGTTGAAAAATTGGTTATGATGGCAATATTCAATTTCTCTGAGGGAAACGCGCATACAAAAGACCGATATCCTCCGATGGAGCCTCCGTGCTTAATACGTTTTATTCCCTTTAGCGAATCAACTTGAACACCAAAAGCGTAGTTGCTATATGACCCATCATTCAGTGGGTCAAGAGTCTGTAGCATTTCAAAGGCCTTTTCCCAGCTTGGTGTCGGACTGGAAAAATTCTCCAACCATTTCAATAAATCTTCGGTTGAAGAATGCACATTACCTGAACCCACATATCCCCAAAACTCTATGGCCCTTTTAAAACCATCCTTTTCCTTATGGTAAGAAGTGGCATTATTGGGAACTACATTATCATAACTTCCTTCCACATAGGTGTTAGTCATCCCTAGCGGTTCAAAAACAGAAGTTTTCATCCATGCTGAAAATTCTTCACCAGTTACTTCTTCAATAATCTTGGCCATATACATATAACTTGTATTGCAATAGAGATATTCGTCTCCTGGTACAAAGTTCAGGTCTCGCTGGTCTTTCATTATCCTATAGAGGTCCTCATTGGTACGGGAATCATCCTGTCTCCATCCTGCCAGTGCAAACAACGCATGAAGGCTTCTCAAGCCACTCGTATGATGCAGCATATGCCTAATTGTTACCTCATCGGCAAATTTGGAAAGTTCAGGCACATATTTTCTAAGGCTGTCATCAATTGAAAGCTTTCCCGAAAGATGAAGCCGAATAATCCCCATGGCGGTCAATTGTTTGGATACCGAAGCTACATTAAACCGCATTTGGGTAGTATTGGGCATCAAATACTCCAGGCTTGCCAACCCGTACGCTTTGGAAAAAACTACCTCACCATCTTTCATGACCCCAATGGCTCCTCCAGGGTGATTTGGGGTATTCCAAGAGACAAAAACACTGTCGATTTTCTGGTATTGAGAAGTTGATAACTGTGCATGCCCAAACTGAAAGCATGCACCCAATAGTAGAATCAATATTTGGCTTCTAAGTCTTAGCGGTGATATTAATCGGAACAACACAAATGCAAGCTTTCCCATATTAAAAAGATTCAATCAATTGCTGGATGATTCCAAGATAAGTTTAACCAATTTGCCAAATTCTCCGTTTTCCACACGATTGTTTTCCTTGTCCGTATTTACCCTATGCACAATAACCATGTCGTATTCGGGAATCACCAGCACATAGTGCCCGCCCGATCCTCGAGCCGAGTATGTTCCCTCTTTTAATTCTACTCCAGGCAAGTGCGGGTATTTGTTATAATCCTTGGCCACCCACCACATATAACCATAACCATCCGATGCGTATAAGGTCGCATCTGAATGGTAAGATGTACTTTCTTCTACCCAATCTTTTGGAATTAATTGTTTCTCTTTCCACTTTCCTTTGTTAAGCATCAACAGGCCAAAACGGGCCAAATCCCGAGCAGTTACCCTAAAAGGGTAAGCGCGGTGAATGGATTCTGCCCCGGAAACATAGTGGCCGTCTTCTGGCGAGTAGTCTTCCATCTGAATAGGGTCGGCAATCTCTGCTTTTATGGATTCAAAAATATCCTTACCCGTAAGCTTTGTGAAAATGGTACCTGAAACATTGAAATCCCAATTGTTATAATACCAATGTATGCCGGCCTTTTCGGTAAATCGTTCGGGTTTAAGGGCTTTCATTCCTGCCGATTCATACAAAGCTGGATGGTATATACCTGATCTGGCTTTCAGGCAATCACGAATAGTTGCTTTTTTTTCTTCTTCCGATAAAGGGGGTTTGTCATCGATGCCCAGCTGTTCCATAGAAAGGTCCAAGTCAATAATGCCCTGTTTTACATAGTTGCCATAAAGTGCACTTAGAAAACTCTTTCTTATGGAGTGTGTATTGTATTTAGTTTCTACACTCCCCCATTCGTATAGTATTTTTCCCTTTACCACAATAATGACCGCTTCGGTATTAATACTTTCTGAATAGGTTTTTGCTTTTTCCAGATCTTTTATTGAATACCCCAAATCCTCTACATTCTCTACGTAATCCCAATGTTCTCCTGGGAAATTGTACGTTCCCTGCTGGGCCGAAGAGGTGTATACCACCCCTAGGACAAAAAGAATACTGCAAAGGGATATAAACGAAATTTTTGATTTTATCATCATGTGGGCTTTTAAGGTTTAATTTTCGTTCTTTCTCAAAACTTTACCTGCTTTTATATTCTGAAAAGTCCCGTTATCAATTGACAATTGGCCATTGATCAATACATAAAATATCCCCTCCGGGTATTGATGCGGTTTTTCAAAGGTTGCCTTATCGATTATGGTTTCAGGATTGAATATTACAATATCGGCCTTCATTTTTTCTTTGATGAGCCCTCTATCACTCAAACCAAGTGTAACAGCCGGAAGCTTCGTCATCTTATATATTGCTTCAGACAAGGCAAGGGTTCCCTTCTCCCTAACATAATGCCCCAAAACCCTTGGAAAAGTTCCGTACCATCTTGGATGAGGGTGACCCATGCCAGGCTGGACAAGTCGTCCATCTGAGGCAATCATTGTTTGGGGGTGTTTCATGATCCTTTCCACATCTCCTTCATCCATGGCATGAAAAACGCAGGATGCCCCTCCATTTACCTGAGCTTCAATTACCAGGTCGGCACCGTTTTCTACTGTAGGTTCCAACCCTTTTTGTTCGCACCAGTACTTTAACGTTTTGCCCTCCAGTTCGGGCATCCATTTTACTTTGGCAAACTGTACCCTGTTTAGGTCACTTCCACCTCGATCATTTAGAATATTAAAGACAATCCCTGACTTTATACTATCCCTAAGTTGTGGGTTCCTAACCCTTTCCTTAAAGGCTTTGTTTCCACCTGCTCTTGCCCAACTGGGAATAAGCACAGAAATACCAGTGTAGCTTGCATTGTAAGGATATTGGTCTATTTTGATGTCAAGTCCCGCTGTCCTGGCAGAATCTACCATGGCCAATGTTCTTGTACTCTTTCCCCACATAGGTTTGCCAATGACTTTATGGTGCGTCAACACTACGGGAATATCTGCTTCTTTGGAGATAACAATGGCCTCCTGGACAGCATCGAACAAGCCAAGACCTTCTTCCCTTAAATGTGATGTATAGATTCCTCCTTCAGCAGATGCTATTTTTGACAGTGCTATCACCTCATCAACTTTTGAAAAAGCACCTGGCAAGTACTTCAAACCGGTAGAGATTCCATAAGCTCCATCTTGCATAGCCTGTTGAATTTGAGCTTCCATCTCAGACAATTCTTCTTCAGTGGGCGCCCGGTTCTCCAGTTTCATCACATTTCTCCTCACGGTATTATGTCCAATAAGATATGCAACGTTCATTCCAACTCCGATTTGATCCAATGTATCCAAATACTTGCCAAAAGGCCAAGGGCTGGTACCATCGGGCCCTCCTAACGAAGTAGTAACCCCTTGTCTGACATGGCTTTCACAATTGGAAAGTTCAAGAATTGGGTCCAAATGAGCATGCACATCAATAAAACCAGGGGTCACTGCTAAGCCACTGGCATCAATGATTTGTGTTGCCTCAGCTTTAGAAAGGTCGCCAATTTTTTCTATGACATCGCCTTTTATGCCGATATCGATTATCATCGGATCACCTCCCGAACCATCATAGACGTTGCCATTTTTAATAATGGTATCATACTGCTCTGGCGAGGCACAGCTCCATGCCAGAAGCACTATCAGAAATGAATAAAACAGATTCTTACAACTCATACTTATGGTATTATTTTGCCAATCCTGCTTCGGCAATTGTTAGTGAAAAAGTAACAATAAAACTGTTTACAAACACGTGTTTTACTTTCATCATTCAGGTTTTTAGGATGTTAATGTAATTCTTTTCTGATTTTACTTCAGCTGGGATAATGCCTCTTGAAGTCTTTTGGTTATTTGGCCAACATCATCATTGGTGTAATACAAATGGTCGTCTATTTGCTTTACTGATGCTATTTGAGTGGTTGTACCGGTCAAAAATGCTTCATCCATGTTTGCTATTTCCTTTTTTGAAATGGCCTCTTCCCTAACCTCTACGCCAATATCTTTACAAAGTTCAATGGCAATTTGGCGTGTAATCCCATCAAGTATATGCTCATTGGCAGGATGTGTATAGACCACATTATTTTTCACAAAAAAGATGTTGCTATGGGATCCTTCTGTAATGGCTCCCTCTCGTGAAAAGATTACCTCATAGTCTCCTTCTTTGGTGATTTCGGTATTTGCCATAACGTTAGCCAACAAAGACACAGATTTTATATCGCATCGGTGCCAACGAAAATCATCCATTATTCTAACACTGGCCTGTTTTTGATTGATATCCGGAATTTCAAACGGCTTTGCATACATCATTAAGGTAGGCATGGCTTTCTCCGGAAAAGCATGTTTTCTCGGAGCAACGCCCCGAGTAATCTGAATATAGACCAAACTATCTTTTTCATGTAAGTCGGAAGCTTTGAGCAAAGTCTCAATTTTATCGGGCAAGGATGCCAAATCAAATTCTAAATGAATTGCAAGAAGGCTTTTTGACAATCGGGCAAGATGCTCATCCCCATAAAAAAAACTGCCATTTATCTGAAGCATAACCTCGTACACCCCATCTCCAAACAAAAATCCCCTATCAAATACAGAGATTTTTGCATCCTCATGATTCAGGATCTCTCCGTTTAGATAGACTTTTTGTGGATAATCGTGCATCCTTTATTTCAATTTAGGTATCCCGGTACTGATACGGTTGACATAGTATGTAATCCTGGAGTGGCTTTTAATATGCTTTTCAGGCTATTAACGGTTATGGCACAAGTTGCAATGTCGCCGTTTATACCTCTATCAATTTCCGAAACAAATGAAGGTACTCCTTTTATGGTAACCCTATCAAAAGATCTTGGTTCTCCAATTGCAGCCTTAAAGTGCATTTTAATTTTACAAGTTCCGTCTACATACCCATGGGATATCTGTTCTACCCCCCGGGCATCACCTTTCTTTATATCCATTGACGAAACACTAATGTCTTCTTCGGCCAGAACGGGATTGAGGTCTTCGGTTACATTGTCTAGTTTCAAACCGATACACTGGGCCAAAAAATAAACAGATTCTTTTAATCCAACATGCCTTAACGTGCCTGTTTGCTCTTTCGCCTTAAAAGCCTCTAAACTTAGTCCGGCACCGATTTTTTTCTGGAAAGGAATCCTTCTTGGTGTAGCATCTTGAAAACGCTCCACAACGACCGAATCAATGTCCTTGCATACAGAACTCAAAACAGATGGAAGATAGTCCATTAAAAACCCCGGATTTACACCTGTTCCAAGACATGCAACATTGTTTTTCTTGCAAATAGCGTCAATCCTATCACTTAACTCTGGATGTTCTGTCCACGGAAAGGATAATTCTTCGCAAGTTGACACAATTGGTATGCCGTGTTTTACTATGTTTTCAATTTGTGATTCTAATTTTTTTACACTGGACACCGTGGTCAATATGGCAACGTCCGGTTTTTTTTGAAGATTCTCCAGAGCATCTTCAATAGAATTTTCAATGAGGACCCCGGATGTTTCTCCAACAGAGAGCTGTCCAAAATCCTGCCCCTTTAAATCTTCGCTAATGTCCACTGCAGCAATTGTCTGGACCTGGTTTTTATCTGCTATATATTTGCCTATTTGCTGACCCAAGGGTCCTAAGCCTATTTGAATAACATTGATCATCTACGATTTCGAATTTAATTTGGTTACTGGTTTTTGTGTTTAATTATAAAGCCAACGTTCTAGCTCAGTACCTTGCAAATTATAATACAGTACCCTAATTTAGGCATACCAATTTTTTCATTTGAGACATAACAATTTTGAAGAATAAACTGAACAGCCTTCTTTTTTCCAATGGTTTTAATTACCAAAAAGACGGGCATAGCATTTACGTTAAGCTATCCAATTCAATTGCAAAGGCAATTATTGAGAAAAAACTTGTGAAGGGATACAAGTTGCCCCCAACTCGAATCCTTGCCAAGGATTTGAATTTATCTCGGAGTACCGTAATCAAAGCGTATGAAATCCTTTGTGATGAAAAATATATAAGTTCCAGACAAGGAGCTGGATATTTCGTGTCCAAAACCAATACTAAGAAGTTCAAATATCGTATTGGGTCAAATACTGAATTAAGTACAAGTACACTCCCCGATATCTCGGAAAGGGCCCACCAGTTCGGAAAATACGTAAATGCTATGAACAGGGGAGGACACAAAGGAATTGCATTTAGGCCAGGATTGCCCCCTCTGGATATCTTTCCCGTAAGACAATGGCAAGGCTTGACCAACAATTATTGGAAAGATGTTACTTTTTCGGACCTGTCTTATAGAGATACTCTTGGGTTGGATAGTTTGCGAAAGAACATTGTTACTTACCTAAAAATCTATAGAAACATTCAATGTGATTATAAACAGGTGGTTATTGTAACCGGGTCACTGCACTCGCTTGCAATCCTTGGGGATTTACTCTTAGATGAAAATGATCAGGTAATCGTAGAGAACCCAACATATGCCAATGCCATAGCGCTCTTTAAAAGCCTAAGGGCCAAAATTGTCCCTGCCGAAATAGATGCCGAAGGGCTATCAGTAAAAAGCATCAAGAGTTCTAAGCTCAAACGGCCCAAATTGATTTACACTACACCCTCTAACCAATACCCGACCGGTGTTCAGATGAGCCTTAACAGACGATTAGAAATCTTGGAATGGGCGCGTGAAAAGAATGCACTGATCATAGAAGATGATTATGACCATGAGTTTAGCAATTGGAACAAACCCATATCTTCCATTTTTGGGTTGGATAAGGGCAACAGTGTAATTTATTTAGGCACTTTTAATAAACTCCTGCACCCATCCATCCGATTGGGCTATTTAATAGTGCCCCACCACTATGTAGATCCTATCAAGGCCATGTACGAACAATCATTACGGTTTGTTTCCCCGGTAATTCAAAAAGTAATGTCCGATTTCATCGAAAAGGACTATTTAAGTCAACATTTAAGAAAGGTGGTCAGGGAGTCAAATGAACGAAGAGCTTTTTTTGTACGCTATTTTAAGGAGCTTTTTGGGGACAAAGTTCAGCTGCACTCATTGCATAGCGGACTTCATTTAATTGCAAAACTTCCAGACCATGTTGATGATGTAGAAGTATCCAATTTCCTAGGGGAAAATGAAATCGTCTCGTTCCCTTATAGCAAGTATTTTATCAAGGGTAAAAAAGGAAATGGACTGGTAATGGGATTTTCCTCCGTAAGTCAGCCGGTAATAAAGCAGAAATTGGAAAAAATGGCCCGCTTGATGTCAACTATTATCTGACCCAAGTACCAATACTTTTGAGCATTAAAAAAGCCTTCACTTAAGTGAAGGCCTATTTTATTGTGTGGAGAATACCGGATTCGAACCGGTGGCCTCTTGCCTGCCAGGCAAGCGCTCTAGCCAACTGAGCTAATCCCCCAGAGAGCGCAAAGGAAATACTTTTTGGTAAAGTTTCAAAATTTGTCGGCTGTCCTTAATCTTTTTTAACGCTCAGCACCAAAACCGGTATGGGCACATAAAACTCAGACTTCGGAATAATGTTTTTCTCCCAGAGTTTTTTGAAGAAGCCCCTTTTCCTTCGGAACACACATAGCAAGTCCGGCTTTTTGTTCTGATAATGTTCCAAGACCCCGTGATAGGTGGTAACATTTTCGGTCATTGTCAATTGGGTGCTAATATCCATAAGTGCGGTGTTCACTTGAAGGTCATCCTCAGCATACCCAGGTCTTTTTACCAGAAGCAAATTGATTTCGGACCGAAACTTATCCTTGATCGCCTCTAACGGATTCAATACCCTGGATCTCTTTAGAATTCCAGACCCAAAAGCGGTCAAGACCTTTTTAATTGGTTTAAATTCGGTTCCTTTTGGAACAATCAATGTGGGAATGTTGGTCCTCTTAACAATTCTTCCCGAGGTATGACCCAAATACAGTTCTTCCTTTATGTCATTGCTTCGGGGAGCAATAATAATCAGGTCTATCCCCAATTCCTTGTTTATGTCCTTAAGCCCATCTATGATGTCACCGTTGTATGTGGCAATCTTTATTTCAACACCCTTGGTCTCAACTTGATCTATAACCCCCTTTAAATGTTCCTTGCTGCTTTCAGCTACTTTCTGCTCAACATTGGCCAAGCTTCCCGCTCCAGAAGAGACGGAGAAAACGTCCATTAAAAAAACCTTTGCTCCAAAATTGGCTGCAAAGTCAATGGCATACTGCAATGTGTCGCATGCATTTGGAGAGGTTCCTATGGGTACAAGTATATTATTCATTCTATGGCGGTTAAGATTATCGCTTAAATTTACAATTTAATTGAAACGAATCCATGATCAGACTTGCAAAGTTATCCGAAATAAAGGATATCCTAACGATTACCCAAGCCTGCGCTTTTAAAATGCAACAGAACGGAATTTATCAATGGAACGAGCATTATCCCACAGAAGAACCATTTATTAAAGATGCAGAGCGAAACGAATTGTATGTAAAAGAGGACAATGGAGAAATCATTGGTGCTATTACGATTTCAACATATATGGATCAGGAATATGTTCCGGTGACTTGGTTGACACCGAATGGAAACAGTACCTATATTCATCGACTTTGTGTTCATCCTGATAATCAAGGAAAAGGAATTGCTCAAGAACTGATGCATTTTGCAGAAAATTATTCCAAAAATCATGGTTTTGTTTCCGTGCGCTTGGACACCTTTTCACAAAACAAACGAAACCAACGGTTCTATGAACAACGCGGCTATCAAAAACTTGGGGATATTTACTTTCCAAAACAAAGTGAGCATCCCTTTCATTGTTACGAATTAGTGCTGTAACTTGCGTTGGTTTTGCGAACCGAAATCAATTTTAAGTCCATAAACCAACTGGCCATTCCTGCCACTATTTCAGGAATTGCGGAGCCCATTCTCTCCATTACAGACACGGCCATTGTTGGAAACATTCCTGTTGATGGTTTGGAGTCTCTTGCCGCTGCAGGAATTGTAGGCTCTTTTCTTTCCATGCTAATTTGGGTATTGGGACAGACCAGAAGCTCCATTTCGGCAATTATCTCGCAGTATTTGGGGGCAGGAAAAATAGAGGAGGTGAAAAACCTTCCGGCCCAGGCCATTTTCTTTAATATCCTACTCAGCATCTTTGTGCTACTATCTACCATTTTTATCATTGATGAGATTTTTAGCCTGTTCGAGGCTTCAGGTAAGATTCTAAAATACTGTATATCCTATTATTCTATTAGGGTTTGGGGCTTTCCATTGACCTTGTTCACCTTTGCGGTCTTTGGTATTTTCCGTGGTCTTCAAAATACATTTTATCCCATGGTCATTGCCTTGATCGGGGCTGTTCTGAACATAATTTTGGACTTTATACTAGTTTATGGCATCGATGGTCTTCTTCCAGCCATGTATTTGGAAGGCGCAGCGTGGGCAAGCTTGATCTCTCAGGCAGTAATGGCCATTTTGGTGTTTTTCCTATTGATTAAAAAAACCGACATAAGTTTAAAATTGGTGTTCCCACTTAACAAAGAGTTGAAGCGATTGGTATTCATGAGCCTAAATCTTTTTGTTCGTGCCCTGGCCCTAAATGCAGCTCTGATATTAGCCGTCCGGGAGGCCACCGCTCTGGGCGATCGCTTTATTGGAGCCCACACCATAGCCATCAACCTCTGGTTGTTTGCTGCCTTTTTCATAGACGGTTATGGCGCAGCAGGAAACAGTATGGGGGGCAAGCTATTGGGTGCCCATGATTATAAAGGGTTGTGGAAGCTCGCCAAGAAAATCATATCCTACGGGTTGATAGTTAGCTTAATACTCATGATTGTAGGCTTTGTCTTTTACAGACCAATTGGCCGTCTTTTTTCAAATGAAACCATTGTTCTAGAAACATTTTACAGCATCTTCTATATTGCTATTTTAGGTTTGCCCATGAATACTTTAGCTTTTGTGTTTGATGGACTTTTTAAAGGACTCGGAGAAATGAAGTATCTAAGAAACGTATTGCTCACAGCAACCTTTTTAGGTTTTATTCCGGCCCTATATCTAGGAAAGTATATGGGATGGGGATTCTACGCCATCTGGATTGCCTTTGTGGTCTGGATGCTGATAAGGGGGTTGGCCCTGGTCTGGAAATTTAGAAGAAAGTTCGGGCCCTTAGCACAAAACGTTTAAATTCGTATGCATTGAAAACCCTTGAATTTATACTTAAGTATTATGGCCACTGATAGAATCAACGGAAGTCTTTATACCAAAATTGAAAATGGAATAGCCTTCGTGGAATTTGGTCATCCCGCAAGTAATTCCTTTGTTTCGGAATTGTTGGAACGCTTGGCCAAAGAGTTTCACACACTATCTGAAAACAAAGAGGTTTCTGTAATCGTGTTGAAATCTGAAGGAGACCGGGCCTTTTGTGCAGGAGCTTCTTTTGATGAGTTGGTGGCCATCCAAGACCTTGAACAGGGTAAAGCTTTCTTCAGTGGATTTGCCAATGTTATAAATGCTATGCGTGTTTGTACCAAACCTATTGTGGGAAGAGTCCAAGGAAAAGCTGTTGGGGGTGGAGTAGGATTGGCAGCATCCTGTGATTATGTCTACGCAACAGAAGCTGCTTCCATTAAACTTTCCGAAATCTCAATAGGAATTGCACCCCTGGTCATTGCCCCTGCGGTAGAACGAAAAATTGGAAAATCCGGTCTTGCAGAGCTCTCCCTTAATCCCACCGAATGGAAAAATGCATACTGGGCCAAAGAAAAAGGATTGTTCTCCAAGGTATTTGACTCTATAGCAGAAATGGACAAGGAATTGGATTTTCATATTCAAAGACTGGCCACATACAACCCAGAAGCATTAGCAGAAATGAAACGCGTCCTTTGGGAAGGCACGGACCATTGGGAGCATTTGTTATTAGAACGCGCGGAGGCCTCTGGAAGATTGGCGCTTTCACCCAATACTAAAAAAGCATTGGAAAAATTCAAAAAAAATTGATCTATGGATATTCTTTCATTCTTGAACAGTGACATTATTCTTCCCATGTTGGCCGTTTTGGTCATTGCGGTATATGTTATTACAAGATATCGTAATAGAAAACGATTTAAAAGATAGCCTCAATGGCCGCTAAAAGATATACTATGTGGTTACTTTTATATGGCGGTTTTTTTGCATTGGGACTGCTCCTGTCCTACTTCGCGGTCCAGCAATATAACAAGACCCAAAATCTACTCATGGACGGGATTCGGACCACAGCGGTAGTTACTGAGCTCCAGACCAACTATGATAGCGACGGAACTACTTATACCCCTATTTTTGAGTTCAAGGACCGTACCAATGCCCTTAGGGAGTATATTAGCCCAATTGCCTCCAGCCCTCCCTCATATCAAGTAGGTGATAAGGTAAAAATAGTCTATGATAGAAAGGATTTTGGTAATGTAAAAATTGTAGCCTTTTGGGGGCTTTACAGAGCTAGTGTAATATTGATGATGATAGCTTCACCTTTGTTGGTCATTGGTGGTTCATATCTGTTATACACGTTAAGATAAACCCCAAACCTTTCTAAATACCTCCTTTAGTTGACTATCTTTGCCCCCTAATAACATTGTTATGGGAAATATTAGGATAACCAAGCAATTTACTTTTGAAACAGGTCACGCACTTTACGGCTACGATGGTAAATGTAGGAATGTCCATGGCCACAGCTATAAACTGTCGGTAACAGTTATTGGCTCCCCCATTACGGATGTAAATCATGTAAAACTGGGTATGGTCATAGACTTTGGTGACCTAAAGAAAATTGTGAAGGAGGAAATAGTGGATAGATTTGATCATGCTACCATTTTCAACAAGAACACCCCCCATGTTGAACTTGCGAACGAACTTGAAGCAAGAGGACACAATGTTATTTTGGCGGATTATCAGCCAACCAGTGAGAATATGGTGATTGACTTTGCCAAAAAAATAAAATCAAGGCTTCCCAAAAACATTCAATTGCACTCCCTTAAATTGCAAGAAACCGAAAGTTCCTATGCAGAGTGGTTTGCGGCCGACAATTAAAGTGTCCAAATCCCAAAGCAGGTTATTCTTATCTTTACAAGTAAATGAAATCCATTACCCTTCCAGCAGGAAAGAAAGTCTACTTTGCAAGTGACAATCATCTCGGAGCACCCACCCGCAAGGACAGTCTGCCGAGAGAAAAAAGATTTGTAGCCTGGCTGGATTCCATCAAACATGACGCCCATGCCATTTTTTTGATGGGGGATCTATTCGATTTTTGGTTTGAATACAAGACCGTAGTGCCCAAGGGGTTCACCAGAACCCTGGGAAAACTGGCCGAACTTTCAGATATGGGGATTCAGATAACCTACTTTGTGGGTAACCATGATCTTTGGATGAATGGTTATTTTGAAGAGGAGCTAGGTATTCCTGTTTATCACAAACCGCAACAATATTTAATCAACGATACTTCATTTTTCATAGGCCATGGAGATGGTCTGGGCCCTGGCGATAAGGGCTTCAAACGAATGAAAAAAGTGTTTACCAATCCCGTCGCCAAGTGGTTTTTTAAGTGGTTACATCCTGATTGGGGCGTTCGTTTGGCTCAACACTTATCGGTCAACAATAAAATTATATCTGGAGAGGCGGATGCCAAATTTTTGGGCGAGGACAAGGAGTGGCTCATCCTTTATGCAAAACGAAAACTGGAAATACAACATTTTGACCATTTTGTGTTCGGGCATCGCCATCTTCCCATGGAAATTGAGCTAGGTGAAAAATCAAGATATACCAATCTTGGGGATTGGATCCAGTATTTTACCTATGCAGTTTTTGATGGAAACGAGCTTTCACTGCTTACCCAAAATAATGTGCCCCAGCCCAATAAGAAAAATCACTGATCGGACTGGAGCACTTTCGTGGATATGAAAAAACCTGTATTTCTATTTAATGGCAGCTTGTGCTGCTGCAACTCTGGCTATAGGCACCCTAAAGGGTGAGCAACTAACATAGTTGATTCCTGTTTTATAGCAGAATTCCACTGAAGTGGGTTCACCTCCATGCTCACCACAGATACCCACTTTAAGTTTGCTATTGGTTTCCCTTCCTCTATTGGTTCCCATTTTCACCAACTGCCCTACACCATTTTGATCTAGAACCTCAAATGGATCCGCGGGCAATATTCCTTTCTCCAAATAAACAGGCAAAAACTTACTGGCATCATCTCTTGAGTAACCAAAGGTCATTTGGGTAAGGTCATTTGTTCCAAAGGAGAAAAATTCAGCCCTTTTCGCAATTTCCTCAGCCATCAATGCAGCCCTCGGCACCTCAATCATGGTCCCAATTTTAAACTCTAGCGTGTCTTCGTATTCTTTGAAAACAGTTTCGGCAGTTTCTCTAATGATTTTTTCCTGTTCAACATATTCGCTTACCGTTCCTACCAGAGGTACCATAATTTCAGGTTTGGAAACAATTCCTTTGGCTTTTAGGTTCAAGGCCGCTTCTATAATCGCCCTGGCCTGCATCTCTGTAATTTCTGGATAGGTATTCCCCAAGCGGCATCCTCGGTGTCCCAACATTGGGTTAAACTCTTCCAACTCTGCCACTTTCGATTTTACAGCTTCCAAAGAAATATGAAGATCTTCAGCCAACTCTTTCTGAGTTGCCAACTGGTGCGGCACAAACTCATGAAGCGGAGGATCCAATAGACGTACAGTGACGGGCAGACCTTGCATGGCCTCGAACATTTCCTCAAAATCTTTGCGTTGCATAGGCAATAACTCTTCCAATGCTGCTTTCCTTCCCTTGACCGTGCTTGCCAAAATCATCTCCCGCATAGCTTTGATTCGGTCCATTTCAAAGAACATATGCTCTGTTCTTGCCAAACCTATTCCAGTCGCTCCAAAACTCCTTGCAACTTTTGCATCTTTGGGAGTGTCGGCATTGGCACGTACCTCCATGGTCATGAATTTATCGGAAAGTGCCATGATCTCGGCAAATTCACCTGCCAACTCTGGTTGTATAGTGGCTACTTTTCCTTCAAAAACATTACCTGTAGACCCATTTAGGGAAATCCAATCCCCTTCGTGGTATACCTTACCATCAACTGTCAATGTTCTTTTCTTATAGCTGATTTTCAAAGCACCAACACCAGAAACACAACATTTACCCATTCCCCTGGCAACAACTGCTGCGTGGGAGGTCATCCCTCCTCTAGCGGTCAAAATCCCTTTGGCCAAGTTCATTCCCTCCAAGTCCTCCGGTGAAGTTTCCATACGGACCAAAATGGCATTTTTGAACTTATTGGCCTCATCAGCAAAAAATACAATCTGACCTGTAGCGGCTCCTGGCGAAGCAGGTAGTCCTTGTGCAATTACATGCGCTCTTTTCAATGCTTTTGGATCAAAGACCGGATGCAGTAACTCGTCCAGCTTATTGGGTTCTATCTTCATCAGGGCTTCCTTCTCATCAAGTAGGCCTTCTTTTAATAAATCCATGCCTATTTTGACCATGGCAGCCCCTGTACGTTTACCATTTCTGGTCTGAAGAATCCAAAGTTTTCCATCTTGAATGGTAAACTCCATATCCTGCATATCTCGATAATGCTTTTCCAACAATTCTTGATAGCCAAACAGTTCCGCATAGAGTTCGGGCATGATTTCCTCCAGTGAAGGATAATCTTTCAGTCTTTCCTCTTCATCTATCTGTGCCAATTGGGCCCATCGAATAGAGCCTAAATGAGTAATTTGTTGAGGCGTACGTACCCCTGCTACCACATCCTCTCCTTGGGCATTGACCAAATATTCGCCATTGAACTCATTGGCCCCAGTGGCGGCATCTCTGGTGAAGCACACTCCCGTTGCAGAACTGTCTCCCATGTTTCCAAAGACCATTGCCTGAACGTTCACTGCAGTACCCCAATCCGCAGGGATACCATTAATTTTACGGTAATATTTTGCCCTGTCTCCATTCCAGCTATTAAAAACAGCTATTATTGCTCCCCATAATTGATCCCAAGGATCAGTAGGGAAATCATGTCCGGTTCTTTTCTTGACAGCATCCTTAAAGTCATATACCAAATCCTGAAGATCCTGGATGGTAAACTGGGTGTCGTGCTGTATGTGTCTTTTCTCTTTAAGGTGATCTATAATTTCTTCAAAGGGGTCTTCATCTTCTTTGGTCTCGGGTTTCATCCCAAGAACAACACTCCCGTACATTTGAATAAAACGGCGGTAAGAATCCCACGCGAAACGTTCATTATCGGTTTTTTTAGCCAAACCCAGAACAGAATCGTCGTTCAATCCTAAATTAAGGACGGTATCCATCATTCCCGGCATGGAAACACGTGCTCCGGATCTAACGGACAACAAGAGTGGGTTTTCATTGTCGCCAAAGGAAGTCCCCATACTTTTTTCAATGTTCTCAACTGATTTTGCAACATCTTCTTGCAATAAACCTATGACAGCGTCCCTGCCTAGATCGTTATATTCTGTACATACTTCCGTAGTAATTGTAAATCCAGGAGGGACAGGGATTCCCAGTTTGCTCATCTCCGCTAGATTGGCTCCTTTGCCTCCCAGCAGGTTCTTCATTTCGCTGTTTCCATCGGTTTTTTTGTCACCAAAGGAATACACCCTGTTCTTGATTTTTGTCAACGTGTCCATTGAGATTAGTCTTTAGAATAATAAGTACCAACGAAGGTAAGGCCCTTATTAGAGGCGTTTTATGATTAAAGTCATGAAACGGGTGTGCCAGTATTTGAGGCTTCACCATCAGCTTTTCAAAAAAACTGATGCCGTTCATAAAAAAGAAATCCCGAGAATTGATTGAAAGATGTTGTAAAACAATTCTACCTGTTCACCTAGTAGTTATTCCTTCTGTTGGTCTTCGACATCTTTTGATAAATCCAGTTTCCTGAATGTTGGAGATACGAGGGCCGTAGTTCCAACAGTTAACAGGGTCATACACCCTCCAAAAACCACAGCAGGCACCGTACCCAAAAGCTTGGCGGCCAATCCACTTTCAAAAGCCCCCAGTTCATTGGATGATCCAACAAATATGGAGTTAACGGAGGCAACCCTGCCTCTCATATTGTCCGGAGTCTTAAGTTGTAATATGGTTTGGCGAATAATCATAGAAACTCCATCTACCGCTCCACTAAGGAACAGGGCAATCACAGAGAGCCAAAACAGTTCGGAGATACCAAATACGAGTATACAAATTCCAAATCCGAATACAGCCCACAACAGTTTTTTACCTGCATTTTTATGTAACGGAAATCGAGTTGATCCCAACATGGTCAATGAGGCTCCAACAGCGGGGGCTGCACGTAAAATTCCGAATCCTTCCGATCCCACATGCAATATGTCCTGGGCATAAATAGGTAAAAGAGCCACTGCGCCACCAAAAAGCACCGCTACCATATCCAAAGTCAACGCTCCAAAAATAGCTTTGCTTCCAAAAACAAATCGTAGTCCGTCTTTTAAGCTTTGAATTACTGGTTCCCCAATTTTTGGATTTAAAATGGGTTTTTGAGGAATTTTGAACAAAAAGAGAAGTGCAATCAATGAAAATGCAAAAATCAAGCACATAGACCAGTGTACTCCTATCCAGCTAATGGAAAATCCGGCAATGGCCGGACCCAAAACAGAAGCCAACTGCCAGGTAGAACTACTCCAAGTGGCAGCATTGGGATAAATTTTCTTGGGAACAATCAACGCAATCAGTGAAAAAACCGTAGGCCCGATAAATGCCCGTACCAATCCTCCTAGGAAAACCAGAAAATAAATGGCATAAAGAATCTGGTTCTGCGGAATAGAAGCTTCCAGACTGGGGTCACTTACCAAAAAAAGCCCCAAACTAATTATGGAAAACCCAATGATACATTTAATCAGGAGGTTCCTCTTTTCCTTTTGATCCACTACGTGTCCTGCAAAAAGAGCCATGCCCACTGCCGGAATGACCTCCATCAATCCTATAATCCCCAGAGATAGTGGATCTTTGGTAAGGGAATATACCTGCCACTCAATAACAATGAATTGCATGGACCAGGCAAAGACCATGGCAAAACGCACGACCAAAAATATATTGAATTCCTTATAGCGAAGAGCAGCGTACGGATCCATAGGTTTTAGCGAATATGTCTCATTTTAAGTTGAAGGCTTACGGTTCCATTCCATTCATTTTCTTCCAAGGAATACACCAAATCAAAGCTTTTTTTGTTTTTGACTTTATCCAACTTATCTCCTAGGTTGAATCCGATGGCACCAATGGGCGGGGTTCCATTTTGGTAAGCAGAAAGTTTCAAGTGCCTTTTAGCTTCACCAACTGCCTTTGCATAACCTGTATCCTGAACATTTTCGGTCATAAAAACTGGGGTCATGTTCCCTGGGCCAAAAGGGGCAAACTGCCGTAAAATCCGCATTAATTTTGGATTGATCACATTCAAGTCTACCTTAAGGTCAACCTCAATTTCGGGTTGTAGTAAACTTGGGTCAATAGTGTCCGCTACAACTTGTTCAAATTGCTTTTTGAAGGCTTCGTACCTTTCTTCCAACATGGTTAGTCCAGCCGCATATTTATGTCCCCCAAATTGTATCAAATGCTCAGAGCATGCACTTAGGGCATTGTAGACGTCGAACCCTTTCACCGATCGTGCCGAAGCAGCTAATTTGTCTCCGCTTTTGGTGAACACCAATGTAGGACGATAATAGGTCTCGGACAAACGTGACGCCACAATGCCAATGACTCCTTTGTGCCAATTTTCATTGTAGACCACAGAGGTAAAATCTTCCTCTTCTTCATTTTCTTTAATTTGAAGCAGGGCCTCCTGTGTAATCTCCTGGTCTAAACTTCTTCGTTCCGAGTTAAATTCTTCAATTTCTTTGGCAAACTTCTGGGCCGTTCCCCAGTCTGTCTCTGTTAAAAGGTTAACTGCATGCTCTCCGTGCTTCATTCTACCTGCGGCATTTATTCGTGGGGCAATAACAAAAACCACATCTGAAATGGTCAGGGTTTTCTTTTTAAGTTGGGCAATGATTGCCTTGATTCCAATTCTTGGACTTCTGTTGATCACCTGAAGCCCATAATACGCCAAGACCCTATTTTCGCCGGTCATTGGAACAATATCAGCGGCTATTGCTGTGGCCACCAAGTCCAAATAGGGAATCAAGCTCTCTAAGTTTCTACCTTGTCCAAGGGCCAATGCCTGAATCAGTTTAAATCCTACCCCGCATCCACAAAGCTCTTTGTATGGGTACCCACAGTCTTCCCGTTTTGGGTCTAAAATGGCAACCGCGCTGGGTAACACATCCCCTGGGCGGTGATGATCGCAAATGATAAAATCAATTCCTTTTTCCTTGGCGTAATTGACTTGTTCAATAGCCTTTACCCCACAATCCAAGGCAATAATTAGAGAAATATCATTGTCCGCCGCATAATCTATTCCTTTTAAGGAAACCCCATAACCTTCCGAGTATCTGTCAGGAATATACGTGGCCACATTAGGATATTCTTCCTGCAAAAAGGAGGACATGAGGGCCACCGATGTAGTCCCATCCACATCATAATCACCATAGACCAATATATTCTCTCCAGCTTCCATGGCCTGCTCAATACGTTCCACCGCTTTTTCCATATCCTTCATTAAGAAGGGGTCGTGCAAATGATCTAATTCTGGTCTGAAGAAGGTTTTTGCCTCATCATAATTGGTGATGCCACGCTGTAGCAGCAGGTGGGCGATCAGCTTGTCTACCTTGAGCTCGGCAGAAAGCTTTTCAATAGCTTCGGGTGTAGGTTTTGGTTTTATGGTCCATCGCATGGGCTAACGTTCATAGGTTTTAATTGGTGGTTGGGGTAATTTCAAATTTTTTGATCAATGAAAAGGTGATGCAAATATGGGCAAGATAGTAGGTAGGGGTAATTAGAAAATCGAACATGTGGAAGTCCAAAAATTCTTTGAAGGCTATAATCGTGTCCGAAAATAGAATAAGGATAATACCAAATACGTAACTCCATTTGGCAGAGGGATTTCCTTTCATCCCCATTGACGCGCCCAAAGAAAAACAAGAAATAAGCAGATAAATCAAGGATGCCACCATGAGTGCCATATCCGTGAAAGTAGGGTAAAGCACCCAAAAGAAAAATACGAGGTAAGCTGCAAGCAAGATGATGGTAAACTTCCATTTTATCTTGCCGTTCATCAACGCATAAAGTAAATAGCCCACGTGGGCCAAAAAGAAAAGGGCTATTCCTTTTACAAACATGAGGCTGTCTCCGTTCATATTGGACAAAAACCAATCGCCAATAATGGAAAATAGAAATGCGCCAATGATCATCCAAACATCTTTGGACCGCCTACTTGCTCCAAAATTGAGGGCTGCCAGAATGATGATTCCCATTCCTGCTGTGCCCGATTTAAATATGAAGTTAGCTGTTGTTACTCCAAGAATGGCAAGTATTATTGATACAACCAACAACCCATAAGCCCAATTTTTCTTATGTTGCATATTGTTTTTCAGTTTTATGTGTTGATCATTTATTGATCGTGGTTTTATCGGAAAAACCATTGTTTCAAAAAAGGACCGGAGGTTGTTTTCTAAAAGCCCACCCTAGGTATGGTGGTATAGAACTTTGATGTCCAACTTGGCAAACCTACGAAACATCTCCATAACGCCACAGTACTTTTCCACGGATAGATCCACCGCCCTCTGAAGCTTATCCTCTTTGAGATTAGAGCCATGAAAATGATATTCGATAACCACTGAATCATAATATTTGGGATGCTCATCTGTAAGATTGGCAATGGTCTCTATTTGAAAATGGTCTACATCCAATTTCATTTTTTTGATCAGCATTGCCACATCCAATCCGGAACAACCCGCCAAACCTGAAAGCATTAAGGCTTTGGGTCTCAATCCATCGCCTTCGCCTCCACTTTCTGGACCGGCATCTATCTTTAAATTATGTCTAGATGGATTGTTACTTTCAAATGCCATTCCTCCCAACCATTTGGTGGTAACGTGATTTGTATTTGCCATAAATTTCGTTTCTTGTGAAGGATAAAAATACAACAAAATAGACCTATAATGGCATTAGTAAACCCACTACATCCAGATCATGATCCAGAAACTAAAAAACTATCCGAATTCTTCAACGAAACCTTAGGTTTTTGTCCGAATTCAGTATTGACTATGCAGTACAGACCGGCCATTTCCAAGGCATTTGTCAATATCAATAAGGCGGTTATGGCCAATGAGGGCAGGGTCACTTCAGCTTTAAAACGAATGATTGCCTGGGTGAGCAGTAATGCCACCGGATGCCGCTATTGTCAGGCCCATGCCATACGAGCCGCCGAACGTTACGGTGCGGAGCAGGAACAATTGGACAATATTTGGGAATACAAAACCCATCCGGCATTTTCTGAAGCGGAACGCGCCGCATTGGATTTTTCCCTTGCCGCTTCGCAGGTTCCCAATGCCGTTGATGCAGAAATCAAAGAAAGATTGTACCAACATTGGAACGAGGGCGAGATTGTAGAAATGTTAGGGGTAATCTCTTTGTTTGGGTACCTCAACCGATGGAACGATTCTATGGGAACATCCATTGAGGATGGTGCAGTTGAAAGTGCCGAACAATACTTGGGCAAGACCGGATGGGAAAAAGGGAAGCATGATGGGTCTAGATATTAGATTGTTGGAATTCTGAAGAACGCTTTTTGACACGAATGTCACCAAGGCTCACGAATGTTTTCTTTTTCGTCAAACTGAACCCGTCCGAACGGCACGGGCGGACTTGTTTCAGTTTCTCATGACCATAATAAGATTCTGAAATAAACCTGTCTGCCAACAGGCAGGTTCAGAATGACACTTTTTTGATGTCAATTTCACCAATGGGACTAATACCAGATATCATTATTTCTTGATTTACATCAACATCTGTTGACTTTCGAAACCTGAACTTTGCTGTAACAAAAAACGAACAGTTATGGCACGCTTGATCTTAACATCGGAAAATCAGATTCAACGGCTCAACGGAATCTTGGGAAAGGTTGAAAAACTCCAGCAGTTGCCTTTGGATAGATTGACCATGTCTCCTCATGAAAAGTCTTGGTGCGTTGCTGAGGTGCTGGAACATTTAAACATCGCATATCGGCTATATTTTGATAAAATCAACCATGCTTTGGAACAGCTGGATGCCATTGATTCAGATTCCAAAGAATTTAAAGCCCGGGCCTGGCAAAAAATGGTCATTGAAATGCAACGCCCAAAAAATGGCAAAAGAAAGTGGAAAATTAAGACCATGAAGCGCTTTGAGCCCGTTTTGGAGGTGAGCTCACTAGATCAGGAACAAGTAAATGTGGTTTTTGAGAATTTTTTCTCACTTCATGCCCATCTTAAGGATGCTATTCTGCAAAGCAGGGGCATGGATGTAAGGGGAATCAAAATCACATCGGCCATAGGACCAATTGTCAATTTTTATTTGCCCGAAGCTTTTGAGTTTCTGCTATGCCATTTGGAACGGCACCTAGTGCAGATTGATAAGGTTTTGGGGTAAGACAATAAATAATTCTTGCAACTTGGTTGACTACATACGTTTTAGAAATAGTTAATTATTATTCAAGTATGCAATATGAGTTTTGGCCAATATTTCGTTTCTTAAATCAAATTTTTCGTGACTTCCATCTTTCCATACGTACGTTACGGTCTTACCAGTTATAAGATCCAATAAATTGACAATTCTTTTCACATGTGGCAATAAATTATATCTAATCATATAATCATTGTCCTCTTTTCCAGATTCCAAATGCGCCAATTGTTTATGTCTTCTTTGGGTTTTTAGAGGCCTTAGTCCCGTTGTGAATTCAATCAGTTTTGATTTTATTTCAAAAATATCTTTATGAGAGTTTAATTCTTTTACTAGATTATGCAAAGAATGTGTCTTTTTATTTTTATCGTCAAACTTTGATATTCTAATGACCAAATCATTTTCCAAAGCTTTCATGGAAATAATCCTGTCAACAAAATGTGATCTGCTAATTTTATCAAAGTCCTTTTTTCTGAATAATCTTAAAAGAGCAAAATAATATCGAAGGATCATTAAGGTTTCTTGTTGTAAGGCATCAAGATGTTGTTTTCCTTTTAATGTCATTTCACATCTTTTTTATATTCATTGATAACTGGGCATATAAAAACTGTTTCAATGGTTTTTAGGACCCGATAAGTGAAGTTACTGGTTTTTGTCCAAAAAAATCAATCTCAACCGCTCCCCTCCACTAAAGTGGAGACCTCTCTATTAGAGCGAGGAACTTTATATCTTATTTTTGAGGAAAATAATCTTCCATATGGATGATGAAACTTTTCTTCGCCTAAAGGCGTTCTTCCCAGAAGTGAACTTAGGCTCTGATGATGAGACCTTTTTTAGATCCCTCTGGCACCCTAAATCATTTAAACAATATGACCTCATCACAGAAGCGGGAAGTACTGAGCGCTATTTCTATTTTGTGCTGGAAGGGGTGCAAGCCATTTATTTGCTCAATGAAAAGGGTGAAAAGGTGGTGTTGGGGTTCTCCTATTCCGGAAGTCCGTCCGGGGTATTCGATTCGTTCATTGCCCAAGCGCCAGCACAAACTTTTTTAGAGGCCTTGAAACCTTCAAAGCTTTTGGCCATATCACATGCCGATTATTTGGAGCTTTTTAAAAGGTGTCCAGAGTTTCATCAATGGGGGCATGAGTTTTTTCAGAATATATTGTTCGGACGGTTAAGCAGGGAAGTGGAACTCTTAACGCTTTCTGCCGAACAACGCTATGTTGCCTTTATGCAACGCTGCCCCGAAGAGCTAAAAACGATACCACAAAAATACCTGGCCTCTTATCTCAACATGAAGCCAGAAACGTTTAGCAGGCTTCGGTCCAATGTTTCTTACTGAATTTTTAAATGTTCCGAAACCAATTGCTTTAATTGGGGAAGCACCTCCTCTTCAAACCAAGGGTTTTTGCTCAGCCAGAATCGGTTTCTAGGAGATGGATGGGGCAATACAAAGTATTGGGGAAGGTATTTGTTATGATTTCTGACCGTTTCGGTCAAATTCTTTTCCATTTGTCTTGCTAAATAGTGTCGTTGGGAGTACTGGCCTATCAAGATGGTTAGTTTTAGGTTGGATAGGTTGTCCAAAATAGGTTTGTGCCACTGCGGAGCACATTCCGGTCTGGGTGGTAGGTCTCCAGATTTCCCTTTTCCCGGGTAACAAAACCCCATGGGCATTTGTGCAATTTTGGTCTCGTCATAAAACTCCTCATCGGTTATACCCATCCATTTTCGCAATTGTTTTCCACTTTGATCATCCCACGGAACCCCTGTTTGGTGCACCTTGGTTCCCGGTGCATGCCCTATGATCAAAATTCTTGCGCTTGCTGTTCCCGCCACAATGGGTCTTGGTCCCAATGGTAAATGCGGAGAACAAATGGTACAGTTTCTTATTTGGGTGAAAAGGGTTTCCATTTTGCTGAATTAATAACGTAAAATAATGAGAAATACCCCAACAAACTAGTTGCCAGGGTATTTCAGCACACAATCAATCAGGAGTAATTTAATTGTAAGTGCTTTTCAACTTCTGCCAGTTGGAGTTGGCCTTTTTAATAAGTCCACTGTGGTTGTTTTCTGCCAACCAAAGTTGCTGTGCATCCAACTCTATATTATATAGGTACAAAAAGTACTTTCCATCCTTTACAATAAATTTGTTGGGGTCTGGTCTAAACTTGGCTCCTGCGTACACTCCAAAGGCGCAGTATCCGCCATATTGTGGCAAATATTTGCTCGGGTTTTTGTCAAACTTCTTTTTCTGCTCAGCATCGGTGAAGTAGTAAACCACTTTGTTGTGTTCCGATTTGAACTCTTTGATCCCCTTTTGGGCAATCCCCAAATCCAAATAGGAAACTGGGCTGTAGCCCTGAAGGGCGATATTACTGTTGTCAATGTTATTTGCTTTTTTGTCTTGTGAAAATGTTGTTGTTGTAGCCAACGCAGCTACCAATAAAATTGCTATGTTCTTTAAAGTTTTCATTGTTTTTGTTTTTACTAGTTATTATTTACTTGCACTTAGTGAAACCACCAAAAAGACCACGGTGGCGTTGAACCAATAATAGATGGCATCTATTCCTGAAAATCCGAATACAAAGGGGGCCACCATAAAGGTTACAGCAACCACCAAGTCTATGGCCAAATGCCCTTGAAAAGGGATCAACCGGTACGCGCTCAGTTTGTAATCTGTCAACAAGCTGGCTGCAAAAACAGCCAGACCCGTAAAAAAGGAAAACCAAATTGCCATACTTGAGGATTCTCCGAGATTCAACAGAAAGGGAGCGACCACAAGGCCCAAACCGGCAGAATAATCTGCAACTCCATGTAATGTTGGGGTAATAAACCTAAGTTTCATGTTCTTGTTTTAAGCGTTAAAGTATTCTTCATGAATTACTTGGCCCTGATCATTCCAAACTCTCTTAATGATTTCGTGCCAATACACTTTACTGTCATCCTTCATCAAAAAATCAAATGTGAATTCTGAAGCGGAGACATTTCCGTCAACAAGGGTCCTGTGCAGCTCTATACCGTTTATTTTGGCAATTGCACCTAAAAAGCCCTCCATTTTCTCCACCATCTGGGCTTTTCCCGTGGTGGTCACGTTGTTATAGTCCGAAGTATTCACGTCTTCCGCAAAGTACTTCTCCACAGCATCCACAATTGCGCCTTGCGCAACCATGCTGTCCATTTCTGTAGCTAGGGTTCTAATATCCATTTGCTATGCTTTTACTGATTAAATAAAATTTAGTTTGTAATTACATGGCAAATCTCCCCCTACTTTGGAAGAAGGTTGCTACAAAAAAGGAGTGTTCTCTTGTACTTTTTCTTTTCTGAATTGGGAAGGGTTTATCCCCGTTTGGTGTTTAAAGAATGTGGAGAAGTGATTGGGCTCTTCAAAACCCAGTTGGATGGAAACTTCTTTGATTGGGATATCCTCAACCAGGAGTTTTTTTGATGTATTCAGAATCTCATTTCGGATAAGTCTTCCCAGGGATTCGTTCATGCGGTCCTTGGTCTTTTTCTCCAATGCTTTTATGGAGAGGTTCATTTTATCGGCATAAAAAGCTAATGATCGTTCGTGTCCATGATGGTCCCGGACCAACTGGATGATATCCTCAACAAAAGGGTCTTTTCGCTCATAGTCAAAATTCTCCCGAAACTGCGTGGGTGAGTAACCCGTTCGTTTTTTAAAGACCCTATTGAAATAGGCAGGATCCTTAAATCCCATGTCATAGGATACTTCTTGAATGCTTTTGTCGCTGAACACCACTTCCTTTTTGCTCTCCACCAACCTCTTACTGTCGAGCATGGTCCTCAGGGTTACTCCCAATTTATCTTTGACCAGGGCATGTGCCTGATATCCATTGTTTCGGAACAAGGCCGCCAAATCTTCGTTGTTCAGATGATTGGGGAATTCTTGGTCAATGACCTCTTTAATGTCAAAAATAACCTGGTATTCATTTTTACTGGCATTGAACGGATTTTGCCAAAACCATTGCTTCAAGGAAGCATCAATGATCTCTTTCGTGTTGGTCTCAAAAACTGTTTCGGAAAGATATTTTTGACAGTCCGTGCACTCATTAAAATTGATATATCCTAGAGAGATCAGATGTTTGAACAGTACCCGAACATCTCTATTGTCAAAAACATGTTTAGAAGGAAACTCAATGGTCCGGACCACAAAATCATCGGACAAAAATTTAATGTACTGCCCTTTTTCCAAATAAATGGCCTTGTCCATCCAGTCCGTGTAATTCTTAAAATCAACCTGAATACTCCCTGATCCAGAAAGGATATGGAAGAGGGTATATTTATTAATGAAATAGACCTTGTTGAACTCGGGTTTGAACTTTTTGACCATCCCAAAGTTTTGGTTGTAGGGTATTGGTCGTATTTTTTTGGCAAGCTGACAGTTTATTTCTTTCCGGCCACCACAATTACAAACTCTCCTTTGGGAGCTTTTTGATTGAAGTGGTCCAAGACTTCGGATAAAGTTCCCCTTACGGTTTCTTCATAGAGTTTGGTAAGTTCCCTGGATACCGAAGCGGGTCTATCCTCCCCAAAGTGTTCCACAAAATTTGTGAGTGTCTTGACAAGTTTATGGGGCGATTCATAAAAAACCATGGTGCGGGTCTCTTCGGCCAATTGTTGCAAGCGCGTTTGTCTTCCTTTTTTAATCGGCAGGAATCCTTCAAAAACAAAACGATCGTTTGGTAGTCCACTGTTTACCAGCGCAGGTACAAAAGCTGTTGCCCCGGGGAGGCATTCAACTTGAATTCCATGCTCCACACATGCCCTTGTTAATAAAAACCCGGGGTCTGAAATTGCTGGTGTTCCTGCATCGGAAACCAATGCAATGGTCAATCCAGATTGTAATTTTTCAATCAATCCATCCAATTGTTTATGCTCATTGTGCATATGATGGCTTTGCAAGGGGGTGGTAATGTCGTAATGTTTCAATAGCTTTCCGCTAGTGCGGGTATCTTCCGCCAAAACCAGATCTGCCTCTTTGAGTACATTGACCGCTCGGAAGGTCATGTCCTCAAGATTACCTATTGGAGTTGGAACCAAATAAAGTTTTCCCATGGACCAAAGTTACGGCCTTACTTGCTTTCCCGTGAAATAAGAGATCAAAACAAAGACAAGTCCCATCGCGGCTCCCATTTGACTACCGTCACCAATCATGTAATGGGCAAAAAAAGCTAGGAGGGTATTAAAGAAGAATCCGGCATAGGCCCACTCTTTTAACCATTTTGAGAAATTGCCCCAAATGGCCAATAGGCCCAACAGTTTTGCTATGGCCAATGGATAAATAAGATAAATGGGATAGCCCATAGCTTCAAAAAAACCTTTTATGGCTTCATAGTTGAAAAAATAATTATAGACGGAAAAGAACATTAATGCCGTCAATAAAGCAGTGGACAGCCAAAAGGCAATCTTAGTAATTTTCATGTTGGTGTTCTTGGAATGAGTATTCCTAAAAATATAAAAAGTAATCGAAAATGAGCTCCTTAAGCAAACCTGCGTTCAATCAAGGTCGTAAAGCGCTGTTCGTATTGCTCTTTGCCTTCCCAATTATTGTACTCTGGTTTTACCATGTTGTGGATGAACGCTATTGATCTCTCTTCGGTATCAATGGTGTTCAATTGGGAGATTACACGCATGTAATCATCCATATTGTTGTTGAACAAATGTTTTACAAAAGCAAGCTTATCGTTCAATCCAATTTGAAGCTCCTTTACCAAGGTGTCGTTCAAGGATTTGGACGTGGCTTGTTCCGATTTTATTTTTTCTTCGGAAGGAGAAATGTTCTCCTTGTCGTTTTTCATATAATCAGGCTTGGCCACAAACTCTGTAAACACATGTTCAATGGCCATTTCTGAAGGCATTTCAGAAACCATATCCTTGATGGTGTCCATGCCTGGGGTCATAATGTCCTCTTCATGCGGATTGTTTTCTGGCACCGCAATATTTCCACTCAATACCGCATTTGCCATCTTCTCAAATCTTGATGCAATCACATTCTTGGATACGTCCACCTCAACATCGCTCAGTTTTTCGTCAATAAACTTTAAGACCGCCAATTTTTCATAAATTTCTTTGGCCTTGTCATAAAGCTCTGTCAATTCCTTATCCTCCCTGGAGGTAATGATGTCTGTGGACAATTTAATGAGTTCCTCCCTTAATTTCCTTATCATCGCTTCGCTTCTTTACTATAAAAATAAAACCATTTTACATATACCCCTACGAACAAAAGGTTAAATTTTAATCCCCAGTCAAGGTATATTTTTTTAGTAGTTTTGTGCTTTCCCTTAATAAAACGAAAAAATCATACATTTTCGTTTAAAGTTACAATATGTTTCTCGAGAACACGGTCAACCATAAAGAACAATTTGGATGGATAGAAGTCATCTGCGGTTCCATGTTTTCTGGAAAGACAGAAGAATTGATCAGAAGGCTCAAACGCGCACAGTTTGCAAAGCAAAAGGTGGAGATTTTCAAGCCAATTGTGGACACTCGCTATCATGAGGATATGGTGGTCTCGCACGATTCCAACGAAATCAGGTCTACTCCCGTTCCGGCCGCGGCCAATATCCGATTATTGGCAGATGATTGTGATGTGGTAGGGATTGATGAGGCACAGTTCTTTGATGATGAAATCGTAACGGTTTGTAACGATTTGGCCAATAGAGGTGTACGAGTGGTGGTAGCTGGACTGGATATGGATTTTAAAGGAAACCCATTTGGACCTATGCCAGCCTTGATGGCTACTGCAGAATATGTTACCAAGGTACATGCGGTTTGTACACGAACCGGAAACTTGGCCAATTACAGCTTTAGAAAATCCAACGATGACAAATTGGTGCTTTTGGGAGAGACTGGGGAATACGAACCTCTTAGTAGGGCTGCTTTTTATAAGGCCATGCTCAAGGAAAAAATAAGCCAACTGGACGTTGAAGTAGAAGAGGTGGATACAAAAAAGAAAACGGCCGATGGATAAAGTGGGTGAGACTACCTTGCAAATAGACCTGAATGCGTTGGAACACAACTACAGGTATCTCAAATCCAAGATAAACCCAAAAACCAAATTTATGGCCGTGGTCAAGGCATTTGCCTACGGCAGCGATATGGTCACCATTGCCAAAAAACTTGAAGCCCTACAAGTTGATTATTTTGCTGTGGCCTATGTAAAAGAAGGGGTATTGCTCAGAGATGCCGGAATTGAGACTCCCATTCTAGTATTGCACCCACAACCGGTTAATTTTGAAGAGCTCATTGACCGATGCCTGGAACCCAGTATATATTCCCCAAATATTCTTAAACAATTTCTTGAAGTTGCGCAAAAAAAGCAACAAAAAGGATATCCAGTGCATGTTAAGTTCAATACCGGACTTAACAGACTAGGGTTTTGGGAAAATGACATTGATTTCATCTCAAAACAACTGGAAGAAAGGCACGAGCTCAAAATCGTTTCTATTTTTTCACATTTGGCCGCTTCAGAGGATGCCAACGAGAAAGAGTTCACCCAAAACCAGATTGCTGCTTTTGATAAAATTACGGGAGAATTCGAGGAAAAATTCGGGTATACTCCAATGAGACATATTTTGAATACCTCCGGTATACTAAATTATGATGAAGCTCAATTTGAAATGGTCAGAAGCGGTATTGGACTATATGGATATGGAAATGACAAAGCAATAGATTCCCAATTGAAACCAGTGGCCACTCTAAAGACCATCATTTCTCAAATCCATAAAATAGAACCCAACGAAACTGTGGGCTATAACAGAGCCTATACCTCAGCAGGTTATCGGCAAACTGCAACTCTCCCTCTGGGACATGCCGACGGTATTGGCAGGCAATACGGCAATGGAAATTCCTTTGTGGTCGTACAGGGAAAAAAGGCTCCCATTATCGGTAATGTCTGTATGGATATGATCATGATAGATGTTACGGGTATAGAGTGCAAAGAAGGTGACGAGGTGCTGGTTTTTGGAAGTGAAAATTCCGCAGAAACCTTTGCTTCTGGAGCCAATACCATATCCTATGAAATCCTTACCGCTATTTCGCAGCGGGTAAAAAGAGAGATTGTTTCCTACTGATTCTATCCCTTGTTCATGGAAAAACCCCCTTTTTTAATTACATTGTTGGGGTATTAACCAATTACTAAACTATAAAATGGGATTTTTAAAAGAGTTTAAAGACTTTGCAATGAAAGGAAACCTGGTGGATATCGCCGTAGGTTTCGTTATGGGTGCCGCTTTTAATAAAGTGGTAGGTTCTTTCACCGGGGGAATTGTTTCTCCACTCATCGGGTTATTGTTCAATGCCGACTTCAAGGAGGTGAAATACATCATCAAGGAGGGCACTGTCAATGATGCAGGTGAAACTGTAGGGGAAGTTGCCGTTCTTTGGGGCGAGTTCCTTACCAATGTAATCGATTTCATTATTGTTGCTTTTGTAATGTTCCTGATTGTAAAAGCTGTCAATAAAATGAAAAAGCCTGAAGCGCCGCCAGCTCCATCCGGACCAACTACCGAGGAACTGCTTGCCGAAATCAGGGATGCATTAAAGAAATAAAATACGTTTTCCCAATTTTTTAGGGAGACCGCTACACCACAATAATCCAAAAGCCGTCAATATGCTTCGCAACATATTGGCGGTTGTTTTATTTATAACATCTTGTTATTTTTTAATTATCCATCATAAAACTGCTTGTATAAATCATTGTCTGAAGTACCTTTGTCATCACAAATAAATTGAAATGAAAGTAGCAGTAGTAGGAGCCACTGGAATGGTAGGCGAGGTTATGTTAAAAGTATTGGCAGAACGTGATTTTCCAATATCGGAATTGTTACTGGTGGCCTCGGAACGGTCCATCGGGAAAAAATTGACCTATAAGGATAAAGAACATACGGTAATTGGACTAGCTGATGCTGTAGCTGCCAGACCTGATATTGCCATTTTCTCTGCCGGAGGAGGAACTTCTTTAGAGTGGGCTCCAAAATTTGCCGAAGTCGGCACAACGGTAATCGATAATTCTTCCGCTTGGCGTATGGACCCTACAAAAAAATTGGTGGTTCCCGAAATCAATGCCCATGTGCTTACCTCAGAGGATAAAATCATTGCCAACCCCAACTGTTCAACAATCCAAATGGTGATGGCTTTGGATCCATTGCACAAAAAATATGGTATGAAACGGGTAATCGTATCAACCTATCAATCTGTTTCCGGTACGGGAGTAAAGGCAGTGGAACAAATGGAAAATGAAGCTGCTGGAGTTCAGGGAGAAATGGCCTATCCGTATCCTATTCACCGAAATGCCCTACCCCATTGCGATGTGTTCCTGGAAAATGGATATACCAAGGAAGAAATGAAATTGGCCCGTGAACCACAAAAAATATTGGACGACCGTACTTTTTCAGTTACCGCTACCGCTGTGCGGATTCCAACCGCAGGGGGACATTCAGAATCAGTAAATGTGGAGTTCTATAATGATTTTGATTTATCGGAAGTTAGAAAACTGCTAAGTGAAACCCCAGGTATTACCGTACAGGACAATCCTGATACCAATACCTATCCCATGCCCATTTATGCCAATGGCAAGGACGATGTTTTTGTAGGGCGTATTCGCAGGGATGAAACCCAGCCCAATACATTGAACATGTGGGTGGTTTCAGATAATCTTCGCAAGGGTGCCGCAACCAATGCGGTGCAGATAGCGGAGTATTTGGTAGAGAACAATCTAGTTTAAAGCTATTTTCTTAAGAGTTTATTTTTAGTAAGCAATTTCAAAACTTCATCCTTTTTGGTTCTTCCAATGGGTATTTTGTGTGTGGAAATAACAAGCATATTACCGCTTATGATCTGAACCTTGTCCAAAGCAACAATGTACGATTTGTGCACCTGAAAAAACTTAGTTTTGGGCATCATCTCAAATGCATTTTTAAGCGGTAAATGTGCGGTATACATTTTAGACTCTGTATGAATTTTGATATAATTCTGCATCCCTTCAATAAACAAAATATCCCTGTATTTGATTCTGACCAATTCTTTATCAATTTTCACGAATAGATACTCTTCATCCATTTCCCTTTCAGCAGTGTTGTCTTTATTTTCTTGATTGCCAACAATCACAGAAAAGGCTTTGTTACATGCTTGAAGAAACCGCTCCATGGAAATGGGTTTCACCAAATAATCAACTACATCATATTCAAAGCTCTCAACCGCATATTCGGTATAGGCCGTAGTAAATATGACTTTAGGTGGGTTTTGCAATGACTTTAAAAAATCCATCCCTGAGATCAAAGGCATTTCAATATCCAAAAAAACAAGGTCAATAGACTCAGTTTTTAAAATAGTGTTGGCTTGGATGGCGTTCTTGCACAGGCCTTTGAGTTCCAAAAAATCAATTTCCTGCACATAGGCTTGCAACCCTTTTCGTGCCAATGCCTCGTCGTCTATTATTAAACAACTAATTTTCATTTAGATCAATCATTAGGTCCACCTCAAATTTATGCTCGCTTGAAACTATCTCAAGTTCATGCTTTTTGTCTGGATAAATCAAATTAAGTCTGCGCTTTACATTCACAAGCCCGATGCCGCCATTGCTTTCCGGTTTCTTCTTGATTTTTGGATCACAACTATTCACCAAAACCATTCGAAATTTATTTTCACCGTCAATCATCATTTGCATTCTGACATAGTTCTTGGAGCTATCTGAATTATGGCTTAAGTATTTAAATGAATTTTCCAAAAAAGGTGATATCAGCAACGGTGCTATTTTGAGAGGTTTCAACTTTTCATCTTCATCAGGAAACTTTATATCAAACATGGCATCTTCTCCTTTTCTCACTTCTTCAATCTTGACATAGCTCTTTAAATAATCCAATTCCTTGGTCAATGGTATAAAACTAACATTGCACTCATAGAGCTGATACCGCAACAACCCCGAAAATTGCAACAAAGTCTCTTTGGCCAAATCATTATCGGCACCTATAAGGTGATAAATACTGTTGATGCCGTTAAACAAGAAGTGCGGATTGATCTGTGCTTTTAAAAAACCAAGCTCAGAGCGCAGTTTGTCTTTTTCCAACTGATTCTTTTGTCTTTCATTCTCAATCCAATCCTTTGGAAATCTATACGCAAAAGCAAAAATCCAACAGGCTACGTTGGCCACAGTTGTGTTTGCAAAAACCCATACAAAAGAGACCCAAAAATCTCCTTGTCCCTCAGCTCCGTTTTCTTGGGAGCCATGTCTGTAGGTCAACACAGAAATATCAATGACCGTTTCCAAAAGACAGACAAGCAGAACCAACAAAAAGCCATATGCCCAATATTTGAGTTTCTTGTTTTGGCTAAAGAATTTTGGAATCAAATGATATAGGTTCAGATAAAAAATAACAGCTCCTAGTGCGGTTCCATACAATACTGGAAAAAAAATGGACCCATCCGCACGGGAAAAAAACCCCCAGATTAGCCCAACTGCTTCACTGCTCGCTAAAAGCACAAAAATGCTCCATGGCAACAAATGCATTAAAAACTTTGGTATGCTGTTCCTCTTGAAAACAATCATAATGCCTAAAAATCAATAGCTAACCAAAAGGTAGACCTTCCCTTTAAAAGGTCCAAAGATGTTTTACCAACTCAATGAATTTGTTGACCAACTGCGAAAAATTGACAATTCTATTAAAAATCGTTGTTGGTCAACACTTGTTTAGCAATGGTCAACAAATTTTTTAAAAGGCAAATACCGGTTCTTCCTTTGTGGCAATCTTTTAAAATTAATGATATGAGAGCTGGATTTTTAATATTACTTGGTTTTTTTGGAATGTCACTCGTCGGATGTGATAAAGATGACCATAACCCTATAGAGCCAACACTGGAAGTTGGCGTAGCGGGAGATACTTTGTTAGAGCCAAACATGAAAAAAATACTGGAAGATTATTCTATCCCTGGTTTGGCATCTCTAACCCTCGATTCAAATGGTGTGGTTGAAGAAGTTGAAATTGGGATACAATCGATAGACGGAGAAAATGAAATAATTCAAAACAGTAAATGGCACCTTGGTTCCATTACAAAATCCATGACCGCTACTTTGGTGGGCATTTTAGTGGACCATGGTTATTTATCTTGGAACACTACCATTGGAGACGTAGCTTCTGAAGGTTATTTAGAAGATTACAAAGATGTAACCATGGTACAACTGCTTTCACACACTGGTGGAATACTGGCAGAAGATTATCCCGTGGACCCATCGGACACTAGAGATGTTTCAGAAATCAGACAAGAATGGGCTCTTGCTGTACTGAATCAGCCACAGGGACAAATAGGGACCTTTTCCTATAGCAACAACAGCTATGTAGTTGCCGGTGTTATGTTAGAACTAATTACGCAAACTTCATGGGAAGAACTTATGGAAACCTTTTTGTTGGCGCCTCTAGGCATGACACAAACTGGTTTTGGTGCTCCCGGAAAGAATGGAAACGCCCACGAACCATGGGGCCATCATCTTGAAGGTGGGGAATGGTCGCCAAAGAACCCTACAGATATTTTTTCGGATAACCCCATGGCCCTAGGTCCAGGAGGAACTGTACATACTACGCTGAATGATCTAACAAAATACATTGACCTGCATTTAGGTGAGAGTAGCATTATAAATGCTTCCACCTTAGAAATGTTGCATACTGAAGTGAACGATTCCGGGTACGCACTTGGATGGAACATCAACGAAAATGGTATTTTCCATTCTGGTAGCAATACCAATTGGTTTGCTCAATTGTACATTGACCTGGATAATAACTTTGTGAACTTTGCCGTCACAAACTCGTATGATCTTCAAGGAGAAAGAAGTATTCCTGCTATAATGGAAACTATGCGCGTTATGGGAACACGCTATGCCAACAGTCAATAATCATTAAAAGACAAACAATGAAAGGTTTCAATTTTGTTGCAGTTGTTATATGCTCGATAATGTTTGCAAATTGTTCAAGTCTTCAGAATACCACACAACAAACTGTCAACGGCCGAATCGTTGAACATGTGGTAAAGGGAAATGGCAAGGTCAGTATTGTTCTAGAAACAGGAATGGGGCCTACAATTGATACCTGGCGTAATATCTTGGATACACTTTCAACAGTTTCCAAGGTTTATGCCTACAATCGACCCGGTTACGGAACCAGTTCCCTGCATAATCCTCCCTTCACGGTTACGGATGTGGCAAAGCAGTTGCATGACAACCTTAAGTCAAGCAACATTCCTCCTCCCTATCTTTTAGTTGGGCATTCTGCCGGCGGACTCTATATCAACATGTTTGCAAGACTGTTTCCAGATGAGGTTGCTGGGGTTATTTTTCTGGATGCGTCGCACCCCCAGCAGTTTGAGTATTTTAAAAATGAACAGCAATTGCTCTACAACACGCTCACCCTCTCCATTAAAAAGAGTACTAGAAAGTATGAATTGGATATCGTCAAAAACACATTATCAGATTTTGAGAAGGCCCCTCCTTTTCCAAAGGTGCCCATTTCTGTACTGACGGCCGGAAAGAAATCATCTTTTTTGGAGAGTAACGAAATGAGACAGCAATGGCTCATCTTTCAAAAGGAATTGTCGCAACTTTCACCCAAAAGCAACCACATTATTGTAGAAGGTAGTGGACATTACATTCATCAAAACAGACCCGATGTGGTCATTGAAGAAATCAAAAGAATTCTGGATAATAAATGATTCCAAAAAGGGTACTTGATAATAGTTAAACGTTTTTTGTTGGGAGCCGTGAAAACATTTTTTATGGTATTTTTATCAGAATCAATCTGAAAAAAATGCGAAAATCTATTATGTTGATTGCAACCTGTTTTTTTGTAGGATGTGGATCATCTTCAAGATTATTGAAAAATACAAACCGAATTTTGAATTATCCCATTACACAAAAAGTTGATACAGTTGACACCTATTTTGGAACCCAAGTTGAAGACCCATATCGTTGGTTGGAAGATGACCGAAGTGAGGAAACTGAAGCCTGGGTAAAAGAACAAAACGCCTCTACATTTGGGTACCTGGACAAAATCCCCTTTAGGCAAGACCTTAAAAACCGATTGGAAAAGCTTTGGAACTATGAAAAACTGGGTTCCCCATTCAAGGAAGGGGACTATACCTATTTCTATAAGAACAATGGACTCCAAAACCAATATGTAGTTTACAGGCAAAAAGACGGGGGCGAGGAAGAAGTCTTTTTAGACCCGAACTCATTTTCGGAAGATGGTACAACCTCATTAATGTCCCTCAGTTTTACCAAAGACGGTTCCAAAGCCGCTTATCTCATTTCTGAAGGCGGCAGTGACTGGCGCAAGGGAATAGTGATTGACGCTGAAACCAGGGAAATTGTTGAGGACACTTTGGTGGATATCAAATTCAGCGGTATTTCCTGGAAGGGAAATGAAGGCTTTTTCTACTCCAGCTACGACAAACCTGAAGGCAGTGAGCTTTCCGCCAAAACGGACCAACATAAACTGTACTTTCATAAATTGGGTACGCCACAATCCGAGGATGAGCTTGTTTTTGGAGGTACTCCAGAAGAAAAGCATCGATATGTTTGGGGTTCAGTATCGGAAGATGCCAAATATCTGTTCATCTCCGCCTCGGTTTCTACCTCGGGCAACAAACTTTTCCTTAAAGATTTAACGAACCCGGACAGCGAGCTTGTCACTATTTTGGATGATACTAATTCTGATACCTATTTGGTGGACAATGAGGGCTCCAAATTGTTCTTGGTGACAGATAGAAATGCCCCAAACAAAAAAGTGGTAGTGGTTGATGCTTCCAGTCCATCCCCCGATAATTGGAAAGATTTAATTCCAGAGACCGAAAATGTTTTAACGGTTGGTACTGGCGGAGGTTATTTCTTTGCCGAATATATGGTGGATGCCATCTCCAAAGTGCTCCAGTACGATTATTCGGGCAAAATGATTAGGGAGGTTGAACTACCAGGCCTTGGGAGTGCCAATGGTTTTGGTGGAAAAAAAGAAGAGAAGGAGTTTTACTTTTCCTTTACCAACTACAACACCCCGGGTTCTTCGTACAAGTACAATGTTGAAACGGGTAACTACGAACAATACTGGAAACCCGAGATTGATTTTGACCCTGAGGCTTATGAATCCACCCAAATATTCTTTACCTCCAAAGATGGCACAAAAGTGCCTATGATCATTACCCATAAAAAAGGATTGGAACTTAATGGTAAGAACCCTACCATCCTTTATGGCTATGGAGGATTCAACATTAGTCTTACTCCTTCTTTCAGCATCGTAAATGCCGTTTGGATGGAACAAGGGGGTATTTATGCCGTTCCCAACCTAAGAGGGGGAGGAGAATATGGGAAAAAATGGCATCTAGCAGGTACCAAACTCCAAAAACAGAATGTTTTTGATGATTTTATTGCCGCCGCCGAATATTTGATTGAAAACAAGTATACTTCCAAAGAGTATTTGGCTATTAGGGGAGGCTCCAACGGTGGATTGTTGGTTGGTGCCACCATGACCCAAAGACCAGATCTAATGCAAGTAGCATTACCTGCAGTTGGAGTTTTGGACATGCTCCGCTACCATACATTTACTGCCGGTGCTGGTTGGGCATATGATTATGGGACTTCAGAGGAAAGTGAAGAAATGTTCAACTACCTAAAGGGATATTCCCCCGTTCATAATGTAAAAGAAGGTACAGAGTATCCGGCGACACTGATAACTACCGGTGACCATGACGATCGAGTGGTGCCTGCCCATAGTTTTAAGTTCGCTGCGGAACTTCAGGAAAACCAAACAGGAAATAATCCTACGTTGATTAGAATAGAAACCAATGCGGGACATGGCGCAGGAACCCCAGTAAGCAAGACCATTGAGCAGTATGCAGATATTTTTGGTTTCACTTTCTTTAATATGGGCTTCGACCAGCTTCCCAACCAAGCGGTGCTCAAAGAATTTAAGGACTAAGGAAAGAGGACAGAAATTCTGTCCCATTGTTGAGGTATGCTAAAAGTAGACATTGAATCTTTCTGTTATCAGGACCGAACCGTTCTTGAGGATATTTCCTTTCAGGTTGCCCAGGGAGAACACTTGGCTTTGATGGGTGAAAGTGGTTCCGGAAAAAGCACTTTGCTTAAAATTATCTATGGGCTTCTGCATGTAGAGAATGGTTCTGTTTCTTGGCAAAATGCTGCAGCTCTCGGGCCCAATTTTAACCTGGTTCCGGGGGAATCCTATATGAAATACCTCTCCCAAGATTTTGATTTAATGCCCTTTACCACCGTGGAGGAAAATGTAGGTCAGTACCTTTCCGTGTTTGAACGTGATAGCCATCCACAGCGTATAAAAGAACTTTTGAAGCTCATAGAGCTGGAAGACTTTGCCAAAGTCAAAGTAAAAAACCTCAGTGGAGGGCAACAGCAACGCGTAGCACTGGCACGGGTCCTTGCCCTGGAACCTGAGGTTCTTTTGTTGGATGAGCCCTTTGGGCACATCGATAATTTTAAAAGGAGTTCCCTGCGAAGAAACCTTTACGCCTATTTAAAGAAGCAGGGAATAACCGTGTTAACGGCAAGCCATGATCCCAACGATGTTCTGCCCTATACCAACCGTACCCTAATCCTTGAAAATGGAAAAATGGCAGCTCTTGACGACACCAAACTTCTCTTCAACAACCCGCCCAACTACTATATAGCTTCTTTGTTTGGCGAAGTCAACAAAGTCCCTATCAGACTTTTGAAATCCTATGCCGAAATTGACAGGTCCGTACTTGTTTATCCCCATGAGTTTAAGGTTTCTAAAACCACCGGCCTAAAAGTTGTGGTCAATAATTCCTTCTTTAAAGGAACACATTACCTCAACGAAGGGGTTACAGAAGAGGGTTCGGTTTTGTTCTTCAGTACTTCCAATGAATTGACTAACGGCGAAGCCATTTTTCTTAATGTATCTTTGGAAACCATTAATGCGAGACTTCAGGTTGAACAAAGAACAAATACATAGAGAATTACAGTTTAAGGCAGTTAGAAGTGGAGGAGCCGGGGGACAACATGTAAACAAGGTTTCCACTAAAGTGGAACTCTCTTTTGCCATACTTTCTTCCGAAGGACTTTCTGATGCTGAAAAGGAACGAATCCAGCTGAAGTTAAAATCAAGGTTGAACAATGAAGGGGTATTGGTCCTGAAGTGTGATGAAGCAAGAAGTCAACATAAAAACAAAGCTCTTGTAGTGAAGCGTTTTTTTGAAATCTTGAAAAAGGCGATTGAAGTTCCCAAAAAGCGAAGACCTACCAAGCCCACCAAATCTTCCGTGGAAAAACGCCTGAAAACCAAAAAAAGGGACTCTGAAAAGAAAGCCGGCCGTAAGAAACCGGATTTGGATCAGTAGTTAATCTGATGCTCCCTCCACCTTCCAAATAAGTTCCCGCATTTGGTCCAAAAGAGCGGCTTCCTCAAAAGGAATGAGTTGGGCCGCCATCTCCAAAACGGTCTGGACGTGTACACGGGGCTCCTTTATGTTAGGGTGGTCCTCGGCGTTGGGGTTGCCCAGGGCCAAAGTACAGACATTGATCAAGGCTTCCAGATGGAACAGCAGGTCTTGGTAGCCCTTTACATGAAAATGCTCCACTCCAAAACCCCCTTTTTGTGGCCGCAATGACCTAAAATGTTCCTGGGCCAAAAATTCCAGCCCCTTTAAAAAGGCATTTTCGTTGTTTTTCATGGTCAAAGATTTAAGTTTTCACCAAATGTAATCAAAACTATCCTTTTTGCGGATTTACGTCCGCATTTTTTATGCGAAGAACTCATTCCTTTGTTCTGAGATGGATATAAATCGAACTATTTGCAATTATATAGCCAAGGAATGGGTTGCAAAAGCAAAATCTAAAAGAGCATTTGCGATAGACCATAATATTGATGAAAAAATTGTTCGAAAAATATCTCAACCGAAGGGTTATAACATTCCTATAAAAACCCTGTACAAAATCTGTGAGGCAAGGGGAGTAAAACTATCCCAACTTTTTAAATCGATTGATGAATACCTAAAACCAAATTTGGATTAGTTTTCATGCGACTTCCAAAATGGTTTGTTCCTGTCCGTTAAAATAAAATGCTTCGCCCATTTCTTTTCCCATTAAATTTTGTGCTATGGGAGAGCCTGCGGAAATGCAGAAAACAGTTAGGTCCTTTTGCTTGAACACTTCGCTTGAGATGGCTACAAAATAATTGGCCAGATCAGTCTTCACCAGACTGCCCAAACTAATTTTGTCACTCTTCTGGTTGACATCTATTCGAAGAAGAACACTTCTGGTCTTTTCCAACTCCAACAATTGCCTGGACAATTTTTCCTGCTCCAATTGTACCATCGCCCTCCCAGTTTCGTGCTTATCGCCAGCGCTACTTTTGGTTTCAGAGCTCAACGAATCTTGAAGGGTCTTCATTCGGTCTTGCACAGTTTTGAACTTAAGTTCAAAATGCTTCCAACAATGTTTTACCAAGTCTTCTTTGTTCATACTAGTTCGGCCAATTCTTTTCCCACCAAACTACCAAGGGCAACCCCCATTCCTCCCAAGCGAACTCCACAATAGATATTGTTGGACACCTGCTTTACAATAGGAGTCTTCTGCGTTCCTACCCCCATTATTCCGCTCCATCTATGGTCTATTTCCACTTTTTGGTTAGGTAGAATTACATCGGAAAGTAATTCTTCCAATCTATTCTGAATAATTTGGGTCTGTCCAAATTCCATGGTCTCTTCTCCTTTAACGTCCAAATTCCTTCCTCCACCAAACAAGATACGGTCATCCACATTTCGGAAGTAATAAAACCCTTCATCAAAATGAAAAGTACCCTTTATTTTCAGATTCTTTATGGGTTTGGTAACAAGGACCTGCGCTCTGGCCGGAAGGATGGTCTCATTTTTAAGGAGTTTTGAGGCGAACCCATTGGTTGCCACACAAACACGGTTGGAATTGAATTCAAAATTTTCAGTTACCACAGTTGCTTGTTGGCCACTTTCCTGTATTGCTGTTACGTGGACACCATTCAAGATAGGAATGCCCTGTTGCAAGCACTTTTGCAGCAGGGAGTACATCATTTTACCAGTGTCCAATTGACCTTCGAATTTGTGGGTGATGTAATGGTCCTGAACCTTTCCAAAACCAAAGCTGTTTTCCGTTTTTACAAACGGATTATCTCTAAAAACGGGCTTGAGCAGTTTGTTTAAACGCTCCATTTCAGCACAACAATCCTCATAGAGCTCTTGATGACCTGATAGGAAAAGCTCATGTCCTCCGTGCTGCCCAAATCCAATAGAGCCATCTCCCAGAAGTTGTCGCAAAGCTTGAATTCCCTGCAAACGTTTCTGAACCAAGGCCACTACCTCTTCTTCGGCATGAGTTTTTAAGTCCGATAGGATTTCCGAAATGCTTCCGAAACAGGCAAACCCGGCATTTTTGGTACTCGCACCTTGGGGCAGACTACCTTTTTCCAACACCAAGATTTTGCTTTTGGGGTATTTTTCCTTCAGATGAAGGGCACAGTTAAGACCGACTATTCCGCTTCCAATAATGGTAAAATCCACATTGGAAAGCCAAGTTTTATATTCCCAATAGCTTAATCCCATAAAGTAAAAACCCCGATTTTCATCGGGGTCATTTTTTAATCTAAATATTTCGGGTCCATTTCAAAATCCTCCATGAACTTAGTGGTGTAGTTCCCCGCTAAATAATCGGGGTGATCCATAAGCTGTCGGTGAAACGGAATTGTAGTATTTATTCCCTCGATCACAAACTCATCCAACGCTCTGCGCATCTTATTAATGGCCTCTTCCCTTGTTTGGGCCGTTGTAATAAGCTTGGCAATCATGGAATCATAGTTTGGTGGAATTACATAACCACTGTACACATGGGTGTCCAAACGCACGCCATGGCCTCCAGGTGTGTGCAGTGTTGTAATCTTTCCTGGGGAAGGCCTGAAATCATTATAAGGGTCTTCCGCGTTAATTCTACACTCTATAGAGTGTAGTTTTGGATAATAGTTTTTACCAGAAATAGGCACTCCTCCAGCAACTAGAATCTGCTCACGGATCAAATCATAGTCCACAACCTGTTCTGTAATGGGGTGCTCTACTTGGATTCTGGTATTCATTTCCATGAAATAGAAGTTTCGATGCTTATCCACCAAAAATTCTACGGTTCCGGCCCCTTCATACTTAATGTATTCTGCAGCTTTAACCGCCGCAGCTCCCATATCTTCCCTAAGGGAATCGGTCATGAATGGTGATGGAGTCTCTTCGGTCAGTTTTTGGTGTCTTCGCTGCACCGAACAATCTCTTTCAGACAGGTGACAGGCTTTGCCGTACTGGTCGCCCACTACCTGTATTTCTATATGACGAGGTTCCTCAATCAACTTCTCCATGTACATACCGCCATTCCCAAAAGCTGCTGTGGCTTCTTTGACGGCACTTTCAAAGTTACTCTCCATTTCTTCCTCCGACCAAATGGCTCGCATTCCTTTACCACCACCACCAGCTGTAGCTTTGATCATTACGGGATACCCCATTTTTTTGGCTTCTTTCTTGGCATGGCTTACATCCTTTAGCAAACCTTCAGATCCTGGTACGGTCGGCACCCCAGCCTTTCTCATGGTCTCCTTTGCGGTGGCCTTATCTCCCATCTTGTCAATCTGCTCTCCAGAAGCTCCAATGAACTTAATGTCGTGCTCTGCACAGATTTTTGAGAATTTGGAGTTTTCTGAAAGAAACCCATATCCTGGATGAATGGCATCGGCATTGGTAATCTCCGCTGCTGCAATGATGTTCGGTATTTTTAAATAGGATTCATGGCTCGGTGCCGGGCCAATGCAAACCGCTTCATCTGCAAAACGAACGTGAAGACTTTCTTCATCGGCCTTAGAATAGACCGCTACGGTCTTAATTCCCATTTCCTTGCAGGTTCGTATAATCCTTAAGGCTATCTCCCCTCTGTTTGCAATCAATATTTTCTTGAACATAGAATTAAATTTTAAATTTTGAATTCTAAATCTTAAATGGTTTTAAACGACTTTAAGATCAGTCACTTAAAATTTAGCATTTAAAACTTTCTATGAAGGGTCTACCAAAAATAATGGCTGATCAAACTCCACTGGTGAGGAGTCCTCAACCAGTACCTTAACGATTTTACCGGAAACCTCGGACTCAATATCGTTAAATAGCTTCATGGCCTCAATAACGCAAAGTATGTCACCCTGATTGATGGTGCTTCCTACCTCAACAAACGGTGGTTTGTCCGGAGAAGGTTTTCTGTAGAACGTTCCAATAATTGGAGACTTTATGGTGATGTATTTTGAGTCGTCTTCGCCAGAACCTGCATCTGGAGCGGCCGGAGCAGCTGGCTCTTGCGCTACAGGAGCCTGAGGTTGAATAGGGGCCGCAGGGGCCTGTGCTACAGGAATCTGTTGTACGATTGTGGTCTCAGGAGCGCTGGAAGCCTGTCCCGTGCGAATGGTGATCTTCACATCCTCCATTTCCAATTTCACCTCGCTAGCGCCAGATTTGGCCACGAACTTGATTAAACTTTGAATTTCCTTAATGTCCATCGAATATGATTTAGTTAGTTGTGCTATTTTGTATTGTAGGCCCACTTTAAATAAATGGCGCCCCATGTGAATCCACCGCCAAATGCGGCAAAGATTAGATTATCCCCTTTTTTGAGTTGTTTTTCATAATCGTTTAACAACAAAGGTAAGGTGGCCGAGGTCGTATTTCCGTACTTGTGAATATTGATCATGACCTTATCCTTTTCTAGGCCCATCCTGTTGGCGGTAGCATCAATGATTCGTTTATTGGCCTGATGTGGCACCAACCAATTTACGTCCTCTTTTTCCAGATTGTTCCTTTCCATAATCAATGCCGAAACATCGGCCATGTTGGAAACGGCAAACTTAAAGACAGATTTTCCGTCCTGAAAAACATAATGCTGTTTGTTCTTTACGGTTTCTTCCGAAGCAGGTAAAATTGAACCTCCCGCCTCAATCTTCAAAAACTGTCGGCCTACACCATCTGATCGTAAATGTTCATCCTGAAACCCTAATCCTTCCTCATTGGGCTCAAAAAGTACTGCTCCAGCACCATCTCCAAAAATAATGCAGGTGGTTCTGTCGGTATAATCAATTATAGAAGACATTTTATCGGCTCCTATAAGCAATACTTTTTTATACCTGCCAGATTCTATATAACTGGCCGCGGTTGACATTCCATAAAGAAAGCTAGAGCAAGCAGCTTGCAGGTCATAAGAGAAAGCATTGACAGCACCTATTTCCGAAGCAACAAAAGCTGCAGTAGCAGCAACCGGAATATCCGGTGTTGCGGTAGCCACCAAAACAAAATCTATTTCTGCAGGGTCCACCCCACTTTTTTGCAACAGGTCCTCGGCTGCTTTAATGGCCAAATATGACGTCCCTGCTCCTTCTTTTTTTAATATTCTTCGTTCCTTGATACCGGTTCTGGTAGTGATCCATTCATCGTTGGTATCTACCATGGTCTCCAAGACTTTGTTGGACAAAACAAAATCAGGAACATAGCCCCCCACAGCTGTAATTGCTGCTGTTGTTTTTTTCATATTGGTGTCTTTTTTTGTCAAAAACGTTAAGATTTGACCCAAAAGCGGTGAAAATTAGTCATTTTATATGACTTATTTATGAAAACAGGGTCGATTTTAATGATTGGGTATGGCCCATAAAAAAACTCCCGTTACATCAAAAACGGGAGTTGTTAAATCTTATAGGGTTTACATTTAAGCCGCTGTTTCTTCTTCGGTCTTGTCAATCAAAACCTGTCCTTTGTAGTACAGCTTGCCTTCATGCCAATGTGCTCTATGAAACAAGTGCATTTCACCAGTTACAGAATCTTTGGCGATTGTAGGCATTGACGCTTTGTAATGGGTTCTTCTTTTGTCCCTTCTGGTCTTTGATGTTTTTCTTTTAGGATGTGCCATTGTAAACCTATTTGTCCGTTAGTAACTTTTTTAAGTCATCCCATCTGGGATCTGTTTTTTCTGATTGTTCTTTGGTCTCTTTTGGTTGTAACTCTTCGAGCTTGTCCAAGATGTCTGATTTTAAGCTGCCGTCCAGAACACCTGGATGAACCCTTTTCTGCGGAACGGCCAAAACCAGCATTTCATAAACATACTGGGCTATGTTGAATTGGTGTTCTCCATGGGGAATAATCAGAATTTCATCGTCTTCATCATTATATTCCTCTCCGAACTTAACGACCAAATGAAGTTCTGAATCCACACTTTGATCAAAAGGCTCCCCTGTTAAATCACAATCCACGTCTACCGTTCCTCGGGCCTCAATGTTCAATTCCATCATATTGCTCATCTTTTCCAATATGGCGGTTATCTTTAATGATGCCCCATTAAACTCTTGGTAATCAAAAGATTCAAAGAACGTATTGTCTATTTCGTACTCAAACTTGTGCTTTCCCTGCTTTAAACCAGAAAAAGGAATGAAAAACTCCTTCAACTTCATCATTTCAACACTTAAGGTTTGTGTACCAGCCTTTAAAGGCGGGTGCAAAGATACTACTTATTTATAAATGTACAATTACTTGCACAGAATTATGAAAACGCCCCAACAAAATCTACCCTGCCTTTTTGACCCTCTGCTTTTGCAATGGGTTTTTGGTCAGCTCTAAATATTCATTTCTGTTCTTGAACACCTTCAAAGCTGTAAAAACTGCTTCCTTAAAAGAACTTGGGTCAGCTTTTCCTGTCCCTGCAATTTCATACGCAGTGCCATGGTCCGGTGAAGTCCTGATTTTTTCAAGTCCGGCGGTATAGTTTACTCCTTTTCCGAAAGACAGTGTTTTAAAAGGAATTAGTCCCTGGTCATGATAGGCAGCCAAAACGGCATCAAAGTTTTGATGGCTGTTAGAGCCAAAAAAACTATCTGCAGAGTATGGTCCGTACACCAAAGTTCCCTTGTCAAAAATCTCTTGGATAACCGGTTTTAAAATCTTGTCATCTTCCTCTCCAATAGTTCCATTGTCCCCACTGTGTGGGTTTATCCCCAACAAAGCTATTTTTGGGCGGCGGATGCCAAAATCCATCTTTAAGGATTTTTCCATGATGTTTACCTTATCCCGAATCAATTTTGGGGTGATGGCCTGGGCCACGTCCTTTACAGCAATATGGTCGGTCAACAAACCTACACGCAAATCATCTGTCACCATAAACATTAGGCTTTCTCCTTTGAGCTCCTGGGCGAGAAAATCTGTATGTCCCGGAAATTTAAACTCTTCGGATTGTATGTTGTTCTTGTTGATTGGTGCCGTGACCAAAATATCTATTTTCCCATTCTTTAAAGCTGCAACCGCAGCTTTTAACGACTTAATAGCAAATCTTCCTCCTTCTTGTGTAGCCTGACCAAACTCTACCTTTGGAACTTCTTTCCAAACATTTACGATATTGATCTTTCCATCAACGGCTTGGGCCGCATCCTTGACCCCGTTGAAAGCTATATTTATCCCCAAATCTGATTTCTGCTGGGAGATTGCCTTGTTAGAAGCAAAAATGACCGGGGTGCAAAAGTCCATCATTCTGGAATCCTCAAAGGTCCTCAATGCCACTTCGCATCCTATTCCGTTTAAATCTCCAACGGAAATTCCAAGTTTTATTTTTTGTTTTTCTTTCATAAAATCAGCGCCGATATGGCTACTTTTACAGTACAAAACTAGTCAATAAAAAAGACACATGTTTACAGGTATTATAGAGACATTGGGTAAAGTTGAAAAACTGGAAAAAGAAGGGGGCAATCTGCATATTACATTGTCCTCAAATATTACTTCAGAATTGAAAATAGATCAAAGTTTGGCCCATAACGGGGTTTGCTTAACGGTTGTTGATTTGAATGGCAACAACTACACTGTTACTGCCATTGCGGAAACCCTTAGCAAGTCCAGTCTGGGAGATTTAAAGGTGGGAGACATTGTAAATTTGGAACGTGCCATGGTCTTGGGTGCCCGTTTGGACGGCCATATTGTTCAGGGGCATGTAGACCAAATTGCGGTTTGCTCTTCTGTAGAGGAAAAAGATGGAAGCTGGGTGTTTGGTTTTGAATATGATCCTGGTTTCAACAATGTAACCATTGAAAAGGGTTCCATTACCGTGGACGGTGTGAGTCTTACCGTGGTCAATTCCCAAAAGAATACGTTTAGTGTGGCCATAATTCCCTATACCTTCGAAAATACCCGTTTCAACATGTATGAAATTGGCACCAGGGTAAATCTGGAATTTGATGTCATCGGTAAATACGTGGCCCGTTTGATGGAGATGACAGCATAAGCCCTTCACTCAATCAAACCTTTATAAAAATCTTTCTTTTGTAAAGGACATAGGCCAGAAAGCAATAAAATGATACCACGCTAAGGCCATATAACAGGGAAGAAAATTCCAGGGATAAAAAATCTTGGACATATATGGTGTTGAATAGCCATCTGTGCAATGAGGTTCCTTCCTCTACCTGAATCATGTAAAACAGCTTTGTGATAAAGCTGGACAGGAAATAAACAACAATGGCGTTGGCACCAGCATACTTGAAAACACTTCCAAATTTGATTCCTTTAACATCGGTCAAATAATAGATGAGTGATAATACAATATTGGCCCATCCCGCCGTGACCAGTACAAAGCTACTCGTCCACAATGCCTTGTTTATGGGGAATACTATATCCCAAAGGTGTCCTACTATCAACAAGCTTCCTCCCAGACCAAATAGAATTGTTGTTTTCTTTTCTTGGTTGGAGGTCAATATCAGTCCGGTAAAAATTCCTAAAAGAGAGCTAACAAGGGCCGGAATGGTGCTGAGAAACCCCTCGGGGTCATAGTCAGGTTTGTAATTGTGCGTGCCAAAGATTTTTACATCAAGATAATTGGCCAGATTGTTTGGAGCTCTTTCCAAGGTAGATGCTACTCCTTCCACGGGTACAAATGTCATCAAAAGCCAATATCCAACCAATAGAAAAATTGTAGTGCCGATTAATTTTTTCCAATCCAAGTTCAAAAAAAGAATGGCTGCAAAAAAGAACACCACACCGATGCGCTGAAGCACTCCTGGAAATCTAATTTGGGCGAATTCCTTTATAAAAGGAAAGCTTATGGTGAAAGCTCCAAGAAAAAGTCCCAGTCCAATAAGTTTTAATGCCCTAATTGAAATCTTTTTATAGGTGGCAGTATTCGCTTTTTTGTTTTGATAGGCAAACACAATGGAAGTCCCAACAATGAAGAGAAAAAAGGGAAATACAAGGTCAGTTGGTGTATAACCGTGCCATTCTTTATGCAACAAAGGGGCATAAACATTTGACCAGGTTCCCGGGGTATTTACCAAAATCATCAAAACGATGGTCATGCCCCTAAAAATATCAACCGAAATAACCCTTTTACCCAATCCCATTATAACACCGATCCTTTAATGTTGTTCCATACCCGTACAAGCAAAAATCCTGAAATTATGACCACAACAGTCAATATTATAGCGCTTGTAGTTTTACCGTAGATCCAATATCCTGTTGCAAACATGGTTGAATAAATCAATACACAACCCAACAACATGGCCAAGATGCCTGAAGGCACGCTCCATTTTTCCTTTTTGACATCCAAGGTCACATTATCATTCTTTGCCTGCTCCATTATCTTGTTCCAACCAGGCCCACCGGGTCTTATCTTCTTATAAAAATCATACAACACCTCCTTGCTTTCCGGTTGGGTAAGGAAAGTGGCTGCAAGCCAAAAAATTGATGTTATAAGCACAATTGCGGGAAGTCTGCTCCAAAATGGGAAAATCCCATCAACAGCTCCATCTCCAAAAAGATAGGTCCCAAGGGAGGAGAAGTTGAAAGCAAAGCTGACAATTGCCGCAGTGAACATGGCAGAGATTTCGCTCCACGCGTTTATTCTCCACCAGAACCATCTAAGAATGTAGACCAGGCCTGTTCCGGCACCAAACTCCAAAATAATGGAGAATAATTGGGTAGCATTGGTCAAGTATAGCGCAAAAATTGCACTAAGAACCATAAGAATCACAGTAGTAAGCCTACCTACGTTAACCAATTCTCTTTCTGAAGCATTTTTATTGATCTGTTGTTTGTAAAAATCATTGACCAAATAGGATGATCCCCAATTTAAATGGGTGGAAATAGTACTCATATACGCCGCTCCCAATGAAGCCAATACAATTCCCAAAAGGCCACTGGGCAGTTTTATGAGCATTGCCGAATACGCCAAATCATGCCCTAGTTTGTCTTCTGGAACATTAGGAAAAGCCTCGGATATACTAGCAATGTCTGGATATATCACCAATGAGGCCAAGGCTACCAAAATCCATGGCCATGGACGTAGTGCGTAATGCATTATGTTGAAGAAAAAAGTAGCTCCAATGGCATGGTTTTCATTCTTAGCGGCCAACATCCGTTGAGCTATGTAACCTCCTCCACCTGGCTCACCTCCCGGATACCATGAACTCCACCATTGAACAGCCAAAGGAATAATCAAAATGGCAATTACATTGCTCGAATCTGAAAAATCCGGAAGTATGGAAAGCTTATCCTTTACATTTTCATGGGTGAGCATTTGTTCTATTCCGCCCACTTCAGGTAAATTGATCAAGTAATACGCAGCGCCCACCGCACCTGCAATGGCCACGAAAAAAAGAATAAAATCAGTATAAACCACTCCTTTGAATCCTCCGATTGCACTAAAGATTACCGTGATGACCCCTCCCATCAGAATAGTCTCCACCGGTTCAAGACCCAACATTATTCCTCCTATTTTGATGGCGGCCAAGTTAACTGCCGAGAGTGCAAGAATGTTAAAAAGAAGGCCAAGATAAATGGACCTAAACCCTCTTAGAAAATGTGCCGGTTTTCCTCCATAGCGCAAGTCGTAAAATTCCAGGTCTGTAAGCACCTCTGATCTTCTCCATAGTTTTGCGTATACAAAAACGGTAAGGAGCCCTGTCAACAAAAATGCCCACCAGCCCCAATTGGCAGAAACCCCACTTTTTCTAACAAAATCCGTCACCAAATTTGGCGTGTCGGTGGAAAAAGTAGTGGCCACCATGGAAAAACCCAAAAGCCACCAAGGCATATTACGGCCTGATAAGAAAAACTCTGAAGTGTTTTTTCCGGATTTCTTTGATACGTAAATTCCTATGAAAAGAACTAAAGCGAAAAATCCGAATATTATGAAATAATCTAAAGTTTGAATATCCATTTGGTTATGATTGGTCTGCTTTTAAAGGTAAAATTTTTTAGAATACCTTTGGTTTTTGTTCGCTAAACACCAATTTTGGTTCTATATATAACTTCTGAACCGTTATGGATGGCGTGGCTTTTGGCCGCTACAGCTACCTTTTTAATGGGCACATCAAAAGCCGGTTTAAAAGGGATGTCCATTTTTAACGTAACCCTAATGGCCCTTGCATTTGGTGCCAGACAATCTACAGGAATATTTATTCCCTTGCTCTTGGTTGGTGACGTTTTTGCAGTAATCTACTACAACAGACATGCTCAATGGAAATACCTGTTAAAGTTTCTTCCCTGGATGTTAATGGGCATTTTGTTTGGTGTTTTTATGGGCAAGGACCTGCCTGAAAAAGAATTCAAATTGGGAATGGTAGTGGTAATCTTCATTAGTTTGGGCATCTTGCTTTGGTGGGAAAGAAGGAAATCTTCCCGAGTTCCTACACATTGGTTCTTTTCTGGATCTATAGGGATTATGGCAGGAATTTGTACCATGATCGGGAATTTGGCAGGTGCTTTTACAAACATTTTCTTTTTGGCCATGCGCTTACCTAAAAATGAATTTGTTGGAACGGCAGCATGGCTCTTTTTCATTACAAACTTGTTCAAACTCCCATTTCATGTTTTTGTCTGGAAAACCATCACCCCGGAAACTTTACTTATAAACTTGCGATTGGTTCCGGCAATATTGGTTGGGCTTTTAGTTGGTGTTTTTATTGTGAAAAGAATCAATGACCGAAACTATAAAAGGTTTATTCTCATTGTTACTGCCATAGGAGCCATAGCCATTCTTTTTAAATAATTGTTGATTCAATTGCATTGACCCCATGACCCCATGTTGCTTTTTGTAGCCGATAATCAAACTGTGGTTTCAGAATTACCAGTGCCAAATCTCAATGTGAATTTAGTATCTTTTGCCTTGCAATCTTAGACAGAACACGCATAAACCTTCTTATAGACTTAGACTTGAAATTTCTTTCAATCATAAACTTAATCGTGGCAGTACAGGCTTTGTTTCTGAGCTTTCATTTCATGTTAAAATCGAAAGGTGTAAGTGTGCTCAACAAGTTGCTGGGCCTATTGTGTTTTTGTTTTGGCCTACTTGTAATGAACACCTATTTAAATCTTAGTGGTTTAATTTCAAGCATCCCTTTTTTTCAGGATATTTCCAACAATTCCATGTGGTTTTGTGGACCTGCACTGTACTTATATGTTATCCATTACGGATATAAAACGAGAACAAATTTAATATTGCTCAATACCCTTCCCTTTCTTATTCCGGCCAGTATAAATATTTTCCTTGAGTGGCCCTGGTTTGAGCAAATAATCCCATTTGTGGCTTATATTCAAATAAGCTTGTATCTGTTCTTGGCACTTAAATTTTTGGTTTTGAACTACTCAAGTGCCAAACAATTCTACAATTGGATACTCCCCTCCATCTTGGTCTTTGCCGTTATACTACTAACAAATTTTGTGTTATCTATATTGCTTTTGGCAGGAATAGAGGTGTTGCCCAATGCGGTTTTACAGAGCTTTACCACATTTTTGGCCTTACCCATATTTTTTCTGGCGTATAAGGAAATGAACGCCAAACACGATTTGGGAATTGTGCCTGAAAAATACAGGTCGACCTATATCTCAAATGAAAAGTCAAGTTTGTATCTAGAAATGATTGAGAGTGCCATGAAGCAAGACAAGCTTTTCCTTCAACCAAAACTTACCCTTCAATCATTTTCTCAGCATTTAAATGTTCCGCCAAAATATGTTTCCCAAACCATCAACCAGAATTTAGGGATAAGTTTCACGGAATATTTGATTGGTTTTAGAATAGAAGAGGTTAAGTCAAAGTTGATGGACCCAAATAATGCTCACCTTACCATATATGGAATGGCCCAGGACTCCGGGTTTAACTCGGCCAGCAGATTCAATTTTCTTTTTAAGAAGCATACCGGTTACACTCCAAAGGAGTTTCAAAAGCTTCATTCAGCCTAAAATCATATCCTATATCATGATATAGCACATGATCTATTTGAGGCCATTAGCGGTTGTGCCTAAGTTTGAGTTTTCAAAATTTCCCTGTTATGACAACTAAAGCTTCAAACATAAAAAATCAACTGCTGTTATTCTTTGGGCTGACCTATGGTATTTCTTGGCTTCTTTTCTTTGTGGGGCACCAGACTCAAATCATACCCATTATCATACTGGGAATATGGGCGCCATCCATAACATCTGTAATACTTACCGGGTATTTTTTTGGTAAAAAGGGGATATCCCAACTATTCAGCAGATTTAAAAGAACCCGTATTAAATGGTATTGGTGGGTCTTGCTCTTACTGCTTCCCGCGGCAATCCATTTTACTGGGCGTTCTTTGTGGCAGCTTTCATATGAGGGAGCGCTAAAGCCAGATATTTTAAATATATCATACTGGATGGGAGCAATTATTCCTTCATTTCTTATTGCCGGTTTTGGCGAGGAACTGGGGTGGAGAGGTTTTGCCCTTCCCAGATTGCAACGGAACTTCTCGCCAGTAACTGCTTCACTAATCTTGGCCACAGTACACTTGCTATGGCATTTGCCAACCTATTGGTTGGGTCAGGGGATGCACAATGTCCCTTTTGTTTACGTCCTGGCCTTTGTGTTCCCATGGACATTTATCTTCAATTGGTTGTACAACAAATCTGGAGGAAGTTTACTATTTGCCGTTGGGTTCCATGCTATTTCCAATGCTTCTCTTTCCATTGTTAGATTTATGCCCTGGGACGGGGATGTGCCGATTACCCCTGAATTATTGACACAAGTATCTTTCCCTGTTGAATATGGAGGTCCGTATTTAACGGTTTGCCTGATATACGTACTTGTTGCACTGGCCGTTATTTTTAAAGGAAAGTTCAATCAAACCAACACGGATATCCCATAGAGGTTCTTAATCGCAAAATGCACTTGGAGGGTTTGTTTTTATGCTAAACCTTTCCCTTGTCCACCATTGCAAAAAAGGCTTCGCGATACGAACCGCTAATGGGCAATTTAGATTCGCCAAGATGCACTCTATTGTTCATGATAACATCTATTCTGGACAGTTGAACAATGTAAGATTTGTGAATTCTGACAAAACGGTCCTGTGGTAACATGTCGAGCGTTTCTCCCATTTTGCCCAAGGCCATCACTTTTCTATCATCCAATTGATAATTGACGTAGTTGCCGGAGCCTTCAAGAAACAGAATGCTGTCCAGATCTATTCGGTCAATTTTGGTTCCGTGTTTTACAAAAATGTGATTTTGATGAAACTTGGCATCGGGTTTCTCATCCGTTTGAATAACATTCTGGTTCTTGGAAACCATCACCCCATGGAGTTTGTCCACACACATTACAAAACGATCAAATTCAATCGGTTTTAAAAGGTAGTCCACAACATCTAATTGGTAGCTTTCAACAGCGTACTCGGAATACGCTGTGGTCAATACAAACTTGGGCTTTTGGTTCAGGGATTTTATGAGCTGTATGCCAGATAGATTTGGCATATTGATGTCGAGAAAGACCACATCGACCTTTTGTTGTTTCAGAAAATCGAATGCCTTGATGGGATTCCTAAAGCTGGCCATCAGGTTTAAAGATTCCATGCGTTGCACATATTCCTCCATGATTTCAATGGCTCGGGGCTCATCATCAACTATAATACAATTGAATTGCATACTACTCAAAATTGAAGGGTTAGCTTCACATGATAATTATCTCCATCATCCTCAACCTCCAGCTGGTGCTTATCTGGATAAAGCAAGGCAAGCCTCCGTTTAACATTCGTAAGGCCTACTCCAGAATTTCTCTCTATGGTTTCGGTATTAAATTTACGATTGGATATATTGAAAACCAACATGTGGTCCGTTGCGGTAAGTGACAAATGAATATAAGATTTATGCTCTATTTGAATTCCGTGCTTAAAAGCATTCTCCACAAAGGGGATAAAGATTATGGGAGCTATCCGCACAGATGGATTCTTAATATCCAAGTTTATTTTTAAATCGATGGGGTCTTCTTCGGAGAACCTAAATTTCTGAAGTTCTATGTAACTGTTGAGGTATTGAATCTCCTTCGCCAAAGTAACTTTTTCCACATTACTGTCATAGATCATATACCGCATCATGTGCGATAATTTGGCGATGCCGTCCGCAACGGTCTTGTCTTCATGTTTTCTGGCTTCTGCATAAAGATTGTTCAACGTATTGAAAATAAAGTGCGGATTGATCTGCGCCTTCAGAAAATTAATTTCGGTATTGAGCTTTTCCTGAATTATCTCGTTTTTGAGCTTTTCGTTCTTAAACCAATCTTTGGTAGATCTATATCCAAAAGCGATAAACAGACAAACAAAATGAAAAAAGAGACTATACCCTATTAAAGCCAATCCTTTTTGTATGGGGTGTTCAAAGAAGGAATTGAGAATAAAATAATTAAGGGAAAGAGGCGCAATTAGCGTAGATACAAACCAAAGTGTAAGACTTATAGTGGATCTGGTCTTATTTTTTGATTTCATCCACGCTGGTATGACCCAATAGATGGCCCCATAAAAAAGAAGGGCTTTAAAAAAGATGTGTAGAAGCGTAACCGCTAAAAAGACCCTGTTGTACTCTTTAAAATAGGAAAAGCCTTCTTCTGTTTTAACTATCCTGATTTTGATACCAAAATTTGAATAGGAAATATAGAAGACAAGTGCCCAAAAAAGGATGTGCAAAAAAGGCTCAATAAACTTTCTCATAGTAAAACAGCTTGCCTGGCTAAAATTATGAATTCAGAATTGTTGCAAAAGTTTATTTGACCAATCCTTGAGTATTAGTTGTAAAATGGAATCTTTCTTATGTGTCGCGGTTCAAACTTTAAAACCTGTAAGTTGAATAATTTCCATAGCAGTTAAAATAAATCATTTGGGGAAAGTTATGGCCTCGACTTCATTTGGAATCGATTTTAACTTAAACCCTATGAAGCACACAAGAAAAAGCATAGCGACCATTTTGGCCCTTGTCTACGGAATTGTTGCATACACACAAGACCTGGACAAAAGCTATGTAAACAAAACAGTGAACAAAATTATCGATGTAATTGATAAAAACTACATCATTCCTGAGCTCAAGACCGAAGTGATTTCCGATATATCGGCCAACCTGGAGCAAGGAAAATACCATAACCTTCCCGACCATAAAAGTCTGGCCAAAACCCTTACAAGGGATTTAAAAGAAAGCAGTGGCGATTTTCATCTGTATGTGGTCGCCAAAGCTTCGGATGTCGAGGAAAAAACTTCACCGGTAAGACAAATGAGGAGGATGTCCCCAGACCCAAAAGCGTTTGAAAACTTGCTGTCCTATACCATACTTGAGGGTAACATTGCCTATCTGAAGATTCCTTTGTTTGCTCCTCTGGAATATATAAAAGAGGACTTGGATGCATTCTTGGAGACCACACTATCAGCAGATGCCATTATTGTGGATGTAAGGGATTGCCCAGGGGGATCTGGAGAAACCTTGGCCTATTTGGCCGGGGGTATAGTGGCAAAGGAAACACATTTGACTACCTACTACAGCAAAACGGAGCAGCAAAGCCTTTATACACCAAAAACCAAGTTTGGCCCTATAAATGATAAGAAAGAAGTATTTGTTCTTACTAATGGCAATACAGGTTCTGCAGCGGAAGGATTTGCTTTCTACCTCCAGCAAATTGGGCGTGTTACGGTAGTAGGGGCGCCTTCGGCCGGTGGAGGAAGGTCCAATGAATTCTTTCCTATCGATGATGTTCTGGATTTATCCGTTTCAACACGAACTTCTGTAACTCCCAATGGAAAACAGTTTCAAGGAGTTGGTGTACAGCCTGCCGTTTTTACTCCTGAAAACAATGCCCTAAAACAAGCTCAAATTCTGGCGCTTCAATCCCTCCAGGAAAAATCCCCTGAGCAGAAGCCCCTTTATAAAAACCTCTTGAAAGAAATTGGAAAAGACCGAATGAAATATCAAAGAGGAGATAAGCAAAACATCACAAAAACTGTTTTGGGCTATTTGGAAAATTTCTTTGAGAACAATACAGAAGAAATGCTCAAATATCTACACCCCCAATTGGCTAAACGTGGAATTTCCAAAAAAAGAGGGGAAAGCGCGCTCTTTTTCCAAGATATGGAGATGGATGAACTAAAAGCCATGTTGGAAAGAAAGCCAGCTTTTCCAATGGAAAAGCAGCAAAACAAGGTAGAAATACAGGATGTTTTTTTCAACTCGGCAAGTGTAAAGGTTACCACTGGCTACCCTGGAAGAATGGAATGGATAGAGTACATCCACCTTTTTAAACTTAATGGCGAATGGAAGATTGCCAACATACTTTGGGATTATTTCCCTCGAAAAAATCAAAAAACGAAATAATATGAAAAAGACACTTTTATGTATCGCCTTTTCAATTTTGGGCGTATACAGCTATGGCCAACGAAGGCCCCTGCACAAAGCAGTGCCGTTCAAAGATGCCAATGCAGCTAAAGCCTATTTGCAAAATCAGGCTGACAGTCTAAAATTCTCGGGGAATGTTTTGGTTATGCAAAATGGAAAGGATTTGATCAAAGAATCCTATGGATTGGCCAGCAAGGAAAAAAACATCCCCATAAACATAGACACCAAGATCAATTTAGGGTCCATCAACAAGGCCTTTACTGCTGTCTGTGTTCTACAATTGATAGAAGCTGGTAAAATCAATTTTGAGGACAAGATAACCAAGTATATCCCAGAGCTAAAAGCTAATATGGCCAATGAGATAAGCATCCGTAACCTCCTTGAAATGAAATCAGGTCTTGGCTCTTATTGGGATTCTCCCATTTTTCTGGATAACTACAAGAATCTCAGAAACCTTGAAGATTATGTTCCTATCATTGCGGCCTATTCACTTTCTTCAAAACCTGGAACCGAACGGCAATACAGCAATTCAAGCTATGAGTTATTGGGAATTCTTGTGCAACGGGTCAGTGGTCAAAACTATTATGACTACGTTCGGGAAAATGTCTACAAAAAGGCAGGAATGGTGAACACTGATGCCTTTGAAAGAGATAAATCCGTTCAAAACCTTGCCCAAGGATATTCCAAATTCAAAGTTGGGGAAGATTTTGAAACCCAATTGCCTCCAGAAAGACAATATGCCTTCAACTACAATGTAAATGACCGTAGCCCGGTAAAGGGAACTGCAGCCGGGGGAGGTTTCTCAACTGTAGACGACATGAAGCAATTTGTTTACACCCTAACATCCAACCAGTTATTGTCCAAAACTTCCACAGACCTATTGATAAATCATTTTAGGGACAGTCCAGACCGTAATCCTGTTTACAACATAAGAGGTGGATCAACCGGAATTAACTCCGTGGTTTTTTACAATGCCTCAAAAGACCTGTTGATCATTGTTTTGTGTAATTATGATCCTCCTGTCGGTTCCGAAGTGGCCAGACGTTTAATTGCAACATTCAATTCATAAATGGATAAAGAGGGAAGGACTCGACTTTGTAAGTTTTCATCAATCAACATGCCAGGTCGGAAAGACATTGTTGACCCCATTATTGGTCAACTGCTTAAGCCCTTCCCCATCCGATCCAATAGTGAATATTTGAAACGTATCTGAATTTCTTTTGGATGAAAAAGCAATTCTTTTACCATCTTGAGACCAAGAAGACCCATAAAAAATTGGTGGGGCTCCCTGATAATAGGGAACAAAAAGGTTTCGCTTATGTGCCTGGTTGCTGGTAAGGTTCCTCCTTTGGCTTCCATCCAAGTTCATAGTATATAGATCAATATATTTTCTCTTAGCGCTGTGATGCAGTACATGGAATGCTATTTTGCTCCCATCTGGAGACCATGAAAAACCAAACTCATCAATATCTGGGGTTTTGGTCAAATTTTTCACATTCCTTCCATCCGCATCCATAATATAAATATCCGAGTTGCCCAATCTGTCCGAACCAAATAGGATTTTCTTTCCGTCATTAGACCACTGGGGTCCAAAATCGGACCCTTTGGTGTTGGAAATGTTTATATCGGACGACCCATCAACAGCCATGATGAAGATTTCAAAATCCCCTTGAAAGTAAGGGGCGCTTTTAGTGTCTACTTTGTTGTAGGCCACTTTCTTGCCATCTGGTGACCAAGACCCAACATAAGTATAGTGCGGCCCCTTGGAGAATTTGCGCTGTTGGCTAAAATCATTGTTGGCAATGGCAATCTTGTACCCTCCGTACTTATAGGTTCCAAAAATCACCTGTTTTCCATCAGGAGAAAATTTGGGGGAACTATTGGCCCTTCTGGGCACGGCATCAAACGTATGTTGCTCCACGTCTGAACCATTAGGGTTCATTGAGAATATTTCAAAGGAAGGAACTCTCTTATTCTCCATTTCTGAATCAAAATAGATACGTTCATTTCCTCGCTCTTGCCCTGAACATGAAGAACTCAGACTCAAAACTATTCCAAAGAATATCTGGTGGATTAATCGCATATGAATTGAAACTTGTTGGAGGTCAAAATACTATCTAATCCTTCAAGGGAATTGCTTTTTGTGATGTACGGTGAAATTGGTGAAAGTCGGTTTAAGACCCGTCTTCAATCCTACGGGTCAACTGTTGTTTTCCTCAAGATAAGATACAATATTAGCCTTGTAAGACCTTCCAGAGGTGAATTCCAAACCCGTCTTTAGCCTTATTTTGTAGTAGGAGTTTCCCATATACCGACATGATTGGATATACCTTTTGCTGAGTATCAAAGATCTATGGACCCGTAAAAACTCCCCGGCAGAAAGCTCTTTTTCCATGGCGCTGATTGTGGCCCTATACAGATGTTTAGCTGAATCTGTGTGCAGTTCCAAATAATTGCCCTCCGACTTAAGGAATATTACATCTTCGGTGCTTATTCGTAGTAATCTTCCGTTCTTTTTTATAGTGAAATCTGTTCGGTGGTCAACGTCCTTTATTTGTTTGATCTCTTTGAAAAGACCGCTCAATTTTTCACCCAGTTCATAGGCTTTGTTTGTCTTCTTTATTTCCTGCATCCGATCAATGGATGCATCCAAGCGTTCTTGGTCAAAGGGCTTTAAGAGATAATCCACTGCATTGATTTCAAAAGCCTTTAAAGCAAAAGAATCGTAAGCGGTGGTAAAAATCACATAGGGTATCTTTTGAAGTTTTTGCAACACCGCAAAGCCATCAAAATCTGGCATTTGAATGTCCAAGAAAACAAAATCGGGTTCCTTTAGTTGTATACGCTCAATGGCCTCCTTGCCATTCCTGCATTCGGCCACGACCAGAATGTTGCGGTGCTTCTCCAACAGTTTAATGATCCGCTGTCTTGCCAAATACTCGTCATCTATTATAATACACCTCAATTGCATCTAAACTGTTTTATAGGGAAGGGTGATCTTGGCATTGAACAGCTGGGAATTGACTCTACCACATTCAAATTCAAACAGATTCCCATAGATTCCTTCCAAACGTTGTCTAATATTTTTGAGTCCAACTCCGGTTCCATGATTTTTTGTTGTTTCGCTATCATTTTCCAACGTATTGGAAACTTGAATCTGGACAAGTTCACTTCCGAGCACTTTTCCCTGTCCTTTTTTAATTTCGATGGTGATTTTACCGCTTTTTACCGCAGGAACAACCCCATATTTAATGGCGTTTTCAACTAGGGGCTGTAATATCATGCTGGGAAGCTTGGCGTCCAGGATATCTTTGGGAACGGTATAGTGAACCTGCATTTTATCCGCGTAGCGGATTTCTTCCAAGTCCAAATAATCTTTAATAAAGTCCAACTCTTTCTCGACTGTGGTCATCTGGTCCATTTCATTTTCCAACATACTTCTTAAAAGGCTCCCGATTTTGGTCAGCATTTTTTGGGCCTTCCGCGTATCAATATCTATCATTGAAGAAATGGAGTGCAGTGTGTTGAACAAAAAATGCGGATGCAATTGCATCTGGAGGGTACTGATCTGAGCTTGAATAAGTGCTTGCTGATTTCTAAGATATTGTTTTTGATAGTTTGCGCCTACAAAGACAGCAACAATGACCAAAAGCTCAATAAAACTGGAAAAACTGCCAACCGCTAAGGACACAATCCCATTGGAGCCAAAAAAATCCTTCATGTACCCTGAATCCAAATAATAAATCACATCATACAATTTAGTGGCCAAGGCCCTGTGGAGTAATGGAATGATCAACAAACTGAGTACTATTCCAACCCAATCCAACTTGGTCTTTCCCTTTTTAAACAATTTGAGCGCCACCCATCCTATCCAAGGAACAAACAACAACCATAGTGTGTAATTGGCAACTATCTTTAAGCTGATGAATCCCCAGCTAAATGGAAAATTGTAGTTGTTCACCAAGTGGTCCGTGTATTCCCGTGCAATGAAAAAACAGCAAACCACCAAAATGGCCACTCCCATCTTTCCAATGGAAATAGGCAAATTTTTATAACTTTGGGAGAGCTGCTTCAGCATACCATCAATTTATCTTTCTAAGGTATAAAATGAATCCGTCAAATTTTCCATTTTCCTAAAGCGATGAAATACGTCCACATTTCCGGTTTGATTCTGATTTTGTTGTTCGTTTCCTGTAAGAACAACAAAAAGGAAGTAGTCTCCGATGATTCAAAAACCGAACAGACCTTAAAAGATATTAGCGAATTGTCCTATCAGGAAATCTTTTATTTGCTTCATAGTGAAGAGGAATATGGCATTGATTATCATGGCGAAGCTTTTGGTCAGGATGCGTCTCATAAAGTCATTTTGGTCAATCTAGCATCTGATGGCTGTGGAAATGGAGTGGCACTACGGAGCACTGAGGATAAAATGACCCTTCAAGCTGCAGTGAAAATCTCTTTTCGTTTCCTTGGGAACCCAGCCAATGAAATGTATAGACTATATTCAGTAAAACCGGAAGAAACCATTCCCGTAGGCCATTCCAAACTTTGCTACAATGGTTCAGAATATATTATCCAAAGGGAAATAGTCTCGGCCGGTTTTGAGGAACAAAATGAAGATTAACTACCAACCTCCGGATGGACCGGGGGCCACACCTTTCAATCTTGTGTAAATTGTACTTTTTCCATGTTCGCGTTGTAGATGGGAAGTCATGATGAGAATCGATTGTAGTCTTGACATTTTATTGCCGAAAAACTCAATCTCCTCTGCAAGATCCTCCTCTTTGAGCTTCTCCATTCCTGAGCGGATAAAAGCGAAAGAACCTTCCATTTGCGATATCACCTCCTTTTTCACCTTGGTTCCCGTTACTGGATTTGGGTCTGGAGAATTTAGTTTGACCACAGAGGCGAATAGGTAATTTGCCCCAGATGTATGTGCCATTTGCTCTGAAAAATCACGTAGCTCAGAAGTAGGTTTAAAGGTGTAGTGCTCTTCGGGCATGGCTTTGGCGGTTTCCACAACCATTTTGGTCATGCTATCCCAAGCTGTTAGCATACTTTCCTTTTTTACTTGTGCTTTTGAAGTGCCGAACGACACTAAAAGCAATAGGGTAAAACACCCTTTGACAATCATTTTTTTCATAAAAAGACGAATTTTGGTTCATTCAAATCTAGACCCACATAGGTTTCTTTTTCAGAACAAAGTGACCGACGTTTCTTTTTGGGACAAATGCAGCATAAAAGTGCTTAGTTGGTCACATTCTAGGCAGTTTATCACAATCCATTAGACAAAACTCCTTCTCCATTCTATTTTCGGATTAAATTCAAAATCCAGAAAAATGGGAGAAATCAAAAACAAGCTAATCTTAGTTTTCTTTATAGGTTTAATGGCAATGTCCTGTCTTCAAAACCCTAAACAAGACAAACAAAATAACCAGCCAAGTGAAAAGGCCACTACTGAAATTGAAGAGAAGGAAAAAGATACAATAAAAGGGACCCCGGACCTGGGACCACACTTTAACCCTAAGGGAAACGAAATTGCTTATTATTCATATGTGGGAAAGGATCAATCGGCCTCAAGAATTTTCATTTCTAACCTTAATGGCAATACAACTAGAGAAGTTTCAGCTTTGGATTCCATAGGATTTCATACGGAACCCAAATGGTCTCCTGATGGAAAAAGAATTGCGTATACCAATTTTCTGGAAGAAGGCGCACGAATAATGTGTATCACTTCAAACGGAGAGGAACTGACCAAACTGGCCACAGTGTCGGAAGACGGATTCCACATGTTCAGTTCGTGGGACTTGGATGGTGAGGGATATTATTTTTTTCATTGGCCCAAGGAAGCATTTACCCCTGATGCATATTACGCAAAGGGCGAAAAAGTGGAAAGGCTAACAGAAAATGGAAGGACAAACAGGCCTCAAATGACCAAAAGTGGTGCGTTGTACGTGAACAGAATTGATGATCTGGAAAATTATATTGCCACCAAACAGTTGTTCAACAAGAAAACAAAAAGCACTAAAGATATGCCAGAATTGGAAGCAGAGTTTATTACTGGTGATCATGCCCTTAAAACTGTTGCGGATGAAAATTCGACCATTTTTATATTGGAAGATTTGCAGGGAAACGACCTAAAGGAGTTGGGGCGGGTTCCCTATAAGGGAATCATGTTTACCGTGCTAGATGAAGCGCTAAAATATATAGCCTACAACACCAGTTTTGAGGACGGTGCTGAAATTCACTTAATGGAAGTAGCCACAGGAAAAATCACCAAGCTCACACAAAATTGATCATCATGAATTTCTACAAAACAAAACGACTTTTTCTGTGTCTGCTATTTGGGATCATCTCCTATCAAATGTCGGCCCAACAAAAGGTCATGGAGCTTGGAACGGGAACTAACAAACTGTTGGTTCGCATCACAATGCCAGACAATTATTCTCCTACTAAAAGCTACCCCGTATTATTGGGGCCTGGATTGGATGGAGGAAATCTTGAAACAGGATGTAGGTTTTTTGGTCCAAATCCGGAGAAACATGGGTGGATTTTGGTGGAGAGCCTTGTTCATATGAAATCTAGAAAAATGGTCAATGTTCTACTGAACCATTTAGAGGCACATTACAAAATAAAAGCCACCGTCATTCTTGGATTTTCTGCTAATAGCGTTGCTATGTTTGAGATTGCCTCACAGTTCCGTGACCGCATACACGGAGTGGTGGGAATGCCAGGAAATCCAGCTATTGGAGCCTCCGAAAAACTGAAGCTGTTCGCTAAAACCAAAATAACAATGATTGTTGGCGAACGAGACACTTATTGGAAAAAAAGAGCACAAAAGGCCAACAAAGCCATGGATGAACTTGGAATTTGGAACAATCTTGTCATTGTGCCCAAAGGAGGGCATATTTTGGATGAATTTGCTGGAAAACCTCTTTTTTCGGTATTGAACAAGATGGTTTATGCAAAATGAAACGCCGCTTCACATTGCGATCCCTATAAATTATACATGGTGTTTTATTCAAAAAAAAGTAACCCTGTCCGAAATGGACAGGGTTACCAACCTTTAAACTTTATGTTTATCTGTTATTTTGCTACAACACGGTTTACTTAAAAAGAGCTTTAAATTCGTTGGTGGTGTACACGTGGCTTGCCACGAATCTGTAGTTAATTTCAGCTGCAACGTTTCCATCATAGCCGGGAGCAACAGCTGAAGCTGTGGCATCCTTTACAACTGCCACTTCAAAACCATCTTCAAGTAATTCTCTTAGGTGCGATTCTACACAAAGGTTTCCTGACATACCTGCCAAAACCACTTTGTCTATTTTTTGTTTTCTCAATTGAAGAGAAAGATCATTTTGCTCCGGTCCATAAACTTTGTGTGGGCCAACAACGGTTACAAAGTCCTTTTCGATATATTTTTTATACCGTGGCAACCAATCAGCGCCAGATCCTTCAAAACCTTTTTTATTCAATTGGTCACCACGGTCAAACATACCAATGTCGTGCATCAATTTTTCCAAAGCCCCTTCAAACTTCCATTTGTGGTCATGCTCATAATAATAATGTGGCGAAATGAATACTTTTACTCCATTGGCTTCTGCAATTTGAAACAAAGTTTCCAGATTTTCAACGGTCTTGTTTTTCATCACGCTTTCTCCTATCACGCCCCAGGTTACTCCATCTGGGCTTAAAAAGTCATTTTGGGGATCCGTGATTACAATTGCTGTGGTTCCATCAACTTCAAATCCAGGATCAGGTATTTGAGCAAACAATTCTGAACTTGAGCCAACAAGTACAGCTAGAATTAGTAAGGTTTTTGTAAGTCTGTTTTTCATCTTTTTTGATTTTGCGTTTTACTATATTTTTTTCGGTGTTTGATGGTTACTTGACATTTACTTCAGTAAAATGTCGTCCTACAAACATTACTTATTATATGATCCAAAAGTAGAGCTGGAAACTGGCCAGAATTGTGCAATCTTGGCCGGGATGTTCTATAATCGCTCTTTGATTATCATGTGTTTGGCATTGAAGTTGGGATGGCAAAAAACAATTGACCACCTAAGGAAAATCCAAAGGTGGTTTTTAAATAAAAGAATCAATTCTGCTATATTTTAAAGAGGCGAGCTTTTTAGAAAAGTAAGGTCTAAATGGCCAGTGCTATTCTCAAACAAACCAGCCATTTTCATCGCAATAGTATTCTGATTGGGTGCTGGGATCACAATAATTGCTGTTGTTGTAACTAGTATTTTTGCGACTGGCCGTCTTGAATCTGTTATGTAGATTTATTGCTAAGTTATTTGATATTTCCTTTATGATTCTCATAGTCTCTTATGCTGTGGTATGAAATAATTCCTTGATTAAGGCCTCTCGCTTATTTCTAAGTTATTTCCTTCTGGATCTTGAAACCAAGCTGACAAGCTACCATCCAAATTGAAAATCTTCTCTCCCTTGGCCTCAAAAAACTTTACTCCCTTGCTTTCCAGTTCCCCCACAGCTTCTTCAATACTTTCTACCGTAAAACTGATTGCTGTATGCTCCGCTTTGTTTTCATCATTCCTTTTGTATAGGAGAAATCTTCCATTATTGATTTTTGCCCAATACATTCCCATAGTTTCACTAAGTACTTCTAACTGAAACCCTAGGGTTTTCACGTAGAATTCTTTAGCCCTATTCACATCTAACACAGGAATTGCTGCAACAATTTCATTAATTTTCATGGGTTATTATTTTGATTTTCGTCTAATTCAGGCAAATGACACTATTGAACTTTGATTCATCAATGTGATTTTTAATACGCTTCATCAGCGGAGTGAAATCTTCATTGGTTTTGACCAATCTAAACTTGCTTTTGCTCATTCCGAGTCCGTTTCCATTGTACTTCATATTCTCTTTTTTTAAGATTGTTCTCTGAAGTTATGATGCAGCAAGCGTCATTTGCCGATGTGCTTTCCTAAATTTTAAGGGGGTTATTCCGTAACTGCTTTTGAATAATTGTGTAAAATGACTGGCATTGTCGCAACCAACACCCATACCCACTTGTATAATGTTATCCTCAGAGTATAACAGAAGCTCTTTTGCGCGTTGCATTCTCAAGCGCTTTGTAAACTGTTGTGGGGTTTCGCCAGTGGTTCTCTTGAACATTCTAATAAAATGGTGAACACTTAATTTTACCAATGACGCCAAATCGCTTGTACTAATTTGGTGGTCTATGTTTTCGGTGATATGATGCTTTATTTTTTGCATCTGAAATGGGGTTATGCCCATTTTAAGCTCTCCATTATTGGCCAGGTCCAGCGAAGTCTGCTTAACCAAATAATCAGTCATTGTGACTACCATATTCTCTAGATACCATTTATCATCAAGAGGGCGATACAAAAGTTCTTGTGTCAAATAAATGGCCAATTGGTTACTCAAGGCATCATCCAAAAAGGATTGCTTTTGAAAGCTGTCATAATCAAGGTCCAAGTTCATTTTTCCAAACACTCCATTGTACACACCAAGTACCAAAGGCCCATCCACGGTAACGCTCTCCGCAACGTCCAATTGGAAAATAAATTGATAGTCCTTGTTTCCAGAATTGAACTTTCGCTCGTTTTCCCTATTGTTTATCAGAAATAGAAAAACAGATTTCCTGTGAGCCAATGTCCTTACCCTTTGCTTCTCTTGTATAATCTCTTTAAGTCTCTTTACATATTCCATGGCAGTCGATTTATTGAATGTCTTGTTTATTGTTTCATTGACTCAAAACTAGGTTAGCTTTCACATCATTACTAGCTCAAGTATCTAAGCGTAGGTATTTTTCTAATAAGCGTGATAAGTGGTTGAAATCTCCAACAAACGGACCAAAATCAAGCGGTAATTCATCAAAATAGATCTTCTTAACGTAGCCGTTAAACTTCTTAACGTACCCATGTTTTACTATAAATTCACTACTTTGAAGTCTAAATAATACGCTATGATAGCGCCAAAAACCTTACATGTTGATCTTAGGAAAGATGCCCAATCCAACAGGGTTATTGTCGAAGAGAATTTGAATGAAGAAATTGGACCACATGCAATAGAAGCGCTAGAGAAATATGGTTTTTTTGAACTCACTTCTGCTCAGGACATAGCACTCTCCAATGGGAATAGACTTAGCTATACCGTGCCAGCTTACGATGAAAATCTGTTTTCACCTCCCAAAAACAAATCTGAATTTAGGTGCTTTCTGAATTTGGCGATACAGGTCACAAAGTCAATATCCGCGGTACACCAAGCTGGACATTGTTTTGGAATTATCAATGATGAACGTTTTTTAATTGATGAAAATGGAAATCTTGTTGTCATTGGGTTGGGGGCCATTAGAGAAGAATATGATGGGCTAAGCGTTACGGAATATGGCAGGTCTGCATACCGATATGTTGCACCCGAATTCAATTCAAGAACGGTCCATAAACCAGATCATAGAGCTGATTTTTATGGCTTGGGCATACTGTTGAATTTCTGGTTGACAGGAAGTTACTTCGTAGATGGAGCAGACGGTCAAGGAATAATGCATCAACATCTCACCAAAAATTACCAAGAACCCAAAAAGTGTCTTTGGAAGAATACAGGGATTTATGAGATAATTTCAGGATTGCTGCGAAAGAACCCTTCAGAGAGATATCAATCTGCCAATGGAATTATCAGGGATTTAACCACACTAAAGACAAATCAAGATTCTGGAAACAATTCCAAATTATCTGAATTGAGCATAAACCACAATCCTGGAATTTTAAGTTCAAACACATTTCTTTATGAACGGGAAAATGAATTGGCACAGTTAATCAAGTGCTATGAAAAGGTTCAAGAAGGTGCAGTTTCAATCGTATTCCTAGAATCGGACGAAGGACTGGGAAAAACAGAATTGGGGAATCAATTCAAAGATGCTGTTTCCGATTCTGACGGATCATTCAATTATGCCTGTTTAGATCAATTTCAATCCTCTGATTATTTAGCGTTTCACTTGGCGTTTCAGGATATAGTGAAGCGGATTTTCATGAAAACCGGTCGAAGTCATTCTGAATTGAGCGAGACATTTGAGAAAGGGGTGGGAACCGACCTGTCACTTCTCTTTGATGTTATCCCCGATTTAAAGGAGTTGACCGGATTTACCGATTCTCCAGAAAAATTGAATCCCATTGAAACGCAAAACCGTTTTCTAAATGTATTTGTTAGATACTGCAACACTATAGGCCTATTAGGATTAAAACGAGTTTTATTTTTTGATGATGCACAATGGTGTGATGAGCCCTCGTTAAAACTGATCAAGCATCTTATAAATTCAGAGGTTTCAGGGGTTATGTTCATTCTCTCCTACAACAAGAAATACCTGACGGCCAACCACCCTCTACAGGAATTTAAAAATGAAGTGCTAAAAAGTGCTAAGGATTCTTGTGTCATTGAATTGAAGGAGCTTTCAAAATCTGCCACACAAAAGATGGTTTCATCTATGCTCTCCGAGCAAAGTGAGTCCATTCACGATTTATCAGATATCCTTTACAACAAGACCCATGGCAACCCAAATCAAGTCAAAAACCTGGTGAAATCTCTTAGTGAAAGTGATGTTCTCTATTACAATCAAGATGAAAACAAATGGGATTATAGCCTGAACCAGGTGAAGTTGCAGGAAGTAACGGAAAATGTGGTGGGAGTTGTTGAGCGCCAAATTAAGCTGCAATCCTATCAAGCACAAGTATTGTTGAAGGTAGCAGCGTACAACAATGGCATATTTGATATGCCCCTGCTATCGGAAATTGGAGCTACCCCCCCACAAATCATAAATCTATTATTAGACGTTCTATCAGAAGCTGGTTTGTTGACCAAATTAGATCCAATTAAAGGTCCCTTTGTTTTCAATCACAAGAGAATTCAAAAAGTTGCTTTGGAGCTGCACATCCCAGAATTTGAATACGCCAGTAATCAGTTGCACCACAAAATTGCACTGTACAAACTGCAAAACGGCAACACCAGACACTCGGTTGAATTGAACCAATTGGTGCAGCATCTAATAAATTCAAGAGATCTGCTCACAAAACAGACAGCAGATAAATCGTTGGAACTCATAGTAAAAGCAGGAAACTTGGCCAATGCTTCCAATTCTTCTAATTCTGCAAAAGTGTTTTTGGAATTTGGGCTGGAGCTTGCGGAGAAATTCAAAATCCCCGCCTATAAGTTTAAATTGCTTTATGGCTTGGCCAAAGCGCACTTTTTAATGAATGATCTTGAACAAGGAAATGAATTCGCATTTCGAGCCAAATCTATTGCCAAGGACAACAATGAAAAAATCAAATTGTTGGAACTAACACTTGATTTTTACCAAGCTTTTGAGCTTTACAAGGAAAGTACAAATGCAGGTCTGGAGATACTAGCATTATTGGATGTTCCAATCAAAGAGAAGATTGTTGGAAACGACAAAGGTTTAACCCGTCTAATTGATGTCGAATACAAAATATTCAAAAGTAAAATCAAAGAAACGGATGTCTCAGAAGACCTTTTAAGGGAGCGGATGAATGATGAATTTGACACCACTCTCATGAGGGTGTTGGCAAATATGACAACCTCTGCAACCTATGTGAACAAAGATTTGTACGTCTGGACGGTGCTTAAAATGTCCAATCACACCTTAAACAATGGACTTACGGATTCCTCTTCATTTGCGTTGGTTCACCTAGGCTCAATTTTAATACACAGGTTTGAACAATTTCAATTGGGAATCAAGATTGCCGATGTTGGATGGAATATCATGAATCAATTGAAATCGGACAAATACCTCAACCGAACTGAACTTTGTTATTATGATTTGATTGGACATTTAAAAGAACCTTTTTCATCAATAGAGCAAGTATTGGAAAACCGGGTGTCTGTATTTGTGAGATCTGCAGACTACCTTTCTATAAATGCATTTTGTAGAATTAGTGTTCGAAACCAGCTTCTATCTGGAGTGGCCCTATTTGAAGCTTTGAACAATTGTGAAAAGGCCATCGAAGTAATGCCCTCAAATTATAGCGAATGTTTTGGTGCACAATTGACATTGATCAAAAATTCCATGACTTTATTAAAAGGTGAATACGACCATGAGAAGGAATTGGACGATGCCAACGCAATTGACTTATTACAGAAAAAGAAATGTTTCTTTATCCTATCCGAACAGTACGTTTTTAAGAGTCTGGTCTATTGTTTAAAAGGTGACTACGAAAAGGCGCTACACTTCTTAAAGACCAACGAAGAATTCATTGAGTTGGTAACTTCCCAGCCACAAATTGTTAGGCATAAAGTGCTAAGAGCAGTATACGAAATGATGTTGGAAATTTCCTCAAAAGAAATCCTTGTTAAGGAGTTGGAAACACTCCAAAAATCAATAGCACCATGGTCAGAACAAGCTCCAGAGAATTTTAAAGCCGAACATGAGCTGGTGGGCCTTTTAATCTGCTTGTGCAAAAATGATTTTAGAACTGCCTTTGTAAAACTTGAAGAAGGACTAAAATGGTCCGAAAAAGGTGGTCAATTAAGTGTAAAAGCGTTGTTGTGCGATTTGGGCAACAAATTAATGCCCCAAGACAGTTTTGGTTTCTTAACAAAGCATTTACGACAGGAGAGAAAAAGAATCTATAAAAATTGGGGAGCGCAAATTAAAGTCGAAGGTCCAAATGAAAAAACGAAACGCCTGACTCAAAAAGAGAAGTCAACATTAGCGAGTTTTGATACCCAGAGTCTTCTAAAAGCAACACAGGCAATTTCCGCAGAAGTAAATTTGGGAAGCCTCGTACAGCAACTATTGAATATTGTAATGGAGAATGCAGGGGCAGATAAAGGTGCGCTCATACTCATTAAGAACCAAATCCCTTATTTAGAGTCTTTAGTTAGCACCCATGATAAGAAAGCTTCAAACTTTTCTGAAATTGAATTACGTAAATGTAAAAACCTGCCCATTAATCTAATAGAGCATGTTATCTCTACAACAAAAGAGCTTAGCATTGATGATGTCAAAAAGACCAACTATCCAGAGGAAAGTTATTTTAGAAAGAATGGAATATCATCATTGGTCATTTTACCCTTGTTAAAGCAAAAGGATCTAGTGGGGGTGCTTTATTTAGAAAATTGCCAAGTTAAAGGGCTATTTACCGAAGGTGATCTTGAAGTACTGCGAATTATTGCATCCCAAGCTGCCATTTCAATAACCAACACAATGCTCTATGAACAATCCATGGAGTTAAATCAGGAGTTGTCGGCATCCAAAGAAGAATTGGGCAAAGTAAACGAAGTCTTGGAAGATCGCATTAAAAAAAGAACCGATCATTTACAGCAAGAAATCGAAATGAGAAAAGAGGCCGAGAAAAATCTGCTTTATGCAAAGAATGATGCAGATAATGCCAATAGTGCCAAAACACAGTTTCTCGCCAACATGAGTCATGAAATCAGAACACCGCTCAACGCTATTGTTGGTTTTTCCCAAATTCTTTTGAATCAAAGCAAAGACCTGGAACTAACTCAAAAATTTGAACGATATCTTAGCAATATTCACCAAAGTGCCGAATCACTATCGGAAGTGATCAATGATATTCTGGACCTTTCCAAAATTGAGGCAGGAAAATTTTCGTTAAGCAAAGAAGATGTCAATTTGAACCAAATTGTCACCTCTGTGTGCAGAATCAACAAAGGTTTGGGCAAGGTAAAGGAGGTCAGCCTCATAAGCAATTTCGATTCCAACGTACCTAAATATATCCACACCGATGGCAGCAAGCTTAAACAGATATTGATGAACATCATAGGCAACGCCATTAAGTTTACCCCTGAAAACAAGAAGGTTTATGTAGATGTAAGGCGTGAAGAATCTTGGATTGCGTTTTCAGTGGAGGATGAGGGCATTGGAATTCCGGAGGACCAACTACAACAAATCTTTAATCCATTTATTCAGGCAGATGCTGGAATAAATCGAAAATTTGGAGGAACAGGTCTTGGTTTGACCATTACCAAAAAACTGGTGGAAATATTAAAAGGAAAGATTGAAGTTAAAAGTCAAGTTGAAAAGGGCACATCATTTAGGATTTATCTGCCGTATCAGCAAGCTGAAAATTCATGGGGCGAGCACAAAGAACCATCAATTTCTGATTTCAGAATTCCACAATCCAAAAAAATCCTGGTGGTTGAGGATAATTCAATGAACCAAGAAATGATCCGAGCCCTTTTTGCAGAACTCGGTTCTGAAATAATATTGGCGAAAGACGGCAAAACAGGAATTGAAATCAGTAAAAAGTATAATCCTGATATTATTTTCATGGATATCCATATGCCGAATATGGATGGTTTTGAAACCGTAAAACGAATTCGAAAAATGAACGATAAAATTCCTATTGTTGGCCTTTCAGCTGATGCGTTTACCGAACATAGGGAAATTGCGCTCAATTCAGGGTTCTGCGATTACCTTACCAAACCAATTCAGTTTCCCGAACTGGTTAGGGTATTGAAAAAATATTTGGTAGAGGATATTGATGTGGGTAAGACTCAAGAAATTAAGCGACTGAATGAAGAAGAAAAACGCATAATAAAGGAGACAATCCAATCTCTTGGTCAACTGCCCATCTTTGAAACCGAAAAACTGGTTATTACGGCCGAACCGTTAAATTCAATTCTACCTCAGGATGAATTCAATAAACTAGAGGAAGCTATCTACTCTGGAGATGATGAAGCATTGAGAACACTCCTTTCAAATACAATAAATGCCCAATAACACTGCTAACATTTTGGTGGTGGATGATAACCGCCAAGTTCTGGAACAAGTCAATCACGTGTTGGCAGAAGAAGGATTTGACATCTCTTTTATTCCAAAAGGTGAATTCCTGTTCCAACGTCTGGAAAGACAAGATTTCGATTTAATATTGCTCGATGTGAACCTCCCCGGAATCAGTGGGTATGATTTATTACAAGAGCTCCGAAATCATGAGAAATACCATAATCTTCCTGTTATCATAATTACTGGCGAAGATGAGGACACCACACTGACCAAATGCTTTGCCCTGGGCGCACAGGACTACATTAGCAAACCTATAAACCATCTGGTCCTTAAGGTTCGTGTTTCGTCTGTAATCTCTGCTTCTCGATTTCACCAGAACCAATTAAAGAGTGAACGCGAGGAGGCCCTACAAGCACGAATGAAGATGTTATCCTCCCAAATGAACCCGCATTTCATTTTCAATGCACTTTCATCCATCCAAGAGTTCATCTTATCAAATGAAACAGACAAAGCCATTGATTATGTTTCTGAATTTGCAGGACTGATGAGACAAAATCTTGAAAATTCATTGGTTCCATACATTACTTTGGCAGAAGAATTACAATTCCTGGAAACCTATTTAAGGTTGGAACGAACAAGGTTCAACAATTCATTCGATTTTGAAATTATATTGGATATCGAGGAATATCAAGATATTATGGTCCCTCCAATGATCATACAACCTTATCTGGAAAATGCCATAGTCCATGGCCTTAGAAAGGTGAATCGAGTGGGAAAACTAACATTGCTGGTCAAAGAGCAGGATAACAAGATCCATTGTATAATTACGGACAATGGAATCGGTAGAAAGCAAGCTGAAAAAATCAATCCAACCAAACATAAATCAGTTGCTATGTCCAACATCGAGGCTAGGTTAGAGTTGTTAAATCTTGATGCAAAAATGAAAGAGTTCAAGGTAGAAGTCGAGGATATATACGAAGATAAAAAACCAACTGGGACTTCAGTATTGCTCTGTTTTCCGAACGATTTACATTAACCTTTTTAGAAATTTGTCCTTTTTACGGACCGAGACATCTACATTTGAACCATCTTTCATTATCACATAACCCCCTTTGCCCTTCACATATTTTACAATGTGGTCTAGATTGATCATGTGTGATTTGTGCACTCTAAAAAAATTGCAGGATTCCAACATATTTTCAAACTCGCCCAATGGCTTGGATACCAATATTTTTTTTCCATTTTGAAGGTAAAAGTTTGAATAGACCTGATTTGCTTCCACTCGAATTACATCTTTAGCTTCAACAAAATCGATTCCATCAGAAGACCTCAATGCTATTTTGGTTAAGCTCCTATCCTCCAATTGAATGTTGGATTTCAATGCCTGAATCTTTTCAATGTTTTCCTTGCTTTGCTTTGCAAGTACCTTCTCTGCCCTGGCCACCGCATTTTTTAATTCCTGAATGTTGATGGGCTTCAATAGGTAGTCCAATGCCGCATATTTTATGGCATTGATGGCATAAAGATCAAAAGCTGTAGTAAATATGACCTGAAACGGGGGTTCTTCAAAATGATCAAAGATTGTAAATCCATTACCCCCTGGCATTTCAATATCCAAGAACACCAAATCTGGTTTGTTTTCCTCAATCTGTGGTATTGCTTCACTTACGGAATGGGCATTTCCTACAACAACAATTCCGGGGCAAAAGTTCTTGAGCATTTTCCCCAGAATACTATGATGACGTTCCTCATCATCCACTATAACCGCACGAATCTCCACCTAATTTGAATATTTGAAATTTTTGTTTTTAAATATAAATTAAATAAAAGTATTATGTTAATTTAGAACTTATAATCAGAAGCTTACCATGGAATTAGGTTTGGAAAGCAAAGCCCCCAATTTTAAGGCTTTGACCACAAATGGACCAATTGATTTTTATGATTGGTTGGGGGAGTCCTGGGGCCTATTTTTTTCACATCCAGAAGATTATACTCCTGTTTGCACAACCGAATTGGGAACAGTTGCACAATTGGAACAAGAGTTCGACAAACGAAATGCTAAGGCAATCGCTTTAAGTGTTGATAGTTTGGAATCCCATAATGGCTGGAAGTTGGAAATAGAACAATCCATGAATGTCAAAATTGGGTTTCCCATTATTGCTGATGAAGGTGCTAAAATAGCACAGTTATATGGCATGATCCACAATGATAGTTCCGACAGGCACACCATAAGGTCGGTGTTCATCATTGGCCCGGACAAGAAGATAAAACTGCATTTGACCTACCCGATGTCCGTTGGCCGGAATTTTGACGAGATACTCCGCGTAATAGATGCCCTGCAGCTCAGCCACAACCACAAGGTTGTAACTCCCGCAAATTGGCGCCAGGGTGATGATGTTATTGTGGATGTTTCTTTGAGCAATGAAGAAGCAAAAAAACTATATCCGTATGAGGTTACGGATAACCCATCATACCTTAGGTATACTCCAAGTCCTTCCAAAGATTAGACTTGTTTTCCCTAAAGCAGTGTTTGAATTTTCATAAGTCATTCTTCCATTATCAAATGAGCAATTTTTTGATAGTTGAGCAGAATTCAAACGTATTGCCACCATTTATTTCTGGAGATTTGCTGTAGAAAATATTCGCTCAATAAAAAAAGCGCTTTACAATTGAGTTGCATATTAGTTTGAGTTAGTTGTTTGAATGGTTGTCCGGATAGCCAAATTATTTTACCTAAGTACTTGTTAATTAACCACTTGCGAACATGAAAAAACATCCTCTACCTCCTTTTAATAAGCAGAGTGCCCAAGAAAAAATAAAGCTTGCAGAAGATGCTTGGAACAGCCAGGACCCCTTTAAGGTCTCTATGGCCTATACTAAAGACAGTGAATGGAGAAACCGTTCAGAATTCATCAATGGGAGGGAAGAGATTCAAAGATTTCTTGCCAATAAATGGGAATCGGAATTGGAATATAAACTGAAAAAGGAATATTGGTCACATTCAGAGAATAGAATAGCCGTTCGATTCATATATGAATATAGAAATAGGTCCGGACAATGGTTTAGGGCCTATGGCAATGAAAATTGGGAATTTGATGAGGACGGCTATATGCGCAAAAGATTTGCGAGCATTAACGATTCACCTATTTCTGAAACCGAAAGAACTCTCTAAAACTTACAGGAAACAGAAAGACTACGTTTGCCAAAATGCAGGATGTTATTGACTTCCTGCATTTTTTGTTTTTGGCCTTCCCAATTTAACAATAATTCTTGTTGCAAAACCAGCCTTGTCAATCACATTTACCAGAAGATCAATTTAACAACATAACAGCACAATCAGCCAGATATGGGTTGCTTAATCTTCGGAGATTTACGGTATAGATATGAATTGAAAAAGTAAAGGTGATGTATGAAAATACTATTGTTCCGCTCATTTTTAGAAGTAGTGATAGCCAATTGTTTTACGAGTTTATTCTAAATGGGCAATCCGCTTCGATTGAATATCGATTTATTGATGAAACCCGATTGTTGCTTCTAAGAGCAACACGATCCAAATATCTGGGAGAGGAAGTAACATTAGCGCTCATTGAGCGCATAATTGACCACGCCCGCAGAATGGACTATGAAGTTTATGCCCAATGCCCGTTAATTCTCCAATATCTAAAAACCAATAAACGACTTGGAAAGTTCGTAGGAATCAAGCCAGTTGTTCGGCAACAATTCAGAGATACCTTAAATGAATCCAACATAAAACAATATCGTTCAAAATAAATCCAATAACTATGCAGATCAATCAATCAATTCAACAGTTAGAACCCCAAAATTGGGTGTGTAATCATAAAAGATACCTCCACAACGTAGCGTTTAAAAAACTTCCCCAAGATTTGGTGGAGGATATTGTCCAGGAAACCTTTCTAGCCGCGCTCAAATCGGCACATAGATTTAAGGGAAACTCAACTGAACGGGTTTGGTTGACCTCTATTCTGAAATTCAAGATCGCAGACCACTATAGGAGTGCTAGCAAAATGAAGAATTATCCGAAGGATAACCTAGAGGCCGCGTTGTCTTCCCCAAAGAACAAAAGCAGCTGGAGCGAATACACCTATGATCCCATTTTTGAAAGTATTAATGGGGACGACTTGAAATTGGTGCTCAATTCCGCAATGGGAATTTTATCCCCACGCGAACAGGAAATAATAAAGTTAAAAGAGGATGGGTATAACACCGAAGCCATTTGCGAAAAACTCCAGATCTCTAGATCTCATTGTTGGGTTCTACTCCATAGGGCCCGAAAAAAACTACAGCAACATCTGAGCAAAAATTGGTGAAATGGGTTTAAGTAACGATGTTATCTGGAAAACATGGTCCAACTTGCAATTATACATCTACTATGTGGGAATAAAGCTTATTGAACTTTTTCGCGGGATAAAGAAAAGATTAAAAAAAGTAAAACATTAGGGCAGAGGTTTTCTTCCAAAACTTGATTTCGCCAGGAACAACCTGTTTCCAGAATACAAAAAATCCCTCTAAACAAATATTTAGAGGGATTTTTAGTGGTCCCACCTGGGCTCGAACCAGGGACCCCCTGATTATGAGTCAGGTGCTCTAACCAACTGAGCTATAGGACCCGCAAAATTGCGGATGCAATATTAGTGTTTATTTTGCTATACCGCAAGGTTTTAACGCACCTAGCCTTCTTTTATTTCTTGGCAAAGCTCCACCAATACACCGTTGGTTCCCTTAGGATGCAAAAAAGCGACAAGTTTATTGTCTGCACCTTTTTTGGGTGTTTCGTTCAAAACCACAAAACCTTCTTCCTTAAGTCGAGCTATTTCCGATATGATATCTTCAACCGCAAAAGCAATATGGTGGATTCCCTCACCCTTCTTTTCCACAAACTTTGCAATGGGACTGTCAGGTTTTGTCGCCTCAAGCAATTCTATTTTGTTTGGTCCCGATTTAAAGAATGAGGTCTTTACGCCTTCGGATTCTACCTCCTCTACCTTATAATGAGGTGTGCCAAAAAGCTTGGCAAACAAAATATTGGATGTTTCCAAATCTTTAACGGCAATGCCAATGTGTTCTATTTTATCCATTGATATAAATTTTGTCTCTTGATGGTCAATTGTCCAAAATTACATACTGCATCGATACCAGATCATGAGGTTAGTCATTAATTCCCTTATTTTTGCATATATGGAAGAAACACAACGACAAAAAAAGATTGGAGGCATTATACAACAAGACCTGGCCGATATCCTTCAAAGGGCTGCCACGGATGGTGGCTTAAAAGGAACCTTGCTCTCTGTTTCCAAAGTATATGTCACGGTCGATCTCTCCATTGCAAAAGTTTACGTAAGCATCTTTCCAAATAAGGATGCGGGCACTCTGTTGGAAGGTATTAAATCCAATCAAGTGGCCATTAGGCACGAATTGGCCCAGCGTACCAAGAACCAGTTACGAAGGGTCCCGGAATTGGTTTTCTATTTGGACGATTCTTTGGAATATATTGACAAAATAGAGCAGTCTTTAAAGGGTGAGGAAGATCCCATTCAAAACCGAGACCTGCTTGATAAACGCAAGAAATCCTGATTTTGAATTTCCCCTTCTACATTGCCAGACGCTATTTAGTTTCCAAGAGCAATCAGAATGCTGTCAACATCATTAATTTCATTACTTTTCTGGTCATTGTAATCGGCTCAGCCGCCTTGTTTGTGGTGCTCTCTGCCTTTGCTGGCCTAAAAACATTCAGTCTTTCATTTACCAACACTTTTGATCCAGACCTTAAGGCTATTCCTGCTACGGGAAAGTACTTTTCATTCACTCCAAATCAAGAAAAGGAATTGCAAAATATTACAGGTTTGACCAGCTATTCCAAAGAGCTGGAAGAAAGAGCATATCTCACTTTCAGAGAAAAAAGTTGTATTGCCTATATCAAAGGGGTAGACGATAATTATCGCTCCGTTACTGGGGTCGACAGCACCTTGTATTTTGGCAACTGGGGTGTGGAGGAACCCAATACGGTCCTTGGCATCGGTATTTATAATCAACTTGAGGTTCCTTTGAACAACTATCAAAAGCCTATGACAATTCTGGTTCCCAAACCGGGAAAAGGCTCCATTACGCAACAAGGGTTCAATTCCAAGCCATACAATCAATTGAGCGTTTCTGTAAGTGGCGTTTATGCTGTGGAGGAGAACCTGGACAAAAAATATGCATTTGCCCAGCTTCCCTTGGTACAAGCTTTATTGGAAAAGGATAGCACACAGATTTCAGGAATAAATTTTAAAGTGGATAAGGGCGCTGATTTAAGTGAAATACAGGCAATCCTCAGAGATAGGATGGGGCCAAATGTCCTTGTGTTGACAAGGCAAGAGTTGAACAGTACTTTGTACAGAATGCTGAACACTGAAAACTTGGCCACATACCTCATTTTTACGCTCGTATTGATCATAGCGCTGTTCAATGTTGTTGGTGCAATCATCATGATGATCCTGGACAAGAGACAAAATTCAAACACATTGTTCAGTTTGGGCACCACCTTAAGTGAACTCCGAAGAATCTATTTTATTCAAGGATTGTTGGTAACCACCTTAGGCGGACTTATCGGAGTGTTGTTGGGTTCCTTGTTGGTTAGTTCACAGCTTGCCTTTGGTTGGCTCAAAATTACCCCGTCCCTGGCCTATCCTGTTGAGTACAATATCATGAATCTGTTGGTGGTGCTGGCCACGATTGTGGTCTTGGGTCTTATTTCTTCAAAGATTGCGAGCAGCAGAATAACCCGAAAGTTGATTGCTTCCTAAACAAATTGATGGTCTCCAAACTTCTGAAGTACCTCATCAAACGCAGCAAAAACATCTGATGATTCATCGCTGGTCACCATTTTCATACGATATTCCTTGAAGTGAGGAATACCCTTAAAATAATTGGTATAATGCCGCCTTGTTTCAAAAACGCCTAACTTCTCGCCTTTCCAATCAATGGCCATCTGTAGATGCCTTCTGGCTGCAATAACGCGTTCTTCCATGGTCGGCGGACTCAAATGCTCCCCCGTCTCAAAATAGTGTTTTACTTCTTTAAAAAACCATGGATTACCAATACTTGCGCGGCCAATCATAGCCCCATCCAAACCAAATTCATCCCTCATTTTTTCAGCAGCTTCGGGAGAGTCTACGTCGCCGTTCCCAAACACGGGAATATGCATTCTTGGATTGTTCTTTACCTCGGCAATTGGTTTCCAATCTGCAGAGCCTTTGTACATCTGCACCCTTGTCCTGCCATGAATGGCAATGGCTTGAATGCCCACATCTTGGAGTCGTTCTGCAACTTCCACAATTTTAATGGAATTGTGGTCCCATCCCAAACGTGTCTTTACAGTTACCGGTAAATTGGTGCGCTTAACAATAGCTTCGGTCAATTTTACCATCAATGGAATGTCCCTTAAGATTCCAGCGCCGGCATTTTTGCAAACTACCTTCTTTACAGGGCAGCCAAAATTGATATCAATTATATCAGGATTGGATTTTTCAACAATGTCCACGGCTTGCAACATAGAATCCAACTCTGCACCAAAAATCTGGATGCCCACGGGCCGTTCCTTCTCGTAGATATCCAGCTTTATGACGCTTTTGGCCGCATCTCTGATGAGTCCTTCGGAAGAAATAAACTCCGTATACACCACATCTGCGCCCTGCTCTTTGCAAAGGGCACGAAAAGGCGGGTCACTTACATCTTCCATTGGTGCCAGAAGTAGTGGAAAATCCGGGAGCTCTATCTTACCTATTTTGGGCAATTTCTTTGTTTTTAGGAATGCAAAATTACAAAATACCCCAATATCCGTTGATTACTCGTCGTTCTTGAGTCTCCCCCGCTCTCTCTTTTCTATGGTTCTTTGATTGTCTTGCAATCTAAAGTTTCCAAAATTATAGGTAAAGCCTATCCTTACAAACTGGGTTTCGCGACGTCTTCTGTAGAAATTATCTTGATTTAGATATCTTGATGTGTATGTGGGAACATATCTTTCCAAAATATCCTCTGAAGCCAATGAAATCACAGCTCTATTGTTGAACAGGGATTTTCTGAGACCTAAGGTCAAATTCAATTGCTCGTCTGAAACATATGACCCAAAAAGAAACTTTGATATATACGTCAACGCCACTTCTCCTGTTAAGGAACCATCTTTGGAAAGTGTCAGGTAATTTGCCAAATACCCATACAATCCATTTACTTCATTGGTATATTCCACATTGTTACTTTCCACTGCCAGAAAAGTTTCTTCTTCATGAAAAACAGAGGCGTTTGCAAACAAAAACCACGATGGCAATATGGTCTTGCTCACGGTGAAATCCAATCCATAGGATTTGCTCTCCAATACATTTTGCTTTAACTCCACCAAAGTCTGGTTCTCATTATCCTGAAAAACCAAATACGCAATGTTGGCGCCGTTATCTCGATAGTACAAATCAAAAAAATACTCGCTGTTCCAGGTATAGTTTAGATTAAAGTTGTTGCTGAAGCTGGGCGTTAATCTGGGATTTCCCTCTTCAAAATCATTTTCATTATAAAAAAAACGAAACGGGTTTAGGTCGTTGTACTTTGGTCTGTCCACATTTCTGCCATAATCAAATGAAAAACTATGTTTATCCGAAGGTGAATACAGCACATTAAGGGATGGAAAGGGTTCAAAGAAATCTTGCTTATTTATTTCGTTTAGCGTCAGGGAAGTTCCCGAGGCTTCTGTAAGCTCTCCCCTAAGACCTAATTTCATGGACCATTTTTCCCAGTTTTGTAGAAAACTGAAATACACTGCATAAACCTTCTCATCATATTTATATCTATCTGATAACGAGGGGTCAACTGTATTGCTGGAACCAGAAAAATTAAAAAAGTTCACATTACTTTCTGAATCAATGGATGAAATTTTTGCGCCGGTTTCCAGGGAAGCATTACCGATTGGAGTTGAGTAATCTACTTGCCCAGTAAAAATCTGGATGTCCTGTTCCGAGTCCGAATCGAACCCAAAATTCCTGAGGAAAGCTCCATTTCCATCAAGATATTCAGAATTTAAATTCTGAAAAGAAGTGCCATCATAATAGGTATAGTGGCCATTGAGAGACAGCCTTGCCCCAGGCTTTTTAAGCTTGTGGACATACAAAAGATCAAATGCCAAATTGGTGTTGTCCAACGTGGTATTATTGATGGTGGTAAAGGTGGAATCCAATTGACCGAGTCCATCTCTCATCTCATTGCCCAATCTAGTCTGTTGATCTTGGTCCAGATTAAACACCAAGTTTGATGTCAGGTTCAGCCGATTGCGTTCATTAAAATCATAATCCAAGATAAAATTAGCGTTTTGGGACTGGGACTCATCTATCCTTTGATATTGGGTGTCCCATTGGGAATAAATTTGGCTGTTGTTCTGAAAGTTGATTCCCTTAACGGTCTTAATAAGCTCTTTCCTGGGGCTTATGTTATAATTGGCAAACAGATTTAGTTTTTCCGTTTTATAATAATGGCTTGTTCCGGCGCTGAATTTAGGGAAAATGGCTTGGGTATAACTGCCATTTACGCTTCCCTTGTATCCGGGGACAATATTTTTACTGGTGACAATATTCAAGATGGGTCCCGTTTCGGCATCATACCGTGCAGGGGGATTAGCTATCACCTCCACAGATTTAATGTTTGTGCCCGAAAGCCCCTGTAGCAAATCCTGAACCTCCTGGCTTGACAGTTGTACCTTTCTATCATTCAAATAAACCGTGGCGTTCTGTCCTCGCACCATCAATTCGTCCTGGTTGACGATTACACCTGGAGTGTTTCTTAATATATCCCATGAAGTTCCGCTAGAGATTACTGTGTTTTCAACCGAAAAAACCAGTCTATCGGCCAACCGTTGAAGCTTAGGTCGTTGGGCCGTCACCACAACCTCATCCAGTTCGTTGGCCTGCAAGGGAATAATCAGTGCACCTAAAGAAATATCCTGAGTGATATCCAGAGCCAATGGCTTAGAGCCCCTGCCCACATAACTTGCCTGTAACAAATACAGGTCAGGCTCTACATCCTCCAAAACAAAAAACCCGTTGTCATCTGCAGAAGTTCCCTTAACAAAAGTGGTATCAGCAGCCTGAAGCAGTAAAATATTGGAAAAGGGGATTATCTCGTTCTGCTCGTCAACAACCTTTCCGGATATCTGATAGGTCTGTCCAACTAGTTGGTTAGATATTAAGAACAGCAAAGAGAGAACGTAGGTTATGCACTTCATTTGCAGATGGGGTTAGATATCAAATCTAAGAAAATATTTTTGAGCGAATAACCCCGCCTCTGTTCCATATTTTTAAAAAAGCCGGACTCAGGTGTTTAAAACAGCTATATTTGCAGATGCTTATTGGCCTTCGTTTAGGTTGAGCCACTGTTGTTATGGAGAAGATTAGGAATTTTTGCATTATTGCGCATATTGACCACGGTAAAAGTACCTTGGCAGACCGGCTGTTGGATTTCACGGGTTCTGTTTCTGAACGAGAAAAGCAAGACCAACTTTTGGACAATATGGATTTGGAAAGAGAGCGTGGAATCACCATTAAGAGCCATGCTGTCCAAATGGAATACGTACATAATGGGGAAACCTACATTCTCAACCTCATAGACACCCCCGGTCATGTTGATTTCTCCTATGAAGTTTCTCGTTCCATTGCGGCTTGTGAAGGGGCCCTTTTGGTCGTAGATGCCGCACAGAGCATACAGGCTCAAACCATATCCAACCTCTATTTGGCTTTGGAGAACGACCTGGAAATCATCCCTGTACTGAACAAGGTTGACCTTCCAAGCGCCAATCCAGAAGAAGTTACGGATGATATTGTAGATCTTTTGGGGTGCAGCCCAGAAGAGGTCATCCCCGCAAGTGCTAAAACAGGAATTGGTATAGGGGAAATACTATCGGCTATTATTGAACGAATTCCGCCACCGGAAGGAAATCCAAATGAATCTTTACAGGCTTTGGTTTTTGATTCAGTCTATAATCCATTCAGAGGTGTTGAAACATACTTTAGGGTGGTCAACGGAGAGATTAGCAAAGGACAAAAAATCAAGTTTGTGGCTACTGGCAAATCGTATGATGCCGATGAAATTGGTACCCTAAAACTAACCCAGGTTCCCAAGAATAAGATATCGACTGGCGATGTTGGATATCTGATAACCGGAATCAAAGATGCTCGTGAGGTAAAAGTTGGGGATACTATTACGGATGCTTCAAACCCAACACAAAATGCTATTGAGGGGTTTGAGGATGTAAAACCTATGGTTTTTGCGGGAATCTATCCTGTGGACACCGAAGATTTTGAAGAACTGCGCTCTTCTATGGAAAAATTGCAGCTCAATGACGCTTCCTTGGTCTTTACTCCGGAAAGTAGTGCCGCGCTTGGATTTGGTTTTCGTTGTGGATTCTTGGGAATGCTCCATATGGAAATTATCCAGGAACGCTTGGAGCGCGAGTTCAATATGACCGTGATTACAACGGTCCCCAACGTAAGTTACCACGCCTTTACCACCAAGGATAGGGAAAACGTGGTGATTGTAAACAATCCTTCAGACCTGCCCGATCCTTCAACCCTGGATAGGGTTGAAGAACCGTATATCAAGGCTACCATCATCACAAAATCAGATTTTGTTGGCAATGTAATGTCCCTCTGTATTGAAAAACGAGGACAAATAACCAATCAGACCTATTTGACCACAGAACGGGTGGAGCTCATTTTTGATATGCCCTTGGCCGAAATCGTCTTTGATTTTTACGACCGATTGAAAACCGTTTCAAAAGGGTATGCTTCTTTTGACTATACCCCAATAGGCATGCGAACCTCCAAATTGGTCCGAGTAGATATCTTATTGAATTCCCAGCCTGTTGACGCTTTATCTGCATTGGTTCATTTTGATAATGCACACACCATCGGAAAAAAGATGTGTGAAAAATTGAAAGAGCTCATTCCTAGACAACAGTTTGATATTCCTATTCAGGCAGCCATAGGTTCCAAGATTATTTCTAGGGAAACAATCAAAGCTTTGCGAAAAGATGTGACCGCCAAATGTTATGGTGGTGATATTTCGCGTAAGCGAAAACTGCTTGAAAAACAGAAAAAGGGGAAAAAACGAATGCGTCAAGTGGGGAATGTTGAAATCCCTCAACAAGCGTTTATGGCCGTCTTAAAGTTGAATGATTAAACCCTTGGAAATTACTTCTTCCATTATCTTTATTTAAAGATTATATCATCCGCTGCACAGGTCATTTCCTTTAATTCTTCAAAATTTACACCCCATTTTTCAAGTTCTTCGTAAGTAAGAAATTCTGTTTCCCCCATTGAAGACATACTGTATGTGCCGTCCCCATTATCACAAAACTTCACTCTTTGGTTTTGAATGATGCAAGAATCGCATTCTGGCGCATCTTCTTTACCACACCCCATCAAACATAATACACCCAACAATATTGGTATTACAATGGCCCTCATTGCCTCACGTTTTGGAATAAACCTATTACTCGTGAGGTAAAATTATATCCAACTAAAAGCTATAAAAGGTTACAATTGATATATGGCACCTATCAATTGACAAATACGGATTCTATGGGGACGAAGGTCATTTCTCCTCTGCTGTATTTAGGGCTTTGCCAAGGTACACAAGTTTGTAGCCTTCTCCTTTGGGATCAAAGTCCTTGCTGTTCGCCGGAATGATATCAATGCTCCCACTGGGCGATTTGGTAAACACAGGAACAATATCCCTGTCCTGTTTGGTGATGTCTATTAAGCTGTCATAATGTTTTTTATCCTTGAGGTCTATCTCATGGATTGTCGGATAGTTCCTGACCGTTTCCGTTAGTTTGATGAAATCGTCTGTATGGGAAAACAATCCTTCTTTTGGGTTTTTCTCAGGATTGTTCATTTCTTCAGTGTTCACCAACCTAAACGCCCCATTTTCCCCAAATTGTTTTTGGAACTTGTTGATGGCAAAATTATTGATGTCCGAGTTCCCTGTCAATGCCATTAAATATCCCATATCGTTCAATTCAATATTGTCCGTCAGAGTATCCGAAAAAACATTGGCGGTCATGGCCTCCAAACCTAGTTGTTTGGCCTTGTTCACGTTGGTCTGGTTGTTGTCAATCAACACTACGTGTCGTTTGTTCTTTTTCAAATAACTCCCAATTATCCTGGATAATCTTGATGCTCCAATAATCAAAATTCCCTCTGATTTTTTCAAGAAAACCCCAGCCACTTTCGCAAAAAGTCTGGCAGTTGTTGCGTTCAATAGAACCGTTCCCAGTACAATCATGAAAACCAAAGGAGTAATGTATTCGGCGCCCGGTTCTCCTTTTGCCAAAAGTTTAGATCCAAATAGGGAGGCAATACCTGCTGCAACAATACCTCGGGGGCCTACCCAGCCAATGAACAGTTTTTCATTAAATTTTAAGTTTGACCCCTGCGAACTCAGGAAAACCCCAAGGGGTCTAACCACAAATACTATTACTGCAAAAAGTATGGCCGAATTCCAAGTATAAATGAGCTTCATGTCATCAATATTGATATTGGCGGCCAATAGAATAAACAGAATGGAAATGAGCAATACACTCAGCGATTCCTTAAAGTAGAGGAGTTCCTTTAGGTTGGGAAGATTCATGTTGCCCATAACCATGCCCATAACCACAACTGCCAAAAGACCCGACTCATGAGCAAAAACATCAGATTCTACATAAACAAGCAGAACTACCGATAAAGACACCACATTTAAAAGATAATGGGGAATGAAATTCTTTTTTATGGCAAAAGCAAGGGCATGGGCAAACGTGAAGCCAAACGTGGTTCCAAACAACAAAATTTTACCAAACTCCACTAGTGCGGTTTTGGTGAAGGCCTGCCCTTCCCCAACACTTATAAATTCAAACACAAGAACAGCTACCAATGCCCCAATGGGATCTATTAAGATCCCCTCCCATTTCAATACTGCGGATACATCCTTTTTTAACGGAATGTTTCTAAGTATTGGGGTGATCACGGTAGGGCCCGTAACAATAATCAATCCAGAAAACAGAAATGAAATCTGCCATGTAAGTCCAAAAATGTAGTGTGCTGCAACCCCTGCCCCAAAAAACGTAACAAGGGATCCAATGGTAATCAGTTTTGTGATAACAGGTCCAACATTGGCAATTTCCGCTCTTTTGAGCGTCAATCCGCCCTCAAACAAGATGATACTAATCGCCAAGGAAACAAAATAATACAAGCCTTCTCCAGGGAAAAGTCCTTTTTCCCCATCCCAAATAGGTTCAATAAGCTTGGAACCATCCTCGGTAAACAATGTTGCAATAGGGCCAACCAATAGGCCTATTAAAATAAGAGGTAAAATTGCAGGCAGTTTAAACCTCCATGCCACCCATTGTGCAATAATGCCAAGAATAATGATTCCCGCTAGTTCAAGCATTGTTTTTGTTTTCTTGAAATTTACAGTTTTTCTTTTATATACCGTTCATTGTTCCTTTCCTGTTGCCCACTTTCCCCATTATGTGCTATATTGGCGCTCAATCTTTTAAAAAAGCTCCATTGTCAAAACCTTTTGAGACCATTTTATTTGGATTTGCCTTCTCACCTACCTTAAAGATGAATATAATGGAGACCTCAAGGATTGCACATTTTTTTGGGGCGAAGCTTATTTTGCTCCATGTGGGGGATAAAACACCCGATAAGGAAAATGAAATAAAGCAAATCCTAGCAAAGGTTAAACACCAAGGGGATAGAGTTTCAATTCAATGGAAACCTGGAAGGCCGGAAGCGGTGCTTCTGGAAACCTGTCAAGATTTGAAGGTAGACCTCTTGATTCTCGGTGCGCTCCAACATGAAAACCTATATCAATTCTATGTTGGTTCCATTGCACGCAAGCTCACAAGGAAGGTGTGTTGTTCAGTATTGCTTTTAATCAAACCATCCGAAGAAAGGATTCCATGCCAGCATGTTGTGGTCAATGGGCTTAAGGATGAGGACACTCCGCTTGCCATCTCCAATGCTTTTTATGTTTCCCATGCTCTAGGGGCGAAACAAATAACCATCGTAGAAGAAATTCGCTCTAAAGAAGTTGCCGTGGACATTAAAGACGACAGATCTCTTAAAAAAGCCACCATACTCAAGGAACGCCTAAAACATCGTGAAGAGTCGCGTGTAAACGGAATTTTGAAATCTGTCCCAAGAGAATTTGCTCAGGGAATCAAAGTTAAGACACAAAGTATTTTTGGAAAAAGAGGTTATTCCATTGGGCATTATGCCCAAGTTGCCAGAGCTGATCTATTGGTGATGAATGCCCCAAAGAAAACCGGACTCATAGATCGGGTTTTTCCACATGACATCGAATATATTTTATCTGATCTTCCAACCGACCTATTAATTGTACGAAAGAAAATTTGACGCCAAAAACCAACCATACCAAGCTTTTTGTTAAAGATCTGCCCAAAAACCTGTTTTCAGGTTTTGTGGTTTCGCTTGTGGCACTTCCTTTAGGTTTAGGGCTTGCCATTGCCAGTGATGCCCCACCCATTTCTGGAATTATTGCCGCTGTGGTCGGAGGTATGGTGGTTTCCCTTTTAGGGGGTTCTAATGTAACCATAGCCGGACCGGGAAATGGCTTGGTAATCGTTCTGCTTGGGGCCATAACATCCCTTGGGGCGGGCAACCTTTACCACGGTTATCTATTCACCTTAGGTGCAATCGTGGTTTCTGGGATTTTAATGATGTTGCTTGGCTTCTTAAAAATGGGTCGACTCGCCGATTTTTTCCCCGCCTCTGCCATTGAAGGCATGTTGGCCGCCATTGGATGGGGCATTTTTGCCAAGCAGTTTCATATTATGATTGGGCATAACAATGAGCACGGCAGCATTGTTTCGCTTTTGGCACAAATCCCAAATGGGATTATAGACTTGTTTCAGAATGGAAGCACAGAGGAGTTGGTAGCGGCCGGAATAGGCGTTGTGAGCCTCTTGATCATGGTCTTTTACGCAAAAATCAGGAACCCATTCTTTCATATGATTCCCGCTCCAATGTGGATTCTGATTCTATCTGTCGGATTCAGCTATTCCTTTGGGTGGCTCAATATTCCATTTCCAATGGATTCCTCCTATTTAATCTCTATACCCGAAAACGTTGCCTCCAATCTGGCCTTTCCCGACTTTTCAAAAATTTTGGAAAAGGATTTTATTATCAGTGTGTTTGCGATTACACTAATTGCCAGTATTGAATCCCTTTTGAGTATTAAAGCAGTGGACAAATTGGATTCTCAGGGAAGGCGGTCCAATGTAAACAAAGACCTTAAGGCCTTAGGGCTTGCCACTTCACTTAGCGGATTGGTAGGGGGGTTAAATGTTGTTACCGTTATTGCCCGAAGTTCTGTTAACGTGAACAATGGAGCAACCAATCGGTCGGCCAATTTTTTTCATGCTACTTTTTTGATCGTGTTCATCTTGCTGTTTCAAGAACAGCTTAAAAAAATCCCTTTGGCAGCTTTGGCAGCTATTTTGGTATACACTGGGTACAAGTTGGCAACTCCAAAGACCTTCAGAAAAGTTGCGAAGATTGGCAGGGAACAGATTATCATTTTCTTGACCACACTTTTGACCACGCTATTCACCAATCTCATTACTGGTATTGGTGTTGGAATCCTTACTACGCTTGTCATTCACATTATAATAAATAAAAGTGCTCTGCTTTTTCTGACCAATGTGTTCAAGCCCAATGTGCTTTTGTTCCAAGAGCATGAGGATAAAAACTACTACGTAAGCGTGAAGTACTTCTGTAGTTTTTTAAACTTCTACAAACTCAAGAACAAATTGGATGCTGTTCCTGAGGACCAAAACTTGATTGTTGATTTCTCTCTTTGCAGTTTTGTGGACCATACTGCAATGGAGGGGCTTGAGGCATATATGGGGACCTTCGAGAAAAAAGGAGGGAGTATGGAAATTGTCGGGTTGGACAAACACGGCGCAAAATCCAAACACCCCTTCGCCATCCGTAAAATAATTCCGCTGGAAAACCTGGGGCCTATAGAAAAGTACTTTACCAAAAGACAAAGTCATCTAGAAACAACAGCAAAGGAATATGATTGGTTATACACCCCAAAAAAAGATACCAATACAAACTTTCTTTCGGGGTTTATTTTTTTCAAATCCAGGGAAATAAGCTATCTGTACAATCGTCTTGAAGACCAAAATGGGGACACTTCCGTTTTCGACCTTGAGTTTACCGAAGGTGCATTTGTGGCCAAAGAAGTAATTAAGGCAACTGTTATGCATATTGAAATGAAAGAGGAAATTCCTGCTTTCACGCTGGATAAAGAAGGCCTTCTGGAAAGAATTTACAAACTGGCCGGATTTAAGGATATCCCGATTGATAACCATCCAGATTTCAATCGAAGATTCTTTCTGAGTGGAGAAAGAACCACTGAAATTCAGACCCTCTTTCATGATGGGCTCATTATGTTTTTGGAAAGCACGCCATATTACCACATAGAGTCCAATGGAAAATCCCTCTTCATTCTAAAAAAGGAGCGCCTGCTCAGTGTTCAGGAAATAAAGGCCATGATCTATTTTGGGCAACAGTTACAAAAATTACTGGAAAGAACGCGAGAGCCTCAAATATTGTTAAAATAGCCCAAATAAAACCCTATTTTATAACCAATTGCGTTGTGCTTTTCTTATTTTGCATGCCATTTGTTTTCTGAATGACAATTTATCCCATAGAGACAGGTAATTTTAAATTGGATGGTGGTGCCATGTTCGGCGTGGTTCCCAAATCACTGTGGAATAAAACCAATCCTGCTGACTCCAATAACATGATTGATTTGGCGGCCAGATGCCTACTCATTGAAGATGGTGAAAGACTCATTTTGATTGATAATGGCCTGGGAAACAAACAATCCGAGAAGTTCTTCAGTTATTATTATTTGTGGGGAAATCATTCGTTGGATAATTCTTTAAAAGAATTAGATTTTCATAGAGACGATATCACCGATGTTTTCCTGACGCACCTCCACTTTGATCATTGTGGGGGAAGTGTGCAATGGAACAAAGACAGGACAGGTTATGAGCCCGCATTTAAAAATGCCAGGTTCTGGTCCAATAAAAACCATTGGGAGTGGGCCATTGAGCCCAATGCAAGGGAAAAAGCATCCTTTTTAAAGGAAAACTTGTTGCCTATGCAGGAAAGTGGACAGTTGAATTTTGTTGAGAATTCCAACAATGCATACGTCGATAGCTCGCCGCTGGGTTTTGGGATTCTGTTTGTGGATGGGCACACAGAAAAACAGATGCTTCCTCATATCAATTACAAAGGCAGAACCATAGTTTTTGTGGCGGATTTGGTTCCCACTGTCGGACATATTCCATTACCCTACGTTATGGGGTACGATACCCGCCCATTACTGACCCTCCAAGAAAAAGCACAATTTTTGAATACTGTTGCGGAAAACGATTGGCTATTGTTCTTTGAACATGATGCACACAACCAACTTTGCTCTCTTAAGCAAACAGAAAAGGGTGTGCGCTTAAACGAATCGTTTTCATTCAATGAAATATTCAAACCACAATAAAGTTTTACATTTCTATAATACACATTTTATGAATCGAAGATATACCGGAATGCCTTTTGCTGCGCTAGCCGCATCATTACTGTTAATGGGTTGTGGTGCCACAACCTTAGTTTCTACTCCCGTAGAAAATATTGATGCTGTACCACTTAAGGTTTCTGAGCTGAGTGAATCACAGAAAAAAACCTGGGGCCATGCCGACCTTATTGCCGATACAATCCCTGGCATGAGTGTAGATAAGGCCTACAATGAAGTCATTAAAAATAGAAAAGGAAAGACAGTTATTGTTGCAGTGATGGATTCTGGTATAGATCTGGAACATGAAGATTTAGATGATGTGCTCTGGACCAACAAAGGAGAGCGACCAAATAATGGGAAAGACGATGATGGCAATGGGTATATTGATGACATACATGGCTACAATTTCTTGGGTGAATCCTACAATGAACAATTGGAATATGTACGTATGCTCAGGTTGAATGAGGGAAGTGCTTCGGATAGGGCCAAAGCTCGTTTAAAACTGGATGAAGAGTACCCAAAAGCACTTCAAAACAAACAACAGTATGAGCAAATACTTCAGGTAGTAAAAAATGCCGATGAGGTGGTAAAAAAAGAACTGGGCAAAGACCAATACACCAAAAAAGAGTTGTTGGCCATAGAAGCAAAAACTGAAGAGCTTCAGCAAAGCATTGCCATTCTTTCCCAAATGTTCGCCTATGGCGATACTGTTCATGGTGTAATTGATGAATTAAACGAGGGCATAACCTATTTTGCCGACCAGGTCAACTACAACCTCAACAAGGATTTTAATGGAAGATCCGCGGTAGGAGATGACCCATATGACATTACTGATAAAAACTATGGCAACGGAAACCCTAAAAACAGGGTGGATACCGAAAGTCATGGAACTCACGTTGCAGGGATTCTAGCCGCCGAACGAAACAATGGCAAAGGCGTAAATGGTGTGGCCAAAAATGTACAACTAATGAGCGTTAGGGTGGTACCCAATGGAGATGAATACGATAAGGACATTGCCTTGGGTATTCGCTATGCGGTGGACAATGGCGCCAAAATTATCAACTGCAGCTTTGGAAAATCTTTTTCGCCAAAGGCAACATGGGTTTATGATGCCATTAAATATGCCGCATCCAAAGATGTGCTGATAGTCCATGCCTCGGGTAATGACGGTAATAATCTTGACAATCCTGAAAACCCCAACTTCCCCAACGATCATATGTACGGGGGAAAAGAGATTTCAAACAATGTCATTACGGTTGGTGCCATAACCAGCAGCTATGGATCCAATATGGTGGCAACTTTTTCCAACTACGGTAAACAGAACGTAGATGTGTTTGCCCCAGGGGATGCCATCTACTCTACCCTTCCCAACAATAAATATGATTTTCAAGGAGGAACTTCCATGGCCGCGCCAGCAGTTTCAGGTGTGGCAGCTTTGATTCGCTCCTATTACCCCCAGCTTTCCGCGGCGCAGGTAAAGCAAATATTGATTCAATCCGGATTGCGTTCAAAGACTTCGGTAATCGTTGCCGGTGACACTGCCCAATCCACTACGTTTGATCAAATCTCAAAATCTGGAAAAATGGTCAATGCCTATAATGCATTGATTATGGCAGACAACATTTCAAAAGGTAAAATGACACTCAACAATAATGCAAAATAATATGAAAAGTCTTCAATCGCTCTTTGTTTTTTTCCTGGCCGGTGTCTCACTGCTTAGCGCACAAAACAACTCATACTGGCAGCAACATGTGGATTATACCATGGATGTGGCTATGGATGTAAAAACCTTTCAATATACAGGAACGCAAAAGTTGGTCTATACCAATAACTCCCCTGATGTATTGAATCGAGTTTACTATCATCTTTACTTCAATGCTTTTCAACCAGGAAGTGAAATGGATGCCAGGCTCCAGTCAGTAAAAGACCCTGACGGAAGGATGATGGACAGCAAGAAAAGTAGGATTGCTTCGCTCAGTGAAAGCGAAATGGGTTATCTGCATGTCGAAACATTATCCCAGGATGGACAAGGTGTGACGTTTAATGAAGAGGGAACCATATTGGTGGTCGATTTGGCAAAGCCAATTCCTTCTGGAGGAAAAACCACATTGGAAATGACCTTTAAAGGTCAAGTTCCGCTTCAGATTCGTCGCTCTGGTAGAAATAGCCGGGAAGATGTGGCCCTTTCCATGAGTCAGTGGTATCCCAAATTATCAGAATACGATTTTGAAGGCTGGCACCCCAATCCGTACATCGCTAGGGAATTCCATGGCGTTTGGGGAGATTTTGATGTGAAACTTACCTTGGATAAAAACTATGTAGTGGGCGGAACAGGTTATCTGCAAAACCCAAATGAAATAGGTCATGGCTATCAAACCCCTGGAACTCAAGTAAAGACCAAGGGAAAAACGCTTACGTGGCATTTTAAAGCACCAAATGTGCACGATTTTATGTGGGCAGCAGACCCGGAATACATTCACGATACTGTAAAAATGGCTGATGGCCCCACCTTGCATTTCTACTACAAAAACAATCCGGAAATTCTGGAAAATTGGAAAAAACTTCAGCCCAAAACCGAAGCGGCCATGGAGTTTTTCAGTAAAAACATTGGTAAATACCCATATGACCAATATTCCGTGGTACAAGGCGGAGATGGCGGAATGGAGTATGCCATGAGCACATTGATCACTGGAAACAGGGAGTTTCCCAGCCTTGTTGGAGTAATGGTCCATGAAATGGCGCATTCCTGGTTTCAGCATGTTCTGGCGACCAATGAATCCAAGCACGAGTGGATGGATGAAGGCTTTACCACCTTTATCAGTAGTCTGTGTATGAATGAAATTATGGAGCAGAATAAGGAAAATCCCTTTGAAGGATCTTACAAAGGCTACTACGCCTTGGTAAATTCTGGTTTGGAACTTCCGCAGGCAACGCACGCTGATCGCTATGCCACAAACTTTGCCTATGGTATTTCAGCTTATAGCAAGGGTTCTATTTTCTTATCACAATTGGGTTATGTTATAGGGCAGGATAAGTTGATGGAAACCGTCGGGAAGTATTATGAAGATTTTAAATTCAAGCATCCGGTGCCCAATGACATAAAAAGAACCGCAGAAAAGATATCTGGGATAGAACTGGATTGGTATCTAACCGATTGGACCCAGACCACCAACACCATCGATTACTCCATCAAAAGTGTGGAGGCCCAAGACAATAAGACCAAAGTGGTTTTGGAGCGAATAGGGCTAATGCCAATGCCGTTGGATATTTTGGTTGTTGGTGCTGATGGAAACCAAGAAACTTACTATATCCCTTTACGAATGATGCGTGGAGAAAAAGCCAATCCTTATCCATCCTTAAATCGAACTGTTTTGGATGATTGGGCCTGGGCCTATCCTACGTATGAATTTATCATCGACAAACCTTTGAATGAGGTACAGGCCATTGTTTTGGACCCATCCCAACTCATGGCAGATGTTAACGGTGAAAATAATGTATATCAGTCCAATCCGTAGGTAATCCTGCGGATTGCATCCCTTTTTTCCCGTAACTTGTCATAGACAAACTAATTTGTCCCCTTAAGGGGACATTTTACTTATTCCCGTGGATAAACCAAAGGACCTTAGCTTCCCAAAGAACGAAAAGCTCAAGAGCAAAAAACATTTTGATGCTCTTTTTGAGGAGGGAAAAAGTGTTCTGAAGTTTCCCTTGAAGTTAATTTATCTTCGTTCGGACTTTGGTGATGATACCAAGGTGAAAATTGGAGTGGCGGCACCCAAAAAAAAATTTGGTAGAGCTGTAGATCGCAACCATATAAAGAGGCTATTGAGGGAAACCTACAGGTTGAACAAGGCCTTAATTTTTAACAACATGGAGGGAAACTTTGCGTTCTTATTTTTATACCTTGGTGATAAGATGCCAAACTTCCAAGAAATGGACGGGGCCATGAAACAGGTTCTTGAGGCTTTTCTAAAAAAGGAATTCCATGAAAAAAATCAATAGAAAAAAGATTTTGGTGCCCGTTCTGGCACTTTTGGTGCTGGTAGGTGCCAGTAGTTTTAGAAGCGACTTTTTTGAGATTGCCAAACAGATTGAAATCTTCACTACGCTCTTTAAAGAGCTCAACATGAACTACGTGGACGAGACCAATCCGGCCGAGCTTATGGATTCTGCAATCAAAAACATGTTGGATGAGCTTGACCCCTATACTCGTTTCCTGAACGAACAGGACGTAGAGGCCTACAAAATCAACAATTCTGGTGAATATTCCGGAATTGGAGCTTTGGTAAGGTCCTATGAAAGTAAACTTCTCATTGTGGAGCCCTATCAAGGATATGCCGCAGATAAAGCTGGATTAAAAGCCGGTGACGAAATAATTAAGATCGGTGAGACCAAAGTAGCTGACTTTGACGATGATGCAGGTGAATTGCTCAAAGGTGCCAATAATACCAAGGTCAATGTCACCTTTGTAAGGCAGGGAGAAACAAAGACAACTACCATAACCAGGGAAGGTGTAGAGGTAGATGCCGTTCCCTTTTATGATATGGTCGATGACAAAACGGGTTACATTGTCCTCTCCAGGTTCAACAGAAAAGCATCTAGCCAAACAAAATCAGCTATGCAGGACCTAAAGGGAAGAGGCGCCGAAAAACTGGTCCTTGATCTACGTGGAAATCCGGGGGGCCTTCTTTCCGAGGCCATAAACGTTACCAATCTGTTTGTTCCCAAAGGGGAATTGATCGTAACCACCAAATCAAAGGTTAGAAAGTTCAACCAAGAATATAAAACCAAAAGTCAGCCCGAAGATCTTGATATCCCATTGGTGGTACTTGTAGATGGAAGAAGTGCTTCGGCCAGCGAAATTGTTTCGGGCGGATTGCAGGATTTGGACCGAGCAGTGGTCATGGGTGCACGGAGTTTTGGAAAAGGATTGGTTCAAAGGCCATTGAAGCTTACCTATGGCACTCAATTAAAAGTCACCATTTCTAGATATTACACCCCTTCCGGTCGATGTATACAATCTTTGGACTATTGGAACAGGGATGAAGAAGGCAACGCGGTGCGCAACACCAATAATCAAGAATTCACCACAAGAAATGGACGTAAGGTCTGGGATGGCGGAGGAGTTATGCCCGATATAGAAGTTGCTTCATTAAAGTCCAATTCCCTCATTGAGGCCCTGCAGGGTAATAATATTATTTTTGATTTTGCCACCGATTTCCATTTTGATCATAATTACGCTTCCGTTGATGATTTTGTTCTCACCGACGCTGATTACAACGATTTTAAAACGTACGCCCAAACTGAGAATTTTTCGTTTCAGACCGAAACAGAAGAACTTCTGGAACAATCCATCAATGCAGATGAGCATCTTCTAGGGCCTGAGGTACAGGAAAAGTACAAGGATTTACTTTTGGCTGTCAATAGAGGGAAGGTTAACGCCCTTGAAAATTATGAGCGGGAAATTAGAAAAAACCTGGAGGACGAAATCATCAAGCGATATTTCTATAGAGAAGGTCTGTACCAATACTATTTAAAACATGATGATGCCATCTTGGCTGCCAAAACCTTGCTGGCAGATAAATCAAAATATGATGGTATTCTTAAGTAGGCCATGCGTTCCTCGTTTCTCTTTTTATTGGCATGTTTTTCCCTTGTTTTTTTAAGGGCACAACACATTCCTGAAAAAGGTGTTGTACATGATTCCGTTCAGGTTCCAGGAACAAATGGGGAAACCTATGCGCTCTACCTTCCAAAGTCATATTCTGAGAATACCCTGAGCCCTATATTATTTATCTATTCTCCCAACGCTCGTGGGAGCGAAGGGGTCAAGACTTTTTTAAAGGCTTCCGAAAAATACGGTCTTGTTCTGGCCTGTTCCAATAATTCTAAAAATGGGCCATATGACCGCAATTTTGCTATTGCCAATAACCTTTTTAACCACATCTTTTCCTTTCTGAACATTAAACAGGATGAAATGTGGGTTTCAGGTTTCTCTGGAGGATCTCGCCTAGCGAGTGCCATTGCATCACTGACCAATCAATTTGCAGGGGTTGTTGGCTGCGGGGCTGGATTTTCGGAACATATGCCTTCAACACAGAACTTTTTGTATGTTGGACTTTGTGGAAACCGGGACATGAACTATGGCGAAATGATTTCCAACAAAAATTATCTGGATTTAATCAAATTTAAGAACACCTTGATCACTTATGACGCAGATCATCGCTGGCCCACTCCGGAGCACATCGTAAGGGCATTTGACTGGTTGTATCTCCAAAAGTTGAAACAAAAAAATCCGCAACCCGTAAATCAAATCCAAACGTATTACCAATCTGATACGGATTTGTTGAATGGGTTTCTCGAAAGTGGGGACCTCATCCTGGCCAATGAACAATATGAACGCATTTTGAAAGATTATGAAACAGTAATCCAGGTGGATAGTCTTAAGGAAAATTATAGGTTGTTTCAAAAATCAAAAGCATTCAAGGAACAAAAGTCCGCTCTTGACAATGCGCTGGGTATTGAGGAAAAATTTATGACAAAGTTGCGGTCCCGTTTCTCAGAAGAATTTGAAAAAAACACCAAAGTCCATTTAAAATGGTGGGAAAAAGAACTCAATAATCTGGAGGGCTTTAAAGCAAAAGATGATGTTGAATTGCAAAAAATGGTTGATCGTGTAAAGTTTGACCTTTTTGTAAGAGCCTATGGGCAAAGACGTATGTTGTTACAAACCAACGGTGCGGAGCAATTGTCTTCCGTGAATAGACTGATCAAGATTATCTATCCTTCCAGTACCCTTACGGAGTAAGACACGTATGGATATTGGTCAACCTAAATAGATGGTTCATCAATTGTACTACAGCTCCGTTCCCAATTTTAGTATCTTTCAATCAATTACAAATTCTCAAAACCTCCTTTCCAATGGAAAAAATGGATAGAGAGCACATTCAAATCATAAGCAGACATAGTAATTGGTCAAGAAATTCCGTGGCAAGGGCACTGGGTGATCATGTATACAATGATTCCAATGCATGGAAAAAGTTTCTATCCTGGTTTTTGCTTGGGGTCGGGATTTCATTTACCATAGCCGGAATACTATTTTTCTTTGCCTATAACTGGAGCCAACTTCATAAATTTTTAAAATTTGGTCTAATTGAAGCACTCATAGTGGTTGTTTTAGTCATAGCCATGCTTGCCAAAACAAAAGCGTGGGTGAAAAAGGTGTTGCTCACCTCGGCTTCTGTTTTGGTTGGTGTTCTATACGCTGTTTTTGGGCAGGTATATCAAACTGGGGCCAATGCTTACGATTTCTTCCTCGGCTGGACCATATTTGTAACATTGTGGGTCTTAGTCTCCAATTTTGCACCTCTTTGGCTGTTGTTTGTTGTGTTGATCAACACCACTATTGTCCTGTATTCCGAACAAGTAGCGCATGGGTGGTCCGAAATCTTTGTTTTTACCCTGCTCTTTTTATTGAATGCTCTTTTCTTGGTCCTTTTTTATATAGTGCCAAAAATCCTAAACCTAAAAAAAATTCCAGATTGGTTCACAAACCTGGTGGCATTGGCTGTCATATCTTTTAGCACTATTGGAATTACCATGGGAATCTTTGAATCAAAAAAGAGCGCTTTCCCCATTTTGGTGCTTTCGTCCCTATTTGTTTACGGCCTTGGGTTGTGGTTTGGGCTAAAGGCCAGACGGGTTTTTTATTTGGCCATTATTCCTTTCAGTATAATCATCATTATCTGCGGCCTAATGTTGAGGTTATCGGTGGATGCGGGTATGGTCTTTGTAATGGGATTGTTCATTGTTTCGAGTGTGACCTCGCTTGTTCTGCTTCTCATCAAATTACAAAAGCGATGGAAAAACTAAAAGAGCTGATACAACAAATTCATGTATCGGAAGGCGGCCATTTTATGGTCAATGAAGAAACGCTTTTTGCCGAATATGGGAGGAAAAATGACCAGCAATCCAGTTTGGCCATTAAGGTGCTCTCCATTTTTGGTGGAATTCTCGCATCTTTAACTTTTTTGGGGTTCTTGGCCATTGCGGGAATCTATGATTCAACAACAGGCTTGTTGGTTGTAGGAATTACATTCCTTATTTTGGCCATCTGGCTGAATAGGTTATACCAGAAAGTCCTTATTGATACTTTTAGTATCTGTGTTTACCTTATTGGTATAAGCCTCATTATTTTTGCGCTTGCCGATTTAAAAGTCAATGAAGATCAAATCGCACAACTCTGCATTTTTATTGCCCTGTGCTGTCTTTTTCTGTCAAAGAGCTATATGCTTTCTTTTATTTCGATGCTTATTGTCAGTATATGTTTTTTGGTACTCATAATTTCCAATGATGTATATGATTTCATTCACCTATATGTTTGGGTTTATGCATGTCTATTGGTTTATTTCTTTCTTAATGAAGCCGATTTAATTAAGTATAAGCTATATGACCCTGTTAGGGTTGGGTTGCTGTTTTCTTTACTGTTTGGTTTAATTGCTATAGGTAAAGAAGGCTTGATGCCTATAAATCCAGATTACATTTGGGTTTCATCCCTAGTTTCCATTATCTCAATTCTATATCTGGTGGGTAAAATTGTTGCACTAATGGAAGCTGACTCATTAAAATTTAAAGGTTGGGTTTATTTACTCACAACTGCGGCCCTGTTGCCTACATTCTTTGCTCCTTCAATTTCGGGAGCACTGTTAATTATGTTGCTTTGCTTCTTGGTAAATTACAAAACAGGGTTTGCCGTTGGTATAATTGCCTTGGTATACTTTGTTGCGCAGTACTATTACGATTTGAATTTTACCTTGCTCACCAAATCCATAATCCTGTTTTCATCGGGAATTGTGCTCCTTCTGTTTTACCTGTTTCTTACTAAAAAATTCAACGCTCATGAAAAAGTATAGTTGGATACTGATTTTGGCTAACCTTTTATTGCTTTTGGGGTTGTTCAATTACTCTATCATAAAAAAAGAGCGCATCCTTTCAAGTGGTGATTTGGTATTGCTTGAATTGGCCCCTGTAGATCCCAGATCACTAATGCAAGGGGATTACATGCGATTACGATATGCCATTTCACAAAATACAGCTGATGACCGTGTCTTAAAAAGAGGGTTCTGTGTCGTGAAATTGAATGCTAAAGGCATTGGTGAAAAAGTCCGGCTTCAAAAAGAGAACACACCAAAAAATGCGAACGAACTTTTGATAGAATACACCGCCGGAAGATGGGGAAGCATCAACGTTGGGGCAGAATCATATTTCTTTCAAGAGGGAGAGGGTGAAAAATATGAAAATGCCAAATATGGCGGCATCAAAGTGGATGACAAAGGCAACAGTGTTTTGGTGGGACTGTATGACGCCGACCTTAAAAAGATAGAATAATCCTATTTTTGAACATGCAACAACTCAAGGTGTGTGAACTCTTTGCGGGAGTAGGTGGTTTTAGATTAGGTCTGGAGAACACGGGCCATTATAAAGTGGTTTGGAGTAACCAATGGGAGCCATCCACCAAGACCCAGCATGCATCAATGGTCTATGAAACACGTTTTGGAGCAAAGAACCACTCCAACACCAATATTGAGGAAGTCGCTAGTGATTTAATTCCCGATCATGATATTTTAGTAGGTGGTTTTCCTTGTCAGGATTATTCCGTAGCCACATCGCTTAAAAACTCCAAGGGACTCTTGGGCAAAAAAGGAGTGCTTTGGTGGTCCATCCATAGGATACTTTCAGAAAAAGAAAAGAAGCCCAAATATCTTTTTCTGGAAAACGTGGACCGACTTTTAAAATCGCCTTCCGCACAAAGAGGAAGAGATTTTGCGGTGATGCTCCGCAGTTTATGTGATTTGGGCTATGCCGTAGAATGGCGTGTGATCAATGCCGCAGATTATGGAATGCCGCAACGACGACGACGTGTTTTTTTCCTGGCTTATCATGAATCGACCAATATGTACGGGTCCATCTCAAATGCCAATCCTTTGGATTGGTTATTGAAAACAGGTACAATTCCAACCACTTTTCCAGTTAATTCTGCCTCACAAAAGATGGTTTCATTTGATTTGGAAAAGGATTTGGTTTCCGTTTCGGATTCCTTCAATGCAGAAAAAGGATTGTCTCCCTTTCTAAGCTCAGGAATTTGTGTAGATGGTAAGGTTTCCACATTGAAAACCGAGCCTTCCTATGATGGAAAACGGACGTTCCTTTCAGATGTATTGGAAAACGGAACAGCAAGTCCCGAGCTTTTTATTCCCGACAGCGATTTGCATAAATGGGAATATTTAAAGGGCTCAAAAAAAGAAATCCGCAAAACCAAAGCTGGTTTTGAATATAATTATAGCGAGGGAAGTATGACGTTTCCCGATGCTCTTGATCAACCTTCCAGAACTGTAATAACTGGCGAAGGAGGAAAATCTCCTTCCCGGTTTAAACACGTAATCCAAACCTCCAAGGGATTGCGAAGACTTTCTCCCATAGAATTGGAACGGTTGAACATGTTTCCAGATAATCACACCAAATTGGATGGCATTTCTGATGCAAAACGCGCATTTTTTATGGGAAATGCCTTGGTGGTGGGTATTGTGGAACAAATAGGTTCCGAACTGTTTCGGAAAATATCACAACTTGAAGAGTAGCTTCAAATCAGATTTACAACAAGAAAAGCGACTTACCAAATTATTGGATTCTTACTACAAAAAGTATTTGGTCCAATACAGCTTTAAAAGAATCTCATCGTACAAAGAACAACTGCAAGGCATTGATCTGGTATTGATTCATAAAGGTTCACAAGTGGAATATTTTGTGGATGAAAAGGCACAGTTGGATTACATCAACGAAAGCTTGCCCACTTTTGCTCTTGAACTTTTTTATGAAAAAAATAGTGTACACAAACAGGGTTGGCTGTTTGACCAGAGGAAAAAGACCCAATTCTATTCCTTGGTCACCAGTATTTATTCGGATGAGGAAAATGTATTTACTTCTTGTAACATCACCTTTGTGAATAGGTCAAAATTGATAGAGCATTTGAACCTTTTGGGATTGACTTCGGAAAATCTACAAAACACCATCAAAGAAAATCAGGAAGTTCATGGTAAATTAATATTGGAGCAGCTTCATCCGAGAAAAGAAGGTTATTTGTTTTTTTCAACTCAGAACAAGGCCGAAAAACCAGTAAACCTTATTCTAAAATTGGATTATTTGATTGAGATTGGAGTTGGTAAAAAGTTTATCTAATCCTCCTTTTTAACCATGAGGATATGTGGTATACCATCCTCTAAATATTCCTCTCCCTTAGTTTTAAAACCGAGTTCTTTGTAAAATTTGATGAGATAGGTCTGGGCAGAGAGTTCAATGGGGATTTTTGGAAATTCGTTTTCAACAACCTTCAATGCGGACTGCATAATTAGTTTTCCATAGCCAAACCTTCTTTGGCTTTTAGGCACCACAACCCTTCCAATGGCAACATTTTCAAAATAGTCCCCTGGCTTAAAAATTCTAACATAGCCGACCAATTCTTCATTCATTTTGCCTAAAACATGAATTGCTTTTTGATCTTTATTATCCAAATCTTGGTATACGCAATTCTGTTCCACTACAAAGACTTCGCTTCGTAAGCGCATTATTTCATAGAGCTCAGCGTTGGAAAGTTGATTAAATGATTTGACGGTGGTTTCCATCAATCTTGTACAATTACGCTTTTGGAATCACATTTATCAAATTCTGGCTGAATATTGACATGGTTGATGCCGTGTTTGTGATACACATGTTCCTCAATCCTTTCCAAAATTGAATCAAATTCAGAAAGTTTAATATCCTCTTTAAAATCGATATGGGCCTCCATATGCACCTCATCTTCGTTAAGCTGCCAGATATGTACGTGGTGCACATTCTTAACAGGTTCTATGGTACAGATAGATTCCACTATATCTTGAATCACTATACTTTTTGGAGTAAAAAGCATTAGCACTTTAGTGGATTCTTTTAAAAGATCATATCCCATATAAATCAAATAAATACCAATGGCCATGGTCAATACGGCATCTACCCAGTAAACTTGATAAAACTTCATGAGAATACCACCTATCAAAACCGCAACTGAGGCCATCATATCGGTCAATAAATGTAAGTAGGCCGATTTCATATTCATATTCTCCTTAGAGTCCTTTTTCAACAATAGGACACTAAAACCATTGGCTGCTATTCCAATCAAGGAAAGCCAGATTACCAGGTTGGATTCTATTTCTTGGGGTTCCAACAATCGTTCAACAGCTTCCTTCATCAGGACCACCGCAACTACAATCAATGTAGCGGCATTGACAAAAGCCGCCATAATCTCCGCTCTTTTATATCCGAATGTTTTATGGCTGGAGGCTTTCTTTTTTCCCAAGAAAGTGGCGATATAACTAATAATCAATGAAAGTACATCACTGAAGTTGTGAAGTGCATCTGATAACAGCGCTAGACTTCCCGAGATAATTCCACCAATTACCTGGGAAATTGTAATAAGAATGTTGAGAAAGATGGATATTAAAAGGTTTCTTCCCTTTAAATCATTATGAGAATGTGAATGACCATGATGATGGTGATGGTGGGCCATTGTTATCTGCAGGGTATTTTCTCAATTCTACGTTCATGTCTACCACCTTCAAACTCAGTATTTAAAAAGGTTTCCACCATTTCCAATGCTTGGGGAAGTGCAATGAACCTGGCAGGTAGACTAAGAATGTTAGCATCATTGTGCTCTCTTGCCAAAGCTGTAATTTCTTTGTTCCAACACAATGCTCCCCTAACTTTTTGATGTTTGTTTATGGTCATATTTGCTCCATTTCCACTTCCACAGACCACAATACCTATATCAACATTCCCTTGTTCCACATCATTTGCAACCGGATGTACAAAATCTGGATAATCAACGCTATCCGTGCCATCGGTTCCATAATTAATAACCTCAATGCCTTTGGATTTTAAAAGTCCAACTATGGCAAGTTTGTAGTCAGTTCCAGCATGGTCATTTCCTATGGCAATTTTCATAAGTCTTGTTTTAAAAATGGTGCTTTACAAAGGTACGATTCTTTTTTATGGAGCCCTGTTTATAAAAATTCCTAATTAACTCTATATAATTAAATATTAGGTAATTATAAATTATGGTGTTTTGTTGATCATTTGGTGAAAAGTAAAAACAAATGGATTTTGTTTTTTGGTTTTAAAGTTCCATTAAGCAATTTTTCCAAATGCCAATTGATATTTCATTAAAAATTAATCAACCAATATGAAACATAAAATGCTTGAAATTAACATTAATCTTACTTTTAGTTTTCAATAAATTGATGTTGAAAACACTTTTCAAACATCGTTCATAAAAAATACAACTCCCTGATTTCTAATTTAATTTATAAATGAAAAATTGTGTACAAAATCCTGAAGGTGTTCAAAGCAATTTTTTTTGAAATAATTATTGAACATATTAACAAGCAATAACCATTACCATTTTTATTTAAAATTTTTAAAAGTAAAAAAGTATATAGTTGATTATTGTTGATAAAATGAAACTATGAATTCATAATACTCTCTTTAAATGAAAGGTCAAGGATTATAATTCGTACTTTTCAAAAAAATATATTGGTATAAATGTCCAAAAAGAAAAAGAGAGCTAAAGGTCAGCGGAAGAATGAAATTACCAAAGGCATTTTTACAGTACTTGAAAAGGAACCTAATAAAAGCTTCAACTACAAACAAATAGCTTCAAAACTTGGGATAACAGACACTCAGGATAGAAACTTGCTCATTAAACGATTGGGGCAGTTGAAAGCTACAAATAGGATTCAGGAATCAGAACGAGGCAAATACAAAAAGAAACCTTCCATACATACGTATTATACAGGAAAAGTCGATTTAACCACAAGTGGGAATGCCTATATTATCATCGATGAGCTGGAAGATGATGTTTTTGTTCCCTACAATCGTTTGAACAAGGCATTCCATGGAGATTTGGTTGAAGTGTTTTTAAGACCAAGAAGAAATGGTAAAAAAGCCGAAGGTGAAATTTCAAAGGTTCTTGAACGTAAAAAGACAACTTATGTAGGCATTGTTGATAAACAAAAGACCTTTGCTTTTGTTAGACCAACAGATCCTAGAATGTATACGGATATTTTCATTCCCATAGAGAAGTTGAAAAAAGCTGATGATGGGGATAAAGTTTTGGTCAATCTTGGAAACTGGCCCGAGGATGCAGAATCTCCTTATGGAGAGGTAACCGATATTTTGGGTACTCCAGGTGAACACAATACCGAAATACATTCCATTTTGGCAGAATATGGATTGCCTTATGAATTTCCATATGAAGTGGAACAGTATGCCAAAACCTTGGATACTTCCATAAAGGAAACTGAAGTGGCGAAAAGGAGGGATATGCGTGAGGTGCTCACTTTTACCATTGATCCAAAAGATGCTAAAGATTTTGATGATGCCCTGTCCTTTCAAAAATTGGAAAATGGAAACTATGAAATAGGAATTCATATTGCCGATGTTTCGCACTACGTGCAGCCAAATACGATATTAGATGATGAAGCGTATGATAGGGCTACCTCTGTATACCTTGTGGATAGAGTGGTACCTATGCTTCCTGAAGTATTGTCCAATATGGCTTGTTCCCTTAGACCAAATGAGGAGAAATATACCTTTTCTGCCATCTTTGAGATAGATGACAATGCACATCTTATCAATCAATGGTTTGGAAGAACCGCAATCAATTCCAATGAACGTTTTGCATACGAAGAAGCCCAACATGTTATAGAAACAGGGCAACATACAATTCCAAAGGATATTTCTATAAGAAATGGGGAATATGAGATTTCCGATGAGGTAGTCGAAGCAATTTTGACCATGGATAAATTGGCCAAGATTATGCGAAAATCAAGAATGGATGCCGGAGCTATTTCATTTGATAAAGTTGAGGTAAGATTTAATCTTACAGAAAACAATGAACCCGAGAGTGTCTATTTTAAGGAGGCAAAAGACGCGAACAAGCTCATTGAAGAATTTATGCTTCTGGCAAACCGTAAAGTTGCCGAGTTTATAGGAAGACAGAAAAAAACTTTTGTTTATAGAATCCATGATGAGCCGGATGAGGAGAAATTAATGGCCTTAAATGGCGTAATATCCAGATTTGGACATAGTATTAACCTAAGGGATAAAAAGAGCATTAACAGCTCTCTAAACAAGTTATTGGAGGATGTAAAAGGTAAAAAAGAACAGAACTTGGTGGACACCTTGGCCATACGTAGTATGAGCAAGGCAATCTACACCACGGAGAATATTGGCCACTATGGTTTGGGCTTTGACTACTATACACATTTCACCTCGCCCATTAGAAGATATCCCGATGTTATGGTCCATAGGTTGTTGCAACATTATTTGGACAATGAAAAGCAACCAAAGGCTATAGTTTTCGAAGAAAAATGCAAGCATTCCTCAGATATGGAATTGTTGGCTGCAAATGCTGAACGCGATTCTGTGAAATACATGCAGATAAAATTCATGGAAGACCATAAAGACCAAGAATTTTTAGGAGTGATTTCCGGAGTAACAGAATGGGGGATTTATGTAGAAATCATTGAGAACAAATGCGAGGGAATGGTTAGGATTAGGGATATTAAAGACGATTATTATGTTTTTGATGAAAGACAATATGCCATTGTAGGGGAAAGGTTCAAGAAGATGTACCAAATGGGTGATGAAGTATACGTGATGGTAAAAGAAACGGATTTGATCAAAAGACACCTTGATTTTTCGTTGATTGGTAAAAAATAATGATACTATTTTGGAACAAAGTTTGTTATTCTATCTGTAACCAAATTTTATAGTATGAAACCACTTACAATATTTTTGTTTCTACTTACAACACAACTGTTTTTGGCTCAGGAACAAAAGATAACCCGTGAACTTGGCGAATTCCATGAAGTGAAAGGTTTTGATGGACTGTCCATTAATCTGATCAAATCAGATGAGAACAAAGTTGAAATTATCGGAGCAAACACCCATAAAGTGGCCATAGTCAATAATGATGGTGTATTGAAGATTAGAATGGAGATTGATAAAATTTTTAGTGGATATAGAACTTTTGTTGACTTGTACCATTCTGGAGAACTTAAGGTTGTTGATGTTAATGAAGATGCACGGATTACCTCCTCAGAAACCTATGTACAGGAAATGATGGAATTAAAGGCACAAGAAGGTGGGGAATTGGCTATTAACTGTCAAACGGAGCAACTTTTAATCAAAGCGGTGAGCGGTGGGGAAATCAAGGCCACCGGTTTTTCCCACAACCAAGATGTTATCATAAATACAGGGGGGAGTTATGATGGAAAAGAGTTTAAAACAAAGTTTACTACCATTACAGTAAATGCGGGGGGAAATGCCGAAATTTATGCTACAGATTATGTCAAGGCGAATGTTAAGGCAGGAGGAGAGGTAAATGTGTATGGTGACCCTGTGAAAATGGATGAAAAGACGGTTTTTGGAGGAAAAATCAAAAGAATGGAATAATAGATTATGATCGAGGATATTCAGGCAGCGGTTCCGTTGGGTTTTCTATTGAGTTTTATGATAGGACCCGTTTTCTTTGTTTTGTTGGAAACCAGTGCCATTAAAGGTTTTCGGGCCGGAGTCAGTCTGGATATTGGCGTTATCATTGCAGATATTGTTTTTTTATTGATAGCGTATTTCAGTAGTTTTCAATTGCTGGAAAATTTGAGCAATCAACCTGGATTGTTTGTTTTTGGAGGCATGATTCTACTGGTTTACGGACTGGTGATTTTTATCAAAAAGGAATCAAAAAAAGCAAGTTTAAAAGCATCTACAGGAACTTATCTTGGACTCATTGTAAAAGGTTTTTTACTCAACTTTATCAATGTTGGTGTTTTGGCATTTTGGTTGGGACTTATTGTTATTGTAGGACCAAGTTTGGACAATGACCCCAATAGAATATTGGTTTTCTTCAGCACCGTAATTGCGGTTTACTTTATAACCGATTTGGTAAAAATCATTTTGGCCAAACAACTTAAAAGATACCTTACCAAAGAACGTATTGTACTCATAAAAAAGGGATTGGCCGTTGTATTGATTATTTGTGGGATTATATTGATTACCAAAGGATTTTTACCAAAGGAAAGATTTGATATCAAAGAAGGCTTGGAGCGTATAGGAGAAACAAAAAAACCCAACAAAAAGTTGGGTCTTTCAGAGGCATCGAGCGGATTCGAACCGCTGTACAAGCTTTTGCAGAGCTGTGCCTAGCCACTCGGCCACGATGCCATTTTGGAGGAGCAAATGTACTACTTTTTTTAGCTAACCCCAACCCTATTTGGGTCTTTCGGACTCTATAACAACCGTTACGCTTTCAACATCACCACCAATGGGAGGATTAATTTTTGAAACCTCTACTCTTACATACTTTACTTCGGAAGCTTCAATGAAAATACGATTGGTTATACGCTTGGCCACATGCTCCAAAAGATTGGATCTGATGGCCATTTCTTCTTTTACAATATTGTTGAGCAGAACATAGTCGACAGTTTCACTAAGCTTGTCTGAGGCAGAAGGTAAGGATAGGTCTGCAGAGACTTCCAAATCTACACGGTAGTCACTTCCAATAAGCATTTCCTCCTTGAGACATCCGTGATTGGAATGTACTCGAATATTGTTCAATTTTATTTTTCCCACGGTACCAAATTACGCGGCAAAAATAGGAGAAAAACCCTCAAATCAATACATGCACCTACAATTACTTATTCCTTGGAATAGATCCATACCCACGGTCAAAACATGGGTACCCGTACTGTATCCTAAAATTTCATTGGTAATTACCTGATAAGAGTAACCAAAATAGAAATTACTCTTCTTCAAACCTGCTATAGGAGCTATGTACAAGGGCTCTCCAAGCTGATCATTCAAGAATCGGTAAGTTAAGCCTACGTAGTAGTAGTCCTCAAAATCATGAAACCGGAATTTTGCATTCAAATCGGTAACGGAACGCCCATCACTTTCAAACCATTGGAAGAAAACCGAAGGCTCCAGTTCCAATTTACTGTTTTTGTTTTTGGAGATACTATAACCGGTATATATGTAATAGTTTCTGAGCTTGTTGGGCTCTATTTGCACAATGTCCGTATTGAATTTGGACAAGTCCTTATTCAAAATGTTTGAAGCATTCAGGCTTAGATAAAACTTATTGTACCTATATAGAACTCCAAGGTCAAAGTTGTGGTTTGTAGTGGCCTTGTCATCTGTTGGAAGCTGTCCATTGAAATCGGTAAAATTTTCAACGTCTACCCTAAACTGGTTGAAGTTATAAGATATTCCAAAGGAAAGGAAAATGTCGTCATAGCGGTCCAATATCAAATGGTGGGCAAAGGAGACCCTCGCCCCACGTTGTTTGGTATGTCCGTTACTATCATTGTATAACAACATTCCCAATCCGGATCTGTTTCCAATTCTGGCATCGGCGGCCAAGGTTTGGGTATCAGGGGCATCTTCAATACCCACCCATTGTGTGAGTCCGTTGAGGCGCACTTTAATGTGATCTCCAATTCCCGCATAGGTTGGGGACATCAAAAAAGGATTGTCCGCAATATATTGGGAAAGCTGGGGGATGGTCAGCTCTTGACCCTTAACTCCAAGGGCCAAGAGTAACAGAAAGACAGAGGGAAATATTTTTTTAAACATGGTTCAGCAGGTTAAGCGTCAATCTCGATATAGGGTAAAATTGCTGATAAACTCCCGGTCATCATTTTCGCCTTGCAGCTTAATAATGTACCAGTAATCACCAGTTGGCAGTTCGTTGTTGTTGTAAATGCCTGTCCAGCCAGCATCGCCATATTCCATGCGATAGAGCTCTCTACCATAACGATCAAAAATGATCATTAGTACGTTCGGGAAGGCTTCTAGGTTGTCAGGCAACCAGGTATCATTTATACCATCACCATCAGGTGTAAAGAAGTTAGGAATCTCTATGTCTATGAACTCCATAAAGATTTCCATAGTGACTTCACAACCGTTTTGATCTACCACGGTAACGGGATAGGTATCGGTTCGGTTGATGATGAAGGTATTATCGGTTCCATTGTTGATATCGCCAAAATAGAAGGTATAGTCTTCCAGACCTCCTGAAGCAATAGCTGTAATTTCGTTGATGTTGCTGTTTTCCAGTTCCAAAGTCAGGGGTTCAAAACCTTGAATGGTGAAATCAACTGTATTTATACAACCATTGGAATGTGCAATGGTCAAGAAATGGTCACCAGGAGCAATATTGGTAAAGTTTGATGACAACTGCATGTCCGCTGGATCGGTTGAATCCAAGGCATAAAGTACATCGGCCATTACATTGGTGTCCTCAAACACTACCTCAAGAGCATTTGTAGGTAAAATTCCTGAACAAGTATATATTGGCGTAACAGTTGCCGCAAGGTTCACACCTGGATTGATTTCCACAAAAACAGTGGTCTCACATCCTTGAGCATCCCTAACAAAGACCACGTGGGTACCGGCCGTAAGGTTTTGGAATGCAATCTGATCCTGAACGAAATCGGTATCAAGGTTAGAATCCAAAGCAGTTTCAAATGGAGCAGTACCTCCCGTGATGTTCAATTCAAAAGATCCATCAGCACTATCGAAACATACCTCATGCATCACATTGATTGCATTTGCTTGTAAAGGAGCAGGTTGTTCAATTTCAAATTGGAATGTCATAAAACAACCATTTCTATCTTGGGCAATTACATCATAGATGCCTGGAGCCAGGTCAGTAAATGTGCTTACCGTATCAAATTGGTCAAGGTTAGGAGTAATAGCATAGAAAATATCGCCGGTTCCTCCAGAAACTTCAACGGTAATGGTACCATCATCAAGACCCGCACAGGTTACATCGGTAAATTCTTCTCTGTCTATTTGCAAAGGAGTTGGATCTACAATAGGGATTTCTGCGGAAACCTCAACACAGTCTTGACTGGTAACCCGTATGTAGTAACTTCCGGCAACAAGACCACTGAAAGTACCATCATTTTGTGGTCCTGACACTAAGTTGGTCAGAGCGGCATCACCGAATAGTTCATAGCTATAATTGCCGAGACCTCCTGTAGCTTGACCAATAATGGTAGCCGAAGCTTCTCCAGTACAATTGATCATTGCTGCAGAATCATCCACAGAAATGGTCAGCGCAGGTATGGCATCAATACTCACTTGGTTTGAGATTTGTGCCTCACAACCAAAGGAGTCCCTTACGTAATATTGATATACTCCAACCCCAACAGTGAAAGTATGTGTATTACCACCACTCATTGGAACATAGACAACACCATCTACACTAAACTCATAAGGTCCAGTTCCTCCAACAGCCGTCAGTTCTGTTTGTGCCTGGTTGGCGCAGGTCATTGCGCTTACTTCTATTAATGAAGCCATTACATCCGAAGGCTCAGAAATTGTAACCTGAATGGTTTCCATACCACAGCTCCATCCGTCAGAAACGGTAATGCTGTAGATTCCGGCCCCTAGATTATCAAAAGCAGGATTGCTCTGGGCCCCAGAAGTGCTCATTATTGTAGTTCCTGTTGGATCGTAGTAATTCAATTGATATTGATAAACTCCCTCTCCACCCAAAACATTGATTGCAGTAACCGTTGCATTGGTGTCACCGTAGCAAACCAAAGTGGTAGGAGTTGCGTCTATGTCAGCAGTGATTGGCGTAGGCTGTACTAGCGTGATGGGTTCGTTGATAACACAACCTGCATCATCGGTAATTTGAACATCGAACAATCCAGCAGACAGATTTGGGAACACTACGCTGATTACATCAGTAGCATTGTACACCTGTCCCGTAGTGGTGTTCGTAAGTTGAATATCATATGGGGTAAATCCACCTGTTGGGGAAACCTCAATTTCACCAAGGTCATTGCTACAAGTTACATTGGCCACCTCAACCGGAGTAGCTGTCAAAGGCATATCTGGTGAAGCAATGGTTATGGTGTTGGAATCTTCCACACATAGTGGATTTCCTGTTTCCGTAACCCTTACGAAGTAATTTCCACCTGAGAAACCAGAAATGGTCATCGGATTGGTCGCAGTGTTACCAGAACCAGTTGTTCCAGTGGTAGTACCGTCTGCATTGAATACCTCATAGTTATAAGCACCTGTATATCCTGTGATATTGATTTCAAGTGCTCCATTGGTGTCACCAAAACAAATAGCAGGAGCAGTTGGGGTAGCTACCACCTCTATTAAATCATATGGCAAGATTTCATATGGGGCAGTATCCACATAACAACCTGTATTGGTATCGGTTACCCTAAAGGTATAACTACCAGGAGCCGTCAATTCAAACGTTGAGGTAACATTTGTAGGAGTACTTGTTTGAGTGCCCAATGGATTTCCAACAGGCAACAACTCAAACGTATACACATTGCCAGGATTGCCATCATCGGTTACTGTCAATAGCACCTCTTCTGGATTGGCACAGCTTATGGCAACGTTTTGCGTTACAGCCACCGTAAAGGTGTTTATTGGCTGAATAACTACCGCATCAGTATTGGAACATGAATTGGCATCTGTTACAAATACAGTTATGTTTTGAACGGCACCGGTATCCAAGACATCAAAAGTGTTTGAAGTTTGGAAGTTTACATTATCGATACTGTACAAGTATGGTCCGGTTCCGCCTGAAGCAGTCACGGTTATTGTTGAGGTGTTCACCGTATTGCCTGGATTACAGACAAAGGCTGTAGCCGAAGCAGAAACATTCAATACTGTAGGCTCTGTCACGGTTTGATCAAAGAAATCCTCACATGCTCTGGATGAAATCACACGTACTCGGTAATCTCCCGCAGGAAGATTATCAAATACTGGACTAGTCTGTGCAAAGCGGTATGGAGTCACCAAATTGGACATTTGATACAACTCGTAGGTATATATTGGGTCGACAACTGTTACCGGGTCTAACTCTACTGTCAAACTTCCATCAGCTCCACCGTTACAGTTAACTGGGTCTTCAACAACATTGGCAATTACGGGATCTACCTTGTCATCCAATTCTTGTGTAACTACGGCCGTACAAGGTGTAACAGTATCTCCATCAGTTATGGTAAATGTATAGATACCAGGCTGGGTAAGTCCAGTAAATACGCCTGTAGCGTTGCTTGCAGTTGTAAATCCATCAGGGAACAAGACATCAAAGGACAAGTTGGCAGATCCACCAGTAACATTTACAGTTACATGTCCTCCTGGGTCAAGGGTACAATCAATCGGTTTTACAACAGTTGTGGTTGCAGTCATGGCATCCAAAAGAACAACAGGACCTACGGTAGTTGTACAAGACCATTGATCGGCAATCAACACTTCGTATGATCCAGCACCAAGTCCTGAGAAAACCGTTCCGGTCTGTGGAGAACCAACATTGGAACCATTTCTTATCAGTTGGTAGGTATAATTACTATTCTGACCACCAGTTGTTCCAACAACCTCAATTTCACCTTGAAGGGCTGTACAATTATCTTGATTGATTTGTAGTGTAGCAGTAATTGCTGTTGGGTCGACTAGGTTTACGTTGGCCAATTGGTGTTCACATCCAAACTGGTCGGCTACCCATACCTGATAGTCAGTGCCAGCTCCGGGACCACCTGCAAGACCTGTGAACAAAGGCGATGCTTGATAACTTCCAGGATATGTAGGCGCTGGATTTGAAGCCAAATCCACAAAATAGGTATAACCTCCCCATCCTCCGGCGGCATTGATAATTTCAATGGATCCATCATTAAGGGTACAGGTTACCGGGGTTACTTGTGTGGCTGCAGAAATTCCAACACTAGGACCGTTAATGCTAAAGGCTATGCCATATACACATGCGGCGCCTGGCGGATTGGTATCTGTAACCTCAACGTAGTAGTTTCCTGCGGCAAGACCGGAGATAGTGAAATTACCATCTGCATCAGAACCTGGAGATGTTACATCATCGGCCAAGTTACCTGGTGTGTTGTTAATGTCATGGTATAACGTATAGCTAGTTGCACTAGCATAGGTAATACTTCCTGCGTCTTGAAGATCTAGCTCAACGGTGCCGTTGGCATCTCCAAAGCAAGTAATATTGGTGGTGTTGACCACAATTAAATTCAGTACTTCAGGATCAGCAACCGTATGGGATGTTGAAATAATACATCCTGTTACTGTATTTCTCACTTCAAAATTATGTGTGCCTACTGCCAATCCAGTAAAACTTCCAGACGCCTGGAATACTCCAGCAGGTAACAACCTGAACTCATAGTTGGCAGGTGTAGTAGTTGAATTGGTAATTGACCCTGTTGCGGTAATGGTGATATCCTCACCCGTTACGCAGGCAGCCACGGCATCAATGGCGATGCTTGCAGACAACAATTCATCAAACGGCGCAATGGTTTCTGTTGTGGAACCAAGACAGCCGTTGTCATCATAAACATTGATGATATAACTACCGCCAGCAGTATTTGTTTCTGTGTAAACATTGTTGGATCCTGTTTGAACCACAACATCATCACCAGGAGCTGCGGTACCCTGATCGTTGATAAACTCATAGATAACGTAAGTCCCACTTCCTCCTGTTATGGAAGCAGTATCTACAGTAATAGTTGCATTGTCCATATTGTTACCCGCAGAACACCCAAATTCAACCACACTTGTATTAACATTGGCGATTACATCTGGTTCATTAATGGTTTGAGTCAACGTGGAAGTACAACTGTTGGATGCTGTTATTTCAATAGTGTATGTTATACCGGCAGCCAATCCTTCTAGTCCACTGAACGTAGCGGTGGTAGCAGTATTGGATGATGGGGCAATTGGGAACACCGCAGAGCTGCCAGGACCTGAAATTATTTCAAAAGTATAAGGACCTGTACCAGTGTCAACTGCACTAACCGAAATTGTACCATTATCATCTCCATTACAAGTGACATCCGTGAAGGAATCTATGTTGAAGGAAGGCATGATAATAGCTGGAACATCAACCACAATGCTGCCTAAACAGTTAGGCACAGAGGTGTTGGTGTCGTAGACAGTCACAGTATACGAACCAGCTACACTTGCTCCCGTCCAAACGATGGAACTTCCAACAATGGCCGTTCTTGCTTGATCTACAGCACCAGGACCGTCAATTTCATAGTCGTAGCTTCCAGAACCAGCTGTAATGTCAATTGTGATTTCCGCATTGTTTGCTGGTGCAATATCACAATCCAACAAAGTGGTTAGGGTTGCATTGAACTGTAACGGGGGTTGTATATTAAAAGTCTGGGTGTCGATACAACCATTTAGGTCCCTTACCGCAATGGTCTGACCCATTCCAGAGTTCAACCCGGAAACTGTATACTGATTACTTCCATCGAAAGTGAAGTTCTGATAAGCGGTACCGTTCGTGCTAATTTGGAATGGTGCTGAGGCCGTTCCTGGATTGGTTAGCGTAACCAGTACTTCAAAAGTTCCCTCATCAACACATTCATCAACAATAGCTAGGGAAATTTGGGGACTTGGGTCTTCAAGAACCGTTATTGCCCTTTGGAAGATACAACCGTATGCATCCATAACATAAACGATGTAATTGTCTGCTTCTACATTCACAGAGGTGGTGCTTACCCAACCTGGAGATGCAGCAGTTGGTGCTGGATCGGTGCTCAACAAATATTGATATTGATAAGGAGCAGTTCCAAATCGTCCAGTTGCTGTAATCACTCCAGCATTTGGATTACAGTTATCGTTTTGTGGGCTAGCCACATCAAGATCCAAAGCGTTGGCGGATTCACGTATTGTGAATTCTCCTCCATTTACAGAACACCCGTTTACGGCACCACCTACTTCGGTGAGCAATAAATAGTATTCCCCTGGAGGCAATGTAGCAAAGTTGTTCACAGTGACTGATGCAGGTGGATTAACCGAAGCCGTACCAGTATGTCCTGTGGTTACATTGGATTGTCTGTTGAAAATTTCATATTGAACGTCAGTGGCTCCTCCATCAAATCCTGTGAAAGTAAAAGAAATGTTACCATCCGCAGACCCTGTACAACTAACATTATTCACCGCATCCAATGTTGCTGTCATCAAAGATGGGGTATTGATAGGCGCAGCTGCCTCTTCAAAGTAATAACAGTTGGTAGTTAAATCGTAAACCACAAAGGTGAACGTAATACCAGGAGTAAGTCCTGTAAAAGTAGCGGTATCTCCTCCAGGAACATCAGGTGCTTGATAGCCGCTAGAATAAGGAGCGGAATAAGTTTCCAAAATGGCAAACTCATAGTTTCCACTACCTACGGCAGAACCAACAGTTACAATTGCCGTACCACCCGAGACACAGTCGGCTGTGGCGGTAGTTACGTCAATATCCAAATCATTAGGAGGGGATGCAATGATTTCTGTTGTAAAAGAAGCACATCCATTGGCATCAACAACATCAATTTGATAGATACCAAACTCCAATACTGTAAATGTGTGATCTCTTGTTGCAGGAGTGGTAACATGCGTTTGAGGTGGAATACCATTGTTTGCAGTTAAGATGTAAGTGTACTCGGCAGTTCCTCCAGCTACTCCTGATACAGTAATGGAACCAGGATTGGTTACACCTGACATGGAATCACAAGTAATAGGCACATCAGAAGTAGTATAGGTAATAGCATTGGGTTCCGTAATAACTACTGGGAACGGAACTGAAACACAACCTTTATCATCAGTAATGGTCACCTCGTAAGAACCTGCTGGAAGCCCCGTAGTTTGTGTACCATAATTGGTAGGGCCACTTGTTTCAACCACATTGATGGTATAAGGCGCAACTCCAACTGAAGTATCGATTACAACATCTAGAACGCCGGTGCTTTCACCATTACAAAGGATGTTTGTTGGGGTCACACTACTAATTATTGGCGTATCGGCAGGGGTAACAACAATGCTGCTTGTTACTACGGTACATGCCGCTGGCAGGGTAGTATCGGTAATACGGAATTGATAGGTTCCATCTGTGTTTGTTGTAAAGACATTGCCCACAAATCCAACAGCGCTATACGTTGCTCCCGCATCATCAGACCATTCGTAAGTATAAGTACCTGAACCGCCTGAAGCATTAATGGTAATATTGGCATCAACCAAACAAGTAAGGTCGTTGTTGAGCACTGGGGTGGCCAACAATTGTGGATTAATGGTCACATTTTGAAGCGTTCCAGTACAACCAAATCCATCTCTAACATTGATTGTGTAGTTTCCAGCTGCAAGGTTTGTGAAGGTATGGGTTACTGCAGAAGCAGGTGTTGGAGTAATCCAAGGGCCTCCATTTAGGCTAAATTGGTAATCTCCGTTTCCGGCAGTTACATCTACTTGAATAGTTCCATCGTTGTTCCCGCTGTAACATGCGGTAGGGGTTGAAGTAAATGTTATAAGCGTTGGAGCAACTACTGTAAGAGCTACATCGATGGGGTCCTCACAAAGGTTGGTATCCCGAACTCGTACAATGTAATCTCCAGCAACAAGGCCTGTAAAAGTTGTAGATGGCTGATAAGCAGTAATCACACCTCCAACTCCATCTTCCAATTGGTATTCATAAGCCGGTGTTCCTCCAGTAGCGGAAGCTATGATGGTAGCCCCTCCGTTTACACACGTCATGGCTTCGGTTATTGAAGCTGAAGCAACCAAGGCATTGGGTTCAGCAAGTGTTTGGTTTAGCGTAATGCTACAGCTGTTATCCAGCACGTCCCTTACTTCAATAGTATAGTTTCCAGCAGTCAATCCTGATATGGTAACAGGGCTTGAAGTCTGTGGAGCAGAGAAACCACCACCGTTAACCTGGTATTCAAAACCGTTAACAGCATCGAAATTATCAACTTCAAAAGTGATGGAACCATCAGCTCCGGCATTACAGGTTATGTCTTGAAATGCAGTAACAGCCGCATCAAAAGCATGCCCATCTTCAATGTTGACATCTACCGTCATTGAGCTTGAACATACCTCTGGATTTTGAATAGCCTGAATATCATCAATAGCGATATCGTTACCGTTGATTACGGCAGAGTTAGTTCTAATTACAATATCAAGATTGCTATTTGCTCCAGGGTTAAGGGTAACCGAATAGTTGTGCCAATCATTGGCATTGTTGTTTTTGGGTACATTTCCAGTGGTAGTGCTTGCAATTACAGCACCCAGTCCATCCACCAATTGAATTTCAATTGAGGGATCACCTCCACCGGTACCATTTCTTAATAGGTTGAAAGCCCATAAGGATACGGTAATATCCCTGTTTGGAACTACTTCAACACCAGTTTTTTGATAAACAATTCCTCCTACCCCGGCAACTCCGCCAACATTGATGGCCAAGAACCGTCCGCCGGCATTTCCGGTATGATCATTGGGGTCTTGCCAAGATCCATAAGGACTCACAATAGATTGAGTAACGGAGTATTCCCCATCTTGGATACGATTATTAATTGCCCATCCGCAGGAATTGACAGAACCGTCTTGAGGTTCATAACAATAGGCCGGGTCAATTTCGGGAATACTAGTATTGGGACCAGAACCAAAGTCTTCAGATAATAGAATACTTGGAGCTGGTGGAATGTTACTGGTATAATTTACCGTGATAGTATGAGGCCCGACACCAACATTACTGAACACATTGGAAGTGGCAGGTGTATTTGGGGTTCCATCTAAGGCATACGTATAATCAAATGCAGCGCTGCTTGGTGTAATGGTTACGGTACCTTCTCCATCGCATTCGTAACTAACGGCTGTAGTTACATCTGGAGCACTGGGTTCTGGCTCAACTGATACAGACATGGGGAAGGTACAGTTGTTCGCATCCCTAATATAGACCGTGTGCGTTCCTGGTAACAAATAGCCAATGGAAGTGGCTGCATAATTGGAGCCTCCGTCAAAACTGTATTCATATGGAGCTGTTCCCCCTATGGCATTGGTAATTCTTACTTCTGCCCCTATTCCAGGATTACATTCTGCAAGCTGGGTTACGGCAGCAGATGCGGACAACGTCAACGGTTCTGTGATAGTATATATTTGAGTGATGTCACAATTATTGGCATCTCTAACTCTTATGTTATAGCTTCCCGCAGTTTGGTTTACAAAAGTGTTTGAAGTTTGATAGGTTGCCCCGTTGTTTATGCTGTATTCATAGGGAGCTTCTCCTCCACTAGCAGTAATTGTAATTGTTGCTTGAGCTTCTCCACTACACAAGATACCTGTATCGGACACTGAAAGAGATAACGCTGGGTCTTGAACTATGGTAATATCATAAGAAGCTTCACAATATCCAGCGCCACCATTGTTGTCCCTGACATAAACGTCGTAGTCACCGGCGCCTGTTACTGTTTCCGGATTAGTTGTGGAAAAATCCCCCGGAACAGGAGCAACCCCATCTGCTACAACTGCGTAGACATAACTGCCATCTCCACCAGTAGCTGTGATATTGATATCCGTATCTGTACCACAAGCTGTAATGTTTGGAGCGGATGCTATTACGCTTAACTCGGGATTTATCGTTATTGATGCAGAATCTGTACAATCGTTTCCATCCCTAACATCTATAGTATAGGTTCCAGAAGTAAGACCAGCAAATACATTGGTAGCTACAAAAGGACCTCCATTTAGACTGTACTCATAGTTACCATCTCCGCCAGAGGTTACATTGGCCGTAAGTGTTAGTCCAACAGCATCATCGTAGCAGGTATCGTTGGGCACAATGGCCAAAACGGGTGCCACCGCAGCACTTAGGGCAAAGGTAGTAGTAACAACACATCCATTGGAGTCGGTTACAGAGGCAGTATATGTGCCAGTTTGTGTTAAGCCAGTAAATAACCCTGTTGCGTTAGTGCCGAATGTCGTAGTATCTGGATTGGTAAGGGTAAACGTATTACCGCCCCATCCTCCAGTTGAGGTCAAGGTCACAGCACCATCAGCGATACAAGTTGGCTGTGTTTCGGAAGCACTTAAAGTCAATGCAGCTGTTGGAGCGCTGATAGTAACATTGGCAGTATCCGTACAATTAGTAAGGTTGTCGGTTACGGTGATGGTATAGGTTCCATCATCCAATCCGGTTAGGGAAACCGTTCCACTACTCTCATTGGTTCCTGAGAAAGTTGCAGGTCCTGTAACGGAGTAATTGTAGTCTGTATTAAAATCGGTAATAGTAAATAGCAGTTCGCCATCGGTATCATTAAAGCAGGTAACGTTGCTTATCAATTGCCCGGTAACATCAATTTCAGAAACAGGGTTTATGGTGAAGGATTCATCATAGGTACAACCCTTATCATCTGTTACACGGAATGTATAGGTTCCAGGGGATAAAGCATCAAAATCGGCAGTGTTTCCACTAGTAGAAGTTGCGGCTACTGGAGCTGGAGCAATAATCTCAAATGTAAATGGGGCGTTACCATCTACTGCGGTTACAGTAACATCTGAAGTAAGTGCAGGACAGCTAGGCGTTGTGGCGCTAAAAGTTAAATCCGAAGGAGGATTTAGAGGGTCGATGGTTATCGTATTGGTTGTGAACGTACAATTGTTCGCATCCCTAATGGTAATGGCATACGTACCGTTGGTCAAATTTGAAAAGGTTTCTGCCCCGGCGCCACTGAAAAAGTTAACGCCGTTTATGCTGTACTCATAAGGAGCGGTACCTCCGGCAACGTTCTGAGCTTCTATAATTCCATTTTGCAAACAGGTGTAATCTTGAAGCAACACAGCATCACCACTGATTCCTGATGTTGGTCCGCCAACAGTATAGGTTTCAAAATAATCACAAGAAGCACTTCCCTTTCTTTGGTTAAGTCTTACGGTATAGTCACCTTGGGGAAGGTTGGTGAATGACCCAGATGTATTTGTTGCTATTTCTACCCCATTGGAATCAATCAAGAAGAAGGTTACTTGATATCCATTGGTGTTGGTCATGTTGAAGGAAATTGTTCCATCATCATATCCAAAACAAGTCTCATCGGTGCTTGCAGTGGTATATTGCACCGCAGGCTCAAAGTAGATGGTTACGGTATTGGAAAACGCGTGACAATTGTTTCTATCAACGACAACAAAAGTATAATCTCCAGGGTCTAGGATATCAAAAATTACGCTTGTTTGATATTCACTTGGCGGGATATCATTTACAGATGGATACGAAGTAATGGTAGTCCCACTTTCGTTCACATAAGACCAGATGGCGTAAGTGTGAGGGGTTTGTCCGCCGGTAGATTCCATTTGGATGTTTCCTTCCCTACAAGTGATATGTTGTGATACACGGGCCTCTAAATCAAGGTCTGTAAGATCGTTAATGGTTACTTGTTCTGTATACGAACAACCATCATCTGTGGTTACCAAGACATCGTACACACCATCGTTCAAGTTTTCGAAGGTGTAATTATTATCGGCAGATGGACCAAAGGTATCCACCGTAGTGCCTCCTTGGGAGATTTCGTAGTAGTATTGTGGCTCTACATTTAGTACAGATATGGCTATTTCACCTAACCCATTGCAATCTGTATCCTGAGGAATAACATCAACCTGAAAATCTCTTTCCAATATCCCGATATTGTCCAAAATGAATACACACCCATTAGAAACGCCTTGTTGACGCATTTCTACAGTATAGGCACCATTGTTGGTGATATCAAAGCTTGGGTTGGAGTTGTAAGGAACCAACACATTGCCAGTAGCCTGATCTATTAATTGGAATTCATAGTTCAATGGCATGTTGGTCACGGTAATATTTCCATCGGTATTACAGATGATATCCCTACTAGTATATTGCGGATCTAGAGGGTTCTTGTAGATGTTGAAGTAAAATCTACTAAAACAACCATTTTGGTAGTTGATAACCAACCTGTACTGTCCAGCGTCCGAAGCCAAAAAGTCGTTTCCGGCACCTACGGCATTCCAAGTACATGAATTGTTGGTGTTGGCACAATCAGGTGTGGAAGCCGCACAACTTGATTCGTCCAACTGTTCCCAAACAATGCTGTCAGCATCAGGGATATTTACTTGAATAAGTTCAGTGTCATTTAATCCACAAAGGAATACTTCGGGTAGTTCACTACCATCATTTGGACACACTACAATTTCACCATCAACCGTATTGGAAACGTCATTGATAAGTGCAGTAATTGGGTTTGATTGTGTGGCACCAAAAAGCTCAACAGTAATAATCTCTTGAAAGCCTTTACATGGGTCAGCAACTTCTTTGTCTACAATGTAAATTCCCGTATCACTTACCAAAAGTGTACTTGGATCGTTGTCTGGATCACCATCATTCAATACGGTATCTCCAGCATCAATAAGTCCATCACCGTTGTTGTCCAGATACCAGGTATAGGCATCAAAATTATCTCCAGCATCCAGTAGAACGTCATCACCACAAAGCTGAACAGTTCTGTTGAAGTCACAGTTTTCTAGGTCATCCAAAAGAAAGTTGGTGGCTCCTGGTGTGGTAAATCCACAATTGTCAAAATCCGATACACTGGGGTCATCGGTTATTTGGTTATCGTTGATGATGCCTTCATATGTGGAATAGGCCAAATTTTCAATTTGGTCTGTACAGGCATCAATAAAATCAAAACAGTTTTGGGCAACCTGCACCCGCATACGGATTTCGGCAACCGGATCTCCTTCTTCCACTAGATTATCTGGAATGGAGAATGTTATCTCTCGAGATACAGCGTCATAAACGTAGGTAACTCCTGCAGGAACGGTGATGCTGGATTCCTGTAATGTTGTATTCGTAGGAAGAACATCTCGAATAGTATAGTTGGTGGCGTCATCATTGCCATTATTTACAAAGGACAGTACATAGTCCAAAAGTTGCCCCAGGTTTACACCAGCACCGGTAATATCATTACCTCCAATATCTTCTACACGTTTTTCAAGAACAATTTCAGGTTCAATGATTTCAACGTTGAATGAGTTGAAAAATGGATAGTATTGATCTCCGCTAGAGGTGAACCGAAAGGTAGCATCGGTTTCACTGTTCGGAATCACCGAGTTGAGAGGATTGCTCAACAAGAATATATCCGTGTCATATCCCAAGGTGTTGACGCTGTTCACATTTCTGTTGGTAGTGACAACCCCATCAAGGGTAATATTACTGTTAAAGAAGTTATTGGATGGGTTGGTGGTGTTACTAATAGTAGTAAATGAACCATTACTGGCAGCTCGTATTCTTACCCTATCTCCTGTAATTCTGTTATCTCCTTCCAAAGCCGCAACACCGATGTTTGCGTTCACGGGACCAGCTGGAATCGTATTGAATCCGCTGTAATTGATATCCACATTTGGGTTTGAGCTGTTTACACGAGCAAATCCGTCAAAAGTGGTAATAAGTTTTCCTGTTAGGGTTGGGTTTTCATAAACGATGATTAAGGTCCAACCTGCAGAAGCACCCCCTCCAGGAGAGAGTGAGCCGGTGACCGACCTAACATTGGCTATGGTATAATCCCCTTGAGGGTCTGCCTGGGCCGTTACCAAAGCGGTTACATCAGCATAACAGGCATAGGGACTATTTTGTCGCATAGAGGAATCACCACTGGTAAAGCCATCGTACAAGACCTCATCAGCGGTAATATCTACATAAGTTCCTCCAGGCACCATGAATTTTACCTGGTTGAAATCGTTTTGTCTGTTTGTACCTACCGCTTGTCCCGCTTGCTCACTGGGATAAGTCCCCGACCAATAAAGCCCTGCATATCGAATTAAGCTACAATTGGCTTGAGGATAGGTAAATGTTGCAGTACTGGAACTAAAAGTTGTGGGATCACTGTCCACGTCCACATATTGCATGTTCAACCAATCGTTATAGGTGGATGAACTTCCGGTTAAATCATAAGGGTCCTCAGGCTCTGTGGAACTTGTTCCGCCATCACGGTTAACTATGTTGTTGGCTATAAAAGTAAGGTCACCTTTGATATTGTTCTGATAACGAATATCAAACGTGTTGTACTGCTGGGATAGTCCTACAAATGAAAACAGTCCCAATGAAAGGAACAAAACCGTTTTAAGTATACGATTGGTCATTTTAGCTGTTGTAGTTTGGTTTCACACGCATGATCCACATTTCGTCATCATACGAAGCATTTAGTTTGGAATAATATGAGGTCAGGGCGTTGCTCCAGGTTTCATGTTTCTTGAGGTATACATACCTCAGATTATCCTCTGGATTTATGAAATAACTGGCACTTAGCCCCTTGGCATTTAGGTCTTTTACAAAACGGTTTGCATCGTAGGCTCTTTCAAACACATTGGCAATGATGTAATAGCCTTCTGGCAGACCGTTGATCCTATGTGATGCATAGGATACTTTTGGCACATTTCCTTTGGATTGAGCCACGTTTTTGTGAAGGATGTTGTCTCCATACTTTGATTTTGAACGACTCTTGACCGCCACAAAGTTGATGTGGGAGTCCATATTGTTCACGTTCATTATCCAAGCATCACCATGATAGTTTCCATCAAGTTGGGTCTGGTGTGCTACGATGGCGTCCTTTTTATCTTGATAGCTTTCTAAATAAACATAGTTGAGCCCATTTTTTGGGTTTTCAAAGTAATCGGCATTGATTCCTTGGGCATGTAGTTTATTCAAGAAGGCAGTAACATTTTCTGGGTTTCTGAACACATTGGCAATCAAGTAATGGCCGCTTTGAACCTGTGGAATACTAAATGTCTTGAAGCGTTTGTTGCGCTTGGTAGAATACCGAGTGGTTTTATCTCGACTAACAGCAGTGTTTTTGGCAACTTTTGTGTTCTTGGTATCGTCCAGTCTAATAACTTTTTTGGCCGAAGTGGTATTGGAAAGTCCGTGGTTAGCCAAAGGCTGGGTTTTTCTTCTGGCGGACATATCTACACTGTCCATGTTGGCAAAGTATACCTCTTTGGCTTTTTCCTCGAGTTCAGGCCTATCCCCGCTGGTCTCACGTCGGACCATTTTCATGACGTTTTCAAAGCGTCTTTCCAAGTCGTTTCTTCGGGTGCTTTCAATGGAATCTTGTCGCAACAATAGCTCATCCAAAATCGCATCGTTTTCGGCAAGTTTGTCCTTGAGTTCAGCTATTTGAAGATCTTTATCCGTAAGGTTCAAATCCTCTTCAGGTGTAGTATCGGCATCAACCAAATCTTCGTTTTCCTTTTCAAGGAGAACGCGGTCTTCAGTTAGGTTAGGCGTAAAGGAATAGGCCAGGGAAATTTCGTGGCTTACCCCAAAGTTTTCAAAATTATTGCTCAACCCTTTTTCAACCGTGTAACCCAAAGAAAGGTTTTTGTTCAGGTTGAAACCTAAACCAGCTGAAGCCCCGTAGAAATCGTCATAACCGGCTTGAATCCAGCCTAGTTTGGGTAAATCAAGAATAAGATTTCCTCCTAGCACAACGTCTTCTTCCCCTACTTTTCTTACTCTTGCAAGAGGCATTAATCTACCTTGTTCCAATATGCCAGCAGCATTTTTAAACTGATGGGTATATTGAAGGTGTCCAGAGTAGGTTTTTTCATTGAATTCCGTAACGGATTCACTGGTTTTAAGATTGTAGTCGAAAAGGTTTTCTGCAAAACCACCGATATCAAATTTCCCAAAAGAGATATTGAAACCGGGCTGGAATGTTATCAGAGAGCTGCTTTCCAAATCATTTAGGAAAGGATCTTCTTCCAGGGCATTTGCCCTATCTTGATTAAAGGCACTTTGGTAATACGAGAAATTGGCACCAAAGGTGAAGTTACTTTTGGGGCTCAATCGTACACCATACGCATAGTTTGCATGTACCCCAAAGTTGTTGAACAAGCCTTCCCTGTTGGTAAATAGACTTAGACCTACCCCACTTCTATCACTTACCCTACCACTATAGCTCAGAAAGTATACTTGATTGTTGTCATCAAAAGATACTGATTGGTTTCTGTGAAATAGATTGATATAGGACTTATCTTCCCTTACCGTGGAAAATGTTGGATTGATCAAAAACCTATTGAACTTCAACAGGTTTTGTGACGGAACATCATAATCCACATAAGGATCCTCTTCCTGGGCCTGAAGACCGGAGAAGATCAATAGCAAGATAAATAGTAATAGATGAGGTTTTTTAAATTGCATTCGGTCTATCTGATAACAGTTATGGTTCCTTGTTTTAAACTTGACCCTGCTTTAGTAATCTTGTAATAAAAGATCATGCTCGGCTTATTGAAGGCCGTGGTTGATTGGGGCCAATTGTTTTCGTAATTGGTCTGACTAAAGACTTCCTTGCCTCTTTCATTATAAATAGTGACCAAGATGTCGGTATGTCTTGAATAGGTATTTGGTAAAATCCATAGATCGTTTATTCCATCACCATTTGCAGTAATCACATTTGGAATGGCAAACGTATCCCTGAAGACTACTGTGATGACCCTGCTTATGGTACAGTTACCAAAGTTTGCAACCAACAAATACTCTCCTTCCTCTTGGAATCCGAAGGAATCCTGTGAGGAAATCAGGTTGTTGCTAGCATTGAACCACTCATAGGATTCTGCTCCACTTGCAGTAACGGTTTCAGTTTCTCCTTCAATAATAATCAAGTTTTCAGGCTTATCAAGTACCAGCAAGGACTCATCAAAGGCCCTAACAGTGATTTCATTTGAAACCAATGGACAATCGTGGGTAGTAATCGTAAGTCGGTATACCCCTACTTCATTGGCTGTTATACTTTCTGAAGCGGTTTCAATCACCTGTCCATCTTTTGACCATTCAAAAGTTTCTGTGCTAAGATCCATAGAGCTATTTAGCACAATAGGATCAGCCCCATCGCATAGAATAGTTCCGTTTGATGTAAGCTGCAAGGTTTCGTCAACAGGTAACTTTACCGTTAAGTTGTTGGAAGAAGTATTGAAGCTGTCCAGAGAACCATCCAATACATAGGTTCCGTTGTTTTCAAAGTTGGAAACGGTGATGGTTTTGGAATTTTCACCACTTAACGAACTTCCATTGTGCCTCCACTGATAAGAAAATGAAGATTGAAGTTCCGAGGTAACATCTGTTTTGGCTCCGGTATCACTAACGGCATTGATTACAGTAAGACTCAATGTGGCGTCCGAGCTTTGACAAGCAATGTAAGAACCTGCATATGCAATTACGAACTCAAAAGAATCGGGAGAAACAACAGCGGTGATTTCTGAATCAATAGGTGAACCAGTACATCCTCCACTAGTTTCCGTTACACGGGCGAAATAATCTCCAATCGCATTGATTTCCAACGAGCTACTGGTCTCACCAGAAATAGGACTACCATCTTTGTACCATTGAAAGGTTGGCGTTGTTGCTGAAGTGGTAACCGAAAGCGTTCGGGTTTGCGCAGGAAGCAATACAATGCTCGCTTCGTTTTGTCTTGTAACCTCAAAATCTCCTAGGTTTCTTATAGTAACGGCCGAAGAACGCTCTAAACATGCACCGGCTCCTTCCACCTCTACTTGATATTCTCCAGCAAAATCACTGGCGCCTGTGTTAATATTATAGGTATAGCCTTCAGAGGTTGGTCCCGCTATGGCAACACCATCTTTATACCAGGTATAATTCAGTCCCATACCGCTGATATTAGCTTCCAAAGTATGAGCGTCGCCGGCACATAGTCCAATGTCAGCAGAACCGTTTATGGCGATGCCCTGGCTAGTACCGGTGGTAATTTCAATAGTATTGGATAGTGTATTGGCCGACCCGGAACAAATAGAACCGTAGTCTAGCTCAACATAGTACATACCTGGAGTAGAGACAGTAATACTTTGGGATTTCTGTGCCAAAAGCGTTCCGCTTCTGTACCAGTTGTATTGATAAGTTCCCGCATTTGGAATGTTATGGGGGGCCAGGGTTACTGAAGCTCCTCCACACAACTGAAAAGTTCCGGATGGGGGAATACTACCGTTTCCATCTGGGCTTATTAGCAATGGGGAATTAAAATCAACAAAATGCATCGGATAAGGGTCAGATGGAGGGCTGGTCTTAGCTGGGCTAGTACTTCGCACCCTCATTCTGTAAGTTTCTCCCCTTACGTCATTGGGAACTGCAAATTGGAATTCAAAATCGAACTCGGTGTTTTTGTCACTGGCACGGGCCAGTTCTACGGGAGAACCAAAGTTTCCATTGGAATCGGAAAGCTCAAGAACGAATTCGTTATCGGAGTTTACCAATGGAGGGCTCCAAGTGAAGTTGACAAAATACTCGTTGAAATCAACGGACGCACAGGCTGCGGTCCATGCAGAACCACCCCCAAGATTGGGATTGCCAGTTGCAACCGGTTTGTTGAGAACTTGGGCTCCTAGGAAGGAGGTTCCAAGAAGCATACATGCGCACGTGAGGACAAGAATGCTATAGAGTGAACTTTTTTTCTTCATCAGCGTTAGTTTTAAGAGGTTGTGGGCAATAATGCCCTATAGTTTGTGCCCCTTAATGTTGTTCAGTTCGTTTTCGGTGCTTTTCACACCTTATTTTTCATATAGCTTTCCAATAACAAATATGATTTTATTTTCGACGAACAGAAAGATATTGTTGTGGGGTATACCAAAAGTGTTGTGAAATGGCTTACTTTGTATACACCGTTACTTTTAAACTGGCTATAAACGCTGGTTTTTACTACATTTGCGCTTCAAAAATTGGGTATGGAGGAAGAAGTTAAATCCTTGAATTTCATAGAGCATATTATTGAGGAGGATCTAGAGGAAGGATATACCAAAAACGACCTTCGTTTTAGGTTTCCTCCGGAACCAAATGGATACCTGCACATTGGGCATGCGAGCTCAATCTGCTTAAATTTTGGTTTGGGGCTCCGGTATAATGCCCCCGTGAACCTTCGTTTTGATGATACCAACCCCACTAAGGAGGAGCAGGAGTTCGTGGACGCCATAAAGGAAGATGTTTCTTGGTTGGGATATAAATGGGATACCGAATGCTACGCGTCGGATTATTTTCAGCAATTATACGACTGGGCAATTCAGTTGATCAAACAGGGAAAGGCTTATGTGGATAGTCAATCTTCTGAAGAAATAGCGAGTCAGAAAGGCACTCCTACTGAACCGGGAAGCGAAAGCCCTTTTCGAAATCGTTCTGTTGAAGAGAACCTGAAGCTGTTCGAAGGGATGAAGAATGCGGAGTTTGAGGAAGGCGCACATGTTTTAAGGGCGAAAATTGACATGTCCTCTCCAAACATGCTCATGCGTGACCCAGTAATGTACAGGGTACTCCACAAGGCACATCACAGAACAAATACCGATTGGTGTATTTACCCCATGTATGACTGGACACATGGCGAAAGCGATTACATAGAACAGGTATCACATTCTCTGTGTACTTTGGAGTTTTTACCACACAGAGAACTTTACGATTGGTTTTTAGACCAATTGGTAGATTCTGAGAAATTAAGACCAAAACAGCGAGAGTTTGCCAGAAGAAACCTGAGTCATACCGTTGTGAGCAAGCGAAAGTTGTTGCAATTGGTCCAAACTGGAGTGGTTTCTGGTTGGGACGATCCTAGAATGCCAACAATCTCTGGTTTACGAAGAAGAGGATATACTCCTGAGGCCATTAGGAATTTTGCTGATACGATTGGGATTGCCAAAAGGGAAAATGTTGTGGATGTTTCGCTATTGGAGTTTCATGCGCGTGAACATCTGAATAAGATTGCACCTCGTGTCATGGCGGTACTTAATCCATTAAAATTGGTGATTACCAATTATGAAGAGGGCAAGGAAGAATGGCTGGAAGCAGAAAATAATCCCGAGGATGAATCGGCAGGAAGCAGACAAGTTCCATTCTCTAGAGAGCTGTACATTGAAAAGGAGGATTTCAGGGAAGAGGCCAATCGCAAGTTTTTCAGATTAAAATTGGGTGGAGAGGTACGATTGAAAAACGGTTATATAATTAAGGCTGAAAGTTGCACCAAAGACTCGGAAGGCAATATCACGGAAGTACAGTGCACCTACGACCCTAAAAGTAAAAGTGGTTCAGGTACCGAGGAGAGCCTACGCAAAGTTAAGGGCACCTTACATTGGGTTTCTATTCCGCATGCTTTTGCTGCCGAGGTCAGAGTGTACGATCGTCTCTTTACTGACCCAACACCAGATGGCCATAAGGACAAAGATTTCATGGATTTCGTAAATCCCGATTCATTGACAAAGGTAACGGGCTACATGGAACCTAGTATTAAGGAAGCCAAAATTGGAGATAGATTTCAATTTCAACGCTTAGGTTATTTCAACGTGGATACAGATTCCTCAGAAGAGAAAATCATTTTTAACAGAACGGTTACTTTGAGGGATACCTGGGCAAAATTGGAGCAAAAAAAATAGAATAAGCAATATCTATTTTATCACAGAGCACTATTGATTCCGACTATTTTTGATAGCCTCACAAGAGCTCTTGTAATGCGATTTTTTTCAAAGGCAACCCAAATTCCATAACACTTCGGCCATAAAGGCACTGAGGGAGCTAAAAAGAAGAAATACGTAGTTGGAAATGAAATTTTAATGGAATAGCCGTTATTTCAGATTTGAGCATAAAAAAAGGAGACTTTAGGGCCTCCTTTTTTATTTTATCTGAACAGTTTGGACTACTCCTCTTTTTTGTTTTGTTGTTGCTTCATTGCTTCACCGATTTGGTTGCTAGCTGTAAAAGAGGCAACCATGTTGTTTAGCATATCACTTCCTGCTTGTGGAGAATTTGGCAACAGAATTAAATTGGTATTGGTTTCTTCGCCAATAGCCTGCAAGGTGTCATAATGTTGGGTGACCACGATCAAGGCGGAAGCTTCTTGCGAATTGATGCCCACTTTGTTCAATACCTCTACAGATTCTTCAAGTCCTCTTGCAATTTCACGACGCTGGTCTGCTATACCTTGACCTTGCAGTCTTTTGCTCTCTGCTTCGGCCTTTGCTTTTTCCACAATCAATATTCGCTGGGCGTCCCCTTCAAATTGTGCTGCTATTTTTTCCCGCTCAGATGCATTGATTCGGTTCATAGCCTCTTTAACCTGAGCATCTGGGTCAATATCGGTCACTAGGGTTTTAATGATATCATACCCATAGGCCAACATGGCATCTTGTAGTTCAGATTTTACGGCTATCGCTATATCATCTTTTTTAACAAAGACATCATCCAATTTCATTTTTGGGACCTCTGCCCGTACCACATCAAAAACATAGGAGGTAATTTGATCATGCGGATATTCCAGCTTATAGAAAGCTTCATAGACTTTGTCTCTTATAACAACGTATTGCACGGACACTTTTAGCTTAACAAAAACATCATCCAGGGTCTTGGTTTCCACGATTACATCCAGTTGCTGAATTTTAAGACTTAAGCGACCGGAAATACGGTCTACAATGGGAATTTTCATTTGTAAGCCTGAATTACGGATGCTTTGGAATCTACCAAATCGTTCTATGACCACAGCGGTCTGTTGTTTCACAATAAAGAAAAACTTGAAAAGGATAATCAGTCCTACAAATACAATAGGAATCAAAAAATAGTTGCCCATAGTTAATAGGTTTTATGTTAGAAAGGGAAATTACAAAACTCTACAACATATTTGTAGCCAGGAGTCAAGTTTTGTTACAAGTGTTCATTTGGATAAAGGCAATCTAAGTTGAATCCCAGTTTGAAGGTCGGGAGTATTATTGACCAACATATCCTGCTGTAGATAAATGGAAATCACCATTTGTTTTGAAAAGGAATAGATCAACGACCAGTAACTAGGGAATTTGTAGAGATGTCTTGCAGCTTCATGCCAGCGTGCTATCCTATCCTCTGAAAAAGGCACATAATAATCCTCTTCCTTTTTGTTGTTGTAGGGGGTTTGGATTCTGTAGTTTAGACCAAATGAATGAAATCCCCCTGTTCGATTTTTAATGGCGTATTCAAAGTGCCCTTCAAAGCTTCCAAAATAATTACTTGTACCCAAGTCACTTTGAGTGGTATTAAACTTGTGAATGGATTTTCGGAGAAGATTGACACCAAGCCCCACAGATAGTTCACTTAGGGATCTCAAATTGAACTTTTTAATTCCCGCCAATGATACTCCTAGGTCTAATGATGAATTGTAGGCACTCAAGTTTGTTCCAACATGAAGTCCATAGTTTAGATAGATGTGATGATTTTCTAATACGCTTGGATAATAATAATAGGCCACCTCAATTCCTGAAAAGACAAATTCTCCTGCTTTAATATCCAATGTATTACCATTACGGTCCACATAATTGACTCCGGATTGATTGGATGCATTCACTTTTCTTCCGAAAGGGTCTTCTCCCCCAGCTATATTGCTGTGGAAGTATTCAATAAATTGATCACTGGTGATGGTGGAAAACGGAAACTTTCCATCTGTCAACAAAAAGGAACGGGTGCTTAGTCTGATATCACTTTTTTTGCCCAATGGAAAAGAATAGGCCAGCCTGATGTCCTTGATTACACCATCATATTGAAAACTGTAAAATTCGTGTTCACTCTGGGAAGGGTCAAATTCAAATGTTCTACTAAAAAAGTCTATGTTTTGCATCCTTTCCCTTTCCGTAGCCCCACTGGGAACATAGGTTAGCACAGGTTGTCCCCAAATGTTCCCACTGCTTATGGATAAGTCTAAAAAGGGTTTGCTTTCGGCATGCGAATTAAAATTATGTGGCAGAGTGTAGAACAGTATCCCAAATGGATGGGTGGCCAAAGTGTTTGGTTTGGTTATGCCATTTTTGGTGGTTGTCAAGTCTTGACTCTGGGATTGGACAGTATGGAATGCAAAAAGCAGAAAAAAGCAGAAACAACAAATCTGATGGCGAAAGTAACTGGCCATGAGGAGGTTAATAGGTTGGTTGACCTATTAAAAATAAGAAATTAAGTTGATTTTTCCTTTAGCTTAGATTTGCTAGCGCATACTGGATTCTGCCGATGGCCTCTTCCTTTCCCAAAAGTTCCAAAATATCAAAGAGGTGTGGACCTTTCATATCGCCCACAATAATAAGACGTAAAGGGCCCATGATTTTTCCAAAGCCCAACACATTGGAAGTAATCCACCCCTTTACTGCGGTCTCAATGGTTACGGAGTCAAACTTCTGGACATCGGATAGGATTTTGATTACCTCTTCCATCAGTTTTGGAGTGTCCTCTTTCCATTGTTTCTTCACCGCTTTTTCATTATAGGAGCTGGGAGCTTGAAAAAAGTAATGCCCTAAATCCCAGAAATCCTTAACAAAGTCTGCACGTTCCTTAATCAAAGAAACAACGGTTTCCAGGTAATCCAGGTTGAAATCGGGGCTATCTTCGCTCAGGTGATTTGACAGGCCCTTGGCAAAGAGCGCTGTAAGTTCAGAATTGTCTTTAGCTTGAAGGTACTGGTGATTGTACCACTTTGTTTTTTCTGGATCAAAACGCGCCCCAGATTTATTTACACGCTCCAGACCAAAGGAATCCACTAATTCATTTAAGGAGAACAGTTCTTGCTCTGTGCCTGGGTTCCATCCTAAAAGAGCCAAAAAGTTGACCACTGCTTCCGGAAAATAACCAGCTTCACGGTATCCTTCTGATTCTTTCCAGGATAGAGGAAAAACGGGAAAGCCGCCTTTTTCCCCATCACGTTTGCTCAATTTACCCTTGCCCACAGGTTTCATGATCAAGGGGAGATGTGCAAATTGCGGAGCTTGCCACTCAAAGGCATCATATAGCATTTGGTGCAGGGCCAAAGAGGGCAACCATTCTTCACCACGAATTACATGGGAAATTTTCATTAAATGGTCATCAACAATATTGGCAAGATGATAGGTGGGCATGCCGTCACTTTTAAAAAGGATTTTATCATCGAGTACGTTAGTGTCTATTTTGATTTCTCCACGAATCATATCATTTAACTTAAGTTCTTCATCTTGTGGAGACTTAAACCGGATTACATAATCTGCACCACTTTGTAATTTTTTCTCGACATCCTCTTGAGTTAAGGAAAGGGAGTTGGAAAGTTTTAGTCTGTTATGCCAGTTGTAAATAAAGGTCTTTCCTTTTGCCTCGTGGTCCTTTCTATGAAAGTCCAGTTGTTCAGGTGTGTCAAAGGCATAGTATGCCTTCCCTTTTTCTACAAGCTCCATGGCGTATTCTTTGTAGAGGTGCTTGCGTTCACTCTGGCGATAGGGACCATATGAGCCTTCCTTGCCAGGGCCTTCATCAAAAGGAATACCGCACCAATTCAGAGCTTCAATTATATAGTCTTCTGCTCCTTCCACGTATCTATTTTGATCGGTGTCTTCAATCCGAAGCACAAAATCACCATTATGTTTTTTTGCAAATAAATAGTTGAAAAGGGCGGTACGTACTCCGCCAATATGAAGTGGTCCTGTTGGGCTGGGGGCAAATCGCACCCGTACTTTTTGACTCATGCTTTAGCTCTTGAGCGGCAAAGATACGGTGCATTATTAGATGAAAAAAGGTATTTGCTATGTAGCATTTTTCATTTCAGAAGGAATTCTGGGATTCATGATTTTAAACCACAAAGGAGGTAGAAAGGAAAGGACCATGGAGGTGGGATAGCCGTAGGGCATTTGAGGTGATGAATCATGGCAATCCAATAATTGATATTTTTTAGAGGACTTATAATGGTGGTCGCTGTGGCGCGTTAGCTCGTACAAAACAATTCTACCAATAATGTGGTTACTGTTCCAGGAATGGCTTTCCCTAACACGTTCATATCTTCCGGAGGAAAGCTTTTTTCGGACCAACCCATAATGCTCAATATAGTTTACGGTTTCGAGCAATAAAAATCCTATTAAGCCTACTGAAAGTGCAAAATAGAGGGTGTTGAGTCCAAGAAACAGGTAGACTAAAATAGCATAGCAAATCTGAAAAAGGGTATACCACAACATGTCATTTTTTAAACTGATAAAACCTTTTTGTTCCCGTTTCAGTATTTGGGATTGCAACTTCCAGGCGCTGAAATATTGACCCACAATTGAGGTTATCCAAAAGGAATATAGACTCTGATTGTACTTTGCTGTGGCAGGATCTTCTTTGGTGGCGGCATTGGCATGGTGACCAAAATTATGCTCAATGTAAAAGTGCATGTAGAAAGAAGGCAACAAAAGAAGCTTTCCCAGATGGCGTTCATTGGACGATTGCCTATGACCTAGCTCATGGCCCACGTTTATGCCATTTACACCTAGGACTATGCCCACTGAAAGGGCCATGCCAATTGTTTCAGAAACCCCGTAGGTGTGCGATGAGATATCCCAAAGTGCATAAAAGAGTATGGAAAATACAATGGGAATGTTGACGTACAACACCCAGTCAAAAAACCGATTTTGTGATTTACTCGAACGTTCTTCTGAGGTCAGATTGGAAGGGTCCTGAGGGACCAGGAGTTCCAAAATGGGTATAATAACAAATGCATAGATAGGGGTGAGGTAGCTCCAGAATCCCTTGAGGTAGATACTGACAACAGCCGCTATGGGGATGGTCATTGCTGCCAAATATTTGAAATCTTTCATCATGGGTTTTAACAAAAAATTTTCAGCCGAATTGGCTGGTATCGGGTATCTTGGTAATAAATATAGTGGAATTTGGATAGTTATCAGAAAATCCTGGACAAGCTTAATGGCTTCATTAAGAAGTATTACACCAAGCGTTTGGTGAAAGGAATCCTACTTTTTTTAACGCTTGGATTACTTTTTTGGATTGCTGTTACGTCAATGGAACACCTCTTTTGGCTAAATCAGAAATGGCGTTTGACACTCTTTGTGCTTTTCCTTGGCGTGGAGATATACTTGCTGTACAAGTTCATTGGTGAACCGTTGGCATATTTGTTCAAGCTAAAGAAGGGCATAACACATATGGAGGCTTCCCGATTGATTGGGTTGCATTTTCCCAAGGTCAACGACAAGCTTATGAATTTGATGGAGTTTGCAGATGACAGTGATAAATCGGAACTCTTATTGGCCAGTATTGACCAAAGGGCCAGGTTACTTGGTCCGGTACCTTTTACTGAGGCGGTTGATGTTAAGGAGAGTCTCAGATATGCAAGATATCTGTTAGCACCGCTAGCAGTCTTTGGTTTGTTGATGCTTTCTGGAAATGTTGCTTCGTTCTTTGAATCGCATCAGAGAGTATTGAATTACGATATGGCATACGAACGCCCTGCACCTTTTAGCTTTCGTTTGCTCAATGAGGACTTGGAGGTTTTGGATAATGAATCGCTTACGATAGCAGTGGCAGTTGATGGAGAAATGCAACCAGAGAATGTTTATATGGTGGTTAATGGTGAGCAGTTGTTGTTACAAAAGAATGAAGGGGTATTTTCCCATAATTTCAGTGCCCCGGTAGAAACAAGCTCATTTTATTTAACGGCCAATGGGTGGGATTCAAAAACCTATTCAATAGTGACCCATAGGACTCCGAGGCTGGTTGATTTTAAGATGCAACTTAAATATCCATCTTATCTCAATCGGGAGGCTGAGATTATTTCTGGATCTGGGAATGCGGTTGTTCCCGAAGGTACCAGGGTGACTTGGAACGTAAAGGGAAATAATGTGGAGGAGATTGGTATTGCAAGCAAGGATACCATGAGTTTATTTGAAAAAGACGATAGTGATTTTACACATAGCCAGAACATTTATGCTGATCTACGTTATGAGCTTAGAACATCCAACGAGTTTATAAAAGATTACGAGAAACTTTCTTATTCCATCGATGTTGTTAATGACGATAGGCCGACTGTTGTGGTGGAACAGTCCCTTGATTCTTTGAGACCCAATCAATCTTTTTATAGAGGAGAGGCAAAAGATGATTATGGAATTAATCGTCTTCATTTGGTATGTTATCCCGTTGATGACCGAAGCAGTAGTCAAAGGATTTTGTTGGAAACACCAGGTTCAGATTTTCATCGGTTTTATTATACGTTCCCTTCGGGATTGGACTTGGAGGAAGGAAGAAGCTACAGATTGTACTTTGAAGTGGTTGATAATGATGGACTTAGAGGTGGAAAAGTGGCTAGAAGTAAGGAGTTTGATGCAAACTATTTTGATAATAACCAACTGATTAAGAGAGAGTTAAGCATTCAAAACAGTGTGGTAAAGAGTTTTGAGGGAACACTAAAGAAATATAAGGAGCAGAGCAAAACGCTTAAGGAAATACAAAGGGAACAGAAGGAGTCCAAAGCTCTCAATTTCGAGGATAAGAATCAAATTAAGGATTTTATTAAGAAGCAGGAGCAGCAGGACGAACTTATGGAGAAGTTCAGCCAACAATTGAAAGAAAGCTTGAGCCGAGAGAGTGAGAATGAGGAAACGAGGAAAATGCTTCAAGAGCGACTGGAACGTCAAGAATTGGAAGCGAGAAAAAATGAAAAACTGCTAGAGGAATTGAACAAACTTACGGAGAAGATAAATGAAGAAGAATTTAAAAAGAAGTTGGAGGAACTTGGAAAGAAACAAAGCTCAAATGCAAAGAGTCTTGAACAAATTTTAGAATTAACAAAGAGGTACTACGTTACTGAAAAGGCTTCCCAATTATCGAAAGAATTGGAAAATATGGCCAAACGCCAGAAGTTGTTATCTGAGCTTAAACTTGGTGAAGACTTTTCGGATAAGGAACAGAAAAGGTTAAATGAGGATTTTGAGGAATTGTCCAAAGAACTTGATGAATTAAAGAAGGATAATGAAGGCCTGCAGAAACCCATGGATTTGGAAATAGACAAGAAAAAGTCTGAGGAGGTTAAACAGGACCAGAAAGACGCCTTGGAAGAAATAAACAAGCATCAAGGAAGTGAAGAATCATCTACGAAGGATGAAAAGAAGGAAGCTGGTGATAAGGCGTCTAAAAAACAGAAATCAGCTGCTGACAAGATGAAGGAAATGAGCGAATCTTTAAAACAGGGGGCCATGGGCGGTGGAGGCTCCAGCATAACAGAAGATGCTGAAATGTTGAGACAGATTTTGGATAATCTGGTTACATTTTCATTCAAGCAAGAAGCTTTGTTTGATAAAGTGGAGAATATAGACATTGATATTTCACAGTTTTCAAGAACCGTTAAAGAACAGAAGGAGCTTAGAAGGTTGTTTGAGCATGTAGACGATAGTTTGTTTGCACTTTCATTAAGAAGAGCGGAGCTTTCCGAATTTGTAAACGAACAGATTACAGAGGTGTATTACAATATTGACAAAGCCTTGGAGAGTATTGCAGACAATCAGGTTTTTCAAGGGGCATCCTATCAGCAATATGTTATGAACGCCACGAATTCACTTGCTGAATTTTTGGCTGATGTATTGGATAATATGCAGCAAAGTATGAATAAAGGACAAGGCAGTGGTTCAGGTTCGGACTTCCAACTTCCAGATATTATCCAAAGACAACAAGACGTGCAAGAAAAAATGAATGGTAAGGGTCAGCAGGGGCAGAAGGGCGGTCAAGAGGAGAAGGGATCTGGAGAGGGCAAAGAAGGTGAAGGTGAGCAAGGCAAACAAGAAGGTGGCGGCAAAGAGGGCGGCAAGAAGGATGGCGAACAAGGAGGAAATGAAAGTGGACAAGGGTCGGAAGGCAATGATGGTTCTAGTGGCTCTGAAATGGGATTACAGGAGGTATATGAAATATATAAAGAGCAACAATTTCTAAGACAGCAGTTGGAGAAACAGTTGGAAGATATGATTAATAATCAGGAGAGAAATTTGGCCAAGAAGTTGGTCAAGCAGATGGGGGATTTCGAAAATGACTTATTGGAAAATGGGATAACAGAACGAACAAAGAATAAAGCAAATTATATACAGCATCAATTACTCAAACTGGAAAATGCTTCGCTACAACAAGGCGAAACAGAGGAAAGAAAGAGTGACAACAGCCAGGAACTTTTCACTAATCCTATAACTACAAAACCGGAGATCTTTGAGGATTATAAAATTGATGTTGAGATTTTAAATAGACAAGCACTACCTTTGCGCCGAAATTATGAAAAGAAGGTAAAGGTCTATTTCAAAGATGATTAGTTTCCATTTCGAATCCGACTATAGAATTCTGGATTTGTCCGAGTACTCCGATTGGGTAGCTAGGATTATTGAGTCTGAAGGCTTCACTCAAGGGGACATCAGCTATATCTTTTATACTGATGAAAAACTTTTGGAGCTGAATCAGGAGTATCTAAAGCACGACACATTTACTGATATTATCACCTTTGATTATTGTGATGGCAAGGTGGTTTCGGGGGATATTTTTATATCCACAGATAGGGTCAAGGATAACGCAAAGACTTTTGAAGTGCCTTTTGAGATGGAGATGAAAAGAGTTATGAGCCATGGTTTGCTCCACTTGTTGGGGTACGGCGACAAGACTGATGAAGAGACTGTGGTTATGAGAGCAAAAGAGGAAGAAAAAATTAAAATGTTCCACGTGGAACAATAGCTATGTTTGAAAAGGAGTATGACGTTATTGTAGTTGGGGGAGGTCACGCTGGAGCCGAGGCTACTGCTGCCGCAGCCAATATGGGTTCACGGACTTTGTTGGTTACCATGAATCTGCAGACCATTGGGCAGATGTCGTGCAACCCCGCCATGGGAGGCATTGCCAAAGGACAGATTGTGCGAGAAATTGATGCTCTTGGCGGATATAGTGGGGTCATTACGGACAAGTCTGCTATACAGTTCAAAATGCTTAACAAGTCAAAGGGTCCCGCTATGTGGAGTCCAAGAGCACAGAACGATCGTATGCGTTTTGCTGAAGAGTGGAGGTTGGCTTTAGAGAATACACCCAATGCTGATTTTTATCAAGAGATGGTGTCTGGTTTGTTGGTGGAAGGAGAAAAAGTTGTCGGTGTAAGAACATCACTTGGCATAGATATTCGGGGTAAGGCAGTGGTGCTTACCAATGGAACTTTCTTAAACGGACTTATCCATATTGGAGAGAAACAATTTGGTGGAGGTAGAGCGGGTGAAAAGTCAGCAACTGGAATTACGGAACAACTTGTTGATATTGGTTTCGATAGTGGCCGTATGAAAACCGGAACACCTCCTAGGGTGGATGGTCGCTCTTTGGATTATTCCAAAATGATTGTACAACCGGGCGACGACAACCCTGATAAATTTTCGTATTTGGACACCCCTGTTCTTAAAGAACAGCGCGACTGCTTTATGACGCATACCAGCAATTTGGTGCATGATCTTTTGCGAGAAGGGTTTGATAGGTCTCCAATGTTCAATGGAAGGATTAAAAGTATTGGACCCAGATATTGCCCATCTATTGAGGATAAAATACACCGTTTTGCGGATAAGGACAGGCATCAGATTTTTGTTGAACCAGAAGGATGGCATACCGTTGAAGTTTATGTGAATGGTTTTTCAACTTCACTTCCAGAAGATGTTCAGTACAAAGCTTTAAAGTCTGTAAAAGGATTCGAAAATGTGAAATTCTTTCGGCCTGGATATGCCATAGAGTATGATTATTTTCCACCTACACAGTTGAAGCATACCCTAGAGACCAAACTATTGGAGAATCTCTATTTTGCCGGTCAGATTAATGGAACTACAGGATATGAAGAAGCTGCCTCTCAGGGTTTGATGGCGGGAATTAATGCCCATCTGAAAATTCAGGAAAAGGAAGCTTTTGTGCTGAAAAGGGATGAGGCCTATATCGGCGTTCTAATAGATGACTTAATTACAAAGGGCACGGAAGAACCATATCGCATGTTTACCTCTAGGGCTGAATATAGAACTCTGTTAAGACAAGATAATGCGGACTTAAGACTTACCCCAAAGGGGTATGAACTTGGCCTCGCCAAAGAAGAACGCATGCAGAGAATGGAGCAAAAACAGGAAAAATCTAAAAACTTTGTCGATTTTTTCAAAAAAACAAGCTTTACCAAAGAAGAAATCAATCCAATTTTAGAGTTGGTTGACTCTGCAAAGGTGACACAATCCGATAAACTTTTTAAGGTTTTTTCCAGACCGAGGGTCACCATGGATCACATGCTTCAAATTGACTCCGTAGCAAATTATGTTGAAGAAAACAAACTAGATTCTGAGGTATTGGAGCAAGCGGAAATTCAGGTTAAATACTCTGGATATATTGAAAAGGAAAAAAACAATGCTGATAAATTACACCGCTTGGAGAGTGTGAGAATCCCGGACAACTTCGATTATTCTAAACTGAAGTCGCTTTCATTCGAGGCCAGGGAAAAATTGGAGGCCATAAGGCCAGTGACTATATCCCAAGCGTCAAGAATTAGCGGAGTTTCACCTGCGGACATTAGTGTTTTATTGGTTTTTCTCGGGAGATAATCACTTTTTGTTCCACGTGGAACAAAACCCCAGTTAAATTTATGTTGTGGTCTGATTTTTGATTTGAAATGTCAAACCAAAAATCAATGAAAAAAGCTTTATTGCTCATCGGAATGCTTGCTGCTTTTCATTCCTGTATTCCAATTCGAATTGCTCCTAAAATTCAAGACTACAAAGTTGTCAAAGGAAAAAGATTTAGAAGAAGTTTACCAAAAAAGACCGTGTTCGTCTTTGAAGACCCAAAAGATGCCAATGAGTTTTATAATTACGTCAACACCAAATTTGGACTGCAAGATTATTATGTAGATGTTGAAGTCCCTTTTATTATAGATCAGAAAGAATATTTCTTTTCCTTCTATGAAGTTGAAATACCCAACAAAGCTTTAAATCTGTTTCCCTTTATTTTTGATGCTGCATTTAGTGCTGCGGTTGGAAATGATGGAGTTGAACCTATTTTATCTGATGATGCGGAATCTGTTATCCGGGTTGGAAGTTGGTATATTGCAATTGAGGTTTTCAGTGATTCGGAGAAAGACTGCCTACACGAAGATTCTATTTCAAGGGACAAAGTTTTGACATATCTTCGAGAACTCAAAAACGAATACTTGTCCACACAGAATTATAATGAAATTGTTTTTAAAAACTAAAGACTTTTCAGTATCAGGTGAATCCTTTGAATTGCATTGGGATGAGGAGTTTCAAATGCTTCGTACATCTCCAGTACCGGAAAACTTGGAGGGTTACTACGATAGCGACAACTACATTTCCCATACCGATTCCAGCACCGGTTTGGTAGATCAATTATATCAAAAGGTAAAACGCCTAAATCTAAAGAAAAAGCTTCAACTGATTGATAATCAGATAGATATATCCAGAAATCTACTTGATATTGGCGCAGGAACAGGGGATTTCCTCTTATATACCCAGGAGAACGGCTATACTATAACTGGAGTTGAGCCAAATGAAAAAGCAAGAACGCTTGCCAAGGATAAAGGATTGGATTTGAAACCCGGACTGAACAATTTGCGTGGACAGCAATATGATATCATTACGTTATGGCATGTGCTGGAACACCTCCCAGAATTGGAAAAACAGATAGTAAAGATTGAAGAACTGTTGGCAGCGAAAGGAACCTTGATTATAGCCGTTCCAAATTTTAAATCTTTTGATGCAAAACACTATGGGCGATATTGGGCGGGTTATGATGTCCCCAGACACTTATGGCATTTTTCAAAGGAGTCAATTGCAAAACTTTTTAAACCACATAACTTAGAGGTGGTCCAAATACGTCCCATGTGGTTCGATGCATTTTACGTTTCATTGCTCTCGGAAAAATACAAAGGCAATAAGTTATATCTCTTAAGTGCTTTTTTCGTAGGACTATGGTCAAATATTAAAGCTTGCTTTACAAAAGAGCACTCTTCCCTTATTTATGTGCTCAAAAGAGCCAAATAATCCATTTGATGACGCCTAAGGAACGTACTACGCTCTTCCTAATGGGTTTGTCATAGTGTTGGAAAAACGCTGCTCACAGGGCGTTTAAAAAAGCCGTTTTTTATAAATAAATCAAATCAATGAGTACAATCCATATAAATTTTTCTTATGGCTTAGTTTATTGACTTTTTTGGCTTAATGGAATGATAATGACAACCATTAGAAAAGCTTTCCTATTTTTGCGCATCATTAAAAAGAGAAACATGAAAAAAATACTAGTGTTGGCAATCGCAATGGTTGCTATGGCATGTCAGCAAAACAAAATTGGTTATGTAGACAATGTGAAGTTGTTGGATGGGTACCAAGAGAAGATTGATGTTGAGGCCAAGTTCAAGACCAAAGCTGATGCACTGGCAAAAAAGAGAGACAGTATTTCGCAAGCTTTTCAATTGGAGCTGCAGGAATTCCAGACCAAAGCTCAAAAGATGTCCCAAAAGAGTGCCCAGGAGGAATATTCGCTTTTACAACAGAGAGGACAGTTTGTTGGTCAGCAGTTACAACAAGAGGAGCAACAGTTGCAACAATCAAGTCAGACTGAAATAGATTCTTTGGTAAGTAAAGTGAAGAAAGAAATCAATGACTATGGAAAGGCAAACGGATATACCTACATACTTGGAGGTGGAGATGGTGGATCCGTTTTATATGGTGAGGAAACACAAAACTTGACAGATGCCATTCTTAAAATCTTGAACGACAAGTACAAAAAGTAAGCAAACTGTTTATCATATATAAAGGGGACAATTCTAAAATTGTCTCCTTTCTTTTTGGATAAATATTGAATAATATGGTTTACTGGAATAAGTAAATCAGGAATAGCGTGGGCATAAAATAGATAACAATGGTCCTGGCACCATCATAATCCTTGGCCACTCTTTGTCCAAAGAGCAACAACAACAAAGTTATGGCAGAGAGAATCGCACCATAAAGTCCCATGTCGGTTTTTCCATCAAATACCAATTGAAAAATTCCAACAGCACAAAGAACACCCGAAATCATCTCCAGGAACAAGACCACTCCCAATAGAACGGGAACCGTACCCTTGAAAAAGGTTTTGGAAAAATGGTCATTCAGCCAACCAACGTTGCCTTTCCAATCAAATATTTTGTCCAATCCACTCTGTAAAAAGGTAATCGCCAGAAAAGCTAAAAGCAAAATCTGCGCGGTGTGTGCCATAAAGTTTTCCATAGTTGATATTTATGCGGCCTTGGCATGCAAGAGCCGGGTGAGTTTAATAGACAAATCCGTAAAGATGAGCTTAGAATTTCCATTTCGTTCCACATGAAAAATCGCTGTTTCCAATTCTTCCACAATGTCCTCAATATTGTTTTCATGAACAAATGGCGCAAATTTTTTCAGGTCAAAACCTTCAAGATGAATTCTGGCATAGACCAGTTCCTCCGCCTTATAATTTAGCAGCAAGGCTTGTCTCATCATGGCGAGGCAGTAGTTTAAGAACTGTTTCTGCACCTCTCTTCCCGTTTTGGCCACCTCATCGCTCCATAAGATCAATTCTTGAACGGCCCCTTTGTTCCCCTTGGCCTTAAAAGCACTTCTGACCCATTGCACAAACCAACGTTCGAACACCAGGTCTTCGGAGTCTTTGTTGAGCAAGTCCAATGCCTTGTTAAAGTTGCCGTTGGCTTCTTGAGCCATCGCATGGGCTTCCGAGGTTTTGACTCCCCGCTCCACCAAAGCTGCAGAAATATCTTGTTCAGATAGCGGTGGGAAATGCAAAATTTGACATCTGGAACGAATCGTATTGATAATCTGTTCTTCCTCTTCGGCCAATAGCAACAACACTGTTTTTGGGGGAGGCTCCTCGATCAATTTCAAAAGCTTGTTTGCCGAGGAAATGTTCATTTTTTCGGCCATCCAAAGTATAAGGACCTTGTACCCTCCCTCATAAGATTTAAGGGATAATTTTTTAACGATGTCCTGGGCCTCATCTACACCTATTTGGCCTTGTTTTTTTTCAATTCCAATATATCGGTACCAATCAAACAGATTGCCATAAGGCTGTTCCTTTACAAAGTGGCGCCATTCCTCCAAATAATTATCGCTAACAGCATGTGACTTTACCTTATCGGAATTGGAAACCGGAAAAGCAAAATGAAGATCAGGGTGTGTGAGTGAATTACACTTAGCATTGCAGTCAACGTTATCTCCTTCATTCTCTCCACTACTGTTTCCACACAACAAATATTGTGCGTAAGCTACTGCCATGGGCAAGATGCCAGACCCCTCCGGACCCACAAACAATTGGGCATGTGCCACCCTTCCGGTTTCTGCTGTGGTAACCAGATGATTTTTTATATGCTCAAGCCCTAAAACATTTTTGAACAGCATGCACCAAAGATACAGTTTTTAGGTTCCAAAACTTTTACGCCTTTTTTTGTTGAAACCCTAAAAATATAACGATAGCTTTCAAGGCAAAAAGCAGGAAATCTTTACATTTGAAGTCTCATAAATACAGGCGAATGAAAACTATAGATGACTACAATTTCGAAAATAAAAAAGCACTGATCCGTGTAGATTTCAATGTACCGTTAGATGGTGATTTTAATGTAACCGATACCAGCCGGATTGAGGCTGCAAAACCTACAATCTTAAAAGTTCTGGAAGACGGAGGATCTGCGGTTTTAATGAGCCATTTGGGAAGACCAAAAGGCAAGGCAAATCCAGATATGTCCCTTTCCCATATCTGTGATACTGTTTCCGAAATCATTGGAGTGCAGGTGAAGTTTGCTGAAAATTGTGTTGGTGATGCCGCCGAAACTGCGGTTTCAAACTTGGAAAATGGAGAGGTATTATTGTTGGAAAACCTTCGGTTCCATGCAGAAGAAGAACAAGGGGACCAGGACTTTGCAAAGGCGCTTTCAAACCATGGGGACATTTATGTGAACGATGCTTTTGGAACAGCGCACCGAGCACATGCTTCAACCACCATTGTGGCCCAGTTTTTTCCAGGGAACAAATGCTTCGGGTATTTGTTGGCCAAGGAAATAAAATCCATCGAAAAAGTAATGCAGACCGGGGAAAAGCCAGTAACTGCCATTCTTGGAGGGGCCAAAGTGTCCTCTAAGATTACCATCATAGAAAATATTTTGGACAAGGTGGACAATCTCATTGTAGGAGGGGGAATGACCTATACTTTTATCAAGGCCCAAGGAGGAAAAGTTGGGGATTCCATTTGCGAGGATGATAAGATGGAACTCGCCCTAGAGATTTTAAAACAAGCAGAAGCAAAAGGAGTCAAGGTACATTTACCTGTTGACGTATTGGCCGCTGATGATTTTGACAATAATGCAAACACCCAATATGTGGATGTAAACGAAATTCCTGATGGCTGGCAAGGACTGGATGCAGGTCCAAAAACGCTGGAAAATTTCAAACAGGCAATTTTGGACTCCAAGACCATATTGTGGAACGGTCCCGTAGGTGTTTTTGAAATGGAAAATTTCGCCAAAGGCACTATCTCGGTCGGAAATTACATAGACGAAGCTACCCAAAAAGGAGCCTTTTCATTAGTTGGTGGAGGCGATTCCGTAGCGGCAGTAAAACAGTTCGGTTTTCAAGACAAAGTGAGCTACGTCTCCACAGGAGGAGGGGCAATGTTGGAGAGTCTTGAAGGACGCACACTGCCGGGCATAGCGGCAATATTGGACTAGACGGGACGTTATCAATTAGTGGGAGTTACCCACAGATTTTACTGTTTTGGGCCAAAAAACTTTACTATTTCGGAAAAAAACATGATTTTAGCTGGTCCCTACAGCCAAATCCTCTATCCGAATGAACCAAAAATTGAACATAGCCGTCTGTGCAGTATCACTCTTTGTGGTAAGCATTTTAGGTGCTCAAGAAGCTAATGAAACTGCTACCCTTACCAAGGATACGATCAGTATAACCTCACCACAAGAATTAAATACCGAACCTGCGTCACAAGCTCTGGATGGAGGCATGGTGACCTTGACCAAGAGTTCCGAAGGGAAGTACCAATTAAATGATCTGGAAGCAGCAGCGGAATATGACCGTCTTTGGTTGAAGGAACTCTACGAAAGTGCCCAGTTGTTCAGTGATATGCAATTGGAAATTCAATCTCCATCGGCGGTGGAAGATGTTTTGGTTGAATTGCCCACCGATACCTTAAAGGCAAGGTTGGCCAGAATGGATGAAAAAACCCCGTTCAATATTTCCTATAACCCTTCTTTGGAAAGTGTGATAAAATCTTTTTTGGTGCGCAAGAAAGACCTAATGCAGCGGATGATAACTGCAAGCCAGTTCTATTTTCCACTATTTGAACAGGAATTGGACAACCAAGATATTCCACTTGAAATCAAGTATTTGGCCATAGTGGAATCTGCTCTGAACCCAAGGGCGCGATCACGGGTTGGGGCCAAAGGACTATGGCAGTTTATGTACAGTACTGGAAAAATGTACGGTCTGGATGTGAGCAGTTATGTAGATGAGCGTCACGATCCTATTATGGCCACTAAGGCCGCAAGCATGTACCTATCCAAACTCTATGACATTTTCGATGATTGGGATTTGGCCCTGGCGGCATACAACTCAGGTCCGGGAAATGTAAACAAGGCCATCCGTAGATCTGGCGGTTACAAGAACTACTGGAACATTAGACCATTTCTTCCACGTGAAACAGCAGGCTATCTTCCAGCATTTTTGGCTACCATGTACATTTTTGAATACGCCGAAGAACATGGCCTTCAGTATAAAAAAGCTGAAAGACCTTATTTTGAAACGGATACAGTACATGTTAAAGACCTGATCACTTTTGATCAGATTTCCAAACTGGTAGATGTGAGTGTGGAGGAATTGGAAATGCTCAACCCAGCATATAAACTGAATATTATCCCAAAAATTGAGGGCAAGAACTATGCCTTGCGATTGCCAACTTCCAAAATTGGGAAATATGTGGCCAACGAAGAGGCAATTTATGCCTTCGTGAAAAAGGAACTGGATTCCCTTGAGAAACCCCTCCCGGAACTGGTGCAGACCAAAAATCAGATTCGCTACAAAGTAAGAAGCGGGGATTATCTGGGCAAAATTGCGGAACGCTATGGGGTTGGGGTTAGCCAAATAAAAAGATGGAACGGATTGCGAAGCAATAATCTAAGGATAGGACAGCGATTGACCATCTTTCCAAGAAAACCGTACATTCCCAAAAAGAGTACATCAAAACCTAAGGACTCCAAATCATCTTCAGGAGCGATAGCAAGTGGTTCAAAGGTACATACGGTTCAAAAAGGAGATTCTTTATGGACCATTTCCCAAAAATACCCTGGAATTTCCGTTGAAAATTTACGAGAATGGAACGGTCTTAGTGGCAATAATCTTAAACCGGGCACAAAACTTAAATTGTGCGATTGTTCTTCGTAAATTTAACTCGTATGAAAAAAATTGGAACACTATGCTGCACCATACTTTTAATGGTGCTATGGTCCTGTAAGGATTCCGGACCAAAACCGCGATTTCTCCCACCTTCCACTGGAGGCATTAATTCCCTAATGGTGGTCATGGATACTGAACTTTGGAAAGGCACTGTTGGAGATAGGATAAGACAACATTTTGCCGCACCTGTATTGGGACTTCCACAAGGAGAACCCAAGTTTACCATCACCCAGATTCCACCTCAGGTGTTCAGGGGAGCAACAACCTATTCAAGATCTGTTCTGTTTGTGGAACAGGATTCGGCATCACTAGCACATATTAAAACGGATGTGTATGCCAAACCGCAAAAGGTAGCGGTGGTAAAAGGGGTTGAAGATACAGATTTGCTCAATGGGCTAGATTCCTTAGCTTCAATGGCCATTTCCTCCTTTAAAAAGGTGGAGATTGCTGAAGCCCAAAAACGATTTACAAGATCCTTGAGCAAGGACAAGGCGTTTCAAGAGGAATTTGGCATCCAACTGAAGGTGCCTTCGCTTTACACCGTAGGGAAACGGGAGAAAAACTTTGTTTGGATGGACATTCAGATTCCCAAGGGAACCATGAACATTATTGCGTACACCATGCCCAAAAACAGTTTCTCCAATGATTCCACTTTTGTGGAGGATATTGTGAAAATGCGAGATTCCATCGGAAAGAAATACGTTCCCGGACCATACGAGAATACGTTTATGATGACAGAGAAAGCTTTTGCCCCTTATGTTTTTCCTGCCAGAATAGGAGGTAAAAAGGCGGCAGAAGTACGAGGTATATGGGAAATCAATGGTTATCCCATGGCGGGCCCGTTTCTTACCTACATCATAAATGATGAGGAGAACGACAGAAAATTAATTTTGGAGGGATTCACCTTTGCTCCATCAGAAGAAAAAAGAAACTATATGTTTGAGCTGGAGGCAATATTAAAAACAATAGATTTTAACAGCCAACCCGAAGGCTGATTTTGTATACAAGCAACAAAGCAAAAAAGCCCCTGTGCGCGCTCAGTGCACGGGGCTTTTTTGTTCTTTAAATGCTTAATAAGGGTTCGTTAGTTTTCAATCGAATGCAAATCCAGTTGCTATTCTGTATATAAAGGCGTAGAGCACAATAAAGAACATTACGAAGCTAAACCATGCAAATACTTTAAAGTATTTTTCTACTATAACATGGCCCAAATTTCGAAAAGCCTCAATATAAATTTCTTTTACAAGTAATAGTTTTTTCATAAGTCAGATTTTAAGATTTAAAGACAAGACAAAGATTATCTTTAGCGGGGAGCATGAAAAAACAATGGGACAAAGGGGATGAAAAGAAGGATGAAAGTTTATTTTATTGTTAGATTTCCATGAAGCGATTATTTTATTCGATATAACACACTTTGCAATGTGCAGAACATCGAACCCAATACTCGACGAAAGGTAGTTTACACTTATTAAAGGGTATAAAAAAACCCCTCTGAAGGGGTGTTTTGTATGATTTGTGTTTTTATTGCGAAACAATAATGAACTCGGATCGCCGGTTTTCTTGGTGTTTACTCCGTGGGCAGCGATTACCGTCTGAGCAATTGTTCAACAAGCGCTCTTCTCCATAACCTATAGCACTTTCTATCCTGGAGGGGTCTATACCTTTAGATATAAGGTAGGCCCTAGTGGATTTTGCCCTTTTATCGGACAGATATTGATTATAAGCCTTTTTCCCAATGGCGTCTGTGTGCGATTCAATCTTAATGACCATATTCTTGTATTCGGTCATAACAGCAACCAACTTGTCAAGCTCCCGGGCTGCTTCGGGTCTAATGTTGAATCTGTCAAAGTCAAAGTAGATGGTCTCAGTTTCAAGTTTGAGAATGCCTTTGTCCTCAACAATGATTTCCTCTAAAGGCTTTATGGATTGGGTTATTTCAACACCCACGTTGCTCTTTGTCATCACAGGGGAATTGGCCTCAAAATAACCTTTTTTAACTGTTCTAATCGTGTATTTGGACTTGGGCATGAGCTCCTTGAAGACAAATTTACCATCTGCAGAAGTCCGTGCCTCTGCAACCTGTATTTTGTCCTTATCAAACAACAACACCTGAGCATCCGCAACTGTCTCCCCATTGGTCACATCCTCAATAACCCCCGAAATGGCGTTTAAGTTCTGAAGATACTTAAAGGAATAGATGTCATCATCTCCCCTGCCTCCTTTTCTGTTAGAAGCAAAGTAGCCTTTTTCTCCTCTTGTATCGATAATGTATGAGAAGTCGTCCCTGTTGCTATTGATAGGTTCGCCAAGATTTATTCCAACCCCAAAAATGCCTTCAGCATGATCGGCCTTATAAATGTCCAATCCGCCCATACCCATACTTCTGTTTGATGAGAAATAGAGAGCATCTTCCGTGATATAAGGGAACATTTCCTTTTTGGAAGTATTTACCGTTCTACCCAAGTTTTTCGGTTCGGTAAAATTACCATTGTCTAAAATGTCGACTACGTAGATGTCGGTTTCTCCGTATCCCCCTGGTCGGTCCGAAACAAAATATAGTTTCTTACCATCCGGACTGATGGAGGGGTGCCCTGTGGAATAATCTTCGCTGTTGAAGGGAACTTCCACTGCTTCTGTCCAATCACCATCAACAAAGTTTGAGCGGTATATTTTTAGATGGTTGATTCCGTTCTTACCCCGCTTGAGTCTTTTACCATAGTTGTTTCTTGTAAAGTAAATGGTTTTCTCATCTGGTGAAAATGCCACGGAAGCCTCATGATACTTTGTATTGATGGTTTTTGAGAACTTTTTGGGATTTGTTAGGTCCTCACCTTCGTTTTTTGCATCGGCTACATAAAGATCCAAGAAGGGTTGATTTGTCCAACGGTATCTGCGTGTAGTGATAAAAGCGGAATCGTGGGCCGAGGCAAAGACAATACTTGAGTCTTTGTGGAACATGGGGGAAAAATCCGAATACTTGGAATTGATAGCCATATTCTTGATTTCAACCAGGGCAGGACCTTTCCAGTCATCACCAGCTAAAGCTCTTTTATTTGAAGGAACCCCGTTCTTTTCCTGAAATAACTGGGTAAGCTTGGCCGCTCTTCTATACCGACCGGTACCTTTTAATGCATGGGCATATCTAAAGAACTTATCTTCAGTAATTTCGTTTTTGTAGGTTTCATAGAGCTCATGGTACCATTTAAAGGACTTTTCCAAGTTACCGCTGTAGTAATGGGAATCCCCTGCCTGGGACAATAGTCTGTAACTATGATCTGCTTCGGTCTTTTCAAGAACAATGTCATAAACCCTTGCAGCTTCTGCATACCACATCTTGTCAAAGTATTCATCCGCCATTCTAATAAGCTTTGCGGTTACTCCTTTCTTTCGCACATATTGCATCAGCTTTCTGTTGCTGAGCCCTTCAAGATGTTTGATGTAACTATTGTTCACAGCAGTACCACCCTCGTCATTTGAACTAGTGAGATGAGTTTCATCATCACTAAAATCCAAAAGGGTTACTTCTTGGGATTTGATTCCAAGGGAAATTAAAAGAAGAGAGATTAGTATCAGTCTTTTCATTATAACTCTAGCTGCACAAAAAATCACCATGTGATTCATTGGAGGCTAAGCGATAAGAGCCTAACGTCTGTTTCAAATGCTAAAATAGGATAAGACTAAGGGGAGAGTAATTTTTTGTTGTGAAAGGGGAAATTTATGGCGTGTACGCTATAAAAATGTGGTTTTTCATCGAGAAACCCTTTGAAGATGGGGGATTGTTGGCGTAAGAAAATACCTAAACAAGAACCGATTTAAGATTCGGTTTCCTTGCCTCCCTCCAATTTTTCATCTTCCTTGGAAGCATCTTTGAACTCCTTGATTCCACTCCCAAGACCTCTCATTAATTCAGGAATCTTTTTGCCACCAAATAACAAAAGGACTACCACTACAATGAGGACAATTTGCCATGGTCCGAGCATTCCAAGTAAAATAGTTTGAGCAATCATAAGAACAAATGTCTTTAAATGAAACGTAAAATTACTAAAAAGAACCTTAAACGACTGTGCTATTAACGAAAATTAGCAAATCTAATTGCCGGTAGGGCACAAATAGAGCGTGTATTTTAAAAAGCTTAACACCTTAATTAAAATCTAAGGTTATCTTTGTTGATTATGGCAAAGGACAAGAAAAAACGTAAAGAGATCAAGCGCAAGCTGTTGCACAAGTATCGCTTGGTCATTCTCAATGAAAGCACTTTTGAGGAGAAAATATCCTTTAAGCTTAGTAGATTGAACGTTTTTGTTACCGGCACACTTTTTATCATTGTTCTTATTGGGCTTACCACGCTTATTATAGCTTTTACCCCACTTCGGGAATATATACCGGGATATTCTTCCACCAGATTAAAGCGACAAGCCACGGAACTGACCTATAAAACGGACTCTTTGGTCAACGTTTTGAATTATACCAATGGGTATTTAGAAAATGTCAGAATGGTACTCAGAGGAGATGTTGAGAATAATGAAGCCAATAGGGATTCTCTTTTTGAACAATATAAGTTGGATCCTTCCACTGTGGACCTGACTCCAATCCGAGAAGACCTCCTATTACGGGAAGAAGTAGAGTTGGAGGATAAATACAACCTGTTTGAACGAAATATTGAAGGTCTTGGCAACTTGTTGTTTTCGCCTGTAAGTGGAACCTTGTCCCAAACATTTGACCTTAAGAAGAAACACTACGCTGTTGATGTGGTAGCCCCAAAGGATACTCCGGTAAAATCAATTGCTGATGGAACGGTCCTCTTTTCGGAATGGACCTCTGAAACAGGATACGTAATCATAATTGAACACCAGGAAGGGCTAACATCGGTCTACAAACACAATGGTTCTTTGAGCAAAGTTCAAGGAGACCGGGTCAAGGCTGGCGAAGTTGTGGCCTTTATCGGAAATACTGGGGAACTCACTACCGGGCCCCATCTACATTTTGAATTGTGGAAAAAAGGACAACCCGTGAATCCTTTGAATTATATTGACTTTGATTGATAATGTCTTTAAAAGCATTTGCAGCAAAAATTTTTGCCAGAACTATTGCCCAGAAAACCAAAAAATGGGCGTCCAATCCTATTGAAACACAAAAACAGGTTTTTAAAAAGCTTGTTTCTGAAGCCGAGTCTACCCATTTCGGAAAAGACCATGGCTTTGATCAGATAACCTCCTATAAAGAGTTTGCCGAAAAAGTACCTATTAGGGACTATGAAGAAATTAAGGCTTACGTCCAAAGAATTTTGAATGGGGAAAGCAATGTTCTATGGCCTGGAAAACCGGTTTATTTTGCAAAAACCTCGGGCACAACTTCAGGTGCCAAGTACATTCCCATAACAAAGGTTTCAATTAAGAATCAGGTAGAAGCTTCCCGAAATGCCATCTTAAATTACATTCATGAAACAGGGAATGCAGATTTTGTGGATGGAAAAATGATTTTTCTACAAGGAAGTCCCATTTTGGAAGAAAAGGGAGGAATAAAACTGGGAAGGCTTTCAGGAATATCCGCGCATTATGTTCCCAATTATCTACAAAAGAACAGATTGCCTAGTTGGGAGACCAATTGCATAGAGGACTGGGAAACCAAGGTAGATAAGATTGTGGAAGAGACGGAAAATGAAAACATGACCGTTATCGCCGGAATCCCCTCTTGGGTACAGATGTATTTTGAGAAGCTCAAAGCAAAATCTGGAGAGAAAGTTGGTGAACTTTTCCAAAACTTTCAACTTTTCATTTATGGAGGAGTGAACTATGAGCCGTATAGGGCCAAGTTTGAAAACCTTATTGGGAGAAAGGTAGATAGCATAGAGCTGTTTCCGGCCAGTGAGGGATTTTTTGCTTATCAAGACAGTCAGCAGGAAAAGGGAATGCTGCTGTTGTTGGATGCTGGAATTTTTTATGAATTTGTAAAAGCGGATGAGTTTTTCTCTGAAAACCCAAAACGGCTGACGATAGCGGATGTTGAACTCGATGTGGACTACGCAATGGTCATCTCGACCAATGCAGGGCTTTGGGCCTATAATTTAGGAGATACCGTTCGGTTTGTTTCAAAAGATCCGTACAGGGTGATTGTTTCAGGTCGCATTAAGCATTTTATTTCAGCTTTTGGCGAACATGTAATAGCCAAAGAGGTGGAAGAAGCACTAAGAACTGCGGTAGAACAATCAGATGCTTTGGTAAATGAGTTCACCGTAGCACCGCAGACCGATCCGCAACAAGGAGAATTACCTTATCATGAATGGCTGGTGGAATTTGAAAAAGCTCCTTCTGATCCCGAAGGATTTTCTAAAGATATTGAGGAAAGTATGAAGCGGCAGAACAGCTATTATTTTGATCTAATAGAAGGAAACATTCTTCAGCCTTTGAAAATAACCAAGATCAAACCCAATGGTTTTCAAAACTACATGAAGACCATAGGTAAATTAGGCGGACAGAACAAGGTGCAACGACTCTCCAATGATCGTAAGGTGGCCGATGGGCTGCAATCCTTTAAAGTATAGAGCGGAAACCAGTTCATCTTTCTTAAGAATTCCTGTATTTTTGCCAGAACATATGATGGCAACCAAAGTAAAACAGACTACAAGGGCCCAGGAATCCACTAACGCAATTGAGCGCTTGTACATTACCATGAGGCACCTACTAAACCGTGGGTTCTATAAACCCTCTGGTGTTTCTGGCAATGCCCTAAGAAACGCATTATTGTCGTTGCAACCAGAAATTTATGGGACCGTCGCAGAGGACAAGGCCGAACTCAACGGTCTTATTTATGTGCTTGAACGGTTACCCCAAGGGATTGAAGAGTGCCGGTTCATAAACCTGACCTCCGATGAAGGATTTTCCAAATCCCATTTGAAGGCAATTGTCCCACCAAAACGAAGAAGAAACTGTTATCGAATAGATGACGAGCAAATGAACATTGAGATTACTCGGGGTAGAAGTGATATCTATGATATCCTTACCCACCTTACCTTTTTGTTCATCGAATCCGGAAAAATATGCAAACGGGTCTTGGTAGAGGATGGAAATGCAACGATCAGGGATTGGGACAAACTCACAGATTTTGTTCAGAGCGAAGAAAAGAATCATGCCGAAAGAGAGGTCGCATTGATCCATGCCGCAAATATCTTGGGAAGGACTTTTGATGAGGTGGTGGAAATGCAGGATAAGCTTAAAACCACAAAAGACCCAGACCGATTTTTAAATGTCATCTATTGGCTTGGCACATTGGCCATTCAAGAAGAAACCACCGGAAACAAAAGGACCATTACTTTTAGTCCGCTGTTACGGGAAAGATTGGGACACCATATTCATGGCGAGCGATGGGCAGATAACATAAAGCGGACTCTGATTAAAAATAATCTCCATCAGAGACCTATTCATATCATCAGCGCAAATATGCACAGCGTAATGAATTCGTTGTTTGCAAAAAAGGCATTGGTAAAGGAATTTCCGAATGTCAAATCCTTGGAGATTTATGAAGAGTTGAGTTCTTCTAAGAACGAATCGCTCAGAAAGAAAATTGAGTCTGTTGGCAAGAAAAACGGGATGATATTTTTGGATGATGAATCTGGGGCCAACATTGACGTTCAGATTTTTGATTCCGCCAAGTTTGGTAAGGATGCCTGTTGTTATGATTTACCTGAAAGCACCTCCGAGGAAAAGAAACCCATTATCTTTGTAATGGACTATGCCTTTGGAGAACAGGCCTATGAGACCATTGATGAACTGTTGAAACCACTTGATGTGGACGGACAGAAGAGGTTTTTGAATGTTGAATCCCTCTCTATTATGGGTAAAGCAGGAATTTTGGAAGGAGGCAAAGGAGACTTGATGATTCCCTCGGCACATATTTTTGAGGGAACCGCAGATAACTATCCCTTTAAGAACGAGCTTTGTGCTGCGGACTTTGAAGGATATGGATTAAAAGTTATGGAGGGCACCATGGTCACAGTATTGGGGACCTCTCTTCAGAACAAGGACATACTACGGTTTTTTCATGAATCAACTTGGAACGTCATAGGCCTTGAAATGGAAGGGGTTCATTATCAAAAAGCCATTCAATCGGCCTCTAAAATTAGGAAGAGCATCAAGAAAGATGTAAAAGTACGGTATGCGTACTATGCATCGGACAATCCTTTGGAAACTGGGAGTACATTGGCTTCTGGGGGGTTGGGAACAACAGGGGTAAAACCCACTTATTTGATTACGGACAGGATTTTAAAACAGATATTCAATTCATAAAGGTATGTCAAACCAACCAACAAATCAGAACACCTCGGATGAGATAGATTTGGGACAGTTGTTTCAGGTTATCGGTAAAGGATTTCAAATTTTTTTCAATTTTATTGGCCGTATCTTTAAAGGGCTTTTTCACTTGCTCATTCTTCTTTTACTTTTTGTCCAGAAGAATTTCCTGCTTCTTGCGGGAGCCGTATTGGTCGGTGGAGTTGCTGGGTATTTTTTGGATAAATCACTGCCGGAAAAGTATATTTCCAAAATGGTTGTCGAACCCAATTTCAATAGTGTACAGCAGCTATATAACAACGTAGACTTCTATAACGACTTGGCCAAAGCAGAAGATTCCACAGCATTGGCAACAGCCTTGGACATTACTGAACGGGAAGCTGCTAGCATCAAGGAAATATTTATGGATTCATATTCTGATGAAAACCAAAAAATCAAACTTTTTGACAATTTCATAAAAGAGTTGGATACGACAACAATCAAGACCATCGATTTTGAGAATTACCTTAAAAACTTCAATTCTTTGGACGCCAGATTTCATCAGGTTTCAGTGATCAGTACGGACAATAGCGTTGCAAAAAAAATGCAGTCGGCAATTATCAATTCCATTTCCGTAAATGATTACTTCAAACTGCAAAAGAAAATAAACGAGGAAAACATGGCATTGCAAGATACCATTTACAGACAACAATTGGCGGAAATAGATTCGCTACAAAATCTATATAGGAGGGTATTGGTAAAAGAAGCGGACAAACCCATGCAGGGAACCAATATCAATCTGGCCGAAAATGGGGAATCGCAAAACAAGGAGTTGGCTTTGGTACAAGAAAGGGATGCTATTAAGGAAAAATTGGTAGAACTGAATGAAGAAAGGGCCAATAAGTCAGCGATTTTGAACGTTATCAGTGATTTCCCAACAAGAGGGGTTGAACAAAAAGGTTTTTGGAAGAGTTATAAGTTTGTGTTGCCTTTGGTTTTATTAGGGGTTGTGTTCTGGGCATTGTTGATGCTCCAAATAAATCGTTTTTTAAAGAATTATAATAAGTAAAATAAAAATACTTATTACTGGGAGGGGAGATTTCATGGTTTCTCCATGGGATCTGTAGGCCGGTGAAGTATTATCTGGCATTCTATTTTTAGCTTAGATGCCCTAAGTCATGTGAAGTATATTCTTAAGGTAGTTCATAACAAAAACCCAATTACAACCTGAGGATTTAACAATAAAATTTAGCGGTAGCTTGGACTATCAGAATAAATGAAGACCGCCAAATACTATAGTGTGTTTATAATGAAGTTATTGAGGAACCTATTCTTCAAGAACGTATTAAAAATATTTACAGGAACTTTTTTGGCCCAACTTATTATGTTGGCAGGGATGCCCATAATAACAAGAATCTACGAGAAAGAAACTATTGGCTTATATGCTCTTTTTATCTCAACGATTGGAATAACGAGTTCTTTTGCATCATTGGCCTATGACAATACCATTGTATTGCCAAAAAAAGACAAGCATGCCTTTGTTCTGTTGAAAATAACTTTGACAAGTGCTTTTGTAATGTCTTGTTTAATAGGTCTGGTCCTAAAAGTACCCATTGGATTTTTTGATGAGTATAGGGAAATTGCATTTTTCGTTGCAATCGCCACCTTTGTTCAAGTATTTATCATCTCACTAGGGTACTGTAAAATAAGATTCAATGATTACAACAGACTAAGTTGGTCCAAAGTGCTCAGAAATTTAGTGTTGATTTTATTACAGATCGGGTTGTTCTATGTTACCCCATATGGAATGGAATGGGGTTTTATAGTCTCCGGCTTGGCAGGGGTGTTCTTTTTGATATATAAGGACCAAAAAATATTGAATGGTCTGTTCAGTAAGGTATCAAAGAAATCAATAAGGAAAGAACTTTTGAAATATAAAGAGTATCCTAAGTTTTTCTGTTGGTCAAACTTGGTGTTGGCGCTTTCCGCAGGCATGCCTATTTTAGTATTCACGGAATATTATTCCTTGGCACAAGTAGGGGTCTATTCAATTGCACTGAGCTTAATAGTTCAACCGGCCAGTTTAATATCATCTTCAATAAGGCCAGTATTGCTCTCCAAATTGGCACAAAAGAAAAACAACAACAAGACCATTGTCCCTATTTACAACAAAGCATTTGTGACCCTAATGGTTGGCAGTATATTCATATCAATTGGAATATTTGTTTTTTTTCCACCCATTGTTGAATTTGTATTTGGAAAGGACTGGTCGCAAAGTGGGGTTTTGACGCGATATCTGATTCCCATATTTATATGGTATTTTATTTCCATACCTTCTTCCGTATCCATGAAAGTATATCCGTTTCAAAAATATGCCTTTTGGTATACGATGGTCAGTTTTGTTTCCATTACTTCCATGGTCTTGATAAGTTCCTATTATAATTTCACATTTCATAATGTTGTTTTGTTGTACGCAATAGCATCCTTGAGTTTTTCTTTGATAAATCATCTATTGGTAAAAAGAAAAATTTCAATATTTGAAAAACTACAGATAAAACAGGTTGAGTATGATTCAAAGATTGTTTAGAAGTATAAGATTAAGGGCACTATCCCCCAATTCATTTGCAAAAAAGGAAGGGGTTAAGTTTGGTAAGAACTGTGTTTTTAGAACAAGGTTTTTCGGTACAGAACCATATCTGATAGAAATAGGGGATAATTTTGCAACGGCCCCCAATGTACATTTTATTACACACGATGGTGGGCTTCATGTAATTAGAAATCTTAAAAAAGAGTATCGGAATATCGATCTGATTAAAAAAATTGTTATTGGCAACAATGTTTTTATCGGATTGAACACCATAATTCTACCTGGCAGTGTAATTGGGGACAACATAGTAGTGGGCGCCGGAAGTATCGTAAAGGGTGTTCTGGAATCCAACTCCATCTATGCCGGTTCACCTGCAAAACTAATATGTAGTATTGAAGAATACTTTGAAAAAAACAAACCAGATTACGACTTTGTCTATGGAATGGAGTTATCAGAAAAAAAGGAATATCTTGATAAGAAGTTCAGAAATCAAGACTAGTACATCCATTTCTACTTTCAGTTAAGAGAACATAACGATGACGATTCAACCAAGACTGGCCATAAAAAAATACAATGTTGTTTCTTTATTAACCCTATTGGTTAGTCCCTGGCTTTCGGCACCGTTCATTTTTTTTGGTGTTTTTAAAAAAAGTAGGGGCGCATTAACTCTTTTGGCCATTTTTTATGCGTTACTGAGCTATCATATTATTCCTTTGGAAACCAATGATTTGGCAAGCCATTATCGTTTTTTTGAGCAGATTGAACAAATGAACCTTGATCAACTTGGGGTTTTATTGGAATCAAGAGCAGATTCTATGTTCTATATTCTGATGTTCGTTTTTTCCAAACTGGGACTTTCTGCTCAAGTTTTATTTGCCTTTATAACTTTCTTAACCTTGGAAAACTTTTTTAGGGTTTATTACAGCATGTTTAAGTATAGCGACAAAAAAACTTACGGTATTGGCATTGTTTTTCTACTACTTTCATTTTTATGGTCCTTCATTTTTTTGGGGGTAAGGAATTATTTTGCCTTTTCTTTTGTATTGGTGGCTTTTAATCAAGGAGTTTTTAAGAAAAAGCACTTACAAGGGTATTTATGGCTTCTTCTTTCAAGCACAATCCATTTTAGCTCAATAGTTTTTTTCCCCATATATATGGCATTGCTATACGGTAATAATAATCGAAACTATGCGAGAAATATGTTTTTGATATCCCTCCTATTTGTCTTTTTGACTAAAAAGACATTATTGGGAATAGCATTGTTATTGCCATTCCCTGAGCAGATACAGGAAAAGCTTCTTTGGTATCTGACTGGTAAGGACATTGTTGAAATTGGGATTGAAAATTCGATTTCGGGTAGAATTTTATATATCATTTTAGGTTTGTGGATGTATTTGGGTTACATATACTTGTTCGTGACAATTCGAAGAAAATCTATTTTAAGAAACCTGACATACTTCCTTTTTTTTTTATTGAACGTGCTATCTGTTGCACCCGATCCACAAAAAAGGTATGCATATATGGCAAGGCCCATCCTTCTCTTTTTGGTGGTATATGAATACGGCATCTACAAAAACAAATTATTTATTTATTTGTTCATGGTCGCAATGCTTTTGTTTTCTCTTGTGGACATCTATGTAACAAAAAACATTTATATGGAGAGTTTTTTAAATTTTGGCTCACTGACCACCATCGGAATACTTAGCAAACAAATTGAAATAGTAAATTAAATGGCTACAGAAGTCTTAAAATTAGGTTTGGTGATACCTACATTTAAGCAGGGAGGTATGGAGCGGGTAATGAGTGAACTTGCGGACCATTGGTCGGAAAACAACCAATGTATTAGTTTAATATTTTTGGTGGACCATGAACCTTTCTACAAAATAAATGACAAAATACAGAATGTGTTTTGGCCAAATTTCACATATAATCCAAACGTTCTATCAAAACTCGGTTATAAGATTAGGCTGTTTTTTCATCTTAGAAAAGTGTATAAAGAATCTGGAATAAACACCTTATTGAGTTTCGGGGAGGGGTATAATGCCTTTGTAATATTGAGCACGATCGGCACAGATATCAAGGTCTATGTTTCTGATCGAAGCAATCCCTTAAAAAAAGTCTCATTTTCCAGGCATATTTTTCGAAAAGTGCTATATCCCAGGTCTAGGGGCATATTGGTCCAGACCTCTTTGTCTAAGCAGGAGCTGTTCAAGAAGACCAAGCACCCAAATCTTATTTTAATGCCCAACCCCGTCAAAATTATTCCTAGAGAAGAAGTTCCAAAGGAAAATATCATAGTGAATGTAGGAAGATTGGTCCCGGAGAAAGATCAAATTACCTTAATAAGGATTTTTGACAAAATTGACAACGAAGGATGGAAATTGGAAATCATTGGGGAGGGGCCACTTACAACAGTACTGGAAAAGGAAATAGCTGAAAGAAATTTAGAGGAAAAGGTAAAACTTTTGGGAAGTAAAAAAAATCTGAGCCCACATTTGTCCAAAGCAAAAATTTTTGCTTTTACCTCGATATCGGAAGGCTATCCCAATGCATTGTGCGAGGCCATGGCCTTTCCACTTCCGTGTATTAGCTTTGACTGTGATGCAGGCCCAAGGGATGTCATTGATGATGGGGTAAACGGGTATTTAATTGAAAAAGGCAACACGGAATTGTACAAAGAAAAACTGCTTAAACTTATGAATGACAATGCCATCAGGGATCTTTTTATGGCCAATTCGGCCAAATTGGGAAAGGAACAATCTACAGAAGTCATTGCACAGAAGATTTTAAACCATTTAAACGATTGATAACCAGGCACAAACACAAATTCATTTTTGATGCACAAAGCTAGTTTGTTAAATATAGAAGATTCCCGAAAAATCATTGAACCATCCTCTATTCTTGGTGCACTGTTTTTCCTATTACCATTTGGAGGGAAAATAGTTCCCCCGGTAATAATCCTTTTGGTGTTAAGTGTACTGGTTTTTTCTAACAAGAGGAACTGGATGGCGAAAATAGCAGAGAGAAAAAGTTTCTATTTGCCATTGCTTGTTTTTTTCCTTCTTTACATAGTAGGTGTTCTATGGTCCAGCAACATAAACAGTGCTTTTGAAAGGATTGAGCATAAGATGGTTTTTATGGTTTTGCCGATAATTGTTCCTTTGATAAAATTGGATAAAGGACAGATTTTAGGGATGTTCAAGATTTTCACCTACAGCTGCCTTTTGATTTTGACCCTTTCATTTATCGATTTTGCTATCGTTAGTTTAACCCATGATGAATATATTATATTAGGTGAAATCCCAGCAGGGAACAGACCAGGGTCAGTATATGAGTATATGAGCCAACAATTTTTGATAGTCGATGTCCATAGAACCTATTTTTCACTCTACTTGATTATCTCACTGTCATACGTCTTATCTTATTTCTCGGATTATATAAAGTTGCGCGGCAAATCGGCAAATTGGATAGGATACCTTAGTTTGTTGTTGATCATGTCCGGGTTGATCGTAATTCAATCAAAAACAGGCTGGATATTGGCCCTAGGAGTGATTTTCAGTTTTCTTTTGGTTAAAAGTAAGCACAAATTGAAGTCCACTATTATATTAACGGCTGCACTGACCTTGATTTCCATTGCCCTCAAACCATTTATGGAATATAGGCTGGCGCCTTTGGTGGAGGAAATCCAAAATATTGCATCGCCTGGAACTGATAAGGAAAAAAGTTTTGCCATAAATCTTCGCCCCGGCAGTGCGGAAATTCGATACATGGTGTATAAATCTTCCCTTCAATTAATAAAAAAAAGTCCGTTTTTGGGATATGGAACCGGAGATGTCAAGGATGTATTGAGAGCACAAAACGAGCAAAATGGGTTTAAAAGTATCGCACATTTGAATTATGGCCCCCACAGTCAACTCTTGGATGTCTTTTTATCCTTTGGAACGGCAGGGGCATTGGTTTTCCTATCGGTATTTCTATTGCCCGTAGTCGATTTATTGAGGAACAGCAATTATTTTGCTGCCACGGTACTCCTAATGATTTTGTTGAGTTCATTAATCGAGTCAGTTCTTTCTAGGCAGGAAGGCATAATACCCCTAGCTTTGCTAATTACAGTTTTTGGAAAATTCATAGGGAATTCAAATTGCAGTAATGGGCACATTGAATAATCAACCTAAAATGGGTATTCCAATAGTTGTAGGAATTGACGCGACCAATATTGGCGGCGGCGGCGGGATAACTCATTTGAAAGAGGTTCTTAATTCATTTGATCAAGAGTTTTTCAAGGATAAAATAGCAAGCATTGTTGTTTTTGCCTCAAAGAACACTTTAAACAGGTTGCCAGAACTAGAGGTTCTTCAAAAAAAGACATTTAAAAACCTAAATGGGAATTTGCTCAAAAGGGTGTTCTTTCAAATCAGGCATTTTGATACACACATCAAGGAGTCCGGAGTGGACGTTTTATTTTCAGTAACGGGCGACTATATCGGAAATTTTGCCCCGGTTGTGGCTATGTCTCGTAACATGTTGCTCTATGAGAGAAAAATATGGAAGGACATCAATTCCATCAAGGAGATTGTTCGTTTCTGGTTAAACTATAAAAAGCAAAGGAGATGCTTTAAAAATGCAAGTGGGGTAATATTTATTTCCAACCATGCTAAAACCGTCATATGTGCAGATTTAAATCTAAAAGAAAAAAATATTGTGACCATTCATCATGGTTTATCCTTGAAGTTTTTGAAGGAGCCGCGTGCTCAAAAGGAGATATCGGAATATTCCTTTGAAAAACCCTTCAGAATGCTTTATGTATCAACGGTACATGTATACAAACACCAGTGGAATGTAGTAAGGGCCATAAATGTCCTTAGGCATAAAGGACTGCCCGTATGTTTGGATTTAATTGGGGGAGTCATTTTTGAACCTGCAGGAAAAAGACTGAAAAGCACAATACAACAAGTTGACCCAGAGGGCAACTTTATCCAATACCATGGACATGTAGATTATGACATGATTCAAAATATTTATAGTATGGCAGATGGTATTGTATTTGCATCAACATGTGAGAACATGCCCAATATCCTACTGGAATCAATGGCATCCGGTCTTCCAATAGCCTGTAGTTCCACTTTGCCCATGCCCGAGTTCTTAAAGAACAATGGTTTTTATTTTGACCCGCATAATGTGGACTCCACTGTAAACGCAATCGAGTGCATGCTGGTCAATAAGAGCCAAAGGGAAAAAATGATCAAAGAGAATATTGAGGAAGCGAAAAAGTATTCATGGAACAAAACAAGCAAGGACACTTTTTTAAATTTAATTGAAAATTATAATCATATATAAAATGTTTGAAGGGAAAAAATTATTGATTACAGGCGGGACAGGATCATTTGGAAACGCTGTACTTGAAGGGCTTCTGAACTCTGAAATTGAAGAAATTAGGATTTTTTCAAGGGATGAAAAAAAGCAAAACGACATGAGGACCCAGTACCAGAACGATAAAATAAAGTTTTATATTGGTGATGTAAGGGATTTTGACAGCGTGAACATGGCCATGAAAAACGTGGACTTTGTCTTTCATGCGGCGGCATTGAAACAGGTCCCATCCTGCGAGTTTTTCCCGTTGGAAGCCACAAAGACCAATGTTCTTGGAACGGCAAACGTAATCAAGGCCGCAACGATCAATCAGGTAAAAAAGGTGATATGTCTGAGCACGGACAAAGCAGCGTACCCCATAAACGCCATGGGAATATCAAAAGCATTAATGGAAAAAGTGGCGGTTGCCGAATCAAGAAATATTGGTGAGGGCGGAACGATTATATGCGTTACAAGATATGGTAATGTAATGGCCTCAAGGGGCTCAGTAATCCCTTTGTTTTTTGATCAGATTAAAAATGCGGACAACATGACGGTAACCGACCCGAACATGACCAGGTTCATGATGTCCTTGGAGGAAGCCGTTGATTTGGTATTATATGCCTTTAAACATGGGAATCAAGGCGATTTATTTGTTCAAAAGGCCCCAGCAAGCACTGTGGGAGACCTGGCAGTGGCCATCCAAGAAATTTGTAGGGTTAAAAAAGAGGTGAAAATTATTGGTACCAGGCACGGAGAAAAGCTTTATGAGACACTTTTGACCAAGGAAGAATATGCAAAAGCGGAAGATTTGGGAGACTACTTTAGGGTGCCGGCAGACAACAGGGACTTGAATTATAGCAAGTACTTTGAGAAGGGAGACCAAGCTTTTTCCCAAAATGATGAATATCACTCACATAATACGGAGCGATTGACAATAAACGAGGTGAAAGAAAAAATTTTGAAACTCTCCTATTTTAGCCAGCTCAATGAATATGTGGGAAAACAGTAACCCTAAACTAATAAAAGGGGGCATACACCAAGACCATAGGGGTTCCATTTCTTTTGTAAATGATTTTTCATTGGGAAGGATAAAAAGATTTTACACCTTGTCGCATCCCAACACATCCATTGTTAGGGCATGGCAAGGGCATAAAAAACAAACTAGGTGTTTTCATGTGACTAAAGGTGTTTTTTTCGTAGCATGTGTCAAGATTGACGACTGGGAGAACCCTTCAAAAAGTTTGCAGGCAGAGACATTCATTCTTGACAGTAAGGAACCTTCGGTCCTATTTGTTCCAAAAGGATATGCCAATGGAATTAAGGCGCTCCAGAACGATTCCATACTTTTGTCATTCAGTGAAACCGCCTTTGACGACAAGATAGAAGATGACGAATTCAGATATGATAGTAATCTTTGGGTGGATTGGAAAAGTATAAATTAATCGGATATGATAAAAGTGATGACCCTTGTGGGCACAAGACCGGAAATAATAAAATTGAGTGAAGTTATCAAAGAACTTGACAGGCACACCGATCACATATTGGTGCACTCCGGACAGAATTATGACTATGAACTAAATGAGGTTTTTTTCTCGGATTTAGGGATTCGGAAACCTAACTACTTTCTGAATGCGTCTGGACAAACGGCCATAGAAACTATTTCAAATGTGATTTCAAAATCGGACGAGGTGATCTCCAAGGAAAATCCGGATGCCTTTTTGATTTATGGAGACACCAACAGTTGTCTGTCGGTAATCGCTGCCAAAAAACGTCAAATCCCCATTTTTCACATGGAAGCGGGAAATAGGTGTTTTGACCAAAGGGTCCCGGAGGAGATTAACCGGAAAATAGTGGACCATTTGAGCGATATAAACATGCCATTGTCCGAACATGCAAGACGTTACTTGGAGAATGAGGGGATTAGACCGGAAACCATCATAAAAACGGGATCTCCAATGAAGGAGGTGTTGTCTAAAAACATGGAGAAAATAGAGGCATCCACTATTCTTGATGATGAGAACTTGGTAAAAGATGGTTATTTCATTGTAAGTATCCATAGGGAGGAAAATGTTGATTATGCCGAAAATTTCAATGCACTATTGGAAACCCTTACCGTCATTGTTGAGAAGTACAAAAAGAAAGTTTTTATATCAACACACCCAAGAACCAGGAAAAAGCTGGAAGCCATGGGGTATGTCAATGATAATCCATTGCTCATGTTTTCCAAACCCTACGGGTTCCATGATTATATCAAGCTACAAAAAAATGCTTACTGTGTAATTTCCGATAGCGGAACCATTACAGAAGAGGCATCCATCTTGGATTTGCCCGCCATTATGATAAGACAGGCACATGAGAGACCCGAGGGAATGGATGAGACAACCGTGGTCATGTCAGGACTTAAAAAGGATAGGGTACTGGAAAGTATTGATTTGATCAGAGGACACAATACTACCTTGGATAGGGAATTTGATTTGATTGAAGATTACAATACCACAAATGTTTCAAAAAAGGTGGCACGAATTATTTTATCATATGCAGATTATATAAACAGAACGGTTTGGAAAAAGAAGATCTAAAAAAAAACGTATTGATCATTGGATCATCTGGGATGCTTGGACATCAGGTATATAGACGGTTTAAAATCAATGAACATAAATACAATGTCTGGGATATTACGCGATCAATGCCAAGATCTGAAGACAGCATTGTTTTGGACGTAATGGACAAATCCAAGCTAGAGGAGACCATTCTTCGGCTTAAACCAGATTTCACCATCAATTGTGTTGGAATTTTGATCAGTAAATCCTACTCGGATATTTCCAGTGCCATTTATGTGAACAGTTATTTGCCGCACCAATTGGCCAAAACATGCTCCCTTATCAATTCGAAACTCATTCATATATCAACGGATTGTGTTTTTTCTGGGGAGAAAGGCCAATATAGAGAACTGGATGAAAAGGACGGAAAGGACAACTATGCAAAAACAAAAGCCCTTGGAGAAGTAGGCTACGGAAAGCATTTAACAATCAGAACCTCAATCATTGGCCCAGAACTCAAGGAGCATGGAGAAGGTCTACTGCATTGGTTCTTAAACCAAAAGGAAGATGTAAATGGATTTGCAAATGCAATTTGGTCAGGGGTCACTACTTATGAACTTGCCAGGTTCATAGAAAAGGTTATTCATAATGATTTAAGCGGGATCTATCATGTGACGAATAATCAATCCATCAACAAATATGAACTTCTGAAGCTTTTTGCCGAGCACTTTAAAAAAGATGTTCAAATAAACAAAGTTCCTGGAAAAAACGTGGACAAAAGTTTTTTGGACACACGTAAAGAAACGGAATACGAGGTCCCCGGTTATGGAGAAATGGTCCAAGAGATGGCAAAGGACGTTGCCGCAAATTATGCAGAGTACGCCCATTACAACTTGTCGTTATGAAAATCCTCATACTTGTCGATGATTTTTTGCCCGACTCCATTAAAATAGCGGCAAAAATGATGCACGAGCTGGCCATGCAATTTGTTAAAGAAGGGCATAAGGTTACAGTCATGGCGCCGGGCAAAAGAGAGTTGTCAACCAAAGAGGGAAACCTAAGAGTGATCAGATACAATGCGGGCAGGATTAAAAATACTTCAAAGTTGAGAAGGGCGCTCAATGAAAGCCTTTTATGGATTAGGGCCCTGCCCATTTATTTCTTTGATTTATGTAAGGATAGGCACGATTTGATTATTTATTACTCTCCCACCATATTTTTCGGTCCATTGGTACAACTCCTTAAACGTACATGGAAATGTCCAAGTTACTTGATTCTTAGGGATATTTTTCCGCAATGGGCCATCGATCAGAAAATTCTCAAAAAGAAATCTCTGATAACATCTTATTTTAAACTTTTTGAGAAAATTAATTATGCCGCCGCCGATATCATCGCATTACAATCACCTAAAAATCTCGAATGGTTTGGAGCGCACTTCTCAACCAATAAAAAGTTGAGTGTTCTCTATAATTGGACCAACGTTTTGGAAAGGAATAATTTGCCGGAAGATTCTAACAAGTACCGGAAAAAATTGAAATTGGAAGGAAAAACCGTGTTTTTTTATGGGGGCAATATGGGAAAGGCCCAAGATATGATGAACTTGATTAGACTTGCTAAAAACATGTCACAAAACACAAATGTTCATTTTGTTTTTGTTGGATTAGGAGATGAAGTGGACCTGGTAAAAAAGGCGATTATTGACTATGGACTGACAAACACAACCTATTTGGGGACTGTTGATCAATCCGAGTACTTAATATTGCTGAGGGAATTTGATGTAGGAATGTTTAGCCTGCACAAATCACATGCGAGCCATAACTTTCCCGGCAAATTATTGGGCTATATGCAAAATGGGTTGCCGATATTGGGAAGTGTAAATCCCGGCAATGATGTTAAGGAACTTATAAACAGCCATAGTGCAGGTTATATTGCAATAAATGGACAAGATGAAGAACTGGCATCTTATGCTCAAAAGCTTTCAAGTGACCCAATCTTACGGAATAAGATAGGAGATGCCGCCAACCAGCTTTTAAAATCTCATTTTTCAGTACAGCACTCCACCAAAAAAATTCTTGAAGAAATTAGGGAGTATTGAGCAGTAAAGAAATTTTAATGAATCAAATGATAGGATTCTTCGACCTAATGTTTACCTTTCGATAACTTTCAGCACCCGAGATGAGGGTTTATTATATTCCGCCATTTTGGGTTTAATTTGATTTGAAATCGACATGAACTTTCTTGAAACTGCAGTGGTTATCTTCATAGGTTCATTCCTATTGGTCTATCTTACAATACCAAAAATAATTGGGGTGGTGGAGTATAAACGACTTATGGATGACCCCAACCATAGAAGTTCTCATTTAAGAAAAACACCAACCCTCGGTGGAGTTTCTTTTTATTTTACAATGATTATTGCATTGTTCTTCATCAAGAATTGGCATGGCCACTCCGAGGATATTTATATCATCCCTGGGCTGACAATATTGTTTGTCATTGGACTAAAAGATGATTTGGTTGTGCTGTCTCCTGGAACAAAGTTAGTCGCCCAAATTGTTGCAATCGTATTTGTTTTGGTTAATCCGAGTTTCACGATAGAATCATTGAATGGATTTCTGAACATTTATGAAATCCCGTATTTTTTGTATTTGGCCATTGCCGGCTTTGTAATGTTGACAATTATTAACTCCTACAACCTGATTGATGGGATTGATGGTTTGGCTTCAATTGTCGGCATAGTGATTATGATAATCTATACCACAATTTTTTACTTATCTGGTGAGTACTTTTTTGCTTTGATAAGCATCACGATGAACGCATGCTTAATGGCCTTTTTTGGGTTTAATATATCATCGGACAAAAAAATTTTTATGGGAGATACCGGGTCACTGATAGTAGGGTTCATTATTAGTGTTCTTACCCTAAAATTCTTGGCGTTAAAACCAGAATCTTACGAAGGACTTCCTTTTTTGTTGGAAAACGCACCTCTTATCGCAATAAGTATTTTGATTGTACCACTTTTTGACACGGCCAGAGTGTTTGCTATTCGCATTGCGAATAAAAGGGGGCCATTTTCTCCAGACCGGAATCATGTGCACCATGTGCTAATAGATTATTGGGGTCTATCCCATAAACAAGCAAGCTTCATCATTGGATGTTTTAATCTCATTTTTGTAGTACTCTTTATTATTTTGGGGAGCAAGGCAAAAAACTTAGGAATGGTCATTATGTTGGTGAGTGTGGTAATTCTTCTCAGTTATATTTTCTTTAAATACAACTACAATTTCACCACCTTGAAGCAAAAAATATTGCTGCGACGGAAAATTGACTCGTTGAAGAGAAAAACAGATACACCTTCGCAAAAAAAGAAAAAAAATAAAGATTGAAAAAAACCCTAATAACAGGAGCGGCTGGCTTCCTTGGCTCACACCTTTGCGATAGGTTTATTGCAGAGGGACACCATGTCATTGCCATGGATAACCTCATCACTGGCGATCTTAAAAATATTGAGCATTTGTTCCCTCTAGAGCGCTTTGATTTTTATCACCACGATGTAACCAAGTTTGTTCATGTGCCGGGGAAAATGGACTATATTCTTCATTTTGCATCACCTGCCAGCCCAATAGACTATCTTAAGATTCCTATTGAAACCTTAAAGGTAGGTTCTTTGGGCACTCTTAATTTGTTAGGGTTGGCCAAGGACCATGGAGCCCGAATTCTTGTGGCTTCCACATCCGAGGTGTATGGAGACCCATTGATACATCCTCAAAACGAGGACTATTACGGCAATGTTAGCCCCATAGGGCCAAGAGGGGTCTATGATGAGGCAAAGCGCTTCATGGAATCCATTACCATGGCTTATCACAGACATCACGGTCTGGACACCCGGATTGTTAGGATTTTTAATACCTATGGCTCAAGAATGCGTCTGAATGATGGTCGCGTGGTACCCGCTTTTATGGGACAGGCCTTAAGAGGGGAGGATCTGACCGTTTTTGGGGACGGCTCTCAGACGAGGTCCTTCACTTATATTGATGATCAGATTGAAGGGATTTATCGGTTGTTGATGAGTGACTACGTTGAACCCATCAATATTGGAAACCCAGATGAAACAACTATTCTGGAATTTGCCCAAGAAATCATCAAACTGACCAAGACCGATCAGAAAATTATTTTCAAGCCATTACCACAAGATGATCCGTTGCAAAGACAACCTGATATTTCGCGAGCAAAAGAAATATTGGATTGGGAACCTAAGGTGCATCGTTCCGAAGGACTTAAAAAGGTGTTTGAATATTTCAAATCATTATCACCGGAAGAGTTGCATAGAAAGGAACATCGTGATTTTTCACATTTAAACGGCAAATAAAAATTGATATAGGGCACCAGATGCCCTAATTGGATTATTTTTGCCAAAATTTCTTCCATGAATATTCTTGTTTTGGGGTCCGGCGGACGGGAACATGCCATTGCCCTTAAAATTTCAGAAAGCCCAAAAACTACCCATCTTTTTGTTGCCCCTGGTAATGCTGGGACCGCTTCAATTGCCACAAATATTGAAATAGGTGTCAATGATTTCGGGGCTATTAAGGACTTGGTCCTCAAAGAGGACATCAAATTGGTGGTTGTAGGACCGGAAGATCCTTTGGTAAAAGGCATCCATGATTTTTTTCTAAACGATTCAAGTCTTAAAGAGATTGCGGTAATAGGGCCGCAACAATCTGCTGCGGCATTGGAAGGAAGCAAGGAGTTTGCCAAGGAATTTATGATGCGCCATAATATTCCTACGGCGGCATACCAAAGCTTCACAGCGGAAAACTTGGAAGAAGGATACGTTTTTTTGGAAACATTGACTCCTCCTTATGTTCTTAAGGCCGATGGGTTGGCTGCCGGGAAAGGAGTTTTGATATTGGAAGACCTGGATCAGGCCAAGGAAGAGCTGAAATCCATGTTGCTGGATTCAAAATTTGGAGATGCGAGCACCACCGTGGTCATAGAAGAGTTCTTGGATGGTATAGAACTGAGCTGTTTTGTATTGACTGATGGTACACATTATAAAATCCTTCCTACCGCAAAAGATTACAAGCGTATTGGCGAAGGAGATACCGGGCTGAATACGGGAGGTATGGGAGCCATTTCGCCTGTTCCTTTTGCCGATTCAGCTTTTATGGATAAGATAGAGCAGCAAATCGTAATTCCAACGGTAGAGGGCCTAAAAAAGGATAAGCTTCCCTATGTTGGCTTTATTTTTATTGGTTTGATTAAAGTAAAAGGAGAACCTAAGGTAATTGAATACAACGTTCGTATGGGGGATCCCGAAACCGAAGTGGTGATGCCACGCATTAAGACCGATTTGGTTGAGGTTCTTGTTGCCATGGCCGAGGGGAAACTCAACGAAATTGACCTGGAAATCGATTCAAGGGCTGCGACTACGGTAATGGCGGTATCTGGAGGTTATCCCGAAGCATACGAAAAAGGAAAGGAGATTTCAGGAACAGAAGCCATAACCGATTCACTGGTTTTTCATGCTGGCACTAAATCAACAGATGGAAAAGTGCTTACCAATGGAGGTCGTGTTATTGCAATCACCTCCTACGGCAAGGATTTTAGGGAAGCCCTGCAAAAATCCTATCAAAATATGGAAAAGCTCCATTTTGATGGAATGTACTACCGAAAAGATCTTGGATTTGATCTATAGATAAGAATGGGAGCTTATGCTCTTGTCTTCTTCGCCACGGTCGTTGAAAAGTTTCAACTCTTTCATCCAATAAATCATGGCGACAAAACCGATAACAAAGAAAATCCAGTTTACTGAGTTGGAAGACCACCAATTCTCCATAAAACGGAAAAAATCATAGGGTGCAAACAGGTAGTTTACAAATAAGTCTTCAATGCCGTAAAAAAACTTGCTCATCTTATGCTATATTTACTCTGCAAAAGTAGCAAAAGATAGGATGTTTTCAAGCTTTTTCGGAAAAACAAAACCCATAAACTATATTGTCCTATCCGTTTTCTTGTTTCTTTTCTATTTACTGGACTTACTTTTTCAGGTTGATGGTAAAATAGGGGAAGTGGATATTGCCGTTGAACTGATGGCTTTTGTGGCATTGCTTCTATCGATTTTTGTCATCAATCAAATTGTGAGAACGGAAAAGGTCACGGACTTTAATTCCTATGCCATGCTGTTCTTTGTATTGCTCATAGTGGCGTTCTCGGATGTCCTTATGGACAAAAAAGCAATTTTCGCAAATCTGTTTTTGCTCATTGCAGTCTGGCGCTTACTTGCGATAAAATCAATTCGCAATGTAAAACACAAGGTTTTTGATGGGGCATTTTTAATAACAGTGGCAAGTCTTTTCTACGATTGGGCCCTAATATTCATGATTCTTGTCTTTGTGGTCATCAACGTGTACGATAGAAAGACTTTTAAAAACTGGCTTGTTCCCTTTTTGGCCATGATTACGGTTTTTATTTTGTCCTTTACCGTACTTAAGCTTTTGAATGCCCTTTCCTTCTACAAAGAACATTACCGGTTTACATTTGACTTTTTAAATGATGGATTTTTCACCAGACCGGATATTATTAAATTCCTGATCTATGCCTCGTTGATTTTTGTTGTGGTCTTCTTTGTTTTTCTTAGAACCAGAAAAATTGGTGGGGGAAAATTGATTGTGTTACGTCTTGTTTTTCTGGCTTTTATATTTGCCACTACCATTACTTTGTTCAAGTCCGGAAATGCTTCTCCCGTATTGCTCACCTTCTTTCCCGCTTCGGTTTTTTTGGCCAATTATCTTGAAGGAATCAAGAGGGCCAAATTACAGGAATTGGTCACGGGATTGTGCCTGGGCATTTCGTTGTTGCTTTTTCTTCTGGAGCTCAATCTTTAAGACAGAATGCAATATCTTTGTTTAAAATATTTGTGCCCATGTTCAGTTCGTTTGCCTTCAAAATTTTTCAGGAAAGTATAGACACTTATCATATCAAGGATAATGTTTCCCAAGAATTCTCAAACCCTTATCCGAAGGATAAAGTAGAGCACTTGCTTTATCGAAAAAATTGGATAGATACGGTACAATGGCATTACGAGGATATTATCAGGGATCCAGAAATAAATCCTGATGATGCTCTGGAACTTAAGCGAAAGATTGATGCAAGCAATCAGGACAGAACCGATTTGGTGGAATACATAGACAGCTATTTTTTGGACAAGTACAAGTCTGTTGAGATTAGGCAAGATGCCACGATCAATACAGAAAGCCCGGCTTGGGCCTTGGACAGATTGTCAATTTTAGCCCTGAAGATTTACCATATGCAAGAGGAAGTAGATCGAAAAGACGCTTCACCAGAACATATTCAAAAGTGCACGGAAAAACTGAATGTGTTGTTGGAACAGAAAAAGGACCTTTCGTCCGCTATTGATCAATTACTCAAAGATATTGAGTCGGGGAGCAAGTACATGAAAGTCTACAAGCAGATGAAAATGTACAATGACGATGAATTAAATCCCGTTCTCCGTGGACAAAAAGGGTAAAGCCGCCCGTGTTTTGGTCATTCGCCTATCTGCCATGGGCGATGTCGCTATGATGATTCCCGTGTTGCGGGCCCTTACCGAAAAATATCCTGGTCTTCAACTGACCATACTTACCAAAAGACTGTTCTTGCCCATTTTTTCCGGATTGGAAAATGTGAATGCCATTGAGGCTGATGTAAAAAATGCACATAAGGGATTGGTGGGTCTTTGGCGATTGTATCAGGAATTAAAAAAACACCAATTTGATGCCGTAGCAGACCTGCACAATGTGTTGAGAAGTCGAGTGCTGAAAAAGTACTTTTCCCTAGATCGAATTGCTTTTGCCCAAATTGACAAAGGGCGGAGCGAAAAACGTGCACTCACACGAAGCCGAAACAAGAAATTTGAGCAATTAAAAACTACCCATGAGCGGTACGCCGAGGTTTTTACAGCGCTTGGGTTTCCTGTGGAGTTGTCAGGTGCAAAACTGCTGGAAAGAAGACAACTTTCAGATAAAGTACTTCAGCTGGTAAAACAGGATGCCAAAAAATGGATAGGAATTGCACCTTTTGCAGCTCATGAAGGTAAAATGTATCCGCTTCACCTCATGAAAGAGGTCATAAAGAACCTAAATAATACCGAAAAGTATAAAATACTTCTTTTTGGAGGAGGTAGCAAGGAGGTTGTGCAGCTAGAAGAGTTTTCCGGGGAATTTGACCACACTTTGAACATGGCAGGAAAACTCAACTTATCGGAAGAACTGGAACTGATTTCCAATTTGGACATTATGTTGTCCATGGATAGTGGCAACGCGCATTTGGCAGCCAATTATGGGATTCTTGTGGTAACGCTGTGGGGAGTTACCCACCCTTATGCTGGCTTTTATCCGTTTGGTCAACCCATGGATTATGCATTGATGGCCGATCGGGAGAGGTTTCCCTTGATTCCCACCTCGGTTTATGGAAATAAGATGCCAAAGGATTATGCAATTGCCATGGAGTCTATTGAACCAAAAGCGGTCGTGGAAAAGCTTCAACATATTTTAGAGGCCTAAATTACGGGTGCTTGCTCGGCGATAATTTTAAAATATTGCTTTAACTGTTGGATGTACTGGTATTTCAATTGCCTATTGGAACTTCCCATCAACAAGGACCGCATCCCCAAGTAAGAAGCAATGATATAGGTGGCCACACCTTCACAGTCTACATGTCTGGCAATATGCCCGTCCACTTTTCCGCGTTTCAGTACAGATACCAGATTAACTTCCCAGACATTGAGAATATCTTTTAAATATCTGCTTATCTCTGTATTGCGTTTGTTGAACTCAGTTAAGAAATCATTGAGCATGAAACCATAGGCCATCTCATTTCCTTTTCCGGGTTCCAATGCGTTTTCGAGACTTTCCGCAATAATTGGGAGTGGATTGTCATGCGTGTTCAATGGTTCAATGAGCAAGGCATATACCTTTTGCACAATAAGATTTTGAATAATGTTAATGAAGAAATCTTCTTTTGATCTAAAGTGATGATAAAATGCTCCTTTGGAAAGGGAGAGTTCCTTTAAGATATCATCCAGACTAGTGTTGTGATACCCTTTGGCGTGGAATACCTCCAGGCCTTTGGCACATAGTAGGTGCATGGTCTCACGTTTTTTTAGTGTGGTTTGCATAAGATTTGGGTTTTGGGTTCAATTAGACCGTTAAGTCTGTTACAAAGATTTTCCGCTTTTGACTCGAAATGAAGAATTTGGGACGTATTTGTAAGAAAAATCGGTGAAAAACCTAAAAAGAGCCAAAAATGCCCATCTCAAAAAAATAAAACCGACTCGGCGGTCGGTTTAAGCGATGGTTTATTGGGGTGAAATACATATCAATCCAAAACCATGATTTGTCAATTTAACAAGAACTTCTACATAAAACACTGCAACTTTATCCATATATGGAAATTAACCATTGAATGATTGATAGAGAGACAGCAAAAAAAGAAGTTGAGGAGAGTTGTGGTAAAGGTTGGCTAACTTTAGTAGAGATTCTTTATGATAATATTCCAACCGAAGTTAGTATAACAGAAATATTTCAAAAGTATGGAAAGTTAGAAATTAGATATGAAGGTGAAAGCAAGCACTTTGAAGAATTGGCTAGAAACCTAAGCTATATAAGTGAAAAAATCTGTGAAATTTGTGGAAAAAGTGGAGGCTATTCAATAATAGATGGGTGGGAAACGACGCTTTGTGATTTCCATTTTAATACTTCAAAGGCAAAAAAGAAATACAGGAAACAGGAATAATGCCTTGACATTTTGGCAAACAACAACCTAAATGTATCCAAACTTCTTTTATTTGGCACTCTTATGCCACCGTCCCTTGGCAACTACTCCCTGCTCCAGCAGTACAACCATAACAATGTTGGGAGATAATGATATTTCTATCGTTTAAGATGTCCTCATTATAGTCCTTAATGTGTTTCACCTTGCTGGCCACCTTTAGGTCCAGCATTTGGTTAAAGTCACAGTCGTACAACCAGCCATCCCAACTCACCGAAATGGTATTGGTACACATAACATTGGAAACAGCAGCCGGATTATAGGCTTCCACAAGGGCGTACATATAATCTTCATAGTTATCTGAGGCAATCAAGTAATCCAAAAATCGTGATATGGGAAGATTGGTAATCGCAAACAGATTATGAAAATCAATATCGAAATCTTCTTTGAGCGCTTTTTTAAAATCTCGTTCCATGGCAGCTTGATCTCCTGGCAAAAATGCACCTGAGGGATTATAGACCAAATCCAGTCGCAAACTACTGTCTGGCATGCCGTAGCCCACCGCATTCAATTCTTGCAAGGCTTTTATGGATTTATCGAAAACTCCATCACCACGTTGTTTGTCCGTTTTTCCACGGGTATAGTGTGGCATGGATGATACCACATGCACGTTGTGCTTCTTAAAGAACTCCGGGAGATCATAGTATTTTTTGTTTGCTCGAATAATGGTCAAGTTGGAGCGTACAATGAAATCTTGGATTCCCGCTTTAGCGGCTTCCTCCACAAACCACCTGAAATTAGGATTCATTTCGGGAGCACCTCCGGTGAGGTCCAAGGTATGGGCTCCGGTGTTTCGGATGACCTCTAAGCACTGTTCCATGGTTTCCCGGGTCATGATTTCCTTTCGGTCCGGTCCCGCATCCACATGGCAGTGTTCGCAGACCTGGTTGCACATATACCCCACATTGATCTGCAGTATCTCCAACTTTTGCGGTCTTAGGGGAAACTGACCGATTTCAGCGATTTTATCCTTGAAGAAGGGCAATTCGCCATCCGCGAAGATTCCTCCATTGAGGATTTCAAGTTGTCTACTGGTTTCAGCCAACTCGTTCTCTCTGGATTTCAGTGACTTTTTTGCAGCTTTTTTTATTTCGGGCAAAATACTTTGTTCCATAGTCTACATGGATAATTTGTTGTACTTGTTCATCATTTGTACGCCGTGTACGAGCGTGGCGCCACTTTCAATAGCGGCCCCAGCATGGACGGCCTCCATCATTTCTTCTTTGGTAATACCTTTTTGTAGGCCATCTTTAGTATAGGCGTCTATGCAATAGGGGCATTTTACCACGTGTGAGACAGCGAGGGCAATCAAGGATTTTTCACGCGCGCTTAGTGCGCCTTCCTCGAAGACTTTACCGTAATAATCAAAGAATTTGTTACCAAGTTCTTCGCTCCATTCTGTGATTTTTCCAAATTTTCTAAGATCCGCAGGATCATAATATGAGTTTGCCATTTGTAATGCTTTTATGGTTGTGATAAATAGGCTATGGATTGCTTCAATGGAATCAATAGCTAAAAAATTGGATTGTGAGAATCCCTTACTAGATAGAATTGGAAATGGCAAAAGGAGACCCTTTGTTGAAAGGAACCTGTTTAAGAATTTGAATATGCACCTCTAGGGTACGGGTAAGAATTTCTATGTTTTTATGCCACAGACCGGAGAATAATGAAATCCAGCTTTTGGACAATGTTCGGATATAGTTGGAAAGTAATTTTACATCTTCAATTGAGTCGATGTCTATTAATCTATCCAGTGTATTTACAATACAGCCGTTGGACCTGAAATAGCTTAATGTTTCCTGATAAAGATTGACCGTTTGCCAGGGAAGGGCCTCAAAAGAAACCTTGTCAAAATGATTGTAATGGATGCCCAACAAATAAAACCCGCCATCCAAGGTTGGCCCCAATACAATATTTTCCTTTGATAGTTTTTGTTTTGCAAGTAAAAGATGCTTCACCGTCAAATGAGGACTATCATTACCAATGGAAATAACCTGTGAATATCCCGAAGAGAAGACTTCTTGTATAGCATTGGAAAAGCGTGCTGAAAAGGTAGCTCCATACTGATTCCTTTCCGTTAGAAGGAAATAGGGCAGTCCGCTGGCCTTGACAGTTTCCAGTGTTTGCTGGGTAAGTCGGTCGAACAAAGCGGAAGACCCATCAATTCTTTTGACATGGGCATCCTTTTCTGCAGAGTTTGCAAAAATGAGGACGGCTGTATTTTGGACTAGACTTGTTTGCACAGAAATTATCAATTACCCTAAACTTACAACAAAAAAACAGTATACATTTGGTCGATTGTTGACCATTACGATTACAAATTATTTCATTTAATGGCAATTTTAACATTCCGACCCGCCGGTCGGTTTTGAAAATGAGGGGACTATCTTTTAAAGGATTAAAATCGATAAGACATCGATAAGTTGTAAAAAAGAAGTGATTTTTTAAGGATTCCAGACCCGGGAGTCTGTTTTGATGCATGAAAAAGTGGGTTCAAGATTGTACTTTTTAAGACGTTCACTCTAATTTTGCATTGGATTTTGCACGCCTCAATGAAACCATGAATATTTCCGAAGCAAAAAATATGGGATTGGTGCTCTCCGGAGGGGGAGTTAGGGGAATGGCCCATATTGGCCTGATCAAAGCCATACAAGAATATGGCCTTAAGGCAGACTTTGTGGCCGGCTCTAGCGTAGGGGCCCTTGTGGGAGCTCTTTATGCCAATGGGAACAGCATTGAAGAAATGTTACAATTTTTTAAAGAGACCCCGCTGTTCCAGTACAGTTTTTTTGCCATCAACAAGCCTGGGTTTATAGACACCGAACGCTATTTCAAGATTTTTGAAAGGTATTTTCCGCAAAATTCCTTTAAAAGCCTGAAAATGCCCTTGTGTGTATTGGCGACGGATCTTTTGAAGGGTGAGGAAAAGGTTTTTCAAGAAGGGCCTTTAATTAAGCCTTTACTGGCATCAGCAGCTTTAACACCGGTTTTCAGTCCGGTTGAAATTAATGGGACCTTGTACGCAGATGGAGGAATTATGAACAACTTTCCGAAGGAATATTTGGAAGACAAAACGGATTTCATCTTGGGAAGTAATGTCTCCATAGCCGCGGAACTTCAAAAAAAGGACCTAAAAAACTCCTTACAGCTTGCAGGAAGGGTCACCGGATTGATGATCTATGCATCAAGCCACAAAAAACTTCACGAATGTGACCTCTTTATTGAGCCCATGGAACTGGAAGAAATTGGTGTGTTGGACAAAAAAGGTATTGAAAAGGCATTTGCCATTGGCTATGACCATGGGCGCTCCATGCTGGAAAAGGCCTTGGCTTAAAATTACCAACCCAGTTTAGACATCGTCATAGTCTACAGTAAGTGTTGGGGTCAGAGGATGTGCCTGACAAGTTAAAATCAAACCTTCTGCAATTTCCCCATCGGTCAAGATTTGATTTTTCACCATTTCCGCTTTTCCTTCCTTTATTCTGGCAATGCAGCTACTGCAGACCCCACCTTGACAAGAGTAAGGCGCATTAATATCTTCCTTCAAGACTGCATCAAGAACCAGTTGTTTTTTGTCCATGACCAATGAAAAGGCTTCATCATCTACAATAACCTCTACCTTGGTTTTACCTTCTAGGTCGTCGGCAATGGTATCCTCTTCGGATGAGCTGGTAAATAGCTCGAACAGTATTTTCTGTTCCTCTACGCCGATTTTCTTTAAACTGTCTTTTACGGTCTCGATCATTTCCTCAGGACCACACAGATAGAAAGCATCAAAAGAGGTGTCCTTGAACTTGTTTTTGACGACATAATTAACCGTTGAGGTCTCTATCCGTCCAAAAAGAGCTCCTTCTTCTTGAGATCGGCTATAAAGACGTTGAACAAAAAACCTATTGGTATATTTATCGTGGAGGTCCTGAATCTCTTTTAGGTACATGGTTTCTGAGGGAGTCTGGTTCCCAAAAACCAGAACAAACGTACTTTCTGGATTGCTTTCCAATACGGTTTGGGCAATACTCATTATGGGAGTGATACCACTTCCTGCTGCAAAAGCGGCTATGTTTTTTGGAGTGGAATCATTGTTGAAAACAAAACGTCCTTCGGGTAGCATCACCTCTAAAGTGTCTCCCGTCTGTAATTGCTCGTTGGCGAATACAGAAAAAGTACCATTCGGCATTTTCTTGATTCCCACAGTAAGCTTTTCTGAGGATGGGGCAGAGGAAATGGAATATGCCCTTCGAACCTCCTCACCATTGATGGTATGTTTTAGGGTAATATATTGGCCTGGGACAAAAGAAAATGTTTCTTTAAGATTTTCTGGGATTTCAAATGTCAGGGCAACAGCATTTGGTGTTAAGGAGTCAACAGCAGAGATTTTTAATGCGTGAAATTCGCTCATGAAAACAATTTTGGTGCAAAACTAAGGATTCGGAATATCTTTTTCATTCGATTTTAAAACTTTGGCCTTTATAAACTTCGTTCTACACCAATCAAATTCAAAAACTACCATCTACAGTCAGTTTGAGGTATAAAAAAAGCACCGCTATGCGGTGCTACAATTTTAGATTATCAAGGTTTCTAGAACATAGCAGAGGGATCGTAAAAGAACTGGGCCTTTTTGATTTTCCCACCTTCTACTTGATACATACAAAACTCTTCCATGTTGACTCTTCCTCCTTGTTTGAAGGTGACATCGCTGGTCATGGGCACCACAAAGTGATTGCCGACTACCATGGGGTCTCCAACAGTTCCTCCGTGGGCTTCTTCAATGTTACTGGCCCATTGGGCATATCCTTGAATAATGTTCGGCAGGCCTTCGGTACGTTCGTTGGGTACACCGGGCATTTCCATGCTTACTGCATCATCTGCATATAGGCCATATGCTTCTTCATATTTACCTTCTCTACAAAGGCTTACCAATTTGTCTGCGACTTCTTGTGTTGTCATTTTAGTTGCTGTTTTTATGATTAATAAATAAACTCTTGGGTCAATTGAATGCTTGGTTCAGATAGGCGTTCAGTGGTTTTATTGCTTCAAAATGAACCATAATTTCTTCACTTAGTCCATTGCCATTGTAAAAAGGTTCCAAAGGAAATTCGGCCATGGCATAAAACTGTTTGTTGTAGATCAAATCCGTTTTTTCAGCAATGGGCAAAAAACCCTTGTCCAATCTTTTGGCTTTTTCACCTCGGAGCCTTCCAAAATTTTGTACAAAGTTGGTGGCCTCCACTATGTTGTTTATTTCTTTCGGGTCGCAAGAAATAAGTTCACGTATCTTCTTAAGTTCTGGTCCGCGTAACATAAACAGCCCACCACCCACATGGATATTGGCGGCATCAATCCCCAAATAATATCCAGGAAGGACGGATTTCTTACCAAATGGTGAAAACCCAGCTTTTACGATAGTGTGGTAAGGCGTTTTGTCTTTTGAAAATCGGATATCCCGATTTATTCTGAACATGGCCTTTTTGGGATCGGGGAGAATTCTTGAATCCCATTCACAAAGGCTGGGCAATAATTCTTCCAGTAAATTCAAAAACGGAGTTTTTAGCTCATTTTCGTATCGTTTTTTATTGGCTTGAAACCAATCTTTATGATTGTTTTTGGCCAGGTCCAATAGAAAGGAACTAAAATCCTGGGTAATCATGATGCTCTCATTATTTCGGTTAAAGCCACCTGGGTCAGATTGTCCCAATGGTGATGCTGGCCAAAACCAACCTCATACCATCCTGAAAGCGGTTTCTTGCTCTTAAAAGGACTGAACTCGGTCATTTCCATATCAAGCTTGTCAACTGGGTACTCTTTTCCCAATCTAAAAACCATATTGTTGGTTCTGGAATAAAAGGCAAAAACCTTTCCTTTATAATGTATGGCAGGTGAGCTCATCATTTTCCCTTCTGTCACAAATTCGTGCTTTATGCACATGGTTGACCGTATTTCCAAAAACTTTTCGTATTCCATTTGTTCCAAAACTACAAAAGAGGAAAAAGCACCGTAAAGGGCAAATAAGACACTTTTAAGGGTTGATTCTGCCAAGTTTTACCGCTACATTTATACCTCTAAAACCGCTGATAATGAAACATGTAAGCATATTAGTCCCTAAAGGGAATGCCATTTTAAGTAATGTTGTGGGGCCATTTAAGATATTGATGGCCGCCAACCAGTTTTTAAAACAAGCGGAACAGAGGACAGATGATTCTTATGACATTCATTTAGTTGGGTTGGAAAAAGAATATTCCCTTTACAACGGAATGTTCAGCATTCACTGTGAGAAGAGCCTTGATGATATTGAAAAAACAGACTTGGTATTGATTCCGGCGTTAAGGCCCGATAAAATGATTGAGGACCTGGATGCAAACAATGATTTTATTCCATGGATTTTAAATCAGCGCAACGTGCATGGCGCAGAGGTGGCCAGTATGTGCATGGGTGCGTTCCTGTTGGCACGTACAGGTTTGGTTGATGGTAAACAATGCGCTACCCACTGGGCAGGAATGGAAATGTTCAGAAATATGTTTCCCCAGGTCAATCTGGTGTCGAATAAGATTGTAACCGAAGAGGACGGCATATACACCAGCGGGGGCGCCTTTTCATTTTTGAACCTTATGCTGCACCTTATAGAAAAATATAGCGGGAGAGCTGCTGCAATTTATATCTCCAAGTTTTTTGAAATTGATATGGACCGGGTGGACCAAAACCAATTCGCCATCTTTCAAGGTCAAAAGGATCATGGAGACGAAGCAATAAAAGAGGCGCAGAAGTATATTGAGAGCAATATCCAACACAAGATATCCGTGGAGCAATTGGCAAAAAAATATGCCATAAGTAGTCGCAACTTTGTCCGAAGATTTAAGAAAGCCACTCAAAATACTCCTTTGGAGTATATACAACGGGTAAAAATAGAAGCCGCTAAAAGAAGTTTGGAATCTACCCAGAACAATGTCAACGAAGTCATGTACCAAGTGGGCTATGCCGACCAGAAAGCCTTTCGTACGGTTTTTAAAAAGTATGTAGGGATATCACCTGTTGCTTATAAGGCAAAATACAACCGGAGCAGGACAGTTTTTGAACGTCCCACTGCCTGGTAAATATCCGTAAATGTCCAATGTTTCTTCTGGTAGGTGAAAAAATTGCATTTTATCGATGAGCCTTATAATATTCTGGATGTTTTTTAGTTAAGGTTAGATACGATCAGCAATAGTTTTGAAGCTTCAGCATAAAATTTTATCGGTAGTTACCTTATCAACCTTGATTCTTGGTTCCTGTTCCACTAAAAAGGATGCCTTTATCAATAGAAATTGGCATGCTCTCAATACCAAGTACAATACCCTATATAATGGTAACATAGCCTTTGAACTAGGACGCGAGGAATTGAATTCCAGTTATCGTGATGACTACTGGGAAGTGCTTCCCGTGGAACGCCTTCAGGTAACGGATGAGATTAAACTGGATTCTGAGGACAATAACCCCAACTTTATACTTGCCGAGGAAAAGGCCACAAAGGCCATCCAAAAGCACAGTATGGACATTAAAGATGAAGAGCGCAATCCACAAACGGATGAGGCCTTTCTTCTTTTGGGCAAGGCACGGTACTTTGACCAACGCTATATTCCGGCACTGGAAGCCTTTAATTACGTACTTCGAAAATATACGGAGAGCAACAAGCTGAACGAAGCTACCATCTGGAGGGAAAAGACCAATATGCGTTTGGACAATCCAGAAGTGGCGATCAAAAATCTAAAAAGGCTTTTTAAGTTTGAATCACTCAAGGACCAGGAATATGCAGATGCAAATGCGGTTTTGGCGCAGTGCTTCATCAACCTTAAAGCTCCAGATACTGCAATTCAAAAACTAAAGATTGCCCAGGCATACACCAAAAAGAGCGCGGAAAAGGGAAGATACCTATTTATTATAGGGCAATTGTATAATAATTTGGGGTTCAAGGACAGCGCCAATTATGCATATGACAAAGTAATTGCCCTGAACAGAAGATCTCCAAGGGTCTATATGATCAATGCGCACCTCAAGAAAATTCAGAATACCGAGATTACTTCAACCAACAAAGAGGATTTGTTGGAGTATCTGACGGATTTGGAAGAAAATCGAGAGAACAGGCCCTTTTTGGATAAGATCTATAGGGAAATTGCCCAATTCCATTTGGCGAACCAATCAGATAGTATAGCATTGGCCTATTACAATAAATCTCTTAGGGCCACTCCTCAGGAAGAACGAAAACTAAATGCCCTGAACTATCAGAGTCTTGCCGATTATTATTTTGACAAGGATGAATATAAAACCTCAGGAGCATACTATGATAGTACATTGACCAATCTTGTTGTAAACAGCAAGAAGTATAGGAACATCAAAAAGAAATTGGACAATCTTGAGGACGTCATCAAGTATGAGGATATTGTCCAGCACGCGGATAGCGTAATCACCATTTATGAAATGCCCGAGGCAGAGCGCAAGGCATATTTTGAAGATTATATTGCCGAACTAAAACGCAAACAAGAAGAGGAAGCAGAAGCAGAATTGAAAAGAACCAACGCAGGGTTCGCGGCTTTTGCGGAAAGCCAAGGGGGCAAACAGAACAAGGGAAAGTTCTATTTCTATAATATTACCAGTTTGGGATATGGAAGGAATGATTTTAAAACCCAATGGGGAGACCGAACACTGGAAGATGATTGGAGATGGAGCAATAAAGCTCGTACTTTGGTTTCCGAGGCAACCGGAACAGAAGTAACATCTACAGGTCAGAATGTGGAAGACCTTACCGATGACCAAAAATTCTCTTTAGATTTTTATCTGGAACAAATACCTACCGATGTAGCAGAGATCGACAGTTTAAGGACCGAAAGAAATTTTGCGAACTATCAGTTGGGATTGATTTACAAAGAAAAGTTTAAGGACAATCTTTTGGCAGCGTCCAAATTGGAACGAGTATTGGCCTCAAATCCAGAAGAACGATTGGTTTTACCATCAAAATACAACCTTTACAAAATTTATGAGGAGTCGGGCAGTCCATTAATGGACAATATGAAACAGGACATTATTGCCAATCATCCTGACACAAGATATGCAGAGATTCTTCTGAATCCACAGGCAGTTTTGGAAGGAAATACGGACAGTCCCGATGCGCACTACACTTCCCTCTTCAAGCTATATCAACAACAAGAATACCTGCAGGTAATAACAGGTTCAGAAAATTATATCAGCAGATATACCGGAGACCCCATTGTTCCTAAGTTTGAAATGCTAAAAGCAAATTCCATAGGTCGCCTACAAGGGTATGAGGCCTTTAAAGAAGCCTTAAACTATGTAGCATTGACCTATCCAAACAATCCGGAAGGAAAAAAAGCGGAAGAAATGGTTTCGGAACAATTACCAAAATTGGAGAACCAGCAATTCTCACCAGAGACCGACACCGCTTCCAAAGGAAATTGGAAAGTAGTGTTCCCATTTAAAATAAGGGACAACGAAAAAGCGTTAGAACTAAAGAAGCGACTGGAAGAGGTCGTTAAAGATCTAAACTATAAGAACATAATTTCAAAGGATATCTACAACCTGGAAGATCAGTTTGTTGTAGTGCACGGATTTAGATCTAAAGACTTTGCCCTGGGCTTTGCGGAGCTCATAAAAAACAACAGGGATTACCGGATCAAAGATGAGAATTTTGTAGTTTTATCAAACAATTACAAGATCATTCAGGTCCATAAAAACTTAAAATCATACAAAGCACAAATTTTAACCCCAAAACCCTAGAACACGATGTTTTCTGACAACAAAAAACCACGACCTATGACAGAATTTGGAGGACAGCCCAACAGAATAGAGAAGAACACAAAAATAAAAGGTGATATTACTTCAGAGGCTGATTTCAGGATAGATGGCAAACTGGAAGGCAATGTAACCACTTCAGGCAAGGTGGTCATTGGCAAAGATGGCTATATCAACGGAAAAGTTGAATGTGTAAATGCAGATATTGAAGGAAAGTTCAATGGAGAACTTCATGTTAAGGACCTGCTTTCTCTTAAATCCTCAGCTGTTATTGAAGGCACCGTGAGTGTGTCCAAATTGGCCGTGGAACCGGGTGCAACCTTTAATGCGGCCTGTACCATGGGCAAGGGAGTTGGCGCTCCTACCCACAAAATACAGCCCTCTAAAGCTAATGAACCAGCAAAAGTCTCCTAAGAACAGCGGTTTCAAGAACGCTGCCATTCTTTCGGGCATCGCGTTTGAAATGGGCATCATAATCTATTTGTCCGTTCAGGGAGGAAAATGGCTCGACGCTGAATATCAAAACGAGAAAAATATTTTTACGGTAATTGCCACTCTGTTAGGGGTGGCAATTTCAATTTGGGTAGTTTTGCAACAGTTAAAACGGATAAAATACTGATGTCAAAACTCAATTTGCTCACCAAGTTCATTCTACTTCTTATTGTATTGCTGACTATCTCCTTTGGAGCCCACCTTTTTGTAATGTCGGCAAAAGGCCTTCCCCTTTTTGAAAACCTTATTGTTAGATCCTATGTGGTCAATGGCATTTTGGCCGTGATCATTTATGGGCTGTTGTATCGTTTTCGCGAAAAATTCAAAAATCAGATTGGATTTTTGTTCATGGGGGGTAGCTTTATAAAGTTCATCTTTTTCTTCCTGCTTTTCTACCCTACCTATAAGAGCGATGGAGAAATGTCCAGTCCCGAATTTGCTGCTTTTTTTGTTCCTTATGCAATTGCACTTTTTTTGGAGACCTATTTTACTTCTAAAATGCTCAAAAGCCTAGAGGAATCCAATAAAAAATAAAGCACTCAAGATCCTCAAAAATAAAAGTTTGAAAGCTTTTTTCTTTTTAAGAGAATGGCTTACATTTGCACCGATTTTGAGAGACCGATATTTTTGAGCGAAATGCGAAAAACTTTTTTTACAAGATTTCTTCTTGTCGCCGCACTTTTTTTGTCCCAGACCACTTTCGCCAGTGAAAAAGAAAACGAGCACAACGAACACGGCAAGGATTTAAAAACAGAAATTAAGGAATACATCGCCCATCACCTTCAGGATGCACATGATTTTTCTTTGTTTTCCTACACCAAAGAAAATGGAGAACACAAGTATGTTGGTTTTCCGTTGCCTATTATTTTATGGGACAATAATGGGTTAAAGGTCTTTTCCTCTTCAAAATTCCATCACGGTGAAACTTTGGCTGAAGTTGATGGCAACTATTACAAGCTTTATCATAGCAAGATATATAAAACAGATGCAGAAGGGACCATCCATTATGATGAAGACCACCATGCTACCAATGTAAAGCCTTTGGACTTTTCCATAACTAAAAACGTGGTGATGATTATCGTGACCGGCTTGTTGATGTTGTGGTTGTTTTCCAGTTTGGCAAAATCCTATGGCAAGAACAACGGTATTCCAACTGGAGCTGGCCGTTTCTTCGAACCCATAGTCCTATATATAAGGGATGACATTGCAAGACCCAACATTGGGGAAAAACGATACAAGAAATATATGCCCTTCTTGTTGACCATCTTTTTCTTTATCTGGTTCTTGAACATTTTTGGGTTAACACCACTTGGGGTCAACGTGACAGGAAACATTGCCATTACAGTTTCTTTGGCAATCATGACTTTCTTGATTACCAATTTTACAGGAACCAAGGATTACTGGATGCACCAGTTCGATCCTCTTGGAAAGTCATTGCCCTGGTATGGTAAAATCCCATTGTATATTATTTTGGTCCCAATAGAATTGTTGGGGTTGATTATTAAGCCGTTTTCATTATTGATACGTTTGTACGCAAACATGCAGGCGGGACACATTGTATTGATGAGCTTGATTGGTTTGATGTTCATATTTAAAAGTTGGATAGGTAGCCCGTTGTCCTTTGGATTGGCATTTGCCATTTCATTGATTGAAGTATTGGTGGCCTTGTTGCAAGCTTATATTTTCACCATGTTGTCCGCGCTTTACTTTGGATTTGCCTCCGAGGAACATGAGCACGACCATGAACATGAGGCAGAGGTTGCCCATTAATTAAAAGAATGTCACCCTGAGCTTGTCGAAGGGTCTAAATATTGAATATTTAATTTTTAAACTAGATAGATATGGAAATTCCAGTAATGGTAGGTGCAGGTTTGGTAGTAATTGGTGTAGGTCTTGGTATCGGTAGAATCGGTGGTTCTGCTATGGAGGCTATCGCCCGTCAGCCTGAAGCTTACGGAAAAATCCAAACAGCGATGTTGATTGCAGCAGCGTTGATTGAAGGTATTGGTTTTGCTGCCCTATTTGCAGTATAATCAGACCCACAAAGTAAAGGCTGTAACGGTTGGTTACAGCTTTTGCTTGGTTTAAGAATTCAAAGTATAAAAGCACAGATTAGATTATGGAAAAGTTATTGGAAGAGTTTTCGTTGGGATTGTTTTTCTGGCAGACTTTATTGTTCGGACTATTGTTGTTCCTACTTTGGAAGTTTGCATGGAAACCAATTCTCAATGCCATCAACGATCGTGAGGAAGGCATCAAAAATGCCTTGGATGCTGCAGAAGAGGCCAAAAAGGAAATGCAGAACGTTACGGCCGATAGCGAAAAGTTATTGAAAGAAGCAAGAGCGGAAAGGGAGTCCATGCTCAAGGAAGCCAGGGAAATCAAAGATAAGATTGTTGCCGATGCCAAAGAGCAGGCCCAGGTAGAAGGAGATAAGATGATCAAACAGGCCCAGGCTACCATAGAAAGTGAAAAGAAAGCCGCAGTTGCCGATATTAAGGAACAAGTGGCCAATCTTTCCATTGAGATTGCTGAAAAGGTGATTAAAGAAGAACTGTCCGACAAGAAGAAACAACAGAAGTTGGTGGATGATATGTTGGGCGACATCAAATTGAACTAAGAGCACATGAACCAAAATAGGGCAGCCGTACGCTACGCAAAAGCAACCTTGGATTTCGCTATCGAAAAGAAAGCAGCAGACGCTGTTGAAAAAGATATGCGTGACATTGCTGCTGTGATCACGGATAACGCTGATTTGCAAAATCTTTTGGAAAGCCCCGTTGTAAAGGCCGAAGTGAAGAGGAATGCATTGATGGAAGTGTTTAAAGGGTGCAATGAAATTTCAAAAGGCTTGATCGGCACATTGACCGACAACAAAAGAATTGGAATGCTTCAAGAAGTAGCTTATAAGTACATCATTCTTCATGAAAAACTTAAGGGAGAAGATGTGGCCTATGTGACCACGGCAGTTCCCTTGACGGCGGACCTTGAAAAGAAAGTACTGGCCCAAGTGGCCAAAATGACAGGGAACAAAGTCTCTGTTGAAAATAAAATTGACGAGAGCATCATCGGAGGATTTGTGTTGCGTGTAGGAGATTTGCAATATGATGCAAGCGTCTCGAACAAATTGAACGGATTAAAAAGAGAATTTACAAATAGTCTATAAAAATGGCAGGAGTAAAAGCCGCTGAGGTATCAGCAATTTTGAAAAAACAATTATCTGGTTTTGAAGCTACCGCTTCATTGGACGAAGTAGGTACCGTATTGCAGGTGGGTGATGGTATTGCCCGTGTGTATGGTCTTTCCAATGCACAATACGGAGAGCTTGTGGAGTTTGATGGCGGAATGCAGGGAATTGTTCTGAACCTTGAAGAAGATAACGTTGGTGTGGTTTTGTTGGGTCCGTCCAAAGAAATTGTGGAAGGCGCAACGGTAAAAAGAACACAACGTATTGCATCTATTAATGTTGGAGAAGGCATTGTAGGTCGTGTAGTGGATACTTTGGGTACTCCCATTGACGGAAAAGGACCAATAGCCGGAGACACATTTGAAATGCCATTGGAACGTAAAGCTCCTGGGGTAATTTACCGTCAACCGGTAAACGAGCCATTACAGACTGGAGTTAAAGCTGTTGATGCAATGATTCCGATTGGTAGAGGACAGCGTGAGTTGGTAATCGGTGACCGTCAGACAGGTAAGACAACGGTTTGTATCGATACCATTTTGAATCAGAAAGAGTTTTTCGATGCTGGTGAGCCAGTATACTGTATCTATGTTGCAGTTGGACAAAAAGCATCAACTGTTGCGGCCATTGCCAAGACTTTGGAAGATAAAGGTGCTTTGGCCTATACCACAATTGTTGCGGCTAATGCTTCTGACCCTGCACCTATGCAGGTATATGCTCCTTTTGCCGGTGCAGCGATTGGAGAGTACTTCAGGGATACAGGTCGTCCAGCTTTGATTATCTATGATGATTTATCAAAACAAGCGGTTGCCTATCGTGAGGTATCCTTGTTGTTAAGAAGACCTCCAGGACGTGAAGCTTACCCTGGTGACGTATTCTACCTACACTCAAGATTGTTGGAGCGTGCTGCCAAGGTCATCAATGACGACAATGTGGCAAAAAACATGAACGACCTTCCAGATGCGCTGAAATCCAAAGTAAAAGGAGGAGGTTCACTTACCGCACTTCCAATTATTGAAACACAGGCAGGTGACGTATCAGCATATATCCCAACCAACGTAATTTCCATTACCGATGGTCAGATTTTCTTGGAGCAAGATTTGTTTAACCAAGGTGTTCGTCCTGCAATTAACGTAGGTATCTCCGTTTCCCGTGTGGGTGGTTCGGCTCAGATTAAGTCTATGAAAAAAGTGGCAGGTACCCTGAAATTGGACCAGGCCCAGTTCCGTGAATTGGAAGCCTTTGCCAAGTTTGGTTCCGATTTGGATGCTGCGACCTTGAACGTAATTGAAAAAGGACGTAGAAACGTTGAGATTTTGAAGCAGGCCCAAAACGACCCATACACAGTTGAAGATCAGGTTGCGATTATTTTCGCTGGATCTAAAAACTTGTTGAGGGATGTTCCTGTAGACAAGGTAAAAGAATTTGAAAGAGATTTCATCGAGTTCATGAACGCTAAGCACAGAGGTATTTTAGATACGCTAAAAGCTGGTAAATTGACCGATGAGGTTACTGATACGTTGACCTCGGTTTGTAAGGACCTTGCAGGGAAGTACAAAGCATAATAATTGTCATTCCCGCTGTCATCCTGAGCGTAGTCGAAGGAAAGCGGGAAATCCATAACAAAAAAGATTCCGCATCAAGTGCGGAATGACAAAGTAGAATATGGCAAACTTAAAGGAAATACGAAATAGAATAGCTTCGGTTTCATCAACGATGCAGATTACCAGTGCCATGAAAATGGTATCTGCTGCCAAGTTGAAAAAAGCCCAGGATGCCATTACGGCCATGAGGCCCTATGCTAATAAGCTTACCGAACTCTTGCAGGGATTGAGCGCAAGTTTGGATGGTGACGCAGGGAGCAAGTTTGCTGATAATAGAGCCGTCAACAAAGTGCTGATTGTTGCCATTACCTCCAACAGAGGTCTTTGTGGTGCCTTCAATTCAAACATCATTAAACAAACGAATGCATTGGTAGAAACTACCTATGCAGGCAAGCAGGTTGATGTTTTGGCCATAGGCAAGAAGGGGAACGATATTTTGGCAAAGAGGCATAATGTTGTTGCCAATCACAGTGAAGTTTTTGACGACTTGACCTTTGACGTGGTTTCAGAGATTGCCAAGGACCTTATGGAACATTTTACCGAAGGTAAATACGATAAAATAGAGTTGGTCTACAACAAGTTCAAGAACGCGGCTACACAAATCATTATGACAGAACAGTTTTTACCGATTGTTCCTGTTGAAGGAAACACTTCCGGTGCTGCCGATTATATTTTTGAACCATCCAAACCTGAAATCGTTGAGCAATTAATTCCGAAGTCGTTAAAGACCCAATTGTACAAGGCGGTGCGCGATTCGTTTGCCAGTGAGCACGGTGCACGTATGACAGCCATGCACAAGGCAACGGATAACGCAACAGAGCTTCGAGATCAATTGAAGTTGACCTATAACAAAGCAAGACAAGCAGCCATTACCAACGAAATCCTTGAAATTGTTGGTGGTGCTGAAGCGCTTAACAATTAATAAGAAAGTAAAATCATATAAAAAGGGCCGCTTCTTTAGAAGCGGCCCTTTTCTTTTGGCACAATCAAGCACTTTTATACTAAAGGGTTTTACGTAACTTGTAACCACCTTTAAGGCATACCTATTTGAATCCGTTAAAAAAGCTTTTTAAACAAACCTTTATCTATGGCCTGGCCACGGTATTGCCACGGGTCATTTCCTTTTTCTTGCTTCCCTTGTATACTAGTGTTTTTGAGAATGCGGCAGGATATGGGCAGTATACCAACATCTATGCATGGATAGCAATCTTCAATGTGTTTTTGGCCTATGGTATGGAAACTGCCTTTTTCCGTTTCTACCATAAAAGCGAGGACAAAAAAAGAGTTGTTTCTACTTCATTGATTTCTTTACTAGGGAGTTCCTTGTTGTTTTTGATTTTGGCACTTTTGGTCCAGGAAAGCTTGGCCAATTTCACAAATATCAATCCTGATTATATAAGGTTTACTACATATATTTTGGTATTGGATGCTTTGGTCATTATTCCTTTTGCCTTGTTGAGAGCAAAGGAAAAACCAATGAAGTATGCAGTGCTAAAGACCATTAATGTGGCCATAAACCTAACTTTCAACGTTTTCTTTTTACTTGTTCTGCCCAAAATGGCCCAAGAATCCGATGGAAGCTTTTTCAGCTCCATTTACAAAGAAGGATGGGAAATCCAGTATATTTTCATATCAAATATCATAGCAAGTGGATTCACGCTGTTGATCTTACTGCCAACATACTTTAAAGTTTCCTATAAGTTCGATGCTGCGTTATGGAAACAAATGATGAAGTACGCTGGTCCGGTCATGATTGCGGGTGTTGCTTTTACCGTTAACGAGGTCTTGGATAAAATCTTACTGACAGAAATATTGCCTTCGGATATAGCGGAGACCGAAGTGGGCAAGTATGGAGCCTGCTATAAATTGGCCCTCTTCATGACCTTGTTCGGAACAGCATTTAGAATGGGTGTTGAACCCTTTTTCTTCAGCCATGCCAAAACCGAAAAGCCACAAAAAACATATGCCCAGATAACCAATTACTTCGTTATTCTTGGAAGTGTAATATTGCTCGGAGTGGTGGTATTCATCAATCCACTGGGAAAACTTCTTATTAGAAATTCTACATATTGGGAAGCATTGGAAATAGTTCCAATAATTTTATTGGCAAGCTTCTGTCTGGGAGTTTATCACAATCTTTCGGTTTGGTATAAAATAACAGACCAAACCAAATTTGGGGCTTATATTTCCTCAATAGGGGCATTGATTACTTTGATCATCAACATTGGCCTTATTCCCACTATAGGATATATGGCATCAGCCTTAGCTACTTTGGCAGCCTATGGTAGCATGATGGTTTTGTCCTATTACTTTGGAAGAAAATACTATCCCGTGCCCTACAACATGCGAAAAATAATCTTCTATTCCTCGGTTTCCATTGTGTTTTCTGCTCTTTCTTTCTACGTTTTTAATAGAAATTTAATAGCTGGTGGCCTACTACTTTTGTTATTTTTGATGTTAGTTTATAAAATGGAAGGAGATAAACTGAAGACCATACTGTTACAACGTGAAAATTAAGATCATAAACAAATCAAGTCATGCTCTACCAGGCTATGAAACCATTGCCTCTGCTGGAATGGACCTAAGAGCAAATATAGATACTTCAATAACCCTAAAACCTTTGGAAAGGACCATTGTACCTACGGGACTATACCTGGAACTTCCTGTAGGTTATGAGGCCCAAGTACGCCCCCGAAGCGGATTGGCGGCCAAAAAAGGAATTACGGTGCTCAATGCCCCAGGAACCGTTGATGCCGATTATCGTGGCGAGGTGGGCGTAATATTGGTCAATCTTTCCTCCGATGATTTTGTTATCGAAAATGGAGAACGGGTGGCCCAAATGGTCATAGCCAAACACGAACGGGCCGAGTGGGAAGAGGTAGAAGCCCTTTCAGAAACAGATAGGGGTGCTGGTGGATTTGGAAGCACCGGTAAAAATTAACACATTATGAAATACTTTTTTCTGATTTTTTGTGTGTTTCTAACCAGCGCAAATTCCTTTGCGCAGAATCAAATTGAGCAAATCTCCAAAGAAGCATGTCCATGTATTGGTGGAATCAGCACAGGTATAAAGGAAAAGAAGAAATTCAAAAAAATAAAAGAATGTATTTCATCATCAATTTTGACCGTACAGATGAAAAATAGTCTGTTGAAGATGACTTCAAAAGTAAAAGATACGCTTGACCATTACGCTTCGAGTGAATTACCAGATTCTTTGCAAATTAAAGATGAGAACAACATCATCATTGAGATGGATAAGGATTACGATGAGGTAGAAGAACACCTTCTTCGCAATTGTGATGCTATGAAGACTTTAATGGCTTCCAGTGATGTTGAAAGTAGAAATTCAGTTTCAAATAAGAAAAATGCTAAAGAGCATTATGATAAAGGTCAAATGTTTTTTTCAGAAGGAAAATATGCCATTGCAATTGAACACTACAAAAATGCTGTTGAAGAAGATTCCAAGTTTGCTTTTGCATGGGATATGATAGGGTACAGTTATAGGAAACTTGAAGAATATGATAAAGCAATCCACAACTATGAAAAATCACTCGAAATAGACCCTAAAGGAAAAATGCCGTTGATCAATATTGCATATGCATATGAATATAAAAATGACTTGGACAATGCAATAAAAGCAATGAACAATTACATTGAGGTTTATCCAGATGAAGCGGAGGGATACTATGGGAGGGGACGGTTATATCATCTTGAGGGAGATTATGAACAAGCTCTGGATGATACTATGAAAGCCTATATAATATATTCTAAAATGAACTCACCATATGCTAGGGATGCGGAACATAACCTAGGGATGTTCTATAATGAACTCAAAGAAGCAGGAAGACTAGAAATTTTTGAAACAATTGCGAAAAAACATAATATCCAAATCAATTAAAATATGAAAATAATTGTCCCGATGGCGGGAAGAGGTTCCCGATTGAGACCACATACCCTAACAGTACCTAAACCATTGATTCCGGTTGCGGGCACACCCATTGTGCATCGTTTGGTAAGCGATATTGCCAAGGTCTTGGGAGAACCCATTGAAGAGGTGGCCTTTATTTTAGGAGACCCCGCCTTTTTTGGCGATGATGTGGTGAAAAGTTTGATGAACCTCGCAGAAAGTTTGGGTGCCAAAGGATCCATTTACAGACAGGATGAACCTTTGGGAACCGGACATGCCATTATGAGTGCTAAAGAATCCTTGAGCGGACCTGCAGTAATTGCCTACGCGGATACTCTGATTAGGGCCGATTTTGATTTGGACAAATCTGCCGACAGTGTCATTTGGGTAAAACAAGTTGAAAACCCAGAAGCATACGGGGTAGTCAATTTAAATGCAGAAAAGGAGATTGTGGAATTGGTAGAGAAGCCCAAGGAGTTTGTTTCTGATTTGGCGGTTATAGGCATCTATTATTTTAAAGATGTTGGAGTATTGAAAAATGAACTACAATATGTATTAGAAAATGATATTACCCATGGCGGAGAATATCAGATCAATGATGGAATCAAACGGATGATGGAGAAGGGCATGAAATTTGTGCCTGGAAAAGTAGATGAATGGATGGATTGCGGTAATAAGACTGTGACCGTGGAGACCAATCAGCGAATGTTGGAATTTTTGGAAAAAGATGGAGAAGATTTGATTGCAAATTCCGTTATAAAAGAGAATGCCAATATTATTGAGCCCTGTTTCATAGGGGAGAATGTAGTGGTCAAAAACAGTACCATAGGACCCTATGTTTCGGTAGGAGCAAGTACGGTAGTTGAGAATTCCACGGTCAAGAATAGCTTGATCCAAGCCAACACCAAAATCTCCAATGCCAATTTGGACAACGCCATGATTGGCAACCATGTTGTTTTTGATGGTAACTTTGAAACCATAAGCATAGGAGATTATAGCGTTTTGGAATAGAGAATACTAAGTCATGAAAAAGAGGTTTCTTCTTTTGGGATGTTTGGCCTTATCAATATTGGTAGGACAGTCACTTTATGCCCAAGAAGAACAGAGCGCTGAAGTTTTTCTAGAAGAATATACCGATGAGTTCCAAGAGAATTTTTTTGAAGCACTCAAACAAAAAGGAATTCAAAACTACGACCGCGCAATCAATTTACTGATAAAATGCAAGCAGCTAGAACCCTCAAATAGTGTAATTGATTACGAACTGGGCAAGATGTATTGTCTGGACAAACAATACATCAAAGGTGAAGAATACGCCATTGAAGCCTTGATAGCTCAACCCACAGATTTTTGGTACTTGGAGAGCCTCATCAATGTCTTGGAAAAACAAGGAAAACCCTTGGAATCAGTCCAGGCAAGTATTCCCTACGAAAACAGGAAACTGAAAGAAAACTTGGCCGTGGTTTACTTCAGGAAAAAGAATTACGATGACGCCAAAAAGGTATTGCTCGAATTGGGTAAATCTAAGTTTACGGACCAATTAACGGCCAAAATCAATGATTCCATACAACAAAAAGAAAAGAAGCTTGTTGTGCACCCAACTAAACAAGACCCGGGTATTGCCAATGAAGATGACCCTGTTGCTGACTATAGTGGCAGGATAGAACAAATGCTTTTGGAATCTGATTATGAAGAAATGAAGGCCATTTCCAAGGAAGCTTTGGATGCATATCCTTTGCAACCGTATTTTTACTATGCTTATGGCACTGCGCTAAATAGAACTTCGGACGCAACTAAAGCAATAACCGTTTTGGAGAGCGGGTTGGATTATTTGTTGGATGACGGCCAATTGGCCAATAAAATATATGGGGAACTTTCCAATGCCTACAGAAGTATCGGGAATGCAACAAAGGCTAATGAGTATGCCAATAAAATAAAACAAGGACTATGATCATGGACCGATTTATGCCGAACATAGGAACATGGATGCGATATATTTTGATAGTAGTATTGGTGGTAGTGCTTGGTGCTTGTAAAAGTGCAAAGACAGTTGTCGGAGGCGAAGTTGATTCTAGACTGTCCGTAAAAAATATTATTGAAAGTCATTACACTAATCAATCAGATTTTAAGACGTTACGGGGAAGGGTGAAAATTGACTATTCAAATGGCAAGGAAAACCAAGGAGTGAATGTGAGCCTTAGGATGGAGAAGGACAAAGTTATTTGGATGAGTGCTCCCCTCGGCATGGTAAAAGCACATATTACACCCCAAAGGGTTTCATTCTATAACAAGTTGCAAAACGAATATTTTGACGGGGATTTTAGCTATTTAAGTCATCTCTTGGGGACAGAACTGGATTTCGACAAAGTGCAAAACCTTTTACTGGGCAATGCTGTTTTCGATTTAAGAGAAGAAAAGTACAATTCGGATATAAGTGATGGGAACTATCAGCTGAAACCGAAAAGACCAATGGAATTGTTCAAGACACTGTTCCAATTGGAGCCCAAAAATTTTAAAATTGCGGCCCAAGAAATCTCGCAGCCAGAAAATGAAAGGCAACTATCAGCTAAATATACCTATCAGAATATTTCAGGAAACGTCCTTCCCGAAGAAATTCAAATTGTGGCGGCTGAGAATGGCGACAAGACTACTATTGAACTCAGTTTTCGTAATATGGAATTGAACCGAGCATTGAGTTTTCCGTACAAAGTTCCCGAGGGTTACGATAAAATTGTATTAAAGTAATATGAAATGTAAGGCTTCATATTTATTTTATTTTCTTCTACTTACATTATTTGTAACCACTCCACTGTCTGCACAAACTAGCGAACAAAAAGCTTTAGAGGCCAAAAGGGCACGTTTACAGGAAGAGATCAAAGAAATTAATAGATTATTGTTTGCCGAACGGAAGGAAAAAGGGAATGTATTGGACCAAATGGAGGCTTTGGACCATAAGATCAATGTGCGTCAAGAGCTAATCCGAGTCACCAATCAGCAATCGAATTTGCTTAACAGACAGATTAATGTCAATATCAGGAGTATTAGTAAGCTTCGTGAAGATCTTCGGATTCTAAAAGAGGATTATGCTAACCTGATTCGAAAAACATATCAAAACAAGTCACAGAACAATAGATTAATGTTTCTTCTTTCGGCCGACAATTTTTTTCAGGCGTTTAAGCGTTTGCAGTATATGCAGCAATATGCAAAACACCGAAAAAAGCAGGGAGAGGATATCGTCAAGAAAACCGATGAGTTGACACAATTGAATCAGCAATTAGTGGAACAACGAAAGGTCAAAGAGCAATTGTTGGCTGAGAACAAGAAAGTAAAGGAAGAGCTGTACAGTGAAATTGAATCGCAGAAGACCTTGTTGAGGAGTATTCGACAAAATGAGACCAAATACACCCAGGCTATTTCCAAAAAACAAAAGGAGGCCAGAAAAATTGATAGGGAAATTGAGCGGTTGATCAAAAGCGCTATTGCAAGCACCAACAGAAAGGCAGGAAGGTCCGGAAGTGCCAAATTTGTGCTTACACCCGAGGCCAAAATGGTGGCAGACAACTTTTCGGCCAATAAGGGGCGCCTTATTTGGCCTGTGGAAAAAGGAATAAAAAGTCAGGGCTATGGGGTTTACAATGATAAATTATACCCTGGAATAAAGCACCGCAACAACGGTGTCACCATTACTACAGATGAAGGAAGCCAGGCCCGAGCAATTTTTGAGGGTGAGGTAATAGCAATTTTATCGGTACCAGGGGGAAACAAGGGCGTACAGATCAAGCATGGAAACTACATTAGCACGTACTACAACCTATCCAAGTTGTATGTAAAAAAAGGAGATAAGGTTGTTGTTAAAGAGGTCTTGGGCGACATTAATACCAATCGGTTTGATGGAAGTACCAAACTGAAGTTTTACCTTTATAGAGATTCCAATCGTTTGAATCCTGAGGATTGGATTTATCAACTTTAGCACATGAGAAAAATTACAGATTTACAAGGGACCTTTGAGTTGAACAACGGGGTCCAAATGCCCTATTTTGGCTTGGGAGTATATCTCTCAAAAGATGGCAACGAGGTAATTAATGCAGTAAAGGATGCCTTGGACCATGGGTATCGCCACATCGATACTGCTGCTATCTACAACAACGAACAAGGGGTTGGAGCAGGAATCAGGGAGAGCAATGTGGACAGAAAGGACATTTTTCTGGTCAGTAAGGTCTGGAATACGGACCAAGGATATGACAGCACCTTAAAGGCATTTGAAGCAAGTCTGGAGCGCCTGGGCACCGATTACTTAGACCTTTATTTGATCCATTGGCCCAAAGGTGAGATCTCTAAAGAGACCTGGAAGGCGATGGAAAGACTGTATGCTGAGAAAAGAGTTCGGGCCATAGGGATCAGTAACTTTATGAAACATCATATAGAGGATTTGCTAACTACTGCAGAAATTGTTCCCATGGTCAATCAAATGGAATTTCATCCGTATCTGGTGCAGCAAGATTTGGTTGAGTTCTGCCATAAAAAAGGAATCCAATATGAGGCTTGGTCACCCTTGATGCAAGGAAACGTATTTGATCTTGATGTTATGAAGCAATTGGCGGCCAAATACGGCAAAACCATTGCACAGCTAGTTCTTAGGTGGGATTTACAAAAAGGAGTGGTCACCATTCCCAAATCATCTAAAAAAGAACGCATCATTTCCAACGCCGATCTTTTCGACTTTGAAATTAGCCAAGAGGATATGAATTTGTTGGACGGTCTGGATAGAGGGCAGCGTTTTGGGCCCGACCCGGATAATTTTGATTTTTAACAGGCTACACCGTAAACACTTTCTACTGGGAAGATTTAGAAAACCCTAAAAATTTTAAGATAAACCCCATCCGTCAACCCAAACTTGGCATTCATCAAGTTAAGGGTGAATAGGTAACGCTAAACACTGAAATTGTCTCTCAATAACATAAAAATGAGAGATATGGAAAAAGTTTTAAAGTTTGGATGCGTGCTTATGATGGTTTCAACATTGGCTGTGACTTCTTGTAGTGGCTCCGATGACAGTGTTCCGGACAATCCTAATACATGTACAAAAGAGACCTTTTATTTGGATAGTGATGGAGATGGTTTTGGTGACCCAAACAGCACAAAATCTGAATGTACCCAACCAAACGGGTATGTAAAAGATAAGACCGATCCCGATGACGGTAATGCCTTGATCTTTCCTGGTTGTGAAGCAAAATATTTTGTAGATAATGATGAGGATGGCTTTGGAGATGCAAACGGAGCAACATCTTGTGTTCTTTTGGACGGCTATGTGGACAATGATGATGATTTGGACGATGGGAACGCCTCAATTACAACTTGTACCGAACCCATGTATTTTTTGGACAGTGACAATGATGGGTATGGAGACCCGTCTGTGCCTTCATGCACACAATTGGAGGGATATGTTATGGACAACAGCGATTGTAACGACCAAGAACAAAATATGAATCCAGGGATAATGCTCATATATGGGAGGGATTTTGATGAGGATGGATTTCCAGGAGATGTGGATACCGTCGAAGTTAATGCGTGCGATATAGAATCCGTTCCCAATGGCTATTATTTGATTTGGGAAAATTTGGATTGTGATGACCAAGATTCATACTTTGGAGGGGTTCAGTTTTTAATGGGGAAGGATGCCGATGGAGATGGCTATGCTGATCAAACAACTGTCCTATACGTCAGTGAGTGTGATTTTCAATACTATTACAACGACCTTCAATATGTAGAGGTTGATTATAATAACCCCATTTTCGATTGTAATGATAACGATGCGGAAGTTTATCCTGGCAGCGGTTGTTGATTTGTTCCTAAAATGACTATGGTTAAGGGCCTTTTTGGTCCTTAACCCATATTATATTGTTATTGTGCCAGAAAAAGAGCCTTCAATTCTGTAGCATCCGAAGGTTTCATTTTTCCGGCCAATACCAAACTCAACTGTTTTCTTCGCAAGGCCGCTGCAAACCCCCAATCCGGATAATTTTGATTTCTGACATTACCTAACATTTATTTAATATTAAAGGATGCCACCAAATGAAACCGAGGGTATCTATTGAAGCATGAATAGAACTGTTTTTACTTTTTTCTTGGGCTTGCTCCTAATTTCTTGCGAGCTCACCTATGAAGATAATAGGCGTCTCTTGCTGAGAGGCAATATCAACGATCCAGAGGAAAGTACCATGCCCGATCTACCCGTTGAGGTTTATGCTTCAGGACATTTCATTACTCCTTTGTTCTTTTTCCCTTTTGTAAATGGAACAAAAGAAGATGTGGACCTAATTGGGGCTTCTAAATTGTATCCAGACGGCACATATAAAATAGTGACAATTTCCCCAGAAAATGAGAGCAATATTTTGGTGATCGTCAACAGGCAAGGAAATGAAGATTATAAGAATGACTGGCCCTCTCTTTTTATTAGTGGAGCAAACTATCTTCCTTTGGAAGATTCCACCTATGATTTACCACAGGTTGAATTGGACAAAATAATACAGACAAAGCTCACCATCACAAGGCAAACAAACTTAACGGACACCTTATATTTTAATATCAACTACAATTCATCCTATAAAGAACTGGATTTAGGGGAGGCAAAGGGCCTTTACCATCCTTTGCCAGAGTATTCATCCACTATACTGGATCCAGATGAAGATGAGGCGGTGATCACTTTCAAGAACATTAAAAGTGGAACAGTACGGGCATCATATCAATTGGTGAACAAAGGAATTGTAGATGAAAAGATTTTTGAAATGGAGTTTGACCAAGAGCAAAATGGCTATGAATTCAAGTTTTAGAAATTGGTTTTGGCCATTACTGTGTTTTTGTTCCATGTTGGTTCGTGGGCAGAAAGAAAAACCAGTGTTTGATGACGATATACTTGGGGAAATAGGAGTTTCTTATGTGCTTCCACAGGCCTGGGGCGATAATTTTGTTTCTAAGGGGTACGATCTCAAGAATGGATTGAATGTGGAAGGCCTTGTTTTGATCACCAAAAAATGGCAAGTAGGGGCACAATATGGCTATTTTAAGGGGAATGTCACAAATATTGATGCTGTTGGGGCAATTCTTAGTAGTAGGATAACACATATACACGCCGTTGGGGGGTATTCAATTTTGGGAACTACCAAATTTGGAATAAGGACAGGATTGGGTATTGGATACGCCAAATACAATCACAAGCAGAGCACCACTAAACTTATGGATGACGGTTTTTCCATTGCCACGAACGTTTCGTTCTCTTATAGACTGGGAAATTCAATGGGAATTTATGCCAAATTGGACCACTATTGGGATTTTTTGAGCATAGATACGGCCCCAGAGCTTACTGATTATTTTAGAAGAACACAGATTTTTGCCCTCTCAATTGGGATAAAATTCTACGTTTTTTAATCGCCTACGAACAAAGTCCTCAATTCTGAAGCGTCCGAAGGCTTCATTTTTCGGGCCAATTAGTGAAATTCTTATTGAGTGAGCTTGTCATTCCGAACCCTGTCCTGAATGAAATGAAGGAGCTGAGAGGAATCTCTCGATCATAAGATTTCTCGTCGCTCGTATCTCGCTCTGTCGAAATGACGAAGACATTGGTGCCAATTAGTGAAATTTGTGTCCAACCCCTAAACCCGCAACTTTTTCATTTAGGGTAAGGTTGGAAAAGGCAAAGACATTCGTGTCAATTAGTGGAATTCGTGTCAAAACCCCTAAGGGATTTTCAAAAAATTAAACAGGAATCAACCCATAAACAAGGCCTTCAATTCTGATGCATCCGAAGGCTTCATTTTTCCAGCCAATACCAAGCTCAGCTGTTTTCTGCGCAAAGCTGCTGCAAACCGCTCCTTTTCAAGTTCGGTTTCCGGCTCCAAGGGAGGTACTTCGGTAGGCTTTCCAGTATCATCAACCGCTACAAAAGTGTAAATGGCCTCATTGGCCTTGGAACGTTCCCCTGTGAACCGGTCTTCGATCCAAACATCGATAAAGATTTCCATGGATGTTTTAAAAGCCCGAGAAACAGAAGCCTCTACAGTTACCACACTTCCTAAAGGAACCGCCCTGTTAAAGGCCACATGGTTCACAGAAGCTGTTACGGTAATCCTTCTGCTGTGTCTTCTGGCCGAAATACTGGCCGCCCTATCCATTCTGGCCAAAAGTTCCCCACCAAAGAGGTTGTTCAATGGATTGGTCTCGCTGGGAAGAACCAAATCGGTCATTATAGTTCTGGATTCACTAGGAGTCTTAGCGCGCATAGCTATAAATTTTGCGCAAAGATATTGAAGCAAAAAATGGTTTTAAAGAAAAGGAAGTTATTTCTCAGATAACAACCAAGCATCAGCAGATTCAGTCGCTTTAACCTTTTTTAGAAAGACCAAAGCCTCTTTTGGATCCTCAAAACTGTCAAAGGCAACTTGATGGAGGCCATATTTGTTTGTACCAAGATAAAAGGCACTATACCCTTTCTTACGAAGTTGGGCCACCTTTTTTTCGGCATTGGCCTCAATTCGGAAAGCACCTGCGATTACATGGTGTTTTCCAAGTTGTTTTTTGGTGACATTGAGATTGATGGCTGGAAGCTCCAAAGGCGCACTTTCAAAGAAAGTAGCTTCCTGAATCAAACGTGAAACCTCTTCCTGGGCATCTTTTTGAACGGCCACTTGTTTTTTCTGAAGGTCTCCATAAGTTCTATAAGAAGTAATCCCAATAGAAACCGCCAATAATAGGACGGCAGCATACTTTAACCAAGGACGAAACGAGGATTGTTCCCGTTTTTCGGGAGTAATGATGAATGGAATTCGCTCTTCCATCTCCTCAACCTCTTCTTTCAGAACTTCTCGCTGAACCGGAGTCGCCGAAAAAGTGGAGAGTCCAAAGGAAGAGGTCAGATAGTTGACCTTGTTCTCAGGTTGAAATTGGATTTTGTTCTCCTTGTTCTTCCAAAGTTTCCCAATGTTGAAAAGCTCAATACTTTCACCATCCCACATTCTTTTTTTCCAAGTTTCAGAAACTTGCTCTACTTCCGATAACAATTCCTCATAAGCCAGATTCTTTTCCTTGGCAATATGCGAAACCAACAACCCATCATTCTTGGATAATTGGGCATTAAAGGAAATGGTTTTGGAAGGTGGAATCAAAGTATTGGTCACGGTATCGATTTCTGCCGACTTCCCATGTGCCAAAAAAGCCCCAAATCCTGGGACAACCACACAGTTATAATCGTAAAGCAGTTTTTCTATGTAGAAATCGATACGCATAGCCACAAATATTGTAAAAAAAGCAAGAGAACAAAATATGCGACATAACTTTTTATTAACATTTGAAAATCTGTATTTTGTGAACAACTTTGAGTCCCAAATCAAATGACTGAAACTGAAATTATTGCAGCACTTCGGCTGCAAGCCATTCCAAATATTGGAGATGTTACTGCTAAAAAATTAATCGCCCATTGTGGTAGTCCAACGGCAGTTTTTACGGATAAAATCCACCACCTTCTAAAAATCGATGGAATTGGAAAGTTCACTTTAAAAAATCTTCATGACCCGGTTTATCTTGATGAAGCTGAAAGGGAATACGTCAATGTTCTCAAGAAATCAACCCGGATTTCTTATTTCATGGATGAAGATTACCCCTCCTATCTAAAACATTGTATTGATGGGCCTATTTTACTTTTTCAGAAGGGAAACATCAACCTCAAGCAAAAGAAAATAATCAGCGTGGTGGGTACTCGGAACATTACGAGTTACGGTTCTGCGTTCTGCGAAGCATTTATTGAGGAAATCTCTCCTATGGACCCTATAATTGTAAGTGGTCTTGCCTACGGGGTTGACATTGCCATTCAAAAAGCCGCGATGGAAAAAGGACTACAGACCATAGCATGTTTGGCGCATGGTCTTGACCAGGTGTACCCCAAAGCACATAAAAAATATGCCCAACAAATGGAGGAAAACGGTGGATGTATTACAGAATTTTGGAGCGGGAGCAATCCAGACAGGGAAAATTTTTTAAAACGCAACCGAATCATAGCTGGAATAAGCGAAGCTACCGTGGTAATTGAATCTGCTGAAAAAGGGGGGAGTTTGGTAACCGCTGACCTTGCCAATAGCTATAACAGGGACGTGTTTGCGGTACCCGGGAGAAATACAGACAAGTTCAGTAAGGGTTGCAATGATCTGATTCGACAACAAAAGGCCCATTTGTTGACCTCGGCGGCCGAGTTGGTTTATCTATTAGGATGGGAAATTGAGGAAAAACCAGATCCAACTCCCGTTCAAAAACAACTGTTTGTGCAATTGGATGATATAGAGCAACAGATATACTCCTATCTGCAATTAAACGGAAAGCAGTCTCTTGACACTATTGCTTTGGAATGTAAACTTCCTGTATATAAAATTTCCTCGGTCCTTTTGAATATGGAAATGAAAGGAGTGATGCGCCCATTGCCCGGCAAATTGTTTGAAGTGGTTTAGTACCCCAATTTCTCACGTACTCTTCCAAGTACCTCTATGGCTACTTTTTTGGCTTTTTCCGCTCCTATGGCCAAGGCTTCGTCCACCTCGTTCAAATGGTTCATGTAGTATTCAAATTTTTCACGGGGCTCTTCAAACTTGTTCAGAATAACTTCAAACAAAGCTTGCTTGGCGTGCCCATAACCGTAGTTTCCTGCTAGGTAATTGGCACTCATCTCTTCAATCTGCTCCTCAGTGGCCAAAAGTTTGTAGAGCGCAAAAACGTTGTCTGTGCTAGGATCTTTAGGTTCTTCCATTGGGGTGCTATCGGTTACGATTCCCATGACCTGCTTTCTTAGCTTTTTGTCCGGTTGAAAAATATCGATGAGGTTCCCCCTGCTTTTGCTCATTTTCTCACCATCGGTGCCCGGCACGTACATGGTGTCTTCATGGACCTTGGCCTGTGGAAGCACAAAGGTATCTCCCATTTGATTATGAAAACGGGAGGCCACGTCCCGTGTCATTTCCAAATGTTGCAACTGATCTTTTCCTACGGGAACAATATCGGCATCATAAAGAAGTATATCAGCGGCCATCAACATGGGGTAGGTAAACAATCCAGCATTTACATCCTCTAATCTATCGGCTTTGTCCTTAAAGGAATGTGCCAATGTCAATCGTTGGTATGGGAAAAAGCAACTGAGGTACCAGGCCAGCTCAGAGGTCTGGGGAACATCACTTTGACGGTAAAAAACAGTCTTGTCAATATCAAGACCAAAAGCGAGCCATGCAGCTGCAATGGCATGGGTGTTTTGGCGCAACAATTCCCCATCTTTGATTTGGGTAAGGGAATGCATATCCGCAATAAATAGGAAAGACTCGTTATCGGGGTCTTGGGCCATTTGTATTGCTGGGACAATAGCTCCTAAAATATTTCCCAAGTGGGGTGTACCTGTACTTTGGATTCCGGTCAGAATTCTGGCCATGCTAAATTTTTGCCCGTAAAAGTAATCATCCGTTGGGGATAAAAAAAGAATACGAAGCGGCTATTTTATGTTGCTTTTCCTGGTAAGTGTTATTTCTTGAAAAGCCCCGCTAAAAATAGAATTAAGACGGCACCAATAACACCGGTCAATAGGTCCCCAATGATTCCAGTCCCGATATGAATGCCCAGTAAATTGAATACCCAGTTGCCCACAATACCGCCCACAATACCTAAAATTATATTCAAGAGTGTGCCAAAGCCCCCACCTTTCATAATTTTTCCGGCTAACCATCCCGCTGCGGCGCCTATCAGTAGTGCATAAATAATACCCATAATTTGAAGTTTTAGTGGTCAGTTTACTAAAGATATTCAAAAATTCTACTTTTGGCACATGCTTTCATTCTTAAAAAATATGGGCCATGCCATTTACAGGGTCTGGTTTTATATATTGGTGACCCTTCCCATTTTTTTATTCATGCCGTTTTTGATTCTTGCCACACTTTCGGAACGCACGTACCATCAGTTTTTTTGGTTGGCCAGAAATTTATGGGCAAAAATTATTGTTTACGGTATGGGCTGTTTCCCAGTGATTAAAAGGGAACAGCGCATGGAAAGGGGAAAGAGCTATATGTTGGTTGCCAATCATACAAGTATGCTGGATATTATGTTGATGCTCATTGTGAGTAAAAATCCTTTTGTATTTGTTGGAAAAAAAGAGCTTGTAAAAATTCCCATTTTCGGATTTTTCTATAAACGTGTCTGCATTATGGTGGACCGGGATGACATTAAAAGCAGAACAGGGGTTTACAGACGGGCACAAAGACGTTTGGACCAAGGGTTGAGCATATGTATATTTCCCGAAGGGGGAGTACCTGAAGAAGAAGTTGTGCTAGATGAATTTAAGGACGGGGCTTTTAAAATGGCTATTGCGCATAAAATTCCTGTAGTGCCGATAACCTTTCTGGATAATAAAAAACGATTCTCTTTTACTTTTTTTAGTGGAGGCCCTGGAAGGCTTAGGACCAAGGTCCATCGATTTTTTGAAACCGGTATTTTGGCCGAAGAGGACAAATCTACCCTTCGTGAAGAAGTGAGGGAGGTAGTTTTAAAAGAACTTAATAATTGAGATTGGGCAATCTTAAGGTAATTTCCCTGATGCCTGAAGAAATCTCATCTGAAAACGACAATCTTTTTTCTTGGGGATAATCCTTGGCTGTGTTGAGCAGTTCAATATGATCATACCACTGTAGAATACTGTCTTTGAACATTAATCTCTTATCAACCTCAGGCTCTCTGGTTTGTTGGTAGCGTATTGAAAGAATGACAGTTACCTCGGAGACATTGAATTCAATGTCAAAATGTCTTTTCTGTTCTTTACAAAACACATAATACTCAATAATGTTTTCCAAAAGAGTCTGGACCACAAAAGATGGAATACCTGCTTCTTCTGCTTTTAAGGAATTTTCATTGAATGAAATGGCATAATCAAATTTGTCGTCATACCGGAGCTTTTGTAGTTTCAGGTACCAATGTAGCATTTCAACTTCCGCCTTTAACCCAACAACTTCATTTTCAAGATGTTTTAAATAATAACGGATGAGTTTGCTGAACATGGACAAATATTCCAAAGCCCGTTTCTTTTTCTCTGACGTGATAAAATACTGAATGGCGTTCAAAGCGTTGAATACAAAGTGAGGGTTTAATTGGGAATTTAATGCCCTTAACTTAAGTTCCAACATTTCCTCCTTAATCTTGAAAAGCCTTTGCTGTTCGTCCATAAGCGCTTTGTTGGCACGTACACTCTTAATTTTTATAGCACAGATGGATGCAATGGCAGAAAGCATCCTAAGATGATGATTGGTAAAGAAGCCTTTATTGGGATGTTCGCAATCTATGACACCATAAATGGTGTTCTCATGAGCTATGGGAACGCAGATTTCAGAAAGACGCAAATCGTCATCCTCTATATATCGGGGGTCTTTTGAGGTGTCGTTAACAATTTCTGGAACTCCAGTTTTGGCCACATAGCCCGAAATCCCGTCTCCCACCAATATTTGTACAGGATTATATAATGTTTTGTCCTTAGGGCTCTTTGGCCCATATGCTGCTTTTTGGACCAATAGTTTGTTTTCATAATCTATTAGATAAATTACGCAGTCAACAAAACCAAGTTTAGCAATGCAGTTTTTGGCCAAATCCCAGAGAATATCCTCCTCGTTTTCTTTTCCAAGAAGGGATTTGGAAAAATAAATCAAAATGTCTTCAAATTGTCTGTTTTTCAACGAAGTACTGTTTTGTTTTCGGGTGTAAAATAGCAATTTTTGGAAAAACCTCTTTTTGGATTGACTGAAATGGTTATTGAATGTGCAGAGAAGGAATTAGCACAAAAACACCCCGCTTTTGAGCGGGGTGCTTAACTGATTGCCTAAAGGGGCAATCTTCCTAACCAACTTCTTTAATCCTAGAACTTAAAACTAATGCCGCTATAAACACCGACCGAGAAAGGTCTGAATGAACCTGAGGTTTCGGAAAACGTGTTCATTTGGTATTTAAAAACGGGCTCAAAGTTCAATTGGACTTTTGGAGTGAATTTATAATTGAGGCCAAGACCCACATTGGTACTAAAGTTTAAAGAGTTTGCATTGTTTGCCTCGCCTACTTCGGTTATTAGGTCTTGAGACTCAACAAGCACAGAGTTGTCCACAAGGAAGAGAGAACTGACCCCGCCAATTAAATCAACACCAAACTTCTTGTCAATCAACGTGTAATTAAGCTCCAAGGGAACTTCTATGTATCCCAATTGTTGGATCATTTTTCCTTCTAGAGCGGAAGCTTCATTGGCAGTCACTTCAAAAGAGGCATCGTTGGAAGATTTTCCCAGTGTCTCATTCTTGCTTTGTACTACCAAGGTCCTTGAGGTTCTACTATAATCTATGTTGTCAATCAACTCATCGGAAGATGCACGTAAGGAAGAAGAAAAGACAACATCATCGGTATCGTAACCATATTTTACCTTGTGTACCCCTGATCGTATTTTTAATCGTTTTCCAAGATCATAAGCCACAGTAAGACCATAGCTCAGGTTTACGTTCCCTGATTTTGAATTGGAGGCAAAACTAGAATGGATGGGTGAGCCGTCTCCCGTTGCATTGAAATATACCGGGGCCACTGATGGCCCTACCGACCATTTCCCTTTGGAGTTTTCAGCAATTTCAATTTCCTCCTCTTGCTCTTTGATTGCATCAAAAATGGATTTCTTTTCGAGTCCGTTTTCTTTTTCCTGAACTTCAGCAACTGCAGTATTCTCCTCATTGAGAGGCGATTCTAACTCAGTTTTTGTTTCTGCAACAGCTTCATTACTTTCTATTTTATCTAAAGCGACCTCATTCTCATTGCCAGTTGCAATCTTGTCTGCTTCTTTTTGATTTTGGGCATTCCCAGTTTCAGCAATCGCCAGAGCACTCTTGTCATTTTTCCCGAGTATGTCGGTTTTTTCGACATTGTTTCCGCCACTGATATTTTCTTTTTGGGCATTCTCACGATCAGCAACTGCCTGCTCGGTTTTTAAACTTTGGTTGATGTCAGTGAAGTTTTGAGTGTCTTCACTTTGATTGCTTTCGGTATTTTCTGAAGATTCAACTAGAGCTTCGGTACTCGTTTCTCCTAAAGGAGTACTATCCACTTCACTTGGTTGTTCCACATTTTTGGAAGGCTCGTCCTTGTTTTCAACCTCAGTAACTATAATTGATTCATCGGTTGGTGTATTTCCGAAAGGATTAACAACATAAAAGAGGATGGCCAAAAGAGCTGCCACACCTCCCAGACGCCACCAAATTGGAATGATGCGCCTTCTTTGTTTCTTTTTGTCCAAAGAATCTTCAATGGATTTCCAAACACTTTCGTCAGGAATTTCTTGAAAGTCCTTAAATTTTTCCTTGAACAATTGCTCTAAATTCTTTTTCCCCATTATTGAAATGATTAGGCAATGTTTATGTTTTCTTTTTCTATTTTCTCCCTCAAAATCATTTTAGCCCTGGCCAGATTAGATTTTGAAGTTCCAGTGGATGTCCCCAACATCTCACTTATTTCTTTATGGCTATAACCGTCCAATACATATAGATTGAATGTCAATCTATACTTGTTTGGCAGCTCTTGGATGTATCCCAGAAGCGTTGAAAGACTAATGTTCGTCTGCTCTATGTCTACATCCATTTCTTCTCCATAATTTTCGGAAACCACATTAAGGTGTTGTTCCTTCCTATATTTTTGGAGAACCGTATTTACTGTAATCCTTTTGATCCAACCTTCAAAAGAACCTTGAAAACCATACTTGTCTATTTTGCTGAAAATGGTCATAAAGCTATCGTGGAGGTTGTCCTCGGCTTCAGCCTTATTCCTGGAATATTTAAGGCACATACCGAAAAGAATACCGGAATATCTCCGGTATAATTCTGATTGGGCCTTTCTATTCCCTTTTTTGCAGTTATTTATTAGTTCCTCAAGATCCAAATGTTGGTCAATTTTGGATTGTTGATTTCTAGTTTGTAGGGTCAACCTCTACAGGGACCGTATATTCCAAATATATTGGATTTTCATTTTCATCCTGTCCGGCATAAAATCTAAAATTATAGTCTTCGGTAAAAATCACCTGAAAGGGCAACGTTGCCACAACCTCTTCAATCGCTTGCGTACAAGCGGTATCCTCATCAGTTATAACCGTACCAATAACGGCCACATCACGATCAGTTTGCCCAACTTTGGAGATATCAAACCCCTCAAAGTAAGTACAGCCGTCCGGCCTAATGTACGTAACGTCAATATTATACGTCCTGTTCAGCTCAAAAGACTCCGGCAATGAGGCCTCAACCACATTCAATGTTGTAAAATGAAAGTTTGGCGATTCATTGTCCAAGTCACATGAACTGAAAAGAAAACACACCACAAGAATTAACATGGGCATTCTCATCTTCCTCATCACTTAGCTACTTTTAACCCCTAGATGAGCAGGAAAGACAAGGGTTGCGTAAGATTATCACAACCTTTTGGCAATAGAATGTGGTTTAGGAATTTATTGCAGCGATTGCTTCCTTGATTTTCCCTTCCAATTCTTCAGAAAGTTCGGGGTTGTCCATAAGCAAAGCTTTTACTGCATCTCTTCCCTGTCCCAGCTTTGTATCGCCATAACTAAACCAAGAACCGCTCTTTTTGACGATTTCATAGGCCACTCCCAAATCCAATATTTCCCCAATTTTGGAAATACCTTCGCCATACATAATATCAAATTCCGCAGTTTTAAAAGGAGGGGCAACTTTGTTCTTGACCACCTTTACACGGGTTTTGTTTCCTTGGACATTTCCGTCTGTATCCTTGATCTGTGTAGATCTACGGATATCCAAACGAACGGAGGCATAAAATTTAAGGGCATTACCACCGGTAGTTGTCTCAGGGTTGCCAAACATTACACCAATTTTTTCACGAAGCTGATTGATAAAGATTACCGTACAATTGGTTTTACTGATTGTGGAAGTAAGCTTTCTAAGGGCCTGGGACATCAATCTGGCATGCAGTCCCATTTTGGAGTCCCCCATTTCTCCTTCAATTTCACTTTTCGGAGTTAATGCCGCAACAGAATCCACAATGACAATATCAATTGCTCCAGATCGAATCAAATTGTCAGCAATTTCCAGAGCTTGCTCCCCATGATCAGGTTGGGAAATGATGAGATTATCGATATCTATACCCAGTTTTTTGGCATAAAAACGGTCAAAGGCATGCTCTGCATCTATAAATGCTGCAATACCACCTGCTTTTTGCGCTTCGGCAATTGCGTGCAATGTCAACGTGGTCTTACCGGAAGATTCCGGACCATAAATTTCTATGACACGACCTCTTGGATAACCTCCAACACCCAAAGCAATATCCAGCCCAAGAGACCCTGAAGGTATGACCTCCACATCTTCAATAACACTGTCACCCATTTTCATTACGGCACCCTTGCCATAGGTTTTGTCCAATTTGTCCAGCGTTAATTTTAGGGCTTTTAGTTTTGCTTCTTTTTCGTTGCTCATGGTTAAAAATGTTAGGAAGGCTAAAAATACCATTTCTTTCTACATGCGACAAAAGCGACGCAACCTTTTTGCAATAATGAATCTTGGAGGTACTAACTCAAACTCTATATGCGGATTTGTCCTTAAGAATCCGCGAGTTCAGGGAATGGGAAAGAATGCGCTGTGAAAGCATTGGAAAGTTATGAGGGCTACATTAAAAATGTGGCCTTTTTTTGTTCTTGGACATCTCTGTGCGAACAAATTGCTGGTCAGGCTTTTACCTTGATTCCAAAAAAGACATATTTCAATGCTGCCACAAATTGTGCTATATTTACATCTAATAATTTTATGAACCCTTTTTAAGGAAATCGTGTTTTTTCCTTAAATCAAGATATTAAATATGGCATGTAGCAGTTGTTCAACCGGCAAGGATGGACAACCGCGGGGTTGCAAGAACAATGGTACTTGTGGCACAGATGGTTGTAATAAGCTCACAGTCTTCGACTGGCTTTCCAATATGTCGCTGCCCAATGGTCAAAAACCTTTTGACTGTGTTGAGGTGCGTTTTAAAAATAGCAGAAAAGAGTTTTTTAGAAATGTGGATAACCTTCCGTTGTCCATTGGGGATATAGTAGCTACGCAAGCCAAATCCGGACATGATGTGGGCATGGTGACCCTTACCGGGGAATTGGTGAAGGTGCAGATGAAACGGAAAAAAGTTTCCCCCGAGGATGATACAGTTCCAAAGATTTATAGGAAGGCCACCCAACGGGATATAGATGTTTGGCAAAAATGCCGAAACAAGGAGGAAGAGATAAAAAAGCGTTCCCGTGAAATAGCCATTGCCCTAAAATTGGAAATGAAACTCAGTGATGTTGAATTCCAGGGCGATGGATCTAAAGCCACCTTTTACTACACCGCGGAAGAGCGTGTAGACTTTAGGCAATTAATCAAGGATATGGCAAAGGCCTTCGGAATCCGGATAGAAATGAGACAGATCGGATACCGACAAGAAGCTCAAAGATTAGGAGGAGTTGGCTCTTGTGGGCGTGAGCTTTGCTGTTCTACATGGTTGACAGATTTTAGATCCGTAAGCACGGCTTCTGCCAGATATCAGCAGTTGGCCCTGAACCCTCAAAAATTGGCAGGGCAATGCGGTAAGCTCAAATGTTGTCTAAACTATGAGTTGGATATGTACCTGGAAGCACTAAAGGATTTTCCTTCCCAAGACAGTAAGCTCTTGACCAAAAAAGGAATCGCCTTTTGTCAAAAAACAGATATTTTCAAGGAAACTCTCTGGTTCTCGTACAAGGATGATCCAGCAACATGGCATGCACTCAACAAAGAGCAGGTTTTGGAGATTTTAGAGAAAAACAAGAAGAATGAAAAGATTGCCAGTCTTGAAGAATATGCCGAGGAAAACGTTGTTGAAGAGAAAATGGTTTTTGAAAATGTGGTTGGACAGGATAGTTTAACACGTTTTGATAGGCCCAAGAAGAAAAGGAAGAAAAAACGACGCAAGAACAGATCCAAAACCACATCAAATGCTTAAAAAAGTTTCACTTGTTTTGGTGTTGATTGTCGGATTGGAATCGTGCAACACCAATTTGGTTTTCTCGGAATTTAAATCAATGAAAGATGCAAAGTGGGACATGAGTGAGTCGGTCCATTTTGAGTTTTCAGGATTAGATTCCATTGCTGTCCATAACATGTTCATCAATGTTAGAAACGACAACACCTTTCCCTTTAGCAACCTTTTTTTGATCACTGAACTTGAATATCCCGATGGAAACACCATAAAGGACACTTTGGAATACAGAATGGCAGAACCCACCGGGGAATGGTTGGGGAAAGGCTTGGGAAGCATCAAGGAAAACAAGCTTTGGTTTCAGGAAAAAATCGTTTTTCCGGATTCTGGCGTATATAAAGTGAGCGTTGCCCACGCTATGCGCCGGAATGGTGAGGTAGGGGGCATAAATATTTTGGAGGGCATTACCGATTTAGGTTTAGAAATAGAAAAAAGTACCCAATAAAAAATGGCAAGGAAAAAACAAAAGAAGGAAAAAAGCTTCTTCCCCTTTATCAAATGGTTTTGGATTCTTTTTGGGTCCGGTGTAGTATTTGTTGCATTGATTTTCCTTCTGGCCTCATGGGGCGTGTTCGGAGAGATGCCAACTTTTGAACACTTAGAGAATCCTGACACGAACTTGGCCACAGAAATTATATCCTCTGATGGTGAGACTTTGGGCAAATTTTATTTGGATGACAACCGAACTCCTGTAGCCTTTGAAAACCTGCCCAAGAACCTGGTAGATGCCTTGGTGGCCACAGAAGATGCCAGATATTATGATCATTCTGGAATAGATGCCAGAGGAACGATACGTGCCTTTGCCTATTTGGGCACAAAGGGAGGAGCAAGTACCATATCACAACAGCTTTCAAAACAGCTTTTTACCGTAGAGAGAAATGTTGGAATAGTTAAAAGAGTGATTCAGAAGGCAAAGGAATGGGTTATTGCAATTAGATTGGAAAAGCAGTATACCAAGGAGGAAATCGTTGCTATGTATCTCAACATCTATGATTTTGGATATGCAGCAGATGGTATCCGGTCCGCTTCCCGTATTTATTTTGGAAAAGAACCTTCGGAGCTTAAGATTGAAGAATCAGCCGTATTGGTGGGAATGCTGAAAAACTCTTCACTATTTAATCCTATCAGGCGTCCCGAAAGAGTTTTGAATAGAAGGAATACGGTTTTGGGTCAAATGGCTAAATATGGATATATCTCGGAACAAGAAAAAGACTCACTCCAAAACCTTGAAATGGACCTCAACTTTAGTCCAGAATCGCATAGGGAAGGATTGGCAACCTATTTTAGGATGTATGCGCAGCGATGGCTCAATGGGTGGGTAAAGGAAAATCCGAAACCAGATGGAGAAAAGTACAATATCTATTTGGATGGGTTGAAGATTTACACCACGATTGACTCCCGAATGCAAAAAAATGCAGAGGAAGCGGTGGAGGAGCATATGAAAAATCTCCAGGCCGAGTTTTTCCATCAAAACACACCAAAGCGCAACCCAACAGCACCCTTTTTGGACATAACCAAAGGTGCTATTGATACCATTATGCGAAGTGCCATGAGACGTTCTGCACGTTGGCGAAGTATGTCAAGACAGGGTAAGTCTGAAGAAGAAATCAAAAAATCTTTCCATGAAAAAATTGAGATGACAGTTTTTGACTGGAACAGCGATTCCTATGAGAAGGACACCGTGATGACTCCAATGGATTCCATCCGATATTACAAAACATTCCTAAGAACAGCTATGATGTCCATGGAGCCCCAAACAGGGCACGTAAAAGCTTGGGTTGGAGGAATAGATTACAAGCACTTTCAATACGATAACGTAATTCAGGGAGCGCGGCAAGCAGGATCTACTTTTAAACCATTTGTGTACGCGGCAGCTATTGATCAATTGAGATATTCGCCCTGTGACTCGTTACCGGACAATCAATATTGTATTGAGCCTTTAAAACATGGAAACATGGAGGCGTGGTGTCCCAAAAACTCAGATGGGAAATACTCTGGAAAAAACCTGACCCTTAAAAATGCTCTTGCCAATTCGGTAAATACAGTTACTGCACAATTGATTGATAAAGTAGGACCAAGATCTGTAGTGGCCATTGCTAAAAACATGGGATTCTCTCGTGAAATTCTTGAAGTACCTTCCATTGCATTAGGAACCATAGATTTTAATGTTTATGAAATGGTCGGGGCCTATGGCACCTTTGCCAACCAAGGAGTCTACGTAAAGCCCATAATGGTCACTCGTATTGAGGATAAAAATGGAACGGTACTCTATGAGTACACTCCTGAGACCAAAGATGTTTTGAGCAAGGATGTCGCCTATGCTATGGTAAATCTAATGGAAGGGGTTACCCAAGGAGGCTCTGGAACAAGATTGCGCCATACTTTTGCCAAGGAGCAAACAGTATACAAGGATATTATTACGGGATACCCGTATCAACTCGCTAATCCCATAGCTGGAAAAACAGGGACCACACAAAATCAAAGTGACGGTTGGTTTATGGGCATGGTGCCCAATCTGGTAACTGGAGTTTGGGTTGGAGGAGATGACAGATCTATACATTTTAAAAGCCTTCTATACGGACAAGGTGCATCCATGGCCTTGCCTATTTGGGCACTGTACATGAAAAAGAATTATGAAAACGATGAACTTGGGGTCTCCAAAGAAGCTTTTGAAGAACCCGAGGAATTGTCCATTAATGTGGATTGTACCAAAATATTGCAGGACCTTCAAGAAGATCTTGATACCGAAGACGATTTAGATGATCTGGATTTTTGATCTAAATAATAAACCATAGAAGTGGCCCCAAGTGTAAATATCTCTTGGGGCTTTTTTATTTAAGTCGTAATTTCAGTCCATCATAAAATGGTGCTATATGATTAATAAAACAGTGGCAAATGTTGCAGAGGCCGTAGAAGGGGTTGCTGATGGAATGACATTCATGTTGGGAGGTTTCGGGCTATGTGGAATTCCGGAAAATGCCATATCGGAGTTGGTCAGACTCGGCATAAAGGATATTACCTGTATCTCCAATAATGCCGGAGTGGATGATTTTGGACTCGGACTGCTTTTGCAAGAGCGGCAGATCAAAAAAATGATATCCTCCTACGTAGGTGAAAATGACGAGTTTGAACGGCAGATGTTAAGTGGTGAGTTGGAAGTGGAACTGACCCCTCAAGGCACCCTGGCCGAAAAGTGCAGGGCCGCGCAAGCTGGTTTCCCTGCTTTCTATACTCCTGCAGGATATGGTACCGAAGTGGCCGAAGGAAAAGAAACCCGCGAATTTAATGGTAAAATGTATGTGTTGGAGCCCGCCTATGAGGCAGATTTCTCTTTTGTAAAGGCATGGAAGGGAGATGAAGCCGGCAATCTCATTTTCAAGGGAACCGCCAGAAACTTTAACCCTTGCATGTGTGGAGCGGCTCAAATTACAGTGGCTGAGGTTGAAGAATTGCTTCCGGCCGGTAGTTTGGACCCGAATGAAATTCATATCCCCGGAATTTTTGTACAGCGAATTTTCCAAGGAGAAAACTATGAAAAGCGAATTGAACAAAGGACAGTAAGGCAAAAAGGGTAAAGTATGCTGGATAAAAACGGAATAGCAAAACGAATTGCAAGGGAGGTTAAGGACGGATATTACGTGAATTTGGGAATTGGGATTCCCACTTTGGTCGCCAACTTTGTACGTGAAGATATAAGTGTGGAATTCCAGAGTGAAAATGGCGTTTTGGGTATGGGTCCATTCCCTTTTGAAGGAGAGGAAGATGCCGATATCATCAATGCAGGCAAACAGACCATAACGACATTGCCAGGAGCCTCATTTTTTGACTCTGCCCTGAGCTTTGGAATGATTAGGGGCAAACATGTTGACCTTACAATTTTGGGGGCAATGGAAGTAGCAGAAAACGGCGACATTGCCAACTGGAAAATACCGGGGAAGATGGTAAAAGGTATGGGAGGGGCCATGGATTTGGTTGCCTCGGCTGAAAACATCATTGTGGCGATGATGCATACCAATAAAGCAGGTCAATCCAAATTGCTCAAAAAATGTTCGTTGCCCCTAACCGGGGTGGCTTGTGTCAAGAAAATAGTGACCAATTTGGCAGTGTTGGAAGTTACTCCTGATGGCTTCAAATTATTGGAAAGGGCACCTGGTATTACGGTTAATGAGATTGAAAAGGCAACCGATGGCAGACTAATTGTGGAAGGGGAGGTTCCGGAAATGGAAATTTGATAAGAACTTTCTTTTGACTTGTCTTTTGCACAAATTTTTATAAACAATTATTTAAAGATACTTGAACACCAACAAATACTTTAAATTATCACTATTAGATGGGTTAGAATTATTGGATGCCAGAAACCATACATTGGACTTTCCTTTTCACACCCATGACTCCTATAATATTTCATTAATATTTAAAAATATTTTCAATATAAAACTAGGGGATAAAACATTAATGGCACCTAGGGGGTCAATTGCAATAACAAATCCTTCCGAGTTACATGCAACTCCTTGTGACCCAATTCATGGAACATCTTTTTTTACATTTTACATTCCTACGGATATCATAAAACACCTTAATGATAATCGCCCAGTTTTCTTTCGCAATAAGATTATTGAAAACCCCTCCATATTTAACCAGCTGTATTATTTGTCATTGAATCATCAAAATAACCTAATTGATTTTGAGAAGAAGCTTTTATTCATATTAAAAATTTTGATTCAAAAATATTCGCTAGTGGAAGAATTTTGCAGAACTAGTGTAAGATTATTGAATGATTGTATTGAAGAAATAGATATATGCGATAATTTTTCACTCGAAAAAACCGCTCAAAAATTTGGAGTAAACAAATTCAAATTTCTTAGATTATTTAAGCAGGAAACCGGATTAACCCCAACCAATTTTATTCTGCTAAAAAGAATCAATAGAAGTAAAGAACTGTTACTGAAAGAAGAGAGTATTTTAGACGTAGCAATTGCATCTGGCTTTTACGATTCTTCACACTTTCATAGGAATTTCATCAAATACACTGGCATTACACCTTCAGAATATCACAGAGTTGTTAAGTTGTGCAATAACGTACAATAGCCCAAACTACAATAGCAATACTTTTATACTTCAAAAATTATCCCCAGTGTTCGACCACTTGGGAAAGTTTGAACAGATTTCAATTAAATAGAGGTAAACTGGAAAACAGATTTTGCACAATTGCTTTTTATTTCATTAGCGTGCAAACCATAATTTTTAAAGCAGACAACATGAAGCTATTCAAATTTAATGACCTAAAACTTATTTCAGGATTTGTATTAGTATTCACTTTCACTTTTTTGGCATGCCAAACAGATAAGGAGGTACAAACCAACAAATATGATACATTTCTTTCTCAGGTATACGGACGAGGGCAGTTTAATGGGAATGCTCTTATACTTAAAGATGGGAAAATTGTATTTCAAGGCGCTTATGGTATAGGAAATATTGCCCCTATAGATTCATTAAAATTAAATTCTGTTTTTAGAATTGGATCCGTAAGCAAACAATTCACAGCAATGGGAATAATGATACTAAAAGATAAAGGAAAGTTATCCTACGATCAAGATATTAGAGATTTTATTCCTGAACTTCCATATGAGGGTATAACGATTAGGCATCTTTTGAACCATGTTTCTGGACTACCTGATTACACTGGGATGATGAACAAGAATTGGAAAACAGAATTGAAAAACAACGACCCCCAAAAACTAGTATCGGGGAATGATGACTTAATTAGGATGTTTGCCCAAGAGAAGCCAGAAGTGTACTTTAAGCCCGGAGAAAAATGGGAATACAGCAATACCGGATATGTGTTGCTTGCAACTATCGTTAGTCGTTCTTCAGGAGTTTCTTTTGGGCAATTTCTAAAAGAACACATATTTAAACCAGCGGGAATGGAAGACACATCGGTTTATAAGTATATTCCCGGTAGCGATCCACAAATGCCCATGCGAGTTTATGGATTTAGAACAGAATTGAATGGTGTTGATCGAGTTTCCACGGATTATCATTATTTAAACGGAGTGGCTGGAGATGGAGGAATATATTCCACATTAGCTGACCTTCTAAAATGGGATAGAATATTATACACGGAAAGACTTGTTTCAAAAAATACACTAAAAGAAGCTTTTGATTCTACAGTGCTTAATAATGGTGAAATCGAAAATTATGGTTTTGGATGGAGAATTACCCAATCGCCCAACGGAAAAAAAGCAGTTTATCATTCTGGTGGTTGGGTAGGATTTAGTTCTTATATCTACAGAGAAATTGAAGAGGATAATTGTATTATATTCTTGGCTAACAACTCTACTAAATATTTATGGGGAGTTACAGATCCTCTTATCAATATGCTTCATGATTTACCTGTTGAAATGCCAAAGTTGTCGATTCGAGAGGTTATAGGTAAAACTATTTTTAATACCGGTATTGAAGCAGCTATCAAACAGTATAAAGAGCTGAAGGACAATGAACCAGAGTCCTATGATTTCAAAGAAAAACAGCTTAATTTTCTAGGGTATCAGTTACTTCAAATGGATCTTATTAATGAGGCGGTTGAAATATTTCGCATTAATAAGGATGAATATCCGCAATCAGCGAATACATACGATAGTTATGGAGATGCACTACTGGCCAAAGGAGATGAAGTTAATGCGCTAATAAATTTTAAAAAGGCGTATGAGCTAGACCCTACTTTAAAAGAAACGAAGGAAAAAATCAATAGCATTGAAACTTCAATCACTAACAAAAAAGAAAAATAACTTTAAGAAAATTGTGAAATAGAATAAACACAATTTTCAGAAACAGACCAATCAGTCGGTTTTACAACAAAACAAGGCGGTTTTACAACAAATATTTTAACACATAATAATGTGTGTTAATTTTGTTTTTGTAGATTTTTTTACCCAAATTAACACCATAAAACAACAAACAACATGGCACCCGAATTAAACCGCACCACTATGGATGAAAATGTGCAGATTTACAGGAACGATTTCTTTGCTGGATTTGTACTTTTAGTGAAAAAGCTGTTCATGCTTTAGCAAACCAAACACTATCAAAAAAATTTAGGGCCTACAGAATTGTAAGGCTCTTTTTTTTGTGATATTCCGAACAACTAATGACATCCGTATCCTTTAAACGTTGCAAAGACTCTGATTTGGAAGCCCTGGTAAAAATTGCCAAGGAGACCTTTGTAGCGGCATTTGAAAAGGACAATGATCCAAATGATTTCAGGGATTATATTGAGAAAGCGTTCAGCAAGACAGCGTTGGAGGCGGAGCTGAACAATCCCGGGAGTCTTTTTTATTTTGTATTTGACAAAGAGGAACTGGTAGGCTACTTCAAATTGAATCTGGGCGCTGCCCAGACCGAAATAAATGATGATTCTTCAGTTGAATTAGAGCGCATCTATGTTGTTCCAGGAAATCAAGGAAAAAGTATTGGTCATCAAATGCTTCAAAAAGTATTGGCTTTGGCCAAAGAATTAAACAAGGCCTGTGTTTGGTTGGGGGTATGGGAGCATAACCCGGGAGCCATTAGGTTCTACCAAAGACAGGGGTTCAAAAAATTTGGGGAACACCCATACTTTATTGGAGAGGATGAACAAACCGACTGGTTACTACGTTTAGAACTTCAGTAGTCCATTTAAATATAACATGTCTCCTTCTGCCCTGAGCCGATAAGCAATAGAGTTTTCGTAAGCAGCATGTATCAGCAATAGAATGGCATTTGCGTTCACCTTTGTCAGGCTGTTGGTTCTATAGACCACATCACGTATTGTGGAGAAACTCACGTTGCTCCTGATGGCAATATTGGCGTAGTCATTTTTGTTGACGTTTCGTCTTAGAGCTTCAGAAAGCTTTTCACTGATTGGCTTTCCGTAATCGTCCTCTTGGAATATGTCTTCCGGCTTTAAAACTGGACCAAGGTTTTTAATTGTACCCATTTCAAATGTTTGAAGGTTAACTAATGTTTATTGGGGTCTGGTCCATTTTTCTATATTTGGCTTGTAATCCAATTACAGAAATGTGGTGGACTGCTGCGAAAAGCATTAAATGTGTAATAATATTACACAATATAGTAATTTTATGTACATACTTAAGCAATTAAGGCGTAAAAAAAATATCAGTCAAACAGATTTGGCAAAAGAAATTGGGGTAAGCCTTCGAACCATACAGCTGTATGAAAAGAAGAATGCCAATATTCCAATCAAAAATCTCACTAAGATTGCTGACTATTTTGAGATGACCATAGCCGAGCTTTACCTCTATGAGGTAAATGACTTTGAAGAGAGTTACATAAGAAAACAGCCTTTTGCCAAACATGGTAGCATCTTTTATCCGCTACAGCATGGTAAGTATTTAATTATGACGCCCCTGGTGCTTACGGAACATTACACGGAGTACATAAGGAATATTGATCTGACCAATAAAAAGATTCCCTTTAAAACGGGGTTTGTTATAGATTCCTTGGAAGAAGCACCTTGCATGGCCTTTGAAGTTTCGGGAGACTCTATGAACGATCAAACAATCAAGGCCATACCCAATAAGACCATTGTTTTGGGAATTGGTTTGGAGAAAGACCAATTTTCTAACACCAGTATGGAACTTTTGAACAAACCCTATGTGTTGGTATGTAAGGACAGGATTATTTGCAAACAGATTTCTGGATATGACGACCAGAAGAAGTCGGTGCGATGTCATAATTTGAACAAATCCCCGGAATATCAAGATTTCGACCTTCCTTTAGATGAAATTCTTCAGGTCTTTAAAGTTCTGAAAAAGCAACTTTGACCCTTTCCAGGTGGTCCAACACTTGTTGAAGGCAAGAATCAAGGTTCTTTTTTACCTCACCTTCCCAAAACCTAAAAACTGTATACCCTAAGTCCTTCAAACCAAGATTAACTTCTTGATCACGCTGAATGTTTCGTTCAATTTTTGGAATCCAAAATTCGCGGTTGGTCTTTATTTTATGCTTTCGTTCCTCCCAATTGTGACCATGCCAGAATTCGCCATCAATAAAGATGACTGTTCTGTACTTTTTTAGCGCGATATCCGGCTTTCCTATCAGTTTTTTATAATCGATGCGGTATCGGTACCCTGCCTGCCACAACGCCTTTCTAAAAGCCAGTTCTGGTTTGGTGTTCTTTCCCTGAATCTTCCCCATGATTTTGGAACGCTCAGGCGTAGTGTAAAAGCCTGATTCCTCATTAAATCTTGGCACTTTGATACGCTCCTGGGGATAATATTTGTCTTTTTCGCTAGTCATATGCCTGGTACAGGACCACCAAATCGTCCGAATGGTTGTCAACATTGATAGTAAAACCATCCGAATTAAAAGTGGTAACGCTGGCCGTGGTCAAACCCAATGAATCACCATTTTGGTTACCGTACCGGATACCTACGCAATGTGAACTGGATGCGTATCGGGAAATATCATTAATGGAATTTCCAGAACCTCCAATATAAATACTTTGTTGAACCACCGAACCGCTATCATCGCGGGCAAAACCATTAGCCGTTCCAAAAGAGTTGGGGAGGAACCTGTTATTGTTTCCAACGCCATTGTCAGAGTTCAGATTGTATGACTCCACATTGGCATGGGCTACAAAACTGATCTGCGAAGGTTGAAAAGGTAATCCGTTGATGGTTTGGTTTCCTGTTGAAGAGATAATAAAGGCACCAAAGTATACATTAGGCGTGTTTGATGCTGCAATTTCGCTCCAGTTGCTTCCGTTAAATCGGTAAACATTCTGTGTATCCGTTGCATAGGCCAAAGCTCCTTGCTGAGCATCGGTTATGGCGGTTATCTGTGCCAATGTTGCAGTTGGTAGGGTAAAAACAGAATTAGCGTCGAGTTGGGAGTGTAAGCAAATAGTGAATAGAAAAAATAGGGGTGGTATAAGAAGGTTTTTCATAAGCGGAGGATTTAGATAAAAATAAAAAAACCTGCCGGGGTATTGGCAGGTTTTTCGATATAATGTGTAGGACAATTAGCCTTTGATACTGGCAGAAAGGTATTCTCTGTTCATCCGTGCAATATTGGTAAGGGAAATACCCTTTGGGCATTCCACTTCGCAAGCACCGGTATTGGTACAGTTTCCAAAACCTTCCAAATCCATTTGCCTAACCATGTTCTGAACACGGTCCGCTGCTTCAACCCTACCTTGAGGTAGCAACGCGAACTGTGAAACTTTTGCTGAGGTAAATAACATTGCACTTGCATTTTTACAGGCTGCAACGCATGCACCACAACCAATACAAGCGGCGGCATCCATGGCTTCGTCCGCAGCATGTTTGCTAATAGGAATGGCATTGGCATCTATGGTATTACCAGAGGTGTTTACAGAAATAAAACCTCCAGCTTGCTGAATTCTGTCAAAAGAGCTTCGGTCCACGATCAAATCCTTGATTACAGGAAATGCTTTGGCCCTGAAGGGCTCAATTACAATCGTATCACCATCATTGAACTTTCGCATGTGCAATTGGCAAGTGGTGATCAATCTATCCGGGCCATGTGGTTCTCCATTGATTTGCAATGAGCAGGTTCCGCATATACCTTCTCTACAATCATGGTCAAACTCAACAGGTTCCTCTCCTTTGGACACCAATTCTTCATTAAGGATATCCAACATTTCCAAGAAAGACATGTCTCCTTCAACCCCATCAAGGGTATAGTCTACCATTTTACCTTTGGACTGTGCGTCTTTTTGACGCCATATTTTTAGATATAATTTCATAGCTTTCTATTTGTAGGATCGTGTCTTCAATTCGATGTTTTCATAAACCAAATCCTCTTTGTGGAGTTTGGCATCTTTTGGTTCTCCCATATATTCCCAAGCGGAAACAAACTTGAAGTTTTCATCATCCCGAAGGGCTTCACCTTCTTTAGTTTGATATTCTTCCCGGAAGTGACCTCCACAAGACTCATTTCTAAGGAGGGCATCTTTAGCAAACAGCTCACCCAATTCTAGGAAATCAGCAACCCTAGCGGCCTTTTCCAATTCTTGGTTCTTGGAATCCATTGTGCCTGGAATTTTTACGTTTTCCCAGAAATCTTTACGAAGCTCGGCAATCTCCTTGATGGCTTCTTCAAGATCCTTGGCGTTTCTGGCCATACCACATTTGTTCCACATGATCTTACCCAATTTTTTGTGGTAATGATCCACAGAGTGGATTCCGGAGCCGGACATCAATTTTTCCAATTTCTCCCTAACTTCTTTCTCAACGGCTTCAAACTCTTCCGCCTCTGTTGATATTGGTCCTGTTCGGATATCATCGGCAAGATAATCCCCGATGGTATAAGGAAGCACAAAATAGCCATCGGCAAGTCCCTGCATAAGAGCGGAGGCTCCTAAACGGTTGGCGCCGTGATCACTAAAGTTGGCTTCCCCGGCACAATAGCAGCCTGGAATGGTGGTCTGAAGGTTATAATCTACCCAAAGACCTCCCATGGTATAGTGTACCGCTGGATAGATCATCATTGGGGTTTTATACGGATTCTCATCCACGATTTTTTCATACATCTGGAAAAGGTTACCATATTTGGCCTCAATGACCTCTTCACCTAATTTGATGATTGTAGACTCATCGGGATTTTTAATTCCTGAGGTCATGGCCTTCTCCTTTCCATAGCGATGGATGGCTGCAGCAAAATCCAAGAATACGGCTTCTCCGGTCTTGTTTACACCAAAGCCGGCATCGCAACGTTCTTTCGCAGCCCTTGATGCCACATCACGAGGCACAAGGTTACCAAAGGCAGGATATCTTCTTTCTAGATAATAATCGCGTTCTTCTTCTGAAAGTTGCGTAGGCTTCAATTTTCCTTCTCTAATGGCCACAGCATCTTCTTTTCTCTTCGGCACCCAAATACGTCCATCATTCCTCAAGGATTCCGACATCAAGGTCAGTTTGGATTGGTGCTCTCCAGATACTGGAATGCAGGTTGGGTGGATCTGTGTAAAACAGGGATTTGCAAAAAAGGCCCCTCTTTTGTGCGCTTTCCAGGCAGCCGTTACATTACTTCCCATGGCATTCGTGGAAAGGAAAAACACATTACCATAACCACCAGTGGCCAAAACCACGGCATGGGCAGCATGTCTTTGAATTTCACCAGAGACCAAATCGCGGGCTATAATTCCCCTGGCTTTTCCATCTACCAAAACAATATCCAGCATTTCATGACGGTTAAAGGCCTGAATCTTACCACGATTGATTTGCCTGTTCATAGCAGAATAGGCGCCCAACAAAAGTTGTTGCCCTGTCTGACCTTTTGCATAGAACGTTCTGGAAACCAATACACCTCCGAAGGAACGGTTATCCAAAAGACCACCATATTCCCTTGCGAAAGGAACACCTTGGGCCACACATTGATCTATAATATTTCCTGAAACTTCAGCCAAACGATACACATTGGCTTCTCTTGAGCGATAATCACCCCCCTTAATTGTATCGTAAAAAAGACGATAATCACTATCTCCATCACCTTGATAGTTTTTTGAAGCATTGATTCCACCTTGAGCTGCAATGGAGTGCGCTCTACGTGGGGAATCTTGGTAGCAGAAAGTCTTTACATTATACCCAAGTTCGGCCAAGGTTGCTGCAGCAGCACCTCCCGCCAATCCAGTTCCAACAACAATGATATCTATGTTTCTTTTGTTGGCAGGGTTAACCAGGTTAATGTCATTTTTATGTTTAGTCCATTTATCGGCCAGTGGCCCCGATGGAATTTTAGAGTCCAATACTGCCATAATTAATGTGTTATTGGGTTAAGGTGATGATATATTGCGATGAATACAAAGGCCAAAGGAACGACCACTGCAAATATTTTTGCGAATTTCTTGAAACCTTCCGTGTATTTGTTGTTCACTCCCATAGACTGAAGGGAGGATGCAAAGCCGTGCCATAGGTGAAGGCTAAGCAATACAAATGCTATCACATAGAGTATGGTTCTCCAGAAAGGCTCAAATTTTTCAACTGTTTCAGCGTAGTACCTCGTAGGGTCTTCTGGTTTGACCTCTACATATTTGTAGGCCATTTCATGAATCCAAAAATCATAGAAATGAAGGAATAGAAATGCCAAAATCACCAAACCGGAATAAATCATGTTTCGTGATACCCAAGAGGCATTTTCACTCCCCTTGTATTTTACATAGGCCATTCCTCTTGCATTTTTGTTCTGAATCTCAAGAACAAATCCCATAACAAAGTGTACAATTACGCCTGCAACCAGAATAGGTTGCATAAGAAACTGAACAATTGGGTTGTACCCCATAAAATGGGAAGCTTCGTTAAAGAAGTCCGGTGAAAATACGGACGCAAGATTAATTGTTACGTGAAGTACCAAAAAAATGACCAAAAAAAGACCCGAAAGTGCCATGACAACTTTTCGGGCAATTGAAGATTTTATTAATCCACTCATCAGTGCTGGTTTTATCAGCAAATTTACAGCACAGACAAGTTTTTAACAAACTTTAAATAAGGGAAAGGCTCTTATTTAGAAGGGTTATGATCAAGGAGTTTTAAAGGGTGGTCAATCCCACTGCAAATGGAAATTACCGCGCAATTGAGAAGAGTCGGGATCAAACCGAATAACATACCATTGACCACTTATGGAAGCAATGATCGGTTCATTGGTCAAAGTCCCTTCATAGTAGGAATGTTCATCGGTATTGGGTATATCCTGGGGGTTTGCATCCTCGCAATAGGTACAATAATGCATGCTGAAGGTATTTCCATCAAGAGACCAAACCCCAACTCCTTTGGAACCGGCCACCCCTATAATTTCTACCTCCAAGGTCCCGTCTTCAAATAACCAAAACTGTCTATCGTAATCGATTTCATCAGACATGGGATCATTGTTATGTCCACCCGACCAGAAGGAATCCTTAAGGACATTGTTCAGTTCAAGACTGGTTTCCCAGCTTTTTTCACCGCTGATGGCATTGACTACAATTTCATGGGTGCCTAGGGGCAAGTGCCTTTCTATTTCTATGGCTCCGGTATTTTGATTTATGCTAAGTCCTTCCAAGTCTTCTTTCAGGGAAAAGGTGCCTTTATCCCCTGGCCACTCCATGGTCGGGGCTTGTAATGTAACCGTAGACCTGAATTCCACCTCAAAAACGTCCGAGGCATAAGCGAAGGTTACCGGTGGGTCATTTGCATCCTTGGAGCAGGCTGTACCCAAAAGAAATAGAAGTCCAAAAAGGCATAGTATAGTTCTAGAGTGATCTTTTTTCATAACTGATGGCGTATTTTATGTTAGTTCCACTTAATCCGGTAGATCTAAAATCAAAGGACAGAAGATTGCCCTCCCCATCCCGGATCTTGTTTTGATATTGATAATTATAATCCCCTATTTGGACTGCTTCAAGGTCGTTTTGATTGAAAAAATACAATTCGTAAGGAGTATAGAAAAAGAACAAGCCATTCCACAGGGACAAGGCGGGTTGAAGTGCCATATCTGCAAAGATACCCCTACTGTTTTCTGAGGTTTCCAATTGTATGTGGTTAATTCCTATGTACATCTCTGTTAGGTTGTTTTCTGCATCAAAACGGCACGAAGTGGGCAGGTTGCCCAAATCGCCATTCACACCATATATCAATTGATCTTCATTGTAAAAAACCGTGGTTTCATGCGCTGTGGCATTTATTTCCATATCTATTCCGGTTATGATATTGTTGCCTCCATAGGTGAAGAAAATGTCATAACCGATTCCGTTCAATACATCTTCCGTGAGCACTTGCATCAATTGCCCTTCGGGGCTATAATGAAATTCCGATTGCATGTGGGACACATCACCATTGGAGTTTCGCTGTTGGTCGATAAAGGATATATTGTTGTTCAAATCATAGGAGAGTTCATACTCTATAGTTTCTCCAGTGTCGTGCTGCAACGAAATAGTCTTTGGAAAAAAGCCTCGTTCCATTTCTGGGACCGTGCTGTTACCGCCATCGTTATTCTTGGAACATTGCACTATGATTGTAAGGGCAGCGCAAAGGAATAAGAACTTCAAAATTTTCATGATTTCTACGGATAGATTTTTCTTTTACTTCAATGTAAAAATGACTTCAATGTCATATCGAATGGCACCCAAGGGTTGGTCATAATAAACACTGACCTGTTGTGGAATGTTTATTTGATTATTATCTGTAACCTGAACAATTTCAAGGTGATTTTTTCCTTGAATCTTCGCTATTACCATGGCCTTGCTCCTTGCATTTTGGAGTGCGTCCTGCATCAAGTTTTGTGCCTCGTTCTCCTCTATTACAACAGTTGCCCCATAGGTGAGCCGTTGCACTCCCCTAGATTTTGTGTTCAAAAACCGACTAAATTCTTCAAAAGAGGATGATCTGTACTCGTATATAGTACCTTCCTTTTCATGGCCAAGGATAATATAGGCCGTCTGGTTTTCCGTAAGCATGTCAAGAGATAAGTTGTTCTTTTGGAGAGCATTATTGTATTTGCCCTTCATCTGATCCAGTGTCATGGCATCTTCTGGGTAACTGGAATAGGTTCCGCTCACTGTAACCGAACCATAGAAATCCGGAGTGCTATCTATGTGCATGGCCCTACCCAAAACCTTAATGGTCAATGGTTCTTGAGCATGTAAACAACAAGCAAGGAATAGTGATATGATTGGAATGATCTTCATGGTAAAATGGGATTAAAAAATAGGTATTGAATTGTATTGCAGTCATCCGCTTATTTAATGTTGCATAGGGATGACTTAAAAGAAATCGAAAGACGACAAAAAGTAGTTCCCAGCCATTTGACCGGGAACTAATGGGTTCAATTATTCTTCGAAATTGAAGTGTTTGGCAACTTGCTCATAGGTCATTTTTGAATAATCTACAGCTTTGCTGCCCAAGCCTCCAGGAGGTCCTGAGGTTACAGGAGTTCCACCAGGAATGAGAACATATCGATATTGCTCCAAGAAAGAACCATCACCTGCGGACTCGCCTTCTTCATTGGTAGCGACCGAAATTCGAATTTCTCCATCCTGAGCTCTAAAATAGTACGATTGTTGTCTGGCTGCTCCGAATACTACAGGAAGGGGATATACCAAACTGCCTAAGGATACATCTGTTCGTCTGGCGTAAACCAGAATAGTCCCGAAGTCCAACATGTCTTCGTCTATGTCGGGAGCGTCAATCACAAAAGAGGCAGATGCACCAACTATGTTGTTTCCCAATTCCGTATCTATCCAATCTGAATACATCACATTGGCTGTTCCAGGATCTCCCTGCTCTCCTTGTTCTCCCTGGGCACCATCAGCACCGTTTGCCCCAGCTGGGCCTTGCTCGCCTTGTGGCCCTTGAGGACCAGCGGGTCCTGTTTCACCATCCTCTGCTGAACAGGAGGCTATTAATGAGCCAATGAACAAGATGGCCAATGTGTAAATAAGCTTTGTTTTTGTCTGCATAACGTAATGAGGTTTAAATTTATAGCCCCAAAACTAAGACCGGGCTGGAGTTGAGATGAATGTATAGGTATGACACGGTTAAACTATTTTGTTGCTCTACACTTTTAGTGTGTGAACTGTTTTTTTTCAGGTAAAAAGGAATTTTTGCATGCTATACATCAAAACAGCGGTTTATACACTAAATTGATCAGTCCATAACAAATTGGACATTCCCTCTTTAACAAGGATGTAATTTGTTCTAAAGATCAACCTCATGATAAAAGCGATCATAGTAGATGACGAATCTGCAGCTATAAACAGCTTGTCCTGGGAGCTTCAGAAATTTCCGGAAGAGATTAAGATCATAGAAACATTTACTTCGGCTACTGAGGCCATATCCGGAATCAACTACTTAAAACCGGATTGTGTTTTTTTGGATGTTGAAATGCCTGAGATGAATGGGTTCACATTACTTGGGAACCTCTCGTATCGCAACTTCGCCATTGTCGTCACCACGGCCTATGATCAATACGCCATACAGGCAATCAAGGAAAACGCATTGGACTATGTCCTGAAACCTGTGGATGAGGAGGACATCAGAACCATAATTGAAAAACTGAAAAGACTTAGTCTTTCCAACAGCTTTCAAGAACAGTTTCAAGAAACCTTAAATGCACTGACCAAGGCCAGTACCAAACAAATGGTGCAGTTTCCTGTTAACGGCAAAATACTTTTTGCCCGGGTAGAGGATATTATCCATTGTGAATCGGATGGGAATTATACCAACATTTTTTTGGAGTCTGGCAAGAGCTTTTGCGTTTCCAAAAAATTAAAGGAGATAGAAGGATTATTGCCAGAATCCATTTTTTTCAGGGTTCACAATTCCTTTGTCATCAACACCCTAAAAGTAACGGAGTATATCAAGTCCGAGGGATATGTGGTTTTGTCCAACCAAAAACGGATATCAGTTTCCCGAGTAAAAAAAGATGCTTTTCTAAAGAAAATGGCCCAGTGCTAGAAAGGTATGGAGGCTAGCGGGTCAGTGCTCCGGTTTTTGGAGAACAGTAGTGAAAATGGATTGGGGTTCTTGGTGGTCGTGGTCCTTTTTTACCTTTTTATCTTTTTTTTGATACAATACTTTCAGCACAAGAAACTGTTTTTCTTGCTTTACAGCCTGTACACTTTCGTAGTGGGATTGGGCCTATTACGTTTTATAAAGGGCGTTTTCTTTTCTGGTTTTTTTGAATCTACTGCAGGAAGGGCATTCATCCGTTTTATCCACTATCCTTCACAACTGTTGGGAACCTTGCTGTTCACCTACTTCATTATCAACATCATGAAGTTGGGCAAGAAACATCCCAAATCAATAAAAATAATAAACCATTACTATGTCATCACATCAATTATTTATCTGATACTATGGGCGGTACAGGTGGCTTCGCCAAGGTCTTATCTCATTGATTACTTTCATGGTTTTGTATACATCCCTACGGGCTATGTTGTTTTTTTCTGGGTGTTTTTTCTGGTCTACAAGCAAAAAATGGTCATTAAGAAGTACATATTCACTGGCATGCTTGTGCTTGGGGTTACCTACTTGTTGATTTTTGTTTCAACCATAAAGAACATTCGAGTAAATGACGATTACCTCTACATACTTTATATTGGAATCTTGATTGAGAGCCTGTTGTTTGCACTGGCCATTGGGTTGGAGCAAAAACTGGTCTATGATGAGAATACCGAAATCCAGAAAAAATACATTTCACAGCTTGAGGAGAATCAAATCATAAAGGACAGTATAAACAGAACACTCTCCGAGGAGTTGGCCCAGACCAAGACCAGCGTTGTGGAGCTCACCGAGGAGGCTAACCGGGAAAGAACCGAAAAACTGACCATTGCCTTTGAAAATAAATTCTCCCAATTACGTTTGGACGCCCTTCGAAGTCAAATGAGTCCGCATTTCATTTTCAACGCAATGAATTCCATTAAATCCTATTTTATTGAGAACGAAAGGGAGAAGGCTATTTATTTTCTGACCAAATTTTCCAAACTGATCAGAAACATCTTGGAAAGCAGCAGGAAAGAACAGATTACTTTGGCTGAAGAATTAAAAATTCTGGAGGTTTATGTTGAGATTGAAAGCAATCGATTCAAAAATGACATTCAATTTTTGATTAATGTGGATAATGACGTGGACACGGAAAAGATTATGGTCCCGCCATTGTTTTTACAGCCGTTTGTGGAAAACGCCATTTGGCACGGGTTGTTGACCAAGGAAGGGGAGAAGCTCTTAACAATCAATGTCACTCGGGGCAATGGCCCCAAAACCATTGAAATCCAAATTAAGGACAATGGAATTGGAAGGGAGGCATCCAAACTAAAAAATACCAAGAATGTATTCAAAAAGGAATCTCTTGGGTTGGTATTGACCAAGGACAGACTGGATCTCTTCACCAAAAAACTTGGAAAACCCCACTCTTATGAGATTCGGGATTTGACCGAAAAAAAGAGTGGACAATCAAGGGGCACTTTGGTTGTAATCCATGTGCCTGAAGTGGGATAAAATAGAGCTTCTCAAAAAAGATATTGCAATATTGACATAAGCCAACCTCTTAAATCCCAATTTTTATCCGATATTACGGAGTAAATCTTAATCGGTCCCTGTCAGGTATGGACATTGCAATTTTATCGGTTAGTCTTGCGGTACATTCTACACGAAGAATTGTTGAGGAGGCACAAAATGCTGGACACTATGTGGAGCTCATTGATCATACCAGGTGCTCAGTGAAGCTTGGTGAAGATAAACCCCAAATCTATTTGGGAGAGGAAAATGTCACGGATGAATTTGATGCAATTATCCCGAGGATAGGTACCAAAGTAACCCGTCATGGTGCTGCCATTGTAAAGCAGTTTGAAATGAACAATGTTTTCAGCACCGCACGATCATTGGGAATAACCAGGGCAAGAAACAAAGTGCGGACCCTTCAGATAATGGCCAGAAAAGGCATTCCTATTCCCGAAACTGTTTTTTCGATAAATCCAGATAATATTGAAGAGCAAATCAATCTTTTGGGAGGGCCGCCGGTCATCATCAAATTGCAAGAAGGTACGCACGGCCAAGGGGTTATTTTGGCGGAAAGCAGAAAATCTGCTAAATCCATCATTGATACCTTCTACAAAATGGATACCAGCATTCTTTTACAGCGATATATAGAGGAGGCACATGGAGAGGACATTCGGATTATAGTTGTTGGGAACAAAGTAGTGGCCAGTATGAAAAGGACCAGTGACCTGGACGACTTTAGGTCCAATGTGCATCGAGGAGCGCAAACCGAAGCCATAAAGCCCACGGCCAAGGAACAGTACATAGCTTTGAACGCCACAAAATATTTAGGCCTGGGAGTAGCGGGAGTAGACCTGATGCGGTCCAAAAAGGGACCCGTTCTGCTGGAAGTGAATGCCTCTCCCGGATTAAAGGGGATAGAGGCCGCGACCAATGTTAATGTAGCCAAGCACATTATTAAGTTTGTTGAACGAAATGCGTACCGAAGAAGAAAATAAGACCATTTATATTAGTGGAGAGGCCATTGCCCCAGGGGAACAAAAAATGGTGCAAATCAATATTGCCCGGATTCCTACGGGGACTTTGATTGATATTCCGGTTCATGTGTTCAATGGAAAAAAACCGGGCCCAACAGTTTTGGTACAAGCGGGATTGCACGGTGATGAAATAAATGGAGTGGAGACCTTGCGAAGAATGTTACAGGAAAATCTCTTCAACATTAAAAAAGGAGCGGTTATAGTAGTTCCGATTCTCAATATTTTTGGATTTATCCATTTTTCAAGAGATGTCCCGGATGGCAAAGATGTAAACCGAAGTTTCCCAGGTAGAAAAACAGGTTCGTTGGCCAGTAGAATCGCACATACCTATACTTCTCAGGTACTGCCACAGGTAGATATTGGTATTGATCTTCATACCGGAGGTGGTCAGAGGCATAACCATCCTCAGGTCAGGTATACTGCAGATGACCCCAAAAGCAAAGAATTGGCAGAGGCCTTTGGTGCGCCATTCCATTTTGCATCCAGGCTGATATCTGGCTCCTTCAGGAAGACTACCTTTAAGATGGGGATCCACACCGTGGTGTACGAAGCAGGAGAGAGCATGCGCTTTAATGAAAAAGCCATTGAAAAAGGGATGAGTGGCATTCAAAATATTTTGGTGTCACTGGGAATGCTTCCAAACAGCCAATTTTTAAAACCCAAAAAACCAATCCATTTGGAATACGCCAGATGGGTGAGAGCTCCCAAAGCGGGAATGTTCATTCCGCAGATCAATAATGGAGAAAAAGTGGTAAAAGGCAAAATCTTGGGGCTTATTGCCGATACGTATGCCAAGAAAAACAAAAAGATAAAGGCTCCGTTTGATGGTTATGTGTTCTGCATCAATCACCAAGCGGTGGTCAATCAGGGTGATGCATTATTCCACTTGGGCCGCTAGGCTAGCTTTTTTATCGCTGATTTTTTCCAAGCTCCATGTAACGGCCTCTTCCAAATTGGAGAATTGCCTAATGTTGTTTCGGAAGAACATTCGCTCCAAAACAATACTGGAAAAACCACTTTTGCTATGGGCTACAACAGAGTAAAATTCCAACTGGTGCCTATTCTTATAAAACTTTAGCCAATCAATGGGGACGACGGAGTAATTATTCACTCTATTTGAAATATAGGCAATAGGCGTATCCCTACCAATTACTTCATAGGCAATATCAATAATTTTTTTGGCCATGCCCCAGTTGAAGACCACTCCTTCGCCAATTTCAGAAATGACCAACCCATCAAAGAAGTAGAAAATGCCAAATTCGCATTCCCGAATCTCCTTTATGTTCTTAAAAAAGTCTATGTCCTTTACCCGTTGCATGCCAAAAACAAAATATCCCCTATTTAAAATTGGAGGGATGTAAAAATACTAATATTAAGTTGTTTGGATTGTAGGAAATTATGACTACAGGGCAATTTTAACGTCAGTTTTCCATGTTTTTCAGTTGGATTCCGAGGGCTTTTGTGGAAAGTTGAACCTCTAAAAGTGAGAGAATTAAGGAGATCACCAAGAACACCAGGCTTATGCCAAATACTATATTGGCCCAAACATTTACTTCCACATAGATCAAGAACATGGTAACTGCGGCCAATAAAAAACTGATGATTGCAGTGGCCTGCATATTTTTAATGATTCCCAACCGTTTTCTAAGTTGATTGATTTGTTGTTTCAAGGGTTGGGCAGAAGTTTCTTCAAATTGCTTGTGAAGTTGCCTGATGAGGGCAGCGATGGCCAAGTACCGTGCATTGTAGGCCAACATGGTGAGTGATATGGCCGGAAACAAGAGGGCTGGGATGCTTAAAGAAAGTTGCAAGGGCTAGGAATTTTCAATTATGGCGTTTTCAGGATCAGAGATATAGTTGAACCAACCGTTGAACCTTCGTATTACTTCCTGACCGCCAAAATCGTCATTTTTATCATAAACAAAATAATCCGTGCCACCGGCTCTTAAGGTCATTTTCCCATGAAGGGTCTCCCAAAAAGAGTAGGTCACGAACAAATAGTTGTCGTTGACCAGAAATCCCAACATGTTGGGCATATGGTCATAGTGGTAGAGTTGGAGTTCAGAACCGGCAACAGAAAACTCTGGAATGTGCAAAGCTGCATTTTCAATTTGTTCCGAAATGTCCCCAACCGTTCCAAATCGTTTAAAATCGCTGTTCTGGTTTTGGACTTTTGGATCCAGTAGTGCTACTTGCACCTTGAACTTGGTCCTATTGGCCACCATGGAATCTGCATCATTCTCGTTGAGTAGTTTGGCAAGAACGTTGGTCCAACCAATTCTTCCAGCCACCCCAATATATTTGATGGAAACGTTCTTTTCGTTCAAAACAATAGCCAAGATGGAATTGTACAAATCTCCGGCCTCAATAATATTGAGTGTGGCTTTTTCTTCAATTGCTTTTTCGTAGACGGTAAAGAGCATTTCCATAAGAATAAGCGCCAAAACCAAAATCATCACAGTATATGTGGTCTGTTGGATACTGGCAGGCATGAATTCCGTAGGAATCGACTCCAACAGTAGGGCTACGAACATAATGATATATGCTATGGGCTTCTTGGCAGCTTCGTACCCCTCCTTTAATCTTTCTAAGAATGTCTTTTTATCTTCTGGCGCTGGCATTTGGTCTGTTATTTTTAAGGTTATTCAATCTTAAATTGTACACTAGCGGTATTTCCGTTTCCTGATATCTCCACCACATAACTCCCTTTGGGTAGATAGGTCTTTCCGTCTTGTGCCTCCGTCAGTTTCATCTTGTTCTTTTTAAGAAAATTGCTCTTTCCTTTTTTGGAAAAGGCCACATCATAGGATAGGATGTTAAGGCCCTTTTGGGCATCAATAACGGTGGAGCTTACCTCAGTGCCGTTGGCTGTGGTCACTTTGGCTGTATAGCTGCCTTGGGTGCTACTAAAAAAGTGGACGTCCAGACCTGGAGTTTGTGGTTTGTCCCAGGTATAACTGCTGTTTCCCCATTTGGGCGAGTGTTTAATATTGTCGACATCAAAAGCAACAAGGTTTTTGGAGAATACATCTGTGGTCATTTGTTGCAGAATTGAGATGTCGGCTTTATAGATGCTTCGCCCATGGGTGCCTACCAACAGGTCTTTGGCTTGGGGCTGAACCACAAGATCGTGTACCGCAACATTGGGCATTCCATTTTGGAAAAGCTCCCAGGTTTCCCCACGATCAAAACTCACATATAGCCCGTTATCGGTGCCAACAAAAAGAAGGTTTTGATTTTTTGGGTCTTCTACAAAAGCGTTTATGGGAGAGTCGGGGATGTTGTTAGAAATGCTCTTCCAGTTTTTACCATAATCTTCACTCATAAATAAATATGGCGTAAAGTCGTCCCAACGATATCCATTGAGAGCAACATATACCCGTTCCTTTTTGTGTTGGGATGCGGCTACTTCACTTACCCATAAATCTTTGGGAAAAGAGGCCGATATATTTTCCCAACTTCCACCTCCGTTATGGGAAACATGAACCAAACCATCATCACTTCCAACGTAAAGTAATCCAAATTTGAATGGCGATTCCGAAATTGTAGTAAGGGTGCCGTAAGCAACGTTACCCTGCTTCCCTCCTTTGGTTAGGTCTCCTGAGATGGCTTCCCAATCTTCCCCTTGATTTAGAGAACGATGTAGTTTGTTGCTCCCCAGATAAAGAATGTCCTGATTATGTTTGGACAACAGGATAGGTGTCTGCCAATTGAATCGATATGGAGATTCACCAAGTTTATGTTTTGGTTGAATGGCGGTGGATTTACCTTTGCTTAAATCCAACTTGTAATAGTTGCCAAACTGAAATCCAGTATAGACCGTGTTGGAATTTCTGTTGTCTATCTGAACCTGCATCCCATCACCTCCCATGATACGTTGCCATGGATTTTTCCCCGTTTGAAGCCACTGACTGTTTTCTACGTTGTTGTGAGCCCCTTTCCAAACACCATTATCCTGAAGGCCTCCATAAACATTATAGGGCTCTTCATTATCCACATTGATGGCATAAAACTGCCCAACTTTTGTGGAGTTATTCTTGGTCCAATGCTTGCCATCATCGTACGTAATGTTGATTCCGCCGTCATTTCCATTAATAAGATGCCCGGGTCGTTTAGGATTTATCCAGAGCGCATGATGGTCTGCATGTACATTCTCCTTGCCAATGCTTGAAAATGTTTTTCCGCCATCCGAAGAGGCCAATAAAGGTACTCCGGCAATGTAGATTTTTTCCTTATCGGAAGGATCTACCCTAATCTGAGCAAAATAGTAACCATAGCTATAAAATAGATCATCAATGTACTTTGCGTTCATTTTCTTCCAAGTGGTTCCCGCATCATCGCTTCGGTAGACCTCGGCACCGACTACTGGGGTGTCAAATAAAAGGGAGTTGGCATTCTCAAGATATTTTGCTAGGTCAATGGGTTTTACAGCTCCATCCCTAACCATGTTTTTTACATTTTCTGCGCGGTACTTCTCCTGGAATCCATTTGTTTTAAGATAGTCGTTCAATTTTTTGTTGTCCAAAGCCAAAAAAGAAGCTTGGTCCATGGTCTTAAAATCGTCTTTGGTAAGCTTGTCCTTTTTTACTTCTTGCTTCTTTTCTCTCCTAAACTGACTGTCATGGATGGCGTAAACCGTGTTGTCATCAAAAACAGCCAATCCTATTCTGCCCACACCATTGCCTGTGGGGAATCCACTTTGTGGGGTGGTCACTAAAGTCCAGCTGCTACCACCATCCACACTTTTGTATATGCTAGAAGCAGGACCATTGCCAGAAAAGTTCCAGGCTTTTCTGTCCTTTTCCCAGGCTGCCGCATACTGAATGTTAAAGTTGTCTGGTGCAGAAGCCATATCAATAATACCGGTGGTGCCGTTTACAAACAATGTTTTTTGCCAGGTGTTACCACCATCTGTGGTCTTGTAAACACCTCTTTCTTCATTTGGAGAATAGAGATGCCCGGTCACTCCAACCACAACTTCGTTGGGATTATTGGGATTGATTAATATACGACCAATATGGTGAGAGTCTTCCAGTCCCATATTTTGCCAGGTCTTTCCACCGTCAGTGGATTTTAGGATTCCAATACCAGCATAAGATGAACGGGAAGAGTTATTTTCCCCGGTTCCTACCCAAATGATATTGTTGGACCAGTCCACAGCTATATCCCCAATGTTCTGGGTGTTGGAATTATCCAATATTGGTGTGAACGATGTACCATTATTAGAGGTGTGCCATAACCCCCCGGATGCGTATGCCACATAAAACTCTGTAGGGTCAGTTGGATTGACATCCAGATCTACAACACGACCGCTCATTATGGAGGGGCCAATATTTTCCAAGACAATGTTTTTTACCACTGAATTTTCGGCCATCTCCTTCTTTTGTTTTAAACCTTCCAAAACCTGCGCTGAGGTTGTTGGGGCATGTTGGGCGAAAATGGTTTGAAGGATTAAAAACGAGCAAAAGAATAAGGTTTTTTTCATCAAGGATAAAGTTTGGTTCTCCTTGGTCAAGGTATGAATAAGTAATTACTGGCGCAAACCCTAAATAAACTTTGTAAAATTTGTCAGAATGAAACCCTTGAAACCCGTTTTTTGTTTGTAGTGCGATGGCCAAATACCTACATTTGGGGAAATATAATTTCGATGAAGTACGACCAAATCAATAACCAGCTCTTTATCAAAAACCGTAAAAAATTTACGGAACAGATGAAGCCCAAAAGCATTGCGATATTCAATTCCAACGATATTTATCCGGTAAGTGCGGATAGCACCATGCCTTTTGAACAACATCGAGATATCTTTTATCTGAGTGGGGCCGATCAGGAAGAAACCATTTTGTTGCTTTTTCCAGATGCCATGAATCCAAAGCACAAAGAAATTTTGTTCGTGCGGGAGACCAATGAACATATTGCTGTTTGGGAAGGGGCCAAACTCACCAAAGAACAAGCAACTTCTGTTTCGGGAATAGAGACCATTTATTGGCTTTCTGATTTTGACAAAGTGTTTTTTGATTTAATGACCGAGGCAGAAACCATTTATTTCAACACTAACGAACATTATCGTCAGGCTGTAAGCACCCAGACCCGAGAGGACCGTTTTATCCTGAAGTGCAAACAAGATTTTCCGGCCCACCAATGGGCAAAGAGCAACCCTATATTACAGCAAATAAGAGGTGTAAAGGAACCTGAAGAACTTGAGTTGATGCAACAGGCCTGTGATATCACGGATAAAGGATTTCGCAGAATCCTGGAGTTTACCAAACCCGGAGTTTGGGAGTATGAGATGGAAGCGGAATACCTTCATGAATTTATTAGGAACCGATCTAAAGGGTTTGCCTATACTCCAATCATTGCGTCTGGAAACAATGCCAACGTACTTCACTATATAGAGAATAACCAACAGGTGAAAGATGGAGATTTAATCTTGATGGATGTTGGAGCGGAATATGCCAATTACTCAAGTGATATGACACGGACCATCCCTGCCAACGGAAAATTCACCGAAAGACAAAAAGCTGTTTACAATGCTGTTCTTCGAGTAAAGAATGAAGCGACCAAAATGTTGGTGCCAGGAACAATCTGGGCAGAATACCACAAGGAGGTTGGCAAGATTATGACTTCTGAGCTATTAGGGTTGGGATTGTTGACCAAGGGCGATGTGCAAAATGAAAACAAGGATTGGCCGGCCTATAAGAAATACTTTATGCACGGGACGAGTCATCACATAGGGTTGGATACCCATGATTATGGAGAACTTAAGACTCCAATGAAACCCAACATGGTCTTCACTGTGGAACCGGGAATTTATATTCCTGATGAGGGAATGGGAATCCGTATTGAAGATGATGTGGTCATTCAAGAAACCGGGGAACCCGTTAATCTGATGAGGAACATTCCCATTGAGGTAGAGGAGATAGAAGAACTTATGAATACTTGATTTTATGGGATTATTAGCAATACTTCAACAACCAGATATTGAAAAAAAGATACAAGAGGCACCGGACAGCTCCTATGAAATAGGAGTGGTGATTGGAAGCTATCTACCATTTGTGGCGTTGGTTGCCATTGCATACGGAATCTATTATTACAACAAAAAGAAACGGGGATCAGAGTAAACAGATTGTGTTTTAAAAAAGCTTATGTCAGAAGAAATGAAACCTTGCCCAGTTTGTGCATCGCCATATGGTTATGCAATGGGCAACCATTTATATGTATGTCCAGAATGTAGACATGAATGGAATCCTGCTGAGTTGGAAGAAGAACTAGGCTTGGTTGTAAAGGATTGCAATGGTAATCGATTGAGTGACGGGGATGTTGTAGTGGTCATTAAGGATTTGCCAGTTAAAGGAGCACCAAAACCGGTGAAGGCAGGAACCAAGGTCAAAAATATTCGGTTGAGAGAAGGAGAACATAACATTGACTGCAAAATAGATGGTTTTGGAGCTATGGGGCTTAAATCAGAATTTGTGCGAAAGGCGTAAGCTGTTAAGCACACCATCAAAATATCGACTCAAGCAATATCATGGAAAATAAAATAAGAAGTTTAGAAGAACAACGAGAAGAATTCTCAAAGGGAAAATTTTTGGCCACGCCACTATCGGGATTAATAGTTTGGTTGTTGGTAGGTGTGGCCGGACTGTTTCTATCAGCACGGATTACAGTTTGGGTACTGTTCATTGGAACAGGCAGCATAGTTTACCTAGCCTTGTTCCTTTCAAAATTCACGGGAGAGAATTTTTTGGACAAGCAAAAACCAAAGAATGAGTTCGATAAACTTTTTTTCTTTACGGTTGGTCAGGCTGTTTTGGTCTATGCCATTGCCATTCCCTTCTTTATAATTGACTATACCTCATTGCCCATGACAGTCGGAATTTTAACCGGAACCATGTGGCTGCCCTTTTCTTGGATAATAAAACATTGGGTGGGGGTGTTTCATGCCATAAGCCGGACGATAGTTGTAGTCTTGCTTTGGTATTTATTTCCCGAACTACGCTTTGTGGCCATTCCTTTTGCCATTGTATTGATCTATATTTTGACCTTGGTGATTTTAAAAAACAGAAAAGGTTGATATCCCTGCCTGAGCTTCAAAAAGGATGAGGCTTACAAAACTAATTTCCCATATATTCCCCAATAAAGGAAAGCATATTCATAATTCCATGTGCCAAAATGAGAGGCCAAAGGTTTCTTCGAAACTTAATGTATAGAAAACCGAGAACTAAGGAGATACTAAAAATAATCAAGGCCCCAACAATTCCCCGGTTGTAAAAATGAACCAGTCCAAAAAGAAATCCTTGGGATAAAACTGCAACGGTAGTCGGGTATTTGAAATTTTCCATTAGTTCTTCAACAACATTTAGTACAAACCCCCTAAAAATCATTTCTTCCAAGAATGCTCCAACCACCCAACTAATTAGAACCCATTTTATAAACATGGGTAGATTGCCCTCCATCCCTTCAAAGCGGGATTGATCTGGAATGGGATCTCCAAAAACCATTGAAAAAAGATAAGAGCTGCCGGCAGCGGCCAAAATTGTTAAAACAAAAGTCATGGGTACTTGCCAAAGCAACCTAATGGGTTTTTCCATTTTTCTCAAACCAAAGTCGGACCACCCCATTTTGTTTTGTGCCAGTATCCATGTACAAATTAAGGCTATGCAAATGGCTGTAATTGGACCAGCGTAATCTTGTGTTAATTGGTAGGTTGTGAAATTAATTATGGCACCTGCTATAATTACAAATAGAATGCTTGTTCTAGAGAACACTTTAATTTTTAACATGTCTAAAAAGTTTTATTAGATGCGATAAATCATGGGTTTTCTTATGAGTGCTTTTTTTGCCTTTATCAAAGATTCAAATAGGTCTACGCCAATTTCATCGAATAGATCTTTATAGGCAATTTCCGCAGAGGCCATTACTTTTTCAAGTCGGGCCACTACCTTTTCACCTTCTTTGGTTAGCTTGTAAAGAGTCCTTCGCCCATCCCTTGAATCGCTAATCTCATGGATATACTTTTCTGATTTCAATGGCTTAATGCGATGAGCGATTAACTGATGGGACATGTTCAAAAGACTTCCTAGCTCAGTCACACTCAAAGCTCCTTTTGTTTTGAGTAACATCAAGGTTGATGCAGTTCGAGATGGGATGTTAAGCTCTTCGCCACCTATCATTTGGTTTCCTTGCTCATTGATTATGCTGAGAAGTTGATATAGCTGTAAACCTAAAAACGAAAGGCCAAGCCCATCAATGGATTCGTTGGAGAGTAATATTGTTTTCTTCATTAATGCAAATATATGCGCAAATTTTTACATATTAATGAATGATAATTCCCAATCAAGATGATTAATGTAATCCTTAGATTACTCTTTAGCTCTCCCGGCTAAGTTTCCTACTATAAAAATTACCAAAGTGGGGAATGCCCATCCCATTCTAATTTGTTATTTCTCTTAGTCGTCATCTACCATTCAACATCCGATGGACTTATATGAAATTTAACATGCATATTAATATCATTTTTAATGTTATTATATGAGGGTTCTTGGATACATCAATTGATAAACTGTATTCATCAATCAGTATTAGATTTCCATTTAGAATCTCATTTGTTTTGATTATTCATTTAATCAAACTTGAGAGAAGATGTTCTTAAAAAATATAATTCCAGGAAACTTTAAAGAGAAATACAACAGGTATAAAACAAGGGAGGTGGAGCAGATTTACAAAGGGAATAAAGTTACATGTCCCATTTGCAATTCTAGCTATAGTGAGTTTGGCACTTTTGGAAAACGAACAAGAAAGAATGCAAAATGCCATAAGTGTGGTTCTTTGGAGAGACATAGATTAGTTTGGTGCTATCTCAATAAAAAAAGAATTTTAAGAGAAGGAATGTCAATTTTACATTTTGCTCCTGAAGAGGTTTTCTATAATATATTTTCCAAATTAGATTATATAGAATATTTTCCTTGTGATCTTAAACCTGATAGTTTTACCTTTGAAGGCAATATACCAATTGCCAAGGTAGACATTACTGATATTCCATATAAGACCAATGCCTTTGATTTTATTCTATGTAATCATGTATTGGAGCACATACCAAACGATGAACGAGCCTTATCTGAATTATTCAGAGTAATGAAAGAAGGGGGATCTGGTATTTTTCAAGTTCCAATAGATTACTCAAGGGAAACAACCTATGAAGACTTTTCAATAAAAACAAAGAAAGGAAGAATGAAAGCATTTGGGCAACATGACCATGTAAGATGGTACGGAAGAGACTATGTAGATAGACTGTCCAATGCTGGCTTCATGGCCGAAGAGGATAATTTTGTTCAAGAATTTTCTGAAGAAGATCAATTTAGAAATGGCTTTGAAAAATCAGAAAGGATATATTTCTGCAGCAAACAAAAGACCAATCAATAAGGATTGGGATATGTTATAATCTTTTGTGTCCAATTTTTTCTAACAAATCAAGTTCACCCTTTAGGCCTCTCAGCCAAGTTTCCCACAATAAAAATTGCCAACGCAGGTAAGACCCATCCCATGTGATATTCCCTTAAGGGAATCCATTGGGTATATGCAGCTATACTTTCTCCATGACCAAGACTACCAATAAAGTCAGGAATACTGAACAGGATAGTTATATGCACCACTAACCTAAACACTTTTGGAGAGGCCCACTTGTCAGGAATTACATTCAACAGAATCAAAATAATGGTTATTGGGTAGATGAACATTAAGGCTGGCAGGGCCACGGCAATAATATAACCTACATTGAATTGCCCAACCAGTACGCCCAAAATGCATCCAACCAACGCAGTGATGCGATACGCCAATTGCGAATCGTTGAAACGACCTTTAATAAAATCGGCGGTACCAGTAACAATTCCAACGGCAGTGGTAAAGCAGGCCAAACTCACCAATATACTGAGTAGCACAGTGGCGTTGTTACCTAACGTCTTCAAGCTAATGCCCGTCAAAATTGCAGTTCGGGAAATATCACTTTCAAATGAATCACTGAACAAAGCCCCAGTCAAAATGAGCCCAGCGTAGACAGTGAACAGCCCGAGCCCTGCCAAAATACCTGCTTTTCCAATAACACTTTTCTTGGTCTCATAAGAGGCGGACTTTTCTTTTAAGTTGATGGAGATTATTATAACACCACCCACTACCACGGCCCCAATGGCATCAAAAGTTTGATAACCTTCCAGAATACCATGGCTGAACGGACTCTTGAATTCCGAAGGCCCAAAGTTAAAATCCAGAGAGAAAACCGCAGTGGCCACAATCAAAAGAAGAATAATCAATATGCCAGGAGTGAGGAATTTACCCACTACATCTAAAATCTTAGATCGGTTGATGACAAAAATATAGACCAATACAAAGTAGATAAGACTGGTTACCAATGAGGAGGAATCCCAAAGAGGCTCAACGGCCATTTCATGGGTAACGGATGCAGTTCTTGGGGAGGGAAGAGCTATGGAAATAGCATATACCACATAGCAGTAGACCAGACTAAAGGTGGGGGATACCTTTTTTCCAAAATCATACATGGTGCCCTGTAGTTTAGCGTGGGCCAATATTCCCAATATGGGAATTAGTACTGCCGATAAACAAAACCCAAGGGCGACCCACCACCACAGATTTCCAGATTTAAAACCCAATTGCGGGGGTAAAATAAGATTGCCGGCACCAAAAAAGAGAGAAAACAGGGCAAACGCGGTAACTGCAGTGATTTTTTTGTTCATAAGGTGTTGATAATTATTTCCTAAAGTAGTATATTTCGAAGGTGAGTTTAACGAAGAAACACAACTTTTAGCTGAGAAACATGCATTTCATCGAAAATTTTTTTTTGTCGGGATGTTTTCAAAAATAAAAAGTTATTAACATTCGTTGTTTTATTAACCATTCAACTAAAACTAAACGTATAAAGAATAATTACCAGTAACTGTTTTGCATTCTTCGATCCCCAAATCGTATCAATGCCTCCCAAACAACAAGACCAAACTTATGAAGACATCCTCTACGCAACATGGCAACAAAATCACTTCCCTATTCTGCAATGTATTTGGACATCATTATGTAGTCTCCAAAAAAGTAACAAAGCATATCAAGGAATACAAATGTATTCATTGTCAAAAGCAGGTCACCACGGACGCCAGTGGAAAACTGTCCGAGTTGACCCCTCAAATGCAGGAAATTAACGACACTTTGGAAGACATGTACCAAAAAAGAAGGAGCAGGGTTGTACAACACGTGGCTTAGCCCCATCTTTCGGTTTTATTAAGAAGTTTTAGGTTTATCCCGAAAACTTAAGTTCGTATCTTATGCTATGCGTCGCGTGCCCCAAGACCTACTAGTGAAGTTGCGCTTGATTTTCGGGATTTTTTATTGAATCCCATCAAAGGAGTTCCATCCTTGTGCTTTTAAAGGAATCTTTGTTTCTGCCCGGGTAATCAAATGTACACCTTCCTCTTTAGAGGTTATATGGCCAATGACCGTTAAGTTCGGATTTGCTTTGATTTTTGGATAATCAGCTTGATCTATAGTGAACAAAAGCTCATAATCCTCACCTCCGCTCAAGGCAATCATGGTAGAGTCCATTTTAAATTCCTCTGCTGTTGAAATCACGGTTGGGTCCAACGGAATTTTATCTTCAAAAAGATTACAGCCAACCCCACTGTTCTTGCACAAATGCAAAATCTCGGAAGAAAGACCGTCACTGATGTCGATCATGGCAGTTGGATGCACCTCTAATTTTTTGAGTAGATCCACCATATCTTTTCGGGCCTCGGGCTTTAACTGTCGTTCCACGATATAGGAGTAGGGGTCCAAATCGGGTTGACTGTTTGGGTTCACCTTAAAAACTTCCTTTTCTCTTTCCAGGACCTGTAAGCCGAGATAGGCTCCGCCAAGATCTCCGCTCACCACTAATAGGTCGTTGGCCTTGGCACCATTTCGGTAGACCAAATCATCTGTATTGGCAACACCAATGGAGGTGGCACTGATCAACATTCCGGTTTTGGAGGAAGTGGTGTCACCACCTATCAAATCTACGTTGTAGAATTCACAAGCTGTTTGTACACCAGCATAAAACTCTTCAAGAGCTTCCAAGGGAAAACGGTTGGAAACTGCAATGGACATGGTGATCTGTGTGGCCACGGCATTCATGGCATAGATATCAGAAAGGTTTACTATGACAGCTTTGTAACCCAGATGTTTCAATGGCATATAGCTCAAGTCAAAATGAACCCCCTCCACCAACATGTCCGTTGAAACCACCACCTTTTTATCCTTAAAATCAAGAACGGCAGCATCATCTCCAATTCCTTGAATGGAGGTTGATTGCTTCAGCTCAAAATTTTTGGTGAGGTGTTCAATAAGGCCAAATTCACCCAGTTCTTCCAATGATGTCCGTTGCGGATTCTTGTCTTCTAGCATTTGGCAAAAGTAAACAGGATAATTATAAATTGTATCTTTAGTAGAAACTTAAAATTGCCATGCTATGAGGAAATTAGGCCTTTTGGTACTCCTTTTTTCTTTTCTTTTTTTAGGATGCTCTAGTGACAATGATAGTCCCCCAAATGGAGATAACGATAACAACACCCCTCCAGACAATGAACCCAACATAGGAAATGGAGCTGTAACCAATGGATTATCCCCTTGTGAAAATGGAAGTGCGGCGGGCTTTCCATGTCAAGGGTACGACCTTCTTTTTCAAATGGATTTACAAGCTTTTGCAGGAAATGCTGGGAATGATATTTGGGGTTGGACCGATGCATCTACCAATAGGGAGTATGCCATAATCGGTTTGGATAATGGAACGGCATTTGTGGATATTACGGACCAAGCAAACCCTGTTTATTTGGGCAAATTATTGACTGCTACCGTTCCGAGTGGATGGCGCGATGTTAAAGTTTATTCAGACTATGCACTCATTGTTTCCGAAGCGGATAACCATGGGATGCAGATTTTTGATCTTAAAAGACTTAGAAATGTTGCCGATCCGCCAGAAGTTTTCTCTTCAGATGCTCGGTATACTGGAATAGGAAATGCCCATAACATTGTAATCAACGAAAACGAAGGTTTTGCCTATCCCGTTGGAACAGCACGGAGCGATGCCTTTGGCGGAGGAGTTCATTTTGTAAACATTCAAAATCCGCTAAACCCGAATGGGGTTGGAGGTTATGGGGCCAATGGCTATACTCATGATGCCCAGGTGGTCACATACAATGGCCCCGATGCCGATTATACCGGAAGGGAAATTTTCATTGGAGCCAATGAAGACCAGATTGCCATTGTGGACATAACGGATAAGAGCAACCCAACTGAGATAACAACATTGACCTACTCCAACATTGGATATACCCATCAAGGGTGGTTTACTGAAGATCATCGTTATTTTATTTTGGGGGATGAGTTGGATGAAACCGGTTTTGGCTTTAACTCAAGAACGCTGATTTTTGATTTTAGTGATTTGGATAACCCTACTTTGCATACCACCTATTTGGGACCCACGGCAGCTATTGACCACAACGGATATGTGGTAGGAGATGAATTTTTTCTAGCCAATTACACTGCCGGCATGAGAGTACTTGACATTTCAGATATTGAAAATGAAAACATAGCAGAAACAGCATTTTTCGATTCGTATCCGTCCAATAACACTGCTGGATTCAATGGCGTTTGGAGCGTCTACCCCTTTTTTGAAAGTGGAAAGATCCTTATCAATGACATCAATTCAGGATTGTTCGTCGTTCAAAAATCCAACTAAGCAATGAAAAGAATCATACTGTTTTTGTTGCCTTTTGCTTTTTGGTGCTGTTCCGAGGATGCCATCTCAACTGACACTTTGGATCAGATTACTTTTTTGGGAGAGATAGAATGGGTCAAAACCTATGGAGGAAGTGGTGAGGATACAGCCCAGTCCATAATCCAAACTTCTGATGGGGGCTATGCAGTTTTGGGATATAGCAATAGCATTAATGGAGATTTGATGGGAAAGACTCAAGAGGTAAACGATTATTGGCTCCTTAAACTGGATGCAAATGGAGATTTGGAATGGAGCAAGACCTATGGAGGCAGCAAGGATGACAAAGGTCAATCGGTTATCCAGACTTTAGATGGTGGTTATGCCATTGTTGGCTATGCCATGAGTGATGATGGGGACGGAACTAACAACCAGGGCTTTCATGATAACTGGATTTTACGACTGGATGCATCTGGAAATATTCTTTGGGAAAAGAGTTTTGGATTTGCCGGACATGATCATTCCTATGATGTTGTGCAGACACCAGACGGAGGATTTTTCTTTGCAGGATTCCTCGACGTAACCCTATCCAATGGAGAAGGAAATTTTGGGAAAGGTTCTTATCTGACCAGACACGGAGTAGGGGAGTTTTGGGGCACCAAGTTAGATGCCAATGGCAATTTGCAATGGCGAAGATATTTTGGAGGAACCAATAATGACCGGGCCCATGGAGTAGTACAGGCTAATGACGGTGGATTTGTAATGGCTGGCTTCTCAGAAAGTGATGACTTTGATATTTCAAATACCAAAGGGAGCTACGATTTTTGGGTAGTTAAAGTCGATAGTTCAGGAAACATGCTGTGGGAAAGGTCTTTTGGGGGCACCGGGATAGAAATTTCCTATGACATTGTAAAGACCCAAGATGGTGGGTATGCCATAGCAGGCAACACTTTTAGTACAGATACCGATGTATCAAAAAACAACGGGGAATCTGATGTATGGCTTATCAAAATTGATGATAGTGGTAATTTGCTTTGGGAAAGAACTTTTGGGGGCACCGGATTTGATGCTGCAAGGGGACTGAGTACAACTTCGGATGGAGGTTTTGTACTGGCAGGAAATTCTAAAAGCTTAGACGGGGATGCCTCAGAAAGCAATGGAGAAAATGACCTTTGGGTAATTAAAACTGACGCCCAGGGCAACCTTACCTATCAGCAATCTTTTGGAGGGGCAAATCTCGATTTCGGATTTGATGTTCTTGAAAATTCAAATGGAAGTTTGGTGGTGGTCGGAGAAACAGCAAGCGATCTGTTTCAAGATATTGGATCCAAAGGAATGACCGACTTGGTCATCATCAAAATAAAATAGCTCTTCCTGTCCATAGAAAACCCCTATGGAATCATTCGTTATTATAATGTTAGGAAATATGGTAAAACCCTACAGATAACCTATATTTGTACGCTATTTAGAATAAATCCAAGTAAGAATGATTAAAGTTTCGGAGACTGCCAAGAAGAAAGTGGTATCACTTATGACTGAAGAGGGCTTTGACGCATCCACAGATTTTGTTCGGGTGGGAGTAAAAAGTGGAGGCTGCAGCGGATTGTCCTATGAGTTGAATTTTGACAAGATGGCCTCTGACACGGACAAAGTTTTTGAGGATAATGCAGTGAGGATCATTGTGGATAAAAAGAGCTTTCTGTACCTGGTAGGGACCACCTTGGAATATTCTGGAGGATTGAACGGTAAGGGTTTTGTTTTCAATAACCCCAACGCTCAAAGAACATGCGGTTGTGGAGAGAGCTTCTCGCTGTAATGATACAAATGTTGCCAATTGACTAACTGAGAACACATGGCTTACACAGAAGAAGAGTTAAAAAAAGAACTGGAAACCAAGGAATATGAGTATGGTTTCTACACAGATATTGAGTCGGATACCTTTCCAAAGGGATTGAACGAGGACATTGTTATTGCCATTTCAAAGAAGAAGGAAGAACCAGAATGGATGACGGAATGGCGGTTGGAAGCCTTCAAGGTTTGGAAGGAGATGGAAGAACCAGAATGGGCCAATGTTACTTACGAAAAACCAAATTTTCAGGAGATATCATATTATTCAGCCCCCAATAAAAAACCCAAATACGATAGTTTGGATGAGGTGGACCCGGAATTGTTGGATACGTTCAAAAAGTTGGGCATACCGTTAGAGGAGCAGAAAAAATTGGCCGGAGTTGCTGTGGATGTGGTCATGGATTCAGTTTCAGTAGCCACTACGTTCAAGAAAACCCTCGCAGAAAAAGGGATTATTTTCTGTTCTATTTCCGAAGCGATCCAAGAGCATCCTGAACTGGTCAAGAAATACATCGGTACAGTGGTTCCACAAAAGGACAACTTCTATGCCGCGTTGAACTCGGCTGTCTTTTCAGACGGATCTTTTTGTTACATACCTAAAGGAGTTCGTTGTCCTATGGAATTATCCACCTATTTCCGAATCAATCAAGCGGGAACAGGACAGTTCGAACGCACCTTGGTCATAGCCGATGAAGGAAGCTACGTAAGCTACCTGGAAGGTTGTACCGCGCCATCACGTGACGAAAACCAATTGCACGCCGCAGTGGTGGAACTTATTGCTTTGGACAATGCCGAAATCAAGTATTCCACAGTACAAAACTGGTTTCCTGGAGATAAGGAAGGTAAAGGAGGCGTTTTCAATTTTGTGACCAAAAGGGGAATTTGCGAAAAGAATGCAAAGATTTCCTGGACACAGGTAGAGACCGGATCAGCCGTTACTTGGAAATACCCTTCCTGTGTTTTGAAAGGAGACAACTCAATAGGAGAGTTTTATTCCATTGCTGTTACCAACAACTTTCAACAAGCAGATACTGGCACCAAAATGATTCACTTGGGAAAGAACACCAAGAGTACGATTATTTCCAAGGGAATTTCCGCAGGACAGTCACAAAATAGTTATCGTGGATTGGTGCAGGTGAACAGTAGGGCCGAAAATGCCAGGAACTTTTCACAATGTGATTCTTTGTTGATGGGTAATCGATGTGGAGCGCACACATTCCCGTACATCGAAGCCAAAAACAAAACGGCTCAGATTGAGCACGAGGCCACCACCAGTAAAATTGGAGAGGACCAGATTTTTTATTGCAACCAACGAGGTATTGATACAGAAAAGGCAATTGCCCTCATTGTTAATGGATTTAGTAAAGAGGTCTTGAATAAACTTCCGATGGAGTTTGCCGTAGAGGCCCAAAAATTATTGGAAATAAGTTTAGAAGGTTCAGTAGGATAACCAAATCATTCGAAATAATATCGCAAAAAAATGCTAGAGATTAAAGATTTACACGCAAGTGTTGAAGATAAAAAAATACTGAATGGGATCAACCTTCAGGTGAACCCCGGCGAAGTACATGCCATTATGGGTCCAAATGGTTCCGGAAAAAGTACCTTGGCCTCGGTGATTGCCGGAAAAGAGGATTTTGAGATCAAAAAAGGGAATATTTCCTTGGACGGAGAGGACCTAGAAGAGCTGTCCCCAGAGGAAAGGGCACACAAAGGTATTTTCCTTTCGTTTCAATATCCTGTTGAGATTCCAGGGGTTTCGGTGACAAATTTTATAAAAACAGCCATCAACGAATCAAGAAAAGCAAGAGGATTGGAGGATATGCCCGCCAATCAAATGTTGAAATTGATTCGGGAGAAGTCTGAACTTTTGGAAATAGACCGTAAGTTCTTATCGCGTTCCTTGAACGAAGGTTTTTCCGGAGGAGAGAAAAAGAGAAACGAAATATTCCAAATGGCCATGATGGAGCCCAAATTGGCCATCTTGGACGAAACAGATTCTGGATTGGACATTGATGCCCTTCGTATTGTTGCTAATGGGGTCAATAAATTGAGAGGTAAAGACAACGCCATTATCGTGATTACACACTACCAAAGATTGTTGGAATACATAGTTCCGGATTTTGTGCATGTGCTTCATGAAGGTAAGATTGTAAAATCTGGTCCCAAGGAATTGGCTTTGAAGTTGGAAGAAAAAGGATACGATTGGATCAAGCAGGAGACTGTGGTTTAAGTATTGCATGATGGATTTAAAAGATAAATTGCTTTCATCGTTTTTGGCTTTTGAAAACACCGTGGACTTGGACCATCCGGTTCATGAGGTCCGTTCAGAGGCCATAAAGAACTTTGAGATAAAAGGCTTTCCTTCCAAAAAAGAGGAAGCTTGGAAATATACATCCCTGAACAACCTTCAGAAGGTGGACTTCAGCATTTTCCCAAAACGGGAAAGCGCTTTGGAATACAAGGATGTCAAAAAATATTTCATCCATGACATTGACACCTATAAGATCGTCTTTGTGGATGGGGTCTATAGTTCCTACCTCTCTGAAACCACTCATGACGGAGTGGATGTTTGTTTGATGAGCTCCGCTTTCAGCAAGCCCATGTTCAGACAGGTAATTGATGTGTACTTTAATAAGGTGGCATCTAAAGATGAGTCTCTGACGACTTTGAATACAGCTTTTAGCAAAGAAGGGGCGTACATCTATATTCCCAAGAACAAGATGCCCAAAAAGCCTATCCAAATTTTGCATTTGGCCACAGGCAATGAGGCTGCGTTGATGCTTCAACCCAGAAATTTGATCGTTGCTGAGGAAAATGCAGAGGTTCAGATCATAGAACGTCATCAAAGTTTAACGGAAAATGAGGTCTTTACCAATTCCGTGACCGAGATATTTGCGGCCAAGGATGCCCATGTGGATTACTATAAGGTTCAGAATGATGCTGACACAGCTTCATTGGTGGACAACACCTATATTTCCCAAAAAAACAATAGTGTTGTTAAGGTGCACACTTTTTCATTCGGTGGAAAGTTGACAAGAAACAATCTGAATTTCTATCAGAATGGCGAACGAATAGATTCCACCCTAAAGGGTGTTACCATATTGGGAGAAAAACAACATGTGGACCACCATACCTTGGTACACCATGCGCAGCCCAATTGTGAGAGCCATCAAGATTACAAAGGAATTTTTGGGGAAAAGTCTACCGGGGTTTTCAATGGAAAGATCATCGTGGACAAGATTGCTCAAAAGACGAATGCGTTCCAGCAGAACAACAACATCTTGTTGAGTGACAAAGCTTCTATAAACACCAAACCTCAGCTGGAGATTTTTGCTGACGATGTAAAATGCTCCCACGGGTGTACCATTGGTCAGTTGGATGATGATGCTTTGTTCTATCTAAGATCGCGGGGAATTCCCAAAAAAGAGGCCACTGCATTGATGATGTACGCTTTTGCCAATAATGTATTGGAAAGTGTGCGTATACCGGAGTTGAAGGCAAGAATCAACAAGATCATTGCCAACAAGCTTGGGGTTCGTGTGGGATTTGAGCTGTAGTCGAACCTAATTTCATTGGCATTTTCATGACACAAACCTCTATGGACATAATAACCATCAGAAAGGACTTTCCTATTCTCGAAAGAGAGGTCAACGGACAGCCTTTGGTGTATTTGGACAATGCGGCCACATCGCAAACACCTCGACAGGTAATAAACACTATCGTGGATTATTACGAAAGGTACAATGCCAATATCCACCGTGGGGTGCACAGTCTTTCGCAAGAGGCTACCGATGCCTATGAAATTGCTCGAAAAAAGATTCAGGAACATTTCAATATTGGACATTCCCATGAGGTAATCTTTACTTCGGGAACCACCCATAGCATCAATTTAGTGGCGACAGGGTTTACCTCCTTTCTAAAGAAAGGAGATGAGGTTTTGGTGTCGGCCATGGAACACCACTCCAACATTGTGCCTTGGCAAATGTTATGTGAACGTACCGGAGCTACCCTAAAGGTAATTCCCATGAACTTGGAAGGTGAATTGGTTATGGAGGAGTACCATCAATTGCTTTCGGAAAAGACCAAATTGGTATTCTGTAACCACGTCTCCAACGCATTAGGGACCATTAATCCCATTCAAGAGATTATTGATGCGGCCCATAAAGTAGGTGCAGCAGTGTTGATAGATGGAGCCCAGGCCGCTGCCCACATTCAGGCAGACCTAAAGGCTCTTGATGTGGATTTTTATACGGTTTCTGCACATAAAATGTGTGGCCCTACGGGAGTGGGAATACTATATGGAAAGGAAGAGTGGTTGAAAAAACTTCCGCCCTATCAAGGAGGGGGAGAAATGATAGCAGAGGTAACTTTTGAAAAGACCACTTATGCGGACCTTCCCCATAAGTTTGAAGCAGGAACTCCCAATATCTGTGGTGGAATTGCATTTGGTGCCGCCCTGGATTATATCAATTCAATTGGCATGAATGCCATTGCCCAATATGAAGATGAGCTTGTTCAATATGCAACAGAACAGTTGTTGACCATTGAAGGACTGCGGATTTATGGAACCGCAAAGAGGAAAACATCTGTGATTTCATTTAATATTGATGGTATCCATCCGTATGATATTGGAACTATTTTGGATAAGTTGGGGATTGCGGTACGAACTGGACACCATTGTGCACAACCCATTATGGATTTCTACCAAATTCCGGGAACTGTAAGGGCCAGTTTTAGCTTTTACAACACCAAAGAGGAAGTGGATAAACTGGTAGAGGGTGTAAAGAGGGCCAGGAACATGCTGCTATAAAACAGTAGTTATCTTTGTCTTGAAGACTTGATGAGCATTCATCCGAGTTGTACTTTTGAACAAAATTGAGATATGACCATACCGGAAATACAGGAGGAGATTGTTGATGAGTTTTCCATGTTTGATGATTGGATGCAACGCTATGAATACATGATCGAGCTTGGAAAATCCCTTCCTTTGATTGACGAACAGTATAAGACAGATGAGAATATCATCAAAGGTTGCCAGAGCAAGGTATGGGTGCATGCCGAACTAGAAGATGATAAATTGGTTTTTACCGCGGACAGCGATGCCATCATCACCAAAGGTATTATTGCCATATTGATTAGAGCTTTTAGCAATCAAAAGCCACAAGATATCATCGACGCGGACACCATTTTTATTGATGAAATAGGGTTAAAGGAGCATTTGTCTCCAACCCGGGCAAATGGATTGGTCAGCATGATCAAGCAATTGAAATTGTATGCGGTGGCCTATCAAACACAATTAAACTAAAGAAAATGAGCGAAGAGCTTACCATAGACACACAAGAATTGGGAGAGAAGATCGTACGGGTTCTAAAAACCATTTATGATCCGGAAATCCCTGTTGACATCTACGAATTGGGACTGATCTATGATGTTTTTGTGAACACGGATAATGATGTCAAGATATTGATGACCCTGACCTCGCCTAATTGCCCAGTTGCTGAAACTTTACCTGTTGAGGTAGAGGAAAGGGTGAAATCCTTGGACGAGCTCAATGATGTTGAAGTCGAAATCACCTTTGATCCTCCATGGACCCAGGATTTAATGAGTGAGGAGGCCAAGCTGGAATTGGGACTATTATAAATAGATGTTAGATATTAGTATTGAGTAGTTAGAAAATCTCAATACTCAAATCTCAATACTTAAGTCTGATGGATGAAATTGTAAATAGAGTGGCCCAAAGCAAGTTAATCACTTTTGATCTTGAGGAATTATACCCTGAAGGTCCAAGAATGGTTTTGGACATTAAGGATTGGCTTTTTGAAGGCATTATTTTAAAAGAAAAAGATTTCAGAAAACATGTTGAAGACCATGATTGGTCAGTTTACAAAGATGTTTACGTAGCCCTACACTGCTCCACAGAAGCCATAATCCCTGGGTGGGCATTTATGTTGGCGGCTTCCAGACTAAATCCCTACGCCAATAAAGTAGTTGTTGGAGACCTAGAAGATTTGGAGACAGCACTTTATCTTGCCCTACTTGAAAATTTAGATGTTTCACAATTCAAGGATATGCCTGTGATCATCAAAGGATGTTCTAACAAACCTGTACCTGAAAACGCTTATATCACAGCTATTTCCAAAATACAGCCTGTGGCCAAAAGCGTGATGTACGGAGAAGCTTGTTCTTCAGTACCCTTGTACAAGAAAAAATAGCACACAATTTTCAATGTGACATTTCCTATTTTTGGGGTCTAAACACTAAACTCCATACTATGAAAAAACTATTTATTGCTATTACATTGTTTACAGCCTCTTTCAATTTACTTTGGGCACAAACTGCGGAAGAATTGAAAGCCCAAATCGCCCCTAAGAAAGATTCCATTGCTGCCATACAGGGTCGGGTAGATGCGCTTCAGTCTCAATTGGACGCCTTGCCCGGATGGAAAATTGGTGCCTTCGGCACCATTGGAGGAAGTATTTCCGAATTCAACAATTGGTTTGCCCAGGGAATTCCGAACAACTCTTCAGGAACCATAGGTTTTTCGGTGAACGCCTATGCCAATCAACAAGAGGAAAAATTCTTCTGGAGAAATGCGGCCACCGTCAATTTAAATTGGGTGAAGTTAGACGACCAGGATGACCCCAATGACGATTCTGGTTTTAGAGAGTCCACCGATGTGTTCAACATTTCCTCATTGTATGGAAGAAAGTTGAGCGATAAGTTTGCCGTATCCACCTTGGGGGAATATAGAACTACGATTTTAAGCAATTTTAATGACCCAGGGTATTTGGATCTTGGGGTTGGTGCTACGTGGACACCCATCGCTGATTTGGTCGTGGTGATTCATCCGCTTAACTACAACTTTGTGTTCAGCAGTGAGGATACCATTTTTGAGTCTTCCCTTGGTGCAAAGATCGTTGCTGACTATACCAAGAAAATTGGAGCGGTAAACTTTAAGAGCAACCTTTCCATGTTTCAAAGCTATAAAAGCGGGGATTTGAGCAATTGGACCTGGACCAATTCTTTTGCTTATACCTTATGGAAAATGATTGGGGTAGGTTTTGATTTTGGATTGCGGAACAACAAACAGGAGACTCTCAACTACATTGTAAACAATGCACCCACTCCTGATCCAGATGCGACATTCGACACCATTGACAACGAACTGCAGACGTACTGGACATTGGGCTTGAGCTACTCGTTCTAAAAGAAGTGAAAATAAAAAAAAGCCCTCATTAATGAGGGCTTTTTTATGGGGTTAAATTATGATTTGAGGTTGTTTTTAAAGCCATGGTCTAAGTAGGTTAAGTTCATAAAAGACTTGGCGAGACACTAAGACTTAAAAACAGCATGAAAATAGTTTTTCTGTGGTTAGACCTTAAATTTTTGTTGTGAATCCACAGAAAGTTGTGGTGGAAAAAGTTAAGTACTACCGTTCATCGATGAAGCAGACAGATGGTCGGATAGTTGTCTAATACTGATCTAGATGCTCTGGATATAAAAAATTGTTGTAAGGGAACCGGGTAACATGGATGTCTCTCACCTCATCGTAGACTCGTTTTCTAAATTCATCCAGATTTTGCTTGTTCAAAGCCGAAATAAAAAGCGCCCGATCCCCAATTTTATTGAACCAGGTATTCTTCCAATCCTCAATGGTAAAATGGGCCTTGGTGCGCTCAGTTACCAGGTCATCCTCATCAATGGTTTCGGGTTGGTACTGATCTATTTTATTGAAGACCATTATGGTCTTTTTGTTGGCGCTTTTAATTTCATCCAGAATGTTGTTCACTGAGTCGATGTGCTCTTCAAAATTAGGATGAGAAATATCGACTACATGCAACAGTAGGTCAGCTTCCCTGACTTCATCCAAGGTGCTTTTAAAACTTTCCACCAATTGTGTGGGCAGTTTTCTGATGAAACCTACGGTATCGCTCAACAAAAACGGAAGATTGCCAATCACTACTTTTCGAACCGTGGTGTCCAGAGTGGCGAACAACTTGTTTTCCGCAAAAACATCGCTCTTACTGATTACGTTCATTAAAGTGGATTTGCCAACATTGGTGTAGCCCACCAAGGCCACTCTTACCAAGGCACCTCTGTTGCCACGCTGGGTTTCCATTTGCCGGTCAATCTTGGAGAGCTTTCTTTTTAGCAGCGCAATACGATCACGAACAATCCTTCTATCCGTTTCAATTTCCGTTTCACCGGGACCGCGCATTCCAATACCCCCTCTTTGCCGTTCCAAGTGTGTCCAGAGTCCGGTCAAACGGGGAAGCAGGTATTCGTACTGTGCCAGTTCAACTTGCGTTCTTGCGTAACTGGTTTGGGCGCGTTGGGCAAAAATATCTAGGATAAGACTGGTCCTGTCCAAAATTTTGCAGCGTAATAGTTTTTCAATATTGTTCTGCTGGGCAGGCGAAAGTTCATCATCAAAAATTACAGAGCCAATTTCGTTCTCTTTTACATAACGCTGCACCTCCTCCATTTTACCACTGCCTATATACGTCTTGGGATTGGGTACTTCTACCCTTTGGGTAAACCTTTTTTGAACCTCACCACCAGCGGTGTAGGTTAAAAACTCAAGTTCATCCAAATATTCGTTGACCTTGTCCTCGTTCTGATTCGTATTGACAACTCCAATAAGAACCGCTTTTTCATACTGTATGGCCTTCTTTTCTAGCATTGAATCAATTAAAGTGCAAATCTAAACAATGTTTTGGAAGCTGTTTTTTGTACTTTGGATTTTATATTGCCTGAAACACTAACTCATTTTTGAATTGAAGAATAAAAACAAGCATACCATAGCGTTCTATAATCTTGAGAATTTTTTTGATACCAAAGATGACCCCCATACATTGGATGATGATTTCACCCCCAAGGGGTTTAAAAAATGGAGCACGTCCAAATTCAGAAAAAAGGTCAAGAAAATTGGGAAGACCATTTCCCAGATAGGTTTTGAAGAAAGCAAAAGGCCCCCAGCTTTGATTGGGATTGCCGAAGTGGAAAACAAAGAGGTGATAAAAGCCCTGTTGAAAAGCAAATCCTTACGTGATGAGGAATATGATTTTGTCCATTTTGATTCACCCGATGAACGTGGGATTGATACTGCTCTTATCTACCACAGCGAACATTTTAAGGTGCTGGGGTCGGAGATCCTTCCTTTGTTAGTTGAGGATGATGATGGGAATCGGGATTTCACTCGAGATATTCTATATGTCAACGGAAAACTGAACGATGAGGAAATTCATGTCTTTGTAAACCATTGGCCATCCCGAAGGGATGGAGCTGACGAGACCAGTTATAAACGAATTAAGGCGGCGGAGACGGTTCTTCAAAAATTGGATCGTTTAAATGTAGATTTGCCCAACATCATTGTTATGGGAGATTTTAATGATGACCCCAATTCTGAGAGTATTCAGACCCTAATGGGTTCGGGCAGGTTCATCAATCCCATGCAAAAATTGTTATCTCCAGTTTCAGGCAGTGCCAATTACAAAGGAAAGTGGAGCCTTTTTGATCAAATATTGGTTTCGCATACCTTTTTGAATTACGAACCAGGTACACACAGTTTTGAAAAAGCTAAAATATTTGCTCCGAAATTTTTAACGGAATGGAAAGGTAAATACAAGGGCAATCCGTTCAGGACTTTTGTAGGAAGAAAGTATCTGGGAGGTTACAGCGACCACTTTCCGGTGTTTGTTATTGTTGAAAAAAACTAAACAAAACAATAGGGAAAAATACTACAAACCACAAAAATCTTTGTTTTCACAACAGCACTAGGTAAAAATCTGTGTAATTCATCGAAATAAGGTGGGCTTTTGTCGAAGATTTTAGGGTTGAGCTTAAATTTGTAATCCAAATCTTACTTAAACTTAACCTAATGGATTACAGAAATTCCTTCTTCAGAATCGGATTCTCTTCTTCGCTACTGTTTTTGCTGTTAGGTACTTTTACAATTTACGGACAATCTTCAAAGGCCAAGGCCAATATTCGTGCTAAATATGACCAACAAAAAATGGCTTCATTGATAGCAGAAATGGAGCGTGATTATGAATCCCAGACTTCTAAAATGGCACTTTTGGCCAAAGCTAAAAATGGAAAAACTCTAGAGAAACTTCAAAATGGTTCCGTGGTTGGGTTGTCAGATTTGGGTTCTGATGGAACACTTTTGTACTACACTACATTGAACGATCCAACAAACCAGGCTTGTAGGGCCAATGCCCTTTACACCAATGGTTTGTTGAACTTGGGCTTGGATGGCAAAGGAATGGAAGTAGGTGTCTGGGATGCCGGTGTGGCGTTAACGACCCATCAGGAATTTGGTTCCAGGGCTAAGAACGCAGATAACTCTGATGAGATTGGTTCGCATTCTACCATGGTAACCGGTAACCTTATTTCTTCTGGAGTAAAAGCCAATGCAAAAGGAGTGGTTTATGGTGCTGAGGCTTTGACCTACGATTGGACACGAGATAAAATTGAGGTGGCCGAGGCGGCATCCAACGGGCTATTGTTGAGCAATCATTCCTATGGAATTATGTCGGACAGGGTTCCAGATTGGTATTTTGGGTCTTACATTAAGGTTACCCAAGATTGGGATAAGATCATGTACAATGCACCTTACTATTTAATGGTAACCGCGGCAGGGAATGCGCAGAATTCTGGAGATAATGCAACTCCTAATTTTGGAAAGACGCAGGATGGGTTTGATTTATTGTTGGGGTTTGCGACTTCCAAAAATGGACTTACCATAGCAGGGGCCAATACCAAAATAGGAAACGAAGGGGAACTGGAAGAAGCATGGGTTACTGGATACAGTAGTTTTGGACCTGTTGACGATGGACGTGTTAAGCCAGATTTGGCTGGTGATGGTTCTTCCATTCTTACGACAACTTCAACCTCTAACTCAAGCTATGAGTCCTCAGCAGGAACTTCCATGGCGGCACCTGGTGTTACCGGGTCTCTACTATTGTTGCAACAATATTACGAGGAGCTTTACGGAGACTTCATGAAGGCAGCAACCCTAAAGGGTTTGGCTTTGCATACTGCGGATGATGTTGATGCACCAGGACCAGATTATAAAATGGGTTGGGGCGTTATGAATGCCAAAACTGCGGCAGAGGTGTTGCAAAATAGAGAATACACTACTTTGGTCAATGAAGAGAGCCTGCAAGATGGTCAAACGTTTTCAATAACTGTAAACGCCAATGGGGCGGAAACTTTGATGGCTTCCATTTCATGGACAGACCCTGAGGGGGAATACATCAATCGAGGTGAGTTGAACAGTACAACCCCGGCCTTGATCAATGATCTTGATATTCGTGTAACTAAAAATGGAGAAACCCATCTACCTTGGAAATTGAATCCGGCAAAAGCCAATAACGCTGCAACTCGGGGAGATAATAGAGTTGATCCTTTTGAGCGTATTGAAATTGCCAATGCCCAGGGGGAATATACCATCACGGTATCACATAAGGGAATGCTAAAAGATGGATTTCAAGATTTTTCTTTGATAGTGAGCGGTGCCCAAATATCCATGTGTTCCATTGAAACACCTTCAGATATGGAATTGGTTTCGTCAACAACAGCAAGTTCAACAATTTCTTGGTCCGAAGCGGAAGAAACTCTTTTTGAGGTTCAATACAGGGCCGTTAGTGAGGATATTTGGAAAAGTGAGTTTGTGTGGAACAACAGTTTTGAAATTCAAGATTTGGAAGCAGGCATTTTTTATGAAGCTCAGGTGCGATCTATTTGTACAGAGAATGCAGTATCTGATTTTTCGGATGTCATTGAATTTCAATTCAATGGGGAAGAAACCGAGATTTATAGCTATGAGACTTTCACCCATAACGAGGGGTTGGAGGTTATGGTTTATCCAAATCCAGCGGTCAACTATTTAAGTGTTGAAGCTGAATTATCTAAAGATGCAGTGTATTCTGTTGTTACCGCTTCTGGGAATATTATCAAGAGGGGCAATATCAATGGAGACATAGATGTGTCATGTTTGGCTTCAGGGCTATATGTTCTTGTGGTTCAAGATTATTCAGGGATAAAGAGCAGTAAGTTTTATAAAAACTAAGTTTTTAAAGTGACGATGATGAAAGTAATAGACCGAGGTATAAATCGCACCAAAGTATGGGGAACATTGCTGTTTCTGCCCATTATATTTTTTTGATTTCCTCTTCCATCAAAAGCTCTTCGTTCCTCAATCTTAAAAAAACCTGTGCCGTGGTCACCACATCCAACTCGCAGTAGGTAACGATGCGGTCCAAATCCTTTTCTTCGTAATACACATCCCTTACCATACTTCCGTCCATATCTTCCTTGGGTGATGGAATGCCCAAAACGTTGGCCAATAATTTCAGTGAGGTGTAATGTTTGTAATCTCCAAACTTCCAAAGTTCCATGGTGTCCAGATGAGGAACCTCCCACGGTTTTTTGCCAAACAAGTCCAGTTTATAGGGAAGGGTAATCCCGTTGATCACCATTCTCCGGGCAATGTATGGAAAGTCGAATTCCTTTCCATTATGCGCACAGAGCAGATGTTTGGGTTGATTGAAATGATCTCTTAAAAGACTTTTGAAATCTTTCAGAATGGTGACTTCGTCACCATGAAATGAGGTGACCCTAAAACTTCTTTGCCCTCCTTTCGTGGTAAAATAGCCAACAGAAATGCAAACTACTTTACCAAATTCGGCCCAAATTCCAGCGCGGTCATAAAACTCTTCAGGGGTGAACTCCTCTTTACGCTGATATTTGGACTTTTGTTCCCAAAGAATTTGGGAGGCGGGTTCCAAATCTTCAAAGCTTGGCGTTAAAGGTACTGTCTCTATATCCAGAAAAAGGATATGCTCCAAAGGTATCTTTTTGATCATGCAGGAAAATACTAATTCAGAAGGTAAAATAACCCTATGAAACAATAAATCGTATATTGTAATTGACGAAAAGGGCTTTGAAATTGAAAAATTGGATATTGACATTGGTAATCCTAGGGTTAATGGGATGCTCTTCTGACCTTGAAAGGGAGAAAACCTCGACAACAAAGATCAGCGCGGATTTTTTAGTGATTGGGGAGGATTTGACCAGCGTTTTTCAATATTCCCATGATTCTGAATCCGATTCTGGGACCACTTTCAATTTAACCGATGAACTTGGGGTGCCACCAAACTATTTAACACTTGTTCAGCAAAATGAAGTGCTGTCCTTTTATTCCTTTGCCCAGGGATCTTTTACGTTGGCCATAAAAAATACTTCCACAGGAGAAACCAAGATATTTGAGAATTTCTACACCAACACTCCTGAGAGGTCCATCACCTGGGGAATAAACAACGAGGCCAATGTCTTCTTCGGCTATTTTGGAGCTCTTGGTGGGGGCAATTTTGCTCTTCATGATTTGCAACTCGAAGGTACCGACAGGGAGGATGTTACGGTTGATTTTAATGTTGGGGCAACTTTTCGCCCGCTTTTGTACAAAGAAAAGGTCTATATAGCTTTTAGGGATAACCAAGGAAACTATAAGCTTACATTTTATGACCCCATGACAATGTCCACGGGCCGGATTTTAAATTTCGGAACTGTGCCCATCAGTTTTTTTAGCACTGAGTCTGGAAACATCGCGGTTGTCAAGAACGAGCTAAATGGCGATATGGAAATCTATAACCCTGAAGATCTTTCCTTTAAGGAAAGTTATGAAATGGATATTTCTTTGGGCTTTGCCCCGGGAATGATAGACGATGCCGTTCTAGTGGGAAACGAACTGTACTTTAATATAATCTACCCCCAGCCCTCCAGATTTGTAAAGGGACCGGCAATATATAATTTGGCCACTAGGGAAACCACTGTTTTGAACTTACCAGATTTGGTGGGACAAGTAGAAACTGAAATTGGAAAGGCCATTAATTTTACCGTTCAGGTGTATGACCCCTCACATGATGTATTTTTAATGGGGTATGGCACTTTTGGTGATGATGCTGAAGGGGGTGTGGTTGCAACCTCGGTTGATGGGGAGTTGTTACAGCAAACTTCTTTGCCATTTTTCCCCACATATTTCTTGAAGAACTAAAAGAGTGACTGTTGAGGTGAAGGACTTTCATGTTCCAACAACCACTTTTTTCTATGGAGTCCACCGGCATACCCTACCAAATCACCGTTAGACCCGATGACCCTGTGACAAGGAACCACGATCCATAACGGATTTCTTCCATTGGCTGCAGCTACTGCACGAATTGCTTTGGGATCCCCCAACCTTTTTGAAAGCTCAAGATAAGAAACGGTTTTCCCATAAGGGATTTTCTGAAGCTCGACCCATACCCGTTTTTGAAAATCGGTGCCTTTGGGGTTTAGTTTGAGGTTAAATTGCTTTCTGGAACCCTCAAAATATTCCTTTAGTTGGTAAACAGCGTCTTCTAAAACCTCTGGAATTATACCTAAAGGTTTATTTTCTTCCAATACCGAGATGGAACACAGTCCATTTTCATCACCTTGAAGCTCTGCAAAACCGATAGGAGTTTGTAAATAAGTAAGTTCCATTTTGTTATTTAACCTTCATCTTCAATAATTCCTAATCGCTTGGCGCGGGTTTCCCAGTTCTTTCTGGCCAGTACCTGAAGGTCTTCCACATTGTCACTTTCATCCATAATCTCCAATCCCAACAAAGTTTCAATTACATCTTCCATGGTAACAAGGCCGCTCACTGAGCCATACTCGTCCACAACCAGGGAAATATGATCCCGTTGCTCAACAAATTTTTCAAAAAGCTCCGGAATGGGTTTGTTTCTGTTGGTGACCAAGAGTTCACGTTTCAATGTAGAAAGTTTTTCTTCTCCGTGGTTGTTGATTATCGCTTCAAGCAACTCATCTTTTAGAAAGAAGCCAGTAATGTTGTCCATGCGATCTTTATACAGCGGAATTCTTGAGAACCGTAATGGACGGTTGGATTCAAAAAAGGTTTGGATGGTAGTATCCTCGGAGGCAACTTTCATCACCGTTCTGGGAGTCATTACATCTTTGGCTAGAATTTCATCAAACTTTAAAAGGTTCTTTATGACCTTGGATTCAGATTCTTGGAAGACTCCTTCTTCATGGGCGATGTCCGTCATTGCCGTAAAATCCTCTCGGCTCAACACACTGCCGTGATGGCCCTTTTTGCCAATTAACTTGGTGAATAATTGTAATAGCCACAACAGTCCGGTCCATTTCAGTACAAAGACCATGACCTTTAAAGCTTTAGCTGTAAAATTTGCGAGTTGTCTCCAATAGGTTGCCCCAATGGTCTTTGGTATGATTTCCGAAGCGACCAAAATCAAAATGGTCATTACCGTGGAAACAATACCAACCATTAAATCTTCAGTAAATTCCAATCCGAAGAACTGGCGACTTGTTGAACCATACAGCTCTGCATAAGCCACTTTGGCCTGTACACCTACCAAAATGGCGCCAACAGTATGGGCAATGGTATTAAGTGTAAGAATGGCTATAAGTGGTTTGTCGACGTCTTTTTTTAGAGTTTCCAGTGTATCGGCATATTCTTTCCCTTCTTGCTTTTTTACATTGATAAAAGTTGGGGTGATGCTCAGAAGCACAGCCTCCAAAATGGAACATAGAAATGAAAAGAAAATGGAAATAACGGCATAAAACAGTAGCAGTCCCATGAATCTGTGTATTGATTCAAAAGTAACCAAAAATGCATACAACAAGGTGTTGCTGAGTGCTTTTTATGCCAGTTTTACTTTACATCCAAGAAGACACCCACGGCAAAAGAGGGGTCTGCATAGATGATCCTACCGTCCAAAGCAGTACCATAAGTGGCAGATACTCCAAGTTTTGGAGTAATGTAGTAGGCTGCTTCAAAACTTAGCCCAACAAATTCGATATTATTGGCAAAAAGACTCCCTTGATCGTTTTGGACATTCAATGACCCATTTTGTAATGATTGGACAACATCCAATTTGCCCGCTACCCATAGACTATTGAAAAATTGGATGCCAAGCTCGGCTCCAACCCGTAGCTCATCTGAAAAGTCCTGGGTGCGGTTGTTAAAACCAAGATATGTTTTTGCATAGGAGGGATGGTTCCCGATATTGAAAGGAGTGCCCGCATCAACTTTCAATAATTGATTGAATTCACCATCACCTGTTTGAAAAGTGCCATCGATACCTCCTGAGTCATTTCCTGAAGGAATACCAAATAGCAAGGTCGCTGATACCGCCAACGCATCTTTTTTGATGATTCCGTAGGTGACACCCAAATCTATATCTCCAATGGAGTTTACAGATTCTCCTTCAGCAATAGGTTCATTTGTGATCCCAGAAAACACATCATCTTGGTGGGCCCTTGCAAAAAAAGGGATGTAGCCGATCAAATTCCATCTATCCGTCAAACCGTATTCTGCATAAAGGTTAATATTGAATTGACTTCTGGTTGTATTGGGTTCTATTTCACCGGTGTCGGAAAAATGCTGGTCGGCTTCCAGATACCAAGCTGAAAGCTTGTAATAACCGTCTCCGGCCTTCCGGGTCCATTGGCCAAATGAAAGATGGGATGATACAAGAAACACAAACAGAACTAATGGGGATATTCTCATGATTACTTCTTAATCTTTTAATAGATAGTTCCTCAATTAGTTACAGTTAGAAAATAAAACTTACAATTGAGAAAAAAAGAAAAAGCAGGAACAGTGAAAATTTAAGAATTCAAGATTCTATTTACTGCTGCTCGACTGAGCTTGGTAAAAAATGTGCTGCAATGCAGTTCTGATATTCAAATTGTAGAGCTCTCTATGGCTCCGCGAAGGATAAACACGATTAGAGAGAAAAATAAAGACCATATCGTTTTCCGGATCGGCCCAAACAAAGGTTCCGGTAAACCCGGAATGGCCAAAACTGCTTTTGCTGGCCATGGGAGAGGGGTAGGCCTCTTTCAGGACTAAAGTATCGTTACCTATTAACGGTTTGTCAAAACCTAATCCCCTACGGTTATTGTTTTCAGGATACTGTATTGTTGTGAATTCTTTGACAACCTCTTTTGAGATCAATTGCCTGTTTCCAATAGCACCATAATTTTTATAGAAGAGCATAATTTTGGCCAAATCCTCTGCCGTTCCGAACAATCCCGCATTTCCTGAAACACCTCCCTTTAATGATGCATTTTCATCATGAACCCATCCTTTAACCAAAGTTTTTCTGAAAAGTGTATCATTCTCGGTGGGGACAATCTTATTAGGAAAACTTCTATTGCTCGGATTAAAACCTAAGGTTTTACATCCCAAGGGATCATAGAAATTCTGTTTCAAATAGGTTTCATAATCAGTATGGGTCAATTGCTCGATCAACTGAGGATAGATTAGAAAGGAAAGACCTGAATAACGATATTTTTTTTCATCAGATACTTTGGAACGATTGATTATTCGGTCCATTTTTTGCTCAAATCGGTTGTTGAGATAAAGGCCTTCGTATACCTGGATTTGGAATTTTTTGCTGGACTGGGGTCTTAAAAATCTTTTTTTAAGCTTTCCTTTTTTGACGACCTTTTGCAAGAAGACAATGTAGGGAATCAATCCAGCCTGGTGACTTAAAATTTGGCGAATGGAGAGGTCCTTTTTGTTTTTTCTGTTACTCCAGGGTTTCCAATAGTTGCTGAAGGGTTTGTCCAAATCCAATTTGCCCTCATCTACCAGTTTCATGATTGCTGGCAAGGGACCGGTAATTTTAGTGACCGAAGCCAAATCATAAATATCGTTGGGAGCAACAACTTGGACGCTATCATAGGTGTGGTAACCATAGGTTTTATGGAAAACTACGGTATCGTTTTTGGCCACCAATACTTGAGCTCCCGGAAAAGCTTGGTTTTGTATGCTAAACGCCATAATGGAATCCACCTTTTGGAAAATATAGGTTTCGTCCATTCCAAGTTTGGATGGAGAGGCATGGACGAGTTCATTTTGTGCACTTATGCTATCCAAAAAAAAGACAGTGCAGATAGAAATCAAAAGGAATTTGTTCCACAAAATCATAAGTTAACCCATAACTCTAATGAAATCCTTGGCAAAATAGCTGGCTATGATATTGGCTCCGGCTCTTTTGATAGCGGTCAATTGTTCCATCATCACGGCATCATGGTCCAACCATCCTTTTTCTGCTGCAGCTTTTAACATCGCATATTCTCCAGAAACCTGGTACACTGCAACAGGGACATCCACTTCGTTTTTGATTTCCCGAACGATATCCAGGTAGGGCAAGCCTGGTTTTACCATTACAATATCCGCTCCTTCATCTACGTCCATCTGGGTTTCACGGATGGCTTCAAAACGATTGGCAAAATCCATCTGATAGGTTTTTTTGTCCTTGGGCACATTGGCAATATCAACTGGAGCGGAATCCAAAGCATCCCTAAAGGGACCATAAAAAGCACTGGCGTATTTGGCCGAGTAACTCATAATACCTGTATTCTGAAAACCTTCATCTTCCAAGGCTTCACGAATGGTGAGGATGCGACCATCCATCATATCACTAGGGGCAACAAAATCTGCCCCGGCTTGGGCGTGGGACACACTCATTTCTGCCAATACCTCTGAAGTCTCATCGTTAAGGATTTGTCCTTCTGCCACAATGCCATCGTGCCCGTAGGAAGAAAATGGATCTAATGCGACATCTGTCATCACCAACATTTCTGGGCAAGCATTTTTTACTGCTTTGATGGCTCTTTGCATCAATCCGTTGGGGTTCAATGCTTCGGTACCTTTGTTGTCCTTCAGGTTGTCGGGAACCTTAACAAAAAGTAGTACAGCACAAAGTCCCATTTTCCAAAGTTCCTGAACTTCTTTTTCCAGATTGTCCAGGCTAAGTCGATAGTAATTTGGCATGGAAGGGATTTCTTCCTTGATGCTTTTTCCTTCAACGACAAAGAGAGGAACCAAAAAATCGTCAGGGGTCACAATAGTTTCCCGAACCAGTCTTCGGATGGATTGGGAGGCTCTGAGTCTTCTATTTCTAATTAAAGGGTACATGATATTAGTTTTAAGCTCTAAGCACTCAGTTTTATGTTTAAAGCGATATTTTTATTGTATTGATTAATGCTGCTAGCATTTTTTTGATTTCGTCTATTTCAGATATAATGTTTTTTGATGTTTCTGATTCAATATACCCTAATTCCGAAGCTAAAAGTAAAAGATAATCCAATTCGTGAGCAGAACCTGAAGCAAAGTATAAAAATCGAATAAATTCTTTTTGGGTTTCTCTTCCACAACCTTCTGCAATATTTGTTGGAATAGAAACGGAAGCTCTATTCATTTGAGAGGTTAGATTGTATAGTTCTGATTTTGGAAAATCTCTGGTTATTCCATAAATACTGATTACAAGTTGGTGTGACTTTTCCCAGACCTTATAATTTTTATAGTTTGCCATAGCTTGGAACTTATTGCTTTGGACTCTAGGCTAGATATCAATTTCACCAATTAGATAAGGCATAGCCTTGCCAGATATTTTAACGCGATCGCCCAAATGTTCACAAACCAAATCGCCTCCTCTTTTGGAAAGCTGCTTTGCGGTCATTTTGTTTTTGTTCAATATTTGGGACCAATATGGTGTCATGGAGGTATGGGCAGAACCGGTAACCGGATCTTCAGGGATGCCGCATTGGGGAGCAAAAAAGCGGGACACAAAATCTACTTGGTCGCCTGGCGCGGTGACGATAACACCTCTACAATCCAGTTGGTCCAAAAGGTGATAATCTGGATCAATGGCCTCTATTTCTTGCTGAGAATTAAAGACCATCATGTAGTCTGTTTTTCCTTTTAAAGTCTTGATGGGTGTCAAACCTATAGCAGCATCCAGTTCAGGAATGTTTCGGATGGCCACAATGGTATCTGTTGGAAAATCCATGGTCATCCATCCATTGGACTTCTTTTCTACCAATAACTCCCCACTTCGTGGAGAATAGAATTTAATGATCTTGTCCGTAACTCCATGGTAGTTGAAGAGCACATATGCTGATGCCAGTGTGGCGTGCCCGCATAGGTCAACTTCTGTTTCAGGAGTAAACCATCGAAGTTCAAAGATGTTGTTTTGTTGAACAATGAATGCGGTCTCGGCCAAGTTGTTTTCCTGTGCTATTTTTTGCATGGTGTCGTTCTCCAGCCATTTGTCCAGAATACAAACGGCGGCTGGGTTTCCACCAAAAACATGGTCGGTGAACGCATCTACCTGATATAGTTTCAATTTCATATTGTAAAACTAAGGATTAAACCCATTTCTTGGGCTTTTTAAGCACCTTGATCAACTTTTCTTCTTCGGTTCCCGGCTCGGGTTGATGGTCATACCGCCATTGCACATGTGGGGGAAGGCTCATAAGGATACTTTCTATTCGACCATTGGTTCTTAATCCGAAGAGTGTTCCTTTGTCATGCACCAGATTGAATTCAACATATCTTCCCCTCCTGATTTCTTGCCAATCTCTGTGCTGTTGGCCGTAGGTTATTTCTTTTCGCTTTTCAACAATGGGCACATAGGCATCGAGGAAACTGTCTCCGACTTCGGTGACAAAACTGTACCAAGCTTCCATGTCCATTTGGTCTGTTGCTTTGCAATAATCAAAGAAAAGTCCACCAACTCCCCGTGCTTCATTTCGATGTGCGTTCCAGAAATAATCGTCACATTTCTTTTTGTAGGTTGAATAGAACTCTGGATTGTGGTTATTACAGACTTTTTTACAAACGGTATGAAAATGGGCTGCATCCTCATCGAACAAATAATATGGGGTAAGATCCTGTCCTCCTCCAAACCATTGATCTACAATATTCCCAGCTTTGTCATACATCTCAAAATATCGCCAGTTGGCATGCACCGTTGGGACCATGGGACTTTTAGGATGAATCACCAAGCTTAGTCCACAGGCAAAGAAATCGGCATCTTGTACGCCAAAATATTGCTGCATGCTCTTGGGCAACTCTCCATGTACCGCTGAAATATTGACTCCTCCTTTTTCAAATACAGCACCATTTTCAATTACCCGGGTCCTTCCGCCTCCACCACCTGGTCTTTCCCATAGGTCCTCTCTAAATGTTGCCTCGCCATCCACTTCTTCCAATTTGGAAGTGATGGAATCTTGAAGTTGTTGAATGTACTCGTAAAATTTATCCTTCATGATTTCTCGGTGATATGAACAAGTTGGTCATCTAATTTATCTAAAGAGATGCTACTATCTATTTTTAGGGAATTTGCTGTCATATTTTGGAAAAGCGCGATAGCTTCATCTTCTGTTATTTGAAAGTTGGTCATAAAAAACAAGCGTCCAACTTTGTTGTTGTGCAGATCCATTTTCCGGGCCAATTCATTGTTTGGAAATGCATTCTCATGCCAATCCGTAATTTTTTTTGTCCAACTGAGCACCTTTTTCTCATTCTTCTTGAATGCAAAACACCTTTTTGCGATCAAATAGTTCCAAAGTACATGCCTAAAGGCATTGGCAGGGCCATTTTTAAAGTGCGACCGACCATAGAGGTCATTTGATATCTTTAGACATTCCCTAGTGGCCCGTAATGTTGGCAAAAGAAATCTGGGATGGCCCATTCCAATAATGGTTACCTTCAGGATGTTTTTAAAACTTACCCTCTTCAGGACTTTAAACGGGTTCACGCTCCATATTCTTTAACAGCTTCTATAAAAGCTCCAGCATTTTCCACTGGGATATGGGGTAAAATTCCATGCCCCAGGTTCACAATGTATTTGTCTTTCCCAAACTCGTTTATCATTTGGGTTACCATTTTTTTGATTTCCGCAGGAGGCGAAAGAAGACGTGCAGGATCAAAATTACCTTGTAAAGTCACCTTTCCGCCAGTTAAATAGCGTGCGTTCTGGGCAGAACATGTCCAATCCACTCCAACTGCGGAAGCTCCTGATTCAGCCATTTCCTTTAAGGCAAACCAGCAACCTTTTCCAAAAACAATGACGGGGGCCACTTCTTTCAAAGCGTCCACAATTTGTTGAATGTAGGGCCATGAAAACTCAAGATAATCCTTTGGAGAAAGCATGCCTCCCCAGGAATCAAAAATCTGTACTGCATTTACTCCAGCTTTTACCTTCGCTTTTAGATAGGCAATTGTGGTATCCGTGATTTTTTGGAGCAGTTGATGGGCGGCTTGTGGCTGCATAAAGCAAAAACCACGGGCCTTATCAAAGCTTTTGCTTCCTTGACCTTCTACGCAATAGCACAAAATAGTCCAGGGAGAACCTGCAAAACCGATCAATGGAATTTCGTCGTTCAATTTTTCCTTGGTCATGGTAATGGCCTCCAAAACATAGCCCAGGGAATCTTCAATGTCGGGAACAATCACTTTGTCCAGATCTTCTGTAGAACGGATAGGATTGGGAAGGTAAGGGCCAAAATTGGGTTTCATTTGCACCTCAATGTCCATGGCTTGAGGAATGACCAAAATGTCGCTAAAGAGTATGGCGGCATCCATACCAAAACGTTCAATGGGCTGTACCGTAATTTCGGAAGCCAACTCTGGAGTTTGACAGCGGGTGAAAAAGTCATACTTCTTTCTGAGCTTCATAAATTCTGGAAGGTAACGTCCCGCTTGTCGCATCATCCATACGGGTGGGCGTTCTACACTTTCTCCTTTTAAGGCCCGAAGGAATAAATCGTTTTTAATCATTTTGGGTATAGTGTTTTATCGCTTGGACCAAAACGTTTTCAACGGTCGGCCTGTTAGCTATTGTTATATTTTGTGTGTGTTTTTTAGCTTCTTCAGCTGTTGTATCTCCGATGCAGAAAGCTCTACTTTTGCCCAATGCATTCTCTTGGAGAAAAGATTGTATACCGCTGGGACTGAAAAAAAGTATCCCATCAAAGTTTCTTCTGAATTGTTTTGAATCCAAATGGGTCTTGTATAATTCTACTTCTTTATAACAAATGTTATTTTTTGATAGTTTTGTCGGGAGTTCATTCCTTCTAAGGTTTCCACAAAAAAACAGAAAAGCTTCATTTTTATGGAATTTTGCGATAAAAGTGGCCAAATCAGAAGCATTTTTGCTCGTTTCCAGCACTTTTAAGCCATTTTCTTCCAAAAGTGCCCTTGTTTTTATGCCTACGCAAAAACCACTGAATTTGGAATAATCAGTTCCTTTAGTCAGCTTTAAAAAAGCTTTTACCGCATTTTGACTTGTGAATATCAGATTGCCATGATTCAATGGAACTGCCACCTTGAGGTATTCGATTTTTATAGCATCGTATTCGACCAAACCCAGACCCGAGTTCAGGAACAATTCTCTTTGAGAAGGTGTAAGTACTTTAGTGGAGAGCACTGTTTTCATTTCTAATTTCCTTCATCAAAGTTTCTCCTCCTTTTTGCAGGACTTCTTGAGCACATTTTTGACCAAGCTTGGCGGTTTTGGATAATGGAACATTTTTTTCAATTTCAATTTTCTGTTTGCCATCCAGGGAAAACAATGCTCCTTTAAAATGTACCGATTGGTCATTTACTTCAGCTAAAGCACCTATTGGTGCAGTGCAGCCGCCTTCCAAGGTTCTGAGGAACTCCCGCTCAATCGTCGTTGTTATCTCGGAATCTTTGTGGTTGAGTTTGCCAGCAGCTTCCGTGCAGAACAAATCGTCCTCATTTGATACGACTACCATAGCACCTTGGGCCGGTGCGGGAACCATCCAGTCCAGTACCAGGGCATCTTTTGGCATTAGTTTGATTCTTTCTAGTCCTGCCTGGGCAAAAATTGCCCCGTGCCAATCATTTTCAATGAGTTTAAGGAGCCTAGTGTTGACATTTCCTCTTAAATCCACCACATGATGATTGGGGTATTGGTGCAACCATTGTGCTTTTCTTCTTAAACTTCCAGTTGCGATGGTCGCGTTGTCGTTTGAGTTTAAGAAATTCAAACCTTTATGTACCAATATGTCATGGGTAATTGCCCGTTCCAGTACGGCCACCTGAATTATTCCTTTAGGAAGTTGTGTAGGAACATCTTTCATGGAGTGGACAGCAATATCAATTTGGCCTTTGATCATTGCCACGTCCAAGGTCTTGGTGAATATTCCTGTAATTCCCAGTTCGTAAAGTGGTTTGTCCAGAACTTGGTCGCCAGTAGATTTTATGGGAACCAAAAGCGTATCGTAACCTAGGGCCTCGAGTTTCTGTTGCACCGTGTTTGCCTGCCACAATGCCAACTCGCTATCGCGAGTACCAATCCTTATGACTTTGCTCATTTTGAATTGATTTCTAGCTGGAAGACTTTTTGTATGAGTTCTAGGCTGTCTTCGGTATCTACCTCAGAGCGTTTGAGATGGTTGGCAAACTGTTTGGTTATTTTTTGAATGATACGTTCCGAGATGATTTCTGCTTGATCTTGATTGAAATCAGATAGCTTTTTGGAGTGAAAATCAATCTCCTCAGCTTTCATAACGGTTAGTTTTTGCTTAAGAGCATTGATCACTGGGGCAAATTTTCTGGTTTCCAACCATTTTAGAAAGTCTTTTTTCACTTCGTCAATAATGATTTGGGCTTTTGGAACATCTTTTTTTCGCTGAACCAAGGTTTCATCGGTTATTTGCGAAAGTTGATCTAAGTGCACCAAGGAAACATTTTCAAGTTCCAAAACATCATCGGAAACATTCTTGGGAACAGAAAGATCCAGAATCAACAATGGTTTCTTGGCATAGATAAGGTTCTTGGAAATTGTGGGCAATTGAGCTCCAGTAGCAACAACCAAGATATCCGTTTTTCTTATTTCGGTCTGAAGATCCCCATAATCCTTCACGGTAAGCTTGAACTTCCCTGCAATGGCCTCCGCTTTTTCCCGGGTCCTGTTGATCAGTGTAATGTGGGAATTGTTGGAATGTTTTATGAGGTTTTCACACGTATTCCTTCCTATTTTGCCAGTTCCAAACAACAAAATATTCTTGTTGGAGATGTCGGTAACATTGTCCAAAATATATTTTACTGAAGCAAATGCCACAGAAGTTGCCCCGGAAGATAGTTCCGTTTCATTTTTGATTCGCTTGCTTGCCTGGATTACCTGGTTGCATAAACGCTCTAAAAAAGGATTGGCCATTTCATGCTTTTTGGAACGGTAGAAACCTTGCTTGATTTGGCTAATGATTTCAAAATCTCCTAAAATCTGACTGTCAAGACCTGTACCTACCTTGAACATGTGCGAGATTGCGTCATGGTTTTTGTACACATAGGCCACTTCCTGGAACTCCTCAACGGTACCTTGGGTTTCCTCGCACAACAATTTGATCAACTGATAGGGATGTTGGGCAAAACCGTACAATTCTGTTCTGTTGCATGTGGAAATTGCCAAAAGGCCATCTATTCCAAGGTCCTGAGCCTTGACCATGATATGGTCTATGGAAGGAACATCCAAGCTAAACTTTCCCCTGACCTCAGCATCTGCCTTCTTGTAACTTAGCCCAATGGCGTAGAAGGAATTATGTTTTGATATGTGATAGTTCCTCATATAAGGATGAAATCGTGCCACAAAAATAACAGCATTGTTTATTAAAAAATAACGCCAGCGGAACTATTAGTGATAAATAAGACGACTTTATCCTTTATTTTTCTTAAAAACAGCGAAAAAGGCTGTATTTATTGGTATATTTGATGTGTAAATATATAATTTAGAGTCATTCTAAATAGAATTTTTTGATTTTCATACCACAATTCTACCATGGAAAACATCGCTAAAGGTTCATATGAGGAAATTTATGTACAAGAAGGGTTTTATGTGCTTAAAATTCAAAATGATACCGAAGAATCCAAAGTCATAGAACGGGAAATTGACAGTTCTTTCATTCAATTCCATTTTTGTTTGAAAGGAGAATCTAAATTTCATTTTAACCAGGGCAATTATTACCTGGAAGTTTCCGAGGAAAACTCACTATTGCTTTATAACACCCAAAAGAATCTTCCTTTACACTTGGTTGTTTCCCCCAGGACATGGCTTTTGTCCGTGGTAATGACCATCAGAAATTTTCATTCGCTTTTCTCTGACGAAGCGGGCTACATTCCTTTTTTAAGCGAAGAGAACAAGGAGAAAAAATACTATTCCCAAGAGGGGGTTTCCCCAGCCATAGCGGTAGTGCTAAGCCAGTTGATGAGTTATAACCTTCACCCTTCCATAAAGCAGCTTTATATTAAGGGAAAGGTCTACGAGCTCATTTCCCTTTACTTCAACAAGACGGAAGATGCTGATTTAGAACAATGTCCCTTTTTAGCTGATGAAGACAACGTGCGACGTATAAAACTGGCCAAGGAGATTATTATTTCAAGGATGGCGGAACCTCCTTCACTTGCTGAGCTTTCAAATGAAATTGGGTTGAGTCTCAAGAAACTCAAAGAGGGTTTCAAACAGATTTATGGAGACTCTGTTTATAGTTTTTTGTTCGACTATAAAATGGAATATGCACGAAAAATGTTGGAGACAGGGAGACATAATGTCAATGAGGTCGGCTTAAAGGTTGGGTACAGCACTTCAAGTCATTTCATAGCCTCTTTTAAAAAGAAGTATGGCACCACGCCAAAAAAATATTTAACTTCCAATTCCTAAAATCAAATACATGAAATTTTTAAAATTCACCCTTTTGTGGGCATTGTGTTTTGTGGTTTCCACAAACGCACAGAATAAGCCAAAATCTGAAGAAAATAAGGAGGTAAAAATGCCGGAATTGGTCATGGTCTTTACCAAAACAGCAGGGTATCGTCATCAATCTATTGAGAAAGGTGTGGAGACGTTACGGGAGTTAGGTCGGGAAAATGGATTTATAGCATTGCAGACCGAATCTTCCGAAGATTTTAATCCCCAAAACCTGAAAAATTATAAGTTGGTTGTCTTTTTGAGCACCACAATGGATGTTTTGGATAACAATCAGCAAAAAGCATTTGAAGGTTATATCAAAAATGGAGGAAGCTTTTTGGGCATCCATGCTGCTGCGGACACCGAATACGACTGGGCTTGGTACGGGAAAATGGTAGGAGGTTATTTTGAGAGCCATCCCAATAACCCCAATGTGCTGGATGCAACAATTGAAGTTTTAAATAAAACGCATCTATCCACCAAGCATCTTCAGGATACTTGGAGAAGAAGTGATGAGTGGTACAATTACAAAAACCTTAATCCAGCTGTCACGGTATTGCTAAATCTGGATGAGGATAGTTATAAAGGAGGCACCAACGGAGAAAATCATCCCATTGCTTGGTTTCATAAATTTGATGGTGGAAGAGCTTTTTATACAGGGGGGGGACATACAGAGGAATCCTTTGATGAACCTGAATTTAGACAACATTTGCTTGGGGGCATTTTATGGTGCTTAGCGAGAAAGTAGTGTAGGCCTAGCTACAATTATCCCAATATTGTGTTTGATTCCCTTGAGGTAATCCACCAATGGTTTTTGGGTAATCTCTACTTCACCATTTTTACTTGAAGCGTGCAGAAAATGCAATCTTCCATCAGGTTGGTGTATGGCAATTCCGGTGTGGGTCACATCCAATCCTTTAATAGAGGTGGCTAAGGCAATAATGTCCCCGGACTGAATCATCTTTTCCTTTTCCTGAATTTGATTTTGTGGCAAAATGCAAAGGTTTTCTATGGCCAATTTTTTTTCCACTTCCAGGATGGCTTCGAAGTTTTCATCAGTGCTTAAAAACGGATATAAAGAGCGGTGCGTTCCCATAAAATTAATGGCCTTGTTATGCTCCTCTCCTCCCAGTTCCGAAGTAATGTCCTTTACCAAACCCTTTTGTTCATTATTGCTGATCCATTCCGTAAAATAGTGTAAACGAGAGGGGTATCCGTCTAATTTTCCGTTTCTATACCGAATGGTTTCTAAATTTTCAGAGAAGTCTTCAAAGGAGTCTTGTTTCTTTTTCAGTATCAGACTAAAGGCCAATACATTTTCAACAAAAGTGGTACAGTCCAAACCTCTTAGATTGACGACTAAAGTTTCCTTGTCACCTACCTCCAAAGTTTTTTCCACATAAGGTGTTCCCATAAAAGATTTACCAATGCTAACAATGGAATCTCCCAAGGAAGTCCCTTGTGTTTTTTGAAGCATGGCAAATTTACTTTCAAAAAGTGGCTTGTCTTCCGGAGAACAGGTTATATGTTGAGCATTGACCATTGCTCCATAGAGGAATATGAGAAGAAATTTACTGTAGATTTTCATTGGCATCGGTTTGTTGTAAAAGTACCCTGGTCCTAGCAAGACTTTCTGGGTGGGTTTCTTGTAAATAAACAATCAATTTTTCCCTTACAAGGACCCGAAGTTCCCAAAGTGCTGAGGAATCCTTTGCACTCATAAGGGCCCTTGCCTCTACATAATTGGGTTTGGAATCTGTTACTTGAAGCGAATTTACCTGACCGTCCCACAGAGTTGTATTGCTCAGAATTCTTGTTAGTTCATCACGGAGTTTATCAAAGGGAACTGTATAATCAACATAAAGAAAAACGGTCCCCATAATATCGGCTGAGGATTTGGTCCAGTTTTGAAAGGGTTTATCAATAAAATAGGGTGTGGGAACAATCAATCTTCGTTTGTCCCAAATATTTACGACCACATAGGTGAGGGTGATTTCTTCGATTCTTCCCCATTCTCCCTCTACAATAACCACATCATCCAGTTTTATGGGTTGGGCAATGGCAATCTGAATGCCCGCAAGTATAGTACCAATGAGTTTCTGGGCCGAAAAACCGATAATGATTCCGGCAACACCTGCCGAAGCAAAAATGCTGATGCCGATTTCCCGTATTTCTTTAAAGCTCATAAGCGCCAAGCCTATGGCCAGTAGGATCACAATAAAAATAATGATACGTTCCAGTACAGTAAATTGGGTGTAGACTTTTCTGGCCTTCAAATTGTCCGTTTCAGCTATGTCATAGGTTTTAAGAACAATATGTTTTACGATTTTCAATAGGGAAATAATCAACCAGGTCATTGAAAGTATGAACAACAGTGTGCTGGTTTTCTTAAACCAAAACCCATAATCTTCAAGATTCAATAAATCCCTCAATGCGTTCATCCTAAGGAGGAAAGAAAGGAAAATCAAAATCAAAGGAGAGGCAAGCCTTTTAAAGGCAAGAGGGGGCAATAAGTACTTTGGATTTTTACCCAATCTTTTGACTAAAATGGAGGCAATTAAATACAACAAAACCAATCCAACTATGGCAATTGCCAAATAGATCAAGGATTGTTTTGAAACATGGTCAAAAAAAGTGTCCATATACAAAAATAGGCCAGAAAAACATATAGGTGATGGCAAAGCCACAGTTTTTAATTGAATATCGTTATCCGGCCATAAGAAACTATTTTGAATATGGAAATGCCAAGTCAACCCCAAGTTGTATTTTTAGGCCCTAAAATGAGCAGCTGTGAAAAAAGGAGTTTTGTTGGTCAATTTGGGCTCTCCAGATAGCCCTACGCCCAAAGACGTAAAACCATATTTGGATGAATTTTTGATGGATGAACGAGTGATTGATGTCAATCCAGTGCTTAGGAACATTATTGTCCGAGGAATCATTCTAAATACACGTCCCAAAAAGTCCGCTAAGGCCTATGCCAAAATTTGGTGGGAAGAAGGTTCTCCGCTGATTGTACTTTCTGAACGATTTATGGCCAAGGTGAACAAGGATATTGACATTCCGATAGCTCTTGGAATGCGATATGGTTCTATGAGCATCAAAAATGCATTGCAAGAACTCAAGGACCAAGATGTGGATGAGGTGCTGTTGATTCCTTTGTATCCGCATTATGCCATGTCATCTTATGAAACAGTGGTGGTCAAGGCTATGGAGGTCCAAGAAGAGCACTTTCCAGAAATGCATCTTACCACATTGCCTGCCTTTTACAGCAATGAAGATTATATCAAAGTGCTTTCAAAAAGTATATCCGAAGGACTTCAGGGCTTCGATTATGATCATATTCTCTTTTCTTATCACGGTATTCCCGAAAGACATATCAGAAAGTCCGATCCCACAAAGTTTCATTGTAAGTTGGATGCCAAATGCTGTACAACCAATTCCGTTGCACACCACACCTGTTATCGCCATCAATGTTATGATACCACAGAATTGGTAAAAAAGGAATTGGGATTGGAAGAAGGAAAGGTCAGTACTTCGTTCCAATCTAGATTGGGAAGCGACCCTTGGCTACAACCTTTTACCGATAAAGAGTTTGAGCGTTTGGCCAAGGAAGGTAAAAAGAGATTGGTGGTTATAACCCCTGCATTTGTCAGTGATTGTTTGGAGACTTTGGAAGAAATTGCCATGGAAGGCAAGGAAGAATTCATAGAGGCAGGAGGGGAAGAGTTCAGACATGTTCCATGTTTAAATGATCGTGATGATTGGGCAAAATTGATGTCCAATTGGATCAACGAGTGGCAGGCCAACGAAACCCTGCCCGTCTAAATGGCAAAGGTTTCTTCAGATCAATTAGGGACCGAGCCCATTGGCAAATTGCTGATTAAGCAGGCAGTGCCAGCTTCCATTGGTATTTTGGTAATGTCCCTCAATGTTTTGGTGGATTCCATTTTTGTGGGAAACTGGATTGGCTCCATAGCCATCGCTGCCATTAATGTGGTACTGCCCGTATCTTTTTTTATTGCCGCCTTGGGAATGGCCATTGGTATAGGTGGTTCCAGTATTATTTCCCGAGCCCTAGGTTCTGGAAACAAGGAGAAAGCCCTTAAGACATTTGGAAACCAGATTACCTTAACACTCCTGGTCACCATATCCATGGTGACCTTGGGACTGTACTTTGTAGATGATCTCATACCTGCTTTTGGCGGAAAGGGAGGCATATTTGATCCAGCCAAAATATACTATACCATAGTACTTTACGGAGTTCCTTTTTTGGCACTTTGCATGATGGGGAATACCGTTATCAGGGCCGAAGGTAAACCTAAGTTTGCCATGATTGCCATGATCATACCCTCTGTGGGAAACCTGTTGATGGACTATGTTTTTATCTACGTTTTTGACTGGGGAATGCACGGTGCCGCGTGGGCCACTACTGGTGGATATTTGCTCTGCTTTGGGTACATTTTTTATTTTTTCCTTTCCAAGAATTCCGAGTTGAAAATTAATCCGAGCCACTTTGGATTAAGCTCTTCAATTTTAAAGGAGATTGGCTCCCTGGGATTTGTGACACTGGCTAGGCAAGCCGTAACCAGTATAACCTACTTGTTGTTGAACAATATATTATTCAATTTAGGAGGTGAGGCCTTAGTGGCAGTGTATGCCATTATTGGCCGAATGTTGATGTTCGCCCTGTTCCCTGTATTTGGAGTTACACAGGGATTTTTGCCCATCGCCGGCTTCAATTACGGCGCGGTAAAGTACGATCGGGTAAAAGAATCAATTTATACCGCCATAAAGTATGCCGCCTTGGTGGCGACACTCGTTTTTGCAGGATTGATGATTTTTCCAACGGAAATAGCATCACTTTTCTTGAGCAATAGACCCAATTTGCCTGCTGAGGAATTGGCGGCCAACACCTTCGTACTTCAACATGCACCTTTGGCCATACGATTGGTTTTTGCGGCCACCCCAATTATTGCATTGCAATTGATCGGGGCAGCATATTTTCAAGCTGTTGGAAAAGCCATACCGGCTTTGCTGCTCACTTTGACCCGGCAAGGCTTCTTCTTTATTCCCTTGGTCTTGTTACTCCCTAGTTTTTTTGGTGAAATTGGCGTTTGGCTATCCTTTCCTATCGCCGATGTATTGGCAACCATTGTAACAGGATTCTATTTGAGAAAAGAGGTCAAGACAAAGCTTATAGGATAGCTCAACTTTTTTCATTGGGCAACAAAGTGGCAACCTTGCTAATGATTTTCCATTCTCCTGACAGTTTTTTCAGAAGGAACAGATCAATAAACACCATGTCTCGAGCGGGAATTCGAATTTCAGCCTTGGCCATGGCAATATTGTTTGAAATATCAATGTTTAGAATTTTTCCAAAACGACCATTATGCTCTCCTGATTTTCTATTCTTAAAAAGTTCAGCATATTCTTTTGGAGTAAGCACCCACAATTCTTGGTCTTTTTTTGATAAATATAAAGGCGCTTCTTCATAAAAGGCTTCTTGAATTTGTTCCATATCACTATATGAAGACCCATTGAGATAGGTTTCAATGGTTTTACCAATGGCTTCAACTTCGGTTTGTGCAAATGACAAAAAGGTAAAAAATGCGAACGCTATGGATAAATAGGCTTTTTTCATAAGTAAAATTTATTGTGTTTTGATTTCAATTAGTTTTCCGTTGTCCTCATCGGTGAGGATATAGAGTTTACCATTGGGACTTTGTTTGACTTTTCGGATTCTGACCCTGTCATCTATAAAAAGCTCCTCGGCACTCTTAATGGTTTCATCTTCAATTCTGAATCGCCAAAGACTGCCCCTTGACAAGCCCGGGACAAAAAGGTTGTTTTTCCAAATGGGAAATTCTTTTCCAGTATAAAAAGTAAGGCCTGTTGGCGCCACGGTATGGGTCCAAAACCATGTTGGAGCAGTAAAGGTCACATCTTCCAGCTTTGGTGGATTATAATCGTTGCTACGCAATCTACCAGTGGTTACATTGGGCCACCCATAGTTGGCCCCAGCTTTCAGAATGTTGATTTCATCCCCTTGGATTGTGCCGTGTTCGGTAAACCAAATTTTTCCCGTTTCAGGTTGTACTGCTATACCTTGGGTGTTTCGTATCCCTAGGGCGTAGATTCCCGGAACGGCATTGGGGCCAAAATCAGGATTGTCCTCAGGAATGCTTCCGTCTGGATTGATGCGATAGATTTTTCCTCGTTTGTCCGTTACATCTTGGGCAATTGGAATTTCAGGCTCATCACGTTCCCAGAAAAGTCGCTCCCCAATGGTGATGTAAAGTTTTTCATCTGTACCAAAGGTCATGCCACCCCCGTAGTGAAAATACTCTTTGGTATATGGCTCGGCAACTAAAAGCGTTTCATGATTATAGAGGGAATCTTTATCAAATTTAGCCCTGACAACTTTGGTTGTAGTCCCCAACCCTTTCTTTTTTGCCGTATATGCTAGATATATCCATTGGTTTTTTTTGAAATCATTGTCTAGCAACACTTCAAAGATTCCCGAATTATCCCCAAAATGGATGACACGGATGCTGTCTGTTAAATCAGTTGGAAAACCCTTGACAATATGTTTTTCCTTGGTTTCTAGATCAACCCTAAGTAGATTTCCATCCTTTTCGGATATCAAAGCTTCGTTTTCAGAAAGGAATGAAATACTCCAAGGATGATTGAGGCCTTCAAGGGCAATATGCTTAGTGGGCAAATACAATTGGTCCTTAGCCTTAGGCTCATTCTTTTGCGAACAAGAAACGAGAGCAAATAGAAAAATAATGAATATCCGTTGCATCATGTTTTTTGAGCAAATGATGCAAGAAATCATCAAAAACTCTTTAATAAACATGTTTCCTATAACGAAAACTGCTATTTACCGTGCGTTTTTCGGAACTGGGAAGGTGTCAATCCTGTTTTGGCCTTAAAGGCCAAGTTGAACGAGGTGACATTTCCAAAACCGCAATCGTAAGCAATGGAAAGGATTTTTTCTTGATTGTGCTCAGGATTGGAAAGCAGGTCTTGGGCTTTTTTAATACGATAGCCATTCACAAAATCTGAAAAGTTCTTTTGCTCATTTTCGTTAATGGCCTGTGACAATTTCCTTGGCGTGACGTTTAGTTTTTCAGAGATTTTTTCAAGAGAAATGGAGTTATCCAGAAAAAGCTCTTCGTTGACCAAGAGGTTTTTGACCGTTACCATTAATTTTTGGGAAGAAGATTTGTCCAGGTTGGAGGTGTTATATTTTCCCAGCCTAAAAGCGTGCCTTTTAAGAAATAGAAAGGAAAAGATGTAGATGAGCAGTGAAAAGAAAATAGCTCCCCCAATGTAAAGTGAGAACAATCCTGCCAAATGCCCCATATAAAAAACCCATACCAAGCCAACCCCAATGGTGAGGTTACGGTACCATGTCAATCGTTGGGCATGTACTTTGCCCCGAAACTGATATGCAAGGACCAATGAGAGCACAACATAAAAAGCCAGGTGAAAAAATACCAAAAAGTATATTATGTAAGCCAGGCGGCTGGCGTCATTAGGAATGAAATAACATCCTAGCACCAAAATTGCAAAGGGAATCAAATGCCATGAGATTTTTTTCAAGGATACTTTTTCATCTGCAATCAATACTTTTCCATAGAACCACAAGAAAGGTCCAGTGAGCAAAATTCCCGAGAGACCTAGGTTGCGTTGCCAAGGTTGCAGATCCAAATAAGTGTTGAGAATAGACTTTCCAACCCGGATGGTAATGCCGAGGATTGCCATCGCCAAAAAAACATTGGCTTTTCTATTCCCTGTCTTTAAAGTGAGTAGGTAAACTGAAAGAAATAGGGCTTGCGCAACTCCAAGACAGCTTAAGACTAATATAATGGCATCTCGATCCATGGGTCAAAAATAAAAAGATAGCCAAAAGAAAATCCAGATATACAATGAAGTTGGTATTTTTAGCAAAACAAAGGTAAGCGATGAGACTTTTTTATTTGATTTTAGGTGTTTTGCTGGTAGCAGTAAGTTGCTCAGAAAAAAAGGAAACAACCAAACCCTACACCTTATTTGTGGGGACCTACACCGATGGGGAGAGTGAGGGCATTTATGGGATGAAGTTTGATTCTGAAAATGGAATTTTGGATTCCATTGAACTCAAAGCCGCTTTGCCCAATCCATCTTTTTTGGCAGTTTCCGGGGATAAAAAGAACCTCTATGCAGTTCAGGAAACATCAGATTTTGATTCCTTGGGCGGAGGCGTCACTGCATTTACTTTGAAAGATGGAATTTTAAAAGAGCTCAATAGTAAAGGAAGTGGGGGAGCTCATCCATGTCATATTGAGGTCTCGGAGGATGGTCAATTGGCCATTTCAAACTATACGGGTGGAAATCTGGCCATTTTTGACTTAAATACGGATGGAAGCCTGGGACAAACACCTCAAATTGTGGACCACAAGGTGCTAGATACTGCCAAAGCGGCACATGTTCATAAAGCGCATTTCACCAAAGATGGGTTGTTTACTTCGGATTTGGGTTTGGATGCCCTTAAACGATATCAAAAAGTTGAAAATAAGTGGATTCCTGCCCATCAAAATTCTCTGGATTTGCCAGAAGGTGCAGGACCAAGACATTTTGAGTTTGACAAAACCGGAAATTTCCTGTATGTCATCAACGAATTGAATGCAACGGTTACAGTTTTCGAAAGAGACGATGAAGGAAGCTATAACCCCATTCAAACTGAAGGCACCTTGGCTTCCGATTACGAAGGAAACAATTCATGCGCGGATATCCACTTATCACCAGATGGGCGTTTCTTGTACGGATCTAATCGTGGAGAAAACACTATAGTCATTTTTTCTGTTGATGAGGAAACAGGAAAAATCAGTTTGATCGGACGTAAATCGGTACATGGTGATTGGCCTCGCAATTTTACCATTGACCCATCGGGTAACTTTTTACTGGTGGCCAACCAGAAGAGCAGCAACATTACCGTGTTTAGACGAGATCAAACCAATGGAACTCTGGAATTTTTAAATGAAACTTCCTTGCCCAATCCAGTTTGCCTATTGTTTTTGGATTAGTCTAAATGTTTTTGTTTCATCCTTTGGATGAAATCCGTGGACATATAAAATAGGTTTAGTTGCCCTGTGTTATAAGATGCCACCTCATGTACTTTTTGAATAGGGTCTGTGGGCCCTGCACTCAAGGATTCAGGTCTTCGGCCACTGGCAAAAACAAACAACTTTCCGTCCTGACTCACCCATGGACACATTTCATGTTCAGTTGAATTGATTGGTTCACCCAGATTCTCAGGAGCAGTCCATTCGCCATTTATGTTGTAGGTGATGAAAAGGTCTCCTTTTCCTAAGCTATTGTCATACCCTCTAAAAATCAGATACTCTTCGTTGGGGTCAATAAAGGGGTCACCTTTTTCACCTCCGGTGTTAATGATTTCAGGAAGAAGAGTAACCTCAAAAATTGAATCTTTGGGAACGGCTTTATACATATCGCCTTTGGACCATATATTGAAATAAATGGTGCCATTGTGGGTCAAAGAACTATAATATTCATTGTCTTCTTCCCCCGTTAAAACTATCCGTGTAGGTTTACTCCAACCCTCAGCTTGCCGTTCCACATACCATATTTTGCTGTTCTCGTTATCACCTTTTGGTCTACTTGAACTAAAATAAATTCGATTGCCGTCTGGCGAAAAAAGAGGGTCAAAATCTGAAAACTCTCCAGAGAACGATGCAATTCTAGACGGACTCCAAGTACTGTCTTCCTGCATTTGGGTGTAGGTGATGTAGGCGTTGGAGGGGATATCGGTGGTATAATAGAATTCAGTCCCCTCTGGATTGAAAGTTCCATTGTATTCTGTTACCGGGGAAGCTAAAAGTTCCGGCGCCAGGAGCTGAGGTTCTTCAGTAGGGGCAACTCCAAAAAATGGCCCTTTGTTTAAGGCTTCTGGTTCCGGGTTTTCAATTTGAGGTGTTTGCTTGCATGCTGAAAAAATCAATATCAGCAAAAGGAAGAGAGGTCTAAGTTTATTCACAACGATAGGTTTTACCATTAAAGTCAAAGCTGTTTTCAGAAGTAGTTCGTAATGCCCCATGCCAAGAATCTTTATACCATTTTTCGGGCTCATCGTCACTTCGATAATCCGCCGTAAAAAAGGAAAAATCATTCGTAAAAGTGATGATGATGTCCCCTTTTCCATCTGCATCGTGCCATGTGCCTTTCATTACATGATCGGTGAGCCTTCCCCAAACACCTCCAAGGGCATTTTTATGGCTGAGGTAATATGCACCAGCAACTTCATCTTTATCAATTAAAAGATCAAACCGGCCAATTTCAGTGCAATAATTCTTGGCCAGCACTACATTTTTTTCTTGGGCCGAAACAAATGGTCCGATCATAGATAGAACCAAAAAACGGATTACAATAGTAAGTTTCATGGGTTTTGATTTTTGCGATGTTTAGAATGGATAGGCTGCTTTGTCAGAATGTAATCTTTCAATTCCGAAGCGTTCAGAATTTCATAGTTTTCTTGGTTCAACATGTCCAATTGAGAATCGGAAACATAAAACATTTGATTGTTGAAAAGGGCAAATGTGGTCGGAATATCAGTAGGGTTTTGAAAGCTGGCCAGTTTTTCTTCGCTAACGATTTTTGACAAATTTTTGTCCAGATAAAAACGGAATAATCCATTCTGAGTCGCATCCCTTTTTCCATTTACAATGGCCAATAAACTGTTTTGGTAGAACTTCATTCCATCAATTCCTTTAAAATCATTGTTATGATTTATCAGTTTTTGAGAACCAATGTCCAAAACACGTATTCCGCTGGTGTAGGTAGCCAAGAAAAGTGTCTTCCCATCTGGCGAAATGGCAATACCGTTGGGATGCTTTATCTCAGGATGGGAAAAGAAGATTTCCAATGCATCTTTCTGTGGGTTTAAGGTATAAATGTTGTCACTTTCGGAATCGGTGATGTACAATTTCCCTTTAGGGCCTACCGCAATATCATTCAAATAGATAAAATCAGAATTATCAATAGTATAGGATTTTATCAATGCTCCTGTTTGTGTATTGAGCAACAGCAAAACAGATTTGTTACTCGATTTGGGCAGATTGTTTCCCAAAGCAAAAAGAGTATCTCCTTTAATGGTCATTCCAAATCCAGGCAAGTAACCGTACTGATTACTTTTGACAAAATCCTCCTGGTTTTTCCCATCAAAATCGCAGCGAACAATTTTGTTGTGCTTAAGACTGTTGACATATATTTTTCTGGAGATGGAATCAATGGCAATGCCTTCCGGGATAAGGTCTTTCTGAAAAGGTAGTTCAACCTGTTCAATTTGGTTTTGTGCCGAAGAGGCAGAGACCATTAAAATTAGGATAGTATATAAAAGACAAAGCTTTCGTTGGCAAACCAAAAAGAGGATACTACCCATTCAAACTATTTTTGAGTATAAGATTTGATAGAAAAGTAAAAAATTAACCAGTTCTAGAGGGTAGCATTCTTAAGATTAAGAATTATTTAACTTAAAATCAATCGGTTATGCTTTTTATGCCTGATACATGGGAGGCCACCGCTTTCCAAGCTCCCTTGCGTTTGACCAAGATGTTGCTTGACTGGTAAATGGTCTCTGTTGAATCGTTAAAAATATGGCCGGTTCCACAGATGAGGGCAGTTCCATTATCCAAGACATCCAATCTTTTTATCTCGTAATAAAAGGAATCGTTCTGCATGGCGTGTTCTTTGATCCATTCCAGTTCGCCCATTTTGTCAGACCATGTTCCGCTGGCATCAATCATTTGAAAATCGTCACCAAGGATAGCATCTAACAGAAGAGTGTCTTGTTCTCTATAGGCTTTGGGCCATTCCACTTCTTTCAGATGTTTCAAAATAGCCCCATCTTCTTCAGATACAATAGAAGGTATTTGTGGAGTTTCTGATTTGGAATTGCAGGAAATCAAAAAAACTAGAAGGAAAGGAATTAGATATTTTTTCATTTGTTTTTTGTTTGGGATAGTCATGACATTAATTGCAATTTGAGCAAAACTATATTTACAGCCGAAAGTCGCTAAGGAAACTATTGCGAGTTGCTGATAAAAAAGGGTAAGTTGATGGAGATTAGATTTGCCGCACCTCCTCTTGATAGGTTCTACTGAATCGTATTTGGTCACCCGTGCTCAAATACAATCGTCCATCCCCACTATGGTTTTTTTGAATATGCTCTACAAAAGCTGCATTAACAAGATAGGACCTATGCACCCTTCTAAAGGACTTGGAACATAGTTCATTTGAAAAGGATTTCAAACTTTGGTATTTCACAAACTTCCCCTTTTCGGTATGTAGGACCACGCAGTTATTGCTTGTTTCCACATAAACTATTTGTTGAGGCTCCAGCAAAAATTGCAGCCCTCTTTTAGAAACAGAAACACGGTGTGGTCTTTCAGTGCCTTCCATTTCTTCTTCTGCTTCAGGGTCTTTTTTATCAATATGGATGAAATAAAAAAGTAAGGTAAAGTAGCAAAGTAGGTTCACACCAATGTTGTTGGTCAACGAGGCATTTAGCATACTGAAACTCGGGGAAGTACATTGGTAGACTTGGGTCATCAGTACGATTACAAGTAACTGCCCTATTATGATGTTAAGTGCAGAAACGGACAAACCCAACCCACCTTGAATGAATAGATTCCTGCCCGAGGAGGTCAACAACCATTTTGCCCCCAATTTTTTTATCTGTCTGGCGGAAGAATTCCAAAAAAAGAAACTGGTGATAGCCAAAATCGACAGTTCTGAAAAACAACTAGCACCCAAACTTTCTTGGAACATACGACCAATGCCCATATTGAACAAAACAAAGATGGTTACAAGAGAAATGCGTTTGGCCATACGTTAAATGTACTAATTCCGTTGTTTGACCCGGTAAACTTTATGATTTAGTTAATGATCAGCAAAAAAACCGCCCTCCATATCTGAAGGGCGGCCTAGTGTTTATAGAAATAGGTTAAGAGACACTATCTCGCAAAGTTCTTTGCTTCTATATACGTTTGGAAACCACTAAAAGGATTTGGTCACATGATTTTGGGGCAATTTATTTCTGGGTAAAAAAAACAAAAATGGCTATCAGCGCTATCCCAAACAAAATGGCCAATATGATTTTCCAAGCACTATAAGGTCTAGAGCCCGAAATAGATCCATTCTCACCGTTGATGAAAAAGTTATACTCTTTGCCTTTATAACGATAGGCACTGACATATACCGGCAAGAGAATATGCTTGAAGGTCTCTTGGGTCAAGTTCATATCCATGCTGGACACCCTTTGGGTATCGCCTCCAATATCCTGTCTGCACCAGCGTTCTGCAATATCCCGAGCCACATCTTTGGCCAACATATGTCCCTGTTGTAAAGGAATGGTATACTTTTCAGTAACAAAACCTGACAAAAAACTACTGTTGAAGGGCTGAAGCTTTTTGAGGTTCCATCTCGCTATTTTTTTGGGCACCCTGCCTGCTTTTTGTCGTGAAGCTTTTATCAGGGTATCATCCACAAAACCGGAAACCTTTCCAGAGGCGGGATACCAACGCGTTTTTCTTACCTGCCGAGTTTGCGTTTTGCCATTGCTGTCCCTATATCGTTGGGTTTCATAGTAATATTCCCCTCGCTGACCGGTATACGAAGCTGCCAATTGTGCATCAAATGTCCAATACGGCAAATACAGCCCCTTGGTGAATTGAGGGTCTAGAGCTGCTTTTTTTAGTTTGTTGGGAGCCCACCATAATCCATCTACCCATTTTTTAAAAATACCAAAGGACTTTTCCTTTTCAATTTGAAACGGAAGCACGGCTCCAGGCAAGATCCACTGTTCTTTATAGGCATCCTCAACAACTAAGGGCATACTGCAATACACACAATGGAGTGATTTGTAGTTTTCTTCTACATGTTGGTCCGCACCGCAGTTTTTACAATGTAACATAGAGATTTCCTCACTATGTTTTTGAGCCCCCATTTCTTTGAGATAAGGGTAAAGTTCCAGCTCTTCAAATCCTTGTTCGTCAATATTTATGGACTCTTGATGTCCGCAATACTCGCAAGCAATACTTGTGGTGCCAGGTTTGTAGGTAAGCTCAGCACCACAGTTGACACAGGATTTTTTAAGCTCTGTTTTTTGGATTGATGGTTCCAAGAATTAAGAATTTGGCAATGGAGGCGGGGTATTTCCGCCCAAGAAAGATTTTAACTCTTCAACATCCTTTAGCGGGGTCCAAGCGGCCATGCCTTGTTTCCATACCAAACTATCCCTGTTGATGGTCCGTCCGGCAAAAAGGGCCTGTAGTTGCTCAAAGGAAACGGGTCCCTGTTGAGTTCCATTTACCGCATAAAAATATTGTACTTGAACTGGCATAGGTGGTGGAACTGGAGATGCAGCTTGCTGCATTTGATTGCTTCCACCCATTTGCGGACTCATCATTCCACCCATTTGTTGTGCCAGAACAAAGCCCATTCCCATTCCCATTCCGGCGCCGGCGGTTCCACCTTCATTCTTAGCAGCGGCCTCAATAGCTTTTGCGGTTTTGAACTTGGTCAATTTGTCCAGGTCGAGCTTGTCAATTCTACTGTACTCAAAAATTTCCTTTTTGAGGTCTTCCGGCATGGAAACATTTTCGATATAGAATTTCTCCAGGGAAATCCCAACCGTTTCAAATTCAGGAGCCATTACCTCCTGACAGGTATCCGAAAGTTCCGAAGTGTTGGCCGCATACAGTTCTATAGGAAGATTGGCCTCACCCACGGTATCGGTAAAACGGGTGGCGATCAAACTTTTTAGGTGTTCGTTGATTTCAAAATTGGTAAAGTTGTTATCGGTACCAACGATATCGATGATAAACTTCCCCGCATCAGAAATCTTAAAAGCGTAGGTTCCAAATGCACGTATCTCGACCAACCCAAAACGTTCATCACTTAAAGTGATTGGGCTTTTCGTTCCCCACTTTTCATCTGTGAACAAGTGGGTGTTTACAAAGTAAACCTCTGCTTTAAAAGGAGAGTTGAACCCATATTTCCATCCTTTCAAGGTGGCAAGTATGGGCAGGTTCTTTGTGGTAAGGTCGTACGTCCCCGGCTCAAATACATCGGCCAATTGGCCCTCATTTACAAAAACGGCGGTCTGACCTTCACGAACAATAAGTTTGGCACCGTTCTTTATTTCATTTTGGTAACGCTCAAAACGATGGGCAATGGTGTCATCGGTATAATCCAGCCACTCAACAATGTCAATAAATTCATTGGAGAGCTTTTCTTTGATTTTACTAAAAATATCCATGGTAAAGTGTTTAGATTAAATCTTGCTTAAAACTATAAAAAATGAAGTTAGCTTCTGTTAGATTTGTATGAAATTGAAATGTTTTGTTACGAACCGGTTCGCAAAAAGATAAATGACCGTAAAACCAAATACTTTTATGAAAGCACTGCTTAACACTTTCCTGATTCTATTCACAGTTCTTCTTGTCTCCTGTGGTGAAACAAATGAAAAATCAAAGTCGAACCAAGAAGCAACCACCAGTGGCAATGATAAGCCCGTTGTTGAAAAAATTACACTTACCCTAGACCAGGCAAATACGTTGGTTACGCTTCCTTTGGAATGTGTTCAAAAGGAATTCCCCAACAAGTTGGGACAGACACTGGGCAGCGAAGAGGACTTGGCACCACCCCAGGTTTTGCACCCTGCATTCTATGGTTGTTTTGATTGGCATTCAGCGGTTCACGGGAATTGGTCCATGGTCCGATTGCTCAAAGAATTTCCGAATCTAGATCAAGCGGAAAGAGTTAAGCAAATTCTTTTGGAAAATATGTCCGAAGAAAATATAACAGGCGAAGTGACCTACTTTGAGGGAGAGCATAACAAAAATTATGAACGAACCTATGGTTGGGGTTGGCTTTTGAAATTGGCCGAAGAAATCCATACTTGGGATGACCCTCTTGCCAGACAATTGGAAAGTAATCTACAGCCACTGACTCAATTAATTGCACAGAAATTCATTGACTATCTACCAAAACTGCAATACCCGGTTCGCGTGGGGACTCATACCAATACCGCCTTTGCCCTTTCTTTTGCTTGGGATTATGCCCACACCTTGGAGAATACCGCTTTAAAGGAAGCCATTGAACAGCGCGCTTTGGACTTTTACAAAACTGATGTTGATTGCCCGTTGACGTGGGAACCTAGCGGCGCAGATTTTTTATCACCTTGCTTTGAAGAAGCGGATTTAATACGACGTATTCTGGGTAAACAAGAGTTTTTGGATTGGGCGGAAAACTTCCTTCCCGGCCTTCAAAATTCAGATTTTAAAATGGACGTGGCGCTTGTTGGAGACCGAAAAGATGGTCAATTAGTGCATTTGGATGGTCTTAATTTCAGCAGGGCCTGGGTATTGTACGGATTGGCAAAGCAATACCCAGAGGAATATGGGCATGTATTGCCATTGGCCAATGAACATTTGGCCTATTCATTTCCTAACCTTATTGGTGATGACTATGAAGGAGGTCATTGGCTGGGTTCATTTGCCATTTATGCCCTGGGGGAGCAATAGGCTCAATCAGATATTTTCCCAGCTTCCTTTAACATTTGGAGCACCTCTTCCTTTGGAAGAGCGTTGATGGTATGTCCATTTCTTCCGGTCGTGGTCTTGGCTGCGAAAAGTGAATTTAATATGGCTTCTTCCGTAGCTTCGATTACGGCAAGAAACAGGGGAGTTACTGCACTGTTTCGTAACGTGGGCATAGTTTGAATCGGATTGTCACTGGTATAAGGAATTCGACATTCTTCTGCAGTGGAAACGGTAATCACGTAATCGCCACTACCATTACTGGCAATACCTCCTGTTCTGGATAAGCCAAGCATGGCTCTTTTGGCCAGACGTTCTAGATTCCTGGAATCCAAAGGGGCATCTGTCATTACCACTATCATACAAGATCCGTCTGGCGAATACTTAAAGCTATCTGAATAATGACCCAACTTCTTTCCAACATCAACTCCGGAGATTTTTAGCACTCCTCCAAAATTGGACTGTACCAGTACACCTACGGTATATCCACCAGCTTTTTCTGGAATCACGCGTGAAGATGTTCCAATACCTCCTTTAAAACCAAAGCAAACTGTACCTGTTCCCGCACCTACATTTCCCTCTTGTACCGGTCCAGTACTTGCGGCACTTATGGCGGAGAGAACATGTTCTTCCTTAATGTGGCGCCCTCGGATATCATTGAGATAACCATCGTTCGTTTCTCCTACTACAGCGTTAACAGACCTAACATTTTCGTTTTTGGGATGATTCAGGGTATAGCCAATCAACGCGTTCACCCCGGTTGGAACACTCAACGTATTTGTGAGGACAATGGGTGTTTCGATATTGCCCAATTCCTTTACTTGGGTATAACCGGCAAGTTTGCCAAAACCATTTCCAATGTAGATTGCCGCAGGGACTTTTTCCTGAAAAAGATTACCATTATGAGGTAAAATGGCGGTTACTCCTGTTCTAATACTATCTCCTTTCACTAAAGTGAAATGCCCTACTTGTGTACCTGGCACATCGGTTATTGCATTTAGGGTGCCAGGTTTCAGCACACCAATTTCAACCCCATGATCGCGAAGACGGGATTGGGACAGCAATAGAATTGGAAAAAGCAAAGCTATGCACAGAAATTGTTTTTTAACCATGGTTTTAAGGCTTAGATCCTTAACGTTCTTTATCGGAATTGAATTTATTCAGTTTTGCAGGAGGTATCGGCAATAATTTTCCAGGCTCCATCAATCTTTTTTAGAACCAACATAAAAATCCCATTGGAATTACCCACCGACCTGGTCAAATGATATTCACCCATCACCATGTATGCATCATCATAAATTTTAGAAACCTCATTGGAGACCAATTTTAGCTGGCCAAAATGCTCTTGGGTAGGATAACTCTTTTTATATCGATTCAGGGTGCCCTCCCATCCTTTGACCACTCCTCCGCTTCCATAAAAAATCAGGTCGCCCGATTTCCAATAGGTTTCCATAAAGAGTTCAATATCATAATTGTTCCAAGCTTCTTCTTGCACTGATAGCACTTCTAAAATGGCTGCTTTATCATCTGACTCTTTAGAAATTTGGGAATAGGCTGCTACGGAGAAAAGGAAAATTAGTCCGACTAGTTTTTTCATAAATAAACTTTGCTCTTAAAACTTTCGATATTCTCCGGCTAAATATTTGTTGGCTTTCTCTTCGGCAAATTGGGCTTTTTCAGCATCCCAGTGCAAGGTCTCCCCTGGAAACCTTCCGGCAATGGTACCCAATAAGATAGTTTCCGTTAATCTTGCTGCATACTCAAATGGAGCTGTACATTCGGCTTTTCCCAAACAGGCATCAACAAATTGATGGTAGTGCTTGGGCCCTTCCGTTTCGTAATTTCTAATAGGCTCTCCCAAATTGTTGGCTTCGCTTACTTTGGCAATTTGTTTTGAGATATCCACATACTTGCCTCGCACTATTTTCTTGGGAAGTTGCATGAAGTGGGGCAACAACAACCTTCCTTTTTCACCCACGAACATTGCTCCCTGTTCTGGAAGTTCACCTTCTCCTGCAGTTTTGGCATCCAAGGAGATTTTGTCTGCCATACTTTCCTCTTTTTGTTGCTTTTTGGTCAGCTTGCCTTTTGCTCCTGGCAACACTAAATCTTCGTGCATGCTTGGGGCACCTTCTCCATCATACCAAATCCATTTTAGGGACTCGGTGGTGTATTTAGTGGCGGGAAATTCGTAAGTAACCGTGTTTTTTTCGGGATAACCATACCCGTTTGATGGGCGGCAATCAGTTTTTATGGTTCGTGGAACATCCAATTCCAGGGCGTTATAAGGGGTGTCAAAAATGTGTACTCCCATATCGCCCAAGGTACCACAACCGTACTCCATTAGTTTTCTCCAATTTCCCGGATGATACATACCCTCTTTGTACGGTCTTTTGTTGGAAGTTCCCAACCATAGGTTCCAATCCAGTTGTGCTGGTACGGTATCTTCACCTTCTGGGATGGGACCATCATAACCCCAGTTTTTAGGAGACCAAGCATGTACCGTATGAACTTTTCCAATGATTCCGGATTGAATCAAAAGGGTGGCCAACCTATAATCATAAAATGAGTGTACCTGAATCCCCATTTGGGTGACCAATCCTTTTTCAGCGGCCAGTTTTTTCATGGCTCTAGATTCTGAAACATAATGTGTCAATGGTTTCTGGCAATACACAGGCTTGCCCATCTGCATGGCCAAAAGCGAAGCGGGCGCATGGGTATGGTCGGGAGTGGAAACGATTACAGCGTCTATTTCATCACTCATTTCCTCTAACATCACTCTGTAGTCAAAAAACACACGCGCGCCTTGGTGCAATTTATGTGCTTTGGACAAATTAATGGCATCAACATCGCAAAGTGCTACCACATCTACAGAACCATGGGATGAAATGGCCTTGAGATCCTCAGCCCCCATATTTCCCACACCGATGTGCGCAGTTCTTAAACGTTCTTTGATTGTAGACCCTTTCAAAAGTGAAGGGGCCATCATGATTCCTAGGGCTCCCACACTACTTTTTTTAATGAATTCTCTTTTGTTCATTACCTTGGTTATTGGTTGATTATAGTTTTTTGATTTTGATGTTTCGGAACCAGATTGGACTAGCATAATCTTGCAGGGCAATATATCCTTTCTTGAATTTTCCATAATCTGGGGCATTTTCCCATTTTCCAGAATTTTTCTTTTTGTGCCAATCCTCGTTCCAAGGAACAAATGACAAGAGTAATTTTCCATTGAGCCAATGTTCAACTCTGTCTGGGGTAAACACTATTTTGGAGGAATTCCATTCCCCAATAGGATTTAGTTCTTTCTTTGATTCATCCGCTACATGCATGGCATAGTCGGCACCAGTTTTTTGCCAGTCTTGCAATAGCTCTGGGTGCTCTTCTCCAAATTGGGAATTGTATCCTGTAAGATCATGGATCTTGGCATAATTTTCATCGTCTATCAGTTGGTATTCCGGAGCAACTGAGGGAGGGCCGTCATAACCTTCTTTTACATGGTAAAATATTCCACTGTTTCCGCCCTCAGGGAGTTTCCATTCTAGATAGAGCTCAAAGTTATCGAACTCCTCCGAGCCATACAGAATGTCTTTTCCGCCTTGATAATCTTGCTCCAATCCAAGTTGGATATCAAAGGTCAATGTACTATCCGTTATGGTCCACCCAGGAGGGAGGGAATCCATATTATAACCACGCCAACCATCTGTACTAGAGCCATCAAAAAGATAGAACCACTCAGCTTTTGTTTCTTGCGCTGTCTGTTGCTGTTTTTCTTGTTTGGGGTCGCTTTTGCATGCGGAAATCAGGAGCAACAAAAAGGAAAGTTTTAAATAATTATGCATGGCTTGGCTATTGGGTTCTATATAATTGGTTAAAGTACAAAATATTGCAACCTTTTTTCTTCATTTTCCCTACATTTAATCCTGACTAATTCAACTTAATAGAAAATGAAACTACAATTCTCCAGAGCCAGCTGGTTTTTGCTGGCATTTTGCTTTTTAATCTTTTCAAGCTACTCCCAAAGACGAAAGAAAACTACCCCAACTACTTCAGAATATCCCAAGGAACTTTATTCCAGTTTGGAATATCGTTTGGTAGGACCGTTTAGGGGTGGACGTTCTGCAGCTGTGACCGGTGTTCCGGGAGAACCCAACCTCTTTTATTTTGGTGCCACAGGTGGCGGGGTGTGGAAAACTGTGGATGGAGGTCATTCATGGGAAAATATCTCCGATGGTTATTTTGGAGGAAGTATTGGCGCGGTGGAAGTGTCCAAAAGCGATCCAAATGTTATCTATGTAGGTGGAGGTGAAAAGACCCTTCGTGGAAATGTATCCAGTGGATATGGCATTTGGAAAACCGAAGATGCAGGAAAAACATGGAAGAAAGCAGGTCTGGAAAAAAGCAGACATGTTCCAAGGATTCGAATTCACCCTACAGATTACAATATTGTATATGCGGCTGTGCTTGGAAATATTTACAAGCCGACCAAGGAGCGTGGCGTATATAAAAGTACTGATGGAGGCAAGAGCTGGAAGCAAGTCCTGTTCGTTAATGACCAGGCTGGAGCAGTTGACCTTACTTTTGACCCCAATAACCCACGAATTTTATATGCATCTACCTGGCGTGCCAAAAGAACACCTTACAGTTTAAGTAGTGGAGGTGATGGTTCAGCCCTTTGGAAAAGCACGGATAGTGGCGAGACCTGGACCGAAATATCCAAAAACGAAGGCTTCCCAAAAGATACTTTGGGGATTATTGGTGTAACGGTTTCCCCAAAGAACAGCAATCGGGTTTGGGCCATAGTAGAGAATAAGGAAAAAGGAGGATTGTATCGTTCAGAAGATGGAGGTAAAAAATGGACCCAGATTAATAGCGAGCGAAAGTTGAGACAACGAGCGTGGTACTACACTAGGGTGTACGCTGATACGGAAGACGTGGATGTTGTTTATGTGATGAATGTAAGATATCATAAATCCACAGATGGTGGAAAAACGTTCAACACCTTCAACGCTCCCCATGGAGATCATCATGATCTTTGGATTTCTCCCGAAAACTCCAAACGTATGATTATTGGGGATGATGGAGGTGCGCAGGTGAGTTACGATGGAGGTGAAACCTGGAGCACGTATTACAATCAACCTACCGCTCAATTTTATCGGGTGACTACGGACAATGCATTTCCTTATCGTATTTATGTGGCCCAGCAGGACAACTCTACAATCAGAATTAACCATAGAAGTGATGATGGATCCATTGGAGAAGATGATTGGGAGCCTACGGCTGGAGGTGAGTCTGCCCATATAGCGGTGGATCCCACTAACAATGATATTGTTTACGGAGGAAGTTACGGAGGGTTCCTGACCCGGGTAAACCACAAGAATAAAACTGTTAGGGGAATCAATGTTTGGCCAGACAACCCTATGGGTTATGGTGCTGAGGGAATGAAGTACCGTTTCCAATGGAACTTCCCCATCATTTTCAGTAAGCACGACCCTAAAAAACTGTACACCTTTTCCAATCATGTACATTTAAGCACCAACGAAGGACAAAGTTGGGAGTTATTGAGTGATGACCTTACCAGAAATGACCCAGCCAAATTGGTTTCCAGTGGTGGGCCCATTACACAGGATAACACGGGAGTAGAATATTACTGTACCATTTTTGCAGCAAATGAGAGTCCGATAAAAGAAGGTTTGTTGTGGGTAGGAAGTGATGATGGATTGATCCATGTTACAAAAGATGGCGGAAGTACTTGGGAAAATGTGACTCCTGCCAACATGCCAGAATGGAGCATGGTCAATAGCATTGAGCCTTCGGCTTTTGATGAAGGCACTTGTTATGTAGCTGCCACAAGATATAAGCTGGGGGATTTTCAACCCTATCTGTACAAGACAACCGATTATGGCAAAACTTGGACAAAGATTACCGCCGGCATAAATAACGAGCACTTCACCAGAGTGCTGAGAGAGGACCCTAAAAGAAAAGGATTGCTCTATGCAGGTACGGAGACTGGAATGTACATTTCTTTCAATGATGGTCAACGATGGGAAAAATTCCAATTGAATTTGCCAATTGTTCCTATAACTGACCTGACCATAAAAGACAACAATTTGGTAGTGGCCACCCAGGGAAGAAGTGTATGGATTATAGATGACCTTACGGTGCTGCATCAATTGGATGCTTCCAAAAAAACAGCAGGGAGCATTTTGTATCAACCTAAAGATAGTTACAGAACTAAGGGAACTGCCGCTAGGGAACCTTCAAAGACAGAAGGACAAAATCACCCCAATGGCGTCGTGACCCATTTTTATCTGAAAAACAAGTCGGAAAAAGATAGTATCAGTTTGACCTATACCACAATGAGTGGGGACACCTTGGCTTCATACAGCACGTTTGCTAAAGACAAGGACAAAAAGCTGAAGGCTAAAAAAGGAGGAAATACCCATGTTTGGAACACTAGAGGAAAAGGAGCAAAAAGGCTGGATGGGATGATTTTTTGGTGGGCAAATTTTAATGGTGCAAAAGCTGTACCTGGCTCGTACAAAGTGCATTTAAATGTAAATGGAGCTTCTCAGTCCCAAGATTTCAAGATTTTACCCGATCCTAGGGCAGAAGTCTCTGTGGCCGATATGAAAAAACAATACGATTTTATTTCAGACATCAACGAAACCATTGATAGGGCACATAAATCCATCAAGAAGATCAGAGGCATTAACAAAAAGCTCGATGCCTTTGCAGGCCAGTACAAGGATAATGAGCAGACCAAGGATTTGGTAGAAAAGGCAAAAGGAATGAAAGAGAAGTTCGGAGAAATAGAGAAGGCCTTGTATCAGACCAAAAACCGAAGTAATCAGGACCCCCTGAACTTTCCAATCCGATTGACCAATAAATTAGGTCACTTGAACAGCTTGGTTTCCATTGACGATTTTCCACCTACAGCACAGGATATTGCAGTTAAGAATGAGCTTTCTGCGAAAATAAAATCGCAGCTGGAAACCTTTGAAGCTATAGTGGATAAAGAAATGAAAGAGTTCAATGCAGAATTCAACAACCTAGGGTTGGATTATTTATCAATTGAAGAATAGGGATGATGAAAAAACTGATTTTCATGCTGGTTCTGGCTCTTGGAACCACTGTTTTTGCTCAAACGGCTAACGACTATTTTCAACCTGTAAAATACCGCAACATTGGACCTTTCCGTGGTGGCCGTTCAGTTACCGCCAGTGGAGTTGTAGGTGACCCTTTGACCTATTATATGGGCACAACAGGCGGTGGTTTGTGGAAGACTACCGATGCAGGTCAAAGATGGACAAATATTTCAGATGGCTTTTTTGAAATGGGCTCCGTAGGAGCGGTTGCTGTTTCGGCATCCAATCCAAATGTGGTCTATGTGGGCATGGGAGAGCATGCTCCACGAGGAGTAATGACGTCCTATGGTGATGGAGTTTACAAATCAAATGATGCTGGTAAAACCTGGGTAAAACTGGGGTTGGAAGCTACCCAGCATATCTCTAGAATTGTCATCCATCCAACCAATCCGGATTTGGTCTATGTAGCTGCGCAAGGAGCTTTGTATGGTCCAAACAAAGAACGTGGTCTATATCGGTCCAAGGATGGGGGCAAAACATGGAAGAACATTCTTTTCGTGAATGAATTGACAGGCGCAGCCGAACTTTCTATGGATGCCCAAAATCCATTGGTACTTTATGCAGCTATGTGGGAGCATCAGCGCAAACCCAACATCGTGATCAGTGGAGGTAAGGGAAGTGGACTTTATAAATCGACGGATGGAGGAGACACTTGGCACGAAATGACCAAAGGTCTTCCTGAAGAAAAGGGTAAAATGGCCATTGCGGTTAGTGCGGCCAATTCCAATAAGGTCTATGCCTTGATCGAAAGTGATTCCAATCAAGATAAGGGCGGATTGTTCGTTTCCAATAATGCGGGAAAAAGCTGGTCAATGGTCAGCGGGGACAATCGTTTGGTGCAGCGGGCCTGGTACTATATTGAAGTGTTCCCTGATCCCAATGATGAGAATACAGTTTACGTTCTGAGTGCACCAGCTTTGCGTTCAGAGGATGGAGGAAAGACATGGTCTCGGATAACTGGGACGCATGGGGATTACCATGACTTGTGGATAAATCCGAAGAATTCAAAGAATATGGTCATTGCCAATGATGGTGGAGCGGCCATAAGCTTCAATTATGGAGAAACCTGGTCAACACAGAGCAATATGCCAACGGCCCAGTTTTATCGTATTAGTACTGACAACCTTTTTCCATATAATGTTTATGGGGGGCAACAGGATAATACTTCCGTGAAAATTGCAAGTCTTTCAGTAGGGAGATGGAGCATAGGGCGCGAAGATTGGCATTACTCCGCAGGTGGAGAAAGTGCCTTTTTAGCCTTTGATCCAGACGATCCACGCTATGTAATGGGGGGTAGTTATTTAGGTACCATTGAATTGTTGGATATGGAGTCTAAGATGAGCACCCAGGTGATGGCTGCACCAATCCAATATTTAGGACGCGAAGCAAGGGATATGAAGTATCTCTATAATTGGAATGCCCCTATTATTTGGTCTAAACACGAACCAGGGACATTTTACCACTGTGCCCAATTGGTATTGCGGACCCGAGATAATGGATTGACATGGGAGGAGGTTTCACCGGACCTCACCCGCAATCAAGATGACAAACAAGGCAAAGGTGGAGGTCCTTACACCAATGAGGCCGTTGGGGCCGAAAACTATGGTACTATTGCCTACATGATTGAATCCCCACATGAAAAAGGAGTTTTCTACACAGGGAGTGATGATGGTTTGGTGAATGTGACCAAAAATGGTGGGGAAACATGGGAAAATATCACCCCAAAAGTATTGCAGGAATGTTTAGTGAATGCCATTGAGGTTTCACCGCATGACCCTGCTACGGTTTATATTGCTACTACCCGTTATAAGTTCAACGACCATACTCCAGCGATTTATAAGAGCACAGATTATGGGAAAACATGGAAGAAAATCAGTACAGGGATTCCCTATGGGGCATTTACAAGGGTAGTTCGAGAAGATTCCAATAAAAAGGGGTTGCTTTATGCAGGAACGGAAAAGGGAGTTTATATTTCATGGAATGATGGCAGCTCTTGGGAACCACTTCAATTAAACTTACCCAAAACCCCGATACTTGATTTAAAAGTACATCAAGGAGATTTGATTGTGGCCACTTCAGGAAGGTCTTTTTGGATTTTGGACGACTTGTCCATTTTTTCCCAATATGAAAAAACCCAGAACCAAATCAAATTGTATCAACCCGAAGAAACTGTTTATGGTTCCTGGGGAAGCCAATTAAATGGAAACAGCAAAACTTTCAAAGGAACGCATCCATTTGAAGGGGTGAATCCGGCCAACGGGATGGTGTTGTATTACCATTTACCTCAAAAAATGGATAGTACAGAATTGACCTTGGAAATTTTAAATGCCCAAGGTAAACTGATTCGAACGATTAGCTCCGAAAAGGATAAAACATACAAACCGCATAATGGAGGTGGACCTCCTCCAGCGCCTACTTTAGGTAAAGAAATGGGGTTGAACCGCTTTGTTTGGGATTTAAAACACCCCATACTTCCGGGAGTTCCTGATGTGTACATCGAAGCCAATTTTTCTGGTCACAAGGTACCGCCAGGGACTTATACCTTGCGACTCAAGGCAGGAGATAAAACGGTAACTACCACAGGAAAAGTAGTCGCTGCTCCAAATACTAATATCCCAGAGGCTCAGTTTAAGGAGCATGATATGTTCATGTCTCAGCTGGAGGCAAACCTCACGGATATGCACAACAAGGTAAACTCGCTTTTTAAGGCTAAGGGGGAGATAAAAGAGCTTTTGAAAACTGTTGAAGATGAAACTCTGAAGCAAGAAGGCAAGGCACTGCTTAAAAAGCTAAAAACTTGGGACGAAGAAATGGTGCAGCGAAAGTCAAAGGCCTATGATGATGTGGAAAACTTCCCCAACAAGTTTACCGCGGAATATCTCTTCTTGATGAATGCAACCACTAGTAGTATTCCTAGGGTAAATCAATCTTCAAAGGACAGAAAAGTAGAATTGGATACCCAATGGGCTGGATTGAAGAAAAGAGCTGAGGTCTTGATGAATACAGATATTCCAAACTTCAATAAAAAGCTTTGGGAAAAAGGCATCGGAGCGGTTCGTATGTAAAGTAAACAAAGGCAGTGGGTTAAAGGTGAAGAGAATTATTATTTACCTTTAGCCCATTACCTAAAATACCTTTGGTTCAAAAGTGGAACTCTACAATTACATAAAATCACTGCACCTAATTTTTGTAGTGACCTGGTTTGCCGGACTATTTTACATTCCACGACTTTTTATCTATCACATTGAGGCCACCCAAAAGCCATCACCGGACAAGGAAATCTTATCGGAACAATTAAAGTTGATGACCAAGAGGCTTTGGTATATCATTACCTGGCCCTCTGCTATTCTATGTTCCTTATTTGCAATTTGGTTGTTGATCATAATACCAGAATGGCTCTATCAACCTTGGATGCAGGTAAAATTGGCATTTGTTTTCTTATTGTTTATCTATCATTTCAAATGCCATCAAATCTTTAAACAATTGCAGCAAGATGAGGTGAAATACACCTCTACCTTTATGCGTATATGGAACGAAGTAGCCACCCTTGTACTTTTTGCAGTGGTCTTTCTGGTCATCTTAAAAAATGCAATTAACTGGATCTATGGTGTTGTGGGTATTTTTGTATTGGCCATTCTTTTGATGTTGGGAATTAGACTTTACAAAAGAATTCGAGAGAAAAACCCGAATGCATAAAGGTTTTAAGTTTGTCCATGGATTTGGTTTTTAGAATCTGCGATATAAACCTTTAATGGCTCGATTATTGCTAACTTTATTCCCAAACTTTCAGGCATTGTTTAGAAAGCTATCGCTCCGATCCCGTATTTTTTTCACCATGATCTTATTGGTGGTGATTGCGTCTGTGTTGATAGCCGGGGTCACCATTTATCAGTATCGAGAACAGAGCAGGGACTACCACGAAAAAAGATTGGAGCGTAAGGAAGAACAGATTCTTCAAAGTATCTCCTACGTGCTCAAAGAAACCACCTTTCCCATTAACGCGGAGAACTTGGAACATATTTTCAGCAATGAGATCTACAAAATCGCCGATGTTCAAAACGTAAATTTCAACATTTATGATCTTGAGGGGGGATTGGTAAAGAGTTCCAGACCAAGTTTTGAGGCCGATTCCATTTCAAACTGTTTGGATGCAGAGATTCTCAATAACCTTAAACTTAGCTCAGACAGGCGTTATGTTGAAGAAAAGACTGCAGCTGGAGATAAGTATAAGGCATCCTACACATACATTAACGACAATAAGTTCAAGCCCGTAGGTATAATGAACCTTCCTTATTTTGAAGACAACTCCTTCAACAATATGGAGCTTAGGGAGTTTTTGTTCCGATTGGGAGCAGTGTACCTGGTTATGCTGTTGTCTGCAATTGCACTGGCGTATTTCGTTTCAAAATACATTACCCGATCACTGCAGACCATTTCGGATAAAATGAAGCAGACCGATTTGACACAACGCAATGAAAAGATCAACATAAAAAATCCAGGAGAGGAGATAGGCAACTTGGTCGATTCCTATAACAGAATGATCGATGAGCTCGAAGAGAGTGCAGCTCAATTGGCTCGTGGAGAACGGGAGCAAGCTTGGAGGGAAATGGCCCGTCAAGTAGCGCATGAGATCAAGAACCCATTGACCCCTCTACGGCTTACTGTTCAGAATTTTGAACGCAAGTTTGACCCGGATGATCCAAAGGCACAGACCAAGCTCAAAGAGTTCTCAAAAAGTTTGATTCAGCAAATAGACACCATGAGCAATATTGCTGGGGCGTTCTCCAGTTTTGCCAAGATGCCTGCCCAGCAGAATGAGACCCTCAATGTGGTGAAAATTGTAAAATTGGCACTTGATATTTTTCACGAGGATTACATCCACTTTATTGCCGATGAAAAAGAGATTATAGCCAAATTGGATCGCACCCAATTGATAAGAATCATGACCAATCTGGTCAAAAATGCCATTCAGGCTGTACCCGATGTAGAGTCGCCCCGAATATTGGTTACCGTGGCCAGCGAAGGAAGTGCAGTAAAAATTTCTGTTGCCGATAATGGGGTGGGGATATCCGACGACCTAAAACATAAGATTTTTGAACCCAAGTTCACCACCAAATCCAGCGGAATGGGCCTTGGTCTTGGCATGGTAAAAAACATTGTGGAAAACTACAACGGGGCCATAGATTTTACTTCCCAACTCGGTAAGGGTACCGTGTTTACCATAAAATTTCCAAAAGAATAAAAGACAAGTTGAAAAATAGATATGGATTACGAGAACATTTACATTGAAGAAGAAAACAACATTGCAACCATAACCATCAACCGACCCAAAAAACTAAATGCCCTCAACAAAAGGACCATTGAAGAACTGCATGTGGCCTTCAAAGAATTGGAAGATGACAGGGAAATCAAAGTGATTATAATCACGGGAAGTGGGGAAAAAGCCTTTGTTGCCGGGGCGGACATCTCTGAGTTTGCCGAATTTTCGGTGGAGCAGGGTCGCGAGTTGGCCGCAAAGGGTCAACAAACCCTATTTGATTTAGTGGATAACCTTTCAACACCTGTAATAGCGGCAGTAAATGGATTTGCCCTTGGAGGTGGATTGGAACTGGCCATGGCATGCCATTTTAGGGTGGCGAGCACCAATGCAAAAATGGGACTGCCAGAAGTTTCCCTTGGAGTAATCCCAGGATATGGGGGAACCCAACGCCTTCCGCAGCTCATTGGCAAGGGCAGGGCAATGGAACTGATCATGACAGCAGGTATGGTAAATGCTGAAAAAGCGCTGGAATATGGTTTGGTCAACCATGTGGTTTCTTTAGAGGAATTATTGCCGTTTTGTCTTAAAATAGCAAGCAGGATATCGAATAACTCTACTGTGGCCATAAAATATGCAATAAAAGCGGTAAATGCAGGTTTTAAGTATGATACTGATGGTTATGCCACGGAAATTGATGCTTTTGGAACCTGTTTCGGAACAGAGGATTTTAAAGAGGGCACAACGGCCTTTTTGGAAAAACGAAAAGCAGACTTCCCAGGATCATAGCCATTGGTTTAACCAAGCCAGACTATGATGAAAAAACCAATTATCCTACTGTTCTTGTTTTTGGTGGGGTTTGCTACCGCGGAAGCGCAAAAAATGCCCATCTCCTATGATTTTGGTGAAAAATTCAATGATAGGTACCGATATTCCAACCTGTTGACCATCGATGAGGACGGCGCAGGAGGGTACATATTGGTCCGCGCCTATTTTCAAGGATTGATCTTAAAGCCAAAAGGATATTTGATCGAGCGGTACAACAAGGACCTGGAACTTGTCTCGGAATACAACTATAAGCTTAAGGGACTCAATTTTGTGGATGGCTTTATTAAGAATGGTCAGCTCCATCTTCTTTTCCTCGATTACAATTACAACCGCGGACAATATGAATATTGGGTACATACCAGTCCTACCATAAGCTTCAACTTTAAGCCCCAGAAATTGCTTTCCATTGTTTCCGAAGAGGTTAGCAATCCCGTTGGTAAGAACTATTACAACCGTAATTTCTCAAGAGGGTTTACAACAACGGTTCTTTTTAATCAAGAAAAAACAGGCTTTATCATAAGTACCCACTTGAAGAAGGGTAAGAACAACAAGCACGTTATCCATCTATATGATACCGGCCTGAACAAAAAATTTGAGCATGACTTTTCAGATGAAATTGAAGAAAAGAACTATGCCTTTGAAAATGTAGCATTTACTAATGACCTTCAGACCGCCTATATTGTGGGCAAGGCCTACTTTAAAAAGAAGCGTTTTCGGGTAGATGAGCGTAAATTTCAATACGAATTGATCAAGATTTCCCAAAGTGGAAACCAGACCCAATCTTTTGTAGACCCCGGGAAATATCCAGAGGCTTTGTATCCTGTCATTCTGGATGACAGACTGGTCTGTGTAGGTTTTTATGCGGATAGAAAGGACAATCGCTATAATGGCATCTCCTATTTTGATGTAAACCCTTCCTCTTTGGAAGTCAATTCCAAAAAATACAATCCGTTCTCGCAACAGTTCATGGAGGACAAGTTTGGTAGAGAAGAAGATAAGGTAGTCAAGAATTTGGTGTTCAAGGGAGTTGAGATAACCCGGGACAATGAGATTTTCTTCAATGCCGAGGAATACTTTGTGACCACGGGCATGGAGGTTACAGGTGCTGGACAACGAGTACGGATAGAACGGTTCCACCACAACGATATCGTGAGTGTCAAACTAAAGGCCGATGGAGAAATGGCTTGGGCCAGAAACATCAACAAGGCAGAGGTTACCCAAGGCGATGGAGCCTATGCATCCTACAGCTCCTACTGCAAGGATGGAAAAACCTATTTCTTTATCTGCACAGCAGCACAAAATCCGCAGCTTATCAATAACGAACGCCTCATCTTTAAACAAGGACTAAGCAGAAACCGCAATGTCTTTTTGATTTCCTTGGATGAAAATGGTGTTATGGACTATGAAAAAATCATTGACAACCAAGAAGCTCGTCTCCCCTTCATGGTTTCCAAACCATTTAAGAACCTACCAGAGAACAATATGCTCTTCTATGCCAAGCGGGGCAGTAAGAAGCAGCTGGTAAAAGTGGACTTCAAGTAGCAACGCCAATTTTAACGTATAAGAATAAGCCTCCATTGGGGGCTATTTTTTTGCGCTTCCGCAAGAATGAAAGAAAAATCCTATAAATTAATCTAATCCATCAATCCTGCCGTGCAATCCGTCAACCCATACAAGGGACAGGTCAACTATAACATAAATGACCTGTTTTACCTTACTAGTTTTGGCGCCATAACCTTTTAAATAATAAAAAAAGTATTATGAAAGCATTAAAATTATTTAGCATTGTCATGATGGGCATGGCGATTACCTTAGCTTCTTGTTCCGGAGAAGACGGCAAGGATGGACTTCCGGGAGAAGATGGAACCAATGGAACCAATGGAACCAATGGAACCAATGGGACTGACGGCGCAGATGGTGCAGATGGTGCTCCTGGCGAGGACAAACCTAATGTGGATTTTTATTTCCAACAAGACTTTAAGGGATATCAGGGCACCCAAGATGCCATGATTAGTGATGCCCATGGAGACAGTAATGGTGAGACTTCGGTCATTTCATATGACGGAAATAATCCTGGGGATGAGAGATTTACACTGATGCGGTTTGATGGAATTTTTGATGAATTGACCACTGCATTGGTAGACCCTGAAAGTGGCTTGACGTGTGATGCATCTTTTGATGTAAACCAGGCTATTTTATACATATACATATCGGCACACACCACACAAGGTCTTGATCAATTAGCTATACATCTTGGTTTTTACAATGAAACTGACCCATTGTTTGATGAGTCAAGTGCCATATGGGAAGGGCCAAATCAGGTTACTGAATGGCCAGGAGGAGTAGGAGGAGTAAGTGGAGAATGGGTAGGTCCTTTTCCAAATGAGGATTCCTATTCCATTGCCTATCAAGTTATTACGAATTCCACCAATAGACCCGGATGGGTTGCTATTCCTTTGCCTAGAAGTGTAGTGCATGAATGGATCTGCAACGAAGAGGCTAATAAGGGGATGCGTTTGGGATTATCTGGACATTCTGAAAATGTAGCTGGAATTGAGTTTTTCTCCAGTGAGAACCCAGTAAAAGATCTTAGACCTGTTCTTGTAATAGAAACTGAAAAGATGGATCCAGCTTCTGCCAATAAAGGTTCAATCGGTTCTTCTAAGAAGATGAGTTGGGAAGAAATGACCTATGAGGAAAAAATGGCGCCTTTGTACAGGTTCCTGTCCTCCAAATAAGCTTTTTAGGTAAGGGGCATACTAAACATGTCCATTTAAACGGCCATAGTGTACCCATGCATTATGGCTTTTTTTTGGGAGATTTTTGCATGGTCCACTACGGTAAATATCAATCCTCATATGCAATCCGTCAAACCATAGATGGGGCAGGTCAACTATAACATAAAAGACCTAGTTGGCCTCCCTAGATTTGGCTTCATAACCTTATTAAAATAAAAAATTATGAAACTATTTAGATTATTTAATGTGGCCATATGTTGTATGGCTTTAACAATGGTGTCCTGTTCAGGAGAGGATGGTTTGGATGGTAAGAATGGCGACTCTGGAGCACCAGGTACCCCAGGTACCAATGGTGATGACGGTCTTGCGTGTTGGGACCTGAACGGCAACGGAGTTGGGGATGTCCCAGAGGATGTAAATGATGACGGTAACTTTGACGCGTTGGACTGCCAAGGAACGGAGGGACTTGACGGTGCAGACAAACCCAATATGGATTTTTATTTCCAAGATGGGTTTAAAGGCTACATGGGTACTGTCGATGCAGGCATTATACCTCCTGATTTGGGGACAAATGATGAAGAAATGGGACTTTTATACATAAATAATGGTCAAATATCAGAGCGAAGAGCTGTTTTACGTTTTGATGGTATTGGCGAAGCCATTGCAGAAGCTCTGGTTGAGGAGGGTGAGGATTGTTCCAACTCTTTTTATATGAGCAAGGCTACCTTATATATTTATATTGCAACGTATACCAACGTATATTACGACAATCTATCCATTAAGGTTGGTTTTTATGGCGATCAAGATCCTTTTTTTGCTGAAGATGAGGCAACCTGGACGGCGGCCAATGTAAATGATGATTGGGGAGATATTGGAGGAGAAAGCGAGCAATGGGCCGGGCCTTTGCAATCTGATGATTACCCATCTTTACTGCCTAGAGGCTCAGGTGTAACCTATGGCTGGTTCCCCATTCTTTTACCTAGAAGCGTGGTGGAAGACTGGATTTGCAATCCAGAAACCAATAAGGGGATGCGCTTAAGAATAGAACCTGGTTCGGATGAGCTTGGACAAGGCACAATCGATATTGTGACCAGCGACAATCTTTTGGAGGACTTTAGACCCCTGTTGGTCATTGAGACTGAGGATATAGAACCTGTATCTGCTAATAAAGGAGCAGTAGGTACTTCCAAACCAACTGATTGGGAAAGTATGACCTATGAAGAAAAAATGGCGCCGTTGTACAGATTCCTGTCCTTAAAGTAAAATGTTTTTAGGGTTGGGGATTGTCCAAAAAGAAGAAAGAACGTCATTCTGAATTCATTTCAGAATCTCAAAAGGATTGATTTTTGATTTAGATGAGAACCTGAAACAAGCCTGCCTGTTGGCAGACAGGTTCAGGTTAGCTTGACAACAAGGACTTTTAGGATGATCTCATATAACTGGCCGTAATGTACCCATGCATTTCGGCCAGTTTTTTTATTGTTTTCAATTTATTCTTTTAATGGATAAAATCCATAAATTTGGAATAAATCCAACTAATGCAATCCAATAAAACAATCAAGGGGAGGGGAGCCCAAAAAAATACACCCAACAAATTCTTGCAGCACATTTATGAGATGCGGGAGGATTTTTTGGAGTTCTGCCGCCATGAAGGAGAGGAGCCAGAGAGCAATAAGACCCAATATATTCCCATTTTTCCCAAGACCATTGTCAACAAAGTTGACAGTCCGGATGTGGGGATGCTCTATTCCATGAATCCCTACCAAGGTTGTGAACATGGATGTATCTACTGCTACGCTCGCAATACCCACGAGTATTGGGGCTACAGTGCCGGACTGGATTTTGAACGTAGGATTTTGGTAAAAAAATCGGCCCCGGAGTTGTTGGAGGCCAAGATCAAACATAAAAAATGGGTGGCCCAGACCATTGTGCTCTCTGGCAATACGGATTGCTATCAACCCGCAGAACAAAAATTTGAAATCACGAGAAAATGCTTGGAAGTGTTTCTCAAATACCGTCACCCTGTGGGCATCATCACCAAGAATGCCGTAATTCTCCGTGATTTGGATATTTTAAAAGAGCTCAATGCCCATCAATTGGTAGGGGTCAATATTTCCATCACCTCTTTATCGGAAAAAACAAGGAGAAAACTGGAACCCAGAACAGCCTCGATTCAAAAGAAGTTGAAAACCATAAAGGTCCTTTCGGAAAACAACATTCCCGTAAATGCCATGCTTGCCCCAATGATTCCCGGAATCAATAGCCATGAGTTGTTAAAGCTGGCCAAAGCCGTTTCAGAACATGGGGCGCTGTCCTTTGGCTTTACCGTAGTGCGTTTAAATGGCGCCATTGGTCAAATATTTTCGGATTGGATCAAAAAGGCCATGCCGGACAGGGCGGAGAAGGTTCTCCATTTGATTCAGGATTGCCATGGAGGTTCCATAAACGATAGCAGATTTGGACTTAGAACCCGTGGGGAAGGAAAAATAGCGGATCAAATTCATGACATGGCCAAACTGGCTAGGCAACGGTATTTTAAAGGGCGTGTTTTTCCGGCGCTCAACCATGAATTGCACGAGCAGTACAAAAATGGGCAGATGAAATTGTTTTAGTTGTCATTTCGAAGGAGCTGGCGACTGAGAAATCTGGACTATCAGATTTCTCACATACGTTCGAAATGACAATAGTATTTTTTAAATAAATTTATAGAGATTGTCCAATCCATATTTAAGTCTTCGTCAATAAGGCGTAAACAAAGTATAAACCAGTCCAATTTTAAGGACACAAAACAAAACCCATGAGTAATTTTTTGTATTTATTTAGAGGAGGTAACGACGCCTACGACAGACTATCCCAAGAAGAAAAACAGGCCCATATGCAAGTTTGGGGAGAATGGATGGGAGGCTTAAAAGAAAAGGGAACGCTTTTGGATGGCCTTCCTCTGGATAGGGACGGCAAGGTTGTCCACAAACAGGGAACAGTGGTAACCAACGGCCCATTTGCAGAAGGTGCTGAAATAGTGGGCGGTTACTTGATCGTTTCTGCCAATGACCTTGATGAAGCCGTGGAAATCTCAAAAGGATGCCCCATTTTTGATTATGATGGAGCTTTTGTGGAAGTACGCGAGATACTATCCATGGACGGACACTAAGGAAGTATATGAGCAACTTCTTATATCTTTTTAGAGGAGGTTATGGTGAATATAACCAGCTATCCGAAGAAGAAAAAGGAAACTTGACCCAAGAATGGATAGTGTGGTTGGAACGTCTAAAAGAACAGGGAAAACTAATTGAAGGGCTTCCACTATCGCAAGAAGGAAAAGTGGTGCGCAAAAGAGGAGAGTTAATAACAAACGGGCCTTTCGCGGAAGGAGCAGAGGTAATTGGCGGATACACCATTATAGTGGCCAAAGATATGGACGAGGCTTTTCTGCTTTCCCAGAACAATCCTCATGCCGCTTTTACAGATGCCAGTCTTGAGATTAGAGAAATAGTAAACATAGATGATCACTCTTAACATATTAGGACTTATAAAGGCCCGACTTCTATCGGGCTTTTTTAATTTTAACCATGGCCCAAGGTAATGTAACCAACACAGTAGATCATTTGTTTAGGAACGAGTACGGAAAAGTTGTCGCCGTATTGACCAGTAAATTTGGTGTTTCCTATTTGGAGCAGATAGAAGATGTTACCCAAGATACTTTTTTAAAGGCCATGCAGGTTTGGGGATATAAAGCCATTCCTGATAACCCAACGGCATGGCTGTACAAGGTGGCCAGAAATGCCTTGATAGACGTGCTGCGTAGGGACCAAAAAATGACCTACCAAGAAAAAGAAGGTCCACCGGTTTTAGATGAAGCCGATCAGGAAGATACATTTGCCCTGGATGATTCCATTACCGACAGTCAGTTAAAAATGATTTTTGCGTGCTGTCACCCCGCCCTTTCCCAAGAACATCAGATAATCTTAAGTCTGAAACTTATAGGAGGCTTTAGCAATAAGGAACTGGCCGAAGCTTTGCTGAAAAAGGAGGAAACTGTTGCCAAATCTTTTACAAGGGCCAAAAAGAAGTTTAGAGGTGAGGTAAAGATGCTCAGCATTCCTGTGCAAATGGGACTACAATCCAGGTTGTTCAGGGTTCTTCAGGTAATCTATCTGATGTTCACCGAAGGATACGCAGCTACCTCCGGCTCTCAGATTATAAAAAGGGATATTTGCTATGAATCGCTCCGTTTAGCTTTGTTACTTCAGCAGAACAAATACTGTAAGCATCCCAATTTGGAAGCCTTGATAGCCCTAATGTGTTTTCATGCTTCCCGTTTTGATGCCCGGTTGGACGAAAATGGAGAACTCGTCACCTTGGAATTTCAAGATCGATCCAAGTACAACCAAGAATTGATCTCTATTGGGATTCAACATTTGGAAAATGCGGGTACCCAGGATAAATTGCCTTCAAACTATCATTTGGAGGCTGCGCGATCCTATTACCACAGCATCGCCAAAAAATATCAAGAAACGGACTGGAAGAGTATTTTGTATTTGTATGACACCCAGTTACAGTTGTACTACTCACCTATGGTGGCCTTGAACAGAATAGTTCCCTATACCAAAATCCATGGAGCTGAAGCGGCGCTCACGGAACTGGATAATTTGTCGCAAAAAACGGATTTTTCCACCACAGGGTTATACTACGCTATTAAGGCCGAACTGCTAAAGGAAACCAACTCGATGCAAGATTATGCCAAAACATTGCATAAAGCTGTTGAGTTATCAGAAAATGAATTGGTAAAAACCCATCTCAAGAAGAAATTTCAAGAATGATTGAATCATTCTTTACTATTCTCTAGACTCAATTTTCAATTTGATTTTTTCAGTTCACCTTCATTTTTATATCGCTCCATTACATTTTCATTCGTGATTCTTTATTGAACTTCGGGTGTTCGCTTATTTAGCATCATCAATCAATAAAAAATCATAGTCATGAAATCATTTTTAAAAACTGCGTTGCTTTTTGTTCTTATTGCATCAAGCTCCCATGCCCAGAATCAAACTTCAGATTTAAAAGAGTTCGAGGAATCATTTAAGGCGTTTATCTCCAACAAAATGAAAAAGCACAATGTAGTTGGGGCTAGTGTCACATTTGTTGCGGACAATGAGGTTGTGGTAAATGAGGGATTTGGTTTTTCCGATAAGACTGGAGAAATAAGAACAAATGAAAACACCACATATCCCATTGGCTCTGTGTCCAAAATTGTGACTTCAACAGCTGTTCTAAAGTTGTATTCTGATGGTTTGATAGATATTGATAAACCTTATACAGCGTATGTTCCAGATTTTAAAATAAAAAGTCATTTTGATGGACCTCCATCATTTACAGTAAGGCATTTATTGTCCCATTATTCAGGATTACCGCGTTTAATAGCAAAGGGCTTTCTAAAAAAGGAACAAGAACCTTTGGAGACAATTCTGACTTACAGCGAAGATGAATATCTAGCATCGAGTGCCGGCAAATCGTACCAGTACTCAGATTGGGGGGTGGACCTTTTGGCGGTTTTGGTACAGCGAGTATCTGGTACCACCTTTGAGAATTACGTCAAGACTGCAGTTTTTGAACCTTTGGGAATGGAGCATTCCTATTTTGGCAAGACTCCTACCAAAGGTTATATTAATAATAACGAGACAGAAACCTATGAGTTCAGTTATTCCGGATCAGATGGTGTAATTTCTACCCCGTCAGATTTATCTAAACTTTGCTCTGTTTATTTCAAGTCTTCCACTCTTGCGGAAGATGCATTTCTAAAACACGAAGTTGTTACTGATGCCCTTACCCGTCAGTTTACGGATGCTCCTTTGAGCTACGACACAGAAATAGGACTAATGTGGGAAATAAAGCAGCTTAATGGATTTAAACGGGTAAAGAAAGCCGGCATACACGAACCCTTTTATACCTATATCTTTTTTATACCGGAGTATAATTCTTCCATTGTCATATGTTCCAATTCCAATTCTTCAAGTAAGCTTCATTGGGATGCATGGTCCAAAGCCTACAGTTTTATGGGCAAGAAATTTAAATTGGATAGAAGTCCAAACCCTATCCATAAAAAGAGGAAAGCCAAAAAAGTAAAATTGCCCCAAGAGCAAATGAAAAAGCTGGAAGGTGTCTACAATACAGGTATTGGCATGTTGAAATTACAGGCAAATGGAGAAAAATTTGATGCAGAACTTTTGTCGGAGGGATTAAAGGGAACTGGAATTCCTTACTCTGAGAACCTTATCAAACTATATGTGAAAAAACTCGGGATAAAGATACATGCCATGGATATCTTTTGGGATGAGATAGCTGGTGAGGTTGTAGTGGGAGAGCAATACAAAAGCGGGAGAAGGCTGATAGGCGGAGCTAAAATTGGGGATAATCCCATTCCAGAATCTTGGAAAAATGCAATTGGCCAGTATGAAGTCTCCAAATATGGAGACAATGAATATAGAACTTTTGAGCACATAACAGTTTCAATGAACAAATCTGGTATTTTGCAACTCAATGCAAAGGTTGGATACCCAAGTGAAATGGAATTTGCTCTGGGACTTAGACCATTATCTGATGAGATGGCTATAATTCCAGGGTATAATTTTGAGTTTTTTGCAGGAGAAACAATACAACTGCTCAACAGAAGGGGCAGGCCTCAGTTAAAGTTTTCGGGGTATATCTTTGAAAAGAAAAACTAAAGGTTGGGATTTCATTTAAGATGGACTTTCTAAAGCGAAATAGGAAAAATAAAATTCAAACGGGAAATCAAGACCTCTTGTTTAGAAGGCCCTACATAGGACTGATTACCTTCACCATTACCTTTTTGAACTTTTTGATTACGTACAACTTAAGGAATGTTGAAACAACCTATGTGGCATATTTTGGAGTTGATCTGATCATCACCTATCTGACCATTATATTTTATGCATTAGGGATTCGTGTTCTGGATAAAAAAGTACCGCTTGAAGAGGATTTCCTGAAAAGGATAATGTATCAATTTACATTACACACGATTTCCGTGGTTATTTTTAATATTCTGTTGAATGAGCTCTTTGACAATATTTTCTTTGGAGGGGGACTACTTTCGTTGTCATTTGGCTATTATACCCAGGATGTACCTTTGGCGGTGGTATTCGTTTTATTGTTTCATTCAATTTACTTTGCACTTTATCTAGTATCAGAACGGGGAAAGAAACAGCAAATGAATCTCTCCAATAAAAGAATCAAAGTTTTGGACGGTAATGCCAATATCTTTATTTCTTTTGATGAAATACTCTGTATTTATAGTGAATATGGCGGAACCTTTGTTATTACTAATGATTTAAATAAGTATGGCACAGAAAAGACATTAAAGGATTTTGAAGAAGTATTGCCCCATAATTTTTATAGGGCAAACAGACAGATAATTATCTCACTTTCCGCCATAGACGGTTATCAAAGTTCTACATACGGCAAAATAGAGGTTATGCTTAAACCCTTGAAGCCCTTACAAATGCCTGAAACTATTTTTATCAGCAGAGATAAGGCATCTTCCTTTAGATCTTGGTTTAGGCGCGCAAACAATATACAATGAACTTTTGCATTTGATCAAAGCTGTTCAAAAATGTTGATTCCGGATTCACCATCCCTGGATTTCCATTCAAAGTGTTCGGTAAGGACAATTTTCCCGACTGAGTTTTTGCTGAGCTTACATTTTGAGACTCCATTGTCCAAACGATGATCCGTTTGGATTTGGCAATAGCTGAATTCGAGCATATCCCCATCGAGTTTCCCTACCAAAAATCCTTTAACGATTTTTCCTCCTGAATAAGTAGCGTGAACCAGGTTGCCCTCTTGACCAAAATTGAAAACGGTCTCCTGGTTCACCACCCCATTCGGAGCTGTTTGGATGACGTTCATGCGGATATTGTCCAAATCAAAGCTTTCCATGGGAGAAAATTTGAAAGAAGAGTGTTACGATTTCCAATTTTTTGGGTATTAAAGATGAACCAAAATTAATTGAAATGGCTCGATTTATACAATTCATGATGATTCTGGCGGTTGTCGCAGCTGGCGACACGAGTGTTTGTGCACAGGTAAACGAGCGTGTAAAAAACCATACAGAGTATCTTGCTTCAGACGAGTTAGAAGGAAGGGGAAGAGGTAGTACTGGTGCTGAATTGGCTGCTACATACATAGCTGAACAGTTCCGAGGAATGGGACTTAAGTCCTGGAAGAGGGATTCATATCTTCAAAGATTTGACATTCCTGGTCTGGAAAAAATGGAGTCCAATGTTGTAGGATATATTGGTTCCAAATACTCCAGTGATAGATCAATCGTCTTTACCGCCCATTATGATGCCTATGGCATCAGGAAAAAAGAGGGCGAAATCGATTCCATCTACAATGGAGCACGGGATAACGCGGTTGGAGTGGCCGCTTTGATAGAGTTGGCAAGAAATTTTACAAAGCAGAAAGCACCAAGGTACAATTTGGTTTTTGTGGCCACAGCAGCTGAAGAATTTGGCCTATATGGAAGCAAATTTTACTTGAAGAACCCTATTTTTCCCACCAAAGAGATTATCATTTGCCTAAATATCGATGGGTTCAATGTTTCTGGAAAGCGGCAAGATTATTTTGTGCTACCTCGTCAAGGGATTGATTTTTTGGATGAAATCCAATCTGCTCTAAAACCTCAAGGATGGATATACAACAGTCCGGATTGGGAGGACGGGTTGAACAAAAGTTTTGATACCGCGGTGTTCCTCGAGAAAGGAATTCCCGCCGTGACCATTTGGACTGGTGACCGGAAAAAAGATGGCACTCAGGCAGATCCGATTCCTTTTGGACCTATCCACTCCCCAGAAGATGAAATCACTGAGCATTGGAACTGGGAAGGGGTGGAAGAACACCTCCAGCTTTATCAGTTGTTGGCCAATTTCTTTCTAGAAAACCCAGATGGAATCGAGGTCACTGACCCTACATTATTTTCACAAAATTAGGGCTCACTTAATTTTAAGTGAGCTCCCAACCAGGTCTGTATTCACGAGAGACCCATTCATTGGCTTTCTCGTAATTTGTGATTTTCATGTTTTCTCCATCCCAAAGTAGCTTGCGCCTACCAGGATAATCGTACGGAGCCCAATCGCCAGGTTGTTTGCCTTCCTGCAATACTTTGTATTGATAGGCTTTGACCGCCAAGTTCCCCATGAGTACAGTTTCGGTCAATGGACCGGCCTTGGCAAAATCAGAGGAAGTAGCAGCTCCGTTGAGGCAACCATCCACAAAGTTGGCAATGTGGCCACCCATGCTTCCTGGAATTCTTGGATATTTAGGTTCGGGAGATTTGTAGAGTCCCATCATTTCAGAGGGCAGCAAACGGGCATTTCTTGAGTAGGTATCGCAAACCAAGGTACCTTTATCGCCATACATGATGGTTCCACCACTACCATCTCCGAGAGCCTCATCATCCTTAAGTTCATCCGGAATATCTGGTTTTAAACCTCCGTCATACCAGTTTAATTGGATGTCGCCATGATAATCGTGCTTAAACTTTAAATGAATTTTTGAAGAAGGAGGACATGAAGGACTATAATCGGCTTCCACAAAATCTCCAACCCAAACGGTTGTACAACTTGCCTCAGCTTCAGTAGGGTAACCCAAATCCAAAACACTGAACGGGGTTTCCATAATATGGCATCCCATATCACCTAATGCTCCGGTTCCAAAATCCCACCAACCTCTCCACTTAAATGGAAGATAAGCGGCATTATAATCACGCATGGCCGCAGGGCCCAACCAAAGGTCCCAATCCAGTTCTTTAGGAACGCGTTGCTTTTCTGAAGGAATGGGGACACCTTGAGGCCAAACAGGCCTGTTCGTCCAGCATTCAATGGTGTGTACTTTACCAATGATACCAGATTCTACCCATTCCCGGGCAATTCTGCTATCATCACTAGAGGCCCCTTGATTACCCATTTGGGTAACTATACCTTTTTCCGCGGCTACCTTGGTCATTAATCGCGCCTCATGGATATTGTGGGTCAAGGGTTTTTCAACATAGGCATGTTTCTTTTCGCGCATAAATGGTAACGCAATGGAGGCATGCGTATGGTCTGGAGTGGCGACCATTACAGCATCAATATCCTTTAAATGTTTATCGTAGACTTTCCTATAATCCTTATACCGCTTCACATCAGGGAAAAGTTCATAGGTGCTTTGGGCACGTCGATCATCCACATCACAGAAGGCCACAAATTTTACCCTTTCTGTAGCGGCTAGACCCTTGATGACTCCTTGACCACGTCCGCCAACACCAAAGGCACCAACATAGAGGGTATCACTTGGAGGTACATGGGTTTTTCCTAGAACATGACTTGGTACAATTGAAAAAGCGGCTGAGGCAGCCGCAGCATTTTTGAGGAATTTTCTTCTTTGCATTTTGGTCGGATTAGTTGAAGCATTGAAGATATGAAAAAAAGCATAGCGGGACTGTTAAGATTCCCCATTCCACTCACTATAGAATTGATTTAAATAATCGAGCATAAACTCATGTCTTTTGTGGGCCAAGCTTCTTCCCGTTTCCGTATTCATCTTGTCCTTTAGCAACAACAATTTTTCGTAAAAGTGGTTGATGGTTGGCGCATTGGATTTTTTATACTCTTCTTTGGTCATGTTAAGGTTAGGGGGAATGTCAGGGTCGTGGAGAGGTCTGTTTTTAAAACCACCATAGTTAAAAGTTCTGGCTATGCCAATCGCTCCAATCGCGTCTAGCCGATCAGCATCTTGCACGACTTGGAGTTCAAGGGAAGAGAATTTGGCACCCCCTTTTTCAAAGGTGTTCTTAAAGGACATGTGCAGGATAATGTTGACCACATGATCTATCACTTTAGGGTCCACTTTTTTAGCTTCAAGGAACGTTCTTGCAATTTTTGGCCCCAGGCCCTCATCGCCATTATGGAATTTAGCATCGGCCACATCGTGCAACAAAGCAGCCAATTCCACCACCAAGGAATCCACTTCCTCGGATTTAGAAATTAATTGTGCTGTTTTGAACACCCTTTCCGTATGAAACCAGTCATGCCCACCTTCAGCATTTTTAAGTTTTCCTTTTACAAAGGCAATAGTGGATTCAATGAGTAAGTGCTCATCCATAATTATGGGATTATGTCTTTTTTTATTTGCTGCTCTACTAGGGCAATTAGAGTGTCTGGGTCTCCTTTGTTCTCAATAGGAGGGTGGACCTTAAGTTTAAGATGGGTTCCCAATCCCATCGGAAATTTGCCATAGCGAACCATTTTCCATGAATTATTGATGCTAATGGGAACGATCAATGCAGATGGTGCTTCCTTCATCAACACCTTTAAACCAGTAGTGCGAAAATCTTTCGGAACACCAGTACGACTTCGAGTACCTTCCGGAAAGATTACAGCACTCCTTGAATTTTTTTCAATATACCTTCCAAGTTCTTCCAAAGCAGCTATGGATTGTTTGGGGTCTTTTCTATTGATAAGGGCCGAGCCTCCATGTCTAAGGTTAAAAGAAACACTGGGAATGCCTTTTCCCAGTTCAATCTTACTTACGAATTTTGGATGATGTTTTCGCATGAACCAAATAATTGGAGGGATATCGTACATACTTTGATGGTTTGAGACTATGATCAATGGCCTGTTGGAAGGGATATCAGACATTTTTTTAAAAGTATACCAGGTACCAAGGAAATGGGTGCATCGCACAATGAACCAATTGAGTATTGATACGCTTCGTTTATGCGCATCGTACCCAAAAAGATTTAGGCAGAGCCATTGTATAGGATGGAATATGACGAGTGTCAATCCAAAGAAAATGAAAAAGAGTACCGTTAAAGGGTATGAGAGTATTTTTTGCACTCGCCGAAGTTTTTTAAGCCAATTTGTGGTATAAAAATAAAAAACCACCCGAAAGGGTGGTCTATTTTCTTTTCACTTGGTTGCCTTAACAAAATTCGTTGTAGGCTTCCATTAGATTTTCTGCTATCAATTCTGCAGGTCTACCTTCAATATGGTGCCTTTCAATCATGTGGACTAGCTCACCATCCTTAAAAAGTGCCATACTTGGTGAAGAAGGCGGGAATGGTACCATATGATTTCTTGCTGTTTCAACAGCTTCCATGTCTACTCCGGCAAAAACCGTGACCAAATGGTTTGGGCTTTTACTGTTTTGAAGGCTTAGTTTGGCCGCAGGTCTGGCGTTGGCCGCAGCACACCCGCATACTGAATTTACCACTACCAAAGTGGTTCCTTCCTTTTTAAGGGCATCTTCCACAGCCTCACTTGTATATAGTTCTTCAAACCCTGCGGAGGCCAAATCTTCACGCATCGGTTTTACCAATTCTTCTGGATACATAGTCTATTTTTTTATTTGGTTTCCAAAGATACGGTTTTTGTCCTATTTTTTTCATGGGACTTAACATCCTGTAAGGCTTTCTTTCTAGGTCAAAGCCCTATATTTGGGCTTTAATGTTTTTGGGATGATCAAATGGATGGCCGCCTTATTGGGCTATTTTTTATTTCGCTTTCCTGGAGCGATATTAGGATTTCTGGTTGGAAGCTTTTTGGACAATGCTGGAGGATCTAATAGAGGGGCAAGAACAGTGTTTGAAGACTTCACCAGACAATCTGTTTCTCCTGCAGATTTTGAACTCAATTTGCTCTCCTTGTGCTCCATCATCATTAAGGCGGATGGGCAGGTGAACCAACGCGAGCTGGATTATGTAAGGCAATATTTTTTGAGTACTTATGGTAAGGAAAAAGCCAATGCCATCTTTAGGACCTTTAACGAAGTCATTAAAAAAAGGGAGATTTCCGCTCAGCGCATTTGCACTTATTTAGTACAACGAACGCGCTATGAGGTGAGGTTACAGCTGTTGCATTTTCTGTTTGGTATAGCAAGTTCGGATGGGCAAGTCAGCAAAGCTGAGGCCAGCAAACTAAAAGAAATAGCAGGGTATTTACGTGTTGGCCAATATGATTTTGAAAGCATCATGGCCATGTTCATCAAGTCTGCGGACAATGCCTATAAGATTCTGGAAATCGAGAGATCGGCCACAGATGATGAGGTAAAGAAAGCATATAGAAAAATGGCCAAAAAATACCACCCTGATCGGGTGGTAACGGAAAATGAAGCCATACGCAAGGGAGCTGAGGAGAAATTCAAAGAAGTACAAAAGGCCTACGAGACCATTCAAAAAGAAAGAGGAATATCATAATGTTAAACTATGCAAGAATTTTGGTTTTACGTTAAATTGGGATTGGATCATGTGCTAGATTTTGGAGCTTATGATCATATCCTATTTTTATCCGCTTTGGCAATTCCGTTTACGTTTAAGCACTGGAAACGAGTGGTCATCTTGGCAACTATTTTTACCATTGCCCATTGTACCTCCTTGGCACTTTCTGTTTACGAAGTGGCCACAGTTGATGTTGGGCTTATTGAATTTCTAATCCCTGTGACCATTTTATTGACGGCACTTTTCAATTTTGTCTATGTTTTTCGTGAAGCCATGCAGGTAGGCTTGCTGTTACATGTGGTGGCCACTGCGTTTTTTGGTCTTATCCATGGTTTTGGATTTTCAAACTATTTTAAAATGATGATGGCCGAAGAGGAGGACAAGGTTACCCCACTTTTAGGTTTTGCAACAGGAATTGAACTTTCTCAGGTGACGGTTATATTGGTTATTCTGGCCCTTGCTTTTTTGTTTTTGAACGTGTTCAAGTTAAAAAGACCAATTTTTATTGCTGCGGCCTCAATTTTGATCATTGCCATTACAATACCGTTGCTCATTGCCACGTTTCCCTCTTAGGGTCTTAGTTAAATTTAATCGAATAAGGTTGTACGGCTATTCCAAAGCGGGTATATTTATTAAGTCATCTTCTATTTTATGGGAATGAAGGAGAGAAAACAAGAGAAATACGATAAAGCTTACTTGCGAATGGCTCAAGAATGGGGCAAGCTATCGTATTGCGAACGAAAACAGGTAGGTGCAATCATTGTTAAAGACCGTATGATTATATCCGATGGATATAACGGCACACCAACCGGCTTTGAGAACATTTGCGAGGACGATGAAGGGTATACCAAGTGGTATGTTCTGCATGCAGAAGCCAATGCGATTTCAAAGGTTGCATCCTCTACCCAATCCTGCGAAGGTGCTACCCTGTATATTACCTTATCGCCATGTAGGGAATGCAGTAAATTAATTCATCAATCTGGCATAAAACGTGTTGTGTACCAAACAGCTTATAAAGATGATTCGGGATTAAAGTTTTTGCAAAGAGCAGGTGTGGAAACACTTCACTTGCCCGTATTGGAGGAAATGGTATAACAACCATCAAAAGAAAATGGAGAAAAAGAACAGTTATATTTGGCCAACCTTGCTAGCCCTTGCGGTGGCAATAGGGGTATTTATTGGGGGCAAGCTTCACTTCAATGACACTCCGGAAAAGTTGTTCACCACCAATTCCAAAAAAGACAAGCTCAATAGACTTATTGATTACATAGACTATGAATATGTAGATGATATTGATACGGACAGCATTGTAGATGTGACCGTAAACAATATCCTTGGCAAATTGGATCCCCATTCCGTTTATATTCCAAAAAGTGAGATGGAGGAAATCTCGGAAAACATGAAAGGGGACTTTGGCGGTATTGGCGTAAGCTTTTATATGTATAGAGATACCATTACGGTAATTAGGACCATTAAAAATGGACCAAGTTATATTAGTGGGATTAAACCCGGAGATCGAATATTGACCGCGGATAACGATACGCTTTTTGGACGTAGAATTGCCAATAGCGAAGTGGTTTCTAAACTAAAAGGGCAAGTGGGGACCAAAGTGGACCTTAAGGTCTACAGGAAATCCGAAAATAAGATGATGGATGTAACGGTGACCCGAAACAAAATACCCATTAAAAGTGTGGAGGCCTACTACATGGTTACACCTGATATGGGATTCATTAAAATCAATCGCTTTGCCGAATCCACTTTTAAAGAGTTCAAGGATGCACTTAGAAAGCTAAAATTGCGTGGAGCCAAAAAGCTTATTCTTGATTTAAGGGATAATCCAGGAGGTTATTTGGGTATTGCAGAAAAATTGGCCGACGAATTTTTGGAAGATGACAAGTTGATTCTCTACACCAAAAACAAAAAGGGCAGAATAAAGAAAGCATTTGCCACCAAGAAAGGTGATTTTGAAAACAAACCAGTCTATGTGCTCATCAATGAGCGCTCTGCTTCGGCCAGTGAGATTATTGCCGGTGCTCTACAGGATAACGATATCGGTACCATAGTGGGAAGACGTTCCTTTGGAAAAGGATTGGTACAGCGGGAGATGGACCTAGGTGATGGTTCGGCGGTAAGGCTTACGGTTTCCCGATACTATACCCCAACGGGCCGCTCCATTCAAAAATCCTATAAAAATGGGGAGCATAAGGATTACTATCAAAAATTTATGGAACGCTATAACAGCGGGGAACTGATTTCCGTGGATAGCATCAAAGTAGCCGACTCCTTAAAATTTGTAACTCCAAAGGGAAAAGTTGTTTATGGAGGTGGTGGAATTATTCCAGATGTTTTTGTTCCCATCGGAAGTAATGAGGAAGAGGCCATAGAAAGCATGGATGACACTTACCAGTTCTTTTCACGTTTTGTGTTTGAACATTTGGAGAAAGACAGAAAACGCTATTTCGATTATACCAGAAACGAGTTTATGGAAGGGTACAGGGTAGATGACATCCTTTTTGATGAATTCATACAGTTTGTGCTCAACAGAAAAATCCGTCTTGATTTCTACGCGCAAGAAGAAAAAATAAAAGCTTATATAAAGGCCAATATAGCTGAGCAGCTTTTTTCACCCAATATTTCGGCGCAAATTAAAGGCGACTTTGATTCTATGCTTCAAAAGGTAAAGGAATTGGATGCCATAGATTTGGACATATCCGAAAAAATGGAAATATCGCAGCGTAAAGATTAATTCTCCTTTAGCTTCTTCTCCACTTTTTTTGATGTCAAGAATATCAGCAACAAAACAATAGCACACAAAGAGGCTACAATACCTATTAGGGCAATGGTACTATCTCCTTGAAAAGGATCTTTAAAATCGATCAAGGTGACATTGAAGGCTATTAGGCCCAAGGCCAATACAATCAGGACTATACTAAAGGTTTTGTTCATGCGACTGTTTGTTTCAGATTATTGAGACAACAATTGGTTAATGTTGGCGGCAAATAATTTTACTGCTATGGCCAAAAGAATTACCCCAAAGACCTTGCGGATGACACTAAGTCCGTTTTTACCCAATACGCGTTCTATTTTTCCGCTGGACTTAAGCACTATATACACAAAGATAATGTTTACCACAATGGCGACCACGATGTTTTCAACATGGTATTCCGCCCGTAGGGCCAAAATGGAGGTCAAGGTCCCTGCACCTGCGATCAACGGAAAGGCAATGGGGACTATTGATGCAGTTTCAGGCTCATCATCTTTGTAAAGAGTAATCCCTAAAATCATTTCAATAGCAAGAAAAAATAGAATAAAAGCACCGGCCACTGCAAAGGAATTCACATCTATTCCTATGAGATTTAAAATCCTTTCGCCCACAAAGAGAAAGGCCACCATTATGCATGCTGCTACAATGGACGCCTTTTCAGACTGCACATGGCCTACCTTATTTCGTAAAGAAATTATAATCGGGATGCTTCCAACAATATCGATTACTGCAAAAAGGACCATACTGGCCGTAACTATCTCCTTAAAACTGAAGTTCATCGGTATAAATTTTCAATCTGCAAATCTACGGTGAAAAAACAATTTTGGATTACAAGAAAATGCAGATAGAACGTAATTTTTATGTTTGAATTAACTTTGGCAAAAAGTAACTATTCAAAATGTTCCAAATAGGTAAGACCATAGTTTCAGAAGAGATTATTGAGAACGACTTTGTCTGCAACCTTAACGCATGTAAAGGAGCCTGCTGCATAGATGGGGAATATGGAGCTCCGGTAGAGGAAAATGAAACGGATATATTGGTCAATATTTTTGAAAATGTAAAACCTTATTTAAGACCGGAAGGTGTTTCGGCCATTTTAGAGCAAGGTGCTGTGGTAAAAGGAGCAGACGGAGAGTGGGAGACCCCTTTGGTGAACAACAGCGAGTGTGCCTATGTGACCTTCACGGAAAAAGGGGTGGCCAAGTGCGGTTTGGAATTGGCGTATGAGGATGGTGCAACAGAATGGAAAAAACCCATTTCGTGCCATTTATACCCCATACGTACCCGAGAGTATTCAGAGTTCACTGCGGTCAACTACCATAAATGGGAAATATGTGATTCGGCATGCAGTTTGGGGCAAGAACTTAAAGTCCCGATATATAAGTTCGTAAAGGAAGCATTGATAAGAAAATTTGGGGAAGCTTGGTACAAAGAACTTGAAGAAGTGGCCCTTGAAACTAAATAGTGGGGATGTCCAGGATAACCTTAGTGCCTTTGGGATTTCCATTTTCGTCAAAAAGGTCCACAATATCCACATCAAAACTGTTTTGATAGTCCTTTGAAAAATTGGCCAAGCGTTCTTTGGTAATTCTAATGCCAACCGATTTTCTTTTGAGGATTCTATTTTCCTTGTTGATTTCAGCAGCACCTCTTCCAACCCCATTATCTTCAATCTCAATGGATACGTAGCCTTGATTTTTTTGCTTGACCCAAATATGGATTTTCTTTTCACCATTCTTGGGCGAAAGACCATGCCAAAGAGAGTTTTCCAAAAAGGGTTGCAGTGCCAATGATGGCACTTTTACAACATCGGGGCTGATATTGTCATCTACATTGATCTTAAAATCAATTTCGTTTGAGAATCGTATGTTTTCTATGTTCATATAGAGCTCTACGGTCTCCAATTCTTCCGCCAATGATATTTCTTTAAGTGAGGAGGCTTCCAGAATTTTTCGGACCAGTTTTGAAAATTTGTTCAAATAGTGGACAGCATTTTTTTGCTCGTTGTTGATGATATAGAGCTTGATAGAATTTAAGGAGTTGAACAAAAAATGAGGATTCATTTGACTGCGCAGCATGTTTTGCTCCAGAGAAAGCACTCTTTTTTCGTTTTTGTTCTGATACTGTCTATATAAAATATATAGAATGGATGCTACCAGACCAACAATAAGGGCACTGACCAAAAGGGTGGTCTGGTTTTTACGAAGTCTCAGCCTAACAATTTCATTCTCCTTGGCCAAGACCGAGATTTGGTTGTTTTTCTTTTCCGCTTCATAACGGACAATGATATCGTTCATGTACCGAACATTGGTAGCACTGATAATTTCATTGTTCTGCTCATCGGCTTTTTTGTAAAACTCGTAAGCTCTTCTAAAATCCCCCTTTTTAATTTCAAGATCAGATAGTTTTCGATAACCATAGAGTACATTACTGGGCATATTATGGTTTTGGGCCATTTCTAACCCTTCTTGAATAAATGTTTTTGCTTTGTCATATTGACCCAGTTGGGTATGGGCCCATCCGGTATTTATGAAGACAGCCGAGGTAATATAAAAATCCCCAATGGTTTTGGATTGCTCATGAAGAGGCTCCAACAACACCAGTGCTGCATAGGGCATGTCTTGTTTCAGGTATACTTGGGCCAGACTGTTCTTGCAGATGACCCTTCCGTAATCCGAATTGATTTCTTCGTTATATGCCAAAGATTTACGATAACTTTCGAGGGCACCTTCCAAGTCCCCTTTGAGTTCAAGACAATCTCCAATATTCTGATGGTTTATGGCCAGACCAAGCTTGTTGCCCAACTCTTCCTCAAGTCTTAGCGCGCGCTTAAACTGGAGTATGGCAAGATCGTACTGCTCTAGAGTTTGGTACAGGTTCCCTATGGAATTCAGGGAAACATTTATGCTTCGTTGGATATGGTGGGAAGGATTTTCTACCTGTTCGGCAAGCTCCAAAGCTTGCTGGTTGTAATCCAGTGCGGTCTTGATGGCATCTGTCCTGCGGTACACAACGCCAAGCATATTAAGACTTAGCACCTTTAGTTCTGTATTGTTGGCTTTTTCAGCAATTTTCAATGCTTTTTGGTGAAGCGCAGCAGCTTTTTCATATTGGGAAGTGTTCCTATATTTTGTGCCAATCTGATCTAGAGCATAGGATTCTCCGTCTAGATAACCTGCTTCGTTGCACAGATTTGCAAAATAGCGTAGTAGAGTAGTGTCCCGTTTTTCGGCTTTGAGCTCAGAGTCCAGGACCAAATAGGTCTTGGGGGCCATACGCACAATGCGTTCAGCTTTTTCTTTGAACGCTTCCGGAATGACCTCTTGGGAAACCAACCGGGTAGCCGCTAAAAACAAAACCGAAAAGAGAAAGATTCTCTGCCCCAGATGTAGGTTTATGATTTTTATGGATTCTATTTTGAACACAATTTGATTGGGAAGTTACAACATATCCAAAAAGTCGGATTTTTTTTGACGAGAAACTGGGATTTTGTGATTGGATTCCAAAACAACATAACCATCTGTTTTAAGGAATTCCTTGATCTTGTTGAGGTTTATTATGTAGGAATTGTGGATTCGGAAGAAACTATTATCTGGCAAGAGGTTGTTGACTTCCTTCAATTTTTTGGTAAGCAATATTTTTTGACCGTCACTCAAGAATATGGTACTATAGTTACCATCAGATTCCGCGTAGAGGATATCATCGCTATTCAGAAATACCAGCTTGCCATCCGTATTGATGGTAATCTTTTTGCTATGGGATTCCGAATTAAAATTCAATAGAATTTTCTCAAGCTTCTCGGCTGTTAAATTCTTAGCGTTGAACTTTTTTATTTTGGCAATGGTCTCATGGAGATCGTCGGTGTCAATAGGCTTCAATAGATAATCGATGGCCTCATTCTTGAGAGCTTTTAACGCGTATTGGTTATAAGCGGTGGTAATGACTACCGGAAAGTTTTTGTTTTTCAGATTTTTTATGAACTGGAATCCGTCCATTGCAGGCATTTCAATATCAAGGAACAAACAATCCGGGGTGTTATGCTCCAAATAATTAAGGGCTTCATGGGCATCCGTAAAAGAGGCAACAATATCAACCTCATCACTGAGATTGGTAAGTTCCCAACTTAAGCTTTGGAGCGCCTTAATTTCGTCGTCTACAATTACAGCTTCTAGCATCCTAATAGAAAATCAATTTCAAATTTAGGATTATTCTGTTTAGGGCTTTAAAATATTGTGCTAATGGGTATGATACGCGTATAACTGGTAGAAAACAACAGGTTACAGGAAAAATAACCTTATTTCCTACTAGTTTTACTGTTTATTCTTACATTTTGGAGTGATATTGATTTTTTTTCAAACCAGTTATACATAAATCATCGCAGTTTATACATACCAACACCGCAAAAGTAGCGTGGTTGCCTATCTTGGCAGCACCAAAAATTTTGGGAACCTAATCAATACTATAATGAGAAAGTGCATTGTACTATTCGTTTTTTTTATCGTTGCCCTGGTTTTTGCAGCTTTTTTGCTGGAGTAGGAAAACAGAAAAGGAGAAAATCCTTTTCCATATAAGTTCATAATGTATTGCCAATTTACGGTACGGCCAAAGCAACCAATCTTTGTTATATAGGAAACGCTTGTACAAAATACCTTCGGTTTGGTCATGGTTTAAAGGTTTGGTTTTAGGTTTCGGGGGAACTACCTAGAATTAAGACATAATCCAAATGTCAAACGTGGAGTGGCCGTACGGTTTGGTAATATGGACCAAAAAGTATTTAGAAAAATACTCTTTGGTCTTTTTTGTTTCTGTTCAATTTTCCGAAAAAACTTATTGATTTTCAAAAACTTCCGAAATCCAAGTAATATCGATTCCCACCCTAGATTTCAACATGTTGTGTTAAAAACTTTGCCGGGCTTTTAATAAAACAAACTTTACAATCTGGTAACATTTTTGAATCTTTGTTAGCCCTGTTCACAGGGAAATTTCCGTCCGATTTTTAAACATTTTAACCAGCGATTATGTCAGCAGCTATAGAACCCATATTACAAGAAAACAAGGATAGATTCGTCATTTTTCCAATACAGCACCATGACTTATGGGAATGGTATAAGAAACAAGAAGCATGTTTTTGGACTGCCGAAGAAATTGATCTTCATCAGGACTTGTCCGATTGGAACACCAAATTAAATGATGATGAAAAATACTTTATCAAGCATATCCTTGCCTTTTTCGCTGCTTCTGATGGAATTGTAAATGAAAATCTAGCTGAGAATTTCGTGAACGAAGTGCAATACTCTGAGGCCAAGTTCTTTTATGGGTTCCAGATCATGATGGAGAACATCCACTCAGAAACCTATTCCTTGCTTATTGATACTTATGTGAAGGATGAAAAGGAAAAAAATGTGTTGTTCAAGGCAATTGAAAATTTTCCGGCCATAAAAAAGAAGGCAGATTGGGCCCTAAAATGGATTGAGTCCCCAAGTTTTGCAGAGCGACTGATTGCTTTTGCTGCTGTCGAGGGAATTTTCTTCTCAGGAGCTTTTTGCTCTATCTTTTGGTTGAAGAAAAGAGGCTTAATGCCTGGACTTACATTTTCCAATGAATTGATTTCAAGGGATGAGGGTATGCACTGTGACTATGCCGTGCACCTGCACAACAATCATTTGGTGAACAAGGTGCCCAAAGAAAGAATCAAAGAGATTATTGTGGACGCACTTAACATTGAAAGGGAATTCATCACAGAATCACTACCTGTGAGCCTGATTGGGATGAATGCCAAATTAATGACCCAGTACCTGGAGTTTGTAACAGACAGACTGTTGGTTGAACTACAGTGCGAAAAAGTATACAATGCCAGCAATCCATTTGACTTTATGGATATGATTTCGCTTCAGGGCAAGACCAATTTCTTTGAAAAACGCGTGTCCGAATATCAAAAAGCAGGCGTTTTGAACACGGAAAAAGATTCTGATGCCCAAAAAATAAGTTTCGACGCGGACTTTTAGATAAAAAACATCCGAGACCCCTGCCCCAAGGAGTCAATGGACTTGACCTCAGGTGATGGACGTTTCCGCCATTATCAAAATGCAAAAATGGTATAACCAACAAACGTATCACTAAAAATATTCGTAGCACATGTATGTAGTAAAAAGAGATGGAAGAAAGGAGCCAATGATGTTCGACAAGATCACGGCTCGAGTTAGAAAACTTTGTTATGGCCTAAACGGCCTTGTAGATCCCGTTAAAGTGGCCATGAGGGTCATTGAAGGGCTGTATGATGGGGTAACAACCTCCGAATTGGACAATTTGGCTGCCGAAATTGCGGCTACCATGACCACCACCCACCCGGATTATGCAAAGTTGGCTGCGCGAATCTCAGTTTCCAACCTACATAAAAACACCAAAAAATCCTTCTCCGAAACCATGAAGGATTTGTACGAATACGTTAATCCAAGAACAGGTAAAAAAGCTCCATTGCTGTCTGATGAGGTGTTCAAGGTAATTTCTGAAAATGCCGAAAAACTGGACTCCACTATTATCTATAACCGAGATTTTGGCTACGACTATTTCGGGTTTAAGACGCTTGAACGTTCGTACCTGCTCAAGATAAACGGTAAGATTGCCGAAAGACCCCAGCACATGTTGATGAGGGTCGCGGTCGGCATCCACTTGGATGATATAGACGCTGCAGTTGAGACTTATGAATTGATGTCTAAGAAGTACTTCACACATGCTACACCGACACTTTTCAACTCGGGAACACCCAAACCTCAAATGTCTTCCTGTTTTCTTCTGGCAATGAAAGATGACAGTATTGATGGTATTTATGATACATTGAAGCAAACTGCAAAAATTTCCCAATCGGCCGGCGGAATAGGCCTTTCAATTCATAATGTAAGAGCAACAGGGTCCTATATTGCGGGAACCAATGGCACATCCAACGGAATTGTACCTATGTTGCGTGTTTTTAATGATACCGCTCGCTACGTTGATCAAGGTGGTGGAAAAAGAAAAGGAAGTTTTGCCATCTATGTAGAACCATGGCATGCCGATATTTACGATTTCTTAGATCTTAAAAAGAACCACGGAAAGGAAGAAATGCGTGCACGCGATTTGTTCTATGCCATGTGGATTCCGGATTTGTTCATGAAACGAGTTGAAGCAGATGCCGAATGGACCTTGATGTGCCCAAATGAATGCCCTGATTTGTTCAATACACATAGTGAGGAATTCGAAGCACTTTATACAAAATATGAAGCTGAAGGAAAAGGTCGCAAGACTATCAAGGCCCGAGACCTTTGGGAAAAGATTTTGGAGTCCCAAATAGAAACAGGGACCCCATACATGTTGTACAAAGATGCGGCCAACAGAAAAAGCAACCAGAAAAATTTGGGGACCATACGATCCTCCAACCTATGTACGGAGATTTTGGAATATACTTCCCCAGACGAGGTGGCGGTTTGTAATCTGGCTTCCATTGCACTCCCAATGTTCGTGAAGAATGGAAAGTTTGACCATAAAGAACTTTTCAAAGTAACCAAAAGGGTAACCAAAAACTTGAATAAGGTCATAGACCGTAACTACTATCCTGTAAAAGAGGCCGAAAATTCAAACATGAGGCACAGACCGGTAGGTTTAGGTGTTCAGGGGCTGGCAGATACCTTTATTATGCTTCGCTTGCCTTTTACCAGTGATGAGGCCAAACAATTGAACCAGGAGATTTTTGAAACGCTTTATTTTGCTGCGGTATCCGCTTCTGTGGAAGAAGCCAAAACGGATGGAGTATACTCAAGCTATGAAGGTTCTCCCATTTCACAGGGAGAATTCCAGCACAACCTGTGGGGAATAAAAGATGAGGAACTATCAGGAAGATGGGATTGGGCCAAATTAAGGAAGGATGTCAAAAAGCATGGAGTAAGAAATTCACTTTTGGTTGCACCAATGCCCACGGCATCAACCTCGCAGATTTTAGGAAATAACGAATGCTTTGAGCCCTATACTTCCAATATCTATACCCGAAGGGTATTATCAGGAGAATTTATTGTAGTAAACAAACACCTTCTGGAAGATTTGGTGAAACTGGGTCTTTGGAACGAGAGTCTAAAACAGGAATTGATGCGGGCCAATGGTTCCATTCAACACATCGATGTAATCCCAGAAGACATCAAAGAACTGTATAAGACAGTATGGGAACTCAGTATGAAGGATATTATTGACATGAGTAGACAGCGGGGCTATTTCATAGACCAGAGTCAGTCCTTGAACCTGTTCATGGAAAATGCCAACTATTCAAAGCTTACCTCCATGCATTTTTACGCATGGAAGAGCGGACTCAAAACAGGAATGTATTACTTAAGAACCAAAGCGGCAGTAGATGCCATTAAGTTTACTTTGGACAATACCAAGAAGAAAGAAGTTCCGGTAAGCGTGGCCGCCGAAGCAGAGGCAGTAGCTGCGGCACCAAAAGCGGCAGAGGGCATTCAGGTGGAACCTACACCAGTAGAGCAACAAGATGTGGATGTCCAGCCAATGACTGCTGAGGAAATGAAAGAACTGATTGCACGGGCCAAAGAAGGCCAAGCGGACGATGACTGCTTAATGTGCGGATCATAGTTTGTACTGAACTAATCAGTATGTGATAGTGTTTATTATTGATTAGATACCTCGGAATGCCCACCCCACCAAGAACGGCTTCCGAGGTATTTTTGTGTTGAGGTACGAAAACAAAAAAACCTCCTTAAAAAGGAGGTTTTCTCTATTTTCAAAGTTTTAGTTTTTAGAGCGACCAGGCTTTACCTCCTGTAAGCTCGTTTACGTCCCCACAAGCGACGTACTCGCCTGGTATGGGGAGATAGGCCAAAACCTCTTCTCCAATGTACTTAGAAGACTTGTAGGCCCAAGTAGAAATATCGCGTACATTTTGAGCAAATGTGAAACAAGCGACTTCTTCATCCAACTCGGCATCTCCACCTTCCATTTTGACTTTCATGTACTCTTCAATGGCCTTTTGCTGAGCTTCTTCCTCCTCATCTGTTCTTTTGCTCAGATATTTGGTAAGGGCAGCTTCAAAATCTTCGCCCTCGATATCCATTAAAGATTCTTTTCCGGAACCTGCCAAGACCTTGCCCATAAATTTATCCATGACCATGGTCATAAAGCCTTGCTGTTCTTCTGGCAAGACACTTTTGGCAAACTCATCAATAAAAACATGAACGTTGAGCTCAGTGGCCGAAGGAGTATCTGTTTTGGGCAAGATAACATCCACCATTTGTGCCAAGGCATACCCTTTGTCCTGTTCAAAATGGCTGGGAACCCAATTTGCATAGGCAGGCTTTCCCTTACAACTTTGCAAAACTCCGAGTAGCGTTGGGGTGGCAACGGCATAACCGAATACCATACCCATATTCTTAAGTGCTGATCGTCTTTCCATTAGATATTTCCTTTTTTAAGTTCTTGAGCGGCATGGTTGGCGGCCCTTGCCGTAAAAGCCATATAGGTCAAAGATGGATTTACACAACTTGCAGAGGTCATAAATGCTCCATCTGTAACATATACATTTTTGCAAGTGTGTACTTGGTTGTATCCATTTACTACCGAAGTCTTGGGGTCACGTCCCATACGGGCAGTTCCCATTTCATGTATTCCAAGACCCAGGGCATACGGGCGATCATAGGGCTCAATATCCCTGGCGCCAGCTTTTTCAAGCATTTGTACCGCCTGATCTTGCATATCCTTTCTCATGTTCAATTCGTTCTGCTTGATTTCGGCATCAAAAGTAACCGTAGGCAGTCCCCATTGGTCCTTTTGGTCGTAATCCAGAATCATTTTGTTGTCGTGATAGGGGAGGATTTCACCAAACGCCAACATATTCATGTTCCATCCTCCAGGACTTAAGACAGCGTCTTTATATCCTTTTCCAAAGGAAGCTTCGGCAACCATTTCTTCATAGTCCCCTCTTCCGGCTCCACCCTGGTAACCATATCCTCTGGTAAAGTCCTTCATGTCAGAAGCACCTCCCAAGTTTCGGAACCTTGGAATATAAATGCCATTGGGCTTTCTTCCTTTGTAGTATTTGTCATCAAACCCGTCCATTTTACCCCTTGCACCAACCAAAAAGTGATGGTCCATGATGTTGTGTCCAAGTTCTCCTGAGTCATTACCCAATCCATTGGGGAATCTATCTGACTTGGATTGCATCAATATGGAAGTAGAGGCTACAGCCGAAGCACACAAGAAAATCACCTTGGCTTTGAACTCATAAGTTTCCTTGGTTTCCCTGTCTATTACTTTAACACCGGTTGCCTTTTGGGTATCTGGGTCGTAAATGATTTCGTGTACAATGGAATCCGGTCTTAGGGTCATGTTTGCGGTTCGCTCGGCCGCTGGAAGCGTTGAGGACAAACTGCTGAAATAAGCTCCAAAAGGACATCCCCTGATACATCGGTTCCTGAATTGACAACGTACTCGTCCGTTGCCATCAAATTTTTTGTCACTGTTGATGTGGGCAACCCGTCCGGCTGTAATGACCCTTCCATCAAAACCTTCTGCCACTTTTTCGCGAACATGTTGTTCAACACAGTTAAGTTCCATCATGGGTTCAAATTGCCCATCTGGCAATTGGGGAAGTCCCAAAAGTTCCCCAGAAACACCAATATATGATTCAACCTTGTCGTACCAAGGCGCAATATCTTTATAACGAACCGGCCAGTCTACTGCAATACCTTCCTTCTTGTTGGCATCAAAATCCAAATCACTCCATCTATAACTGTGTCTTCCCCACATAATGGAACGTCCACCAACATGGTAACCGCGCATCCAATCAAATCTTTTTACTTCGTTGTAAGGATGGTCCACATCGTCTACAAACCAGAAATGATGAGGTGCTTTTACGGTGTATCCTGTTCTGGCCTGCTTTTCCTGTCTGGCCACCATTTCTTTGGGCAATTCCCCTCCATGGGGAAAATCCCAAGGGTCATCTTGGGCGGTCTTATAGTCTTCTCTATGTTTGACCATAGGACCACGTTCCAGGACCAAGGTCTTGAGGCCATTCTCACAGAGTTCCTTAGCGGCCCAACCCCCGCTAATACCTGTTCCTACTACAATGGCATCGTAAGATTCTTGCTCCTGATTGTAATAAAATTTGCTCATTTATTAGTATTGTTTAGTTGCTAAATGTATTAATTATTAAATTAATTTTCTACATTTAAACCCTATGTTTATTGAGAATTCGTTACTATAACGTTGTAGTTTTTAGAATCACCATAATTTACCAATCCACATATCATGAAGAGAAAAAATTTCATTAGAAATGCAGCCCAAGTAGGAATTGCACTTTTATTATTGGGAACTTACGCCTGTAAACAAAATCAAAAAAAAGAGGGAGAAGCCAGCGATGTTGCCCAAGTTGAACCAGAGGTTGTAGAACCGACACTCAAACTGTCATTGGCACAATGGTCAATACATAAAATGATATGGGAAGAAGGATTAGATCCGTATCAATTTGCAGCAAAAGCAAAAGGTTGGGGCTTTGAAGGGTTGGAGTACGTAAGTGGCTTATACTATCAAGAACTTGAAAAGGATAATTTTTCTGAGGCAGCCATGAAATCATTTGTGGATAAAAGTAATGCCGAAGCAGAAAAACACGGCATGAAAAATCTTCTTATTATGATTGATGGCCAAGGAGCTATCGCTGCTGAAGACGCTGAAGAAAGAAAAGCAGCAGTTGAAAACCACTATAAGTGGGTAGACGCGGCAGCGGCCATGGGATGCCACTCCATTAGGGTAAACCTTCAAGGAAGTATGGACCCGGAGACATGGGTAGAGGCTTCTGTGGATGGACTTACCCAATTATCCACCTATGCAAAAGACAAAAATGTAAACGTCATTGTTGAGAATCATGGAGGTCCCTCATCCAATGCAGAATGGTTGGCCAATGTGATGAAAAAAGTGAACATGGACAATTGCGGTACGCTTCCAGACTTTGGTAATTTTTGTGTGAAGCGCAAAGATGGCTCTTACTATGGCTCAGAATGTATTGAGGAATACGACAAGTACAAAGGGGTTGAGGAATTGATGCCATTTGCAAAAGCAGTTAGCGCCAAGTCTTACAATTTTGATGAAGAGGGAAATGAGACCGTAATAGATTTTGGCAAAATGATAAAAATAGTCGATGATGCCGGATACGAAGGTTTCATTGGGGTTGAATATGAAGGAAGCGAACTAAGTGAAGAGGAGGGCATTCTTGCGACAAAGGACTTGTTGTTGAAGCACATAGGAGCATAGGCTCAGAAGAACACGTTTATGAAGGGATTTCTACAGCAACTTTTTGACTATAACTTTTTTTGCAATAAAAAGTTGATAGAGCAGTCTATTGCGCTTAAGGAAGTCCCGCAGGAATCGCAAAAGTTATTTAGCCATATCCTTAATGCACATCATATTTGGAATCATCGCATTCTTGAAGAAGACTCCAAGTTTGGGGTTTGGCAGGAACACGATTTGGATACCTGGCAAGACCTGCATTATGATAACCAACGTACTTCTTTCGAAATAATAACAAATACAGAGGATTTTGGAAAACGGATTGCCTACGAAAACAGTGAAGGCAGGGCCCACGCCAATGAGCTCAAGGATATCCTGGTTCATATCGTTAACCATTCCACCCATCACCGAGGTCAGATTTTGACCAATTTTAGGGAGTCGGGAATTGTGCCGGAACCCTTGGACTACATTTTTTATAAAAGATAATTTTAATATGACACTTAAGACAAAGTTTCAGCTTTCTTTCATGATGTTTCTGGAGTTCTTCATCTGGGGAGGCTGGTTTGTTACTTTGGGCACTTTTTTGGGAAACAATTTAAATGCCAATGGAGGTGAGATTGCGCAGGCTTTTTCAACCCAATCGTGGGGAGCCATCATAGCTCCTTTTATCATTGGCCTTATTGCAGACCGCTATTTTAATGCCGAACGGATATTGGGAATTCTTCATTTACTTGGAGCATTTTTGATGTACCAAATGTATAATGCAGATGGATTTTCTGTGTTTTACCCCTATGTGCTGGGTTATATGATCATTTATATGCCCACTTTGGCCCTGGTGAACTCCATTTCGTTCAACCAGATGTCCGATCCTGCCAAAGAGTTTTCCCCTATTCGGGTTTTTGGAACTATAGGTTGGATAGTTGCCGGTCTTGTCATCAGCTATGCATTTTTATGGGATTCTCCTGAGGGAATCCAATCGGGCATGCTAAAGAACACCTTTTTAATGGTGGCTATTGCTTCAGCTTTACTCGGGATATTTAGTTTCACTTTGCCCAAAACTCCTCCAAGGGTAAAAAAAGATGAAAAAGTAAGTGTTTCGAGGCTCTTGGGTTTGGATGCTTTAAAGCTGTTGAATGACAGGAATTTCTTGATATTTTTCTTTTCATCAGTCCTGATTTGTATTCCCTTGGCGTTTTACTATCAGAATGCCAATCCATTCCTGTCCGAGATTGGAATGCAGAATCCAACTGGAAAAATGACCATTGGTCAGGCCTCTGAAGTTGTTTTTATGCTATTGCTACCGTACTTCTTTAAGAAGTATGGCTTCAAAAAAACAATAATGGCGGGCATGTTGGCATGGACATTACGCTATTTGTTGTTTGCCTATGGCAATGCCGGTGAGATGGCATTTATGTTGCTGACGGGAATTGCACTGCACGGCATATGCTATGACTTTTTCTTCGTATCCGGCCAAATATATACCGACTCAAAAGCTGGTGAAAAATATAAGAGCGCAGCGCAGGGACTCATTACCTTGGCCACTTATGGAGTAGGGATGTTGATCGGATTCTGGATTGCAGGTAAAATCACGGACATGTACCTAATTTCAGAAAATGTACACAACTGGGAGAAAATCTGGATTATACCATCGCTTTTTGCTTTGGTAGTACTCTTTTTGTTCATGATCCTATTTAAAAAGGAAGAGGTTTCCTATAAATCGTAACTAAACCAAAAACTAATATCAACCATGGAAAACGTTAACAAGAATCGATTATTTGTAGCATCATGTATAGCCTTGCTGGTCACGGCTATGACTTTTGCCATACGGGCACGACTGGAAACGGTCTTTGGTCCTGAAGGTATAGGACTGACCCTGGAACAGATAGGATGGGCCTTTACACCTGCGTTTTTTGGATTTACCCTGGCCATGATCTTTGGTGGAATCTTAGTGGACACCTTAGGGATTAAAAAAATTACATGGTTGGCCTTTATTACCCATGCCATTGGGATAACATGGACTTTGTTGGCAAGAGACCAGACCTCACTTTTTTTGGCAACCCTTTTTGTGGGTATAGGAAATGGAATGGTGGAAGCCGCGCTCAACCCGATGATTGCTTCAATGTATTCGGAGAATAAAACCAAAATGCTGAACAGGTTCCACATATGGTTCCCAGGGGGAATTGTTATTGGATCTATAGTGGGTTGGTTGATTATGGATGTCCTTGGCCTTAGCTGGCAGATTATGGTAGGAGTACTTTATATTCCATTGGTAATATATGGTCTTATGTTTTGGGGGCAACTTTTTCCTGTTACCGAAAGGGTGAAACTTGGGGTGAGCAATAAGAAAATGTTCGCCAGTGTTGCAAAGCCGTTGTTCATTTTTATGGTCATTTGCATGTTTCTGACCGCTGCCACCGAATTGGGCACCAACCAGCGAATAGAGTCCTTATTAAAATCTACCGTTGCTGTTCCGTTATTGGTATTGGCTTTTATAAATGGCATTATGGCGGCCGGACGAGCCTTTGCGGGTCAGGTGGTCCACAAGTTAAAGCCTGAAGGGATGTTACTTTTCTCAGCGGTCTTTGCTTTTCTAGGTCTGTGGTTGCTTACCATAACCAGTGGTCCAATGACATTTTTTGCAGCGGCCGTTTTTGCAGTAGGAATCACGTTCTTTTGGCCTACAATGCTTTCCTTTGTGGCTGAATATATACCTGAGAGTGGAGCTTTGGGACTGTCCATAATGGGAGGGGCCGGAATGTTCTCGGTTTCCTTGATTTTACCGATTATGGGAAATATTATTGACAACGCAAGTGCTAATGATGCACTTAAAATCATGTCGGCCTTACCGGCAATTCTTATTGTTCTGTTCATAGCATTGAACGTATATATGAGAAAAAGAAAAACTAACACAAAAGCAGCTTAAAAAAGAAAAACAAATGCCCAAAAAAATTAGACTTGGAATCCTTGGAGGAGGAGGGGACTCCCTTATTGGTGTGCTACATAGAGTAGCATCTTTCATCAATGACAATTATGAAATTGTTGGTGCGGTCTTCAATCCAAATTTTGAGGAAAACGTAAACTTTGCAAAAGAAATAGACGTTCCTACAAACCGTATCTATAAAGATTTTGATACGTTGGTCGAGGAGGAGATGAAGCTTCCTCCGGAGGAGCGTATTCAGGTCTGCTCCATTTTGACTCCAAACTTTCTTCATTTTCCCATGGCTAAAAAGTTATTGGAAAATGGATTTCACGTTATCTGTGAAAAACCCATGACCACTACCTATGAAGAAGCCAAAATTCTTCAAGATACATTGACAAAGGCCGGAACTGTATTTGCTGTTACCCATACCTATACTGGGTATCCTATGGTTCGTCAAATGCGGGAAATGATCAAGGAAGGTGTATTGGGAAAAATCCATAAGGTGGATGCCCGATACTATCAAGGATGGATAAATGAGATTATTCATGACAAGGAAAAACGCTCTACGGTATGGAGATTAGATCCCAAAAAAGCAGGAATCAGTTCCTGTATGGGAGATATTGGGGTACACGCTTTCAATATGATTGAATTTACTACAGGACTACAGGTAAAATCGTTGCTTTGCGATTTCAACTATCTCTATGATGATAACCAAATGGATGTGGATGGAACCGTTCTAATTCGGATGGACGAACATGTTAAAGGAATTATTAGGGCAAGTCAGGTGGCCACCGGTGAAGAAAATGGTTTGGCCATTGCCATTTATGGTGAAAAGGGAGCCTTTAGGTGGGAACAGGAGAAGCCCAATTTTCTATATAGACTGAGTGACACTGAGCCAGTTCAAATTTATAAGCCTGGGCATGCGTATAATTCCAAGCTTTCCTTGGATGGTACAAAACTACCCCCAGGTCACCCAGAAGGAATATTTGATGCTATGGCAAACATCTATTTAGGAGTTGCCAGAGCAATCCGTGGCGAAGAGTACAATGATGGTGAGTTTCCAACAATGTTGGACGGGGTACGGGGATTGAATTTCATTGAAAATACAGTCGCTTCCCACAAACAAGGAAATGTTTGGGTAGAGATGGATTAGACACTATTGTATATTTTAATTGATATTAGCAGATGGCCGCTTTAAGCGGCCATTATTTTTGAAAAAGTTTTTCAAACTCCTCAAAAACTACGATCATACTTTCTCTCGGAGTTTTTCCAAATTCCTCTAATTCGCGGTTATAGTAATCCCAATGGGTTTTTTTCCAATGTTCCAGGCTTTTATCACCTTCGCCTTCCAAACGGGCATGTTCCTCTCGGATGGCAAAATAAGGTACCAATCGCACTGCTGTAGTGCGGATAACACATTTTGCCTTACCGCTCCAATCGGTAACCACGGCAAAATCACCTATTTTCGGAAGGTCTTCATGTCTCAATTGCAATCCCAAAAGAGAATGTGAAGTAGCTCTTTTAACGTCTTTACAAACTAAGTCTAAACAAGTATTTGCATCCTTTTCATTATCACAAAAATGAATGACTTTTGGGGCGTCCTCAGAAGCAAATTCCAAATGTTTGTCTAAAAAGTCCCCCCACAGATTTCGGGCAGAAGCGTTTTCCATAAGTAGAGTTTAAGAAAATTTATGTTGTTTAAATTGTTGGGCTGCATGGTTGGCCGCTCTCGCGGTGAATGCCATATAGGTCAATGAAGGATTAACACAACTGGCAGAGGTCATAAAAGCTCCATCGGTAACATACACATTGGGAACATCATGAACCTGATTGTTTCTATTGACCACCGAAGTTTTGGAACTATGCCCCATTCTGGCTCCTCCCATTTCGTGAATACCGAGACCGGGACCTGTATCATTGTCATATTCTTGAACATCTCTAAAACCAGCTGCTTCTAGCATTGCTTTGGCCTCTTTTTTAATAGATTCCCTCATGTTCAGTTCATTTTCTTTGAATTCTACATCAAAGTCCAGTTGAGGGAGTCCCCATTTATCCTTTTTATCATTGCTCAAGGTTACGCGATTGTCATGATAGGGTAATATTTCGCCAAAGCCGGACATTCCAATTTCCCAGCCACCTGGTTTGGCAAGCACTTCTTTCAACGCTTCGCCATAACCCACTTCGGCTACCATTTCTGACCAATTACCTCTACTAGCTCCACCTTGGTATCCAAAGCCACGTATAAAGCTTTCTCTCTCGGTGTTTGCACCAAGATTCACAAAACGCGGAATATAGAATCCATTAGGTCTTCTCCCTTTATAATATTTATCCAAATAGCCATCAACTTTGGCTGAAGCACCAACTTGGTAGTGATGATCCATAATATTTCTACCTACCTGATCATGGTTGTTTCCCATGCCATTGGGGAAGGACTTGGATTTCGACTGCAATAATATTCCGACCGAGGCCATGGCCGAGGCACACAAGAACACTATTTTACCCTTGAACTCATGTTTTTTATGGGTGATAGCATCAATTACTCTAACGCCTGTGGCTTTTTTCAAGTTTTCATCATAGATGACTTCATGTACAATGGAGTTGGGGCGCAAGGTCATGTTTCCGGTACGCTCGGCAGCTGGAAGCGTGGACGAATTACTGCTAAAATACCCGCCAAAGGGGCATCCGCGCCAACATCTATTTCGGTATTGACAAGTACCCCTGCCTTCAAATCTTGTGGTTTTTTCCGTGATATGTGCAGCTCTTCCTATGGTGAGCAATCTACCATCATCAAAGTTATTCCCCAGTGACTCTTGAAATTCCTTTTCAACACAATTGAGTTCCATCGGAGGCTGAAACTTTCCATCTGGCAGCTGTTCAAGCCCCAAATTTTGACCACTTACTCCAATAAAGGTTTCCACTTTGTCATACCAAGGGGAGATGTCCTTATAGCGTACCGGCCAATCCACTCCATGACCATCTTTCTTGTTGGCTTCAAAGTCAATATCACTCCAACGATAACTTTGTTTTCCCCAGGTAATGGAACGCCCGCCAACATGGTATCCCCTGATCCAATCAAAGCGTTTGGTTTCTTGATATGGATGCTCTAGGTCATTTACAAAAAAGTGCTTAACATCGTCTTTGGGAGCCCAACCTAATCGACCCTGTTTTGGATATTTTTCCTTGTCCTCCCTGGACAGTTCTCCTTTGTAGGGCATGTCCCAAGGGTCCCAGTTCATGGTCTTATAATCCACAATGTGTTCCACCATGGGGCCACGCTCCAGAACAAGAGTTTTGAGCCCGTTTTCACAAAGCTCTTTGGCTGCCCATCCACCACTTATTCCAGTACCTACAACAATGGCGTCATAAACAATATTTTCGTTCACTTTTAAGCTGTTTTAATTGTCCGTTATACCTATATTTATGTCATTCTACGAGAATCGTGAAAATATCATAGTTTTTTTCTTAAATATAGAAGATAAATCCTAATGTTTTAAGGATTTACGTACTCTAAAAAAACAATTTCGATGAAAACAATAAAGGGACCGGCTGTATTTTTAGCACAATTTGTGGACAGCCAACCTCCGTTCAATTCTTTGGATGGATTATGTAAGTGGGCTTCAGATCTGGGATACAAGGGAATACAAATTCCTACATGGGAGAAGTTTCTGATAGATTTGGACAAAGCTGCCGAGAGTCAAGACTATTGTGATGAGCTCAAGGGAAAAATAAATTCCTATGGGCTGGAAATTACTGAGCTGTCCACCCATTTACAGGGCCAATTGGTAGCCGTGCACCCCGCCTATGATATCATGTTCGACAACTTTGCTCCTGATTCCCTTAAAGGGAAACCTAAAGAGCGCACCCAATGGGCCATTGAAACTGTAAAGAAGGCCGCAACAGCGAGTCGAAGACTGGGCATAAAAGCGCATGCTACATTTTCCGGTGCTTTACTCTGGCATACTTGGCACCCTTGGCCTCAAAGACCAGCAGGATTGGTTGAAATGGGATTTGAAGAACTGGCCAAAAGATGGATGCCAATTTTGAACCATTTTGATGAAGAAGGCGTGGATGTGTGCTATGAAATTCATCCGGGAGAGGATTTGCATGACGGAGATACCTTTGAACGGTTTCTTGAAGCTACCGGGAACCATAAAAGAGTAAACATTCTGTATGATCCCAGCCATTTTGTGCTTCAGCAATTGGACTATATCACATATATAGATCACTATCATGAATTCATCAAATCTTTCCATGTGAAGGATTCCGAATTTAATCCAACGGGAAAAAAAGGAGCTTTTGGAGGATATAATGATTGGGGAGATAGAGCAGGTCGCTATAGATCTTTGGGTGATGGACAAATTGATTTTAAGACCATTTTTTCCAAACTTACCCAATATGGATGCGATGTCTGGGCAGTAATGGAGTGGGAGTGCTGCATTAAAAGTCCGGAGCAGGGAGCCCGTGAGGGTGCCAAGTTTATACAAGATCACATCATAGAGGCAACCACAAAGACCTTTGACGATTTTGCAGGTGCCGAAATAGACAAAGAAAACCTTAAAAAAATACTTGGACTATGAATAAAGTAATTGGAATACTTCTAGTAATATTCATTATGGGCTGTAAGGAAAAAAATAAAAATCAAGAAGTGGATTCCGATCCACTTTCTGGAACTGAAATGGAAACTCCAAAAGCATCCAATGAGGAATGGTCTGTTTTGTTTGATGGATCTTCATTTGATAGTTGGCATTTCTACAATGGCGGGGATATCGAAGAACCTTGGAAGTTAGAGGATGGCGCCATGACCTTTTATCCGCCGGCGGAAAGACAAGAAGGTGTAAGTTATAATATTGTGACGGACAAGGAATACACAAATTTTGTACTTTCCTTGGAATGGAAAATCTCAGAAGGGGGCAACAGCGGTATTTTCTGGGGCGTTGCGGAAGACGAAAAATTTGGACAACCCTACTTGACAGGACCAGAAATCCAGGTATTGGATGATGAGGCACATCCCGATGCCAAAAATGGTACCACGCATCAGGCTGGAGCATTATATGATATGATTGCTCCTTCGGAGAAAGTTGTAAAAGCAGCGGGAGAATGGAATCAGGTTGAATTAATGGTCAACCATGAGACCAATTCAGGCCATGTGATTCTCAATGGTAAAAAGATTGTTGAATTTCCAGTTCATGGTCCGGATTGGGATGCTATGGTGGCCAATTCCAAATTTGCGGATTGGGAAGGTTTTGGAGCCTACACCACAGGAAAAATTGGACTACAAGACCATGGCGATATTGTGTCGTACAGAAATATTAAAATAAAAGAACTTTAATCCATTGAAAAAAAAGAACATTGTTTTAGCACTATGCGCCTTTGTTGGGGCCATAACATTTGGCCAGGAAAAGGAACCTACAGTGCCAGAAGCAACGGAGATCTATGAGCCTGTTCCTCCAAAAGTGATTCCAGGAAAGAACGGGTCGGCTCCAAGCGATGCCATTGTCCTTTTTGATGGAAGCAATCTAGACCAATGGATCAGCGCAGTGGACAGCACTGTAGCCAAATGGCACCTCAACAGGGATGGTAGTATGACCGTTAAGGATAAAACAGGGGATATCCAGACCAAACAGAATTTTGGGAGTGTGCAGCTCCACATTGAGTGGAGGTCACCCGCTGAAGTAAATGGGGAAGGGCAAAGCAGGGCAAACAGCGGTGTTTTTCTGTCAGGCCTGTACGAAATACAGGTATTGGACAACAATGATAATTCCACTTATGTGAATGGTCAGGTGGGGTCTATTTACAAACAGCATGTACCACTGGCCATGGCCTCGGTGCCTTCAGGTGAATGGAATTCTTACGATATCATCTATCATGCTCCAGAGTTTGAAAAAGGCCAAAAAGTAAAGTCAGGTACCCTTACAGTTATCCAGAATGGAGTGTTGATTCAGGATAATGTTGAAATCAAGGGAACTACACCGTACATTGGATGGCCCAAGAACCCGCCACATGGGAAAGGACCCCTTAGGCTTCAAGACCATAGGGACAATAGCAGGGTGAGCTATAGAAACATCTGGCTACGGGAACTCGATTAAAAGAACTGCTTCGAAAACCTAATCTCAGCAGCAAAGGGCCAATGGCTATTTTGGTTACCTTTGCCAAAATTTAACCATTCTGTATGATTCAATCCATGACAGGCTTCGGAAAGCATGTGGTACAACTGCCTTCCAAAAAAATTACCGTGGAACTTAAATCGCTCAACAGTAAAAATCTGGATATCAATGCCAGAATCCCCCAGGCCTATCGAGAAAAAGAACTGGAGATACGCAAAATGATTGCTGATTCCTTGGTTCGTGGCAAGGTGGACTTGGGACTTTATGTTGAGATTACTGGAGAAGACACCACCGCAGAGGTCAATGAGGGAGTAGTCAGAAAGTACATGAACCAACTTTCCAATATCGCGAAAGGAGATGACCTAAAGTTAATGGAAATTGCACTCCGGATGCCGGATACCTTAAAGACGGACAAGGACGATATTGATGAGGCCGAATACAAAGCCATAAAGGATGCTGTAAAAAAGGCCCTATTGGAAATAGGATCTTTTAGAAGTGAAGAGGGCAAGGTGTTGGAAAAAGACTTTGTAGATCGCCTAAAGACGTTGAACGATTTGTTGAAAAAAGTGGATGCCCTAGATCCAGAACGATTGGGAACCATTAGGGAAAGGTTGGAGCGTGCCGTATCTGAACTCGAGGTAGAAGTTGATGCCAATAGGTTTGAACAGGAGCTAATCTACTATCTGGAAAAGTATGACATCACCGAAGAAAAGGTAAGATTGACCAACCACTTGAACTATTTTGAGACCACATTGCATTCAAAGGATTCCAACGGAAAAAAACTCGGATTCATTGCTCAGGAAATTGGTAGGGAGATCAACACTATTGGTTCCAAGGCCAATTATGCCCCAATGCAACAACTGGTAGTGCAGATGAAGGACGAATTGGAGAAGATCAAAGAACAAATGTTGAACGTGCTATGACGAAGGGAGGAAAACTAATTATTTTTTCTGCTCCTTCGGGCAGTGGAAAAACTACCATTGTTAGACACCTTTTGAATCAACCTGAACTTAATCTGGCCTTTTCGGTCTCCGCTACGTCCAGACCTCCCAGAGGGGAAGAGAAGGATGGAGTGAACTACTATTTCATATCCATTTCAGAATTTAAGCAACATATTAAAAATGATGATTTTTTGGAATGGGAAGAGGTGTATCGGGACAATTTCTACGGCACCTTGAAAAGCGAAGTAGAGCGACTTTGGGCAGAGGGCAAAAATGTGATTTTTGATATTGACGTGGTAGGCGGACTTCGAATAAAAAAGAAGTTCCCTGATGAAACTTTAGCCGTATTTGTGAAGCCCCCAAGTGTGGATGAGCTCAAAATTCGACTTAAGAAGCGCAGTACGGAGAGCGAGGACAAGATCAACATGAGAGTAGCCAAGGCATCAGTTGAACTAGCTACGGCTCCGCAATTTGACAAGGTAATCAAGAACTACGACCTAAATATTGCCCTTGAGGAAGCCCATAGGTTGGTAGCCGATTATGTTGGGGCAGAAATGAGTTCAGAAGAGGAATAGAAAAATGAAAAAAGTAGGTCTGTTCTTTGGCACATTCAATCCCATACACATTGGCCATTTGGCCATAGCAAACCATATGGCCGAGTTTTCAGACCTAGATGAAGTCTGGTTTGTTATTACACCGCAAAGTCCTTTTAAAACCAAGCAGTCTTTGTTGGATAACCATCATCGTCATCAAATGGTTTATGAGGCCGTAAAGGAGTATCCCAAACTTAAGCCCAGTAAAATAGAATTTGATCTTCGCCAACCCAATTATACCATTAACACACTGGTTCATTTAGAAGAACAGTATGGGGAAGATTACCAATTTTGTCTTATTATGGGAGAGGACAATTTAAAAGGGTTCCATAAATGGAAAAACTATGAGACCATTTTAGAAAATTACTCTATTTATGTGTACCCCAGAATTTCAAGCGGAAAAGTGGAACACAGCTTTAAAGACCATCCTAAAATCACCAAAATTGATGCTCCGATTATGGAAGTCTCGTCCACATTTATTCGAAAAGCCCATAATGCTGGACAAAATATCAGGCCACTTCTTCCTGAATCCGTTTGGAAGTACATGGATGAAATGAATTTCTACCGATAAGAAATTGGATTAATCTTGTTGGGCGGTTACAACCCCAACCATACTGTCCGCTGTTCCATAGTACAAATACCAAGTTCCGTTGAACAACACCAAACCTTCCAAGAAAGTGGTTCCGTCTTTGTACTGCCCAGATTTTTCAAATGGCAGTTCCGGTTTTATGAAAGGGTTCTCGGTACGGTCCAATAATTTCCAGGGCTCCTTGGAATCATAAAGAGCTTGTCCGCCAGTATAAATACGATTTCCCAGCTCTTTTACTCCAATGTTTTTAGAATTTCCCGCATTGTAAAGGACTACAATACCATCTTCGGTAAGCAGTGGTGGTGGTCCGGCCTCTACCAACCAAGAATCAAAATAACCCGGTCTTGGGCTTAATACCGGAGCTAAACTCCCTTCATAGGTTTCCACGGGTTCCCAATCTATTAGATTGTCAGAGCTGGCCAACCAAATGTGGGGCACGCCATAGTACATCCAATATTTTCCATTGATTTTGGCAGCTACCAACTTTCCATTCTTGAGTTCGGTTACGATGGCACCTGACTTTGTCTCTCGATTTAGGTATTGCCCATTTTTGTGCTTTTGAAAAACAGGGCCATGCTTTTCCCAATGAACAAGATCTTTGGAAGTTGCCACCGCCAATCTTGGGACCTCTCTGTTCCATTGGGTATAGGTTAGGACGTAAAGTCCTTCAGAAGTTTCAACAATCCTGGGGTCTTCGGTACCTCCAGGCCATTCATTGCCTTTTTGGTTGTCTGGACCCGGGTAAAAGACTGGGGTAGTTCTTTTGGAGTATGAAGCGCCATCTTTGGAAACAGCCAATCCAATTCTTGACCGATGTCCGCCAATTTCTTTGTCACCTAACTTTTCTTCTGCCCGATAAAGAACATGGATAGTGCCATCCTTTACTATGGCAGCTGGATTAAAGGTAGCCATGGACTCCCAATGTGCAGTCTCACCTGTAATCGGGTCTTTAAATGATGATTTTGAATCCTTTTGAAGAATGGGTTGGGCATTCGATGGACGTTCAAAAGGCCCCATCATCCAGGATTTCTCTTTTTCTTGGGAATAGATAGTGGCGACTGAAATCAGCCCCACATAGAAAAGTAGGTATAAACGTGTCATTATTTGGTTGTTTTTTGAAGAATATCAGTTCCTAAGTGCCTATCATCACTATTTACATACCAGGCCCGTGTCTTGGGCATCTTAATACCGTTAATCTCTTCCAATCCTTTCAACAGGATATATTCGCCATCGTTTTTGCTTTCATCATGATAGAATTGATAAATTTCCATAGCATAGGAATTCGGGTCAAAATAAAAATACCAGACATCTTTGCCGACGCTTTCTTCGTAATCAACCTTAAGCACCAAATATTCCTTTCCCTTAAAAGTTTTGGTCTGAACTTTCGGGTCCAACTTGGTTCCAGGGTCGTTTAACTTCATAGGTAACCCATAGAGGTAGGTATAGTAATTACGCATCATGGTTCCCCGCTCACAGGTCAATCTGTAGGTTTTCCTGTCCGCTTCCGATATGTCCGTGGATCCATTAAGGGTAGTTTTGCACGACTGTTTGTCAAAGGTATAGGCATAGGACGCTCCGTCTTTTTCAACCTGAAGGTTGAACTGCTGATTGGGATTGTCCATGGTTATGGTACTCAATCTATCGCTAGAATTGGGTGTTTCCATAAGGACCTGGAAATTGCCTTCAAAGGATTTCCATTTACCGTCTGGGTCATGAAAGGCAATGGCCTTTTCTAAAAGTTCTTTACCAGTAAGGTTCTGTGCTTGAGATACGGTGCAACAACAAAATGCTGCTAGTAGAATGAAATAACGCATGCAGCAAAAATAAACAAAACTATGAGTTCTTATTGCTTATCTATTCTTGCAGGCTCCACGGTACTATCATGTTCCGTGTAATATAGCTCAAGGAGCTTCATGGTAGACTTTACCAAATCTTTGCTTTCGGTCAAAAAGGAAAAGTACAGGGTGGTGTTTTTGGGGCTGGATTCCTCTGTTCGGGTTCTGGCCACCTGTTTTTCGATTTTGTCAGAAACCAAATCAAAAAGCTCATCTTTTTGCCCGAGAATCGACCCGATTTTTTCGAAAGTCCTGGCTTGAAAAATCTCTTGTGTCCCTTCAAAAAGTTCCTCCATGGCCACATCAAGCTCTTTAAGTTCCTTTATCTGGGTGTATTTGAGCTTTTTATGGTTGTTGTGTACATGTTTGTAGCCCAATGTGCCGATGTATTCAAGGGATTGGGAAAGATCCTGCAAATGCCCAAGCAAGGTAATGTAGAAGTTACTGGCACCTCCCACACTGGACTCATCCAAATTCTTTATGAAATAAAAGATGTTGTTTTTTAAGTCATCAATCTCTTTGGACATTTTATTGATTCCTTTCCTGTTCTTTCTCAAGGTTTCAATATCATGTCTGGCCAGACCATTTACAGAATTGGTGTAGATCCTGTTGCTTCTTTTAATCATGTTGCCGATGTTGTCGGCACTTTCCTCAATAACACCTTGTATCGAGCTGCTTTCGGCTTTTCTTAGGCTATCTTCGGCCTTTATTACCTTGGTTTTCTTATTGTGGGAAATGTAGTTGCGCAACAGAATAGTGGCGGCAATGACCAATAGCAGGACTAAGGAAACAGCTTTGCCAATATGCAACAGGTATGCGATTACGGCAGCTGCTGCAAAAGCGCTTAAGGCGGTAAAGAACCATCCTCCGATTACATTCAATACACCTGCAACTCTATAAACAGCGCTCTCTGCGCCCCATGCCCTATCTGCCAGGGAAGTACCCATGGCTACCATAAAGGTAACATAGGTGGTGGATAAAGGCAGCTTCATTGAAGTGGCAATTGAAATAAGTACACTTGCCACCATAAGGTTTACAGAGGCCCTTACCATATCAAAAGCAGGCATATCCTGAACCTTGCTCTTGGGAACATACACATAGGGTACCACAAATCGCTTGTCCACCTTACTTTGAAGTGAAGCAGGGATAACTTTGGATAGGTTTTCAAAAGCTGCAATGCTGAACTTAACAATTTGTCTGGATAGATAGTTGGGTTGAAAACGCTCCTCTCCTTCATCTTGCCTTGCCAAATCTACGCTTGTCTTTACCACACTTTTGGCTTTTGAAGAAAACCAAAGGGTTACTACCATGATTATGCCTGAAAACAGAAGAAGCAATGTAGGGGTTCTTACCGCTGCAGAAAGACCGCTCATGTTGAATTCTGCCGGAGCTATCCCCGAAGCCTGCCAATCTTGAAAAGATTGAAGCGCAGCAATAGGCACACCAATAAAATTCACCAAATCATTACCGGCAAACGCCATGGCCAAAGCAAAAGTTCCGAAACCAATGACCAAACGGTATACGTTAAACTTGAGGAAAGTTGCAAACGCATAGGAAATCAGGGTCCATACAACACAGTTCAATAAAATAAAGAGTTCTGGTTGCGAAGAAACAAAATCAGACAGCCCGCCATTAAAAATGGCAGCACTTTTTAGACCTTTTACCAAGATGAAATAGACAATGGCTGTAATGGCCAGTCCCCCAAAAACGGATTCCACCCATTTTGATTTGTCCTTGTAATCAAAAGATATCAGCAATCTGGATATAAACTGAACAATCGCACCAATAGTAAATGCTATAAAAACAGATAAAAGAATTCCGAAGATAATTTCTGCGGCCTTATCTGTGTTGATATAGGTTCCCAAGTCGGAAAACCCACCGTCAATCTTAACTATTTTAACCAATGAAATGGCTACCGAAGCACCCAGTAATTCAAATACAATGGATACGGTGGTTGATGTGGGCATTCCTAGGGTGTTGAAGAAATCCAACAGCAGGATATCCGTAATCATCACGGCCATAAAAATGAACATGATTTCTTCGAAAACGAATTCACCAGGGTTAAAGATTCCTTTTCTTGCTACCTCCATCATGCCGCTTGATGACAGCGCACCAAAAGCAATACCAACACTTGCAACGATCATAATGGTCCTAAAGGATATGGCCTTGGAACCTATGGCTGAGTTCAAGAAGTTAACAGCATCATTACTAACACCAACGACCAAATCTGTTATTGCCAAAATTCCCAAGGCAACAACCATAAAAATGTAGATATTCTCCCCCATCAATTAAGAAATATGACAAAAATGCCACTATAATTCTGCACCAAGGTTAATAAAATGTTACCAAATAATACGCATTAAAAGGGAATAATTCTGCAGTGCTGGGCCAAAAACTATCTTTTGATATATCTTCGCCACAAATAGGACTGACCATGGACTGGGAACGTTTACTTTCCTTAAAACGATTTGGAGATACTCATAAAAGACTTCGCAAAGAACAGCAAGAAACCCGATTGGGTTTTGAGGTAGATTATGACCGTATTATTTTCTCCTCTGCATTCAGAAGTCTTCAGGACAAGACCCAGGTAATTCCCATGCCGATCAATGTTGGGTCTTCCAAGGATTTTGTGCACACTCGACTAACCCATAGTCTCGAGGTGTCTGTTGTGGGCCGAAGTCTGGGAAGAATTGCAGGGCAGCAAATTTTGGCCAAACATCCGTATTTAGCTGAGGTGCATGGATATCATTTTAATGATTTTGGGGCTATTGTTGCTGCAGCGGCACTTGCCCATGACATTGGCAACCCTCCGTTTGGGCATAGTGGTGAAAAGGCTATCGGCAATTATTTTGAGCAAGGAAACGGAAAGAAATACCGGTCAGTACTTTCTAAGGAAGAATATCAGGATTTAATTGATTTTGAAGGGAATGCCAATGGGTTTAAACTGCTTACAGAGTCTAAGGAAGGCGTTCCCGGGGGACTTAGACTCAGTTATGCTACTTTGGGAGCCTTTATGAAGTACCCCAAAGCATCATTGCCCAAAAAACCATCACCTCATATTGCTGACAAGAAATTTGGATTTTTTCAATCAGAACAGGATTCTTTTAAAGAGGTTGTGGAGGAAATAGGTCTGGTGGCCAATCCAAATAACCCTGGTATAGGATTCTACAGGCACCCTTTGACCTATTTGGTGGAAGCGGCCGATGATATTTGCTATACGATCATAGATTTTGAGGACGGTATTAATTTGGGGCTTGTTCCCGAGGAATATGCGTTGGAATATCTCATCAACTTGGTAAAAGACAAAATCAACGTAAAAAAGTACAATGCCATAGCCAATTCCAGTGACAGATTAAGCTATTTAAGAGCTTTGTCCATTAATGCATTGATTACGGATGCCGTGGATGTTTTTGTTCAGCACGAAGAGGAAATATTAAATGGAAGTTTTGACTGTGCATTGCTGGACAAGGGCAAGTATCAGGCCCAAATATCCGATGTAATCAAATTAAGCGTTGAAAAAATCTATCAGTCCAATGAAGTAATCGATAAGGAATTGGCAGGATACAAAATAATCTCTGACTTGCTCGATATATACACTACGGCTTTGGTGAACCAGAGTGAAGGTATTGATACCAATTACGACCGACTACTTATCAAAAGCCTACCGGAAGATTATCGAAATACAGAGTTGTCCCTGTACCAGATTTTACTGAATACGTGTTGTTTTGTCGCCAGTCTTTCCGACAGTGCCGCCGTACGCATCCATAACAAAGTTATGGGGAGACAGGTTTAGGTTTAGAAAGTATAAAGGAACCCCACGCCCAACAATTGCTTAAACTGTATTCTGGGGATGCCAGGGTCTATTATGGTTCCATTATCTGCCACCACCTCATCAAACTTAATATCGTCATCAAAAATGAGGTGCGTTCCTATATTGGCGTTGATATATTGATTGACCTTTAGATTGAAATTGAGCTCCCAATCCACATCAATGTTCCCAAAACTCCGTAGATAATCGGTATAAAGATTGATCCTGTGATTCATGAGCACGTTTTTCAGGATTTCTTTTTCCCATGTATTGGTGACCAAAAATCCAAGTTCCAGGAAAAGATGCTCTCCTTCATTAACTCCGAAAGCACCCTGATTGGAAAGTCTATCATCCAAAACAAAGGTAGATTTCATAGTGGCAGGGGAGATGTATAGATTGAATTTCTTTTCGGCCGGAATGTATGACGTACCCATACCTACGAAAAGATATCCTGGAGACATGAACCTTGAGATGGGAGTGTCCCTATCCGGATATTTGAAACCATTGGAGAACTGCGTATTGAAGTTCATCTTTACGGAATAGTACCAATTGGTAATGGTATCCTTTCGGAAACTTATAGTGGATGACAATCTAATTTGGTCATCCGTTTTTCTCAATTTCCTTCCCTCTTGCGCATTGAGTCCGTACCGTAACGTAGCCTGATTGTTCCAGTTGAAATACCGGAATTTGTAATTTCTTGAAAAACGGGCACTTGCCAGGGCCGATACCGAATTGTCTCCACCCGCGTTCCAGTTTACAAAAGCGACTTCATTGATATTGAGTCCAAACTCATTCACTTTGTCCCAGAAAGAGGTGGGAACAAAGCGCTTGTACCATCTGCTCAGTGGTTTTACCCTGTTCAGCACAGTCCTAGGGTCCGTTAGCTTTGCACTTCGGGTAAGGTATTTTAGTTTAACATCTTTGATGCGGACTACTTGAAAACCAGTTTCAGTGCTGTCCGGCTCAAAAGCTTGTATTCGGTTTATTTGGGCATTGGTAGAAAAAGAAAGAAAAACAAAAAGGATTAAAAGACATAGTTTTCTCATTGGTTTAAGGTTGATTGTATATAGGATTTTATTGCCTCAAAATCTATACCAGCCATGCGATGTGTCTCTAGAATTGTTCCATGTTCAACAAACCTGTCCGGAACCCCAAAAATCTTAACGGATTTGTTCAGTTTTTCTTTGTTGGCAAACTCTAGAATCGCTGATCCAAATCCGCCCATGGCACAACCATCTTCCACTGTAATAATATGGTCGTATTGAGTATAGATTCTAAGAAGTGTTTTTTCATCCAAGGGTTTTACAAAACGCATATCGTAGTGGCCTATGCTTTCTGGCTGGTTTATTTCCGTTAGCATTTTGGCGACTACATTTCCGATATGACCTATGGTCAACACCGCAATTTTTGAACCTTCCTTAAGACAACGTGCAGTACCTATTGCAATGGGTTCAAAATTATTATCCCACTCCAACAGTACTCCTCGCCCTCTGGGGTATCGTATTGCAATTGGACCATCAAGTCCGAGTTGAGCCGTGTACATGATGTTTCGAAGTTCCATTTCGTTCATGGGAGAAAAAATGGTCAGGTTGGGGATGCATCTCAGATAGGCCAAATCAAATACTCCGTGATGCGTGGGTCCATCTTGACCCACAAGACCGGCTCTATCCAAACAAAAAATGACAGGTAGTTTTTGAAGAGCTACATCATGAATGACCTGATCATATGCCCGTTGTAAAAAAGTTGAGTAGATATTGCAGAAAGGAATCAATCCTTGTGTGGCCATTCCGGCGGCCAAAGTTACTGCGTGTTGTTCCGCAATACCCACATCAAATGCTCTTTCTGGAATCTTTTCCATCATAAACTTAAGAGAACTGCCTGTTGGCATGGCTGGAGTGATGCCCACAATTTTTTTGTTTTTTTCTGCAAGCTCAACCAAAGTATGCCCAAAAACATCTTGATATTTTGGAGGAAGTGGTTCTACTGTTTTTTTGATGCGCTCTCCTGTTACTTTGTCAAATTTTCCAGGCGCATGATAGACCACTTGATTTTCTTCTGCTTTTTTTAAGCCTTTTCCTTTTGTGGTTATAATATGAAGCAGTTTAGGACCCTTAACAGATTTTAATCGCTCTAACTCCTGTATCAACAATGGTAGGTTATGCCCATCAATTGGACCGGAATAATCAAGGTTGAGGCATTCAAAGATGTTTTCATCCTTGGCCGTTCCAGATTTTACATTGGTGAGGTATTTTTTCAGAGCGCCAACACTTGGATCTATTCCAATGGCATTGTCATTGAGCACAATTAGGGCATTTACATCGGTGACCCCAAGGTGGTTCAATCCTTCAAAGGCCATTCCACTGGCAATGGAAGCGTCTCCAACTACCGCAATATGTTGTCTGTTATTTTCTCCATTTAACTTGGAAGCCAGAGCCATGCCCAAAATAGCAGAAATGGAGGTAGAGCTATGCCCAGTTCCAAAGTCATCGTATTCACTTTCACTTCGTTTTGGAAAACCACTGATGCCTCCTAACTGTCTATTGGTATCAAAGATTTCTTTCCTTCCTGTCAAAATCTTATGGCCATAAGCTTGATGGCCCACATCCCAAATGAGCTTGTCGTTTGGAACATCAAATACGTAGTGGAGTGCAATAGTAAGTTCCACTACGCCCAAACTGGCTCCTAGATGGCCTTCTTTGACAGCAACGATATCAATAATAAATTCCCGGAGATCTTGTGCAAGTTGTGGTAGCTTTTCCAAAGGTAGCTTTTGAAGATCAGCGGGAGAGTTGATATGTGTTAAAAGTTTTTTCAAGAAATCAAAAGACAAAAATACCCATTATCGCCAAAATTATTTTATGTTTAGTTTAGCTGACTCAAACCTTTTTAAAATTGTGGAAAACCCCTTTGACGATACATACTTCATGAAAAAAGCCCTACAAGAGGCAGAACTGGCCTTTGAAAGTGGGGAAGTCCCAGTAGGTGCTGTGGTTACCGTTGACAATAGAATTATTGGCAGAGCGCATAACCTTACCGAACGGTTAATGGATGTAACCGCCCATGCAGAAATGCAGGCCATTACCGCGGCCTCCAATTTTTTGGGAGGGAAGTATCTCCATGGATGCACGCTGTATGTAACCTTGGAACCGTGTCAAATGTGTGCGGGGGCATTGTACTGGAGCCAGATTTCCAGAATTGTCTATGGCGCACCAGATTTAGAAAGGGGGTTTAATGTTATGGGAGGGCACCTTCATCCAAAAACAGAGATAGTTGGAGGCATTCTTGAGTACGAGGCATCAGAATTGTTGAAGCGCTTTTTTATTCAAAAAAGAAACCTGAACTAAACAAAAAAACCCTGGTGATGTACCAGGGCTTGTTCATAATCAAAATAAAATATTGTTGTTAGATTACTTGCACTTGTGCAGCAACCACTCCTTTTCTTCCTTCTTCTTCTTGGTATTCTACTTTGTCACCTTCGTTTAATTCAACTCCGTTCAATGCAGTAACATGAACAAAGATGTCTTTTCCTGTTTCGTCGTTGGTAATGAATCCGTAACCTTTGGATTCATTAAAAAATTTTACTGTGCCAGTCATTAAAAAAAAATAAATGTTAAAACGCGAAGGTAGGTTATTTTGTGTGCCCTTGGATAAAAAGGGCTTTAAATCTTTGGAAAATTATTGATTTTCGGATTTTTTCTGCTCCTTGGCCTGCATTTTCTTAATATTCTCTTTGGTCAACATATAATCTTTCATGTCTTTGCCCTTACTTTCTTTGAACAAAAAGAGGGGCATGGCAATCAAAAACAGACCAACGGTTCCCATTCCGATGTATTTGTTGGCAGTACTCAAATCTTCTTCTTTTATGGAGAAACCATATATGATAGAACCAAAGGAAATGAGAACTACGAAGACAACAATATATTTTAACCAGGTTTTCATCGGGTATTGGTGATTAATTTTCTACGATATGCGGTCAACAGCTTGGATTTTGAAATAAACCCAAGATATTTTCCATCTTTTATTACAGGGAGGTTCCAAGCTCCACTGTCCTGAAACTTTTGCATTACCTGTTTCATGTTATCAGTTTCATAGAAAATATGTTCTGGTGCTCCGTGCATTAAATTTTCTACAAAAATGGAATCATAGAGCTCAATATTGAACATGAAGTCCCTAATGTCGTCCAAAACAATAATTCCCATTAGCTTTTCTTCGTCATCCAACACTGGAAAAATATTTCTTTTGGATTTGGAAACAGATTCATGCAACATTTCTCCAAGGGACATCTTTGGGTGTACCGGCTTAAAGTTCTTTTCAATCACGGCGTCCATTTCCATAAGACCCAATACCATATGATCCTTATCGTGGGTCAGAAGTGCTCCGATTTTGGCCAACTCTTTGGTATAAATGGTATAGTCCAACGCATTTTTGGTCATTAAATAGGATATGGAAGCGGTAATCATCAAGGGGACAAAAAGCTGATAGCCCCCGGTAATTTCTGCAATTAAGAAAATTGCCGTCAAAGGGGCATGAATTACACCGGCAATAAGTCCTGCCATACCAATAAGTGTAAAGTTGCTTTCCGAAACTGAAAATCCCAAACCCAAATTGTTGATGACTTTTGCAAGCACGTTGCCCAGCGCACTTCCCATAACCATGGTGGGGATAAAAATTCCACCAGCTCCACCTGCGGCAAAGGTTGTGGTCATGGCTATGGCCTTAAAAATTGTAATTCCAAACAAAAGAGCAATAACAACCCAAATGTTGTCTACAAAATCATCAAATGGGGTTTTCCCCAAGGCTTTTAAATGGTCTCCATCCAGCAGGTTATTGATAAAACCAAAACCTTCCCCATAGAGTGGGGGAATAGCATAGAGCATAATTCCAATGGCCATACCACCTACCAACAATTTATACTTGGGACTCTTGAATCGTTTAAAAAAGTTGAAGATGGCAAAATACATCTTTGTAAAATAGATGGAGGCAACAGCAGTTCCCAATCCCAAAAGAATGTAAAAAGCGGTGTCCTTTAGCTGAAAACCTTCGGACAATGAAAAACTGAACAAGGCTTCATTCCCTAAGAAGAAATAAGAAGTAAGAACACCAGAGATTGATGCCAAAAGCAGAGGGAGCACTGATAACATGGTAAGGTCCAATGTGAAGACCTCTACCGCAAAAATGATGGCGGCAATAGGGGACTGGAAAATGGAGGCAATGGCTCCGGAAGATGCACAGGCAACCAGTAGGGAACGGGTTTTAGCGTCTATGTGAAACAATTTACTAAGGTTGGAGCTCAATGCAGATCCGGATTTTACCGCGGGACCCAATAGCCCTACAGAACCACCAAAACCAACAGTGAGAGGAGCAGCGACCAAAGGAGTATAAATATCTTTTAATCTTAGCAGCCCTTTTTTCTTTGAAAGTGAAAAGATTATTGAAGAAACAGCATGTTGAATGGGCTCTTTATGTACAAATTTGACGTATAGAAATACCAGGGCCAGGCCTACAGTGGGTAAAACAAAGTACAACTGATTCTGTGAAAAAACGACACCCATTTTTAACACCGACTCTATAAAATAGGTCATGTTCTTTAGGGTAACAGCTACAAGACCTGCCAAAAAACCTACCACTACGCTCATGATATGCACAAAAGTCTTGTTGGAGATATTCTTGTATCGCCATTTTAAAAATTTGCGAAGGAGTTTCTTAGTGTCTGGCATATCTTATTCTGGGCGAAGAATAATAATTTTCAAAAATAGTAAGTAAAAGATGCCTTTTAAAATAATCTCACATTAGAAGTGCCAAAACTTGAATTTAAACTAAAATGAAAGATTTTTCTTTCAATAAAACCCATACAATTATTAAGGTTTTTCTTTAATAGTATTACAAAATATTCTTGTATTTTGATATCGTTCTCATTTCGAGAGCATTCCCCCCCATTTATTTGAAATTTTTGGATTGCAAAATTAACCTGCTTGCGCGCCATATTCTATGTGATTAGAATACAAGTGTACAGTAACATCAACCAAAACAACTACAGACATGAAGAGAATTACTTTTTTGCTGATTATTCTTTTTTGCTTTTGCAATTGTACGAATGATATCGGTTCACGACCTTTTGAAACTGAAGAAGAGGAGGAATTTTCAATTTTTCTTCCTGGAACGGGAACCTTTGAATTTACACAGCGGTTTCAACGAAGTCCCAAAATTTCTGATGTTTCCACAGACTTACGAATTATTGATGGAGAGAAAACAAATCAGATGGTTAATTATGAAATCCTTGTTTTCAAGGATAGTGTTAAAGCTTTCAGCAACTTGGATTTTGAAGCCAGAGGGGTCGCCGAGACCAATTCCCAAGATTCCATTCGAATCAATACCGAGGGAAGAATACTTATCAACAAAAAAAACTTACACCTTAGTCAACTATCCACCTCTATTGCAATTTCTGGACATTATACAGGAAAAGGTGAACTGCAAAAAGAAGTTGATGCAGGCTTTGAACCAGAGGAGATTTTTAATGTGTCTGCCAGTATCAATGATAAGCACCAATTGCTGTTGTTGAGTGTTGAAGCAGATGCATCCATTACCAATATTTTGGGGACGTTTGATGGGGATGGCACTTTTTTCGGTACTGTCAAAAAAAATGATTCCCCTCTTGGCAGTGTCAGTGCGGATGCATCGGATTATGCGTATACGGCAGAAGACAGCACTCTAGCACATGTTCTAACATTAGACGTGAACAATACCACCAAAAAACTCATTCTTAACCTTAAAAAAACCAAGCAATGAAAACAAGAATACTCATTTTGTCTGGGCTGTTATTTACATTCTCCTTTTTTGGTTATGCGCAGAAAGAAATCAAAGATGTGCCTTTATCAGAGGGATCCAAGTTGACCATAAGTGCCAAAGCTGAAACAGTGAACAATGTTTCTTTTACAATAAAACCTACTACCAATATTGACGGAAAAGATTTAGATGGCATTAAACTTCCTTATGAAATGAAGGTGGCCCCCTTTAACCAAAAAACTTTTAAAGATAGTTTCTTACAATTTTTAGAACGGATTGAGATATACCAATCAAGGAATTTTACTCTCTACGAGTTTTTAAAAGAGTTAAAGAACACATCGGAAGCCAAACATGACAGAAAAGATGAAGTTTTGGAAGCAATAAGCAAGAGTTTTTCGGATGAACTAAAAACAAAGTTCTTCGGGAAAAAGTCAGTTACATTAGAAGAAATCAAAGAAAAACTCAAAAATGAAAACCTTGAACCACAAAAAGCTGACTTTATTGAAGCAATTGAAGGCATACTAAAAAAACGTATTACGGATTTTTTAGACGATGATTTAAAAAAAGCACTGAAAGCGTCGCGAAAACCGGGAGATAACAATGTCACTGATTTATATGCAATGCGGGTTCGACTAGAAGATAGAATTAGTACTATTTACCGCTATTTTAATGACCAAATTGTGTTATTGTTTGAGTACGATACCGAACCCGTTGCCGGCACCTTGTACTTTAACAAGAAGATTGAGGGGGTACAATATTTTACCAGCAGGAGTTATGAAACCTATTTTCAAAACAGGGTGGGAAATTACCACAAGCTGATAAAAAGACTATATAGCATATGGATATCACACGAATCAAAAAAAAATGAACGAGGAATCAAGTGTTGTTTGGATTCTGTGAACCCACTATATAAATCTAGCGAGGGCAACTTAACTGATGATATTCTTGAATCTATGACTAATATAGAGTATAGAAAGGATTCCATAGCCAAAACCATCAATGAAAAAGTGGAGGAACTAAGGAAAAACTTGGAAACAATTGAATGGTATGAAGCGAAAGATTTTATAAATAAAATCAAAGGGTACCCCGAAAATGAAAAGTATTCTAAAGGAATAAGCCTTTCTCTTTCTGAGGCAGAGGAATACCATGTAATGAAGGAAAGGGATAATTATTTTTCTAAAAACAAAACAGAAGCCAAAAAATATCTCCAGAAAATAAGGGATACCTTACTAAATCGCCAAACGAAAAGGATGGTTGAAGCTTTGAGGAAGGATGACCTAAAACAATGTTATTACTTTCAAATTCAAAACTTTTTTAAGCATAATAGAAAGGAATACAAGTCCATATACATAGATAATCCAAAACAGTTTTATGATCGGTTTATAGCAATAACCCATAAGTTTAGGATCTATAACAGACACAAGCGCAAAGAGTTTGTTTACGAAGAACTCTTAAAACATAAAAACAAAGAAGTCTTTAATGATTTGGCTAAAATAAAACCAAATTATGAGCAAAAGGTAGATTCATTGAAACGTCTTCGTGTAGGCATGGATTACCTGAATACTAAAGAATTGTTTTTTGAGGCATTAGATAAATATACCAAAAGCTTTAAAAATGAACTGGAATCCGAAGATGTGAATTACTATATCAATAAAGAACGGATTGAGCTTCGAAAAGAAATCATTTCTGAACTTGAAAACCTAGCAGCTAAAGATGAAGAAATAACTTTTAGTAAAGTTTATGATAGAAACGCAACACTCGAATTCATAAAACAGAATAGCGACAGCTTGATAAAAACCAAGGTAGAACGATATGAAAATCTTATTGACACAAAAATGGATGGAAGTGAGGATAAAGTTCAAGGAGAGTTCCGCAAAAAAGTTGAGGAATATCAAAACGAGTTGCTGACAATGATTCGAAAAGATAAGTGGCTAATCGATTCGGATATTTATGATAAAACGCTATATGATAATTTAGTGTTGATGGATGTAACGGACCTTAGAGCGGAATATAGTAAAATATCCAAATCACAAAGAAGATATTTTGAAAGAGAAAGGAATGCCATTGAAAAAACCGAAAAAGAAATCAAAGAAGATATAAGCAAGCTAGAGGCTGATATTCAAAAACAAATTAAAAAAGCGCCTTTATGGAATTTGGAGACTGAACTTTTGGAACTGGACTTTAACGAAGGCTTTACCGAACATATTGTAATGTATGGAACCGTAAAAGAAGTGGCACCTGTGGATGAGGAAAGTAGGGATCTTAATGAAAATTGGCTAAAAGATATTCTGAAGAACAACAATGATTGGGAAAGCAATATTGGACGAAAGTTAAAGTTTGTAAATCAATTTCCTTATGGTTTTAGCTCTTCCAAGGACTATGATGATTTTAAAGAGTACAAATTAGTGGTTTATCGGGGCAAACACCGTGAGTTTGAAGTGAGTTTGGAAAAGATATTTCCCAATTACGTGCAGAAATTGGGCAATAATCGTTTGGATTTCAGTCCCAAAAATAATGTGGTCACCTTGCGTCAGGAACATATGGCAGAGGATAAGAACAATAGTATAGAACTCAGAAAGGAGACTAGCTCGCAATTGTTCGATTTTAGTCTTTACACTGATTTTGTTGGATTTCAAGATAATCCCAATGGATTGGTACAGGTTGAGTTTAGCAAGCTGGTGCCGTTGTACACAAAACGCAAGACAGACCATTTTTGGCAACGTTATTTGGGTCAAGGATACAATTTTGGAAGGTTTAATTATATTATTCCTCAATTTAGGTGGGCCAGATTGGATTCTGGTGATGATAGTGATAATTTGCCGTTGTCCTATGCAACTGCCTTTGAAGGGGGAACCGAATCGAGACTACCCTTTGTTACCACTGTGAGCCTGCTACGGTATGAAAACATTTCGGTAGGAGCGGATTTAAATTTGGTTTCTTTTGATTTTCCTAATAGCAAATTCCGTTTCGAACTAAATGCTGGTGGGAGATATGGTCGCACCAAGGTTCTGGATACCAGAGGAGAGCCTATTCAAATCACGTCAGACTCCACAAATGTGCGGGCAACTTTGGATGTGAATACATGGCGCTATTATCCTGAGTTTATTTTCCGGCTTCGCCCGGAAGAACGTTATGGGGCAAATTTAAGTCTACGTCCTATTCGATTCAACACCGTTACTGACGATTTTTCCACAGTTAGCTCTGAGGAAAAATTTCGTCAAGATTTGACCGATAATCCTCAGTGGTTGCATCAAATTGAGATCAATGCCCATTTTTCACCTAGCGGACGTAAGGATAACAGGTTTTTCTTTAGATATAGATATACTACCAATGCCGATTGGGAAACCAATGGGTTTGGTGAGATTCAACTTGGTTATACTATGTCATTCAGAGTGGCAAACAAACGGGAATAAAAAAAATTTAGTTAACCAATTTTAGCCCAAGCTCATCCAATTGAGCTTCGTCTATGGTTGCCGGTGCATCGATCATCACATCCCTGCCACTGTTGTTTTTAGGGAAGGCTATAAAATCACGAATGGTTTCCTGACCACCTAGAATGGCTACTAACCTGTCCAATCCAAAAGCTATGCCTCCATGGGGAGGTGCTCCATATTGAAAAGCATCCATCAAGAAACCAAACTGTGCTTTGGCCTCTTCTGGAGTAAAGCCCAAATGCTTGAACATGGTTGCTTGAATATCTTTGTCATGTATTCTAATGGAGCCTCCACCAATTTCATTTCCATTGAGCACTAAATCGTATGCGTTGGCCTTTACATTGCCAGGCTCGGTTTCCAATAATTCCAATTGACCTGGTTTTGGCGAAGTAAAGGGATGGTGCATTGCATGGTAGGTTCCAGTTTCTTCATCCAATTCCAATAGCGGGAAGTCGATTACCCAAAGTGGAGCAAATTCATCTGATTTTCTCAGACCCAATCGTTCTGCCAATTCCATGCGAAGAGCACTCAGTTGTGCCCGTGTTTCGTTTTTGTCTCCGGAGAGCACACAAATAAGGTCACCCGGTTTGGCGCCGGTAGCCTCTGCCCATTTTGCCAAATCTTCCTGATCATAGAATTTATCTACAGAGGATTTATAAGAGCCATCTTCGTTGCATTTGACATAGACCATGCCCTTTGCTCCAATCTGAGGCCGCTTCACCCAATCAATAAGTTTGTCTATTTCTTTTCGTGTATAGGATGCACCTCCAGGAACAGCTATACCAACTACCAATTCAGCAGAATTGAAGACATTGAAGTCCTTGTGTTGGGCCACTGAGTTCAATTCCCCAAATTGCATTCCAAAGCGGATATCAGGCTTGTCATTTCCATATAAACGCATAGCATCATCATAGGTCATTCTAGGAAAATCACCTGTTTCCACTCCGTGGATTTCTTTCAGCAAATGTTTGGTAAGCCCTTCAAATGCATTTAGAATATCTTCTTGCTCCACAAAAGCCATTTCGCAGTCTATCTGTGTAAATTCTGGCTGCCGATCGGCTCTTAAATCTTCATCCCTGAAACATTTGACAATTTGAAAATACTTGTCCATTCCACCAACCATTAATAGCTGTTTAAAGGTCTGCGGGGATTGGGGTAGGGCGTAAAATTGTCCTTCGTTCATTCGGCTTGGAACCAAAAAGTCGCGGGCCCCTTCAGGAGTGGATTTAATCAGATACGGAGTTTCCACCTCAATAAACCCTTGTTCAGAAAGGTATTTTCTTACCTCCATGGTCACTCTGTGCCTAAAAATGAGGCTATTCTTTACTGGGTTTCTTCGGATGTCGAGATAGCGATACTTCATTCGGATATCCTCTCCACCATCTGTATCATCCTCAATTGTGAACGGGGGTAGGATAGATTCATTGAGAACATTCAGTTCCTTGACCAATACTTCAATTTCTCCAGTAGGGATGTTAGGGTTTTTAGAGGCTCTTTCAATGACCTCTCCCTTAATTTGAACCACGGTTTCACGGCCAAGCTCCCTGGCCTTTTCCAAAAGAGGTTGGGAAGTTCGATCTTGGTCCAATACCAATTGCGTAATTCCGTAGCGGTCCCGAAGGTCTACCCAGACCACAAAACCTTTGTCCCTGACCTTATGGACCCAACCACTTAAAATTACTTCTGAACCTATGTCCGATGCCCTTAATGCACCACAAGTATTGCTTCTGTACATGATGTTTGCTCTGAAGGGGCAAATTTAAGGTGAATGGTAAAATTTATTGCTAGTTATACAGAATTAATATGCATTTACAATTTTTTGAGATAATGGCAGTTATAATTAGGTAACTTTAAATTAACAATTAATTTACATTGAAGTGATTCTGGGAGGAAAGGAACAGATTTTCCGATAAATGTGCACAGAATTATCATTTTTGATTTCAATTAATCTATTGATAAACAATGAGTTGAAACTTTAAAGTTAATTTAATGTAAATTAAATGTTATTTAAATATTTATTTAACGTAAATTATAAGTAACTTTGTAAGACAAGCGAAGGAAAAATAATTGAACTAAAACCCATATCATATGAAGAAAGCAATATTTTTTATGGCAGTAATGTTTTCGGTTTGCATGTATCCTCAAGGTACCGAGCCGACTTTGGAAAAAGTGGGGAAAATGGTAAAGGCTACATATTTTCATGAAAACGGTGAAATTGCCCAAACAGGCTTTTTGCTAAAAGGAAAACTTCACGGTCAATGGTTGATGTACAATGCTGAAGGCAGAAAGATTGCCTCTGGTAAATATATTGATGGCAAAAGAGCTGGTAAATGGTTCTTTTGGGAAGGCCAGATTTTAAAAGAAGTGGATTTTGTAGATAACCGTATTGTAAATGTGAAAAATTGGAACCAGTCTGAAGTGGTCTCGGTTCAGTGACGGTTTTACAAGTATTCACAAAAAAGCCCCGACTTTTAAGTCGGGGCTTTTTTGATTCCATAAAGTGGTTAAGCTGCCATGCCTAATGGCTCTTTTTTATCCAGGTCTTTTCTTGCCCTGTTTTTGCGAATCCTCACCTTGATTCTATAAACCAAAGTGAAAAGAATGGGCACTACGATCAATGTTAGGAATGTAGCTACCAGCAATCCATAAATTACGGTCCAGGCCAACGGTCCCCAGAAGATAACATTGTCCCCACCAAAATAGATTCTTGGGTTGAACTCGCTCATCAGGGTAAAGAAGTTAATATTGAATCCTGTCGCCAATGGAATAAGCCCCAATATTGTGGTGATGGCGGTCAGTAGAACAGGTCGCAACCTAGCCTTACCACCTTTTACCACAGCTTCCAAAAAGTTTTTGGAATCCAATAGGTCCTCTTCGTCCATTTCAAGTTCCACCTTTTTCCTATCGATCAAAAGCTGGGTATAATCCAATAATACCACACCATTGTTCACCACAATTCCCGCGAGGGAGATAATACCCATCATGGTCATCATAATCACAAAGGCGCTTCCCGTAGCAACTATTCCACCAAATACCCCAATTAAACTCAAGAAAATGGCAAGCATGATTATCCCAGGCTTGGAGATGGAGTTAAATTGGAAGATCAATATGAAGAAAATCAATCCTAATCCTGTGAAAAAGGCTCCCATTAAAAAGGCCATTTGCTTGTTCTGCTCCTCAATCTGACCTGTATAGTCAATTTTGATGTCAGCAGGAAGATCAGTAAAACTTTCCATCTCATCTTGAACTTTACTTACAATAGCACCAGCATCGGTATAACCAGGGGCAAGTGCGGAGTAAACCGTAACCACTCGTTTTACATCCCTGTGTTTGATGGCACTAAAACCAGAGCTGTTCACCTGCTTAGCTACAGCAGAAACAGGAACTTCTTTGGTTTGACCACTGTTTTGGTCCTTGAAGGTGATTTTTTGGTTAAAGAGCGCACTGGTATTGTACCGGTTCTCCTCATTAAAACGAACATAGATGTCATAATCCTCTCCATCTTCCTTATAGATTCCAGCCTTGGCACCAAAAATGGAATTACGAAGTTGTTGCCCTACTTGTCCTGTGGCAACACCAAGCTCCCCAGCCTTTTTTCGGTCTACTTCAACGAGCATTGTGGGCTTGGACTTGTTAACGTCTATTTTAAGCTCATCGATACCAGGAATGTTCTTTGAATTGATGAAGTTTCTCATCTTTTCCGCGGCAGCAATCAACTCGGTATAATCATTTCCTTCCAATTCAATATTAATGGGATATCCCGCCGGTGGACCAACAGCGTCTTTCTCAACAGAAATGGCCACTCCAGGATACACATCTTTTAAGGCTTCTTGTACTAGCTTCAAAAGGTCATTACTATCAGCACCTTCCCTGAACTTGTATTCCCGCATAGTGGCTGTAATTTTTCCACGATGGGGCATTTCGGCAGAAGAGCCACCATCAGTCTGGGGATTCCCTGCACCTTCACCTACTTGGGAAACAGCGCTTTCAACCAAGAAATTGTAATCTCCATGCATGTAGGTATTGCCATTTAAAATGTCATATACCTGGGTTTCTATCTCTTTGGTGATTTCATTGGTCTTTTTAATGTCCGTCCCTTCAGGATACTCTATGTATACAATAATCTGGTTGGGAGTATTGTCTGGGAAGAACTCTACTTTGGTTCTTTGGCTTCCTACGGATGCACCAAATCCCATAAATGCAATAAATAGAAGAACAAAAGTTCCTACAGCAATAAGAATAGGCTTTCTTCCGGATAGGGCATAGCGGAGGGTTCTTTCGTAGAATTTCTCCCATTTTGGCAAAATCCTGTTCTGAAAACCGTTTGCCCAACCTCTAAGAACCAGTCTGTAAATCCATAAAAGGATAGAGGTTGTAACCATCAAAGTTCCCAAAGCACGGTAATCGCCTCCAAAGATGATAATCAGCAAACCTATGGCAGATACAATAGAGGTGACCTTAATTATTTGTTTCAATGGCATCTCTTTGTCCTGAGTGGTCATATATCTGGACACGAGCACAGAGTTAAAAAAGATCGCTACGAACAAGGAGGACCCCAGCACAACAGATAAGGTTACTGGGAAATAGATCATAAACTGACCCATTACCCCTGGCCACAGTCCGAGTGGTACAAATGCAGCCACCGTGGTCAAAGTTGAGATGATAATAGGGAAAGCGATTTCCCCGATACCCTTTTTAGCTGCTTCCATTCGTGACATTCCTTCTTTATCTATAAGTCGGTAGACATTCTCAACAACCACAATACCGTTGTCCACCAACATACCCAGTCCCATAATCAGACCAAAAAGAATCATAGTGTTCATGGTGTACCCCAATGTGTTTAGGATCATCAAGGACATGAACATGGACATTGGAATTGCAAAACCAACAAATAGGGCATTCTTGAATCCTAAAAAGAACATCAATACCGTAACAACCAGAATGATACCGAAGATGATGTTGTTCACAAGGTCATCTACCTGACCAATGGTTCTTGAAGATTGATCATTTGCAATGCTCACCTCTAAATCCTGTGGGAAAACATTTTCTACTGCATCATCCACAATTTCCTGCACCTGTTCTGCTGCAGCGACCATGTTCTTTCCCGCTCTCTTTTTAACATCCAACATAACAACCGGATGCCCAAAATCCCTTGCATAGGTAGTTTTGTCCTCTTCTTTAAAACTGACTTCAGCAATGTCCCTTAAATAAATGGGGTTGTCGTTTTCAGATTTTACCACAAAGTTCTCCAGGTCCGAAGGTTCATCTATTTCCCCTACAATTCTTAAGGTTCTTCGCTGACCACTGGTTATGAGGTTACCGGCCGAAGTTGTCATGTTCTCCCTGCTGATAGCATTGATTACATCATCAAAACTCACCTGGGCGGCCATCATTTTGTAAATATCCACTGCAACTTCAACTTCTTTCTCCTGTGCTCCTCGGATATCCACCTGTTTTATCTCTAGAAGACCTTCAATTTCTTCTTCCAGATATTCACCATATGCCTTAAGCTCCTCAACTGGATAATCTCCAGAGATGTTAATGTTTAGGATGGGCATTTCTTCGGAGAGGCTGAGGTCAAATACACTCGGCTCTACTTTGGCACCGTTGAATGTGGGCCAGTCTTCTCCAGAAGTCTGGGAATCCACCTCATCTTTTACCTTTTGTTTAGCCGCTTCAACCGAGATGTTCTCATCAAATTCAACCGTTATTATGGAATAATCTTCCTGTGAAGTAGAGATAATTTCCACAACATTGCTCACAGTTTTCAGTTCATCCTCCAGAGGGTCTGTTATCAGTTTTTCGATGTCCTCAGCAGTGTTTCCTGGATACACCGAACTGATATAGATTTTGGTTTCCTTGATCTCTGGGAAATTTTCCCTTGGCATACTAAAATAGGCCGAAGCTCCGAGGAAAAGGATCACTGCAATCAAAACATACATGGTTGTTTTGTTGTCAATGGCCCACGATGATAGCCTAAATTCTTTATCTACACTTTTCTTTTGCTTGCTCATACCTTACAATCTTTTGGCTATTCACCGTTTTTGATCTTTACTTTCTGACCTTCTTTTACACTTCGGGCCCCTTCATCAATAATTCCGTCCCCGTTATTGATGCCGGAAAGTACTTCAACATAATCACCTTGGGTTTTTCCCGTGGTGATAAAAGATTTTTCCGCTACAGCATCCGAGATGGAATCGGCACCGACCAAATACACATATTGATCACCTTCGGCATTCTCTGAAACAATGCTTTGGGGAATTAAAATGGCATTTTCATTAGTGTAATCATTGATCATCACCTTAGCGGTAAGGTTAGGCTTGATTTTTCCTCCGTTACTTGGAACAGGAATTTCAACTGTAAAGGAACGGTTGCTTGGGTTAATGAAGTTTCCAGTTTGTCTAATTTTCGTTTGGACACTGTCACCCAATACCGGAAAATACACCTGTACGTCCTTTCCAGGGGTTACATTGGGCAGATGGCTTTCAGGAACCTCCACTTCAATGTACATATTGGAAAGGTTTACGATTCTGAAAACTTCAGAACCTGGACCTGGACTTACAACGGTTCCCTGATCTTTGATCACGTCATCAATGATACCGGCAAAGGGAGCCCTTATGCTGGACTTGGCCAATTGGCTTTCCATTTGCTTTACAACGTTTTCTTGAGCTTCGTATGTAGTCTTGGCTTGCAAATACTGAATTTCAGAACCAATATTTTGCTCCCAAAGCCTTTTTTGACGCTCAAATGTGGTCTTGGCCAATTCAGTTTCTGTTTTTAACTGGGCCAGTTGACTGGATAGTCCGCCGTCATCGATTGATGCCAATAGTTGTCCTTTGGCCACTTTTTGTCCTTCCTTTACATATACACGATAAAGTGTCCCGGACATTTCTGGGTAGATAAGGACATTTTGTTTGGTCATTACATCACCTTGAAGTTCCAAGTAATGCAGAAACTTTTGTGGCTTTGCATTAAAAGTGGTCACAAGGGGCAATTTGGCGTTGTCATCCAAAAGAGCAATAACGGAATCCAAAGATTTAAGTTCTTTATCCAATGCCTTTTGTTGGTCTGAGATTTCAGACCTCTTGGTCCGAATGTCCTCAAGATTATTTCCGGCGATAATGCTTTCAACAGAGTTTTTGTTACCTCCTCCACAAGAGGAAAGAACAACTGCAGTAAGCACTACGTATATTATTTTTTTCATGATGATATGGTTTTCTTGATTATTGATTTAATATGGTTTCCAATTCGGTTTTGCTATTGATTACATCTACCATGGACTGTAAATACTCTTGCTGGCTTGAATAAAGTTGGGTCTGCGCTTGCCTTAGTTCAAAGCTAGTGGCCAGCCCTTCTGAATATTTGACCTGGTTTTTGTGTTCAATACGTTCAGCCAGAGCAAGGTTGTCTTTTGAGGTTCCGTACTCATCTATGGCAAGAATGTAATCGCTTTTGGCGCTTTCCAACTGAAGTTGGATTTGTTGCTCGGCTTCAGTAAACTGGGTTTTGGCCTGTTCCAAGGCAATTTTGGCGCGTTGAGTGCTAGCACTTCTTTTAAGTGAGCTAAAGATGGGGATGTTCAAATCAAATCCCATTACAGAAGACCCAAACCATTGCTGTCCTGAACTTAAGAAGTTGAATCGATCACTAAAGGAAGACCCACCATAGTTTACAAAGGCATTCAATGTTGGAAGTGCCCTACTTTTTGCAAGTTTGTGCTCAAAGAAACGTTGTTCCGTTAAGTTAAGGGCCAATTTATAATCCACATTTTTTTCAATGCTGAAATCTGTATCCAACAGACCAAAGTCAATCTGTTTTTGGGTAAGGTCGTCCAAATTTTCTGTAAGGATCGTCTCTGTTTCAATGGGGAGTCCCAAAACAAGATTCAGCATCTGAAGCGTTATTTTTTCCAGACGCTTAGCATTTTTGAGCTGGCTTTCCACTGAAGAAAGGGTAATCTGCAATTGATCTACACTTTCTTCGTCCCCAAGTCCGTTTTCGTATATTCTTTTGGTCTCATAGAGGTTCTTTTCCAGAGTAGCTTTGTTGTTCTCCGAAATTTTTACACTCTCTTGGGCCAATAAGAAGTTACCGTAAGCTTCCACAACCGATTTTCTAACATCCAAATCGGTTTTTTCCTTGTTGTTCTTGCTGTAATCCAAAAAGGTTTTGGTGGCTTGAACACCTACAATGTAGGACCCATCAAAAATCTGCTGGGTCAAGGTTGCAGTTGCTGTAGCAGATTGGGCCTGACCAAAAACTACCTCTTGAAAGGTTCCCGGTTCTCCACCAAAAAACTCGGCTGGAATCTGTGTCACGGGTTGTTTCAATTGATTTTGATAGCTTATTGCCCCAGAAATTTGGGGAAGTCCGTCTGCAATGGTCTCCCATTTAAGCTTTTGTGCATCGGTCATATCCCTTGTAGCATTTAAGGCGCTATAATTGTGCTCAAGGGCATAGTCAATGGCTTCGTCCAGGCTAAAACTATAGGAGTTGGTTTCCTGAGCCTGGGAAAACCACGATAAAATTAAAAATACAATGATTAAGGTTGTTCGCATTTATTCTTGGTTTGAATTGATGATTGAGTTTAATATTTTTCTTCCTTCGGGTGTTACAATGCCTCGCAAGTGATATTCCAGGAAAATATCCTCCAGTTGTGGATGGGAGAACATGCTCATCGGGAACAGACTGGGGTCCTTTAAATTAAAGGCCCCGGAAAAATAAATTCGGGATACAAATTCAACGTTTAGATTATCCCTGTATATTCCCAATTTTATGCCCCTCTTAATGTTGTCCAACACACAATCCTGCATCACCTCAAACTGCTTCTTTTTTAATGTGTCATGCAGCTTGGGGTAGTACTTCTGTAGTTGGTACTGGGGAGATGATTTTTCATCCTTTAGATGGCACATTGCGAATTTTTTGATCTCATAAAGCTCCTCAATTGGATTCTTCTGTAATGATATGATCTCATCGATACCATTGGAGATAAACAAGAAAAGGTCCATCACACTTTCTTCTACCAACTTGGTCTTATTTTCGAAATGGGAGTAAATGGTTTTTTTTGAGATACCCATTTCGTGAGCAAGGTCGTCCATGGTCACGCTTTTGAAACCAAGGTTCAAAAACAACTCCGTAGCTTTATGTAATATTTTTTCTCGCATAACAGGCGGCAAAAATACTTTGGAAACTTAAAAAACCAAAAAAGTTTCCAAAGTTTTACATTTTTTTAACGAAGGTCTAGTTTATAGTTCAGTTGGTCCAGCCAACCATATAATGACGAAGACGTGGACTTTTTTTGGACCGACCCTTGATTTTTGTCCTTGAGCTCCAAAAAAAGGATCGGTGCTGACGGCTGTAGCTTTCTTTGATGTTTGCTTTTTTATTCTTCTTGGCGGGTACCATGATCAGCATTTTTAATCCGTTCCACATAAGCCTTATAGGCTTCTTCACCTTCTTCTTTCCAAAATTGATCGTAGTGTTTCCATTCTGCAAAATCTCTTCGAAGCGAACCACATTCATGAGAGGACTTTCTACGTTTTTTACGTTTGCTTTTTCCACCACTATCACCTCCGCCAAAACCAAAGATCAACTTGGCCAAGACTAGGATTCCCAATGCTTGCCAGTAGGTAACGGTTGCCAGCCCAAACAGCTCTGGCATTAGCCAGTTCCAGAGGCGCATCAATACATAGTTGGCCAACAAGAACAATGCAATGAACAGTATTGCCATGATGACCACCTTAAAAATCTTGGTGACGTAATACTCCACTTTCCCCTCTATTCTTTTTTCTATGTCTCTTTTATGTTCCATAATCCAATGCTTTATTATTCTTTCATATTTTCTAAAATCTTAAACAATAGGGACAGGGCCCTGTGTCTTCTTGACATCAATGTACCAGCTGAAATGCCAGTTTTTTGTGCTATTTCTCTGTAGGTATAGCCTTCAAAATCTACAGCGATTATAATGTCCCTATAGGAAGGTTTAAGTTCCCTAACAGCAATTTTCAATGCTTTCTCCAGAGCTGGCGAATAAGAATTGTCCGCTTCACCATAAAATAACTCTGCAAATTCGCGCCATTGCCTATCGATATCCTCTGCATCGTATTTTCTTTCTTTTCTTCCACGCATAATATCAATTATGCGATTACGTACTGCGCTGTACACAAACCCTCCAATATTGTTGATGGGCAAAATATCATCGGCCTTTGAGAATATTCGCAATGCCACATCCTGCACAATGTCCTCTGCATCTCTTTCAGATGTGTCCTGAATTCTGGACTGGACATAGTGTTTCAATGAATTGTACTCTTCATTGAAAAAAGTTGTCAGGTTGTTACGATTCTCAGTTTTGTTGGCCATCAAAAAAGGCAATTTTGCGCTCTTCATCATTATAGACGAAGCTTTTCAAATCTATTGCATTTTTGAACCACTTTTTTCTTCAGATTAGATTTTTGTCGGTGTGGAAACCTGATTTGGACAAGGAAAAATGAAGCCTCCATGGTTAAAAAATTTGCATGTATTTTTGGTCCATGGCAAAAACCGACTTTATTGAACTGCTGCGTGCAAAGTTTGTTTCTCATCTTGAAACAAGGAGCAAGTTTACGGAACCCCAAAATCTTTATGAACCCATTAGCTATATATTGAACTTGGGAGGGAAAAGATTGCGACCTGTGCTCACTTTATTGACCACTGAACTCTTTCAAGGAGACTCCGATCAATCCATGGATGCAGCTTTGGCCATTGAAATGTTCCATAACTTCTCTTTGGTCCATGATGACATTATGGATGATGCCCCCTTACGAAGGGGAAAAACAACAGTGCACGAAAAATGGGACTTGAACACGGGAATCTTGTCTGGAGATGCCATGTTGATTTTGGCTTACCAGTTATTTGAGAACTATCCGCCAGAATTGTTTAAAAAACTAACCTCACTTTTTAGCAAAACTTCCCTTCAAGTTTGTGAAGGTCAACAATACGATATAGATTTTGAGACCAGGGATGATGTTTCTCTCGAGGAATACCTAAAAATGATCGAGTACAAAACAGCTGTCTTGGTTGCCGCGGCAATGCAAATGGGTGCCATGATCGCTGGAGCGTCCGAGCAAGATACGATAGCAGTGTACGAATTTGGACGTAACCTGGGGATTGCATTTCAATTGCAGGATGATTATCTGGATGCCTTTGGAGATCCCAAAACATTTGGGAAACAGATTGGAGGTGATATCATGGAAAACAAAAAGACCTATCTGTACCTAAAATCCATGGAAACGGGAAACCAAGAGCAAATAGAGAGCCTGCTGCACCTGTATTCTATTAAACCTAAGGATTCTTCATCCAAAATTGAAGCTGTCAAAACTATTTTTGAAGAATCAGGAGCCGTTGAGGCTACAAAAGATGCAATTGAAATGTTTACGCAGGCAGCTTTTGGTCATTTGGAGAAATTAAAACTATCCGATGCCAACAAAAAAATACTCAGACAATTTGGGGAAGGTTTGATGCAAAGGACTGTTTAGAACAACCTATTCCAAAGTGCTTTTAAAAAGGGTGATTTGGGACAAGCACTTATGATTTTAAGGTCCTCCCAAAACGTGGTTTCATTTCCAAGGAATTTAAGAATAAGGGAAGCTTTTCTTTTTTTGAACATGGACTCAAATATGGATTGCCCTAGGTGGTTGTGCTTGTAAAGAATATCCAGCAGCAATAAATCGTATAACCAGTACCTGCTCTTTGAATAAAATATATCCAAAGGTTTTCCTGTTTTCAAAAAATCAACAAGCATACTTATCTGCTTTGAGGTGTTGTAGAATGTAAAACCAGTGCTGGGTTTGGCCCATCCACCTGCTATACCAATATTTATAATATTGGCAGTGTTGTGTTGATGAAAAGGATAGCAGGTCATAGGAATACTACCGAACTCCGTTTCCACAATATCATAGGAAGTATCGTCAAAATTGACACGCATGTATTCCTTTATAGCTTCCTCATATTCCTCTTTTTTCAAAAGCTTTTCTGAGAACAACGTATACTCTACCAAAGCCTTGTTCTCGGATAAAGGGAGCACATACATGAAACGGGTATTCCCTTTTTGAGAAACTGAAAAATCCATAAAAGTGGCTTGTGTAGAATCAAAAACCGGTTTTTGAGTATGAACAAACCATCCTAAAAAATGTTGTTGCAGAACGGGAAACCTACTTTGTTTGTATAGAGTTTCCGGGGTAAAAATGCTGCTGAAGACTTTACTGCAGGTGTATTGGTTGCCTTCAGTCCGGACTTCAGCATAGTTGCCCGTTTCTAGAATTTGCAGCACGTTTTCTTGTTGCCAATTGATATTGGGACAAGACTTTACAATGGGCAGATAGTGATTATAAAAATCAAGACCTCTAACCATTTTATAAGAATACGGGGTAATTTGAGAGGATAATTGAAGATTCTTTCCAGCCACAAAAACTTTATCCCATTTTTTATGGACTATGGCGTCAAATTTTCCAGAGCCTTCTTCCCAAAAACACCAGGTGCGATCGTTTTGGGTTTTATCTTCTTTATCCAAAATTAGAATGGATTTGGAATCAAAATGCGTATCCTTGCCAAGGGCATCAGCCAACAGAAGCCCAGCCGCACCAGCACCGATGATGATATAGTCGTAATGATGCATCAATCAAAAATACGGAATGAAAGTTCTGGAAAAGAACAATCGGGAAAGATATCTTTTTTATCCTACGTTGCCCAAGAGCACATAAACTGCCAAGGTGGCCAAGACCAAAAAAAGGCTAAAGCCTTTGGCATATTTCCAATGGGTCACGTCCACAACACCGATGTTTGTGATGCGGAAATCGTTGGTTCTTGGAAACCATCTCGACACCAATAGCATCACTCCAATATTGAGGACGAACTCTAAGCCCCAAATATGGACATAGTGCAAATCTATTTGCAGGATAAAATTGGTAAAAACATAAAATAGCAATCCGAATAAAAGTCCAATCTTTGCTCCCATAGCGGATATTTTAGGTAGAAAGAAACCGGCTAAAATAACCGTGGCCATGGGAATGAAGAAAATCCCATTGAGCTGCTGCAGCAATTGGTATAGACCTTTGGGCGCATGGGCAATGAAGGGAGCTATTCCAATGGCAAACAAAGCCAACAGTGCGGAGGTCATTTTTCCAATTCGCACAAGAAGCTTTTCATTGGCATTTTTGTTGAGGTATCTTTTGTAGATGCCCAAGCTAAAGATGGTTGCCGCACTGTTCAAAGCGCTGTTGAAGGTACTTAAGATGGCTCCCATGAGTACAGCCACAAAGAAGCCGGTCATCCAGAATGGAAGCACTTTTTTTACCAAGCTGGGATAGACCAGTTCCTTTTTATCATAAAAGGTATCATTGAAGTAATAAAAGGCAATGATTCCTGGAAGTACAATGATCAAGGGAACCAATATTTTTAATAGTCCTGTGTACAACAATCCTTTTTGAGCTTCTTTTAGACTAATGGCTCCCAATACCCGTTGGATAATGGATTGGTGCATTGTCCAAAAATAGAGCTGATTAATGATCAATCCGGTAAACAATACGCCAAAGGGCATGATGGAATCACGAGCACCATCACCCACTGAAACTTCGTTGCTGACAACATTGAATTTTTCCGGAGCATTTTCAAAAACCATATGAAGGCCTTTCAGAATATTTCCATCTCCAATGCCCCAAAGGGCCAAAACGGGAATTGAAATACCTGCAATCAAAAGTCCAAATCCATTGATGGTGTCAGTGTAGGCCACCATTTTCAACCCACCAAAAATGGCATAGACAGCCCCTACGCTACCCACGACGACAACTGTCAGCCACAACCCTTCATTTTGACTAATGTTCAAAAGACTGGAAATCTCAAAAATTTGCTCAATGCTTATCGCTCCGGAGTACAGAACTATGGGAAGTAAAGTGGAAACAAACGATATGATCAGTAAAAATGCTATGATGGTACGAGTAAGTCCATCAAACCGTTTTTCCAAAAACTCTGGAATCGTAGTCAACCCCATTTTTAAATAGCGTGGAGCAAAGTAGAGTGCTGCGGCGACCAAGGCCAGGGCAGAGGTAACTTCCCAGGCAATAATAATGGCTCCATGCTTATAGGCATCCCCATTCATTCCCACCAAATGTTCCGTGGAAATGTTGGTCAACAACAACGAACCAGCTATAACAATCCCCGTCAAGCTTCGTCCCCCCAAAAAATATCCGTCTTGGGAAGAAAGGTTGTCTTTTCTTAGTTTCCAACTGGAATAGGCCGCAACAAAGGCCATGAACACAAAAAAGCTGATGAACTGTGCCATCCACTAAAACCGAATCGTATCGGGCAAATATTTGGCGGCCAAGTCCTCGTAATAGGGTTTTAACTCCGCTACGTTTGGTTTAACCGGAGCCTTGGTGTAGAGGTCATACGGATTGAACTTGTCCACCCATTTGAACATGGCATGGTCGTGCTCATCCATTAAATGGTCATAGGCGTGTTCCCTATGTTGGGCGTAAAAACTATGGTACCGAATGATGTAAAGCCCTTCTTCTGGTAAATAATCCTTCATAACGTGGTAGAGGTACTCATCGTGCCCCCAAGACATATGCACATTGCGAAGACCACAATTTTCTTCATAGACTCCCAACTTGGTGTTATATTTTTCATTGCTGAAATCGTGATTTGCCTTGAAAAAATCGGGATAAACAATTTTGTCCGAGAACCTGCAGCCCACAGGAAAAGTATCTCCTACCACGGCCCACTGTGGCTCTCCGAACAAGCAGAGTACCTTCCCCAAGTCGTGCAAGAATCCTGTTAGCACAAACCAATCAGGATGCCCATCGGCTCGTATAGCTTCTGAGGTCTGTAACAAATGCTGGGTCTGGTCCAGGTCTATATCGGGATCAGAATCATCTACTAAAGTGTTCAAATACTCAATTGCATCCCAAAGTCCCATTTTTTTCCGGTCCAAAGACAGGAACTCTTTTTCTTTTTCCAGGACAAAGTCATAGGTCTGATAAGTGTGGTTCATCTTATAGAACTCCTTTACCGTATCCCTGGCAGGGTTATCGTAATTCCTGAACTCCTCCTTAGATTTTTTTGGATTTTCTGGGTAACGTTCCAAGAGGTCGTCTTCCCATAGATCCATCATATCATTGACTTTCTTTTTTTGCTCTGAATTTAACGCCATCGTTACCAAAAATTTAATAATAAAGCCTTCTGTGTTAAAAGTACACATTTTTTCGATTTGATTTTTGATAAAATCGAACTAGGCCAAATTGTTGGCGCTTTATAAACAGATGATTTTCAGAAAAGGGTATACCGCAAACCAAAAAATCCCCTTATTCCTTGATTGGGGCCATAGACATAGCTGGGGTCAAAAGTCAATGCGAAGGGATTATCAGCGTTTGCCACAACGTTTCCATTGGGATCAAAAGTCACATTTTTATCAAATGGGTCATGGGCTCGGGCAATAATGAACGGATTGCCCCGGTTAGGAGTCCAATCCAGTAGGTTTTTAATTCCCCCATAAATTTCAAAACCCTCTAGGCCCTTGTAGGTAAATTGAATGTTCTGTATGCTCCAGGTAGGAGAATATTCCTGTCTGGGATCCAGCTTACCCAGGAGGGGCAATCGCATAGGGCCATAAAGATTGCCCGTGTAATCCACGGAAAGGCGTAATTGACGAAATGTATAGGAAACATTCCAGGTTCCTGTAAAGCTTTCCGTTAGAATTTGCTGTTGTTTGATACCATTTTCTGTATTGCTCACATCCTGCCAGGTGGCTCCGACAAGAAACCTTAGACCACTTGGAAAAGCCATTTCTAGATTGGCGCTTACACCCTGGGAAACCGATTTACCGTCCAAATTATCATAGATAATCTGATTGGGGTCTGTATCATAATCAGGGAGAATGGCATTTGAAAAATGGGTGTAAAAAGCGGACAAATCTATGCTCGTATATGTGCCATTTTCCCCATATATTTTTTTCAAATAATTGAGGTTGACATTCACAGACCGCTCAGGTTTCAATTCTTCGGCAATGATGACATCCCTGGCACCGGTTAAAGCAGCATGCTCTTCAGTAAACAAGTTTACTATGCGAAATCCCGTTCCCGCATTGAGTCTAAGAATGTCATTATCCGAAGGTTTCCATTTGTAAGCGGCCCTAGGGGTAAAAATATTGCCATGGCGGTTATTGTAATCGTACCTAAGCCCTGCCAAGAATGAATGCTTTTGAGCAAATTCTATCTCGTCTTGAACAAAAAGACTTGGAATCCAAATGTTATCTGCTTCTAAAGTCGCAGGAGTGTTGTCATCGTAGTAATTGTATCGCAGTGCACTTCCAAAAAGCAGATCATGTTCACCCACCTTTTTGTCCCAGGTCAATTGTGCAAAACCAATGCGCTGATCAGCTAAATAGGGAGTGTCTCCATAAACAGAGTTTTGATTGTGGTCATTGTAGGAGAGAGATAGTAGCATCTTTTCCCTAAAGGGAAGTTGATATTTGCCCAAGATTTCCCATCTTCTAGTGTAAATGCTTTCGCCATAAATCTCGTCTCCACCTCTAAATTCAGGTGTCCATTGCATTTCTCCTCCCCAGCGATCTTCATAAAAGAAGCGTCCTGCCAAAGAAAAGATCCGGGAGTTTTCACGTTTAAAGTTCCATTTCTGAAATACTGAAATGCGGTCTTGAAGGGTTACATCCGTAAAATTGTCACCATTGTTATCTATAGGCGTGTCATAATTGAAGTAATTGACCCCTAGGAGCAAATCGGTTTTATCTCCGAACTCAATCTTGCTTCCCACATCTAGATTGTATTCTCCCCATCCGGTCACAAAGCCGTCGGCAAAGAACTCCGGTGCACTTGGTGCATGTTTAGTGATTACATTAATCAATCCGCCTACAGCTTCACTTCCATATAAGGAAGAGGCAGGACCTTTTACGATTTCAATTTGTTCGATCAAAGAATTTGGGATACCAGTAAGGCCATAAACCGTGCCCAAACCGCTTACAATAGGCATGCCATCTATCAATACCAAAGTGTAGGGTCCTTCAAGGCCATTAATGTGGATGTCGCCTGTATTGCAAACATTGCAGTTAATCTGTGGACGTACCCCGTTTACATTCTGTAGCGCATCAAATATGCTGGCAGTTGGATTCTTTTTTAAAAAAGTAGGGGAGTATACTTCAACCGGAACCGGACTTTCCATTCGATTTACGGCTTTCAGGGTGCCTGTGACAACCATCTCGTTCAACATTTGGGCCTCAGCGACAAGGGAAGCATTGATTTCAACAGTTTCTCCTTTCTTCAGCGAAATATTTTGCTCAAATGGTTTAAAACCGATGGAAGAAACCACCAAAGTATAGTTTCCTGGAGCTACTCCCTCAAGTTTGTAATCTCCATTTTCGTTGGTTGCGGTACCCTTTTTAGTGTTCTTTAAAAATACATTTACGAAGGCTAAGGGCTCGCCATTTTCACTTACATTCCCTGAAACGGTACCCTGTTGGGCCTGAACAAAAGAGAAAGCTATAAGAAAAGTAAGAAGGGATGAGACCCCTTTTTTTGAAGCTATCATGGTGTAAAGATTGTTATTTAGATTAAGTCTAAACAAAAATAACACAATTGATATCAACAATTGTATTTAGATGAAACTTTTTTAAAATTTAGACAAATCTAAAAATTGGTTTTGATTTATAAAAATGTATTTTTGAAAAAATATTTTTTAATGACTCGTTCTGAGGAAAACTATCTAAAGACCATTTTCCATTTAGGAGGGGGCAACGCTACTTCCATTTCAACAAATGCTATTGCTGAGCAGATGGAAACAAAACCATCCTCTGTTACCGATATGGCCAAGAAACTTTCTGAAAAAGGATTGGTCAACTACAAAAAATATCAGGGAGTTTCCTTGACTGATGAAGGAAAGAAAACAGCTCTTTCAATTATTAGGAAACATCGGTTATGGGAAGTCTTTTTGGTCGAAAAATTAGATTTTACCTGGGATGAGGTCCATGAGGTGGCCGAACAATTGGAACACATTAAAAGCGAAAAACTCATTGATAAGCTCGATGAACTTCTGAATTATCCAAAATACGATCCACATGGAGACCCAATTCCCAGTAAGGATGGAAAATTTATGGAACGCGATAAGCAATTGTTGAGTGAACTGCCCTTGAACAGCGAGGGCGTCTGCGTGGGAGTAAAGGATTCATCTGCCCCTTTCCTTAAATTCTTGGACAAGAATAAAATAGCCTTGGGAAATACCATAGAAGTATTGGAGAAAGAGGATTTTGATCAATCTCTTCGGATTAGGATGGAAGACAGAGAACTCAGGATTTCACATCAAATCGCATCAAATCTTTACGTAAAAAAGAATCAATAATGGAACAGGTAATTCAATATTTTCAGACGATTGACCCCATTTTGGCCGCTCTTTACGCCACATTGTTTACTTGGGCGTTGACCGCAGCAGGTGCCGGACTGGTCTATTTGTTCAAGAATCCCAATAGAGCTCTCATGGATGGAATGCTGGGTTTCACCGGAGGTGTTATGGTGGCTGCCAGTTTTTGGAGTCTTTTGGCCCCGGGGATAGAGATGAGCGAGGGTGAAGGTTTTGTAAAAGTAATTCCTGCTGCAGTGGGTTTTCTTCTGGGAGCACTCTTTATTTTTGGTTTGGATAAGATACTGCCCCATTTGCATATCAATTTTAAGATTGATGAAGCGGAGGGTGTAAAAACTCCCTGGCACCGGACTACCTTATTGGTGTTGGCAATCACTTTGCACAATATTCCTGAGGGATTGGCCGTAGGGGTTCTTTTTGGCGGTGTGGCCTCCGGTTTTGAAGGTGCCACCATAGGTGGGGCTGTGGCCCTCGCATTGGGAATTGGGCTTCAGAATTTTCCCGAAGGTTTTGCGGTGGCTGTTCCCATGCGAAGACAGGGACTGAGTAGATGGAAAAGCTGGGTCTATGGACAATCCTCTGCTCTTGTGGAGCCAATAGCTGGGGTGCTTGGTGCCTGGGCCGTTCTTACCTTTGAGCCCATTCTGCCTTACGCACTTGCCTTTGCCGCCGGAGCCATGATCTTTGTGGTAGTGGAAGAGGTGATACCAGAAACACAACAAGATAAGTATACCGACATCGCCACCATGGGTTTCATTGCTGGGTTCATCATAATGATGATGTTGGATGTAGGGTTGGGATAAACTCAGTTCCCAAATAAATCAAAAACACCCTTTACCAAAAATTTGTCCCCGGGACTAAGATTGGTAGTTGATTGAATTTCGGTAAACCCTTCAAAGGAGTTTCCGGGCATCACTTTGATTTTTTCAAAAACCAGATTTTCTTCATTTTCAGAGACCAATTTTAAAAGATAGGAAGAACCTTCAGAAGAGAGAACTGCCTGGTCAGGTATTGAAAATGCTTCGTGAGAGTCCGTTAATATTTTGGCATCCACGAACATACCCGGCAAAAACCGGTGGTTTTCATCTTCAAGATGACCGTGGACTTTTATGGTTCGTTGTGTTTCATGAATGGAAGCACCCACCAGATAAACTTCGGCCAAATGGGTTTCATTTGAGGCTTCGGGAATCTGAAAAAGGATTCTTTGTCCCTTTTCCACCTTCAAAATGTCCTTTTCAAAAAGGGTTAGCTCCAAATGGATATGGTCTTTGTCCACAATTTCCAAAATTTCGTCCGAGGAGGACACATAGCTACCTGTGGCTACATTAATTTTGGTGATACTACCATTAATAGGGGCATAGATTGCTGCCTCATTGGTAATTATGTGCTGCTCTACACGTGAAGGGGAGATATTGAGCATTTGCAACTGTTTTTTAAGCCCATGGTACCTGGCCAAATGGGTCTCATAATTACTCTTGGCCTCCAGATATTTTTTTTCTGATGCTATTTTTTCCTCAAAAAGGGTCCTGTTCCTCTCGTATTCTGATTTTAGAAAATCGAGCTGGTTGAACACCTCCAGATATTGTTGCTGCATTTTTACAAATTCCTGGTTTTCTAGTGTGACCAAGATTTGTCCTTTTTTGACCTGATCACCCACTAATAGGGGAGTCTTGGTTACAAATCCGCCGGTAATTGCCGAAACCACAACTTTGTTTTTTGGCGGCACGTCAATGATACCAGAGGTTTCCACAACGTTGGGAAAAGTTCTCTCTTCCAGTTTGCCCAACAGAAAATTATTGGAATCGAACTGTTTTCTTGTAATCGTGGTTTGCTCCACCTCGGATTCCAACTCGGATGATTGATTCTTGCTTCCGGGGCCTCCGCAAGAAAGAACTACAGAAAAGACAGCGAGGACTAAGGTTATATTTTTGATTTTCATGATTTAAAATGTTATCGTCAAATAATTAATGGCAATTACGGTTTGGTTGTATTGATTGAGAACATCCAAATGATTTATTTGAATCTCAAAAGCATTTTCCAAACTCTGTATGTATTGGAAGAAATCAATTTCTCCGTTTTGAAAATTCCCTAGGGCAGCTTTGGTAATTTCCTTGGAAAGGAGGTCTCCTTCCTGTTCATAGTAATCGAGTTCTTTGGCCCTTTGTTTTAAGGCACTCATTAAATTTTCATATTTGGTTTGAGTAGCTATGGTTAAATCCCGATTTTCCAAAGAGGTGATTTTTGTATCTATTTTGGATGATTTCACCCTACTACTGTGCCCGAAGAAGAAAATGGGAATCCGCAATCCCATTTGCACCCCATAGAGCGAAGCTCCCAAACCATTGTTGGTGCCTTGAAAATACTCCAAACTGATGTCAGGAAACAATCGGTTTTCCTCCAATCGTTTTTTTGCCAGGCTTAGTTCTTGGCGGGTCTCTAAAAAAGACGTTTCTACACCGAGTAGACCTGTGGCATTCTCAATCGGTAGTTTTTTGGGTTTCTCCAATGCAATTTCAAGGGTATCCCCGCTTTGCGCCAGACCTAGTATTTCGTTATAGACCGTTTTTATTTCCTGTTGAACCTTGGAAAGGTTGTTCGAAATTTCACGCGATTTGGCCTGTGCGGTAACCTTTTCCAGATAATTGGTTTCTCCTAGCTCAAATCTCCTGTTGGCAGCATTGGAAAATTTGGTATAAATGCTATCCAAGGTTTTAAACAGTATAGCTTTCTGGTTAAGCGTTTGATAATTGTGGTACGCTAGACTTAAAGATTTAAAGAACTCTTTCTTTCTAAGCTCAAATGCCCTTTTTTGGTATTCGTATTTGGCATTTTGCAGCTTATTTTTTGCAACGTAGACGGTCGGGAAATCAAAAGACTGTTGTACCCCAAAGACATTTAACGGATTACCGTTCAATGCGAGATTGTTTTCGTCGTAATGGTAATAAATTTCAGTCTTGTCAAATTCAAAAGCTGTTCCTTTTAGGGCTTCGGTTTGGTCTACCAATAAAGCACCTGCCTTAAGTCTGCTGTTTTGTTCCAAGGAAAGGGCCATTAAATCTTCCAGATTCAAGGAATTTTGGGAAAATGCTGTTGAGCAGGCCAGCATTACGATCAAACTCAATAGGGTTTTTGGTATTTTCCTGTTTTTGTTTTTCGGTTTGAAAGTAATATTCCGTGAATAAGCATATAAAACTGGAAGGACAACCAAAGTCAATAAGGTGGCAGTGACCAGTCCTCCAATGACCACCGTGGCCAAAGGCCTTTGCACTTCGGCCCCTGCGTTGGTGGAAACCGCCATGGGCAAAAATCCCAAAGCTGCTGCGGAAGCGGTTAGCAAAACAGCACGCAAACGGTCTTTTGTTCCCTGTTTTATCAAATCTTCCATAGAATCAAAATTGTGATTGTTCAACTCTTTAAAATGTTCTATCAGTACAATTCCATTGAGTACCGCTATTCCAAAAAGTGCTATAAATCCAATTCCAGCTGAAATGCTGAAAGGCATTCCACGAATCCAAAGCAAGAGGACTCCGCCAACCGCTGCCAGAGGTATGGCAGAAAAAACCAACAGAGCATCTTTTACAGATCTAAAGGCAAAGTACAATAGGATGAATATCAACAACAACGCTATGGGTACAGCGACCAACAACCTTGATTTTGCGTTTTGAAGATTTTCAAATTGCCCGCCATACGAAATGGTGTAACCAGGGGGAAGGATTAAGCCTTCATTGATTCGTTCCCTAACATCGTCCACCACAGATTCAAGGTCCCGGTTCCTTACGTTGATGCCAACCACGATTCGTCTATGGGTGTCGTCCCGGGAAATTTTGGCGGCCCCTTTTTGGTAGGTGATTTCCGCAACTTCACCTAGCGGAATTTTTCCACCTTCTGGAAGGTCAACATAAAGATTTTTTAGATTGGAAATGTCCTTTCGGTTTGTGCTGTCCAACCGGACTACTAGATCAAATTGTCGTTCTCCTTCAAAAATGTTCCCAACACTCCTGCCGGCGAATCCCATGGATACCATTTCATTTAGTTCTGAAATGTTCAATCCATATCGAGCAACTTTAGCTCTATCGTAAGAAACGTTCATTTGTGGTAGGCCTTCCACCTTTTCCACAGTAATGTCGGAAGCACCGGGTACGTCCTCAATAAGTAGTTTTACCTCATTGGCTTTTTTATTCAGGATTTCCAGATTCTCCCCAAAGATTTTTATCGCAATATCTGCTCTTACTCCCGTAATCAATTCATTGAAGCGCATTTCGATGGGTTGTGTAAATTCAACCTCCATTTCCGGTATCACTGAAAGTGCACTTTTGAACTGGTCGGCCAAATCATCTTTTGTACTTGCCGAAACCCACTCAGATTTAGGTTTTAAAACAATTATCACATCACTTTCTTCCATGGACATGGGGTCGGTGGGCACCTCTGCGGCTCCTATACGGCTCACCACTTGTTTTACCTCGGGAAATTCTTCCAACAATATTTGTTCAATCTTGGTGGTCGTCTCCACCGTTTTGGCAAGGGAAGTACCTGTTTTGAGTACGGGTTGGATTACAAAATCTCCTTCGTCCAGAGTAGGTACAAATTCGCCTCCCATGGTGGAAAACAACAGAGCTGTACCTATTAGTAAAGTGACTGCTGCAGACAATACCAGCTTTTTGCTCTGCATAGCCCATTCAATTATGGGGTCGTACTTTTTCTTTATCCAGCCCATAAGTCGGACGGAGATGTTTTTAGATGCAGTTTTGCTCGGTCTTAGCAAAAGAGACGATGCAACGGGGACATAGGTAAAACACAATAAAATGGCACCAACGAGCGCAAAACTGAAGGTGAGCGCCATGGGTCTGAACATTTTTCCTTCTACCCCGCTCAAAGAAAGAATTGGGATGAATACAATCAAAATAATGAGCTGCCCAAAAATGGCGGAATTCATCATTTTAGATGCACCTTGATAAGTGATTTCGTCTTTTGCCCGTTGTAATCTGTCCTTGCTTATTTCATTCAATTCTTGTTGTCTGCTAGTAATTTGAAAGGCAATATATTCCACAATGATTACGGCTCCATCTATAATAATTCCAAAGTCAATGGCCCCCAGACTCAACAAGTTGGCATCTACCCCAAAGAGGTACATCAATGAAAGGGCGAACAACAGACAAAGTGGGATTATGGAGGCTACTACAAGTCCGGATCTCCAGTTCCCGAGTAGAAGTACTACCACAAAAATGACAATCAAACATCCCAGGATCAAGTTTTCGGTAACCGTAAAAGTGGTCCTTCCAATCAATTCACTCCGATCTAAAAAGGGGTTTATGTACACCCCTTCCGGAAGAGATTCCGAGATATCTGTAACTCTTTCTCTAACGGCATCAATGACTTTTTTGGAATTGGCATTTTTGAGCATCATGATCTGTCCCAGTACTTTTTCACCTTCACCATTGCCGGTTATTGCTCCAAACCGTGGGGCAGTGCCAAAACCTACCTGTGCAATATCCTTTATGTAAACCGGGATGCCATTTCTTCTGATGACCAAAGTGTTTTTGATGTCTTCCAGATTCTCCATCAAACCTTCCCCTCGAATAAAATAGGCTTGGTTGACCTTTTCAATGTAGGCCCCCCCAGCTATGCTGTTATTCTTTTCTAGGGCTTCAAACACCTCTTTTGAGGTGATGTTAAGGGCGTTGAGTTTTTGGGTCTCTACTGAGACTTCATATTGTTTTAAATAGCCGCCCCATGTGTTCACCTCAACAACTCCCGGTATTCCGGAGAGCTGTCTTTTTACGATCCAATCTTGAATAGTCCTGAGCTGGGTGGGGTTGTAACGGTCTTTGTAACCCGGTTTCACATCCAAGGTATACTGATAGATTTCTCCGAGACCTGTGGTAATAGGTCCCATTTCAGGTGTACCAAAACCATTGGGGATTCGTTTTGAGGCAGATTTTATTTTTTCAGCAATTAACTGTCGGGGCAAATACGTGCCCATGTCGTCATCAAAGACCACTGTGACCACTGAAAGCCCAAATTTTGATATGGAACGGATTTCCTGTACCCCGGGAAGATTGGCCATCTCCAATTCTATAGGATATGTTATGAATTGTTCCATATCCTGGGTAGAAAGGCTTCTGGAGGTGGTAATTACCTGCACTTGGTTGTTGGTTACATCAGGTACGGCACCAATTGGTATTCTGGACAGTGAAAAAAGTCCAAAACCAATGATGGAAAAAACAAAAAGCAGAACAACAAACTTGTTCTTAATACTAAAGTTGATAATGTTGGAAAGCATGACTCATAGAAAATGGGTTACATTATTGATTTAATAAGGCATCCGGAGAATCCAGTAAAACTGAAAAACTATGAACTATGCTTGTTTGGGTGGTTGAAATGGATTTTCGCCCCAAATAGGTGAGTAGGATATGTAATAATGGAAATTGTCCAAGCTGGATGAAGGAACATCAGAGCGTATAGAGAACATGGGTTTCATATCCACCACAAAAACCAATAATTGGGAGCACTGCGTGTTATGCTGAAAAGGAAGGTTTTCATGATCCTTTTGCTCCTCTTGATGTTTTTGACTATGGTCAGATTTCTGTTTCCCATAATGTTTGGAAAGGAAAACCATAAAATCATCGCCATATTCCTTGCTGTGAAACTGATAATGTTCAACAAGCTCATCCAGCTCCACTAAATCACTGAAGTGAAGATTAATGCTCTGAAAAAAAATGAGCAAAGCGGTCCCTATCGCTATAAACTTGTTCATCCTATACTTACAAAATTACGTTTTTTACATTGTAAGTAAATGGATGTCAGGTTATTTAGAATCAATCTGGTTTTTCAAACACTGGCTGAACAACCGCTTGTTTCTGTCTGATTTCTAGTCATATTTTAAACCAGAAGTGTTTTGTAAACGTGCGATGATCCCCCATCCAAAGAAATAGTTGGTCAACCCAATTAAGATTTCATTTTCACCTTCCCTAAAGGGAATCTTAAAAGAGGTATTGTCAATAGTGCATCTCCCACGAGGCTCTTTCATGCCCGGCGAACCGTAGTAGTTTTTATCTTGATGCAAAGGCTGACCGTTTATAAAAACCCAGACCCCATCGCTAAAACCCAGTTTCAATTGTTTCTCCTGAATTTTATCAGAGCTAATGGTTGTCTTTAGCCAAACCAACTTTCTTGAGCCTCGTTCGGTTGCGCCAAACTCTTTTGTTAGGTTGACCATAGCTCTTCTACCTGCCTTTATTGGTTTCCAAACAGCAGTGCTATCCAACAATGTGGTATCGATGATTACTCCAGGACTTACAAAAATTTGTTTCATCATATCTCTTCCAAAAGGAAAATCAACAGGTTCTGTTATCTGCCAATTTCGCAAATAGTTGGGGTCGTTGTATGTGGGGTCGTAGCCTGCTGTAGAGGGCAACTCTTCCGTAGCATTGGGCGTTATGGTCATATTTGCGTAGATGACATTCCCAGAGAGGCTAATTCTACCAGATTTAGTTACACCTTCAAAGGCAGGTACAAGTAGTGCGGGTTCTTGCATATTGTTCACGAATACTTCCATCTGGTTTTCAGAAATGACCATCTTAACGTGGTTCCACTGGTCTTCAAAAATTGTGGCAGCCGCTTGGTAGTCGTCGGTTAGGTCCCACAGATTTACACCATCGAGTACAGCGGCATATTGCATGGCTGTTCTGCGCAAGGGGTCTGGTTTACCAAAATGGCGCAGATAGAATATTTCAGAATTCAAAGTATCCTTATCTATCCTGAAGTTGATTCCGGGAAAGCCCTGCCCTTTCAGCTCTACATCAAATTCGATTGTACCCACCGCGAACTCAAAGTCCTTTAGCATAATGTTGATGGGACGGTCGTTGGAGCTCCTTACCGCTTTAACCGTTTTGTGGGTGATGAATTCCACATTGTCAGAAACAGGTGCCCAATATTTCTCGGTTAGAGGGAATTGAAGCGTCTTCATTGATTTCTTCGGAGCTCCTTGACCATAGGTAATGTTGAATATGAGCAGAGCTACTAGTCCTACAAATAGTTTTTGCAATGAATTGTCCATTTTTTATTGATTTTGATTTTTAAGACTAAATTTGATTTAAGGTAAAAGTAGATTGGATCTGCGGTCATAACCCCTTTTTCACTTGTTCAATCTTGTTCAATCTTGTTCAAAATAGGTAACCCGATCAGTGCTTAATAGTTTTATGGACAAATCAAAACTTCATATGATTCAGTATTTGGTAGCACAGGTTGAGGAGCAGCTGGGTTGGGGCAGCGGCACAAATTGGAGCAATAAAGATTTTGAAGAGCTAAGCGATCGCATCTTTGAATCTACCAAGAAGAGGCTAAGTGTAACTACATTGAAAAGAATCTGGGGGCGTGCCGAGCTGATAGCAAATCCAAGCTCCGCAACGCTGGATATTCTTTCAGAGTTTATTGGACATAGAAATTGGAGAGAATTTAAAGGTAGTTACCGCTCCCAACCTCTCAAAAATGCTATCCAGAAAAGGTTAAAAGTGCCACACTTGACCGTTTTTCTCTTACTGGTTTTGGTTTCAGTGGCTTTGTTCACCATCTTTTGGGACAAAGATTCCGTTATCACAAAAACCACAGCGATTATTAGCGAAACAGATTTTAAGTTCAGAAGCAGGACCGTGAGCAATGAAATACCCAATTCGGTAGTTTTTGAATATGACGCTTCAACAGCAAGTGATAGTGCGGTAATTGAAATACAACAAGATTGGGATAAAAGGAAACGAATTGCCATTGAAAGGACAGATAGTATTGCCACCTGTATTTATTACCTGCCCGGTTTCTTTAAGTCTAAATTGGTTGTTGATGGAGTTATTGTAAAAGAAGAAGATGTTTTTATTAAAACCCAAGATTGGCTGGGTGTAATACACCGCGACACTTCTCCCATTTATCTAAAAAATGAAGAAATCAAGAAAAATGGTCAGCTTTCTATCGCCCCTGAAGTACTTGCCGCATATAATATTGACCCAAGGACTTCAAATGTTAAGGTTGGATTATATCAAGTAAGGGATTTTGGTGAGATTTCTACCAACGATTTTGAGTTGTCAATGCAATTGAAGAATACGCTGCAAGATGGTTTAAGCGGATGCCAAGAAGCGAAAGTGTTTATTCTTTATGACGGTGGAGCCTTTGGCATTCCTTTGTCTAAAAAAGGATGCGTTTCCAATTTGAACCTCCTTATTTTTGATCAATATATTGATGGTAAAAAAAACGATCTTTCAGGTTTTGGAGTTGACTTTGAGGACTTTGCTGAACTGCAATGTATTTCTAGAGACAACAAATTTGAAATTTTGGTTAATGGGGTTCAGGTATATGAAGGTGAAGCTCCTGAAACACCCTTAAAAATTAAAGGAGTCAGTATTCAATTTGAAGGCTCGGGTACTATTGGAAATATGGAATTGAAGAATTCTTCGGAATCGTTTTATCTGAACCACAAGGGTGAAAGGTAGCCCGTCTGCCGATTTATTTCCTGCACTAGTTCATTTGTAGATCTTCCAATAAAACCCTGTAGTCATACTGCAAATCCTCATGGAGAGCGGGCAATTTTTTCTGGACATAGTCCAGTTGCCTATTGTACAGATTTTGAAGCGTAATATTTCGGTGTATGGAAGGGGAAAAGGCCTTTAGTTTTTGGCAGAAGTAAAGCAATAGCTCTACTTCGGTTTCCTTGTTGCCAGAATATCGAATGTATTTTTTAAGGGTTCTCAAGATTTTCCGAACACTTTTTTTAATGTAAAAGAAGCTGTTGGTGTTAATGTCCAAAAACATCTCATCTACCTCAAGTTTAACAGTCTCAATGTAGCCATCTTCGTTTCCGGCCTCAAAAAGGAGATAGGTGAGGAGTTCCTTGTTTTCTTTTTTAAATCGGGCCAATCGAAGACAAAGTTGAAGCACTTCATCCTGAGACCTGAATTGCAGCTCTTTTTTCAGCTGGGCTATGGTAGCGGCTTTCATAATTTCAACTTCTTAAGTAGGAAGCTCCATTGACATCTATTATAGCTCCCGAACAGTATTCCGCCCCTTCAGATGCCAAAAATAGAATGGCATGGGCCACTTCTTCCGGTTTTGCCATACGTTTAAAAGATGTCTCGGCCAGAAGTCGTTCCCTTTCCTCAGGGGTCAAGGCGTTGGCACCCATTTCAGTTTCTGTAAAACCGGGAGCAACAACACCAACAAAAATATTATGTGGAGCCAGTTTTTTGGCCAGTGATTGGCTCATGGCATTCAATGCAGCTTTGCTGGCCCCATAAGCTGGGGCGTTGGGCTCTCCCCTAAAAGCTCCCCTTGAGGAAACATTGACAATTCTTCCACCTCCGGATTTCATCATTTTTTGAGAAGCCCAATAAGAAAGATGTGCAGCGGCATATAGGTTGGTTCGAAATGTTGTTTCCCACGTTTGGGTCCATTCTTCAAAATCGATTTCATCAATCTTATGGTGCTGAAAGATTCCAGCATTGTTGACCAATATGTCCAACCTACCGTAAGTTTCAATAAACTCTTGGATGAGTTCTTTACAGTTTTCCGTCTTTCCGATATCTTTTTGAAATAATTGATGCCCCTTGCCAGGCATCTCCTTTAGTGTCCTTTTCGCTTCGTCAATATTGTTTCTGTAATTAAGGCCAACTTGAGCCCCTTTTTCTGCAAAGGCCATTGCAGTAGCCTTGCCTATTCCTCTTGAGGCTCCGGTGATAAGAACTTTTTTTCCTGAAAAATCCATTTAGGGAGTACTTGTTGGTCCAAATATAAGAAGGAAAAGGGCTATTGAATTCTAGCTGGGATTCCACTATCTTTAAAAACTTCAAAATTTCTAACTGATGAACAGACTTTTATGCTTTCTAGTGTTGGCTGGCACGCTCCATTTCACCACAGCTCAAAAACCAAACTTTTCCTATCTGGATATTTTCGACCTGCAATACGCATCTGACCCGCAGATATCTCCAAATGGGGAATGGGTGGTTTATCGCAAGATGGGTTTTGATATTATGAAAGACCGATCGTTTGGTAATTTATGGCTTGTTAAAACAGATGGTACGGCGCATCAGAAACTTACAGCTAGAGAGGTTGGGGAAAGTAGTCCTCGATGGTCGCCTTCGGGAGACCGTATTGCATTTTCTAGTAGCACAGCGGAAGGCGCTGAGATTTACATGTACTGGGTGGCTTCAGGTAAAGTAGCCAAGTTGACCCAACTTCCATTTAGTCCAAGTTCATTGACCTGGTCGCCGGACGGCAAGCGGTTGGCTTTTTCCATGAATGTTCCCAAGTCCCCACCGGTAATTGCCAAAATCCCAAAAAAACCAAAGGGGGCAAAATGGGCAGAGTCACCTAGGATAACTGACCGAGTTTATCATGAAGCTGATGGAAGGGGATACATTAAACCCGGGTTCAACCATATTTTTACTATTCCTGCTGAAGGAGGAGCTGCGCGACAGATTACATCTGGAGATTGGCACCACAGGGGCACACTTTCCTGGTCTCCAGACGGTTCTAAAATTTATTTCTCTGCCAATAGGATTGCAGATTGGGAATATCAATTCAGAAATAGTGAAATATATTCTGTAGCTGTGGAAGATGGTGAAATTGAAGCATTGACAGACAGGAATGGACCGGATTACAATCCTCAAGTATCACCGGATGGAAAACTTGTGGCGTATCTAGGTTTTGAAGATAAAGTGCAGGCATATCAAACAAGAAAACTGCACATCATGGATATTGATGGAAAGAACAAACGTGTAATCTCCGAAGGACTGGATAGAACGCTATCACAAATTAAGTGGAATACAAAAGGAGATGGACTCTATGTATACTATGATGATAAGGGGAATGGTAAGGTTGGGTTTGTTTCCCTTTCAGGGAATACCCGAAAAATTGCGGATAACATTGGAGGTACTACCTTAGGTAGGCCTTACCCCAGTGGTTCATACAGTGTTTCCAAAAATGGAACGATGGTAATTACCCAAACACGTCCAAACCACCCGGCTGATTTGGCGGTACTCAGGCCAAAATCCAAGTACCCATCCAAATTGACCAACTTGAATGGAGCTTTGCTCAACTACAGAACTCTTGGAAAAGTTGAGGAGGTGTGGTACAAATCCTCTGTGGATGGCCGCGATGTTCAAGGATGGGTGGTCTATCCTCCAAACTATGACAAAAACAAAAAATATCCTTTTATGGTGGAGAACCATGGGGGTCCAATACTTAATTATGGAGACAGGTTTTCCATCGAAATGCAGCTATATGCCTCTGAGGGATATATTGTTTTTTATCCCAACCCAAGGGGAAGTACCAGTTATGGCGAAGAATTTGGAAACCTGTTGTACAATAACTACCCTGGTGAAGATTATAATGACGTTATGGATGGGGTGGACCATTGCATAAAAATGGGAATTGCCCATGAGGACCAATTGTTTGTTACCGGAGGTAGCGCAGGAGGAATCATGTCTGCCTGGATCATTGGAAAGAACAATAGGTTTGAAGCTGCGGTTGTGGCCAAGCCAGTGATGAACTGGATAAGTAAGACCTTGGTGGCCGATAATTACTTCTATTATTTCAACCATAGATACCCTGGCCAGCCTTGGGAAAATTTTGAAGGATATTGGAAATTTTCTCCCATTTCCCTCGTTGGTAATGTAGAGACACCAACAATGGTGATGGTTGGAATGGATGATTTACGAACACCACCCAGCGAGGCAAAGCAGCTTTACCATGCGCTCAAGCTCAGGAAAATTGAAACAGTTCTAGTGGAAATTCCGGGGGCAAGTCATGGAATAGCCAGTAAGCCAAGCAATTTGATGACCAAAATTGCCCATACTGTGGCATGGTTCGATAAGTTCAGAACAGATAAGAAAGATGAGTAAAAGGAAAAGACATTGGTTGTGGAACGTTTTGATAGTTCTTACACTAATTGTCTGCTCCTTGGTTTTTGTGGCCCATTATAAGAACTGGCATGAGCTTGAAGAAGGTAGACTTCGGATTTTATCTGGAATATACTATCAGAAAATACCCATGACGGATTTGGATAGTGTAATATTGGTGGATAAATTGCCCGAAATGGAGCGTAGTTCTGGATTTTCCTGGATGGCCAAGGAAAAGGGAGTGTTCAGGGATACCGTTACAAATTCCAAGGTGTATGTTTTTGTTGATGACCTAAGGCAACAAAAGATAAAAATGGTCTATCAAGATAGCCTCAAAACATTTCTTAATCTTCAAGATAGCCTTCAAACACAAAAATTATATGCTATTTTGCACAAGGAGTTGTCGGAAAACCATGAGAGTTCCAATTGATTTTCTAAAAAAACGTGGAGTAATTGATTAAAACATAGTCCCAACGTTACCATGAGAATAATTTTTTTGTGCATTGTTTTGGTCCCATTGAGCATGTTCTCCCAAAATAAGATTTCAGTACATGTGAACAATGTGGATTCCAAGTTGGGACAAGTAAATGTTGCCGTGTATGACTCGGATGATTCTTTTTTGACTTTTGATGGGGTACTGAAAACCGAAAGTGCTCCCGCTGAAAAAGGGATGGTTACGTTGGTGATTGAGGATTTACCCGTTGGAGAATATGCACTGGCTGTTTTCCATGATGAAAATGGGAATGACAAATTGGATACCAATTGGTTGGGGATTCCAAAGGAAAGAGTGGCTTTTTCCAAGGCGAAAATGAGAACATTTGGCCCACCAAAATATAAAGAATGCGCTTTTAAAGTCAATTCTGATTATGAGATTAGCATAGACCTCTAAAAAATATGGAAACAATTCTTCTTACTCAGGTCATGGGCGCAGTTTACGGATTGTTGGCCGTGGTTTTTGGAGCTTTTGGGGCACATGTGTTGAAAAAGAAACTGACCCCTGAACAACTCAATAGTTTTGAAACAGGGGTCAAATATCAGATGTACCATGCCATTGTTTTGCTGGTACTTGGTTTCAACCTAGGATTTGATGGACCTATGGATTCTTGGATTGTGCACTGCTTTATCTATGGCACTTTACTTTTTTCATTTAGCATCTATGCCTTATGCCTAAGCGCTGCAAATGGCAAAAAATTACGGGCCTTGGGTCCGGTCACCCCTTTAGGGGGTTTGCTCTTGGTCATAGGATGGACCCTATTGCTTTACAGCTTTATTTCATCCATGATTTAAAGGATCAAAGCCGGAGGTACATATTGCCATTGATGGTATTTAGGCGAAGACGGTGTGTGCCGTTGTCAAAACGACCTTCCACTTTTTGCCCCACATAACGATCGGTCACTTTTAATTCCAATTTTTCATCTGCATAAATATCGCCATGGATGGTTTCGGCTACGAGATGTGAGTTTTTCATCACAAGATCAATTTCCCCATTAATGGTTTTTAGGTTCATATCGCCGTTGTACTTTTTGATATCGATATTTCCATTGATGAGATCAGCGGTAAAATCACCCTCAATGATTTCAGAACTTAGGTCACCATTAATGCTGCTTACCTTAAAAGTGGCATTTTTGGGCACATAGAGCACATAATTAAACGTATACATGTCACGGGTATGGTAATGCCTTTTTTCTCCATTGCTCACTAGGGCATCCCAATAATCATGATATGCTTTAAACAGCGCCTTGGTGTTCGAGGAAATGGTTATTGAGTTATTGGTTTCATCAATATCCAGTTTGTACAGGTCCTTGTATTTTTCTTCCTTTATTTTGATGACTGCCTTAAAATAGACCGTGGATTTATCCCACGTCTTTACTTCAATATCGGAGGCAAATTTTACATCCAGATCAACAGATCTGTTATTGAGGTCAAAACTCTTTTCAATGATTCTTTGGGCATTTATGGATAGACTGATGAGCCCCAGGAACAAAAGGGCGATTAAATTTTTCATGACTGTTCGTTTTTTGATTTATTGTTTTCTTAGATAGATGTTTCCATTAAAGGTTTTCACGGAGATATCAACTCCTCCACCATTGATGGATGCCTTTACAGCTCTATCGGATGTTGATTTTAGGCCATCCTTTTTCTTCCATTCGAGGTCGAAATCGGTGTAAATGTCATTGTTGAGGCTACTCAGCGAAAGATTTGCAGGAGTGTCGGCGGGCAAGCTCATATCAACGGCTCCATTTGTAGAGTAAATGGAAATTGGGGAGTCTTGTTTTACTGTGGCAAATTCCACATTAACATCCCCATTAAAGGTATTGGCAGTTACGGGACCATTCACCTCCGTAATCTCAATACTTCCGTTAAGCTGCGCCTCTGCTTCAATTTCCCCCGTGAAACCATCAATTTCAATGTCGCCGTTCCACGTGCTCTTTACGGAAACATTTTGTGATGCGGGCAAATAGATTTTTGCACTTTCAGATTTTCTGAGGTTCTTTACCAAAAGGGTGCTACCATCTTGGATTACATAGAAACCAACCTCGGTATTGTCAGACCCGCCTTCTCCTACCAAGCGAAGACCTTTGGCCTTTTCCAAAGTTTTGTGGCTACCGCTGGCTTCTATTCTTATCTCATTTCCACCATTACGGGTGCTAAGGGTAACTCCTACTTCAGAAGTTTTTTGATGTTTACTGTCTTCTATTCTTATTTCGCTTCCGCCGTTGTGGGTTCTAAGGATAACATCCGCTTTAGATTCAATTTTGACCCACTCAATACCATCTAGTTTTTGGGTAAAACCTGTTTGGGCTTGCGTAAGGGAAGCTGTAAGGCAGGCTACTAAAAGAATTATTGATTTTCTCATTGTTTTCGTTTTTTGACGTTTATATAATTTTAGGAAGAACTGCTTTGATTTCCTCTTTGATAAAAGGGTGTGTGTCTTCCTGTTCCAATAGTTTTTTCATGGGGGCAATTGCTTTTTTCTCCTGAATCCCTACCAATATTTGTATGATGGCGATTTGAATACTGGGATTTTTTTCTTTCCCAAGGGCCTCAATGAAAACGTTCTTTACGGTTTCAGAGGTGGCGAATTTTGCAAGTGCTTCGGATGCCGTTAGCCGCACATTGTCATTGTCATCAAATAATAACCTATTGGCCAATGCATCGATAATGGCCTCATCCGGATTTTCAAATTCGTCGATATAACTTACCCCTTGGATGCGCTTACTCGCTGATTGATTTTCCATGAGCGAAAGCATGGCTGTCTGTTTCATCTGTAGACTTTCATTTCTCAGGACCAACATATCCTCATTGGATTTTTTCTGCTGAAAAACGCCACCCATCTGAAAAGAGGCCACCAAAAGGGCAATGCTTGCCGCAACCTTTAGTAAATTACCTGCCCATTGCGATTTTTCCTTTTTAGGGAAAAAGGACACTACTTTCCCAGATGCTTCTTTTTCAGCTTGAAGCATCTCATCAAATTTGGAGGTAAGACGATCGGATGGGACCTCAATAGTTGTATCAAAAGCCACAAACAACTTTTTTGTTTCCTCCAATTCTATTTGGCATTCTCCACATTCGGATAGATGCTCCTCCACCTTTTTTCTGTCGGAAGGTTCCAAATTATTATCTAGATAATCGGGAATCAGTTTAGAAATATGTTTGTTGTCTGCGGACATGATTTTTAATTTTTATGCGGAGTTATTTGCATTCCTTTATTAAGTCTTCGGCCATGTTTTTATAGCGAGAGTCTGGACCAAGTTCCAAGCATTTCTCAAAATTTGGCTTGGCGTTTGCCAAATCCTTCATTCTATAATATCCTATTCCGAGGTTGAAAAAAGCTTTTGGACTTTCAGGATTCAATTTGGTATTTAAGATGAAATAATCCAGAGCCTCTTCGCCCTTACCGCTCATAGATAGTAAATGGGCTGTATGGTTAACCTCGTCGTATGTAAATTGGCATCCCTGGTTGTCTTTATATAAAAGAGGGAACTTCTTCAACATTTCTTCAAAACCAATATGCACTAGTACTTTTTCATGGAATGTGTCCTCGTAATTTGATTGGTACCAGCGCATGAGATGTGAGACTTTCTCAAGCTCCTCTTTTTCAGAAGCGAGAAAAATCAATTTTTGAAGGTCAGTTACTGGAAAATTGGAAATACCATTTGAATTTAGCGTAGTGTTCAACAATGAGATGATATCCTGAGGGTTATTTTTAAGAACGATCTTATCTACCGAAGGTAGTCCTTTCTTTGACCTTGTTTGAACAAAGGAAGTATCCACAGTACTGGATGCAAATACGTTCTGGCGTAGTTCTTCAAAATCAGAATTGCTGTACAAAACATTATTTAGAAAGGTCAGTATATACTTGGACACCATCTTGTATGCCCTGGTTTTCTTGTTTACACTTTCCAAGTCTTCAGGATTGCCATAAAGTTTTACGAACTGTGAGGCCAGGTCTGTGTGCTCAATTTTAGGGAGGTTTACCATGAAAGCATCACTATAGATCAATTTATCATAAAAGGGCAAAGCGTTCATGTAGCCAACGGTATTTATAAAAAGTGATGGTTTTGTGAACCTAGAGTAATCTTCGTAAGGGGACTCGGAGAAGAACTCATACGCTTCATGTATACTTGGGTCCATTCCGATCCATGCGTCAATAGTTTTGTTTCTGGCCATCATGAGCACATTGGAAAGCCCTCCTAAACTAAATCCTGCAACCGCTATTTTGTCCATATCGGCATTAGGGAATTCATGTGTCTGGGCCAGAAGGAATTCCATATCCCTTGCTTGGGTTTCAACCCCAATTCTGGAGATGGGCATTTCCCGAGACTCGGGGCCGACACTTGGACTGGACACAATAACATATCCATGACTTGCTAAAAATTCAAACAACAAGGCATTTTCAAAAGCGGTGGACCACCAACTGGGACCATAAATAACAACAGGAAATTTTTGAGATGTTTCGGGATTGGCATCTTTTATCGCCCTCATCTCTACGTTTAACTCCTGGAGCAATCTGGACTTGTCCACTTGTTCATTTTCAATAAAGTTTTTAATGAGTGTCTCTTTATCAAACTCACTTACTTCTCCAACTTCGTGGGCTTTCAAGACAAAATAGTCCTCATATTTTAATGGAGTTTTGTTTTCTGGACGAGCAGGGTACCAGACGCACATTTGAATGGGGCGCGATCTTTTTTGGCCAACTCTCAAGGCATTGCCATTTTCGTCAACAGAAAAACTTCTGGAGTGATCATATAGGTTGTAAGATTGAAATCCAACAGTATATTTTCCAAAAGCGAGGTCCGCTTTAAGAATGGATTTCTGCGCTTTTGCACCGATGATCCAAATCAGTAGAAAACTAAAAATAAAGGATATGTTCAGCTTGTTTTTCATTTCAATTTCTGGTTATTGAATCCCTAAAGGGGTTCCATATATATTTTTCTTAGTTTTTTGAGCACACGGCTTACTTTGGTCTTCACGGCCCCTGGGGTGCTTCCTAGAATTTGGGCCAATTCTTCATAGCGTATCTCTTGAAATCGATTTAAAATGATCAATTCCCGATCATCTGGGTGCAATTGGTTGAGTGCTCTCTGCAGATGGGAATACTCCTCCGTTTTATTGGTTTCAGCCTCTACCGCTTTGTAATCAAGCACTCCGATATCCAAGTTGTTTTTATGGTTTCTTGTATAATGGGTCCTTAAATTGTTTCTTGCAATGGTGAACAACCACGATACAAAGGCTCCACTTTTATATGAACTTCGATATTTGATCAACTTGTAAAAAACGTCTTGTGTTAAGTCTTCACTCAGCATTCGATCACCGGACATTTTGTACAAAAAATTGTATACATGCCTATGATGCCTTTCAAAAAGGACCTTTAACAAGTCAAGGTTTCCCTCTACAACTTGTTGCATTATCATTTCATCTGAAAGCGTTTCCAAATACTGTTTTAGTTGGTCTTCTGTTCTATATAGTCAGGAAATTATAAAAGGTTACACTCGGAAAGAAAAAAAATTGAAATTCTTTTCGGTAGAAGAGAGTACACGGGATTTAAACCCACGAGGATTTAATGGCAACCACAGTCGTCTTGCCCACAAGCTTTGGCGCTCTTCTTCTTGCCAAAAAAGATTGGTTTGGGAAGCAAGAATTTATTGATCAAATAAAGAACCGCAACGGCCAGAACCAAGTATGCCAGAATGTTTTGAATTGTCTCCATTTACTTGAGGATTTGGTAGGCGGTCAATGCTACAAGATAGGCAAAAGAAGTCATAAATAGAAGTTGGAGTACCGGCCATTTCCAGGAATTGGTCTCCCTTTTTACGATGGCCAAAGTGCTCATGCATTGCATTGCAAATGCATAGAAAAGCATCAATGAGATACCCGAGGCCAGATTGAACAATGGCTTTTTCCCGGAACTGTGCATTTCTGCAGCCATTCTATTTTTAATGGTTTCTTCCTCATCACTGCCCACACTGTATATGGTAGCGAGGGTTCCCACAAAAACTTCCCGTGCAGCAAAAGAGGTCAATACTGCTATGCCAATTTTCCAATCGTACCCCAAAGGTTTTACTATGGGCTGGATTGCCTTGCCCGCAAGGCCCATGTAAGAGTGTTCTAGTTTATAACTTGCAATTTCCTGTAATCTAGCTCTTTCCTTTAGGATATTGGTGAAGTTTTGAACGGTATCCTGGAGTGATTTAAGTTGAATGGCGTCCGGTGGACTTTCAGGATTCAGTTTAATGCTTTCCATATAAGCATTGATGTGATTCTGGATGTAGTTGTTGCTATATGGACTTAGACCTTGTTTCTGGATTCGCTCATTGACTATACTATCTGCATTTTTGAAATCCTCCGAATATCCATTGGAGCCCAAAAACCAAAGTATGATTGATATGGATAGAATGATCTTACCGGCCCCAAAGACAAAGCTCTTGGTTTTTTCAAGGACCGTATACCCCACATTTTTCAACAATGGCAGACGATAAGTTGGCATTTCAACCATGAACAAGGAACGGCTTTTAATTTTTAAGATCTTGTTCAATACCATGGCTGAAAATATGGCCATTCCAAAACCAATAAGATAGAGTAGCATCAAGGTCAATGCTTGGTAGCTCAACCCTAAAATTCTTCCTTCTGGAATCACCAGTGCAATAAGAATAAGATAGACAGGCAATCTGGCAGAACAAGTGGTAAATGGGGTCACCAAAATAGTGATCAAACGTTCTTTCCAGTTTTCAATGGTTCTGGTGGCCATTACCGCTGGGATTGCACAAGCGGTACCGGAAATTAGGGGGACCACACTTTTTCCGCTCAGACCAAAGGGGCGCATTAATCGATCCATTAAAAATACCACCCTGCTCATGTACCCACTTTCTTCCAGAAGCGAAATAAACAAGAACAAAAAGGCAATCTGTGGAATAAAAATCACAATACCACCGATACCTGCAAGTATTCCTTCGGCCAGCAAATCAGTAAAAATACCGGAAGGAAAAGTGTTTTTGATCCACTCACCGGCGGTGGCAAATTGCTCATCAATGAAATCCATTGGGTAACTGCTCCAATCAAAAATGGCCTGAAAAATGGTCAATAGAATGGCAAGGAAGATAACATACCCAAAGATCTTGTGGGTCAATATTTTGTCCATGGTGGCACGTAGGCCTTTGGCCGACTTGAAGTCCACAATATATGTTTCCTTGAGGGTGTTGTTGATGAACTGGTACCTTAACACAGTTTCTTTATGCTGAAGCTTTTTGAGTTCCTCTTTGGATTTGGTGGAAAATGACGTGGCATCCTGTATCCGCTTCTTCTCTATGGGCATAAAGTTGACATCCTGGGTGATAACCAACCAAAGTTTGTAGAGATCTTCCTTAGGGAAGGTCTTTTGCAAACGGTCAAAATAGTCGGGAGCAATCCTAGAGGTGTTGAGGTTGGGTTGGGTAGATAGGTCGCTGAAGTTTGCAATTAGAGATTTAATTCGGTCTATCCCATTACCATTTCTAGTACTGACCAAGGCAATTTTGGTGTCCAATTTTTTCTCCAACAGGTCAATGTCCAAAGAAATCCCTTTTCTACGCATTCGGTCGGCCATGTTAATGACCAAAATGGTGGGAATCCTCAAGTCCTTGATCTGGGTAAAAAGCAACAGGTTTCGCTTTAGGTTCTCCACATCACTGATCACCACGGCCACATCGGGATAATCTTTGTCGTTTTTGTTGAGAAGTAGTTCCAGGACCACACTTTCATCCAAAGAAGTGGTGTTTAAGCTGTAAGTTCCTGGGAGGTCTATAATATGTGCCTTGAGTCCCTTGGGAAGTTTGCAGATACCTTGTTTTTTTTCAACGGTAATGCCGGGATAGTTGCCCACTTTCTGCTTAAGGCCCGTAAGCTGATTAAAAACAGAGGTTTTTCCGGTATTGGGATTTCCTATCAGCGCAACATTGATATTCTTGCTCATAGGGTCATGTTATCGTCGGTAATTTCCAATTCAATCAATTGGGCCAAAGATCTTCTAATGGCAATATGGCTTCCACTTACATTAATGTAAATGGGGTCGTTCAATGGCGCAATTTGAACCAATTCCACAACATTTCCAGGCAAACATCCAAGTTCCAGCAATTTAATTGGGGGAATATGTTCCGAAAAATCCTTTATGATACCTTTTTGTCCGTGGGACAAATCTGCAACCGTGGCCACTAAGCTTATTTAGATTGAATATAATTAAGAGCAAAAGTAAGTAAAAATGGGCAAACAAAACCAAAAACTAAGCAAAGATATCCGGTCTATTCTGTGTAACTGGCCTTAAGGGTTTCCAGGTCTTCCAAGAGTTTAGCGATTTCTTCGCTATTGGTGCCATCATAAAACCCTCGTATGCGGCGCTCTTTGTCCACCAAAATGAAATTCTCGGTGTGAATCATGTCATAAGGACCTCCATCACCATCATTTTTAACGGCTAGATACGATTTTCGGGCCAGTTGGTATATCTGTTTTTTGTCTCCTGTAACCAGATTCCATTTGGCATCGATTACCCCTTTTTCAAGGGCATATTTTTTTAATTGGGGTACAGAATCGATTACAGGTGTCACGGAGTGCGACAACAAAAGAATATCGTCATCTTCCAAGATTGCATCCTGTACTTCTGCCATGTTCTTGGTCATGATTGGACAAATGGTGGGGCAGGTAGTGAAGAAAAAATCCGCCACATAGATCTTGTCCTTATAGTTTTCTTGCGTGATGGTTTCCCCGTTTTGATTTACAAGCTCAAAATCTGCAATAGAATGGTATTTCTTTTTATAGTGCAAGGTGCTGTCCACCAGCGATTGGTCTACCATAGAAGGTTGGTAAACCGGAAGCATCTTTTTGGGCTGCAAAGCATTATAGAACAATACAATGATAATCGAGGAAAGTATCAGGAGAACTATCCCGAACATTTTGTATTTGGCGAAAAATGACCTCATGGATTGCAAAATTACGACCCGGTGACCGATTCATCAACATGTAGGGAAACTTTTGGTGCTAAAAGTTTCTTAAAACCCAAAGGCGTGCAGGGCTTAGTTTTTATATGACTGGGTAAAAGTTTACTTTTGTGCGTTTTAACAGATTGTTGCGGATGAGCCCCATTATAATTCAAGTAATACAATTCTTCCTTAGTTTATCCTTACTTATAGTTCTCCACGAACTTGGACATTTTATTCCGGCCAAGATATTTAAGACTAGGGTTGAAAAATTCTATTTGTTCTTCGATGTAAAATTTTCCCTGTTCAAGAAGAAGATTGGAGAAACCGTGTATGGAATTGGTTGGTTGCCTTTGGGAGGCTATGTGAAGATTGCGGGAATGATCGATGAAAGCATGGATACGGAGCAGATGAAGGAAGAGCCCAAACCCTGGGAATTTCGAAGTAAACCGGCCTGGCAAAGATTGATCATTATGTTGGGAGGGGTTACCGTAAATTTCATTTTGGCGGTAATCATATACATTGGTATGGCCTACAGCTATGGTGATCAATATATCCCCATGGAAAGCTTGAAAGATGGTGTTTGGGTCACTGAACCGGAAATCGGGGATAAAGTTGGTATAGAGACCGGAGATAAGATTATTGCGGTTGACGGAAACGAGCTGAAATCCTTCAATAGTGTTTTTATTGAATTGATCAATGGAAACAGCATCACAATAGAGCGGGACGGACGACGAATTGAAAAGGAAATCCCCGTGGATTTCATTTCTACTTTGTTGGAAGATGAGGAAAAGGTCAGGTTTTTAAGTTTAAGGGCCCCATTTGTAGTAAGCAAGGTATCCAAAGATTCCCATAATAAGGATGCAGGTTTTCAAGGAAAAGATGAGTTTTTGACCATTAACGGTTCTGAAGCTGTTTATAGGGATCAAGTAACTCCCATTTTGGAAAACAACAAAGGAAAAGATATCAATGTAGTGGTTAAGCGTGAAGATGGAACCCAAGCAAACATAGTTGCCAAGGTGAATGATGAGGGGCTACTGGGAATGGAGATAGGCGGACTTACCATGCAAGATTTTGCGGATCGTGGATATTTTGAAATCAAGACCCAAAAGTATACGTTTTTGGAAGCTATCCCTGCGGGAATAGACAAAGGGGTGTCCACACTTTCCAGTTATGTAAAGCAGTTAAAAAAGATTTTCAATCCGCAGACTGGAGCATATAAAGGAGTTGGCGGTTTTGCCGCAATTGGCAGCATGTTCCCTGATACCTGGAACTGGGCGGCCTTTTGGTCCACTACGGCTTTAATTTCCATTATTCTAGCCTTTATGAACATTCTTCCCATTCCGGCGTTGGACGGGGGACATGTGGTATTTTTACTGTATGAAATGGTCACAGGAAGAAAACCCAGTGACAAATTTTTAGAGTACGCCCAAATGGTAGGATTCTTCTTGTTGATTGCATTACTGCTATTTGCCAATGGGAATGATTTGTATAAATGGCTTTTTAAATAGAAAACCACTTTTTTTGTTTGTTGTATATTAAGTAAACTGCTATATTTGCACCCGCTTATAGGAAATATTCCTCCTTAGCTCAGTTGGTTAGAGCATCTGACTGTTAATCAGAGGGTCCTTGGTTCGAGCCCAAGAGGGGGAGCAAAATTTAAATCCAACACTAGAAATAGTGTTGGATTTTTTGTTTTGTAAGAATCCCTTTCCTAGGAGTTTATATCGTCTTGAACAGTTTAAAAACATTGTTCCTATAGGTCTTACTCACTGGAATTTTTTTATCACCAATAAATAAGGTGTTCCCTTCAAACCCTTTTACCTTGTGAATGTTGATTACATAACTTCTATGGATTCGCAAAAACTTGTTTGTGGGTAGCTGAGGTTCAATTTTTTTGAGCACCATGGAATAAACGAAGCTTCCGGTTTGGGTGTATATCACAGAATAATTGCTATCTGCTTGTAGAAAAAGAATCTCATCCAAGGGCACGCGTTCAAAATGATGTTTCTTTTTCAGAAACAAGCTGTCCATAATCTGCATTACTTTATTATCAGCTACAGTAAACTCATGGGTTCTTAATGGATTTTTTTCGGGCTTTCCGTTTGCAAAATTTATCAAGGCCATCTCAATGGCCACACTCAACTGCCTGTCATTAAAAGGTTTTAAGATATAGGCATAGGGTTTGACACTAATGGCCCGGGAAACTATGTTTCTATCGGCATGAGAGGTAAGAAAAATGAAAGGAATACGGTATTTCTCATTTATGATTCGCGCCAGCTCTATCCCATCCAGGGCTCCATGCAGGATTATATCGATTAAGATAATATCTATTGATGCGTTTTCTTCCAAAAAGTCCAAGGCCTTTTGTGAAGATAGTGCTACCCCAGCTATGGAGTAATTCATTTTGGAGAGCCGGTTGGAGATATCCTGGGCCACTAATATTTCATCTTCCACAATCAGGATTTGTACTTGTTCCATTTTGTTTAGGCTATTTTCATTAACATGTTCCAATGTGCTCCTTGCCCGCTAATTGTATTTATGCTCCCACCTAGTTGTTCTATTAAGGAGTGTACAAGTCTAATTCCAAAGGAGTTGTTCTGCTGCGTTTCCAAGATATCGAACCCGCCACCATTGTCCATGACCTGAATATTGATTTGATCATCCTGTTCGGTTTTCTTCAAGATGACCTCCAACAGCGGATTTTCAATATTATCGTAGGCATACTTTAGCGAATTGATGATGACTTCGTTGATAATCAGTGCCAACGGTATGGCCTTGTCAATAGTGATGTTGATATCTGCAATATCGAAACGGGGTTTAAAAGTAGCTCCATAACCATGAAAAAGTCCCAGCACTAATTCCTCAATATATTCTTTGACTTTAATTCTGGTGTCAACCCCATCTTGGTAGAGTTTTCTATGTACCAAGGAGAGGGCTTCCACTCTGGATTGCCCTTCCAATAGGGCTGCTTGGGCCGGATGTCCATCAAGTTGATGCCCCTGAAGACTCAGCAAGCTGGAAATCATCTGTAGATTGTTCTTGATCCGGTGGTTCAGTTCCCTAAGCAATAAGGCTTTCTCCTGTTCCCGCTTGGCAATTTCATCTTTTTGATTGGCGAGAATGGCATTGGCTTTTTTGATTCGATTGTTGCCCCTTCTAAGCAAATAAGCAAAAATCAACAAAGAGAATAATCCCAGGGCGAGTAAGATGACAATATATTTTTGATTGGTATTTATCTTGTTGAGCAGCCCAATCTCTGACTCTCTTTTGTCAATTTCATAGCTAGCTTTGAGTTGTTCTACTTTTTGAATGTTTTCCTTGTTTACCAAACTATCCTGGTACACCTGGTTCATTTTTTGGAATTGAAGCGCTTCCTGATATTGCTCTTTTGCTTCATAAAAACTTGAAAGCAGGGCACTAACATCACGAATCTCTTCTTTAAGACCATTTTTTTTGGCTATGTCCAATGCTTCCAAAAACTTTTCCTCAGCAAATTTTGGCTGCCCCTTCATTTTATGAACTTTGCCCAGTTCAGCCAGATATATTGAAACCGAATAGGAATCGCCAAGTTCCCGAAGAACATTAATGGCTTCGCTTAGGTTCCGTTGGGCAGGGTCAAGAAGATTTTGGGCCAATTGCACCATTCCCAGATTTCCTTGGGAATAGCTCTGGATAATCACATTCTCTATGGACCTGTTCAGTTGCAACGCTTCTTCAAAATGTAAGGAGGCCTTTTCCAACTGTCCATCCAAACGATAGGCCTCTCCCAAGTTGAGTATTGTGAGTGCATGATTGGTGGTTTGGTTGGAAGCGGAATAAATATCTCTTGCCTTTATCAAATACTGTATTCCCAAAGCGTAGTTCTCATCGCTGATGTAATTGCTGGCCAATTGGGTATAAGAAGCTGCCTGGCGTTCGGTCAACTTCAGGGATTCATAAATTTTAAGCGCATCCAGAGAAGCTTGGAACGATTGCGGATTATTTCCAAGTCTGCGTTCCAAATGACTGATTTCTTCCAACGCTTCAGCTTGGAGAAGAAGGTTCTGTATATCCTCTGCTATTTGTAATGATTGTTTGGCCAGAAGTAAAGACGAGTCGATGTCTTGATGGTAATGTGCAGCTAGACTGAGCAGTTTTGACTTCTCTTTTTGGGATAAGTCTTGCGTCCTTAAAATATGTAGGAGGCTATCCGGGTCTTTACTTTGAGAAAAGGAAGTTTCTGCTGTCCATAAGAAAACCAAGAATATGCATATCCTTATAAGAAAATTGCCTTTACACATTGGAGCTTATTTTGGCCAATGGATCAAATTCGAAGTAACATTTCATATGTTCACCAGCTTCATTGTCTATGAAGAGTTGGAAAATGATGCTGTACAATATGTATATGTTTTTTTCAGTGGATTGGCGTTTTTTCAAGGTGCTGATCTCACAAAAGGACTGATAATCCGTAATGGTCTGCGGGGTAATGTACAATGTTCCATCAGGAGCAGTTTTAATATGTTTATAGCTACAGTCAAAAATTTTATACCAATCCGTGAAGTCAGCGGTTCTTTTGCCAATGTTTTGAACCTTACAGTAAATAAGGGGGGTGGCATTGGGGTTTTCCTCACCTTCAACCAATGAGAAACTAGCCCTCACCGTGGTGTTGTAACCAATATGGGGAAGTTTGTTCTTGGATGCGGTAATAAAGTCGTCTATGGGAATGGGTTCAATTAAAGATCCTGTTCCTATGGTAGTGTACAGTACTGCCTCTTTCAATGCTTCCATATCAATAGGGAATGGATAGGCAGGAGAATCAGTGGGATTAGTGTTGTCGATCAATTCGATAGAAATGTTCATTAGTTGGAATTTATATGGTTGATGTTGATTTATGTTAGAGAAGGTATTTTTTACGATAGCTTATGAATTTACTGATTTTTTTGTTCAATATATCCAGAAAAAGCAAGATAATTCCTATGGGTATTAACTCTTGGCGCACTCATGAATCCTTGAAAATGAATGAATTGGCTCGTATGAAGATTGGGAGGAATACATAGGTTAAGGTTGAAAAGTACCTCCCCTTAGGATTTTGAGATAATGCCTTTACTCAATTTCAAGTACGGTCCACTAAACAATTGGTTTCGTTCACTCATCTCTTTTTGTTTACAGATTTTGTGTGGTCAAATTTGAGAGACAAAAAATTAGTATTAATCCTTTAAAAAAATTAAAAATGGGACACGGACCAAAATTAGGAAACGCAATTAAAGACAACACAGCAGCTAGAAATGCAGTTAATGCTGCAGTTAAGCAAGCAGAAGCAGAACTGAAGAATACTGAGGCCAAGGCCAAAGCATTTATTAACAGCCACACAAAAGGTATTGTGGATATTAAGGCTTCCAATGCCAACTCGTATTCAAAATTCTCGGAAGAGTACAGCCTTAAAGTCTTGGACACTATTGTTGATGGTATTGTAGACGGAGCCAAGACCTATCTCGACCCTACAAACGAAGCAACCAAAGCGGCCAAGTTGGCAGAAGACGCCGGGACTATTGTAAAGGGAATTTTGGCACTTTTCTCTACAAGTTCAAGTGTAAATGAGAATGTGCAGGTAACTTTTAACCAAATACAGGCAGCAGATGGCACCAATTGGGCTGTTTATTATGCGTGTAGCTCAATGAGTGTGAAGGCAGAAAATGCATGGGGCAACAAAGATATTATTGTTGTTTCCAACATGTATCTACTTGCAACGGTTAAGCCAAACCCAGAGGCTACTTATGAAAAAATGCTTCAGCAGGACTTGGATACCCTCCTAACACTTAATGAACAATTCGACAAAGCCATTATTGATGCCAGAACTGAAGGTGACCTTGATAATCTTAAGTTCTACCAAGAGAAGCTGAACATGGAACAGGAAAAAATCAAAAAGGAGCTTGAATTGATCGGAGCTTAAGCTTTTAGATTGGATTGAAAAGCATTTACAATTTAATCTAGAAAGTATGAGTGTACTGGTTACAAACAAGGATATTGTCCTTTTAGGGCATGGCAGTTATGCGGGAGGTGCAACGAACACAAAACTTCCCGGGAATATTGACCTTTATGTTTTACCTCCAGTGGGGTATACGTTAAAAACGGATGTAGCGGAAGCATTAATTCAACAACGGGAAATTAAAAAGCTTGTGCTTCATCATGACAATGGTAGCGGAGATACCACCATTGAACCTCCAATGGCAATTTATAAAGGAGGAGGGAACGCTCCCGATTTAAAACTATATGATCTTGGAAGTCTTTCCGATTGGGGTAGACGAACCATCGGAGCAAAAACGAATGTGGTGACGGTTGGCGAACCTACTTTGTTGTCCGATCTATTAAAAAGTGATCAGAAAATTAAGGAGGCAATAAAGCAACTCCCTCCAGGTGGGAAATTAAAATTGTATTGGTCGGCATGCGCTAGTCAGGTAAGAGGAAATAGTGCCAGTCTACCATGATCAGTTCAATAGGTCAAGTTTTGTATCCACTATTTCTTGGATATTTCAATAACTAGACCTATTAGGAATACAGTTTTCTATTAAAATCAGCATTTGACAGTTTGCTTAAAGCAATGGTTCATTTGCTGATTTTTCAGATGTTCATCTTTTAAATCTTCGTGGCAACGGTTGAAATAGATGCGGGAGGATTTATTCAATTTCCGAAATCAGGTCTATTTCCATTTGCTCCACTCCCAAACTCTGCAGTTTTTCAATGTATTTTGGGTTTAATTTGGCCTCTTTCCATTCTGTTTTAAAGTGTCTGTCTATTTCACCGAACCTTGGTTTATGGGCAGATTCAAATTTTAGGATCATTCCATTTGTGGCAAGTCGGTTTCTAAGGTAAAGGCCGGCCCAGTAGGTGTCCCCAAACCCAAATAGGGAAACAGATACAAATGAGGTAAAGGACTTTAGAATCAATTTGTCGTATTTGTCGTGATGGATTTGATCAAGTAGACCAATGATTCTATCTTCATTGAGTCGAATATGGTCCGTAATGTATTCCGAAGTCATTTTGTCCGTTTCGTTCAATGATTCCACTCTGGCCTCAATTGCACCGTGACAAGAGGGGTCCAAAAGCATTACATGAAACCGGCACCCCCGATTGTTTATGGCATCTACTATGGCAGGACAAATACTTTCAATATTGGGCATCCAGATTTTCAGCACTTTTACCCTTCGATCTCTAATTTTCCAGAGTCGCTCACCAAGTATATTACTGTCCAGATTGTCATAAACATCAACAATTCCGTGGTTCTTTATGTTCTTAATGGCGGGCGGAAGCTCCTGCTTGACTATTTCATTGAACCTGGTTTCTACCAAATTCAAGAATTTGGTGTATTGAAAAGTGTTGAACAGAATGGACAACAACCCAATGGAAAACAAGGTGGCCGACAAGTTCTCAATAACATGCACCATTTTGTCAAACTGAAAATAGTTGTTCAATGGGTAGAACAGTATAATGTCAGCTAGAATGTGTGAGCAAATTGAGGAAACAAAGCCTATCAGTACAGCTATGAAGCCCAATTTTGTGCTGTTGAACAATATCTTTCGGTTCTTACTTAGAAAAACGTTTTTAAAGCTTAGTCTTGGCATGGTAGGAAATTATGTTGGAAATATAATCAGTTTTTCTTTACAAATAGATAAAAGCTTTGACAACTCACTTCAACCAAGATTGAAGCTAAGCTTCGGTCAAACAGCACTATACAATGAAAAAAGCCTGTGCCAATTCAGGCTCTTTTCATCTTGTACTTTTTAATTTTCTATCCCGTAAAATAGGATAATATGGCTATAACTATCACCACCAACAGAACGGATAGAACAACATCTATGGTACTGTAGCTACCTTTGGTAGCCGCTCTGTCCTCAGCGGTCAACGTGCCAAAGGAAAGCCCCTTGATTGTGGCATAATCGGGTTCGGCAGTGGCCAAACTAACAGATACACATAATACCACAGAAAAAATGAACATAAAAATGGCCATATGGGCAAAATTGATTGTCGCAAATTGGTACAGAAAGTTTGAAAGCTCAGCTCCCGCTGCTATTTGAGGTTGAAAATAAATTTCCGACCCTAGTCGGAGTACCAATAATACCAAACCTGCCAATAATGTGGTAATGGCCGCTTTGGAGTTGACCCTTTTCCAAATAATCCCTAAAAGGAACACAGCAGTTACCGGAGGGGCAATATAAGATTGCACGTTTTGCAGGTATTGATACATAACGCCACCTCCAATTTTATCCATGATGGGAATCCAGACAATACCCAACACCACAATGAAACTGGTGGCAATTTTTCCAATGGTCAATAATTGACGCTCAGATTTTTCAGGACGAAGTTTTTTGTATATATCAATCGTAAAGATGGTGGAGCAGGAGTTAAATACTGATGCGAGAGAACTCATCAAGGCAGCCATAAGTCCACCGGCCACTAAACCTTTTAATCCGACTGGGAGTAAAGTTTTTACCAACATTGGGAAAGCCCTGTCGGCCCGTTCTACACTAAAAACCTCGGGATTTTGAATGGTCAAGGCAAAAGCAATGATACCTGGAACCAAGAAAATCAGTATAGGCATCAACTTAAGATAAGCGCCAAAGATGGCCCCTCTTCTACCAATCTTAATATTATTGGCAGCCAAGGTGCGCTGAACAATATATTGATCTGTGCACCAATACCAGATTCCCACAATAGTTCCTCCAATTAAAAGACCGGTCCATGGAAAATCAGGGTCGCTCATGGGTCGCCACATATTAAAGTGGTCCGGGCTAGCTGCGATTACAGTTTCCCGCAATTGACCCCAACCTCCAACTTCTTGCAAACCTAGATACGTAATGATCAAGGAGCCCAGTATCAAAATTACCGTTTGAAGAGTTTCAGTATAAATCACCGCCTTCATACCGCCTACCACGGTATAAATTCCAGTAAAAATGACAACTCCAATGGCACCGTACCAAAAGGGAATGCCCAAGAGTTCAGAAACCACAATACCTCCGGCGTAAATGGTCACGGAAACCTTTGTTAGCACATAGGCTACCAATGAAAAAATGGATAAGAACCATCGTGAACGACTATCGAACCTTTTTTCCAGAAATTCCGGCATGGTAAAAGCACCACTTCTAATGTAGAAAGGAAGGAAAAGCCATCCCAATAAGAGCACAATCCATGCATGAAGTTCATAATGGGCCATTGGCGTTCCAGATTCAAATCCGGTCCCGGCGAGTCCTACCACATGTTCTGAGCCTATGTTGGAAGCAAAAATAGAGGCCCCAATAACAAACCATCCTACATTTCTACCTGCTAAAAAGTAGTCCTCGGTGTCCTTGTTTTTTTGGGCAACCACCCAGACGGCCACTGCAATAAGGGCCAAAAAATAGATGCCCAGAACTATCCAGTCTGGTCTCTCTAATACTGATTCCATAGTTGATTTTGAATTGGTTTGGTCATTAAGAATGACACTGCGTTAATTGTATTGGTTGATACTTTTTGCACGAAGCAAGCTCTAGTATAACATTGATAGAGTTGATAGCAATGCTTTGCACTTAGTGCTCCCTAATATAAATGGAATTTTTCAAAACTTGATTGGAGGTACAGTATTCTAACAAACTAAAGACATAATTTTTTGCTAACAATTATTTAATCTATTTGGGATAGGGCTTTTCTTATAAAAGTGAGTAATTTGAAATATAATTTTATTATTTGTAAACATTGCTCCCGAATAAACCTACATTGTTAAAGCAATCAAAAGCTACTTTTGTACTCATGGCTTCCCTGGCTGCTTTTGGCACCTACTTTTGTATGTACGCATTTAGGAAGCCCTTTGCAGTTGCAACTTTTGATGGATTGACATTCTTTGGCATTAACTACAAGATTTTATTGGTCATCGCTCAGGTTTTGGGTTATGCACTATCCAAATTTATCGGAATCAAGGTGATATCGGAGTTAAGGTCCAATCAAAGGTTGTTATATCTTATTTCGTTGATCGGGTTTGCCGAGATAGCCCTATTTTTCTTTGCGTGGGTGCCAGCACCTTACAACATCATATTCATGTTTCTAAATGGAGTGCCCTTAGGCATGATTTGGGGAATTGTATTCTCATACGTTGAAGGGAGAAAGTTTACGGACATTTTGGGAATTGCGCTTTGCGCCAGCTTCATTGTTTCCAGTGGGGTGGTCAAGTCGGTCGGTCTTTTTGTAATGGATTTTTTTGGAGTAAGTGAATTCTGGATGCCGGCCGTAACTGGAGCTATTTTTTTGGTTCCGCTTCTTTTCTTTGCACTCCTTTTACAAAAGATTCCTCCACCTACCGAAGAGGATAAGACCCAAAGGATGGAGAGGATTCCCATGACCAAGGAAGACCGCAAAAATATTATTCAAAGTTTCTTTTTTCCTTTGTTGATCATCATCTTTTTTTATACGCTACTAACGGCTTTCAGGGATTTCCGGGACAATTTCGCCAGGGAGTTATGGGACAGTATCGGTTACAAAGGAGATGCATCCGTATTTTCCAGTTCGGAGCTCATAATAGCAGTGGTGGTCCTTTTGATCATTGGGTCTATTTTTTACATCAAGGACAACTTAAGAGCCTTGCTCACATATCATTGGTTGCTTGCGTTGGGGACCTTGGTATTGGGCGGCTCCACCTTACTTTTTCAGTTAGGACTACTGAACCCTTTTGTGTGGATGGTATGCACGGGCTTTGGCCTGTACATTTGTTATGTTCCTTTTAATGGCTTATTTTTTGATAGGTTCATCGCGGTTTTTCAGATTAGGGGCAACTCCGGTTTTCTGATTTATCTGGCAGATGCCTTTGGGTACGTTGGTAGTGTAGTGGCTTTGTTATATAAGAATTTCGGACAGGCCAACCTCTCTTGGTTGAACTTTTTCATATATGGCACCTATGCTGTTGCCTTGATCGGGCTGGGCATAACAATAGTATCGTTTCTATACTTGAAGTCTAGATACCGTTCAATGAACCTAAACCAACAACTTGAATATGGGCAATAGGTTGGATGCCGTTATGGTCTGTGAAGATATTTTCAAGGCAACGGTGGATAATCATATCCACATAATTGCAGAAATAGAGGGAGTGGCTATAGCAGGTAGCGTAGGATACTCCGAAAAAAGAATTGCTTCAATTTTTAATTACAGAAAGAGAAAATGAAAGACATAAAATTAGCTGTTTTTGATATGGCGGGGACTACTGTCAACGAGGACAATGTTGTCTACAAAACCGTTCAACGCGCACTGGAGATAGGAGGATTTAAAGTGCCTTTGGAAAAGGTTTTGGAGTTGGGAGCGGGAAAGGAAAAATATAAAGCCATTGAGGACATATTGAATGAGGAAATGAATGGAGCAGTTTCCAAAGAAAAAATGGAGGAAATATACCTGTCCTTTAAAAGACTTTTGGGTGAAGCCTATGATCAATTGGAGGTGGCTCCCTATAAGGGTGTTGAGGAGCTGTTTGGGATTCTAAGATCAAACCAGGTAAAGGTGGTACTTAATACAGGTTACGATTACAGAACCGCAAAGACCTTGGTGGATAAACTGGGATGGGAAATTGGAAAAGAGGTTGATGCTTTGATTACGGCAGATGATGTGGAAATAGGCAGGCCCTCTTCAGAAATGATAGATCGGGCCATGGAACAGTTTGGGATTGAAAGTGCAGAACAGGTTTTGAAGGCTGGTGACTCCGTGATAGATATTGAAGAAGGAAAAAATGCAAATTGCGGAATGACCGTGGGTGTCTTGACGGGAGCCCACACCAGAGAGCAATTGGTAAAGGCTAACCCTACTTTGATTTTGGAAAATTTGGAAGAATTGGGTAAAGTATTGTTTCCTAAATAAAAAAGTAGACCACCAGCATTTTTGAAGATATTTTGCCTTTATTGATGGGCACATGGGGAATTCTGCCATCAAAAAAAATAGAATCCCCCTCATTCAATAATACTTCTTGATCTCCGATCAGATAATAACATTTTCCAGAAAGTATATACTTAAACTCAAAAGCGTCTGTAGTCACCTTTTCTCGCTTGGAATTGGGTTGAACTTCCAAAAGAACACTTTCAAAACCAACGGAATTCAATTGCTTGCTAAAAATGTAATTATAGGTAAAGCCGACCGCATCATCCTCTTTGTCAATAATGGTCTGGTCCTCTTTTCTGGATACCAAGAAATTTTGACCATTCACTTTGGGCATACCGTCAAAAAAATCGATCATTTCAGTTTCCAGGGAGTCTACAATTTTGAAAAAAACAGGTAGGGAAGGAATGGTTCTACCATTTTCAATTCTGGAAATCAACCCGGCAGTAACTCCAGCTTTCATGGCGATATCGTTAATTGTCTTTTTGTTGTTTTTTCTAATTTCCTTGATGCGCTTCCCTATTCCTATCAGATAATCTTCCATATTATTTTTCTAATACTTACAATTTTATTATTTATAATATTCTTCAATTTTCTTAAAAATTAAGATGTCCAACTTAACCTATTGTTAAACAATGAGATATTAAAATGTTCATCTACCGCAAGATACTGCAAAATTTGAATATTTGTAAATAATATTTAGCTAACATTACCGTATTTCTTTTAACCTTTCCATATCTTTTTTTTAATCTGTACAAGGGCATGCTTTAACGCACGTGTTGGATATTTGTTGATAAATAATTAACCAAATTTTACAAATACTCAACAAATGAAAAGAACACTAGTAGCATTCTTGCTTGCCTTTACCGCGAGTATTATGGGCTATTCCCAGACAATTTTTTCGGGAAAGGTCGTAGACGAGAACAATGTGTCTTTACCAGGGGCTTCTGTCGTAGTAAAAGGCAGTTCCAATGGTGTGGCCACAGATTTTGATGGAAACTTTCAAATTGGAATTTCCCAAGACGGAGACATTTTGGAGGTGTCCTATATAGGATACCTATCTCAAGAGTTTGACACATCAGGAAAAACAACGGCAACAATTACACTTCTACCAGATTCTCAAAAACTGGATGAGGTTGTGGTAACTGCATTGAACATTACAAGGGACGAAAAAACCCTTGGGTATGCAGTGGAAAAAGTGGATGGCGATGCAGTATCCCAATCCACAAGTACTAACATGGTAAGTACCCTATCGGGTAGGGCCGCCGGGGTTCAGGTTGTTACCAACGGAACTGGCCCAGGTCAGTCCTCATCTGTGGTAATTAGGGGATATTCCTCATTACAAGGAGATAACCAACCCCTTTTTGTTGTAGATGGTATACCTATCAACAATGCAACCGATACCCGGACCAATACTTTGGGAGGTGCAAGTAACATGAATATAGATTATGGTAATGGTGCCGCTGAGGTCAATCCGGAAGATGTGGAGTCGATTTCAGTTCTTAAAGGTGCAAATGCAACGGCCCTTTATGGTTCCCGAGCAGCCAATGGGGCAATAATTATTACCACCAAGTCTGGAAGGTCTCGAAAAGGAATGGGAATCTCGGTGAATTCCAAAGTAACCTTTGAAAGTATGTTGAAGGGGCCTGAGTACCAAAGGGTGTATGGACAGGGTAAGAACTTTGACTTTCAATTTGTTGATGGATATGGAAGTGGAACTTTTGATGGGGTAGATGAATCATGGGGTCCATTGATGGACGGAACCCTTCGTGCTCAGCACGATTCTCCAACAGCCAACGGATTGCGTGGTGGTGATGTTCACGGATTGGACTTCATCTTAGGTTCTTCTGGGGTTGACTTGTCCCGAAGGGGAGCCATTGCACCAACACCTTTTGTAGATCCAGGAGATCCCGTTGAGAATTTTGTGCAGACCGGAAGGACTTTCACTAATAACATCTCCTTCTATGGAGGTAATGAAAAAGGAAATTATAGGGTCAGTTATACAAACCTGGACAATGAAGGAATTCTTCCTAACACCGATTTACGGAGAAACACGATTTCCCTTTCCGGAACATATGACCTAACAGATAAACTGACAGTTTCTTCAAAAGTGAACTATGTCCGTACAGATTCTGACAACAGGCACGTAAATGGATATGGAACCGAATCTGTGATGTACCTCTTTATTTGGTGGGGACAACAAGTGGATGTTAAAGGTCTAAGAAACTACTGGCAAGATGGCCTTGAAGGTTTCCAACAGTTTAATTACAACTATAACTACCACGACAATCCTTACTTTACCATGTTTGAGAATACCAATGCCTTGGCAAAGGATAGGATTATTGGCAACGTTTCCGCTACTTACAAATTCTCGGACAACTTCAGGTTGATGGTCAGAGGTGGTCGTGATTTCTTTTCTGAATATCGATTCATCAAAAGAGCATATTCAACCCAACGTTTTCCAAACGGGCAGTACAGAGAGGATAAGATTAATTTTCATGAGACCAACTTGGATTTCTTGTTGACCTATGATCAGAAGGTGAATGACGACTTCAGTGTAAATGCCAACATTGGGGGTAATAGAATGGTGCAAAAGAATCACTTCAATGCACTTATGACCAATAAGCTGTTGTTGCCTGGAATTTATTCTTTTACCAATGCAGATGGCCCTTTGGTACAGCGTGTGGCACGACCTGAAAAGCAAATCAACTCTTTGTATGGATTTGCGCAATTGGGTTGGAAAAATCAAATTTTCCTTGATTTGACCGCTAGAAATGATTGGTCTTCTACGCTTCCGCAAGAAAATAACTCCTACTTCTATCCATCAGCATCTTTGAGCGTGCTGCTATCGGATATGCTTGGAACCTCCAACAATGATTTGTTATCCTTCGCAAAACTTCGCGCTGGCTGGGCCAAGGTGGGTAACGATACCGATCCTTACGGATTAAACAACTTTTTTGCCTTGGGAACACCTGTAGGGAGCAATCCAACAGCATCTCCATCCAATAATTTGGCAAATGCGGATTTAAAACCTGAGATTCAGGACTCCTGGGAAGTTGGAACCGACCTTAGGTTCTTCAATAACCGATTGGGACTTGACTTTACCTACTACAACACGGTATCCAAAAACCAGATTTTGGATATTGATCTTCCTACCACATCAGGAAAAACCTCAAGGACCATTAATGCTGGTAAGATCAAGAACTATGGAGTGGAGCTTATGCTTACAGGAACACCCGTGAGCACGGACAACTTCACATGGGATACCATGTTCAACTTTGGTCTTAACCGAAACGAGATATTGGAACTTCCTGAAGGAGTGGATAGATATTCCTATGGAGGAAACGGTATTACTTTAATTGCTGAAGAAGGTGGTTCTCTTGGAGATATGTGGGGAACAGGATTGGTGAAGGTTGAAGATGAAAACAGTCCTTTCTTTGGTGAAGTAGTGTTCAACGAAGGATTGGTACAGCAGGACAATACCTTGAGAAAACTTGGAAACTTCAATCCTGATTTCACCTTGGGTTGGAACAACACCATAACCTACAAGAACTTCTCATTGAACTTCCTATTCGATTGGAGACAGGGTGGAGAATTGCTTTCTAGAACCCGTTTGATTGCTGCCACATCTGGAAACGTTGTAGAGACCCTTTGGGGAAGATCCCCTGAATTTGGAGGACCCCATCCAGGAATCAGTGATTCTGGTTTGGACTATGGCGGAGCTAATTCTGATGGTGTAATTGGAGATGGTGTGCGTCAAACAGGAGATGGTTCTTACGTTCAGAACGATGTTATTGTTCCTGCCAATGCCTACCACAACAACAGATACAGAAGAGGAAATGAAACAGAAGGAATCTACGATGCAACCTTTATCAAGTTAAGAGAGGCAAGATTAAGTTATTCTCTTCCTAACAAAGTGTTGGAAAAATTGGGAGTGCAGGACTTTACCTTCTCCTTGATAGGTACCAACCTTTGGTTGTGGGCAAAAGATTTCAATCACGGTGACCCAGAGCTTCTTTCTTTTGGAAGCGGAGCCTATGTGCCCGGTGTGGAAAACGCAACAGTTCCCACAACCAGGAGTATTGGAATGGCGGTTAACATGAGATTATAAAAGCAACTAACACAATAGTGATAACACAAGTAAAGATGAAAAAACAATTAATGATCATAGGCATCATTTTGATGGGCATTCTAAACTCATGTGACAACTTTGATGTGTCCAATGAGAACCCGGATGTGGCATCCAATATCAACAACAATCCAGAATTGTTGTTGACCAACTTACAACGAAGCTCTATTAGAAGAGCAGTGGGAGATTCTTGGAGCGAAGGAAACCTCATGGGACAATATGGAGCCCGCATCGTATTTACCTCATTTGACTTATTCGATTGGGGTGACCAAAGCGGAACATGGGAAAGGCATTACCTGGCCATTAGAGATGCAATGGAACTTGAAAAAATTGCCGTTGAGAATTCCTTGCAGAGCTATGAAGCAATCTCCCTTATCATGCAGACATGGATGTTCAGCATTTTGACCGATATGTATGGAGATATTCCTTATAGCGAAGTAAACCAGGCTGTGGCCGAGGAGGCCAATTACACCCCTGTTTACGATACACAGCAGGCAATTTATGCTGATATGATTGCCAAGTTGAAACAGGCCAGTGATATTTTGGGCGGTTCAGATTTAAATCTGGTAAAAGGAGACCTAATGTTCGGAGGAGATTTGTCCCTCTGGAGAAAATTTGCAAACTCCTTGCGACTACGTTTGGCCCTGCGCTTGAGCGAAGTTGATGCTACAACTGCCGAATCCGTAATAGCGGAAATCTACAATAACCCAAGTAGTAATCCGGTTATGGAATCCAATGATGACAATGCGGTTCTTGAGTTCTTGGCCTCTAACCCGGATGCGCATCCAATAACCGAAGAATCCGTGTATAGGGTAGGATCATACAATGAATACAGAATTTCAGAGCATTTTGTGCAGTTGTTGGAAAGCTTTAACGATCCAAGATTGGACTTTTTTGCCGATCCAACTGCCAATTCCGTAGAAAACGGCACACCTGAAATCGAAGGGATGCAAAATGGAATTGTGGACGGTCCGGCATACGAATACAAGGGAGGAGATGCCTTTCTTTCTAAGTTCAATATCGATTATTTCTACTTTCAACCCAACAGCAATGATGCACGTTTGATGTTGTATTCTGAGGTGGCTTTCATTTTTGCAGAGGCTGCACAAAGAGGTTGGATCACTGCAGATGACCAAGGTTTGTACGAGTCCGGAATTCAGTCAAATTTTGATTATTGGGACGTTGATATGCCAGCAGATTATTTGACCGGCACAGAGGTATCTTATGACGGAACATTGGAAACCATCATAAAACAAAAATATGTTGCGCTGTTCTATACGGACTATCAAGGCTTTATTGAATTTAAGAGAACAGGATTTCCTAATACGATTGCGCCTGGTCCTGATGCGTTTTATTCCACTTATCCGAGTAGGTTTGAGTACCCAAGTGAGGAGCAGTCCTTGAATAGTACCAACTACAATGAAGCATCAAGTAGAATTGGCGGCGATGAAATCACCACAAAAGTTTGGTGGGAAAACTAACTTTTTTAACTGATGTTAAGCAGTAAAACAGTTTGGATTGTGGCAATGACCATAGGAACTTTGTTCCTGTGGTCTTGTGCTTCAGAGAAGAAGGATGTTTCCTGGGGAATTGAACATATAATAGTGATTGGAGTAGATGGAATGAGCCCGGATGGTATCCAAAAGGCAAATACTCCCATGTTGGATTCCATGATTCAAAATGGAGCATCCACCATGCATGCAAGATCGGTGTTGCCATCAAGTTCAAGTCCCAATTGGGCCAGTATGATCATGGGTGCCGATACGGAGCAGCATGGAATTACCTCTAACGGGTGGGAAAAGTTTGATCACAGGCTTCCTCCTGTTGTATCTACCAAAGAGGGAACTTTTCCAACCATTTTCACTCTTTTTAAAGATCAACAGCCAGATGCTCAAATAGGAGCAATATATGATTGGGATGGATTTGGTCGCTTGTTTGAGAAGGATGATGTGGATTTTGATATCGATGGTGACCACGAAGACGGTACAACTAAAGATGCCGTGGGTTATATTGAAGAACACAGACCAAAATTCACTTTTGTGCATTTAGACCATGTGGACCATGCCGGTCATAGCATGGGCCATGGAAGCTTGGAGTATTATAAATCTGTTGAAAAGGCAGATTCTTTGATTATGGAAATCGTCAATGCTGCAAAGAATGCTGAAATGTTCGATAAAACCCTCTTCATTGTATCTGCTGATCACGGTGGTCTGGGCTTTGGGCATGGAGGAGAAAGTCCAGCAGAAATGAATGTTCCATTTATTCTTTATGGAGCTGGGATAAAAAAAGGATATCAGATTGAAGAGACCGTTTATCAATTTGACAATGCCCCAACTGTGGCCTATGCCATGAATTTGCAAACACCTCAAGCGTGGATTGGCAGACCGGTCAAAGGAGCTTTTGTCGGCAATGAAAAACCAAAACTTACCTACAAGAGAAAAGAGCAAATCACCCAACCAAAGATTTTGCCAGATGCGGGCTACTTTGAACCTGCCGGGGGAATCTTCAAGTCTGATTCGGTAACAGTGGTCATGCAGAACCCAAACAACGCAGGAGAAATCCGGTATGTTCTTGGTAATGAATTGCCCACTTTAGAGAACAGTGTGGTTTATCAAGATACCTTTTACCTGAAAGAGACAGCAATTGTAAAAGCAGCAGTGTTCAAAGACGGGAAGATTGTGAGCACCGTGGCCGATGCCAGTTTTCGAATTGTTTCTCCATCCAAAGAAGACCCTGTAAGCTTCAAGGTATATCATGGAGATAAGATGGAAGAGCTACCTAATTTTTCAACACTTGAACCTGTCCAACAAGGGTTTGTAACGGAGTTTTCCCATAAGCAATTGATCATTGATGCTGCCAAAGAGGACCAAATAGCCTTAATCTTGGAAAGCTATCTAGAAATTGATGAAACCAGCACCTATGGATTTTTTACCAACAGTGACGATGGAAGCAAGCTATATGTTAATGGAGAGTTGGTTGTTGATAACGATGGAAATCATGGTGTTCGGGAAAGAGGAGGAAGAATGGATTTGGAAAAGGGGAGACATTTAATCAGGGTCGAGTTTTATAATGGAGGTGGGGGCTACCATCTGGATGTAAAGTACCAGGGCAAAGAAATTCCCAAGCAGATAATTCCCGCAAACAAATTATATCGTAAAAAATAGCAATGGGTAATTTTGAGTACAGTAACATTGGAGCGGTCGTCATAGGAGCGGGAACCATTGGTTCTGCAACAGCATGGCATTTGGCCAAAAATGGAGTGAAAAATGTTATTCTGATAGACCGGAATCAAGTGGGGACCGGAAATACTTCGAAAGCAGCTTCATTAATGACTTCGGTACGTACCAAAGAGGCCATGGTACCCCTCATCAAGGAAACGTACAGAAATATTAAGGAGATAGAGGCCAAAACAGGAGAATTTGTTGGAAAGAAAACGGTGGGCACACTCCATGTGGCGTCTTCAGAGGCCACCGTAAAAGGCATGGATGCCATTGGAGCGATCGCAGACCGACATAATATTTCCCATAGGTTCTGTACAATTGATGAGCTCAAAACCAAACTTCCTTGGTTTGATGCAGACCAGGCATTGAAGGTGATGTATTTTGAAGAGGACTCCTTCGTAGATGCGTATGTATTGGCCAAAGTTTTTGCTGATGCAGCTAAGAAGGAAGGAGCTACGCTATTACAGAACACAGAGGTTTTGGAGATTCTTCAGGAAAAAGGTGAGATCATAGGTGTTAAAACGGACAAGGGAAACCTAGAAACCTCTATAGTGGTTGATGCTGCCGGTGCATGGGCAAACCAACTTTCTTTACAGGTTAATGTCCCAATTCCAATGGCTCCGGTTAGAAGTATTTATTGGATTACTGAAAAGAATGAGACCTTGTTCCCTAAGGAACAACCCATGGTTTCCCTCCCCGATGCCATGGCCTATAGTCGCCCAGAAGCAGGGGGATTGTTGTTTGGACTACGGGAAGATAACAGCCCTCATTTTCATCCAAATGAACTGGATAAAAATCCCCATTCAGATTTTTTGGGTAATCCAGAAGATCAATGGGATATTATTATGGAGCATGGTAAGGACTTTGCCTCTTTCTTTTTAGGATTTGAAGATATGGGCATTGAAAACTGTATCACGGGGATATCAACCTACACCCCTGATGGATATTACTCATTTGGCAAAGCGGTTGGAATGGAAGGTTTTTATGTGGCAGCTGGATGCGCTGGTGCCGGAGTGGCAGGAGCCGGCGGTATTGGAAGAATGATTTCTGAAATGATATTGGAAAAAGAACTGTTTGCAGACCCCATACCCTTTAGGATTGACAGGTTCGATGATTTTGATCCTATGTCGGAATCATTTAGACAACGATGCGCCGATGCTAGGAGCAAAAAGAAAGATGGAGGCTGATTAAAATTTAAAAGTGATGTCGACAATAAGATTGAAATGGAATTTATCCACTCCCTATACATTTTATGCTTTCTTTTTGGGGATGTTATTCCTGAATGCACAAAAACCTATGCTTTCTAAATGGCAGGAAGGTTTTTTGGATATTCATCACATCAATACGGGAAGGGGAGACGCAGCTTTTATGGTTTTCCCTGATGGAACAACCCTTTTAGTGGATGCAGGGGATATGTCCGAAACCCATCCCAGAACGACCTCAAGTCGAAATGCTCCGCTGGTTCCCAATAATTCTAAATCTGCTCCGCAGTGGATTGTTGACTATATCGATCAATTTCGTCCCAAAAATCAAAAACGTCAATTGGATTACGCCCTGATCACCCATTATCATGATGATCATTTTGGCGAGGTCGATTCACTTCGGAGTATAGCAAAAGAAGGCTATCAACTAACAGGAATCATGGTAGTGGGCATGCTCATTCCCATCAAAAAATTGATTGATAGGGGATTTCATTTTCCCATTGACCTAAAGGATTCCGAAGTACAATCGGAAGAAAGGTTTACAAGCGACAAGTATGGAATGATCCCCACCCTAAAGGAGTATTGGAAATATATTGATGTTCAATCTAGCGCTACAGGACTCGAAAATGAAGCCTTGAAGGTTGGACACACAGACCAGATAGTTCTTAAAAACGATTCAATTGGTTATCCTTCATTTTTAGTTAGGAACATCGCTTCCAATGGAACAATCTGGACAGGTGAAAATACCAATACTTATTCTCTTTTTACCCAAGGGGAATATCCTGGCGAAAACCCTTTGAGCAATTGCATCCGAATTGATTATGGAAAGTTCAATTATTTTACGGGAGGTGATATTTCTGGAGTAAACAGAATGGGACAAATGGATTTTAATTCAGTGGAGTCTCACATAGCTCCCATAGTTGGCCCAGTGGACGTAGCTACTCTAAACCATCATGGGAACAGGGATTCGCAAAATCCATATTATGTTCGGGCCATAAGACCCAGGGTCTGGATACAGCAGAATTGGACTGCGGATCATCCAGGGGAGGAGGTTTTACGCAGAATTACTTCAAAAGAATTGTACCCTGGTGACCGGGATATCTTTTCCACCGTAATGCTCCAAGGAGCAAAAGATGTGATTGGAGGAAGGTTGAATCAGTACAGAAGCCAAGAGGGACATATTGTTGTACGAGTTTATGATGAGGGGGATAAGTATGATGTGTTTATATTGAATGACAAGTCCGAAGAAAGGGAAATATTAGCAAAACATGGACCATACACAGCCAGATAATTATAGGCCCGAACAGCTGGTGGAAGGAGACATCAACCTAACTTCCGCAAGGGGAGATTGGGTGGTGAACGGAAATTTGGACGAGCGAACCAAGGAGCTTTTGGAAAGAGATGCCAAGTGTTTTATGCACCAATCCATGTCCACTCCTTGTTTAGATGTACTAAAAACCTGCGATGGGTCATATATCGAAAATATTTCAGGGAAAAAATATTTGGACTTTCACGGCAACAATGTCCACCAAATTGGGTTTTCGCATCCTAAACTTGTAGAGCGGCTTACAGAACAATTACAGGGGCTTACCTTTTCAACCCGAAGGTACACCAATGAAAAGGCCATTCAATTTGCAGAAAAACTAACCTCTTTGACCCCAAAGGGACTCAATCGCATCTTGCTCACGCCAAATGGCAGTTCCTCAATTGGAATTGCACTTAAGTTGGCTCGAGCCGTTACCGGAAAACACAAAGTGGTCTCCTTTTGGGATTCCTTTCATGGCGCTTCTCTGGATGCCATAAGCGTAGGAGGAGAATCTGTTTTTCAAGAGCACATGGGACCTTTGATGCCAGGAGTTGAACGCATTCCGCCCCCAATAACCTATCGTGGAATTTTTGAGGGCAATGAGGATAAAGCCCTCGAATATTTGGAGTATGTGCTTTCCAAAGACACCCAAATTGGAGCTTTTTTGGCAGAGACCATACGCAATACCGATGTACAGATTCCTTCTAAAAAGTTTTGGAAAGCTGCTCGCGATTTGTGCACAAGACATGGTGTGCTATTGATTTTGGATGAAATCCCAATTGCTTTGGGCAGAACAGGTAAACTATTTGCTTTTGAGCATTATGGCATAGAACCCGACATCCTTTGTCTGGGTAAGGGCCTAGGAGGAGGAATAATTCCCCAAGCTGCGATAGTGACCCGTGAAGAGTATAATACTTTTGGGCATATTTCCCTAGGGCACTACACCCATGAAAAAAGCCCCATGGGAGCAGCGGCCGGGTTGGCCGTTCTTGAAATTATTGAAGAAGAGGGGTTGCTGGAAAAGGTGAAGTGCTATGAGGCCTATATGAAGACAGCTCTTCATAAATTACACAAAAAGTATTCGCTGATTGGTGATGTTCGCGGTGTTGGACTTTTATTGGGAATTGAATTGGTCACTAGTAGGACAACCAAGGAAAAAGCAATTTCGGAAGCGGAGGAAATCATGTACGATTGCTTAAAACAGGGATTGAGCTTTAAAGTTTCCAAAGGAAATGTGTTACAGTTATCCCCGGCGCTGACCATTTCCAAGGAAGAACTGGAAAGAGCATTAGAAATTTTAAACAAAGCATTTTTAAAAACAAATACCATAGCCTAATGAAAAGTTTAAAAACAATATTCGTTTTAATAAGTATCGCTTTAACAGTGGTGGTACGAGGTCAAGAGGAGAAAACGCCAAAAGTTGTACTCATTACCCTTGACGGCCTTAGGTGGCAAGAACTCTTTAAGGGAGCTGACCCTGAATTGATTGAAAACAAAGAATATGTTCAATCCCCGGAAAGTTTGAAGAAACACTATTGGAGGGAAACTCCAGAAGCAAGACGGGAAGCCTTAATGCCCTTTTTCTGGAAAGAGGTTTCCAAAATGGGCCAATTACATGGCAACCGCGCATTGGGGAGTAAAATGAACCTTACCAATGGTATGTGGTTTTCTTACCCCGGGTATAATGAGATATTAACTGGAAAAGCAGACGATAAGAATATTACCAGCAATGATAAGATGCCTAACCCGAATACTACAATACTGGAGACTGCCAACAAAGACTCAAGATATAAAGGAAAGGTCGCTGCCTTTGGCAGCTGGGATGTTTTTCCCTATATCATCAATGAAGAACGCTCTGGTGTCCCGGTAAACGCAGGTTACGAAAAGGCGGTAGGGGCCAACCTTACCGAGAGAGAAAAAATGCTCAATGAAATCCAGAAGCAAGCTCCCATTGTTTGGGAATCGGTTCGATTGGATGTGTTCACGCATAACTATGCCTTGGAGGAAATGAAAAAGAACCATCCTAAGATGCTGTACATTTCTTATGGTGAAACCGATGATTTTGCCCATGGAGGGTTCTATGATTTCTACTTACAGTCTGCCCAACGTACCGATGCAATGATCAAGCAGTTATGGGATTTTACCCAACAGGATCCATTTTATAAAGATCAAACCGTATTCCTCATTACAACAGATCATGGTCGGGGAACAAAACCTCTGGAAACTTGGAAGAGCCATGGTACCCAAATAGATGGGGCCGATCAGGTGTGGTTGGTTGCTTTTGGGAAGGGTGTCCAACCTTTGGGTGAAATTTCCACAGATGAGCAGTTGTATACCAATCAAGTGGCTCCAACTGTACTGAATTTCTTAAAACTGCCCATTTCTAGCAATATAAAGAGTAAGCCCATTAAGCTATAAAAGCTGGGTAGATCATGTTTTAAGTTAATTGTTTGAGTTAGTTTGTTTAGAGCCCACACTTAGGTGTGGGTTTTTATTTCCAATACGAATTCCCCTTTACCTTAAGGAGAAATTCTTTGGGTCAAAATAGTTACCTTAGAAGAGTATTTTTGTAATATGGTAACAGAGCTTTATAAAACTTTTGATGCGCAGTTTGAACTGGACCTGATAGATGAAATTGCAGAAGTCGGAAAATTTGTCGAAGTATCCGCAGGCGAAATTCTAATGGATATTGGAAATTATATTAAATCCATGCCTTTGCTTCTATCTGGGGCAATCAAAGTTTTGCGGGAAGATGAAGAAGGGGATGAACTGTTGTTGTACTACTTGGAGCAAGGTGAAACCTGTTCGGTGACCATGGCATGCTGTATGGGCCACACGAAGAGCGAGATACGGGCGATTGCCGAAACGGATTCTATGATTGTGATGGTGCCCGTGCAAAAAATGGAGGAATGGATGGCCAAGTACAAAGGATGGAGGAACTATGTTTTTGAAAGCTATCATAACCGATTGAACGAATTGTTGAATACTGTAGATAGTATTGCATTCAAAAATTTAGATCAACGATTGGTGGATTATCTTAAAAAGAAGGTGGAGGTGAACAACGATAATCGCATCAGGAATACGCACCAAGAAATCGCATATGACCTCCACACCTCAAGAGTAGTGGTTTCCAGATTGCTCAAAAAGCTGGAGAAAATGAAAAAACTGGCCCTGCATAGAAACTATATCCGGGTTTTGGATTTATAGATCTGTGTCTTTGGTTACCGTAATCCATTTTTAAGAACACTATTTTTGCTAAAAACCAATTCATGCTCAAAAGGTTCTTCCCTTTTTTAGACTGGATGCCTTCCTATAACCGTTCCCAATTATATGGTGATTTGGTAGCTGGTGCTACAACAGGGGTCATGTTGGTGCCACAAGGGATGGCCTATGCCATGATTGCTGGTATGCCACCCATTTATGGGCTTTACGCCGCTTTGGTTCCCCAATTGGTTTACGCACTCACGGGAACATCCAGGCAGTTGGGAGTTGGCCCTGTGGCCATGGATTCACTTTTGGTAGCCACAGGAATAGGAGCCTTACAATTGGCCAGTATAGATGATTACATCTCAGCAGTACTTTTTCTAACACTGTTGATTGGGGGAATTCAATTGCTTTTAGGCTTTTTAAGAATGGGTTTCTTCGTCAATTTTTTATCAAAGCCTGTCATTCGTGGCTTTACTTCGGCTGCCGCCATTCTAATTGGATTGGGGCAACTGAAGCATGTTCTTGGAATTGATATTCCCCAATCCAGTAAGATTTATACCCTATTTGGGAACATCCTAGGAAATTTGGGAGAGATAAACCCATACACCTTTGGTTTAGGCGCTGTGGCCGTTCTGTTGATTCTATTGATGAACAGGATAAGCAAAAAAATACCCACCCCCTTGATCTTGGTAATATTGGGGATTTTGGCGGTTTCATTTTTCGGACTGGAATCAGTTGGGGTAGAAATAGTTGGAAACATCCCAAGCGGACTCCCCGGTTTTCAAGTTCCCAATATGGAAATGGAAACTTTGGGACAGTTGTTGCCCATTGCCATTACGGTGGCCCTCTTTGGTTTTATGGAATCCATTTCAATTGCCAAAACAGTTGAGGAAAAACACCCAGAGTACGAAGTGGATGCCAATCAAGAGCTACGGGCCCTCGGGTTGTCCAACCTTTTGGGATCATTTTTTCAATCTTTTTCTGTTGCTGGAAGCTTTTCAAGAACAGCGGTCAATGATCAGGCTGGTGGAAAAACGGGAATGTCGTTGATTTTTAGTGCAATATTGGTGGCAGCAACATTACTGTTTCTTACCCCCATGTTCTATAATCTTCCAAACGCAGTTTTGGGGGCAATCATTATGGTATCGGTATTTGGATTGATAGACATAACATATCCACTACAACTTTGGAAACATCGAAAAGATGAATTTTTGCTACTGAACGCTACATTTTTAATGACCTTGTTTATTGGGTTGATCGAAGGCATATTGTTGGGCGTGTTACTTTCCCTTTTATTATTGGTGTACCGAATTTCCAATCCTCACGTAGCCATTTTGGGGCGAATCAAGGATACCAATTACTTCAAAAATATTAGCCGGTTTTCGGATGAGGTGGAAATTGAACCAGATAAATTGATTCTAAGATTTGATGCCCAGCTTTATTTCGGAAATCAGGATTACTTCAAAAAAGAACTTTACAAGCAGGTTGAAAAAAAAGGGCCTGATTTAAAATTTGTCGTCCTCAACGCAGAGGCCATTAATTATATTGATAGTAGCGCTACAACTACCCTGGAGAGAATTATATTGGATTTACGTGAAAAAGGGATACAATTTCTTATTGCCGGAGCTATTGGTCCCACTAGGGATATTTTGTACAGCAGTGGCCTAATTGAAGTCCTTGGAGAGGAAAACCTATTTGTTAAGACCTTTGAAGCGGTAGACCAATGTTCCCATCAAAAAGAAAGAAGTATAATACAAAGAAGAGTATCATTACAGTCCAAAACTAGGAGTTTGTAACTTTAGTGACCATGCAATGCAAATAGCATAGCTATATTTGAAAAAATCGGAAGAAATGAAAATAGAACAAATATATACAGGGTGTCTTGCCCAAGGAGCATATTACATTGAAAGCGAAGGGGAGGTCGCTATTATTGACCCGCTGCGCGAAGTAAAACCATACATAAAGAGAGCACAGGACAATGGTGCTGAAATAAAGTACATTTTTGAGACCCATTTTCATGCCGACTTTGTAAGCGGGCATGTAACACTATCCAAAGAAACCGGAGCACCTATAATTTATGGGCCTAATGCAAATCCTGCATTTGATGCGATTATTGCCGAAGATGGCCAGGAGTTCAACTTGGGAAAAGTAACTATAAAAGTACTTCACACACCGGGGCATACCATGGAAAGTACCACGTACCTGTTAAAGGATGAATCAGGAAAAGACCATGCCATTTTTAGCGGGGATACTTTGTTTTTAGGGGATGTGGGCAGGCCCGATTTAGCTCAAAAGGCAGCAGATATGACCCAGGAAGAATTGGCAGGAACATTGTTTGAAAGTCTTCGCTCCAAAATAATGCCTTTGGCAGATGAGGTAATCGTTTACCCGGCCCATGGTGCGGGATCGGCCTGTGGAAAGAACATGATGAAGGAAACCGTGGATACCCTGGGCAATCAAAAAAAGATGAACTATGCGCTTCGGGCAGATATGACCAAGGAAGAATTTGTAAAGGAAGTCACTGATGGACTTCTGCCCCCTCCACAATATTTCCCCTTGAACGTGAAAATGAACAAAGAAGGGTATGATGACATCGACGAAGTACTGCAACGAGGAACAAGGGCGTTGACTCCAGATGAGTTTGAAGTTGCCGCAAATGAAACCGGAGCGGTAATGTTGGATGTTAGACACCAAGGTGATTTCTCCCAGGGACATATTCCAAGATCTATCTTCATAGGGCTAGGCGGTAGCTTTGCTCCATGGGTAGGTGCGCTGATTGCCGATGTGGAACAGCCTATACTTTTGATTGCACCTGAAGGAAAAGAGGAAGAAGCCATTACAAGACTTTCAAGGGTTGGGTTTGATGGAACCATTGGCTTTTTAAAAGGAGGAATAGAGGCTTGGAAAGCTTCGGGAAAGACTGTGGACACTGTAGAAAGCATTGACGCTGGTGAATTCAAACAAAGATTAGCAGAAAAAATCCCGGTATTTGATGTTCGTAAAGAATCTGAATACGTTTCCGAACATATTGAGGATGCCAGGCTTACCCCTTTGGATTTTATCAATGACCATTTGGCCGAATTTCCCGAAGATGAAACCTTTTATGTGCATTGTGCTGGAGGATATCGGAGCATGATTTTCGCTTCTATTCTAAAAAGTAGGGGAATCCATAACTTGGTGGATGTTGCTGGAGGCTTCAAAGCCATAAAAGAAGTGGGAATACCTGTAACAGATTACGTTTGTCCAACAACTTTAAAATAAACACAATGAGCAACTTGATCAAACTGTTTTTTTTGGCTGCCGGAGTTCTATGGATTTCTTCATGCCGACCTCAGAATGAAGGAACAATAGTCAAAATTGATAAAGCTACGGTAGAGGTAGAGGTTATTGGCAAAGATGTACAATGGGTAGATGTTAGAACGCCTGGAGAGTATAAGGATGGATATATTGATGATGCAGTCAATTTTGATATCAAGGGAGCTGATTTCATGGAGCAGATCAATACATTGGACAAGGAAAAACCGGTCTACCTCTATTGCAGACGAGGAACACGAAGTAACAATGCTGCAGAAATTTTAAAGAGTAAGGGCTTCTCAAAGATATTTGACTACTCAGGAGGTTACGATGACTGGGTGGCCAACAACTGATCATCCTTTGTTCTTTCTGTAACCCTCGTTACAGACTGCACCAACATTCCTTGCTAAATTGGGCCATCAAAAAAAGATATAATGTCAATATTTAGTTTTTTATTTGGAGGTTCTGGAAACACATCAGATGCAATAAAAGTTCTGGATGGTGAGAATTACAAGAGAGCAATCTCCAAAGGTAAAGTGCAATTGGTGGACGTTAGGACTCCTAGGGAATATGGGGCCGGACATATTAAAAATGCCAAGAACATAGACTTCTTTCAAAGATCATCATTCGAGGCTGGATTTTCCAAGTTGGAAAAAGGCAAACCTGTATACCTGTATTGCCAGTCCGGGAATAGAAGTCTTAAGGCTGCAAGAAGATTGGTGGCCATGGGCTTTTCGGAAATCTATGACCTTAAAGGAGGTTATAGGGCTTGGAGCTATTAAATAAATCTCAGACCTCAATTCTAGGGAGTACCCGCAAAACAGTTTGATTTTTCTATGAAAAGCAAAGTCCTTTTTATTCTATTCATCTTTTTGATGTTTTCTTGCAAGAAGAAACCCGATAGTAAGATTTCTTCTGTTGAACAGCAAGAGGAACAGCCCGCGGTTGAACATGAGGGAAAGAAACTCATGGAGACCAAATGTTATTTGTGCCATAGTCCTTCGGAACCAGAAAAAGGGACCCGAATTGGCCCACCCATGGTTGCTATAAAAGGCCATTATTTGGAGGAGTTCAAGGACAAGGAAGGCTTTGTAAACGCAATTTCAGACTTTATTAAGGCCCCATCTCAGGAAAAGGTAAAGCTAACCGGAGCAGTTCAACGATTTGGATTGATGCCCTATCAATATTATCCAGAGCAGGAAATTCAAAAAATAGCGGAATACATGTTCGAATACCAAATTGAGGAACCTGAATGGTTCAAAGAGCATTGGGAAGAGCGAAGAGGGGGGATTGATTACAATCCTGGGAAGAAAGAAAACAATCCGGTTTCCTCAAAATTAGATTATAATGATATTGGTTTGAAGTATGCTTTGGGAACCAAAAAGGTCTTGGGAAAAAATCTTATGGGGACTATCCAGAACAAAGGAGAGGTTGCCGCGGTGGCCTTTTGCAATGAAAGAGCGTATCCTCTCACAGATAGTATGGCCATTGCCTATAATGCCAGAATAAAAAGAGTTTCGGACAAACCTAGAAATCCAAAAAATAGAGCAAACGAGATAGAAAAAGAACACATTGCTACCTTCAAAAAAGAACTGGCCGAAGGTAATTCAATAGAACCTATAATTGTTGAAGAAGAATACGAGGTTAATTTTTATTACCCTATTGTAACCAATAGCATGTGCCTAAAGTGTCACGGCTATCCGTCACAGGAAGTACAGGAACAATTGTCGCTGTTATATCCAGAAGATTTGGCCGTTGGCTATGATGTTGACCAGGTCAGGGGAATCTGGAGCATTGTTTTTGATGCGGATGCTCAGTAGAACAGTATAGGTTAAACGTGACTTTCTGGTCCAATGTCATTCCGAACTTGTTTCGGAATCCAAAATCCACATATTGGCCAAAAATAACGCATCCGTCAACCCAAACCCTATATCCATGAATCGGGCAGGGGCCAAAAGGAAAATAAGGCCCATTTTTAGGTCTTAATCCTTTTAAATGGCCCAAATCATGAAATTAAGAAACTTATTGGTCCCAGTGACCCTTCTAATCCTGATGGTATTTTCCTGTGGAAAGGACGATGATGCAACAACAAACACTGAACCGGAGATTGCGGCACAATCCTTTAATGTAAAGGAGAACCTATCGGATACCGACCCAATAGGCACCGTAAAGGCCACTGATGGTGACGGTGACAAACTCACCTTTTCCATAACTACCAATGACAACAACTTGTTCGCCATTTCCGATAATGGGATATTGACCCTGACCAGTGGGAAAAGCCTGGATTATGCCACGGCCACCTCGCACACCATTATTGTAAGTGTCTCTGATGGCACGGATAGCGCAAAAGCCACCATGACCATTAACGTTACGGAAGTTGCGGCAGCGAACCAAGCGCCCATCATAGCGACACAGGAATTTGAAGTGGCCGAAGATTTGGAAAGCAACCTTTATATTGATACTGTCATAGCATCTGATCCAGATGGTGACATCCTTACTTTTGCGATTGTCACGAACGACAATGATTTATTTGAACTAACTTCGGAGGGAGACCTGAGACTTGCCGATGGCAAAAGCTTGGACTATGAAACGGCCACCTCCCACCAGATAACCGTAAGGGCAAGTGATGGTACAGATTCCGCTGAAGCTATAATTACTATCAAAGTAAGCAATGTGGTTGATGCACCCTTGGCCAAAGAAGTGACCTCCTTTGTGCTTACGTTTGAGACTACCGAGGCCAATGAAATTGTTATTATAGGAACAGATGGAGGTCTTGTTTATGATTACACTATAGACTGGGGAGATGGCACTGTGGAAACTATTACTACAGGTGTATCCCCATCACACGAATTTACTAGTCCGGGCACGCATACTATTGCCATAAATGGAAAGTTTCCAAGAATTATTATGTCCCAAAGCCCGTCAGCCGCAAAACTGATGAGCATTGAACAATGGGGAGCCATTGAATGGGAAAGCTTTGCTCTAGCATTTCAGAGTTGCCAGAATATGATGTACAACGCAACAGATGTACCAGATCTTTCATTGGTCATGGATTTAACCGCGATGTTCTATAATGCCACCTCTTTCAATGGCAATTTGAGCAACTGGGATGTAAGTACAATTAAAAAGATGAGGAACATGTTTGCCTATGCAAGTTCTTTCAATGGTGATATCAGTGATTGGAAGGTGGACAATGTTGAAACCATGTTCGGGATGTTTGCATATGCCACTGAATTCAATCAGGATCTTGGCGGATGGAATATCGGTAATGTTCAAGAAATGAACAGTATGTTAGATGCTTCTGGACTTTCGCCTGAAAACTATGCCAAAACAATCATTGGCTGGGCAGGACAAGAAAATGTACCAAGTAACATTACATTTGGAATGGATTTAATGGGGCACTGCGATGTAGAAGCTTTTGAGGCCCAAACCTTTTTGGAAAATGAAAAGGGTTGGACTTTTGACGGGCAAGATAACTCATGTTGATTGTATTGGTCTTTGGATTAAAATTATATACAAATTACCCCCAGAAATTTAGCTTCTGGGGTTTATTTTTTGCTTTTTTTAAACCCATAGACCAACTGTCCCCAAAAACTTTTGGGCATGGTTTCGTCGCCAGGATACCCCAGTGGAATGGTTCCACTTTCTTCAGGGATATAGTTGGTTCTGAAAATGTAATCCCATAAACTAAGACTTATGCCAAAGTTCACCCCAAAGGACCCTCTGGGAAGCGTATATGCATGATGGTATAAGTGCATCACTGGGTTGTTGAAAATATATTTCAAAGGACCCCAGGTCAATTTAATATTGGCGTGGTTAAAATGTCCAATGGCTATGGCAGCAAAATGAACGATATAAGCTTGTTCAGGCTCAAATCCACCCAAGAGCATTACCCCAAACGTTTTTAGGGGTTTGTACAGAATATTTTCCATCCAGTGGTAGCGTAAATGTGCAGCAAAGCCCATTTCCTTTACACTATGGTGAACTTGATGGAATCTCCACAGGACAGGAAATCTGTGTAGGCATACGTGGGTGAACCACTGTACAAAGTCTAGGATAAAAAAGAACAGCAATAATTCTGCCCATACCGGCCACGAAGAAGTATCGATCAAGGCAAGACTTTTGGCCGTTATACCGATTTCCCCAAAAAGTACCTTAAGTACGTCATAAACCCCACTGATGATAATGGCAAAAAGGAAGAAGTTGAAGAACATGTAAAAAGCATCCAACCAAAAATCGCGTCTAAAAATAGATTGGTTTTTCCTCCATGGAAATAGAATTTCCAACCCCCAAACTAGTAGAGAAATAACTATGAGTCCCCAGAAATAGTTGGTGTACCAGGGTACTTCGAACAAAATCGATTTCCAGGTCCATTTTGTGGTAGATAAAAAGCCATTGATCAAAGCATCTAAATAGTTTTCCATAATGTTCATTCAAGTTCGTACCATTCAATATTTTCCAAATTTTGCCTTCGCCCTTTTTTAGTTGGAGCATAGTTTTTAGACAAATAAGTAAGAATTAGCTCTTCATTAGCACCCAGGTCCCATAAGTTCTGTGTCTCCTGCATCCACTTTATGGTGGCCTTCCACCCCTCTCTGCTCATTCTGTTTTGAGTGACCAATTGGGCCGAGTGGCAACCTGTGCAGTTCTGTATGGTCGCTTCCATTCCCTCATCGTCTATAAATCCGTTGGCCAGGTCAATAGTATTCTCGACTTTGTCGTCAGCTTCGGTTACATCTTGCAAGGAATCTGTCTTGCTGGATTCAAAAGTTTCAGGATTATCAATGAGATAAAACAACCCTCCAATCAGAATCAAAAACAAGAAGAAAAATGTAAAGAGCATTCTGGAGAGCAATTTGATTTGATCTCTAAAGGTATTCTCCATAATCAAACAACTTTAACTGCGATTCTATGGCAGGCATTGTTCAGATATCCCTTCGGATTCCATCCTGGCAATACCATAGGTTGACTTTTCCCATTAGAATCCGTTGCTCTGGCCCAAACTTCGTAATAACCTTTTTTTGGGAAGGAAACTGAAGTATCAAAGTGTTGCCATGCTAAACGATTTGTCGGTTTTTCAAGAGTACAGTGCTGCCAGGTACTGCCAAAGTCTATGGAGAATTCCATTTTCGAGACCTCCAGTTCACCCGCCCAGGCATGCCCATTAATTTTCAACACTTTCCCTTCTTTAAGAAGGGCTCCACTTTTCGGGTATGTAATCAGCGACTTTACCGGCATGGACTCAATAATGCACATGTTGGAGTCTTCCACCTTGCTCCCCGGGGCTACAGTTTCGCAGGGAACGCGATAAGAGGTGCCGCCCATTTTTGCCCCATCGTGAACTACATCTCTTACACTTAAACGGGTTATCCATTTGCCCGAAGTAGATGCTGGCCAACCCCCACAGACCAATCGCAATGGAAAACCATGGGCAATAGGAATATCTTCTCCGTTCATAGAAAAAGCCACTAAGGTTTCATCTTGCATTGCCTTGGAAATAGGAACGCCCCTGGAAATAGGTTCTTTGTTAGGGTCTCCACTTAAGTGGGTGTCCGCGGCATGATAGCCGATGTACACGGCATTTGATTTTATGCCTACATCTTCAAGGATGTCTCTTAGACGTACTCCGGTCCAATTGGCGCAAGAAACTGCTCCAACGGTCCATTGGTTTCCTTTGGCGGGAGGATTGAATTCGCTTCTGCCATTACCCCCACATTCCAAGGTCAATTGATAGGTATATTGCGGAAACTTGGTTTTTAACTCGGAGAGAGTATATGTTTTTTTTCTATTTACAGATTCGCCATCAATGGTCAATGTCCAAGTAGAAGGATCAATGTTCTCCGGAATCTTACCATTGTTTCTGATGAACATGAACTTGTTTGGAGTAATCTTATCGTTAAGTAGGTGGGCCTTGGCCTCAATGTTCCAAGGTCTATTATTGAGTACTTCCATTTCCCCATCCTTTTTAAAAAGTTTAAAAGGATCGGAATCCTGAAGTCCCAACGGAAGGTACGTTGAGGGCATTTGGTTGCCGAAAACAATTTCAGTGCCCAAAATACTGGCCATGGCGGCCAAAGATAGCTTCTGTGAAAAATCTCTTCTATCCATTGAAATATCCCAAACTTAAAAATACTATAAAATTGAATAGCTCTATGTAACAGAGGTTACTAAAGTATTGGTGAACAAGTTTTAGTTTTGGAGAGAAACAAATTATCAGCTTAGGCTGGAACATTTGTCTTAAACGTTTTGTTAGTTTTTGTCCTACTTGAATCAGCCTTTTTTGGATTGATTCTCATAAGGTCAAAAATTAGGTTTCTTGGTTGGTTGATAAAAAGCCGTCCCGTTGGGCGGCTTTTTTTGTTGTCAAATCTTCAAAGAATTGAATACTGTTTTGAGGACTATGTAACATTGGTTACAAATTTTTATGACAATGGTCAGTATTTTACGTGAAACAATTAAATCAGTAAACATGAAATCCCATTATCAAATTTTAGTGATTGGTGGAGGTACGGCCGGAATTATGACCGCTGCACAAATGTTGAGGAAAAATGCAAAATTGGATATTGCAATTATAGAACCTTCAGAAACCCATTATTATCAACCTGCGTGGACCCTGGTGGGTGCCGGCGACTACGAATTTGATAAAACGGTTAGGGCAACGGCGGATATTATGCCAAAAGGGGTGGATTGGATAAAGGATAGGGCAACAGGGTTTGATCCTGAGAATAACTTGGTTTCTACCTTGGAAAGTGGAAATATAACCTATGACTATTTGGTGGTGGCCACAGGACTGGTAATGGAACCGGGAATGATAAAAGGGTTGCCCGAAGCACTGGAACAAGGTGTTGCGTGCAGTAACTATATAAATCCCGAACATACATGGGAAACCCTTAGAAATTTTAAGGGAGGTAACGCACTTTTCACTCAACCTACAACACCTATTAAATGCGGAGGTGCACCACAAAAAATTGCATACCTGGCAGCAGATTACTTCAGAAAAAATGGTCTAAAAGATAAAGCCAATGTCATTTTTGCTACTCCGGGAACCGTCATTTTTGGTGTAAAAGAAATTAGGGAGACCCTGATGCATGTAATAGACCGTTACGGAATCCACTTCAAGCCTTTTTATGCCCCAAAAGAAATAGATATTGAAAATAGGATTGTGCATTTCAGCCATACGGCCCCAGATGAAAACACATGTGTGATCAATGAAGACAATGACCTGGGGGAAAAGATGTACGGAGATGTTGATATCCATGTTCCATTTGATATGCTTCATTTGGCCCCTCCCCAGGCAGCGCCAAAGTTTGTACGCGAATCTGTGCTCTCCAATGATGCAGGTTGGTTGGATGTAGATCATCACTCCATGCAGCACAAAAAATACCCTAACATTTTTGGATTGGGAGATGTTGCGGGGCTACCAACTGCCAAGACTGGAGCAGCGGTAAGAAAGCAGGTCCCGGTTGTTGTGGACAACCTTGTAAAGTTGATGGCCGATAAGACCGCGGACAACCATTCTTACAACGGATATTCCTCATGCCCGTTGGTTACAGGTTATGGAAAAATGACCTTGGCCGAATTTGATTACAAGAACAACTTTATTCCAGATCCAAAACTAAAACGGATGTTGGTCTTCAACAGTGCCAAAGAGCACTGGCGACTTTATATGTTCAAAAAATATGGATTACCCTATTTGTATTGGAACAAAATGATGAAAGGGAAAAAAGTATAGCCCTTAAACACATTAACCTTTCTTTTCATGAGAATTATCATGATTTGAGGAAGGTATAGCCTTTATATTTGGTTGCATTAAAACCCGTGTATATGAAAACTCTTCTTTCCATTCCTTTAGTTTCCTGGGAAAATGGTATTTGGATGATTGGATTGTTCGCCTTGGTGGTAATTGTATTGGTAGGTGCAGTACTTGCGCTGATGAACAGCGGAAAAAAGTAATAATTACTATATCCCCATACTATTTTTTATTCCAGATTTAGCTTCTTGGATGTTTTTCGTGATTCCTAAATCCTTTTAGGAAACAAAAGTCATTTTTTGTCGGTAACTCATGTTACTGTGTGGGTAAATGGCCCATTTTAATTTTGCCTCAAAAGAGATTAAAAGGCATGATTAAAAGAAAATGGATTTTGATATTGTTGACCGTCACAACTGTTGGATGGCTCAATGCCCAAACTAAAACAACGATAGCTCTGGACGAGGTTCTGACCAAGGTCCATGAGTCCAATGCCAGTATAAAAGTATCGGAACAGGAGGCTAAAATGGCCAAATATGACTACAACCTGTCCAGTTCGGTCTTTTTGCCTCAAATCTCCATTTCGCATACAGGGATTGCAACCACCAACCCCCTAATGGCATTTGGGTCCAAGCTGAACCAGGAAATTTTGACCCAGGCCGATTTTGTACCGTCAACATTGAACGACCCAGATCAGATAGAAAGTTTTGCTACCAGAATTTCTGTGGAGCAACCCTTGATCAATGTAGATGGATTCTATCAAAGAAAGGCGGCCAAGACCACCATGGAAGCCAAAGAGCTTCAATCCCAGAGAACAAAGGATTATCTGGTTTTTGAATCTGAAAAAGCATACTCCCAGCTTCAATTGGCCTACGTGGCTGTTGAAGTGTTGGAAAAAGCCTTTAAGTCGGCAAGCGCTAATCATGACTTAACAGAAAACAGCTATGATCAAGGATTACTTCAAAAGGCGGACCTGCTTGAAGCCAAAGTACGGATGACCGAAGTGGCCAATCAGTTGCAAACAGCCAAGAGCAATGTTCAAAATGCATCGGACTACTTGGCCTTTTTAATGAACGAGCAAGGGATAACAACATATGAACCGGCCGAAAAATTGACCCCAACGAGCTTGAAGACCGATACGGGAAGCACATTAGAGAGTAGAGCAGATGTGCGTGCCATGGATTTGGTATCAAAAGCTTACAAATCTAATATGAGGGCGGACAAAATGACTTTTCTGCCCCGGCTCAATGCCTTTGCCAGATATGAATTGTATGATGATGAAGTTTTTCAGGCAGATGCAAAAGGCTACCTATTTGGGGCGAGCTTAAGCTGGGATGTATTCAAAGGGGCCCAGCGATTTGCAAAAACCGGAAAGAGCAAGGCTGGCTATGAAAAATCCAAACAAGAATACCAACAATACCTTTCCAAGAGCAATATGGAACTACAACGTGCCTTAAGAACGGCGCAAGTTGCCCAAAGCAAGTTGGAAACTTCCAAACTTGCCATGGAGCAATCAGGGGAATCGTTGAGAATCCGAACAAATCGGTTCAAAGAGGGATTGGAAAAAACCACGGATCTGCTCATGGCTGAGGCATTGTATGCAGAGAGGCAATTGGCCTACTATCAAACCGTGTATGAATTTAATCAAGCGCAATCCTTGCTCACTTTTTTAACCAAAGAATAAAAATTCGATATGAAAAATAGATATACCTATAAAACAATATTTGCAGTGGCCCTCATGGGGTTGACAGTTATGGCATGTGGAAGTGATGCAAAGTCGACCCAAATTGATTCAGAACCAGTACGAGTATCTGTTGCTGAAGTGGCTGTGGGAGGTGAATCTTCCATATTGGCCGGAAGCGGTCAAATAGCTGCGGTGAACAATGCTACGCTAAGCACTAGAATGATGGGGCATGTAGAGAAGCTCCCAATAAAAATTGGACAAAAAATAAAAAAAGGAGATCTGCTTGTATCCATAAACAATGTAGATTTAAAAGCAAAGAGAGCTCAAGTAGATGCTTCCATTACCGAAGCCAACGCAGCTTACACCAATGCAAAAAAAGATTACGAAAGATTCACAAATCTCTTCAAGGAAAACAGTGCTTCCCAAAAAGAATTGGATGACATGACCGCTCGTTTTGAAATGGCCAAGGCTCGACTTGAGGCTGCCCATCAAATGAAAAACGAGGTCAATTCACAATTTGCCTACGTCAACATCAGGGCGCCATTCAACGGCGTGGTAACCAACACCTATGTAGATGAAGGTGATATGGCCAATCCTGGAATGCCGTTGGTGTCAGTTGAGTCCCCAGGTAGTTTTGAGGTAGAGGCCAAGGTAGATGAAAACAAAATTGGAAATATTGAAACTGGGATGAATGCCCTAGTTCACATTAAAGCATTGGACACCACTTTAAGTGGTAAGGTGAGCGAGTTGAGTGCTTCGGCACAAAATACAGGCGGCCAATATGTAATGAAAGTATTGTTGGACCATTCTGAGGCCAGAATATTGTCAGGCATGTATGCAACCATAAGGCTAGAGACGGACAAAGAGAAAAATGAAGAGGGGATATTGACGGTTCCGTCCAAGGCCTTGGTGCATCAAGGACAACTATCGGGAATTTATACGGTGGGACAAGACAATGTTGCGCTTTTGCGATGGCTAAGGCTTGGAGATAGTTATGGAGATGAGGTAGAAGTGCTTTCGGGACTTTCCAAAGGAGAAAAATATATCCTTTCTTCAGATGGAAAGCTGTTCAACGGAGCTAAAGTAACCATACAATAACCTAAACTAGGTAGGGATGAAAGACGGACTTGCAGGAAAAATAGCGAGAGGTTTTATTGGCTCCAAGCTAACGGTGCTTTTGATGATCGTATTCATGATCATTGGGGTGTACAGTTCTTTCTTGATCCCAAGGGAAGAAGAGCCACAGATTGATGTGCCCATGGCAGATATTTTTGTGGGATACCCTGGGGCTAGCCCAACAGAGGTGGAATCCAGAATTACAAAACCTCTGGAAAAGATCATATCCAATATTAAGGGAGTGGAATACGTATACTCCACCTCCATGAAAGAGCAGGGGATGGTTATTGTTCAGTTTTATGTTGGGGAAGACATTGAGCGTTCTTTGGTAAGACTCTATGATGAGATCAACAAGCACATGGACGAAATGCCTGAAGGTGTAACCATGCCTTTGGTAAAAACCCGTGCTATTGATGATGTACCCATGTTGGCCCTTACGCTTTGGAGCGAAACTTATGATGATTTTCAGTTGCGGGAAATTTCAGCAGAGTTGATGAACGAAATTGAAAAGGTGAATGATGTTTCCATCACCAAAAAGATTGGAGGTAGAAATCGCCAACTTCGGGTAGAGGTGGATAAAGATAAGATGGCAGAAAGCGGATTGGACTTTCTGGCGATTGCCCAAATGGTGAAGGCCAATAACCAACAGATGGATTCGGGTAACTTCTATACCAACGATACCGAATTCCATATCAGTACAGGTAAATTTTTACAGTCCGCACAGGATTTGGAAAACCTTATTGTAGGAACAAAGCAAGGCCAGCCTATTTATTTAAGACAGATTGCCATGGTTACTGACGGACCAGAACTGCCAAAAAACTATGTTTCCTTAGGTTTTGGAGCTGCCAGCGAAAAATCGGCAGAGTACAGATCGGAATATCCCGCAGTGACCATTTCCATAGCTAAACGAAAAGGGGCGGATGCCATGAAAATTGCTGACGTTGTACTCGAGAAAGTAGAGCGTTTAAAAACCACACTTATTCCAAATGAGGTACAGGTTGAAGTAACGCGAAATTATGGACAAACGGCCTCGCAGAAAGTATCTGAGCTATTGCTGCACTTGATCGGGGCCATTATTGCAGTAACCTTTGTTGTGATGTTGGCCATGGGCTGGCGTGGAGGCTTGGTTGTGTTTCTGTCCGTGCCCATCACATTTGCCCTAACCTTGCTCAGCTATTACATGCTGGATTATACGTTAAATAGAATTACCCTTTTTGCCCTTGTTTTTGTGACCGGTATTGTAGTGGATGACTCCATCATTATTGCAGAGAACATGCACCGTCATTTTAAAATGAAACGATTGCCATTTAAGGACGCAGCGCTCTACGCAATCAATGAGGTGGGTAACCCTACTATTTTGGCAACCTTTACGGTCATAGCTTCCGTACTCCCTATGGCCTTTGTTTCAGGATTAATGGGACCTTATATGTCGCCTATGCCCATTGGGGCATCCATAGCCATGTTGCTGTCCCTTTTTGTGGCATTGACTATTACTCCATATTTGGGATATCTCTTTTTGAGGGAAAAAGACAAAAAGCAGGAGGAAAAACCCGCCGCCAAAATGCAAGACTCATTCATTTATAGAATGTATGACCGTTTTGAGAGGCCACTGATTGAGAATCGTAAAAAGCGCTGGTTGTTTCTAGGGATTACTTTTTTCTTGTTAATGGCTTCCATAGCCATGTTCTTTACCAAATCGGTAGCGGTAAAAATGTTGCCATTTGACAATAAAAACGAATTTCAGGTGGTGATAGACCTTCCTGAAGGCAGCACCTTGGAACGAACAGCAGTAGTTGCCAAAGAAATCGGCGCCTATTTGTCCACTCGCCTAGAAGTGGTCAATTATCAAAGCTATGTGGGAACTTCGGCCCCTATCACCTTCAACGGTCTGGTAAGGCATTATGATCTTCGAGGAGGAAGTAACATGGCCGATATCCAAGTGAATCTAACTGACAAACATGACCGAAGCGAACAGAGCCATGATATTGCCAAACTGTTGAGGCCAAAAATTCAGGAATTGGGTAAAAAACACAATGCCAACATTAAGATTGTTGAAGTGCCACCGGGACCGCCTGTATTGTCTACCATCGTTGCCGAAGTGTATGGTCCAGATTATGAAAAACAAATAGAAATAGCCAATAAGGTAAAGGCCATTCTTGAAAACACCACGGATGTTGTGGATGTGGATTGGATGGTTGAGGATGACCAAAAGGAGTACGATTTTGTCATAGATAAAGAAAAAGCAATGCTTTATGGCATTACTCCCCAACAGATTGTGCATACCATGGGCATGGCTTTTAGGGAAAGGCCCATAACCCATATCTATAATGAAGATTCCTATGATCAAATAGGCATTTTGCTAACCGTGGCCGAGAAGGAGAAATCCAGTTTGGACAAAATCAAACAGTTGAAGATTGCATCAATGCAAGGGAACATGGTTTCGGTAGGGGATTTGGTGAAGATCAATGAAGGAATTAAGGAAAAGAGCATCTATCGAAAAAACCAAAAAAGGGTGGTCTATGTGATGTCCGATATGGCTGGAAAGCTGGAAAGCCCAGTCTATGCCATTTTGGGAATGACAGATAAACTGAATCAACTGGAATTGCCTCAAGGATATTCCATCAATGAACTCTACATGAACCAACCCGATTTTGAGGACGATTTTACCGTAAAATGGGATGGTGAATGGCAAATTACCTTGGAAGTTTTCCGAGACCTCGGAATAGCATTTCTAGGAGTGATTGTCATTATTTACATGTTGATTGTAGGTTGGTTCCAAAATTTTAAAGCACCTATGGTGATGATGGTGGCCATTCCGCTTTCCTTGATCGGAATTGTATTGGGGCACTGGATTCTGGGAGCATTCTTCACCGCAACTTCGTTTATTGGCATGATTGCCCTTGCAGGAATTATGGTGCGGAACTCTGTGCTCTTAATTGATTTCGTTAATCTAAGATTAAGGGATGGAGTGCCCTTCAAGCAAGCAGTGATAGAGGCAGGAGCGGTTAGGACCACTCCAATCTTACTTACCGCAGGAACCGTGGTGATTGGAGCTTTTGTTATTCTCTTTGATCCCATTTTCCAGGGATTGGCCATTTCCTTGATGGGCGGAACCATCGCATCCACTGTATTGACGCTTCTAGTGGTGCCCCTGGTCTATTACATGATTGAACACAAAAAACATGACTAACTATGAAAATGATACTTGTTACCACCGTAGAGGAATATAAAAGTGAAGTTTTCAAGCTTTTCAGAAAAGCAGGTATAGAAAACTTTAGTGGCTCTGATATTGACGGATATAAAAATGTACCTCCATTGCTATATTCCAGCAGTTGGTTCCCCAGTGAAAGGGGCGGAGCGGCTTCCAATTTGTTCTTCTCTTTTACCGAAGACGATAAAGTAACCGAATTGTTCAAATATTTAGAAGAGTTCAATAGTGCGAGCCATATTACGAACCCAATAAGGGCAGTGGAAATTCCTATTGAACGAACAGTATAAAATCAAAGAAATGAGAAATAGAATTGTTAGGGGAGTGGCTGGAAGTTTTATCTTGATCAGCTTGATATTGGCCATTTATGTGAATATAAATTGGCTATGGTTTACTGCATTTGTAGGTGCCAATCTACTGCAGTCCTCAATGACCAAATGGTGCCTGTTAGAGGACATCCTTAAAAAATTTGGGATCAACAATTAGAGAAGACCATTAAGGTCCAAATTTGTTTTTTAGAGCATTTTCTTCATTTTTGCGTGAAATAGAAGGATATGCTTTATCAATCATGGCCCTGGTATGTATCGGGCCCACTTATTGCCCTGGTGATGGCCATTTTGGTCCTTATGGGGAAACGATTTGGAATGTCATCCAATCTGGAGACGTTCTGTTCCATTGGAGGAGCAGGGAAATTTGTCGACTACTTTAAGATAGACCTAAAGTCCAAAAGATGGAGCTTGTTGGTGGTGTTGGGAGCGGTCATTGGGGGATATTTGGCCGCAAATTTCTTTTCTCCAGACCCAGCGGTAGAGATATCCCAAGCTACTGTCAATAAGCTGCAAGAACTTGGGTTTAACAGCGCTGGGCAAGCATATTTGCCAACCGAGCTCTTTGATGTTGCAGTACTTTCTCAGCCCAAAACATGGATTTTACTCCTTGTTGCGGGATTGTTGGTCGGTTTTGGGACCCGCTACGCGGGAGGCTGTACTTCCGGTCACGCCATATCTGGATTGAGCAATCTACAATTTCCATCCCTGATTGCGGTAATCGGCTTTTTTGTTGGAGGACTTATCATGGTCCATTTGTTGTTTCCCTTAATTTTTGGATCATGAGAAGTTTGGCCTATCTATTCGTTGGTATATTTTTTGGTTTTGTGCTCTTTAAATCGGAGGCAGCATCTTGGTTTCGGATATACGAAATGTTTCAATTTCAATCCTTCCACATGTATGGCATAATGGGTTCAGCCTTGCTGGTGGGAATGGTGTTTGTTCAATGGGTTAAAAAGACCAAAAGAAAATCCCTTTTTGGTGAGAAAATAATATTGGACAAAAAGGAACGGTCATTTGTAAGGTACGCCATTGGCGGAACCTTGTTTGGGCTGGGCTGGGCATTGGCCGGCGCATGTCCGGGGCCAATGTACGTATTGGCTGGTGCAGGGTTTGTCCCAATTTTGGTAGTGCTTCTAGGAGCTGTACTCGGTGCGTTTTTGTATGGGTTGTTAAGGTCTAAACTACCCCATTAAGTTAATCTTGACGGGTTATTCATACCACATGGCGAGTATGGAAGGCGAATTTCCATTAAGATTTTAATTTTGTGGGCAGCTTCCCTTTAAAAACCCCATATGAAACTTACCGTCTGTATTATTGATGATGATTTGGTGTCGCAATTTGCGACCCGATACTGCATTCAGCAATCCAGTGGAGATTTTGATATCATGACTTGCTCCAGCGGAGAAGAAGGGTTGAGTCTATGTGTGGAACTCATGGAACAGAACGAAGAATTGCCACACATCATTTTTCTGGACCTGGTCATGGACGGGATGGACGGATGGACCTTTTTGGAAAACCTTCAAAACCTGTTCAAGGAAAGTAAGCTGCCCAAAGTCTATATACTATCCTCGTTCACTAATGCCAAGGACCGGGCAATAGCCAAGGAGCATAAGCTGATTTCTGGTTATGTGGACAAACCACTCTCAAGAAATTACATTGAAAAGATTCTTGATCAAGAAAAAACCATATCCTAAACTGTCATCATGTAAGCCTATGGAAACAGGGTCTTTTTATGTGTTGAGTAGTGTGTATAGTTCCTTGAAAAAACATATTTTTGCTATCCATTTTTAAGAATGGCCCCGTAGTTCAATGGATAGAATAGAAGTTTCCTAAACTTTAGATGCAAGTTCGATTCTTGCCGGGGCTACAAAACCCTCCCTTCTTTTTAGTTTTCTTGGTACCTTAGCAAAAAGTCGTTTTATGGAAAAGAAGCTAAAGAACGTATTTGTAGAAGGAGCCATTTCCCCGGATTTTATTGCGAATTCCATAGCCAAACATCAATCCAAGACCACTATTGGTGCCCACGATATATTTTTGGGGCAGGTACGGGCAGATGATATTGAGGGGAAAACCGTTTCGGCCATTGAGTATACCGCATATGAAAATATGGCCAATCAGAAATTCCATGAGATACGGGAAAGTACGTTCTCCAAATTTGATATCACTTGCATGCACATCTACCATAGTTTGGGAAAAGTGGGAGTAGGAGAAATCTGTTTGTTCGTTTTTGTGTCTTCTCCCCACAGAAGAACCGCATTTGAAGCGCTTGAATTTGTGGTTGAGGAGATCAAGGCACATGTTCCAGTCTTCGGGAAGGAACTTTTTGAAGACGATACATATCAATGGAAAGTCAATACCTAATTCATGGTAGATATAACACAAAAACAATCCACCCACCGTACGGCTGTTGCCCAAGCAATTGTTAAGGTAAGTTCCGTGGATACTATTGAGGCAATCAAAAAGGGAACAGTTCCCAAGGGAGATGTATTTTCTATGAGCAAGGCCGCAGGTTTTCTGGCCGTTAAGAAAACAGCCGACCTTTTACCGGATTGTCATCCATTACCCGTTGAATATTGTGGTATAGACTATACAATTAACGGGCTGGAAATTACAATCAAAATAACGGTAAAAACTTTCTACAAAACAGGAGTAGAAGTGGAGGCCATGCATGGAGCAAGTGTTGTCGCCCTTAATATGTACGACATGCTCAAACCCATTGATAAAGGCGTGGAGATTCATCTAATCAAACTGATTGAAAAAACGGGAGGAAAATCTGATTTCCACAACACTTAATTTTTTTCACAGCGAAAACTTTTTTGTTCTAATTTTAAGATAGTTTGATATAAGCTCACTATCAATCATGAACAACCTTAAACGAGTAATTGTTGATTACAAGAAGCTAACACCGGAATTGCTGAAGCTGTTAGTGGAAAAATATCCTGATGGCTATGGCGACAATGATGTCATCAATTTCAAGAACCTTAAGGGAGAAAGGATTGAGGCAGTGGAGGTCTCAACTGAAGACACCAAATATTTGGTGAAAATCAGTTCAAAACTGGAACAGAGTATGGCCAAATTTGATGATGACTTGGTTGCTGAGGATATGGATGAAATCCCCGAAGAAGATTTTGCCGACTCTGAGGAGGAATGACCTCTACTTGGTTTTATCCAAGTTTGCCAACATCTCCGCCGTAGTGCTGTTGAGGTCAAATTTTGGTCGCCAACCCCATTCGTTTCTAGCAGATGAATCATCAATACTACTGGGCCATGAATTTGCAATTTCTTGCCTAAAATCCGGAGCGTAACTTATTTCAAAATCTGGGATATGTTCTTTTATGCTTTGTGCCACTTCCGCAGGTGTAAAGCTCATGCTTCCCAAATTGTAGGAGGAACGTACTTTCACAGAATCCAAAGGGCTTTCCATTAGACTTATTGTTGCTCTGATGGCATCGTCCATGTACATCATTGGCAATTTGGTGTCTTCACTCAAGAAGCACTCATAAGATTGTTTTTTTATTGCTTCGTGGTAGATTTCCACAGCATAATCTGTGGTTCCACCACCTGGCATGGTCTTCCAACTGATCAAACCAGGATATCGTACACTTCGCACATCTACTCCAAACTTCCTGAAATAGTATTCGCACCATCTTTCCCCGGATTGTTTGCTTATTCCGTAAACAGTGCTCGGTTCCATCACCGTGTTTTGGGGAGTACTTTCCTTGGGGGTGTTGGGGCCAAAAACGGCTATACTTGAAGGCCAGAATATTTTAGAGATTTTGCGCTCTTTCGCAAGGTTGAGCACATTGAACAAGGAGCCCATATTGAGGTTCCACGCCCTCATAGGAAATTTTTCGGCGGTAGCACTCAACATAGCCGCCATAAGATAGACCTCATCAATTTCATAGTGCATCACCACATCCTCAATGGCTTCATAATTTGTGGCATCCAGCAATTCAAAAGGGCCAGAATTTACGAGTGATTCGCTGCCTTCCCTAATATCACTGGCAACAACATTGTCCGAGCCATGCTTTTTTCTTAGCTCAACGGTCAACTCGGTGCCAATTTGTCCGCAGGCACCAAGGATAAGGATGGGTTTTTGCATTTAAAATGGAGTTAATTGCATTTGCGCGTAAAGATAGCCTTTATTAAAATTTGTACATTCGCCTATGCAGAAATTGTTACCTCTCCTTTTTGGGTTATTGGTTCTTTTTGGGTGCAAGAAAAAACAAGACGCCAATGAAGATGCAGAAGATGGGAAACTGGTTTTCGAGTACCAAAAAATGCCTGACAAAACAAGCTTGAATCCTGAAGCTACGGTCATTGTCGAAAATTGGAAGGATTTCCAAAAATTTAACGAAAGTATTGATGTTCTCTATCGGGCCACCAACAATGAGGACCTAATCTTGGCAATTGACGATCTTATAGAAAAGGAAAAGCTTTTGGAAGAGGGAACCTACCCAGAGATGTTCAATTCGCTTCAGATAAAGAGTAGGCAGCGGGTGTTGAAGACGTATTTGTACAAGGTAAAATCCAGTATTCTAGAAAATCAAGAAACTACCGAACCAACAGTGGAAATGTTGGAGGCCTACAATGCCTTACGAAGTCAGTTGAATAGCATGGTAAATAGCCAGTTGGATAAAAAACTCATATTGGATGAAGAATAAATTCTTTTACATATTACTTTGGACCTCTATCTTAGGCCTCAATGCGCAAAGTACGGACAAGGAAGAAATCAACCTGTTATTGGATAGTTGGCATTTGGCAGCTTCGAATGCTGATTTTGATGCATATTTTGGAAAAATGACCCAAGATGGTGTATTTCTGGGGACAGATGCTACAGAAAATTGGCAAAATCAAGCTTTTCGCGAATTTTCTAAACCGTATTTTGATCAGGGCAAGGCATGGAGTTTCACAGCGGTGGAGCGCAACATTTACGTAATCGAGACCGGTGAATTTGCATGGTTTGACGAGGTGTTGGATACCCAAATGAAATTATGTAGAGGCTCTGGAGTACTCAAAAAAATCAATGGTGAATGGAAAATAGCCCACTACGTGCTATCCATAGCCGTTCCCAATGAGAATGTTTCGGAACTGATCCAAATCAAAAAAGAAAAGGACAGTCTGCTGCTCCTGGATTTTAAGAAGAAGCTAAAATAAGGGAAGCTAGTTCCCGCCCTCCGGATTTTCTTTTCGAGACTGCAAAGCCTGTTTACTTAAACTTGCCAAATTGAAGTTAGAATCTAGTTTAAGGGCTTCATCTATAAGCGCAATGGCCTCATCAATTTTTGCTTTGTCATTGTTGTAGGTCACAAGGGCTTTCAAATGATAAAAAGCTGCCTTCAACGGAACTTCATAAGGCTGTTGTCTTTCGTAGAATGCATATTTCATGTCATCAGTCGCATTGGTGATGCCATAATCAATGTTGGTAGAGGCGCCCGTGTTGTCTCCAACTTGTATCTTAAGATCGGCCAATTCATAGGCTAGATAGGCTGATGGATTTCTTTTATACAATATCTCAAAATGCTCTAGCGCCCTTTTTGGCTGGTTCAATGATTTAAGTGAAACAGCCTTTACCTGTACGGCAAGGTCAGAATCGGCCTCACTTTTTTCAATTCCAATAGTATTCAGGGCCTGTACATGTTGATTGTTGTTCATGTATACAAATGCCAAGGTGTCTTTGCGTTCTTTGGACGGTGAAAGCACGTTTAAATGTGTAAGAGCACCAATAACCCCATTAATGTCGCCTTGCATGCGCATTTCTTTGTAGTAGGCTTCATAATGTTCTAAAAGCTCGTTTTTGGTTTGAGAAAACACATTCAAACCGATAAACAAAAACAGTAGCAATACAATCTTTTTCATGGACCTTTGATTAAGTGCGGCAAAACTAAAAAAATTATCGGTACAAAGCTGTTAAAGAAGACTATAACAAATTCTTTTGTCTAAGAAAAAATGGACTTTTGAAACTTATGTCCCAAGTCCAAAAAATTTTTGCTGAGCACAATCTTTCCCACTGCTTCGTTTGAACTTTCAAGATAATTGGGAATGGGAATTCCTCTGGATTTCGCTTCGGCGCCATAATATTCCCTTTTGGAGGGATGGGAAGGATAGACCCCATTGAAAATTTTACCCCAATAATCTTTTTCCAAAATGGTACAAATCATATGAATGCAATCTTCCAAGTGAATGAGATTTATAGGATGATTTCCGTTAGAGAGATTCTGCCTTTTTGATAACATGGTCACAGGGTGCCTGCTGGGCCCTATCAACCCCCCGAATCTAATTAGGGTACAAGAAAGATTCTCGTCCTGGGAGAAAATCTTTTCACAAACCAACAATTGACGCCCAGATTCTGTGCTTGGTTCTGGTAGGGTCGTTTCGGTAATCTCTCCTTCAACCATTCCATATACTGATGTGCTACTTACAAATACAATTTTTTGAACACGACTTTTTCGGATTTCTTCATGCAACAGCGTCATTTTGGTTACGTAACTTTCCGAAGCACTTCCTCGCAGTCTTGGTGGGATATTGATAATCAAAACATCAATGTTGGACAATAATTTTTGGATATCGCCCTTGATTTCTTTTTCGGATAATTCAACGATATAGGGTTGTATTCCCTTCGTTCTCAATACATCCTGTTTTTCAAGCGAAGTGGTCGTACCATGGACTTCGTATGAGCGGGAAACGAGACATTCGGCCAGTGGGAGACCCAACCAGCCGCAACCCAGCACACCTATTCTACTAGTCAAATCGGACTGTTTTGGTGACCAAGATGGCATCGTTTAGCACAAATGGCGTAGGAATGCTATTTTTTGGTCGTTCCGGGACGGTAAAATCCGAATGCGTCAATAGGTCGTTGGAAGCCTCATAGAAAGTCAGCTCAAGAATGGAATCCTTGGGAAAACTAAGCCCTAATTCTGTATAGTGATTATCTGAAATGTAATGGGTGACCAACTTGTTCTTCCTTTTTTCAAGATAATGATCAGAAAGTGGAATGTTGTTCACCTTGGCGGAGTTCAACTTAATGGAATTAGTATAGACATCGAGTCGATTTACATCTCGTTTTGGAGTGATACAAAGTTCCAAAATACGTTCAGCTCCTATAACCGTATCCTTTACGGTATCTACCCATGGAACAGCAATGGTCTTCTTTGGTGCATCTGCGATATGGGAAAAACGGGTTAGGTACTTACTAGAAAGTGTTTTGAATCCTGTTTGGGCAGGTGTTCTTTTTTCGTTCTCTAAAAATTGGTTGTTCCACGGAATGGGTCTATGGTCATATGTGGCCCAAATTGCAGAATCTTCATCAGCATTATAAACATATAAAAGACTGCTGGGCTTTGGACGCTCATCATTAAAATTTGAATCTATATGGGCAGAAATGCCAAAAGCCATGAACAAGAAAAAGGCTAAATAGGCCAGCCTGTCCTTGTTTTTTAGTTGTTGAATGAGGGGTAGTGCCAAGAAGAATAGCAGAGTTGTAAAAACTGTAGCGGCTGCCATCATTTTCAATCCCAATCCTACAGGAAACATTTTTATGAAAGGCGAATAGATGAAAACGGCGGGCAAGGCCAAAAAGAGCATCAAGAAAGGGTTGGGTTTTTCTTGGTTCAGGATTACCATGAAAGCTACCAAAAGCCCGAATAGGGGAATAACAAAAAAACTGGCTCCTTTTAAATAGGCAGCAACCAGTCCACAAATCAGCAACCAAATAAATATGGGAGCTACTAAAAGGTTGGATGTGCCCACTTTTTTGAACTTATGGTAAACCCAAAAACATACTCCGCAGGACAAAAGTGCAAACATCAAGATATAGGTGTGGCCATTATAGGTGAAACCATGGAGCATGTCATTGAACGCCGGATACCACCAGGTTAAGGCGCTCCAAAAGAAATACCCTAGTGCTCCATTGAAGAGTAGGGACAATAGCATAGGAAGAAAACCTTTCAGAGAGTCCTTTATGTTGAGTTTTTTCCTCTTAAAACCAATGCCGAGCAGTATTACAAAAGCCAATACGGCTATACCAAACATGGGCCATATCCATTCAAATGGATAGGAAACCAATTTAAAGAAGGGCAGGTTGAAATAAATAAGGTCATCCAAACTCTTTAAGTTTTCAAGGTCAGCTTCACTAAAGTGGTAAAGTAACGGCATGAGATAGCTTCCTTGGTGCGCCATGGTTTTTTTGTCAAGACGTTCATAGTTGTCCAACGCAGTGTGATAGTCAAAATGGTCATCAATAAATGCAAAATTGAAGCCTTCGATATCACCATCTTCTCTAAAAACAGTAAGGTCAGTGTCATTGGGAAGCATTTTATAAATGCTATAGGCAAGAGAATTTGCAACAGGATATTCAGGGTTAGCTTCCGTGAATTCCCGAATTAGGGTTGCATTACCGCGGTTTGTTTCAATGAGCATATAACTAGGGCCTCCGCTACCACGGGCTTCAAAATTCAGTACAAGGCCAACTTCTTTGGCCCAAGGATGTTTGTTAACAAAAAGATCGGCACCGTTGAGCCCAAGCTCCTCTGCATCTGATATTAATATGATGATATCATTTTTTGGCTGTCTGTCTTCAGAAAGGAAAGCCCGGATGCCCTCTAAAATTGCGGCCACCCCACTTCCTGCATCACTTGCTCCGTAGGATGAGTGCGGACTGCTGTCGTAATGTGACAAAAGAAGTAAAGCTTTTCCAGGTTTTGAGCCTTTAATTCGGGCCAGAATATTGGTGGCCTTACTCAAATTTCCCCAATCCCCTGCGGTGTATCCTTCCTGGGTGGTGGTTTCCAGCCCCATTTTTTTTAGTTCAGCTATGATATAGCTCCTGACGTTAACATGACCTGGGAAACCAACTGCATGTGGCTCTTTGGATAGGTTTTTTACATGTTCCAGGGCTCTATCCGTAGAAAATGAATTTGAAGGATTATCAGCATCAGTTTTATAGGATGGCATCAATGATTTAAAGCTCCAGTAAACAGCAAAAAACAGGAGCAAAAGTGCGAGGGATCTAGAAAATTTCATGGTACAGTTACGTTGGTATGTAAAAATATGAAATTATGAAAGGTTCGCAGGTTTAAGCTCCAAAAATTAGATAATTCGCTAAAAATCACTATATTCAATGTTCAACCTTTAACAATTAACCTTATGGGAATCAAAAGTTTTCAAGGCGTTAGGTCCAAGGAAGAGGCAAAGAAAAAATACGATGCTCCAATTTTGGTTGAAGATTACATGACTAAGAAACTGATCACGTTTTCACCTGATCAATCCATTCTGGAAGTCATGGAGGCATTTGCCAAACACCATATATCGGGTGGGCCGGTAATGGATGAGAATGGTTTTTTGGTGGGAATCATCTCCGAGGCGGATTGTATGAAGCAAATTTCGGAAAGTCGCTATTTTAATCAGCCTATATTGGATAAAAGCGTGGGACGTTATATGACAAAAAATGTGGAGACCATACCCCATGATATGAGCATTTTTGATGCTGCCGGGGTTTTTGATAGACACAAAAGACGTAGGTTGCCAGTAATGAAAAATGATATTCTTGTAGGCCAAATTAGCCGAAAAGATATTGTAATCGCGGCCTTAAAGCTGAGTGCGCAGAATTGGAAATAGTCAAGGTTTTTCCTTTCATTCACGTTTAACAATCATAAAATAATCGTTGTCCAAGGGTAGATAGCCCAAATCATACACAAAATAATAGGTGCTGCCTTTTTTTGTGGTGTATAGATTTGTGATGTACTCAAAGTCAAAACCTTTATCCAGCAATCTCATCTTTGTGGTTCTTGTCTTGCCCTCTTTTAGAGGAAAACTATCCAATATGCGATAATTTTTTCGCAGCTTGTTATTAATGTTCCTCACCAAGTTTTTGCTGTCCTTGTTCAGCCGATTGTTGTAGGCATTTCGGCAATGATCGGAACAGTATTTTTTGTCTATTCTGCCTATTAGCTTTTCACCGCATTCCAAACAACTTCTTTCCTCCATAAAATAAGATTAGGGTATCACAATATCATATTTTTTTAAGAGACCAATGAGGTTGTCTTTACTGAACTTTGCCTTTTTCAGGAAGTTATGTTCCGGGTCAATGGAAAAATTAAAACTTGAGGAGAGGTCCGCCTTTTCCAGATTTGTTTGCTGAAATATGGCATTTTCCAAATTGCAATTGGAAAAAATGCTCTGTGAAAGGTCGGTCTCGGTGAAATCGGCCTCAATTAGAATACATTCCTCAAAGCATGTCCCCTTTAAGGGAAGTTGAAAGAAAGAGGCCAAGGTCAGATTGCAGTTTTCAAACCTTATGGAAAGTAGAAAGTCATTGCAGTCTTCAAAACGCAATCCTACCATTTTAGAGCCTGTGAAGACAGATTCTTTAAATATGGTATTGACGATGTTGGTATTGGTAAGGTCACAATCAACAAAACTACATTCCATAAAGTTTTGGTTGTCCAGGAAACCATTTGAAAAATTACAGCCGTTAAAGGCACAGTTCTCATAATCTGCTTTGGGCAAACGATTTTGGGTAAAGTCCTTACCAGAGAATTCCTTGTCAGCTATAAATGTATTTTGCATTAAGTCGATCTATTCTTTTAAGAGCAACGCGGGAATCTGTAGCTGTCCGTGCATTGCATTGTAATTTGACATTTCGTTGTTGACAATGGCATCTTTTTCATTTTCCATGGTTCTCCAAATGGCCAGAAGGTCTTGTAATCGTTGTTGGGCGCCCTGGGTTATTTTGGGCTCTGCAACATCTACAAATCCTTTAAGGTGCATGAAGTCGGCATTAAGCTGATTGTGGAAGTTGATCACATCCTGGAAGGTCTTTTGTTTAGGTTGGATGAGTTTTTCCTCCCAAACCTCAATACGTTTTACTAAAGAATCCCCCAATTTTAAGAGGTCTTTTGCGCTATCCATGTCTTTTAAAAGCTTTTTATGACTTTTGAGTTGAGCTTTTACCGATCTCATTTGGTTTACAGCATCATGCATGGAATGAACGGTTTTTTCAATCTGGGTCAAAAATGTTTGTTGCTCAGCATAATCCTGCGGAGATGCATTGATTTTTGGATTGGGCAAAATGGCTACATCGGTTTCAGAGGTTTGATCTTCCAAACTTAGTCTAAGTGTATAAGTTCCGGGTGCTACCCTGGCACCATTGTAATTTCCGAAGACAAATACCTTATCGATACTAGGTATTCCGTTTTTCCTAAAATCCCATGTAAACCGATTGAATCCCTTTTTGGAAGGAAGCACAGCTGGTTTTGGAGGACCACCGGGCCAAGATTTAAAATCTTTGGGTTTTGTGTTTGTTATGGTCCTTATCACTTTTGCGTTCAAAAGAACCTCAAGTTTTAGCTCCAAAGAATCTACATCTTTGGGCAGATGGTAGTCAAATGTTACTCCTTGCTTAGGATTTTGCCCCAATCCCGGTATGGGTTTGTCAGAGCTTCCCCCAAATAATCTGTAGGTGTCTTTTGGTTTAAAGAGTTTAAAGGAATTACCAGCATTTTTGCTTTGCTGAATGGACCCAAGGTCATCCAATATCCAAAATGAACGACCAGCCGTGGCCACTACCAGATCATTGTCTTGAATGACCAGGTCATTGATGGGAACAATAGGAAGATTAAGCTGAAATTTTTGCCAATTGGCACCATCATCAAAAGAAATATAAAGTCCGGTTTCCGTACCGGCATACAAAAGTCCTTGCTGCTTTTTGTCTTCCCGAACAGCTCTAACAAAGGTGTGCTTGTCTGTTATTCCATTGGTAATCTTGGTCCATGTTTGACCATAATTGTTGGTTTTGTAGATATAAGGCTTAAGGTCCATGAATTTATAGCGCATTACAACCATGTAAGCGGTTGCCGGATTATGGGGGGACACCTCTATACTATTTATGATTCCCTCTTGAAGCCCTGCCGGGGTTATATTTTGCCAATTGGCCCCGCCATCTTTGGTGATGTGCACCAGTCCGTCGTCACTTCCTGCGTACAAGACTCCTTCTTCATGGGGAGATTCCACCAAGTACATCAGCGTATTATAATTCTCTCCACCTGCAGCTTCATTGGTGTAGGGACCACCTCCGGGACCTTGTTTTTCTATTTGGTTTCGGGTTAGGTCTGGACTTACCACTTCCCAACTGTTTCCACCATCCGTTGTTTTGAAAACTACATTGCCAGCATGGTAAATAGTGTTCCTGTCGTGGGGAGAGCTTATGATTGGGGCGTTCCAATTGTATCTGAACTTAAAATCCTTTGGAACTTTACCGAGACCAAGTTCAGGATACGCTTTAATTGGTTTGCCTTCTCTACTAGCCTTTACCCATTTTTCAATGATACCTTGATAACAACCACCATAAACCACTTCTGGATTATCAGGATCGAAAGCTAGATAAGCACTTTCACACCCCGCAACGGAATACCAATCTTTCCAATCAATGCCAAAATCATTGGTCCTGCTGGCAATGGCGATGGCAGAATTATCCTGTTGCCCTCCATACACATTGTAAGGAACCAAGTTGTCGGTTATGACCCTATAAAATTGTGAGGTGGCCTGATTTTGTTGTGTGCTCCAACTTTTGCCTCCATTATTGGAAACATTGGCACCACCATCGTTGGAGTTTATCATTTTGGAATTGTCCTTGGGATTGATCCATAAGTGGTGATTGTCCCCATGTGGTGTTGGAAGTGGAGCAAACGTTTTTCCTCCATCAATGGATTTTGTGACTGGAGCGTTGAGCACGTAAACTACATTCTCGTTCTGGGGGTCTGCAAAGATTTCCATATAGTACCAGGAACGGGCAATATTTATTCTATTGGAGTTAACTTGGATCCATTTTTTTCCAGCATCATCACTTCTGTAAACCCCGCCTTTTTTTCCTTCAGCTTCAATTACGGCAAAAACACGTTCCGGGTTGGCCCTTGATACTGATATGCCGGCTTTTCCCATTTCTTTGGGAAGACCCTCCTTCATTTTTTTCCAAGTGGTCCCTCCATCTGTGGATTTGTATAAAGCTGATGAGGGTCCTCCGGACTCCATGGTCCAAGGATAGCGACGGTGTTGCCACATGGCAGCATAAAGAATCAGTGGATTTTTCATGTCCATGGACAGCGAAGAAGCTCCTGTATTGGAATCCACATAAAGTACTCTTTCCCATGAGTCACCTCCATTTAGGCTTCTATAAATTCCCCGCTCTTTAGAAGGACCATATTGTGCTCCTTGGGCAGCAACAAAAATGATATCTGGATTTGTGGGATGAATGATTACATCTGAAATGTGTCGAGTTTCATCTAAACCAATATGTTTCCAGGTTTTTCCAGCATCCGCGGATTTATAGACCCCGTCTCCCATAGAGGTCATAACCCCTCTGGCTGCATGTTCACCCATTCCAACAACCACCAAATTTGGGTTAGTTTCTGAGACGGCGATGGCGCCAACGGTTCCTGTATTTAACTGGCCGTCGGAAATGTTTTTCCAGGTAATTCCATCATCAATGGTCTTCCAGATACCACCCCCTGTTGTACCCATATAATAGGTCATGGGTTGACCCACTACTCCTGAGGAGGCAACACTTCTTCCTCCTCTAAAAGGGCCAATATTTCTCCATTTTAGGCCATGAAACGTTGAGTCTTGAAGGACAAAAGTTGGTTCAGCCGTTTTGTTTTTTCTCCGTTGGGTATGCCCATCAAAAGAGAAAATCAATAAAAAAGGGAGCAAGAAGTAGAGTGTTTTCATGTTGATCTGATTTAGCTTTTGGTAAGATACAAAACCCGAGCTAATTGTTAAGAATGTGATAAAGTCGAAATTTTATTTGGAATGATTGTTCCAGATAAATTATGTTTGTATCGGAATGAACGTTCCAAAATAAAAATGAAATCAAAAATCACATCAAAATGAAAAAATTAGAAGGCAAAGTTGCCGTAGTAACGGGCGCAACAAGTGGAATAGGCTTGGCGACCGCAAAAAAGTACCTACAGGAGGGCGCAAAAGTAGTATTGACCGGAAGGAGTCAGGAAAAACTGGATGCCCTCAAGAACGAACTCTCTGGAGAATACCTTTTGGTAAAGGCTGAAGCTTCAAGTTTAACCGACAGTCGTGATTTGGTTGACAAAACCGTTCAGACTTTTGGGAAAATTGATGTCTTGTTCCTAAATGCAGGGGTATTCCGCTTGGAAGGAATCAATGAACTTACCGAAGAGATTTATGATGAGGTCTATGACATCAACGTAAAAGGACCTTTGTTTACTGTGCGGTCCGCTTATGAACACCTTAATGAGGGAGCAAGTATTATTTTTAACACTTCAATAGTCAATGTAAAAGGTTTCGCCGGAATGGCCACCTATGCTTCAAGTAAGGCAGCATTACGATCTTTGACCAGAACCCTGGCTGCAGAATTTGGTCCTAGAGGTATTAGGGTAAATGCCATTGCTCCTGGACCTATTGATACTCCCATTTATGGAAAACACAATGTTCCCCAGGAGAATGTGGATCAGATGGCATCGGGCCTTCCCTCTATGGTTTCGCTGGGTAGATTTGGAAATGCCGGAGAGATAGCTTCCACCGCATTGTTTCTGGCTTCTTCGGACAGCAGTTATATAACTGGAGCCGAAATTCCTGTGGATGGCGGTTTGGCCCAGGTATAGTTTTTGAATAAATTTGGAACATATATTCCAAAATATATGCCGAGGACGAAACAATTTAATGAAGAAGAAATATTGAACAAGGCCATGGAGCTCTTTTGGGAAAAAGGGTTCCATGCCACTTCAATACAAGATTTGGTATCACATCTGGGAATAAATAGAGCCAGTTTGTACGATACTTTTGGAGGAAAGGACGAATTGTTCAACAAGGCCTTTGCTCATTACAGGAGCATAACCGGAAATATGCTCAACTCTATTTTTGGAGATACGGAAAACGTTAAGGCCGGTTTTCAAAAACTTTTTGATAAAGCCATTGAAGAAACCTTGGAGGATGATTCCAGAAAAGGTTGTTTTGTGGTCAATACTACTACTGAACTTATTCCTGGGGACAAGGCTTTGCTCAATATTTTGTGTGAGAACAAATCGAATCTGGAGGCTCTTTTTACCCGTTTTATCCAAAATGGAATCGATAGTGGTGAGCTCCCTAAGTCTTTGGATGCAGAAAGCACCGCTTTAATGTTGTTTACCATTTATAACGGACTCCGTGTTGTGGCCAAAGTGGACCCGAACCCCATAAAGCTGAAAAAGACGGTCAGTGCAGCACTTTCGGTGCTGGATGGATAGGGTTACTGATACCTTTTGTAATTAAAGACCAACTCCTGTGGGTTTTCTGATTCTTCAATAAGCACATAGACCCTCATTTCATTTTGATTCACTTTCTCCATCGTGAGACCTTCAAAAAAGACTTTGTCTTTTTCTAGCTTAACCAGTTTAAAATCTACCGTTTCATCTTTGGTTTCCCATCCCTTTAAGTTGCCATTAAAATGTTTGAGTTGCATCAAAAGCGTGGAATCAACCTGAATAATGTGCCCAATTTCATAAAAGGAGACCTTATCTTCATTGACTAACCGGAATGAAAACATCATGGATTCTCCCATGGGAGGACTCCAAATTTCCTCTGCGATGCCACCTAGAGCTTCACCCCGCCAATGCCCGGTTATCCATTGGACGTCATCCAAGGTTGCTTTAGGAGATTGTTGTCCTTCTTTTAATTGATGTGTGTTTTGCGCATTACCTAGGCTAAAACCGAATAGTGTAAGTAAAACCAGAATTCTCATAAGATGTCCATTTTCCTAATGACGAACGGAGACATTTTATTTGGACAACTCAAATTTTACATTGACGGAGGTTTCCACTTTAATTTTTTCAAAATCTATGTCCAAAGGTTCTGCTTCAGCCATATCCATGGCCATGGTTTTCATTTCCATTCGGGGGGCTTGGTTGTATCTGGCGTAGTAAGGAGTGGATGTGTCCATAATATGAATGGCTGCACCTACCTTTTGCCCCAAAGGAGCCGTTAGGGCCTCTGCTTTTTTCTTTGCCTTTACTATGGCTTTTGATTTAAGCTCTAATTCCAGTTCGTCCATTTTGGAGTATTCGGTTTTCTCCAAATAGGTGTTGGCGATGTCCAATTTCTCCAAGGCCACCATAACCTCCCCGGCCTGTTTTCCAGAGTACACCAAAAGTGAATATTGTTTGCTTTTCAGCACATCTTTTTGACGTAAAAAGTACTTCTTAAAATTGCTGCTCAAGTCTTTGATGACCAATTGCTTGTCCAAATCTATTCCCAATGCTTTTAAACGCTGGGCCATTTTGTTCTCTTGCTCCTCAACAGACTTTTTTCCTTTGGAATCCTTCTCTTGGATGGTGATATTGAGATAGATTTTGTCAGGAGTGACTAGAGTGTCCACTCGAGCCGAGGTTTCCAGGTAAGGCACATCTAGAAAGTTTTTGGTCTGGGAAAATGCAGTTAGACTAACTAAACAAAAGGACAGAAATAGTATCGTTTTTCTCATGGTTCTATTTTTTTGAAGCTAATTGCAACTTCCATTCCAAAGTTACACCTTAAAAGATGAATCTCTTACGATAAGGTTGGTTTTGATTTCTATGGTTTTGGTCGTGGCGTCCTCCTTTGGATTTTCAATTTCGTCGATAAGATATTTCACGGCAGTTCTTCCGATTTTGTTTCCGGGTTGGTCTACAGTTGTCAAGGAGGGATTTATGATAGTGGAACTGGCGGAGTTGCTGAAACCTACCACCGCAATTTCTTCTGGAACCTTGACCTTGAATTTGTTCAATGCCTTTATCACTCCTATTGCCGCACTGTCTGTTATTGCAAAGATGGCATCGGGTCTTTTCTTTAAGCTCAACAATATGTTCGCCATCATTCTGCCCTTGGTCAGCGAAATATCCTCTGTGCTCAGAATGATTTTTTCATCGATGGGCAATCCGTGTTCCGAAAGTGCCCTAAGGTAACCTTGATAGCGCTTTTCAGAATTGAATGACCCTTCTGTTTCCTTAATAATCGCAATCCTTCTCTTTCCGGTGTTAATAAGATGCTCCACGGCATTGTAGGCAGCTTCTTCTTCATTGATCACCACTTGAGTACAGGGAATCTTGCTCGAGACCTTGTCAAACATCACCAAAGGAATACGGTTGATGACCTTCAGAATATCATCTACGGATTTGGTCTTTCGGGAAAGTGCCAAGAGCACGCCATCTACACCAAATTGCATCATGGTCTGGAGCATTTCCGATTGCTTTTTTTCATCATTCTTGGATTCAGAAATAATAACCCGGTAGCCTAGGTTTTCACCTTCTTCCAAAATGCCCTTTAGCACAGTCGTGGTAAAATAATGGGAAATATTGGGGACCACCACACCCAATATATGGGTTCGATGACTCCTAAAACCACTGGCGAATAAGTTTGGTACATAATTATGCTTTTCAGCCAGCTGTTTCACCTTGTTTCTGGTTGTTTCACTAATATCAGGATGATCGTTCAACGCTCGGGATACTGTGGATACCGAAAGATTGAGCGCATTGGCCAATTCTTTTAATGTTACATTTTGCTTCTTTTTCATGTCTCTTGACAACCTAGATGATATATTTTTTCGGATTGCAAACGTTTGCGAAAACGTTTGCGTGCTAAAATCGCAATTTTTCAGGTAAATCTTTAAGGTATTCAAATAATTTTAGTCCGTTACTGATGAAAACACAACTAAACTCAAAAAATGTTTCACTAATAATTTTAAGTATCATGAAAAATTTAGTCTTTGCGGTACTTGCTCTATTATGTATGGGAGCGAGCTTTGCACAAACGGAGATTACCGGAAATGTAAAAGACAATTCCGGGGTTCCAATTTTAGGGGCCAATGTTATAATTCTCGGAACTACCGAGGGTACAACTACTGATTTTGATGGTAACTTTGTATTATCTACAAGTCTTACAGGAAATCAAACAGTCAGGGTTTCTTATGTAGGATTCACTGCTGTGGAAACACCAGTGGAGTTGAATGGTTCCACAATATCTTTAGATATTGTTCTTGATGAAAGCGGACAACAGTTGGATGAGGTCGTAATTACGGCATCCACCACATTTAGGTCCCAAAAGCAGGCACCTCTATCGATCAGTTCAAAAAAGATTGCAGAAATCACCAAGTTATCTGCCAATAGCCAGGCTGACATTCTAAGGGATGTTCCAGGTATTACCGCTGAAGGTGGTGGTGGTGAAACGGCCACAAACCTATTTGTAAGAGGTTTGCCTTCAGGAGGACAATATGTTTTTAATCCTTTACAGTATGATGGAATGCCTTTGATGAGCACCTTCGGTCTCAACTCATCAGCACATGACGTTTATGCAAGACCCGATATCGGTTTTAAAGGAGTTGAATTTGTTCGAGGTGGTGCCGCCGTGCTGTATGGAGCAGGTTCTGTAGCTGGAATTATTAACTACACCAGTAAAACAGGCGACCTAAATCCAGGAAACGTTATCAATGTTGAATGGGGAAGTAGGGGAAGATTAAAAACAGATTTCTACACCGGAGGTAAGCTGGGAGGAGATGATTCCAATACATTTTATGCCTTCACAGGTTTTGTTCGTAAGGATGATGGCCCCATAGAAACAGGATTGACCACAAGAGGTGTCCAACTAAGGGGAAACATTAAAAAAAGATTTGAAAAAGGTTCTTTTACCATCCATGGTCAATTTATAGATGACAAAGCGCAGTTCTTTTTGCCCCTGCCCCTAGAAGGCGGTTCCAGGGAAAGAATTGCTGGAAATGACGGGGATGATGTGGAACAGCTATTATCCGGGGAACTTGCGGAAACGTCCTTCCTTACACCCGGAGGAGTATACAAAAGCCCTATTGAAGATGGTGTGTCCACACAAGGAGGCTACATAATGGGTGAATTTTCTTATAATTTCAATGATGATGTACGGTTCAAATCCAAAATCAGATATGCCAATTACAAACATGATTTTGCACTTTACGTAGGAGGTAACGGCGATTTTGGGAATCCAATTACACTTTCGGATTATGTATCGGAAGTTGCTCCTGGAAATCAAGGATTCAATGCCACCTATCAAGGAGGCAGTGGCGATCAGATTAGCAGCGGTGACCTAGTAGTTGAAAACCTTCATATTGACCGCCTTCGACCTATGACGGATTACGCGGGAGAGGCCAATCTTATCTATAGGTCTCCCGATGGAAACCACACCTATACCTTAGGAACCTTTTTGTCCAGAACAGAAGCAGAGGATGTAAACTATCAATATCGCGTGTTGTCTGAGTTCAACAATAACCCAAGATTGGTCAATTTGAGCTATACAGATGGTGCGGGAGGAAATGTAATCTTTTCCGAAGGAGGAATTTATAATCGTATTGGAATGACCTCAAATAGATTCTTGACCCAAAGTAGAACAGCAGTATATCTAACAGATGAAATGGTATTTGACAGATGGCGTTTTGACGTTGGACTTAGAGTTGAATCCACTACAGGAACCTTTAGCAATGGAGGTCTGGAAGAAACCGAAGTGTACTCGAACCCTGAATTGACTCCAGAGTTAAGAAATGTACGCTTTGCTGATGGAAGCTTTACCAAAGCGGAGATCAATGATACAGATTGGGCCATTTCCCTCGCAGGCCTTTATGAGCTTACGGAAACCACAAATCTATATGCAAACTTCTCTAGAGGATTCTTCTTTCCACAACAAAGAGGTTTTGCACCCACCCCAGGGATTAGGGAGTCCAATTACGAGGCTGAAACCATTCTACAAGGTGAGGCCGGGGCAAAATTTGGCACCTCGGTGTTCTCAGGTTCGGTGGCTGGCTACTTTGTAACCTTACAGGATAGAATAAGGATTGATCAGGCCATAGTAGGAGGTCAGTTGGTAGATCAGGGTAGAAGTGAGCAGACCACACGTACGTTTGGACTCGAAGCTACTGGGAACGTGAGGTTTTCGGATTACTGGAGTCTAAATGGAACAGCAACCTATCAAAACCATGAAATCACCAAAAATGAAACCACAGACTTGACAAACGGCCAGGTCTCAACCATAAACGAAGGAAATGAGATAGGCAGGCAGCCAAACTTCCTTGGAAGTGTCGCATTAAATTTTGATGACCGTAAGTTCGATGCCAATTTCACCTTGAACCATACCGGAAGTAAATTCACGGACGATAGCAATAATGTAGAGCTTGATGCCATTACCATTGCACGTTTGGGTGCCGGATATACATTTAGAACGGAAGATGTGAATTCCATCAGACTTGGTTTCTCTGTCTTCAATCTTTTTGATAGTGATGGCTTGACCGAAGGTAACCCCAGAGCTGGAATCGCAGGTCAATCGGCAGATGGAGAATTCTTTTTTGGTCGCCCAATTTTGCCAAGAAGATTTTTCCTGACAGCAACGTTCAATTTTTAATAGGTAAAAAAATAGTTTAAGTTAGTTTTTTAGTTCATGCAACATATTGGCGGCCTGATCACCGCCAATATGTATTTATAAAATGGTTATGAGAGAGCAATTGATAAACAGGGCCATAAAGGTACTTGAGGACAATTATCAACCAGGAGGTTTTACAATTCCAAGTGAAGGATTGTATCCCTTTCAATGGAAATGGGATTCAGGGTTCATTGCCCTAGGGTTTGCCCATTTTGATTTGGAAAAGGCCAAAAGTGAGATCAAGACACTGCTGGATGCGCAATGGGAAAATGGGTTCATCCCTCATATTGTTTTCCATACGGATAGCGATTCGTATTTTCCAGGGCCAGATTTCCATCAATCCGACTTACATCCTCAAGCTTCGGAAAAATACCGTTCCACTGGAATGACCCAACCACCGGTCACAGGGTTCGTTTTGGAGAGATTGCTGGAGATAGCAAATGAGGATGGGGATATGATGGAATTTGTAAAAAGTCAGATAGACAAGGTCTATACAAATCACATCTATCTCTATGAGAATAGAGATGTGGAAGGCAACGGCTTGGTGTACATATACCATAATTGGGAATCGGGGACTGACAATTCCCCTATATGGGACGATATCTGGGAAACCATGGACCCACCGGAGTATCAGTTTGAAAGGAGGGATACCTCGCATGTGGATCCTGCCCAACGACCATCAAAAAGGGAGTATGACCATTACTTGTACATTATTGATATAGCCAAGCAACATAATTACGATGATGCTAAAATTGCAGAACATTCCCCATTCCTTGTTCTGGACCCGCTGTTCAACTCCATGTTGATTCGATCCAATGAAGCGCTCATCAACTTGTACACCAAAATAGGTGGAAACGAAGAAAAGCTATCGTATCTAAAATCAAAACAAGAACAGAGCATAGCTAGTTTAAATGAGAAACTTTACAACAGTACTCTAGGAGCCTATGTTCATTTTGATTTAAGGAACAACAAGCAGATACCTTATGTTTCCTCTTCGTCCTTTACACCCTTTTTTGCTGGAGCACCGGATAAGGAAAAAGCTGAAGCCATGGTGAACACCTTACAGCAAAAATTTGGAGGAGAAGGGCGTTATCTATGCGCATCGTTTGATCCAACCCATGACCGTTTCAACCCAAGAAAATATTGGAGAGGTCCTGTGTGGATAAATCTAAATTGGATCCTGTTCCATGGGCTGAATAGATATGGATATCATGATTTGGCAGATCGGGTAAAAACCGACTCGCTGAAATTGATTGAAAATTATGGATTTCATGAGTATTTCGATTCAAGAAAGACCAATCCCGATACCGACAACAGTGGATATGGAGGGGACAATTTCTCATGGAGTGCCGCACTGCTGATTGATTTAATGAATGATAAATCCTAAACACTGAACCATGTCATTCAACTTTACCAAAGATTATGTGCTTGAAAATGATAGGGTAAGGTTGGTTCCGTTAGAGGAAGAACATTTTGAATTGCTACAGGATATTGCCCGGGAAAAAGAACTTTGGACTTATTTCCTGGGTAAATCCAATGGGTATGCTGACTTTGAGAGGTATGTGAAGAATGCTTTGGAAGGGAGAACTGCAAAAAAGGAATATTCATTTGCAGTTTTTGACAAACGCCATAAAAAGTATGCCGGGAGCACTCGTTTTTTTGATTATGATGCTGATTTGAATACCATTCGTTTGGGCTACACTTGGTATGGAAAAGATTTCCGAGGTTCTGGGCTGAACAAAAATTGTAAGTACCTTCTTTTTCGGTTTGCCTTTGAACAAATGGGTTTTGAACGGATTGGATTGGGAGCCCATGCCGAAAACAAGGTAAGCTTGGCAGCTATGCGGAGTGTAGGATGCATACAGGAAGGGGTTGTACGAAACCTTTTTCCGTCCATTCGTGGACAGGGAAGGTCACATGCGGTCCTTTTGGGAATCCTAAAAAAAGAGTGGTTTAACACGGCAAAAGAAAACCTAAAAAATAAATTATGAATTACGTTGATTACATCATTATAGTGGTCTATTTGGTTGGGTTCTTGGGAATTGGATACTTCTTCAAGGAAAACAAGAGTTCAGGAGATTATTTTTTAGGAGGCCGAAGCATGGGCTGGTTGCCGCTAAGTCTTTCCACAATGGCCACACAATTGTCCGCAATAAGTTTCATTTCCGCACCTGCTTTTGTAGGATTGAAAGAAGGGGGAGGGCTACAATGGTTGACCTATGAATTTGGGGTGCCCCTTGCCATGGCATTTTTGCTGGTAGCCATAATACCTTCACTGTATAAATCTGGTATTGTCAGTGTTTACGAATATCTGGAAAAACGTTTTGATGCATCCTCAAGGTTATTGATAAGCTTTGTGTTTCAAATAAGTCGTTCCGTGGCCACAGGCGTCATGGTCTATACCATGGCATTGATTTTACAGGCAACCGTCGGTGTAGATTTTTGGATTTCCATTTTGATTATTGGCGTCATTACCCTGATTTATTCTTTTCAAGGGGGAATGAAAGCGGTGATATGGGGAGATGTCATTCAAATGGTCATTTTGTTTTTGGGAATCATTATTTGTCTTATTTATGGAATTAGTGAGTTGGGAGGTTTTGAAAATTTCTTGACCCATGTGGATAAGGACCGTATAACAGCAGTTGATTTTAGCAAATGGGGATTCAACAATGCAGACCAAGGAGATGAGTTTGGTTTTTGGCCCATGGTTATTGGGGGCTTTTTCCTATATGCATCCTACTATGGAACCGATCAGACCCAATCTCAAAGATTGCTATCGGCAAAAGGGATGCCCACCATCAAGAAACTATTACTGGCCAATGGATTGTTCAGGTTTCCCTTGACCCTGACCTATTGTATCATGGGACTTGTTCTAGGAACGCTGTTGTTGCAAGATGTGGGATTTCAGGAAATGATGGATTCCGTTTATCAATCCAATATTGATTCATTGGAAGGAAAAAGGGCCGATTTGATGGTCCCCGTTTTTATCATCAATTATTTGCCTAATGGGGTTATTGGTATTTTGATTGTAGCAATTATGTCGGCGGCCATGTCGTCTTTGAGCTCCACGGTCAATTCCCTTTCTGCGGTTACTATGGAAGATTTTGTTAAGCGATTCAACCCTGATATGGGCGACAAAAAATACGTTTGGAGCTCTCGTTTACTTTCACTTTTTTGGGGATTGGTCTGTTTGTTCTTTGCCTTTTTTGCCGGAAAGATTGAAGGAACAGTAATTGAAGTGATCAATAAAATCAGCTCCATTTTTTATGGTCCCATCTTGGCTGCTTTCATTCTGGCGATACTTACCAAAAAGACCCACGCATTGGGCGCCAATATAGGAATCATCGTAGGGGTTGTTTTCAATATGTACCTATGGCTATATGTACCCGAGGTCTTTTGGTTTTGGTGGAACGCCATTGGTTGTCTGGTAACGGTCGTTGTAGCAATGTTGGTCAGCTATTTGGTCAAGAAAAAAGCCAATGAGGGCTTGGAAGTAGTATATTATTCAGGTAAAAAAGAGATTATTATCTTAGCTTCATTCTTCTTGTTCATTGTGGTATTGAGTATGTCTTTGCCAAGTATTTTTAGTTAATATTGCTTCAGATGAAGTTTGTTGTTGCTCCTGATAAATACAAAGGGTCCCTAACGGGACATCAATTCTGCGAAGCTGTGGAGAGCGGCATCAAAATGGTCTTTCCAGAAGCAACTATCGTTAAAAAGCCGTTGGCAGATGGTGGAGATGGAACCATTGAAGTGGTCCAAGATTATTTAAAGGCTTCTACGGTAAAAGTAATTGTCAAAGACCCTCTTTTCAGGGACATTACTTCAGAATATTTGCTTTCCAAAGACGGTAAAATAGCTTTTATTGAAATGTCCGAAGCCTCTGGGTATAAGTTATTGACCAAAAAAGAAATGAACTGCATGCACACCACATCTGTTGGCACGGGTGAAATGATTGTGGATGCAATTGATGGAGGTGCGAAGGAAGTCGTGTTGGGAATTGGAGGGAGTGCAACCAACGATGGGGGAATGGGAATGGCCACCTCCTTAGGATATGAATTTTTGGATGTGGACAACAAAATTTTAAAGCCCACAGGTGAAAATTTGATAAATGTAAGCAGGATTAAAAGGGCCAAAATCCATAAAAAGCTAAATGAAGTCCAGATTAAGGTTGCCTGCGATGTAACCAACCCTTTGTATGGAGAAGATGGTGCTGCCAAGATATATGGCCCCCAAAAAGGAGCATCTTCCCAAGAGGTAGAGTTTTTGGACCAAGGATTGAAAAGTTTTGCCAAAGTATTGCATGCAACCTTTGGGGTTAATGTACAAAACATACCAGGTGCAGGAGCTGCTGGAGGAGTTGGAGCGGGAGCAGTGGTTTTCTTGAATGCCAGTCTGACCTCAGGGGTGGACCTTATCATGGAGATGGCCAATTTTGAAGAAGCTTTGGACCAGGCCGATTGGGTAATTACTGGAGAAGGTCAGTTGGATAATCAAACACTTTCTGGAAAAACCATTAATGGGGTAATAAAGTCTGCGAAAGCTAAAGGCATCCCTGTAGCGGCCCTTTGTGGGTCGGTCAATATTTCCATCGAACAGATTGAGGAAATGGGATTAGATTATGCCGTTTCCATATTGAATCAAGTAGGGGACTTGGAGAAAGCCAAAGCAACTAGCTATAGAAATTTGGAATTGGCCAGTTATAATTTTGCCCGCTTGCTCAAACAAAGTTTGAGTTAGTATTTCTTGTTCATTCTATACTCAAGCGAATACTTTACCGTTGGCCACTCACTTTCCAAAATGGAAAAAACAACGGTGTCTCTGTAATTGCCCTGTGGGTCTATTCTATGATTTCGGAGAATGCCTTCTTGTTTGGCCCCCAACCTTTGAATGGCATTTCGGGAGGCGAGATTGTGGGCATGTGTCCGAAACTCCACCGCAATGGCATTTAGTGTTTCAAAAGCATGTTGTAGCAAAAGGTACTTGCATTCTGTATTGATTCCTGTTCGTTGTACCCGTTTGGCATACCATGTCGCACCAATTTCCAGACGTTTGTGGGGAGCTTCCACATTCAAGTATCTGGTGGAACCTACGATTCTATTTGATGCCTTATCAAGTATTACCCAAGGTTGAGCAGAACCCTCTTTTTGGGCATTTAGGGCATCCTCAAGGTAAGCATCGATATTTTTTTCCGAGGGAACCGAAGTAAACCAAAGTTCCCATAGTTTTCCATCTGAAGCCGCATCCAACAAATCCTTTTTGTGGGATTTTTGTAGCGGGACGAGTTTGACCAAATTTCCTTCCAAGGTTATCGGACTCAACCAAGTTTGCATAGATTCAGCTTTTGTTATCAAAGATAACCTTATTATTTTTCCAATCTACATATTTGGAACGAAGACAATGCCCGCAGGGACGAAACCCTTCTAAAATAGCTTCGTCCTCCGATTTAAAGAAAACCCGGTTTTCAGTCTTCATTCGGTTACCCGATTTGCAACCTAATGTCCCATAAATCTTGAGCTTTTTATTTCCGGCCCAAAGTATTTCCTTTTGTTTTATAGCTTTGAAAAGCTCAATGGAAGAAAGTTCTGCATGAAACAACATAATCAAGATGTTGCATCGTGAAAGATTACCCCCATGGTGTACCGTTCCCCTGAACGCACCTCGCTTACACCATGTCTCATGGAGACTCTATAGAAGCCTTTCTTGCCCTTGATGGGTCTGTAATTTGTTGTAAATATGAGCATGGAACCTTTGGGAGGATGCAGTACAATAGCTTTGGATTGAGCTCTAGGAACCTGTTGGGTCATCACAAACTCACCTCCAGTGTAATCTGGCCCATAGTCGTTGAGAAATAAAACTGCCTGCATCGGGAAATAGACCTCCCCATAAAGATCTTGATGCAAAGTGTTATACCCTCCAGCCCCATATTTCAAGATTAATGGTGTGGCCAACAGCTGCCCATGATCAATACATTGTTGATGCAATACAGCCAAACTGTCCGGAAAAATTACATCTTTCTTGAGATCTTTCATCCATTGGTTGGCAATGGGGACCAGTTTAGGGTAGACAAATTCCCGTATTTCTGAAATTGTTTCAGGAAGGGGGTACTTAAAATATTTATAGGTGCCGCTTCCAAAACGGTAACGCTCCATTTCTACTGTTTTCCTGTAGAGGGTTGAATCTTGGAACCCTTCAATTAACTGGTCGCATGTGTTTGAATTCAACACATTTTCCACTAGGGCATACCCTTTTTTATAGATTTCTTTCTGAACACTGACCCAGTCATGGGTGTTCAGACCATCGATTGTTGACATGATTGTGTTTTATTGAATTTGAGCCGCTTCCCAACCGATGATGGCGGTCTTCCGTGAACTGTCCCAACGGTATTCGCCTAAATCTCCTGTGGACTGAATTACCCTGTGGCAGGGGATTAAATAGGCAACAGGATTGCTGCCAACTGCAGACCCAACCGCTCTTGACGCTTTGGGCTTATCGATTAGCTTGGCAATGTTGCCATAAGTAGCCAGTTGTCCTTTGGGTATCCGAAGCAGAGATTCCCATACCTTCAGCTGAAAATCCGTTCCCTTTAAATGTAGTTTTAGCTTGGAGATTTGACTCCAATCATTGGCAAAGAACATTAGGGCGTTTACCTGGGTTTGATCTACCCGTTGATGGTATTGCGCTTTCGGAAACTGTTTTTTTAGATCGTACAGTCCTTTTTCCTCATCATCGGTAAATGCTACATGGCAGAGACCTTTGGGCGTAGAGGCAATGGTCACCAATCCAAAGGGACTTTGGGCAAAACTGTAGTTAATGACCAAATTTTCACCTTGATTTTTATATTCCCCCGGGGTCATTCCTTCAATGGAAATGAAAAGGTCGTGTAGTCTGCTGGTACCTGAGAGTCCTGTTTCTATAGCTGCATCAAAAAGGGAGGCGCTTGATTCTTCCAAAATGCCTTTGGCATGTTCCACGCTGATATATTGCAGAAATTTTTTGGGACTTATTCCTGCCCATTCCTTGAACATTCGTTGAAAATGATAGGGACTTAGGTGGACCTGTTCTGCTATTTCATCCAAAGAAGGTTGGGCCTTAAAATTTTGCTTTATATGGGCAATGGCCTTGGCAATACGATTGTAGTTGATGTTTTTTTGTTCACTCATAACCTTGCTTTTTCAATACTCCAAAAGTAGGATGGTAAAATAGAGTGTGAAACCCGATTCTTGCTTTCATCAAAAAACAAAAACGCTGCAAAATACAAGATTAATTGCTTTTTTAATTGAGGCAGAGTTTGTTGCGTCATCATCAAATATTTTGAAAAAGGACTAATTTTAGAATCGCGGTATAAATTCTGATAATTTATATGAACGGACACTCTCCAATGTGATTCTATGGATACGATGGGTATACTTTTTATAGTGATAGGGATTCAGGGTGTCTTTTTGGCCTTTGCGCTCTTTCAAAAAAAACATGTTCCATCCACTTTATTAGGGATTTTGATTTTTTTGATAGGCATTGATAGCCTGTCCCATGTCCCTTTCATGAAAAAGCATTTGTTCTTGATAAATCATGGCAACTTGTTTGCAATGGGGCCATTGCTCTATGTGTTTTTGTTGTCAATCAATGCAAAAAGGAACAAAATTCGGATTCACCTCCTACATTTGGTTCCATTCGTATTGTTCAAGCTTGCTGTGGTTATTGTAGACCTGGCTTCTGTCCCAGTGTCTGTTCAGTTTGGAAAATGGATTAGTTATATCATGGCATTGTATTGCTTGGGGTATTCCTTTGGCAGCCTTTTCTATCTGATAAGGAAAAGCAAGTTGTTCTCCAAAATAGATGTGCGTTATCTCTATACCTTGATAGGTATCTTCTTGTTGGGATGGTTATTTTCGATAGTGGCCAGAATAGTAGAATCATCAGACTATGGAATAGGCCAGATAATTTGGCAGATAACCTACATTATTGCTGGTCTGTTCATTTACTTCATCTCTTGGAGCATGATCAAAAACACAAAGATTTTGGTGCCACGCACCTATGTTTATGATAAAAATCCGGATTTTGAACAGCGACTGAAACAACTCTTTGATGAAGACAAGATGTACCTGAACCCTACGTTGACACGCCAAGACATCGCAAAACGACTTAATCTGTCCAATCATGAAATTTCTTATCATTTAAGCCAACATCTAAAGACATCTTTTACTGATTTTGTGAATGGGTACCGCATAGAAGAATTCAAAAGAAAATTGGAAAAAAACGATAACCCCAATTACACTTTTTTGGGAATGGCACTGGATTGTGGGTTTGGATCTAAGGCTTCGTTCCAAAGAGCATTCAAGAAAAAGACTGGAAAGACCCCATCAGAGTACAAAAAAGAGGTTCAAAAAATTATTTGAGTCGATTCAATCTTGGGTTTTGGTTTCATTTGACCAAAACTTTAAAGATGAAAACAAGAACAATACTGATTCTTTTATGGAGCATTTCGCTGTTCCATTCTTTTGGGCAATCCAAAGAGGCAAAGTATATATCCAAGAAATTTGCCTTGGAGCACCAATATGAAGGCGATTTTACCACAGTTAAAAATACCATAGCCGGATATGAACCCTATCGACCCTATTTAAAATATGTTTTGGTGGGGTTTGACGCTTACAAACTGGCCTACTGGACAGATATTGGAGGCGAGGAAAAATGGTTGAGTGGATCTATACTTGTTCCAAAGGAATACAATGAAACGAATAAAAATGTTCTGATGTTCTGTCATGGAACCATTTTTAATCAAGATGTTCCCTCAAATTGGAATTCTCCCATTCATATAGAGGCTCTTCCGGCCATGGGTAACCGAATTACTTTTTTGCCGGATTATTTGGGCTATGGAACCAGTTCCGAAGATGTGCCGGCCTACATGCAAAAGAAAATCACGGTGCAACAGCTTCAAGAGTTCGTTGAATATGGATTTATGGCATTGGAAAAGCTAGAAGTGCCTTTTTCAAAACAAATGGATGTGGTGGGATTTTCCCAAGGAGGGCATGCAGCTCTGGCGTTGGCGGAGAGTCAGTCAGAATCCAAAAACTCAATATATGATTTGAAGAATGTGGTAAGTATTGGTGGACCAATAGACATTAATGAGAACCTGGACTATATTCTAAAGAAACAGACTTTTGCAAGTGCGGCCTATCTCACCTATATTTTTGGCAGTTATGGCCATTACTATTGGGAAAATAATGTCTCGGGAATTTTTAATGAACCTTATGATCAGCTCACAAAGGACTTTGCAAATGGCAATTCAACTTTGAAGATGCTAAAGGATTCCACTACAGTGGATATTAGAGCACTAATGAATCCCAAGTTTTTGGAAGACTTTCTTGGCAATAAAAATCACTGGATGCGAAAAGATTTTGCTTCAAACAGCATCACCCCTTTTGAGACAGATATCCCGGTGTTGCTGATTCATGGAATAAAGGATGAAGATGTACCGTTCGCCACTACCAAAAAGTTCTTCAATGAGCTAAAAAAACAAAACGAGGTCGAGAAGGTCACTTTTTATCCTTTGGATAACCTAAACCATATTGAAAGTGGATTTTTGGGCATACAGTTGGCCTTGGATTTTCTTACTGATTAGCAACGGGTAGACGCCAACATGCAATACGGGACATGCCTAGGGTACAAAAGGTTCAATATACCATCGAGCCTAAAATGTATTATAACAGGGTTTTAGTTCCCTTCGCTCAGCGAAAAGCTGCCATCTCCGTTGAAATTGGTCAACGTAATCGTCACTGACCATATACCGGACGCGCCCGAATCGGTAACCCCTGAAAAGGAATCCGGTTCGGTTGCCCCTTCCAAAGACCTGTCAAGAACTACATTGCCGTCTATATCTCTGACCACAATGTTGAAGGTCCCGGCAGCCGTGGAGGTAATATCTGCATTGTAATCCGCACGACTAAGGTTATTCTGCCACATAAAAGTTCTGGTAGCACTTCCTCCTGTTCCGGTGAAATCACCATCAACGTCTCCGTTAAAGTCATCGCCATTGTCGAACGCTACACCATTTACGCGTACACGTACCGTAGTGTCATCGTCATCACTGCAACTTACAAATGTGGTCGCCGCCACCATTGTAAGGATCATAAAGAAATATTTTACCTGTTTAATGACAATTGTAAGATTAGATGTTAGGTATTATCTATAACGGATTTAGTGGGTGATTAGTACGTTTGAACCCTCCTGAACCAGAAAAGAATCTAGGAGTAACAGTTATTGCATACAATCATTTACATTCGTTTACAAACGAAAGCAAACGATTACATACCGATTTATGATTTTTACCACCCTTAAGTTTGCCCTGTCGAATGATAAGAGTTCGATAGTATTAACTGTTTAACGCAAAAATTAAAATCATGAATTCACTTAGAAACAAAGTACAGTTGATTGGAAACTTAGGAAATGATCCCGAAATGGTAACCTTGGAAAATGGTAGCAAACTGGCCAAATTTTCCATAGCAACCAATGAGTCATACAAAAACGCTGAAGGGGAGAAGGTGACCGATACCCAATGGCATAGTATTGTTGCCTGGGGCAAACTGGCGGAGATTGCGGAAAATTATTTAATCAAAGGAAAAGAGGTTATGATTGAGGGTAAACTGATGTCCCGCTCTTACGAGACCAAGGAGGGCGAAAAGAGGTACATCACGGAGATAAAATGCAATGAATTGCTGATGTTGGGCAAATAAGGCCCCATACAGATAATCGACAAAAGGGGGCGGCTTGCCCCCTTTCTTTGTTTTAGCTATTTTTTAACGTTAACTTAAAGAGAGCCAGTGTTATATAAGAGGGCTTTATACGTCTAATGTAGTAGAAGATGGTGGCATGAAAACTGTAAAATTACTTTTGGTCATAATGATGTTCGGAACAAACTTCTCTGTTTGGTCCCAACAGGAAGGAAATGTCCAAGGGTTGTGGTTTTATGAACAGCTGGCTCATAGAGATGCTGCCTATGAAATAGAGCTTCAAAACATAAATGGTCAGGATGAGTTGGACTATTGGGTGGATCAAAGCAATTTTGAGCGGCATTTAGGCAAGGCAAATTTTCCAGCATATCTCGCCTACATGAAAGGAAAGAAGGAAGCCTATAAGTCCCATTTACAAAAATGCAACGACGGTTGCTCTTTTAGCTCATTGTATTTGGCCAAGGCAAGGGAATATTTGTCTTTGTCGGATTCAGAATTTCTTGGCGGATATAATACGGACAATGTAGCACAACATATTCCCAGAAAAAGAAAATTGAAATAAAAAACCGCCTTAAGGCGGTTTTTTTAAGCTACTCTTTTGAGCAAATCAAAACAAGGACAGCGCTTGCATCGCTTGTTTTCGCTCTTTTTATATTTTTTACAGCATTTGGTCTTGCAATTGGTCAAGGACAATTCTTTGAGCAAGGCCTTGTGCTGTTTCTTTTCTTTCTTCTTTTTTCCCATTGCGGATAAGCAGATGGGTCAAAAGTAGTTATTTTAAATTAATCTAAATAAAAGATTTATCAACAATTATTCTCCGGCCATATCCGAAGCGGCACTTTCCACCGTAATTTGCTGCACGTCGCGGTCAAATAGATAGAGTCCTCCCTTATCATTGCCAATCAAATTGATTTTATCAAGGATGGTTCTTGCCAAAGCCTCTTCTTCAATTTGTTCCGCCACATACCACTGTAGAAAGTTATGGGTGGCATAATCCTTTTCTTCCAAGGTTACGTGAACAAGTTCGTTAATGCTGTTGGAAACAAAGATTTCGTGTTCATAGAGTTCTTCAAACATCTTTTGAAAAGAACCAAAATCTATCTTAGGAGCTTTTAGGTCCGAAATCTGGGCATGTCCGCCTCGTTCGTTTACGTATTTAACGAGTTTCAGCATGTGCATGCGTTCCTCATCTGAGTGGCTGTACATAAAACCGGCAATTCCTTCCAGACCTTTTACTTCGGCCCATGATGCCATGGAAAGGTATACTTGAGAGGATTCGGCTTCTATGCGTATTTGATCGTTAAGTGCTTTTTCGAGTTTCTTTGATAACATATTTTATCTGTTTTGCCTTATAAAATTACAAAATGAGCTAGACTATGACCAAAAGTTTAGTGCTCCTTCTTAAAAGCGAAGCACCATTCCCACCGTATTTGGACCAAAGGTCAGGTTCCAACTTAGCTTTTTAGAGGTGTCGTTGTACTTCTCATCGTATTTTGAATCTAAATATCTGTCTATGGATTCCACAATGAAGATGCTTAACGCCGTACTAAAAGCAACATCTGAAATCCAATGGAAATCGTCCATCACGCGAACAAGACCTGGAATCATGCCCACGGTATAGAGTCCAGCTTTTACCCAGGGACTTTTAAATTGTTTGGCAATTGCATAAGCATTACTGAAGGCCAACATGGCATGTCCGGAGGGAAAAGAATCATAGTTTCGTACCCGATCGAGGTGAAAGGGATCGTAAGTACTGGATGAGTCACCACTCTTAGGTCTTGCCCTTCCTATGATTCGCTTACTAACTTGCTGAAAAAAGCCTCCAGCAGTGGCCGAAGAAATCAGCAGTACCCCAGTACGTCTCAGTTTTTCGTTTTTAGTGAACAGTCCAACCAAGTAAACACCTCCAGTGAGCATATAATTGTTCTCGGGACTTCCATATTCATGGCCGTAATCAAGCAAAAAATCCGGAACATCCTGATCAAAACCATTCGTCCAATCTTGAATTTCATCATCAACAGTAAAAAGTAGAAGCGTACCACCCGTTACGTAGCCAAAATTGGCCCAATCGTTTCCTTTCCAGTGAAAAGGTCTGGAATAGGCATGGCCCACACCTCCAAAAATGTTGCCCATATCATAGGTAAAGTCGTTCCACAGGGTCTTTTCCTTTTGTATTTCCAATTCCTGTGCTGTAAGCGGAAGCACTGCAAGTAAGATTATAAGCTGTTTCAAGGCTTTCATAAGGTTGATTTTGAAATAAGTCGTTAAAATTAGAAATAAATTTCCTGTGCCAATCGAAAAGTATTGGCATGGGCTTCTACAATGGTCTTGATATCTGGGGAATAGCCACCTCCCATGCTGCACTGCACGGGAATCTTAGTGTCGAAACAGGTTTGAAGAATATAGCGGTCCCTTTCCTTGCAACCCTCTAGGGTCATTGAAAGGGTGCCCAGTTTATCCGAGGCCAAAATGTCCACACCACAGAGATAGAAAATAAAATCGGGCTGTAAATTTTCCAAGAGCTGGGGAAGCGTTCTTTTTAAAATGGCTAGGTATTCTTGGTCAGTTGTTCCCTTTTCTAGGGGAATATCTAAATCCGATGTTTCCTTCTTAAAAGGATAATTTCCCTTGCCATGCATGGAAAAGGTGAAAACAGAATGGTCGGTCTCAAAGATTTCGGCGGTACCATTGCCTTGATGGACATCCAAGTCCACAATCAAGATGTTTTTGGCCAGACCTTTGTTAGTCAAATACCTTGCCCCGATGGCTTGGTCGTTGAGCATGCAAAAGGCTTCTCCACGATTGGTATAGGCATGATGGGTGCCTCCGGCAATGTTCATGGCAATACCATGTTCCAGGGCAAATTCGCAACCTTTTATGGTGCCATCGGCTATGATACGTTCCCGCTGCACCAATTCTTCACTTAACGGAAATCCAATTTTTCGGATTGCACTTGAAGAAAGTTCCAGATTTGTTAAATCGAGATAGTAATTTGGGTCATGGGCTGCCAAAATGTGTTGGTCTTTAGGAAATGCAGGCTCAAAAAAGTTTTCTGGCGCACAAGTTCCCTCGTGGAGCAATTGTTGGGGCAATAGCTCGTACTTGATCATGGGAAACCGGTGCCCTTCAGGTAAAGGATGTTTATAGATGGGATGACAGGCTATTTTGAGCAAAGGCTATTTTTCAAATTTCATTAAAGAGTACGTCTTTTCTTTTTTATTGTAGAATCCATACAGAAAATAATCCTCTTTTCGAAGAACCGTTTCCAATTTTAATTTCTTTTTAAGTACTGTATTCTTTAGGTATTTGGACTTTAACGAAATTCGGTCAAATACATTGTTTTGGTTTTTTTTGTCTATGTGTTTTAGCGTTTTATTATCAAAAAGTAATCTTGTGAAAATTGACCTGCTGCTGGTATAGGAACCATAACTCCATGATATTGGCGCTACTGTTGTTCCTATAGAAGATAAGGAAGCTCCGGTAGTAAATCCATTTGATCCCGGAGTCACTATAAATTGTTTTGTGCCACCCAAAGTAATATCTAGTTTACCACTATTTTCAAAGGCATAAATTCCAACTTCTGAGTTTGATAATTTTCTAAAAAACTCTTTAGCAGAAGAAATTTTGGTTTGGCTATTTTTAAAAGGTGAAGAATAGGGAGAATTTCCTTGTTGAAGTATTGGAGAGTTTTTAAAGAAAAAGTCTTCATTTTTTTTAACCGAGTGTTCAACGATTTTTTTTCTGGTCTCTAGATCATGCACACTTAAAACCAGAAATTCGGGAGAAACTAAAAGTTGAAATAGTCTATTTCCATTAACAAATGAATTGGATTTTTTGGCGTCACTTGCTCCAATATTTTCTACAAAAAAAGAAGAGTTTACAGAATCATTGAGGTTTAAATTTATTATTCGTGTTCCGTGTAACCTATGATCAAGAGAAATCCTTAAATAATCTTTATTGGGATAGATTTTAATTTTTTTGAAAACTATTTCCATAGAATAAGGGATGTCCTCCTCTATGATTTCTGTTTCTTCTTTTTTTAACAAGTTCCCCAGTACCGTTGAATTATTATTTGAATTGTAAAATGAGAAATTGGACAAGTCATGCGTCAGTACAGTATGTCCATCTTTTTCAAAGGAGTATATTTTGATAATTGATTCTCCATTAAGATAAGTCAATAGATAGAATCGGTTTTGGAAATTTACAGTAGAAAGAAATCTTTCATGACTTTCAAAATTCAAACTGAATTGTTTGGCAAAAAGTTCCTCCCCTTCTTTTATGGACATCAAAAAAAAGCCATCTCCGCGATAATTTGAAAAATACAAATTGAGACTATTATCAGAACCAAGATTGTATCCATGAATTCTTGGAAAGGTTTCTGGGGGTTTTGGAAAAATCTGCTCCTCTTTCCCTCCGTCATTTTTAAAGATGACTCGAGCGATTTCCTTACTATCGACAAAAAAAATGTTTGGTTGCCCTAAATCATCTATCACAGACATTGTTTCCTTTAAATCGGGGAAGCCTAAGTTCAAATCAATTTTATTAACTATCTCTTGTGAAAGACAAATTTGAAGAATAAAAAATGAAAGTATTAGATGGAAGGAACGCATAAGCCTAATTAATAGTTTCTCCACTCCCAACACCATCTTCATCCGGATTTACAAAGACCAGTTTTCCTTCTTGATTTTCGGTCATTAAAATCATGCCTTCACTTTCCACTCCTCTAAGTTTTCTTGGAGCCAGATTCACCAATATCGTTACTTTTTTGCCCACAATATCTTCTGGCTTAAAGCTTTCCGCAATACCTGAAACAATGGTGCGTGTATCCAATCCGGTATCTACTTTTAAGACCAAGAGCTTGTTGGCCTTGGGCATTTTTTCGGCTTCCACAATGGTGCCCACACGCATGTCGAGCTTAGTGAAATCGTCAAAAGTGATGGTGTCTTTTTGTGGTTCGACCTCTTTTTCCATTTGTGCATTTACTTTTTTGGTGGCTTCCAGTTTGTCCAGTTGTTGTTGAATTTCCTTGTCCTCAATCTTTCGGAACAACAACTCACTTTTGTTGATCTGGTGATTGGAAGCTAATAGCGTTTTATCGGAATTGACATCTTCCCAACCTAAAGATTTCTCACTCTCGTTCGAAATGACATTAAGAATGGATTTTAGTTTCTTGGAAGTGAATGGCAAAAACGGTTCACTTAATATGGCTAGTCCAGTGGCAATCTGAAGGGCTACATACATAACGGTTTTTACCCGTTCCTCATCAGTTTTTATCAATTTCCATGGCTCTTCATCTGCCAAGTATTTGTTGCCCAATCGCGCCAAATTCATCAACTCCTGGCTTGCTTCACGGAAACGATACCTATCCAATGAATTAGATAGAATTTCTGGAAAGCCCTTTAGGGCTTCCAAGGTTTCCGTATCCACTTTTTGAAGCTCATTAGGAGAGGGAACAATCCCACCGTAGTATTTATGGGTCAGTACTGCCACACGGTTTACAAAATTGCCAAAAATAGCAACCAACTCATTGTTGTTCCGTGCCTGGAAATCTTTCCAGGTAAAGTCATTGTCCTTGGTCTCAGGCGCATTGGCGGTCAATGCGTAACGGAGCACGTCCTGCATGTCGGGAAATTCTTCCAGATATTCGTGCAACCACACGGCCCAATTCTTTGAAGTGGAAAGTTTGTTGCCCTCCAAGTTTAAAAATTCATTGGCAGGAACATTTTCCGGCAGAACAAAATCTCCATGTGCTTTGAGCATGCTGGGGAAAATAATGCAGTGGAAAACAATATTGTCCTTGCCGATAAAATGGAGCAATTTGGTGTCTTTGTCCTTCCAATAGGGTTCCCAGTCTATTCCTTCGCGTTCTGCCCATTCCTTGGTAGAGGAAATGTAGCCGATAGGGGCATCAAACCAAACGTAGAGTACTTTGCCTTCACCACCTTCAACAGGAACGGGGATTCCCCAATCCAAATCACGGGTAACCGCACGCGGTTTTAGTCCATCGTCAATCCATGATTTGCACTGTCCATATACATTAGGTTTCCAATCGTTTTTGTGGCCTTCCAGAATCCACTCTTTCAAGAAGCCTTCATATCGATCTAAAGGTAAAAACCAATGTTTGGTCTTCTTTAGCGTAGGAACGCCTCCAGTAATCGTAGATTTAGGATTGATGAGGTCTGTGGCGTTCAAAGAGGACCCACAATTTTCACATTGATCCCCATAGGCTTCTTCATGACCACAACGGGGACAGGTTCCTACCACAAAACGATCTGCCAAGAATTGTTGGGCTTCTTCGTCGTATAATTGTTCGGTTTCTTCTTCAATAAAATCGTTCTGATCGTAAAGCTTTTGGAAGAAATCCGAAGCGGTCTTATGATGGACTTCCGCTGAAGTCCTTGAGTAGTTGTCAAAGGTGATACCGAAATCTTCAAAGGATTTTTTGATGATGCCGTGGTATTTGTCGATAATTTCCTTTGGAGAGACCCCTTCCTTTTTGGCCTTCATGGGAATCGCTACCCCATGTTCATCACTTCCGCAGATAAAAGCCACATCATGCCCTTTTAGACGCAGGTAGCGCGAATAAATGTCAGCAGGAACGTAAACACCGGCCAAATGCCCTATATGAATAGGACCGTTGGTATAGGGTAGGGCTGCGGTAATGGTATATCTTGAAGGCGTTTTGGTCTGGGCCATGAAAAGTTTAATTAGGCACCAAAAATACTGATTTTACGCAAAGCCTTAAGGGGTATTCCAAAAAAAGGAAACCTCCGAATAGTGCAGCCCAAAATTGGGGTGGGGGATGCCCTATCGGAGGATTTCTGGAATATGTATTTTGGTCCTGATTACATGATCATCACGGATTTACTCATTCTCTGGTCACCAACGGAAATTCTATATATGTATTTTCCGGTGGACAAGCTATCGCGCATACGCTCCCGAATATTGATTTCGGCAGAACCTTCCAACATCATTTCATTGAAAACGGTACCCACTTTTTGTCCCAAAATATTGAACAGTTCAATATCCACATGGGCCGCAAAAGGCATTTCCAAATGAATGTGAGGTGCACGTTCTGTTGGATAGTATGGGGTATGTACAATGGTATTCAACAGTTCTGGGTCTGGATCAGTACCATCAGGGCTAGGTGGAGTGTCCGGTAAAGTCGGTGGATCGTTATCCATGGCAATATCGTCAAAGGTTTCACCGCTACAGTTGAACCCAAGGTCTATTGCCTGATACTGATATCCTAACAAATGTTGTTCTACAGAAGCCCTAGGTACACATAACCATTCTGCCAGAACGGTACCATATAGATTTCTAAAATCCATGGTGTACTCTAGGTTACCTCGGCTGTTTGGACTATCCAAAGAAGGGTGGTCACCTACAAAGGCACTTCCACTCAAACCGGAACCAAAGAAAAGGGTAGGAGCCGCTTTCCCGTGGTCCGTTCCGTTAGAACCATTTTCAAAAATCCTTCGTCCAAATTCTGAGAAGGTCATACTCAATACCTTATCATCTTGTTCTGTACAGGCCAAATCTTCATAGAAGTTGTTTACGGCGATGGACAGATTGGACATTAAACGTTCATGGGCAAGAGGTTGGTTACCGTGGGTATCAAACCCGCCCATGGAAATCATATAAACTTTAGTTCCAAGACCTCCTTTGATCAATTTGGCCAAAAGGGACAATTGCCTTGCGAAACCATTATCCTGATATTCTACACACCTTAGGGCATCGCCACGCTCGTAGGCTTCATGAATTTTGCCGGCATATTCATAAGTGGTATTGGCAACTCCTCTTAAAAATCTCAGCTGATCACCGTACATACAGTCATCAAAAGGAGCATTCTCAATTTCATAAAAGGAACCGGTTTGGGCAATTTGCTCCAATTGATCCACATTGTTGGTCACGAAGGCGTAATTGGTCTCTTCGCCTTGGAAAACTAAATTGGCCAAACTTCCTATTTGAATAGCAGCAGGAGCTTCAGGTGGGTTGATCAAATAGTCTGGATAAAGGTCTTCAAAGTGCCTTCCCATCCAACCTGTGTTCAACCCGGAAAAACCTGTGGTTGTCAAATCGGTGTTGGCAAAAATATCGGACCCGGTAAAATGGGATAGACTTTGGTTATCGTATCCTACACCATGAACAGCTTTAAACTGTCCTTCTCCCCAAAGGGGTTCCAGTGAACCCATGTAGGTCGGAATTCCAAAATCATCGGTAAGTTTTAGGACTTTACTTTCGGGAATGTAAATGTTGGGCCTTGCATTAGCATAAGAATCGTATTGTTGAATCGGGATTACAGTACTTAATCCGTCGTTACCACCAGAGAGTCTGATCAATACCAAAATATTGTCAGTTTCGGCAGCTGCAACTGCAGCCGTTAATGGTGATGGCGCTGAAGCGGATATTAAGTTGCTTCCCAGGAACATGGAACCTGATCCGGCTATTCCCAAAGCTTGGATAAAGGAACGCCTGCTCCAGTTTTTGTGTTCTAAATCGTGGCCTTCGTGTTCTAAGCCTTTGTGTGGGGTTGTATCGTGATTATGATGAGTATCGCACATGGTTGTAGGGTTATTTTAGTTGAAATTCGGGTTCTCTGACCAGATGAAGAAGTAATAGATATACCTGGATATTGGCATCTGGCAATGTCATATTCCAGCTATTGGTCTCGTAAGTTCCGGTATCTTCATAGGGTTCCCTAAAAACCGTAATAGCTCTATCATAGTCTGGGTCTGTGAGTAGACCTTTAGGTGTAAGCTGGTCTACAATGGCCCTGGTCACAACCGCGGGGTCGCTTTCCGAAGCTCCTCCGGCACCAACAGCGGCAATACCAAAAGTTCTGAACTGCTCAGCATCTGACTGAAACGAGCGCTCTAAGAACACTTCGCTTGTCAGCCAACGACCAATGATAAAATTGGTGTTGATCCATTGTCTATCTCGTTGCCAACCGGCTACATCAAAGGGGTCAAACATAGTTTGGCCTATCATGCTGCAGGCATCCACAATGTTCATTACCGTACCGTCATCATAAGTAAACCCGGTTTCCTTGTATAAATGAAGGTATAGATCGAAAGGACTTTTTATGATTACCCCTATTGCAGTGTCATCAAAAAAGTGCTGGCTTTTAAACAATTGACGCAATACAGGTGCTAGCTCAAAATTATTGGCTACAAAGGTCTGGGCAAGACCGTCAATTATTTGTGGGGCAATACCATTTCCGTCATCTCCGGTAGAGTCTGGATGAACAAAATATTCGTACAGTTTCTTACAGATGAACCATCCTATTTCGTTTGGTCTTTCGTTAAAAAGGATATCATGGACATCATCATATCCCCAATTTCCTGTCTGACCAAAAATGGTTTTGTTCTCAGTATTGAAATCTTCGGTATTAAAAGCTACTTGTGTACATCCTTCTTCTCCTCTTTCAGTATAACCGGAAAGAGCTTTGGCCGTTTCTATGATGTCTTCCTCGGTATAGTTGTTACCTTCACCTAAAGTGAACAACTCGTATAATTCCCGAGCATAGTTTTCATTTGGATTGTTACCTCTGTTACGTACACCATCTAAATAGTACAACATGGCACTGGTTAGACCAATTTCGCTTACGAAGGTCTTAAAGTTGCCCAGTGCATTTCGTTGAAGGCAGTTGATGTAATGATATAAAAAGGAATTACAATTGTAAACATCAATCTCCGTTACAAAGTGATTGTGCCAAAAGAAGCTCAAGCGATCTCTGAGGTCGTTATCCAAAAGGGCGTTGCCATATGCAATGGCAAATTCTTCCCGTTGGGCTCTTCTTAGTTGTCCGGCTAAATCATCATCGTCGGGATAATCGGCATCGGTCCAATCGGCCCACGTTGGAGGCGGAATGGGAGGAGCTGCCAGAGCCTGGTCCACCAAGTTGTCAACAAGGGTCCCTACGGTCTGTCCAACAGCAGCATTTATGGTCTGTACTGAGGCACTAAAACCTAGCCTCCGGTACAAATGGGCAGCACGTACTTCATCCAATGGAGTAGTGTACGGCGCCAACGTTGAGGAATTACAATTAATGAAGTACTCCATAGCAATGTCTGGCGTTAATTAGGTACATAGTTTTGGGGCAACTATATGTTTAGTTAACGTTGGGCGTGGTTCGATTCGGCCAACAAATTACAATCTTAACGCAGTTTTACCCTTGAACTGCACAATTTTTCGATGAACTGCACAATTTTTTTAATATTTTTCGAAGTAAATGGGGAAACACAATGAATTTGGAAAGCGTGGAGAGCAGATTGCTGCTGATTTTTTAATAGATAAGGGCTACAATATCCGCGCTAGGAACTACAGATTTCAGTATGCAGAGGTAGATATTATTGCAGAAAAGGATGGAATACTAAGTGTGGTAGAAGTAAAATCCAGAACCCATGGATTTCTTGAAGATATTTCCGAGACAGTAAACAAAAAGAAAATAAGACTCTTGACGTTGGCCGCCAATGAATTTGTACTTGAGAATGATTTGGATCTTGAGGTGCGGTTTGATATACTTTTAGTAATCCAGGAAAAGGAAAAGTATACGGTTGAGCATATGGAGAACGCCTTCTATTATTTCTAACCATTTGTTTGTTTTGTAACAATATGTTATTTTTGTACAAAACCAAGCCAATGAAAACCATATCCGCCGTAGTAGAACATTACATTAAAAAGAAACCATTTTTACAAAGTGCCCTCGCCCAGGGAATCATCAACCTGACTTCATTGTCCCGGCAAATTAAACCGGAAATTTCCGATGAATTGGGCAAGGATGTAAAAGATGGAGCAGTGGTGATGGCGCTCAAAAGGCTTTCGGACGATTTGGAATTTAGGGCCACCCACAGAATTGTAAAGGTTCTTAAAAACATTGGTGAAATTACTGTGCGGTCCTCACTCACCGATTACACTTTTTTGGCATCGGATACCATTCTGCAGCAGCAGGCCCGGTTATTGGAGGAGGTCAACGCAAACCAAGATGTCTTCTATACTTCTTCAAGAGGGGTCAATGAGATCAATATTGTCATAAGCAATGTCATGGATCATGTCGTGGAGAAGTATTTTAGGAACGAACGTTGTACGCAAAAAGCTGAGGGCCTTTCCTCCATTACGGTAAAGTTGCCTGCTGAGAATGTATCGGTTCCTGGAATCTACTATTTCATCTTTCAGCGTTTGGCCTGGGAAGGCATTGTGCTCTATGAGGTGATTTCAACTACCAATGAGTTTACCATTTTGGTGAACGAGGACCAGGTTGATGTAGCCTTCAAGACCATTAAGGATTTAAAGACGCTCTAGCGGTCAATAGACTAAAAAACATACACTTTCGTTATTGTTTAAGACGCTTTTTGAACAATGACAAAAAAAAGATTCTTTTATGGTATGCTTGCCTTGTTGTTGGCCTACCTATGTTATTTAGCCTACATTTTTGTTCTTTCCCCAAAAACCAATCTGCAGTCCATATACCTTATCCCCAAGGATGCTGTTTTTGTAATTGAATCTGAAGAACCTGTACATGGTTGGGGCAAAGTGAGCGAAAGTGAAGCCTGGCACCATCTTCAGAAAAACGATTACTTCTCGGAACTCACGGAGAACATTCAAAAGGTGGACACCATTTTTAATAATAACCATAAGTTGTTCAAGTTTTTTGATGGACGGTCCCTCTTTATTTCCGTTCATATGATTTCCCCGAAGGAGTATGGAATTTTTTATGTTCTTGACCTTAAACGTATCGCCAAATTAAAACTCCTCAAAACCTATTTGAACACCTTGTTGAACGAGAATTATGTGTTGAGCAAGCGTACCTATCATGCCCATGAGATTTTGGAAGTGCACGATAAAAGGACGAAAGAGACCATGTACTTGGCGTTTATCAAAAACCAGTTGGTTGCATCTTATACACATGCTTTGGTGGAGGCTTCCATTGATCAATACCAAGAACCGGTCTTGGGAAGAAACCTCAATTTTATTGAGGTCAACCAAAAAGTGGGACATGAGGATTTGTTCCGGTTGTATGTGCAGTACAATTATTTTGATGACTACTTCAGACGATTTTCTGATAACCCTTCTGATTGGGTGCAACGACTGAGCGAAAACTTTTTGTTCTCAGGATTTCATTTGAATTTGGACGGAAATAGCACCTTAACGGCCAACGGTTATACCAATATTGGCTCTACCAACGAAAACTATCTGGAAGCCTTACAGAGATCGGGAACATCCAAACGAACTGTTCCCAAAATAGCTCCAAAGCGCACGGCCTTATACATTAGTTACGGCTTTGACAGCTTTGCTGAATTCTATAAAAATTTTGAAACCATTCAGCAAGAGAATCCGAAACAGTTCGAAAGCTATCAAGATGGTATTGAGAAAGTGGAAAAATTTCTCAAAATCGATGTGAAGGAAAACTTTGTAAGTTGGATTGGGGATGAAATTGCGTTGCTGCAAGTTCAATCCCACATTTCAAAAGGAAAGAACGACCTCGCCTTGGTATTAAAATCCAATGATGTTGATGAAGCCAAATCCAATTTGGATTTTGTATTGAAACAGATTAAAAAGAAAACCCCGGTAAAGTTCAAAGCGGTTAATTATAAAGAGCATGAGATCAATTTCCTCTCTATAAAGGGATTCTTCAAAATACTGTTGGGAGCTCGATTTAAAGAGTTTGACAAACCATACTTCACCTTGATAGATGACTACGTGATTTTCAGCAACAGCCCTAATACCCTCAAAAGTATAATTGATGATTTTGTAAACAAGGAAACCCTTTCCGCTTCAGAAGACTTCAAGGAATTTAATAGCCATTTTGAACGAGAATCCAGCGTTTTTGTCTATAGCAATATTCCGGTTTTGTACAATAATATGTATGCTCTTGCCGATGCCAGCACCAAACAAAAGCTTCGGAAAAACAAAGACTTTATCATTTGCTTCCCTCAAGTAGGATTACAATTGACACCGGAGGATGACCTATTTGAAAGTAGGTTGGTTCTCAACTATCAAAATGTAGAGGAAGTAAAGAAGAATGCCCAATTTGAGGAAAGGCCCCAATCAGCACCAATAGTTAAAAAAGCGGTCCCTGCTCAAGTAACCGATGCCATTTTCAATCTAAAACCCATTTATCCCACTGATCTGAACGCCAAGTCATTTTCAAAAAAGTACGGCAATGGAAAAATTAGGTTTGAGGTAGACTTAAAGGACGGTCTCAAGCATGGACGTTACACGGAATATTATTCAAATGGTGAAGAAAAAATAACGGGTCGTTTCCGAAACGATGAACAAGTGGGCACTTGGCGGTTCTATGATCAAGAGGGCAAGCTTGTTAAAAAGAAGCGCTTTTAGGACACCTAGATATTTGTTAAAGCTACATTGTCATTTCGAACGCATGTGAGAAATCTAAATAATTTCATTGTTCAAAAACTTCCACTGAGGATTGAATGAGAAAATCAATTTTTCTTTTTTCTCCCTGCGCCATTTTTTTAATTCTTTTTCCCTTTGGATAGCCGTTTCAATGGATTCAAAACCCTCATAATAAATTAAGTAATAGCAATTGTATTTTCCAGCAAAGGATTCCTTTGCATTTTTACTGTCAAAATAATGCTGGGACAATCTTTTTTGAATATCGTTGGTCACACCAATGTAGAGTGTGGTTTTGGTCACATTGGTGAGAATATAAACGCAGTAGCGATTAAGCATATTTAAAAATAATTAATTCTGGATTTCTCGTCGCTTCGCTCTGTCGAAATGACATTGAAAATAATTGCCATTTCAAAATCCAACTGCAATTAGTACCTTCATTTCCAAAATCAAACATCAACTAAATGAAAGGTATTTTCCCCTCTATTGTTTTGCTTCTAGGATTACTTTTATCTCCAATGGCACTTACCGCCCAAGACTATTTTTTCCCAGAACGGAACCAAGCCTGGAAAGCAGCAGAAAAGAATCAATTCAAATACGATGCGCAACAATTGAACACTGCGGTCGATTTTGCAAAAGACAACGAATATTCTGGCCCACGCGATTTACGTCAGGCCATATTGAAAGGATTCCAAAGAGAACCTTTTCACGAAATTTTGGGGCCTACCAAAAAAAGGGGAGGACCTGCGGGCATGATTCTGAAGAACGGTCACCTATTAACTTCTTGGGGAGACACCCAAAGGGTGGATATGACTTTTAGCGTGACCAAAAGTTTTCTTTCTACCGTGGCGGGGCTTGCAGAAGACCAAGGCCTGATTCAAAATGTGGATGATAAAGTCTCCCGTTATGTCTGGGATGGCACATTTAATGGGGAACACAATTCCAAAATTACCTGGGGACATCTGCTCCAACAAAATTCCGATTGGTCCGGAGAGCTTTGGGGCATAAAGGACTGGGCAGACCGTCCGCCCCGTGAAGGCGGTTTGGATGATTGGAAATTCAGAAAACTCAACGAACCCGGAACCGTTATGGAGTACAATGACGTTCGGGTGAACGTGCTGGCCTATTCCCTGACGCAAGTTTGGCGCAAACCTATGCCTTTGGTGCTCAAAGAGGAGCTCATGGATAAAATTGGTGCATCGACTACTTGGCGCTGGTATGGGTATGATCACGCATGGACGGTAATCGACGGATTAAAAATGAAATCCGTGACAGGAGGTGGCCATTCGGGGGCAGGTATTTTCATCAGCACCGAAGATATGGCCCGGTTTGGTATGGTATTTCTGAACAATGGCAAATGGAAAGACCAACAATTGATAAGTGAAGAATGGATTGCAAAGGCAACCGAACCTTCAGTTCCCAATGCAAGTTATGGCTATATGTGGTGGCTGAACCAAAAGGACGGTACCAGAGAGTGGGAAGGTGTTCCTGACCATGTCTTCTACGCAGCAGGCTTTGGGGGCAACTTCATCGTTGTAGACCAAAAGAATGGATTGCTTATTGTAACACGATGGTTAGAACCTTCAAAAATTGGGGAGTTTGTAAAACAGGTGTACCAGGCATTCTAGGGCTGAAGAGCTGAATTTTAAAGGATTAAGGCGTAAATGCCGGCTAAATGTCGGGTCAATTTCTGTATAATTCCTTGGGAGCTAGGGGTTTTGAAAGTAACATTGTCCTAGTTTTCAAAACGTAGAGATTATGAAACAACCAGAACTAGGATTAAAGATTACCGAATTGCGCAAGCAAAAAGGATTTACCCAGGAGGAATTGGTAGAGCGCTGCAATATTAATGTGCGCACTTTACAACGGATTGAAAATGGCGAGGTCTCTCCAAGAAGTTATACCATAAAGACCATACTGTCCGCTTTGGATTACGATTACGAAAGTCTTCAGGAAAGCGGAGAAACAGTTGGCATGGATAAGATAGGTCCCATACCTCAAAAAGAAGCTAAATCCATTCGCTTTTTATTGACCTTGGCCTGGATTTCTGGAATCTTGTTCTTGATTGCCGCAGTTTTTGAAGGAGTAGCCGACTTTATGCGTTTGGAGGAAGACGAACTCATCTATGGACAATGGGGCCATATGGCCGTAAAGGTGTTGGTGGTGCTGTTCAATGTGTTGTTCATGTATGGTTTTTTGATATCCGGTAAACTCCTAAAAAACTACCTGATGAAGATTGCCTCACTCTTGATTATGGCGGCCGTAGTAGTGTTCTACGCCTACGATATCATCTCCATTTTCAATGACCCGCTCAGTATTGAGGCCGTATTTATGGCAGAAGCTGTAACCTTTGGTGCGTTGGGAGTCTTGTTTGGTATTTCCATATTAAAAGCTGGCAAAAAATTACGCACCGTAGCCTTTGCCGCTGGCGGAGCAGAGTTGTTGATGTCTTTCTGCTTGTTGATCATTGTTTTGGCACCACTGGCCCTGTTCCTGTTCTTCCCTACGGTAATTTTGGAGATGGTACTGCTCTTTAAGATTGCTTCGTTGGTACGGGAGAAAATGTGAACAAATCTATATTCAAGAGGGAATAGAATCGCTTTGGAGGTTTAAGGGCCCCAAAACCCTCAAGGCCTTCTCCACACTTGTCACCCCATCAAACACCAGCAACAAACGCAACCCATTTCGGGTTTGTTTTTCTTTTAGTTGACAGGTTTTGGGATGGGTTTGAACATAGTTCAATATCTGGGTGAAGACGGGACTTTGGTAAAAATCGGATTGTTGGTCGGCAATAAAATACCCCAAAAACTTATTCTTTTTCAGCACCACTTTTTCCAGACCTATGTGGGCAGCGATCCATTTGATTCGCACAGAGTTTAACAAGTCCACGGCCTGTTCAGGTAATTCCCCGAACCGGTCCACCAATTGTGCTTCAAATTTTTGCAGTCCTTCTTCATCCTCAACTTGGTTGAGTTGGGTATACAGATTAAGTCGTTCCGTAATATTGTTGATATAATCATCGGGGAACAACAACTCAAAATCTGTATCCAACTGAAGATCCTTTACATAGGTTTTTTCGTGGCTGCCCTCCACTTCTTCGTAAAGTTCTTTGAATTCATTTTCCTTGAGTTCCTCAATAGCTTCGGACAATATTTTCTGGTAGGTCTCAAAACCAATTTCATTGATGAATCCGCTTTGTTCTCCTCCCAACAGGTCTCCCGCACCACGAATCTCTAAATCCTTCATGGCAATATTGAAACCACTGCCCAGTTCGGTAAACTGCTCCAAGGCCTCAATTCGTTTTCGGGCATCCGGGGTCATTACCTCATATGGTGGGGTGATGAAGAAACAGAATGCCTTTTTGTTACTTCGCCCAACGCGACCACGCATCTGGTGCAAGTCGCTCAACCCAAAATTATTGGCATTGTTGATGAAAATGGTATTGGCATTGGTGACATCCAGGCCACTCTCCACAATCGTAGTGGAAACGAGCACATCAAACTCTCCGTTCATAAAGGCAAGCATCAATTGCTCCAATTTTTTGCCCTCCATCTGCCCATGACCGATACCAATTTTGGCATCGGGGACCAGACGTTGGATCATACCTGCAACTTCCTTGATGTTCTCAATACGGTTATTGATAAAAAATACCTGTCCGCCTCTTTGTATTTCATAGGAAACCGCATCCCGAATAATTTCTTCATTGAATCTGATGACCCTGCTTTCAATAGGATAACGGTTTGGGGGTGGGGTATTGATTACCGAAAGGTCACGCGCCGCCATCAAGCTAAACTGAAGCGTTCTGGGAATGGGCGTAGCGGTCAGCGTGAGCACATCCACATTTTCCTTGATGGACTTTAACTTGTCCTTTACGGACACGCCAAATTTTTGCTCTTCATCCACAATGAGCAACCCCAAATCCTTGAACTGCACATTTTTGTTCACCAATTGGTGCGTCCCGATGATGATATCGATTTTTCCTGCGGCCAAGCGTTCCAGAATGTCCCGTTTTTCCTTGGTTGTCCTAAAACGGTTGAGGTAATCCACGGTTACGGGAAGCTCACCCAGTCGTTTCTTAAAAGTATTGTTGTGCTGAAAGGCCAAAATGGTGGTGGGCACCAAAATGGCTACCTGCTTCCCATTGTCTACAGCCTTAAAGGCAGCACGGATTGCGACCTCGGTTTTTCCAAAGCCTACATCCCCGCAGATCAACCGGTCCATAGGACGCTCACTCTCCATGTCCTTTTTGACATCTGCGGTTGCTTTACCCTGATCGGGAGTGTCTTCGTATAAAAAGGAAGCCTCCAGTTCATGTTGCAAATAGCTGTCCGGGTCGTATTGAAATCCTTTTTCCAGTCGGCGCTTTGCATAGACCTTGATCAGGTCAAAAGCAATTTTCTTGACCCTACTCTTGGTCTTTTGCTTTAATTTTTTCCAGGCCGCGGAACCCAATTTGTAGATTTTGGGCGGAGCACCGTCCTTTCCGTTATACTTGGAAATTTTATGCAAGGAATGAATACTCACATATAGAATATCCCGGTCGCCATAAACAAGTTTGATGGCTTCTTGCTTTTTGCCTTCTACATCAATTTTTTGAAGTCCACCAAACTTTCCTATACCGTGATCAATGTGGGTGACATAGTCACCAATCTCCAATTTGTTGAGTTCCTTGAGTGTAATTGCCTGTTTTTTGGCATACCCATTCTTGAGGTGGAACTTATGATATCGTTCAAAGATTTGATGGTCCGTATAGCAGGCCAATTTTAAATCATGGTCCACAAATCCCTGATAGAGTGGAAAAACAAGAGTTTGGTAATGTACGGTTTCATCTACCTCATCAAAGATGTCGTGAAAACGTTTGGCCTGTTGTTCGGTAGAACAGAAAATGTAGTTGGTAAAACCTGCCTCTTGATTTTCATTAAGGTTGGCAATGAGCAGGTCAAATTTTTTGTTGAAGGCAGGTTGGGGCTTGGTTCGAAATATAATTTCGTCACCCTGAACTTTTTTCTGGGCCTCACCCGAAGAAGCACCGATCTCGATGCTCAAAAACTGCTGTAATTGTTGTTTTAAGAGGTCGGAATCTACAAAAAGCTCTTTGGGCTCTGCATGTTTTACCTCTGTGCTGAGTTTTGCGAAACTTTCCTTGGCCTTTTCAAAATTGGAATCGATTCGATTATAGACCAAGTCCAAATTTTTGGAGAAAATGACAGTTTTGGAGGCGATGTATTTTAGGAAGCTTTCCCGGGTTTCCTGCAAAAACTTGTTCTCCACATTAGGGATAATAGTGATTTTTTTCACTTTTTCCGTAGACAGCTGGGTCTCCACATCAAAGGTTCGGATGCTGTCCACTTCGTCCCCAAAAAACTCGATACGGTAGGGTTCGTCATGTGAAAACGAAAAGACATCAACAATCCCTCCTCTGACCGAAAACTCACCTGGTTCGGTCACAAAATCCACCCTTTTAAACTGATATTCAAAAAGCACTTCGTTTAAAAAATCCAAGGAAAGCGTATCCTCCAATTTAATTTTAAGAGTGTTCTTGTCCAGTTCCTTTCGGGTGACCACTTTTTCAAAAAGTGCATCAGGATAGGTGACAATGACCGCTGGTTTCCTTCTGGAATTGATACGGTTGAGCACTTCGGCCCGAAGCAGCACGTTGGCATTGTCCGTCTCTTCAATTTGATAAGGCCTTCGATAGCTTCCAGGATAAAAGAGCACATCTTTTTCTCCTATCAATTGCTCCAGGTCATTTAAGTAATAAGCGGCTTCTTCCTTGTCATTTAAAATCAAAAGAAATGGCAGTTCCATCGATTTAAAAAGATGGGAAAAAACAAAGGAAAGAGAGGATCCAACTAGCCCTTTTGCATTGATTTTTTGATTTTGGCTATCAGTGGAATTTTGAAAATGGGCAATAGTATCCCCCAGTTTCCGAAGTTGCGGAGACTGTTCAAAAAGTTGGGAAATTGATGTTTGGGTCAATCCAAAAACTTTGCGGCAAATATAAGCTGAATCCTTTTTAGAGAAAGTATTTTTTCAGATTTCTCGTTGCTTCGCTCTGTCAAAATGATTTATTACTGTACCGTCATGCTGAACTTGTTTCAGCATCTCATTTATTGTGATGAGATTCCGTGTCAAGCACGGAATGACGATTCTAATGTCGTTTAGGAGGAACGTGGCACATCTAAACTTTTACCACACTGTCCTCTACAATGGCAAAGATTTCATCTTCTTTGTTGGGTTGGAGGGTATGGGTTCCGGTAAATTCGCCAAAGGCGGGCAAGATCATCTGGTTCTTGCTCTTAAAAAAACAGGGAAGTCTTAATCTCTGCCTACCAAAGCCTCGCAATTTAACTGCTGGGTGAATATGCCCGCAGAAAGTAAAATGACCCTTGCGTTGTTCGGGATGGTGCGTAAGCAAAAAATCGTCGATGACCATTTCCGGAAAGATTTCAATATGCAATTGCTTGTATTTTTCTGGAGAAATGATGTCATGGTTTCCGGAAACCAAAATAATCTCTGCAGGGGTCTTGGCAACCCAATTTTCAAACAGGTCCCACTCCTTGTTGAGCGAAGAATGGAAAAGGTCTCCTAAAAAACAGATTTGAAAAGGCTCAAAATCAGCTACGATTTTATCGAGTAGAACAAAATTTTTGTGAATAGCCTTTCTGGGAACAGCCGCTCCAAATTTTCTAAAGTGGTTCACTTTGCCCAAGTGCACATCGCTGATCAGCAACAGTGATCTATCAATCCAAAAAACGCCACCCAAAGGGTGGAGCACAAAATTTTGGTCCAATATTTTTATGGAATGGGTCATTTGGCTTTTAAAGCCTAAAGATAGGTTTGATATTATTTTTCGGCGTAGTTCTCCACTACAAAATCACCCCAATCTGCTATGGATTTCAATAGCGGGACCAGTGTTTTTCCAAAATCAGTTAAGGAATACTCCACCTTTAATGGAGGTTTGGTAGTGTATACCTTTCTTCGGATTACACCGTCTTCTTCAAGACCTTTAAGTTGGAGACTCAGTGTTCTTTCCGTGACTCCGTTGATACATTTTTTCAACTCGTTGTATCTCAAAGGACCATCAATTAAATAGAACAGAATTACGGATTTCCATTTGCCCCCAATGATTCCCATGGTAACACTGGTACAACAGGGATATGTTTTGCCTTTTATGGTGTACATGTACTAAGATCAGATTAAAAATGCTACTATCCTTTTAGACCGTTATTGCACAACTGCAATACCCTATATAGTTTTGTAACTATAATTTTTATAGTTCAAAAATATGAGTTTCATCAACACAATGCAAGAGCGCTATACCACAAAAAAGTATGACGCTTCCAAAAGAATAGATTCCAAAAAAATTGAGGAACTAAAGGAAATAGTAAGATTAAGCCCATCTTCCATCAATAGTCAGCCCTGGAAGTTTACTTTTGTAAGGGATTCTGAAAAAAAAGAAGCTCTGGCAAAAGCTTCTTTCTTTAACGAACCCAAGGTGCTTGATTGTGACACTTTAGTGGTGTTCAGCAGAATAGACAATATTGAATTGTTTGAAAAACAGATTGAGGAAAACCTGCCAGAAGGTGCGGTAGGATATTACAAGCAATTTTTAAAGCCTCAACCTGAAAATCAGGTTAAATCCTGGTTCAGTAGCCAAACTTATTTGGCGTTGGGGGTTTTCCTTTCAGCTTGTGCGGCAATGGGAATAGATGCCACACCTATGGAAGGTATTGAACCTGAAAAATATGATGAAATATTGGGCTCAAAGGATTATCATGCCCTGGTTGGAGTTGCCATTGGATACAGAGAAGCAGATGACTTCAATCAACCGTCAAAGAATCCGAAATCAAGGAGACCTTTAAATGAAGTGATCACAACTTTATAAAATATATTTTATGGAAACCAAAAAGCTGACTATTGTTGCTCGAATTTTGGCCAAACCAGAGAAAAAGGAATTGGTAAAGAGCGAATTGGTTAAACTTATTGAACCGACTCTCAAAGAGGAAGGGTGCATCAATTATGACCTTCATCAGGACAATGAAAATGAGAACCTTTTTCTTTTCTATGAAAACTGGACCTCACGGGAACTTTGGCAAAAACACATGGACGCTGCCCATCTGGCCCAATACATGGAAGCAGTTGAGGGAGCCGTTGAAGACTTTACCCTGAACGAAATGACCCTTGTTGATTAAGTGGTTAATCGAGGTTGTTTGGAAGGTTGATTCTCCTATCTCGTTAGGATTTTGGTCATTCGTTTAATACGATCTGCCAATTTTTCATTGGATAGTTTTTCCCGTAATCTATCTGTGATAATGGGAAATGAAAATGGAGTGGGTCGTTGGCATTGTTTCCAAACGATTTCTTGCTCAGCTATGCGTTCCAAAGCCAATCGTAATCGGCCTTCTTCAAGTTGATGTTCAAATGTTTCGGTATAGGCTTGTTGATAGAGCAGGTTATCATCCTCAAAATCCCTAAAAACATCAAACAAAAGCTCTGAACTGCTTTGCAGGTGCTTCATCTTCACTCCTTTTTCTGGATAACCCGTGAACACCATGCCACTAATGACCGCAATATCCCGAAACTTACGTCTGGCCATTTCGTTGGAGTTTAGGCTTTTTTGAAGATCGGAAAGCATGTATTCGCTTGTAAACAAATTATTGTCCAGGATTTCCTGAATGTCCAGGGGTTTGTCCGATAGTAATTCAAAACCGTAGTCGTTGAAGGCCAGGGAACAGGTGATGGGCGTCAATAAACTGATTCGGTAGGCTAGCAGGCTGCTCATTCCTTCATGAATGGCCCTGCCCTCAAAGGGATAAAATATGTGGTGATAACCATCGCTGGTCTTAAAAGTCTCTATCAAGAATTGATGAGGTTGGGGCACCATGCTTTCTTCACGTTGCTTGGCAAACATGGGCGCTAAGGACTGAATTTCAATAGACTGTTTGGAAAATGGCAACTCTGCGGTATACAATTCTTGCCGTAACAGTTCCGACATCTTTGCTGAAAAACTTAACCGCCCACCCATCCAGCTGGGTACTTTGTTGGTGCGTTTAGATGAATTTCTGACATGGGCGGACATTCCCTTGATTCGGATGAATTCCAAATTCCTTCCTGCGAAGGTGAATACATCTCCCGGACTCAATTTGGAAATAAAGTATTCCTCAATGGTGCCAATATACCCTCCCTTTTGATAGCGAACTGATATGGTTGCATCTCCCACAATGGTTCCAATCTGAAATCGGTGCCTCATGGCAACGGCCCTGCTATTTACCTTGAACTTTCCATCTTCTTCCAGCTCCACTTTTTTGTACTCATCATAGCTTTTTAGACTTTGACTTCCCATCACCAAAAAATTTAACAGCCATTGCCACTGTTCCTCATCAATGCCCTGGTAGCAAAATGTTTGTTTGATTTCAGGATATATTTCCTTAGGATAAAATCCATCGGAAACAGCCAAAGTGGTCAGATACTGGATAAGAACATCAAAGCTGTTCAAATACGGTATTCGGTCTTCCACGGCACTATCCAATACAGCTTTTTGCATTGCAGCGGCTTCCACCAATTCTATGGCATGGGTGGGCAAAAAATAAATAACACTTTCCTCTCCAGGCCTGTGACCGCTACGTCCTGCCCTTTGAAGAAAACGGGCAACACCCTTGGGGCCTCCAATTTGGATGACGGTTTCCACAGGCGCAAAGTCTACACCCAGATCAAGGCTCGATGTGCACACAACTGCTTTTAGACTTTCGTTTCGAATGGCCTGTTCCACCCAAAGCCTGGTTTCCTTATTGATGCTGCCATGGTGCATGGCCATTTCTCCTGCAAACTCAGGGTATTTTTCCAAGATTTTTTGAAACCAAATTTCGCATTGGCTTCGGGTGTTGGTGAAAAGCAGTGTGGTTTTGCTTTTTCGGATGATAGGGACCACCTCATTTAAAAGATGCAATCCCAAATGCCCTCTCCAGGGGAAGGTTTCCATTTTCTCTGGAATGATACTTTTGACCGTAATTTTTTTGTTGAGATTGGCCTTGATCAATGTTGAATTTTTCAGATGGCCCGAAGAAGGCCCCAACAATACTTGTCTGGCCTGTTCTAAATTACCGATGGTCGCAGAGATGCCCCAAATTCGAAGGTTGGCACAAATGGTCTTTAACCTAGATAGACCCAGTTCCATTTGAACCCCGCGTTTGGTACCCAACAGCTCGTGCCACTCATCAACAACGATTGCCGAACAATCTTTAAAGGTCTTTTCATATCCTTTTGATGAAAGTAGGAGTTGAAGACTTTCAGGAGTGGTGATCAACAAGTCGGGCATAGCCGCTTTTTGTCTTGCTCGTTCCTTGTTTGGGGTATCTCCGGTTCTGATTCCTACCGTCATTTGGGTCTCCAAGTCCTGGGTAATCCGCTCGGCAGATTGTTTAATTTCTTGCGAGAGTGCCCTTAATGGTGTTATCCAAATCGCTTTAAGTCCCTTTTTGTGCTTGGTTTTGTAATTGGGATGGGTTTTAATGTAGTTCAGCACAATGGGAAACCAAAGTGCGTAAGTTTTTCCGCTTCCGGTGGGGGCATTCAAGAGTCCATGTTTGCCATCCAAAAAAGCTTTCCAGGTCTGTTCTTGAAAAGGAAATGGCTTCCATCCTTGTTGGTTGAACCAATTATAGGCAATATTAAAAAGTTCAGAGTCTTGCAGTTTGCAATTTTTTGGGTTTCAAAATCAAATGAAAATACAAATTTCTTTTGGGGGTAAATATGCCTACCTTTCTATGATAAGATATATATTTGTGCCACAAAAATTGAAGTATGCCAATTTTAGATTTATACGAACACGGCGAACAACGGAAAAACCTTGCGCATTTTGCAACTTTGGCCAGTTTGGCCGCAGCGGATGGTGTAATTACCGATGAGGAAAAAACCGCTTTGGACAAATTTGCCTTTAGATTGAACATCACGGATGCAGAGTACAAAGAGGTGATGAAAAAGGAAAATAAATATCCTATTGAAACACCTCATAGTGGTGAAAAAAGACTGAGGAGGTTGTTCGATTTCTTTGAAATCGCTTTTGCAGACAATGTTGTGGATCAAGAGCAGGTTGGACTCATTGTCAAGTATGCTATTGGACTAGGGTATTCCCCCAGCAAAGCAAAACTGATCGTAGAAAAATCCATTGCAATTTTTACTGGAAGAATAGATTTTGAGGATTACCAATTCCTCATGGAAAAATAATCTAGTATTTGGCCATAAATTCTTCGGCCTTTTCTACCATCTTTTTACTTCCACAGAAGAAAGGAACCCTTTCATGAAGTTCTGAAGGTTGGATATCCATAATGCGTTGGAATCCATCACTTGCCTTTCCATTGGCCTGTTCCGCCAGGAAAGCCATGGGGTTGCATTCGTACAAAAGACGAAGCTTGCCGTTATGCGCCATACTGCTCTTGGGGTACATGTAAATTCCACCTTTGATCATATTTCGGTGGAAATCGGACACCAAGGAACCTATATAACGCGAAGTGTAGGGCCTGTCTCCCTCTTCTTTCTGACAGTATTTGATATAATCTTTCACCCCTTGCGGAAAATGGATGTAGTTTCCTTCATTGACCGAATAGATTTTTCCTGTTTCAGGAAATTCCATATTGGGGTGGGAAAGGTAAAATGTTCCTAGGGCAGGATTCAATGTAAAACCATTTACACCATCTCCCGTGGTATAAACAAGCATGGTGGAGGTGCCATAAATTATATATCCGGCCGCAATTTGGTTTTTGCCGGGCTGTAGAAAATCTTCCATTGTTACCGGGGTACCGACAGGAGTTATTCGCCTATAAATGGAAAAAATGGTACCTACAGACACATTTACATCAATATTTGATGAACCATCTAAAGGATCGATCAAAACCACATATTTATTTTGATGGTTTTCATCTTTGCTGTTGATGGCAATAAAATCGTCTTCTTCTTCGGAAGCAATACCGCAGACAATTTCTCTGTTTTTTAGGGTTTGAATAAACTTTTCATTGGCCAGAACATCCAGTTTTTGCTGGTTCTCACCTTGAATGTTTGTGTCGCCCGCACCACCTAAGATGTCTACCAGCCCCGCTTTGTTTACCTCGTGGTTGACAACTTTTGCAGCCAGCCTCAATCCGTTGAGGAGTCGTGAAAGTTCACCAGAGGTGTATTGAAAAGAGTCTTGATTGGCAATTATAAATTCTCCCAGGGTCTTATGCTGGAGGTCAAACATGGTAGCGTGTTTTATTTGGCGACAAATATCGTTCATTTTGTGATACTATATCGATTTCGTTGAGGGAAAGTTTTAGATATTTATAACTTTGAGTTTTATTTCTAACAATATGGATTTTTCAATCAGAGAGGCCAAAAAAGAAGATATGGGTCAAGTTTTGGGGCTCATCCAAGAATTGGCAGATTTTGAAAAGGAACCGGATGCCGTTGAAGTCACCAAAGAGGATTTGGAAAGGGATGGCTTTGGTAAGAACAAAATGTTCCATTGCTTTGTAGCGGAATTTGCAGGAGAAATATTGGGAATCGCTTTGGTGTACCCAAGATATTCTACTTGGAAAGGACCCGTTATACATTTAGAGGATTTAATCGTTTCCGAAAAAATGCGAGGGAGTGGAATAGGCTCTGCACTTTTGGACGAAGTGGTAAAGTACGGTCATAGTTTGGGAGTTCGAAGAATTTGTTGGGAAGTACTGGACTGGAACGAGCCAGCAATAAACTTTTATGAGAGCAAAGGAGCTAGAGTGATGAGAGATTGGGATGTGGTACAGTTAGATGAACAAGGAATTGAAAATTACATAGAAAGAACAAATTAATGAGGGTTTTTAAGTTTGGGGGCGCTTCGGTAAAGGATGCAGAAGCGGTCAGGAATGTGGTAAAGGTTTTAAGTGAGGTGGGATATGAGGATACTCTAGTAGTAATCTCGGCCATGGGTAAAATGACCAATGCCATGGAAAAAGTGGTCAAGGCTTATTTTGAGAATAAAAATACTTTAACTCCTGCCTTTCAAGAGGTCATAGATTTTCATGAGACCATTTTAACTGATTTGTTTAAAAACCCAAACCACCCGGTACATGAAAAAGTAAAACTCCTTTTTGATGAGGTCAAGGGTTTCTTGACATGGAACAAATCTCCAAAATATGCTTTTGTGTATGATCAGGTTGTAGGATATGGAGAATTGGTTTCTACCACAATAATTAGTGAATATCTTAATGAAGTAGGGTTGACCAATTCTTGGTTGGATGTCCGTAGTTTAATCAAGACAGACAACAATTATAGGGATGCCAAGGTAAATTGGGACCGCACCCAGGATGAAGTTTCCAAGCAGGTGGATATGTCCAAGCTCAACATAACCCAAGGCTTTTTGGGCAGTGATGAAAACAACTTTACCACTACCTTGGGAAGAGAGGGTTCGGATTATACGGCAGCTATTTTGGCCTATTGTCTGAATGCAGAATCTGTAACCATTTGGAAAGATGTTCCCGGGGTATTGAATGCCGACCCAAGGAACTTTGAGCAGACTCAATTGTTGGACCGAATCTCATATCGGGAAGCCATAGAATTGGCATTTTACGGAGCTTCGGTAATCCACCCAAAAACGTTGCAGCCTTTACAGAGAAAAGAGATTCCATTGCATGTGAAATCATTTGTAAACCCAAAGGGAGATGGAACCATGGTGGGCAAAGGTGAGGGGATCTCCCCTAAAATCCCTTGCTTTATTGTAAAAAAGGACCAGGTTTTGATCAAACTTTCCTCTTTGGACTTTTCTTTTATCGTGGAAAACAACATCAGTGAAATCTTCAAACTGTTCCATGACCATCGAATGAAAGTAGACCTGATCCAAAATTCGGCCATTAGCTTTTCGGTTTGTTTGGATAACAAGTTCAATGGGCTACAATCTATGCTTAACGAACTAAAAAGGAAATTCAAAGTGGTCTGTCATGAAGAGGTTTCTCTTTACACCATAAGACATTTTGATGACAATGCGGTCAAATCCCTTCAAAACGGAAGATCTGTATTGGTAGAACAGCGCGGAAAGGAGACTGTGCAGCTGGTCGTAAAATAGAAATGCCTCATTTCTAGGGCAAAAGCCAATACCTGTAATTTTCTATCTTTATACCTACCTAATATTTTCTTATATGGGGTTGGTTTCTGCAAAAGAGGTGGCTAAGGTCATTCATCTTGACAAATATGGCTTTTTGGGCACCTTTGTAGGATGGTTGTTGATGGCGTTCACCAGGATAACTACCATCAATCGTTTTTATGATCGGAACAAGGATTTGACCGGGCCAGAATTTTTGGATCGGATTTTGGATCATTATGAAATTGATTTTGAAATTCCCGAAGAAGACTTGAAACGTCTTCCTAAATCAGGACCATACATTACCATTAGCAATCACCCATTGGGAGGCATAGACGGAGTTCTGCTACTTAAGTTGATGCTTCAGGAGCGTAGTGATTTTAAAATCATTGCCAACTTTCTATTGCATAGAATAGAACCATTGAAGCCATACATCATGCCTGTTAATCCTTTTGAAAACCACAAGGATGCCAAGAGCAGTATCATGGGTTTCAAAAATGCATTGCTCCATCTGAAGGAGGGACATCCGCTAGGTATTTTTCCGGCGGGGGAGGTTTCCACTTATAGAGATGACAAATTGGTGGTGGACAGACCTTGGGAAGAGGCCGCAATCAAGCTGATTCGTAAGGCCGAAGTTCCGGTAGTGCCCATATATTTCCATGCGAAAAATAGCAGACTTTTTTACAGACTCTCCAAAATCAATGATGTTTTTAGGACTGCGAAGCTGCCATCTGAGCTTACTTCCCAAAGTAGAAGGCCCATAAAGGTGCGTGTGGGGCAGCCTATATCCGTAAATACCCAAAAAGAAGAAGAAACTTTGGAATCTTTTGCGGAGCTGCTGAGAAAAAAGACCTATTTGTTGGCAAATGCTTTTGAAAAAGAGCGTTTGATTGACAAGGTCCCCACCACTTTGAAGATACCCAAACCGCCAAAGAAGATAGCCTCTGCTGTAAATGTGAAGGTTCTGCAGGGCGAGATCGATAAGCTTAGGGAAAAGGATTGTCGCATGCTCCAGAGCAAGAACTATGAAGTTTATCTGGCACAAGAAAAAGACATGCCCTTTATCTTAAAAGAGATTGGCAGGCAGCGCGAAATTACCTTTAGAGAAGTGGGAGAGGGAACAAATAATGCCGTTGATTTGGACCAGTTTGATTCCTACTACCACCATCTTTTTCTATGGGATAATGAAGAAAAGACCATTGTTGGGGCATACCGTATGGGATTGGGATCACAAATCTTCAAGGACTATGGAATTGATGGATTCTATCTTCAGGACCTCTTTAGGTTTGAACCGGAATTGTATGGTATGATGGAAAAATCCATAGAAATGGGACGGGCCTACATCGTAAAAGAATACCAGCAAAAACCGATGCCCCTCTTTTTGTTATGGAAGGGGATTGTCCATACCACCTTACGATATCCAGAGCATAAATATTTAATTGGGGGGGTCAGTATCAGTAATCAGTTCTCCAATTTTTCCAAATCCTTGATGATCGAGTTTATGAAATCCAATTACTGGGATCCCTATGTAGCTCAATACATAAGGCCTAAAAAGGAATTTAAGGTACAGCTCAAGGATGCAGACAAAGAATTTGTGTTTGATGAAACCCAAGCAGACTTAAACAAGTTTGACAAATTGATCAGTGAGGTAGAACCCGGAAGTCTTCGTCTTCCGGTATTGATCAAGAAGTATATCAAGCAAAACGCAAAGGTTGTGGCCTTTAATGTAGATCCTCTGTTCAATAATTCTGTAGATGGGCTGATGTATATACGAATTGCGGATTTACCGGAAAGTACGGTCAAACCTGTCATGGAAGAATTCCAGGCTGAGTTGGAAAGAAAAATGGCAGAAGGGAACATGCCTTCCGCCATTGACTAACCAAATTGTTTGAGTTTAGTTTACCAACTCCTCTTTCACAAAATCGTGGCAGAACTCTTTTATTTCATCTCTGGTACTCACAAATGCTTTATGTTTTACATCTTCGGGACCAGAAACTTTTGATGGGTCCATGAAGTTCTGATGTATCCGTTGCGCATTTTTGGCTGGAATAAAAGGGCAGTTTTCCTTGGCATGATCGCAAACCGTAATAATATAATCCCATTCAATCCCTTCGTATTCATCCACATGGTTAGAGGTATGGCCAGAAATATCAATGCCATCTTCTTTCATAATGGACACGGCACCAGGGTTTAGCCCATGGGTCTCTATCCCTGCACTATAAACATTGGCCAAGGAATCCTGAAAGTGATTCAAATATCCATGTGCCATTTGGCTTCGGCACGAATTTCCGGTACAAAGTACTAATACGTTTTTCATTCGGTTTTTTGATTTGATGTTAATCTATTCCAATTTTTTTACTACGTTTTTCAAATAGGAGGTTGTCTTTCCAAACCCCATGTATTTTACCTACCCGTTCCCGTTTGCCAATATAGCGAAAACCTACTTTTTCATGAAGCTTGACACTGGCTTGGTTTTCGGGAAAAATCCCAGATTGAATCGTCCATAATCCTGCCTCCTCACTTTCCTCAATAAGTCGCTCCATCAACAATTTCCCTACTCCTTTTCCACGACTTTTGGAAGCAACGTATACGCTTACTTCGCCAACTCCACCATATACGCATCTGCTCGATACGGGCGATAGGGCTGCCCAACCAAGAATGTTCCCTTCTTCTTCGGCAATCAAACGGCATTTTTCTAGATGGGCTTGATCCCAACTTTCATAGCTGGGAACATTCAGCTCAAAGGTGGCAATACCCGTACTTATCCCTTCTTTGTAGATTTGGGAAACCTGTTCCCAATCCTGAGGGGTCATGGCCCTGACCTTCATTTAACAACAACCGCTTTCAGGAGAACAACATGCGGTTTCGGCAGGTTGGGATTCCTCCACAACTCCGCAAGTTTCTTTGGCCTTGCAGTCTGTTTTCTGAACGGACAATTTTACTGTGAGCGTCTTGTTGTCCAAAGCATGATCATGTACAAAGAGTTGAGCCGTATGAAAATCAGCATTGCTGTATTCAAATTTAATTTCGGCATCTTGTACCATGGGCTTCATCCTATCAACTTTGTTCAGGATGCTCAGAGCTTTGTAAACGGACATATAATCTCTTTTGTCCTTTTCCTTTGGACTCTCCCAAAGTTGAACAATGGTTTCTTTCCAAAAATCGGTGCCAGCACCACAATCAACGGAATCAACGGTAATATTCTTGACCTCGGTGATATGATAGTTGGCCCCGACCAGCTTACCTGGAGTATATTCGAAAAGTAGACTTTTGTCTTGATGCTGTTTTAATAGTGATAGAAATTCTGAAGTATTCATGGTTAACAACAGTTTTGATTAATATTGGTAAAGAACACATGAAAGGAGTGTTGCAGTTCTTCCCAGCGTTCTTGGTTAATACAGTAACAAAGATTTTTACCTTCAAAGGTTCCTTTTAGGAGCCCAATTTTTTTGATTTCATTCAAATGTTGGGAGATAGTAGGTTGAGAAAGGCCAATAACATCTACAAGGTCGTTGCAGATACAATTTTCTTGTCTGCTGATGTATTCCAGGATGGCAATTCGGGCTGGATGTGCCAATACTTTGGCAGCCTGGGCCAGCTCATTTTGCGTCAAGGAAAACATATGTGTCTTAGAAACTCCCATGTCTTGAACAATGCATTTATAATTTTATATTGCAATATTACGATAATATTAGTAAATAAAAAAGCCGAAGAGGAAAATTCTCCGGCAGTTTTCTTTAGAACCAAGGTTTTTTACCCACCTGATAGGTGTTGTAAAACTCTTCGTCTGATTTAGTTAGATATATAATTCCTTCAATAAGTCCAATGATTCCAGGAATCCAGGCCAAAAAGGCCCCGATCACAAAACAGACCAGGATATAGGCTATAATGGAAAAGCCAAGAAGTATAAATCCTTCTTTATTATATCCGAGTATAAATTTATGAACTCCAAGGGATCCCAGCAGAATTGCCAAAATTCCTGCCAAGATTTTTTTGTTGTCACCTCCAACGTCTTTAAGGCCTTCCTTAAATTCTTCGGCGGTTTCCTTGGCTGCATCTTTGGCTTTGTCGAAAGCATCTTCGGCTTTATCTCCTAAATCTTTTTTTTCTTCAGACATGGTTTAAATGTGTTGGTTAAACGAGTCTTAAATGTAGCAAATAATTCAATATCTAGAGAAAAGCTTTATCAACAGGTTCCCATAACTCAATTTTATTACCTTCTGGATCTAAAATCCAACCAAATTTACCATAGTCGTACTCCTCCATTTCCCCCACAACGGTTACCCCTTCCTTTTTTAGAACTTTTAAGAGTTCTACTAGATTTTCTACCCTAAAGTTCATCATGAATTGTTTTTCACTGGGCTGAAAATACTGGGTATCTTCTTTGAAGGGACTCCACTGCGTCATACAATCATTCCCATCTTTATCTTTCCACCAGAAACTCCAACCATATTGATCCATGGGAATACCTAAATGTTCTTTATACCAGCTCTTGATTTCATCTGGATTTTTGGTTTTAAAGAAAAAACCGCCCAGACCAGTTACTCTATTTTTCATCTTTTCCTGTTTTTTATATTCTTTTCGTAAAGTGCAATCCATGCTTGCGGGGTCATTTTTTGGCACAGCTCGGCTATTAGATCATGGGGAATGGTCTCCATTTTTTTAAACCGAATACAACTCTTGCCCATATCCAATTTGGTCCGCACGTATTTTGGATATTCACCCATAAACCAATCCAATAGTTCCTTGTCTGCATAAATCCCGGAATGGTACAGAGCCACAAAGTTCTTCTGGGAAGCTATATTGATGAAAGGGAGTGGGAGTTTCGGGTCGCAATGATACCCATCTGGATATAGGGAGTGGGGAACCACAAAACCGATCATTTTATAGCTGATACATTCCTCAAAGCCTTCGGGCAGGTTATCCCTTACCGTGGCGCGTAATTTTGAAACCGCTTCTTTTCGGTCTTCTGGCAGTTTGGAAATATACTCGTCCGTAGTTTTGGCATCAATGGTCATGGCGCGATTATTTCCGTTGCAGAATCAAAGCTGAAATCAGTGAAATAATAAAACCAATCACAAACACGGTCATGGACATAATTGCAAAAGAGAACAATGGATTGGAAAACATTTCTTTTTCGGCCTCCATTTTGGCCAGTTCCACTTTAAACTCATCAGGAGGTAGTGTATTTCTTAAACCTTCAACCGTGGTATCGTAATATTCCGTCATAAAATCTGGGTTCAGCACCTGGGAGTACAGCACATCCAAAATTCCAAAGGCCAAAGCAGTGATAAGGCTAATTAGGATTCCTATGACCAAAGCTTTTTTAAAACTGAGCTTCCCTTCGTTCTCTTTGTCCCTAAAATGTTTGATTCCAAAATAGACAAAACCCAAGGATAGAATCATGGAAGCATAGCCTATAATTTCTTGGGTAGTAAAGGATAGATTGTCCAGTAGGAACAGACTGATCAGAAAAAGAACCCAGATGGTGATCGCCCCATATAATCCGAATCGTAATACTGTTTTTTTCATGTTGGTACATTTTTGATGGTTGTCATAAAAGTAAGCCTCAGTGCAGGTTTACCTCTCATACTAAAGTACCAAAATCAATTAAGGGGAAAGAATTTCCAGGTCTTTGGCCTTCTGAATTGCCTGAGTTCTTCGTTTGGCATCCAATTTTACCAATAGGTTGGAAACGTGGGTTTTTATAGTGCTTTCGGAAATAAAGAGCTCCTCCGCAATTTCTTTGTTGGACATGCCTTTGGAAATATGGACCAAGACTTCATACTCCCTATTACTGATGCCCAACTCGTTTATTTTCTTGGAATCAATTGTGGGTAAAGTGGTAGGTTTCTTGGCCAAGGTTTTTTTGTTTATGTAAACCCCAATTATAAAAAAAATGATGGCGACAACGGCAATGGCCACTTCAATGGAAATATCACCGGAGAGATAAGAATATTTACCTAACTGAAAAAGGGCAAGCAGTGCAACAATGAGCGCAGAAAAAACAAAAATGGTCTTTTTCACCCACTAAATTTAGCAAAATCTCTCTTGGATTTTGTCGACAATGGTCTGGGCCAATTTCTCTTTACTTTCCTTGGTCCAACCCGCTACATGGGGTGTCAGGACCACATTTTTGGCCTTTCTGAGATATTTGAACGCCTTGGGTTTTTGGATGAACATGTTTTCAAACGACTTTTTTTCGTACTCAAGTACGTCCAATCCAGCGCCCAATATTTTTTCTGATTTTAAGGCTTCCACCAAGTCTCGTGTGACCACACATTTTCCTCTTGCGGTGTTCAACAACCAAAATGGTTTATGAAAACTATTGATGAACTCTGTGTTCACCATTCCAGTGGTAAGCTCAGTCTGGGGGACATGGAGGCTGACCACATCAGACCTTTGGTGCAATTCCATAATGCCCACTTGTCTTGCATTCTCATCCCCGACTCCTCCAACAATGTCGTAGCAAATGACCTCAACATCAAAGCCCTGGAGTTTTTTTGCAAAGGCTTTGCCCATATTTCCATAACCGATTATGCCCACTGTTTTTCCTTCCAACTCTACCCCCCGGTTGCCCTCACGATCCCATTTACCTTTTTTAACCTCTCGATTGGCTTTGCACATCTTGTTCATTACAGATAATAACATACCCAAAGAGTGCTCACCTACTGCGTTTCGGTTACCTTCTGGAGCTGAGGCCAAAAAAATATCTTTATGTTTGGCGTGGGCGACATCAATATTTTCCATTCCCGCACCGACCCTTCCAATGAACTTCAGGTTGGTGGCCTTATCCAAGAACTGTTGGTCCAGGGTAAACCGGCTTCTTATGATCACGCCGTCATATAAATGGATTTTCTTTTCAACTTCATTCTTTGAAGATTTGTAGTCTTCATAGTTTTCAAAACCCAATTGGGACAATTGTTCAAGAAGTAAAGGATGGTTGGTATCCAAGTGGAGAACTTTCATGGGCCAAATATACAACTCCTAGATTTTTGGGTATTCCGTTTGTGTCTTTTCGTGCTGTACTTTACCGGTGTGGGCCGTGGTCAATTTTTCAAATAGGAGTACATGCACTTCTTCTCCATTCTTGGTCATGGGATTATGTTCCACTCCTTTGGGCACAACAATGATATCTCCTTCTTTCACCACCTCGACCCGATCTCTAAACTGCATGTATAATGTTCCTTTGATCACTTGGAACAGTTCATCTTCATGCTCATGGGCGTGCCAGACAAATTCTCCCTGTAACTTGGCCAAAAGTACTTGCATATCATCTACCACCGCTATTTGGTGCGGATGCCATTGTTTGGTGAATTCTGCATGCTTTTGTTTTAGATTGATAGGTTTCATTTCCTGTATTTTCTTATTGATAAGCTAAATTTTTCAAACATTCCTTCAATCCATTCATCTGTTCTTTTTAGATATTCTTCTAGATTATTGACGTGAACTATGTCAGGAAAAAAATCAATATCGCTTTTGCCATAATTAGGGGAAGAATAATTCAATTTTATTTGGATTAACTCCTTTTCATTTAATTCAATTTCTCCGTTATTATTTAAAATAGCTTCATATAAATAACCATCTAATACAACCAAAGGGATGTAAATATATAATTCGGTACTCTCTTCAGGGTCAAAATCATCTAACTTTCCAAAGTCATAACGATTATTCATGTGCCATGTCGCTTTACATACGCTAATCAGTGACTCATAAATTTTTGATGTTTCGGATGGAGATTTAAAAGCTTCGTGAAAGGCAATACCATATTTGCTCACATTTTTCTTAAAATTTTTATAGTCCACTTCGGTAGAGAAAATACCTGCTCTATATTGTTTTTTATCTCCATATTTCCTCATGTAGTTATATCCGCTGTGTTGGATTCGCCATCCTTGAGTTAAACTTGTATCTTTATCAACGGAAAAAATAACCCAAGGTTTCTTATTCATTTTTTTTACATCGATTACTAGACTAAATTCCAAATGCAAATGATTTTCTGAATCATTTTTAACTTTTGTGGCTATTATATCAATTTCTCTGCTTTTTGATAAATCTTTATCTTCATAATGGTCACTATGATTAGTTGACCAACCATTCTTTCTAAGAATGGAGCCTACTTCAAGTTCTTTTATAAAACCAGTTTTCCTAATATCCGCAATTATTTTTTCCTTCAAAGATTCCATTCGAATAATTTCTATTGGAGATTCACTTAAAATAGTTTTCTTATTCAAAAACTAGATTCCCAATATCAACTTGGCTATCCAAAAATAAATCAAGATTCCGAAGATATCATTGCTTGTTGTAATGAACGGCCCTGTGGCTATTGCCGGATCAATATTTCTTCTATGAAGAAACAGGGGAATAAAGGTGCCGATGAGACCAGCGACCACTATGACCACCACCAATGACAGCGAAATGGCCACAGCCGTATTGAATGTTCCTTTCCAGACCCAAGTAAATACCAAAAGCAAGACCGCCAGTATGAGTCCATTGAGCAAAGCCAGAAGCATTTCCTTGATCAAGCGATTGCTAATGCTTCCTTTCAGATCATCATTGGCAAGTCCTTGCACTATTATTGCACTGGATTGTACTCCAACATTTCCGGCCATTGCGGCAATCAGCGGAGTAAAAAAGAAAAGAATGGCATGTTTGGAGATCATTTCCTCAAAGCCTCCCATAATGGCTGCAGCTCCAAGGCCACCAAAAAGACCAAGAATCAACCAAGGTAAGCGTGCACGTGTCAATTCCCAGATGCTGTCATCTGCTTCAACATCTTGGGAGATACCGGCGGCCATTTGATAATCCTTGTCTGCCTCTTCCTTGATCACGTCTACAATATCGTCAATGGTAATTCGCCCAACGAGCCTTCCGATTTCATCCACTACAGGGATGGCTTCCAAATCGTATTTGGACATTATTTTGGCCACTTCCTCTGCTTTTTCATTCACCTCGACATGGTCAACCTTGGGAATGTAGACGTTCTTTATGTGGGTCTTAGTAGAGGTGGTCAATAGATCTTTTAAGGAAAGTCTGCCTTTAAGTTTGTCTTCATCATCCACCACATAAATGGAGTGAACCCGGGTGACATTTTCAGCCTGGGCACGCATTTCCTTTACACAAGTGAGCACATTCCAGTTTTCGTTTACTTTCACCAACTCCTTTGCCATAAGACCACCTGCGGTATCCTCGTCATAGCGCAAAAGATCTACAATATCCTTGGCATGTTCCTTGTCCTCAATTTCTGAAATTACCTCTTGGATAATTTCCTTGGGAAGTTCATTGACAATATCGGCGGCATCATCTGTGTCCAGCTCTTCCAGCTCCCCGGCAATTTCCTTTACGGTAAGATTGTTCAATACTGCCTCCCTCATATCTTCATGCATTTCTGCAAGGATGTCAGAGGTTTTTTCGCTGTCGAGTAATTTAATGAGATAGGTGGCTTCCTCCACGTCGAGCTCATCGGCTATTTCGGCGATGTCCGCATAGTGGAACTCCTTCATCATCAACCGAAGATCCGAATTCTTTTTATCGGAAATCAGCTGGTGAATTTCTACTAAAAGCTCTTCTGTTAGTTTAAATGGAGTCATCGGCTATCTTCTGTGTCAACGTTACAAAATCAGCTACGCCAAGCTGTTCTGGACGCTGGTCAAAGATAGCATCTTCTTTTAGATTATCAGACAGGTTGAAAGCCTTAAGGCTGTTCCGTAACGTCTTGCGTCTTTGGTTGAATCCTGTCTTTACAACCCTAAAGAACATTTGATCGCTACAAGGAAGGTTAATATCGTTTTTCCGAATCAGTCGTAACACACCGGATTCTACTTTTGGAGGAGGGTCAAAAACTTCTGGAGGTACGGTAAACAGATATTCTGCTTCGTAAAACGCCTGGACAAGCACAGAAAGGATGCCGTAGGTCTTACTCCCAGGTTTTTCACATATACGTTCTGCAACCTCTTTTTGAAACATTCCGGAAAATTCTGGTATCTGTTCCCTGAAGTCCAACATTTTGAAAATTATCTGACTCGAAATGTTGTACGGAAAGTTTCCTGTTATCGCAAATTGTGAATCGCCGTACAGTTGTTTGAGGTCAAATTTTAAAAAGTCGGCTTCTATGACCTTAAATTGGTTTTTACCGGTAAACAGTTGTGGGTGTTCCAGCTCAAATTCATGTCTGAGGTAGACAATGGATTCTTCATCTAGGTCCATGGCCACCAAATCAATATCCCTTTGAAGCAAATACTTGGTAAGTACCCCTGTTCCTGGACCGATTTCCAAGACGTTGGAATATCCTTCAAGCGATAATGTGTTGGCAATTTTTAGTGCAATGTTCTCGTCCCTTAAAAAGTGCTGGCCAAGGTGCTTTTTTGCCTTTACCGGTCCTTTTTCTTGCCCATGTTTTTCATTGGGAATACGGCCTGATGCCTTTTTCCTTTTACTTTTTTTGCCCATGGGTGGTTTTATTGCAATTTACTTGGAATTTTCGATATAGACCCATGCCCGGATTCCAGATTCCAAGTGGAATTTTTCCCGTTTGTAGGCGGTCGTCTCATAAATATCGGCTTTTAGCAAATCTGTTTCGGAAACTTCGTAAACCTTTCCTTTTACCATATTGTTTTGGTCAGAGGTGCGTACAACCAACGGGTATCTGTCGTACACCGCATTTTCAAGGCTTTTGAATCCTGGAAGAGCATCATTTTGACCGATAAGGACACGTCCAAAAATGTACTGCTGTACTTGAGGGTCCTGCAAGGTGCCATAGGTAAAGAGATGGTCCAAAATATCAAGGAATTTGTTGGCTTATCACTTCGAGTTCTGTTCTAAACGCCACAAACTTATTGGCAAACAGTTTTTGGGCATCTGAACGGAGCCGGTCTGCATCTTCCTTATAATAGGAATCCAAGGTTTTTCTGTCTTTTGTAGTGTATTGAACAGAATAGGTAATTCCACCCATATCCTCTTCCACTAGAACTTTGACCATTTTGGCATGGGAAAATTTTCCCGTGGCGAGCATATCCGGAACGTGCTTATCACGCATCCAAGAAAGCCATTGGTCATGAACACTTTCATCAATATTGATGGTAACGTTGTATATGAGCATTTACTAAGGTTTTGTGGGGCTAAATGTATGGAGAATTAGTTAATGGCATCCCCCCGGAGCCGCCTAAAATTCTTTCTGGCCTGCGGAAAATAGTAACTGTCCTGATAGTTGAGGATAATACGTTCGTAATGGGATTTGGCCTTTTCAGGCTCGTTCAAAATGGTTCTGTAAAGCTCTCCAAGGGCAAAATGTGCATCATCAGCCAAAATACCACTTGCATAGAACTCTACTATCTTTTTGTAATTGAATTCCGCACTTTCATAGGATTTTTGCTCTTCAAGTAGTTGTCCTTGTTTCAATAAAGCTTCGTCCTCAATTTTTTCGCCTTTATGGTTCTGCAAAATATCCTCCAAGGCCTCAATGGCCTCTGCATTTTTGTTTTGATAGGCCAACAAGTCTGCCCGGGCATATTTTTTTAGTGCGGTTTTGGTAGAATCTTCCAGTGAATTATCAGAAATGAGCAAGCTCAACTGCATGGCATCGTTGGCCATAAGTTGCGAAGTGGAACCGCGAAGCACTTTTAATTGGGTAAGCGCCCAATCAAAATCTCCTTTATAAAAACTCGTCTGCGCCACTTTGAAACGGGCATCTTGCCCCATAACATCATTTTTGAGCCTTTTTTGGACCTGGGTAAAAAGGATGAGGGCTTGATTGAACTTTTGGTCGAACACCAAAATATCACCCAACGCCAGTTTTACATAAGCCGAAACCATTCTTCCCATGGGCTGCTCGAGACTTTCCTTGAGCATAGCAATGGCAGGTTCTGGCCTTTCCAGTTTAAAAGTGAGAAAATTGGCGTAGGCAATCTGAAGTTGAAGCGTGTTGCTCTGGTTCCCATATTCCGAAACAAGGGCTTCAAATTTCTTTTCAACTTCACCCAGCTTCTTTTCGCTTGCACCCTCAAGGTCAATATCGATGAGATGGAGCTGCGCGTTCAGTTTGGTTCGAGTGTCTGTGCTGTTCTCAACAATGAAGTCAAAGATGTCAATAGCATTGGAAAACTCTTTTTCTTCCAACGTGATCAATCCAAGACTTTCCATTCTATCCAAGGAGTTTTCACCAGAACGTTTAAAAATGGCCTTTTCCTGATTGAAAGCACTACCGTATTGTTTTTGTTGAACAAACAACCAGCTGAGCAGTTCGTTCCACAGAATGTCAGGGCTTTTCTGGGCATTTTTAAGAAGCACCTTTCTTAACAATATATTGTTGGCGTCCGAAGGATTTTCCGAAATAAAGTCATCAATGTTCCTGAGCACATTGGATCGGGATGTTCTGCCTTCCCATATCAGGTTGAGATAAGACAGGTACATTTTTTCTATATCGCCCTGTTCACCGTAAATACGCGCCAGCTGAAAATCATAGTTGAGTTCAGGTTTTAGGGTCATGGACCGAGTGTATGCCTGTATAGCATGTTCCAAAAGTGCATATTTCTGAAACCTGTACCCAATACTGTATCCAAAATTGGGGTTCTCATCTATTTTTTGAATGGCCCTATCGTAATATTCGGTTGCTTTTTCGGGTAGGTTCTGCAGTGTGTAGTTGTAGCCCAATTCTATCAAAAATGTTGGGAATACATAAGGGCTTTCAACCTTTTTCAGCAAAAATTCTTCAGCTTCCTTATAGCGCTCCAATTGCTGGTAGCAGGCTACCAATCCTTCGGAATAATCTGTACGCCTAGGATTTTTGTCCACCAACTTTTCATAGAAAACCATTGCTTTTTCATAATCCCCATCATTGAAGTATTGTTTGGCCAGAAAATCCTCTTGGGAGTAGGTATGACCAAGGACGATGAAACACAGAATCAGAAAAAAATACCGCAATAGCTCGTTTTATTTCAAATATAACGCAGAAAAACGGTGGATTCTGTTAAGTGAATCCAAATAATGGACGATTTTTTAGTCGATTACCTCAAAACCACAGTAGGGAACCAGGACCTCAGGAATTTTGATACCATCCTCTGTTTGATAGTTTTCCAGAATTCCGGCCAATACCCTCGGGAGGGCAAGAGAGCTACCGTTCAAGGTGTGGGCCAATTGACTTTTTCCGTTTTCATCCTTAAAACGGAGTTTTAAACGATTGGCCTGAAAAGTCTCAAAATTAGAGCAAGAACTAATTTCCAACCACCTGTCCTGGGCAGTGGAAAACACCTCAAAATCATAGGTTAGGGCAGAGGTGAAGCCTAAATCCCCTCCGCAAAGTCGTAGAATGCGATAGGGCAACTTCAATTCTTGAAGTATATTTTTGACATGTTCCACCATGTCATCCAGAGCTTGATAAGATTTGCTCGGATGCTCCATACGGACAATTTCTACTTTATCAAATTGATGAAGACGATTTAAACCTCGAACATGGGCACCGTAACTTCCGGCTTCCCTTCTAAAGCACGGAGTGTATCCGGTATATGTAATGGGAAAATCCTTCTCATCCAGAATGTCGTTTCTATGCAGGTTGGTAATAGGAACCTCTGCTGTAGGAATCAGGTAAAGGTCATCAGCAGTAACATGGTACATTTGCCCTTCTTTATCTGGCAATTGTCCTGTACCATAGCCAGATGCTTCATTGATCATTAGAGGGGGTTGAACCTCGGTATAGCCCGCTTCGGTATTTTTATCAAGAAAATAGGAGATGAGCGCTCGTTGAAGCTTCGCACCTTTTCCTTTATAAACCGGAAAACCGGCACCTGTGACCTTTACACCCAGTTCAAAATCAATGATGTTGTATTTTTTGGCCAGTTCCCAATGTGGTAAGGCTCCTTCAACAAGGGTTGGAATATCTCCTTCACGAAAGACCTCTTCGTTATCCTCATCAGAATTTCCATGTGGGACAGAGGTATGTGGTACATTGGGTATAAGATAAAGTTGCTCCTGTAATTCTTCGGCAGTGGCATTAAGGTCTTCGCCCAATTGTTTTGAAGCCTCTTTTAATCCTGCCGTTTTTTCCTTCAAGGCATTGGCTTCATCTGCTTTGCCAGACTTAAACAACATCCCTATTTCTTTGGAAAGTTTGTTGGATTCAGCCAAAGTACTGTCCAGTTGGGTTTGAATGGAACGCCTTTTTTCATCCAACTCAATGACTTTGGATATTAAGGGTTTGGCATCAACATTACGCTTTTTTAAAGCTGTTATAATACTTTCCTGATTTTCCCGAATGGTATGTAATTGAAGCATGACCTTGTTTTGAGCCGCAAATTTAGTTCAATCTGCATTGTTGCCCAACAATTATTGCATTTGAGATGGGCATATCCAATCGTTGTGCAAGAAATGTTTCCATGGCACACTGGCAAGATCTACTTTGGGGTCAATGAATTCATGATACTTCCCATTGTTTATTTTAACCCTGTTGGTCACAAAAACCTGTACGTCCTCACCATTGGAAGCATAATGCTCCTTCAGGTATTGGGCAAATTGCCAGGTGAAATCTGGGTAACACGAAACTCTTCTTCCCTGTTTTTTGGTCAGATGGTCATTTAAATTTACGTAAGTGATCTTTTTGGTTTCCTTGTTGACGACTTTAACATGAATGGACCCTGTACGGCTGCGAAGCATCATTCGCCAACTCAATCGATGCCCTTCTTCGGTCCAAAGTACATTGTCCTCAAACGCGTGGTGCCTTAGGGGTAGTAATATTTGAATGATGAAATAGATTCCAAGTACACCAAGAACCAGATTTCTTCCTTTGGAAGGAGCTGAGACTTTTTCAACAACAATCTCCTTTGTTTTTAAGAAGATATTTCTGATAGTCTGTGGTTCAAAAAAGAAAACCGTAAAGGCCAAAGACAGATACGGAAATATGCCTATTCGGAACACATAGCTGTTGAATAGGTGGAAGAATATGGAAAATGCAAAAGCAATTTTTCGGGTAGGTTTCCAGAGCAGGGCAGGAACAATGAGCAGGTCAAAGAAGATTCCATAAAAAGCCACGACTTTGTGGGTCCATTTTTGCTGTAAGATCTCGCCCACCAAAAAATAATCTTTCTTGGGTTTCAAGAGGACTTCCATAAAACTAAAATCTAACCAGTCGCCATAGAGTTTTGCCACAGACGCGTAGGTGTACACAATGAACAATTGGAAGATAATGGTCCACCGAATCCAGTTCTGCATGGAATGTGTACGTAGGCTTGGGTTGAGTTTGGCATCCAAAGAAGCATCTTTATGTGCTGGGAAAATAGCCATCATAAACGCCAACAACATAAAAAGATAGTAGTGGTTGTTGTAAGAGGTCTTTTGCATGAAATAAACCCCGGCCCACATAAAAGCAAAAGCAAGGGAGCTAAAGCGATATTTATAGCCAATGGTAATGAGAAATCCCAAGATTCCCATAACTGCAAAATAGATGTACATTCCATTGCCCGGAAGCGGTTGTAGCCAATCGAACCAGATAAAAGAAAAAGTAAATTTTGGCTCGATCAAGGTTTTTCGCACCCAGCCTGTGGCAATGGCCCCAAAACTTTCGGACATTACAAGGAGACCGTAAAAGACTCTGAAAACAACCAGTTGGGCGTTGTCTATTTTTTTAAAGAGGAATCGGTACAGCATTTATTTGGAAATTAGTTCCAGTGAATGGTGTTTGTCCTTTTTCAATTGTTCCTGTAGTTCCTCAACGGAATCAAATTTATGCTCATCGCGAATTCGATGTAAAATACCGATCTGTACCTTTTGGTCGTAAAGATCACCCTCAAAATCGAAAAAGTTGATCTCTATGGTTTTTTTTGTGCCCGAAACGGTAGGGTTGTACCCAATGTTCATCATGCCGTGAAACTCATTTCCTTCAAGAAGGCTCTTAACCACATAAACACCATTTTTGGGAATGAGTTTGTATTCCTCCTCAATGTGAAGATTAGCAGTTGGAAAACCGAATTTCTTGCCCAACCCTTTACCTTTTGAGATGGTTCCTGTTAACATATAAGGGTAGTTCAGGTAGCTATTGGCTGTGACAACATCACCTTCCAAAAGGGCGTTCCTGATTTTTGTGGAGCTTACAGATACATCATCTATCTCTTGAGCGGGAATTTCCTCTACCTCAAAATCCAGTGTGTTTCCAAAGGTTATCAAATCTTGGATATTGGCATTTCTGTTACGTCCAAACCTATGGTCGTAGCCAATAATCACTTTTTTGGTCTTTAAACCATTGACCAAGATGTCCCTAACGAACTCTGTGGCGGAAAGCCTTGAAAATTCTTTGGTAAAGGGATGGATGATCAGGTAATCGAGGCCCAGACTGTCCAAAATTTGTGTCTTTTCCTCAAGGGTGTTCAACAGTTTTATGTCGGTATCCTTCTGAAGAACCATTCTTGGATGGGGGAAAAAAGTGAGCACTGTTGACTTTAAACCAGAAATTTTGGCATTATTTATGAGGCGTTCCAGTATCTTACGGTGGCCAAGGTGTACTCCATCAAAAGTACCAATGGTAATTGCTGTTTGAAACGCATTATCCTTAAAATGAGAAATGTCCCGGATTGTTTCCACAAATTGAGAAATAAAAAAAGGCTTATTTTTGAAATCGACTGACGCCCCTCTTTGTATGAAAGCTAAATTACATCTTGTTTTTTCAATATCCATATTTTTTACATGCTTTTGCTCATTTGCGCAGCAAGACTACTGGAGGTCCATTCCCAAAAGGTCAAACTACAAAAGTGCATCAATAAAAGATATGGCGAAGGCCAGAGCAGTCTTTTCCCTGGATAAATCTGCTTTTTCAAAGCAGCTAGGTTCTTTTTCAGAATCAAAAGGAAAAAAACAAATAATCTATCTTCCTGATAATAGTGGTAAAATCATACCCTTTTCCATTAAGGAAACCCCAGTATTCAATGAAGGTCTAGCAAAGAAATACCCAAACATCAAGTCCTTTTCAGGAACAAGTTTAGATGGGAAGTACAAAGTGAAGCTCAGTAGCTCCCACAAAGGGTTGCAGGGCATGTTGGTGAACGTAAAAGATAGAAGAACAACATTCATGGAGAAGGTGTCCAATGAAAATGATGCCTATGTGATTTATGAAAGAGGTTCTGGAGATTCTGGAAAACAAGGTTTTGTCTGCGAAACAGAAAAATTGAAGCAGACTGTTTCCAAAACGCTGGTTCCATTGGTAGATGATCAGGTTCTTAGAAGGTTCAGAATAGCAGTTTCGGCTACGGGGGAGTACACGGATTTCCATGGAGGTACGGTCGCAGATGCCCTTGCTGCCATAAATGCTACAATTACTAGGGTAAACGAAGTTTTTGAAACTGATCTAGGGGTTACTTTGGAGTTAATCCCGAACAATGACCTGGTTATTTTTACAAACGCCAATACAGATCCTTACAACGGAAACCTGAACGGAGAGGTTCAGAATACATTATCTACTACCATTGGAGAGGCCAATTATGATGTGGGACATTTGTTTCATAGGGTGGGAGAAGGTGAGGATAACGGGAATGCTGGATTTATTGGAGCTGTTTGTTCGGATAACCAAAAAGGAAGTGCCTTTTCCTCGGCATTTAACCCTGTTGGAGACAGGTTTGATCTTGATTACGTATCACACGAACTGGGACATCAATTTGGGGCTAATCACACTTGGTCTTTTGAGTCTGAGGGTACTGATGTACAAGCCGAACCCGCCAGTGGAACAACTATCATGGGCTATGCAGGCATAGTGGCTGGCAATAATGTAGCTCCTAATGGAGATGATTATTTTCATTACTATAGCATTTTTCAGATTTCTGAGTATTTGGGAACAGTTTCTTGTGCCCAAACTACTCCTTTAGTAAACTCCCCACCCGTTGTTACTCCGATGGGGGATTATGTGATTCCCAAAGGGACTGCTTTTGTTCTTGAAGGGCAGGCAACCGATCCAGATGTTGGAGATGTGCTCACCTACACATGGGAACAAATAGATGACGGTGTGGTCACTACAGGCTCATTTGGCCCAGATAACCCCGGAGGGGCTAATTTTCGGTCGTTACCTCCCAGTACTGATCCAAGAAGATACTTTCCAAGACTTTCCGAGGTGGTTCAAGGCAATTTAACACAGACAGATCCGCAGGTCAATGAGGCGTGGGAAACGATTTCAAATGTAGAACGGAATCTTGGGTTTGCACTAACTGTAAGAGATAATGCCACAGGCGGAGGGCAAGTGGTTTCAGATTTATTGGATGTAAGGGTGGTAAATGCTGCTGGACCCTTTGTGGTCACTTCCCAAACGTCCAGCGTAACCTATGAAGCAGGGTCTCTTCAAGAAATAACATGGGATGTTGCAAACACCAACATTTCACCTGTCGCAGCGGAAAATGTGGACATTTTACTTTCATTGGATGGAGGTCTTACTTTTCCCATTGTTTTGGCAGATGATACTTTGAACGATGGTCAACAGGAGGTCTTGCTGCCTGGTAATGCCACCAATACGGCTCGTATAATGATAAAAGCCAGCGACAATGTGTTTTTTGCGGTAAACTCTTCCAATTTTTCTATTCAGCAATCCCAAGTGGTGCTTAGTTTTCAAGATTTGGAATTTGAGGTTTGCCAGCCCAACGATATAATTATCCCTTTTACGTATCAAACTTTTGGTGGATTTGCAGAAACTTCTACGTTTTCGGCAAATGTACCAGTAGGCTTGTCTGCATCTTTTGCACCTACTCAAGCAGATGCCAATGATACAGCGGTGGATTTAACCATTTCCAACACTAACGGTGTTTCTCCCGGAGTATATCAGATTATGGTCTCGTCTACTTCGGCTTCAGTGACCAAGGAGGTAACCTTGTCATTAGCTATTAGAGATGCTGGTTTTGCTGATGTTATACTACTCGCACCTGCAAATGGCGAAGTAAATACCTCTCTACGTCCTAAATTGGAATGGGAGAACAATGTGCTTTTCACACATTATGATGTTGAAATTGCAACAGATGTCGGTTTTTCTAATATCGTAGAATCCGCTACGGTTCCTTTTAATTATTATAATGCTACCAGTTTGATGGCATTGACCGAGTATTTTTGGAGGGTGCGACCCAACAATAATTGTGGAAGCGGAACTTTTGGTACTCCACGAAGCTTCACCACAATTCAACCAGATTGTAAAACTTTTTCAGCTAGAAGTTTACCACTTGAAATACCCTCAATAGGAACTCCAACGGTAACTACTTCAATTCAATTTTTGGAGGATTTACCAATTGCGGATGTCAATGTCAATCTGGAGTTGAACCATACCTACTTGGAGGACTTAAGGATTATTCTTATATCACCATCTGGGACTCGAGTAGCCTTAGTTTCCAACATTTGTGGGGAACGCAACAATATAAACGCAGTTTTCGATGATGACGGAGTTGATGTGGTATGCGGGGACAATCCTGCTATTTCTGGAACGGTGAAGCCATTGGGCTTTCTGTCATCTTTGATTGGGGAATCAGTATTAGGTGAATGGATTCTAGAAATTCAAGATGTGGCGGCCAGTGATGGAGGTTCACTTATAGATTTTTCCCTCGAAATATGTGCCGAAGGAGTATTTCGCCCTGATGACGATGAAGATGGGGTTTTTGATGACGGTGACGATTTATGCCTAGGAACTCCTAAAGGTGTAGAAGTGGATACCAGCGGTTGCCCCGTGAATAGATTTGCTTCGGATAATTTTGAGATTCAGGTTCAGAGTGAAGCATGTCGAAACAGCAACGATGGCCTTATTTCAATAGCACCTACGGACACTTCTATATCCTACTCCGCTGTTTTAGATGGAGGAACACCAATAAATGCCGATTTTACCCAAGGACATACCTTTGAAAACCTTACGGCTGGGAATTACTCATTGTGTATTACGGGCACAAATGGGGCTATAACCTATCAAGAAATATGTTTCTCTTTAGTGGTAACAGAACCTGAGGCTTTATCAGCTTTTGCAAACCTGCAAGGAGGGCTCTTGGAGCTTACTTTGGAAGGAGGAAGTCTATATAATGTAGAATTAAATGGATTGGTAACACAAACCAGAGAATCCAAAATACAACTCCAGTTGCTAGAAGGAAGGAACATGTTACGGGTTTATACCGATTTACCCTGCCAGGGAACACATGAGGAAACTTTTTTCTTTTCTTCAAAGCCTATCTTGTATCCCAACCCTGTAGAGGAGAATCAAGCGCAGGTTTTTCTCAATGGTCACATTGGCTCAGTAGAAGTGGAAGTGTTCGCCATGAATGGAAGATTGATTATAAAGAGTGAAAAACAGACTAATGGTAATGATTTGGAAATGGATTTTTCTATACTGCCGACAGGCATGTATCTTTTGCGTATAACAACAAATGGAGTCAGTGAGGTTATTAAATTGATTAAGGAATGAAAAGGATAGTGTTTTATTTGTTCATTGTAAGTATTGTGGTTTCTTGTGGAGGAAGTGATGACCCACCGCCTGCTCCAGGAGGAGCAACTTTGGTATTCCCATTGGAAAATTCTGAATGCACTACCGGAACAAGCGTTAATGAGGAGTTGAGTCAGGTGACTTTTGAATGGCAGGCTTCTGCTAATACGGACAATTACACTTTAAATGTAATTAACTTGGAAACAAGTGCACCGCAAACCATTTCTACTGCGGCAACTTCGGCAAGTTTGTCCATTGCCAAAGGAGCTCCATTTTCATGGACGGTGACTTCCAGAAACTCCAATTCCGATCAAGTGGCCACGAGTGAAACATGGCTGTTCTACAATGCTGGTGCTCAAACCTCGTATGCTCCTTTTCCGGCTCAATTGGTAAGTCCCATATCGGGATCAACCGTGCAAAAGGATATAGCAAATGAGGTGAGCCTAATATGGTTGGGTGCCGATGTTGAAAACGACATTGATTCTTTTGAGGTGTTTTTCTCTGATCAGAATCCGCCAACAGCCTCTATGGGAACTACCGATTCCAGTACCATGGAGCTTTCCGTCAGTGTAACGTCGGATACTGTATACTATTGGAGTGTGGTGACAACCGATCAGGAAGGAAATACTTCTAACTCTGGAGTATTTGAATTTAGGGTGTTTTAATCAACTACCGTTAAATTCGTTCATGGTGTTTTTTGAACCCGCGAACACAAAAGATTTAATGAGGTCCACTGATTTTTGAAGACGTTCTGGAAGCGCGGTGATTTCTTCATCGTTCCATTTTCCAAGAACATATTCCACCTGCCTGCCCTTGCCAAAATCAGCGCCTACTCCAAACCTAAAGCGATTATACTTGGAGGTCTGAAGAACATTTTGAATACTTTTTAACCCGTTATGTCCCCCATCGCTTCCTTTTGTCTTCAAGCGAATTGTTCCAAAGGGAAGATTGATGTCGTCGGTTATGATGAGTACGTTCTCAAGTGAAATCTTCTCTTTTTCCATCCAATATTTTACGGCTTTCCCACTCAAGTTCATATATGTGGAAGGTTTTAGGCACAATATACTCTTGCCTTTGTGCTTAAAGGACGTCACTGATCCCAATTTGGCACTTTCAAAAGTAAGGGACTCCTGTTGTGCAAGATGGTCTAGAACTTTGAAGCCGATGTTATGCCGGGTTTCTTCATAATCGGGTCCTATGTTGCCAAGACCAACAACCAAGAATTTTTTCATAGAATCAGTTTCTTCCAACAAGCAATCATCAATTCCAAAAAGTGATTTTAAAAACTGGAGCATTGTGATGAATCCGTTGCCTTAAAATTACAAAAGCATCCCCAACTTACGAATAAGCTCAGGGGATGCTTCTTTATAAAGTTTAATCCTTTGGATGTTACTCCGTAGCTTCTGCGGCTGGAGCTTCGGCACCGCCTTCAGCAGCTGCACCTTCCTCAGAAGTTTCTTCTTCTTCCTCTTCCTCATCGGCAACAGAAGTTCTAGAAGCTTTCACCTGTACAACAGAGGTATTGTTTGGGTGCTGGATGGTAAAGTCATCACTTAGAAGTGATTCCACGGAGATGGTTCCTCCAATCTTTAGCTTTGAAATATCTACTGTGATAAAATCAGGAAGTAGGTCTGGTAATGCTTTAATGGAAAGTTTTCTTTTTCTAAAAAGTAAACGTCCACCGTTTCGCACACCAGGAGAATTTCCTTCCAAGCGGACAGGGATGTTCATGGTAACTGGTTTGTCCTTGAACAACTGGTAGAAATCGATATGCAAAATTTTATCCGTTACAGGATGAAACTGAATGTCTTGCAATACGGCTTCAAGCTTTTGCCCGTCTTCCAGCTCAATTACAGCTGTATACGCATTGGGGGTGTACACTAAGTCTTTGAACGAAAGTTCGTCAGCTGAAAAGTGCAATGGCTTATCCCCTCCGTACAGCACGCAAGGGACCTTTCCAGCATTACGTAAGGCCTTGGTAGATACCTTGCCCACGCTTTCTCTTTGGGATCCTTTGATAGTAATTGACTTCATAACTTCTGTTATCTATATAATATTTAATTTATTCTTATCCATTTTCGAATTGCCAGGTGTGTCAGCCTGAGCGTAGTCGAAGGCTACATTAAAAACTTTGAAGAAATTGAGGTGTTATGATGCACACGGTGCATTACATCTGCGAACAGATCGGCACAGCCCAATACCTTTATTTTCTTTTGATCATGGTCAACAGGGATTGAATCGGTAATGATCAATTCTGTTAACTCGGAGTTTTCTATTTTTTCATAAGCATTTCCGGAAAGCAGACCGTGCGTAGTAATGGCACGAACACTCACCGCACCTCGTTCTATCATCAAATCGGCTGCTTTGGTCAAAGTTCCGGCAGTATCCACCATATCATCTACCAAGACCACGTTTTTTCCTTTCACATCTCCGATGAGCTCCATGTGGGAAATGACATTGGCCTTGGCTCTTTGCTTATAGCAAATAACCACATCGCTTTCCAATGCTTTTGAATACGCGTAAGCTCTTTTGGAACCTCCCATATCTGGAGACGCAATACAGAGATTGTCCAGATTAAGGCTTTTTAAGTATGGCAAAAAGAGTGTTGAGGCGAACAAATGATCGACCGGCTTTTCAAAAAAACCCTGGATTTGGTCAGCATGCAAATCCATGGTAATAATTCGAGTAGCTCCGGCTGTTTCCAACATTTTTGCTACCAACTTGGCCGCAATGGGAACACGGGGCTTATCCTTACGGTCCTGTCTCGCCCATCCAAAATAGGGCATAACTGCGGTAATGTGCCTAGCAGATGCCCTTTTGGCCGCATCCAGCATCAACAACATTTCCATTAGGTTTTCAGGGCCGGGATTTGTAGAGCCGATAATAAAAATCCTAGCACCTCTTATAGATTCCTCAAAAGAAGGCTGGAATTCACCATCACTATATCTGGAGAATTGGACTTTCCCTAAATCAGCACCATACGCAGCAGCAATTTTTTCCCCAAGAGCAACGCTTTGGGTACATGCAAAAATTTTGGGTTCGGGAACTCGATACGCCATTACAATCTCTTGTTAGCTAACTTATTAAAGTACTTTTTAATAAAAGAGGTGCAAATTTAAAAATTAATTCGGGTTGCTAAAGGATTATTGCCGCTATTTTTGGTAGTAAACAAAATTATTTTTTAGCTTTGCATCCGCATTTGAAATAAGTGCCAAAATGCCTTGGTGGCGGAATTGGTAGACGCGCTGGATTCAAAATCCAGTTCTTTCGGGAGTGTGGGTTCGATTCCCACCCAAGGTACAGAAAACCTCAATTTCATTATTCTGGAGTTGAGGTTTATTTTTTTACACTTATCAGAACCGCTTCAGAGCTGCTCAGGTAGGAATTTAAGGTTATTTTTTCAGATTTAATGCTGTCAGTGATTTCCAGTGAGACAGTATTTGGCGATACTTCGCCTAAATTATGAGCATATAAAAGGAGGTCATTGGGTTTGTCCGGTTCTAGTTTTATATCAAATTCCCGAAACTTTTTGGTCAAAAGATGTTTGGAAACCACCAAGGTTCCATTGAGATAAATGGACACGATGTCACCATCCTCTTTTTCATGATCCCATATTTTCACGGATATATGCTCACTGCTGAACACCAATTTTTTGACATAGGAGATTTTTCGGCCTTCAAACTCTTGCCTGATGGGGTGGTTCATGTTTTGTTCTGCAGCAATATTCGCTGTCGCTGTTTTTTCTAAGGGCTTTACGGGTCTTTCCTTTTTGATTGAAAAGAAAGGGGTAACAAATTTTGCGACATGGTGTTTATTGTCAGGGAATAGTTCAATGCCAACAACTTGATAGGTGTTTCCAGAACTAATGTTTTTGGCCAGTTTAATTCCCTTTGCGTAACCTTTGTTCTTGAACTTTCCCAATTCTTGTACCACCACTTCATCTCTTGCCAGAAAAAAGCGAATGGATTTTGTAGTGTCCAGGTTTATCGTATTCCATTGTATTTCGATGGTTTCCGGGATTTTCCAAACAGTTGTGCTTGTGGGATAGGTTATGGCAATGGTAGATTTTTTTTGAGCATAGCTTTTTTGTGAACAAATTGTCACAAAACAAAAAATGACACCAAGAAAAAATATTCTATTTATTGAATTAGAAACCATTTTGGTCTAAAAACTAGTTACAATTGCCCTTCAATCTGGTTAAGTACAATGAAATAGTATAATACAAATATTTTTTATCACTCTGGTAATCAATACAGGATTTTTAGGTTTTCCTTGACCAAAAAGTATCGATTTTGTAAGGTTTTTAACTTTTTAAAGGCTAAGATAGCGTTATGCAAGATGCTGAAAAATACATGGCCCTATGTGTGGAGTTGGCAGACCGTGCTGCTTCCAAAGGAAATAGTGCCGTAGGCAGTCTTTTGGTCATTGGTGATGAGATTATTGCCGATGCGGAAGAGGCGGCTGCTACCCATGAAGATGTAAGCTGCCATGCCGAAATGGAGGTGATTCGGAAAGCCCGGAAAATTTTGGGAAAAGATATGTCCAAGGCTACTTTGTTCAGTACAAAAGAACCCTGTGTCATGTGTAGCTATGCCATTAGATTTCATCAAATTGGAAAAGTGGTTTACAAAGAAAGATCGGGAGAGCTCGGCGGTGCACACGGCACTTATGATTTGTTGGTTTCCCAAAATGTGCCCAAAGGATGGGGACCACCAGTGGAATGTATAGAACTTGCGGAAGATCAATGATATGAACTATTCAAAATTAGCATTTACAGAAACCGTTAAAGCCCTTCAGGAAGAACAGGGAAGTAGAAATGCCTATGCCCGTATGGAGCGCATGGAGTTGCCAGATGGCATATCATTTCGGGAGATGAGTTTTATACAGGAACGGGATAGTTTCTATGTGGCCTCCTATGGAGAAAATGGGTTTCCCTATATTCAACATCGGGGCGGCCCCAAAGGATTTTTAAAGGTAATTGATGTAAAGACCCTTGCATTTTTGGATTTCTCTGGAAACAAGCAATACATCACCACGGGAAATGTAAAAACGCATAAAAAAGTTTCTTTGATCCTTATGGATTATGCCAACCGGGCCCGCCTCAAAATCTATGCAGAAGCGGAAACCGTCTCCTTGGAAGAAAACGAAGAATTGGCCCAAGCTTTAAAATTAGACTACAAATACAAGGCGGAACGAATTTTTTTATTCCACATTAAGGCCTTTGATTGGAATTGTCCGCAACATATTACACCTAGATTCACTGCCGAGGATATCAACGAAATGTCCAAAGAACGTGAGAAGTATATTCAGGAGTTGGAAAATCAGGTTGAATCACTGAAAGCGCAGCTTGGTCAAACCTAGACCTAATTCTTATTTTTTTTCATTTCATGATGACATTTTTTTTCCATTACGATAGTAGGGAAAAGAACAAATCATGAAAACAACAACTCTAGTTGCAATAGCATCCTTCGCCTTGGTCTTCTTTTCCTGTAGTAAGGATGGTGAAGAGGGAGGCGGAAACAACAATTCCGTTTTACAAGGATTTAATTCCCAAGTATGTGCAAATGTTCAAGGCCCTTCAGCGGCCTATTGGGATTTCTCCCATAGCATACCGCTTCCGTTAACCCAGGTTCCTGTTTTAAAAAACCCGGGGCAGCAATTTATCCACAGTCAATTTCCACTATTGGGATTTGTAATGCCGCAAGGATTCAATGCCAATGAAATCACAGATCCTGTAACAGGGACCATCGGGGTAAATGTGGTAAGAAACGATAATAATGTAGTTTTTAGATGGGTGCCCAACACTCAGGTGGCTGGACAAGTGTCCGCTACCGATATAATTGCCAACGAGATCAATGCCATGTTTGCCCATTATGGATTTAATGGGGCTCCCGATGTGGTCTGCACCACTACTTCCAATAGCTCTTTTGAGGGAATTCCTTCCCAATTTACTGCGAGACTGTTACGTTTTGGCGGAATAACTGGTCAGGTTTGGGTGCGGTCTACCTTTATCGCTGGCGGAACCTTTTCGGCCATTTCGGTAACATCGGCGCCAACCGCTGAGTACGACACCCAGGTAGCAGAAACCTTTTTGCCTATAAACTATCAACTGTTTGTAGGTAGGGATGGTACGTTTGTGGATAATGATAACGATGGGGTTCCAGCCAACGAAGATCCAGATGATAACAATCCGAATGTTCCTAATAACAATGGAGGATAAAAAAGTTTGAGTTAGTTAAGTTAGTTTATTCAAAAAGGCCTTCAATTTGTTGAAGGTCTTTTTCTTTGAATCCACCATAAAAGAAACGTCAAGAAAACCAATCCCAATCCCCATAAAAGCCAATGGTTATCTGTGGAAAGTTCAATGGCGGAGGTATTGCCCATCAAAACCAATCCAGCCCAGTATTGTGGGTGAAGGGTTCTGCCATCAGCATTTTGTAGGTAGTCCAATTTGGCCAATCTCAGGGCTTCGTCTTTTGGTTTTCCTTCGGAAAGATAATCGTAGAAATAGTCTAGGATTTGCGTGCTTGATTGTTCGTCAATTTGCCAGAGACTTGTCAAAATACTTTCGCTTCCAGCATAATTGAAGGCATGTGCCAGGGATATCATACCCTCTCCTGGCTGATATGTTGGTTTTCCTGTTTCGCAGGCGGTCAAAATTGCCAAATTGGAACTTAGGTTTTGATTGTAAATCTCGTAGGTATAGAGATAATTGTCGTTGATGTTGACAGAATCCGATACGTTTTTCGCGAAAACCAATCGGGATAGCTCAGGATTTACGTTGTTAGATTCTGCATGGGTGCCAATATGAATGATCTTATGCTCTTTGGCCGATTCGGAGAACAGTTGTTTGGAGGCGTTTGAATTCAAGAAGGTATTCCCATCGAATTTTTTTCCAAATTTTTTGGCCAAATCGGTACTGAAAGGCTGGGGGAGAAGAGTCAAATAAGCCTTGTCTAAAAAGAGGGAATCTGAAATGGCCATTTGGTAATTGGCCTTCATGGCATGGTCAAACTCTGGAACAAAGGCCACAAAATCATTGTCAAATTGCAATGTTTTGGAACCATTTTCCAGTAGCAGCAGACTATAATTGTAAGAGATATTGTGTTTGGACAATAAACCAACTTTTGAAATATCCTTTAACGAACTGACCTTTTCAGAAGTCAAAAGTTCAAAACTTAAATTAAACAGCTCGGCATCTGGAAAAATGATGACATTTTTGGTGTCGACATATTTGGTCAAAGGAGCCCATAGTTCATCGTACAAGGTTTTGAGGCAGTTAAAAAGAACCTCGGTGTCAGATGCATAATTAGATATTGTCCTTATACATTCGTTGTCCATAGTATTGGACAATTCAACAAGTGATGTTTTAGTATTGTTGTGCACAAAAGCATAAAGGTTTTTACCAACAAAGAAATAGCGGACAATTGTGGTTTCAGGGTTGATGGATTTCTTTAATTTGGTTAGAGGTCTAACAATGGAAGCGTAACGCATGTCATGGTATTCCGGATAGTTTTTTTGAATGCTATCCAGATGATTGTCCCAATCTTTTGAAGTTTTTTCCCATTCAGAAACATCAAATTGGGTTTCTGTTTCAGCATCAAAAAAGGAATTCATTCTATCCTTGATCAGCTGTTCTCTTTCTTTGATTTCAGCAGGGGCCAGATTACCTTCAATAAGGTTGAGACGGGCTCTTATCTTGTTATAGATGGCAGATTCATGAAGTGCCATAACCTTTTCCAGATCATCATCATTCCTAGTAAGACCATAAAGGTCCAGGTATACTTTCTTGGCAAAATCAAAAACCTCCTTGTTATTTTCGATTAAATCAGCCACAGCCTGCTGAGAAGAAACTAGAGATCTTCTGTTTTCAACAATTTCCGTTGCTTGATCAACCAGTTTTGTTATTTCAGTTAAGGTAGAAGGGGTTTTGGTGGTAAGCATCCCATATTTTGCCTTGGCCAAGAACATTACCACCTGGGCCTGGTCTGCACCAAAATAGTACTTGTTTCTTTCATTTCCCGGAAATTGGGAGTTGTAGTTTTTCAATAATTGATCACAAAGCGTTACGGTTTCGGAATATTTATCGGCACTGAACAATACACGAATTTTTGACAGGGAAACCGCATTGTCCAAATACCCGCCTTTACCATATCGTTCCTGTACTTTTTCTTGGGTTTTGTTGAGTAGGTCTTTGGCTTGATTAAATACTCCCGCACGCGAATAGGTTTGCGCCAAATTCAATTGGGTATAAATTTGATTTTGGCTGTATCCGTCTGGATTGTTTTTTTCATAGACCGAGAGTGTTTTATGATAATAGGATATAGCATCATCATAATTATCGTACTCACTTTCAAGATCTCCATATACATTGAACAGGTTGCCCCAATAGGAAAGATTGTCCCCTGGAATGGAGCTCAAGGATCTTTCCGCTTCCTCCAAATATTTTCGTGATTTGTACAAATCCCTACTGTATAAATGGGCTTCGGCCATCATTAAAATGGAACTGAAGTATTGCACTGTATTGGGCAACAGATTGTTTTTGGCATGATGGTATCCAAGTGCGGCTATCTGTTTTGCTCTTTCCTTATTGCCGACATCATTGTAAAGGCTGCCTAGATTTCTATAGGCTATCGTTAAGTTGCCATGCACTTTTTCAGTAAGGGAATGGTTGTTGGTTTTTTCCAGAAATGTATTGAAATGGGTTATGCAGCTAAGAGTCATGTCCATTGCAGCATGGTAATCCCCCTCCGATTGTTTTACCATGACCCAATTCCCATAAATGGTACCGGGAAGGTAATAACGGTTCTCGGGTGTATCCGATGTGCCGGAAACGGACTTGAGTGCTCTTTCAAAATAATAGTTTGCACTATCCGGATGGCCCATAAAATGGGATAAAGATGCCTTGTAATTGTAGGTTCTTGGTGCCAAAGGAAATTTAATCGATGGGTTGCCTTTGATCAACCCGAGAGCATTTTCTGTTCTTTGTAGTAGTTGATTAAAATCCCCCAATTTGAGCCCAATTTCACTAAGGTGAAATTCTGACTCCATATTTTTCAAGGGATTTCCTATGCTTTTGGCCAACGTATTCGCCCTAAGGACATAATCATTTGCAGCCACTACGCTTCCTTGGTCAACATGCAACAGGCCCATGCCCAATAAACCTTCATAGGTGATAGTGTCCTGTAGCCTTTTGTTTTCAATACGTTGGAGGAGTGCCCTGGCATCATTAAATGATGTGTTCTTATCTTTTAAAAATTCAATTTTTCCCAAGGGATAAACCAATTTTCCTAGGTTAAGATGGGCTGTATCTTTTTCAGTCTCATTGAGAATCAAATTTCTGGCCTTTTCCAATTGATCAATAGCAATGAGGCTATCTATCCTGTCCAAGGTGGGCCCTTCTTGGGAATGGAGTAGGGATTGACAGCATAAGGCCATCAAAAATGGGAATATGAACTTGTTTTTACCGAACATGAATCAGTTGGTTAATTCTTGCAAAAGGGTTTTGCTCCGTTCATCCTTTGAAGATTTTAATACGTTGATAGCTTGGTCCGTTTTGCCTTCCTTCACATAGGCGAGGGCCAGATAGTATGCAGCATCGTCGCGGAAAACACTTTGCTTGTTTTGCACAGTGTTGTTTAGGAACAGGATGGCACTGGCAGCTTTTCCATTTGACAAAAAGGCGGTTCCCAAGAAGTAATTGAGCGTATCATTGCTGGTTTGAAGCTGATGAAGTCCTTGCCATTTGGCAATGGCAGTATCATAATTTCCCTGTTTATAATCCACCATGGCCTCATAGAAGGTATAGTTATCGCTGGTCCCCATAACCGTAGGGAGACCTGGGTCTGGAGTAAAATACTTGTCGAACAATTTTTCATTGGGAGTTTGGTGAAACAAAAACCAAGCACTCACCGCCACCAAAGCAGCTATTCCGGCAGCTATTTGAAAATAATAAAGTCTGGGTTTGATGGAAACTGAACCTTTAGGTTCATTTTTGACCATACCATGAAACTCCTCCATTTTGTTACGAAGGGACTGTTCTTCAATAAACCCGAATATTTCCCGAAATTCAATGAATTGAGCTTTAAGAATTTTGTCAGATTTGAGCTGTTCCTCAAAAGCGGTCCGCTCTTTGGAAGACATTTGATCCAACAGAAATTGTTCAAACTGTTCTTGTTGATCAGGCGATATGTGACCTTGCTTATTTTCCATTGCTCTTTATTTCCAAGCTCAACGTTCTCAACTTTTCCATACAGCGATATTTCTGATTTCGAGCAGAAGTGGAGGCAACGTTCATGACTTTGGATATGTCCTCCATCGACTTTCTTTCAAAATAGAACATGTTGAGCAAATTTTTGCAGTTCTCTCCTAACTGTTCCCAAGCATCTTGTAGTGCTTTCTTTTTGTTTTCAAGGGTTTCATCTTCATTTTTTTCCTCCTCAACCACGGTCAAGGGCCCTATATCATTTGCGCTGACTTTCTTTTTGTAATCAGCAGAACGCAAATAGTCTGTCCATTTGTTCTTGGCTATGGTATACAGGTATGCCTCGATATTGCTGTTGGTCATCACTTTGTCATTTTTGATATTTTTCCAGCAGGCAATGAACGCTTCTTGAAAAATATCCTTTGCTCGATGGTCGTCCCCGTTGTTCTTTATTACAAATCCACGAACTTTGGGGTATACAACAAGGTAGATCTCTTTTAATATTTCAGGGTCATTTTTCCTGAACCCATCAATAATATTTTTTTGCTGTAGTGAGGTCCCCATACTTTTGAAAAGTATGGGTTTAATTTACCTTTTTTAGGGATGCAAAAAAATAAAATTAGATCAAAACATGTTTTCATCGTTTTATGTCATTTTTAAAACATTGTTCAAGGATTGAGTTGTTCTGGATTTTTTGGAGTATTGGATTTTAAATTCAATTGCAGGCCAATGCTCAACTGAAGCTTGTCATCCGTAAAATCTGGATGAACCCTTTCCGTCCTATTTTCGTTCAAAACGTCTGGAAGGCCTTTGGCCAAAATATCCAACCTGGTCTCAAAAGGAATCCCATTATTGCTCCATTTATGAACTGGCAGAATAAAGCCGAGTCCCCAGGTAAAAGCTTTTCTTCTGTTTTTGGTGACCGCTATCTCTCCAGGATCCACATCGGTGCCTCGTGTTTCCGTAAAATAGCCCAATCTAAGGGCAAGGGTATTCAAAGCTGTTCCTTCAACTCCTACACCGACCATGGTGTGATTTTCACTGCTTGTAAAAATATGGTCATCGGATGCCAACCAGTTGCTATACTGCAAGTGCAGGGAAACATCCAATTTTTGGGGTGCATCTTTCAACAGCTTACTGTTTTTGGCAAACTCAAGATTGATAGGATGGGAGAAGGAATACGAAGTGCCGATCCTTAAAATAATTGGAATGTCGCGGAACCCAAACACGGAATCATTGGCCCGTTCCGTGTAGGAGCCTTTCATTAACGTATTGAAAAGACTTACCGCTCCGCGTATCTTTTGGTTTTGGAATTTTTCATTTTTGATCCAATTAACTGCCCGATCATATACCACGCCGGTACTTGCTAAGGTTTGGCTAGCTGTTTCATTGTTATCAATTTCCTTTTGGTTCATAAAATGAACTGACGCTCCAACATGCAGTCCTTCAATGATTTTTCCCGCTACCATGATGGAGTTTGCATTAAAAGTGTTTTTGTCTGTTGAGAATGCTTGACTTCCAATAATTGTCCTCCAATAGGGTTCTGGGTCTATCCAGTGACGGGTGTCAAAACCAACTACAATCCTGTCATTGATCCTATACGATACCCCTCCGGTAATGTAGTACGACTTAGGATACATGTAATGCCCTTTGTCATAATTAAAGCCCAAAGAAAGTTTTTCGTTGCTTGAGCTTAAGACAGCAGGATTTTCAAAAGCTGTTTTGATTCCATCCAAGGTTATGGTGTTCTTTCCCAAAGCTTCAGATCTTGCATTATATGCATTGTCATTCAAAAACCCCTTTATATCTGGAGTAATGAAAACATTTTGGGCCATCAAGCTGTTTAAAGAAAAGAACAGACAGACCATTGTTGCAAAACACACACTTGGTTTCATACGTTTAGAATGAATGCAATTTTTCATTTTACCCATTTCGATTTTAGTTAGCTCCTTGTTTGGAACCGGTCCAGGTGCCCGATCCATTAGATGGGTTGTTCCAAGTACCAGAAGAAGTGGTTTCTGTAAACCTACCGGTAAAAGTTGCACCGTTTTCTGCCGATCCCAATACTGCATTGAGGTTTCCAGAGTCATTGATTTGCCCATTTAAGGGAAGTGTCTGTTGCAGATTATTGGATACTGCATCACCGGTTACACTTCCATCTTCGTGTATAAAAACAGAAAACGTACCCGAATCGTCGCCGTCAAAGGTTCCGAACCAATTTCCATAAAAATCTATTTCAGGTGCTTCGTCACCATCGCTAGAACATCCTAGCGTTACAAATACAATACTGAGCATCAAAATTTTAATCATGTTTTTCATATCAAGTGTTTTATAAGGTTATTAGAATATCGATTGGTATAAAAAATGTCATCAAAAAGCTTTTTTGACCTTTGTCCATTCCCTGTTGTTCAAATTGATATCACCGTTAGGGGTATAAAAAAGGTCATTGTTCTGAATATAATTTCCATTGCTGTCCATCCAGTATTCGGAGGAACCTGCATCAACTTGGTAATTCTTATTGGTCAGGGGATTGTAAACAGTTTCTTGTTCATTGATCATGTTGATGAACTGTTTCTGCCCAGTGTCACTGCCGCTTCCAAAGTTTCGGTTCATAAATGAGGCATGGTTTGCATCCTGGGCGGCCCAAATACCCTTCATTTTTTCTTGATGTGCATTAAAGGCGGCCTGTCTGTTGGCCATGTTCTGACGGTGCATGGCATTTGATCTTTTCATCTGTTCCACTGCTTCTCTTTGGCGTTGTTGGGAAAGGTGCGCCATATATTGCTCCCATTCTGGATTTTCTTTGGAGTTTGTAGCGGCTTTGATCGTTTCGTCAAGATTTTTTTCAAGGACATCTTCGTCCACAAAGAAGTAGTCTATGGTATACATCCACATGGTGAAGGACATCATGTCCATGGGCTGTTCCATGGCAATTTTGGTCACTGATGCAATAGCGCTTTGACCGGAGCTATTTTTCCATTGAGTGGCGTAAAAATCAAAACGTTCAGAACCTGTGCCCTTTGTTTTTATCTGGGTTGCTATGTACTCCTTTATTTTAGGCAACTTTCTTTCACCAACATAACTAAATCCACTTTGGGTCATACGTTGTTGTACTTCCTGCCGAAACAGTTGTTGGGAACTGATTTCTGGCCTCAACATTTTAGATAGGTTTCTGTTGCCATAGGAAACCATTTGCGCCACCTCTGGGTTATGGTAATGCATGTACAATTTTGTAGGGGTATTGAAGGTTTTGAGGTTATTGGGACCTTCAATTTGAATCAAAAAAGTCGGGACTTTTTGGTCAAATGTGTAAATAGGTTTAGAAATCACATTCCAGTCTGAAGGGTACTTGGAAGTTTGCACGATCAGTCCAGTTCTCATGTCCCTCAGGTGATGGGTTTTGTATCCTCCCGCTGATTTGGTAAGGCGGTTGAACCAACTTTCTTTCTTTTCGATGGCTTCTTCTGACTGGTTGTCCGTAAAGAAGGTGTCCTCCTCCATGGTTTCCTGTTCCTCAGCATAATCCTCATGATAGTTTTCTTCGGAAAAACTTTGAGGAGCGTTGTTTTTACAGGAAAAGAACAAGGAAGCTACTATGCAAATGCTTAGAAGTTTAATTTTCATAATGGTCTGGTGAATGGTTTTAGAATTGATCTAGATCGGTTTGCCAGGGAAGGGAATTATTTTTTATCATCTCCAACAATAGATCTTGAAGCTCAAAATCGAAATCAACAACATCGGTTCTTCGATAATTGAGGAGGATTACGGCGCTTTTTCCGTTTTCGCCGATCATAAACCATGTTCGGGTACCGGGAAAACTGCCAGTAAAGAACAAAAGGTTTTCACTCTGCCAAATCCCGATTCCTTTTCCAAAGTTTGGTTGGTGTTCCGATACTTGCTTTCGAAGGTTAATAGCAGAAGGACTAATGATATCCTGACGATTGGAAAACCCGTCTATGGCCGATAAAAAACGCAGGAGGTCAGGCGCACTAATGACCCCTCCACCATCACCATCCCTTCGGGATGCTATGGTGTAGATATATGGCGAGTCTGCTTCGGTGCCGTAATATTCTACCTCGTTGGGTTCCCTGTCTTCTTGTCTATAGGTGGTTACTTTAAAAGAGGTAATTCCTGTTGAAGAGATAAGGTTTGCAATATAGTCCTCATATGATTGGCCGCTCACTTTTTCTATGATCCGAGCCAATAGCCAATAGCCAGTATTGCTGTAGTGGTAGCTTTCTCCCGGGGCGTGGCTTAAATCCCAATTGTTGAGAACGTATTCTATGAAATCATCACTGTTTAGTTGTGGTTGATAATCAATGGGGTCTCCTCCGGAACTTGCAGCCCAACCGCCAGCTTCGTTCATTAAGAGGTGGTCAATGGTGATATTCAATTCATCAGCAGTTAAGGAAGCTGTTCCAAAATCGTCACCAAGAATTCCAGTTGGGCCAAAAACCTTGTCGTCCAAAGAGAGTTGGTTTTCATCTATCAATTTCCAAATTGCGGTTGACGTAAAAACTTTAGTAATGCTTGCCAGTCTAAAGACATCATCTGTTTTTGTGGCGGTACTGTTTGTCGTATTGGAAAACCCGTACCCTTTGGTGTATACCATTTTTTCGTTGACACTAACCGCTATTGCAGCTCCTGGGACATCATATTTTTGCATAAAAGCGGCAACAGCGTCATCAACTAAGGCAATATCATTTTGACTTACCGGATCGGGGTCTGGATTTGGATTTGGGTTGGGATTAGGGTCTGGAGTTGAACCTATATCGGGATCGGGAGTTGGGTCGGTATCCTCAGAACTGCATGATAAGGCTATCAGAACGAAAAATGCGGTCGTAAATCGTAAGAGCAAACGGAATAGTGGTGTTCTCATTGGTTTAATGTTTTATAGCGTTTGCCTTACTATCGAATGAATTGGAAAATGTCATCAAGAGACCTGAAAAAAGATTTTAACAAGAGAAGAAATCACTTTCCTTGAGAGCAGTGATGTAGGAAAATATTTTCAAGTTTTGTTTTTACTTCTTCCGATGATGGCAGATGATTGGTTGGATATCCTTCGTTTATCCGATGTTTCACAACAAATGATCGTTGAAATACAACATATATTCCTATATATGAACAGATGTGGATATGTTTAGGTATCCTTAGACGTAAGGACAACCTCATTTGTAAACTATGAACATACTCCCCCTTTGCAAAAAAAAAGGAATTTCAGCTGTTCTTTTTTTGATATTGTTCTGCTTAACGCATTGGGGATATGCACAGGATTGTTCCATAGATGCCGGTACACCTGAAACCATTTGTGAAAGCGTTGGAACCCATAATTTATCCGGAACTTCTTCCGGTTCGTTTTCAGTAAACCCGACCTGGTCCCAAATTGCAGGTCCAGCAATAACCATTACAGATCCCACAAATCTTACGACATCAATTACAGGTTTTACAGGTGGCAATACGTACACATTTAGATTGAGCGCAACTTGTGCGGATACCACTCCTGTATTTCAAGATGTGGACATTACGGTTGCACCTGTGGTGAGCTCAAATGCAGGTGTTGATCAAATCTTGAGTCAGGTTACCTCTGTATTTTTAAACGCTACTCCTCCCTCCTCTGGAACGGGGACATGGGGACAGATATCTGGTCCTACCTTGGTGAGCTTTGCCAATGCAAACGACGAAAACACCCAAGTTTTTGGAATGATACCGGGCGCCTATTTCTTTGAATGGATAGTGTCCAACGGTACTTGCCCAGCAGTGTCCGATGTTGTCGGTGTTTCCATTCAAGCTGTGGATTTGGAATTGGAAATGTTGGCAAGCAATACCAGCCCAGATGTTGGAGATGTGGTCACCTTCACTATCAACGTGAGCAATCAAGGTGACGTTGCAGCTTCTGGCGTTTCTATTGAAAACTTGGTGCCACAAGGTTATGATAATATCGTGGCCATAAATAATGGAGGGACCTTTAATTTTGGAACACGGGCAATTACTTGGACGGGGCTCAATGTGCCTTTGGGAACCAATACTGCTGTTTTAACTTTTAACGCAACGGTACAGACTCCAACAGCAACTCCAGATGAATTTATGCATATTTCCGAGGTCACCTTTGCCAACGAAATTGATTCGGATAGTACACCCAATAATGATGATGGCGATCAAAGCGAGGATGATGAGGTATCATTGACCGCTTCTCCACAACAAGCGGATTTATCCTTAACCAAAACGGTGGTCGGAAGTGAGTTTACTCCGAATGTAGGTGAGTCCATAAGTTTTGTGATTTCAGTGACCAATAGCGGTCCAGACGATGCCACTAATGTGGTAGTGGTGGATCAATTGCTTTCTGGGTTTAATTTTGACTCCTATACCGCAACCATTGGCACATACGATAATACTACCGGATTTTGGCAAATAGGAACATTATCCAACGGAGCAACAGAAACATTGACGATAGATGTCACGGTAAATCCTTCAGGAAATTATACCAATACCTCCCAGGTGATTGCTTCAGATGGGTTTGATATTGATTCCACTCCCGCAAATGGTGTTTCTTCCGAAGATGACCAAGGCGATGTAACCATAGCTCCTGTTAATGTGGTTGATCTTTCCCTGAATAAATCTGTGGACAACACCACGCCAGATGTTGGTTCCAATGTGGTTTTTACATTAACCACATCAAATGATGGCCCTAGTGATGCCACCTCAGTGCTGGTTGAAGATTTGCTTCCTTCGGGATTCGTGTATGTATCCGATGATGGAGGAGGAGATTATAATGATGCCACAGGGACATGGGATGTGGGAACCTTGGCAAATGGAAATACAGAAATTTTAAATATTACTGCTTCCGTGAATCCCACGGGAATTTATACCAATGTAGCGGAGATTACGGCTCATGACCAAGCAGATACTGATTCAACACCCAATAATGGCTTATCCACTGAAGATGATCAGGACGACGTGGTATTGGTTCCAGTTCCTTTGGTAGATGTCTCTGTAACCCAAAATGCAAATACTCTAACACCCAACGTGGGGGATCAAATCATATTCACCATTACCGTATTGAACGATGGACCCAGTGAGGCCACCAACATTGTGGTCACAGATTTTTTACCCTCAGGATATGCTTTTGTCAATGCAACCCCTTCAGTAGGATTCTATAACCCCTTGATTGGTTCTTGGATTGTGGGAAGTTTGGCAAACGGAGCTTCAGAAACGTTAGTTTTGACTGCTGATGTATTACCAAGTGGAAACTACGCCAATACCGCAGAACTGACAGGGCTGAATGAAGCGGATGTGGATTCGTTTCCGGCAAATAATGATGGTACCGAAGACGATCAAGAAACTGTGGTGCCTGTCCCGGTTCATATATCGGACCTTATTTTACGCAAATTTGTGAACGTATTGAGTCCATTGGTGGGGCAACAGGTAATCTTTGACGTAAACATTTCCAATGATGGACCGAGTGATGTTACCGGAGTGCAGATATTGGATTTATTGCCTTCAGGTTACACCTATGTTTCAAGCACTAGGACGGCTGGGACGTATAATCCAGCTACCGGAATTTGGGATTTAAATGGGGTTATTCCCAATGGAACCACAGAAACTTTGACCATTGTTGCAACAGTGAACCCAACAGGGGATTATTTCAATGTGGCGGAGGTTATAGCTTCAGACAATCTGGACCCTAATTCTACACCCAATAATACCAACTTTTTTGAAAACGATTTGGACAGTGCCGGAACCACCCCAATTCCGGCAACCGATTTAACATTGGACAAATCAGTGGATAACGAATTTCCAGATGTTCTGGACACCGTAAACTTTACTTTGATATTGACCAATGAAGGCCCCAGCGACGCCACGGGTATTGTGGTTTTGGATGAATTGCCAACCGGATATACTTACATTTCGGATGATTCAGGAGGAGCCTACAATCCGGTAAACGGCGCCTGGAACGTAGGGACCGTTCTTGCGGGAAACAACTCTGTTTTGACTATTTCTGTACAGGTGAATCCTTCGGGAAATTACGTTAATTCTGCAGAAATCTTGGCTGTGGTTCAGTTAGATCCAGATTCTACCCCGGGCAACAACGATCCCACGGAGGATGATCAAGATGAACAAGGAACTACACCAAGGGCGGTCACTGATATTTCAATATCCAAAACTGTAGATAATCTGAGTCCTTCGGTAGGAGATGATATTGTTTTTACCATCACCGTGAACAATGCAGGTCCCAATGATGCAACAGGTCTTGTAATAGAGGATTTATTGGGCTCGGGATACGGTTTTGTGTCGGCGTCCGCAACTTCAGGAACTTACGATGAAATTTCAGGAGGATGGGATTTACCGAGTATTACCAGTGGAGCTTCTGAAATAATGCAAATAACAGCACAGGTATTGCCAAATGGAAATTATACAAATACCGCAGAACTGATTGCATTGGATACTTTTGATCCAGACTCAACCCCAAATAACAACTTAAGTTCCGAAGATGATCAGGCTACGGTGGTTCCCGTTCCGGGGGGATTGGCCGATTTGTCCTTAACCAAAATAGTGGACAATGCTTCTCCAAATGTAGGCGAAGTGGTCCGTTTTACCTTGAGTCTTACGAACAATGGATTGAGCAATGCAACCGGAGTTATGGTTCTGGATCAATTACCAGTTGGTTTTACCTATCAATCCCATGTGGCCACCGCAGGAGTTTATGATCCGGCCACGGGGGTTTGGACATTGAATGGAACCATTCTCAATCAGGACACCGCAAACTTGGAAATACTGGCCTTGGTAAATGCCCCTACAGGAGCAACGGATGAGTATCTTAACATTGCCAATATATCCGCTAGCGATTTTCCTGATCCAGACAGTGATGTCACTCAAGGAATTTCGGTTGATGACTTGTCAGATGGCCTTCAAGATGATGACGAAGCCAGTGTTTTGGTTGTTCCACAGACAACAGATCTGGCCATTTCCAAAACAGTGAACAACACAAGTCCAAACATTGGTGATGAAGTTGAATTTACCATTACAGTTGTCAATCAGGGTGGCTTTCCAACTACCAATATTGGAATAGAAGAACAATTGCCCAGAGGATATGCATTGATTTCCCATCAAGTATCCTTAGGAATTTATGACCAGGACTCAGGGTTTTGGGAAATAGACCTGCTTAGGGTTTCTGAGTCGGCCACACTTCAGCTTACGGTTGAGGTGCTGGACATTGAAGACTATGTGAATATAGCAAGTCTTGCTTTCTCAGATCAATGGGACATGGATACCTCCAATGATTCCGATCAAGCATTTGTGGAACCCACCTGTTTGGTCATCTATAATGAATTTTCACCCAATGGGGATGGAGTCAATGAGTTTTTTAAGATTGATTGTATATCTCGATACCCAAACAATCGGTTGCAAGTGTATAATCGATGGGGAAATATTGTTTTTGAACAACGCTCATACAACAATGACTGGGATGGAACCTCCAACGGTAGGGCAATTATCCAAAAGGGAGATGCGCTGCCAGTGGGAACCTATTATTATGTGCTAGATCTTGGAGATGGATCGGTCCCTAGAACGGATTGGTTGTACATAAATAGATAAAAGAAGCATGAAAAATGTAAAAGGAACATACAAGACTATTAGAAGGTTGCAGAGCAGTCTTCTGGTGCTATTGCTCCTTTTGCCCATTGTTTCTATGGCTCAACAAGACCCCCAGTTTACCCAATACATGTACAACACATTAAGTGTCAACCCCGCTTATGCAGGTTCTCGGGGGCATTTGACAAGTCTTTTAATGCATCGTTCGCAATGGGTAGGGGTAAACGGCGCACCCAATACACAAATTTTGGCGGTGGACAGCCCTGTGGAGAACAATGTTGGCGCCGGATTGGTATTGGCACATGATGCGTTGGGGCCATCATCTGAACTTTTTGTTGATGCCAATGTCTCATACACCGTGCAGTTGGATAGTGCCAATAGGAAACTGTCCTTTGGTTTAAAGGCAGGTGGAAGGTTGTTCAATGTAGATTTTTCCAAAGGCTTGATGGAAAACCCGGATACGGCCTTTCAGGATAATATCTCCAACAAGTTTTTCCCAACCATTGGAGCCGGAATATACTATCACACCGGAAAGGCATATCTAGGATTTGCCGTTCCCAATTTTTTCTCTCAGAATCACTATGATGGACAAGAACAGGAAATTGCAGCTGAACGCTTGCACTATTATTTAATTGGAGGAAGGATTCTTGATTTGACCCCAGATGTAAAGTTTAAACCAGCATTCTTTGCAAAATGGGTCCCAGGAGCACCATTGATCGTAGATATTTCGGCCAATGCCATGCTCAAGGAGACCTTTACCTTTGGAGTGGCCTACCGATGGGACGATTCCTTTTCAGCTTTGCTGGGCCTTCAAATATCACCAAATCTTAACGCTGGCTATGCCTATGATTTAACTACTACCAATTTAGGGAGCTACACTAGTGGTACCCATGAAATATTTCTTCGATACGAGTTCAAAACCGTTGAGAAGAAACTAAAATCCCCCAGATTTTATTAAAATGAAAGCTTTAAAAACCAACATAATTGCATTCGTCCTCTTGTTGAGCTGCACCCTTTCCGCCCAGTTGCAGTACAACGATGCTGATGTCAATTTTGAAAACATGATGTATGTAAGGGCGGCAAGGCAGTATGAAAGTATGGTGAGGAAAGGAGATAAGTCCAAGCATGTGTTGCAACGTTTGGGAGATTCTTATTTCTACAATACCAACATGAAGAATGCTGCAAAATGGTACGCGGTACTTTTTTCTAAATACGAAAACGTACTGGATCCAGAATACATTTTCAGGTATGTGCATGCTCTTCAGGGTACGGGAGACTATGTGCTCTCCAAGGCAATCATGAAAATCTACAAGCAAAAACTTGAAAAATCCGGATTCACCGTTGAGCAATTGAAGGACAATGATGAAAAAATGGATGAACTGCTCAATAGGCAGCCCCAGTTCTATGTTTCAAATTTGTCCATTAACACATCAGTATCAGATTTTGGGACCACTTATTATAAGGACAAAATTGTGTTTTCTTCCAGTAGGGATTCATTAAAATTGGAAACCCGGGTTTACGAATGGAATAGACAACCCTATCTGGATTTTTTCGTGGCCGATGCCAATGACCTTGGATTTGATCTGGACAATGTGGTTTCATTTTCATCAATATTGAACACCAGATACCATGAAGCAGGGGCAACCTTTTCACCTGAGGGAGATGTAATGTACTTTACCCGAAACAATTTTACCAACCAGAACCTGGGAAGGGATAAAGATGGAGTAAATCACCTCAAAATTTATACCTCAGAACTCAAGAACGGCAAATGGACGGAAGCCACCGAGGTATCATTCAATAGTGAAAACTACTCTGTTGGGCAACCTGCGATGAGTCCAGATGGTAGTAAGCTGTATTTTGTGTCGGATATGCCGAGTAGTCTGGGTGGAACGGACATTTATGTGGTGGATGTAGATGATAGCGGTAATTTTTCAACGCCCCGGAACTTGGGTCCGGCCATAAACACGAGTGCCAGGGAAATGTTCCCCTTTGTAACAGAAGAGAAGCTCTATTTTGCTTCAGATGGGCATCTGGGTTTTGGTGGTTTGGACGTTTTCGAGAGCGAATTTGGGAATGATGGATTTGGTCTTCCCAATAACCTTGGAAAACCACTGAACAGCAACAAAGATGATTTTGCGTATATCGTAAATGAATCTACCCAAAGAGGATATTTTTCATCTAATAGAGCGGGAGGTAAGGGAGATGATGATATCTATTCTTTTAGACGAATGGAAGAAACTTGTGAGCAAACCGTGAAGGGAAGTATTGTTCGAACGGCAAATGCACAGCCCATTGTAAATGTAGAAGTAGCACTTTGTGCAGAAGATGGAACTCCATTGGCAAATACAGTCACAGACCCCTACGGAGCATTTCATTTTGATATGACCTTGGATTGCGAATCAAACTATGTAATCAAGACCAAAAAGGAAGGTTTTAAGTCAGGACAGGGAAACCTTGAGACGTCAAAAGAGAAAGATTTGGAAAACAATGTGGCGCTTGAAATGACCAAGGAGCTCAACAAACTCATTGTTCAGGAAGATGGTGTGCTCAAGATTAAGATTGATAACATTTACTTTGATGTGAACAAATCGGAAATCCGGCCAGATGCTGCCCAAGAACTCAACAAAATTGTTGAGGTGATGAAGGAATACCCAAATATGGTAATCAAAATTGAGGCACATACAGATTCTCGTGGCAGTGATAGGTACAACGAAACATTATCAGATAAAAGAGCCAAGGCAACAGGGAACTACATTGTTTCCCAGGGTATTGAGGACAACCGTATTGAGAGTGCAATAGGATATGGAGAAAAACAATTGTTGAATCAATGCGCCAACGGCGTAAAATGTTCCCAAGAGGAACACAATCTTAACAGAAGATCGGAGTTCATCATAGTTAAGCTGAATTAACCAAACCTAACATAACCTCATCCTACAAACCTTCAATATTTATTGAAGGTTTTTTTATTTTTTTCAGTTTGTGCAACCCTTTTGTTTTTCTATTGTCTTTGGGTTAGATGAATAAGAATTATTTTTAGCTGTCATTGAATAATCGTCCAGGATTTTTGGAAGCGAAAGTACGTTTTACCCATCAAATATTGGTGGAACAGAGCAAAGAGGGAGACCGGAATGCACAATACCAGTTGTATAAGCTGTACGTGGATGCCATGTTCAACATTGCTATGCGGTTAGTGACCATTAGGGAGGATGCCGAGGACGTTGTTCAAGAGAGTTTTGTTGAGGCCTTCAAAAAACTGGGTTCATTTAGATACGAAAGTTCATTTGGGGCTTGGTTGAAGAGAATAGTGATCAATAGGAGCATTAACCATTTAAAGGCAAAACGACTACTGTTTTCTTCAATGGAGAACGAACAGGAGCCGGTAGAAGAAGAGAATATAGAAGAAGTACATGAACTGGAGTTGGAGAAAATAAAAATCGGGCTTTCCCGATTGCCAGAAGGTTATAAGCAGATAATAACCCTATACCTTTTGGAAGGGTACGATCATATTGAGATTGGTGAAATTTTGGGGATATCCACCTCCACCTCCAAATCACAGTACCATAGAGCTAAAAAGAAACTTATTCAAATTGTAAATGCATTATGATGGACAATTTTGAAAGATTCATTAAGGAAAACAAACAAGCTTTTGATGTCCATAAGGCGGACCAGGATAAGCTTTGGCAGGGAATTGCCTCCCAATTGGATGAAGAGTCCAAACCCAAGGTGATACCGCTTTGGAAATCGAGCAAACTAAGAATAGCGGCCTCGGTGATATTGCTATTAGGGCTGTCATTAATGACTTTTTTAATGGTTCAACAACCTGATACCACCATGGAAGGGTATGCAAGTGAGGAACTGTTGGAAATAGATATGCATTATCAACATTTAGTGTTTCAACAAGTTCAATTGGTAAAAAACCATCCTAGGCTTTCCGCTGAGGACAAAGAGGAGTTTCTATCCTTTATGGATGAACTCGATGAAGAATATGGCCAGTTGAAATTAGAGATGCAAAACAATTTGGACAATGAGCGGGTTTTGGAAGCCATTGTGAACAATTACAAAAAGCGAATAGAACTGATCGAGAACTTACTTGAACAGATCAGTGCTTCTAAAAAAGAAATGGATTATGAAGGATATATTTTATAAACGTACGGTTGTAGCAGTAGCGCTGTTTTTCTGTTCTGTACTTGCTTTTGCACAAAGTGAGAGAAACAAAGAGTGGGATAGGACATTCGACCTTTCCCAAACGGGTAAGGTAAGAATAGAGAACAAGTACGGTAACGTGGTCGTGAACGGTTGGGACAAGGAACAGGTAAAAGTGTCTGTTTCCATACAGGTGCGTCACAGAAAAGATGAAAATGCAGTGAAGCTGCTGGACAGAATCCAACCTAAGGTTGTACAAACAGGGAATTTTATCCAGGTCATTTCTGAAATTGGCAACAGGAATAGCGGATTTTTCGCCAAATACTTTAATAAGGCCAATCCTTTTGACTTCGATAAATCAAATGTGCAGATAGATTATGAAGTTTATCTTCCTCAGAACACTGAGCTTGATATTGCCAACAAGTTTGGAGATATCATCATAGACTCTTGGACCGGTGACCTAGAAATAACCCTTCAACACGGTGATATTTGGGTCAATGAAGATATCTCAACGGCTAAAATCGATATGCGGTTTGGAAAAATCAATGCAAGAGACATGGATTATGGCAACATAAAAATGGATAATGGGCGCATTGATGTAGAAAGTGCCCAGAAGATGAAAATAATCAGCAGTGGAAGTGATGTACATTTAGGTAAAGTGGCCGATTTGGAACTGTACTCTAGCAAGGATGAGGTAGTATTAGAAGAAATAGGGGACTTGAGGGGAGATTTTAAATTCTCCAATGCGGATATAGAGAATGTAACAAATGAAATATTCCTGACACTAAGGGTAGCAGAGGTGCAAATCCAAAATGTGATGAATCCAGATGCAGAGATTGATATTGTACAGGAATCTTCGGAAATCAACATGAATATCTCAGGTCTTTCCTTTGAATTTAGTGCAACCTTGGAACAAGGCCTGTTGCGTGTTCCCAAAACCTTTTCCAATGTAAAAACACATGTTACCAATGAAGGACGTAAGATCAGGGATATTACCGCAACCTATGGAACGGGAAAGAAGGGGGATTTTTCAATAAATGGAATCAAGGGAATCATAATATTGACGGATTGATCAAAAAAAATAGGCAAAGGTGCAACCCTCATAAATTTTGATTGTCTTTAATTCTGAAACCAAAAAACGAAACATGATTAGATTAAAACCATTACTCCCGCTGTTACTCTTTGGATGTGTAGCATGGGGCCAGACCCAAGAAAATGACAATTTTATTGAATTCAATGACCGAAAAAGCGTTGTGCATGGCGTGTATTTGGGACTCACTACCTATTACGGAGAGATTGATGGCAAATCAACATATATAGGAGGAATGAAAGTGGCTTATGTAGCCAATAGGCAGTTTGAAGTTGGTTTCTCGGGGGTTTTTCTGTACTCTGAACAGGACAACCCCCGTACTTTGAACGAAGACCTGATCGGAGGCTATGGGGGACTTCACCTAGAGCCTATTTTGTTCAGTAAATCACTGGTCAACCTGTCCTTTCCAATACTTATCGGTGCAGGAGGATTTGGCTATCTGGGCAACGATTTTGATGATCGCATAGGCGATATCGACGAGGATGATGTTGACGCTGTTTTTGTTTTTGAGCCCGGAATGAACGTACTCTTCAATGTGTCCAGATACCTTCAGCTTGAAGCTGGTGTCAAATACCGCCTTTCCAGTAGATTGGAATTGGATGGCAACCCACTTAGAAACATCAATGGATTTTCAGGTGGAGTGGGAATAAAGGTCGGAGTTTTTAACATGGGAAGGAATCGATACAAAAAACACTTGGGCAATGGCGAATAAATCAAACCCGGAACAGCCAATGGCCAATGGACTTTTGGCCAACCACGTATTCACGGAAAATGGCATAGTGTTTATAAGAAGCGCACAACAATTGGAACAAGATGAATGGTCCGCAATTAATTTTTATTGGATGCCTGTTTTGAAGTTGGAGCAGGAGCTTGGATCATAACAACCACCGTATTACATCAAAAAACGAATATCATGAAAATTTTAAAAACTATTTTTATCGCTTCGGCGATGAGTATGCTAGTGTCCTCATGTTACCACGACACCGTATGGGTATCCGATGAAATCTCTACCCGATACTACGATTTTGACAACATTACATCTTTACAGGTGGCCACGGATTTTAAGGCTTATGTTACCTTTTCCGATACAGAAGAAAGTGTATCCATACGAGCCAATGACAATCTATTTTCAAAAATGGATGTGTACATGGAAGGCAGAAAGCTGGTGGTGAAAATCGAGAACAATGTCAATATAAAGGGAAGAGAGACCTTGAACCTTTATGTTACCACCAGGAATATCAATAGATTCAAAGCTTCTTCCGATGCTTCCATCTTTCTGGAAACGCCACTCAGCACCAACGACGTTGTTGTTGAGTTGAGCTCTGATGCCTATTTTGAAGGAGATATTACAACCGATAATTTTGAGTTTAGGGCTACTTCGGACAGTGAAGCATTGTTTTATGTTGATACCAGGGATGCTTACATGGACCTTTCTTCAGATGCTTATCTGAGAGGGGAGTCAATCATAGATGATGCAACAATTAGGCTTTCTTCGGGCGCCATTGTTGACCTTAGTGGCTCTGTCAACGATTTGGAAGCTACCATGTCCTCGGATAGTGAACTAAAGGATTATGGGCTCCAGGTAGAAGACCTTGAAATTGAACTAACATCCGGTAGTGATGCCTACCTTACGGCAAACCAAACCATTGATGTTACGGCCAACTCTGGCGGTACACTGTATTATAGAGGTAATGCCGAAATAGTACTTCAAAGGCTGTCCAGTGGCGGAAGGGTGATCAAGGATTAGTCGAGGGGTATAACTTGTTGATTGCCAGTATCACGATTTTGACGATGTCTTGAGGGAAAACCCATAACTTTGGGTCTGAAAAGGTGGATTATGGAACGTAATGAGTTATACCCTATTTTTTTAAAGGTTTCAAACCTGAGTGTACTTATCGTAGGCGGGGGGAATGTAGGTCTGGAAAAACTGGGTTTTTTGTTGAAATCGAGTCCCAATGCCAAGGTACAACTATTGGCCAAGGATTTTTTGCCCGAAACTTTGAAGTTGGCCCAGGACCATGGAGTGGAAATTACGGAGAGCCCCTATCATAAAGATTTTTTGAAAGGAAAGCATATGGTGATTGCCTGCACGGATGATGAGCAAGTGAACAAAGAGATTTATCTGGATTGCAGGGAGCAGAACACTTTGGTGAATGTTGCGGATAACCCACCATTATGTGATTTTTATATGGGAGGTATTGTTACCAAGGGCAACGTAAAAGTGGCCATTTCTACCAATGGAAAATCTCCGACCACTGCTAAAAGGCTTCGACAATTCTTCGAAGAAGTAATACCTGAGAACATAGACGACTTGGTAAAGAATTTGAACGAATACCGAAAGACCCTAAAAGGAGATTTTCAGGAAAAAGTTGAAGCCCTCAATGAGTTTACAAAGAGCTTGGTAGAAAAAAAATAACAAATTCAACTTTGAGTAAATTGGTGCCTCTCTTGCTCAGATGAATGGGTTAAAGTCGTCTCATGGCATCTATTAGGTCCTCTTTTTTCCTTGGTGAAATACTAACGTGCATATCATTGCTCATTATAATGTAACCACCATCGGATTTAATGTATTTTTTTACTTCATTGAGATTGATCAAATAACTGTTATGTACCCTCATAAACTGTTGGTCAGATAGTAAATTTTCATACTCCTTTAGGTGTTTGCTTACTAAGAGGGTGCTTTTATCCTTTAGGATAAAAGAGGTATAGGAACCATCTGCTTTACAAAGAATGATATCTTCTATTGCTATAAACTCCATGCCGGCTGTGGTGGCCAGACATATTTTTTCCTGCTTGTTGCCACCTCTGGATAAACTGTGCATCAAAGTGTCAATTTGCTGCCGATAAACATTGGTGTCCATACGATTTCTGGCTTTCTCAACTGCTTCTTGTAATTCAATTAGATCGATGGGTTTCAACAGATAATCCAAAGAACTGAACTTAATGGCTTTTATGGCATATTTTTCAAAAGCTGTGGTAAAAATAACCTCAAAGCTGGGTTCTTTTACTTGTTCCAGAACATCGAACCCCATGCCGGGCTGAAGCTCAATATCCAGAAAAACAACATCTGGGCTATAAACCGACAATACTTTCACAGCCTCTTTAACGGAACTGGCGGTTGCTATTACTTTTACATCCTTGCAAAATTCCTCAAGCATGGATTTCAATGTTTCTCTACTATGTTTCTCGTCCTCAATTATTATTACTTTCAAAGTCATGCTGTTTCGTTTAATGTTTCATGAATGCGGATTATTGCTTTGGTACGTCTTATTTTAAGTCTGAATCAGATTGGCCCATAATATTGATGTTGTTTTGCGGATTATGATTTGATAGGTGTTCCCAGTCTTATCTCTGCTATTTCGGTTCCTGTCTAGACTTTTCTTGCTTTTTCTTTTCATATAGCTTTTAGGTTAATGAAACTTCTCGAGCAAATTTACTAAACAGATTAGCCGTTTTTTTCGTGTTACCAGCCAATAATTTGAAAATAAATGGATAATACTATTTGCTGTTGGAGCAGGACAATTTGATGAAGTTTTTACCATTTCACGTTAGGGAGGCACGAGCCATTTTGGGTTTACCATAGGTTTGATAGGATAGTGTTTTAGATGGAACTTGGACAGGACAGTCTTCCATACTCATAATCCGCCAATTTAATGACAGCTCAAAAATGAACGGTTGATAGGTTGCTAAGAATCTTAATTTAGGAAATATTTTTATTTACTGATGAAAAGTTACCAAACTTCATTGAAACCAAATATTTTCATGGGGTTTTTCATCTAAGTGAAAAATGAATTTTCCCACTCTTAAGATAAAAGTGCTTAACTACTTCAAGAGTTTTTCAACACTAAATGATTTCATTAAACCTGTGGGGGTGTTTTTTTGAGGTTTTATCTCAATATTGCAACCAATATGTGTAATATTTAAACTGAGATTCCATTGGATATTTACCAAAGGCAAACATTAAATCAAGAAATATATGTACCAATAGATTGGGAAAGGATATTCCATGAGATCCATATGATTTGTAATAGGATTTCAGGAGTTTTACAATATTGTTGAATATAACCCACCACATTGTTAATTGCAAAGCCAGTGCACAGCATAACCCCATACTTGCTTTTGACTTAGTCAAATAAGATACTTGTGGCGGGTTTTTATAATATTCATGTACTCTTTTTGTTTTTGCCCATAAGTCTTGGGGCTGCAATATCCCCATCGCCAGAACTGAAGATTATGGATGATTAAATCCAATATGCAACCCAAGACTATTCTTATTCATTAACCAAGTCTAAAATAAAGGAGTAGATTCAAATCTATTCTTGCAATTTGATGAACACATGGTCTGGATTGATAGAAAGCAGTTGTCAATTAATAGAAAATGGGATCAATGTTATTATAGCTCAACTTGTAGTTTTTACCTTTTGATAGGAGAATCAAATAGCTAATTGGTATAATATTTTGATAAACAACAATTGTAGCTAAGGATAGAAAGCTGTGAAAAAGGAAATCAATTCAAAGCCATCTCATCTTGGAAGAGGATATTGGGGACAATAAATTAATAAAGCTCTTAAATCAAGATCAATTGAAAAAGTACGATTATGAAAACGTCGGCTATCAAGGAATTGAGGGTAGGCTATGTTTCTTATGGAAGAAAAGAGCTTCCTTAGAATTCATTTTCTGTGGAGAAACACTGTTGAAATGTCCTTTGAAATCTATATGTGAGACATTACTGAAATATCCAAGTACGTCTTCATAATCGTTAATGTTAATATTGGCATTTTGCAGGGCTCTGTATATTCTGGATTTTCGTGTATTACAATTACCGTCAATATCAGATGTATTGTTTTTGGTGTTAATGATAAGTACTTTCAATTTGCTTAGGTGCCAGGCAGGAACATAAAAATTGGATACCCCGTCTTTAAGGGATTTAAAAGTAACATATACTTTGCCAATATTTTTGTACACATTGGCTGTATATCCAAGTGAGGCATTGTTCAAGGGTAGATGTAAATAAGTATTGTCCGATTCCAAATAAAAAAGGATTGGATTTGTCAATAAGACTTCCTCCGTGATTTCAGGAACATCCACACATAGCGACCAACTTGGAAGTTGATTTCGAATATCAAAGGATATTAGTTCAACATTGCTTACGTTTAATTTAGTTTTAAGCTTTTTAGTAGTTTCCAATATGGAAGCCGACTGATTAAACAGCAGAATTGGGTAGCCAATGATTATTGAGGCACATAATAGGGCCCAAATTATGGTCAATATTTGCATAAGTATATTTGTTAAGTTTTGGGAAACTTCTTTTGATTCTTCTACTAAGAAAAAGGTAAATTCTGGATTGATGTCCTATCAATAGATGAATGCCTGATTTTGGTTGACGGATACGAACCCATCGATGAAATACGTATTTCATCGGCAAAATACTTTAAGGAAATTCACCGTAATTTGAGTTAAACACACTAAAATCCTGAATGCTAAATTGATTGGATAATCATATCAATTTAAACCTGCAATTATACTATTTGCAAGTGATTTATGGAATATAGTGCCCCAATTAGATATCTTTCACCTCGTGCAAATGTTCCAATTGACCAACTACTTTCATAACATCGTAATTGGCAATTTTTCTGGTGCTGTAATTCCTCTTGACATGGTTTACATAGGTATGTATTTCCAGAGTATAGTAGTTTTCCAATTCAAATATTGGGTTTTTTTCTAATTCAATATTTTCAGTATTGGCATTGTTTCCATACGATCTGGCATGATAAACAATTTTAAAACTGTTGTTTTTGCCATCAATCCATTCAATGGTAACTTCAATAAAATCATTCATTCTTTCTCTGAGTTTGTAGGTTGCCCGTCTCGGGATATTTCCAATTTCATACTCCAGTTTTACTAGGTTTAAAATCCATTTTTCAAGAAAATTCTCTTTCATTTTAATAGGTTTTCGGGTGTTTTGATTTGGGCCTACTAATAGGCATTCTTATTTGTCCATGAGGCTGTACAAACGAGGATGATAAATTGGGTTCCCATTTCTTGGTTTTAACACATATTATTGTGTCAAATCCAAGGTGGCTCTGGGAAGAAGCTGTGGAGATTGATAGAGGCTAATTTATTTTTACTGTCTGCATTTGAGGCCGTATGAGCATGACAGTAGTTTCTTTTTTAATTCATATGAAGAAGGTCTTTTAACCAATTGATTGAATTTTCCCTGGCAAGTTGACTTTGTTCAACTCCTTCAAAGTCAAAACCATGACCGACACCTTGATACAAATTTAATTCTACATCATCCCCTTTCTCTTCAAGCAAGTCTATCAAACAAAGTGTGTTTTCTGTAAGATAACCTTCTTCAGGAATTTGAAATAGCATTGGGGCATATGTTCTATAAATATTTTTATCATATGAATCGTCGCTGCACGCGTTGGTTCCCCAGTATCCATAGCCCATTGAGCCTCCATAATAAAAGATTCCTCCGGCAAACCCACTCTCGGGTCTAGGGTCTGGGGGCAATACACCTGAAGAGGTATCATAGGATTTGCCTTCAAAACTTTGATTCCATTGCCAATCGTTTGGGGTCGTCTTTGTATCATATAAGGTAGCAGCTACTGCACTTGCACCATCCGAAAAACCAAGTAAAGCAATGTCTTTGGCTCGTATTATTGAACTACCATCTTCAAACTTTAAATTTTTTAATAATTCCAGGGCAATTGTTGCGTCTTTTGGGCGGATGAATTGGGAACTTATCTTGAAATTGTCTGGAGCGGTTTTCCATTTTCCGGTCCTCGTGGTCACTCCCCGTCCTGAATAACTGTCAACATAAGCTCCCGCAATACAGTTTTCATCAAATAATTCACGCCATTCCTTATTTTGTCCCGACATGGTTCCAGTTTTGGAATCATGGTCTTTCCACATGCCATCTGAACCGTGCAGAACAACAACTGCGGGGTAATCCTTGTTATCACAATCTTTGGGAAAGGATAGGTAAATGGGCACCTTGTACTTGCCAACGATTGCGTGGATTATTGTGTCACTTGCTGTTTTTTTTATCATAACTTCACCGCCTTCATACCCGGAAATGAAATTATCATCATCCTTGCTGCAGGAGAATAGGGTAATTGAAATTCCTAAAAGAATAAGTAGGTTGATTTTTCTGGTTTTTGGGCAACATTTCATTGTTTTCAATATTTAAATTAATAGGTGCAGGTACAGTTGGAGATTCCTTGAAACAGGTCCAATCCCAACGTTACTACATGTGTTCCGTTTGAATATCCTAGAAGCTCGTTCATTATGATTTGATAGGAATATCCAAAGTAAAAATTATCTTTTTTGAGCCCAATTATGGGTGCCATATAGAGTGGATTTCCGAGCTGGTCATTTAAAAAACGATATGTGAAACCAGCATAGTAGTAATCCAGAAAATCGTACCATCTAAATTTTGTGTTGATATCTGTTACTGACCGACTGTCATTTTCAAAATATTGAACAAAAACAGATGGCTCAATTTCAAAATCATCCCGCTTACTTTTTCTGAATTTGTATCCAGAATATAAATAGTAGTTCCTTAAGACGTTGGGCTCAAAAATGGGATTGAACTTTTTGAAATCTTTGTTTAAGATGTTGGCAACATTTAAACTAAGATAAAAACCAGCTCTTCGGTATAGGGCGCCCAAATCAAAATTCGGGTTACTGGATGCACGATCATTCACCACAGCCAAATCATTGTTGTCCTCAAAGTTTTCTATGTCGATTCTAAACTGATTCAGATTAAAAGACAGAGCGAAAGAAAAAAAGTGATTTTCATATTTATCGATAGTTAAGTGATGCGCAAAGGAAATTTTACTGCCCCGCTGTTTTGTTTCACCATTGGAATCATTGTACAATACCATTCCAATGCCAGATCGATTTCCCAATCGAACATCAGCGGATAGTGATTGAGTGTCTGGGGCATCTTTTATACCGGTCCATTGTGTAACCCCATTCATTCTAACTTTTACATAATTCCCAATCCCGGAAAAGGAGGGTGACATTAAGAAAGGATTGTCAGAAAGATATTGTGATAATTGGGGAACGGTCAATTCCTGTGACCTTACTGTCAATATGTTCATTATGATCAAGAAACCTATTACCTTTTTCATTGTTTTATCTATATAGGGTGAAGTGTCCAACAAACTCTCGACCAGAACCATCATATAACCTCACTATGTACCAATAATCCCCTGAAGGCAAGGCCTTGGATTCATAATATCCGTCCCAGCCTTTGTCCAATGGCCCCATTAATTTTATTTTTCTTCCATATCGATCGAAAATGTATGTTTCGATGTTGGGAAAAAGCTCCATGTTTTTAGGTTTCCAGAAATCATTTTGACCATCCCTGTTTGGAGTAAAGAAATTGGGTATCGAAATGTCCACTAGATTCATTGCAATGGTTGTAGAAATCTCACATCCTTTACTGTCGATTACAGTAACACCAAATGTCCCGCTTCTTGTGATGGTATAAGTGTTTGAAGAACTTCCGTTGTTATTTTCAAAATAGAAAGTATATGGGGGGAAACCGCCACTAACATTGGCCGTTATTTGGTTTACGTAGTCGTTGGTTAAACTCAAATTCAAAGTGGCAATTTCCTCTATGGAAAATGGAATCTCTACAATGCACCCATTATTGTGCATTATGGACAAACTATGATTACCAGCGCTGATATTCTCAAAATCAGGACTCAATACAAAGTCATTTGGATTTGTTGAATCTAGAGCATAAAGAACATCATTGACTATACTTGGATCGAACAAATTGACAGAAATACTATTTGAAGGAAGACTGGACACGCAGAAATACATAGGTTCTACAGACGCTTCAAGATTCAGGCCTCCAGGTAAGATTTCAAATTCAGTTACAGAGATACATCCACTGTTGTCTATAATGGTCAACTCATAGTTTCCAGATGATAAATTGTCTATAACAAAAGAATTGTTGGGGAATACCATAGGTGCTATCGAATTCAACTGTACGGTTAAAGGCAATCCAGTTGTATTTGCGTCTATTGTTACAGAACCGTCTCCACTTTCCCAACAAGTCTCATCTTGTATGTTTGTTGATATATCAAATCCTGTTATGGTGACCTCGAAGGAGTTCTCGGTGTCTGGGCAGCTTCCGGTCCCCGGGCTGAAGACGTACAGGGTGGCGGTGGCGGCGATGTTGTCGCCTGCCGAGAGGGCGTTGCCCCCTCCGTTGGGCGCATCGAAATAGGCGCCGTTGGCCAGTGGGGGGAGGATGTAGGAGTCACAGCTCTCGACATCGGCCGGTGCGTCGGCCATTGGGGTGCTGTTTATGGTGACCTCGAAGGAGTTCTCGGTGTCTGGGCAGCTTCCGGTCCCCGGGCTGAAGACGTACAGGGTGGCGGTGGCGGCGATGTTGTCGCCTGCCGAGAGGGCGTTGCCCCCTCCGTTGGGCGCATCGAAATAGGCGCCGTTGGCCAGTGGGGGGAGGATGTAGGAGTCACAGCTCTCGACATCGGCCGGTGCGTCGGCCATTGGGGTGCTGTTTATGGTGACCTCGAAGGAGTTCTCGGTGTCTGGGCAGCTTCCGGTCCCCGGGCTGAAGACGTACAGGGTGGCGGTGGCGGTGATGTTGTCGCCTGCCGAGAGGGCGTTGCCCCCTCCGTTGGGCGCATCGAAATAGGCGCCGTTGGCCAATGGGGGGAGGATGTAGGAGTCACAGCTCTCGACATCGGCCGGTGCGTCGGCCATTGGGGTTTGACTTATTATTACTGTAACTGTGGCAGAATCGTCGAGGCATGGGGATGGGGCGATTGGGGTAATAGTGTATGTGAAGTTATACATGCCTGCTGGGATTCCCATGAAATCAACGTTGGAAGGGTCCATCAAATCGACTCCCGTTCCATCACTATCTACCCAATTGCCTCCTGGGTCTGGTGTCCCGCTAAGACTTGTGAACAAATTAATAGGAGGATCATTGACACAGATATTGACAATATTGGCACCCCCTGCATCAGGAGAAGTATAAACATTTATTGTTTGGATAAGATCAGTGAAGTTGCCAGAGGTGTCAGATATTCTATAGGTTCGAGTAATAATTTCAGGATTGGTGCCGCCAAGTGAAAAATCTACTATATGTGTTACTGTATCTACAGCACAATTATCATCCAAATTATATACGTCAGCAGTATTGACAGGAGGAACTACATCACAAACATTGACATCATCAATGCTTCCACTAGGCGGCGTAAAATCACCATAACCAATAGTAAACACTTCTCCATTTTCAAAATCTACATTGTGGAACTCTGCAATTCTAGATAAAGCGTCCACAACGGTTGCTTCTATATAGGTAATGGGGCCAGTTGTAAAATCTCCGTCCCCATCGGTATCTATCATCAAATAGAGCGCACAGTCTGGAATTATAGTGATATTGGATCCTGAAAGCTCTATACTTACATTTACTCCTGAAATTGGTGTAACCCCTACAGAAAATGTTTTTTGGATCTTCCATTCCCTCGAAATTCTTTCCGTTACTGTTCCTAATGGAAGCTCAACATTTGTGGAGGATAAACTGGCATGGTCGTTTCCCCAGAGCAAGTAATTGTGTTCTCGGGGATTTGTAAATGGAGAGGCATCGATTGCCGTTCTAGTATCATCAAGATTGTCCGTGATAAAATCGGTATTCGTAGACATTGTGACAATAGCTTCGGTATTGACACTTTTTGAAATACGCTGGTATAGGTTATATCTCAATCTGTTTCCCCCAGGAACATCATAAAATCTGTCTTTTCCAATACCTGCAATATCATAATTGTAGGGATTGGCCAAATCAAAATCCCAAATAACTGTACCATCTGCAGCCAAATAATTATAGGATGTGTTTCCGTTTACGCTTCCAAGGCCTCCTGCTCCGTTAAGGGTGATGCCGTATTTGACTGCTAAATAACTTTCCATTCTTTGGATGTGGTTGGCATCTGTAATACCATCCATCAACATTACTTCTGCTATGTGTCCGTCCAGATTACTTGGGTCTGTAAACCCGAGTCCATCGGTGTCATTGAAGTGCTTTCCCATTCTATTGTAATAGAATAGACCCTCATCAGCTGTGGGGTGATTTCTTGCCAGATTGAATATGTCGGGCAGCCCATTCACTCGAGTATTTAATGTTTCTTGATTCAGGCCTGTTTGCCTGATAAAAGTTCCTATAGTTGGTCTTTCCAAAAGGTCAACCCCACCTGATTGAAAGAATGTGCCTGTATCCCAAGTCCTCCCGATGGAAAAACGATTACCATTAGATATTCCCAAAGAAAGATTTGTATGGTTGTTAAGATGATTGTCGATATCTCCACCAAATAGCAAGCTTTGCGTTTCTGCGGTACTTCCAGCTCCAGTGGCTGCAAAGACAATGAAAACTATAGACTCATTCCTGGCGTGGGAACGAAAGTATAGGGCGTCACCAGGCCCTGAGGGATCGAATTCTATTGCCGGGTTAAAGTTCATTATATTTCTGCGCAATGTTGGAAGACCTGGAATTGCCCCTATTGGGGATAGAAAACCTGAGCCACCCGGATGCTCAAAACCATGGTTTGGATAATTTTCCCATGGTTGGTCATAGTTCAATGGATTAGGATGCTCCATAGCATCTTGCCTAAAGGCTAATGAATAGTCAACCAATTCATACCAGACATTGACGGGAGTACCATCTGCTGGTGCATAAGGTGTAAATTCGGATAGTGCTCCAGGGAATGTAGAGGGAACGTTAATAGCTCTGTCCGCGGAATACCAATTGTCTACCTGTTGTGCGTGCAATTGAACCTTAAAACATAGAAAGTAAAATAGTACAGTCGCACATAGGCGCCAGTGCACGAAGCCAGAACAAAAGACTTTCCTTTTGGAAAGATAGCGTATGATCAAGAGTAGAGATATAAGCATAAGCAAGTAGGTTTTTCCAAGTATTTCCTTTAGGAAATAAACAGGGAACATTATTTGGTAACATAAATTAAAGTGCTTTGACTTTAAGAAAGTGACTCCGATTAACCTATAGGGGGTTAGAATTGATAAATGGCTGAAATGAGTTTATGGAGCAATTCTATGATGGTGATGTTATGGCACTTATCTTTTTCTTTGATTTTATTGTGCTATTGTTAGCGGAAATTAAATGACAAAAGGCCATCAATAATATCTTGATGGCCTTTCCTGTGTCGAAAAGAATGGTCCTTGCATAGTCGTTTAGCTGTTTCCGAACTTCTATGATAACTTCGGGGCATCCTTTGTTTTCAAATGGTCTTGCTACTTCACATCTGTCGCTCCTGTCTATAATACCATTTCCATTAGTATCTGGACAACTATTGTGTTCTTTAGCGCCAGGTTGAAGAGGATAATCGTCGTCTTTGTATAGTAAAACACGAGCAAGGGCAACACCAAGTTCTTTGAATACATTAAAAACCTACTTTACCCCTTGTGAAAAATGCAAAAGAATTTTTGTTGTTGATACTGAACATCACTCCAAGCCATGAAATTGTCCGAAGTTGGAAAAGTTGCAAAATTGCATAGTCCTGATTGATAACGCGAAATACCTGGTGAACATTAAGGCTTATATAGTCATCTACCTAAAAACCGATATATGATTGTCCAAAGCAAAAAGACATCTATCAAAAGTTTTTTTGTATTCATGATTTACTATTTAGTCTTTCCTGTAGCAATGTTTTTACATGGAGTATATTCTTCCATGCATACAGCAAAGAGATAGTAAATAAGTATAAGTGTAGTGCATGAACAAAGAAACGACATGTTTCAATTGATGTACCGATATTTTGGATTTACCATTAGGTGAAGAACAAGGGGATCCAAATAGAAGAAAACTGACCCATGAAGTCTGGATGTCAACCATCTTTGGAATTTTCTTTTGAGAAGAATGTTTGATGGGGAGAGTTTCTGAAAGAAAAGTATAGGGAAGGGGAAAATAAGTACGGCCTTAATACTAAAAATCCATTACAACCAAGGAATCCTGTTGATTCCTTGGCGTAACGGAAACCTCAACTAAACTAAACACTTTATGACCATCAGCCTAAAAGTGCATTGCTATATGTCCGCGTTAATTTGATCTTGCTTTGTCAATATGTAACGCGCATTTACACTACAAACATATTATATGTTTAAAGCATAATAGGTGGTGAGCTAACGAATACCCTATTTGGATTAACGGATGGGCTATTTCGCTTAGCGGTTCGGTTATTGAAATCGATATTTTTTAACCTCCAATCTAAAAAGGAATACGGATAACAAGCTTTTTGAAGTTAGAAGTATCTGGACGCAGTAGGAGGATTTTATGCAACTAGTCAAGTTTTGTAGTGTTCTCTTTTTGGGCAATGGGTGTTGAATCTCTCCACCATGTTGCTAATGATGACCCTGAAATGTTCATCCAAGGGCCAAACACTGCCGGGGCCAACCCCATGGTAGCAATTCTGTTCATCTCCAAAGCAATACCAGAAGCCAATCCCGCATTTTGCATACCTACCTCAAAAGCAACGGTACGGGCAGACTTTTCATCCAATCCTGATAGGCGACTTCCCCAATACCCCAGAAAATAACCCGTAGCATTGTGTATAATCACTACTAAGATCAATGTGAGCCCAATGGTGAGCAATGAATCTCTTCCTGCAGCGGTAATTACGGTTATTATTATGGCAATACCCGCCATGGAAACTATGGGCATGGCCTTATCAAGCCATTTAAACCGACCGTGCGCCAATTTATTGAAAATTAAACCGGCTATAATGGGAAGAATTACCAATTTCATGATGCTCCAAAGCATTCCTAAAAAGTCTATGGGTACCAACTGATCTGCCAATAACTTCATTAAGAAAGGGGTCATCAAAGGGGCCAACAAGGTGGCCACAGCTGTTAAGGTCAATGATAAGGGCAGGTTGGCACCGGATATGTAGGCCATTACATTGGAAGCCAATCCACTTGGAGAGCAACCGACCAAAATTACGCCCGCGGCAACCTCCGGAGGTAGGTTAAAAGCATAAGTAAGGCCGAGACCAACAAATGGCATTATCGTGAATTGACAAATGATCCCTACCAAAACACCTTTGGGCATTTTGATTACGCCCACAAAGTCTTTTAAGCTCATAGCGGTCCCCATACCAAACATTATTAGCATGAGTAAGGGCACTATCAATCTCTTTAAATTAAAATCTCCTATTTCAGTGAACAAGTCAGGATAATACAGAGAAGCCGATACTGCGGCAAATATTAAGATAGTATAGGAAAAACCTTTTAACGCAGAAATACCCTGAAAGGCTATGGCCAAACTTAAAAAGAAACCAATTACCGCAACACCGGTTTGATGGGACATACCCAATACCAGCATAACTATGAGAATAATAGCCAAAATAGAACTTACTCCCAACAATAGTTTACTATATGCTTTCATGATTTGGTTTTATGCGAAGTTGTTAATCCGCTTCAATATACGCTACTTGTATTATTTGTTTAGAAATTCCCTAAGAATAATATTGGTTTTTCCAATCGTGTTCGTTTGTTCAGAGGGCTTGTATCTGTTTTTCTGGGAGGTAACGGAGAGGTATCTGTAAAGGAAAGGGTGTCTTTTTCAAACTGCGATTCAAGCTTTAATGTTGTACTTAACTGGCTGGACCGAACTTCGGTTGAACAGAAGGTGGAATTGAAGTATTCCACGCCAAGATTGGCCCCTAAAAGTACACCAGCAATGCCATAATTCCATTATATGAAATAAGGCATGAAAAAAATAGGGCCGCTACAAGTCCAATATTCAACCAAAGTCCGGTTTTATGTCCGCGCATTAACTTTTTGTTGTTCACCAACAAAATTATTCCCAAAATTACCAAAGGAAGTACAAATACATTGAATACTTGTGACATTATTTGCATTTCAATTGGATTGGCGCCAAAAATGGGTACAATCAATGAAAATAAACAAGCAAATGCGGTTATTATCTTAAACTGACGCGAGTGGGTATCCAACGTACCGGACTGATAATCCGATAGCAAGATTGGAGCTATCAACAAACATGGAAAAATGGAAGATAAGCCTGCACTTAACGTTCCAAAAAAGAACAGGGTCAAGGCAAATTTACCGGCTACGGGCTCAAGTGTATTCGCCATATCCAAAACCTTGGTTACAGGCTCTCCTTCTAAAAACAGGGCTCCGCACGCAACGGCCATAACTGAAGCACTGATAACAAAAACCAAACAGGCCGCTATGATAGCATCTTTTTTCTGCTGCCCAAGATTGGAAATGTTCCAGCCTTTTCCTTTTACAAATAAAGGTCTGGATAAAAAGGTAGCTGCCGCCATGGTAGTTCCCACAAAGGCCGCAACCATCATCTTACCGCCCTTTACTTTTGGTATGGATGGAATGAGTCCTCTGATCACTTCTTCGGGCTGTGGATAGACCATGAACAGTGATACTAAAAAAGACAGTCCCATTATTGTCACAAATATGACCAGGATCTTCTCAAAGAAAGTATACCTTCCCACCAACAATAGGGCATACATGGTCAATATGATGATTATCGCAATCCCCAGGACCGCTTCGTACTCAACGCCTTCCAATTGTGGGAAATAAATCAGGATTATCTCAAAAATGATATTGGCAGAGATACCCAAAATACCCATTAGGGAATTCCATTGACCGAAGGTGACTCCCAAAATGATCAAAATGGCGATCATTTTACCCCATTTCAAATGTTTTTTGAAAGCAAAAAGTGCGGTTTCCCCGGTTATCAATGCATAGTTTCCATAGGTAAACATCAAGATTCCCGAAAAAATACAGCTCAACATCAACACCCAAAGCAATTGCATGCCATAAGTGCTTCCAGCTACGATCATTGAGGTAACGCTGCCCGTACCAATAGTATAGCCAATGGCAAAAATACCCGGCCCGAATGCTAAGACTAGGCCTATGATTTTTTTAATTAATGAGCTGTTGTTTGAAACCTGCTTGTCCACCGATTTCAGTTTCTGACCTTGGCTATGGTTTCCAATGTAGTTTTTACCAGGTTCTTGAGCCCATCAAAATCTTTATTGGCCAAAATCTCTTTGCTAATCAATTTTGATCCCATTCCAACACAAACGACCCCAGCTTCAAACCACGATCTTAAATTGTCCTCTTCTGTGCTCACTCCACCTGTGGGCATTATGCTGGTCCATGGCTGTGGACCTCTTATCGCTTTTACAAAACCAGGGCCGTAGACAGCACCTGGGAATAATTTAATAATCTCGCAACCAAGTTCTTCGGCTTTATTGATTTCCGTTAAGGAACCACAGCCTGGAGACCACAGGACTTTTCTTCGATTGCATATCAAGGCAATATCATCCCTAAAAGATGGTGTGACAATGAAATTGGCTCCCATTTGCATAAAAAGTGATGCTGCGGCAGAATCAGTAATGGAACCTACTCCCATGATCATACCTGGAAGTTCTTTTACCGCATATTTGTTCAGTTCTGCAAACACCTCAAAGGCAAAATCCCCTCTAGCTGTAAATTCCATTAATCTGGCTCCGCCATCATAACAGGCTTTGAGCACCTTTTTGCCTAATTCTACGTCTGGATGATAGAAAAGGGGAACCATTCCTGTGCTTTTCATTGCATCGACTACCTGTAACCTTGAATATTTTGCCATTTCTTTTTGATTAAAAGTCCCATACAAAATTTACTGTTTTATATGGGACCTACTTAAAAATCTAGTCAACTAATACTTTTATCTTGCTACTCTACCTGAAGCATCGCCCCCCATAAGCTTTTCTACCTCTTGAACTGTGACCAAATTGGCATCTCCTTTTATTGTGTGTTTTAAACATGAAGCAGCCACTGCAAAGTTCAGGGCATTTTGGTCATCATCAGGATATTTTAGAAGTCCATAAATAAGGCCTCCCATAAAAGAATCCCCGCCACCAACTCTATCCACAATGTGGGTAATTTGATATTCAGGGGATTTGTACATGGTCTCCCCATCATAAAGTACTCCTGCCCAAGTATTATGGGATGCAGAAAGTGATCCTCTTAAGGTAGTGATCACTTTTTTGGCCCTAGGAAATTTTTTCATCATTTGTTTACAGACCGAAAGGAAAGCTTCAGCCTTGACATGTTCTCCCTGCGTGGTAATATCCAATCCTTCGGGTTTTATGCCAAAGTGTTTTTCGGCATCTTCTTCATTTCCGAGAATAACATCGCAATAAGAGGTTAATTTGGTCATAATAGCTTCCCTATCTCCACCATACTTCCAAAGTTTTGCCCTATAATTTAGGTCTGTGGAAATGGTGACACCCATTTTACTGGCAGCTTCAACGGCTTCAAGACAGGCATCTGCCGCACCTTGAGAAATGGCAGGTGTAATTCCAGTCCAATGAAACCACGATACTCCTTCAAAGACCTTCTCCCAATCAACCATTCCCTTTTCTATCTGGGCCATGGCAGAGTGTGCACGGTCATAAACCACCTTACTACCTCTACTAACTGCGCCGGTCTCCAAAAAATAGATTCCAAATCGATCACCACCAAAAACTATATTTCCGGTACCGACTCCTCTTTTTCGCATTTCCATCAACGCGCATTGACCAATATCATTATTGGGAAGACGGGTAACAAAATCAACGGGAACGCCATAATTGGCCAGAGATACCGCCACATTTGATTCTCCACCTCCATACACTACATCAAAGGAAGTTGTTTGCGAAAACCTTAAAAATCCGGGAGGTGCCAATCTCAGCATTATCTCACCAAAGGTCACTACTTTTTTCATCTATCTTGTTATAAGGATTTGAGTATAAATTTAGGGTTTATTGTTGTTAACTAAAGGCCAATCCGCCGTTAATATCAATATTATTTCCAGTAATAAAAGATGATTCATCCGAAGCTAGATAAGCAACTAAATCAGCAACTTCCTCAGCAGTTCCTTCTCTTCTTAAAGGGGTACTCGCGGCGACTTTTACACGAACTTCATCTTTGGTAAAATCATCATGGAACTTTGTAGCGATCATTCCTGGGCAAACAGAATTGATTCTAATTCCTTGTGGACCAAACTCTTTGGCCCAATTTCTTGTTAAAGTCATAACGGCACCTTTGGAAGCAGCATAAATGACTGATCCTGGACCACCACCATCGCGACCTGCTTGCGAAGCAAAATTTATAATTGATGCTCCTTTACCCATCATTTTTTTAAAAGCTTGGGTAACAAACACAGTTCCCTTGAAATTAACATCCATAACCAAATTATAGAACTTCTCATCCAATTCTTCAACTGTTTTTCTAGCAAACAGCCCACCTGCGCAATTAACCAAAATATCAACCGTGTTGCCAAAAGCCTGTTTGGTCTTGGCAACCATATTGTCAATGTCCTGTTGTTTTGTTACATCAGCCTGAACAGTAATGGCCTCACCACCAACGGCTTTAATCGCTGCAAGGGTTTCGTCACTGTCAGTCTGACTATCAAAATAATTGACCACAACCTTAGCTCCTTCTTTGGCCAGTTTTACGCAAACTGCGCGACCTATATCTCTACCACCTCCGGTTACTACCGCTACTTTACCTTGTAAATTCATTGTTCTATTATTTTTCATCCTAAAACGGATGAATTTTCATAAAAGATGTTTTGGTTTAAATTCCCAAACCTTGTCCACCGCCTACTTGGATAGTTTCAGCAGTCAGAAATAAAGCATCATCACCTACCAAGAATGAGATAACCGATGCGACCTCCTCAGGCTGTCCAAGTCTACCAAGTAAAATATTGTTTTTCCACGAAGCAAATACTTCTGGTTTGGTGGATTTAATCTGGTTATGAAAAGGCGTATCAATAGTACCAGGAGATACTGCATTGACCCGAATACCATACTCTGCAAGGTCTTTTGCCAGTGCCCTAGTTATGGCATGAACTGCAGCTTTTGACGTTCCATAAATACCGGCCCCGGGTCCTCCCGCATTCCAACCCGCAATTGAAGTATAATTGATGATTGAAGCGTTCTCGCCTTTTTTTAGAAAAGGTATGGCCGCTCTTGAGACAAAGAACGTAGAATCCAGATTTAAAGCCATAACCCCTCTATAAAATTCTGTGGTCATCTCTTCAAACCGGGACCTTCCCCCTAGACCTCCGGCATTATTGATCAGAGCGTCTATTTTACCATATTTTTTCCCAATCTCATTAATATTTGAGTTCACCGCTTCCTCGTCTGTCACATCAAAACCGTAGTACTCTGCCTGGATGCCCTCGGAAGCAAGTTCCTTAACTCTTTGGGCTCCAATCTCATCTTCTATCCCATTCAAGATTACAGTGTATCCGTCTTTGCCGAGTCTTTTTGCTACCTGAAATCCGATACCCCCAGTAGCTCCGGTTATTACTGCTATTTTATTTTTTGAATTGCTCATTATATATGTTTATCGTTTTATTATTTATTTTCAACTGGTCCTATTTTCTTTACTAATCTGAATATTGACAACACTCCTAGCGGTACAAATACTGCAATTAAAATAAATGCTGGTGTGTAGGATGTTTTTGTTATTACCGGAATAAGAAAATTCATGGCGATTACGGAAAAAATACCGACCGTACCGCCCAATCCGGCCAAGGTTCCTACAGATTTTCCACTGAAAAGATCGCTTGGGATGGTCTGAATATTGGAAATGGCAAATTGAAAGCCAAATAGCACAAAGGCCACAATGACTACGAACTTTGTGGGGTTATCGGCAAAAAGTATGGTGGTCACCAAGCCCAAGAACATCAAAAGTCCTCCAATCCAAATTGTTCGCTTCCGAGCCGTATCAATGCTGGTGCCGCCAGCAACCCACCTTTCGGTAAAAATACCTCCCAAAAGGCTTCCGATTGCAGCTCCAACAAATGGCACCCATGCAAACATTCCTATTTCCTTTACATCAAATCCGTATGTGTTTTGTAGATAAAGTGGCATCCATCCTACGAACAACCACCAAATGGGTTCCAAAAAGAAGCGTGAAGCCAAAACGGACCAAGATTCTTTATAGGACAGAATTTTGGCAATGCTCAAGCCTTTTCCCTCATGGTCTTCTTGGCGGCTTTCATACCTTCCTGAAACGATGTAGTGCTTTTCTTTTTCGGTTATCCAGGGGTGGTATTTAGGTCTTTTCTTATTGAAAATCAACCAGGGAATAATCCACAACATTCCAACGGCCCCAATAATTATAAAAGTGGTCCTCCAACCAAAACCCAGGTATAAAAATGCAATCAAGGGTGGAGCAACTACCGATCCAAGAGAGGCCCCTGCATTGAAAATCCCCTGACCTATTGCCCTGTCCTTAACAGGAAACCATTCGGCATTGCTTTTCACTGCACCAGGCCAGTTACCCGCTTCTGAAACTCCCAACAATACCCTAAAAAGGCTTATTGAAAGTACTCCTCGCGAAAAGGCATGCAGCAAAGATGCCAGGGACCAGACAAAAATGGATATAACATAACCCAACTTGGTACCTACTTTATCGTACATTTTACCGGAGATTGATTGACCTAACGCATAAGCAACCATAAAAACGTTGAGTATGATGGCATAATCTGATTCCGTCATTCCCAATTCCTCTGAAATACCTGGCCACATTATGGCCAATGCTGATCTATCAACATAATTGATAACTGTGGCTAGGGCAATCAACCCTATAATCCACCAACGTAAGCCTTTTAGTTTCATTTTCTACTTAAAATTTTGGGGAAGTTTGACAAGGGGTTCCCTTAAGGGAATGATCCTTAAGGAGACCAATCCCTTTTTAAACTTTGGAAACCTAAACTTGAAATGTAAATCTTGCCGCTCTGCAAGAATTGCCATCGTATTTTAGTAAGTTCTTCTTCCCTCCAATTATTATTTCAATATGGTAAAAACAAAAGCGTGCAATCTTGTTTTTACCATTACAATTAATCTTTAAATGTTATAACAATATTGATATAAAACTTTAAAATGCGCCTTCATTTTTTCTTTGGCCTTTATAGGGTCTTGTTCCTTGATCGCCTCATAAATATCCTCATGCTCCTGTATTCCCTTGAATGAAAGGCTAGCATCACAAACATGGTATTTTTCAAAATTTGTAATAATCTCTGGGGTAATGACCAACATAAAAGTGTTCATGGTACTGTTCTTACTGGCTTGCGCTATAGCCAAGTGGAACAATAAATCTTCCTCAACTGCATCCTGTTCGTTCAACACTTTCTTTTTATAGGCATCCAAAGCTTGCCTCATTTTTGCCAAATCTTCATCTGTTCTTCTCAAAGAAGCCAAACGTACAGTTTTAAGCTCCAATAAGATTCGTGTTTCCACCAAAGACTTAAAGTCGGGATCTTCTAACCTTAAAATATCATCCAGCATTCCACTCATAGCAACCCGTCCGATGTTGGCAATGAAAGTCCCACTTTGCGGTCTAGACTTTAATATGCCAAAAAACTCAAGTTTTTGAATTGCCTCTCTGATATTACTTCGGCTGACACCAAATTTTTCAGAAAGCATTCGTTCGGAAGGTAACTTATCACCTGGTTCCAAGTTTTTATATTCGATATAATCCTTTATACTGGAAATAATTCCCTTTTGCACCTTGTTGATTTCGTTCTTTGTCAGAATTTCTATTCTCATTGTATCAATTAAAGGTTAAATTGGTTAACCAGATTGGTTTGTTAAATTTAGTCAATTTGTCCTAACCAAGAAAACATCTTTATTATTATTGTTATACCAATTAAACTTTAAGATGTTAAAAACTATTGGCCAAAAAAAATTGGCCAATAGTTACTAAACTCAACTAACTCAATGTTCAACCTGTAAGGCATAATATTTTACCACTGCCGATGTGCCTTCGTCCTTACTAATAAGGTAATTTCCTGCCTTAAAATAATTTTCAAAAACACCCCACTTTTCCATATGGATATCTTCTTTTACAAAAGATTCGTTATTATTCAATATCACCTCAATCCTACCCTCGGAAGCAATTACTTCCAATGAGAACTTTTCGGTTCCCACAGGTTCAGGAAAGCTATAAGGCACATCATCTTCCCATGCAGAAGTGTGCAACAATTCCTCATTGGACACATCTAGGTTTTTTAATTTTTTTGTGTGGACTCTTACCTTACCATCATTCCAATAAATCTTTAATACCGGGGGCGCATTATTGTCATCCTCCCCAATCAAATCTCGTTGTTCATTGGTTAATCTGCCATGTATCTGCATGATTATGGTTCGGTACTTTTTACCATTTTCATCTTCTGAAATAAAAGGAACTGAGAGTGTCCCCGTCATTCTGCCACCTTGGGCAAATGTCCAATTGATATTATTACTTCCGGGTTCCATTTGTTCCCTCAATTCTGTTCTTGAATAGGTGGAATTTGGAGTGGATGAGCCCGGAAAGGTGTAAAATACCAAAGACCCATCTGTAGAATCGTTATACATGTAAGGAAGTAAAGCTTCATTTGTAGCGTAATCCAAAATTTCTGGAGGTTTGACCTCATCTGGAGCTCCAATCGGCAAGGTTACCTTCCAATTACTTAAATCGATTTCCGGAAGTAAATAGGTTGACCCCTCATTATCATCTGGCACAGTATCATCCACAACATCATCTTCTATGTTGCTATCTTCTGTTTGTGTGTCTTCTATAATCTCCTCAGACGATGATTCGCAACTAAAAGCACTCAAACCCATCACGAGTAGCAGAGAAAAACAGATTAGATGTGTTGTATTTGTAGTCATCGAACTCTTGGTTAGTGTGTTACAGATAGTTCATAAAGTTTAACCTTGGCAAAGGCCCCTTCATCTCTGGTCTGCAAATAATTGCCCACCTTAAAATAGTTTTCAAATATTCCCCATCGTTTAATGCTGGGACTATCATAAACAAAAAATTCATTTTTATTTAGGGATACCACCATTTTTCCTTCGGTCACCTTAACCTCAATGGTAAATTTTCTAAAACCTACCTCTTCCTCAAAGTTTCTACCCTTGTCATCAGTCCATGCTTCTTTGTACAAAATACCCTTTGGGCCCACTCCAGCAAACTTCAGAACTTTGGTCTTAACTCTTATTTTTCCCTTGTCCCAGTATATTTTTAAAATTGGTGGTGCATTGTTGTCTTTTTGTCCAATCAAATCTCTTTGTTCATTGGTCAATCTTCCATGGATCTGTGCAACAATAACTCTATGGTGTTTGCCTTTTTTATCTCTGGTCACTTCTCCCATTGCCATTTTAGCCTTCAAATATCCACCATCCTTAAATGTCCAGTTTGCATTATCGTTTCCCGGTTGCATTTGCTCCCTTAATTCTGACCTTGAGTATTTGGTATTTGCCGTGGTTGCATTAGAAGGGTAAGCATAAAACACCAGGGCTCCCGAGGTAGAATCATTGTACATATATGGCTTTAAAGTTTCATTGTTGGCATACTCCAAAATCTCTGGAGGTTTTACACTTACGGCACCACCTTTGCCTTCACCTTCAGGGATAGTAACTTTCCAGTGGCTTAAATCAATATTTGGAAGCTTGTACTTTTTCTTTTTCCTCTTCTTCCTTTCAACTTTTGCATCGGATATAGCAACGCCACTTTTCTTTTCCTGAGCAGAAACGTTAACTATCATGAATGCTATCATAAAAGTTGCCAGATATGTCTTTAGGAAAATCTTCATACTATAAATCAATTATTAAGTACAATATTCTTCACTCTTTAAACACTGGGATTTAACCACCCAGCCAATTATAAACCGGGTGGTTTTGATGTATCAACAGTGTTTATTTACTATTATTCAATGGTTATGTTATCATAGAAGGCCTCAGCCGTATTGTCAACAACATCAACATTCCTCACATAAATCACTATCTGGTTTGTAGATGGTGTAAAATTGAAGCTGCTGGTCACGAATACACTTGAATCTGCATTGAAATCATTTGTGATTTCAAAGTACGCATCAACAGCACTGTCAGAAGTAGATGCATTGATTCCTACTTCATCTTCGATTTCAGTATTCAATATGAAGACATCAGTATTTGTTTGAAAGCCTGATGTACGTGAATCAATTGAAAAAGTATACGAAACTCCTTGCTGTACTTGAACTACTTGATACAAACGGCGGCTAGGTTCTTCAAGTTTTCCTCCTCTAGTGTCATTATTTCCATCACTGGTAGAACCAGGCTGTTCGCTATTATCACCGTACTCAGTATTAAGCCAGCTATCCAAAGCACCATTGTCCCAAAGAGGATCATACGGACTAGGAATATCATTTCCATCACAATCCTTAATCGTAGAATTAGGTGTCATATCCCATGGATCGGCATTGTCCCCTGTGCTTTCTCCAGTACATCCTGCAGTTGTGCCATAAAGGTCAAAATTTCCATTTAATACCTGTACCACAAAACCTTGAGATACGACAAGTTCCTCTGTTGCCACACTTATGTTTCCAGTTATACTTGTAGCGGTAAGGGTAACCGTGTAAATTCCGTCTTCATCATAGGTATGTGTTGGATCCATTCCGGTAAATTGGAAACCATCCCCAAATTCCCATAACAATGATTCTATCAAACCTTCAGAGGCATCCATGAAAGAAAACGTTCTATAATCACCTGGGTCCACTTGAGAAGTGAAATCAGCACTTACGGGAGCTAAAATGGTAATAGTCTGTTCCAATGAATTTGACAAACCGGAATCATTAGTAGCAACAAGTGTTACCGTATAGGTATCGGCTACGGCGTATACGTGAGTTGGCGACTCTTCTGTTGAAACATTTCCATCACCAAAGTCCCACTCATAGCTTGTTGCCCCAGTTGAGGAGTTTGTAAAGGTATATTCCAAGTAATTCACCTCACTCTGAGCAGATGCAAAGCCGACAGATGGAGGTACAGCACCTTCGGCACCAACCTCAATCGTGAAGTCATCCAATCTACCTTCTACTTCACCATTGGTGAAGAAAATAGCTACTGTATTATTAGTCCCAGAATTAAAAGACAATTTTTGTTGTAGGTAAACATCAGGCTCAGAATCATCGGTTACCGTTACAGAGGCAATGGTACCGTTAGCCACATCTTCCAATGTGGTGAAAGTGCCTCCATTTTCTGTTACCCCTAAAACTGATACTATTAACCTAGGATCGGAAGATCCACTTAACATTGTATACCAAAAACTCAGGTCATAGTTCGTATCAGGTTCTACCGTAATTTCTTGATAACCTGCCCGGTCTCCTGCCGGGGTAGGCAATTTACCGCCTTGATCACCAAAAGTGACAGGGCTTCCTGTAATCTGGATAACGCCACCTAGATCACTGTTTCTCCATGAGTCTCTTCCATCACCGCCTCCCTCTGGTAGGGTATCATCCTCGAAACCTGCTTCCAAAATAATAGGTTGAAATGGACCTTCAGCCACAATAACATCTATTGTAGTGGTACCTGTTACACCATTTCCATCAGTAGCGGTCAATGTTACAGCATAGGTGCCTTCACCATCTTCAAATGTAAATGTAGGATCTTCTTCACTAGAGGTGCCATTTCCATCGAAATCCCAAGAATAAGTGGATGCCTCCGATGATAGGTTGGTAAAATTGATGATCCTAAAATCATCTGCAGAGGAAGCATATGAAAAGTTAGCTTCTGGAAATATCTCATCTACCTTAGAGTTTGCCCCTGGCAATTCGTCTCTAAAAATTTCGTCACCTACACAGCTCACAGCAACACCAGTCACTGCCAGCAACACCAGCACCAGTTTTGTTCTACTAAATTTATTTATAATATGTTTCATAGTATTTTTATTTTTTATTAATAGCCAGGGTTTTGCGTCAAAAGCCCATCGCTCAAATTAATTTCCCTTGCCGGAATTGGCAATAGCAAATCCCTTCCGGTAAAAACATATCCCATCTCATCAGAGTGAGCACTCAATACTTCATTGGCAACACCGAATCTAAGCAGGTCAAACCAGCGCTGGTTTTCAAACGCAAGTTCCACACGTCTTTCCACTAAAAGTTCATCTTTGCTAACACTTGACACGCTGTTAGGAGCTGTTTCTGGAAATGCCCTATCCCGAATCATCTGAAAAGATTGTAGTGCACCTGCATCAGTTGTACTGGTACCTGTTCCTATTGTCGCTTCAACGTGCATCAACAAAACATCTGCATAACGCAAAGCTATATAGTCATTTCCAGCATCTCTGGCATTATCCCCGTAGGTTGGAGGAGAAACCGTAATGTCCGAACCTTCGGGCAAATACTTAATCACCTCGATAGAACTTCCATAATTAATGAACGATTGCTCACCTCGATTGCCACCAAAAGCGGCAAAATCTGCCACCAGATTGTCATTTACAATGTTCTGACCATCTTCTCTTCCCTGTCGAACAAAAGATGTAAATTCAGAAGAGAAACTCTGACTTTCAAGTTGGTTTCCAAAAGCATATTGAATTGCAAATATGATCTCATCGTTCAATTCATTATAGAAAACATCGGTGAAGTTGTCCTGTAAGCTGAATTGGCCACTACTGATGATGTCTTCACAAAGTGACTTTGCCGCTGCATAATCTGGAGTTGGCAGACTCATATAAACCTTGGCCAATATGCCTTGGGCCGCCGCTCTGGAAGCTCTGGCTTTGTAGGTATTATCCAAAACGTTCACCGCCTCCTGTAAATCTTGGATTATTTGATCATAAATCAATGCGGTAGACACCCTAGTGAAAAGGGCCTCTTTATCATCTGGAAGTAAAACTTCAGTTACCAAAGGCACATCACCAAATAACCTTACCAATTTAAAATAAGCATAGGCCCTTAAAAACTTAATCTCTGCTGTATATCGTGCCTGATTATTTGCGTCGGCCAACTCTACAAACCTGAACATGTTATTGGCTCTAAATATTACTTCATACATTGATGCGTAATAATCCTCTGATTCGACATTATTTGCATCAACCACATATCTATGAAAATCAGATTTGGAACCTTCCAAGGTTGCATTTCTGGTATTATCTGTTCTATGTTCTGTTAATAGATGTTCAAATTGCACACCTCTATTAGCATCACCTATGTTTGTCTCTGTATTTTCATTGACCCCTTGAAGGGCATCGTAAATTCCAATGATACCTGCTTCAACATCAGCATCAGTCTGAAAAAATGACTCTTCGACTACCACCGAGTCCGGTAACGGATTCAAAAACTCGTCTGTATCACACGACATGAAGACCATTGTCAATGTGAGTACTATATACTTTATATATTTCATAATTTTCTTTTTGTTTTTTTAAAAATCTACGTTAAGACCAAGGGTCACCGTTTTAAAAATTGGTGTACCGGCCCTTTGAGAGCCATACGCCCTTACGTTGCCGTTGTCGTCATGTTCAGGGTTAAAACCATGATAGTCATCTGCGGTTATGTACAGAAGATTCTGAGCAGTAGCATATAGTCTAACATTAGAAATGCCTATTTCGGAGAATATATCACTATCAAAATTGTAGCCTACATTAATGTTTCTCAACGAAAAGTAATCAGCACTTGCAATTACCTCACTGGTCAATACTTTTTCCTGTATGAAAGAGGCATGTGGAACTAAACCGTCCGCAACGGCTTGTGCCTCACCGCCACTTCTGGTTCTATTACCAAACCAATTGAAGAAATATTGATCTCCAATATTGTTTACTTGGGCCCCCAAACTTCCTTGCACCATGAACGATAGATCAAAATTTCCAAATTGGAACTCGTTGGTGAAGCTATATATCAAATCTGGATATGGGTCACCAAGAATCGTTTTATCGTCTTCTGTAATAATGCCATCTCCGTTTAAGTCGACAACAATGGTATCATCAGATTGTCCGTTAATCCTGTTCCAAGGATTGTCCACGTAGGTAGTCCTAAATTCGGTCTCATCAAATGCCTCGGTATCCACTACATAACCCCAGAATGAAGAAATAGGTTCTCCTATTCTGTTTATCCACTGTGAATTTCTACCATATGTATCTTCAATCAGTGCATTATTGGAGTCTCCAAAACTTAATAGCTCATTTTGGTTGGTAGAAGCAATCAATGTAGAGCTCCATCGAAAGTTCTCTTTCATAATGTTTCTGGTCCTAAGCTCAAATTCCACCCCTCTATTTTGAACCTCACCTAGGTTTACAATACCACCATTAAAACCGGTTAGGTAAGAAACTGGATTTTCCAACAAAAGGTCATCACTATTTCTTTGATAATAATCAATGGACCCAGAGATTCTATTGTTCCAAAAACCGTAATCCAAACCAACGGTGAATTCTTCGGAAGCCTCCCATCCTAAATCGGCATTCGCAATATTTAATGGAGATGAACCCGAAACCAAAGAGCCATTAACAACAGCATTGGTATTCTGCAATAATGATAGGTAAGGCCATATGGTTTCTTCAAGGGTGTCAAGATTAAAGTTTTCAGCGCCAGTTAAACCATAACTAGCCCTTAACTTTAAATTATTTACTAATTCACTGTTCAACAAGAAACTTTCCTTAGCAACATTCCAACCTACGGATACTGCGGGGAAATTACCCCATTTGGTGTTGTTTCCAAAAACAGAACTACCATCTCTACGGAAAGATGCATTCAATAAGTATTTATCCTTATAAGCGTAGTTTACCCTTGCGAACATACCTATTTTCTTACGCTCACCATTATTTTGAATAGCGGTTAGGTTATCAGGATTACCTCCATTGATGTTTCTTAAACGATCATCTGTAAAACCATTTATCTCAACCTCGCTTATTTCGGTTTTACGTTGTTGTACGGTTAAACCGCCCAACAAGTTCAAACTATGATCTCCAAAATCTTTGTTGTAGTTTAAGGTATTATCATTTACTATTCTCGTTCTAAAACGATTCTGCAAGTAGAAATTAGAACGGCTTGCCCCAGAAGCATGGTAGTTTACACCATCATATCTGTCCCTTCTTCGTTGCTCCAAAGTAATACCAACGGAAGTTTTTGCTGTTAAGCCATCTGCCAGTTTATAGCTCAAATAAGAAGAACCGAACAACTTTGTGTTAAACTCATAATGTTGTCTCTCAACATATTGTTGAAACGGATTGGAATCACCAGACGTACGGGGTCTTTCGTTATTGCCATCATTATCAAAATCCATGTTGACCAAATGGTTTTCCCAGAAGTAATCCCCCACATCAACATCAGGATATACATCACGATTGATGTACTGTAATGTTTCCTCTGTGTGGTATATGGGTAACCATGGGGACTGCCGAGTTGGATTGTGTATGGAGGTGGGCAACCTTCTTTGTTCTGTATACGAAGGAGACGCTCTAAGACCAAATTTCAGTCTTTTTCCAATCTTGGTATCAAATTTTAAGTTTGCGGTGTATAATTGATAATCGTCGGTAATAACAACTCCCTCGTCACTCAAAGCTCTTAAAGAAGCGCTAAAAGTAGAATTCTCATTCCCACCACGAGCTGATAGTGAATGACTTGTTACTATTCCTCCATCAAAGAAGACATCTTGCCAGTCTCTGTTGATACCTGTGGTCTCAACAATGTCCAAAGCGTATAGAGTTTCTCCAGAAAGTGTTCCCGTTGCTGCCTGTTCTATAGCTGCCCATTCCTTAAGGTCCTTTTTATAATCGTCACTTCCATGAGCTTGCTTATATCCTGTGTAGGTTTGATAGCTGAATTGTGTCTTGCCTTCCCTACCACTTTTAGTTGTTATCAAAATAACACCATTAGCACCTTCACTACCATAAATTGATGCAGATGCAGCATCTTTAAGTATTTCGAAGGATTCTACATCATTCATATCAATATTGGCAAGAAACTCTGAGCTAACCACGATACCGTCCACAACTAATGCGGGACCAGAGTCTGCATTAATGGATCCAACACCCCGAATGGTAATAGTGGGCGCGCCTCCTGCTTCTGCATTTGTTGCTTGGATATTTACCCCAGATACTTGACCAATCAAAGCATCATCAACCCTTGATACGGCTATTTGGTCCAAAGTTTCATTAACCACTTTGGATATAGACCCCGTTACTGTTGATTTTCTTTGTGTGCCATATCCGATAACCACAACCTCATCCAATTGGCTGGTATCTTCCAGAAGTGTAATATCTATTGTTGATTGTCCATTAATAATGACAGTCTGGGTAGCGTAACCGAGATACGAAAACTGCAATACCTCATCGGTGGAAACCGTTAAAGAGTAGTTGCCGTCAAAATCGGTCTGGGTACCTCTTGTTGTGTTGAGCACGATAACATTTACCCCCGGGATCGGGAAGGTATCTGCTCCTTTTACGACCCCGGATACTGTATAAGATTCCTGGGCTATTGATTGGAGACTGACGAGCAATATCCCAATCAATATTAGTTTTGATCTAAAATTCATTTGTTTAGTTAGTTTCAATTATTCTTGTTGTTCAGTTAAAATTCGATTCACATTGTGCATAGTGATTGCCTCATAAATCTCTGCCAACCACTACAATTCTCTTAAAATCAAATGAATTCCGTAGTTTTGTGTTGACAGCTACCTATAAGGTGAGCTTGTTAACGTATTACTTCCCTCCAAAGAAGTGATATCTACAAAAGGATAGGCGTGCACCTATCCTTTTTTTGTTGGTCTATGTTTTCATATTTTGTTGTTTTCTTATTGGTATTCCAAACTGGTCAACCAATTTGGTTTACCAAATATATGTTATCAAAGCGTTAAAAAAAAATGATTTTATCATTTAAGTGTTAAAATTTTGAGGACTTAATAGATTTGTTTAGTTTAAGACGTTTATGGTTAAACAAAACCATTGTTCCGTAAACTAGGACTGCATGAAATCCTCACGAATCGGGCTGAAAACATCGATTAAAATCCCTGATTTTTTGCAGATTGCACCATGCATTACATGCGGAGGGATATAAAATGCATCTCCGCCTTTCATAATTTTGGTTTCCTCACCAATAGTAAGTTCAAATTCACCGCTTTCAACATAGGTTACTTGTGAATGATAATGCTCGTGCATGGGACCAATTCCCCCAACATCAAAATGGACCTTTACCAACATGATCTTATCGTCGTATCCCATAATTTTCCGCTTCACGCCTTCTCCAACCACCTCCCATTCAATGTGGTCATCCATTAAAAATTCTTTGCTTGCTCCAAATGTTTCCATAATTCTGTTATTGTTTAGTTTTAATGAAATGGTAAGGCCCAGTCCATTGATAGTTTTTATTGTTAATGGTAAGTGTGTGTTTCTTGTCTTTTAAAGGGTTTTTATTTGATAGAATAAACAACCCTACTTTTCCCTCTACATTTTCAATGGTCACGGCGGTGTAATCGGAAGAGTCGTGAACCACTTGCAATTCCGCAATACCACTGTTTGAATCAACCGAGAATTCAGAAACAGGGCTATAACTACCATGAGATTCTATGGTCGACACAAATACAGTGTTTTTGCTGTTTTTTCTTCTAATCAGTAAACTGGCGTCTCTTCTAAGGTTAAATTCAGGATCATTGGCTCCCAATCTAGTAAAGAGCATTTCATCATTTTTATGGATCACAGAGGTTAGCGTGTAAAATTTGTTGTTACGCAACCACGAAAGTTTAGTGTTTTTTGTTTTAGGCTTTCCTTTTCCTTCTATATAGAGATGTTGATAACCGTTATCGGTCCCCAATGCTCCTAAGTCGGAGGGTGAACTATAGTCAAAATTCACTTTCATGACCTGTCCCAAAAAATGAAAGGGCAGATCATATTGGTTTTCTGTTTGGGCACTTACCCTTAAAAGATCCAGCACTACTGGCTTTTCAAAATCTTCAAAACTGAGCAATGCCATGGTTCGATGCATTTTGGTACCCGGGTAGGCATTGTTTTCCTTTGCGCTCACCACCTGTACATTTTTATCAGACACATCATAGAAATAAAGCTCTGAATGGTGCTGACTTCCTATTTCATATTCACCATTAAAATGTGAAGTTTCGTTTTGTACCAAGGTGTTATGGGCAATAGTCTGCTTGGCCCAGGTTGTGTTTTCCCTTAAATAATTTCCTCCCCCTTTTTGTTCAATATTGACGAAACGCGCCATACCGTAATCTTGCAAAACATCCATACCCTCGTCATACAGCATAAAGGATAGTTTGTCATAATGGCCATGACTTAATCCATGGGCAGTATATTTAAATACTAGTTCGAGCTTGTCTTCACGTAGCACGGTAATTCCTCCCTGTTTGCCATCCGGACCATCGGATAGATGAATGGACTGTTTCTTAAAAGACTCTGTTTTATCCTCGCGAATACCCAGTGCAACAGATAGCCCTGAATCATCCAAGATCACCCTATCCTGTTTTTCTGAAATGCTTAGCAATCTAGGGTCGCTTCCACCATAGTGATAGGCAATGTTAACCGCAGTGACCAACTCACGGGAATAGTATGACATACCCTTTTGAGCATCGTTCAAAGGAAAAAAATCCCCGTCCTCATTCGAGAGGTTGATAAGCGCATTGACCGATTTTAATAGTACACTGTCCTTATGTTGAAAAATTTTAAGCTCCGGTTTTACATTGTGGAGTCCAACTGCAAAAATCAAAAATGGATACATGGCATATCTTTGATAATACGGTCCTTCGGTATAATACCCATCAGGAGAGAAAGGTTCTTCGAGATTGGCCAAAAACCCTGCTTTGCCCTGCGTTTTGATAAAGCCCCCATCGTTATCCTTGGCATCGGCATCAAGACCATCATCCTCAATGCCGTACAATGCTCTCTGTATGAGCTCTTCATCGCCCATTACCAATCCGATCATGCCCACAGCAGCATTCCCCCAGGTACTATGGTTATGAACCCGATTAAAGAATTGTGGGTTCTCCGTGGATATGAAATCAGCGAAAGGTCGGAACAGATTCTTTTCAAGCTGTTGGCGCTCTTTCTTTGATAGCCAATCATAAATACAATCATAGGCTTGGCTAACGTACACCAACCAATTGCTATCGTTCAAACATTGCCAAAACAGTTTTCCCCGAGCATAGGACCGTTCCTTTGGGTGCACTGGCAAGTCTTTATATAATGCTTCGTACTGAAAAAGCATATCCCTAACATAAACTGCATATTTTTCATCTTGTAAAATCTGAAAAAGAACCCCAGCTTTTTGAAGAATTAAAAAATTACGCTTGTGCCGTTCGTGGGTATAACCACCAGAATAATCCTTTGGGACGGGTGTATCTATACCCAAAGCGATTTCTGCATCAACTTCTTCTTGTATTATTTTTAAGGATGCATCAAACAGTGGAACCTTACCTAGCTCTGCCCTGATCTTTTCTACCCCTCTTTTGGTCAGAATAAGATTTGGATGCTCCTGAGCCAATACCATATATGAACTGAACACCATTAGTATGCAGCCTAGGGTTTTTGTAGCTCGAAGTATTGTGTTTCCCATCCTATTTTTAGCTTTTGATCAATCCCAAGTCGCTCCCATCGGTTCCCTTTCCTTTTAAAACGGAATCTCCACTTAAGTTATATGACTGGTCGTCCATGAATCCAGGGGACAAGGACCATAAGTTTTCAACGGTATATTTTTGATCTCCTGTGACTTCGAGTTTATCCGATCTGTAAAAATTGTTGTTAGCCACTTTTACAATGGGTTCCCCCACCACCAAGTGCATATTTATACCCTTACTATTGTCAAATATGTTGTTCTTGATATCAATTTCCTGTACCCCATAAAGCGAAACGGCCGCACCATACTTATTCCGCTTGTCGTGCCCAACATTATCCAAAACATTATGTGCCATTTGCAAAAAGGGACCAAAGGTACTTTCATCTTTTCCTCCACGGTGCAATCTAAGTACCGCACCTCCAACTCCATTGAAGACATTATTTTTGAGGATTACATACTCCGCATTGTATATTCCTATATCATCGGTCTCTTTATCCAAAGCGATCACATTGCCAGAGATGGTCTTAAATCTAGAGTTCTTGATGCTAATGGTATCAGCAAATGTATTCTTATACACCCGGATGGCATCATACGAATGATTCACATCCAAATTCACAAAATCACAGTTATCTACAAACAACTTGTAATTTTTGTTCATAGAGTATTTGCTAGTGGTTATTACCGAATTTCCTGTTCTGTCCGGAGATGCTTCCCCATCAAAAATGATGTTTTCCAAACTAAGGCTTCCACCATTCTGGATTTCGAAGAGCGACTTCTTTTCAAACAAAATTTTGGCTTTATTGCCTGTTGTACCCCTAAAGGTCAGTGGATGTTTGATGGCAATACTTTTTGTGAGGGTGTACGGTTCTCCGGAATCCAGCTCAAGAATATCGCCAGGCTCCGAGCTTTCAACAGCCTCGAACAGGCTATTAAGGCCTGCTGCTACTTGAATTGTTTTTCCCGAGGAAAGCAACACATCACTAGTCTTCTTAGAATACCATGAAACACCGGTATTTTGCTTAGTAGCAATTTCAGAGCTGAGTTTTGCGCCGGTTTTTAGTGTTGCATCAGCAGGGACCAAAAGACCATTTTCATTTTCTTCCAGTTCCAATTCCAACTTGGTGAAGCCCGATTCTGAGATTGAATTTACATTTGGACTGATAATGTTGTTTTGGAAATTGATTCCACTGATATCGTCATATACCGTAAAAAGGTTATCGCGTTTCTCATTGTAAAAAATATTGTCCGCCACAACACAGTTTTCTGGCGGAGCATTCCGTTCTGCATCTGCCCCAGCACACAATTGAACGTGATCACAATTTATAAAAGTGTTGTTCTTTACAACCGCATCCTTTGCTTGATCATATCTATTGATTGGGGAATTGTAGATGCCGTTCATGATTACAAAGGCTCCCCTAAAGCGATATCCTGTGAGCCCAATGCCATAATTATTGGTTACCGTCTGTTTTCCATTAATGACCCGTATGCCTCCAGTTGATGGTTTACCATTGCCAATAAAAACATTTCCGTCTACAAGTGTTCCTTCACCATGGCGCATGGTCAATGTTCCGATACATTCATAAAACACGTTGTTTTTATATGTATTCTGCCCAGACTTATTTGAGATAATCTCGTGCTCCCCATCGCATTGATCAAAATAATTTGCTTCTACAAGAGTGTTTGAATTGGTACGGGAAAAATGGCTGGTGCCTATCCGCAAAGTTTCGCCGCCATTCGACCCTAGGTTTGGCCTTGGTCCAAAATAGTTGTGGTCAATTTTATGATGGTTTTCTTGATGTTCTTTCCCATTGAGCCTAACAATCATGGTGACCCCTCTATTTCTTTTACCAACCAAATGGTTGTGGTCCACACGGTTGTTTTTTCCATATATGGCCACCCAGGTATCAGGTTCATGGCGCTCAGGATTGTTATAATCGTCTATTACGCATTCTGTTACCCTACTATTTATAGCGAAAGAGTTCCGGTCTTTTTTGAAAGAGATCACCTCTGTAGTCGGAGTAAAACCATTTTTGAAAACCAAGCCTTCCACATGGAGATATTGGCCGGCCATTCGGAGATTTGAAGCTCCTTCTAAGCTTACTTTCCCTTTTTCTTCAACTGTCAAGGTAATCGGTTTCTCTTTGGTTCCATTCCCCTCGAACAATAATTCAGCATCTTCCCATACCCCATTTGCCAGAACAATTACATCCCCAGGTTGGGCATTGGCTACAGCATTGTCAAAATCTTCCATGGTGTTCACCAAAGTACCATCAACCCTTTGTTCTTTGCAGGATTGAAGACCCGTAAAAAAAGTGGTCACTATAGCTAAGGATAAAAATATTCTAAGTTGTTTCATGTCAATTTATGTTATATGACTGATTTTAAAATGTATGTGCGGCACAACATGGCCGTTTCAATATTAAAAAATCAATCGAGCTTTATTGTTACCATTTCACCAGGCATGATCGGTGCCATTTCTTTTTTCTTTGAGTTCCTATAAGATATCTCAGCAGTCATCTGGTTTGCAACCAGCGACTTGATTTTCAATTGATTTTCTTTTTGTTCTAAATAAACGTCCGCTCTTTCGGAAAACTTTATTTGGATATTTCCTTTTGATATGGAATCCACCGAAAAGAAAAAATGTTTTGGACCATTGGTGATTGAAACAGAATCAGGTCCCACAGTCGACCAAGGGGAAACATTGAGTACCCAATCACCAAAATAGGTTTTCCCCTCTGATTGACCAATGACGTTTAGATAACTATCAAAAGGTAAAATAATGGTGACAAATTCAAATTCGTCAACATTGTTTTTGGTCATTATTGTCCATTCCTTCCCTCTTTTACCCTGGGTATCAATACTATCAACACTATTGAGCTGAAATATGGAACACCCCGAACCATTTTCAAAAGATGATAAAATATGATTTGGTGCCTGCTCCATGGTATAGTGACCTTGCCAAACCTGCCTGAAATCACGTTTTTCCTCCGATTTGAAATTATCCTTGATAATCCAGAAGTTTTTCTTTAAGAAAATTACCTGTCTTGAATATTGGGTGTCGATATCTTCAAACCCGTTGTGTGTGCCAACAAAAAGATCCATTTCTTCGGTTGAATTCCAAACCAAAACTTTGGGATGCGGCAATCTGCCAAATTTTCCAAAACCGGTTCTACCCTTGTTCGGAGTCCAAATTTTGCCCTGCAGTTCATCATCTACCAAGGCCACATTTTTTACCATGGAATTTTTAAAGAGCTGAAAATCGTCCAAAGAGTACCTAACCAAATAATTGGGTAAGATAACTTTGCCATTGGCCCATGCTTGAACTCCAAGCATGTCCCCATGCTGGTGATCCGGTTTCTTATCATCCAAACCAGCAGTAACTATCATTACATTGGAATCTTGTTCCCATCCATCCCTCATGATAAAATAACCGGTATCATGAAAGGCAACAGAACCAATATCAGGCTTTTGAGTTTTTATCTCCTTCAATTCTTCCAACTTCTCCTTATTTACAAACCAGTAAAGCTCATGGTTCAGCCTATCATCTGCAAAATACCCCATAACGGGATCTTTGAACAGCAAATAGCCCAATGCCATAAAATCTGATATAATGTTTCGCTCTGCCCATGGACGATCTGTATCATCTTGTAATGCAGGAGCAGTGCCATCGGGGTATGCCACTTTGGTCAATGTTGTAAAAAGTGCATTCATCTTGTTGGTCCATATCTCGCTAACCTCTTGTTTGTTCAACATTGCCAACTGATACACATAGAAATAATTTTCAATATCACTCAAGTGGTAATGAAGAGAGCGCTCAAATTGAAATCCATCATCATTTATCTCTGCTTTCAAATGTTCTTCCAAGATTTTCATGGAATGGTGGTACCATTTTTCTGTATCTTCGAAATCCCTGAATAGTATGCTAACCATAGCCAGTGCGGACATTCCCCTTGTTTGATGGTTTCCTGGAACAAACTCTGGATTGGATTCATACAACTCCGCAGCGGTTTGTAGCAAAGTTGCAATAGTGTTCAATTGCTCCTCATCGCTATACGCGGTCTCTCCCAAAAACATATTGTGAATCTGCAGCCAGTTGAGTATTCTATACCCCGACCTTAGACCCTCGTAAACACCATTCCCGGTAGATGATGTTTCAAATTCATTTGCGGTTAATGCAGCGTTCAAAGATGATTTTTGCTTTAAAAAGTATTCAATAAATTTTGGGTCTTTCTCTTGGTAGAAATAGCTAAAAGCAATGTCCAGCATTTTGTGTTGCCTAGCCAAATGCCTAAAGGAGTAGGTATCCAAAGGCTTACCAGTTTTGTCATTAAATGGAAGCTGCCATTTGGTTTGGGCCTCAAATCGTTCCATATGCTCCGAAGCCCTCCTTAGATGACTTGCCTTTCTATCTTTATACAAATCTTTATAAAGTTTAAAGCGTACCTCAAAATTTTTCCAATCATAAAAATATCTTTCGGAAAAAACTTGTCTAAAATATTTTGCCAAATGGGATGCGGTAGGTGTCTCAGAGCCTAGTAAATCTATTCTCTGTTCTTTTTTTAGGTATTTGTGTAAATCTGAATTCGAAATAATCTCAGTCGAAGAAATCTCTTGGCCCATAAGGCCCATTGTGGTTAAAAGAAACAGAATCGTTAAAATTCTTTTAGCTTTCATAGCATCCGGTAGGTTTTCTGCGACCAAATTGTTGTGGGCTGGCGATGGTCATTATTAATAGCTATTTCGGTTTTGAATGATTGTTCAAAAAAGCCCTTCAATTGGTCAACCAAATTGGTTAACCAAATATATGTATATTTGTTACACTATCAAATTTTTAACATAAAACAATTGAAACTGCTAAAAAATACAGCACTTAGGTCCTTTATACATTTCCAATGTGTAAAATGGGGGGTATTTTATTGTTTCGCTTTTTCAATTTCAAGTATTTCAGGGCAAACCCTGAACAAAATAGGCATCGATAATACCTATCCGTGGTGTATTGTAGCTTACGATTCTCTAAAGCGCTCACCGGAAGAGCGCATTGACATGATAAAGAATCTAGGGTTTGAAAAGTATGCCTACGATTGGCGCAATGAACATTTAGATGACACTTTTACTGAACTGGAGCTAGCAGCTAGGAACAATATTGAGATTATTGGGGTCTGGCTTTGGCTCAACGCAAAAAGAGATAGTCTTCAACATTTAAGCGCTGATAACGAGCACTTACTGCAAATAATAAAGCAATTGGATCTTAAAACAACTTTTTGGGTCGGTTTTAACGGAAATTTCTTTGAAGGGTTAGATCAAGAACAATCTGTAAAAAAGGCAACGGATTTAGTGGGTTTCATTGCCGAGAAAGTAACGGCCATGGATTGCAAAATAGCGCTGTACAACCACAGTGGTTGGTTTGGGAATCCTCTGAATCAGCTAGAAGTTATTCAAAAGCTTCCAGAATTTAATATTGGCATCATCTATAACTTTCATCACGCCCATGGGGCTATTAATGATTTTAATAACGTTGCAAATTCCATTGTTCCTTATTTAAAAGCAGTGAATCTAAACGGGATGGAGGTCGATGGAAAAAAAATCCTGCCAATAGGACACGGAAAACATGAAAAAGAAATGATTCGTACACTTCAAAAGTCGGGGTTCAAAGGCCCTTGGGGAATTTTGGGGCATGTGGCATCACGTGATGCAAAAGAGGTGCTTGAAGAAAATCTTAACGGACTCAAAGTATTACTGGCTCCTGAATAAGCTAATATGGGAATGATAAAAAAAACTGAACAGCATAAAAATCCTGGGGTGCACAGAAGAGAGTTTCTCAAAAAATCTACCCTAGCAGGTTCGGCTTTGATAATTGCACCACTCACAATTGCAAATGAAGGTATTTACTCAACTCAACCAACAAAGTATGAGCTTGATGTGTTTATATTTTCAAAACATCTGCAGTTTCTTAACTATCAAGATATGTGTGAGGCAGCAGCCGAAATGGGATTTGATGGTTTGGACCTTACGGTGAGGCCAAAAGGTCACGTGCTCCCTGAAAGAGTATCCGAAGATCTTCCAAGAGCAGTTGAAGCTATGCGCGCAATGAGTTTTTCACCAACTTTGATGACCACAAATATTACTAATGCTGATAAAACAGTAAATATCGAAGTTCTGAAAGCTGCCAGCACCAATGGGTTTACTCATTATAGAACCGGTTGGTTGGACTATCCAGAAAACAGAAGTATTCCCGAAAGCATAGAAGTCTATGCTGAGCAATTCAGAAAATTGGAATCGGTCAACAAAGAATTGAGTCTGATTGGATGCTATCAAAACCATTCTGGGAACCACGTAGGGGCACCTATTTGGGATTTGCCGCACCTTTTATCCAAAACAAACAACACCCATTTAGGATGCCAATATGATATTAGACATGCTGTGGTTGAAGGAGGGAGAAGCTGGGAGCTCGGGTTAAGAAACATTGCTTCCCATATCAAGACGATAGCCATTAAGGATTTTAAATGGGGAATTGTAAATGGAAAAAGGAAGCCTATAAACACTCCTTTAGGGAAAGGGATGGTCGATTTTAAAAGATATTTTTCCTTACTTAGAAAATATGGCGTGCAAGTACCTGTTTCCTTACATTTTGAATATGGATTGGGCGGTGCGGAGCATGGAAATTCAGAAATTACAATAGAGCCAAAAAAAGTTTTTGAGCAAATGAAAAATGACCTCAGTTTCCTTAGAAATACTTGGAAAGAGGTCCAATAAACCTACCGAAAGAACTAGTTTTTATGGGAAATATAGATGCCTCCACAATAGAGAAATTAAAAAAGGTAAGTACCGCCACTGTTGCTACATGCCTTTTTAAAAAGGGTCTAAAAAATCAATTCATCCAAAATGTTGGGCCATTACGCTCCATGAAGGAAACCATGGTTGGGACTGCCTTTACATTGCGTTACATTCCCGCGCGAGAGGATTTAAATCCCATTGAAGTATTCAGAGATCCCAAACATTTGCAACGGGTAGCAGTTGAGCAATGTCCTGTAGGAGGTGTATTGGTCATCGACAGTAGAAAAGATTCACGTGCGGCTTCTGCAGGCTCCATTCTGGTTACCCGACTCTTAAAGAGAGGTGTGGCCGGAATAGTCACGGATGGAGGTTTTAGAGATTCCGCGGAAATAGCAGAACTGGATATTCCTTCGTTCCACAATAGACCTTCTGCTCCCACCAACTTGACCCTGCATCAGGCTATAGCAATCAACGAACCTATTGGTTGTGGTGATGTTGCGGTGTTTCCGGGTGATATAATAGTGGGAGATAATGATGGGGTTATGGTAATACCTTCAGGCATAGCCAATGGAGTGGCCGAGGAATGCCTTGAAATGACTCTCTATGAAGAATATGTAATAGAAAATGTTGAGGAGGGTAAATCAATAATTGGTTTGTATCCTCTAACGGAAAAATCTCATGAGGTTGGTTTTGAAAAATGGAAAAAGAAGATAAAAGACTAACTAGAATCTATATTCTGACCAAAACCACCATAAAAAGGTCTGTAAACAATTAACCCCAATAATTTTAAATGTCAAGTTTTTGATGAGGTTGAATCTTTCCTTTAAGCTGCAGTTTTAAGTTTTTGTCAAAAGATCTTTTCAGAAGTGCCTTGACCTTCAGATTTCCGCAACATTTTACATTCCAAATTGGCCTTTAGCAGAATTTGTGGGTATTCAGCATTATCTTGCATACTGTCATCGTGTTATGAATCATAATTGTAATGGGGTTAATGGCTTTGACTTGGGTAAGTTTACATTTGATTGAAGGTAAATATATATGAAGTTGTTTAAGAACTTGTCAATTACGTTTCTGATACTCTTTTCTTGGTTAATTCATTCCCAAGAAGACGAGTATTTTGTGGGAAAACTGGTTGATTCATCAAACAATTTACCTGTTGTATATGCCACAATACAATTAAAGGGACAATCAATTGGAATAATCTCAAATTTGGACGGAAGCTTTAAGATTCCTAAACATTATGTGGATATTGGAAATGAGGTTCTAATTTCCTGCATTGGTTATGAGGCACTTGAAGTAAAACTTTCAAACGTAGCATCAAGTCAGCCTAGTGTTATTAAAATGAACATTGAAGCCATAGAATTGGATAGCGTGACCCTTTATGCGGAAAAAAGAAAAAAACTAACCCCACGTAAAATTGTAAAAGAGGCAATTAAGGCTATCCCGGAAAACTATGCTCTAAATTTCTTTTCCCTATTAGGATATTATCGTGAATATCAATTGGAAAGAGGGAAGTATGTGAACTTAAGTGAGGCATCTGTGGAAGTTTTTGATAAAGGTTTCAGTGAAATAGACCGACTTACAACAAAAGTTAGAATTTATGACCGTAGGGAAACCAATGATTTCGAAATAGATACTTTGGCCCGCTTGCCTTATGATTATGAAACAAGAAAAAAGACGATCACTAATGCCTTTCTTAGCGATTATGGAGGAAACGAATTCGTAATCTTACGAATACATGACCCGATTAGGAATTACAATATAGATTCTTTTGATTTTGTAAATGAGCTGCAATCTGATTTTCTAAAAAACCACTCTTTTTCAGCTTTGGGAAATCTGTCGTTGGGTGCTGATCTGTTATCGGTAATAACCTTTAAGAGAAACCACCCGGACTACGTGGTAAAGGGTAAGCTATTCATTTCAAAGTACGATTTTTCCATTCACAAGATTGAATATGCTATTTATAATAAAGAGGTTACAAGGAAAAAACAGGAAAACGATGGGTTATGGGAGAACAGCAGACTAATTTTTGAAACAATTACCGAATATCAAAAAGTAGGAGGTAAGATGTACCTCAATTATTCAAGTTTTCAAAATTCCTTTAAATTGAAATCTCCTTCAGCCTTTCGCATAGAAGAAATTTCGTTGCTCCCGGGGAAGAAATGTATAGCCATAAAATTTAATTCAAAACCTGATGCAAAAAGCGCTACAAAGCGGAATCTTTATTCCATAAAATTCAAGAACAAAAAGGTGAGGGTCAATTCTATTGAAATTGATGATAAAACAGTTTTGCTTTACCCAGAATTGAATGAAGTAGATATGAAGGCAGCGGTGAATTCCTTAAAGAGTGATGTTTGGAATAACAATGATGAAACTAAAATTATTGATGTCAAAGTTGATAATATAACGAGCGAAAATGGAGATGTCCTGGGCGAGGATTTTATCAAAACGTATTATCAATTTAGAGAATTCTTTGTACATAAAGTGAATGAAAAAGCTTCATATCCTACCGAAGGACCATTTATGGACATGGAAAAACCATTTTTTGGTGAGCAGCAGATTGCGCCAACAAAAAGGGAACTTGAAATTTGGATGAACACGCCTTTAAAAACATTGAATACATCGGAATGAGTTATGTTAGAAATATGTTGAAAAAGTACTCTGAGAGTTCAATTTTGTTTTTTTCAACTCTGTTCATTTTAACTTCACCAGACCTTCTCGGTCAAAGAGCAAGTTCATTGTTGATGAATGAGGTTAAAACCTTTTTTAGCCCACTTAGGGAAAACGTGTTTCTCCATTTGAACAAAACAACTTTTATTAAAGGTGAGAACATTTGGTTTGCAGCTTATGTTTACGATCAGAATGAAGAGCTTCCTTCTGTGTCAACATCAAATCTTCACGTTGCACTTTATAATTCTAAAGGGCAGGAGGTTAAGAAAGAAATAATTTATGTTGAGCATGGTATTGGGCATGGTCAATTTCTGATTGATGAGAATTTTACGGATTCTTCTTATTACATAAAAGCTTGGACCAATTGGATGAACAACTTTGAAGAAGTAAAAGCATATTGGCAAAGGATAGAGATTCTCAATTCGGGTTCAAGATTAAATGCCATGAACACTGAACCCACCATTGACTATACGCCTTTGGTCGATGTTTTTCCGGAAGGGGGTAAAATTATTTCCTCAGCCAACAATGTCATTGGATTTCAAATTAAAAACGCCTTTTCAAAAACTAACCCAGTAGAATCCATTGCCTTGTTGGATGATCAAGGTGGCGTCAAAGACAATGGTATTTCGTTTGACGCATATGGTTATGGGAAATTCAATATGTATATAGAGCACTCCAAAGAGTATCAGCTGAGGGTCACTTTTAAGAATGGAAATGAGATTTTTAAAACACTGCCTCAGGCAACCGAAGAAGGTATAAACGTCAATGTAGCTTCAATAAGTTCTTCCTACATAAACCTTGCGGTCAATACCAATCCAGCTACTTTGGAAAAAGAACGGGGAAATGTGCAATTTTTACTTTTCAAAAAGAACACTAGGTCTTTTGTAAAAGAATTGATATTGGATTCTACAAGTACAATTATAAAAATTCCCAAAAAGTCTCTTTATGGTGGTTTAAATTCGATTACCTTGTTCAATTCTGACCTTATTCCTCAATCGGAACGGCTTGTTTTCAATGACCATGGACTGGTTGGTGGGGGGAAAGAGCTGAAAGTTGGCTATGAATATAATGGCACTAAGGATTCAGTAGTGCTAAGTGTCGCTCTTAACAATAAAGCGGACAGTTTAGCACATCTGAGTGTTTCTGTTCTTCCGGCAAGGTCCATAGCTTACCGTCCAAGGCAAAATATTGTTTCTTCCATGCTGGTAGAACCTTATATAAAGAATGCATTCAGAGGTGTGGGAAGAAATCTGGAACTCAACAATAGACAATCATTGTTGAACACCGAACTTCAATTGCTATTGAATGGAGGAGGGAGTTATCCGTGGAAGCTTATTGAAACCGGAGAATGGGAAGAAACGTTCAACATTGAGAACGGTATTGGCCTATCTGGAAAGATTTTGGATGCGGATTTGGGCAATGAAGAACAAATTTGGTTCTACACTAAAGAAATGGGCAATGCTTTCTATACACTGTTGGAAGAGGATAAATCCTTCTCTGTTAACCAGATTCTATATGAGGGAGATTCATTGTTCATCTCAGTATTCGATAAAAAAGGAAAACTAAGAAAGCCAAAAGTTGAGGTTAACTTAGATATGGGCAATACTGAAAATGCAGTACAAATTCCTAAGCAAGAATTTGTTTCTGAGTTTTATCCAGAACTCGACCCCACTGAAACTGGGATGTCTTTATTAGAGCCAGAAACGATCAACTTGGATGAAGTTGTTCTGGAGGGACGTCGAAATAGAATCGGAGGATCATATCTTGGTTATGCAAATCATCAGGTTACCAAGGAAGATGCCAATAGGTATGGCTCTCTTACAATTTATTTGCGGCGACTTGGATTTAGGGTGTCCGTTGAAAATTCTAGATTGGTGGTTGCTTCAAATCGATTTCCACATCCGGTGTTGCCCATATTTGTTGATGGAATGTACAGTAATGGAACAGAATTGATAGACTGGCCTCTTAGCTTGGTATCAAGAATTTCATACGATTCAAACTCACCTAAAGCAATCTCCATAACCTTGAACCGACAAAGTCGAGCTAAAGAAAAGAAGTATGAAGTGCTGCCCATAGCACATGGCTATGCCTTTTCAACTCCTTATGAAGCACCTAATTATCTAAGTATTAAAGATGAGGTATTCCAATTATTAGGAGCTATCCACTGGGAACCTAATTTAACACTAAGAGCCGATTTAGAATCTCATATCAGTTTTCATTCATTTGAACAAGAACAATTTATAATTCATTTTGAAGGAATAGATTCAAATGGGAAATTGATCTCGCAAAAAGAGTTCATTTCACTAAGACAGAATTGATGGGCCCTTAGATAGATAAAAAGGAATGTGGTCTTCAATGTTTGGATTAATTAAAAAGCCAACCTCTTGAGCAGTTCTTCCTTTCGTCGCACGGCAACCTCAATTTTGGAACCATCCAACAAGGTCACGTAACCTCCCTTTCCTTTAATATAGTTGTCCACAAAGGACAGATTTATCAAATGGGATTTGTGGATTCTAAAAAAGTTGTGACTGCCAAGGATTTCCTCAAAATATTTTAATGTTTTGGCGGCGGTAACCTTCTTGTTGGTAACCGTATGTACATGGGTGTAATTAGCATCTGATTGAAATCGAACGATATTATTGATTTCAATCATGGTAAATCCTTCAACTGTTGGTATTGCCATTCTTTTGGGTTGAACAATTCCGTCCTTGAAGTTGTGGAAAAGGACATCTATTTTCTGCGAGGTCTCTTTAAGACTCCGGTTATGAACAATCTTTTGGACGGCATTTTCCAAATCTTCAGAGGCAATAGGTTTTAGGAGATAGTCCAAAGCAGAAAACTTAAATGCCTTTAGGGCGTAGGTGTCATATGAAGTGGTGAAAACTACCTCAAAATCCATTTTGGGCAGAAGGGAAAGCAAGTCAAACCCGGTAGCGTTGTTCAAGTGTACGTCCAAAAAAACAACATCGGGTTGGGTAACCTTAATTTGTTGTTCGGCCTCTTCAATTGTTTTGCAGTTGGAAATTATTTTGATACTGTCCTTGTGCCTCTGCAAGAGTTCGGTCAGTCTATCGATGCAATGTTGTTCGTCATCAACGATTATAGCGTTCAGCATGCTTCTAAAATTGAAGTTCTAATGGTAATTTTAGCTCTACCCGAAGCCCTTCGGGCTTATCAATCATTTTGATGGAGCTCATTGTATTTTTTGCTTGGTTGATGATGTCCAATCGGTTGCCGGTAATCTTAACTCCCAACGAACTTTTCTGGTTGTTTGCAGGCATATTTTTGGAACGACCTGCCCCATTATCTTCCACAATACACAGAATCATTTCGCCTTCTTTCTTGATTTCTATATTGATTTGACCACCGTTTTCTTTTTTAGCTATCCCGTGCCATATGCTGTTCTCAATGAACGGTTGAAGAATTAAGGGAGGGACCAAGGTGTTATCCATTTCAATGTCTTTGTCTACCTTAATGTCATATTTGAACTCGTCCCTTAGTCGTAGGCTTTCCAATTGTATGTAGAGCTTTATTAATTCCAAATCTTCCTCAAGAGTGATCCACTTCTTTTCTGAATTCTCAAGAATGGAACGTGTAAGCTTGGCAAACTTGACCAAATACTCATTGGCCTGCTCTGTATCATTCTTTGAAATGAAATCACTGATTGAATTTAGAGAGTTAAAAATGAAATGGGGATTCATCTGTGAGCGAAGTGCCTTCAATTCGGTTTCGGCCACCTTGGCTTTGAATTCGGCCACCTTCTTTTTTTCTAAGGCATCACGCCGGCGTTTATATAGAAAATAGCCTATAACTGAAATCAGGCCCAGCAGAATTGCTCCAATCAGATACCCGTTTTTGACCAGCTGCTGTCTTTTTATTTCCTCGTTGGCCTCTGCTTCTTGTCTTTCCATCTGAAATTCCATTTCCTTTCGGGTCAATTCAGATTTCTTTTCCTCGTTCAGCACACTATCTCTGAGCTGAATATGTTCCTTGTAGGCATCCAGTGCCTCCGCTGTTCTTCCTTCCTGTTCATAAACCGTACTGAGTACTTTCCAGGAATCTGCCTGCCATTCCACTGCTTCGATCTCTTTAGAGAGGAGAAGGGCCTTCTCCCCATTTTCCCGGGCCAAATCGTACTTTTCCAACAAAACATTAACTTTACCGATACTGTTCAATGCCGAAGCTTCAATATATTTATTGCCTATTTTTTGAGCAAGAATCGCTGCATCTTGATAGTGCTCCAAGGCTCTTGGGTACTGCTCTAGATTTTTGTATGCCAAACCCAAGTTGTTGGTGATAGCGGCCACAAAGAGGTCATTTTTTTCCTGCTGGGCCAATGCCAAGGCTTTTTCCAGATAAGATATGCCTTCCTTAAAATTGCCAATATCGTTATAAACAATGGCCATATTGGAAAGAGCCCTTATTTCGTTGGGAACGTTGCCCAATGATTGTGAAGCGGTCAAAAAGGCTCGATAATTCTCCAAAGCTTTATCATACTCCTTTAAATCAGCATGTATATTTCCAATATTGCTCAATAAGCTGGAAGTTAACTGCTTGTCCTGTATGGTTTGACTCAAACCCAATGCTTTTTGGTAAGCATCCAATGCATTCAGGTTGTCTGCCAGAACGTAGTGCAGATTTCCTTTTTGACGCAAACCAAGGGCCTCTCCTTTCTTCCATTGTATCTCGGAGGATATGGCAATGGCCTCTTCTACATAGGGGAAAGCCTCTGAGGGATTGGAGTAGGTCATTGTACTCACAGCTTGTATCAACAGGCCAACCCTTACGGAATCTCTCTTTACATATAAGCTCAATTCTTGCTGTAACGAATCAAGCTCGCTCTTTTGGGAAAAAGACCAAAGTGAGAAGAAAGAAAATAAAAAGAGGAAAAAGGTTTTACGGGTTAGGTCTGACATGCTTGGAGGTTGATGTAACCCAAATTTAAACGTTTTGGCCCCATTGTCAAGTATTTGCACCCAAGGATTACGGAAATCCCTCAGATAAGAACGGTTATATTGAATAACCCTACGTAGAATAAGTGGACATGGTTTAGGGCCGAGGGAATGTCTAGCTTAGATGTTCCAATTCCATGGCCGGTTTTTTAAGCAAACAAAATGTCGCTGTTTTTCCCTCTTTTTTTGATGTTTCTGTGAGGCTGGAAAACGGTCGTCAATACCGATAATGGTCTGATATTGAATATGGAGGGTTTTGTAACTTGGGAGTAAATCAAATTAAAGATGGAACCGATGAGATTCGGCATACTTGTTTTCGCAATTTTTATGTTTCAAGGACATGCACAAACTAAACTAGTGGATGACTTGATGGTTTTTGACCCACCTTCGGAAAAGTTTGTGTCCATAGTGCTCCAAACTCACAAAGGGTTGCCTCGGTTTGGGGTTCTTAATGACTATAGGCCCAAAAGTAAGAATTCCAACATGCGGACAATGCCCAGTAGGGGTCGCCAAAGTCCGGAGAATGTTGAAAAAATTGGAAGAGCAAGAACAGGACTGCGCAATTTATCCATCATGTTGGGACTAAATTATAGAGCGCCTTTTTTGACTGATCTGGACCGGGAGCGTCTAACCACACCATCTAGCAGCTTGCCCCAAGAACAACAGAATTCAGCATATCTGCAAAATTATCTTCTAAGACAGGTGGCTCCCAATATCTGTTTAGATGAAAGCTGCAAGAATGCCAACCAAGGTAAAAACGAGTTTGAACGCCTTCGAAACTATAAATCCTTTATGGATAATTGCTTTGGTTCGCTGCAGGAATGGAGCAAGGACTTTTTAAAGAATGATGAATTGGTTGGATACCATGTGTCTTTATTGCATGTTGCAAGAGGGTATGATTTTGATAAAAAGGGGTATTGGGTAAGCCACAATTTCAATATGAATGATGTTTTTGCGGCAAAGGTTGGTGGTGCCAAAAAGGTGATTTTTGAACCGGTTGCCGCTTACGAAAACCAAATGGCAAAAAACCTTGACGCAAGAAATGGGGTGCAATTTTTTCTAAAAGTAGATGAGGCTTCTGCAGAGCGTTTTATGAAAGAAGGCATAAACTGGTTGTATCTGGTCAAAAAAATCAAGCTGAAGTACTCAGGTAAGACTTTGTCCCAACCTCGTGACCCAATTGAATTTAATTATGCCCATGAAGATAGCAAGCTCCTCATTTATGAGGATGCTGCCCTCACCAAAAATTTCACAACAATCTCATTGGATAACCTCACTTTAAAAAAACCATGAAAACAAAGAACATACTTTTTGCTTCAGCATTAATTGTATTTCAGCATTGCCTTTGGGGACAGGGAGAGGAAGTGGTTTATGATTCGCCTTCCAACAGTTTTATTTCTCTATCACTTCAAACCCATAAGAACAAATTGCGATTTGGAACTCAGGATGAGTATTACATTAAGGCAGATGGCACTTATGTTAAACCTCAGGATAGCAATTATTATGATGTAGATAAAAGAATGAGCCATAATATGGCAAGCAAGTATGCGTTTGTAGAGCTACTCAAAATCAGGTATAAGGAAGATATGTTCAGTGTTATGGATAGAAGTCTGTTCACGGAGCGAAAACAAAACATGTACGACAAGGAACAAAAGTCCTACACGGCCCAACAACAGGTGCTTGCATTGGCCAATGCCTTGAGCACAAAAATGGAGCTTAAACGCTTCTTCTGTAATGAAAAGGGGGAAGATTGTGCTTCAACCTTTAAGGAGGACGGATACTATAATGAGCCTCGTAATATTAGAACATGGGGAGGTAGGGGCGCTTCAGAATTTCAACAGTTAAGGGCCTATACCACTTTTGTCAATGAACTTTTTCCAAAACTTCAGCAATGGGGCAATTCCCTTCATCCTACCAATAAGATTGATGGCTATTTTGTGGCCAAAGCACAGTTGGGAAAATATGATTTCAAGGATGGGGGCTATTGGCTGGATACCAACCAGTTTTATCAAAATGGTTTTCTATTGCGATGGAGAGGACTCCAACCCATCAACACTTCGGAGCGTAAATTGATGCATCCCAACGGCACCTCCATATTATATAAAATGTCTCCCGAAGAAGCGGAAACTTTTTCAGAAAAGTATAAACATATATTCTTGGTTTTGGATGTAATGGCATCGTTGGACGGCATGGAAAATTACCGCGCAGACCATTTAAAAACAACATATACATTGAACAGTCCGGTCATTGAGATTTATTCCGATGATGGACTTACCAACAAAGTGGGTGAAATCAATATAGAAACAATGGTGTACAAGACCAGATAAACAAAAGCCATGAAAATGAAAAGTATGAAGATCAAACTCATTTTTGCCCTATTTCTTTTGAGTTTTGCAATTCCAATCCCGGCTCAAGCCCAATTCTTTAAGAAACTAAAGAAGAACGTTGAAGAGAAGATTGTTCAGCGGGCAAGTGACAAGACGGATGAACTTTTAAATGGTAAGGAGGGCGAAACAGGAATTTCGGAAAGTGAAGAATCGAACCCGGTTCCTTCAACAAAAAAGGAGGACACTCAAAGTGGCAAAATATCCAAAGAGCCTACAAAAAAACTAGCTTCACTGGGTAACGATGATAATGTTATCACGTATAAGGCTCCTTCCAAAGAATTTATCGATGTTGTCATACAAAGCCATGATGGATTGCCGAGATATGGTAGCCTCTATTTTTACAGGGGTAAAACAGCTCCCACGAATAACATGGCCTATAAAAACCTAGTGGAACTCAAATTTCTAAAGGATGCCTATGGTGATATGGATCGATCAAAATTGACCAAATACGACCAAACCCAAACAGGTGATCAAAAAGTCAAAAACTCCTATTTTTCCCAGCAACATTTGTTGGGAGTGGCAAGTTATGTTTGTTCCGATGGTGTGTTGAAAGACAGTTTTTGTGATTCTGAGACCAAGTCAAACTGTGTTTTTTACGATCGGGCTGGCGATCGAAAACGTATTGGGTATTGGGGAGGCGCAGGCAAAAATGAATTTGCCCAAATGCGAAGCTATTTAGGCTTCCTTAAAAATTACTTTACATCCTTGAAGGATTGGAGTGGGACATTTTATAAAGACGGCACCCAAATTGCCTATTATGTTAACAGGGCTGCAGTGGCAGAAAAATATGATTTTAAGAACAAAGGCTACTGGATTTCCAATGTCATCTCAAGATTTGGAACAAGTTTTATGCTGCACCACTCTGGTTTTTTACCATATACGGAAAATGAAAAAGCCTTGGAATCCAGTGGAAAGAAATTCTTTTTATCCGTAGATCCGTCTACTGCCAAGGAATTGAATTTACAGGAAAGAGCCCCAGTGTTTACGGTTTTTAAAGTAAAAGTATATCCCAAAATAAGGAACCACACCAATGTTGCACTGGAATTTGAGCTGGAAAGTCAGACCATTGAGGTTTATCGGGATATTGCCCTAACCCAAAAAATGGGGGAGATTGATATTCAAAGCCTAAAATCAAAATACTAAGCCTATGAAACGATATACAACGTACGTTCTTGTAATGGTTTTCATGCAATTGATAGTAGGCTCTCAAAATGTGAATGCACAGTTTTTCAAAAAACTGAAACAACAGGCTCAAGAAAAAGTCCTAAAAAAGACGGATGAAATCCTGAGTGCAAATGAAGATGCAGGTAAAAATCCCCAAAATGAACCTAGTGCTGAAAATAACAAAGGTTCTCAGCCCGAAGCATCAAAAAAGAACAACACTAAAAAACAGACCAACAGCTATACTGACACTGCCATTTTGGTTTACAAATCTCCGGACCCAGCTTTCAAGGACATTGCAGTCCAAAAGTTCAAGGATTTACCACGATTTGGTTCTTGTGATTTCTACATGATGCCCGACAATCCCAAAAGACCGGAGCTTACTCCGGAGGCGGGAGAGAAAAGGCGAAAAATGGAGCTGGGTTATTCGGGGTTCCTGAAATTGGCAAGGATACATACCCTCAAAGACCATTTTAAGGTGATGGATAGAACTGCCCTGACACCACAAAACAGGAATTTAGTGGAGGAAGAGGTAAAATCCCGTTTAGCACAAAAAACATTGTTGGAGTTTGCTTTTATGATAGGAACTGAAGAACTGAAAAAAGAATATTTTCTAAATGACTGGAGTGGAACAGGGAAGAGTCCGTTTGTCCAAAAATGGGGTGGACATCAATCTGATGATTTCACTGAACATGAAAAATATGTGTCCTTCGTAGAAAAGTATTTGGATAAAATATTGAAGTGGAGCGAGGACTTTTTCAGTAATGGTACGGAGAGTTTTTATCTGGTTCAAACATTTAAATTTCAGGGGCAATATGACTTCGATAAAAATGGGTTCTGGATAACGCTTCCCACTAACAGGAGGAATACCTATGGCATGGATTATAGCAGCACAAACAATAACTACTTTTTTGAGTTTTCTCCAAAAACACCTTATGGGCAACAGGTGTTGAACAAGACAAATCAAGCTAAATACGTAAATGGTCTGGTATTGTTCAAGGTAAGTCCGGAAAAGGCGGAGGCCCTGCTCAACAATAAGACCAAAAACCTGCAAATGGTCTCAAAGGTCCAGACAGTATTTCAAGGCTTTGAAGAAGCAAATCCCACCTTGTATAGTCCTAAATACACCTATCATTTCCTGGATTCAGAGATTGAACTGTACGAGGATCTCCAGCTTACCAAAAGGATTGGAGAAATCAATTTAGAAAGATTGACCTATAAGGAGCAGTAGGTGAAGGTAGAATAGAATTTTTGATGAGCTCGCACTATGTGGTCGAGATCAATTTTTTGAATCCAAAACCATTTGAAGAAGAGTGCCAATATCACCAAATTCCACATTGTCCCTCACATAAGTGTCAACCATATGGACAAAGACCATATTCCTTTCAGGAATAATCTCCATCCATTGGCCGCCAGCTCCCCGCGCAGAGTAAGTTCCTACAGGAAGATTGCAATTGGGCAAATAGGGCCGTGCATTGGCATTTGTGGCCACCCACCACATATATCCGTAGCCGTCCCCATCATAAATTTCGGCATCCCAGAGATATTTGGTGCTTTCCTCAACCCAATCCCTTGGAATGATTTGATTACCGTCCCAATTTCCCTTATCCAACATTAATTGACCAAATTTGGACATGTCCGTAGGCGAAATTTTGAACATATAGGCCGGGTGTACAGACCTGGTTGGTACCCAGGAGATACTATCAGCTAACTGAAAATTTGCCCCGATGGGGTCCATAATATCACTTTTTAAGGCTTCATAGAAGTTTGTTTGGGTCTCCTGTTCAAAGATTGTTCTCAAAACATTAAAATCCCAATTGTTGTATATCCAAAACGTGCCAGGAAGGTATTCGTCTTGTGATGGTTTTAAATCGTGCATAAAATCCGATTCGGCTTCCGCAGTATGGTACACCCCGGAAGCTGATTGCATGCAGTGTTCAACAGTGGCAGTCTTCTCTTGCTCGGTCAATTCAGGGATGTCATCAATTCCTAGTTCGGCCATAGTTGTATTTAAATCAATTGTGCCGTCATCCACATATTTGCCAAACAGGGCACTCATGAAACTTTTTCTGGTTGAATGAGAAATGTATTTAGTGTCAACGTTACCCCATTGATACAATGGTTGGCCATCAACGAGGATGACCACAGCAGCGGTTTTAGTGTTATTATTGGCCCATTCTTCTGCTGCCTGCAGCTTTTCAAGGGAATATCCCAATATTTCATTATTAGACTCATCTTTTTGAGCATCTTCGGAGCAGGAGAAAAGAGCAAGTCCAAGAACAAAAATGCAAATTGAAATGCCACAGCGATGAAGGTTGATTGCTATTTCAGTTTTTTTGAGATTTTTCATAGAAGTAATTTCATGGATTCTATCTTTTTTGGACATAGCCCAATTGAATCGGTTTTAAAAATAACAAAAATTGACAATGATATTCTTGAAAATCAATTACTTGTATGGAGGTCTTATTTAACTAAATACCCTTGAAAAGAAAAAGCTCCGATAATCTCGGAGCTTTTAGCGGTCTGGACGGGACTCGAACCCGCGACCCCCTGCGTGACAGCCTTTAATTTTGCTTTATAAATCTAATAAGTAATTTATCCATTTTGCTCATGTTCAATGTTTTACGGTACATTTTATGATACTCTTATCGATATTTATAAGGATTTATAAAACAAAAAGTTAGGGTATTCTTAGTTAATTTCTCTTCCTATCTTCCAAGTGTTTTGATCCATAATTCACTCAAAAACACTCATTCCATTGGCTCATATATCCCTAATATTGGAAAATAAACCTAAGTCCAAAAGTAAAAGGACCGGATTATTTCCTGTAGTTCTACGAGTCTTTCATCATCGGTACAGGACTATTCGAATGGATGTGTGGACATTACCCAATGGTTGGGATCATAGCCAATTGAAACTTAAGAAGTCAGCTTTCGTAAACAAGAATCTCGACTGTGATTCCATCAACACAGAATTGGATAGAAAGTTCTTTTTGGCTAAGGAACTATTACGTGAAATTGGCCGTAGTATAGAGCTAATAACTGTTGATCGGCTTTTGGAACACATTGTAGAAAAATGGGAAAGTAGGCTGAAATCTGAAATCAAAGAAAAGGTTGAAAATGAGATATCCTTGCTAGAATGGTCGAAGGTTGTGATTCAAAGGAGTCTAAATGCCAACAGTCCGCACACCGCTGGATGGTATAAACAAGGTGTCCAAGAAATTATCAAATACAATGACGGAAAGGACCTTATGCTTTATGATTTAACGGTCACCTTTCTTAAGAATTTTGAAGCCCATCATAGAGGGAAAGGCAACAGTGTCAATACAATTGGGATCATATTAAGGGCCATCAGGTCGATATACAATAAGGCAATTAGCGAAGAACGCTATAGACCAAGTAAGAATGTATTTGATTCTTATAAAATTCCTGCAACAATAAGGACAAAAAAGAGAGCCATCTCCAAAGAGGAAATCCTTAGACTCTGTGAGTTAAAGTATGAGCCGTTTAGTCCTATTTGGAATGCCAGAAACTATGCCCTTATCATGTTTTATTGCAAAGGCATGAACTTCATTGATTTGGTAAAGGTAAAAATCGACCACATTCAAGGAGACAGGCTTTACTATGGGAGAAGTAAAACGGGCACACCCTTGTCTGTCAAAATCCATCCAAGACTTAAAACTCTCTTGTTCCCATATATGAATAGCAAGTATAATGGCGACTATCTCTTTCCTACCAATTACGATGGTTCAACCAAACACTTCCAGAAATATAAAAGTCAAAGAAGGCGCATGAATGAAAGACTAAGGCTAATTGCACATGATGCAGGAATAGAGTCAAAGTTTACCACCTACACCATTCGTCATTCCTGGGCGACCATTGCCAAGTATATGGGTATTTCCACTGCATTAATAAGTGAAAGCTTGGGTCATTCATCAATTAAGACCACTGAAATTTACCTAAAGGATTTTGAAAGTGAGGTTCTTGATCAGGTGAATGAATTAGTAACTATGTGAACCTTTTTTATCATTTTGCACCGGCTTATGCTTTATGATTGAGGTTCCGACAAATCATTGAACACCGTCTCAATTTGTTCATCTTGAAAAGTTAAAATCCCGTACTTCACATTGTTTTCAAAATAGGTCCGGTCCTTGGCGTCATGCATTGCTTTGGCAATTTCTTCAGCACTTGGGTAATTCGTCAGCCCAGATTTCGTTAATGTTGTGATAAAATAATCGATTTCGGTCAATTCCCGAGGCCAGACAATCTCTAATATTCCACTTGGGGTAATGACTCTGTTCTCTTGACCTACCTTATATTCATCAGGGTCTAAAGGTTTCCTGCGCCCATATTGGTTGCTCCAATGCTCAATGAAAGGACCAAAACCGCTTTTGTCTGAGATAGCAGTTTTGGGGTTTAACCCTATACCTATTGTCCCCCAGCTCCAATTGAAAACTGAGAAATTCAGCTCGGTTGTGTTGCATTCTGCCTTAATGAGTTCTAACCCCTCATTTATTAATTCCTCTGGAGACTTGGGATTGCCGTGAAATTCCAGAAACTTACCTCTTCCCATTGACTCGCCACCTTCAATTTCTTTTGAGAAAACCATAGTGAATGTGTCATCCCTAGATTTGGATATTCGGCCATAACGAATAGGAATCTGAACATCTATCGCTGTTTCCAATGGTTTCAAGTGTCTACTTCTCCAATTATGACGAATTTCTGACGGGTCCCAAAACAAGGAACCAATCATAAGGACACCACCACGATATTGGGAAATAGCCTCTTTTGTTTTGGAATCAGTCATTGACGGAAGTATTTACCTATAGCTTTGAGCAATACGGCAATGCTCATTGAAATTGTTCCTTATGAGGTCCTGATGTTCAGTGGAAAGGAAGTCGCCCAAGGGAACAAAATCTTTGAAGAGCTTAACAAACAAATCTATCTCAGATGCCCCATAAAGACTATAAAATTCGAGGAAATAGCTATACATCCTTTCAGGATAATATTTGACCCAATGTGAATGCCATTGCTTATTTCGTAGCATAGTGATGAACCAGCCCAAGGGCAGATATCTTTCCGAATAATGTGGGTAGGGTGAATCGCTTATGCGTCGTAAGATAAACTTGCCATTAACCTCCAGGTACTCAAATTCAATATCGTCTTTCTCCGGATTTCGATGGTTGAACTCACTAAGGTTCGATGACGCTATAGTAAGATTTTCCAAATGTATTCTAGTTTCTAAGAGCCGCGAATCATATTGAATATTAATAATTTCTGACATTTTGAACTGGATTGATTTCGAAATAAAGAAAAATTTTACCGTATCTGCAAGTAGATATATATCATTTGAAGTACTTCAATTCGTTATGAAGAAAAATTAAAAAGTACAACTAACAACTACTAGTAACCCTGGCGCATAATTTTCCGAATAGTTTTCTTAGAAACAACCAGAGGGAGTACTGATTTTGGCGTTTTCTAACAAATAAGATTTCGATTCTTCATTAAATGATCAAATCTGTTCAAAAACTGCAAATTGAAAAGTGTTCAACCTTGTCGTAACTATTTCTTGATAGTCTTCCGTTTAATTCTACAACGCTAAATTTTGGACAATATGCTTCGAGTTTGAAGACTTGTTAAACGGGAATTGATGAGAATACAAAAAAGGACCTAGAATAGCACTGCCTTGAAAGAAAAAAATTGTACAACGGTAGTGCCATAAATGGCACAATTTGTGTGACCACATCTAATCATAGTTTTTGATTGCCTAAATATTGAATTTGGGCTTTAGATTTAAGCTCATTAGCGACCTACCTCTTCATTAAGGCTTCAATCATAGAATTCACGCCCCTATTAGAATCTTGAGGCTTGCTCATTCAATCTAAAAATTCGTTCAGACCGAGGCATTCTTCTATCGATAAAGAAAGAGTTTTTACAAAAAATGATGTTATCATTCATTTCTTATGACCTCAACAGGATTAGTGATAGCGGCTTTATAGCTTTGCCAACCTACTGCAAATAAAGCTATGAGCAATGTCAAAAGGCCTGAAAATGCATAGACCCACCAACCAATGGTGACCTTATAGGCAAAATTTTCCAACCACTTATTCATAAAATACCATCCCAAAGGCACCGCAAGGGCTATTGCTAGTAAAATGAGTTTGATAAAGCTGAACGTCAATAAATTCACGATATCTATTACAGAAGATCCCAAAACCTTCCGTATACCAATTTCTTTAAGTCTTTGGGAAGTTGCAAAAGCAACCATTCCAAGCAATCCCAGACAGGCAATTACAATGGCGATGATTGAAAAGTAATTGAAGAGGGTTCCGATAAGCAGTTCCCTTTTATACAGCTTTTCAAAAGCAGTATCCAAAAAATAATAATCAAATGGCCTATCTGGAGCAAATGCCTTCAACTGTGCTTCAACTTGTTGAATGACCTGGGGAATATCCTTACTTGAAATTTGAATGATGATGTTATCAATAAAATAACGCTTAGGTGAAATGGTTAGAATCAAAGGTTCAATCTCTTCATGTAATGATTGTAGGTGAAAGTCTTTTACAACGCCGATAAGATTCCCCTTTTTTGGTTCTCCGGAAGTGATGCTTTGCATTGTCAACTTTACATCTTGTAGGTTTTGTATGCCGAACTTCTCAGCCGCTGATTCATTCATGACAAATGCCATGGTGGAGTCCGTTCCATGCTTGGATGAGAAGGCCCTACCCTCAAGAATGGTCATCCCCAGTGCAGGAATGATATTATTGTCCACCAAAAGGGTTTTTGTATTTGCCTTTGTTTCGACACCTTGGTTGCTTATCAGGGTTTCAAAATCGTAAAATCCTTTTTCCCAGGGGAAATTGGATATGGCCGATACCTCTTTTATGCCATTTATTCCAGTAAGCTGTGCTTTGACCGATTCAAATCTGTTTTGAATGGCTTCATCATAGACAGGAACAATCAGTGTTTGGTTTTTTTGGATTCCCAAATTCTTGTTCTTGATATAATGCATTTGCGATTGTATAATTACGGTCGAAATAATCAGGGTAACGGCAACGATGAATTGCAAAATCACCAATGTAGATTGGGTAGATGATGTTTTATTTTTTGTAAACATGGCACCGCCTTTTCCCTTTAAAAAGACAATGGGCCTAAACCGGGATATGAAAATCAATGGTACTATAGAAATAGCCAAACCAATCAATATCAGAATTGCAAAGAGGTAGAGAACAATACCGTTATCAAAAACTGCCCAAAGCGTTATTTCAGTTTCCATTTGTGAATTGAACGCAGGTAGAAAAATAGCGGCCCAGACAAATGCCAATAGCAAGGATGCAAAAATGTACAAGAAGCTTTCGGTCAACAACTGTCGCCAAACGTTTCGATTGTTGGCGCCCATTACTTTTTGAATACCAACAGACCTTAAGTGCAAAACTATTTTGGCAAGGAAAAGATTAATGAAGTTAAATGCAGCAATGAACAAAATTATTATTCCAATGCCCACAAACAGATAAAGCACGTTTTTGTTTATGGTGGGATGTAGCTCATTTTCCAAATTGGTAAAGTGAATATTTCGTAACCTTTCCAATGAAAATGAACGTGATTCGGCAATATATTTTGGAATATGTTCAGATTCAATTTTATGAAGTGACTCAGCAATTCCCTTCTCAGTAATGTTTGAATTGAGTTTTACAAAGCTGTAGACTGGAGGGTAGTACCATGTTTTACTCATGTCACCAATCCATGACCCCCAGATGTCTTCAGCAGCTTTCATGGGAACAATAAAGTCAAATTTTATACTGGACTGTATTGGAGCGTCTTTAAGAATTCCTGAGACCGTAAACAAGTGCTCTTTTTCAATGTTAAGCACTTTTCCCACTGCATTTTCTGAACCAAAGTATTTTTTGGCCATGGACTGCGTTATCAAAATATTATTTGGATTTTCCAAGGCTGTTTTCTGGTTGCCCTGAAGTATTGTGAAAGAGAACATCTCCAAGAAACTTGGGTCTACATAAAAAAACCTTGGTTCTTGAAAAACCTTATCTTTTTCCGCATACCCTACACTCACACTTTGGGGCAACATGCGAACGGTCTCTTTGACCACAGGAAGATGGGAATCCAGCAAGGGCGCAATCGACAACGAAGAACTTGCAAAGCTTCGTGTTATGCCCTCTTCGGTCTCATGGGTGTTGACACGGAATATTTTATCCCCATCTCTATGAAAGCTGTCATACCCAAATTGGTTGTCGACAAATAATAAAATGATGATACAACATGCTATGGAAACGGATAGGCCAAATAGATTGATAATGGTGTTGAGTCGATTTCTGTTTGCCCTCCTTAGAATGGTCTTCAAATAGCTAATTAACATGATGGTTCGTTTATTATAAATCGGGATACGATTATCATGCCATATTATAAAATTCTATAAATCAATCAAATAGAAAACAAACATTTTCTTGTTGTAAAACATTTTGACAATCCTAGTATAATATTTTTACAAAAGCTTGTTGAATATTTCTTCGGTTCAAGGCTTTTTGCCAATGAAGTCAAATGCATTGAAAAGCAACCTATCTAAATTCAATGAATCAAAAGTTATAAGGGAGATTCTTCAACGGCAGAGGTGTCAATCTCAATCCATTCTAAAAAGGAACGTTACTAGGGGCAATGCTGAAAAGGTACTCTTTAAAATGACCAACCTTAAAATTATATGTCTTGGTTACCCTTCAAAATATCACCTGACGTCGATTAATAATATGAATTTCAATAACATATTATGGAGGTTGATTTTATGGGTTGTATATATAAATTTATCATATACAGGCTATTACCTCTCCTAAAACCTGCTACAGCCTAGCCATAATTACTGGCTTGGCAAACTTGTAATCACCATAAAACTACCATACTCAATTGTTGCGCTGACAAAGTCCCCGATGGGTGCCGAATGCAGTACCTTATTACCTTGCTTCCATAGTAATAACCATTTGTAATTTATTGGATGTACTATGGGTCTCTCCAACTCTCTACTATTTTTTTTAAAGCGCAGCCCCCAAACCCATTTAGGGGGACAATCCGAAACCTCGTGCTGTTCCTTATCCCAAAGTGCAATTGTTTCAGCACTGTCCGATTTTTCCGTAATGGCCAATTTAGGAACAATGATCTTGTACATATCAATTCGTTTGCTCTTTACATCATACAGATCTGCAAGTTTCTCAAAATAAAGTTTTCGCCAGAATCCTTCAGAAGTTTGTGGGGAGCAAAACAGTTCAATAACAACAACACCCTTATTTTTCAAAAATTCCGTAAATCCTTTGAAAAGCTTTCTGCCGAACCCCTCTTTTCTTAGACCAGGCTTTACATCAAAAACCATAATATTTGCTACGGGTCCAGTCGTTCTATATACCAGAAATCCAACAACCGATTTTTTGTGCAAAAGAATAAAACACCGCTTTTTCTCCCATGCCTCTTGTATAGTATTCCAATTACCATAAAAGCCTACTCCCGTCTCATCACTTTCCTTCTTTAACCAAGACTTAATTTGGGTAAGTTCACTGGGAGTTGAAGAAATTCTGGTTTTAGTTTGCATACCTAAATCATTAATCAGAAAAAAAGTGCAACCGGATTATCTTGCACACTATACAATCTTAATCAATCCAAGTTACTTGAAAGCTCCTCAAACTTATACTCTATTTCGAATACAACTCCTTTTCTTTCCAAAACACTTAGGTGCAATCCTTTTCGGCCCATAATTACGGCAAAAATCTTTTCAGAATTTAGTTCGCTCTTCTGAATTTGGTCTATCATTGATTTTCTGTCCTGTCCGGACGGTGTAGGGTAGTCCTCGGGATGTGTATGCCATTCCCCTAGGTAAATGCACTTACCTTTACTATTCTTAAAAATCTTGTTCAAAAAGCGCTGGTGCAGACGACTGGCCCGCCAAAAACCGAATTTGCTGCGTTTATCTTTTTCATAGGGCATAGTTACATCCACAATACTGAAATTGAAATTATCAATACAATAGCCTGAAAGTATTCCTCCTGCCTCCTTTTTCAAACCATCATCCTGTATATAGGATTGCATTTTCCGAAAAGCTTTGTTGGTAAATTTCAGGTTGATGTTTCCTAGCTCTATTATCATTTGATGTCGTTTCGAATCAAAGAGAAAGTGGGATGGGCCTCTCCAAACTCTGTGAGAACCAAGCCCTGGCTCTTGGCGAATTCCTTGTCGCCAATCCAAGTATATACTTCAGATTTCGGTACACCTTGAAGGACAGCATCCTTTATGACCGGAAATACTGCGGATAAAAAATGCGTCAAAAAAGTAGAAGAATAGGGAAAATATCCAGACTGACAACTGCCTTCTATAAGATAAACTGCCTGTTGTGGCGTATCCTCATTTGACACTACCGCATAGTCAAATTTCTTGACTAATTTTGCAGCTACTCCAGCATCTTCGGGCTTTACCAACAACAATTGGCCACTAGCTAAGTAGGGCTCCACCCAAAGTAAAAGTAAAGGTTTTGTCAAAATGCCCAATTCTACTTTTTTGAGGATAAACTCTTCTACCATGGTCTTGCCCACGGCCACAATATGGATATCAAACTTATTGATGAAATCGGACTCTTGATTTATAACAGTAGTAACGGATGCTTGTCGTTTTTCAATCTCGTGGCCCGGATAATGGTCCATTAAAAAATCCGCCAGCACATCTACTTTATTCTTGTTGGTGCTGCGGAATCCGAGTAGGTTCCGCTTTATGTTTTCGACTTTTAATTGTTCGGGATCAATAAGTCCAAAGTGGTTGACCGGTAAGTTTTTAAGAAAATAAATCAGGTTTGAGCCAACGCTTCCCAAACCGGTACACAAAACACTGTGTTTCTGCTCAATGACACCTGCGGCCCTTTTCGATAGCCTTTGCTCACCTAGATTGTCAAAAGTAAGGCGTTGGACAAACATTGTTTCAGCCCAGCGCGATTCAGATACGATTTGAAAATTTGAGGGTTTTCTTCGTATCCCACTGAATTTTCTTGGTTGCACAATCACATCCTCATATATCCATCCATAGTACTCTATGGCACCCACATTCTGGTTTCGAAAAATCACTAAAATATCGCTAAGGGAATGCGCTTTGCACAAATTTTTGAAAGCATCAATTTTGTCTTGGGCCCCACGTATATGCTCCAATGATTCCCGATACGACATTTGGAATGGCGGCTCCACTTTTTCAAAATCGATTTCCAGCACCGCCATTTCCTTTATCTTAGAACCTCGTGCTTCAGCGTATTTTTCAATCTTTTCGCGCTCATCATCCTCCGTATACAAAAAGTAGTGGTACCCCGCCAATGTCTGGTTTTGAAAGCCGATGGCCTTGACCTCTTTTCCAGTACCGGAAATAGAATGCAATCCAACCAGATATACCTTATCCTTTTCAGAATACTCTAGGTCCCAATAGGCCTTGAACTCCTTCCTAAACTCTTCAATTCTGAAGTCTTCATTCTCGCCATCCTTCACTATTCTCTTTCCCCGGTGCAAAATAAAGTCGACAAAATAAGGGAGATTGCTTTTGGGAATCAGGGTGTTCATTCCTTCATCAAAAATGCAAATTGAGCAATCTTTATTGATATGGGGAATGTATTTGATAGCATCATAAATGCTTCTTTCAAGGTATAGCTTTGGCAACATCAGCGGAAATTCAGGAGGAAAATCCAAATAAAGTACCAATTCCAAATGTTCACCATCATAAGTTATATCGGAACAAATTTCCCATACTTGTCCCCCAGCTGAGAAAGGATAGCCCAAAGTGCCGTATTCGTCGATATCGACTATCCGGCATTGCTCAGTTTTGCACAAATGTTCAAAGAGGTCCTTCAGTTCCAATATTATGCCGATTTATTGTCCCTTATTACATCTGGGACCACAAATGTTTTTGCCAAATCTTTATCATCCTCCTGAATATTGGAACAGGGGAATCTATTTCCCAAATGCCGCTGCCATTTTGCACAGGCATCTTTCTTGCTCTTTAATTCCAAGGCTTGTCTTCCCGAAATGATAAAACTGTCCAGTGCATCCAGAAAGTTTTTCTTTCGGGTATCCGAAGCATACTTGTCCATTAGGTTTTCCTTGGTGTCTATGGTTGGCCTGTAGCAGCTGTAGGAGGCCGACCAAGACCTGGTATCATCAATTGCGCCTTGAATGTTCTCTAAGGTCTTCAGTAGGGCCTCATCGTCCCGGTCCATAGGCACATAGTGCTCCACAGCCAAAATAGTGAAGACCATGCCGCTTGGAAGTTTCAGATGTGACTTGTTGTCGGTCCAGGCCTTTAAATACCTAATGATTCTTTTAAGCTGATCTTTGCCGCTGGCCTCACCATCAAACCACTTTCTAAAGGCATAGGGGTCGCTTTGAATCCATCCCTTACTCTTATGCGCCAGTTCCGGAATGTCCTCTGAATCATAGAAAAACTCATTCTCGGTATCCGTCGTTTTGTAATAGATGGGCAGGTCCACGTGATAGTTCCGGGCATACTGCACACGGACGCAGGTGTTTTTGTCAATGGTGTTCTGGTTGGTCCTATCCTTTACCGCTTCATAAATCCAGTTATGAGCGGTTTGCGGGGTCGGTCGGTCTTCTTCCTTTCCAAAAATATAGACACCGTCATCCACATCGTATTCCCCACTTATGGGCAATATGCAGGTATTTGTGGAGAAGGAACCTTGGCCTTTGTATTTTACAGTGTGCTTGTCCCTTTTCTCATTAAAGTATTTGGTAATATCATCTCTAATGGAATTTCTAGATGTCCGCAGCTCCGCCTTTTTCGTTGGACTGAGATAGATGATATCGTTGAACTCAATAAAAGTATCATGTAAGTTTGCCATATTGGAAACGCCGGACATAGTATACCACCCTCGCCGGGTTAAAGTGACCATAGCTGGCCGGACGAAAGTGACCCACCCC
>NZ_QTJX01000018.1 GCF_003382275.1 Flagellimonas nanhaiensis
GCGGATGCCGATCCGACCAACGAATACAACACCGCCGTTGGCCTTACGGGCACCTCGATCACGGTCACGGATGCCGGTGGCACGCTGAGCCAGGACCTTGACGGTACCTTCGCCACGGACGCTGAACTTGCCGCGCTGAACACCGATGATGCGGACGCTGACCCGACCAACGAGTACAACACTGCCGTTGGCCTGACGGGCACCTCGATCACGGTAACGGATGCCGGTGGCACGCTGAGCCAGGATTTGGACGGTACCTTCGCCACGGACGCTGAGCTCGCTGCGCTGAACACGGACGATGCGGATGCGGACCCCACCAATGAGTACAACACTGCCGTTGGCCTTACGGGCACCTCGATCACGGTAACGGATGCCGGTGGCACGCTGAGCCAGGACCTTGACGGTACCTTCGCCACGGATGCTGAACTTGCCGCGCTGAACACGGACGATGCGGATGCGGACCCGACCAACGAGTACAACACCGCCGTTGGCCTTACGGGCACCTCCATTACGGTCACGGATGCCGGTGGCACGCTGAGCCAGGATTTGGACGGTACCTTCGCCACGGACGCTGAGCTCGCTGCGCTGAACACGGACGATGCGGATGCGGACCCCACCAATGAGTACAACACTGCCGTTGGCCTTACGGGCACCTCGATCACGGTAACGGATGCCGGTGGCACGCTGAGCCAGGATTTGGACGGTACCTTCGCCACGGACGCTGAACTTGCCGCGCTGAACACGGACGATGCGGATGCGGACCCCACCAACGAGTACAACACCGCCGTTGGCCTTACGGGCACCTCGATCACGGTAACGGATGCCGGTGGCACGCTGAGCCAGGATTTGGACGGTACCTTCGCCACGGACGCTGA
>NZ_QTJX01000019.1 GCF_003382275.1 Flagellimonas nanhaiensis
GTCCAATAAATCCTCAATTTGTACTTGTTTTATCTGGGAAACTTTCAATTCTCCATTGATCCAATCTTCTATTGGAGGAACAATTTTAACCTTCACAGGAAGGTCCACAATTTCATTTACCAGCGTTCTCAGCTTTTTTGGAGGAATAGTTTGTATTGAAAAAATTACCTCTGAAATATTACCAAAACGAACAAAATCTTCTGTGAGAATCGATTTATCATAAACCCTAACACCATTGATGTGTTTACCAACTTTTTGAAGGTTATTGTCAACAAAACCAACCACTTTCACTTTCATTTTAGAATGATTGGTTAAGGTGTTATAGGTGATTATGCCCAACTCACCTGCGCCATAAACAACGATGTTTTTTGTGGGCGTTTCATTGCTGTTGATTAAACTTTCATAGCTAATTTTAAAAATGTATCTAGCCGAAGAAAGCGTCATAAATGTGAGTAGACTATTAATTATTATAATAGAAAGAGGAATTGTGAAATCTTCAACAATATCTGTGTATCGATTGAACAAGATGAGGATAATTATACTAATACTGGCCAAACATACTGCATTGAAAATAGCGTAGACATCCTTTATCCCTGTATGCCGAACAACTCCCTTGTAACTTCCAGATATCAAAAATGCACCCAAAAACAACAAAATCACTACCGGAAGCTGC
>NZ_QTJX01000020.1 GCF_003382275.1 Flagellimonas nanhaiensis
GAGTGATGTCGTGCTACCCGCATCTGAATATATAGGGTGCGGGAGGGAACGCGGGGAAGTGAAACATCTCAGTACCCGTAGGAGGAGAAAACAATTGTGATTCCGCAAGTAGTGGCGAGCGAACGCGGAACAGGCTAAACCGCACGCATGGGTAACCGGGTAGGGGTTGTGTGTGCGGGGTTGTGGGAGGATATGTCTCAGCGCTACCCGGCTGAGAGGCAGTCAGAAAGTGTCGTGGTTAGCGGAAGTGGCCTGGGATGGTCTGCCGTAGACGGTGAGAGCCCGGTACGCGAAAACCCGGCACCTGCCTAGTATCAATTCCCGAGTAGCAGCGGGCCCCCAAAACCGGATCGATCACTCCCCTTCGGGGGTGTGGAGTTCTGGGGCTGCGTGGGAACTTCGCTGGTAGTAGTCAAGCGAAGGGGTGACGCAGGAAGGTAGCCGTACCAGTCAGTGGTAACACTGGGGCAAGCCGGTAGGGAGAGCGATAGGCAAATCCGTCGCTCACTAATCCTGAGAGGTGACGCATAGCCGGTTGAGGCGAATTCGGTGATCCTCTGCTGCCAAGAAAAGCCTCTAGCGAGCACACACACGGCCCGTAGA
>NZ_QTJX01000022.1 GCF_003382275.1 Flagellimonas nanhaiensis
GGCACCTCGATCACGGTAACGGATGCCGGTGGCACCCTGAGCCAGGACCTTGACGGTACCTTCGCCACGGACGCTGAACTTGCCGCGCTGAACACGGACGATGCCGATGCCGATCCCACGAACGAGTACAACACCGGAAGTGGAATTACGGCCGGTAGTGTGGAGATCACCGATGCCGGGGGAACTGAATCTGTCAACCTTATAAGTGCAGATGCCAACAACGACATCAGTGCAGGTACCGATGGGGCACTTTATCTGAACGTTGCTTCGGTATCCATTTCAGAGACCAATACCTCATTATCCTTTGACAGTGGGACAGGTCAATTGACCTATACAAATGAATTGGGCAACAACCCTGTGGTGGACCTATCAAGTTTGGAGGACGATGCGGATGCCGATCCGACCAACGAATACAACACTGCCGTTGGCCTTACGGGCACCTCGATCACGGTGACGGATGCCGGAGGCACCCTGAGCCAGGACCTTGACGGTACCTTCGCCACGGACGCTGAGCTCGCTGCGCT
>NZ_QTJX01000003.1 GCF_003382275.1 Flagellimonas nanhaiensis
GGGGTGGGTCACTTTCGTCCGGCCAGCTATGGTCACTTTAACCCGGCGAGGGTGGTATACTATGTCCGGCGTTTCCACCTTAGAAGATACATTTACAAATTTAGACCGGGTGTATCATGCATTTAAAATTAAGCCACTGGAAAAGACAATAAACCCAAGTTCGGAATTGAATGTTCAATTGGAAAGCACCATTCAAAAAATAGATAAGAATCTTTGGAACAACCTACTTGGAGGCAATGGAGTATTTGATTGGGAAGGACTTAAATTCCTGGAAGATGTATTTACAAATAATGGTCTGAATGAACATAATTGGGAGTTTAGATATTTAATTATTAGGGACAAGGATTTGAAACCCATTTTAGCAACATTTTTCACGCTGTCTTTATGGAAAGATGATATGTTGTCAAAGCCTAGTGTTTCAGATAAAATTGAAAAAGAAAGATTGATTAACCCTTACTATTTGACTTCTAAGGTTGTTAGTATGGGTTCCCTGTTTACCGAGGGGGAACACATTTACCTTGATCGAGATCATTACCAGGCTGAGTATAGTTTAAATGTAATGATGCAAACCCTGGAAAAATTGGAACAAAATCTAGACGCTAAAATGGTTGCTTTAAGGGATTTTGACTCAGAAGGCAGATTGAACCAGTTTTTCCACGGTCAAGGGTTTATTAAGGTACAAATGCCAAATTCTTGTCAGGTTCGGTTTAAGGAAAATCAAACTATTAAAAATTACATAGAGGAATTATCAACGAGAAACAGAAGACATTATAGAAAGGAGATCTTAGCGTTCGAGCCACAATTTGAAGTTAGGTTTTTGAAATCCCTTGAAAAACAATGGCTTAAGCAAATTAAGGGATTGTACAATAATGTCCATAAGAATAATTTAGGTCTAAATACATTCTCTTTTCCGGACAGTTTATTTTCAGAAATGTCGAAACACCCAAATTGGGAGTTTATTACTTTAAGTTTAAAGGACAATCCTAATGAGTTAATCGGGGTAATGCTATGTTATAACAATTTAGACCAAACCTATATTCCAGCTTTTGTAGGACTAAATTATGATTATGTGAAATCCCATCATATATACAGACAACTACTTTATCAGACAATCAAGAGAGCTATAGATCTAAATTTTAAACGTTTAGATTTTGGAATGACGGCTTCATTTGAAAAAAGGAAACTAGGAGCAACGGTAAGTGAAAAATTTGCCTATATACAAGTTTCAGATAACTATAGTATTGAACTATTAGGTATAATGGAAAATCATAGATGAAGATGCTTCTTTAACATGAAATTCAAAGAATTGTTATCAGGGTTAGAATCTAAGCTGGAAGATTTGGAAGCAGGTAGCGGTGATGTTTTATTTAAAGCAGAATCCGGAATTACCAAGGTGGAAAAGTGTATCAAAGAACTACAGAAGGAAGTCATAAAAAAGGAGTTTAAATCACAATCTGAGGAAATTTATTTTTTCAAACACGTCAAGCCCCAAATTTTCAGCAAACTAATTTATTATGTAAAACTCTTTAATATTGAGAGTAAGAGACCTAGAAGTAGTACTAAATCGCAAGTAAAATATTTTAATAATCAAATTGAAAAGCTCCAATCTTACTTCAATGACAATCTTGAATTTTACAATTATTACCGGAGAGGCGCAACCTCAATGGATGAGCGATATTTCATAAGAGGAAATAGAGATTTACGGTTGCCACCGGACTCCTTTCATTTTTTGATCGACGATAAATTTTCAACATGTCAGGACAATACTGTCGCAACAATTATGGCATTCGATATGCTAATTGTGTACTTGCAGCAGGAAATTGGTAAATTAGAAATTAATGCAGATAATACAATGAATAAACCAATCAACGAACCTTCAAAGCTATTTTGGACCGGAAGCAAAACTGAACTGATTGAGCTGATATATGCTTTGCAATGCAGCAATGTTATAAATAGCGGTACTGTTGATATTAAAGAAATGGCTTCCTATTTTGAATACATATTTAATATCGATTTAGGCAATTATTATCACACGTTTATTGAAATAAGAGGAAGGAAAAACAGCAAGACCAAATTCCTTGATAAGTTAATAGAACTTCTTAATCAACGTATGGAAGGACTTGATGATTGACCCAAGTTGGTACCCAACTTGGGGAAAGTCAATACTTACCCATTTTCCATAAAATTTGTCGATTTTCATCACCCTTAAATTTGAAGCTTTTACCAATTAAGGTTAAAAAGCATCAAATTTTTTTATAAAAAAATCTTACCCACCCTATGCATATCTATTGATGAAAAACAAAATCACCCAAAGATTTTTGTAGAACGAAAGTCAAATCAGAAGAGGCCACTTAATTTGAATATTTAAAAAGCGGTGGTCTCTTTAAAATTACAAATTACTGCAATGGGTGCAACAATTTTAACCACCGAAGATCTCATGGAGTTTAAGCTAGAACTTCTTGATGAGATCAGAACATTACTCCAAAATAGATCCGATCATTTTCCTAAAAAATGGCTTAAGACTCATGAGGTTAGAGAACTTTTAGGTGTTTCACATGGGACACTACAAAATTTAAGATTAAACGGGACACTACCATTTAGTAAAGTTGGAGGTGTGCTGTATTATGATTATGAAGAAATAATGCAGGTTCTTGAAAGCAATAGGGTAAATAATAAAATCCCATAATGTTGGAACAAGTTAACTACATAAAACATCTAAATGCTGTTTTCCTACAATTCTCAAAAGACTCCAGGTTGAACCCTACACATATAAGCCTTTATATGGCGCTGTTTCAAATTTGGAATACAAACCGATTTGTAAATGTGTTTTTCATAAATAGAGAGGAAGTAATGAGGATTTCCAAAATAGGTTCAAAATCTACTTACCATAGATGTATTAAAGAATTAAGTCATTGGAACTACATACTTTATTCACCTTCACATAATCCATTTAAGGGAAGCCAAATCAAGATGTTCAATTTCGGGACAAGTTCTGAACAAGTCATGTACCCCAGTCGTACCGAAATAGAGACAAGTCATGGACAAGAGTTAGTACCTATATATAAACATATTCAAACATTTAAAAACAATAATAAACAAGATGAACTAAATTTTGAAAATTCTGAATCTAATAAACTTTCCGGGAGTGTCCCAAATGAAGACAACCTTCAGACATCTATAGACAAAAATTATGATGAGCCGTTATGAATTTGCCAAATCCACATATCATTATCGAAGGGGCAGTGCAATACCCATTGGGAACGCTAAATGGAAATCAGATACTTTATGACTTTGATAAAATGCTCATATACTTAGAGGCGAAGGGAAAATTGTTATTTGGGAAAAAGTTCAGGATTTATGATGAGGATAAGAAGATTGTTTACAAATTATGTTTGTACATAATTCAAGACCGTTCTGCATGTGAGGAATTTGGGATAGATATTGATAAAGGAATATTGCTCTCCGGACCCGTTGGTTGTGGAAAGACCTCGTTGCTCAGATTGATAAGACACTTAGTTCCACATAGGAAACCTTATGAAGTTATTCCTACCCGAAATATAGTATTTTCGTTTAATAACATTGGATATTCTACAATCAGTCAGTTTGGAAATAGTAAGTACTTCTGCTTTGACGATTTGGGTGTAGAACCAACAGGCAGACATTTTGGAAAAGATTGCAATGTTCTGGGAGAAATACTACTTAGTCGTCATGACCTTTTTTTATCCAATAAAATAAAAACTCATGCAACCACTAATCTTAATGCCAATGAACTTGAAGAACGCTACGGGAAAAGGGTTCGTTCAAGGATGCGCCAACTCTTTAATTTAATAGCATTTGATAAGAATAGTAAAGACAAAAGAATCTAATGGTCAATAACATACCAGTATTGACTTATTTTGACCCAAACCAAATTTTCATTGATATAAGCTCTCTAAATAGTGTAAAGGATATTTCCTTTAAACTCTTGATAATCTCAATAAATAGTTCCTTCATAATTTTAAATAATTATAGATTCCTGATAATATAGCTAAGGCCATTGCCTTTATGTTTTTACCTTTTTGAAAATATTTCGCCTCGTCGTCATTTGTTACAAATCCTGTTTCTATTAGGGCTGTAGGGCAAATTGGGGTAGTTTCCCTTATTACGTAAAAATTCTCAAATTTGATACCTCGCTCCTTAATTCCTAATTTCATGGTGCTTTCCTGAAGTATGGATAACCCTAATGCAATTGATTTCTTGATTTGTGAAGCATTGTTAGATGCATGAGTTACATAAACTTCAAATCCCTGTGCGTTCGACTGACCTGCATTGCAGTGTAAGGATATGAACAATTCGGGCTTTAATACCTTTGCTATATAACTTCTGTTTTTTAATGAAATTAAAGTGTCCTTGTACCTAGTCAAGTAAATGTCCAGTCGGTTTTCAAAAAGGTCAGTATTTAGTTGAAGAATCTCATTTGCGATTAGCAAAACCACATCTTTTTCCTTTATACCATTTACTCCAATTGCCCCGGAATCTTTTCCACCATGTCCAAGATCTATAATAATTCGTTTTTTGGGATTAATTTCTTGACTATATATTGAGCCAACACTTAAGAAAAAAGCGATAGAAATGACAATTTTGATGTTTATTAAGCACCAAAATTTTACTTTATGTAGAATAATGACTTTCACGAAATTTAAATTTTGACATCAATTGCAACTAAATGAATGCAAAACGAATCAAATTTTAGGTAAACAATAAATTATTGAAAGTCAAATCATTGTTTGTCAATATACGATTTTTATCTAAGAAAATTACGCTCCTTTTTTAATTCCACTATCCTATCAATTTGATACCAATTTGTGTATCAGCTAAACATTTATCAAAAACCCTGATTTCAGTTAACGGATTTGGTTTAGTGAAGATGTCAATACAATAGAGCGCAAAGTTAAACTCGCAAAATTTTATCGGAAAAGACTACGGCATAAAGCCACTCCTTATCCTTTGCTTGTTTATTCCGTTTCCTTTCCACTCCAAATTTTTTGTCTTCCGTTTGGGTCATGCGAAATATTGTTTAATCCAAAATCATATTTCGTATGGAAACCACACAAACTTTAAATCTAGCTTCAAGCGTTGGTCAATTGTTGTTAGAGTTCAGCTCGTTCAATGACCTTCAAGTAAAAGAGGGAGATCTTGTGAATATTCAAGACATGCTTCCTGAGCTATTCCCAAAACAGCAAAAAGATGTTCAAAAGGCAGAACAACGCTTTAAAAGAGGCAAAGGTATTCTCTTTACCAATGGGACGGGAACCGGAAAGACTTTTGTAGGACTAGGAATTATCAAAAGATTCAATGCAAGGAATAAAAGGAACATACTCGTAGTTGTTCCAACTGATAAAAAAGCTAAGGACTGGATTATCGACGGGCAGGTTCTAAATCTGGAAATTAGGTTATTGGAGAATACAAAAGATTGTAAACCCCGAATTACTGTAACCACTTATGCAAATTTCTATCAGAATGAAAGATTATCTGACTTGGATTTTGATTTGGTTGTCTATGATGAATGTCATTACTTACTCCAAAATGGCTCTGGTAATTTTACTGAAAGTCTATGGAAACATAAGCATGTTGCCAAACTGCCATCTACCTTTGAGCAAAAATATCGTGATGATATTAGGCAAGCAGCTACCTCTGAGAAAGATGGAGAAAACTATGTAGATAATAATCTTTACAAATCCATTTATAATAGACGGTTAGCGGAATATATAAACTCTACAAAAGTTGTATTTCTTTCGGCTTCACCATTTGCTTATCATAAATCAATAATGTTAGGTGACGGCTGCCTATGGGACATTTACGAAAAGCCATATTTAACCGAATATGTTCACCGCAGCTACAACGAACCAGATGACTACGAGAAATTCTTTATAGAGCATTTTGGCTATCGCATGCGCTATAATAAACTGACCACCCCGGACAGCCAGGTTAACGTTAGTTTGATGGAGAGGAATTTTTATGAGAAATTCCGGAAAGAAGGTATTGTTTCTGGTCGTAAAATTCACGTTGATAAGGACTATTCACGTGATTTTATAATCGTCAATAGTGAGATTGGTGCAAGAATTGACCAGGGAAAGGAACTTCTATATTCTTCCGATTTTAGGGAAAGATATAAGTATCTATCAAAATACCATCATAGAAAGTTTAATTATAATTATACCAATCAACTCCTAGAATGCATCAAGGCAAAAGAGGTGATTTCTAGAATTGAAGAACATCTTAAACTGGGTAGAAAAGTTGTCATTTTTCATAATTACAATAACTCTTTACCCAGTCACCCTTTCTATTTTGAAGCCAATAAGCTGATTCGATCTGAAGAAGAATCAGTTGATAAAATTGGGTTGCATGAAGATATAGAGAGATTCAACCAGGAATATCCCGAACTCGTAAACTTAGACCTCTCAAATTTAGTAAACCCTAGACAGACTATTAAAGAATGCTTTCCAAATGCCTTAGAAATAAATGGTACTGTCTCTAAAAAGAACCGAATTCAGAATATCAATCTGTTTAATGACAATAATTCAAAATTCAATGTACTACTAGTACAAACTAAAGCAGGTAAGGAGGGAATATCATTGCATGATAAATTAGGAGGTGTTAATAGAGTTTTAATGACATTGGGTCTGCCAACTGCGCCAACAGATGCTATTCAGATTGAAGGCCGCATTTATCGAATTGGACTGATGAGCGATGCCATTTATGAATACATCACCCTGCATACGAATTTTGAAAGATATGCTTTTGCGGAAAAAATAGCGACCAGATCAAGAACTGCCGAAAATCTGGCAATGGGTGAGCAAGCCAGGAACCTAGAGTTGGTTTTTACTGAAGGTTACTTAAATGCTCATGATGAAAGACCATCCAACGATCAAGGAACTGGCGGTAAGGATTCAGATTTTCAGTTTGAAACCATTTCAGAATTTGACAAGGCTAAATCCTATTATTTCGGAATGGGAAAACGAACCGCATCCAACAAGTCCAGAGAAGGAATAGACTATTTTGCAACTCCTGAGCCTCTAGGATTAAAGATGGTTGAATGGCTTAATGCAAAACCCGGAGATGCTCTATTGGAACCCAGTGCAGGACATGGGGCAATAGGAAGATTTTTTCCAGAGAATACCGATAATACTTTTATAGAACCTAGTTATACCCTTTGTTCTAGGTTGTCCATCAATGTGAATGGAGAAGTTAAGACTCAGAGATTTGAAGATCTGAATATTATAAACAAATATAAAGGGATTGTTATGAATCCACCTTTTGGATCTGCTGGGAAAACAGCAATGGAACATGTGAGTAAAGCAATTAAACACCTTTCTAAAAATGGTAAAGCTAAGGTAATAGCCATTGTGCCGAATGGGTCTTCTATGGAAAAAAGACTGAACAAGTTTTTTGCCCTAAAGGAAAATAGAAACATTAAGTTATCGTGCGAAATGATTCTTCCATTTGTGGTTTTTGAACGCTCAGGAACAAAGGTTGGAACCAAAATAATTGTGATTGAAAATCAAATCACTGATTTACCAAAGAGGACAATTGATTTATCTCTTTACAATGATATAAATGCCTTTTTTGATGCCATTGAAAATTTAAAAATTTAACTCAAAGTTTCTTCGGTGTTTTCAAAATCTGACGTTTTCTAAGACAAATCAAACTTTTCAATCTTGAGTTATTAACAACATCATTTCAGTTTTTCATACACTTTGATGTCAATTGGCAACAAATTGCAACAATCGGATACAATGATTATTTTATTCACAACTTGCTGATATACAGTTATTTAGTTTAATATAAAAAGTACTTTTCTCATATCGAATTCAATCACTTTTTAAAACTTTTTTGATATGAAAAAATCAGTCTATTTAACCGCACTTTTGCTCCTTATTACCAACTCCATTTTTGCTCAGATAGGAGGTATTGAAGATTCCGTAAATGATGTATCGGATACAATACGAGCAATTTTCCCAATCATTCTTGGCGTTATCTTTTTAATTGGCTTCCTATTTAATGCAGGTCACTTTTTCGGTGAGAACGCAGATTTGAAAAAAGGAATTACCCGTGTGTTGGTATTCGTGCTGATAGCGGGTGCAGTGGTTGGAATTTTTACTTACCTCATTGGTATCGTTGTTTAAGCCTCAAGAGGCATTTAAGGAATCAGCAGTACTTATGAAGAAGTTTGAGGTATACAAAAACATTAGAAAGCGTGCAGTGATAATGGGGCTTCCCGTTTCACTGTTCGCGCTAATGATGACATCCATAATCGGGTCACTTCTATTTATCATTTTTTCCTTTAGTTTCTCGATAATCATTTTCGTATTGGTATTTAATGCGGCTCTTTATATCGCACTTACCAATATACGTAGGAACCCTGCCTTACTACACTTTCAAAAAGTTTTTCCCTCTACAATCAGTAATAAGAAAGAAAGCCAACTAAAATATGAAGAAGATTAATTTATCTAAATACCACCCAATACTTGATATTAAGAACCAAACACTTTATGCTAACAATGGAAACATAGTTCTATGTTACAAAGGTCAATTTCCCGAAATCTATTCACTTTCCGAAGGAGATTTTGAAGATCTTCACAATTCCTGGTTTCAGGCGTTTAAATCTCTTCCAACCGGAACCGTAATCCATAAACAGGACATTTATAGAAAACAAATCTATTCAGGGGATCAATTACCAAATAAGAGTTTCCTTGAAAAAGCAACCTATGATTATTTCAAAGGTCGTCAGTTTACAGGGCACTCTTGTTTTCTCTTTTTTGTTCTCCCCTTCAGCAAGACGTTAAATGCTTCAAAATTTACGAATCCTTTCCGAAAAGTTGAAAAAGGAATTCACAAGAAATTAGATCACTCTGTTGAGGAATTTATCGCTGCTGTAAATGATGCTGTTTCTTTTATCAATAACAGTCGCAAAGTGTCAATGGCTCCCTTAAGCGAAGATGAAATATTAAATCTCACCAATAGCTATTTCAATGGCTTTAATGACGGATTTGATACTGACATTCAACTCAAAAAGAATGTTATTGAAATAGGGGATAATCATTTTGATATTCTGGCTATTAACAGTGAGCTGTGCTTTGGTGATGTAGTTCAAAGTAGTAAGACCAATGATAAGTTTACTTCAGACGATTTCGTATTCCATCAAGGTTTTATTGACGGACTGGGATTAAACTTAGGTGAAAACCATATTGTCAATCAAATCATCTATCTGGACGATAAGCATAAATGGCGCAAACTACTTGATAAAAAAATTGAAGAGCTAAATAAAAGCTCGAATTTTGGAACCCAAAATAAAGTCGTTCTTAAAAAAATTAAGGACATCGTTTCCAAGATTAATGAAGATGATTCCTCACGTATCATCAGAGGTCATCTTAATATAATTTTTTGGGACAATGATGTGTCACAATTAGGCCGAATAGCTTCCAAGATAAAAACGGAGTTTAAAGAATTGGACATCGTGCCCTATTATCCGAGAGGTGAGGAACGCAAAAACTACTTTTTAAATAGCTTTTTCTGTTATACTTCGAATTTTTCTAATGAAGACCTGTATGTGACCGATCTAAAACATGCACTGTGTCTTTACATCAATAACAGCAACTATAAAACTGATGAAGTCGGGATCATTTTCAATGATCGGCAACATAATATACCAGTTTTAAAAGATGTCTGGGATGAAAAAAAGAAGCGCATTAAGGCTCGAAACTTTGCAATTTTTGCTCCAACGGGAGAAGGGAAATCGTTTTTAGCAAACAATATACTTCGCCAGTATTTTGAGCAACAAGTACGATTGGTCATAATTGATTTAGGAGGATCTTACTCAAAATTTGCCAAACTCTACCCTGACGGCCATACCATCCTGCGTTACGAACAGGGTAAGAATTTAGGGATTAACCCGTTCTTCATTTCTAACGAATCCGACCTATCACCGGAACGATTGGAAGACCTGGCAATATTTCTTTTGGAATTATTGGCAGATAAGGAGCAATCCAAGTCCAAACAGGTTGCCATGAAAAAAGTACTACGCTTTTACTATAAAGAAGTTAGTGTTCGCCATTCCCTGGAATCATTATACAAATTCATTGATAACAAAAAGGAATCTCTTATAAATGAACTCAAAATAAGAGAGGAAGATTTTAGCGTCTATAACTTTTTACACATTCTATCCGAGTATGTTGGTGACGGACTATATAGTTTTCTATTCAACGTAGGCGAAGATCAAACTTTTAAGATAGAGGACAAACAAATGATTGTCTTTGAACTGGACGAAGTAAAAGACAACAAGGAAATCCTTTCGGTTATGTTGAAGCTTATAAAGTCCGCAATTCAGCGTACCATTTGGCGAAATCGCTCGGAGCGTGGTATTATTCTTTTCGACGAGTTTGCAAAACAACTCAAATTTGAAAACGTCCTGGAGAGTGTAGAGTTCTACTATCAAGCTATACGTAAACAGAATGGAGCTATTGGAATCATTTTGCAATCTATTAACCAGCTCCCAAACAATTCGACATCGGCAAGTATTCTAGAAAATACGCAGGTCATATATAGCCTAAGAAATGAGAAAGGCTATGAAGAATTAAAAAACAGGCTTTGCCTGTCCAGTCACGATTTGAACCAATTAAAGTCTATCCGCAATAATCTCACCGGGGATAGGAAGTACACGGAAATGTTCATCAAAATTGGGAAGGAAAGTAACATTTTTCGTCTCGAAGTTCCTAAAGAGGTGTACGCGGCTTATCTCACAGATGGTAAGGAAAGTGAACAACTTATGAAGCTCTATGAAGAACATAACTCAATGGAAAAAGCCATTCAAATATTTATTAACTCTTAAAACGAAAAATCATGAAATCGAAGATTCGCGAATACCAAAACAAATTATTAGAAATGAGTAAAAACACATTAAAAAAATCAATTCTTTCGGTACTATTTATTGTACTGTTTGCAAGTAAAATTTCCGCACAGGGAATGCCAGTTTACGATAACACGAATTTCATAAGCTTTACAAAGTCCTTATTGGAATCGGCAAAACAGACTTCTCAACTTCTTAAAACGGTACAATTCCTTAAACAGCAAAAAGAGAACATTGAGAAAGTGAACAACGTGATACGTCAACTTAAAGCCGTTAGGGAACTGGCACGTAACAACCAAAAATTGTTCAACATTGTTCAGGACGACCTTCGTGAAATTCTAAATTCTCCTTACATCAAATCCCACGAAGTCAATAGAATTTCTGACTCCTTTAACGCGATTATAGAAAACTCTTTGGACGGCATGAATTATATCGACCAGATCTTATCTAGTAATAGCCTGAAAATGACCGATGCCGAGCGCGCAGAAGTACTTAAAGAAATGGAGCTGAAATCTACTGAAATGGTGGCAGAAATTGAAGCAAAGACAAGACGTTATCGCGAGATTATTGCATTTCGTGAAATGCAGGATAAGATCAACAACCGAGAAGCAAAATACTGATGGCAGGGTTTTTCTTGGGTATAGGTTTAGAGTATGTGGATGCTGTTTTTCAGGTCATTAAAGACAGTGAGTTTTCACAGTACACCATTGCTGGAATGAAAACCCTGGCTATCCTATTCTTTTTAATCAATATCCTTAAAAAATATAATGAAGGTATTGCTAATGATGATGGATATACCTGGGGGCTGACACCTGCAGAACTCGCCAAGAATTTTGCAGTTGTTATTCTCGTAATCTTCTCAACGCAGGTATTGAATGTGTTCGATGGCATACTTGTGGCTATTGAATCCCAATACCGAGACACGGCTCCGGCACTCCTCCCGTTACAAATGCAAGATGTGGATTTGGAACAGGATGTGGGTGTCTTGGAAGCCGCCAAAAAAGCAATGGCGATGCTTTATGAGTCGTTGGTTACTCCCCTTTATGGATTGAAGATATTGGCTTTTATTATGGGGGTTTTCCTTTGGCTGTTAGACCTGTTTATCTATCCGCTATTTCTTGCTGAACGTTATTTTCTTTTGGGAATAATGCAAGCCTTTTTTCCTTTGGTAATTAGTCTTGCCGTATTCGAGAAGTTTAGAACCTTGGCGTATAATTTCTTTAAACTCTATGCCGGAGTTTATATGCTGGTTCCTGCATTTTTTCTGGTCAACGTTTTTGTAAATAACCTATATACAGAAGTCAATACCAATTTCTGGAGTAATCTTTTCGGAACAGATTGGGGTAGCTCCTTTTTCGCTCCTTTAATTCAATTGGCTTCAGTAGGATTTATAGTCTTGTTGAAGTTCAAACTTTATCGTAGGGCAACCTCTTTTGTATTCAGACTGTTTACCTCCTGATACCTGAAGGGGATTTCAATTAATAATCAATTATCTAAATATTAAATCATGAATAAACTTAGAAACAAAGTCATACTAATTGGGAATGTCGGGGAAAAACCGGAGATAACTGAATTGGGAAATGACAATAAAGTGGCTCGTTTGTCATTTGCTACCAATGAACATTATAAAAATGCCAAAGGTGAAAAGATCACACGTACTGAGTGGCATACTCTTATTGCATGGGGTAAAGTAGCCGGAATCGTAGAAAAATTAGTAACCAAAGGCCAGGAGCTGGCCATCGAAGGGAAACTAACCTATCGAACTTACCAGGATAAAGAAAATGTAAAACGTCAGGTAACAGAGATCGTGTTATCTGAAATGTTACTCTTGGGAAAGGCTAAAAAAAATCAAGATGATGACGAAAACGCCTTATAAAAATATTTACGACGTGCTAAAGTTCAATCGTTTTATTGTTCTGACTGTAGTAATTGCCTCTGGAATTTCTATTATTACTTCAAGTCTAATATCGAACAAAACAGTTAAGGACTTTATGCAGGGTAACTTTGCCATCGGTATTGATGGTGAGGTTATACCATTAAGATGGCATACTGAGCAGGAAGATCTTGAAGTTGAAGTTTTGGACCACCTATTATTGTTCCATAACTATTTCTATGGTATCGATGCCATTAATTATGAAAGTAACATTGAAAAAGCCCTTTGGCTAGGGGATAGTTCTGTAGATAATGTGTACCGGCAGAAAAAAGCTGATGGTGTTTATAACAGAATTGTTCAATATTCCCTTGTACAAAAAATTATCAGTGTTAAATCAGAAATCGATCTGAAAGCTGAACCTTATCCCTTTAGAACGGTCACAGTATTTGAAGTTAATAGGGGAACTACGGTTGACACTTATGAGCTTACAACTTCAGGTGCGCTCATTCATTTGGAAAAGAGAAATTTTCCAAAAAACACACATGGATTATCAATCACAAACTTTTTTGAGAATAAACTAAGAAAAATAGAAAGCTATGAAAGTAGAAAAGAATAAAATAGTATTTGCCCTGGTATTGATTTGCGTAGTGCTATTTATAGGAACTTATGCATTTATGGTGTTAGGGGAAGATGAAGAGCCAACAATTGAAAACAATCAAATCCCTGTTCCCGAATTAGGGGAAGAACAAAAGGAATATAAATCTAGGTTGGATGCGTTGGATGACCTGAAGGAAATTAGGGAAACAAATGCTCCTAGTATTTATGATGAACGTCTTTTAGATTCCACAGGGGTTTATGATCCGGATTTATTGGAGAAACAAAAGATGAAGATTATAGACAGTATTTATAATGAAGGTCGTATCAACTATTCTGATGCATCATACAGAAAACCTAAAATACCGGAGCCACCTAAACCTAAACAGAAGGACACCATTAAGACAATTGTAAAGGATGAAACAAGTATATTGGTTAAGGAACTTGCTTTAGAACATCAACTATTCTTTGCATCGAATCCACAAAAAAATGGGGATATAAAACCTCAAAGTACTGATGAATTCATTTACGCACATGTTGATGGTACCCAAACGGTAAGAAAGGATTACAGACTTCAAATGCGCCTAACAAAAGAAGCTCTTATTAATAGTGTTGTCTATCCAAGAAACACCCAGCTTTATGGCTTTATCAGTTTCAAACCCAATCGTACGATTATAACGATTGAGAACATTAACCATAAGCCAATTAACTTAAAATCGTTTGATCTTCAGGATGGCAGTGAGGGGATTAATATCGTGAACAGTTTCAGGGCTGAGGCAACCCAGGAAATAGTTGGTGATGTGGTTGATGACATCAATATTGTTGGGGTGCCACAAGTTAGTGGTATTAAGAGGATATTTCAGAGAAATAATCGACGGGTCAAAGCCACTATTTATAATAACTACAAACTCATTTTAAAAGCCGATAATCGGCAGTAATAATCTAAAAAACATTTTGATATGAAAACATACATTCTAATTTTATTATTGGTCTGTACAAACAGTTTGTTTGCACAGCAGTTGGACAATGTAATTTATGCCAACGATCAAAAAAATGTTGCACTCTTTTTTCCTAGCCCTATTCGTCAGGGTATCCCCGGTAAAAGTAATTTTGTGTTTACATACAACCGTGAAAAACAACAGTACTTTGGATTGTTACAGGCAAAGCCAGGAACCGAAAGTAACCTTTTGGTGGTAACAAGCGACGGCCAGGTGTATTCTTATATTCTCAAATATGCCGAAAAGCTTCCGAGGATAAACTATTTCATTTCAAAAAATGAAAGTATCGGAAATGAAAAGCCAGTAATTATTCCGCTTAAAAAAGAAATCGTATCAATTAATCCTTATGCGAATAGGAGAACCTATTTTGAGAAGTTTAGTGCCTATCAGTTGAAAACTAAATATGTACCTATCTCTACAAAACGTAAGAAAGGAGTAAAATTACAATTGCAGAAAATGTCCTATAATGAGGATGAAGTGTATTTGGTACTGGAGATTAAAAACCGATCTGGAATTGATTTTGAAATTGATTTTTTAAATGTGTATCGAACTAATGGAAATAAGAAAAAGAAAGCTTCTTATCAACGTTTGGAACAAAGAGTACTTCATAGCCATAATATGCCGGAGATTATCAAAATTGGACAGTCTCATAGATTGGTATTGGTAGTCTCTAAAATTGTGTTGGGCGATAACGAAAAACTGGAAATAGAATTGAGAGAACGCAAGGGACATCGAAAAGTCAACTTGATATCTGCACTATAACCACTGTATTTATTGGTTGAAACTTCGTGTAATTCTAAGAAACGTCCGGAAAAGGAGAAGGGTTAGAATAACCTGCCTTCAAATCGTCAAAAAAAAAAGAGGGTGACCCCAATACCAAATAGGGGTCGAAAGGGAAAAAGAGAATCATGAAAAAAATAGATGTGGATTACGAATACCTGACCGCTGACCTTTTGAAACGGATCGCCCAGGTAAATCCCGAGGGATTCAAAGAGCATGACGTGATCGTTTTGTCGGAGGTGGATTCTGAGCTGGAAGACCGGATTAAGGTGGTGCTGGACAATAAGGTTTTTCTGATCAAAAAATCCCTGGTAGAAACCTTGCCCGATACCTTTGATGATGAGTACTTCAAGTCCCTGAAAGAGAATCAGGAAGAAGCCTGTGACGATGAGTTCTGTTGATAAAAAAACTTTGATAAAACAGGTGACCCTTTTTTGAGAATGGGTCAAAAAGGATAGAATGGGTGGATTGGTTGATTACATTCAAAAACGTAACTGAAGGTGCAGTGTAAAGATCAATGAGGTTTCTACTAAAGTTGGTTGTCAATGATCCACCCTTCAAAAAAAAGATAAAATAGTTTAACCATTAAACAAATTAAAGCAATGTCACTTATTAAATGGAACAAACAAGATGACCTATTCCCTTCCTTACCATCATTTTTTGATGATTTCTGGGGACGTGATTTCGTGAGCGGTGTACAAACAGGGACAACCATACCCGCAGTAAACATCACAGAAAGCGAAGATGCTTTCGATATAGAGGTAGCAGCGCCAGGGCTGAAAAAAGAAGATTTTAAGGTCAACCTGGAAAACGGAATGATGACCATTTCGTCGGAAAAAAGCGAGGAAAAGGAAAGCGAGGAAAAGAAAGTTACACGAAAGGAGTTTAGCTTTAGTAGCTTCCAAAGATCCTTTACATTACCAGAAAGTGTACAGGTGGAAAAGATAAATGCCTCATACAATGAAGGTGTACTGAAGATTAGATTGCCCAAAAAGGAGGAGGCAAAAAAGCAACCTCCAAAGCAGATTGAAATCAAATAGTGAAGGACTAGTTAATAGCTCACTAATGGTTGATGGATAGATTGATTGATGTTGGCCGGGATGTAGATTCCGGCCTTTATATTATTAATAAAGACAAAACTCAGACAAATGATACGCTATAAAAGCTCCATTAAAGTTGGAAACAAAGAAGAGTTGATCAGTATTCTGAATCAGCAATTGGCCGATACCTTCGATCTGTACAGCCAACTCAAACAGGCCCATTGGAATGTCAAAGGGATGGAATTCCATTCGTTACATCTGTTGTTCGACCAGTTGGCAGAGCAGACCCTATCCTTTGTGGATATGATTGCTGAGCGTACCACAGCATTGGGCGGGGTTGCGCGTGGGACCATCCGGATGGCCTCGAAACTTACCCGGTTGGAACAAAGCCCGGATTCCTTCGACAACAGTGAATATACCATTACAAAAATGGTCGAACGCTATGCTCAGGTATGTACATCCACCAGGGGATGTATTGATAGTTGTGAATCCCATGGGGACAAGGCCACGGCCGATCTGTTTACGGAAATATCCAGAGGTCTCGATAAGTCGCTCTGGATGCTAGAGGCACATTTGCTCTAATTTGTTTATATTTCGAATACCGTAATGGGAAGAAGATCAAAAAACATAAAAAAGAGTTTGGGCCAGGCCCCCGGTACAATAATATATACCGGTAACAAGGAAAACACCGAGCTGTTTATTGACGTGTTCGATTACAATGTGGATTTCTTTGAGGAAAACAAACTGGGCACCATCGAGGATGCCTATAAATATGTGGATTCCGAACCCATTACCTGGATAAATATCAATGGATTGAACCATGTTGAGGCCATTGGGAAAATCGGGGATTACTGCAAGCTCCATCCCCTTATCCTGGAAGATATTGCCAATACCCACCAGCGTCCTAAGATTGATGAGTATGACGAATACCTGTTCCTGGTGCTTAAAATGCTCCATTTCAACGGTGAGGGAGAACTTCACATTGAACATGTCAGTTTTGTCCTTGGAAAGGATTATGTATTGACATTCCAAGAGGCAGAAGGTGACGTTTTTGACCCGGTAAGAAATAGACTAAGGAATGCCAAGGGCCGTATTCGTGCCAATGGAGCAGATTATCTGCTTTATGCCCTAATGGATGCGGCAGTAGATAATTATTTTATCCTTATCGAAGCCATTGCGGAAAAAATTGAAACCTTGGAGGATGCCCTGTTCGAGGATAAACCCAATGATGACATTGTTTATGAGATCCAGGTACTGAAGAAGGAAATTTTACGGATAAAAAGAGCGGTGTCACCCTTGCGTGAAGTGGTCAATAGGTTGGAAAAAGGAGGCCATAAATATATTTCCGAGCGTACACAATTCTATCTTAGGGATCTGTACGATCATATTATCCAGGTTTCGGAGAGCGTGGAGATTTATCGTGAAATGATCTGGGGGCTAATGGATATGCATATGACCACTCTGGGGAATAAGATGAACCAGATCATGAAAGTCCTGACCATTGTAGCTTCCATTTTTATTCCGTTGACCTTTTTGGCCGGGGTCTATGGAATGAATTTTGAATATATTCCCGAGCTTAAATTCAAATATGGCTATTTTATATTATGGGGCGTGATGGTACTTATCTTTGCTGCCCTGTTCTATTACTTTAGGCGCAAAAAATGGCTGTAGTCTATTCTCTTTTAGTCTGGTATTATGAAAAGAAAGTCTAATACGAGAAGTTAGGCCATTGGAATGTAGTTTGAACCATCTGATGTGGTTGTTTTCAATGTCAGTGATTCAAAGTTGCACCAACCCCAACCCCCATATCACTGTCATAATGAGTTGAAATGCTTAAATTACGAGTGAGTATATATTTGAATCCTGTCATATACTCCTTGTCAGTATTTACCATAAAAGCTCCCCTTAATCTTGGTGAAACCGGAATATCCTCCCTCATTAACTGAAACCGTATCTTGCCATCAATAAAAACCTCACCTTGTAGTTGTATAAGCATGGGTAAGGTGTATTCCGCCCCTAGGCTCAAAACCGCTCTATGGTCTTTTGTGCTGGTTTGTCCAAACAGGTTTTTCTCGTGTCCGCCGTGTTGTTTTCGATAGCGCCAGTCAAAACCAATAAAAGGCATAAACCACTGGTTCTTTCCTATGTAACGGCCAATATGAACCTCTGTTTCATAACCGTGCTCATCGTGGTAACCTAAACGCCATTCGGCTCCAAGACTCCATCTTGTATTTTGAACCATGATCTTTCCGTCATTTCCATTGCTTGCAAAATCATTTTCTGCCATGAAATGAAACATATTGCTTTCTGATTGTAATTTTTTATAAGCCCAGACCTTATTCGGCAAATAGGGATTTGGCGTTTGGTTTTTATAAGAGAACACCCGATTCATACCTGCCATCATGTGGTAAAGAATATGACAATGAAAAAACCAGTCCCCTTCCATATTGGCACTAAACTCCAAGGTGTCGGTTTCCATGGGCATAATATCGAGGACGTTTTTGAGGGGGGCAAATTCACCCTGACCGTTCAATAGCCTAAAATCATGCCCATGAAGGTGCATCGGATGGCGCATCATGGAACCATTGTACAGTACGATTCTTATGTTTTCGCCTTTATTTATAAGGATTTTGTCAGTTTCAGATAGTATTTTGTTATCCAAACTCCACACATAGCGATTCATATTTCCAGTAAGCTCAAAACGAAATTCCCTCACTGGTGCCTCCTTAGGCAATGTTGTTGGTTGAGGGGCTTTTAACATTCCATAATTTAAAGTGGTGATATCTCGGTTCAAATGGGTTGAATGACCGTTTTGTTCTTTTAGGCCACCACTCTTTATAGGTGTGTTTCCAGTAATTTCAGGGTACATAACGATGTTCATATCCATTTTCTGATAAGACATGTCCATTCCCATATCGTCCATGCTTCCATCCATATTCATCATCCCGTTCATCATTTTCATTCCCTCAAAATAATTTAGTTTTGGCAGTCTGCTATTTAACTGAATCCTACCCTGACCTAAATAAATGGAGGCCGATTTTGTGCGGTCCTCGGGTGTGGCCAGTAGTTCGTAGGCCACATCCTCTTCGGGGAGGGTAACCACAATATCATAGGTTTCCGATACACCAATAATTAATCTATCCACTTCAACGGGCTCTACATCATTACCATCATTGGCTACTACGGTTATTCTACCACCGGCATAGGTTAACCAGAAATAGGAGGAAGCACCCCCATTGGACAGGCGCAGACGTACTTTGTCCCCCGCTTTGAATTGAGGGAGCCAACTTTCGTCCTTACCGTTGATTAAAAATTTATCATAGTAGACGTCACTGACATCCATTGCCAACATCCGTTTCCATTCATTTTTCAGCTTGGTTTTGAAATGTCCGGCCTGTATGGCCTCCGTATAACTTTGAACCGCTCCTTTTTTAATGGCAAACCAGTCGTTTGCATTATGCAGCATTCGGTGTACATTTTCTGGTTTTATATCTGTCCATTCACTTAAGATAAGGGGCACTTGGGGTAAATCATCAATCCCTTTTCTAAATGTTGGGTCATCCTTCTTCTTTAGGAAGAGTAACGAACCATACATGCCTATCTGTTCTTGAAAACCACTATGACTGTGATACCAGTGAGTGCCATTTTGAATGACCGGAAAACGATAGGTGAAAGTTTCTCCCGGAGCTATGGGCATCTGGGTCAAATAGGGTACGCCGTCTTCCTGATTTGGAAGGAACACACCATGCCAGTGCAAGGAGGTGCTTTCCTTTAGTTTGTTGTGAACTACGATTTCTGCAATGTCCCCTTCAGTAAAGGTCAAGGTGGGCATCGGGATCTGACCATTTACTGCAATTGCCCTTTTCGCTTTACCGGAATAATTGACCATGGTATCAGTTACGGTCAGGTTGTAACGGACCACATTTTGAGCCATTGCTTTAAAGGGCAACAATATCCCGGCCAATATGAAAAAAAACTTTAAAGGACCTTTTATTTTGCTCATTGCTTAATAGTTTCTACCGTCTGGCCACAACTCAACATTACGGAACCATAATAAGGGTTTTTAACAATCTCTTCTTTGCTCAACCAGTTTGCTCCCTTGCCGTCACTGGCCATGGGACAGTATTGATAATAGACCGGCACTTCTGGTTTTGAGATTTTCAACACCTCATAGATATTTCTGGAAAGGGATGCAAAATGCACTCTTTGGCGATTGATATTTTCTGTTGCAGCAATATGGCCAATATCCTGCTCCAACGGTTTTAAAACCTTCATCCAAACCATATGTACATCTGTAGGTAGTTTTTCCATCTGTACATCTTTGATTGTACGCAAAAGGCTCTTGGCGCTTGCAGAAGCCGTTATTCCATCCGAATTGACCAAAGCATCTTTCAAAACAAAATAGTTGTCAAAAACTGTTGAAAGCAGATGCGTTTCTTGCCTGACCATCTTTTGGTTTGAATATACATGATCCAGCGTTTCGCTATCCATATTGAATCCGGCTGATTTGCCCCTAGCTTTTACCGCCCCTTTATATTGGCAACAGCCCGGTAACCGGGAATAGGTATCGGTTGGCGCTAAAAAAATGTCATTGTTATAGCCTGCCAGTGCAATACGTTTTAGAATTTCGTCTATGGAAGTTTTTAGACTGTCAAACGAAATCATGGCCATTTTGGTCTCTTTGTTCCAATCCACATCGGATTGATCTTTTATATCTCCAGCGTTCTCGATGGTACTCTCGCATTTTTCACAGTTCCCGTGAATCTTTGCACTCAATGTTTTCTGATTTTTTAATTGAGCACTACATACCATGGTTGCCAGTGCGACCAACCATATTACCGTGCTTTTAATTAATGTCATTTTCACTATAAATTATTGGTTATACATTGCCATATACCGCCGTAATATAGTTTCCCTCCAAGAAGACTTTGGGATTTATCTGGCTTTGAAGGACCACGCCTTTGATATTGGATTCCAGAAGGAGTTGTGCCGATTGTAATAAAGGAGCTGCTGTAGTGATTTGAATGGCGCGCAACCTATGTGTTCCTACTTTTTGCGGAAAAATACGTTTGGAAACTTCCCTTCTTCGTAAAACACTGGTCTTGTCCCTGCTTTCCACGGAAGCATACAGAACCACCTGATCATTTTCGGTATGCGGAACTACCTTTTCCATTTGATCCTGTAGCCACGGGATAAGATTTTCCTTGTTTTCCATACCCTTGATCTTATCCTTTACCCAGTCATAATGTCCCGGATAACGTAAGGTCTTATAATCCAATGAACCCACTCTACCGGCCAAAGCGTCCGGAAGGTCCGCTACGCCTCCCGAGGTCAGGTCCTCCTCGTAAGTAATCCCATCCAGGATAAGGGTTGCCTGTTCCGACAGTGAGGGCAGGATGGTTTTTTGATACTTTCTTAGTGCTACGGCATCTTTTATGTATTCCGTGGCCACACCGACAGGACTCCAGGTAAAGCCATAAAAATGAGGGGGAATCGCATGATCGGTAAGTGCACCTACCCTGAACTTTAAACGCTCCACGGTATCCACTTCAAAATCATTGCAGAACTCCTGGAACAGGTAATGGGCAAGTACATTGATATAGCCGGGGGCCAGCCCTGTTTGAAGCACAAACCCCGTATCGGCACCCCTGGCCAGTTCCATTATCTGATTGGTCTCATCAACATATTCGGTTAGATTGGCATAATGCATATTGTAGTCTCTGGCGTATTTGGCCATAGTTGGTGCAAGGCTACCGGGAAGGCAGTCCAAAAGAATATCCCCTTTCTTGAAAACGGCCTCCATTCCAGGGTTTATACCCTCGCTCATCTCAAAAGTTTCAATGATACAAGATCTGCTGCTGCCATTCTTGATCCATTGGGCCATATCTTCCGCCTTGGACAAGGTCCTGTTGCCAATATAAAGGGTCGGGGAAACCTTGCTCCACTGAGCAAGAATCAGGCCGACCGCCTGGGCGATACCTCCTGCTCCTGCTATAACAATATTAAAATGTCTGTTCATATTCAAATTATTTTGTAAAACGAAACAAAACCCACGTTCCGTTATGATCCTATTTCTCCTGACCCATAAGCCCCGCCGAAACAATGAATTTCATGACCTCACTGGATGGGAGGTCAAGAGGGGTAATATGTTCCCTGGGCACTATAAAAAGTTCTCCCGAGATATTATAAGAGTGTGGGAAGTAAACGGCAACTTTGTCCTTTTGCCCAAGAAAGTCCAAATCGTCTTCTGTTATAAACCCTAGTTTTTCAAGTTTATAATGTAGGTTCAACTTTACCAGTACGGGTCTGTTGAATTTCTTTTCCTTGCCCACAAAGGCAGAGAACAAATCGGTCAATGCAGAATGTACAAAGCGCAATAGGGGTACTTGGTCAACGGTTTTTTTGAAGATGCGCTTCATGGGTTTGGCAATTATGGTATTGCCCAAAAAACCTATTATTACCAGGAACAACAGTAAAGAAAGAATTCCTAGCCCAGGTATTGTAACATGGAACAGATCTTCTATCGTCTTTTGCAACAGGTTATCTGAAACCACAAAAACCCTGTAGAGTACATAGATGATTATGGCTAAGGGAGCACTGTATAAAATGCCTTGAAAAAGGTAATTGATTAATCTCTTCATCTGCTTCTTTTTATAGTTTTAAATCGATCAGGCCCAAACATCAATGATCGACAGTCCCAATATATTGCGTCTTTAGGGGCTCTTAAATAAAAGTCTATGTGTTTTGGTAAGCAGTACCAATTCTGATTTGTTTCTCCCGGAAGCAGAAAGTGCTATGCCATCCACCGTTTCCATGAGTTGTTTGCAAACGTCCTGGGAGAACTCCTCACTATGGTCCTGGCGGTAGGCCTTGAATACCTCAAAGGCCTGATCAGCACCCCAGTTTTCCTTTATTAGTGTCCTGAGGGTTTCATAGATGATCTCGGCACTGTTTTCTGTATCAACGGTTACAGTCCAGTATTTTTCCACAAAGGCCACAATCCTGCGCTTTTCGTCTACGACCATTTTTTTGTCGGCCATGGCGATGGCATAGAACAAATGGGCCAATGCGGTATAGAATTCTTTTTTAAAAACTTGCATGGACGGACTTTAAAAGGGCGACCTTTTGAGCCGCCCGGATTTTGTTATTTGACAGGTTTAAGGGAAATGATCGTTCTTTTGGTATATTCCACTTCCTCACCGTCCTCGTCCTCCTCAATTTCCATGATTTCCGTATAGGTAACCTGAAACTTTTTGCCCACCAGTTTTTGGGATTGTAGGTCAAAGGCCGCCAAAACATCATCATTCACATAGTCAAAAAAGAGACTCTCTTCGTCGTCGTCCCCATTTGCGATGATAAAGCTATACATGTCATCATCAAAACCGTCGTAGGTACCTATAACGGTGATCGGATCTTCAAGGGTTTCCTCGTCATCCTGGGCAAACCCGGAATAGCAGGTAAACAGTGCAATCATGCCAAGGGCCAATACTTTTTTTAAATCTTTCATTTGTAAAATTTGTTATGGTTAATACATTCCGTTTTTCCAGTTCACGCCCACATCAAGCCTGGCCTTTTGTAAGCACTGTACAGTGTCCTTACATGTGGGTGGTTTTGTATCCCTTTTGACCCCTTTCGAGGGTTTGGGTCACCCCTTATTTTGAATTTTTATGCCATAGGGAAACCAATACGCCCAACAATAGGGAAACCCCTATGAAAGAAAGGGAGAACCACTCGGGAAACTTAAAGAAATGAAGGGTTATCAGCTTGAGTCCAACGAATACCAAAATTGTGAACACGCTGTATTTGAGATACTTGAACCGCTCCAGCATATCAGCAAGAAAAAAATACATGGACCGCAAACCCAGCACGGCAAATATATTGGAAGTGAGTACAATAAAAGGATCGGTAGTGACTGCCAGCACGGCAGGGACACTATCGATGGCAAACAACAGATCGGTGAGCTCTATCATCAAAAGGGCAATGAATAAAGGGGTTACCTTTTTTACGCCATTTTCCACAATAAAGAACTTATCCTCATTTTGGGTATTGCTTACATTGAACTTTCGGTACAGATAGTTTTGGAACTTTGATGGGCTCGTGTTATGGCCCTCGTCCTTGACCAACATCTTAAAGGCGGTGAACAACATCAGCACCCCAAAAATGTATGTTATCCAGCTGAGTTTTTGGATCAGAATGATACCTGCCCATATCATGAGCCCCCTGAAAACGATGGCTCCTAAAATACCGTAAAAGAGTACTTTGTGCTGATGTTTTAAAGGGATCTTAAACGAGGTAAAGATCATGGCAATGACAAACAGGTTGTCCACACTTAGGGACAGTTCGATTAGATAGCCGGTGATGTATTTCACAACTGCCTCAGAAGGGCTCAGGCCATTGATATTGTGGACCATCCCGTTCTTGTAGATCCAGTGGACCGCAAAGGAGAAGGACAGCGCCAGGGTGATCCATAAAAAGGTTTCTATGGCAGTTTTTCTATGGGTGAAGGCAACACCCTTACGATTAAGAATCAGCAAGTCTACTAGCAAACTGGCTATGATAAATACGAAAAAAGCTATCCAGATGATCATTTAAAAATAGGGTTATGCGATCGAGCTTGATGTTTGGTCACGTCGAACGGTGTTGGACAACATTTTAGACCCCTAACCCCAGAAAGGGTCACCCTGTTATCTTTTGGATTAAGCTTCTGAAAATAATGGGATTATATGATCAATGTCATTTGTTTTTTTAGTGTTACCCCATACTTTTACCTCAAGTGGCACAAACCAAACGATAAATTATTTTGAAATCACTGGAATTTATCCGGCAATGGCTGGAAGGACACCCCACTACCACATCCCTGTTAAAATACCTGATATGGGTCATCTTCGTCGTGGCCATTATCCAACTCCTTAGAAAATTGCTCCGCAAGAACCTTCCGGATACCAATACCAGGTATAAGTCCCAGAAAGGGGTAGAAGTCGTTGGTTATCTTGCCCTGATTTTTTTGACCATTACCTATTTTACAGGAAATATCAAGGATTTTGGTTTGGCCATTGGTCTATTCACGGCAGGGATAACCATTACCCTGCAGGAGCTCATCCTGAGTATCGCGGGATCTATCTATATCTTTTTGGTCAAGGTATATAAACCTGGAGATCGGATAGAGATCCATAAGATCAAGGGGGATGTCATTGATATCGATAGTATCTATACCACCATGATGGAGATCGGGGAATGGGTGAGTAGTGACAACTATAGCGGAAGGATCGTTAAGTTGAGCAATGCCTTTGTGTTCAGGGGCCCCATTTATAATTATTCCCGCGATTTCCCATTCATATGGGACGAACTTGATCTCCCCGTCAGGTATGGGTCGGATTTGGAACTGGCCAAAAAAATCATCATCCAGGTAGCATCGGATAATCTATCTGATTATGTCACCCAATCCGTCTCCAAATGGAAAAACGTCGTGGACCGATACTATATTGAGGATGCCCAGGTGGAACCTACCCTGGCTATTACCATGACCGATAACTGGGTGAACTTCAATTTAAGATATATTGTGGATTACAAAAAAAGAAGGTACACCAGGCACCTTCTGAACGAATTGATCGGCAAGGAAATTGAAAAGACCCAGGGAGCCATTACAATAGCCTCCGCAACGGTAGAAGTGATACGTATTCCGGATCTGCACCTAAAACACAACGAAAAGGAAAACAATTTGCAATAGCACTTTCGTTGGTAAATCCATACATATGGAAGTAACTTATATATCCACAGATATTTAATCGTTGGTTTTCTTTTTAAGCTCAAAAAGATCTTTGCGCCTGTCCTTTAGATTTTTTACCGCTCCAAACTGGTGCAGTTCCCGTAACAGGTCAATGTCCACATCCGCAATAAGAATCATTTCCGTATTTGGCGTGGCCTCAGCTTTGATTCCATTGGTTGGAAAAGAAAAGTCACATGGGGTAAATACCATGGACTGCGCAAATTGTATATCCATGTTCTCCACATTGGGCAGGTTCCCAACACTACCGGCGATGGCAACATAACATTCGTTTTCAATGGCACGCGCCTGTGAACAATGGCGTACCCGGGAATAACCGTTCTGGGTATCGGTCAAAAAAGGAACAAACAAAATATCCATGCCCTCATCAGCCAGGAGCCTGCTGAGTTCCGGAAATTCGGAATCGTAACAGATCAATACCCCGATCTTCCCACAGTCCGTGTCAAAGGCCTTGAGCTGATTTCCGCCCTGCATGCCCCATACTTTGTACTCGTCCGGGGTAACATGTAGTTTTTCGTAACGCTCAACCGTACCGTCACGTCTGCATAAATAGCCTACGTTGTACAGTCGGCCATCCCGCACCTCAGGCATGCTGCCGGAAATAATGTTGATATTGTAGGTAATGGAAAACTCAGAGAACTTGCTCATAATGGCCTCAGTATGTTTGGCCAGTTCCCTGATGGCCTCGGGCGTGCTCAAATGGTTGTCCTTCGCCATTAACGGCGCATTGAAGAATTCCGGGAACAGTGCAAAGTCCGATCGATACCCCGCAACGGCATCCACAAAGTATTCGGCCTGATTTAGAAGCTCCTCAAGGTTTTTATAGGGACGCATCTGCCATTGTATCAGACCCAAACGGACCACACGTTTTTTGATTGCAGCTTTTTTGGTGGGCTTTTTGTAAAAAATATTGTCCCATTCCATAAGAATGGCGTATTCACCGGAGGCCTTGTCCCCTTCAAGATAGCCCTTCATGACCTTTGTAGGGTGGAAGTCATTGGATATTTGAAAGTTCAATACCGGGTCATGGAGCTCTTTGCGCCTTACCCTGGCAATATATTCTTTTGGGGATATGGTTTCGGCATATTCATGATAGTTCGGTATCCGGCCCCCAAAAACAATACCCCGCAGGTTTAGCTTTTCAGCAACTTCCTTCCTGTAGTCGTAAAGCCTTCTGCCGAGTCTTAGTCCGCGAAACTCAGGTTTAATGAATACATCTATACCATAAAGAACATCTCCTTCAGCGGTATGGGTGTCAAAGGTATAGTTGCCGGTGATGTCCCTATAGGTGTGGTCATCATCCAAATCATCATAGTCAACAAGGATGGAAAGGGCACAGCCTGCAAGATGGCCGTTGATCTTAATCACTACCTGACCCTCAGGAAACTTTTCTATAAGGGATTGGATATGGTGCTCCTTCCAGTAAGATCCCGGCATATTGGTGTATGCAGAAATCATGGCTGACTTCAGTTCCTGATAATCCTCAAGATCAAGAAACTTAAGCTCAATGTTTTCAATATCCTTGGTTTTCATCGGTCAGTGGTGAATATTTCACCTTCGTTTTTAAAACTTTTGAATTCGATCATATAACCATTGGGATCCTTGATAAAAAAGGAGAGATGTTCCCCTACCTTTTCTTCCATAAAGGACACTTCCATGGTCACATCCAGGTTCTTGTCAGTGAACAGTCGCTTATAGAGCCTGCCCCAATGGTCCTGATCAACAATGACCCCAAAATGGAAGGAGGGCAGGATGTGTTCTCCTAACCTATAATCCTTAAAGACAAAATTGAAGTCACCGGCATTGGTGAAGGTAATTTGGTTTCCAAATAGGTTTACGTCCATCCATTTTTCGGCATTTCTGCCGATGGGCATTCCCAAAGTTTCCTCATAAAAGGCCCGGGTTTCAGTAATGTCGGCACAAGGCAGTGCCAAATGAAATTTTGCTTCCATAATAATTGTTAATTAGCAATTTTTTGTTTTTGATCAAAGTAAAGGGCAACTGCACTTCGGTCTTCCCGATCCAAATCCTCAAGAGCCTCATACCATGGTACCCATAGCACCTTTTTAAATTTATGCGGTTCACATACCCTGGCCCGTTTTAAGGATCTGGTCGTGATAAAATAATGCTTGTATACCTTTTGTTCCTTCTTCTTGCGGTCTTTTCTGGAAATAAAGTAGGTCAGATCTCCAGTATTCAATTGCTGGCCGATCTCCTCTAAGACCTCACGGATTAGCCCTTGCTCATGGCCTTCCTTTTTTTTGGTGATACCACCCGGAAGGGAATACTTTTTGGAATAGCCCACCTTTTGCAGGACCAGTACCTGTTCCTTCCTGATAGCTATAAGACGGGATTTGTTTATGCTCTTTTTAAGCTTCATGCATATTTTTGTTTAGGATTGCTCGGTTTCATCAAATGGATCCTGGACCGCTACGGGATCATTGGCATCGTAATCCTCGTAGTCTTCCTCGTCGTAATCCGCAATGACCCTTTCGAGTTTCCCGCTTACCTTTACAAGGTACTTGGTATCCTCCGTGAGGACCTCGATGGCTTCGACAAGCTCGTATTTGGCATTTCGGAAAGTGATGATATCATCATCGTCATAGCCATCCGGAAACTTTTCCACCACCAACGCCAAAATCTCCGGGGTGAGTTTTTTAAAGTCTACGATGATTCGCTTTAAGTTTGGATTGTTCATATTTCTCATAATTACATGTCTAATATATATGCAAATATCAACGGGGCCACTATGGTGGCATCGCTCTCAATGATGAATTTTGGGGTATCAATATCCAGTTTCCCCCAGGTGATCTTTTCATTGGGCACCGCCCCACTATAAGACCCATAACTGGTGGTTGAGTCACTGATCTGGCAGAAGTAACTCCAAAAAGGAGTGTTTTCCTCTTCCAGGTCCTGATACAACATAGGGACGACACAAATGGGGAAATCCCCGGCGATGCCACCACCGATCTGGAAGAACCCAACACCTTTGTCTGAGTTCCAATTATACCAGTCCGCGAGATAGGTCATATACTCGATACCCGACTTCACTGTGCTCGCTTTTAATTCCCCTTTCATGACATAACTGGCAAATATGTTACCCATGGTGCTATCCTCCCAACCCGGGACCACCACTGGAAGATTCGCCTTAGCGGCAGCATACATCCAGGAGTCTTTGAGGTCTATTTCATAATACTCCTCCAATACCCCGGACAGCAACAATTTGTACATAAATTCATGAGGAAAATAACGTTCCCCTTTGTCGTCCGCATCTTTCCATAGTTCAAAAATATGTTTCTGCAGACGCCTGAATGCCTCTTCCTCGGGAATACAGGTGTCCGTAACGCGATTGAGCCCCTTTTCCAAAAGTTCAAATTCCTCTTCCGGGGTAAGGTCACGGTAATTCGGAATCCGAAGGTAGTGGCTATGGGCCACCAAATTCATGATGTCCTCTTCCAGGTTGGCACCCGTACAGGAAATGATATGCACCTTGTCCTTTCGGATCATTTTAGCGAATATTTTGCCTAATTCCGCAGTACTCATGGCCCCGGCCAAAGAGACCAACATTTTTGCACCACCGGAGAGCTGTACCTCATAGGCCTTGGCGGCATCTACCAGGGTCGCAGCATTGAAATGCAGATAGTATTTGGAAATAAATTGGGAGATAGCCCCTTTAGTCTTCATTTTGATCGTATTTTAATTTATTGATTTTATTGACCTTTTGCTCAGCGTATAAATTCTCATTCTCATCATCCACATCCTGTTCTTCAAACTTGTAACTCAGCATTTTATAATAAAGTTTTGCCGCTAAAAAGTCCGAAGACCGGTCTGCGGGATTTGGGCAGAGCTCCACAATATCAAAACCGACAACATTCCGATCCGTAAATACTTTTCTAAGGAAATCCAACGTCTCATACCAAAGTAGTCCACCTGGTTCAGGGGTTCCCGTGCTGGGCATGATCGAGGGGTCCAGGGCATCCAGATCCAAAGTGATGTACACATTGTCCGTCATTAGATCAAGAACGCTGTCCATCCAATAATCATCATTGGCCATGTCATGGGCAAAAAATACATTGTCCAGGTCCATGGTTCCTTTTTCAGCACTGTCCATGCTTCGGATACCTACCTGAATGAGATTCGTATTCTGGCTAGCCTCATAAAGAGCACAGGCATGGTTGTAATTTGAACCATTGTATTCTTTACGAAGGTCGGCATGGGCATCCAACTGTAGAACAGTGAGGTTTTCAAAACATTCATCGAAGGCACGGATGGCGCCTATGGATATGGAATGTTCACCACCAAAAAGGGTAGTGAACTTGTTGTTTTTGATATAGGATTTCACACGGGCATGGACGGCTTCCACCATAGCCTCAGGGGAACTGTTTTCGGCTATGGCGTCGGCCAGATATATCCCTTGCCTGTAAACCTCAGTATCTGTTTCAATGTCATATAGCTCCATGTTTTCCGAAGCATGTAAAAACGCCTCAGGCCCCTTGTCCGCTCCTTTTCCCCAGGTACTCGTTCCATCGTAGGGTACTGGGATCAATACGATTTTCGATTTGTCCGGACCGGCATAGCTGTTTGGAATGCCGGCATACGTGTTTTCGGTAATCATTGTCTTAAAAATTAGCTGTTAATACGTAGTGTTTACAATTTCAGGAATAAGGTCATTGTCACGTTCCTGTTTCTGTTCGGCAGCTACCTTGTTTATTTGATAGTCATATCCCAGGATCGATAACAATTGTTCTGAGGTCTGTTGCTCGGCAAAGACCGTGGTGGTCAATCCACCCACCTCATTACGGTCTATTAAAATATGTTTGGGGTTCGGGATCAAACAATGTTGCAACCCTCCGAAGCCCCCAATGGTCTCCTGATAGGCCCCGGTATTAAAAAATCCGATATATAAGGGTTTTTCCCGATTGAATTTTGGAAGGTAAATAGCATTCATATGCTGCTCACTGTTGTAATAATCATCACTGTCACAGGTAAGGCCACCCAAAAGCACACGCTCATATTCCTTGTTCCACCCATTGACGGCCAACATAATAAACCGCTTGTTGATGGCCCAGGTATCCGGCATGGTGGTAATGAAGGAAGAGTTGATCATGTTCCATTTCTCCCGGTCATTTTGTTGTTTTTGATAGAGTACCTGATAAATGGCACCACCACTTTCCCCAACGGTAAAGCTTCCGAATTCCGTGAATATGTGCGGGACATCCACTCCGGCCTCGTCACAGGTCTGTTTGATCTGTTTGATGATCTCATCCACCATATAGGCATAGTCATAATCAAAGGCCAATGAGTTCTTTATAGGGAAACCACCGCCGATATTGAGACTGTCAAGACTGGGACATACCTTTTTTAGATTAACATAGACCTTCATGCATTTCAACAGCTCGTTCCAGTAATAGGCATTGTCACGAATACCCGTATTGATGAAAAAGTGCAGCATTTTAAGGGTGACCATGGGATTGTCCTTGATCTCCCGGTTGTAGAAAGGCACAATATTTTTATACCCGATTCCCAATCTGGAGGTATAGAACTCAAATTTGGGCTCTTCCTCCGAGGCAATACGGATACCTATTTGGAACGGTACATCAATACTCCCGCTTAAAAGGTCGATTTCCTCATAATTGTCTATTATGACAGTACAGTTCCTGTGCCCTTTGTTGATTAGCCGGGCAATGTTCTGTATATACTGGTCACGTTTGAAACCATTGCACAGGACATAGGTCTCATCCGAAATCTTACCCTCCACCTTTAGGTTTTCAACTATGTCGATGTCAAAGGCGGAGGAGGTCTCTATATGAATATCGTTCTTTAAGGCCTCATCCAGCACATGCTTGAAATGGGAGCTCTTAGTGCAATAACAATAGTTGTAACGCCCCTTATAACCATGCTCCTGCATGGCATCCGAAAACCAACGCTTGGCCCGGTTAATATTTTCGGAGATTTTGGGAAGGTAGGTGAATTTTAAAGGAGCCCCATAGGTCTCGATAAGTGCCATTAGGTCAATGCCATGAAAATGGAGCTCATTATGCTTTAATGTGAATTCTTCCTGTGGGAAATCAAAGGTTTGGTCGATCAGATCGATGTATTTGGTTTTCATTTATATCTTATTTTTTTTAAGGATAGCCAATAGCATATCCGATATTGATGATTTTAATTGGTAATGGGTTGTTGTTGGAAGTGGTACGCTTTTGATTGCTTACAATCAGATCGCTGATCAAACCCTAAATATGAAAACCGTGGATGGGACAAAGGATTTTGCTCCCAAATATTGGAAAGTGGTCACAACGGTAGAAGTCAGCCTTAGAATTCGGTTCCTCATCCCTGAGGCAGCTTTTGGGGTGGACTTCTTTTTTCCCCTAAGCCCGAATCTGAAAAAAGATTTCATTTATATAGGCTAGGTACCCTTTTGGGAACCTATGGTTAAAACAAACCTAATAATAATGGAACATGTTCCATACGTATTATCCATAAAAAATAGAGAAACTACACTCCTCCAGTTTTGCCACATCCGAAGGTGTGTAGTCTGTCTTCTTTTCCCTTATGACCCCCTTTTAAAAAAGGGTCACCTAAAATTTTAAATATATTTTATTAAAGCTTGTTTGGAGGATCAGTCTTTAGTTTTTTTAAACAAAACAACGTTTATTTTTTCAGCGAGGGCTATCCAAAAGGGGCTTATGATGAGCGTTAATGAGATAAGGCTAATGGTAAAGTTATAACTGAATTCCTCAATGATACCATAGGTAAAGGCGGTAGCGGCAAGCAGGAAACTCAGTTCCCCGATCTGGGCCAGATAGGCCCCGCCCAAAAAAGCATCCTTCCAATTGCCGGAAAAATACCTGATGATCAGTGTATTGAGAAGGTGGTTGCACAAAAATACAATAACGATCGCACTACCTACAGCACCCATATTGGCCTGGATAAAGCCCAGGTCAATCTGCAGACCGATCCCAATAAAGAAAAAGGATACGAACAAAATACGGAAGGAGTGCAGGGTATCCTGTATCCAATGGGTCTCCCTAGTCGCGTTTATCAGCATCCCACCAACAAATGCACCAAGGGCGGCCGATAGGCCAAAGAATGAGGTTACAAGGGCCCCGCCAAAACAAAGTACCACGGCCACGAAAAATTGTAGTTCATGGTCTTTCTCCATACGTCTTAGAAAAGGAAAGTGAAGGCTTCTTTTTATATAGATATAGGCAAGTAGTGCCACCACCAATATGGCCCCGATACTCATGAGCACTAGATCCATGGTCGTCATCTCGGAGCCACCCAATTGTGAGATGATCAGTAACAAAGGAACAAAGGCCACATCCTGTGCCAATAAAATACTCAGGACATTCTTGCCCATAGCGGTGTCTATAAGGCCTTTGTCCTGTAAGATCTTGATTACCACAGCGGAACTGCTCAGAGCCACCACAAAGCCCAGTACCACAATACGGGCCGTGCTCCATCCGAAAACCGTTCCCATACCGAACATGAACAACAGACTGAACAGCAATTGGGCAATAACACCAAGGACAGCAATTTTCCACTGCTTTAGGAAGTTTACCAAATTGATCTCCATGCCAATGAAGAAAAGCAACAGTATGATGCCCAGTTCCCCCAAAAGCCTTAGATAGTCCATATTGCCCGTGACCTCCAGGCCATATTCCTTTACAAATACCCCAATCAGTATGTAACCGATAATATAGGTCTGCTTTAGGCGCTTTAATAAAAGACTGATCACTATGATAGCAATCGATATAAGTGCTATGGTCGCAATATGAGGATCTGTGATACTATTTGGTAATGCCATCTCGCTCCGCTTAGGGTTACTTTTATGACCTGTTTTTGCTTTTAGGTCACTCCCATTTGTAAAAGTATGGCATTTAAGGGGTGACCTGACCACCAAATGAGGGTCGTAACGGGAAAATACTAAACATGTTTAGACCATTATGCAAGTATGTTATTTGGATAGGTAGCCTGTTGGCAACCCAGCAACCCCTATTGGGTCAGGAGGTTACCATAGAACAGATTAAAAAACGTATTGCAACCTATAAGGAAGATGCCAGGGGCACTTATGAGAGTATTCGCTGGTTCTGTAAGGACGGCTCCGTCCGCATGCCCAAAGACCCCTGCCCGGACGCCATTGGAGGTATACAGCACGCCACCTATAAACCCGAGGTGGTGGCCCTTGGTAAATCAAACCATGTTTTTTTGGGGCAAATACTTGCCCATACGGATAAACAGGAGTTTTGGGACGGCACGAAGGCACAGTCCAGACTGAAACAGTACCAAATGGGCCGCTATTTGATGCGGGTGGACGATGGATGGGTCAACCGGAAGGGACAGTACTATCGTGGGGCCATCCAAATAGAGGACGAACAGGAATGGGGAATTGCATTTTATAAATGGTTGTTGGCCAGGGATGAGAATCTACGGCAACACTACTACCTGATCATGCAGTCCCTTAAGGATATACCCCATAAGGGGGATTATGACCTCTCCCTCTTGGTTCGGGCGCAGTCCAAGGCCATTTCGGACCAGTATAGGCCCTTTATGGATATCAGGATCAAAATTCATAGTGATCCGCAGCCCGAGGACATAGATCGAACCATCGCTTTTGCCAGAGCCCATAAGGACCAATTATCGGTGGCTCAGAACAAGAAGATCAATGAGCTTATCGAAACCATGGGAAAATTCCATCAGCCTGTAAGTTTTCAACATCTGGAAAAGAAGATAAATGCCCTGTCAGGTTCCAATGCCCTGAAACCAGATCTGAAGCATTTTATCACCACCAATACCGGTTCCGGCAGCACGAGACAGATAGCTGGGGCGGCTGCCAACAGCCTTTTAAAGATAAGGACTAATATTTCCAGGGAAAAGCAGGCCGCACAACGGTTGGCACTTCTAGATATTGCCTCACAATTGGAGACAATGCTGTTCCAACTGGCCCAACAATGGGAGACCTCCACACTTTCCGAGCTCATGGAAAAGAACTATGTGCTGAGCAAGGCTGCAGCAGGGATCGGACTTGTTGAACTCTGGGAATGGAAGGCCATCGCCCCAATTTTGGAACCTACAACAGGCAATACACGTAAATTGTACCAGCTTACGGAAACCATGGAAGCTGCACGAAGCGTGCTGGAATGGAGTACCGGAACAGCCAATGCCGTGTATGGGAATGTGGTTAATACCTATGCCAAGTTTGAGCCTTTGGCCTATGGGTTCATTGATGATAGAATTCGTTCCTCGATCGCACTGCACCTCGGGAAAAGCGTTGGTGAATTGGGTGCTGTCATCGCCCGGGAATCCCAGTTGTCCAACAAGGTGCTACAACTGGACAATCAAAGTACCATCCGTGGGCTGAACCCCGGATATGCCTTTGGGGAATTGGTGGTGGTGGAAGGGAACCCTGAAGATTTGGAGGTGTCCGGAAAGAAAATCTATGTCTTTGACAGGGCGCCTTCAGACTTAAAGCCCGTTGCAGGGATTGGCACCGTTTCAGAAGGGAACCTCGTCTCCCATGTCCAACTTCTGGCCAGAAATCTGGGAATCCCCAATGTCGCATTGTCACGGGAGAACCTGGAGGACCTCAAACGCTACCACGGAAAAAAAGTGTTCATTGCCGTATCCAATATGGGCAATGTGATCTTGAAACTGGAAAAGGACATGAGTCAAATAGAGACGCGGTTGTTCGCCGTAAAGGAGCGCAAAGAGGAACGCATAACAGTTCCCGTATCGGATCTGAAATTGGATCGGGACCGTATTCTGGACCTTAGAGCGGTGAATGCCGGGGACTCCGGAGAACTGTGTGGACCAAAAGCAGCGAACCTCGGTCAGCTCAAAGCCCTATATCCCGAAATGGTGGTGGAAGGCTTTGTGGTGCCCTTTGGAATATTCAAGAAACATATGTTACAGCCCATGCCATGCCAAAAAGGATCCTATTGGGCTTTTTTGAACGCCATGTTCAGGGAAGCGGAAAAACAACGAAAAAACGGGGTTGCGGAAACTGAGGTCGAAGCCTATCAACTGCAACAGTTGGAAATACTTCGTGAGGCCATAAAAAAAATGCCATTGAGCCAGGATTTTATAGAGGATATCCAGAAGTCCTTTCAGAACATTTTTGGGAAGCCCTTGGGCAGCGTACCGGTCTTTTTGCGCAGCGATACCAATATGGAAGATCTTAAGGACTTTACCGGAGCAGGACTTAACCTGACCCTTTTCAATGTCCTGGAAAAAGAAAGGATTCTTCAAGGGATCAAGGATGTATGGGCATCGCCCTATACGGAGCGTAGCTTTAAATGGCGGCAAAAATACCTGCTGAACCCGGAAAATGTCTATCCGTCCATTCTGGTCATTCCCTCTGTGGATGTGGATTATTCCGGGGTGTTGATCACCAAGGGCGTAGTGTCCGGGAACGATAGGGAGCTGACCATTGCCTTTAGCCGTGGTGCAGGAGGTGCTGTGGACGGCCAGGTCGCGGAGTCCTATATCCTCAAGGCCGAAGGAGGACAGAAATTGGCCGCCCCGGCACGGGAGCCGCAGTATAAGACCCTGCCCACCTCTGGAGGTACGGGAACGGGAATCGCATCTTTCGAAACCCCTATCCTAAATGCTGGGAACCTTAAGGACATTCGAGATTTGGCAAGCTCCATTAAAAAGCGGTTTGCCAAAGAGACCAGGTCCGATTACCAGGGAGCCTATGACGTTGAACTGGGGTTTAAGGACAATAAGCTTTGGCTTTTCCAGATCAGGCCCTTTGTGGAAAACAAAAAGGCACTGGGGTCCGATTATCTGGAATCCATTACTCCCAAGATCGATAAGAACAAAGACATTCCACTCACAAAAAAAATATAAGATGAAAAAAATCGGAATTATTGCACTTGGATTGTTCGCCTGTATGGCCTTTACTACGGTTGACTACCCCATTGACGGCTATGAGACCACGGGGATCAAAAGATTAAAACGCCTGCAGTTGGCCAAAGATGGGAAATTACCCGATGCGGGACTTCCCCTGGGAGCCTATAGATCCATCAAGGATATCAAACTGCACCTGCTTTCACGAAAGCAGGACAACAATGCACAGCTCTTGGTGGAAGATGCTGGACTACAAAAGAAGGTGGATGCCCTCTTTCCCAAACTGCATCGCAGTTATTCGGTGACCATCTTGGATATTACCGATCCGGCAAGGTTGCGCTATGCACAGCAGAACGCAACTAGCGGTTACCAGCCCGGAAGTGTGGGGAAACTGGTCGTGGTCACGGCACTTTTTGATCAACTTCAAAAGCTATATCCGGATTCCTGGGAGAAACGCGTGGCATTGCTGCGAAGTAAAACGGTCAAGGGTGGGAATTGGGTGCTGACTGATGAGCACACCATCCCTGTTTTTGATGTGACCACCAATACCCTGGTCAAACGGCAGGCGGTGGCCAGTGATGTGTTCTCGTTATACGAATGGGCCGATCATATGCTCTCGGTAAGTAACAATGGTGCGGCAAGTGTAGTATGGCGTGAGGCCCTGTTGATGGCCGCTTTTAAGGACAAATACCCTACAATGGCCCAGGAAGATGCCGATGCCTATTTTAAGAATACGCCCAAAACAGATATTACGGAACTGGCCATTACCTTGGTGAACGAACCTCTGAGGGATCTGGGAATCTCAGAGGAGGAATGGCGCCTGGGAAGTTTCTTTACCAGAGGGGCCAATCCCTATGTGGGAAGCAAGGGCGGTAGTATAGGCTCGCCATTGGGTCTTATGAAATGGATGCTACAATTGGAACAGGGGAAAGTAGTCGATGAAAAATCGAGTTTGGAGATCAAAAGACTAATCTATATGACCGATCGCCGTATACGGTACGCCCAGGCACCGGAACTCAAGGAAGCAGCCGTTTACTTTAAATCCGGTAGCCTCTATAAGTGTGATAGGGTAAAGGATGCTTCCTGTGGGAAGTACAGGGGCAATGTGTACAATTATATGAACTCCGTGGCCATAATCGAACATCCTGACGGTAAAAACTATATGGTCTGCCTGATGACCAATGTTCTGGGGAAGAACTCGGCGGGAGACCACCTGGTCCTGGCCAGTAAAATTGACAGGTTGATACGGGAACCATAACGGATTATCACATGAACCAAAAAAAGGATTGAAATGCGAGGTGACACGGAAAAAGTTACATACGCCAGTTTATTGGTCACCCTCGGAATCGTCTTTGGCGATATCGGGACCTCCCCTTTGTACGTCTTCAGTGCCATTACCGGGGGGAAGCACTTTGACAGATCACTGATCATGGGCAGTCTTTCCTGTATTTTTTGGACCCTTGTCCTTATAGCGACCTTCAAATACATTTATCTGGCACTGAAAGCGGACAACAAAGGGGAAGGCGGTATCTTTGCCCTCTACGCCCTACTGTTGAAGACGAAATCCAAATGGATTATTTTTCCGGCGCTTATTGGGTGTGCCACCTTAATCAGTGACGGATTCATTACCCCGGCCATTTCAATATCATCGGCGGTGGAAGGGGTTACCCATCTCTATGAAAACGTTCCTACATTACCCATCGTCTGCGCCATTGTCATACTCCTGTTTTTAGTACAGCAATTTGGGACCCTGAAGATAGGGGGCATATTTGGCCCGGTCATGTTGTTGTGGTTTTCCAGTATTGGCATTTTGGGCCTTGTCAATATTATGAAACTGCCTTCGATACTGGAAGCCGTGAATCCGGCTTATGCCCTTAAATTTTTAATGGAATATCCCGGGGCAATTTGGGTGTTGGGAGCCGTTTTCTTATGTACGACGGGAGCTGAGGCCCTATATTCTGATCTTGGGCATTGTGGCCGAAAAAACATCCGCTATGCCTGGTCTTTTGTATTGCCGGCACTCTTGCTCAGTTACTTTGGGCAGGCCGCCTTTTGCCTTACCCTGCCTGAAGGAAGTGAACTGCCGTCGGTTTTTTACGCATCGGTCCCCCAAGCCGTGCTGCCCATAATCATTGTTGTGGCCACCATGGCAACCATAATTGCAAGCCAGGCCCTGATCACAGGAATATTTACCCTGGTCAATGAAGCTGTCAAACTGAAGCTTTGGCCTTATATAAAAGTCAAATATCCAGCCGCACATAAGGGACAGGTCTACCTGCCTCAGGTCAATTACTTTCTTATGATAGGCTGTCTGGCCGTTATTTTTTTGTTCAAAAAGGCAGCAAATATGGAATCGGCCTATGGGATGGCCATTATCGTTGATATGCTCATGACCAGTGTGCTGTTGGGATACCTGTTATGGGCCGACCGGAAAAGGAGACCATGGACCGTTTTACTGGGATTCATTGCCATTGTGGGGGTCGAAAGTATATTTTTTGTATCCAACCTCGGTAAGTTACCTCACGGAGGATGGGTGACATTATTGGTGGCCTCCCTGCTTTTTGTGCTTTTGTACTATTATAAAGTGGCCAGGGAACTTCGAAACCGGGTACTTCAATACCAGAGCTCCAAGACCATGATACCCTTATTGGACAAAGTACACGGGGACCATAGCCTGCCCTTGTTGGCAACAAACCTGGTTTTTCCCGTGCGCTCGCCCAAAAAGGACAGTATCGATACTGTAGTGGTCCGGTCATTGTTCTATGGGCAGCCCAAGAGAGCTGCAACATACTGGTTTTTACACCTGAAGATCGAAGATGTTCCCTATGGCGTTTCATATCGGAGTGAAACCCTGATCCCGGGGAAAGCATTTTTTGTTGTATTGCGGCTCGGATTTAAGGAACCCCATTTTATAGAGGATACCATGCGGGCCATACACCACGACATGACAAACAGGGGAGAGATCATGGGAATCAGTGGCTTCTTTAAGGATTCTGAAATGGACATTCCGCCCGACCTTAAGTTTGTCCTGATCCAAACCGTTATCGCCAGTGATAGTAACCTTAGTGCCCATGAGGTGCTGGCAGCCCGGGTATATCGCTTTATGAACGTCATCGGACTTTCCATGAAGAATGATTTTGGACTGAACGGAGCAGTGGTGCTCGATGAGGAAATAGGAATCAATGTATCCCATGGCAGAAAAGTCAGGGTGACAAGGGATACATAATTAAGTATTAAACTATGGCAAATCAACTCTTTAGAAAAAAAACTTTGGCGAGCTTGGTCGACGAGTCCAGGCGTTCACCACTGAAACGCTCGCTAGGAGTGTTTGACCTTACCATGCTGGGTATAGGAGCTATTATTGGGACGGGCATTTTTGTTTTGACCGGGGAAGCGGCAGCAGGAACCCAGCACGCCCTGGGAGCAGGACCGGCATTGACCATATCCTTTATTATTACAGGAGTGGCCTGTCTTTTCGCAGCACTGTGTTATGCCGAGTTTGCCTCCATGATACCCGTTTCCGGAAGCGCCTATACCTATTCATACCACTCCTTTGGAGAAATCATTGCATGGATCATCGGTTGGGACCTGATATTGGAATATGCCGTTGGAAATGTGGCCGTGGCCATAGGTTGGTCCGGATATTTCAAAAACCTCCTGGATGGTTTTGGCTGGCACCTCCCAGGTTGGATGAGTGCTGCCTCTGGAACGGAAATGGTTCAGCTTCCCTCTGGCGTATGGACCGAGCTTACCCCTGCCATAAATGCACATTTTGCCGATACCATAGCACAGTTGCCCAAAGAAATGGCACTGTTCAACCTGCCCGCATTTGCCATTACGGTGTTCGTGTCCGTACTATTGTACATCGGAATCAAGGAATCTGCCCGGGTCAATGCATTTTTGGTAGTGATCAAAATTGTACTGGTCCTGTTGTTCCTTTGGTTTGGCTTGCCGCATTTTAATCCGGAAATCCATTGGGAGCCCTTTGCACCCAACGGTTGGAAAGGGATAATGACGGGGGCGGCCCTGGTATTTTTTGCCTATGTCGGGTTCGATGCGGTCAGTACGACCTCGGAAGAGGCCAAAAGACCCCAACGGGACCTACCAAGGGCAATGATCCTTTCCCTGGTCATCTGTACGGTATTGTATATCGTTGTGGCCGCGACCCTGACAGGAATGGTTCCCCTGGAGGTTCTGGCCAATGAAAAGCCGGTGGCAGAAGCCCTGACTGCAGTTGGGGAAGGGAAAATAGCAGCCCTTATTGCCATGGGGATTACCCTGACCATGCCCAGCGTGCTCTTGGTCATGCAACTAGGACAGATACGGATACTGTTCGCCATGAGCAGGGATGGGCTTCTGGGTAGTAAGTTCAATACAGTAAACAAACGCTTTGCCACACCATCCTTTGCCACCATTCTTGTCGGACTGTTCGTAGCCCTACTGGCCGGAACCATAGATATCGGTGTGGCAGCGGAACTGACCAATATCGGAACCCTATTCGCCTTTGTACTGGTCGCTGTCGGTGTGTGGGTCCTTCGTGTCAGACAACCCGGGGCGCCCCGCAAGTTCAAAACCCCTTTCCATAAAGTGGTGTGTACCCTGTGCGTGGTGATATGTACCGGTCTTATGATAGCCCTACCCTATGTCACATGGATACGATTTGCGCTCTGGATGGTCTTGGGTGTTTTTATTTATTTCCTGTATGGCCATCGAAAGAGCCACCTCTTAACAAACCCAACCCAACCGGATGAGTCGGGCAAAGTATACTAACAACATGTTCAAAACATGATCGCTTAAAGAATGATGCAAGCAAATATCGGATTCATAGAATTGCCCTTTTTTACCAACCTGTTGATACTTTTGGTGTTGGCACGGGTACTGGGGGAACTGTCCGAACGCCTGGGGCAACCCGCTATGATAGGTGAGATACTGGCCGGAATCTTTTTAGGGCCATCGGTCTTTAACCTTATCCATAAAACCGGGGAAATTGCCACGATCTCCGAATTGGGGGTGTTCCTGCTGGTGGTCATCGCTGGTTTGGAGATCCGTTTTGATGATATCCTAAGGTCGCTCAAAGGAAAGAACATCATCATTTCAATTATGGCCTTTTTCCTTCCACTGCTATGTGGCTTTGGAGTCGGCTATCTTTTTGGGAAGGATGCCATGGTAACGGTGTTTTTGGGGCTGTGTATTGCGATAACCGCACTACCGGTGAGTATCCGGATGTTGATGGATATGGGGAAGCTGGATTCGGAAATCGGCAAAAAGATCATATCGGTAGCCATTTTTGATGATGTGTTGGCACTGACCATTCTTGGTCTGATCATCAATATAGAGGATACCGACAAGTCCCTAATGACCATTGCCAGGGTAGCTTCGGTTTCACTGGTAAAACTGCTCTTGTTCCTTAGTCTGCTATGGGGTGCTCACTACGTACTAAAACGCCTGTCCAAAAAGGAACATTATATTGAGGACCAGCTCAATACATTTGTCAATCGGTTAAAGGCCAGGGAATCCCTATATGCCCTATTGTTCATTGTTATCCTGAGCTTTGCCATGATCACCGAATCGTTGGGCTTCCATTTTATCATTGGGGCTTTTTTCGCCGCCATGCTACTCGATGGAAAATTGATTGGGAAAACACATGTGGAAGCCTTCGGAAAGACCACCAATGGTATGGCCATGAGCTTTCTTTCCCCCATCTTTTTCGCAGGGATAGGACTGGAGTTCAGTTTTGGCTCCATCCAGGAGTATAGTTTGCTCGCGACCGTTCTTGGTATTTCCTTTTTTTCCAAAATAATGGGAGGATATCTCGGTAGCAGGCTCTCCGGACTCGATCCTGCCAGTGCATGGACCATTGGCGTAGGCCTTAATGGTCGGGGCATTATGGAACTGGTCATTGCCAACATCGCCTATGCCTCCGGGATGATCGATCTGGAAATATTTTCGATTTTGGTCATCATGGGTATCGTTACTACCATGGTCACACCCATATTGCTCAAGTGGAGCTTTGCCAGACTTGAAAGGAAACCCTAAAATCCATGGCATCATTATTGGTCCGAGACATTTTGAAGGCCAAAGAAGAAATTAAGAGCATGGGGTCCGTGGGGTCAAAAGTACAGTCGGAACACTACATTGCTGGTTATTCCCAGAGAAAACCTTGAAAAAGTATCTATTGTACCGCTTTGGTTGATCCGGTAATAGGTGTTAATACTGTTTTTCCGATCGGTCAGGTTCCAAACCGATGCCCCGATTTCCGATCTCAAAGCATCATTTATCTTAAACTTATGGATGGCGGAAGCATCCAGTCTTAAATAGTCCTGTAACCTGACATCGTTCGCTTGGTCGAAATTGACGTCATCATCTATGATCTCATTGCCCGGTAGGGGAATAGAGGTCGGTTTTCCGGTCCTGTAATTGACACCGGCAGAGATGTCCCAGGAACGGTCACTGTAGGTTGTTCCCAAAGTTATCGAATGGGTGATATCAAAATTGCTGGGAAATTCCACCTCTTCCAGATTTTCAAAGGTATAGGTGTTTTTTAGGTATGAATAACTCAACCAGTTATGCACCGTATTGAACTTTTTTCGCAATAAAAACTCAACGCCCGAAGCAGTATAGCTGCCGCTCTCTTTTATGAATTCATATTTGGTCGTGAAACTTTGGCTTTGGGTGGTGATTCCGTCAATCTTTTTGAGAAAGAGCTTGGTGTCCAAAAGCCAGCCGTCTTTTTTGTATAGAAGCCCCAGGGAAGCCTGTTTGCTTTTTAAAATCGGAATGGCATCATTGTCCGAGAGTTGCCACCTCCGCTTTTCTATGCCCAAAAAGTCATTTTGAAAATTGACGATCTGGGAAGTACTCTGGTGCTTATACTCCCCCTGTGCCTCCATTTCAAAATGGTCTCCCAATGCTTGACGGATGCTTATGCGAGGCTCGAGGATCAGTTCTTTGAATTTGGAAAGGTAGTTTAACCGGATACCGGAACGTATGGTAAAACCTTTATCTCGAGACCGAAACAACGCCTGGCCATAGGCCGCATGTTCCCGTAACACCTCTTCATCCCTTCTGACGAATCGCGGTAGGTCAATATCGTTCAGGTTGACCACCTCAGTTTCCACAAAGTCATATCCCAATTTGAACTGCCATTGCTCTCGGCGGTATGTGCCTTCCACTTTGACTCCCGTTTCTGAAACAGTATTCTCCTGCAAAAAACGCTGGTCGGCAAGGACATTGGCATTAATGGATTGCAATTTATAATCTGTCTCATAAATATTCAGGACAGTTGTAATGGCATCACTCCAATGTCTTCGGTAGTGCAGTCCCGCAGCCAGACTATTTTGGGATACACTGCTCTCCCTGGTCTGGATGGCACCATCGACACTGGCAGTTTCATTAAAACTCAGATCATTGTTGATCAACAAAAAGTTTACCCGGACCATGTCCCTATCCGAAGGGTTGTAAAGCCATCGCAATGACGTGTCATAAAAATTGAACGCCTGATCGGAATTGGTGACTTCCGAAACGTTCTCCTGGGCTTCGGTATCCTGGGTCACCCGGTCAAAATACACATCATAGGTTGGAGTCCTGACCAAATTATCCACCGATTTTCTGGCAGCTACCTGTAAGGAGGACTTACCGCCCAAAGGAATGTTTGTGAGTAGATCAGCATTCAAAAAATTTACACTGAAAAGACCACTGAAGTGGGGTTGTAACTGTTGGTCAGTCTGCATATGGATCGTTCCGGAAACACCATCAGTATAGGAAACATCGGAACCGTTGTGGATAATGGTAGCCGATTGGGTCATATGTGGATTAAAACTTGAGATAAGTCCAAAGAAATGCCCTGATTGGAACATTTTGATGCCATCCCATAAGATCAGGTTCTGGTCGTGCGATCCACCCCTAATGTTAATGTTAGAAACAGTTTCATCCACACTTATGATTCCCGGCAACGCCTGAACGGTCTGCAGTACGTCCCCCTCGATCAGGCCTGGTAACAGACTGAATTTTTTGTAATCGATGGAAGTGTTCCAATCCTGCCTTTTGTCAATACCCCTGACCAAATACGCACTAGGACTCATGACCTGTGCCTGTTCCAGCATGGGGATAACCCCACAATCCCCTATATTGAAAAACCTTGCCTGGCGTTCAATGGTTTTGAAACCAATATGCCGAAGGGTCAGTGATTCTGATAGGGAAGCCAGCTCGATTTCAAAATATCCCTTTTCATCCGTGACCGTATAGCCGGACCGACCATTGACGGTCACACCCTCCAGAGGTTGTTGCAGGGAAGCATCCTGGATATAACCGCAAAGCTTTAAGACCCTGGTTATGGTGTAGACCAGATCACTGATTTTAGTGAAAATCAATGGGGTTTGGCGTTCAAGAAACCTAATTGTATTTTCTAAACTTAGATCTTTGGATGGAGGAAGCACCTCAATACCCACAAGCAGGTCACTTTCATAATTGAAGGTGATATTGTGCGTCATTGAAATATTTTCCAGCACATCCGTAATGGGTGATTTCTGCCGATCCTGCCCATTTAAAAAGGGGCACCACAACAACAATAAAAGATATAGTATATGATTATTGGTTCCTGGCATCCCTTATAGTGACCACGTTTTTATCAGTTATGACATAGATCAGGTTAAGGGGCTGGGTAATGGATCTCAAGGCATTTTCAAGATGGGTATGCTCAAAAGCACCGGTGAAGTGAAGCTTTTTCTCCGATTGGTAATCAACTTTTATGCGGTACTGCATTTCAAGCTCCGAAATAACATCAACTATCGGAGCGTTTTTGAAAACACTCAGACCCTTAAGCCAGTAGGGCTCCGATACGTAGATTTTAGAGGTGGTGGCATCCCCTCCAGCGCTCAGGGTAAGTTTGGAGCCAGCAGGCAGCTGGACGGTTTTATTACCATAATTCACACCGACAAGGCCTTCAAAGCACGAGACCACAAATATACTGTCCCTGGAGAGGACATTAAATTCAGTCCCCAGGACACTTACAGTCCCATTCAGGGTACTGACATCAAAGCGACGGCCCCTGGCAACATCAAAATAGGCCTCTCCGTTAAGGGTAAGCTTTCGCTCTTCGTCCCAACGATTGCCGTTATAGCTTATTTGTGATAAGGTATTCAGGCGGACCGAAGAATCATCTGGAAGCATAATGCCCTTGATTTGCGCAAAATCCGTACGATAGGTGGTTGTGCCAAACTTATCGATAAGGGTATAGAGCCCAATACTTATGATAAAGGCCGCTGCTATGCCTGAAACGATCCTTATCCAGTTTCGTGGGACCTTCCTGCTTGTATAGAGGTTTTTCTCAAGCTCCTCAAAGGTCGGTACTCTGACCTGCGATGTGCCATGGAATCGCCGGGCCTCCTCTACAATTTCCTTATAGAGAGGGGCGTCGTCCAAAGTCCGGAAGGTCTTGGCCTCTTCCTCAGTGAGCGTATCGCCCAGCCATTTTTTGATTAAAGATTCTCTATCCATAACATACGGTTATATAATTATAACAACTCAAAAAAGAAATGTCCCATACTTATCTTTGTTTTAGTTCTTCCAGTGCATCTTTAAGTTTATGGAGTGCGGCGTAGATCCGGTGTTCCGCCACCTTTTTTGTGATACCCAGAGTTTCGGAGACCTCTTTGTGGGTCTTGCCCTCCGCTTTGCTCAAGAGGAAGGCCACACGTTCCTCTTCCTTTAATTCCGATAAGGCCCGCTCAAAACGCTGTAAAAATTCGTTCTTCCTCATAATGTACTCAGGGGATTCATTCGTATAGTCCCTGGGCTTGATTTGCTGGTGCTTCAATACAACCTTTTGGTGTTTTACCTCGTTCAACATCATGTTGTTTGCCGTGGTATATAGGTAGGATTTTGCCGCCTGAGGTGTGATCTTGGAACAATTTTCCCATAGCTTGATGAAAGCCTCCTGGACTTTGTCCGATGGGTTTGCCAGGGATCCATATTTGTACAACAGAATATTGCTCAGGGTCTGGGCATACTTCTCATACAGTTTTGAAAAACGTAGCTTGTCACAAATATTTTGATGTAAGGGTTTTTGCAATAATTGATTCCGTTGGTTGAAAACGGAAAGATAAAAAAATATCATGACCTAATTGGGAGAATGTCCGATTGAGTTGTTTTAAAACTACAATAGGGTGGATCAGCCCAAGCCTCGGGCCCGATTAAGGGACCTGTCTGAAAATAAACATGAATATGAACCGTTGCACTTCCAAAAGTAAAACAGCCAAACTGGTCTATATGATGGCCCTGATCAAGGAAAATGAGTTGCACAGCTATAGGCAGAAGGTAATGGACATGGAAAAGACCAAAAGCAAAGGGGCCAATAATGCCCTGTATGAATATAAACAGGCACTGGTGGTTGGACGGTTCCACCAGTTAATAAAGACCCTAAAGGACCTAAAACAATTGGAACGGGAGCTGGAAGGATTATTTTTTTGATCATTTCTTTGGGACATTTCTTTTTTGAATTGTTTTAAGTACAAAGACGACTGCTGATCCCTGATCAAGCATAGGATCAACAAATGAGATTTAAAAAAAACAATTGATTATGAAAACATTAAAAACCATCTTGTGTATCGCATTAGGTTTGGTATTGACTCTTACCTCTTGCAGGACCGAAGACGACCTAAGCATTGATCCCCCGGTGGAGGATACCCTGGAGGCAAACTCAACGATTGCCGATCTGATGGGGAGAACGGCCATGAACGATGGCTCCCCTGACAATATTATAGACAGTGCAAACTGCCTCAGTGTTCAGCTTCCCGTTACCGTAACCGTAAATGGAATAGTGTTGGAAATCAACGATGATGATGGTTATGAGGATATTGAAGATATTATCGACCTGTTCGATGATGATGTGGATACCATGGAGATTTCCTATCCGATAACAGTAATACTTACGGATTTTTCGACCGTATTGGTGAATTCGAATGCAGAGTTGACAGCACTTGCAGCCAATTGTTCTGGTGAAAATGAAGATGATGATGATATCGAATGTATCGATTTCCAATACCCGATCACAGCATCGATTTTTAATGAAAACAATGATCTGATCGATTCCGTCACCCTTACCAATGACAACGACATGTTTGACTTTATTGAGGATCTGGATGAATTTGCGGCCGTCACCATAAATTTCCCCATTACCGTGATCCTGGCGGATGATACCACCCAAATCATCAATAGCATTCAGGAATTGCAAAATGCCATCGAAATGGCCGATAACAGTTGCGATGAGGATGATGATACGGACTTCGATGATGACGACTGTAACTCGTGTTCTACCAGTGACCTGGATACGGTTTTTGAGGATTGTATGGAATGGACAGTGGATAAACTGGAAAGAAATGATAATGATCTGGAAGATAATTATGTAGGCTATGTGTTTACCTTTAACAATGATGGAACCATAACCGTTGCGCAGAACAGCAATACCTTTAATGGTACATGGACGGCTTCCGGAACAGGAAATAATATTTCTGTGACCATTAATGTCACCGGGCTATCGGACTTTAATGATACCTGGAACCTGCATGAGATTGACCAAGATCCAGGAGAGGTAAAGGTTGACCTGAGGCTGGGAGATGATCGATTGCGTTTTGAAAGCGACTGTTCCAGTAGCGGGACCATCGACGATACCACCTTGGTGAACGCCTTGACAAACGGGGACTGGTATATCACCTATTTCTTTGACGATACTGATCAAACTACGGACTTTGCCGCCTATACCTTTAATTTTGCCTCGGACAATACAGCGACGGCCAGTGACTCCAACGGTACGACCAATGGGAGTTGGTCAACCGCCTCAGGTGATGAAACCCCACTTGGGCTGAACCTGAACTTTGGAACTGGGGTGCCCCTGGATGAATTGGCTGATGATTGGGACGTGTTGGAAGTGACCAACGATATCATTCGATTAAAGGATATCAGCGGCGGTGATGGTTCAGAAGACTTCCTGACCTTTGAACGGACCCCGTTCGATGGTGGAAATGGTAATGATGACCTGGAGGCTATCTTGACCGATGGCGTTTGGATCGTAGCTTCCTATACCGAGGATACGGATGACCAAACGGCAAACTATAACGGGTATGAACTGACTTTTGATGCCAACGGTAGCGTTTCCGCTTCAAACGGGAGTAATACAAATTCGGGTACCTGGAGCGTTTTTAGTAGTGGAAATCAAATGACCCTAGACTTTGGTACCGATATGCCGTTCGATGAGTTCAATGACGATGATTGGGATGTCATTTCTGTGTCAGATACACAAGTGGTGCTTCAGGATGTGAGTGGAGGCAATGGCGGAACGGATACACTGACACTTCAAAAAAATTAATAATACTATTTAAATCACCAATAAATCATGAAAAGAGGATTGTTATTTAACGCCCTGATTTTACTTTGCCTTTCACTGATGTCGTTCATGTGTTCCAACGATGACGATGGCCTTGACGACAATGAGCAGCAAATAGCCCAAATAAGAAACACGGTGCAGTCAGGTACCTGGCGAATTACCCGTTTTATGGATTCAGGACAGGATGAGACGACGGATTTTACCGGATATGAGTTTAGCTTTAATTCCGATGGGTCCCTGATAGCGACCAACGGAACGAATACCAAAACAGGAACCTGGTCCGTAACCAATGACAGCAACAGTAATGATGATAGCAGCAGTGATGATGATATTGATTTTAACATATTCTTTGCTGTACCGGAAACTGATGACTTCGAGGATTTGAACGATGACTGGGATGTGGTATCCTCCACATCCACAAAAATCGAGCTCATTGATATCAGCGGGGGCAATGGTGGAACGGATATGCTCACGTTCGAAAGATAATATCTGGGAGGATATGTCCAAAAACAAGTGATATAGCCTCCCCTATGAAAGAGAAAAACAAAGGGAATGTCCCGGATAACATTTCGGGACATTCAAAAAAAAAATAAAGGGCACTGAAGTTGGTTCTCTATAGAGAACAGGCGCCAGTCCTTTTTTGAACAACAATGTATAACCCAAATTTATTATTATGAAACATACTTTTTTAATGGCATTGGTCATGGCACTTTTTATGGTGGGTTGCTCCAAAGATGATGACGGGCATAGCAGTATCCGTCTTAAGGTGAGTACCACCGATAATACAACAAGTTCGAGATCCAATACAATAGGGAAACGCAATGAGAATGTGGTCTTTACCGATTTCAGGATATCCATTCGCGATGTGGTCTTTAAAAATGATGATGATCCAAACAGTAATCTTGATACGGATGAAATCCAGTTTAGGGGACCTTATCAGATTGATCTTTTGGATGGGGGCAATGCACTTTCCCAAACGATTGGAGATGCCGTGGTGCCTGATGGTAGGTACAAGGAACTTCGCTTCAAGTTCCACAAGGATGAGGACTTGCCCGCTACGGACAATCTTTATGATAGATCCATTTATATGGAAGGTACCATAGGGGACCAGCCTTTCGTATTTTGGCACGATACCAGTGAGAACCTGGACGTGGGCCGAAGTACAGGAGTGGATGTGGTCGGTGGAACGGTAAATTTTACGGTTACCTTCAATACCTCGCAGTTCTTAAGTGCTCTGAAAGAGATTGACCTTACCCAGGCAACCGATGGAAATGGCAATGGAATTATTGAAATATTCCCAAATGACCAGGATGGGAATCAAAACATAGCAAAGGACCTAAAGGATAATATTAAGGCAACCGCCGATCTGATCAATCAGTAGGGATTTCACCATAAAGGCTGTGCGGGCGTCCCGGATTTTGGGATGCCCTTTTTTTGTTTCAATCCGACAAGACCGGGATACCTTGGGATTTGGGTCGGGAAAATATGAAGGACACCAATCTGTAAAAAACAAAGTCCTTTGGGCATTGGAAAACCTTAATCCCCTTCTAGTGGTCAGAGGCGGTTTACTTGCGCCCCCGGAGCCATTTGTCCAGTGGCTCTATAATGATATTGATACCCACCACCAAAACTGCTGAGAATATGGCCTCCTTAAGAAAACCAGCTCCTGCCATACTCCCGATGGCGGCACTGCACCAAATCGTGGCAGCAGACCCCAATCCGTGAATATTGGCCCCTTCCCGGAAAATAACCCCGGCACCCAAAAAACCAACACCGGAAACGATCATGGCAATGATCCGGGTAACGTCCCCATCCTCCTCAGTGATTAGGATAGAGAGCAGTACAAAGATGGCCGATCCCGTGGATACCAGCATATTGGTCTTGATTCCTGCGGTTTTGTTCCGCCATTGCCTTTCAAAACCAATGCAGAGCCCTACGGCAACTGCCAAAAATAAACGGGTCAAAAAATCTGTTGATGTCATAGCTTCAAGTTTTTGATGTGCGTAAAATGTTTCCCATATCCGAACTGCCATAGGTACCATAAGCATCGATCAGGACACCCTTACACCCCGAATTGGTTTCGATAACGTATAGGATGGCCAAATCGCCAACGTCGGAATCCCCCTCAAAATGGTGAGCTTCAACAATACGGAGCTGTGCTGCCGTAAAGACCTGTTTTGTCAATGGGCAGTAGAGTCCCGCAGGGGTCAGGCCAAAAGATTGTACATACCCCCTTACGGTAAGGTCCTCCAGGGCTTCAAGTAAATTTTGATAGATTCTTTTCATAGGTCTTGGTTTGTGTTTGAAAATCAACGTTTGAACACGGTCCTGCGCAACAACGCCAACAGTAATGGAATCAGCGTTATCAGGATCAGGAACAGGAAAATAAGGCCATAGTTGTTTTTGACCCAGGGAATTTCCCCCAACAGGTTGCCCATACATAAAAAGAGGGATACCCAAATAATGGCCCCGATAATGGTATTTTTCATGAACAGGGCCTTTTCCATTCTGACCAGGCCGGCAACAAAGGGAAGGTAGGTCCGGATTACCGGGAAAAAGCGCCCCAGTATAATGGCACGGCCACCATATTTTGAATAAAAGGCCTCCGCCTTTGGGAGGTGTTTCACCAGGGATGTCCGGATAAAGTAATTCCTGCTTTTATGCAGGGAGCCCCCAAATAAAACCCCGGTCCGGTAATTGATCGCATTTCCCAAAATGGCCGATAGGATCAGAAGAGGGAGCAGGATATACAAATTTAGTTCCGTGGTGGCCGTGATGACCCCGGCCGAAAATAATAGGCCATCACCCGGCAAAAAAGGAAAAAGGATGACTCCAGTTTCAAGCATGATAATAATGAACAGCACCATATAAGCCTTGACAATATTATCGGAGACCAATGCTAACAGGGCATCATCCGTATGCAGTATAATGTCGATCAATTCGTTCATAGCTACAGGGTTTCGGTTAAAGGCATTTTGACATATGCCTGATCGGCAAATTGCCTGAGTTTCGGATCCCGGTCGTTTAACAGAGGTTTCAGCAATACCTGATATCTGGGGTCCTGTTGTTGGACCATCAGATAGAGAACGGCCAGTTTTAACCTGAGATCCCTGCCCTCAAGGATATTCTTGAAACAGTCGAACTCCGTATAACTGCTGTTGGCCATATGGGCGATGACCTCCTCGGAAGAGGTATCCAGTATTGTGGCTTCCACAATGGGGATCAGCGCAGTCTTAAGGTCAATGTTTAGCAGTAAGTCTAAAAATTCTATGGCGTTGGTACGCTGTTCCTGTTCCTCACTCAATATCCCCTGATATACCGAACGGACATCTTTGGAATTATAGCGTAACTCCAATAGTTTGAAAATACGCTCCAACCCGCCTTCCAATCGGCGTTCCAATAACACCATCAGGCTTTCCCTGGCATCCATTTCACTGATCTGTAATGGTGGCCTCATTTTCTTTCTCCTCAGATAGTGTACAATGATCTGGGTATGCATGGCCATAAGGGTGTGGTTGTACAATTTGCACTCCTCCAGGATCAGCCTAGCCACTTTCTTTTCATCAAAATAAAGTTGGGGCGCCACTTCCTTTAATTTTGTGAGCTCAAGGACACAGCGCAATCGAACGGTAAGGTCCTCGGCTTCGATAAAGCCCCTGAACAGGGCATGTACCGCCTGTTGGGAGCCAAAAGCCCCAAGTAGGCCCGGAAGGTTGCGCTTTTGGTCCAAAGGAAAATCCTTATGTCCTAGCCGGGAGGCGATGATGGGAATGGCCTCACCGCCATACCCTAAAAGCGAGCGGGTTGCCAAAGGTCTCAATTGTTTGTCCGGAAGCCAGGACAAAAGGGATTCCAGAAAGCGGAAATCCCGCGAATACACAGCAGCTGAAAATGCCGCCTGCCTAAGCCGGATGTCGGGACTTTTCAATCCGTCGAAAATGGCACCGTAATAATCCTCATATCCTGACAGCCCCACTAAGCTCAAGAAAACACTTTCCTGCTGGACGTTTTGGTCCAAATCAGCTGCAGGTGGCTGCACAGCTTTGTCTTCTATACGCCCGCGTAATTCAAACCTTATCGCAAGCTCAGGATGCTCGGTAGATTCCCTGGCCAGACAAACCAGGGCGGCCTCGGCGATCAGTGGATTGGTATGGTCAAGATAATGCTCAAAGACAATACCCTCGTTGGTTTCGGCATGTACCAGCAAATACTCCAGGGCAGCATGGACCACTTCCATATCCTCAACATTCAACAAATGGGCCACCTTAATGGGAATCGCCCCCTGGTCAAAGTGGTGCAGGCTTCTTAATGCTGCCGCCTTTACCCTGTGCGATGGATGGGTCAGGAGGTTTTTGATGGCCCCGGAGAGCCGGTCATCATTGATTTCCTTAGCCTTTTCCAGCATGAATAGGATCTCCCGTTCCCCGCCCTCGCGAAAAACCCGCTGCATGCCACCCAAAAAAGATTCCCCGGTAATGACCTTCATACTTTTTTTTCTCACAGGATGCAGTTGGGCAAGATTTTTTCGAAAAGTCAGAAAGTATTCCTTGCGAACCTTTAGGATAAAATAGGACCATATCAGGGTTAATGCCAGTATCAGACCAATGATATAAGCCCCCTGAAGTTGTAAGCCCTGGATCAGGACGATAAGCAGTATCCCTCCAATACCGGTGGCCACACTGTCCACCACCACATCGATAAAGGACTTGGTCTTCTTTTTTAGTGCATAGGGCAGCGGAAGGGCGATCAGTTCGGTGGCGGATCGGTTTATGGATTGTTTGAAACTACCATCAGTGGCACGCATGAGGATGACCACCCACAACTCGGGGAATACCAGGAACAATGCCCCACCTAAGAAAAGTAGTATGGGCAACAGCAGCAATGAAAATCCCACGCCCCATACCCCAACGATCCTTTGGGTGATAAAAAGCTGGATCAAAAGTGACGCCACGTTAAAAGAGGAAAGCCAAAACCCGAAAAAAGAGGCAAGGGCATCACTGTCCTCTATTTTCCGGGAGGCCACATAACTAAACTGATAATCGACCAATCGTGCAGTAAGGACCCCGATACCTATGATACCGGCAAGATATAATAGATGTCTTGATCCAAGGATGAGTTTGAAAGGGCTCTCCGCGGGTTTTGCCAGATGTCTTTTTTGTTTGGATAACTGAAGTTTGTCAGGGAAGAGGTTCCTGATTTTAACAAGTACCGGAAAGCATAACAGCAATAACAGCACAGCCAACAGCATCAGGTTTTTGTTCCCTATAAGAGGGGCCAGAACCGTTGTCAGGTAGCCGCCGAAAATACCTCCGGCTATGGCTCCGGCACCGATTATACCGAACAGCCGCTTGGCCTGACGGACATTGAATATCAGATTGGCCAGGACCCAGAATTGGGAACTTGCCAATACGGCATAAATGGCCACCCCGGCATAAAAAAGATAAAGTATCCACCCGGCGGTAAGCTCCAGATATAACAGTAACACCAACAATAAAAGGCAAAGAATACTTATCCAGAGGGTAGACCTCATTAGACGTAACATGGGAAGACGCTCGCTGAGTCGGGAATAGGCCATGGAGCTAATGATAGCAGTGGCCGCTACCAATAAATACGCAAAGGGCAACTGGTCCGCGCCGGGTCCGGTCAAAAACAGGGAGTTGACCACCGGTTTGATGATAAGCAGGGTGGCGATTACCAGAAAAATGTAGGCCTGCATCAACAGTACCGTTCGTGTCTCGCCGTCCCGTACATTAAAAATCTTTTTTAACCTGTTGGATAGTGTCATCTTTGGTATGCTCCTTTTGTCCTTATGACCCCTATTGACGGGAAGGTCACTTTTGGAGCACCCTTTCTATGGGCTCAACAAGATTTCGTATGATCTGCTCCCCGTTGGGATCGTCCACAAGGGCAACCAGAATATACCGTCTTGAAGGTTTTCCCCATACCAGTACCGAATCCGAATGGTAGGTCTTCCAGGAGCCAGATTTTCGGAACAAACGGGCATTGGGGGCAATACGATCCAGGGTGTTCACGAATTTATGGTGCAGGGCCGGGTCCTCCATGATCTCAAGCATTTCCATCGAGCGCTCCTCCGTTACCAGTTTTCCCTGTGCCAGCAAAAAATAAAATCGGCATACTTGGGTTGCTGTTGCTGCATGGCTCAGATTTTTTAAGGGCTCCCTATTGGTGCCCCCACCACCACCATAACGCTTGCCAACCCATAGGCCCCCACCACGCTCTTCATCATAAAGGTTGTAACGTTCGCTGGTAAGGACAGCTTCGATTTTTTCATAGCCCAGACGGTCGATCATCCGGGTTGTGGCCGCATTGTTGGATTTGCTGATCATCAGTTTCATGTCCTTTTGGACCTCCAGGGATTCGATTAGTTCCCCCTTTTCAATAGCATCCTTGGCCGCCAACAATACCGCGATCTTCGGTAGGCTGGCTGCATACATCATATGGTTGCCGTTGATCCGGGCAAAGCGGATATGGGAGGTGTCCGAAAGGTCCACCACACCAATGGCCATTTTTTTCTGGTCAATAAGCCGCTTCCATTTGGGCTTTTTGGAGACCTCGCTCAATAAATGGTCCTGCAGCTCCTGGTCGATCAATTGACGCAGGGGAGTACTGTCATTGGAAATACGGACCGGAAGCTCCTGGGCTTTGGCCAATGAGAAAACTCCAGTCAGGAGAAGGGTAATAAGAATGGTTCTGATCTTCATGATTTTAAAAGTTGGATACCATAGGCCACCAAAACACTGATGATAAGACCAATGTTTACCTTGGCCAGATCCTTGAAAATGAGGGTATAGGTGTGGTTGAGCTGTTTGCGGTTCAATAAATAGTTGATGGCGATCTCACGACCGGCCAGAATACCGATAAAGGTCCATGTGGTACTCATCGGAATGGAACTCAAGTTACTTAAAAAGTACAACAGGATACCGTAGATGAAATCAATGATGGTGGCCGAACGGATGTTCTCGGTATTGGATTTCTGGGTAACGATACCCTGGATCTTGCCACCCTTGCTCTTAAAGATGTAGGCCATAATGAACAAGATCACAGCCAGTGAGAACAACAATTCGGTCATGGACAACGCTCTTGGCAGGTAAACATAGATGTTGGCGAAGTCCTGTATGAGCCACTGTGACCACAAAAAACCTGTTGAAAACCACTGGGCCACAAGCCAGTACTTTTTTTGTTTCTTGATACCCATCAGCCTTAGGGAGGCTTTGGATTCCAACCATTTTGATACGAACCAATAGATCAGGATTGATGACACAAAGGCCAGGGCATATCCCAATACCGATTTGAGGATCATCTTTTCAATGACCTGGCTTGTTGAGAAGACACTAAGTATCATAAACGTGGTACTGACTGGTATCCCATACCGCGTGATCACCAAAAGTGCCATCGGTGCCAACAGATACCACCAATGCATGACCTCGGGCAGTGGAATTTTGCCCAATCGCCCGTATGAGACATCCCCATGATTTGCCTGCCATCCGTAAACTAAGGTCAGGGAAAGAATAAGGCCCGCAAAACTCCAGAGCAACCACCATTTCAACTTTTGGTTGGAAGCAATGAAGGTGCCCAGGGTCTGTATCACATCATTGGCAATCACAGCATAGGCCGTTATGGTAAAACCCAGATAGATGACTAGTTGTTCCATTAAAAATTTATTTTGCCCAAACCAGGTTCCCCGGTTGGATGTAGAATACCATTTTCCAGGGTAAAAAGACCTTTAAAGGGGTCGTTTTCCATATCCAGGTGTCCATCCAGATCGGCATATTGGATGTTGGGCCTGGAGAGCGCAAAATGGAGCCCGGCAGCTATTCCCAGACGACACTCGTCCAGACAACCTACCATGCTTTCCAAACCAGCAGCCCTGGCCACCGAATTGATGTGCATGCCCTCACGGATGCCACCAACCTTCATGAGCTTGATATTGACCATGTCAATGAACTTGTTATGGGCAAGATAATAAGCATCCTGCAAACTCTTGACGCTCTCGTCACCCATGACCGGAAAAGCGACCTTTTGGGTCACGGCCCCGATCTTTTTTCCATTGCCGACCTTGGTGGGCTGTTCAAAGATCTCAATATTAAGGTCTTTGGTGGAGGCAAAAAAACCAAGGGCCTCCTCTATGCTATAGCCCTGATTACCGTCAAAACGCAATACGATGTCCGGAAACTTCTCCCGTAGGCGTACCATTTTTTCAATGTCCTCGGCCAAAGACAGGCCACCCTTTATTTTGAGGATAAAGAATCCCTGGCTTATATACTCCTCGGCGGCCAAAAGGGTCTCATGGACAGACTGGATGCCGATGGTGATACTCGTGGCAATATGGTCACGGTACCCGCCCAGAAACTGGTATAGGGGCACCCCTGTCTTTCGGGAAACGATGTCCATAAGGGCCATATCCACCATGGCCAAGGTGGAGGATTTCTTTTGGACCAGTTCGAACACCCCCTCCAAAAGCTGTGACACCATATAGGGGTTTTTGCCCTTAAGAAAAGGAATCAGGATGCCCTTGATATTGTTCTCCACTTCCTCTGGGGTTTCCCCGGTCACCTGCAGGTCGGGAGCGGCGCAGCCGTAACCGATGATCCTGGAATCCGTCTCGATCCTTAGCACGAAGTTTGTGGAACGCTCCACGGTCTCGTAGGCAATGGTATAGGGCTCCTTGAGCCTGAGCTCCAGACGCTCGTAACTTATCTTGGTAATTTTCATTAGTATCTTTTTTGATAAAGTTCTTCAAGAGGTGTGTTCTTGATACTTTCTACAAAGCGTACCATGTTCTGTATCATAATATCCCACATTTTTTGCCCCTTTTCTGCAGTTGCCTTGGTGGCATCACCCATAACGCCACTTTCCGATAATTTATGGGTATGGGCATACCATTTTACACCTCGCTCGTTATCATAGTCCAGGAATTTGCTCCCAAAGGTCAAGGTTTCGTTTACCGCCTTGTCCATTTGTACCATATCAGGCCTGAGCGCCAAGGTCGTGCTGGTCTCGATTTCCCCGGCATGGATATCATTGGGCGTGTCAATGAGCTCGTACAGATCTACATCACTGGTCTCCCCGGTATCCACACATACAAAGATCTTGGCATCACGGTTGATCATTTGTGCAGCATAGCTCAGCGTTGGGGCATTGTCCCCATGACCGTTCAGAATGATGATCTTTTTTACTCCGTTCTTCGCCAGGCTCATGCCCAAATCATATACAAAACGGGAAAGCGCATTGTTGGTCACGCTCAGGGTGCCCTTAAAGCTATCGTGGTGATAGGACACCCCGAAAGGAATGGCAGGCAGCACCAGCGGTTTGGGCTCGTTACAGGCATGGGCTACCTGATAGGCCATATACTTGGCATCATAGAAATCAATGTCCACCGGTAAGTGTGGTCCATGCTGTTCGATGGCCCCTGTGGGCAAGATCACCGTATCCACAGTTTTTAAATAGGCCTCGATCTCTGGCCATGTCTTTTGTTCCCAAAGGAACGAATGTCTTGTTGTCATATCAATGTCTTTTGTAACGGTTTATAAGGTGTGTCAAAGGACAGGTCACCATAGTAGGAGTCTTGCCATACACGGTCACGCTGGGTTGAAATGCCATCGGCATATTCAGTCAGGATGGAGAAAAGCGGCATTCTTATGTGAAATGGTAAATCCTCCATTTTACTGCGCTCATTGTCAAAGCGCAGGTGCATGATCCGAGGATAGGACCTGGCCAATCTTTTGGTATATGCATTTTTGGCAATGTGCCCCTGTTCGGTCAACAAATGGAACAAATGGGCGGCATCACTACCGATCTGCTTTACATTTTTTTTGGCCAGATTTTCCAGGGCACTGCCGATCTGTTCAGTGGTATAACCACAGCATTTTGGGTCTTCACCCAAAGCGGTCAGCATGCCCACGATCCTACGGCATTTTTCACATTTGCCACATGGACGCATGCTTCCCCCACTTTCGTGGGCGGCATGGCACGAAACCTGGGTCTTTTGTAGGTCCGGATACCGCTTCACAAGAATCTTTAGGATAAGCAGTTCCGAAAGACTGCGGAGTAAAGAGTATTGTTTGATATTCCAACCCTTTTTTTGATAGTAACGGGTCAGGGCATTGTCAAAATACTTGCTTTGGTCATAGAGCGCCTGATAGTGGGTAATACCCTCAAAGGTGCTTCTCATCGTCGTATCGAATTCATTGCCGATCAATATATTGCCCAGTTTTCGTTTGCGTGCAATGGGCAGTACCCCGAAGAGGAAGACTCCCACGGTCCATAGACGAATGGGATATATATCGGCCCTGATATTTTGAAAATTATCCCTGATAAAGGGCATCTGTCGGACCATCCAGTTAAAGACCCGGTCACTGTTGCACCAGGGCTTGGCGGTATTGGGTTCATTCTCCCTGAAATACTTGTAGGCATTGATGGCCGTAAACCAATGGCGGCCACTCTCATTGATAAAGACCGGGTGCGGAACGCCCAATTCCTTGATAAGACCGTAGGTGAGCAGACTGTCCTTGCCCCCACTGCTCAAAATGGCATATTCATTTTCATGGGGTGCCTCACAAACAGGATAGAGCCTCATATCCGAAAATTTACTGTTCTCAAATAAGACCTTGGCAGCAGTATAATGCTTGAGGTTTTCAGGGACAAGGACATTATAAGGGTCTTTGAGAAATTCGTTTTTGGCATGGAACTTATTGATCAGGATTTCCCTGGAGGTGTTTTCCATCATATCCAGCAAAAAGCGCTGGTCAGCAGTATCAAACAATCCGTCAAAAACTATGGTCCTACAGAACAGCCCATAATTGAGCGCAACCTGGGCCACCATCATAGAGGCAAGGTTAACATCCTGTGTTTCCTTTTTGTTGAAATAAGTCCTGTCATAACTGTAGATAAGATCAGTGCTTGTCGTACTGCCATCCATTTTTGTTAGGGTATAGGTGGCCTTGACCCTTTTGGGTTCCACAACCACATGAGCAACCAACAGCTGCTCAAAAACAACCAAATCCCTTATACGTTTCACTTGATGTAATCCTTGATTAGTTTAACAAGCGGTTCGGCACCGTACTTCAATACATCGAAGGCAGGGAGTCCGGTTTCTATGGAAATGTCCTGACAGGCAGGGATGATCTGGTCATCCGATAGGCCTTCATGGTTTACTGTTATGGCGATCACCCTTTTGCCGGAGATGGTCTGAATGGCACTGATCTGTTTTTTTAAGGGATGCAGTTTATATCCGGGGAACCCATCATATTCCTTGCGCGTGGGGGCATGTTGTAAGATGACATAGTCAGGCCGTCCCGCAGCCAGGATTTCAAAGCCACCGGGATAGGCCGGGTTCATCAAACTGCCCTGGCCCTCGATGACGATCACATCAGGATTTTCATTTTTGTAGGCGCTGACCACCGCATGCTCGATCTCCCCTGAGACAAAATCATTGATGCAACTGTCCATGATCATGCTGTATTTGGCACCCTGCATCCAGGCCGTTTGACCGGTTCCGATCATTTCGGCCTTTTTACCTGACTTTCTAAGGGCATGCACCAAAAGCCAGGCCGTTGTCCGTTTGCCAATGGCCGAATCGGTACCCAATATGGCAAGCTTTAAACAATCCACCTTTTCAATTTCGCCGGTAAAAAAGTGTAGATACTTTCTTAAAGGGGTCTTTCGGACATCACGGATACGCCCACCGTATTGTTCAGCAAGTTCCACCATTTCGCGATCATTGGAAATAAAATCGTGAAGACCGCTGTCAATGTTCCATCCAAGGGTCAGGGCCTTCTTTATGATATCCTTGGCCTCTATGGGCAAGCGACCTCCGTCAGGAGCGAGCCCGATGACCAGGGTCTGGGGCATATCGCCCATATCCTTTAACTCCCTGATGGCAGATCCCATATTTTTGAAGATCGGGATACCGTTCTTTTTGCCATCGAGAACAGCTCCTGTATCCTGGCCGGCATAAGTGCTGTCCAAGACCCCCACGATCTCATAGCGCTCCGTAAAACGGACAAGCCCATGGGCCGTTTTACCATTAGGGGTATTGAAAGCCCCTTCGCAGTAGACCAGAGCCCTTCCGTCAATTGTTTTTTTCATGACTTAATTCTTTGCTGTTAGGACCGCCACAAAGCGGTCAGGTTCAAAATTTATCTTTTCATCCAGTTCCAATAGGGCAATAAGCCCCGCCGTGGAAGCCGGAAGTATTTTCATGCCTTCCTTTTTTAAGAGGTAAACGGCCATTTCCTTCATTTTTCGATCACTGATATGGAAGGCCTCACCCTGCGACTCCCTTAGGGCATATAGGGCCTCCTCACCGTCAAAGCTGTGCCAGTTGATAAGGGGCTCGTTGTATTTGCTCTCCCTGACACGCTCGGGCAGTAGATCCTCACAATGCAATAGCCCTTTCTTAAAGGAGGAGATGATCGGGTTTTTAAAACTGGAAGAGGCTCCGACCATCTTAGGGACCCTAGAGGTTTTTCCACGCTTGTACAGGGTTGTGAAGCCACGGAAGATGCCCGCAAGTAGCGTACCATTGGATACCGGAACGGCACAGTATTTTGGGGCATCACCCAACTCTTCATAGATCTCCTGTGCAATCTGGGCATAGGCGCTGATCTGCAAAGGGGTATTGGCCCCTCCGGGATTGGCATCATACCAGTCATACTCCATAGCATAATCAGAGCTTGATTTCACAAGCTCTTCATAGCTGCCGTCCAAACGGATGATCTCCGCTCCCAGGGCTTCCATTTCCTTGATACGCTCGGTATGATAGGATGAAGGAATGAAAATTTTGCAATTCAACCCGGCCAGATTGGCTGCCAAAGCAACCGCAACACCGTAATTGCCACAAGTGGCCAGAGCCACTGTATCATAATCACGGCGCAGGGCATCATAGACCTGGGCGAAAGCAATACGGTCCTTTTGTGTACCCGTAGGATTCTCGCCCTCGTTTTTGATGTAAAGCTGGTGTATGTCGAATTCACGCTCAAGAGTCCTGGCACGAGACAATCGGGTATCACCAACTTCAATATTGATGATGTCCTCGAAACTCTCCAGACGATCGATCATCGTTTTGGTCTTGTCCTTGACAAGAATACTCAGTTTCTGAGCCTCGGAGGCTACCTTGATTTGAGGTGATCTTGCCCCGTCCCTTAGATTCATACCTGTTCGGTGTTTGTTTTTCCCTTGTGACCCTAGATCGTTTTTGGGGTCACCCATTTTTTTTTCGAAGTATGGGGTGACCCGATCCTAGTAATGGGGTCACAAGGGCAAAGACCAAGACCTATGACGCACCTTAAAAATGAAATATTACTTACTATGGTACTGACCATAGTCGTTATACTGATTATCCTGTTGATAAAACGAGCTGTGAAACGGTTTACACTACTGCGCAAAATAGAAATCAATCGAAGGAAAGTAATCCTTAGTCTATGCTATTTGCTCGTATATATTCTTGCGGGTTCCGCCCTTGCACTGATATGGGGGATGGAAATCAAACAAGTGGCTCTGGTGATTTCTTCCGTCCTGGCCGTTTTGGGCATCGGTTTTTTTGCCCAATGGTCCATCCTTTCCAACCTGACGGCCAGTGTGATTCTGTTTTTGAGCCACCCGGTTAGGATCGGAGATAGGATTCGGATTTTGGATGCCGATTTTGACTTTACTGGAGAGGTAAAGGATATTACCGGGTTTTACTTCTTTATGAAAACGGACAAAGGAGAATATATTTCCTTGCCCAACTCTCTGGTTATACAGAAAGGTATCGAGATTTTGGAGAAGTTGCCCTTGGAAGATGAAGAAAATTGATCATATTAAATAAAAAAAACATGATAAAACAGATTCTCGTTCCAGTGGATTTTTCAGAGCATTCGATGAATGCCCTGTCCTATGGCCAAATATTATTTGAAAAAAATGAAGTGACCTTTCATCTGTTCGCCGCGTTCCAGCTGAATGCACCCGGTGTGATCGAGGATGAATGGGACAATGAATGGTTGGAAAGTTGGGAGAGTGATGATATGGAGACCTATATTCCCGTGGACGAACTTGAAAAACTCCTGAAAGAGGTCAAACAGAACAACAAGAACGAAAAACACCAGTTTAAAATGGGGTACACTGTCAATACCCTGGAAGATGGTGTGGCAGAGCAGGTGGCAAAGTTGGGGATCGATCTGATTCTGATGGGAACCAAAGGGGCCAAAGGACTTAAACAGTTTTTTCTGGGTAGTAATGCCGTGACACTTATAAACAAGGTGCGGAGCTGCCCAATCATAGTGGTTCCAAGGGCCTATACGGCTATTGCCGGTCCAAAACAAGTGGTGTTCTCAACAAACTTTAAAAGACCGTTTAACACCAAGGAACTACAGCCCTTGATGGATCTGTTGATACAATGGAATGCCGACCTGAAGATCGTACAACTCATGGAGGACCAGTATCTGGATTATAGGCAAAAAATTCATAGGGACGCCCTGGTGGTCCTGTTGAAAAAAATCCCCCACGTTTTTAATAAGATCATGTTCGATAGTTCGGAGACAGAGGCCCTAAGGGATTTTGTAATGGAGACCCAAAGCGATATGATATCGCTGATCTACCATAAACAAAGCTTTTTTTACGGGTTAATGCAAGAAAATGTCGTGGAAAAAACAGCATTCAACAGTACTGTCCCCCTATTGGTGCTTAGAGGTCTTTAGGTGATGGTGGGCGTTGGAACCAACAATCCTTTTAGGGATATTCAGGAATAAGCTTACCCCGGTAAAAACAATGTATTCAAAGCCCTTACTCCTGAAAAAACACCCCGTTTTTGGGCAAAAACCCTTAAAAACGAGGTCGGGGTCATATTTTGGTGTTCTTTTGAAAAATCTCCGGGAGTCAATAAAACACCTTATATCGAGGTCTGGTCAAGATGTATGGAATTTGGTGCTTGGAATTTTTGAATATTGAAATCTCAGAGAAGTTTTTCCTTACTCCTGAAACTCCCCTTTTAGAAAACATGTCTAATGACTTAGAGGATATAAAAGGTCCTTGAGGTCAGAGGTTTTGGAATGTTGGGGTCATCAATGAGCTGCCTTAAATTGATCTCAATGGTTCTGGCAATGGCGGTCATCGGGGTGTCCATGGGCCTGTTCTCAAAAGGGTCCTGGATACGGAACGCAATTTTCTCCAAAAGGAAAAAAGGTAGGGCAATCACCATTAATAGTGGAATTTCAACAAAATTGTCCATTTCGGTCAGGGACAGGGACAGAATCACCAGAAAAAGATAAATGAAAAACTGTAGGGTAAGCCGATATGGCTTCGGGAAATATGTATTTTTAATGCGTTCGGCCATTCCCATCGAGGCATTCAGACGTGTTACAGTACTATCTAACTGAGCTTGTTGGTATGCGTTGATCTTTCCTTCTTTAAATAGTTTGGCAATATCCAATGAATGCTCTTTTAATAGTACCAATGGGATATTTTGGTGCTTGGTGACAGATTGATATTCTGCTTCAGAAACATAATTGGAAAGCTCCTTGGTTGCATCCAGTTTTCTCAGGTTTTGCCCCAGCGCATAACACCACCCCATCTGGCGATAGGCCACTTTTTCTGTGGTCTTGACATCCGATTCACTAAATGCCAGTAATTGGGTTATCAGCGTTCGGGAATCATTGACGATAGCACCCCATATTTTTCGTGCCTCCCACCAACGGTCATAAGATTGACTGAGTTTAAAGGACAGAATCAGTGCAATGGCAGTACCTAGAAAAGCGGCAATGGATATAGGTAGGCTCCAATGCACAATATACTTGCCCAGTAAATGTATGCCCGTAGAAAAAATAGCTGTGAACAGAATATCCCATTTGACCAGAATAAAGGGGTAGCTAAGAGGGATTCTTCTATTGGTTATCATAGGTCGATATTGGTTTTGTACAAAGAGGACATGGCCGCTTTACAATTTTTGTCAAAGTTCTCTGATAACTCCATAAGCAATTTCATGGTCTTTATCTTCTGCATGATGATCTCCTTAAGTTCTTTGGGGACCTCTTTTTGTGGAAAACCAATGTCTTCAAAAGGGTTTCGCTTTCCCATAATCCACATTAATATGAAATACTTACCCCTTGTGACCCAAAAAAACGTTTAGGTCACCCTGAAAATTTACTGATTGCTCCCTTCTGATGAGCTATGATCTGAATCATCCGAACCGGAATCCGTATTTTCCTCTTCTTCGATTATTTCTTCAACCTCCTGGATAATTTCCTCCTTGAGCTCTTCCGGTGGTTGAACTGAAGGCTCTATGGATTTAAACGGATTTTTTTTTGTCATTGATCTCTGATTCTATCTTGTAGTATACTTTCATTACTCTCGCACGTGCCCTTCTTAAACGCATCTTTACGGCACTTTCATTAATATCAAAAATAGCCTGGATGTCCTTAATCAGAATTCCATCCTGGTATTTCATCAACAGTAAGGCCTTATCAGCAGGTTCCACCAGCTCAATGGCTTTTAGAAGTGTGGAAGACCTGAGTTCAAAAAGCTCTTCCTCCTCAAGATCAAACTCCTCCAAAGCCTGATGGTTGTCATTCTTGTTCAAACGTTGCCAACGCTCGCTCAATTTTCTGTGCGGATCACGTTTTTTGTACTTTACAAGAAAATTATAGGTGAAACTGTATAGCCAGGTCGAAAACTTCGCCTCAGCCCTATAAGTATGTAGCTTGGTAAAAAGTTTGAGAAAAATGTCCTGGGTCAAATCCTTGGCCTCGTCCTCGTTTCTGACAAAACTATAACACTTGCGATAGATTTTTTCACCATACCTGTCGTAGAGCTTCCCAAAAAGTGTAGAATCATTAGTTTCTAAAATCTTACTGACCAACTCATCGTCGGAGAGTATTTGGGTATTTTTACCAAAATTGGGAGGTGTGACCCCCATTAAAACGATGATATATTTTTTGAGTTGCTGCAAAAGTCATTCAGGTAAATTGAAACATCAAAGTTAAAAAAAAGTGACCCCAAAAACAAATGGGGTCATAAGGGGTAGAAACCAAAAAAATATTAGAATGTCAATTTCAGAAATATACGAATCAGGAGAACAAAAAAAGCATATCGAGCATTTTGCCGCTATCGCCAATATTGCCGTAGTGGATGGACAAATGAATGAGGATGAATCAAGATTGCTGCGCAAGTTTGCGGGTAAACTTGATATCGATGAGCATCAATATACATCCATAATCAAAAACCTTGATAAGTATCCCATACCCTCGGCCAATTCCATGGAAGAACGCCTTGAGTATATCTATGAACTGTTCCGAATGATCTATGTGGACCACAAAATGGACGAGCAGGAACTTAGACTGATTCATAAGTATGCCATTGGATTGGGCTGTAATGCTGAAAGGGCCAAAGGGATCATACAAAAATCCATGAAAATTTTTGGAGGGGAGATTTCTTTTGAAAACTATAAATATCTATTGAATGCCATTGAGTAGCTAACACCCGTAACCAATGAAACATATCCTTTTGATAGCAAATATTGATGGGCATTCCCCACAGCTCTTACGTTATGCCGCTAAGCTGTGCAAGGATCTGGACCTCCGCTTACATATCCTTCAGATAGAACCGAAAAGCCAGCCCATATTGATTTCATCCCCCTACTATATGAGCAAGTCCGGATTTATTTTCAATCCAAAAGGGAATGATAAGAAAAAGGAACTTGAACAGTACGTGCTGGAACATACCTCGGACCTGATAGATGCCGATTGGGTGTCGAACCAACTGATACAAGGTAACATCCAGGATAGCCTAAAGACCTTTATCAATAGGGAGAAAATCGATTTTATTATTGCAAGTCAATCCGTTTTCAGGCATAGTGCTGTCGGTGAAAATAACCTGTTTACACAGGTATTATTGAACATTGCCGATATCCCTACCTTGGTTGTGCCCGGTGACCATTCCTATGCCGGATTCAACACCATAGCCTATTTGACCACATTGAAAGGTGACGATTACCACAATCTGCAGTGGGTCAGAAGGAACTTTGCCAGCTCGAAGCTTACAGTGTTGCACTTCGCTTTGAAGGACATATCGGTTCAGGAAGAAAAGAAGATCAATTACCTCAAATCAGAATTGGGAGATGGTATCCATTTTGAAAACAGGACCATCGACATAGAAGATTTCATCACCTCTGAAATGAAAACCGCAAGCAATGAGTTTGATTGTTTGATGGTTAAAACAAGAAAGAGAAACTTTTGGCAGCGGTTGATAGATCCAAGTACGGCATTACACCTGATTTTGCGAATAGATATCCCGACGCTGGTCTTTAAATTTACGGAAGAAGGATAGGCAAAGCCTTTATAAGGCTTCCCTATAAAATTAGTTAGGGCTTATAAGGAGCTGTGTAAATATCATAATGTTCATTTGCCTAGAACTTTAAAGGGATTAATTGTTTGGATTCTATATTTGATGTTAAAAGTTGATCACACTGTCTAGTGCCTCATCGGCATCAGAATGAATGAAATTTGCCTGATATCCTATTGTAGTTTTCAAATCACTATGTCTGTATAACTTTTGTAATTTTTTAGGATGAATTTTGTCTTCAGCAATATGCCCAAAACTATGTCTCGCAATATGCATTGTTAGTTTCTTCTCTACTTTCACCATTTTCGCCAAATTCTTTAAGTGTCGATTTATCTTCTTGCCAGATACTTTAATAATTCTATGTATGTCTTTTGAGTCATCTACATTGGCTGCTTTTAATTCAGGAAAGATATAATCGTTTGAATGCCTTTTATCTTTCTTATAATACTCCAAAATGTCATATACTTTCTTAGGGACTTTTAAAGAAACTAATTTATTGTTCTTGCCCATTCTATAATAATATCTGCCATTTTTGAAATCACTCCAACGAGATTTTAGAACATCCGATATTCGTACCCCTGCAAAATTGAAACTGAACATAAAAAGGTTCCTTGCATGTAGTTGATCAAAGCTAAGGTCAGGAATTTGTTCAAGTAACATTATTTCCCATTTGTTCCATCCTATCTTTTGAGTCTCAGGAAATTTAATTTGTACTTTGTCCTTTCCAAAAGGATAGAACTTTCGTTTTACAATTTTATTTTTAATAGCTCTATTGAAGAGTAATCTAATTAATACGAAAACATTCATGATAGAAGTCTCTACCAATCCATGTTCTTTTTTTAAATAAATTTTGAACTTCTTTAGATACCTTTCATTAATATCTCTAAATTCTAAATTATTCGATTTATTGAACGAACGTATATAAGATATCAAACTTGAATCAGTGGAAAGCCTACCATAATTCTCCGAAGCTTCAAGGTCATCCAAATGTTCCTGAGCAAATTCAAAGAAAGAAACATTTCTAGAAGGAGTATAGATTTCTTTTTTAATTTTGTGGGCATCGGTATCCCTATTTTTCTTCTTTAAAGATTTTACTCCTTTTTTTGCCTTTTTTAGTTCAATATCAATTAAATCATTGATGTGTTTTGATTCTGGATTCGATTTTTTTACAAGTTTATTTTTTACATCCCAATCTTTTAATGGAATGTACTCTCCTATGAACTTATAAGTTGAATTACGGTTTTTAGTGATTCGAATAGCGAGAGGATATAAACCAGCCTTGTTTGGAGTCTTTCGTAATACTATTTTTGTGCTAGTTGCCATTGTTGTCCTGTGTTTGGTAACGAAAGTCAAACCAGATACAACATATTTCATATGTATGCTTAAAGATAAGAATTCTTATTAAATTTAATCGGTGAAATTTGGTATAAATAACAAGGATTCGTTTTCAATTTTAAGTACAACATATGTACAACATTTTTTAATTTTTGTTGTACTCAGATAAATTTAATTCACAACAAATAAAATTAATCACGATGTAATACATTGTAAATCAACTGATTTGATTTTCTTTAAGCAAATATATATTTAACTTAGGATCTAGTGCCGCAAGGCGTGGGGGTTCGACTCCCTTCACCCGCACAGAAAAAAACAATTTAAAATAAGCCCCCAAGAAATTGGGGGTTTATTTTTTTTATAAAACCTTACGGAAAACTATAGATCATGATAAACTTGTACCATACGCTAAAGGCTATCGATGTTTACAAAAAAGTAATCATTAGAGATATGCTTTGCGTTGAGTATAAATGTTTTTTGGAAGACGAAACATTTAAGTTTTGGACCGAGGTAGGTTGTTTGGTTTACTGTACTTCCGGAAAGAAAATCTATAGCTCCAATCAGGAGGATTATGAAGTGGTGCCCGGTTCTATTTTTTATCTTAAAAAAGGGGCCTATACCGGGAGGAACTTTTTTGATGAGCAGTATTGTGCCCTTATGTTCTTTATGCCAGAAAGTTTTGTCCAAGGTTTTTTGGAGAAGTATAGTTCTATTGTTGTAAAACAAAACCATTTGGATTCCCATGAAGGTAGCATCATTCATTTAGGTACCAACCCGACCATGGAAGGATTCTTCTACTCCGTATTGAACTATTTTGCAAATATGGACCAGGTGGACAATCAGTTGCTGGAGGTGAAACTGGATGAACTAATGTTGAATATTTTTGCTCAAGAGGAGTATAAAGCATTAACAGACCACTTGATAGCTATTGCTCTACAGAACAAGTTCAATTTAAGGCAGGTCATGGAGGATAATTTTGCCAGTACGTTGAAGCTGGAAAATTTTGCCGAATTATGTTGTATGAGTCTATCCACCTTTAAAAGGGAGTTTTCCAAAACATACCAAGAACCTCCTGGAAAATGGTTACTCAATAGAAAGATACAATTGGCCAGTAAAATGCTTAGAAAAACGGAGGACAGTGTAAATGACATTGCTTTCAAAAGCGGTTTTGAGAGTAGTTCACATTTTATAAGATCCTTTAAAAAGGCCAAAGGAGTTACCCCTGCCAAGTATAGAACTACCTAGAAATTCCATTTTTCAACCTTCAATTACCAAATTGAACCGATAGGTCAATTTCTTGAACCTTTTGGTCAATTCTGTCGGTCAAGGTCCTGATACATTTGCACATATACTTAATCATAAAATTAATGTTATGTGTAATTCATGTTTACCAAGAATACCCAGCGACGTTGATAAAATGGAAGCCTTTGCAGGACAAATGATTTCCATGCTCAACCAAAGCGCTCTGGGAAATATGGTCTCCATTGGACATAGGACAAGCCTGTTTGATGTACTCGACACACTGGAAGCGGCGACATCCACACAAATTGCCAAAAGCGCGGGACTCAACGAACGCTATGTTAGAGAATGGCTCGGTGCCATGGTCTCCGGAAAAATTGTGGACTATGACCCTGAGAACAACACTTATATGCTACCTGCTGAGAATGCCCTCTTTCTTACACGAAAATCTAATGAAAAGAACATGGCGGCAATAGCTTCAATACTACCTATCTGGTCCAGTGTAGAAGATAAAATTGTGGGCTGTTTTGAAAAGGGAGGAGGAGTGCCATACTCGGAATACGGCAGGTTCTACGAAGTGATGGGAGAAATAAGCAATGCCAATGTCGGGGTTAACCTTATTGACAATATCCTTACCAAGAAACCTGAACTAATGTACCAATTGAAAAACGGAATTTCAGTATTGGACATTGGTTGTGGGGACGGAAAAATTTTGATGGAACTGGCCAAGGCATTTCCAAACAGTCAATTTACAGGGATAGACCTTTGCAAGGCACCAGTTGAAAGCGCCAAAAGCCATTCAGCTGCCTTAAAGTTGAACAATATTGAGTTTCTGGAAGGTGATGTGCTTCAACATGATTTTAAATCCAAGTTCGACTTTATAACCACTTTTGATGTTATCCATGATCTTGCATTTCCTGCAAAGGTTTTGACAAAGATTTTCCAGTTGTTGAAGGGTGATGGACAATACCTAATGATGGACATTAAGGCTTCGTCGCAACTTGAAAACAATAAGGAACATCCGTTTGCACCCTTTTTGTACACGGCTTCTACATTGCACTGCATGTCGGTCTCTTTGGCGCAGGGCGGAATGGGGCTCGGTACCGTATGGGGAGTTGAAAAAGCCAATGAAATGTTGACTGAGGCTGGGTTTTCAAAAGTAGAAATGGAAAGCTACGAGCACGACATGCTCAACAGCTATTATTTCTGTTCAAAATAGTATTCAATTCATAATAATCTTTAAACAAACAGTTATGTTAAACTTTAGCAAGTTTTTAACCGCAATTTTAGTATGCAGTTTTACCTTGATTTCATGTAGCGATGATGATGGGGATTATGTACCCAGTGAAAAAAACCCACAAGCCTTGTCGTTGAATGCAGTGGGTATCGCAACTGCTCAGCCCGTCCAAGACTTTTCTATAGCGGGTACAGGTTTTCAAGTAACAGGGAATGCTTTTACCATGGACTTTTTTGACAATTCCACAGGAGAAAAGTTGGGAACTTTAACAGATATCAATGTGGCAGCGGAAACATTTCCAGATGGAAGCATGAAAGGAGAAAATTTTACCATTTTCACTTTTGCCAAAGATAAAGGCACCCTGGTAATGCACAATTTAATCGATATGCGACCAGTGGACGAGGGAACACTCAGTGCCTCCATTAAATTGAACGATGCTAGAACCAATCTTGTTGGCGGAACAGGGATTTTTGAGGGGTCCAAAGGAGGCTCAACCCTTAACGCTATTTTGGATATGACGGCTTTTGCAAATGGAACGGTTGGTTTTGATTGCGTGTACAACATCACTTTAAAATAGTATGATGTTGGAGCAGGGGATTGGTTTTTTGGCCACCCCTGCTTTTTATACTCAGAGTAGCCAAATAGTGTATTGAAGAAAATTATTTCGTATGAAAAAGATTTTGAGCAAGCTTACATTGATTATTTCGGGTTTATTTCTGATTTGTTTAACTCCATGCAGGAGCCAAAAGATTCAGGATATAGTTTCTGATTCCATTAATATGGATGGAATACAAAGAGGTTTTACCTATTACGAACCACCTTTGATCCGGTCTAACCCCGATTTTATTATGGTACTGCACGGAGCTACTATGTCTGTGGACTTGATGCGCGCGGTCACCGGTAACGGATTCGAAAAAATAGCAAAAGAAAACAAAGATGCTATTGTGATTTACCCTTCAGGGTTTGACAATTTTTGGAACGACTGCCGAAAAGAGGCAACGTATACCACAAAACTGGAGAATATGGATGATATTGGCTTCTTTGAAGCTATCGTTCAGAAACTGAGCATTAAATACAACATCAAAGAAAACAAAGTGTTTGTCGTTGGATTTTCCAATGGAGGGCACATGGTATACAAGTTGGCCAAAGTTAGGCCAGACAGATTCAATGGATTCGCAGTGGTCGGGGCCAACCTTCCCACCCAGGACAATGATGATTGTAATCTGGGTAATACTCCCGTTTCCATGTTTATTGCAAATGGCACGTCCGATCCAATAAACCCCTATTTTGGAGGGGAGGTAAAAGCCAAAGATGGCATCTCTAGAGGAAAGGTTCTATCTACGGAACAAACGTTGAATCATTGGCTCGACTTAAACCAAGGAAGTAAAATAGTATCAGAGGAGCTTTTGCATGTCAATGATAAGGTAGAAGAAGACAATTCACTTGCTGTGATTTACAGCTATGTCTTTGAAAATCGCAAAAAGATTTCTTTGGTTAAGATTGTGAATGGAGGACATCATTTCAACAACCCAGGTTTTAGTGACTGGCCCAATTATTTAGGGAACTTGAACAGGGATGTCAATTTACCTGAGTCAATCATGGATTTTTTCAAAAATCTGCGCAAATAACTTAAGGGTCACACAGTTTCCATTAATTTGATGGAAGTGCGTCAAATTCCTTTCTTTTATTATCGAACCATTCCTGCATTGCATTGGGTGATTGCATTAGTTTTTGCATATCAGCCATTGCTTTTTTATGGAGTTCGTCATTTTTTTGAAACATTTCCATACCATGATTTTTGCTCATTTCGGCTATTTCCTCAAATGTATTGGCGGAAAACGTTTCGTCACATGCTCCACCTAATTGTCTGCAAGTCATTGTTTTCATATCTGGTTGTTTGCTGTAATTTAATTATTAAAGTTATAAATTCCCACAGCTTCATAATTTTTCATTTCAAAACCTACGGTGTCGATCATGCTGGCAAACTTCATGGCGTCTTCATCTTGCATGAATGTTTCTTGAACCTTTTCAACATGTTCTCTACTTTTCCATAGGAAAATATCCATATATCCGTTATCTGTTTTAACAAGGTGACGGCGTACAAGTCCTTCGCAACGAGAGCAATAGTTTTTATTGAATTCCAAAGAGGCCTGATTGAAGATATCCTCGGTTACTCCATCTTTAAGCTGAAACTTGGTAATTTCTATGATCATGGTATTGTTGGTTTTAGGTTTCTTGCACGCAAGATTACCGACAAGAACTGATAAGAGTATAAGCAATACCCTGTTTTTCATTGTATTGAACTTGGTATGAGTTTATGCAAACCTACAATGCATTTTTGAGGGGTAACTATAAGATAGTTTAAGAAAAACTGCTATTTGTCCGCAATTCTTTTTCGTATCATGCTCAAAAATTCTGGAGTGACCCCTATATAGGAGGCAATTTGAACGTTGGAGATTCTATTGGATAAATTGGGATATCTTTTCAAGAAATACTGATACCGTTCTTCCGCAGTAGAGCTAATAGTCTGAAGCAATCTCTTTTGTTGCTCTATAAATGTATTTTCAATAACAATTCTAATATTCCTATCAAATATGGGGGAGTGATCATACAGGTAGAAAACATCACTTTTCTTTAGCTGCAAAATACCTGAAGGTTCTATGGTCTCTATGTATAAATCACTGGGTTCCTCATTATAAAAACTCCCATAATCGGTAATCCAATTATTTTCAGTGGCGAATTGTAGGTTATGATGGTTTCCCTTCTCATCAATCATATACATTTTTAAACATCCCTTGACAACAAAAGTAAAATGATTGCATTCTTGTCCTTCTCTTAGAATAAGAGACTTCCTATTCAGTTTTTGTTTGATTACCCTATGGTTGAGAATGTCTTTGGTTTTCTCACCCAGTGGCCAATAGTTGGAAAAATAGTCAATTATCGGAGTGGCAGTCAATTCGTTTTCTACGTTTACGATTAGGGTTAAATGTACAAGAAATCTATGTTCACAAATTAAACTAAATTATTGTTTAATTGGTTTGAAATTGAATTATGGAAGACTATTAAAATCTTACATTTCTTTTTTAAATATAACTTTATTCTTACTTGATTAAGATATTTTCTTACTAAAATGCAACAATAAATCTTAACAAATGGTGTTGTATTTATGTAGGTGTTGGTTTTTTTGCCAACTTTGCAATACACTAACCAGGAAAGTTTTAGGTATTAATAACTAAATCCGCCAGTATGTATAAAGAGATTTACCTAGTAGACGATGAAGATTTGGTGAACACTATTAATGCAGTCCATTTCAGGAAAATGGGAATGGAGGAAAAGCTCAAGAGCTTTACCAACCCTGAGTTAGCATTGGATGATCTTCGCTTTCGTGAAAACCAAAATGACAGAACCTTGGTCCTATTGGACATCAATATGCCAGAAATGAGCGGTTTTGAATTTTTGGAGTTCATGGTTTTGGAGAACTTCCCTGAGAGTGTTGAAGTACTCTTAGTCACTTCCTCTGTTTTGGATTCAGATCGTCAAGAGGCCAAGAAATATGGCAAATACGTAAAGGAATTCATTGCAAAACCACTTCGTATAGAACATTTGGAGAGCTATCTTCAGGTTGCCTATGTGGAATAGCCAAAACAAAGGGGATTAACCTCAGACTCTTTTGGTTTATAGGTAGAAAACTTAAAAATACTTTCGATGAATGGCTTATTCGGAAGTAGCTTGCTCTTGTTCCTCTTCCTCCACTTCAACGGATATGCCTTCCATTCCCAGCTCTGGAATGACCAATAATGGTATTTGGGTGTGGAAAGCCGTTCTCTTGATAATGGGCTCCCTGGTCATTTTTTCCATATAGCTGTGCTGGTAGTTCAGCAATGCCAACAAATGTATGTCCAGCTCTTTTGAGAACATTTCCAAAGTTTGGGAAACTGAGTGAAGCTCAGAAACCGTGTGGACATAGTGTTCCACCTCGCCTAGATACCTGCGCAACATGTTCAGATTGAACTGCTGAAGTTCAGACAGGGCTTTAATACCATATTGCACATGCACTATTCTGATTGTTGCATTGAACATTTTCGCCATTTCCAACAAAGGACTTAGCTCAGATACCGTATAAAAACGATTGAAATCCGTGGCAAAGGCAATTTCTGAGGGAGTTACATACTCAAAGGATTGTGGAATGGCCAATACGGGGCACTTTTTGGCATTCTTTATTATGCGTACCGTATTACTTCCCATAAAAACCTCATCAATCCCAGAGGCTCCTTTGGTTCCGGTGACCACCAAATTGATTCCGAAAGAATCCACAATATCCTTTACCTCTTCAACCAAAAGATTGAACGAGGATATGGTCTCAAAGCTATGCTTTGGGTTTCTGTATTTGCTTTTGATTTGGGATACCGTCTTTTGTAATCCTAATTCGGAAGAATCCCTTACCGCATCAACAATGCGTACGCCGTCCACCATTTTGGCCATGAATCGGCTACTGGGAATCACCGGAGTGTAGGTGTTGAGCAGATAAAAGGTGCAACTTTTATCACGGAACAACTGCATGGCATAGTCTATCGCATTCCATGCGTTTTCCGAAAAATCTGTAGGTATTAAAATCTTTTGCATCCGACTAAAAAATAAGGATGCAATAAAATTAGCATTAAGCTTAGGGGGATTCTATGACAATTGTCAGCTTTTGATTCTCAGGAAAGGTTAAAAGCCCTCGACCATCTCCAAAAGTTTCCGTTCGTTCTTGATGCCAATTCTTTTACCGGAGGTATGAATTAGCCCATTTTTCTTGAATTCGGAAATTATACGGATTGCAGATTCAGTGGCGGTGCCCACTACATTGGAAATATCTTCCCTGGAAAGGGTCAACGCCAAAAAACCTTCCTCATCCTCGCCAAAATTGTTCTTCAGATAAAGAAAAGCTTCGGCGATACGCTGTTTCACAGTTTTTTGCGAAATATTGACAATAACGTCATCAGCCTCTTTAAGATCATGGGCCATATGCCGTAATACTTCCAAGGTAAAGTTTGGATTTTTTTGCAAGGTATGGTTGATGCTTTCCTTAGGAATGAAACAAACTTCCATATCGCTTACCGCTATGGCAGAAAGGTTGGTGTGCTCTTCGGAAATTACAGATCGTTGCCCAATGACCTCACCTTTGGTGGCCAATTTTACAATTTGATCTTTTCCATTTGCGCTAAGCTTGGAGAGTTTAGAAACTCCGTTTCGTACACAATATACCCCATTGAGTTTTTCACCTTCCTCAAAAAGATGTTCTCCTTTCTTGACTTTTTTGGTGACTTTGGAATCGGATACTTGTTGCAACTCCTCCTTGCTCATGGCACGCAGCGAATTGAACTGTCTTATGATGCAATTTTCACACCTGCTCTCCATAACTTACTCGAGATTGATTTACCTGGAACAACAAATTTAAGGGTAAACAGAATAACAATAACTGATAAATGTCATATTTTTAATAGGGAGAGTATCACAAATTTGTCCTAGGTAAAGCAAATGTCAATGGCAAACATGACATGTTATCATTGTGGTGACGATTGTGGAAGACACAAAGTCCATTTTGATGATAAGGATTTCTGCTGTAATGGTTGTAAGACCGTTTATGAAATCTTTACTTCAAACGGCCTTTCCACCTTCTATGAAATTGAGGCCGCAGCAGGCACAACACCCAAAGAGGTTCGGAAAAAATACGATTTTCTCGATAACGAGGAAATTGCGGAAAAACTTCTGGAATTCAACGAAGATGGGGTGCAGGTGGTAAGTTTGAGTATCCCTTCCATTCATTGTAGCTCTTGTATCTGGGTTTTGGAAAATTTGAATCGCCTGCATGGTGCAATAGCCAGTTCACAGGTAGATTTTCCTAAAAAAACCATCAGGGTAACCTATAAAACAAAAGATTTTTCCCTTAAATCACTCGTGCTACTTCTGGGAAGCATTGGCTATGAGCCATACATCTCATTGGAAGCATACAACAAGAAAAAAAATCGGGTGGACCGCTCCCTTATTTACAAATTGGGAGTTGCTGGTTTTGCCTTTGGAAATGTCATGTTGTTGTCATTTCCAGAATATTTTGAAGTTGAGGAATTTTGGCTGGACCAATACAAACTGGTTTTTAGGTGGTTGATGTTTGCCTTTTCCGTTCCGGTGGTTTTTTATGCCTCGCAAGACTATTTTATATCTGCATACAAAGGACTTAGATCCAAGCTGCTCAATATAGATGTTCCCATTGCCCTTGGTGTTTTGACACTTTTTCTCCGAAGCACTGTGGATATCATCTTTGATCTGGGCTCGGGATTTTTTGATAGCCTTACCGGACTGGTCTTTTTCCTGCTACTCGGAAAATTCTTCCAACAAAAGACCTATGCCTATCTTTCCTTTGAGCGCGATTATAAATCGTACTTCCCCATTGCGGTGACCAGATTGGGTGAGAATGACAAAGAGGAAAATATTCAGATTTATAAAATAAAAGTGGGCGACCGTATCCTGATTCGCAACCAGGAGATCATTCCGGTGGATTGTATTTTGATTAAGGGCGATGCAGAAATTGACTATAGCTTTGTTACCGGTGAATCTCAGGCGGTCTTCAGAAAATCAGGGGATAAACTCTTTGCTGGAGGACGACAATTGTCCGGAGTTATGGAGGTTGAAGTGTTGAGGTCGGTCTCGCAAAGTTATTTGACCCAATTGTGGAGCAATTCCGTCTTTTCAAAAGACAAGGTCAGTCAGTTTCAGACCCTAACCGATAGTATTGGCAAACGATTCACCTTGGCTGTACTGAGTATTGCATTGGTGGCCACCACTTTTTGGTTGTTTTACATGCCCAGTATGGCCTTGAATGTGTTTACGGCGGTATTGATTATTGCTTGCCCTTGTGCCATTGCCTTGGCCGCGCCATTTACCTTGGGCAATATGCTCCGTATTTTCGGAAGACATAAATTTTATTTAAAGAATACCAATGTCATAGAAAGGCTTTCAAAAATTGACACTGCCATTTTTGATAAGACCGGAACCTTGACCACAGCACAAAAAGAAACTATTCTTTATGAAGGAGTTGAGTTGACCGCAGATGAAAAGGCTCTTCTAAAAACCACATTGCGCGCATCCAACCACCCGTTGAGTAGGTCCCTGTACGGAATTCTGAAGTCAAATGAAATCATGACGCTCGATGAGTTCAATGAGCATACGGGAAAAGGAATAGAAGGTAGGGTTAATGACCGTTCCATAAAAGTAGGCTCCGCTGCCTATGTGGGAAAAGAACAATCCCCTTCAATGACAAGTACAGCCGTGTATGTAAGTTCGGATGAGGACATCAAAGGTCGTTTTGTATTTAAAAACACCTATCGGGATGGAGTGAGCAAGATTTTTGGAGAACTGGAAAACAAGTTTCAACTAGGGGTGTTGTCGGGCGATAATGATGGAGAAAAAGAACAATTGCAAAATTTGTTGCCTTCCAATGCCAATATTTTGTTCAATCAAAAACCGGAAGATAAATTGGAGTACATAAAACAATTACAAAAAGAAAACAATGTGCTCATGGTTGGTGATGGATTGAATGACGCAGGAGCTTTGGCTCAAAGTGATGTTGGTGTGGCCATATCGGAGAACATCAATGTTTTTTCTCCGGCATGTGACGGTATTTTGGATGCTTCCAATCTTACCAGACTGCCCACATTTTTGGAACTGTCCAAAAACTCAATCAAAATCATTAAATTATGTTTCATTTTTTCATTGTGTTATAACATCGTAGGGCTATATTTTGCCGTAACGGGGCAGTTAGAACCAGTTATTGCAGCCATATTAATGCCGCTGAGTTCCATTAGTATAGTGGTTTTCGCGACGTTGTGCACAAATTTTATAGGTAGGAAATTAAAAATTTTTGAAAGCTGATATATGTCATTTTTTGCACAGGACCATCACTGTAGTTTTACCACCAATTTAAGATAGGTATGAGTGTTATTTATGTGTTATTGGCCATAAGCATTACTGTAGCCTTGGCCTTTTTTGCCGCTTTTGTATTTTCTGTTAGAAGCGGGCAGTACGATGATACCTATACCCCATCGGTCAGGATGCTCTTTGAAGATGAGATTGTGGATGACGCGGACAAAACAAACCAGGACAATAACTTAATCAAACAAAAGAAAAGTACAAACCAATAAATATGGAGACACAGCAGTTTCGCTACGATAACAAAATCGTGCAAAAGTTCTTATACGCCACCATACTCTGGGGTGTGGTTGGAATGTTAGTAGGCCTTTTATTGGCCTTTATGTTTTTATTTCCCAATGTCACGGATGGTATCTCATGGCTAAGTTTTGGACGTTTACGTCCCTTGCATACCAATGCAGTAATCTTTGCCTTTGTGGGAAATGCCATTTTTGCAGGCGTATATTATTCCCTTCAACGGTTGCTCAAGGCTCGGATGTTCAGTGATTTTCTTAGCAATTTCAATTTCTGGGGCTGGCAGTTGATTATTGTGGCCGCAGCATTGACGTTGCCACTCGGGTACACTACGTCCAAAGAATACGCAGAACTGGAATGGCCTATAGATTTGGCCATCGCCGTGGTCTGGGTGGTATTCGGATGGAACATGATTGGAACGATCTTAAAAAGAAGACAACGACACCTCTATGTGGCAATCTGGTTCTATTTAGCCACGTTTGTTACGGTAGCGGTGCTTCATATCTTCAACAGCTTGGAGCTGCCAGTATCGGCCCTTAAAAGTTATTCTGTTTATGCAGGTGTTCAAGATGCCCTGGTACAATGGTGGTATGGGCACAACGCAGTGGCATTTTTCTTGACCACTCCATTTTTGGGGCTGATGTACTATTTTGTTCCCAAGGCGGCAAACAGACCTATCTATTCGTATAGACTTTCAATCGTCCACTTCTGGTCATTGATATTCATTTACATTTGGGCTGGACCACACCACTTGTTGTATTCCGCATTGCCAGACTGGGCACAGAACCTTGGAGTTGTGTTCTCCGTAATGTTGATTGCTCCTTCTTGGGGTGGTATGATCAATGGACTATTGACCTTGCGTGGAGTTTGGGACAAAGTTCGTAACGACGCAACACTGAAATTTATGGTAGTGGCCATTACAGGTTATGGTATGGCGACTTTTGAAGGTCCAATGCTTTCCCTTAAAAATGTAAATGCCATTGCTCACTTTAGTGATTGGATTATTGCACACGTTCACGTTGGTGCCTTGGCATGGAACGGGTTCTTGACCTTCGGTATGATTTACTGGTTGGTTCCCAAAATGTTCAAGACCAGCTTGCACTCCAAGGGATTGGCCAATTTCCATTTCTGGATAGGTACCTTGGGTATCGTGCTCTATGCATTGCCCATGTATGTAGCCGGATTTACCCAAGCCTTGATGTGGAAAGACTTTAATCCAGATGGAACATTGGTTTACGGTAACTTCTTGGAGACCGTTACCCAGATTATCCCAATGTACTGGATGCGAGCTATAGGTGGAAGCCTTTATATCCTGGGAATGTTCATCCTGCTATATAATGTTGTGATGACCATAAAATCTGGTAGCAAGGTGGAAGATGAATTGGCCGAAGCTCCTGCATTGACAAGAGTGTCCAAAAGACGTGTTGCTGGTGAAACATTCCACAATTGGTTGGAAAGAAGACCAATCCAACTTACAATTTTGGCTACCATAGCTATTCTGATTGGAGGTATTGTTCAGATTGTTCCAACCATATTGGTAAAATCAAATATCCCAACAATCACAAGCGTAAAACCATATACTCCATTGGAGTTGGAAGGACGAGATTTATATATCCGTGAAGGCTGTGTAGGCTGTCACTCCCAAATGATCAGGCCATTTAGAAGTGAGGTCGAGCGCTATGGAGAATACTCCAAAGCAGGTGAATATGTTTACGACCACCCTTTCCTATGGGGTAGTAAACGTACAGGTCCCGATTTGATGCGTATTGGAGGCAAATACTCAGACAACTGGCACCTAAACCACATGTACGATCCGCAAAGTACCTCGGCAGGATCCATTATGCCAGCGTATCAATGGCTGGTTAGAAATAGGCATGACCGCTCTGCGGTGCAGGCCAAGATGGAAACCATGGTGAAACTGGGCGTACCGTATACAGAGGAGGACATAGCCAATGCTCCAGAGCATATGGCTGCACAAGCCCTTCAGATTGAAAAGAATCTTTATGCCGATCCAGAATTTGTAAAAACCTATGAGGCAGACAAGAAATATGCGCAGGAAAATGGAGAAGACTTTGTGGAGATGCGTGATAGGGAGATTGTTTCACTGATTGCCTATCTGCAAAGATTGGGAACAGATATTAAGGTCAAGGATGCCGAAGAACTATCTCAAAACAACTAAGCCATGCTAAAATTTGTAAAAAGTCATATGGAAGGTATTGAAGGGGTGGCCAACTACCCCATGATATCCCTTTTGATCTTCTTCGTGTTCTTTGTGGCCCTTTTTTGGTGGGTGCTTACAGCATCAAAAGAACACATAAAAGAGATGGAAGAACTACCATTGGATAATAACGATCAACACAAACTATAATATTATGAGCACAAGAACACCCTGGTGGATTAGGGTCCCCGTATTATTCTTTTTGATCTTCGGATTAATGGAATACTTTATAGATTCAGGAGATAAACCGGCGATTATAGAATACCCCATTACGCAGTTTTTTATGCTCATGGTATTGATGCTTCTAATAGCCATTGAGCTTATTTTGAAGTCTATTGAGAACATCATGTTTCAAACCCTTTCTGAAGAGGCCAAGGAGCGTTATTTAGCTTCAAAGGCCAAAAAACCAGAATGGAAATGGGCCAAGAACATGCTCAAGAGCCTTACCAAAAGTAAATCCATTGAGCGTGAGGGCGAGGTTATCATGGACCATAACTATGATGGAATCCGTGAGCTTGACAACGTCTTGCCTCCTTGGTGGGTATATCTATTTTATGCGACCATCGTCTTTGGAGTAATTTATTTGGTGCGATTCCACATAGCTGGGGATTATGACCAAAAATTGGAGTACGAACAAGAAGTTGCCGCAGCCAAAATAGCAATTGAAGAGTATAAAAAGACCGCCAAGGATTTGGTGGACGTAAATACGGTGGAATTCCTTTCAGATGCTGCCGACCTTAGTGCAGGAGAAAAGATTTTTGTGGCCAACTGTGTTGCATGCCACACTGCTGACGGAGGAGGAAGTATTGGTCCAAATTTGACCGATGAGTATTGGATTTTGGGTGGAGGCATCAAAAATGTCTTCAATACCATTTCCGAAGGAGGTCGAGACGGAAAAGGAATGATAGCCTGGAAACAAACACTTAAACCAGCCGAAATAGCTCAGGTGTCTAGCTATGTGTTAACTCTGGTCGGAACCACACCAGAAAACCCAAAAGCACCTGAAGGTGAGATTTGGATAGACCCAGATGCACCACAACAACCACAAGAAACCGAAACACCCGAGATGGAACAAGTCTCGGATTCCACAGATGTGGCCATGAATTAAGTAGAATGAGGTCGCGACAGTTATGTCGCGACCTTATAATTAAACAAAATTGCAATGGAGGAAAATTTTCGGGATTCCATTGGTACCATTACCAAAGAAGGGAAACGGGCCTGGATCAATCCCAAAAAGCCTAGTGGACGGTTTTATGATTATCGCAAATATGTGAGCTATGCGCTCTTGATCTTTTTATTTGCTTCGCCCTTTGTAAAGATCAATGGGCACCAATTTTTAATGTTCAATGTGCTGGAGAGGCGGTTCAATATTTTTGGATTTCCTTTTTGGCCGCAAGATTTTCACTTGTTCGTGGTCTCCATGATCATTGGGGTGATTTTCATTGCCCTGTTCACCGTAGCCTACGGACGTATATTCTGCGGATGGATGTGCCCGCAGACCATTTTTATGGAAATGGTCTTTCGTAGGATAGAATATTGGATCGAAGGAGATCGTGGTGCGCAAATGCGCTTGGAACGTTCCTCCTGGACCGGTGAGAAAATCAGAAAAAAATTAACCAAGTGGATAATCTTTTTCATTATTTCCTTTTTGATTGCCAATGTTTTTCTGGCATATTTAATAGGAAGTGATAAGCTGATCAGATACATACTGGATGGACCAATGAATCATTTGGGAACCATGGTCCCGTTGTTGATTTTCACAGGTGTGTTCTACTTTGTCTTCGCTTGGTTCAGAGAACAGGTATGCATTATCGCATGTCCCTATGGAAGGCTTCAAGGCGTACTGTTGGACAACAAATCCATTGTTGTGGCCTACGACCATAAAAGGGGAGAAGGAGAAAATGGAAGAAAGAAGTTCAGGAAAAATGAAGATAGAGATGCATTGGGACACGGTGACTGTATTGATTGTTTCCAATGTGTGCACGTATGCCCTACAGGCATAGACATCAGAAATGGTACTCAGCTTGAATGTGTTAATTGCACAGCTTGTATTGATGAGTGCGATCATATCATGGACAGTATCAATAAACCAAAAGGGTTGATACGCTATGCAAGTGAGGATGAGATAACCAACAAGTCAAAATTTAAGTTCACTGCACGTATGAAGGGTTATACTGCGGTACTTACCATTTTGATTGGTATTCTCGTTGGGATGCTCTTTTTGAGAAATGAGTTGGAAGCAAATATCCTTAGGCTTCCAGGACAATTATATGAACGAAAGGACAATAATATTATCAGTAATGTCTACACCTATAAACTGGTGAACAAAACTGCTAAGGATGTAGAAGATGTTTCTTTCAAGTTGCTTTCCCATAATGGGGAAATAAAAATGGTGTCACAAGACAGTTTTGTGGTTCCAGCAGAAGAATTGGCCGAAGGTACATTGTTCATTGAAATAAATGCCTCTGCATTGACAGGGGACAAGGACAAGTTAAAAATTGGGGTGTATAGTGGTGAGGAATTGATTGAAACCACCATAACCCAGTTTTTAGCACCACGAAGTTATAATTAAAAAAAGTAGAGATGAAAATCAACTGGGGGACAGGTATCGTTTTGGCTTTCATAGCATTCATATCCTTCATTCTGTATTTTGTATTCAGGATGAGTACAGATGACCGTGCCAACCATGACTTGGTCACTGAGGAATACTATAAAAAAGAACTGGCCTACCAAGAAGAAATAGATGCCTCTAAGACAGCATCCGAAAAGGGTGCCATTATAAAGGTTGAAAAATCAGAAAAAGGAATCACGCTGTTTTTTCCTGAACAGTTTGACCCAAAGAAAATAACAGGAAAAGTGTCCCTATACAGACCGTCTAACAAGCACTTGGATGTTGACTTTCCCATAAGTTTGTCCAAAACACATTTGCTCATACCTGACAATCGCTTGGTGGACGGTCGCTGGGACATTATTGTAAAATGGAACTATGAAGGTAGTACCTTTTTGCACAAAGAAAAACTGGTATACTAAATATGCTGCTATCGGCAATGGTATTGGGTCTTGTAGGAAGCTTGCACTGTTTGGGCATGTGCGGCCCCATTGCCTTTATGTTGCCTCTAGACCGTGACAACAAGGCCAAAAAATTGATGCAGATGGGGATTTACCATTTGGGAAGAGCATTGGCCTATGGCTTAATGGGATTGGTTTTTGGATTAGTTGGTAAAGGACTCTATCTCTTTGGCTTTCAACAAAAACTTTCCATATTGATTGGAGCGGTAATGATACTTTTGGTCGTTATTCCTGCAAGGCATGTAAAAAAGTTCAGTGTGGCAAAACCGGTGTATCGACTTCTTGGCAAGATAAAATCAAGACTAGGTGCCGAACTTCAAAAAAAGACCCCAGATACGTTTTTGACCATTGGGTTTTTGAACGGGTTTTTACCCTGCGGTCTCGTCTACATGGCCCTTTTGGGAGCAATTGCGCTGGGAAATCCTTTTGAGGGAGCATTGTACATGATTTTATTCGGAGTTGGAACTATTCCTTTAATGACTTCTGCAGTATATTTCAGTTCTTTTCTTAAAAAGGGGACAAGACAAATGGTGCAAAAATTTGTACCGGTCTTTGTAATCATCATTGGGGCACTTTTTATTCTAAGGGGTCTCGGCTTGGGTATTCCATACGTATCTCCAAAAGCACCCTCCCAAGTGGAAATGGCGTCGAGCAACATGGAATGTCACTAACCAAAGAATTTCATTTTTAACCGCTGACCGATATCATATTTTTTACTCTAAAAAAGAAGCAGCTTTGCAACTAAAGTTACTGAAATGAAAATGAGATGATTTTACCTTTAGAAAGTAACTTAAATCCTTAACGATCATGAAAGTACAACAAATTTATACTGGATGTTTGGCCCATGCGGCCTATTACTTGGAAAGCAGGGGAGAGGCAGCCATTTTTGACCCCCTAAGGGAGGTAAAACCTTATATAGATAGAGCGGAACACGATGGGGCCAAAATAAAATATGTCTTTGAGACCCATTTCCATGCCGACTTTGTGAGCGGGCACCTGAATTTGAAGGAGAAAACCGGAGCAACAATAGTATTTGGCCCAACTGCAAAACCAGGATACGATGCATTGATTGCCGAAGATGGTCAAATATTTACTGTGGGTGATTACAAAGTAAAAGCAATTCACACTCCAGGGCATACCATGGAAAGTACCACCTATCTTTTAATAGATGAAAACGGTAAGGAACATGGAATAATCACGGGAGACACCCTTTTTATTGGTGATGTAGGAAGGCCAGATTTGGCTCAACATGTTGTTTCCGAGCTTACCGAAGAAAAATTAGCAGGGCATTTATTTGATTCCCTCAGGAACAAAATAATGCCATTGGACGATAAACTCATTGTTTATCCCAATCATGGGGCAGGTTCAGCATGTGGTAAAAAGATGAGCAGTGAAACAACAGATACACTTGGTCATCAGAAAAAAACAAATTATGCCCTACGGGCGGACATGACCAAAGAAGAATTTATAAAAGAATTGTTGGAAGGTCTTACCGCGCCTCCTGGATATTTCCCCCAGAACGTGCTCATGAACATCAAAGGATACGAAAGTATCGACACCATTATGGAAAGGGGAACTAATCCTTTGTCTCCAGAAGCATTTGAAGCTGCGGCCAATGAGACCAGTGCTTTGGTGTTGGACACTCGGGACGCAGAAACTTTTTCCAAAGGATTTATTCCCAACAGTGTAAATATTGGATTGGAAGGAAGTTTTGCACAATGGGTAGGTGAAATGATTCCAGATGTGAAACAGGAAATCCTATTGGTCTGCGAACCAGGTAAAGAAGAAGAGGCCATTATTCGTTTGTCCAGGGTTGGATACGACAAGACCTTGGGTTATTTGGAAAATGGCTTTGAGAGTTGGAAAAAGGCAGGAAAGGAAATTGATAGAATACAACGTATGAACGCCGATGAGTTTGCTTTAGCATATAATGACAGCCGACCTTTGGTAATAGATGTTAGAAAGAAAAGTGAATTTGACTCTGAACACGTAATTGGAGCGGTCAACATTCCATTAAATGTGATCAATCAACATTTGGCCGAATTTCCAAAGGACAATGAATTTGTGCTTCATTGTGCCGGAGGGTATAGAAGTATGATCGCGGCTTCTATTCTAAAACAAAGAGGTTGGGAGAATTTTGTGGATGTAGCCGGAGGTTTTGCTGATATCAAGACCAAAAATGTGGAAGTTTCAAGATTCATTGAACCTAAAACAATGCTTTAATACAATGACAACACAGATAATAGTACAGAATTTAAAATGTGGTGGTTGTGCCAATACCATCAAAAAAAATCTTGAAAAATTGGAAGGGGTTTCCAAGGTAGAGGTCGAAATTGAGAAGGGTGAGGTTTCTTTTGAAGCTGAATCCGAACAGGAGATGACCAAAGTCAAGGAATCATTGAAAAGTATGGGTTACCCCGCCATCGACGATCCAAATTCCATATCCGCTAAGGCAAAGTCTTTTGTGAGTTGCGGTATGGGTAGAATAATGAACAATTAACAATGATTTAATCCTTAAACTTCAGGAAGGATTGTCAACAATGATGATCCTTCTTATTTTTATAGCAGTAGATTAGCCAAGAAAACATGAAAATAACAAACATTGAAGAAGCTGTCTCTATAGTAAAACCTGGTGACCGGGTTTTCTTCCAAGGAGCGGCTATGACCCCAAATGAACTTATAGACGGATTGTGTCAGCGATATAATGAACTTGAAAATGTAGAAATTATCTCCATCCATACAGAGGGGGAGGCCTTGTACACGCAGGAGCCTTACCATAAAGCTTTTAACCTTAACTCTTGTTTTGTAGGGGGTAATGTAAGGAAATGGGTCAATAGTTCCCATGGCGATTACATTCCCATTTTTTTGAGTGAGATACCACGGCTTTTCATTGATGGATATCTTCCATTGGACGTAGCCTTTGTGCAAGTTTCACCTCCAGACAAACATGGATATTGTTCATTGGGAGTATCGGTGGACGTGGCCCTCCCTGCGGTGAGAACCGCAAAAAAAATCGTGGCCCAGATAAATCCAATGGTACCCAGAACACATGGTACCGGAATTGTACACGTTGATGAAATAGTTTACGCCGTTGAGGTGGATAGACCCATTCACCAACACGAACCCTCAGAAATCTCCGAGATAGAGCATGAGATTGGGAAACATGTGGCTTCCTTGATTGATGATGGAGCAACCCTTCAAATGGGAATTGGGAACATACCTGATGCTGTCCTCACCAACCTAGGGAATCACAAAAACCTTGGTATCCATACCGAAATGTTTTCAGACGGGGTGCTGCCTTTGTTGGCCAGTGGGGTGATCAACGGAAAAGAAAAGACGGTTAAGCGGGGCAAAATAGTGAGCTGTTTTGCCGTTGGATCACAAAAACTATATGATTTCGTTGATGATAACCCCATATGCGATTTTAGGGATTCTGGTTATACCAATGAAACTTCCAGGATTCGAAGAAATCCAAAAGTGACGGCAATTAACAGTGCTATAGAAATTGACCTCACAGGCCAAGTTTGTGCAGATACCATTGGAGGATACCATTTTTCTGGTGTAGGTGGCCAAATGGATTTCATCCGCGGAGCTTCATTGTCTAAAGGAGGTAAGCCTATCATTGCCATGTCATCGACTACCAAAAAAGGAACTTCTAAAATTGTTCCTTTCCTAAAAGAAGGTGCAGGCGTGACCACAACACGGGCACATATGCATTATGTGGCCACAGAATACGGCGTTGTAAATCTTTTTGGTAAAAATATGCGTCAGAGAGCAATGGCCCTAACATCCATTGCGCATCCAGATCATAGGGAAGCGCTGGACAGAAAAGTCCATGAGAGATTTAAGGAATAACAAATTATGTAACGACAAAAAAAAGGGAGGTTGTTAAGCCTCCCTTCTTTCATTGCATTAAACCAATCAAAAACGCAATCAACTAGATTTTAAATGTAATTACTGGGGCTTTGGAGTGATTGGCAATATCCTCGCCAATACTTCCCATAAAGAAATGGGACAGCCCTTTTCTACCGTGTGTGGGTATACCAATAAGATCGGCATTAACAGCATCACTGTAGTTGAGCACTCCTTTTTCAACAGTATAATCATCATAGATTTTTACTTCCATACCCAATCCTGCAGCATCCAAGAATTTGGAGATTTTGGCATTGGCATCATTGGCACTTAGAAATTCATCCCCTGGGGTGTTTACATATACCGGAAGCAATTCTGATTTAAGGAGTTTCGACATCTTTAGTGCCTTGTGCAAAGCAGGAACATTTTCTTCTTGGAAATCACAGGCAAAAACAAAGTGTTTAGGTTCAAATTTGTCTACCTCTCCTTTGATTACCAAAACAGGAATGTCTGAGTTTCTCACAACACGCTCCGTGTTGGACCCTATGAAGATTTCTTGTAGACCATCTGTACCATGGGACCCCATAACTACTAGGTCTGCATCGTGTTTTTCAGCTATATCGTTCACCTCACTGAACACTTTATAGTGTTTGATGATGGGAACTATTTTGACACCTTTTAGGTAAGGTTTGTCCAGGAAATCGGTAAATCGCTTTTCACCAATTTTGAGCAGGTGGACCACTTGTTCCTGGGACACATAGCCAGACTCGCTCATAATGGCCGGAGAAAGTTCCAACATGTGGAGCACATACAATGAGGCATCGTGATCTTTGGCTAAAGTAGCAGCTACTTTAAGAGCATTTTCAGACTGTTCCGAAAAGTCTATGGGTACAATGATGTTTTTCATTTGTTTCTTGTTTTAAGGTTAAACTGTCATGGAAAATATTCGGGTTTCAGGTTTTTTTCGATATAGTTTTAGATCAAAAGCCATGCTGATGTTTCTCACAAAAGGCCTGCCCTTGCTCGTAACTTTGATATAATCTGCGCCTATTTCAACCAAACCATCCGATTGCATTTCGGTCAGGTTTTCAATAATCCTGTCAAAATCCACTGATTCAATCTCATTTTTACCCCAGTGGGTTTCAAACTGGCACATGATGTTCAGGATATGCTTTCTAAGAATCTGGTCTTCTTGGGTCAAAATATGTCCCCTAAAGATTGGGATGACTCCGCTGTTGACCAAATGTTCGTATTCATCAAGGCTTTTTACATTTTGTGCAAAACCATACCAACTGTCTCCAATACTGGAAACTCCTAAACCAATCATTAATTTGGTCTTACTGGGCGTATACCCCATGAAGTTTCTATGCAAAGAACCATCTACCAGCGCATGGTAGAGATTGTCGGTAGGGAGTGCAAAATGATCCATCCCCACATCTTTATATCCAAATTCGGCAAGCATCTTCTTGCCCATCTCATATTGTGTCTTTTTTTCAGTTGAGGAAGGAAGGTCATCTTCATTGTATCCCCTTTGCCCGTTTCCTTTTATCCATGGAACATGGGCATAACTGTAAAAAGCAATCCTATCCGGTCTCAAGGCATTTGTTTTCAACAGGGTGTTTTCAACATCTGAGCTGGTTTGAAACGGGAGTCCATAGATGATGTCATGGCCAACTGAGGTATAACCTATTTCCCTAGCCCATTGGGTCACCTGTTCAACATGCTCAAAAGGTTGTATTCTATTGATGGCTTTTTGTACCGTTTCATTGTAATCCTGAACGCCAAAACAAACTCTCCGGAACCCAACATCATAAAGTGCCCTTAGGTGCGCTTTGGTAGTGTTGTTGGGATGACCTTCAAAACTGAACTCTGGGTTTTTGTCCATATCGGCCAATTCCAAGATTCCCTCAATGAGCATTTTTAGATGCTCGGGAGAGAAAAATGTTGGAGTACCACCTCCTAGATGTAGTTCCTTTATGGTAGGTCTGGATTCAAAAAGGTCACAATATAATCTCCATTCTTTAAGAACGGATACTATATAAGGTTGTTCCAACTCGTGTCTTTTGGTGATGCGTTTATGGCATCCACAAAAAGTACATAGACTTTCACAAAAGGGAAGATGGATATATAAACTGATTCCTTCTTCTTCACTTTCTTGAAAGGCTTTTACAACGGTTGATTTCCAGAGTTCTCCGGAAAAAGTATTCAAGTCCCAATAGGGTACCGTGGGGTAACTAGTGTACCGTGGCCCTGGAACATTGTATTTTTGAACAAGATCACACATAATCGCTTCATACCTATGTAAGTCAAAATTAGGATTGCCTCCCAACAAAAAACATGATAATTGTCAGTTAATGGTCTAGCTTGGGGTATGACAACTATCATGTTTTAAGAATTACCAGCTTTGTAGATTTAAATATCTATAATTTCCTAATAGAATGGGAGAGCGTATTGCACAAAGTAAATTTGATGAAAAAGAGCGCATTGCGTTTGTTCAAAACCTTATTGATGATGTAAAGGCGTTGGAGATCCTTGTTGATCAAGGACTCATTGAGGATGATATCACCCGAATAGGGGCGGAACAGGAAATGTGCTTGATTGATAATGATTTTAGGCCTGCCGGAAGGTCAATGTCTTTATTAAAGGAAATAGATGACCCGCACTTTACTACTGAACTGGCGAGCTATAACATAGAAGCAAATCTAGATCCCTTCACGCTTACAAAAGGGTGTTTTGGCAAGGTAGAAAAACAACTTTTGGAATTCCTTGACAAAGCAAAAACAAAGGCCGAAAAGCTGGATATGCGGATTTTGCTTGCAGGAATCCTTCCTACTATAAGTAAAGCGGAAATGGAGATGGAGTATATGACTCCGATTCCCAGGTATTATAAAATCAATGAGGTTCTAAAGGATTGGCATGGCGATGATTTTCGAATCAAGATTCAAGGAGTGGATGAATTGTCCCTCTACCATGATTCCGTGCTTTTTGAAGCTTGTAACACCAGTTTTCAGTTGCACCTCCAGATTCCATCATACGATTTCATAAAAAGTTATAACTGGGCGCAAGCCATTGCAGGTCCAGTTTTAGGGGTGTGCTGTAATTCTCCCTATTTAATGGGCAGGGAACTCTGGAAAGAAACTCGTATTGCCCTTTTTCAACAGAGTTTGGACACAAGAAAGTGGATAAACGCTTTGAGGGAACAAGTTCCCAGAGTAGGTTTTGGGCAGCATTGGCAACATGAAACGGTTACTGATATTTTCAAGGAGGACATTTCCACCCATAGAATAATGTTGACCAAACCCATAACCCATAATTCTTTGCAGATATTGGAAAATGGAGCTATCCCAAAACTTGAGGCTCTCGGCTTGTTCAACGGAACGGTTTACAGATGGAACCGACCATGTTACGGTGTGGGCAATGGAAAACCCCACTTGCGTATAGAAAATCGATATATCCCTTCAGGGCCATCAGTAATTGATGAAATGGCCAACTTTGCCTTTTGGGTGGGATTAATGGTGGGCAGACCAGAAAAATATGATGACATGTCCAACATTATGGACTTTAGGGAGGCAAAGCTCAATTTTATACGAGCAGCTATCAATGGCAGAAAAACTGTGTTCTCGTGGTTGAACCAACCAATGCCCTTACAAAAACTTGTTCTTGAGGAGCTTCTGCCCATTGCGTATGACGGCCTTAAAAAGAGAAATGTGGATGAAAAGGATATTGAAAGGTTGTTGGGCATAATTGAGGCGCGAACCAAATTAAGTTCTGGTGCAGAGTGGCAAGTGAAGAACTATAGAAAGCTAAAAAAACAAATGAAGCCGGATAGTGCCGTTGTTCAAATGACAAAGGCAATGTATGAAAATCAACAGACAGGTTTACCAGTTCATGAATGGCCATTGATTACCGAAACTGATGAAATCAAGGAATCCTTTAAATGGGTAGGTCAGATTATGTCCACCAAACTTTTAAAGCTCCAAGAAGATGACTTTGCCAATTTGGCCACAGCAATCATGAAATGGAACAATATCCACCATTTACCGGTAGAAAATAACAAAGGTGAACTCGTGGGACTTTTGACATGGAGTCATATTGAAGATTTGGGCAAAATAAAGAACAACCACAATGTTCGCGTGTCGGAAATTATGATAAAGAAAGTAGTCACCGTACGTCCAAGAACAAAAATTACCACTGCAAAGAAGTTAATGGCAGATTATCAAATAGGATGTTTGCCTGTGTGCTCAGGCTCCAATTTGGTGGGTATAATCAGTAAAGTTGATTTATAAACATGTCCAAAGTCTATAGCGAAGCCCTTTCCGAAACATTGGATATTGAACGTATCATTGACCATTTTCAAGGAGAAAAAGAAGGTCCTACCCTGGTATTTTTTGCTGGGATTCACGGAAATGAACCTGCAGGGGTGTTCGCTCTAAAACATGTAATGCAGGAGTTGAAGATTAACGAAGCGGCCATTCATGGGGAGGTCTATGCCATTGCCGGGAATCTTGGTGCCTTGGAGAAAAGAGTTCGATTTCAAGAACAGGATTTGAACAGAATATGGTTTCCTGAGAAGATTGAGAGCATGGGAAGTAAAGAAGTTCCTGGTGTTGAAGAAAAAGAGCTTTTGGAGCTCTACAATACCTTGAAACAAATTTTGAAAGATGGCCGTCCTCCCTTTTATTTTATCGATTTGCACACCACTTCCAGTGACACCTCACCATTTATTGTTCTAAATGATAGTTTGTTGAACAGGAAATATGCCTCTAACTATCCATTGCCGACCATATTGGGTATTGAAGAGTATTTGGAAGGAGCATTGTTGAGCTTTATTAATGAACTAGGGTATGTGTCCCTGGGATATGAAAGTGGAAGGCACGATGATATTAAGGCCATAAAAAATAGTATGGACTTCATTCGCTACACCCTGGCCATCACAAGTGCTGTTCCCAGTTCCAAGAACGAGAAGATTGTGCTTAGAAACAAGGTTTTGAAATCCAGTGAGGTGTCGGACAAATTCTATGAAATCTATTACCAGCACGATATCACAGTGGGCAATCAGTTTAAAATGCTGCCTGGATTTATCAACTTTCAGGAAATTCCCAAGGGAATTGAAATTGCCATGAGCAATGGGGAAATCTTGACAACAGAGAGTAAAAGGCAGATTTTTATGCCACTGTACCAGGAACAGGGAAAAGAGGGCTTCTATTTTATAAGGCCTATACCAAAAATACTGTTGTGGATGTCAAAAGGGTTGAGAAGGTTCAAGGTGGATCACCTCTTGGTGAGACTGCCAGGTGTCAACTGGAAGTCCATTAAAAAAGATGCAATGGTGGTGGATCAACGTATCGCACGTTTCTTGGCCAAATCCTTCTTCCACCTTCTTGGATATAGGGCCAGGCAATTCAATAGTACCCATTTGGTGGTAAAGAGCCGTGAGACCGCATCAAAGACTAGGGAATATTCCAATACAGAATGGTTTAAATAAAAAAGGTCCAAGTTAAAAACTTGGACCTTTTACTTCTTGAAATTTATTTCATCACAAAGTGTATTGGAATACTGTATTTAACCTTTACAGGCTTACCGCGCTGTACACCTGGTTTTACCTGTGGTAAGGTAGAGATGATTCTCACAGCTTCTTGCTCCAAAAGACGGTCTGGTCCTCTTTGTCTGATCTCGGTTACTTGGCCCTTTGAGTTGATAACAAACTGGACAAAGACCTTACCGGTGATTCCCATATCCAATGCAGCTGGTGGATACTTGAAGTTTTTCCTAATATGTTCTTGAACCTTTTGGTTAAAACATTCTTTACGATCGGCTTGGGATTCGTAAACCTCGCATCCAGGGAATACGGGAACGTACTCAATAATAGCAAACGGAACAACAACATCATCCTCTACTTCATCCACTTCCACATCATCCACATTAACAACTACGTCTTCCACATATACGTCCTGACTACTTTCGGTACTCTCAATAACGGTCTCTTCTACATCTTCTACATCTTCCACTATTTCAATTACATCTGGTGCAGATGGTGGAGGTGGAGGTGGGGGGGTCCGAATCATTTCGGTCACTGGCACTTCCTCATCAAGATCATCTGTTACTTCAAGAACTTCAGATACCAAAGTGTCTTTCTCATAGGTCTTCAATTCGAAAGATTGCCAGGTAACAAATAAAATTACAGTAAGGCCTATCATGAAGTATAGGCTACTATTTCTACCTACGTCTACATTGGGATTCTTTTTGGGTTTCATGACTTTTCTTATTTTGTTGAAATAAAGTTAGATATGTCCCTAATCAAAAAACATGATAATCGTCAGGTTATCCTTTATCCCATTTTTTTTAAGATTTCTATTGTGAATGCTGAGCAAGGTCATTTTTGGTCAGATCCAGAGAGAATGTAAGTTCCATTCTTATCATATCTTCACTGGAAGCTTTCAAATGACGTTTCATGTACCCCAAATCCAATTTTAGGGATTTGGTCAGTCTTTGGCCAACACCGATGTAAAATCTATTCTGATCAAAAGAGGAACCTTCAACGATTAGGAACAATTCATTGAACGATCTTATATATATGTTACTACTAATTGGTTTTATGTATTGGAGGCGATATCGAATCCTATTGTTATGGTTGGCATCTTCGGAATTTAGGGTCCTGCGGTTTTCCCATCGAAAACGCTGAGCAAGAACATCCTTTCTAAGATTGAGATTAAAGACGTATTCCCCATAGAACCAAAGCTGCGATGAATTTTTGATGCTTTCGTTCTCTCCATAAACGCTGGAATTAAAGAAAGAGATTCCCGCTGTTAATTTTGATGATCTACTAAGCTGACGGGTAACCCCGGTCCTAACAAAGGAAAAACCGTATTGGTCCAACACATCGTTATGCTTCATAAGGCACACCAAGGGAATGCTCCAATCCTCATGTAGGTCAGCATTCCCTGAAATTACTGTCCATGACCCTGGATGGCCTTCATTTTCCATTTGGCCGTAAGAAGTGTTTTTAAGACCTGGGGCAATCAAAAAAAATAAGACAAACAAAACAGTAAAATACTTTGTACGTCCCATATGAATATGGTTTCTGAAGATTGGGTACAAAGTTTTGCCTCAATACTTTTAGTATAATATGATACTTATCATTTATGGAAATAATTTATGGAAAATGTATCAAAATAGGGTAGACATCAATGCTCCTGGGTTTCCCAAATAAGAGCTGCCGCTCCGCATATTGCTGCGGTCTTGCCATGCATTCCAGACTTGAGAATTTTGACTTTTCCTTTGTACACATCGAGCAAATATTCATTAAAATATCCCTCAAGTGGTTCCAGAATCCATTTTCCACTATTGGTGAGTCCTCCCATGAGAATGAAAGCTTCAGGTTGTGTGAAAGCCGTGAAGTTTGCCAGTGCCAGAGCCATTATCCTTGCAGTATAGTCAAAGGCCATTAAGGCTATTTCATCACCCTCTTCAGCAGCTTTAGTGATGTCTTCTCCATGAAGGTCGTTGTAAGCAATATTTCTAAACCGACTCTCGGTCATATACTTGCTCAACATATACATTATGGTCCGTTTTAATCCAGTGGCCGAAACATAAGCCTCAAGTCCTCCTTTTACTCCGAGTCCGGTTAATCGGCCATCACCAATGGTCATGTCCACATGGCCAAGTTCACCGGCAAAACCATCATAGCCATCAATTAATTGTCCGTTGGCGACTATGCCAGCCCCAAAACCGGTACCCAAAGTAATGACTATAAAGTCTTTCATTTTGTTTGCCCCTCCAAACAACATTTCACCTAAGGCTGCAGCGCTTGCATCGTTCATGATGCGCATGGGCATGGGCATTCTAAGTTTTAGTTTTTCAAGAATGGGTACCGATTCTTTCCAGACCAAGTTACTGGCATTTTCAATGGTTCCATTTTTACTGGAGGCATTTGGAGCACCAATTCCGCACCCCAATACAGAGACTTCGCCTTCCAAACTTTCTATAAGTTCATCGGAGGTGCTTTTTATTTTGTCCAAAAACGATTCCAGCTCAGGATATTCCCTTGTTCTAAAAAAAGTCTTGGCATGGCATTTTCCATGTTGGTCAACCAACCCAATTTTGGTTTTTGTACCTCCTATGTCTACTCCTATAACAATTTTCATAGCTCGTGTTATATTTTGATTGCCTTTGATAAAGATAACCATAAGGCCTTTAAAAATTAACGTTGTGGGCTGGTAAAAGGCAATATATTTTTATATACTGTAATGAAACAATCCAAAACTGATTTCTGTCATATTTTAGGTTATAGGGCGGTTCTAATTTTGGATCGTAGAGTTTAACAAGCTAAATTTTATGGGTATGAGCAACATTAAAAAGATTTTGGTTCCTTTCGATTTTTCTGAAGCATCTGTCAATGCATTACAGTATGCGATCAATTACGTAGGACCAAATCGACCTGTGGATATTTTGGCGCTCTATGTAGCGGCAATGCCCACAGCAGAATCTGAGGAAAACATGTTGAAAATGGACTTTGCCAAAGTGGTGAGGTCATTTCAGAAAAAGGCCAAAAAGGCCCCTGAGTTTATTACTACCACAGGAAATGTAATAGAATCCATCCTTTCGGTAAGGAAGGATCAAAATATTGATTTGGTTTTAATGGGAACCATGGGGGACAAAGTTACAGATGAGGCCATTACCAATACCTCTAAACTGGTTTTGGGGGCCAATTGCCCTGTAATATCTGTGCCCTTTGGATGTGAAATAAAACAACCCAAGGATATAGCATTGGTACTTGGTAAAGAAGAAATTGAAGACCGGGAAGTTTTGGGCACGCTATTGGATGTGGCCCGAACCTTTGACTCAAGAGTCCATGTACTGACCATATATAAGGAGTCAGTATATGCCGAAGAGTCTGTAGTTGACAGCACGGAAAACCTATTGGAATACTATCTGGAACATTTTTATGTAGAGCATTCCTTTAGTAAAAATCAAGATGTGGAAGAGGGTATTTTGGAATATATCAATGAAAAGAACATTGATATGTTGGTCATTCTGCCCAGAAACCATGCACAAAAGAGTACACCGTCAGAGGGCAGATTGACCCAATTACTGACTTTGCATTCTGAAATTCCTGTGTTGACTTTAGACTGATAACCCATATACTATAAAAGGCATGCTGCCACTGCTAATCATTTTGGGTATTACAATTGTTCTCTTCGTGTGGGGCAAATTTCCACCAGATGTCGTAGCGATTATATCAATGCTCGCTTTATACCTTTCAGGTATTATAAACCTTCAGGAATCATTGAGCGGTTTTAGTAACCCGACAGTAATAATGATTGCAGCATTATTCATAATAGGTGAGGGTTTGGCGAGAACAGGTTGGACCGCCTTGGCGGGTCGACGATTTGTGGAATGGGCAGGTAAAAGTGTTCCTAAACTATTAATAATAGTAACTATGGGAGCAAGTGTTCTTTCAGGTTTGGTGAGCAATACAGGTACGGTAGCAGCGCTGTTGCCAGTTACAGTATCGGCAGCTTGGAGCGCGGGAACATTACCTTCAAAATTACTGATGCCTGTTGCATTTGGGTCTAATACTGGAGGATTGCTCACATTAACAGGTACGCCACCAAACATTATTGTAAGTAACACGCTGGCAGAAAATGGTTTTGAAGGATTTTCATTTTTTGAATTTACCCTAATAGGCCTACCCTTACTAATTATTGCAATAGTGTATTTCAGGTATGTAGGCTATAGATTGTTGCCAGAGCGTAAAACCCTGAATAAGCCTGCTGACCTAGACGCTGAAATGTATAAATGGATTGAGGATTATAGTATAGGTGATAACTTATATCGATTACGAATTCGTTCCATGTCGCGGCTTATCAATACGAAAATTGGTGATTGGAGCTTTGAGGAAGATTATAAAGTATCAATAATGCGTTTGAGAAGAAGGCATCCCAGTCCTCTTCAACAAAAGGTACCCTTATTTGTTGAGTTGCCCGATCCTGAAACCGAAATGCGATATCATGATATTTTAACGGTTAAAGGAGAGCCTGGTGATATTGATAAATTGATAAGAACCTTTAGGTTGGGCGTGATTCCAACACCCCCCGAATCAGATGTGTTAAAAGAAGAATTTATTACCCAAGAGGTGGGAATGGCAGAAATGCTGATTACGCCTAAATCAGTTTTTGTGGGAAGAATATTTAATCTAGGCCATTACCTGAAAAAATCAGGCGTGCAGTTATTGGCTGCGTCACGTAAGAGTAGACCTTTAAAAGGTAAAATAAAGATTGAGGCAGGAGATGCATTTATAATCAGGGGGCCTTGGGAAAATATTGAAAACCTTAAGTCTCTCTACGAAAATGTGGTAATCATTGGTAGTCCAGAGGCAATGTCAAAAAATGTAGCCAAGCTTACACCGCGAAGTTATATTGCTTTGGGAACCTTGGTGCTGATGATTCTATTTCTTGTGTTCAAGATTCTGCCAGGTGCAATAGCAGCCCTGGTATGTGCAGGTATAATGATGTTAACCCGTTGTGTGCCAATTTCAAAAGCTTATAAAGGGATTAGTTGGACGAGTGTGGTAATGATAGCGGCCATGATACCAATGGGTATAGCACTACAAAAAACTGGGGTAGCTCAAGAAGCAGCCAATGGTTTGGTAGAGAGTTTGGGTAAATGGCACCCTGTGGCTCTTTTGGGTGGAATTTTCTTATTGACCACGATTTTGAGCCAAACGATTAACAATTCGGCGACTGCAGTTTTAATGGCGCCTATAGCCCTGATTGCTGCAACCTCTCTTGGAGTATCGCCAAAACCATTTTTGATTACGGTGGCAATAAGCGCATCGACAGCATTTTTAACCCCTGTGGGCACAACAACCAATGCAATGGTCATGTCTGCGGGCGGGTATAAGTTTACAGACTACGTAAGGGTAGGTGGGCCTTTATTGTTGTTATTTTTTGTGGCAACCGTGTTTTTGGTGCCTTTAATTTGGAAATTTTAAAACAACCTTGAAAATTAATATTAGAATGAGTACAGTTATGGACAACACGAAAAACTTAGAAAAGTATGGGATAAAAGATGCTCAAGTGCATTGGAATCTTGATCCCGAAACATTACAGAAGATTACCGTAGAAAAAGGAATGGGCGTAGAGTCAGAAAACGGAACATTGGCTATCAATACCGGGAAATTCACTGGACGTTCTCCTAAAGATCGTTTTTTGGTAAAAGACGATTATACCAAAGATAAAATCTGGTGGGGACGTATCAACAAACCGATTTCTCCTGAGAATTTTGACAGACTTAGAGGTGAGATAGTTAAATACTTGTCTGGTAAAGAGATTTATGTTCGTGATGCAGCGGTTTGTGCTGATCCAAGATATCAAACCAATGTAAGAAGCGTTACTGAGTTTCCTTGGTCAAATTACTTCTTAAAAAATATGTTCATCGGATTAAACGAGGAAGAACTTAAAGATTTTGAAGAAGAATGGTTGGTGCTTTGTGCTCCTGGTTATGAGTGCCCTGATCCAAAAGAGTATGGCATTATTGCAGGTAACTTTTCCATTCTTGATTATTCAAGAAAAATAGCCTTGGTTGGTGGTTCTGAATACCCAGGTGAGATGAAGAAAGGTATTTTTACTGCCTTGAATTTTATTCTACCTGTGGAAAAAGATGTATTGCCAATGCACTGTTCTGCAAACGTTGGTGAAAAAGGTGATACCGCTATTTATTTTGGACTTTCTGGTACTGGTAAAACAACCCTTTCCGCCGATCCTAACAGAAAATTGATTGGTGATGATGAACATGGTTGGACAGCTGAAGACACCATTTTCAATTTTGAAGGCGGATGTTACGCAAAAGTAATTGACCTTACAGAAGAAAAAGAACCGGACATTTACAGAGCTATTCGTCCTGGAGCACTTCTTGAAAATGTTGTGTTTAAAGAAGGCACTAAAGAGGTAGACTTTTTTGACAGTTCAATTACCTTGAACACAAGGGTAAGCTATCCATTGGATCATATTGATAACTTACAGACACCATCATATGCATCCAATCCAAAGAACATCTTCTTCTTAACTTGTGATGCTTTTGGTGTATTACCTCCAGTATCTAAATTAACCCCAGGTCAAGCAGCATACCACTTTATCTCTGGTTATACAGCTAAAGTTGCTGGTACAGAGGCAGGTATTAACGAGCCGGTACCTTCGTTCTCTGCTTGTTTTGGTGAGCCATTTATGCCATTGCACCCAGCAGTTTATGCTGAGATGTTGAGTAAAAAAATGCAAGAAGCTGGTGTAAATGTATGGTTGATCAACACAGGTTGGAGTGGTGGCCCTTACGGAGTTGGTTCTAGAATCAAGCTTAAATACACAAGAGCAATGATTTCTGCCATTCTAGAAGGTGAACTTGATCAAGTTGATTATGAAACACATCCAATCTTTGGTTTGCATATGCCAAAATACTGCCCAGGTGTTCCAAGCGAAATTTTAGATCCAATGAATACATGGCTGCAAAAAGGTGCTTACATTAGTAAAGCAATTCAATTGGCACACTCATTCCACATTAACTTTGATAAATTTGCTAGCGAATCATCAGAGGAAATTTTGAACGGAGGTCCACTAATTGATGCGCATCACGAGATGGATCACATGTAAAATCATAACAAGAATATGTTCCGAATAGAACAACTTGGAGAACCCAAATTTAAATCTCCCCTGCAGTTAAGCACTGTCAGGGGAGATAAAATCTTCAATTTTATCAAAGATTCCGATAGATTGGTCCTAGACCTTTCCTTGGAACATTACAACCAAATTTTACATACAGGCGAAGAACCTCCAAGCTTGGAGAAGGCGGGCCCCAGACAAGATATTTTCTATGACCCTAAAAAAGTGACCGCCGCTATTGTAACCTGCGGGGGACTATGTCCCGGTATTAACAATGTAATCAGGGGAGTGGTTATGGCGCTCCATTACTTTTATGGGGTAAAACGAATCATAGGTGTCCCATATGGGTACGAAGGCCTCAATCCTGAAAAAGGACACAAATTAGTAGAGCTGTCACCCGATAATGTAAAAGAGATCCATCAGTTTGGAGGAACATTTTTAGGTTCTTCCAGAGGAGGGCAAGATGTGTCCATTATGGTAGATACTTTGGAAGCCAACAATGTGGATATGTTGTTTGCAATTGGAGGAGATGGCACCTTAAAAGGAGTTAATGCCATAGGGGAGGAAATCAAGAAAAGAAACGCACAGATCAGTGTGGTTGGCATACCCAAGACCATTGATAATGATATTGACCTTATTGATGAATCCTTTGGGTTTGAAACAGCTTTTGATGTGGCTAGTCCCATAATCCGAGATGCCCACAATGAAGCTACCGGAGCCTATAATGGTATTGCCATTGTGAAGCTAATGGGAAGAGATAGTGGTTTTATTGCTGCTTCGGCGGCATTGGCCATGCCGGTGGTAAATTTTGTGCTAATTCCCGAAATGGATTTTTCCCTAGAAGGCGAAAATGGTTTCCTAAAAGCTCTTGAGGCACGCTTGGTGCGCAAAAAGCATGCGCTTATTGTTGTTGCCGAGGGGGCAGGACAACATCTCTTTGAAGAAAAAAGTACCGTTAAAGATGCCTCGGGAAACATAAAACATTCAGATATCGGACTCTTTTTAAAAGCTAAGATAGAAGAACACTTTGCGGATAAGGATATTACCATAAAGTACATTGATCCTAGCTATATTGTAAGAAGTGCACCGGCCAACTCGGGCGATAGTGTGTACACCAATAGACTGGCCTACCATGCCGTACATGGAGCTATGGCCGGAAAAACCAAATTCATGGCCTGTAAGGTCAACAATCAATACGTTTACATACCAATTTCCGAAGTAACCAAGAAAAGAAAGAAAATTGATTTGGAGGGTGAATTCTGGTTCTCGGTACTACAGAGTACGGGCCAACCATTTTTCATGGGTTAAGAATGACTTATGTCATTTAATTTCTTTTTTTACTGAGTTAGCTTTGATATAAATCAAAACAATTATCATGGAAGTACATGTTCAATATCAAAAAATGAAGGCTAGTGAATCATTAAGTCAAATACTAATGAAAAAGCTGGACAAGCTGGGGGAGAAATACAGTTGGGTGATCAAGGCCAACGTACTTTTCAAACTGGAGAATGATAAGACGGGTATGGACAAGATTTGTGAGATTGAGCTAAGTGCTCCTGGCCCACGGCTTTTTGCCAAGGCAAGGACAAATGATTTTGAAAAAGCACTGGCAGAGACCATTAGTGAACTCAAACGTCAATTGGAAAAACGCCAAGGAACGTTTGCCACACATTAGATAGACCAAGATCATTGGCTGCGCATGAACTATTAAACTAATTTTCGATGAAACCTAAAGTCATATCCATTCTATTTCTATTACTGATGAGCTGCTCTTCCACCAAGCTCGTCAGCACCTGGAAAAATCCGGAAATAGTTTTGTTTGATGCTTATAAAGTGCTTGTAGTGGGTATGGCGCAGGACGAGAACGTAAGAGTCGATTTCGAGACACGTCTCGTACAAAAGTTCAGCGATAATGGCGTAGAGGCCATGCGCAGCATTGATCTTTTTGATGTAGAGTTTACTTCTTCTGAAAAATCAGAAGACGAGCTGACAGAGGTGGAACAGCAATTGCTGGACAAAGGTTTTGATGCTATTTTGTTCACCAAAGTGGTTGGAACCGAAAATAGAAGAACCTTTAGGGAGCGCATGAACAATATTGATGCAATGTTTACCCGTTTCAGCAGTGATTATTTAGAGCATCAGGACATTTACTACGACCCTGGTTATTATGAAACCTTCAATTTGTACCATGTAGAAACTTCATTGTACTGCATATGCGTGGGTAAAGAAAGGGAGTTGATCTGGAGGGGAAATCTAGAGGTAATGGAACCCGCTAACATGGACAAAGCTATTGATACGTACCTCAAGCTGATCACTGGGGCAATGTCTGAACAAGATGTAATTTTTTAATTGATTGGAAACAGCTATTTAAGAAGCTGAAAATTGGCATCTATTGAATAATCCCAACTAAATCCAGTAGTATACAAACTGGAATTGCAATCAGTATAAGAATCAGAACAATTACCATGAACCGCAGAAAGGCAACCATCATTTTGTTGCCAAAAGATATTTCATTAGACATAATAGTGTAATTTCCTTTCAATGTACGGAATTATTCACGTACCGAAGGTAAATCAAACTTCGATATTCGATTAAAAGCTATCTTTTGGGCATGTGATGTACCTACTTGTCCTTTTTTCCTTTTTTGGAACTCAGAAGTTTGCCCAATTCCTCTAGACTTTTTCCCTTGGTCTCTGGCATCATAAAGAATACCCAGAGCAATTGAAGCACCATCATAAAAGAAAAGAAAATGAAAATTGGCCAAGGATTATCCTTGAAGATTCCAATTTCCGAATCCAGAAAAGTTGGGGTCAATAAGGTAATCAGTGCGGCAAATACCCAGTGGGTCCCAGTTCCCCAGGACTGTCCGTACGAGCGGACTTTATTGGGGAATACTTCAGAAATGAAAACCCAAATCACAGATCCTTGTCCCACGGCGTGTGAAGCAATAAAAACAAGAATGAAGATTAGCAACAGAACGGAACTTGCTCCGGTATAAAAACACCAACCCACCATGGCCAAGCTCAAAATATAGCCAACAGAGCCAATGTACATGAGTTGTTTACGCCCCAGCTTGTCTATAAGGGCTATACCGACAAATGTGAAAATCAGGTTGATGAATCCTATTGAAATAGAACTGAAAAGCGATTCGCCCGAGGCCAACCCTGCCCGTTCAAGTATCTCCGGGGCATAGTATAGAACAAAGTTTATACCCGATAATTGATTGAAGAATGCAATCAAAAAAGCCAGAATCAATGATTTGTTGTATTTGCCAGAAAAGAGTTTGTCCTTTTCCTTTTCGGCCGTCTCTTGTATGGCAGCCTTAATCTGGGCAAGGTGAGAAGAGGCTTTATCAGGGTCAATTCCCAAAAGGGTGAGGGATTTGATTACCACTGATTCTTCACGATTCTTTAAAAGAAGCCATCTTGGACTATTTGGAATTCTAACCACCAACAGTGTGTAGATCAAAGCCGGTAAACCTTCTATGCCCAGCATCCATCGCCAAGCAACATTTTCATCGAAAAGATTTCCTATGAGATAATTGGAAATGAAAGCGATCAATATTCCAAATACAATATTGAACTGGTACAACGCTGTAAGTCTCCCCCTGTTCTCTGCAGTGGAGATTTCGGAAATATAGACGGGTGCGGCCACCGAAGAGGCACCTACACCTACACCGCCAATAAACCTAAAAAATGAAAAGCTGTAGGGTTCAGCGGCAACAGCAGAGCCTACTGCTGAAATGAAGTACAGCACTCCAATCCAAAAAAGTGTCTTTTTTCTGCCCAAACGGTCACAGGGGATGCCTCCAAAAAGAGACCCCAATACGGTTCCCCACAATGCCATGGACATGATAAATATTCCGTGAAAAGTAAAAATGGAATCACCTAAAAACCAATTGGTGTCCCAAATTTCTTTGATAGGCTGGTTGGCTCCACTGATTACAACAGTGTCAAATCCAAATAGAAATCCTGCCAGTGCTGCGGCTATGGAAATCTTAAAAATACGGTTGTTCATATGTGTTTGGTTGGTTGTATCAAAGCTAGGGAAAAGTTAAAGAATAGTTTTGATTTGTTGTAAAATTAACGTTGTTGCACCCCTATTGCTTTGCACATAATCACTGTTGATCTTTCCTGTTTTTTCTCTTTCGGTCTCAGCGGTAATGAACTTGTCCATTAACGTATTAAATTCCTCCGATCCTGATATGGAAAGAATCCCCTCTTTTTCCACTAGATCTTCTGCTTCCTTAAATCCTTTGTAGTTGGGGCCAATAATTACAGGAATTCCATAGACGGCGGGTTCTAGGGTATTGTGAAGTCCAGTGGCAAAACCGCCTCCAACATAGGCGATGTCTGCATAGCTGTAAACTTTGGTTAGTAGACCAATGGTATCTATCACCAAAACTTCAAAATCTTCCAGATTGGAATCGCCCATTTTGGAGTAACAGACTGTCTTTTTGTCCAGGGCATCAATGATATTGTCAACATGGGTTGGTTTTATTTCATGGGGAGCGATGACAAATTTTACGGAGGATTTTACTGAGTTGATATAGTCAATTAGGATTTTCTCATCTTCTGGCCACGTGCTACCTGAAACCAAGCACATGGACTCTCCTTTGAAATTGTTCATGAAGGACAATTCGTTATTCTGTTCCAAAATCTTAGATACCCTATCAAAACGGGTGTCGCCACTTACGGTTACATTTTCAAAGCTTATGGAATTGAGCAATTTTTTTGAAGTTTCATCCTGAACAAAAAAATGGGCAAAGCTTTTTAGTGCATTTCTCATGAAACCGCCAAAGGGTTTAAAAAATATTTGCCTTTTAGAAAATATAGCAGAGACCAAAAGGGTTGGGACTTTTCTTTTGTTCAACTCACTGAGGTAATTGGGCCAGATTTCGTACTTCACAAAAATTGCAAGGGACGGATGGACAATATCCATAAATTTTCGTGCATTGGTGATGGTGTCCATAGGCAGATAAACAACCAGGTCTGCGGCTTGTGTATTTTTTTTCACCTCGAAACCAGAGGGAGAAAAGAACGTAAGAACAATTTTGTAATCAGGATAGTTTGTCCTTATGCTTTCAAGTACGGGCAGTCCTTGTTCAAACTCACCTAAGGAGGCTACGTGCATCCAAACTACCTTGTCGTATCCCGAGATATTGCTCTCTAATTGGGAGAACGATTTTTTTCGTCCTAAAACAAACAATCTAATTTTGGGATTGAAGGCTGCAATAATGTTCAATGCCAACCAGGAAACTGAAATCAAAAGGCTGTAGATGAAACGTAGGACCAACATATTTCGCTAAAATACATTCTTTCGAGAATAGGGCGCTATGGTATCTTAATTTCTTAATTTTGAAGCATCAAAATAATCGGATGAAAAAAATACAAATGGTTGACCTTAAAGGTCAGTATGAAGGTATTAAGACGGAAGTGAACAATTCCATTAGTGAAATTTTAAATTCCTCGGCATTTATAAACGGTCCGCATGTCCACGCTTTTCAAAAAGAACTGGAAGACTATCTTGGTGTAAAGCATGTGATTCCCTGTGCCAATGGGACCGATGCTCTTCAGATTTGTATGATGGGCCTTGGGCTGCAACCTGGGGATGAGGTCATTACTGCTGACTTCACGTTTGCGGCAACAGTTGAGGTAATTGCGCTCTTAAATTTGACCCCAGTTTTGGTGGATGTTGAGCCGGATACGTTCAACATAGACGTCAAAGCCATTGAAAAAGCAATAACTCCAAGAACCAAAGCCATAGTTCCAGTGCATTTGTTTGGGCAATGTGCAGATATGGATGCAATCATGGAACTGGCCAAAAAGCACAATTTGTATGTTATTGAGGACAATGCTCAGGCCATAGGCGCTACCTATACTTCAAAAGATGGAACAAAACAAAAAGCAGGCACCATGGGTCATGTGGCTTCAACCTCTTTTTTTCCATCAAAAAATTTGGGATGCTATGGAGATGGCGGTGCCATTTTTACCAATGATGATGACCTTGCCCATACTATTCGTGGCATGGTAAATCATGGTATGTACAAAAGGTATTATCACGATGTGGTAGGGGTCAACTCAAGATTGGATTCCATTCAAGCCGCTGTTCTAAGGGCCAAACTTCCAAAACTGGACAGCTATAACAAGAAGCGAAGAGAAGCTGCGAAAAAATATTCAGAGGCACTCAAGGGGCAGGCCAATATTATCCTTCCTAAAACCACCAATGACTGCGATGGAATTTGTGACACGTGTGATTGCCATGTCTTCCATCAATACACTTTGCGTATTCTTAATGGCAAAAGAGATGCATTGGTAGAACATTTGAATGCAAATGATGTTCCCTGTGGTGTTTATTATCCCGTTCCCTTACACAAACAAAAGGCTTATCTAGATGAGCGATACAAGGAAGAGGACTTTGGAGTCACTAACCAGCTAATTAACGAAGTGATTTCTCTTCCGATGCATACAGAGTTGGATGATGAGCAGATTCAGCATATAACCAACCTGGTCATAAATTTTGTGAAGGAATAACTATGGAAATAGTCGTAACCGGAGGCCTGGGGTATATCGGTTCCCATACTGTTGTTGAACTCCAGAACGAAGGTTTTGATGTGGTGATAATTGATGATCTTTCCAATTCTTCTATAGATGTTCTGGAAGGAATTGAATCAATCACAGGAATGAAGCCTGCTTTTGAAAAAATCGACCTTCGGGAAAAATCAAAAGTCCAAGATTTCTTTTCAAAGCACCAGGATTTGGAAGGGGTTATTCATTTTGCGGCATCTAAAGCGGTTGGTGAAAGTGTTGAAAAACCACTTTTGTACTACGAAAACAATGTTGGGACATTGATCTACGTATTACAGGAACTGATTAAGAAGGAAAGAGCCAATTTTATTTTTAGCTCTTCCAGAACAGTGTATGGAAGGTTGGACAACAAGCCAATGTCAGAAGACTTACCGTTGCAGCCAGCAGAATCACCCTATGGAAATACAAAAAAGATAGGGGAAGATATCCTTGAGGACACCTGTAAGGCCCATCCAAACCTATCTACTATATCGTTGCGTTATTTTAATCCTGTTGGGGCCCACCCGTCCGCACACATTGGAGAGCTGCCACTTGGAGAACCGCAAAATCTTGTACCCTATATTACCCAAACCGCAATGGGAATCCGCGAGGAACTCAAGGTTTTTGGTGGAGATTGGCCAACTAAGGATGGCACCTGCGTTCGGGATTATATTCATGTTGTGGATTTGGCAAAGGCGCACGTACAGGCGCTTAAAAGGCTGCTAGATGCTCAGAACGATTCCAATTACGAGTATTTTAATCTGGGTACCGGAGAGGGAAACACGGTCTTGGAGGTTATTGAAAGTTTTGAAAGAGTTTCTAGCAAAAAGCTAAGGTATCGTATAGTTGACAGAAGACCCGGGGACGATGCCATGGCTTATGCGGATACCAAAAAAGCCAATAATGTACTGGGATGGAAAGCTCAGTCTACTTTAGATGAAGCTATAAAGTCGGCTTGGGAATGGGAACAGAAGATTAGAAGCAATTAAAATTCCAATGGTTTCCCACTTATTCATGTCCAACTCTGAGGTTGGTTCAGAATGTATACTTATTTTAGAAGACCAAATAGCTAACTCAAATAAAAATGAAAAAACTTCTAACTATCTCGTTGGGCCTTTTTAGTGCCCTAATGTTTTCCCAAGAGACCTATTTGCATTGCGGGCAGATTATTGATGTAGAATCTGGGAAGGTTCTTTCCGAAAAGACCATTGTCGTTTCAGGAAAGAAAATAAAATCAATTTCAAATGGTTATCAAACAGGAAGTGAAGGGGATGTCATTGTAGATCTAAAAGACAAAACAGTGCTTCCAGGATTGATAGATATGCATGTGCATATCGAAGGACAATCAAGTCCAAAAAGATATATCCAAAGATTTACGCTGAACGAAGCGGATGTCGCCTTTGAATCCACCATCTATGCCAAGAAAACATTACTGGCTGGGTTTACAACGGTACGGGATCTTGGAGGTAGTGGAGTAAATATTGCGCTCAGAAAGGCTATTGACAGAGGCACCATTATGGGGCCAAGAATTTTTACAGCTGGAAAGGCAATTGGGACCACGGGAGGACACGCCGATCCTACCAACGGCATGAAAAAATCATTGATGGGCGACCCCGGACCAAGGGAAGGAGTGGTAAATTCTCCTGAGGATGCTAAAAAAGCAGTTCGCCAGCGATATAAAGATGGCGCTGATGTTATTAAAATAACGGCCACGGGAGGAGTGCTGAGTGTGGCTAAAAGTGGACAAAACCCTCAATTTACATTGGAAGAGGTCAAAGCTATCGTGCAAACTGCCAAAGATTATAACATGTTGACTGCGGCACATGCCCATGGAGACGAGGGAATGCAAAGAGCAATTCTAGGAGGAATCAAGACCATAGAGCACGGTACTTTAATGAGTGAAGAAACCATGGAACTCATGGTGAAGCATAATACATATTTGGTTCCCACTATTACTGCTGGAAAACAAGCTACAGAAAGCGCAAAGATTCCGGGTTACTTTCCAGAGGTTGTCGCCAAAAAAGCACTTGAGATTGGCCCAAAGAGCCAAAGAACTTTTGGAAAGGCCTATAAAAAGGGAGTGCCCATTGCCTTTGGAACCGATGCCGGAGTTTTTCCGCATGGTGAGAACGCAAGGGAATTTGGATATATGGTAGAAGCGGGTATGCCAATTATGGAAGCCCTAAAATCTGCCACGATAACCAATGCTTCGCTTTTGGGTGTCGGAGATGAACTTGGCCAGTTAAAAGATGGATTTTTAGCTGATATCATTGCCGTGGACCAAAACCCAAAGGACGATGTAAGAACTTTGGAGAACGTGGTCTTTGTAATGAAAGATGGCAAAATAGTCAAGTCTATATAAACCTTAGGTAAAACCTTGGACGTATATAAGGTATGCTGTCCAAATTGAACAATAGTATGGAGGTTTTGGAAGCTGCTCAGAGTAAGCAGCTCTACCAAAAAATGTTGGTGCAATTGAAAAAGGATTTTGAATTGGCCAATGTGGAATTTGAAATTTCAAATGAAATTAAGCCTTCAGAACTAAAGGGAAAACTCCACGAAAAACTCTATTTCTTGCTTATGGAAAGATTTCAAGATTATCTCAAGCTATTGTATGTGATTGATGTCCCGGAAAATGACGTCAAAAAAATCAAGAGTATAGATGTTGTTGATATTTCTGCAGAAGTATGTTTTTTGGTTTTGAAACGCGTTTGGACAAAGGTCTGGTTCAAAAACAAATACAGTGCCTGAAAGATTTTTCCAATTCCAGTAACGTTTATGGGCTGCCAATTGTATTTGTTGTATTTTTGATGAAATTTTTTTGATAGGTTTTAGTTAGAAGATGTCCATGGACAAATATTCATTCTTAAATGCTGCGCATACCTCATTTTTTGCGGAGCTATACGATAAATACCTGACCAGCCCTGATAGTATTGAGCCCAGTTGGAGGGCTTTTTTTCAAGGGTTTGATTTTGGCTTGGAGAGTTCCCTTGATGATTTGGGAATTGAAGTAGGGCAGAATGGAACAGTGGCTCTTGCCAATGGAGAACAGGTTGCCATACCAGATACACTTCAAAAGGAATTTCAAGTAATTCGGCTTATAGACGGATATCGATCTAGAGGACACTTGTTTACCAAGACCAATCCAGTAAGAAAAAGAAGAAAATACGTTCCCACCCTCGATATTGCCAATTTTGGACTTGGAGAAGAAGACCTGAATACAGTTTTTGATGCTGGTCGAATCATCGGGATAGGGTCAAGTTCCCTCAGGGATATTATAGCTCACCTAGAACGTATTTATTGTGATGCTATTGGAGTGGAATACATGTATATCCGTACTCCAGAACGCATACAGTGGATTCAGGATTGGCTCAATGTCAATGACAACCACCCCAACTTTACCCCAGAGGAAAAAAAGAACATTCTACGAAAGTTGAATGAAGCTGTTTCCTTTGAAAGCTTTCTGCATACCAAATACGTAGGACAAAAACGATTTTCCCTTGAAGGAGGAGAATCATTGATTCCAGCATTGGATGTGATTATTGAAAAGGCTGCGGATGCCGGGGTGAAGCAATTTGTGATGGGTATGGCCCACCGGGGGAGGTTGAATGTGTTGACCAATATTTTCGGGAAATCCCCAAAGGATATCTTCAGTGAGTTTGATGGAAAGGATTACGAGGAGACTATTTTTGATGGTGACGTAAAGTACCATTTAGGATGGACATCAACTCGGGAAACCGATTCCGGGAAGATGGTAAACATGAACATTGCCCCAAACCCTTCGCATTTGGAAACTGTCAATTCTGTTGTAGAAGGAATAACCAGGGCTAAACAAGATAGAGATCATCAAGAAAATACCTCTGAAGTACTGCCCATTTTGGTACATGGTGATGCTGCCTTTGCAGGTCAAGGAGTGGTTTATGAAATCATTCAAATGGCCAATTTGGATGGATACCGTACGGAAGGGACCATACATATTGTCGTCAACAACCAAATAGGTTTTACCACAAATTATTTGGATGCAAGGTCCTCAACCTACTGCACCGATGTGGGTAAGGTTACGCTCTCTCCCGTATTGCACGTAAATGCTGATGATGCCGAAGCGGTGGTACATGTGGCAACCTTTGCGCTTGAATATAGAATGCGATATAAAAGGGATATTTTCTTGGACCTTTTAGGCTATAGAAAATATGGGCACAACGAAGGTGACGAGCCTAAGTTTACCCAACCTCTATTGTACAAAGCAATATCAAAACATAAGAATCCAAGAGATATCTATGCGGAACGACTCATTGCTGAGGGTGTTATAGATAAGGACTATGTGAAGGAACTGGAATTAGAGTACAAGAAAAGTCTGGAAGAAGACCTGTTGGATTCCCGAAAAATCGAGAAGACCAGGATTACGCCTTTCATGCAAGATGAATGGGAGGGCTTTGAGCAAGTAACCGAGGAAACCATGCTAAGTTCTTTGGATACCACCTACGACATGAAGAAGTTGGATCAGGTGGCAAAAGGTATTACAGGGTTGCCGGAAGGGAAAAAGTTCCTAAGGAAATTGGAGCGATTGGTGGAAGCTCGTCGCAGAATGTATTTTGAGGACAATAAGTTGGATTGGGCCATGGGAGAACTTTTGGCCTATGGTTCTTTGATAGAAGAGGGCTACGATGTGCGTATGACCGGACAGGATGTGGAACGTGGAACCTTTTCCCATAGACATGCGGTAATCAAGACCGAGATGCACGAGGAAGAGGTGATATTGCTGAACGAGCTTGGGAAAAACCAGAACGGGAAGTTCCATATCTATAATTCGCTCTTGTCCGAATATGCAGTAATGGGGTTTGACTATGGCTATGCCATGGCAAGTCCAAAAACCTTGACAATTTGGGAAGCACAGTTTGGTGATTTTAGCAATGGTGCCCAGATTATCATTGACCAATACCTGTCATCGGCAGAGGATAAATGGAAGTTGCAGAACGGGTTGGTACTCTTGTTGCCACATGGATATGAAGGACAGGGAGCTGAGCATTCGTCTGCCAGAATGGAGCGTTACCTTCAGTTATGCGCAAAAGATAACATGTTCGTGGCCGATGTAACAACACCTGCAAACCTTTTCCATCTATTCCGTAGACAAATGAAGGCGGGTTATAGAAAACCATTGGTGGTTTTCACCCCTAAAAGTTTGCTAAGGCACCCTAAGGTGCTTTCCACAAAAGAAGAAATGGCCAACGGTAGCTTCCAGATGGTAATTGATGATGACACGGTTACGGCTTCCAAGGTAAAAAGTGTGGTTTTCTGTACTGGTAAGTTCTATTATGACTTGCTCGACAAAAGAGAAGAACTCAATAGAAAAGATGTTGCCTTGGTAAGGGTAGAACAACTCTTTCCATTGCCAGCTCAGGAAATGCGAAAAATCATCAAAAAATATAAATCCGCGGAAGAAGTGGTATGGGCCCAAGAAGAACCAAGAAATATGGGAGCTTGGGGTCATATGCTCATGCACTTGGATGAAGCCAAACAATTTAGGGTTGCCTCGCGAAGGGTCTATGGAGCACCGGCAGCAGGAAGCGCGGTACGTTCCCAAAGACGTCATGCCCAAGTATTGGAGTATGTGTTTGATAAGTCCAAGGACAATATGTTAATTCAATAAAACTAGATAAACGAGTAAAGGAATGGTTTTAGAAATGAAAGTTCCCTCGCCAGGGGAATCCATTACAGAGGTCGAAATTGCCGAGTGGTTGGTGGAAGATGGAGATTATGTGGAGAAAGACCAAGCAATAGCCGAAGTTGATTCTGATAAGGCAACCTTGGAGTTGCCAGCTGAAGAAAGTGGAATAATCACCTTAAAGGCAGAAGTTGGCGATGCAGTGGCCGTCGGAGAAGTAGTTTGTTTGATAGACACCAGCGCCGAAAAGCCGGAAGGAGATGCGCCAAAGGCAGAAAAAAAGGAGGAAGCTGTAAAAGAAGAACCAAAGCAAGAACCCAAGGCTGCTGAAACAGCCAAGGAGACCTATGCTTCAGGAACCCCTTCGCCTGCAGCTAAAAAGATATTGGATGAAAAGGGTATAGCGCCCGCAGCAGTTTCGGGTACCGGACGTGATGGTAGAATCACCAAGGAGGATGCTATGAGTGCAGTTCCATCCATGGGAACTCCAACTGGAGGAAATAGGGGAGAAACCCGCTCCAAGCTATCAATGCTTAGACGAAAAGTTGCAGAGCGATTGGTCTCTGCCAAAAATGAAACCGCCATGTTGACCACCTTCAACGAAGTGGACATGTCGCCCATTTTTGAACTTCGCAAGCAGTACAAAGAAGAATTCAAGGAAAAGCACGGGGTTAGTTTGGGCTTTATGTCCTTTTTCACCAAGGCGGTGATCAGGGCGCTTCAAATGTATCCTGCGGTGAATTCCATGATCGATGGCAAGGAAATGATCACTTATGATTTCTGTGACATCAGTATAGCAGTTTCTGGTCCTAAAGGATTAATGGTCCCTGTTATCCGAAATGCCGAAAACCTGACTTTCCGTGGAGTGGAAGCTGAGGTAAAACGATTGGCAATTCGTGCAAGGGACGGACAGATTACGGTTGATGAAATGACGGGAGGAACCTTTACAATTTCCAATGGAGGTGTCTTTGGGTCTATGCTGTCCACGCCCATTATTAACCCTCCACAGAGTGGTATCTTGGGAATGCACAACATTGTAGAGCGTCCTATTGTTAAGGATGGTCAAATTGTGGTGGCGCCAATCATGTATGTGGCACTTTCCTATGACCACAGAATAATAGATGGCCGTGAATCCGTAGGATTTTTAGTGGCCGTTAAGGAAGCTTTGGAAAGTCCGGAGGAATTGTTGATGGACGGTAATGTGAAAAAAGCACTGGAGCTTTAAAAAAAGGTCGCCTTGAGCGCAGTCGAAAGATGTTTCAAAACTAATGGGCCTTTACTTTTTTAAGTAAAGGCTTTTTTTATCGTAATCAATAATGGCCTTGCCTTTCTTAAGAAGGTCAGCGCCAATAATTCCATCCACAGGAAGCGCGTTGTGCGAGGTCAGGGCCTGGTTGACATGGACCAAATCAAAAAGCACAATTTTTTGACGGTTCTTTTTCCAATCCCCAATTTGGATCTTGTTTTTGGAAGACACCAAGGTTTCCATCTCAACCGCTCCGGCTCCGGCTGCTTTTACGTCTGAAGTTTCGGAGACCATCTCAAAGAATTCAATCTTATCTATGCCCACACAAGTATTGGAGGCTCCTGTGTCCAAAATAAAACGACCAGATACCCCATTTATCTTTGCTGAAATTTCAAAATGATTGGTTTCGGTCAATGCTAAAGGAATCCTTACATAACTTTTGGATTTCAAGAATTTTTTGAGTGATTTCATTCGCAAAATTTATTAAAGATAAACCTATTTTTGCGATATGATTATTACTGATACCCACACCCATTTATATAGCGAAGCCTTTGATGAAGACCGTGATGCCATGATCCAAAGAGCTCTGGATAATGGCGTAGAAAGATTCTTTATCCCGGCTATCGATTCCACCTATACACAAAGCATGTTGGATTTAGAATCTGACTATCCCGATAGGATATATTTGATGATGGGCCTGCATCCCACCCATGTCAAGGAGAACTATAAAGAAGAATTGGCCCATGTGGAACAATTGCTATCACAACGAAGGTTTTATGCTGTGGGCGAAATAGGAATCGATCTCTATTGGGACAAAACCTTTTTGAAACAACAACAAGAAGCCTTTGTATATCAGATTCGGTTGGCCAAAAAGCATAAATTGCCCATAGTGATACATAGCCGGGAATCCTTTGATGAGATTTTTGAGGTGCTGGAACAAGAAAAGAGTGATGATCTCTACGGGATTTTCCATTGCTTTACCGGAACCTTGGAACAGGCGCAAAAGGCACTGTCCTACAATATGAAATTGGGAATAGGAGGGGTGGTCACCTTTAAAAATGGGAAAATTGACCAATTTTTGAATCAGATTGATTTGGAACATATAGTTTTGGAGACGGATTCGCCATATCTGTCACCCGTGCCCTATAGAGGAAAGCGTAATGAAAGCTCATATATAACCAATGTCCTGGACAAGCTTTCGGAAATTTATGGTAAGTCCCAAAAAGAAATAGCTGAGATTACAACAGAAAATTCCAAAACAGTTTTTGGTATTTAAACCATGGAAAAAAGAACCAACATTCTGCTCATATATACCGGTGGTACCATCGGGATGGTCAAAGATTACAAAACTGGTTCGTTGAGGGCCTTTAATTTTGATGAGCTCATCAAGAACATTCCAGAGTTGGACCAACTGGATTGTACCTTAAAAGGTATATCCTTTAAAGAGCCCATTGACTCTTCCAATATGAATCCGAAGTATTGGGCCTTGATTGCGTCCATCATAGAGGAAAATTATAAGGAGTATGATGGTTTTGTGGTCCTGCACGGAAGCGATACCATGAGTTATTCGGCTTCGGCGCTCAGTTTTATGTTGGAGAACTTGGCAAAACCGGTAATCTTTACTGGCTCCCAATTGCCCATTGGGGATTTACGCACAGACGCAAAAGAAAACCTGATAACATCCATTGAAATTGCTTCGCTTCAAGAAAAGGGCAAACCAGTGGTGCAGGAGGTAGGCCTTTATTTTGAATATAAACTGTACAGGGCCAACAGGACCACCAAGATCAATGCGGAGCATTTTGAGGCGTTTGCCTCTCTTGACCACCCACCTTTGGTGGAGTCAGGAGTTCATTTAAAAGTGCACCGGTCAAATCTGTCTCAGCCGGTTCCTAAGAACAAACTTTTAAAGGTCCACAAGAATTTAGATGACAACGTGGTAATTCTGAAACTGTTCCCTGGATTGAATCAACAAGTATTAAAATCCGTATTGGGCATACCTGGTTTAAAAGCACTGGTATTGGAAACCTATGGTGCAGGCAACGCCCCAATGGAAGATTGGTTCTTGCAAGAATTAAAAAAAGCGGTAGAAAATGGCCTCCATATTATTAATGTAACACAATGCTCTGGAGGGGCGGTTGTCATGGGTCATTATGAGACCAGTGAAAAGCTTCGTGAAATGCAACTGATTAATGGAAAGGACATTACAACAGAAGCTGCCATTACCAAGGCAATGTACCTGTTAGGGGCCAAGATTTCCCCCAAACTCTTCAAGACAGTTTTTGAAACACCTTTAAGGGGTGAAATGCAGTAAAATTAACGCCTCAAATTTCTATAAATAATTATTTTTTTGTTTCTTGGTCGGCCCAACTGAGGTAATTAGAGAGGTGGCCGAGTGGTCGAAGGCGCACGCCTGGAAAGTGTGTATACACCAAAAGTGTATCGAGGGTTCGAATCCCTTCCTCTCTGCTAGGTATTTTAATTTTTCAATTACAAAATTTTTATATCTTTAACATTATTAACTAACTAAATTTAAGTTTGAAAGAAATGAAAAAAATATCCTTTACTCTGGCTGCTGCCGGAATGTTTGTTTTGGGAACTACAACTGCGTCTGCCGCAATGTTGCAGGATGAAGCTGCGGCTGAGGCTAGCAAAGGTTTCACCCAAGTATTGAAAGAACAATTTATCCAAGGAGGTCCTGCCTTTATGGGGATTGTACTTTTGTGTTTGATTTTGGGATTGGCTGTTGCCATTGAAAGAATTATTTATTTGAATTTGGCAACTACAAATACCACCAAACTTAAGCAGCAAGTTGAGGATGCTCTTGCATCTGGAGGTGTAGAAGCAGCTAAAGAAGTATGCAGAAACACCAAAGGCCCCGTTGCTTCTATTTTCTACCAAGGTTTGGATAGAGCTGGAGAAGGATTGGAGTCTGCGGAAAAAGCAGTTGTTGCTTATGGAGGTGTTCAAATGGGACAACTTGAGAAAAATGTATCATGGTTATCATTGTTCATCGCCATTGCACCTATGCTTGGGTTCATGGGAACGGTAATTGGTATGATTCAGGCCTTCCAGAAAATTGCTGCGGTAGGTAACTTGAGTGCCTCTTTGATTGCGGGTGATATCCAGGTGGCGTTATTGACTACCGTATTTGGTTTGATCACGGCGATTATACTTCAGATTTTCTATAACTATATCATTGCAAAAATCGATAGCATCGTAAATGACATGGAAGACTCCTCCATATCCTTGATTGATATGTTGGCGGCGCACAAGAAATAATTACGAACCTCATAAACTATCGAGAATCATGAACAAAATAGTTAAAATAGTACTCATAGTCATCGGGTTGGTTGCAGCCGTACTTTGGTTCTCTCTTCCAGATGCTGATGATCCAAATGCCATTAACAGCGGTTCAATGAACTTTATGTTCGTAATCATGTACCTGTTGTTGGCAATAGCGGTGGTTACAGCAGTGTTTTTTGGATTCAAAAAACTCTTCTCTACCCCGGGAAGTATTAAAAAGGCATTGTTCGCCATTGGTGGATTGGCCATAATCGTAGCCATTTCCTATGGACTTTCTTCGGACAATATGGCTGTTGTTGACGCCATGTCCCAAAGAGGTATTGAAACCACGGAGGGTACCGTAAAGAATATAGGAATGGGACTGAATGTTTTCTTTATCCTTACCACAATAGCTGTTGCATTGATGGTATTGCCCGGATTGAAGAAAATGTTCGTTAAGTAAAAACACGTCAAGTTATGCCTAGAAGAAAAGGAGCACCGGAAGTAAATGCAGGTTCCATGGCCGACATTGCTTTCCTTCTGCTAATCTTTTTCTTGGTTACCACAACCATAGAAACAGATGCAGGATTGGATAGAATGTTACCGCCAATAGAGCCGCCTGATCAAGATGTAGTTATCAGGCAGAAGAACATTTTTACGGTCAATATCAACAAAAATGGTCAATTATTGGTTGAAGATCAGTTGATGGATTTAAAGGACCTGAGAAATGCGGCAATTGCATTTCTTGAAAACGGTGCTGATGGATCTTGCAACTATTGCAAGGGAAGAAAGGATCAGTCCTCTTCAGATAACCCTACAAAAGCGATTATTTCGTTAAAGAACGATCGTGAGACCAAGTATAGCACATATATCACCGTTCAAAATGAATTGGTTGGTGCATACAATGACCTGAGGGATCGTGAAGCCCAAAGAATTTTTGGGAGGGATTTTACTGAAATGGAAGCTGAGTATCTAAACCCAGAGACTCCATCAAGTATTAGAGATGATCTTAAGGATAAAGTAAAGCGAATTCAAGATATGTTTCCACAGAAGCTATCTGAAGCAGAAACCACCAGTAACTAAATTTTAAAATTTATGGCAAAGTTTACGAAAAAGAAGGACGGGGAACTGCCAGCGGTGTCAACTGCTTCATTACCAGATATCGTTTTTATGTTACTGTTCTTTTTTATGACAGTAACAACGATGAAGGATAGCTCACTGTTGGTAGAGAATACGCTTCCCAATGCCACTGAAATCAAAAAGTTGGAGAAAAAAGACAGGGTAATCTATATCTATGTCGGTAAACCAACTCAGGAATATCAAAAGGTTTTTGGTACAGAACCAAAAATCCAATTGAATGACAAATTTGCAAGTGTAGATGAGGTAGGATCTTATATCCTAGCGGAGAGAGCCAAAAAGCCTCAGGAATTGCAAAATGTATTGACTACTGCTCTAAAGGTCGATAAAAATGCCAACATGGGTCTTATCACCGATATTAAACAACAATTAAGAGAAGTAAATGCCTTAAAGGTGAACTACACCACTTACGAAGGAAACGCTTTTAATAATTTACAGTAGACAATAACTTAGATTTAGTGGAAAACGCTCCAGACAACATTGTTTGGGGCGTTTTTTGGTTTATGGACTTTTGTAACTGTCTTTCTTTGGATTAAAATACAGATAAGAAGATTTTCCATAAAGAATTAATCTCCCAATCACGGGGCTCAAAACAATCCAAATGTGTAATTTGGGTTGTTTTTAGTTTTTGGGTAAAAATGAAAGGATTATTAACTCTGCTGCTGGCTTTCTTCGCAATTCTTTTTGGGTATTCCCAACAAGCGCCTACAGAAACCTATGATGACAAATACCTGGAGGATCAATTTTATATTGGTTTAGGGTTCAATTTCCTTTTAGAAAGACCAATGGATGTTGCACAACGTAATCTTTCCTATAACCTACAAGCTGGATTTATCAAGGATATTCCACTCAACGCAAGCAGAAACTTTGGTCTGGGGTTGGGTATTGGCTACGCTACCAATTCTTATTATAGCAACATTGGAGCAAGACAGGTTGGTGAAGATATTGTCTATGAAATTCTGGATTCGGAAGGCCTAAAAAGAAGTAAGTTTGAGACCCATGCATTGGAAGTGCCATTGGAAATTAGATGGCGTACCTCTACGCCGGCGGACTATAAGTTTTGGAGAATTTATGCGGGTGCCAAGGTTGGATATGTCTTTTCTGGGCGGTCCAGATTGGTAACAGATGACGAGACCATAGGTTTTTCGAATGATGATATTCGAAAAATTCAGTACGGTCTCATGTTCAACTTCGGATACAACACCTGGAACATTCACGCCTATTACGCGCTTAATCCACTCTTGGAGGATGGCACGGTGTTGGACAACGGAAGCTCCATTGATTTTAGGGCGTTGCGCATTGGGGTAATATTTTACATCCTATAACCAATACTTCAGGATAATGAGTTGGGAGCAAACTCCCACCAAGAACCCAATCAAAAGTTCCACTTTACTGTGAGCCTTAAAATACAACCTTGAAGTTGCCACCAAACCGGTCAATAGTATGAAGAGGCTTATGGCAAGCGTAATGTTCTTCTCAAAATGTATACTCAGGCCGATCATATACATCAAGATACTGCCCATTCCCAATAAATGCATACTGGTCTTTACTTTAAGGAACAATAGAATGAGGGCCGCTCCCGTTGCGGTCAACAGTCCAATAAAAAAGAAAAACAATTCATGGACATAGTTGTTGGGGATGACTTTGTATAAAATCATCAACAGCAGCACACAGCTAATGTATAGAGGGTACTTACGTTCTTGAAGAGTGGGTAGAAATATTGAATTGATGACTCCCAAATTCTTCAGAATTAGAAAAAAGATAATGGGTATGATGACCGTTAGGATAAAAATGGGCAGAATATTGCCACTTTGTATCTCCAAAGTGCTATATGGCGTTATCATGAAGTAAATGATGGTTCCGCCAATGGGAATGAACAAAGGGTGAAAAGTATAAGATATAATGTTGAAAAAATGGCGCATTAGATCTGCTTTCTTAACCGGGCCACGGGAATTCCCAGCTGTTCTCTATATTTGGCCACTGTGCGCCTGGCAATGGGGTATCCGCGTTCCTTTAGGATTTTCGCCAATTTATCATCCGTTAGAGGTTTTTTCTTTTCTTCCTCTCCGATTACAGTTTCAAGTATTTTCTTGATTTCTCGTGTAGAAACATCTTCCCCTTGCTCATTCTTCATGGCTTCGGAAAAGTATTCCTTGATGAGTTTTGTGCCATAGGGAGTATCCACATATTTGCTGTTGGCAACTCGGGAAACCGTGGAAACATCCATATTGATCCGGTCTGCTATATCTTTAAGGATCATGGGGCGAAGTTTACGTTCATCCCCGGTCATGAAATATTCTCTTTGGTAATCCATGATGGCATTCATGGTGACAAAAAGTGTCTGTTGTCGTTGTTTTATCGCATCAATGAACCATTTGGCAGCATCCAGCTTTTGCTTGATGAAGAGTACGGTGTCTTTCTGGGACTTGGTCTTTTCCTTGGATTTTTTATACCCTTCCAGCATATTGCTGTACTCCTTGGATACATGCAGTTCCGGGGCATTTCTGCCATTCAATGTCAAGTCTAGTTCACCTTCTACTATCCTAATGGAAAAGTCAGGGACAATATGCTCTATTATTCTCGTACTTCCCTCATAGGATCCGCCAGGCTTGGGGTTGAGTTTTTCAATTTCTGAAATAGCCTCTTTTAGCTCTTCTTCATTGATATGGTATTTCTGCAGAAGTTTGGCGTAGTGTTTTTTGGTAAACTGCTCAAAGGATTTCTCCAATATGGTAATGGCTAGTTCAACTGCAGGTTTCTTCTCCTTTCTTTTTAGTTGAATAATAAGGCATTCGTCAAGTGATCTTGCTCCAACACCAGGTGGGTCCAATGCTTGTACCACCTTTAATACGGTCTCTATTTTATTCTCCTCTACATAAATGTTTTGGGTAAAGGCCAGGTCGTCCATAATATCGGACAACGGTCTTCTAATATACCCGCTCTCGTCCACACTGCCTACCAAGAACTCTGCAATGGCCCATTCCTCATCGTCAAGGTAGATGGTGTTGAGTTGGTTGAGCAAATGCTGGTTAAAAGAAGTTCCTGAAGCGTAAGGGATGCTCTTTTCGTCATCATCCGGACTGTAATTACTGGTCTGCGTTCTATAGTCCGGTATTTCATCATCGCTCAAATAGTCATCAATATTGATGTCTTCAGCCGCTATGCTTTCGCTATCCGAAGTATCATCGAAAGAGTCATCGTAATTGTCATCCAAGCTGTCCTTTTCCGCCTTTCCACTTTCCAGTGCAGGATTTTCCTCCAGTTCTTGCTTCAAGCGCTGTTCAAAAGCCTGTGTGGGCAGTTGAATGAGCTTCATGAGCTGAATCTGCTGCGGAGATAGCTTTTGGGAAAGCTTAAATTGTAGATGCTGTTTTAGCATGATGCTTTAAAATCTTCCTTCTTATAAATTTAAGAATTCAATTTAAAACTCCGCGTTCTGCGGGCTTCTTGGATAGGGGATTACGTCCCTGATGTTCCCCATGCCTGTGGCAAATTGGACCATTCGTTCAAAACCGAGACCAAATCCACTGTGCACAGCGGTTCCAAATCTTCTTAGATCTAAATACCACCAAAGTTCTTTTTCATCTATTCCAAGCTCACTAATTTTTTGTTGAAGTACCTCTAGACGCTCTTCACGTTGCGAGCCACCAACAATTTCCCCAATGCCCGGGAATAGAACATCCATGGCCCGTACTGTCTTTCCATCCTCGTTTAATCGCATATAGAATGCCTTGATATTTGCGGGATAATCAAAAAGGATAACGGGACATTTGAAGTGTTTTTCCACCAAAAAGCGTTCGTGTTCACTTTGAAGATCGGCTCCCCATTCGTCAATTGGAAATTGGAATTTTTTCTTTTTGTTGGGTTTGCTGTTCTTTAAAATGTCAATGGCTTCGGTGTAGGAAACCCTTTTAAAATTGTTGTCAACAACAAATTTCAGTTTTTCAATGAGTGCCATATCAGACCGCTCATTTTGTGGTTTGGATTTTTCCTCGTCCAAAAGTCGCTTTTCTAAAAATTCCAGGTCCTCGGAGCAATGATCAAGAACATATTTTAGAATCCATTTGATGAAATCCTCCGCAAGGTCCATGTTGGCGTCAAGGTCATAAAAGGCCATTTCAGGCTCGATCATCCAAAACTCTGCCAAGTGGCGGGAAGTATTGGAGTTTTCCGCTCTAAATGTTGGACCAAAGGTGTACACTTTACCGAGTCCCATGGCATAGGTCTCCGCTTCCAATTGTCCTGAAACCGTGAGATTGGTTTCTTTTCCAAAAAAATCCTGTCCGTAATCCACTTCCCCTTTTTCGTCCAATGGTGGATTTTTAGCATCCAGGACACTTACCCTGAACATTTCTCCTGCGCCTTCAGCATCGGAACCCGTTATGATCGGCGCATGCATATAGTAAAAGCCATTTTGCTGAAAATAACTGTGAATGGCAAAGGCCATGGCTGACCTAACACGCATCACAGCGGAAAATGTGTTTGTACGCACCCGTAAATGGGCTTTCTCCCTTAAAAATTCCAAGGAATGTTTCTTAGGTTGAATGGGGTAGGTTTCAGGATCGGCTGCACCATGGACAAAAATTTTGGATGCGAGTATCTCCACACTTTGTCCCCTTCCTTGACTTTCCACTAATGTTCCGCTTATTTTTAAAGCAGCTCCCGTGGTTATTTGCTTGAGCAGTGCATCGTCCAGATTTTCAAAGTCAACAACACATTGCAGATTATTGATGGTTGATCCATCGTTAAGGGCAACAAACCTATTGCTTCTGAATGTTTTTACCCATCCGTTTACTTCAACGGTATCTCCTACGGGCTGCTTTGAAAGTAGTTCTTTTACTGAATAAGACTTCATTTGTCGCTTATGGTAAATTAAGCGGTAAAGATAGGTCTTTGGTTAAAAAAGATACCAATGATTCGTCCAGAAATATCGGGGGTTTCTTGGATGTTATTTGTCTTTCAGATTGTCTTCCTTAGGCAAAATATCAATCTGGGGCTTTTTAAGAACCTGTTTGTTTGCAATGCTTCTTTCCAAAGAAAGGAGCAAGGACGGAAGCAAAATCAGATTGGAAAGCATGGCAAAGAGCAATGTTGCCGAGACCAACCCTCCCAACGCCTTGGTACCCCCAAAACTGGAAATAATGAATACGGAAAACCCAAAAAAGAGTACAATGGAGGTATAGAACATACTCACTCCGGTCTCTCTCAATGCGGCGTAGACAGATTTTTTAATTTGCCAACGATTGGCTGTAAGCTCCTGTCTGTATTTGGCTAAAAAGTGTATGGTATCATCCACTGAAATACCAAAGGCAATACTAAACACCAGAATTGTGGAAGGTTTTATGGGAACTCCCAAATACCCCATGATACCTGCGGTAATGACCAAGGGCAATAAGTTGGGCACCAGGGATATGATTACCATTCTAAAAGACCGGAATAGATAGGCCATAAAAAGTGAAATCAAACCAATGGCCAATGCCAGGGAAAGCAGAAGGTTTTTTACCAAATATCTTGTTCCTTTTAAAAACAATAAGGCCTTTCCTGTCATGAAGACATCGTATCGTTCTGATGGGAAGAACTTGTCAATAGCCTGTTGCACATCTCCTTCAATTTCCTCCATTCGTTCAATTTTGACGTCACGCATAAACGTGGTCAAGCGAGCGGTTTGGCCGGTACTATCCACAAAGCTCTCCAAAAGATTGTCATCACTGGAAGACCTACTGACCATATCCATGATAAAAGTGTTCTCCTGAGAGGTCGGGAGCTGATAATATTTTGGAATTCCGTTATAAAAAGCCTGTTTGGAGTATTTGACCAGATTTACAAGTGAAATGGGTTTGGAAAGCTCAGGAGTCTCTTCAATAACTTCACCCAATTGATTCATCCTTCTTAAAGTTGCCGGTTTGGTCGCTCCATTTTTTCTTTTGGTGTCCACAACTATTTCCATCGGCATAATTCCATCAAACTCTTGCTCAAAAAAGCGGATATCTTTAAAGTAATGCGTGTTCTTTGGTAGGTCTTCTATTCGGCTTCCTGTAATCTTGATTTGATAAATGCCAATGATGCTCAACACTAAAACGGCTACTGCTGTTATATAAACCCCAATTCTATGATGACGAACCATGCGCTCCATCCAACTCACAAAGAGGTCCATCCACTTTTTGTTCAGATGCTTTAGGTGCTTGGTCTTAGGAAGCGGCATGAAACTATAAAGAATGGGGATGATCAAGAGGGATAGTGTAAAGATTCCAATAATATTGATGGAGGCAACTATTCCAAATTCCTTTAGTAGGTCACTGTCCAAAATAATAAAGGTGGCAAACCCCGAAGCGGTGGTCATGTTGGTCATTAGGGTGGCATTTCCAATTTTGGAGATGACTCGCTGGAGTGAAAGTGCTTGATTCCCGTGTTTGTTGACCTCTTGTTGATATTTGTTGATGAGGAAAATACAGTTGGGGATGCCAATTACAATGATTAAAGGGGGGATAAGGGCGGTAAGAATGGTAATCTCATATTGTAAAAGTCCCAAAAAACCGAAAGCCCACATTACCCCGATAATCACAACAAACATAGATATGAACGTTGCCCGAAAACTTCTGAAGAAAAAGAAGAAAATCAAAGAGGTGACCAAAAGGGCAGCCACAATGAATATCCCAATTTCATCTATGATAGACTTGGTGTTCCAGGTTCTGATATAGGGCATACCGGAAACCCGCACATCCATTTGGGTTTCTTCCTCAAAATTTTTCACCAAATCCCCCAGATCGTTCAATATGAACTCGTTTCGAACGGGGGTGCTCATGATGTCCTTATCCAAATAAGCTATGGTTTGTATGGTTTCACTTTTAGGGTTGTAGACCAAGTTATCGTAAAAAGGAAGCTCGTTTAAAAGATGGTTCTTAAGTTTATTGACTTCTTCTTTGGTTTCGGGATTCTCCTTGATGAGCGGCTCCATAACAAAAGCTTGCTGATCTTGGTCTTTTTCCAATACCCTTAGGTTGTCGGTGGATACAACAAAATCTATCTCTGGAAAGGCTTCAAGTTGTTTGCTCAACTTGTTCCATCGGTTAAAGTTTTCAGGAGTGAACAGGGCAGAGTCCCTTATGGCCAGTACAATGGCATTGCCTTCTTCGCCAAATATTTGCGTAAAGGTATTGTATCTAATGCTAGCAGGGTGGTCATCGGGAAGGATGTTGACCTCGGTATTGGAAAACTGGATATTTTTCCACTGTAAAGCCAAAAAAACGGTGAATCCTATAATTCCCAAAAGAATGAGGATTCTGTTGCGGAGCATGAGTCTTGCAACCTTTGGCCAAAATCCTTGAGTAAGCTTTGCTACCATGTAGTTTTAATTGGGCGCAAAGGTAAAAAATGATAACGTGTGTTCCTAAGAAACCAAGCGTTCAAAGTTCTTAAACCTTCATGATTTCTGCTTCCTTTACAGAAAGAATAGCATCCACTTTTTTAATGAAGTTGTCGGTCAGCTCCTGTACATCCACTTCGGCATTGCTCAATCGGTCCTCTGAAATTTCCAGAGACTTTAATTCCTTGTTGGCTTCTTGTCTTGCACTTCTAATTCCAACTTTGGCATCTTCGGCCTCAGATTTTGCTTGTTTAACTAGCTGAACTCTTCGCTCCTCGGTCAAAGGTGGTACATTGATGATGACCATTTCACCATTGTTCATGGGATTGAACCCTAAATTGGCATTCATAATGGCCGTTTCTATTTCAGTAAGAAGGGTTTTTTCCCAAGGCTGAACAGATATGGTCCTAGCATCTGGAGTATTGATGTTGGATACTTGGGAAAGAGGAGTGAGCGAACCATAATACTCCACCATAACGGTAGAGAGCATCATTGGACTGGCCTTTCCTGCACGAATCTTTACCAAGGCTTTTTCCAAATGGACCATGCTCGCTTCCATACTTTCTTTTGTGCTGTCCAGTATAAACTTTACTTCTTCATCCATATTTCTATATTTTAAAGATGGCAATCAAAGTACATGCCAATTTAGATATTCACAACGGTTCCAATTTTTTCCCCTGAAACTATTCTCATTAGGTTTCCTCTGGTGTTCATATCAAAAACAACAATAGGAAGCTCATTTTCCTGGCTAAGGGTAAAGGCTGTGGTGTCCATAACCTTTAGACCTTTAGAAAGTACTTCACTGAATGATAGGGAATCAAACTTGGTGGCAGATTTATCCTTTTCGGGATCGGAAGTATAGATTCCGTCCACTCTTGTTCCTTTTAGAATAACATCTGCCTTAACTTCAATGGCCCTTAAAACCGCAGCTGAATCTGTTGTAAAGTAGGGATTACCGGTTCCCCCTCCAAAAATCACCACCCTGCCTTTTTCTAAATGGCGCATGGCCCTTCTTCTAATGAAAGGTTCGGCAACTTCGTTGATTTTAACGGCTGATTGGAGTCGTGTCTCCACACCTTGAAGCTCCAAAGCACTTTGCAGGGCCAATCCATTGATTACAGTAGCAAGCATTCCCATATGGTCTCCCTGTACACGGTCCATCCCTTGGCTTGCTCCAGAGAGTCCTCTAAAGATATTTCCGCCTCCGATTACGATGGCCACTTCCACTCCTTTGTCGACAACAGCTTTGATGTCTTCCGCATATTCGGAGAGGCGTTTGGCATCAATACCGTATTGTTTTTCTCCCATTAGGGCCTCACCACTCAGTTTTAAAAGAATTCTTTTGTATTGCATTAAGGATGTCTTGAAGTCGGGACAAAAATAATCAAAAATATTTAGGACAGGTCCCTTAAAAAGGAGTGCGGAAAAAGGAAAAATGAATAAAAATTCCATACATTCTGTAACCTTTTCCCAAAACAAAAGTATACCCTTCAAAACCAAGCAAAATTGCAAGATCTATCAGATAATTTTCTAATGATGAAAGTGAAGAGCGGAGACTTGGACAAGTTGGGTCTGTTGTACGAACGGTATAAAAAAAGGTTGTTTGGTTTTTTCTACAACCTTGGAAACAATCCTTCCGTAAGTGAGGACCTTGTTCAAAATGTATTTTTAAGGATTTTGAAATACAGGAACTCCTATACTGGTGAAGGGGCTTTTACCGCATGGATGTTTCGTATGGCCAGGAACGTCAATCACGATCATTATAAGAAAATATCAAAGGAAAGCACCTATCGGAAAGTTCTTCTCGAAGATACCGAAGTGAAATCGGCCAACGACCTTGATGATGCTCTTGAGCAAAAAGGAAATGAAGTGTTGTTGCGAAAGGCCTTAACTCGTTTGCCCGTTGAAAAGCGTGAAATATTACTGCTGAGCAAGTATAGGGAGATGAGGTTCCATGAGATTGCAGAAGTGCTGGGATGCTCTGAGGGAGCTGCCAAGGTAAGGGTCCATAGAGCTCTCAAGGATTTGAGAACAATTTTTTTACAACTTGAAATGACATGATTATGGACAAGGAAAAATTTGAAATACTGGCAATGGATTTTATGTCCGGGGAAATGTCCCATGAAGCCGCAGAGGATTTTCGTCAGTTTCTTGAAAAGAACCCCAATTACAAAGAAGAATACAAGCAGTTGGAAAGCATTTGGACAAAGGTTGATGCAATGCAAACTCCAGACCCATCTACTGAAATGGATGAAACCTTTTATGGCATGTTGGGTCAAGAAATTGAGAAAAGCAAAAAGAAGCGTGGTTGGAACGGGATTTTCTCTGGTTTCTTCACAGTCTTGAAGCCACAATTGGTCTATGGTGTGCTGCTTTTGGGGGTAGGTTTTTTGGTCGGGCTCTATTTCAATTCCCAAGAGGCACAACCTGGCGAGATTATGGTGTCCACTGATGAAACCGCTGATGTGCGTCAAAAACTGGTATTGACCCTTTTAGAGCAACCATCGGCCAACCAAAGATTGCAAGGGGTAAGCGAGGCCAATAAGATTGAAGATGCGGATAATATTGTGATACAGGCTTTGCTACAGACCTTGAACAATGATGCCAATGTTAATGTGCGTTTGGCGGCAATAGAGTCTTTGACCAATTATGTGGACAACCCTGTAGTAAGACAGGGATTGGTGCAGGCCATTCCACATCAGGAATCTCCCATAATCCAGATTACATTGGCCAATCTTATGGTGGCTCTTCAGGAAAAGGCTTCGATAGAACCTTTTAAACAGTTGCTCAAGGAAAAACAAGTCGACACCACTGTCAAAAAGAGAATAGAGAAAAGTATACAATCAATCATATAGTTTATTTATCAATCGTCCTTTTAGGGCAAAATCAAATTACGAACAGTCAAATATTAAAAGATGAAAAAGTTGATTTTAATGCTGTGTTTTTCCTTAGGGGTAGGCACATTGGCCGCTGAGGCCCAGAAAAAAGAATTCAAGGAGGTAATCAAAAAAGAAATTATGCTCCAAAACAACATGAATAATCTGGTGGTGGTAAAAAATGTTTTTGGGTCCATTACTGTGGAAGGGTATCAAGGGGAAAAGGTTCTTTTAGAAGTGGAAAGAACAATTTCGGCGAAAAATACCGAGGATTTAGAGTTGGGAAAAAAAGAATTACAACTTAAAGTTGTGGAAGAAGAAAAGAGAGTGATTCTTTATCCGGATGCTCCCTACATTGAATTTGACAAAGAGAAGTTACGGTACAATTGGTGCAACAACAATGATGATATTTCTTATGACCACAAACTTAATTTTAAATTGAAGGTGCCCAATTCGGTCAAAATCAACACCAGTACGATCAACGATGGGGAAATCAGCATAAAGAACACCAAGGGAAATTACTTAGAGGTTTCCAACATCAATGGAGGTATATCCCTTCATAATATTACAGGAACCACAAAGCTGAGCTGCATCAATGGAGAGGTAGATATTTCGTACGCAAAAAACCCAACAAGCGATTCTGAATATCACTCCTTAAATGGAGATATCAATATCTCCTATCAAAAATCGCTATCTGCCAATATTTCTTTTAAAAGTATGAATGGTGAACTGTATACGGATTTTGATATCAACAAACAATACAGCAGTACTAAAAAGGATACGGGAAACAAAAAAATGGGGAAATATAAATATGAAGCCAAGCCTGTGGTGCAAATAGGCAATGGTGGGGTGGAATTCAATTTTGAAACGTTAAACGGAGATGTAATCATCAAAAAAATATAGTCATGATAAAATTTAAGACAGTACAAATCATTTTGCTTTTGCTCATTGCCAATGTAACCTTGGCCCAAGAGAAGGCAATTGATTTATTCACGGTTCCTTTAAGTAGTCCAGGAAGTCCTGGAAAATTGGTAATAGATCAAATTACGGGGTCAATTACGGTAGATGCCTACGAAGGTGCGGAGGTCATTATTAAGGCATCTTTTGGAAGTGAAAAAAGGCATTATCAAGAAGATAAAAAGGATAACAATCGAAATGGAATGAAACGAATCAATGGTTCGTCACTTAATGTCAGTGCAGAGGAAAAGAACAATGTTGTGCAGGTAGTGAATGAGCAATGGAACCGCATCACAAATTTACAAGTAAAGGTGCCCAGAAATTTTTCTTTGAAACTTTCAACGGTAAACGATGGTAATATTTTGGTAAATGGGGTTAATGGAGAAATGGAAATCAGCAATGTAAATGGTGAAATCACATTACAGGATGTATCTGGTTCTGCTTCGGCCGATACGGTCAACGGGGATGTCAAGGTAAACTTCAACAGTATTGAGAGTGGAGCCAACATGGCCTTTAGCAGTTTGAATGGTGATTTGGACATTACTTTTCCCAGTTCGCTCAAGGCAGATGTGAAAGCTAAATCTGATATGGGGGAGGTATTTACAGATTTTGAAATGGAAGTATCTGAAACTAAACCTGAAGTCAGCAAAAATGAGAATTCTGGAACCTATAAAGTAAGTGTTGAGCAGTGGGTTAGAGGCAAGATCAATGGTGGTGGCCCGGAAATGATCTTCAAGACCTTTAACGGAGATATTCTTATTAGATCTAAGTAGCAGAAAAAAGTATGGTATAAAAAAACGCCCCTTTTAAGGGGCGTTTTTTATTTAAGCTATGTTGTTGAATTAACCCAATGCTACTCTGGAAAAACCAGTTACTTCCAAATCGGAATTAACGGATTTTACGTATTGGGCCACACTTTGTTTGTTATCCTTGATAAAGGCTTGGTTAACCAAAGTGTTGTCTTTGAAGAAACGCTTCAACTTTCCTTTGGCAATGTTATCCAACATGGCCTCTGGCTTTCCTTCTTGACGCAATTGATCTTTGGCAATTTCAATTTCCTTATCAATTGTAGATTGATCTACACCTTCTTCGTTCAAAGCAACCGGGTTCATGGCCGCAGCTTGCATTGCTACATCTTTGGCAGCTTCGGTAGCTCCATCAACAGAGGCAGATAGTCCAACCAACGTTGCAATTTTGTTACCTGCGTGAATGTATGAGCCTACAAAAGGAGCACTCAACCTCTCGAAACTTCCTATTTCAATTTTCTCCCCGATAACACCAGTTTGCTCGGTTAGCTTTTCATTTACAGTCATTCCATTGAATGAGGCTGCAAGAAAATCATCTTTAGAATTGCAATCCAAAGCCAAATCAGCCAAATCATGGGCCAATTTTACAAAACTTTCGTTTTTGGCCACAAAATCGGTTTCGCAGTTCAAGGAGATAATAACTCCGGCAGTTTTGTCGGCATTTACTTTTGCAATTGCAGCACCTTCAGAGGAATCCCTGTCCGCTCTTTTTGCAGCTACTTTTTGTCCTTTCTTTCTAAGGATCTCAATTGCTTTATCAAAATCACCATCAGCTTCGACCAAAGCTTTTTTGCAGTCCATCATTCCAGCTCCGGTGGCCTTTCTTAATTTATTTACTTCTGCGGCGGTAATCTTTGCCATTTTCTTGATATTTAAAAATTTATGTAAAGTAAAACACTATTTAAGTGTTTCGGTTTAGGACAATGTTAAATCAGTTGTTGGGTTTATTCAACACCACCTTTGGCATTGTCTTGCCATTCTTTTAGTTCATCCCATTTGCCATCAGCAGCCATTTTTGCTTGCTTTGGCCAAGAAGTAGGGTCCAAATGTGCCATTCTTGAGCTGGCCTCTGTCAAGATTTCCTTGATTTTTTCTGGGTCAGCTTCTGCAAGCTTAGCATAGCTATCAATACCACTGTTAACTAGGGCTTCTGCAGCCTTGGGTCCAGCTCCTTCAATTTTGGTAAGGTCATCTGAAGCAGTTTTGCTTTCAGCTTTCTTGGCTTTTGGCTCTTCTTTGGCTTCAACCACTTCCTCTACCTTTTCCTCTTTTACTACCTCGGCTACTTTTTCCTTAGTTTCAGCAACTGGTGCTTCTTCCTTTTTCTCAGCAGCTGGGGCAGCAGCTTTTGCTACAGTTTCTTCTTCTTGTTTGCCTTCCTGCTTCTCATTTTTTCTTTCTGCCAAACCTTCTGCAACTGCATTGGTCACCTCGGTAAGAACGGCCTCAATGGATTTACCGGCATCATCATTTGCAGGGATTACATAATCTATAGGTCTTGGGTCAGAATTGGTATCCACCATTGCAAAAATTGGGATATTCAATTTTTGAGCTTCTTTGACCGCAATGTGCTCACGCATGGTGTCCACAATAAAAATTGCACCAGGTAAACGTGTCATATCAGCTATAGAACCAAGGTTCTTATCCAATTTTGCACGCAAACGATCAACCTGTAGTCTTTCTTTTTTGGAAAGCGTGTTGAACGTACCATCTTTCTTCATGCGATCAATGGAGGCCATTTTCTTTACGGCCTTTCTGATGGTCACAAAGTTGGTCAACATACCACCTGGCCACCTTTCGGTGATATAGGGCATATTTACCTTGGAAACCTTGTCAGCAACAATGTCCTTGGCTTGTTTTTTTGTGGCTACGAAAAGTATTTTTCGGCCTGATGCTGCAATTTTTCTAAGAGCCTCATTGGCCTCTTCAAGTTTTGCAACTGTTTTGTAAAGGTTGATTACGTGAATTCCGTTACGCTCCATGTAGATATAGGGAGCCATGTTGGGATTCCACTTTCTGGTAAGGTGTCCAAAGTGTACACCAGCTTCTAGTAAGTCTTTGACTTCAATTTTACTTGCCATCTTTTGTAATTAGTTTACGTTCCGTTGTAGTAGCAATGGATTGGTGGTCACATACGTTCGCCCTATCCATTTAGATGCTAAACTAAATTCCAAAAAGTCGATTTTTTTCCTTTTTGGAACAACGACAACTTGGTTAAAAATTTAACCCTGAAACATATCAGGGTTTTCAATGAACTTTTATAATAATGTGGTGCAAAGCACCGAATATTAACGTTTGGAGAACTGGAATTTCTTACGGGCTTTCTTCTGTCCGAATTTCTTTCTTTCCACCATTCTTGGATCTCTTGTGAGAAGTCCTTCTGGTTTAAGAACAGTTCTGTTTTCCTCATTTATTTCGCACATTGCTCTTGATAGTGCAAGGCGAACAGCTTCAGCTTGACCTGTAATTCCACCACCATAAACATTTACTTTTACATCGTAAGTGTCCTCAGTTTCGGTCAAAGCGAAAGGTTGTTTTACTTTATATTGAAGGGTAGCAGTAGTAAAATAATCTTTAAGATCTCTTTTGTTAATGGTAATGTTGCCTTTTCCTTCGGAAACATAAACTCTTGCTACTGCAGTTTTTCTTCTACCAATTTTATGAACCACTTCCATTATTTGTAGTCGTTTAGGTTTATTGCTTTTGGTTTTTGTGCCTCATGACCATGTTCTGGTCCTGCGTATACTTTAAGATTTCTGAAAAGCTCCGCTCCAAGTTTGTTTTTTGGAAGCATGCCCTTAACAGATTTCTCAATGATACGTTCTGGGTGTTTTTCCAACATATCCTTAACAGATGTGGAACGTTGACCTCCAGGATAACCAGTATACCTTAAGTATTCCTTGTTGTCCCATTTCTTTCCAGAAAGATCAATTTTTTCAGCATTGACGATAACAACATTGTCTCCACAATCTACATGGGGGGTAAAATTGGTTTTGTATTTACCTCTAAGCAATTTAGCCACTTTGGAGGCCAATCTTCCCAGTGTTTGTCCTTCAGCATCAACCAACAACCATTGCTTGTCAACGGTAGATTTATTGGCAGAAACAGTCTTATAACTTAATGTATCCACTTCTTGAATATTATTGAATTTGAAACCTATCCCGATAAACGGGCTGCAAATGTACAATTATTAGATTGAATTACAAACGGTTGATTGGGAATATTTTTTTGTTTTTAATTCCGTCCAATTTCCTGCAAAAATAGAAGGGTTGCAATTTTCAATGTTAAAAAAAGTTAAAATTTTACTCAACTGTAACTCATTTGATTTTACTAGGTCTTTATTTCAACTAATCAAATCCAAAACGAACAGTGAGACTATCTGGTATTATCCTTGCACTAGCCCTATTTCCAATTTTTACGCAAGCCCAAGATTCCACTCAGGTGGTTCCCAAAAAGATTTATGTTACAAAAAACTTGGGGGCAGAAACAACACCTAGTATAGATGGGTTGTTAAATGATGCCGCTTGGAACCTTGTAGAGTGGGGAGGGGACTATGTAGAATGGCAACCTGATGAAAACACTCCGCCCTCCGATCAAACAAAGTTCAAAATCATATATGACAGTAAAAACCTTTATATCGGGGTCAGATGTTATGATTCCGAACCAGAGAAAATTGTAAAGCGTTTATCGCGAAGAGATGGTTTTGAAGGTGACTGGGTAGAGTTCAATATTGATAGCTATCATGATAAAAGAACGGCTTTCTCCTTTACTATTACTGCAGCGGGTGTTAAAGGAGATGAGTTTGTTTCAAATAACGGTAACACATGGGATTCAAGTTGGAATCCAATCTGGTATGCTAGAACCAATATTGATGAAGAGGGTTGGACAGCCGAAATCAGGATTCCCTTGAGCCAATTGAAGTTTGGGGACGCGGAAAACCAAGTTTGGGGATTGCAGTCAACAAGACGTTTTTTTAGAGCCGAGGAACGTTCTCTATGGCAAAGAAAGCCTATAGACCAGCCCGGATGGGTAAGCGAATTTGGGGAGCTGCATGGATTGAAAAACATTCAGCCCCAAAAACAGTTGGAAGTTCAGCCCTATACGGTAACTAGTGGAGAGACCTATGAGGCAGAGGAAGGAAATCCCTTTAGGGATGGAAACGAAAGTGACCTCACTGTAGGTCTTGATGCCAAAATAGGAATAACAAACGATCTTACCCTCGACCTTACGGTCAATCCCGATTTTGGTCAGGTGGAAGCGGACCCATCTGCCATTGCTCTGGATGGATTTCAGATTTTCTTTAGAGAACAGCGGCCCTTTTTTGTGGAGAACAAGAACATTTTTGATTTCAATGTATCCAGATCAGAAGCTGGAAATACCTTTGGCTCTGATAACATTTTTTATTCTAGACGGATTGGAAGAAGTCCGCAGGGCTCCCCAGATACAGAAGATGGTGAGTATGTAGATCAGCCAGACAATACCCCAATAATTGGAGCGGCAAAATTTAGTGGAAAAACAAAGAATGGATGGGCCATAGGTATACTGGAAAGTGTAACCTCCCGAAGATTTGCATCCATAAGTAATGAAAATGGAGTAAGGAGACGCGAAATGGTAGAGCCTTTGACCAACTATTTTGTGGGGAGGCTACAGAAGGACTTTAATGAACGAAACTCCTATATCGGTGGAATCTTTACGGGGACCAATAGGGACAACCTAACCTCCGAATTGGACTTTTTGCACAAATCTGCCTATACCGGTGCTCTGGATTTCAAACATCAGTGGCACAATAGGGATTGGTATGTTGGTGGGAACATTACCTTCAGTCACGTCCAGGGTAGCGAAGAGGCCATTCGAAATACCCAGGAATCCATTACCCATTTATTCCAAAGGGTCGATGCTGGCCATGTGGTTGTGGACACTACCAGAACATCCATGACTGGAACAGGAGGGAACATTCAGATTGGTAAAATTGGAAATGGGCATTGGAGGTTTGAATCGGGCGGAACTTGGAGGTCGCCTGAACTGGAACTGAATGATATCGGTTTCCAAAGGCAAGCAGATGATATTCGCCATTACACCTGGATTGGTTATCAAACATTGAAACCGGACAGTACCTTCAGACGTGTAGGTATCAATTACAACCATTGGACCGCTTGGGATTTTGATGGCAACCATAACTACCTTCAGTTCAACACCAACAGTTGGCAGAATTGGAAGGGCAACTGGTTTACTAACCTAGGTTTAAACTATGCCCCTAAACAATATTCCAACTTTGCATTACGCGGAGGTCCTAGACTAAGATTGTCTCCGTGGATGAGTTTTTGGAACAGTATCAGAACTGATAATAGAAAAAAACTTCGTTTCAGTGCCTTTCAAAATGGAAGAAAGGCTCTGGATGATTCTTTTAAATCGTACAATATTGAGGCAGGCTTTACCTATCAGCCAATAAATGCTCTGCGCATTTCGGCATTTCCGTCATTGCGTATCAACCATGATAAACTTCAATTCATTGATAATTTTGATGAAGTGAACGGGACCCCAAGATATTTGAACGGGGAAATAGATCAGCGTACCTTGAGTATGTCCTTTAGATTGAATTATACCATAAATCCAAATTTAACCATTCAATATTGGGGGCAACCATTTATTTCCAGAGGAAGGTATTCCAACTTTAAGCATGTCACCAATGCCACTGCAGGCTCTTTTGAGGATAGATTTACCCAATATGAAGGGAGTCAGGTTTCCTTTGCGGACGGCACGTATTCCATAGATGAGAATTTGGATGGTGCAGAGGACTTTAGTTTTGATGATCCTGATTTCTCCTTCGTACAGTTTCGCTCCAATTTGGTCATCCGATGGGAGTATATCCCTGGCTCTGAAATCTTTCTTGTATGGTCACAAGATGTATCCCGAGATGGTGACCCAGAATCTGGACTCTTATCCAGTTTGGGAGATAATGTTTTTGGACAAAAACCGCAGAACATTTTTCTGCTAAAGGCTACCTATCGTTTTGTGTTTTAAAGGGAGCTTATTTTTTTGAGCGCGTTAACCAAGGCCTTGTTGGCTTCTTGGTTCCCAATTGTAATTCTGACCTTTCCTGGAGCACCAAATTGCGAAACAGGTCGCACCATGATACCTTCGTCCATCATTTTATCTGTGAATTCCATTTCTGGAAGGGGAGGGTCAATGATAAAGAAATTGGCCTGACTTGGCCAATACTTAATTCCCAGTTCTTCAAAAGCAGCTGCCAAAAACTTTCTCCCTTCCAAAACAGTTTCTACCGTTTGAGCGATAAACTCTTGGTCTTCTAAAGCGCCAATTGCGGCTTCCATAGAAGTTAAAGGCAGTAAAAATGGCTTATGGATCAGACGAAGGTAATTGGCTATGGTTTTTGTGGTGTAACAATAACCTACCCGCTGACCCGCTAGACCATAGGTTTTGGAAAAACTGTTCAGCGCTATAACGTTTTGGCCATCCAACACGTAGGGCAGGGCGGATACGTAATCTTCGGCATCGGCAAAATGTTGGTACACTTCATCAAATATGACTACAACGTTTTTGGGGATCCTAGATAGAAAATCTTCCAAAACCGCTCTGGGAATATAGGTCCCGGTCGGGTTATTGGGACTGGTCAAAAAAATGATTTTGGTCCTTTCGGTGATGGCATTCAAAATACCTTCAACATGCAAGCTGTAATCTGGTTCCTTTAAAGGAACATCAATTTGGGTTGCACCATACCATCTCGAAAAAACAGAGTAGGGCAAAAAACAAGGATTGGAAAAGATGACCTCATCTCCTTCATTGATAAAAGCCCTCAGAACCATATCAATAATCTCGGAACCACTGTTGCCCGTAATAAACTGATCACTGTCCAGTTGACCGTTAAAATCCTTTACAAGGGCCTCACGCAACCGAATATCAGTTTGGTCTGGATACAGATCTATTTTGTTCAAAGCTGCTTTAATCGCTTCAACAGCTTTTGGCGAAGCGCCTAGAGGGTTTTCGTTTGAAGAGAGCTTGTATATTTTTTTGTTACTGGGAGGAATATTTTTACCCCCTTTGTATACTTCTTTGGGTTCAAGATGTGGTTTGAAGATAGATTCGATCCCCTTCTTTGTCATTTCTATAAGTTTTCTGCGTGCAACAAAAGTGTAAGGGCCTTCTGTGTGTTTCCTTCTTCCAAAATCCGCTGGGCCAATACATGGATTTCTTTTTTCGTCAGATTCTGTACTTCTTTCGTGTTCCCAATTGCCTCAATTTCTGAAGCAGAAGGAAGTTTTTCTAGATTGCCCAATCGTCCTAAATTGTTGCCCGTTAGTATGTCGCTCTCACGAATTCCCAACGGAAGAGCATCGACACCTATACCTTTAGTGGTGATCGGTTTAGGGATTTCAAATAGGGCATCGCCATTGGCCTTAATGTACCAACTACCTCCCATACGGCCCACCAAATCTAGCTTTTTGGTATCCAAATTACCTTCGGTAAGGTAATTTTCATTGATATGGATGAGCTCAACCTTGGCCAAAATCAAATTTCCGGCACCTGGGCTTTGGGCCAATTCAATGACTTCTTGTACACTGCATTCAAAGGATACTGGGGCTTCTCCAACCCTTGGAGGTGTCACCTTCTCACTGGGTACCTGCGTGAATCCCGCTTTAACAAATTCGTTTACTCCTTTCTCGTAAGCTGTGCTGGCGAGCGACATCTGCTCTACCATATCGTGGTTGACAATATTGATGACCACTTCAGGTACTTCCTTCACATTTTGATGGGAATGCTTCATGGAGTTGTCCCTTCCACTACGTGCTGGCGAAAAAATCAACATGGGTGGGTTTGAGCTGAATACATTGAAAAAGCTAAATGGACTCAGGTTCACATTTCCTTCTTTGTCCACTGTGCTGGCAAAACAAATGGGCCTGGGTGCCACGGCTGTCAATAGTATGCCATGGAGCTCCGGTTGAGGAATCTGAGATGGATCTACGGTTTTTATCATTTGGCCGGAAGCACTTTAGTTGAAACCTCTCCAAATCCTACCCTAATAGCATCTTTTTGAGCAAAACCTCGCATGGTGACCGTGTCTCCATCATTAATGAATTTTCGCTCTGAACCATCTTTCATCTTCACGGGTTTGGTTCCCATCCAAGCCAGTTCCAGCATGGAGCCATAGCTATTTTCATCTTTTCCCGAGATGGTTCCGGAAGCCATCATATCTCCGATATGTACATTGCAACCATTCACGGTATGGTGGGCCAATTGCTGTGCCATGTTCCAGTACATATATTTGAAGTTGCTGTGGCATACTGTAGTCTCTTCGCCACTATCCGGTGTTATGGCCACTTCAAGGTTGATATCAAGATTTTTATCCCCTTCGTATTCCAAATAGGGCAGAACCTTTGGTTCTTGTTTGGGGCCTGCAGTCCTGAACGGCTCCAGAGCATCTAAAGTCACAATCCATGGTGAGACAGAGGAAGCGAAATTCTTGGCCAAAAAAGGCCCCAGCGGCACATACTCCCACTTTTGAATGTCCCTGGCGGACCAATCGTTGAACAATACCATTCCAAAGATATAATCTTCGGCATCTTTAGTAGTGACAGTATCTCCCATTGCAGTGTTTTTGCCCACAACAAATCCCATCTCAAGTTCAAAATCCAAACGTTGAGAAGGTCCAAAAACAGGTGTATTGGAATCTTTGGGAAGCGTCTGACCTTTAGGTCTGTGTATAGGTTGTCCGCTAACAACAATAGAGCTGGCTCTTCCATGATAACCTACGGGAATGTGCTTCCAATTGGGCAACAGGGCATTTTCGGGATCTCGAAACATTTTGCCCACATTGGTGGCATGTTCAATACTGGAGTAAAAATCGGTATAGTCACCAACACACACAGGCATGTGCATTTGAGCTTCGGATTGCTTTACGAAAAGTTCTGGTTTACCCGCCAAAATGGAATTATCATCTTGCAACCAAGATTGAATGTCTGTCCTCACTTTAGAAGTGATTTCTTTTCCCAATGAAATAAAATCATTTAGGTCTTCGCGCTCCAGCACTGCAGTATTGAAATTGAAAACGTCAAGTTCAGCTACAGCCACCAAGTCCAAAATATGGTCGCCAACGGCTACTCCGGCCCTTGGGCTTCTGTCCTTAGTGGAAAAAATTCCAAAAGGGATATTGTGTATGGAAAAATCTGAATTTTCCGGTATATGTATGATCATGAATTCGTTTTTAATGTCATTCCTGTGAAGGAAGGAATCGATTATAATTTGTCATTTCGAACGTAAGTGAGAAATCTCAATTCCAGATTTCTCAATCGTCCCGATAACTGTTGGGACTCCTTTCGAAATGACATAGTGCTGTATTTAATGTTTACTCCACCCAAGATTTAAAATAATTCCCATCATCAATTTTAAGGGCATTTTCGGTTACCATCAAAGGTTTGAAGGTATCGATCATTACCGCCAGTTCTTCCGTGCCTTTTTTGCCGATACTTCCTTCGTAGGTGCCTGGGTGCGGTCCGTGAGGAATTCCCGCAGGGTGCAAGGAAATATGTCCCGGGGCTATTCCCGTTCTGCTCATAAAATCGCCATCAACATAATAAAGTACTTCATCCGAGTCAATATTGGAATGGTTGTAGGGAGCCGGAATGGCCTTTGGATGATAGTCATATAACCTTGGACAGAACGAACATATCACATAGGAACTGGTTTCAAAGGTCTGGTGCACCGGAGGTGGCTGATGTACGCGACCAGTGATGGGTTCAAAGTTATGTATGGAAAAACCATAAGGGAAATTATAACCGTCCCATCCCACAACATCAAACGGATGGGTGGCATAGACCAATTGGTGCAACATCCCCTGTTTTTTTACCTTGATCAAAAATTCTCCTTTTTCATCATAAGTTTCCAAATCTTGGGGAAGCTTGTAATCCCGTTCACAGAATGGAGAATGCTCTAGCATTTGCCCAAACCAGTTTCGGTAACGCTTGGGAGTATAAATCGGGTCAAACGATTCTGCATACAAAATACGGTTGTTCTCAGTGTCAAAATCTATTTGATAGATCATCCCTCTTGGAATGATGAGGTAGTCCCCATACTCAAAAGGAATGTTTCCCAAAAAAGTCCGGAGGGTTCCAGAACCTTTATGGATGAAGAGCATCTCGTCTGCATCGGCATTTTTGTAAAAATACTCCGTTAGGGATTTTTTGGGAGCCGCAAGTCCAACATGTACATCACTGTTGACTAAAAGAGGCTCACGAGCATCCAAAAAATCGTTTTGTGGCTTTACATCAAAACCGATAAGTTTTCTGGAGGTGATGTTTTTTTCCACTGCTATTTTGGGACTCACATCCAAGGCCTTGCCAATTTCCTTTACCTGAGTTGGACGGTGTACTTGGTAGAGTAGGGACGACATTCCATCAAAACCGATGGTGCCGAACAACTGCTCGTAATACAGACCGCCCTCGGGTTTTTCAAACTGGACGTGCCGTTTCTGCGGAATTTTTCCGAGTTTGTGATATATCGGCATACTGTTGTTTTTAGTTAGTGAAGTGTTCCACGTACCTCTTGTTCGCGCTCTATGGCTTCGAACAATGCCTTAAAGTTACCTTTTCCGAATGATTTTGCGCCCTTTCTTTGAATGATTTCAAAGAACATGGTAGGTCTTGGTTCCACAGGTTTTGTAAAAATCTGAAGCAAGTACCCTTCATCATCACGGTCCACCAAAATTCCCAATTCACGAAGTGGGGCAATATCCTCATCAATTTTTCCCACTCTATCGGTTACCGCATCGTAATAGGTTTCGGGAACTCTGAGGAACTCCACACCTCTGCTCCTAAGATCGCGAACTGTAGTGATAATGTCATCGGTGGCCACGGCAATGTGTTGCACGCCTTCGCCTTCGTAAAAATCTAGATATTCCTCAACTTGGGATTTTTTCTTGCCCTCAGCCGGTTCGTTGATTGGGAACTTAATTCTTCCGTTTCCATTGCTCATTACCTTGCTCATCAAAGCGGTATACTCAGTGGAAATATCATCGTCATCAAAAGATAGTATGTTTTTGAACCCAAGTACATCCTCATAAAAGTTCACCCAGTGGTTCATTTTGTTCCAACCTACGTTGCCTACCATGTGGTCCACGAACATTAATCCGGTAGATGTAGGATTGTAGTCTGGGGTTTCCCATTTCTTGAATCCTGGAAGGAAAGTTCCGTTATAATCTTTGCGCTCAACAAAGATGTGAACGGTCTCACCATAGGTGTAAATTCCAGAGCGTACCACTTTACCGGTACTGTCTTCTTCGGTTGTGGGTTCCATATAGGATTTGGCCCCGCGAGCCATTGCGGTCTCATACGCATAGGTGGCGTCATCTACCCAAAGTGCAACAACTTTTACGCCATCACCATGTTGGTCAATGTGCTTGCCAATTTTGGTGCCGCTTTTTAGGGGCGAAGTAAGGACCAACCTAATTTTATCCTGAACAACCACATAGCTTTCCCTGTCCTTTAGTCCTGTTTCCAATCCGGCATAGGCCAAAGATTGAAATCCAAACGCAGTTTTGTAATAGTGAGCTGCCTGTTTTGAGTTGCCCACATAAAGTTCAACGTAATCTGTTCCGTTGATGGGCATGAAATCCTGTGCCTGGTTATCCTTTTGTTGTTCCAAAGTAGAAGTTTCCATGTCGCTGTATGTTTTTGAAATTCAATATATTTTGTTGTTAATGCAACAAAAATAATTATTTTTGAATAACAAAACGCCTTCGAAATAAAAAAATAGCGTTAAAATTGAAAGTCATTCACTGTCAGGTATAAGGTTGTTTAACTAAATTTAGTGATCGATGTTGAACCAAATTGATGAAATACAGGGGATAGGACTTCATTTGGATCTTGTGCTTCGCAAAATCCAAGATGCTTACTTGAGAAAGTTTGAGGAGCTTGAGGTTGATATGACCATTGAACAGTGGGTGATTTTACACCGCATATACGAGCTGGGAGATAAAGCAAGCCAACGAGATATTGTCCGCAGCAATTTCCGGAACAGGGCAACTACTTCAAGGGTAATTGGTAGACTGGAAAACAAGGATTGGATCAATAAAACCCGTTTTGACGGTGATCAAAAACGATTCAAACTGGAATTGACCCAAAAAGGGAGAAGCGTCATTGAGCTGGTATTGCCCCATGCGGTAAAACTTCGGAAACTGGCCATTAAAGATTTGAATGTCCTCGAGTTTGAAACCTTTCTTAAGGTTTTAGAACAAATCGGGGACAATTATGTTGGTTTTGGTTCCAATGACGAGGAATAAAAAACGCACCCCAAGGTCTGAAGTGCGTTTTTGAATAAATCTCATCTTTGGATTATCCACATTTGGAAGAACCACAATCCTTGCAGGTAAGACATCCTTCTTGATAGATTAAATTTCCTGAACTACAATTATCACATTTTTGACCTTTGGCCAAAGTGCCATCAGCAACATATCGTTTAAGTGCTCTAGCTACCCCATTTTTCCAGGTATTGATGGATTCACTATCCAATTGTAAGCTATTGATAACGTCAACCACATTTTCAATGGGCATACCATGGCGTAGGGTGCCCGAAATCAATTTGGCATAGTTCCAATATTCTGGGTCAAATTTATGGGAGAGTCCCTCGATGGTAGTCTTGTAACCTCTTTTGTTTTTAAACTGAAAATCATATCGGGAAACTCCTTCTTCGTCCCTGTTCTTGATAATCATACCTTCGGTTACCCATCTAGGTAGCAAGATACCATCTTCGTCATCCGCCAATCCGGTAAAGATTTCATAAGGTTTGTCATCTATCAGGCCTATGAAGGCAATCCATTTTTCTTTATTGTTTTGGAATCGTACCACATCGGCCTGTAAAACTTGGGGCCGTTTGGTAGGGAAGGGGTTCAATTTCCCCTCTTCTTTTTTGTCGTCAGCGGATATTAACACCCCGGAACGAGATCCATCGCGGTAAACTGTTACTCCTTTGCAGCCAGACTTCCAGGCTTCGAGATAGAGTTTCCCGACCAATTCTTTGGATGCATCATTGGGCAGGTTTATGGTGACACTGATACTATGGTCAACCCATTTTTGTACCGCCCCTTGTAAGTGTACTTTACTCAACCAATCCACATCATTGGAAGTGGCCCGGTAGTATGGAGATTTTTTGATGAGGTCGTCCAATTCCTCTTGAGAATAGTCTTTATCGGTGGCTATTCCTTGAACTTCCATCCATTGCTTGAATCTATGGTGGAAAACAATATACTCTTCCCAAGAATCCCCAACTTCGTCCACAAAATCTACTTTGGCAGCTCTGTCATTGGGATTCACTTTTCTACGTCTTTTGTAAACAGGTAAGAAGACAGGTTCAATTCCGGAAGTGGTTTGCGTCATCAAGCTGGTGGTTCCCGTAGGGGCAATGGTCAACAAAGCGATATTGCGTCGCCCATGCTCCAGCATCTCGTAATAAAGTTTTTCATCTGCTTTTCGCAATCTTTGGATAAAAGGATTGTCTTTCTCCAACTCTGCATCATAAATTCCAAAAGCTCCACGTTCCTTGGCTGTCTCTACTGAAGCTCTATAAGCTTCCAAGGCAATGGTTTTGTGGACTTCCACAGAAAACTCGTTGGCAATTTCGGAGCCATAGCGCAATCCGAGCGCGGCGAGCATGTCGCCTTCAGCGGTGATTCCAATTCCCGTACGCCTTCCCTCATGTGCTTTATGGCGAATTTTGTTCCAGAGACTAAGTTCTACAGCTTTTGTTTCCTCCAGTTCAGGGTCGCTATTGATTTTGTCCAGAATGGCATCAATTTTTTCCAGTTCCAAATCAATAATGTCGTCCATGATTCGCTGAGCAAAGGCTACGTGCTTTTTGAAAAGTTCAAAATTGAAGGTAGCCTCCTTGGTGAAAGGTTGCTCAACATAGGAGAAAAGATTGATGGCCAACAATCTGCAAGAATCGTACGGACACAACGGAATTTCACCACAAGGATTGGTGGAAACGGTCCGGTATCCGAAATCCGCGTAGCAATCTGGAATAGATTCACGGGAAATGGTATCCCAAAAGAGAATTCCCGGCTCAGCGGATTGCCAAGCGTTGTTCACGATCTTGTCCCAAAGTGGTTTGGCTTCTATGGATTTGCTCACCTTAGGTTTTTCACTGAAAACCGGAAATTTTTGAACATAAGCCCCTTCACTCTCAACGGCTTGCATAAAACCATCATCAATACGAACCGAAATGTTTGCCCCGGTCACCTTCCCTTGTTCTGTCTTTGCATCAATAAAATCCTCGGCATCTGGATGATTGATGGAAGCTGAGAGCATCAAAGCTCCCCTACGTCCGTCCTGTGCTACTTCCCGGGTAGAGTTGGAGTAGCGTTCCATGAAAGGTACAAGGCCGGTCGATGTCAGCGCCGAGTTTTTAACGGGAGATCCCTTGGGTCGGATATGGGACAGGTCGTGTCCTACACCTCCACGTCTTTTCATGAGCTGTACTTGTTCCTGGTCAATTTTCATGATGGCGCCGTACGAATCGGATTTACCTTCTGTACCAATTACAAAACAGTTGGATAGTGACGCAATTTGGAATGGATTCCCAATACCGGCCATGGGACTTCCTTGAGGAACGATGTACCTGAAGTTTTTAATAAGGTCAAAAACCTCCTTCTTGGTCAATGGATTGGGGTATTTTTTCTCGATTCTGGAGATTTCCTCCGCGATGCGGTTGTGCATATCATCTGGAGTTTTCTCATAAATATTGCCCTCGGAATCTTTTAAGGCATATTTGTTGACCCAGACCATGGCGGCCAGATCATCTCCATTAAAATAGTCCAGGGAAGCTTTAAAAGCTTCATCTTGGGAATAGGTTTTTTTGTGGGAACGGACCTTGGTGTTTTGCATTGATAAAAAGTTTTTTTGGTTTACTTGTAGACGTAAGGGCAGGATAAAGGTAGGTACAAATGAGAAATATGGAACATGATAAAAATCAGGAAGTTTACACAAAATAGGGGTTAAACCACTGTTTTTAAGCAATTTAAAAATTTATAAACAGCAAAATGTTGACAAAAAATGCAAGTTTCTGTTTTTTCTTCCCTGTGTTGATTTTGCTGAGATTCAAACAGGACAAAGTAGTTTAGGACAATAAATTTTTCCCGACTTTTTTTAGATGCCTCAATGAGCTTCCAACCAATTTTCCCCTATTCCTACCTCTACATCCAAAGGCACTGCCAGCTTATAAGCATTTTCCATTTCGGTCTTGATGAGTTCTTTCATGGCCTCCAATTCCGGTTTGTAGCAGTCGAACACCAATTCATCATGTACCTGTAGCAACATTTTGGTTTTGTATCCTCCTTCTGAAAGTTTTTGATGGATGTTGATCATGGCAATTTTAATGATATCAGCTGCACTTCCTTGTATGGGAGCATTAACAGCATTTCGTTCTGCCGCTCCGCGAACCACCTGGTTACCGGCATTGATATCCTTTAAGTACCTTCTTCTTCCCAGAACAGTCTGTACATACCCATTGTCTCGGGCAAAATCTATCTGCTCACTAATGTAATTGCGTAATTTGGGATAGGTTTTGTAATAGGTTTCAATGAGTTCCTTGGCCTCGGTCCGACTTAAATCCGTTTGGTTGCTCAATCCAAAGGCAGATACTCCATAAATAATTCCAAAATTCACAGTCTTGGCGTTGCCACGTTGTTCCCGTGTTACTTCTTCAATGGGAACATTGAATACTTTGGAGGCTGTGGAGGCGTGAATGTCCTCTCCATTCTTAAAAGCGTTGATCATGGTATCCTCTTCACTCAATGCTGCGATGATGCGCAGTTCAATTTGAGAATAATCCGCTGCCAAAAGCACGTGGTCGTCATCTCGAGGGATGAATGCCTTTCTTACCTGCCGCCCTCTTTCTGTTCGGATAGGAATGTTCTGGAGGTTTGGATTGTTACTGCTTAAGCGGCCTGTTGCCGCTACGGTCTGCATATAATCGGTATGAACTCGACCACTATGTTGCTGCACCTCATTGGGAAGAGCATCCACGTAGGTGCTTTTGAGTTTGGCAAGCCCACGATAGTCCAGCACATTTTGAATGATTCCATGGTCCTTGGCCAAATAGGAAAGCACATCTTCAGAAGTAGAATATTGTCCCGTTTTGGTTTTTTTGGGTTTGTCCACCAACTTCATTTTACCAAAAAGAATTTCTCCCAATTGTTTTGGCGAAGCAATATTGAATTGTTCCCCGGCTTGCTCGTAAATTTTGGCCTCCAGATTTTTGATGTCCTCATCCAGTTCCGTGGACAGCGCATTCAAGAAATCTTCATCCAAATTAATGCCCTCGCTTTCCATATCGGCCAAAACACGTAACAAGGGAACCTCGATTTCCTTAAAAAGTTTATCAGTTTGTGCTTCCTTTAGTTCGGGTCTAAAATGTTGTGCCAATTGAAAGGTGATATCGGAATCTTCCACAGCATACTCGGTTTGCTTATCCAAAGGTACCTGGCGCATGCTTAACTGATTCTTGCCTTTTTTACCAATGAGTTCTGTAATAGAAACGGGGGTATAGTTCAGATAGGTCTCCGCAAGTACGTCCATGTTGTGGCGCATATCCGGATTGATGAGGTAATGGGCCAGCATGGTGTCAAAAAGTTGTCCTTTGACCTCCACGCCATAGTTCTGCATTACCTTGATGTCATATTTTAGGTTTTGCCCAACCTTCTCAATGGCTTCCGATTCAAAAAATGGCCTTAATTTTTCAATCAGTGGCATGGCATCGTTTTTCCCTTCGGGAAATGGTACGTAAAATCCTTTACCGACATCCCAGCTAAAGGCAATACCAACCAACTCTGCTTCGAGCGGGTTGATGGAGGTGGTTTCCGTATCAAAACAAACTGAGGTCTGTGCCATGAGTTTTTCCAGGAAAAGCTCCATGGCCAAACCATCCTGCACCATTTGATAAAAATGAGGGACATCATTGACCGTCTTTCTGCCGTGGGTGTCTTTAATCGTTGCTGGTGCTTCGGTTGGGTCACCACCAAATAGGGTAAATTGTCCGCTTCCGGCCACCTTGGGTTCCTGTTTGGGTGTCTCTACCTTTGCAGAAGTAGTTTCGGTCTGGGGTTCCTCTGAAAATATTTTTACAAACTGCTCTTTGAGTCGACGGAATTCCAGTTCATCAAAAATCTCTTGCACTTTTTGCGCATCAGGAGGGCACATTTCATAATCCTCAGCTTGAAAGGTAACATCGCAATCAATCTTGATTTCTGCCAGTTTTCTGGACAACCTTCCCAGCTCAGCATTTTGCTCCACCTTCTCTTTCATTTTTCCTTTCAGCTTGTCCGTATTGCTCAACAGACCTTCTAGGGAATCGAATTCTTCCAGGAATTTTTTGGCGGTCTTGTCCCCAACACCGGGAAGACCGGGTATATTGTCGCTGGCATCGCCCATCATTCCCAAATAGTCTATGACCTGTTCGGGGCGTTGCACCCCAAAGCGTTTTTGTACTTCTGGAATTCCCCAGATTTCAATGCCATTTCCCATTCGAGCGGGGCGGTACATAAAGATGTTTTCGCTCACCAACTGACCAAAATCCTTATCCGGAGTCACCATAAAGACCTTGTAGTCTTCTTTTTCGGCCTGTTTGGCTAAGGTTCCGATAAGATCATCAGCTTCATATCCTGCCAGTTCCACTACAGGAATTTTCATGGCTTTTAAGATATCTTGAATGTAAGGAACGGCTATGCGAATGGCGTCCGGAGTCTCATCTCTATTGGCCTTGTAATCTTCAAAAAGCTCTGTGCGTTCCACACTACCACCCTTATCAAAGGCTACAGCCAAATGGTCTGGTTTTTCACGTTTGATTACATCAAATAAGGAATTCACAAACCCCATAATGGCAGAAGTGTCCATGCCTTTGGAGTTGATTCTTGGATTTTTGATCAAAGCATAGTAACCACGAAAAATCAGCGCGTAGGCATCTAGCAGGAAAAGTCTTTTTTGGTCGGACATAGTTTTTAGTTGTCAATTAACAATTTGCATTAAGCAATGGACAGACTTTAAAATTACGATTTTAATAATCGTTTTTTTTGTATTGTTTTTTTAATTCAGTTCTATAGTTTGGATCCACACCATGGACAAAAGTTGATTTCTATTCCAGAAGTTCCACCATCATGAATAATTATTGAAAAATAGCTCGATTCTATGTTATGGTCAATCAAAGTATCGGGACAGTCATATTTGTCTACGTGTAAATCACAGTTAAATGATGTATTCGTCTTCATCATTTCGCAGCAGTATGATTTCTTTTTTGACATCGTCTATTTGAACTTTAATTAAGGGTTATAACTTGAGATGCCCATCCACTTATTGTTTCTTCACAGGAATCAATTTTGTAAGGCTTGTGGCTACGGAATCAATCTTGTTACGAGAATAATAAACAGGGAAATATTCATCATTGGCCCAAGGCTCAAACAAGTTGTCATAAAACGGACTATCTGGGTCACCAGATTGTCCTGGGCCATTGGAGCCCACTGCAGCATCCCAATTCCCAGTATTCACAATAATACGAAAAGAAGCTCCACTGCTTTGTTTTAAATTACTGCCCGTTGAGCCGGGAGTGTAGGCATTGCCACCCCTAGGCAATGGTCCATGATCTAGTTTAGCTCTTGTGGAATCATTTACGGCTTCGCTCAGGGCATGTTGTATATAAGTATGCTTGTTCTTTTCTTGTCCATATTGCCACAAATCAATGTCTGAGCCTAGGGCTTTTTCCAAGTCAGCTACGCCCTTGCTAAAGGCATTACTCAAAAGTTCATTTCTGCCTAAGATTGGGTTTGCCCCAAACCTTTCATCAGGTGCTTTAAGCCACTCCATAATTCGCGCCAGCTGAATTCCTGGAACTAAGCCCTTTCCTTCAGCGGGAATGAACCGTTCATTTGCCATTTTTTTTATTTGGTTTTCCCAAGCTACATATATGGCAGCTGGAATGGAACTAGCTTCGAGTTTATAATCCCAATCGGCCAACCTTTTTTTGGCCTCAGCAGCCTTTCCATCAAATACGATATGCTCAAGCATAGGAACTAAGATTCTTGCAGGAATTGAGAGATAATCTGTTTGTAAGGCCTTCATGTCCTCCATGGTCATTTTTTTATCTGCCCCCAATACTTCGTTCACGCGGTCTCCGCGATATGGGTCTGACCATGAGAAACCAATGGCATCCCAATGGGCATAATCTTCTGGGGTTACATTTTGGTTTGCTGTAGCGAGAAAGCCTTCGGTGGGATTGTAAGCGTTAGGTTTTTCTATGATGGGCAAATAACCGTCCCATTCATATCGCCCATCACCTGGAACAGGAACAAGGCCACTGAAATTTTTGCGAACAGGGGCAATGCCCACAGCTTGCCAGCCAATGTTTCCTTCTTTGTCGGCCCATATCATATTTTCCCCTGGGATATGACTATAGTTACAAGCTTCCCGAAATTCCTCCCATGTTTTCGCTTGGTCCATGCGCAACGAAGCCAGATATGGAGAACCTCCCGGTTCCAGCCATGCGCATCGTACGGCATAGGCCACATTGTTTTTGGCATCAATATGGGTAACGGGGCCATGCAGGGTATAGGATAATTGTACGGTATGGTCTTCTTGGCCCTTTACTTTTATAGTTTCTGAAATCTGGGTCATATCCACCCAATCGCCTTTATGTTTATACTGATTGGGATTGTCAGGATTTAATTCATAGACGTACAAATCTTCGCCATCTGTTCTAAAAACAGTCAGCCCCCAAGAGCCATACTCATTATGGCCGATAGAAATCCCTGGTATTTCTGGCTCTCCACCTCCGATAACATTCCAACCCGGCGCAACTAAATGACTCATATATCGCAAAGACGGTGTGGCAATGGTTCTATGTGGGTCATTGGCCATATAGCTGTTGCCATCAGCCATAAGACTGCCCTTAATTACCCAATTATTACTGCCTATGGACAAAGAATCATTTTTTTCTTCGCAAAGCGATAAAATTGTTTCTTCTTCTTTGGTATTTTGATAAGCGGGAATAATATGTTCTTTTTTGAATTCCACAGGTTTGCGGTAGGCTTTGTATAATGCAAGAATATCATCCGATAGCAAATCTGTATTGATGCCGGGGTCAATTGTCAAATCAGGCTCCTTTGGATGAAACCAATACAATTCTTTGACGGTCTCAGGGCCTAGCTCAGCTACGGCTCTCCCAATTTGTAATTCTTGAAGGATATTTCCCAATAAACCTTGATGTCTTGAAATAACTACCTCAGGAGTCCATTTTTGTGGTTGTATGTCCAAAAGTTTGAACTCTATTGGTAATTTTTCCGGTGTCTTTAAAATAGCATCGATGTAGGCATTTACCCCATCAGTATAAGCTGTAATGATTTCAACACCATCATCGTGGTAGTGATTCATTTCGGTGGTCATATCACCCCGAAATTTAAAGAGGCGTGTACCAATATCCCGGTTTAATTCTTCTTCCCCAAGAATTTCAGCAACAGTACCCGTAGCTTGTCTTCGCCAAATCTCAAACTGAAAAAGTCGATCCGCTGCTGCGGTATAACCTTGAGCATAGAAGAGGTCGTATTGGTTTTTCGCATAAATATGGTTGATTCCCCATTTATCTCTAACAATCTCAACGGGTTCTTTAAGTCCGTCTGCTTGCAATTCGTTTTCAGGGATAGTATTAGAATTGTTGCAGGATAGGAAGACTACAACTACAACCAATTTGAATAGATGTTTCATGCTTTCGGTTTTTGCTAAGGTGATTTATGTTTTAATCAAATATGACATTTTAATTGTTGTTTTGTTTGAGCTTTAAATTGATTCAGCTTGGATTTAACTTTTTTCTTTAACAGGTATCCAAATTTCTTCTTCAGAATCTGGGTCATTGTTTTTATAGTTTTCTCCCAATACCTCAAAGTGGGGCCTGTCATCAATTTGAAAATCGGATGCAGGCAACCATTCCCTAAAGATATATTCAAATATGGAGGTGTCAGTACTGGAACCTTTGTAATCAAAAACTGCATATAAACCTCCCTCTAAATTGAAGGAGTTCATTCCATCTGGAACACTTTCAAAATCTTCCACTTCTACCGTAGCCCATTTTTCAAATTCATTGCCGGGGCTGAAATCTTTATAATAGTTAGCCGGGTAAATCTGCATGGAGATTTTGTCTTGGGACACTTTGTTCTGTATTTCCTTGATTTTTGGAGCGAAACTTTTCCAAAGTAGCCCTGTTTTATTCTGAATGAGGCTCATTTTTATGTGATGCCCCACTAACTTTTTTTCTTTTAATTTTTCAATTCTGGGAACCATACTAGTTTTTGGTTGGGGTTAAATCCTATGGTTTTATGAATAAAAACTCTTTACGGTATTGTTCTCATGCCCACTTTCACTGTATTCACGGTAGGTAAAACCGGGATGCACGCAGTAGCCTCCAGTTTCACCTTGTTTATTGATGGCCAGAAACCCAATTTGAAAATCCTCACGGCCCTCGTTCTTTTTCATAATGCGTTTCACACCTTCTTCGCAAGCTTCCTGCGGACTCATACCTTGTCGCATCAACTCCACAATCAAAAAACTACCCACGGTCCGGATGACTTCTTCTCCAACTCCGGTAGCCGTGGCACCACCCACTTCGTTGTCCACAAATAATCCAGCACCAATTATCGGGGAGTCTCCCACGCGCCCTGCTACTTTGTAGGCCATGCCGCTAGTGGTACAGGCCCCGGCAATGTCACCATTTTTATCAATGGCCAACATACCGATGGTATCGTGGTTTTCAATATTGATGGTGGTCTCGTATTTTGAGGTCTTTTTCCATTCTTCATATTGCTTTCGAGTACTTTCTGTAAAGAGGTCTTCTTTTTTAAAACCTTGTTCGTAGGCAAATTGTTCTGCGCCTTTTCCGGCCAAAATAATATGGGGAGTTTCTTCCATGACTTTTCGGGCCACAGAAACGGGATGTGCAATATTTTGAAGATACACTACAGAGCCACAATTACCATCTTTGTCCATGATGCAGGCGTCCAAGGTTACATTGCCATCTCGGTCCGGTCTTCCCCCTTTGCCCACGGTTTCGTTGGTCACGTCAGCTTCTTCCACTCGAACTCCTTGTTCCACAGCGTCGAGGGCACTTCCTCCGGCATCAAGTACTTCCCAAGCTTTGGCAGTGGCATTTAAGAAGTTCCATGTGCAAACTGCCACAGGTCTGATGGGAGGGAGGGTAGCGCTTTCAGGTTCAATTTTGTTTTCGGTTTTACAGGAGGCCAGAATAGATGTAGATAAGAACCCAGCTGTGGTTAAGCCGGAATTTTTCAAGAATTTGCGTCGTTTCATGGACTGGTTGTTTAATTTTAGGGAATTAAAGATAGCCAAATGCTGGTAGAAGTTTGTGCCAATTCTTTGGAATCGGCAATCAGTGCCCAAAAGGCAGGGGCGGACCGTATTGAACTTTGTTCGGAACTCAGTGTGGGAGGGGTTACACCATCCTTTGGACTCTTGGAAATGGTAAAAAAACAGCTTACTATTCCGGTCCATCTGTTAATTCGTCCTAGGAGTGGTCACTTTACCTATTCGGATATGGAGTTTGAGGTCATGAAGGCGGATATTGAAAAATGTAGGGAGTTGGGGGTTGATGGGATTGTTTCTGGAATTTTGAAAGCGGATTTTACCCTGGATGTTGAGCGCACCAAAGCATTGGTGGAACTGGGCGAGGGTTTACATTTTACCTTTCATCGTGCTTTTGATTGGGTGATGAACCCCGAACTTGCCTTAAGGCAATTGGAAGAAATTGGTGCATCGACCGTCTTGACGTCGGGAACCTTTGAATCTGCCGCATCTGGTATTCAGAATTTAAAGAAATGGCAAGATCAGACGGAAATGACCATCATGGCAGGTGGAGGAGTTTCATCTAAAAATGCTTCAATGTTTAAAGAGGCTGGGTTACGGGCCCTGCATTTATCAGGGACCCACTTTGTTAATTCTTTGGATTTACGTAACAATATCAGCATGAATTCGTCCAAACATTGGGTGGAAAACAAGGTGCCCCAAACCGACGAAGCACTTGTGCATCAGGTGGTGCAAATCGTTAAATAAACTTAAAACGGCCCTGATTTCAGCCAATTACCAATAATTTTGCAAAAAAAATTGATATGCCTCGATTCGTAATCATATTATCACTAATCTACATTGTGATGGCCATTTATGGCTTTCAGGCCTTCAAGACAGTGTTCAAAAATCAATGGGCGCATTGGGCCTACGGGGTCTTTTTTTTGGGCGCTTTGTTGTTTTTGATCATCAAGGTATTAGCCTATGAACCCGGAGATGGATTCAGGGGAACCGTGGCCGTGGCATCCGGTATTTTCTTTTCGTTTTTTCTTTTGGCGATTGTGTTGGGCTCCTTTATGTTGTTGGAGGATATAGGTCGCTTGTTTGCTTTTGGCTATAATAAGATTGTAGGATTGTCCGAATCCCAGACCGGTTATTTCCCTTCGCGAAGAAAGTTTGTCAGCGCCATTGCGGTAGGTTTGGCCTCCATTCCCTTCGGAGCTTTGCTCTATGGCATGTACCGAGGTAAATACAACTATCAAGTATTAAAGTACGAATTGGAGTTTGATGATCTTCCCGATGCTTTTGATGGATATCAGATTACCCAAATCTCCGATGTGCACAGTGGTAGTTTTGATGATAGGGAAAAGGTGGCCTACGGTATCGACCTGATCAATGAACAACAGAGTGATGTCATTTTCTTTACAGGGGATATGGTTAATGACAAAACTTCGGAAATGGTACCCTGGAAGGATGTTTTTTCCCGACTTGAGGCCAAAGATGGTATGTTCTCCATTTTGGGTAACCATGATTACGGAGATTATACCAGTTGGAAGACCGAAGAGGCCAAAGTACAGAACTTGGAAGACCTCAAAGCACTGCAAAAAGAGATGGGTTTTGATTTGATTCTAAACTCGCATAGATATTTAGAAAAAGATGGTCAAAAAATTGCCTTGGTCGGGGTGGAAAATTGGGGCCGGGGAGGATTTAAAAAAGCCGGGGACCTAAATAAGGCCAAAGAAGGTATTTCCAAAGACGATTTTAAAATATTGTTGAGCCACGATCCCTCGCATTGGGAAGATATCGTGCTCAAGGACGATTATCACTTCCACTTGACCTTAAGTGGGCATACCCACGGGATGCAGTTTGGTGTAGAGATTCCAGGCTGGGTAAAATGGAGCCCGGTAAAATGGCGCTATAAATATTGGGCCGGACTGTACAAAGAATTAGGGCAGTTCATTAATGTAAACCGAGGCTTTGGATTTATCGGTTACCCTGGACGTGTTGGAATTTGGCCGGAGATTTCTGTGATTACCCTTAAAAAACGAAATGCTTAACTGATTTAGCAGTTATTTTTTACAGAGGTTTTCTTCTCAATCCATAAGCTAATTCACTTCTTGCTGAAAGTATGGCTTTATCCAATAGCCTCACTATCTATATCTTGTGTTTTTATCCCAAAACAGTAGAATATCGGAAGTCATTTTTGCGCAATGCGAAAAAAGCATGATTTTTTGTTTATCTTAAAGACGTAAAACTACGTTGTGAAAACCCTACCGGCTTATTTAATCGTTTTTGTTTGTTGCTTTTTAAGCATCAACTGTTCAAATAATAACAATACTAGTGATGATGAGGATGAAATGATAGATGATTTTAGCGACAGTCCATTGATTGGTGAATGGACCGCATTTCAGATAGGTGTGGTCAATGATGACAATAGTGAAGAATCTGCTGATGACCCATGTGGTGTTTTTCAAAAAATCACATTTTTTGTAGATGGTACTTTTGAAACAGACAATCATGTTCTTGATGAGGGTAATTGTGTCCTTGCTAGTACGAGGCCGGGAGAATTTAGAGAAATTGATGATGTCAATTTCCCTGATGCAAATTACGAGTTAAAATTGCTTAGATTCGGAGATATGTCCGAAGAAAGCAGATATCCCGAAATAACTATTGAAAATGATGGTTCAATGCGTATTCAATATCCCTGGGACGCATCTGCAATGGATGACATTGCCTATTCTTTCACCATATATCAAAAAAATTGAACGAATCTTGCCTTAAGGGTACCGATAAATCTGCATTGATGTATCCAAAGTGAAAAAGAAAGCTTTAACTTGAATTTAACGAGTCTCAATACGGTAAAGCATTGACTTCATGTAAAACTTTAACAAATTTTCTTACTTTTGGCTGGTAAACCATTGAATACACATGTCTAAATTTGGTGAACTCATAGATGTAAACGTCCCTGTACTGTTGGACTTTTACGCGGAGTGGAACGAACAGTCCACCTCCATGCACCCAGTTTTGCGCGATGTTGCTGCGGCTCTTGGTGATAAGGGTAAAGTGATCAAGATTGATGTGGATAAAAACAAGGAGCTTTCCCAGGCTTTGAGAATCAAGGGATTGCCTACGTTGATGATCTACAAAAAGGGTGAAATGGTCTGGCGACAAAGTGGAGAACAGGATGCCAACACACTCATAGGCATCTTGAACGAATATATTTAAAGCGAGGTTTTACCCTCGCTTTTTTATTGTTCCAGTACTGCTGAATCTTGAACGGCCTCTATGGTATCCATAGGAACTGAGTCCTGAAGGTCTGGGTCTTGAACCGGGTCTTCTTCAAAGGTATCATCGTCACTTCCCATAAATTGCGAGAATTTATCAATGTATTCATTGAAGATGATCATTTCAGATTCGGCCAGTTCCCTATCTCCGTTTTCTATTAGGATATCAATGTTCCTTCTGTAGGCCTGCATGTCGGCAAGGATGTCATCAATTTTTTCGTATTGCTCATCCAAGGGTACGCCGGCGTAGTACTCTAAACGTTCTTGATAGACTTTTTTCAGCTTTTCGAATAATGCATGTGCCTTTTCCGTTTCTCCAACTTTGTAATATCCATCTACATAAGGTTCAACAAAGGCATAAAAGCCATAATGTTCCACAGGCATGTTGGTCATGGCTATTTCAATAATGTCCTTGGCCTTGTCAATTTTGTTTTCAGCAATCAGGGTTTCCATCAAACGGGCTAAATTGCTTCGGAAAGAGAGTCCTTGTGATCGGGTTTGTGGATCGTGATAAATTTTATCACTCCCAGAATTGCCCCAATCCCATTTGGTGACAATCTCATACATCAAATCGGTATCAATACGTCCCATTTCAAAAGAGCTTTCATTTTTGGTCTTAATGGGAACCAATTTATAGACCAATCCATCCAGTTGAAGGTAGTCTTTCATCCAGATGTATTCGGCTCGGTCAAAACTTCCTCCTGAGAAATAAACAGGTCTCTTCCAATCGTTGTTGGCAATAAGGTCCAACATTAGAATTCTGTTTTTTGGAAGGGCACTTTGCGGAAGATCAATATCGATATAGTCCACAATAAGGGCTGAATCCTTTTCCTTAACGATGCCACTTTCCAATACGTTCTTTTTATTGACCGGAATCCTTATTTTGTTGGTGGGATAATACACAATATCCAGATTGCTTTCTGGATAGTTGCTGAGGTCGGCCCCTTGTTTTTCCAGCAGGTATTTGAATTTGGTCTGGGGCTTATCACTTCCAATCCAGTTCATGAAATCCTTGATGTTCCACCTACTTTCTGTAATTCCCTGATAGTACACAGCATCCCTTGAGCCATATCGGTATTTATCATGGGTCAATTGCGATGGAATGGGGTCACTTTCGTATGCTTTGCGTTTCATTTGGTCAATGTACCAGTCGGTGGCAAAGAGACTGGTGTTCACAATACGAACATCGGTGCGGTGTCCTTCAATTTCTTGGGCATACCATAACGGGAAGGTGTCATTATCACCAATGGTGAACAGAATGGCACCGACATCTTCCTGGCAAGAATCCAGATAGGCCTTGGCCGTGGACCGCGCCGTATAGCGTCCTGATCTGTCATGGTCGTCCCAATTCTGGAAGGCCATCAACAGCGGAACTGCCAAAAGACAGAGTGTGGTGATAACGGGAGCGGCTATTTTGGCCGACAGAAATTTTCGGAATTCATCATACAGTCCATATACCCCAATTCCTATCCAAATACAGAACACGTAGAACGATCCCACCAAGGAATAATCCCGTTCACGGGGTTGAAAGATATAGGGGTTGGTATAGAACTGTATGGCCAATCCGGTGAAAAGGAAAAATACCAAAAGCGCCCAAAAGTGCTTCGGGTTTTTAGAAATTTGAAATACAATGCCAATGATTCCCAACAGAAGTGGTAGGAAGAAATAGGTGTTTCTTGACTTGTTGTTTTTCCAATCCGAAGGAAGGTTGTCCTGACTACCCAGTCTAAGACTGTCAATGAATCCGATCCCGCTTAGCCAATGTCCATTTTCATCATATCGTCCCTGGACATCATTTTGTCTTCCAGCAAAGTTCCACATAAAGTAGCGCATATACATATAGCCAAACTGAAACTGAAAGAGATAGCGCAGGTTTTGTCCAAAGGTTGGAGGTTCAACCTCAATGTATTCACCAAATTCCCTAAGAAAACGAACATATTGTTCAGCATCTAGCTCACCTTGTTGATAAGCCGTTTTAAATTGTCCTACGGCTTGCCTTAGATCATTATTGGAAATGTATTCTGATTTTATCCTAAAATCCAGTTCCCCAAAATAGCGTATGTAGTTTTCGGCATGTTGGTCGCTCCACATCCTGGGCATGATGCCAACGTGCTTTTCATTGGGCCCTTGCATTGCGTTCTTGTAGTTGTTCACAATGACATACTTGCCCAGTTTTTCATCTTTTTCGTATTTGGGGCGATCGTCCTTGTCCTCGCCTGCAGGTGCAAAGGTGTCTGAATAATAGGCGCCATAAAACGGACTGTCCACTCCGGGATATTGTTCACGATTGTAGTACGCCAAAAGAGAACGTGCATCGGAAGGATTGTTCTCGTTGACCACGGTATTGGCATTGGCTCTGATCGGAAGCATCAACCATGAGGAAAAACCAAGAATCAAAAACATCAAACAGAGTACAATGATGTTTCCGGTATGAAAGTTATTTTTTCGGGTATATCGAAGTGCAAAAAAGAAGGCGAAGATGAAAATCAGCCCCATTATGATGGTTCCTGAATTAAAGGGGAGTCCCACCTCGTTGATAAAGAAGACCTCGCTCCAACCAAAAAGTTTCAAGACATAGGTAAGGGAAAACTTATAGACCAAAATCAACACACCGATTACTGCTAGGTTGGCCAGTAGAAAGCCTTTAACCGTAGTCTTCTTGTACTTCTTAAAATAGAACAGGAGTCCTATAGAGGGAATGGCCAAGAAGCCCATAAACTGTATTCCGAAAGTGAGTCCTATCACAAAACAAATGAGCAATAACCATCTGTGTCCTCGGGGTTCATCCAGATTGTCCGTCCATTTCAGTCCCAACCAAAGCAATAGGGCCATAATAAAACTGGCCATAGCGTATACTTCAGTTTCTACGGCATTGAACCAAAAACTGTCTGAAAACGTGAAGGCAAGCGCTCCGACCATTCCGCTTCCAAAAATGGCAATAGCTTTGCTATTGGTTACGGCCTTCTTCTTTGAAATGAGTTTTTTGGTAAGGTTGGTTATGGTCCAAAAGGTGAACAAAACTGCCAAAGCACTTGATACCACGGAGACGGCATTCACCATTAGTGCAATCTTGGAAGGATCATTAAAGGCAAAAAGGGCGAAAAAGGCGCCTATCATTTGTAAAAGTGGCGCTCCTGGAGGGTGGCCCACCTGCAATTTTGCAGAAGTGGTAATGTACTCCCCGGCATCCCAAAAACTCCCAGTGGGTTCAACGGTAAGTGCATATACGATAAAGGCTATTAGGAAGGAAACCCACCCTAGAATGGTGTCCCATTTTTTGAAGTCTTTTGCGAACATATGAATGGTTGTTAACCGAGTTGGGGCGAATTTAGTAAATATAAGAGAGAAGCCTGACCAATTTTGCAAAAGCTTTAACAGCAGACAGGTAGAAAAATAGACCGTATTCTTTGGAAATTATTTGTAGAAGCCAAAGTTTGTTATAAATTTGCACGCTCGAAAGCTGAAGTTGATTCAACTTAAATTATGGTACTGGCCTATGGTGTAATTGGTAACACAGCTGATTTTGGTTCAGTCGTTCAAGGTTCGAGTCCTTGTAGGCCAACAGAAACCCCTTAAAAACTTCGTTTTTAAGGGGTTTTGTTCTTTTTGACAGACTCCATCATAATATACAAGCCATAGGATGCCGGTATTAATGGAAATATTGCTGTATACATGCCAGAAACATAGTGAAAGGTGCCATCATGTATAAAAGGAAAGACAAAATGTGACAACTCCGAAATGGTCATTGCCACAAAAAAGAAGCATAGTAAATAGTGTCCCACCCTTGTCTCTTTAATAATCAGTATTGCGCCGGTAACCCATAGTATTGGGGCTGCAAAGGCCGCAATGGTCACGAAATTTTTCTCCAACATATGAAATCCAGTGATTTCGGTCATGGCAACCTCAAAATCTGTTATATACTCTTCGTAAACATGAATGATGAATAGCATTACCGTGAATAGGTATGGAACAATTATCTTTCTAGTGGATATGGGTGTTCTAAAGGTGGTGAAAATCCAAAGGAGAAATCCGCCTATGGAAGCCGAAGAAAAGATAAGCGCGGGTATTTTCCCTAAAAAGATAAATGCTGAACCAATAAACAGAATATTGATTAATACAACGATTCCCAAGGATACACTTTTACTGTTCATCTTTTATAAATTAAAATGGTTGATTCGTTATTGTATTGGCAGTGAATCTTCTAAAATCCAGATTATTTGTTGTCATTCAACCAATTCTCCAAATTTTGAAGCAACATACTGGGATAAGCCTGCGTGTCTATGTCCAATAAGTCATGGTCTGCATTTTCATAGAAATGAATGGTGAATTTTGATTTCTGCATTCCTTCTATCAAAGCCTTATCATATAAAGTGGGATGGCTTTGATCTTTACCACCTAAAATAAAAAGTGTGGGCACGTCAGTTTCTGTTAGAGTTGGTTTTGGATCGTACCCAAGAGGTCCGTCATATTCGTTTAAGGCCTCGTTTGCATCTTCAATGGAATAGTTGGATTGTTCGATTAGATTTTCATAGTGTTGTTCAATACCAGTTGAGGTTGCTCCTCCGCTTGCCATTACCATCAATCCAATGTCTTTACCAATTTTGTCATAAGCAATTGTGTTGACCCATGTGCCCTGGCTAGAGCCGAACAATCCAATCTTATTTGTGTCAATCAACCCATGTGTCTTTAATAGTTCCACTATGCTGATAACATCATCAGCACGTGCCGACAAAAATTCCAATGGATTCTCAGGAATCTCGATGGGATAAGAGCCTGTGGAATTACCTAGACCTCTTTTATCATAAATGTAAAGTCCATAGCCAAATGAATTAAACAGGGAAACAAAGTTGGTCAGACCGGCTTTTGTTTCTTCTCCAGAACCTGGAACGATAATCATTGTTGGGAAGGGTCCGTTTCCATCAGGTAAAAACAATTCACCTTCTATAGAGCCATTTTCGACTTGGGTCGTAAATATACCTTGGCGCTCAATCTGATCAGAGGGAATTGAATCATCTTCCTTGGAACAGGAAATAAAAAAACCTAGCAGTATTACTGAAATTAGCGAATATCTCATTTTGTTTTAGTTTTATGATGAGTTGCAAAGGAGAACATATTTGAAAAGCTAAATGCCTCATGTTATAGTTTGAGTCTATGTTTGGCTAATGAGACCTTATATTTTTTGCAAGAAGAGTTTGAAACAAAATAGGATATGGGCCTTGTTCAACATACTTTGCTATTTTGAGTATTTTAGAAATGTCCGTCTTTAAGAAGGGGATGTCAATAAAAATGATTTTAACCCAATGATTTTTCCCATTGTAATTGGTTTGACCATTCTGTCAATATTCTTTTTGTTCATCATAAACAAAAAGAACAAGGTTTTGAGCGATTATTACCTGATTGCCATAATCTTGTTTTTTGTGGGCATTCTCGGGTCGCATATCTTAATGGAAACATGGCCCTCCATTGTGGTCTATTTAATTGTCCTCTTTTTCAATACGTACTATTTTCCAGTGCTCGTGATATACGGGCTCATTCTGTTGGATGGAAAAAACAAGCTCAACAAAAACTGGTTGTGGATTTTCTGTTACCCCATCATTTATAATGTATTCTTGGTGCTGGATATTTTGGTGTTCAATGATTACAGTTCCTTTGCTGATATGCAATCCTTATTTGATAGGCCAACAAAATATCAGCTCTTCTTTTATATCACCCAATATATATATGTTATAGTGTTACTGGTATGGCTGGCAAAAAAACTTAACGCTTATACCGCAAAGATTAAAAATGTTCATTCCTCAATAGAACATATCAATTTAAACTGGTTCCGTTATTTTATACTATCGTTTCTTGGTTTAAGTTCATCTGGATTTGTTGTCTTTCTGTGTTTCAGCTTTGGAATAATTGATAACATTGAAATTCCATTCGGGATTGAGTACATAATTTTTATACTACTCCTATTTTATCTGTGCTACAATGGAATAAGACAATATACCATTGCTGATATGAATCACAAGCAGCTAGGTTCCCAAACAAAATCCCAGCCTATTGAGAAGTACCAGTCTTCCAATCTGGACAATGAAAGTATCGATTTCCATTTCCAGGAAATCACACAATTGTTTGATGAAGAGAAAGTTTTTTTGGAGCCCCAATTAAAAATTGATGACGTAGCCTCAAAACTCAATATTTCAGTGCATAAAATTTCCCAAGTAATCAATTCAAGGTCAAACAAGAACTTCTATGACTTTGTAAACCGTTACCGTGTTGAATACTTCAAAAAATTGCTTTCAGACCCAAATCATAGAAAGTTCACAATTCTTTCTTTAGGCATTGAAAGTGGTTTTAATTCTAAAGCTTCAATGAATCGGGTTTTTAAGAACTATGAGGGGCAATCTCCGAAGGAGTTCCAAAAATCCCAGCATAATTTCAATTCCTGAACAGGGTTTTCCGAAAAGTTAATTGGTCTCAAATTACCGCATGAGGCATTTATCGTGTACCGTGAACGGATATTTGCGCAAAACAATTAACAATCCAAATTTCTATTTAAAATGAAAAACGAGTTTTCAATAATCAAGAAATACCTCTATGCGTCCCTTTTGTTCATGTTCATCTACTGGTTGCAGAGTTGCAGTAGCGATGATAGCAGCAATGATATACCCCAAAATCTTTCTGCTGTAATTGACGATGTTTTAGAAAAGCAGGCTTCTAACCGACCTGGAGTTGCCGTCTTAGTAAGAAAAGATGGAGATGTAGTTTATCAACAGACCAAAGGTCTAGCAAGAACCAGTGATAATCTTTCCATAAATTCCAACACTGGATTTCGAATTGGTTCCATAACCAAAACCTTTACGGCCCTAGGGATAATGAAACTAGTGGAGCAGGATTTGATTTCTTTAGAAGACAAGGTTATGGATTTTATTCCTGAGTTATCCGATGCCTTTAGTAGTATATCCGTAAAGCAATTGCTGGACCATAGTGCGGGGCTTTTGGATTATATTGATGACAACAATGATTTATCCACTTTGGATGGAGTTACCACTTCTCAAGTGCTGGATTTGATTCCGATATCTGGATTAGAAAATCTACTTTTTGAACCCGGAACTTCGGCTGAGTACTCCAACACCGGCTATGTTTTTTTAGCCTTGATCATAGAGCGAATAAGTAGAATGAGCTACCCATCTTATATGCAAACCAACATATTTGCACCACTTGGAATGAGCAACACCTTTGTTATTAATGAAAATGAACATTTGGGAGATAAGAATGGCAACTACGCTCTAAATTTTGGTAATTTAATTAAGGTAAAAGGCTTTGATTCCCTGATTTATGGCCCAAGTGGAATAGTAAGTACCATCAATGACCTTAATCTATTTGTTGAGGCAATACTGTTAAATCAGATTGTTTCTGAAACCACACTACAGTCAATGATACAACCCTCCTCATCAATTTCCTGGTTGGGGGATTATGGCCTTGGTTGGATTACAGGCACAGGAACCAATTATTGGCATCAAGATGCCAATCTTACAGACTCCAATGATTATTGGCATATTGGTGGATTTGATGGGTATCGCAGTATTTTATCCATTAACCCGAACCTAAATCTTGAAATAATCATATTGACCAATAATGGAGATGCTAGTCAAGAACTATCTTACTCCATAGTGAGAAAGGTTAGGGAATATTACAAGGGCAATTAGGGAATACTTAGCCATCAATAAAAAAATGAATTATGGTATTGGCAATAACCAGCATCGAATTAAAATCGCCCCTTTTGTTCTTCAGATTATCACTGGTTTCACTACAAGTGATAAATCAATTAAAGAACTCCTCATGTATAGACTATAGAACCACAGGGTTTTGGAAAAAACACTATACAATTACCTTGTGGAGAGACAAAGAAGAAATGCAGAATTTCTCACGAAATGGAAATCACCTATATGCCATGGGCAAGAGTAGATTCATTGCTAAGGAAATAAGAGTTGCAATCCTAAATATGGATGAGTTCCCAAATTGGAAAGAAGCTAAGACTCTACTGGCTCATTCTGGTAAAATTCACAAGTATGAATGAATCAAAATACACCTTCAATCTAGTATTTGTCATTACTCGTGTACTTTTTCGAAGAATTTTTAACATTAAAAAATACCCTAATTGGTCTTTGAAAACAGAAATCATATGGGCCACATCGCGATTGACTCTTTTATCCTCCAATGAATATGGACTGCCATGGCTTAAAAGCTTATCCAAAAAATTTACCCCTAAACCTAAGATGGGAAAGAAAGTCAATATTGAACATGCGACCTTAAATGGAACTGTATTTTTGAAAATCACTCCGCTAAAACCCTATAAAAGCGATAGTGCCATTATTTATTTTCATGGGGGTGGGTATGTTTTGGGTTCTCCGGAAGCGACCTTGGAATTTTCAGTTAAACTGAGTTCTTGCTCAAACCTGGCCATATATGTTCCTGATTATCCAAAGGCGCCAGAAATGTTATATCCAAAGGCCCACACTTCAAGCATTGATTTTGTGAGGGACATTTCAGGAAACTATGATGATTTACTTTTGATGGGGGATTCTGCAGGAGCTGCACTGGTTTTATCAACATTTAAAAATCTAAAAGCAGTGGAAAAGGATAAGATTTCAGGAACAGTTTTAATTTCTCCTTGGATTGATCCATTGGCAAGTGCAGGTTCCATAAATTACAATGCCGATAATGATGTTGGAAACCGAACATTTGTTACGAATTGTTATCGACTTTATCTGGGACAAAAAACTGAAAATCCAGAGCACCCCATGACATTTGACAAGTCAAATATTATCTCCATGCCAAGAACATTTGTAAGTGTGGGAAGTGCCGAGATTCTCTTCAGCCAAGTTTCAGAATTCCAAAACAATCTATTGAAAATGGATACCAAAGTACATTTTAGAACATATAAGAATATGTTCCATACATTTTGGAACCATCCCAAGAACATTGGTGAGGCGATGCAACTTATTCATGATATTTCCAATTGGATTTTCAAGTGGGAATAACTGTAATATGACCTGGTCTCCGTTCCTAAAAGGGTTTTGAGAGGATAGGTTTTTATGGGTTGCTTAAACTTTCATTATTTTTAGTGAATAGCTTTAACTTGATAAATACAATTTGGACGTAGTTTCTTTGACTCAAGTCTCCACCTTCTACGGTTGGTGGCAGTTTTCCGTATGTTTTTTCGCATTCCTGGCTTTAATGTCCATCTGGTATCATATTGGCAAGAAACAAGATGATTTTGGCCAAGTATGGTTGGCACTTTCAATTCTTTGTTGGTCATTCTCCGGATTGGTTGAAATTGTTTCCTGGGAGAACATGGGGCTGGGCCTGCATTTTAAAGAAGGGTTTAGAAGCATATTTTCATTACTGAACAGTCTTTTTATACTCCTTGCCCTACCGTGGTTTAGATATCTTCCCAAGCCGTTTGAACCTTTGATCAAGTCCAATTTTTGGCCTTATGTTATTGGAGTGCCATTTGTTTTTGCTCTTTTGCCCACGCTCCATAAAATGTTCCTGGCAAGCACCGCATCGATAATCAGCGAACTGGATGTTTATTATGCCATACTGACCTTGTTTTTCCTGGGCTTTGTTTTATGGGAATCATTTGTGAAAAGAAGGTTGCCGCTACTTGGTTGGCTTTCCATAATTACAGTTTTTATTACCCTATTGGCCCAGATGTACAAGCTTTTGGATGATACCATTAACCTATTGTTGTTCTCGGCCATATTTAAGACATCCTTGATAATGCTTTTCTTTGCCTTGGCCCTAAGTTGGGTTAAGGAACTCACCGAAACTGTAATTCCTGCACCGCACCAGCTAAAACTTCATTTTTTCAGAAAGAGCGGATTGCCAAACAAAGAAAACTTTCAGGTTTCCATGCAAGGATTTTCAAGAAATGAAGATAGGGTGGTGTCGCTTACCCCGGCCCTATATAAACTGTTCAAGCTCTTTGCAGAACGTAAACTTGTCGAAGCCGATGGATGGCTCGAAATAAAACCCAAAAATTTCGATGTCTCCAAAACCTATGATATTAATGACCATAATGAGTTAAAAAGACTTATTTCAGCTTTGCTGGATGGACTCTTTGGCAAAAACTGCTGGACAAAGGATAAACACTTTGTTCCTTTAAAAACTACATTATTTGAAATGTCGGAACAAAGGGAAAGAAAAATCAGGCTACTACTTCCCAAGGAAAATATTACCATAGAAAATGAAGGGTAAACTCCTGATTTGTCAGTTTTTCAGCTACTGACATTTTCATATTCATTCCGACAAAACCCGATTAATCCAATTCTGCTCGTGAAATTTCAGAAACTTTTGGATTATGGGAATATTTTATTTTTTTGGCACACAATTACTTTCATCAACACAAATAATTGCTTCTTCTTCAGAAAAAGGATTGGACGAAAGAATCAATGAAGGCTTTATGCCTTTTGCTATTTGGTGGGAAAAATTGATCTTGGCTGAGGTGGCAATTTTTGGCAATGGAATTCCTTTGGTGTTGATTCTTCTCATCTTGGGCGCTCTTTTTTTTACTCTCTATTTCGGTTTCGTCAATATCCGTCATTTTCCAACAGCGATACAGGTGGTTAGGGGAAAATATGATGAGCTTGAGAAGGAGAAGTCAGTGTTGAAGACCATCGTGCATGAGGTCGATGGAGATGTAAAAGGAACTATTAAGGATGAGGGTCATCTGGGAGAGGTCAATCACTTTCAAGCTTTGGCAACCGCAGTTTCCGGTACTGTTGGTCTTGGTAATATTGCACTGGTTGCCGTTGCCATATCTATTGGAGGACCTGGAGCCACTTTTTGGATGGTTCTGGCCGGGTTGTTAGGAATGTCCACAAAATTTGTGGAATGTACCCTAGGGGTAAAATACCGTGATATTGATAAAGACGGGACGGTTTTTGGTGGGCCAATGTATTATTTGTCCAAGGGACTTAAGGAAAGAGGGCTGGGGCATTTAGGGAAATTTTTGGCCATAATCTTTGCGGTCCTCTGTGTGGGGGCATCTTTTGGCGGGGGTAATGCTTTTCAGAGCAATCAGGCTGCAGCCCAGATCATAGGGCTGTTTGGACTTACCGGTTCAGCAACAGGAAGTATAATAGGGTTGGTGTTTGCAGTTTTGGCAGGAATCGTGATTATTGGAGGAATCAAAAGAATTGCCAAAGTAACTGAAAAAGTAGTGCCCTTTATGGCAATTCTATATGTGGGTGCCGCACTGTTCATTATTTTTTCCAAAATTGATATCGTTGATGAAGCTATCGCCCAGATTTTTTCGGAAGCTTTTTCACCGAGGGCCACGATCACAGGAGGATTTGCCGGCGTGATGATTCAGGGTTTTAGGCGTGCAGCATTTTCAAACGAGGCGGGAGCTGGCTCGGCCGCCATAGCACACTCCGCAGTGAATACCGCCTACCCGGCTTCAGAAGGGTTGGTGGGGCTGTTGGAACCTTTTATTGATACTGTTTTGGTCTGCACTATGACCGCAGTGGTCATTATTCTGTTTAATATGGATGGTACATTTATGTACGGAAATGTAGTGGACGGTCAGGCACTTTTAAAAGATGGAAGCCGCTTGGGAGGTGTCAATATTACTTCGCTGGCCTTTGAGGATTCAATCAAAGGTTCCTCATATGTTTTGATGGTTGCGGTTTGCCTATTTGCCTTTTCCACTATTCTATCTTGGTCTTATTATGGACTTCAGGCTTGGAAATATCTCTTCGGTCGTGGAAAGCTTACCGATTTGACCTATAAATTGTTGTTTCTGGTTTTTACGGTTTTGGGAGCTGCAATCACGTTGGATGCGGTTATAAAATTCTCCGATGCCATGATATTGGCCTTGGTGTTTCCGAATATGATTGGGCTATTGATTCTGTTTCCCAAAGTGAAAGCTGAATTCACAAAATACATCACTTTGGTGTCAAAAAAGAAATCAGAATAAAAAAGAGTATGGTTGGATGAACCTATGGTTCATCTTTTTTGATGGATTTTAAAGTGTATTTATCATAAGCTGCGACATCAAAAATTTTTGATTGCCCAGTTTTCAACCATCGCTTATAGATCAGCTTGCCGTTCATGTAAACGTAAAGCTCGTCGTTTTTTATTTCCTTACTGTAGGCCATTATTGGTGGAAAGGTAATTTATATGCCAATTTAACGCATGAATCGGAAAGTTTAGACCCCTGCATCTCGGAATGTCACGGTGTTGATCAGTTCCTATTGACCCTGTGTGTAATTCTTCGGTTGGTAATAACGGTTCCAACGTTTATGGACAAGGTGGCATTGTTAGAGGTGATTGCGCTACATGATGCAGCTGCATTGGAAGCTATCACTCGATAGATGTACCCATTTTTGTCCGTCCCCGGATTGGTAACGGTCAAGTTTGCTGTTTGGGTGCCGGTGTAATCAGCTCCGTCCGCTATTGGATTAAAATTGGAACCACCATCTGTACTCACTTCCCATTGATAGGTGTCAGGACCACTGGTTGTCACGGAGAAATTGCCATTATTTCCTGTAATTATGGTTTGATCGCTCGGTTGGGCAGTGAAGGAAAAGGGTGTAACGGTTATGGTTTGTTGCACATCGGTTGTATTGCCCATGGCATCCGTAACCCGATAGGTTCTGGTTATAATTTCGGGATTGGTTCCTCCATCACTAACATCACTGACATGTGTTACAGTTGGACTGGGGTCGCAATTATCCGCTTCATCAGTAATGATGTTGATATCGGCTGCGGGAATATCGGCACTGCAATACACTGTGATTGGAGTCGGGGTGCTGGCCGTTGGAGCTGTTGTGTCAACAGTAATTGTTGCGGTGGCCGAAATATTGGGAGCAGCAGGGTCGCCCGGCATGCCTCCGTACTCCACCAAATAGCCTTGGGGCTGATATACACCACTTGAGGCGCCCGTGTTTGAAAGATCGTTCCATGACCCATCCGGGCCAACACCCGGTGCGGTAATATGGGCGTAATCCTCATTACCTGATTGGTTGGGCTCTCCAGTGTTCCAAAACTCGAAACCAAATGCGGTTCCTCCGGAAGTTCCACGCCAGAAAAGCGTTCCTGCTTCAGGTCCTGTGACCCAAAGCCAATCTCCTTCAGTAGCTTCATCACTGGCACCGATCCAACCGGCACCTGGAGCTTGACTTCCCACTAGGGTTGCTTCGTCTTGGGCACCTATGGTCACCAAATATCCTTGAAGTCCATAGAAAGTGCGCAGCGCTGCGGCATCTCGAGCGGATGTCCAGGTAATCCCCAATGCGGGTACATATTCGTAATAGTGACCCGTGGAGGCAAGGTAGTTTGCCTCGTTCAATACCGTTGAAAAGGTTCGGGTCTCTCCAGAAGAAACGGTTGCTGTAGTCTGAAAAACAACATCGAGTAGGGCGGCTTCAAATTCTGCAAGCGTTGCCGGACCTGTCAGGGTCAGTCTTCCTTCGGAAACATCCCAACTTGGGGTTATATTAGGGTGGCTTCCGGTCAAGGATAACTGGTCACCTGTATTGTCGTAGTTTGCGGTAATCTGAACATAAGCTGCATCTAAAGTGGTATCATCCGGGTCGGTAATAGATACACTTTCAATTATTTGGATGGTGGAACCCGGACAGAATATTTGGTCTCCTGTTGCTGTAATACTTGGAGGTTCATCAGGAACAACCGGTACTCCACAATTGGAATACAGACTGCTAAAGGGAACATTCTGTTTGGAGATTGAAGGGCCTTCGTATTGCACGGTTAAAGCTTCGGCTCCGCCATTTTCAAAAAACACTACGATGATATCGTGTAAACCAGTGGTCAATGAAACCGTTCCCGATCTTTCCTGCATTCCATGGAGGCCATCATTGCTCACAATTTCGGTTCCATCAATATAAAGTTTTGAACCGTCATCGGAAGAGGTATAGAAAGTATAAGAACCTGGGGTATCTATCTGAATGTATCCGATATAGCGAATGCTGAATGTATTTGTGTCACCTGGATCTTCTTGATTTTGTAACGCATCGACATCAAAACTGCTAAAAACTCCTGTGCCCAAAGCACCCGATGTTGGAATATTATCCACGGTATTCCCGGAGGGAACGCTGTCATAAAACTCAAAATCCACTTCCCCAGAACATAAGGGGAGTGTACCCTCTACCAAAACATTGTCTATATAGTAGTGCTCGTTATTGGAGGTATTGTACATGCGGACCCTGATTTCCAAGGTGGAACCTGTTGTTGGTAGGTTTACAGTGTATGAGGGGTCCAAGGGGTCAGAGGGACTTGCGTCACCCGAAGCATTTTCAAATTCTGTCCAGGCACCAGCACTGTCAATACGATATTCCCCAATAAAATAATCCGAACCCTGCTCAAAGTTGTTGGCGTTGTTCACCGTTACATCCATACTGAAACTCACCGAAGTATATCCGTAGATGTTGATAGCCCCCGTGGCCCAGGTACTTTCCGCATCCAAATTTCGGCCCCGTATAAATCCGTTTCTCACATTGAGCCTCCCAGGGCGGTCGGTGGTCCAGTCGGTATAGGCTGCGCCTGTTGCCGTACCGCTTTCCGTTCCGTTGGCGTAACTATTAAAATCTTCACTCCAAATGGTGGTTTGTGCACAAAGAGAAAGTGTGCCCCATAAAAAGAAAATGGGAACAAGTATGCGTGAAAAAGATAAGCGCTTAACCTTTCTGGATGTGAAAGGGGATATCTCCATGCTAACGGTTTCTGAAACACAAAGCTAGGTAGGAAAACCGCTACGGAAAATAATTGTTGTGAAACAAGGGAATATGGATGTTAACTTCAAAGTTGAGATATTCTTTTTTTACTTCTGAATTGCTAGGTGAAATCTATAAACAGATTATAAAATGAATTCATATTTCAATTTTTCACAATCCTTAAATTTGTTCGTAAGCAATTTTATATGAAGGCATTATCAAAAACTGTAAAAAGGTTGTATAAAATCAGGTTTGAAATTTTTCTGACCACACAGCTCCTCATACTGTTCGGTTCTTTGATTGTACCAGCAGATTTTTTTGAATTCACTGTTTTACCCTTACTGTATTTGATCAGTATTTTGGCAGGAATCCTTATGATTTCCAAACGCAAAAAACTAACATGGTTCTTTATCCTGTTATTTGCCGTTTCTGTTGGCATTTTTGGTAGCTCCATGATCTATCGTCAGGAATCCCAGGCCAATATTCTAATGCGATTGTCCATTTACTTTGTCTTTCATATTGTTGTTGCATGGAATATTGTCCAGCAAGTGTGGCGGGCAAAAAGAGTCAACAAAAATGTAATCTTGGGATTGATGAGCGGTTATATCTCGTTGGGTTTTTTGGCTTTCTTTCTTTTTATGTCCATAGAGTTGACCCATCCCGGAGCATTCCAAGGGGCTCTGTTGCAATCAAAAGATTTTGTAGGTTTTAGTGAAGCCATTTTGTACTATTCGTATATCACGTTATTGACCATTGGCTACGGTGAAATCATTCCTGTTATTCCTATTGCCCAAAAAGCTGCAATGCTGGTTGGACTTGTTGGACAGTTCTATCTGGTTATCGTTACCGCCGTGGTTGTGGAAAAGTACATTCGGCATTCGGCAGACAATTGAAACATAAAGTATTCTTCTTGAATTAAATCCATTTATTAATGGGCGTTATATGGCTTGTGGAAACGATATTTATGTCCTATATTTGCACCACTGAACGGATATAGAAGTATTCATGAGGGGACTTTGGGTCCCCTCTTTTATTACTTGAATTTATGCTTAAGGAGAAAGTAAGGTCTTTGTTGGACAAGGCACTGGAAGAGCATCCAACCTTGTTTTTGATTGATTTTACTGTAGGTGGCGACAATACAGTTAGGGTGGTTCTTGATGGTGATGATGGGGTCAATCTTCAGGACTGTATGAAAATCAGTAGAGCCATTGAGCACAATCTGGACAGGGAAGAAGAGGATTTTTCCTTGGAAGTCACCTCCGCAGGAGCAACATCGCCATTAATCCTTCCGCGTCAGTACAAAAAGAATATTGGTAGAAAATTAAAGGTCAGGACCAAAGAGGAAGAATGTGAGGGAACCCTGACCCAGACCACAGAAAATAGTATTACCCTAGAATGGAAGGCGCGTGAGCCCAAACCAGTGGGTAAAGGAAAAGTTACAGTACAGAAAAAGCAGGAGATTGCATTTTCTGACATCCAAGAAGCAAAAGTTGTATTAAAATTTTAATTGTAGTTCAAAAATGGAAAACCTAGCGCTCATCGAATCCTTTTCAGAATTCAAGGACGATAAGTTTATAGACAGGGTGACCTTAATGGCCATTTTGGAGGATGTATTCCGAAATGCACTAAAGAAAAAGTTCGGTTCCGATGAGAACTTTGATATCATCATTAACCCAGACAAAGGTGATTTGGAGATTTGGAGGAACAGAGTGGTTGTTGAAGATGGAGAAGTAGAAGAGCCCAATGAGGAAATTTCACTCACAGAGGCCCGCAAGATCGAGCCGGATTTTGAAGTGGGAGAAGATGTTTCCGAAGAAGTAAAACTTATGGATTTGGGAAGAAGGGCGATCTTGGCATTGCGTCAAAACCTGATTTCTAAGATACATGAGCATGATAACACTACCATCTACAAGCAATTCAAAGACCTGGAAGGTGAGATTTACACTGCTGAGGTACATCACATTCGCCATAAGGCCATAATTCTTTTGGACGATGAAGGCAACGAGATCATTCTTCCCAAAGAAAAGCAGATTCCATCTGACTTTTTTAGAAAAGGGGACAATGTCAGGGGAATTATTGAGAGTGTAGAGCTAAAAGGGAACAAGCCGGCAATAATTATGTCGAGGACTTCCCCGATCTTTTTGGAGCAATTGTTCTTCCAGGAAATTCCTGAGGTTTTTGATGGGCTTATTACCATCAAAAAGGCAGTTAGAATCCCTGGGGAAAAAGCAAAAGTGGCTGTGGATTCCTATGATGATAGAATAGACCCGGTTGGTGCTTGTGTTGGTATGAAGGGATCCCGTATCCATGGAATTGTCCGTGAATTGGGTAACGAGAATATTGATGTGATCAATTGGACCAACAATCCACAATTAATGGTGACACGTGCTTTGAGTCCGGCCAGGGTATCTTCGGTAAAGTTGAACGATGAAAAGAAAACTGCGCAAGTATACCTTAAGCCAGAAGAAGTTTCCAAAGCTATTGGACGAGGAGGGCATAACATTAGATTGGCAGGGCAACTTACAGGATATGAGATAGATGTGTTCCGTGAAGGAGTAGAGGAAGATGTAGAGTTGACCGAGTTCTCCGATGAGATTGAAGGATGGGTGATTGAGGAGTTCAAGAAGATTGGACTGGATACGGCAAGAAGCGTCTTGGAACAAGATGTGGATGACCTTGTTAAAAGGACGGATTTAGAAGAAGAGACCGTTCAAGATGTAGTGCGCATTCTCAAGGAAGAATTTGAAGATTAAACTATATATTAGCAGCGAATTTTAGGGCAAGCAAAAATAATTTATGGCAGGAAACCCAACAATACGACTTAATAAGGTTCTTAGGGAATTGAATATTTCTCTGGATCGGGCGGTAGACTACCTAGCTTCAAAAGGCCATGAGGTAGAGGCAAGGCCTACCACCAAGATCACGGATGAGGTGTATCAAGTACTGTTGGATGAATTCCAAACGGATAAGAGCAAAAAAGTGGCTTCCAAGGAAGTAGGAGAGGAGAAGCGGAAGGAAAAAGAAGCGCTCAGAATCCAAATGGAACAGGAGCAAGAAGAAAAAAGACTTGCCCGGGAAAAGAAAAGTGCAGAACAGGTCATCAAGGCCAAAGCGGAGCTTTCAGGACCTAAGACAGTCGGAAAGATAGACTTGGACAAAAAACCTGAAAAAGAAAAAGTTGAAGACCAACCCAAAGAAGAGGCGCCAGTAGCCGAAGCCGAAGTGGAAAAGGCACCTGAGAAGAAGGAAGCAGCGGTCAAAGAAGCTCCAGTTCCAGCTCCGGCTTCAAAAGAAACTGAAAAAGCCAAGCCCAAAGAGGATGTTGAAGAGCAACCCAAGGAGCCTGAAACAATTCGTACGCAGTACAAAAAACTTAGTGGTCCTAAAATAACTGGGGATAAAATTGACCTTTCCCAATTCAATAAGCCCAAGAAGAAGAAGGAAGAGCCCAAAAAAGATGATAAGGCTTCAGGTGATGCAAGTTCTGATCGCAAGAAAAGAAGAAAAAGGATTGTAAGTAAAAATGCCCAGCCTGGAAATGGACGTCAACAAAGAGGTGGAAATGGACCAGGAAGAAGAGGCGGACAACGTACATCGGTTCCTAAGGTTGAGCCGACTGATGAAGAAGTACAAAAACAGGTAAGGGAGACCCTGGAAAAACTTCAGGGAAAATCCAATAAAGGGAAAGGGGCCAAATATAGAAGAGAGAAAAGAGATCTCCATCGTCAGCAGACCGAAAAGGATTTGGAGCAACAAGAGTTGGAGAGCAAAATCCTTAAAGTCACCGAATTTGTAACGGTGAACGAAGTGGCCACCATGATGAGTGTGTCCACAACCCAGATTATTTCTGCTTGTATGTCATTGGGAATCATGGTGACCATGAACCAGCGATTGGATGCAGAGACCTTGGCTATTGTTGCAGAAGAATTTGGCTATGAAGTTGAATTTGTCACTGCTGAAATTGAGGAGTCAATTGAAGAGGTGGAAGATGCTCCAGAAGATTTGAAATTGAGGGCGCCCATTGTTACGGTAATGGGACATGTTGACCATGGTAAGACCTCTTTATTGGATTATATCCGAGAAGAGAACGTGATAGCAGGAGAAAGTGGAGGTATCACCCAGCACATTGGAGCCTATGGGGTTACTTTGGAAGATGGACAAAAGATTACGTTTTTGGATACTCCCGGTCACGAAGCCTTTACCGCAATGCGTGCACGTGGAGCCCAGGTTACGGATATTGCCATTATTGTAATTGCTGCGGATGATGATATCATGCCTCAGACTAAGGAGGCCATCAGTCATGCTCAAGCTGCGGGTGTTCCTATTGTATTTGCAATAAATAAAGTTGATAAGCAAACAGCCAATCCAGATAAAATTAAGGAAGGGCTGGCATCAATGAACCTATTGGTGGAAGATTGGGGAGGTAAAATCCAATCCCATGATATTTCGGCCAAAACGGGACAAGGAGTAAAAGAGTTACTCGAAAAAGTATTGTTGGAGGCCGAATTGTTGGAGTTGAAAGCAAACCCGGACCGATTGGCAACAGGAACCGTTGTAGAGGCATTTTTGGACAAGGGCCGTGGATATGTATCCACAATTTTGGTCCAGAACGGTACTTTGGAAATAGGAGACTATGTATTGGCGGGAACTTGCAGTGGTAAGGTAAAGGCTATGCAAGATGAGCGCGGAAAGAATATAAAAAAGGCAGGTCCTGCAACACCAATTTCTATTTTGGGATTGGATGGCGCACCTCAAGCAGGTGATCGATTCAATGTGTTGGAAGATGAAAGGGAGGCCAAACAAATTGCGGCTAAACGTTCACAATTACAACGTGAGCAATCGGTAAGGACTCAGCGTCATATTACCTTGGACGAGATTGGACGAAGGATAGCATTGGGAGACTTCCAGGAGTTGAACATCATCTTGAAAGGAGATGTGGATGGTTCTGTGGAAGCACTTACGGACTCCTTCCAGAAGTTGTCCACCGATGAGATCCAGGTGAATATCATCCACAAGGCAGTAGGGGCCATCACAGAGTCTGATGTTCTGTTGGCAAGTGCGTCCGATGCTGTTATTATTGGTTTCAACGTTAGACCTATGGGTAATGCCAGGGCTGTTGCTGACAAAGAGGAAATTGATATCAGAACCTATTCCATTATCTATGATGCGATCAACGACCTCAAAGATGCCATGGAAGGAATGTTGTCTCCAGAAATGAAAGAAGAGGTCACTGGAAATGCAGAAATACGAGAGACCTTCAAGATTTCAAAAGTTGGAACAATTGCAGGTTGTATGGTTACCAGCGGAAAAGTGTTCAGAAATTCACAGATACGACTTATCAGGGATGGAGTGGTCATTTTTACAGGAGAGTTGTCTTCTTTGAAGCGTTTCAAGGACGATGTCAAAGAAGTATCCAAAGGATATGATTGTGGACTTCAAGTCAAAAACTACAATGACGTTAAGGAAGGCGATATAATTGAAGCGTTCCAGGAAGTAGCGGTCAAGAAGAAATTATAATAAGATTGAAATATCGAAAAAAGAAAATCCCGCTTCGGCGGGATTTTTTTATTATCTGGAATCACTTTCAGGTTTGAGAAGCATTGCATCTGGATATTTTTTCCGCACCTCGAGGTATTTTCGTTCCGCTTCCAGTTTTGTTTTGAACTTGCCGAGCCTCACACGATAAGTGGGTGATTCAAACTCGATTTTAGAATACCATCCTGGAAAATCTACGTCAACTTCAGACTTCAGTTTTTGAGCTTTTTGATAGCTGCCAAAACCTACCTGTATTTGATAGAATTTTGCTTTTGAATTGACTTCGGTGTATAGCTCTATGAGCTCATCAATTTTTGGGTCTTGTTCAATGGTAACAGTGCCTTCCTGACCTGAAAGGCCAAGTGTGAAACCTAATAAGAATATAATGAATACAGGGGCTTTCATGTTAAAATGAATCTTTTGGATATTGTTGTTGTACAAATGTAATTTTTTCAATTTTAAACCAAATAAGGCTCACTTATTTAGAATGTTTATAAATTATCCTTTATAAATACCTTAACATTTTAAAAAATGACTCGATTATGTACTTTTGTCACCAATTTTGGTGGGGTGAAACCCTATTGTTCTCAGTATCAGTAGAAATTATCGTGCCAAAGATTTCGACAGAAATTTCGTGAATATGAAAAAGGTTTTATACCGCCATCTATTGTCTAAAGTTTTAGGTTTTTCTCTTTTACTTTTTTCCAATTCATTTTATGCGCAAGAAGAAGCTGTGGATGCTTCAGCAGGAGTAGCTGTTGAGGAAAGTGCAGCTGCAGGGGGAGACCCGGTGAAAGGAAAGCAACTTTTTAATCAAAATTGTGCTGCTTGCCACGCATTGGATAGAAAAATGACAGGTCCTGCCCTGGCCAATGTTGAAGCTAGGCTAGCTGAAGATGAAGGATTGGATCGTGAATGGCTAGGTGAGTGGATAAAAAACAGCCCTGGAATGATCAGTTCCGGAGATGCTTACGCCAACAAGATTTACGCCGAATACAATCAAGCCGCGATGACGGCTTTTCCAACGCTTTCCGAGCAGGATATTGATAATATTTTAGCCTATACTGCTGCGCCGCCGCCGGCTCCAGTTGCCGCTGCTACAACTGCAACTGCCGAAGGTGAGGATGCTTCAGGGGGTATTTCCAATGAAATGGTTTTAGGGGCTCTTACTTTGATTTTTGCCCTTTTGGTCGTAATGCTCATTTTGGTCAATAAGACGTTGCGTCGTATTGCTGAGGCCAACGGAGTGGTGTTGGAGAAGGAATTGGCGGAAAAACGTACTCCTATTTGGAAGGCCTTTGCCCAAAATCAGTTTTTGGTTTTGGTTACGTCAATTTTCTTATTGCTGGCAAGTGCTTATTTTGCCTATGGATGGATGATGCAGGTTGGTGTTGACCAGGGATATGCTCCTGTTCAGCCTATTCATTATTCGCATAAAATACACGCTGGTGACAATAAAATCGAATGTAAATATTGTCACTCTTCTGCAAGGGTTTCCAAAACTTCCGGAATACCTTCTCTTAATGTTTGTATGAACTGTCACAAGTCCATTTATGAGTACACCGGTAACCCAGAGGGTCCAAGTGCTGAGGATTTGGCGAATGGTTACACCAATGAGTTCTACACAGGAGAGATTAAAAAATTATACAAAGCAGTAGGTTGGGACGAAGAAAATCAAAGGTATACAGGTGAAACCCAGCCAGTGGAATGGGTGAGGATTCACAATCTACCTGATTTTGCTTATTTCAACCACTCGCAACACGTTTCTGTTGCGGGAATCGAATGTCAAACTTGTCACGGTCCCGTAGAGGAAATGGAAATCATGTACCAATATTCGCCATTGACCATGGGTTGGTGTATAAATTGTCACCGTGAGACCAATATTAAGGTTGAGGGCAACGAATACTACGAAGCTATCCATGCAGAACTTTCAAAAAAGTATGGAGTTGATGAGTTGACCGCTGCCATGATGGGTGGTTTGGAATGTGGTAAATGTCACTATTAAGAATTAAAAGAAGATAATCTCAGATATATCGTATGGCATCAAGCAAAAAATATTGGAAGAGCGTAGAGGAGTTAAATCCTAACGATTCCATTGTTGAGACGCTAAGACAAAATGAATTCATAGAGCAGATTCCTGTTGATGAGTTTTTGGGGGACAAGGAAAACCTGTCTAATTCAAGTACTAGTAGAAGGGATTTCTTAAAATATGTAGGATTCAGTACGGCAGCTGCAACAGTGGCCGCTTGTGAAGGTCCTGTCCATAAATCAATACCTTATGTGATACAGCCGGACAACATTACTCCCGGTGTGGCCAACTATTACGCTACTACTATTGCAGACGGCTTTGATTTTGCCAGTATTTTGGTGAAAACCAGGGAAGGACGCCCAATCAAAATTGAAAACAATACAGATGCCAAGATAAATGGTGGAGCTAATGCAAGAGTGCAGGCATCCGTATTGACGCTTTATGATAGCAAAAGACTTCAGGGGCCAGCTGCAAATGGTGAGCCTATTGAGTGGGATGTGTTGGATGCTACCATGGTGGCCAAGCTGCAAAGTTTGAAGGGTTCCAGTAAGCAAATTGTACTGTTGACCCAAACTTATGCAAGTCCTTCTACTGAAAGATTGATTGCTGAATTCAAAGAAGCTTATGGTGAAAATGTAAACCACGTGGTTTACGATGCCATTTCCGAAGATGCTGCTCTCAATGCTTTTAATGCATCGTATGGCGAGAGGGCTCTTGCTGATTATGATTTCGAAAAAGCAGATTTGATTGTTTCCTTTGGTGCTGATTTCCTTGGAGATTGGCAAGGAGGAGGTTATGATAGTGGATATGCCAAGGGACGCGTGCCCAAAAATGGCAAAATGTCCAAGCACGTTCAATTGGAGGCCAATATGTCTTTGACCGGGGCCAATGCGGACAAGCGTTACCCTATGACTCCGACCCAGCAGAAAATTGCGTTGGCAAAACTGTATGGAAAGTTGAACGGAAGTAATGTAGGAGGAGGAACTTCAGATGTTGATGCAGCTGTTGATCAAATTGCTGCCCAGATTAAAAAGGCTGGAAATAAAGCCGTTGTGGTAACTGGCCTTAATGATGTAAATGCCCAAAATGTTGTGTTGGCAATCAATGAATTGTTGGCAAGCGAGGCATTTGACACTAAGAATCCTAAATATGTGCGCCAAGGTGATGCGGCCAAAGTGGCCAAATTGATTTCAGATATGAATTCTGGTCGTGTTGGAGCATTGATTATGGATGGAGTTAATCCAGTGTATACTTTGCCAAATGCAGATGAGTTTGTTACCGGGCTTGATGCAGTTGACCTTTCTGTCTCTTTTTCTTTCAATAATGATGAAACAGCACAATCCTCTGATTATGTTGCGGCAGCTTCGCACTACTTGGAGTCTTGGGGAGATGCACAATTTAAGAAAGGACAGTACAGTCTGATGCAACCTGTAATCAGGGAACTTTTCGATACCAGACAATTCCAGACTGCTCTATTGAACTGGATGGGCAGTGATAAAAAATATTACGACTATATCAAAGAGACTTGGGAAACCAATCTTCTTCAAGGTGAATCTTGGAACAAAGCTTTACAAGATGGTGTTTTTGTTGCTGGTGTTACAGTGGCAGAGGATGAGGGGCAAGCAGATGTTGCTCAACAATCAGAAGGAGATGATGCACCTCAAGCAAGTATAGCGCCAATAGCTTCAGCTATTCGCTCACTAGTTAATGCAACAAGTGGCGGAACCGAGTTGGTTTTATATTCCAAGGTGGGTATGGGAGATGGTCGTCAGGCCAATAACCCATGGCTACAAGAGTTTCCTGACCCTATTTCCAGAGTAGCTTGGGACAACTATGTGACTGTTTCCAAAGCTGATGCTGAACAATGGGGCTTTGAGAATTTCACCGTGGCCAATGGAGGTGTAAATGGTAGTTATGCCAAACTCACCGTCAATGATAAAGTATTGGATAATGTGCCTGTAATCATTCAGCCAGGTCAGGCTGTTGGTACAGTCGGTCTTTCTTTTGGATATGGAAAGAAGGCCGGTATGCAATCCGATATGGCTACAGGAGTAAATGCCTATACCTTATATAATGACTTCTCTGATGTGCAGTCGGTGACTGTTGAAAAGGCTTCAGGTGAACATGAGTTTGCTTGCGTCCAGCAGCACAAGACATTAATGGGTAGGGGGGATATCATCAAAGAAACTACTTTGGAGATATTCAATACCAAGGACCATCAGGAATGGAACCATATGCCTCACGTGAGTTTGAATCACCAGGAGATTCCTGTTACCTCACCAGATGCAGATTTATGGGATGAGTTTGATCGCTCTATCGGGCATCATTTCAACCTTTCAATAGACTTAAACGCTTGTACCGGTTGTGGAGCTTGTGTTATTGCATGTCACGCTGAGAACAATGTACCTGTGGTAGGTAAGAAAGAAATTCGCCTTTCCAGGGATATGCATTGGTTGCGTATTGATAGATATTATTCCTCAGAAGAAACCTTTGAGCAGGATAATGAGAAGAAGGAACAAATGGAAGGTCTTTGGGGAGATCAAGGATCCTTGGGTGGATTCAGGGAAATGGAAGATGCTTCGGCAAACCCACAGGTTGCGTTCCAGCCGGTAATGTGCCAGCACTGTAACCATGCCCCTTGTGAAACTGTTTGTCCGGTCGCAGCTACTTCGCATGGTAGACAAGGACAAAACCATATGGCCTATAACCGTTGTGTTGGTACTAGATACTGTGCCAATAACTGCCCATACAAAGTACGTCGATTCAACTGGTTCTTGTACCACGACAATAACGAGTTCAACTTTAACATGAACAACGATTTGGGTAAAATGGTTCTTAACCCGGATGTCAATGTACGTTCCAGAGGGGTTATGGAAAAATGTTCAATGTGTATCCAAATGACCCAGAAAACAATTCTGGATGCCAAGCGAGAAGGAAGGACCATCAAAGATGGCGAGTTCCAAACAGCTTGTTCCGCAGCGTGTAGCAGTGGAGCCATGGTATTTGGAGACATCAATGATAAAGAAAGCAAGGTTGCCGAGTTGAAGGAAGATGATAGAATGTACCACTTGTTGGAGCATGTGGGAACAAAACCCAATGTGTTCTATCACGTAAAAGTTAGAAATACCAACGAGGCTTAATCAATAAATTAGAAGTAACTAGAAGATAAATTATGGCGTCGCATTACGAAGCACCTATTCGAAAGCCCTTAGTACTTGGAGATAAAGGATACCACGATGTTACCGTGGATATTGCCGCTCCGGTGGAGGGAAAGGCCAACAAACAATGGTGGATTGTCTTTACCATTGCCCTTGTGGCATTCCTTTGGGGTCTGGGATGTATCATTTATACCATTTCCACAGGTATCGGGGTTTGGGGTCTTAACCGAACTGTAAACTGGGCCTGGGATATCACCAACTTTGTATGGTGGGTAGGTATTGGTCACGCAGGAACACTGATATCGGCGGTATTGCTTTTGTTCCGTCAAAAATGGAGAATGGCGATCAACCGTTCTGCAGAGGCCATGACCATTTTCTCAGTTGTTCAGGCAGGTTTGTTCCCGATCATTCACATGGGGCGTCCTTGGTTGGGTTACTGGGTTCTTCCAATTCCAAACCAGTTTGGGTCACTTTGGGTTAACTTCAACTCCCCATTGCTTTGGGATGTATTTGCGATATCAACATATCTTTCCGTATCATTGGTTTTCTGGTGGACAGGATTGCTTCCAGATTTTGCAATGATTAGGGACAGGGCCGTAAAACCTTTCCAAAAGAAAATATACAGCTTGTTGAGCTTTGGTTGGACAGGGCGCGCCAAGGATTGGCAGCGTTTTGAAGAAGTTTCATTGGTTTTGGCCGGTTTGGCTACGCCTTTGGTACTTTCTGTACACACCATTGTATCTTTTGACTTTGCCACATCGGTGATTCCAGGATGGCACACAACCATATTCCCACCGTACTTTGTTGCGGGTGCAATTTTCTCTGGATTTGCCATGGTGCAGACCCTTTTGATCATTATGAGAAAGGTGTGCAACTTGGAGGCTTACATTACCGTACAGCACATTGAGCTGATGAACATCGTAATCATGATTACTGGTTCCATTGTGGGTTGTGCCTATATTACGGAATTGTTCATAGCATGGTACTCAGGAGTGGAATACGAGCAATATGCATTCTTGAACCGTGCAACAGGACCTTACTGGTGGGCCTATTGGTCCATGATGACCTGTAACGTGTTCTCACCACAATTTATGTGGTTCAAGAAACTACGTACAAGCATTATGTTCTCATTCTTTATTTCCATTGTGGTAAATATTGGAATGTGGTTTGAACGTTTCGTAATCATTGTTACCTCTTTGCACAGGGATTATTTGCCATCTTCTTGGACCATGTTCTCCCCAACCTTTGTGGATATTGGAATCTTTATTGGAACCATCGGATTCTTCTTTGTATTGTTCCTTCTATATTCCAGAACGTTCCCGGTAATCGCTCAAGCGGAGGTTAAATCCATCTTGAAATCTTCTGGAGAACGATATAAAAAATTGAGGGATGCTGGAAAGCCGCTTTATGAAATGCCTGCTAAGGGAAAATCAAAAAAAGTAGCAAAAGAAGCTCCTGTAGAAGAGACCAAAGAAGTTGATGAAAAGCAGGTGTCCACTTTGCTGGATGCCTTGGGTACTTTCGATGCGGATAAAGACACCCCGGACGATTTGAAAAAAGTTAAGGGTATTGGTCCACAAATGGAACAGACCTTGAATCAGATAGGCATTTTTACCTTCGCACAGGTAAGTAAAATGACCCAAAAAGAATACGACTTGTTGGACTCTATCACTGGTTCTTTCCCTGGAAGAGCACAGCGTGATGATTGGGCTGGACAGGCTAAAAAATTAAACGATAAAAAATAGTTATGGCATCAAAAGTTATACAGGCACTTTACAACGATGACGATGTGTTGATGCATGCTGTAAAAAAAGTAAGGGCAGAGCACCATCATATTGAGGAAGTGTATACCCCTTTCCCAGTGCATGGTTTGGACAAGGCCATGGGGTTGGAGGATACCCGAATAGCGATTACTTCCTTTATGTATGGATGTTTAGGGCTTATCGTTGCCATAGTGATGATGAATTACATCATGATTGATGATTGGCCACAGGATATTGGAGGAAAGCCCAGCTTCAGTTATTTGGAGAATATGCCGGCTTTTGTGCCAATTATGTTTGAAATGACGGTTTTCTTTGCCGCTCACTTAATGGTGATCACTTTTTATCTTAGAAGTAGAATGTGGCCTTTTAAAAAGGCGGAAAATCCTGATAAGCGTACCACAGATGATCATTTCCTAATGGAAATCGGGGTGCATGATAATGAAAAAGAACTCGCCGATTTACTATGGGAAACCGGTGCTGTGGAAATAAATGTTACAGAAAAGGAGTCTTAAAAATATGAAGCATTTAGTCAAAATAAGTGTTGTCTTGATTTTTGTACTGTCCGCAGTATCCTGCGCGGATAAGAACAGTCCAAACTATCAATTTATGCCAAATATGTACGAATCTGTAGGGTATGAAACCTATGCAGGAGTGGATAACGGGTTGTTCCCCGATGGCACTGAGGCCTTATTGCCGCCAGAGCACACCATCTCCAGAGAATGGATGCCCTATGAATTTGAGAACACCTTGGAAGGAAAAGAGTTGGCAAGGTTGAATCCAAGTCCATTGGATTCACTTCAGTCAGAAGCCAATTTGGCCAAAGGAAAAGAGCTTTATGACATTTACTGTGCTATTTGCCATGGAGCTAAAGGAGACGGACAAGGAAATTTGGTAAAACGAGAAAAAATATTGGGGGTTCCCAGCTATGCAGATGTAGCTCGTAACATTACTGTGGGCACATCATACCATACAATTTACTATGGTTTGAATTCCATGGGATCCTATGCCGCTCAATTTGCAAGTGAAGAAGAAATGTGGCAGGTTTCCGAATACGTAATGAAATTAAAGGAGGACCTAACAAAATAATTGGATAAGAGAGTAAACTATGTACACCTTCTCAAACAGACTTAAAATAGGATCTTTCATTGCCATGGGCCTTGGGCTTATATTTTTGGCAATCGGTTTTGTATCCGCACCTTCAACAGTAGAAGAGGCCAAAGCCATTGTTGCGGCTGCCCATGACGATGGTCATGGAAGTGGACATGCAGAGGAAGCCACTGATCATGGCGAAAGTTCCGCGCACGGCGAAGAAGCTGCGCATGATGCCTCTCATGATGAGCACCTCTTGCACCAATTGCAAAATAGACCTTGGTCCGCTTTGTATGTTGCAGCGTTCTTTTTCTTTATGATCGCGCTTGGAGTACTGGCTTTTTATGCAGTGCAAAGAGCCGCACAGGCAGGTTGGTCCCCTCTTTTGTTCAGGGTAATGGAAGGTATAACGGCCTATTTGGTACCTGGAGGTATTATTGTATTTGTGATTCTTGTACTTTCCGTAATGCACATGAACCACATGTTTGTTTGGATGGATGCCGATACAGTGGCACATGATAAATTATTACAGGGGAAAGCCGGGTATTTAGACCCAACGTTCTTTTTGGTAAGAGCGGCTATTTTCTTGGGAGGATGGATTTTCTATAGAGAATACTCCAGAAAACTTTCCTTGGCTCAGGACGAGTCTGATGACAACTCAAATTTTGTGAAGAACTTTAGATGGTCTGCCGGATTCTTGGTATTCTATTTGGTTACCGAGTCTATGATGTCCTGGGACTGGATTATGAGTTTGGACCCGCACTGGTTCAGTACCTTGTTTGGATGGTATGTATTTGCCAGTATGTTTGTGTCCGGGATCACCGTGATAGCTATGATAGCTATTTACCTAAAATCAAAAGGATACTTGGAAGATGTCAATGATAGCCATATCCATGATTTGGCAAAATTTATGTTCGGGATTAGTATTTTCTGGACTTACCTATGGTTTGCCCAGTTCATGCTGATTTGGTACGCCAATATTCCTGAAGAAGTCACTTATTTTGTGGCACGAATTGAAGATTATAAACTACCATTCTTTGGTATGTTGGCCCTTAATTTTATCTTCCCGTTGTTGATATTGATGAACAGCGATTATAAGAGAGTAAACTGGTTTGTGATTATGACAGGCCTAGTGCTACTTTTTGGCCATTATTTGGATATTTTCAATATGGTGATGCCAGCTACAGTAGGAGACCAATGGTACATCGGGTTACCTGAAATTGGTGGAATACTGTTTTTTGGAGGATTGTTTGTGTTCTGGGTATTCAATACCTTAACGAAGGCCCCACTTCAACCCAAGCGCAACCCATTCATTGAGGAAAGTAGACAATTTCATTATTAATACGATTAAGTCTTAGATAGATACACGATGACGGCATTATTAACATTTACTGTTTTAGTACTGGTAGCAATTGCCATTTGGCAAATGACCAAGATTTTTGAATTGTCCCAGATTAAAACAGCGAACACGGAAATAGCAAATGATACCGATAACAAGTACAACGGATATCTTTTGTTCGCATTCCTGATTTTTATTTACGGAATCACCATATTCAGTTTTGCAAAGTATTCCAAAATGTTGTTGCCCGAGGCTTCCTCGGCTCACGGTGGGGAGTATGACCAACTTATGTGGGTCTCCTTTGCCATTATCTTTTTTGTGCAAACAATCACCCAGGCTCTATTGCACTACTTTGGTTACAAATACAGAGGGCAAAAAGGAAGAAAAGCGTTGTTCTTTGCAGATAATGACCGTTTGGAGTTTATCTGGACAATTATCCCAGTTATAGTTCTAGCCGGGTTGATTCTTTGGGGATTGTACACATGGACAAACATCATGGATATAAATGATGAAGATGATCCATTGATTGTGGAACTTTATGCACAACAATTCAACTGGACGGCAAGATACGGCGGAGAGGATAATGTTTTGGGTGACGCAAGTGTACGATTGATTGATATTAATAGAGCCAACATCCTAGGTTTGGATGAAGCCGACCCCAATGGTTCCGATGATATAATTGTTAAGGAACTACATTTACCTGTTGGACGAAAAGTAAACTTTATGATGCGTTCACAGGATGTATTACATTCAGCATATATGCCACACTTTAGGGCACAAATGAACTGTGTCCCCGGAATGATTACACAATTTTCGTTTACTCCAACAGTAACTACTGAGGAAATGAGATTGAACCCTGATGTGGTGGATAAGGTAAAAAGAACCAATGCCCTACGTGCCAAATGGGCTGCAGAAGGAAGACCGGATTCAGACCCATGGGAGTTTGACTACGTATTGCTTTGCAATAAGATTTGTGGAAAATCGCACTATAATATGCAAATGAAGATTATAGTGGAGACTGAAGAAGAATACAATAAATGGATGGCGGAGCAAACCACATTCAAGGAAACTGTAGCCACAATTCAATAAAAAGGGCTAGGAAAAGAACACTTATACTAAAAACTTAAAAAGATTATGTCAGCTACTGGACACGAAAACGGACACGAAGATCACGGACATCATCATAAAGAAACTTTCGTTACTAAATATATCTTCAGCCAGGATCATAAGATGATTTCCAAGCAATACCTGATTACAGGTCTCATCATGGGATTTGTAGGTATTGCAATGTCGCTGTTGTTTAGAATGCAGTTGGCTTGGCCAGGGGAGTCGTTTCCTATTTTTGAGGCACTCCTTGGAAAATGGGCACCTGATGGAGTTATGGATGCCGATATGTATTTGGCATTGGTGACCATTCACGGTACCATTATGGTATTCTTTGTATTAACAGCAGGTTTAAGTGGTACTTTCAGTAATTTATTGATTCCGTTACAGATTGGAGCACGAGATATGGCCTCAGGCTTTTTGAACATGGTATCATACTGGTTGTTCTTCCTGTCCTCTGTAATTATGGTAATTTCATTGTTCGTTGAAGCAGGTCCTGCGGCAGCAGGATGGACCATTTACCCACCTTTGAGCGCATTGCCAATGGCCCAACCCGGTTCTGGTGCTGGTATGACCCTTTGGTTGGTTTCTATGGCTATATTCATTGCCTCTTCATTGTTAGGTTCATTGAACTACATAGTTACCGTTATAAACTTAAGAACCAAGGGAATGTCCATGACTCGCTTGCCGTTGACCATTTGGGCGTTCTTTGTTACAGCGATTATCGGGGTAATTTCTTTCCCGGTATTGCTTTCAGCCGCATTGTTGCTGATCATGGATAGAAGCTTCGGAACTTCCTTCTTCCTTTCAGATATCTTTATTCAAGGAGAAGTATTGCACTATCAAGGAGGTTCGCCAGTATTGTATGAGCACTTGTTCTGGTTCCTTGGTCACCCAGAAGTATATATTGTATTACTGCCTGCATTGGGGATTACCTCTGAGGTAATGTCAACCAACGCCAGGAAACCAATATTTGGTTACCGTGCCATGGTTGCTTCCATTTTGGCAATTGCATTTCTATCCACCATTGTTTGGGGACACCATATGTTCGTTTCCGGAATGAATCCATTTTTGGGATCGGTATTTACATTCACAACATTGTTGATTGCTATTCCTTCCGCGGTAAAAGCCTTCAACTATATCACAACACTTTGGAAAGGAAACCTGCAGATGAACCCGGCCATGCTGTTTTCAATTGGATTGGTTTCTACATTCATCACTGGAGGTTTAACAGGTATTATTTTAGGTGACAGTACGTTGGATATCAATGTGCATGATACCTATTTTGTTGTTGCTCACTTCCACTTGGTAATGGGTATCTCGGCACTCTACGGATTGTTTGCCGGAGTCTACCACTGGTTCCCTAAGATGTTCCAGGGAAGAATGATGAACAAGAACCTCGGCTATGTCCATTTCTGGATTACAGCAATATGTGCCTACGGGGTCTTCTTCCCAATGCACTTTGTTGGAATGGCTGGTGTACCAAGACGTTATTATCAAAATACGGCCTTTCCAATGTTTGATGAGCTTACCAACGTACAAGTACTTATGACAGTTTTTGCTATTATTGCGGGAATCGCGCAGTTGGTATTTGTATACAACTTTATCAGCAGCATTTTCTATGGAAAAAGAGGTCCTCAGAACCCATGGGGGTCCAATACTTTGGAATGGACTGCACCTCAAGAGCATATGCACGGAAACTGGCCTGGCGCTATTCCCCATGTATATCGTTGGGCGTATGACTACAGTAAAACTTATGAGAATGGAGAGTATATTATTCCTGGGCAGGACTTTGTTCCCCAGAATATTCCGCTTCAAGACAATGAAGAAGAACTCAACCATTAACTCTTATTATAAGACGATTAAAAAACCCATCCCTAAGGATGGGTTTTTTGATTATAGATCGGTACAATAAATGTTATTGTTAATTGTAATATCTTTAATAACCCAAAACCGAGGACTTGTGAAAAACCTTATACTGTTATTCTTGTTACTGTTTCAAATCAGTTTATTGGCACAAAGAAAACCTAGGATAAAAGGAAGTCGGATTGTCACCGAAGTGAACGAGGAACTCCCCGCATTTAATGCCATTCAATTAAATGATGACTTGGATATTGTACTTAAAAAGTCATTTGGACCAGGTTATTTTATCCAGGCCGATGACAACTTGATAGACATTTTGAAATTTAAGGTTGTGGACAGTACTTTGATCATTAGTTCGTTTTATGATGTCGCAGCAAAAAAACAATTCGATATTACGGTCAACTATACGGATTTAAGGGCAATTACTGTAAAGAATGGTAGTCTGGTTTCAAAAGACGTTATAGAAAGTGACGAGCTGTTTGTAGATGGCTTTGAAAATACACGTTTGGATATAAAGGCCAGTGCAGCTGTAATGGATATCAATCTAGAGAATAATAGCAAAGGAGATTTCAATATTGATGTCGATTCCTTGAACATTGGCCTGAGCAATCGCGCAGAAGCCTATATCTATGCTGTAAACGAGACAGCTTTGTTGGATTTGGATGGAAATGTATCCCTGACCCTTGAAGGTACTTCAGATAGATTAGAGACCAATCTTCAGGATGACGCAAAACTGAAGGCCGAAAAAATGGAAGCGGCCAACATTTCTTTGAGATTGGAAAATAGTGCTAGTGCAAGAATAAATGCATATCAAACCTTGGAGTTGAGTGCTAAAGATAACACCAGGACCTATCTTTACGGAAATCCCCAGATCAATATAACGGAGTTCATGAACAGTGCTCAACTCTTGAAGAAAGAAGAAGAATGACAGAATAGGTATGAACGAGAATCTAGACCCGACCGCAGACAATTTTTCCCAGGAGGAGCTCGATATTGAAAGAGCCTTAAGGCCTGTCACCTTTGACGATTTTACAGGTCAAGCTCAGGTATTAGAGAACTTGAAGATATTTGTGGAGGCCGCTAATTTGAGGGGAGAAGCTTTGGACCATACTTTGTTTCATGGCCCGCCGGGATTAGGAAAAACCACACTGGCGCATATTTTGGCCAATGAGCTGGGAGTGGGGATCAAGGTAACATCGGGCCCGGTATTGGACAAACCTGGGGACTTGGCCGGATTGCTGACCAATTTGGAAGAACGGGATGTACTCTTTATTGATGAGATCCATAGATTAAGTCCCATTGTTGAGGAATATCTGTACTCGGCCATGGAGGACTACAAAATAGATATCATGATTGAGACAGGTCCCAATGCTAGGACCGTTCAAATAAATCTGAGTCCATTTACTTTGATTGGCGCAACAACAAGATCGGGATTGCTCACTGCTCCCATGCGAGCTAGGTTCGGGATTCAAAGTCGTTTACAGTATTATAATACTGAATTGTTGTCCACTATTGTAGAACGTAGTGCGGACATTCTTAAGGTTCCAATATCCCATGAAGCTGCAATAGAAATTGCGGGAAGAAGTAGAGGCACGCCCAGAATCTGTAATGCGCTGTTGCGCAGGGTAAGGGACTTTGCCCAGATCAAGGGCAATGGAAACATTGATATGGAAATTTCCAAATTTGGCCTCAAAGCGCTCAATGTGGATACCCACGGATTGGATGAAATGGATAATAAAATTCTTTCTACCATCATCGATAAATTCAAAGGTGGGCCAGTTGGGATTACTACATTGGCTACTGCTGTCTCAGAAAGTGCCGAGACCATTGAAGAAGTATACGAGCCTTTCCTGATACAACAAGGATTCATAATGCGCACTCCAAGAGGACGTGAGGTTACTGAATTGGCCTATAAGCACTTAGGTAGGGTCAAAGGAGGAACACAAGGAGGACTTTTTTAGTAAATTGAAAATTTTCAAAATCTATGAGTGTCAGGCTGAGCGCAGTCGAAGCCATTCTTTATGACAAATGCTTAAATTTACTACGTGTACACCTACTACGTTTACATTTTAAAATGTGCTGATGATTCCCTTTATACAGGAATTACCAATAATATTCAATTGCGATTGCAGCAACATCAATCTGGCTTCGATAAGAATTCATACACATATCAAAGAAGACCTATTGAGTTGAAATTTCAACAAGAATTCAATCACGTGCTACAAGCTATTTCCTTTGAGAAAAAAATAAAAGGTTGGACAAGAGCTAAAAAGATTGCTTTAATAGAAGGAGATTTTAACAAACTTCAAGCTTTAGCAGAATGTAGAAATGCAACCCACTATAAGTATAAATCTAAATAAAGGGCTTCGACTGCGCTCAGCCTGACCCCATGAATATCAAGGAAAAACATACCCAATTGATCAAGACCGAAGCCAAGCGCCTCGGTTTTTTGTCATGTGGAATCTCAAAAGCAGAATTTCTGGAGGAAGAGGCTCCTCGCCTAGAAAAATGGTTGGGGAAAGGAATGCATGGGGAGATGGGGTATATGGAGAACCATTTCGATAAGCGTTTGGATCCCACTAAGCTTGTTGATGGCGCAAAATCTGTAATCTCATTGTTGTTGAATTATTTTCCTTCAGAGAAACAGGTTTCTGATTCCTATAAAATTTCCAAATATGCCTACGGAACGGATTATCACTTCGTGATAAAGGATAAGCTCAAATCCTTGCTGCAATTTGTTCAAGAAGAAATTGGGGAAGTCCATGGTCGTGCTTTTGTTGATTCAGCCCCGGTTCTGGATAAAGCTTGGGCTGCCCGCAGCGGACTGGGATGGATAGGAAAGCATAGCAATCTTCTTACCCAACAGGTAGGTTCGTTCTATTTTATTGCTGAGTTGATTGTTGATTTGGATTTGGAATATGATAGTCCAGTAACTGACCATTGCGGTACCTGTACGGCATGTATTGATGCTTGCCCTACGGAAGCAATTGTGGAACCTTATGTGGTGGATGGAAGCAAGTGCATCTCATATTTTACCATTGAGTTAAAAAATGAGATTCCATCAGAATTTCAAGGCAAATTTGAGGATTGGATGTTTGGTTGTGATGTTTGCCAAGATGTCTGCCCTTGGAACCGTTTTTCAAAACCACACCAAGAACCTCTATTTAATCCGCACCCAGATTTGTTGTCCATGACAAAGAAAGATTGGGAAGAGATTACCCAAGAGGTATTTCAAAAAATATTCAAGAAATCGGCAGTTAAGCGAACCAAATTTTCTGGTCTACAAAGAAACATCAACTTCATTTCAAGCTAGGGTAGATTCTCTAGCAATTATTTCAGTGGGCAAAATAATGGTTTCGTGCTCCACATGTTGGTTTTCTTTATGTTTGTTCAACTCTGAAAATAAGGTGTTAAAGGCAATTTTGCCCATGGTATAGCTGGGTTGCTCCACCGTGGACAAAGAAGGAGTGATTACAGAGGATAAAAACCAGTTGCCAAACCCGATAATACGAATGTCTTCTGGGATGTTTATGCCATGTTCTTTCAATTCTGTAATGGCACCAACCGCAATCATATCGGTATTTACGAATATTCCGTCTACCCCATTTCTGTGGTTAAGGAGTTTTCTGGCATTTTCTTTTCCTATTTCAAAGCTCATTTCCTTACAGTGGTAGACATTGGATTCATCAAACTCCAGATTGTACTCCTCAAGGGCCTTTTTGTACCCATGATATCGATCTATGGAATTTTGGGAAGTCAACGGTCCTCTAAAATGGGCAATTTTGGTGCAGCCACAATCAATGAGGTGTTTGGTCGCTTCATAACCTGCCCTAAGATCATCAATAATCACTTTGGAACAAGGTACGGTCTTTCCAATTTTGTCGAACATTACAATCGGAAGGTCGATGGCTTGGGCTTCAAACAAATGATAATATTCTACGGTGTCGTCTGCAAGTGCAATGAGGATTCCATCAACCTGTTTATTTATAAGGAACTCGATTCTCTTTTTCTCAATTTCTGTATTTTGACTGGATTGTAGTACAATCACCGTATATCCATTTTTTTCAGCCTCTTCAATTACTCCCTTTACAACACTGGAAAAAAATTGATGCACAATTTCTGGGATTACCAAACCTATGGTTTTTGATTCTTGGGTCCTTAGGTTTACCGCAAAAGTATTTGGTTTGTAATTGAGCAATTCCGCTGCAGCTTTCACCTTTTCAATGGTCTTTTTGCTTACATCTGGATAGGACCGTAGAGCTTTGGAGACAGTGGTCACCGAAATGTCCAAACTAAGGGCGATTTGTTGTAGCGTGGTCCTGCTCATCGTTCAGAAATAATAGGAAAGTAATCAAATACAAAGGTACAAAAAAGGGATATTGACAGAATCGAAAACGTTTTCGTTCAGAAAAACTGTCTAAAATACTTTACAAATCCTAAATTAGAGGATTGATGATCCGTTAAGCGGGATTATTTGAGTTAGGTCAAGCGATTGTAGCTCAGCAAGTTTGGTGTAATGTAAGTTGATAAAGGAGTGAAAGTACTAAATACACTTTCACTCTTTGCGTTTACATCTTTGGCATTGAAAAACAAAAAATTGGATACCCTATGAAGAACCAAATACAATTGATAACCTATGTGGACCGTATAGGTTGTTCCAATTTTGAAGAACTCAATCAACTATTGCAACATGAACTTAGCGGACTGTTTGGAGGGGTTCATGTTCTACCTTTTTTTGACCCAATAGATGGGGAAGATGCCGGTTTTGATCCCATTGACCATAAAAAAGTGGACCCAAGATTGGGAGATTGGACGAATGTTGGAAACCTGGGTCAAAATATGGACATCATGGCAGATCTTATCGTAAACCATGTGTCTGCAGATTCTACCGAGTTCAAACACTTTTTGGAACATGGAGATGATTCAGAATATGCACCACTTTTTTTGACCTTTGAAAAAGTTTTTCCACAGGGAGCTAATGAAGAAGATTTACTGTCTATCTACCGACCGCGACCAGGTTTTCCTTTTACCAAATATCGCATGGCCGATGGAACCCAAAGATTGATTTGGACCACATTTACTCCAAAACAGATTGATATCGATGTCAACTCAAAGTCCGGACTTGAGTATTTGGATTCTATTTTGGGTCTTTATCAGCAAGCTGGCATCTCCATGATACGATTGGATGCTGCAGGATACGCCATTAAGAAACCGGGAACCTCGTGCTTCATGATTCCAGAAACCTTTGATTTCATAGATGAGCTTACACAAAAAGCCAAAACCTATGGCATTGAAGTGCTGGTAGAGATACATTCATACTACAAGACCCAGATTAAGATAGCCCAAAAGGTAGATTACGTTTATGATTTTGCACTACCGGTTTTGGTCCTGGATACCTTGTTCAACAAAACGGCCAAGAATTTAAAGCATTGGCTAGAAATAGCGCCTAGAAATGTGGTGACTGTATTGGACACTCACGATGGAATAGGAATAGTGGATGTGGCTTCAGAAAATGGGCAAGAAGGATTGATTCCTGATCAGACTTTAGAGGGAATAGTGGACCAAATTCATAAGAACAGCGAAGAAAGAAGTCGAAAGGCCACAGGGGCAGCTGCTTCAAATTTGGATCTGTACCAAGTAAATTGCACTTACTTTGAAGCCTTGGGAAAGAATGAAAATGCCTATTTGATAGCTCGAGCCATTCAATTTTTTGTGCCAGGTGTTCCTCAGGTATATTATGTTGGCGTGTTTGGAGATGAGAACGATATGGAACTTTTGGCCAGCACCAACGTAGGTAGAGACATTAATCGTCATTATTACACCAAAGATGAAATTCTAGATAAGATAGGAGGGGATCAATTCAAAAAGTTATCAAAGCTAATGAAGCTCAGGAATGGACATGAAGCGTTTAATGGCGAATTCAAATTGGGAGAAACCAATGAAGACAGTTTGGAAATAACTTGGACCAAGGAAATTGAATGGATATCCCTCAAGGTTAACCTAAAAAATGAAAAGTTTGAAATTAAGGGAACTCAAATGGGCAAAGCAGCAACATTGATGAGCAACTGATATCATAACCATGATAATGATATGAATTCAATTTTCTAGGGAACCATTAAAACCCTATATTGTTGATGAATTGTGTATGCGGACATTCAATTCACCAACCAGAACAAACTAACATCTCAAATAATGGCAAAAATCATAAAACCCCGGTTGAATTTCTGGCAAATATTTAACATGAATGTCGGATTTCTCGGGATACAATACAGCTTTGGTCTTCAGCAAAGTGCAATAAACCCTATTTTTCTTTTCTTGGGAGCGGCAGAGGAGATTTTGCCCATCTTAAATATTGCAGGTCCTGTAACAGGCTTGATTGTACAGCCCATAATTGGGGCCATTTCAGATAAGACATGGTCGCCAAGGTGGGGCAGAAGAAAACCTTTTTTCTTGATTGGTGCTGTCTTGGGAAGTTTATGTCTGTTTGCGTTCCCTTTAAGTCCGGCACTTTGGTTCGCGGTTGGGTTATTATGGATTTTGGATGTTGGGAACAACATGGCCATGGAGCCCTATCGTGCTTTTGTGGGAGATAAGTTGCCAGATAGCCAGTTGAGTATTGGTTATCAAATGCAAAGTTTGTTTGTGGGGGCCGGTATTCTTTTGGCCAATGCTTCTATTTTCTTGTTCCAAGATTGGTTTGGTGGAGGCCAGGAGGTAGAAGGAACAATCCCCAAATGGTTGTACTATTCGTTCTTTATTGGCTCGTTCCTGTCTGTTGCAACTATTTTATGGTCTGTATTGAAGACTCCGGAAATACCTCCGTCCGATGAGGAATTGGAAGAAATCAACAGGCATAAGGCCATGCCGTTTATAGAGCGGTTTAAAATGCCTTTCAAGGAAATTGCAGATGCAGTAAAGGAAATGCCAAAATTCATGTGGAAATTGTCTGGAGTATACCTGTTTCAATGGTATGCACTTTTCATTTATTGGCAGTTTATTACCCCTTTATTTAGGTCAACCATGGGGTTTGATACATCTGAGGCTGCGGCCCAAGCGGCAAAAATGAGTACCACATATAATGTGGTGACGGCGGTAGTCGCGTTGATTTTAGTACCGTTGACCATGAGGTTCGGAGGTAAAAAGATATACGCCATCAGTTTGTTGGGGACTGGTTTGGCCTTGTTTGCCATTCCTAATATAGCTGACCCGGTCTATGTTTTGTTCCCAATGGTATTGTTCGGAATTGGTTGGGCAGCTATGATGGGTATTCCTTATAGCATGGTATCCAAAATAGTTCCTCAAGAAAGAAGAGGTGTTTATATGGGTATTTTAAATATGATGATTGTAATCCCTATGGGGATTCAGACCTTGAGTTTTGGTCCGATCTTTAAAAACTTGCTGGGAGCCAACTCCGTTAATGCCATGTTCTTTGCTGGCGCGTGTTTTGTAGTTGCTTCCATTTTGGCCACAAGATTAAATACTTCTAAGGAGTAACCGGGGTCACTGGATAAAAATCCAATCTTATAGAACTGCCCTTCAGTAAAGGACAGAATTGTTTTTTGGTATTTATCTAAAGGAATGCCATAAATTTACCGATTCAAAATAGAGGTATGAGCAAAGAGAAACAACGAAGGGAAGCATTACTCTACCATGCAAAACCCCAGCCTGGAAAGATAAAAGTAGTACCCACTAAACCATATGCCACGCAACGTGATTTGGCATTGGCCTACTCTCCCGGGGTTGCGGAGCCTTGTCTGGAAATTGAAAAGAACAAAGATGAAGTCTATAGGTATACCGCAAAAGGAAACATTGTAGCAGTAATTTCCAATGGAACCGCTGTTTTGGGATTGGGTAATATTGGGCCTGAAGCTTCAAAACCTGTCATGGAAGGGAAAAGCCTGCTCTTCAAAATCTTTGCAGATATTGACGGAATTGATATTGAATTGGATACCACGGATGTGGAAAAATTCATTGAGACCGTGAAGACCATTGCGCCCACTTTTGGGGGTATTAATCTTGAGGATATTAAAGCTCCAGAAGCCTTTGAGATTGAAAAACGTCTAAAAGAGGAATTGGATATTCCCGTAATGCACGATGATCAGCATGGAACGGCAATAATTTCTGCAGCTGCACTCTTGAATGCCCTTGAAATTGCCGATAAAAAAATTGAAGATGTCAAGATTGTGGTAAGTGGTGCTGGAGCTGCTGCGGTATCCTGCACAAGGCTCTACAAAGCTTTTGGGGCCAGTGCCGAAAATATTGTTATGCTGGATAGCAAGGGTGTTATCAGAAAAGATAGAGAAGGACTGACCAAGGAGAAAGAAGAGTTCGCAACAGCCCGAAAAATTGATAGCTTGGGGGAGGCCATGAAGGATGCCGATGTGTTCATTGGGCTTTCCATTGCCGATATCCTTTCCCCTGAAATGCTCTTATCCATGGCTAAGGATCCAATCGTGTTTGCTATGGCAAATCCCGATCCAGAGATTGAGTACAATTTAGCTTGTAAGACTAGGGATGATATCATAATGGCCACTGGGCGATCTGACCATCCCAATCAGGTAAACAATGTATTGGGATTCCCATTTATTTTTAGAGGAGCGCTTGATGTTAGGGCCACCAAAATTAATGAGGCGATGAAGATGGCAGCAGTTAGGGCCTTGGCGGACCTTACCCGGGAGCCAGTTCCAGAGCAAGTTAATATTGCATATGATGCCACACGCTTAACCTTTGGCAAAGACTACATCATACCTAAGCCTTTTGATCCCCGTTTGATTACAAAAATTCCACCCGCAGTAGCTAAAGCTGCTATGGAAAGTGGTGTGGCCAAAGAGCCTATTGAGGATTGGAAAAAATATGAAGAACAGCTCTATTTAAGGTCAGGTAACGATAACAAGGTGGTGAGGCTGTTGCACAACCGTGCCAAAATGAACCCAAAGCGGATTGTTTTTGCGGAAGCCGAGCTTTTAGATGTAATGAAAGCCGCCCAGATTGTATATGAAGAAGGCATTGCCCAACCCATTTTGCTAGGGAACAAGGAGACTATTGAGAACTTAAAGGAAGAACTCGATTTTGATGCAGAAGTGCCAATCATTGATCCTCGTTCAGATGAATTCAGTGATATGAGGACCAAATACGCACTTAAACATTGGGAAGCTAGAAAACGAAAGGGTGAAACCAAGTATAGTGCCCGTGTTAATATGGGTAAGCGCAATTATTTTGGCGCCATGATGCTGCTTGAAGGAGATGCTGATGGAATGATTTCTGGATACTCCAGGTCCTACCCTAAGGTACTCCGACCTGTTTTTGAAGTTTTAGGCCGTGCAAAAGGAGTTCAAAATGCCTCTACGGTAAACATAATGATTACGGAAAGAGGTCCACTTTTCTTGGCAGACACATCCATCAATGTAGATCCAAATGCTGAGGAGTTGGCGGAAATAGCCCAGATGACAGCCAATGTAGCATCGACCTTTGGATTTAATCCAGTAATGGCCTTGTTGTCTTATGCCAACTTTGGCTCTTCAAGCCACCCAAATGCTCAAAAAGTTAAAGAAGCGGTTAGAATATTACATGAGCAGAACCCGGATTTGGTTGTGGATGGGGAAGTGCAGACAGATTTTGCACTTGATCAAGAGCTATGCCGTAATAATTTTCCATTTTCCAAGCTTTCGGGCAAAAAGGTAAATACACTAATCTTTCCTAATTTGGACTCGGCAAATATTACCTACAAACTCCTCAAAGGATTGCACAATGCAGAGTCAATAGGTCCCATTATGGTTGGTCTGCGCAGATCTGCGCACATATTGCAGTTAGGGGCCAGTGTAGATGAAATGGTGAATATGGCAGCAGTTGCGGTGATTGATGCCCAAGAGCGGGAAAAAAGAAGAAAAGCCAAAATGGGAGAATAAATTTGTAAAGAAACACCAAGATTACACCATGATAACCCATCTTAAAGGAAAATTGGTCGAGAAAAACCCAACCTATGTTATTGTAGAATGTAACGGGGTCGGTTATTTTTTAAATATATCCCTTCACACGTTTTCCCAACTCAAGGACCAAGAAAACATATTACTTTTCACCCACTTGTTGGTCAAGGAAGACTCCCATACCCTGTTCGGTTTTGCAGAAAGATCGGAAAGGGAAGTTTTTAGGTTGTTGATCTCTGTTTCGGGGGTAGGTTCCAGCACCGCAAGAACCATGTTGTCCTCATTGACCCCTTCGGACGTAAGAGACGCAATAGCTAACGAAGATGTTCGTACTATCCAGGCAATCAAAGGAATAGGAGCCAAGACGGCACAACGTGTTATTTTGGACCTAAAAGACAAGATTTTAAAAGTCCAGGATATGGCAGAAGTTTCCCGCCAATCAAACAATACTGGCAAAGAAGAAGCGTTATCTGCTTTAGAGGTTCTTGGTTTCGTCAGAAGGCAGTCTGAAAAGGTTGTCGACAAGATAGTTTCTCAAGACCCTTCACTAAGCGTTGAGGACATTATAAAATTGGCGCTGAAAAATTTGTAACTAGTTTGAAAAGAGGGGCAAAACCAATACTTAAACTTTCAAGTTTTAAGTACATTTTCTTTTTTGTATGTTTTCTGACCTTAACCACAATCAAGGCTCAGGAAACCAACGAGCAAGTCCAGGACTCAGTTCAGACCGGTGTTGCTTTGGGTCAATTAATTTTGGAGAACCCTGATAGCATCATTGCCAAGTATACTTATGATCCAAAATTAGACCGATACATATATACAGAAAGTATTGGCGATTTCAATATCAACCATCCCATCATCCTTACCCCAGATCAGTACTATGATTTGGTCCGCAAGGAGCAGATGAAGTCTTATTTCAAGCAAAAAATTGATGCGTTTACCGGTAAAAAAGAAGGTAGTGAGGAAGCCAGAAAAAACCTACTGCCCAATTTCTATGTGAACAGTAACTTTTTTGAGTCCATATTTGGAGGAAATACCATTGAAGTGATTCCTCAAGGTTCCGTAGCTATGGACTTGGGAGTTTTGTGGCAGAAGAACGATAACCCTGCCCTATCCCCAAGGAACCGAACCAACTTGTCGTTCGACTTCGACCAACGCATAAGCCTAAGTCTTCTGGGAAAAGTGGGGGAACGACTTCAGGTAACAGCCAATTATGATACCGAGGCCACTTTCGATTTTCAGAATTTGGTCAAACTGGACTATACCCCTACGGAGGATGATATTCTTCGAAAAATTGAAATAGGAAACGTAAACATGCCCCTGAACAGTTCCTTGATAACAGGAGCGCAAAGTCTTTTTGGCGTTAAGACCCAGCTGCAATTTGGTAAAACAACCGTAACCGCCGTTTTCTCGGAGCAGCGTTCACAAAATAATACTGTAGTAGCTCAGGGTGGTGGAACTTTAAATGAGTTTTCGCTTACCGCCTTGGATTATGATGAGGATAGGCACTTTTTCTTGGCACAGTACTTTAGGGATAACTACGATCGTGCTCTTGAAAATTATCCATTTATACAAAGTCAGGTTCAAATTACACGACTAGAGGTTTGGGTGACCAACAGAAACCAGCAAACCTTGAACGTCAGGAACGTGGTAGCCATCCAAGATTTGGGAGAAGCGTTGGAGGACAGAACTCGTATTGGAATCAATAATGGAGATCCAGCCGGATTTTTCGACCCAGGAGCAATTGCTTCAGGACTTCCACAAAATAGAGCAAATGCCTATGATCCTGATCAGATAGGAACAGGCGCATTGACACAATCCATTCGTGATATTGCAACAGTTGAGGCTGGCTTCAATATTCCAGGATATCAAGTAAACCAAGGTTTTGACTATGCCATTTTGGAGAATGCCAGAAAACTGGAGCAGGGAAGGGACTATCAGTTTGACTCCCAATTAGGGTATATTTCCTTGAACCAACGTCTGAGCAACGATGAAGTTTTGGGTGTGGCTTTCCAGTACACCATTAATGGTGAAGTGTTTCAGGTAGGTGAATTTGCCAATGGAGGAGTGGATGCCACAACAGTTTCAGGAGGCGTCAATCCAATCATTGAAAACAATACGTTGATTCTTAAAATGTTGAAAAGCAACATTACCAACGTAGATGATCCCATTTGGGATTTGATGATGAAGAACATCTATTCCACGGGAGCTTTTCAATTAGATCAAGAAGACTTCAAACTAAATATTTTATACTCAGATCCAACACCAAGAAACTATATTACCCCGGTTGATCCCAATGCGGGTTGGCCCTCAGGCCTTGAAGAACAGATTCTCTTGAGTGTATTCAATCTGGATAGACTTAATATTTACAACGATATACAGCCTGGCGGAGATGGTTTTTTTGATTTCGTTCCCGGTATAACAGTGGACCCTCAGACAGGGAGAATAATCTTCACCAAAGTTGAACCTTTTGGAGAGTTTTTGTTTGACCGATTGGGAGGTGGAGTTTATGATGTGGAAAACGATCAAGGGTACAACGTAAACCAACAGCGTTATGTATTCCGGAACATGTATGCCAAGACCAAGGCGGCTTCTTTGCAAGATGCCGAAAAGAACCGTTTTCAACTAAAAGGGCGATATAAATCGCAAGGGAACAATGGTATTCCCATTGGAGCCTTCAATGTGCCTAGAGGTTCGGTGCGGGTAACCGCTGGAGGACGTCAGTTGCAAGAAGGAATTGACTATACGGTAAATTACCAGGCGGGTACCGTACAGATTTTGGACCCAAGTTTGGCCGCATCCAATACCCCGATCAATATTTCTGTTGAGAATAATGCGGTATTTGGGCAACAGACCCGAAGGTTTACTGGAATCAATGTGGAACATAAGTTCAATGACAATTTTTTATTGGGTGGAACTATTCTAAATCTAAATGAACGACCGCTTACCCAAAAATCCAATTTTGGTGTAGAACCTGTAAACAATACCATTTTTGGACTCAATGGTAACTTCAGCACGGAGATTCCCTTTTTAACAAGGCTCGCTAACAAATTACCTAATATTGATACGGATGTGCCGTCTAACCTTTCCTTAAGGGGAGAAGTGGCATTTTTAAAGCCTAATTCACCTAAAAATGCTGATTTCCAAGGAGAAACTACCACTTATCTGGACGATTTTGAAGGTGCGCAGGCCCTTATTGATATTAGATCTTCACTTGGATGGACTTTGGCGAGCCCGCCAGTGGAGTTTTTACAGGATCGAACGGATATTGATGTAGGTTACGAAAGGGCCAAGTTGGCTTGGTATACCATCGACCCTATTTTTTATACGAACCAAAGACCTTCTGGACTTTCGGATAACGATATTTCCCTTAACTCAACCCGTAGGGTTTTCATAGATGAGGTGTTCACTGAAACCGATATTGCCCAAGGGCAAACACAGGTTCAAAGTACCTTGGACATTGTATATTATCCGAATCAAAAAGGACCGTACAATGCCAATCCAAATTTTGAAGCGGAAACTGATGAGGACAAGTGGGCTGGAATCATGCGCCCATTGAGCAGTACCAATTTTGAGCAGTCCAATGTGGAATTTGTTCAGTTTTGGGTGTTGGACCCTTATGTGGACGGTCTGGCCAATGGAGCGAACGTTGGGGAGCTGGTGCTAAACCTTGGGAATATCTCAGAAGATATTCTTAAGGATGGAAGAAAGCAATATGAAAATGGATTGCCTGCCAGTACCAATAATGAAGTGCCAAGACCTACGATATGGGGTCAAGTACCCTCTACCCAGTCACTAGTGTATGCTTTTGATGCGGACGAAGCAAATAGAACTTTACAGGATGTTGGTCTTGACGGTTTGGATGATGCAGGTGAACAAGCCATTTATAATGGCCCTTCAGAAGACCCCGCGTTGGATAACTACCAATACTATTTAAACAGGGATGGTGGTATTTTGGAACGTTATATCGATTTCAATAACCCAGATGGTAACTCACCAGTTTCTGTAACCAATACGGATAGAGGTTCCACAACGTTACCAGATGTTGAGGATATTGACCGTGACCTTACCATGAATACGGTAAACAGCTATTATGAGTACCGAATCCAGATCAGGCCCAATACCACAATTAATGATCAATATGTAACCGATATCCGCGAAGGGGAAACACCTACTTTGCCCAATGGAACACGATTGAACAGAAGATGGATTCAGTATAAAATTCCATTGAGTGATTTTACCGATGCCGTAGGTGGAATTACCGATTTTAGATCGGTTAGTTTTATGCGGATGTATCTCACCGGGTTCTCGGATGATGTGGTACTTCGTTTTGCCACATTGGATTTAGTTCGGGGAGATTGGCGTACCTATACCAATTCCTTGCAACCTGATGTGGATAACGATCCTTCGGATGATGGCACGGTGACCGATGTGAATACGGTGAACATCGAGGAAAATTTTGGAAGACAACCCATTCCATATGTACTTCCTCCCGGAGTGGTCCGTGAGCAATTGAACAATAACAATACTATTATTCGCCAAAATGAGCAATCATTGTCATTTGTGGTCGAAAATTTGGAGCCTGAAGATTCACGGGGAGTTTTCAAGAATGTAAATATAGATGTGCGTCAGTATGAGCGAATCAAAATGTTTATGCACGCCGAAAAAATATTGAATGGCGATTATTCTGATGATGATACACCTTTGGTCGGTTTCCTTCGGATAGGAACAGATTTCTCAGAAAATTTTTATCAGATAGAATTGCCCCTTCAGTTTACACCTTTTAATGTGACTTCGCCAGATGAAATTTGGCCAGATGTAAACGAGATTGATATTGCCTTGAGTGATTTGAACAAGGTTAAATCCAGAGGAATAGCCGAACAGACGTTGAATGACATCAATTATTATGAGATTATTGATGGTGAAGCAGTTCCTGTGGATGAGTTTGCACCCACAACCTTGGGAAGACTTCGGATAGGAATTCGTGGTAACCCATCCTTGGGAAGTATTCGTGGTATGATGGTGGGTATCAAAAACATTGATGACCTTCCCGCTAGGGGAGAGGTATGGTTCAATGAATTGCGCTTGGCCGGTTTGGACAACAACGGAGGTTGGGCTGCAATAGCCGCCTTGGACGCCAATATGGCCGATTTTGCCAATGTCACCGCAACAGGTAGCAAGAGTACATCCGGTTTTGGTTCCATAGATCAAATGCCCAATGAACGTTCCAGGGAAGATGCCATTTCCTACGATGTGGTGACCAATGTAAATGTTGGACAGTTGTTCCCTAAAAAATGGAACCTACAACTGCCATTTAATTATGGAATTTCCGAAACATTGATCACTCCCGAGTTCGATCCTGTTTATGATGATTTAAAATTGGACGATCGAATTGCGGCTGCCACCACAGCCGAGGAGGCAGAAACTATTAAAAAACAGGCAGAGGACTATACAAAAAGAACCAGCATCAATTTGATTGGAGTAAGAAAGAACAGAGGGGAAGAGGCCAAGGAAAATTTCTTTGATGTGGAAAACTTCACCTTCAATTATTCTTACAATGAAACTAATCACAGGGATTTTGAAGTTGCGGACCTTCGTGATCAAAATGTAACCACCGGATTTGTATACAACCACAACTTTAAACCGGCTCAAGTGGCCCCGTTTGCAAAAAAGGATTCACTTTTCACTGGAAGATATTGGCAATGGCTCAAAGATTTGAACTTTAATATATTGCCCACGAGTTTATCAGTAAATGCCAACTATAACCGATCTTTCAACCAACAGCGCTTTAGGGATGTGTTGGAACCAGGTGTTGAAGCATTGGAGCTTCCATTGCTACAACAGCGAAACTACCTTTTTAACTGGCAGTATGCCCTGAACTACAGCATTACAAAATCGTTGAGGTTGAACCTTACCAGCTCAAACAACAATATTGTCCGTAACTATTTTAATTTGGACGATGACCCAGATTCTGGTATTAACCAGGCATTGGACCTTTGGGATGGTTTCTTTGATGTTGGTGAACCCAACAGGCATTCACAACAAATGCAGTTGAACTATGAGCTGCCTTTCAGCAAATTCCCTTTCCTCAATTTTATTAATGCCCAATATACCTACACCAGTAATTTTGATTGGCAAAGAGGAGGAGATGCCCTTAACGAGGTTGTTCAGGCGGAAAATCCAGGGGAGCAAATCAATACAGTACAAAATGCCAGCACACATAATTTGACCGCCAACTTGGGCATGCAGCGTTTTTATGACTTTTTGGGGTTGAAAAAACGCGATGGGAAAATAACTGCGGCCCAGGCATCCGTTCGCAGGGATAAAGCTGGGAATCCAGCCAATGCAACTGATGAAAAACCACCTAAAAAGACGAGCAAGGCTTACAATACGTTGATAGATATTGTAACCATGGTGAAGCGAGTAAATGTAAACTATAGCGAAAATAGAGGAACTGTGTTGCCGGGGTATACCCAATCCATTGGATTTATTGGTACCACAAGACCAACATTAGGATTTGTCTTTGGTAGTCAGGCAGATGTTAGGTTTGAAGCTGCGCGTAGAGGATGGTTAACGGATTTCTCTGGATTCAACTCGCAGTTCATGCAAAATTCCACCAAACAGCTTAACATTACTGCAACCGCGCAACCTACTCCGGACTTAACGATTGATTTTACTGCAGATCGCCAGATTTCCAATAGTCTTCAGGAGAACTTTGTCATTGATGTTACCGATCAGGACCAACCATATAGGTCACTGACGCCCAATAATTTTGGAAACTTCAGTATATCGACCTTGATGATCGGGACTATTTTTAATAAGAGCGATGAGTTTGATTCCAAGACTTTTGAGCAGTTTAAGGATAATAGAATCACTGTTGCCAATAGATTGGTGTCTGATAGAGGAGAAAATCCTGGTACTCTAGATCCAGATGGATTTCCAGAGCGATACGGAAAAACCCAGCAAGAGGTATTGTTGCCGGCATTCTTTGCGGCCTATACTGGTCAGGATGTGAACAGGGTGAATTTGGATGCTTTCAGGGAAATTCCTATTCCAAACTGGAACATCAAGTATACTGGTTTAATGAAAAACCGATGGTTCAAAAAGAAGTTCAAACGATTTTCATTGAGTCATGGGTACCGCGCTGCCTATAGTATCAATTCGTTTCAGACCAATTTGGCCAGGCAGCAATTTTTGAATGAAGGATTGGCCCCGGTAGACCCTGAAACAGGAGATTTTCTACCTGAAAATATCATTAATAATGTAGTATTGACCGATCAGTTCAATCCTTTGGTGAGGATGGATTTTGAAATGAAGAATTCCTTTAGCTTTTTGGCCGAGGTAAGAACAGACAGAACACTTTCCCTCAGTTTTGATAACAATCTACTGACCGAAATCAATGGTAAAGAATATACCTTGGGATTAGGATATAGATTTAAGGATGTAAAGTTTGTGACCAATATTGGTGGAGAAAAAACAAGGTTAAAAGGAGATTTGAATTTAAAGGCAGATCTATCCCTTAGGGATAATATTACCATTATCCGGAATCTGGATATAGATAATAATCAAATTACATCCGGCCAAAAATTGATGTCCATTAAGTTTACAGCGGACTATGCGTTGAGCAAAAGTTTGAATGCTTTGTTCTTCTACGATCATTCCTTTTCTGAGTTTGCCGTATCCACCGCATTCCCTCAAACTACCATCAATACGGGCTTCACCCTTAGGTACAACTTTGGCAACTAAAAAGGGCAGTCTGATTTAAAATTCTTGGCCCTTTGTCGGGTCTTAACAATTTTGTTATCAAGATTCCTTGAAAAGCTATTCTCAAACAATTACATTTGTTCACGGACTAAGACTAATTCAAAGTTAAACGCATGAACATACCATCAGAATTAAAGTACACCAAAGACCACGAGTGGATAAAGATTGAAGGAGATGTGGCCACAGTAGGCATTACGGATTTCGCACAAAGCGAGCTTGGCGACATTGTCTATGTTGAAGTGGAAACCGTAGATGAAACATTGGACAGGGAGGAAGTTTTTGGGACTGTAGAGGCTGTAAAGACCGTTTCCGATCTCTTTTTGCCCTTGAGCGGGGAAATCATTGAGTTCAATGAAGCACTTGAAGATGAGCCTGAAAAAGTAAACTCTGATCCTTATGGTGAAGGTTGGATGATTAAAATTAAGATAAGCGACGATTCCGAAATTGGGGATTTAATGAGCGATGAAGATTACAAAGCATTGATAGGTGCTTAAAAGAAATAGGTATACCTTATTATTCATAAGCTGGGTGCTGTTCATTACATTGCTCAGCTTATTTTCTTTTTCGGGAATGGAGTTGGATAAGGGTAAAATTGAGATTCCCTTTGCGGACAAGATTACACATTTTGTTTTTTATTTAATTTTTAGCATTTTGGCATGCCTCTTTTTTAGAGAGCGCTCAAAAGGAAAAATACATATGGGCAGGGCCATTGGATATTCGGCTTTAATTGCGATTGTCTATGGCATATTTATTGAGATATTGCAGCATACGGTGACGGTAGATCGTATGGCAGAATTTGGGGATATCCTCGCAAACACCATTGGCACAATTGCAGGAGTTGGGCTGATTTGGTGGTATTTTTCTAAGGAAAGGCAGTTAAAATGGAAAATTTAATTGCTTATTTAATCAATTAAATATTAAATTAGCAAACATTAAAATTGAAAAGATGGAACTAAAGAAGAATCCAAAAGCAGATGTAGGAAAGAACAGTTCGCTCTATTTTGTTATAGGTTTGGCGGCTGTTTTGGGGTTGGTTTATGGAGCCATGGAGTGGAAAAAATATGATAAGGCCAATGATTATGACATCGCTTTGAACGTTGAGGACCAATTGGATGAAGAGGTGCCAATGACAGAGCAAATAAAAACTCCACCGCCACCGCCACCACCTGCAGCGCCAGAGGTAATCGAGGTTGTGGAAGATGAAGAAGAGGTTGAGGAAACTGTTATCGAATCTACGGAGACTAGCCAAGAAGAAGAGGTTATTGAGGTAGAAGAGGTAGAAGTGGAAGAGGTAGAAGAAGATATTTCGGTTCCATTTGCGGTTATTGAAGACGTTCCAGTATTTCCTGGCTGTGAAAGGGCAGGGGATAAAAAAGCATGTTTCCAAGAAATGATGCAGAAGCACATTCGTAAAAACTTCCGTTATCCAGAAATCGCACAAGAAATGGGAGTGCAAGGACGGGTGAATGTAATCTTCGTTATTCAAAAAGATGGAAGTATAGGTAACATTAGAATGCGTGGTCCGGATAAAAACCTAGAGGCGGAAGCTTTGAGAATTATTCAAAAGCTGCCTAAGATGACTCCTGGAAAACAAAGAGGAAGAGCGGTAAAAGTACCTTTCAGTATTCCAATTACCTTTAAGCTACAGTAACAATATTTATAATTCCCTGTTGAGATGGGGAATTTGAAAAAGCCCTGATGTTTTTTCATCAGGGCTTTTTTATTGAATCATTTCTTTAGGCTGTTGTAGATGGTTTCCCTCATTCGGTCAGGTTTGATGTATCCATTGCCATGGGTGCTATCGTATTTTGATGTAAGGGAAGAATTTCCTTTTACATCTTCCAAGGACTTTCCTGCAGCTATTTCTTTTTGAACGAGAGAACGGAGGTCTTCCAAAATCTTTACATAAGCTTCAAGCTCGCTCTTGGTTGAAGGCCTTCCATGGCCAGGAATTATCTGGGTCTTTTCGTCAATAATGGGTAAAACCTTTCGATGTGCAGCGATATAACCGTCAATACTGCCACCATTGTTCAGGTCTATATAAGGATAGCGACCCGCAAAGTACGTATCTCCCATGTGGAGGACGTTCTCATTTACAAAATACACCATGGTATCCCCATCAGTATGGGCATTGTGCACATGAAAAAGCATAATGGTCTCTTCTCCATCAAAAAAGGTCATGCCCTTGGAAAACGTAATTTCGGGGAGGCTCTTTTCGTAATCTTTTTGCGACATTTTTTGCTCAGAGACATTCTTAAGGCCACGTTCAATTAACCGTTTCCGTACATTGTCTTGGGCTACCAGGGTTGTGGTTTTAGAATTGAAGTTGCTGTTTCCACCAGTATGATCTCCATGCATATGGGTATTTACCAAATAGGCGATAGGTTTATCCGTTAACGAAGAGATTGTTGTTTTGATTTTCTCGCTCAATGGAGCAAACTGATCATCTATCATAAAAACCTTATCGGCTCCTATGTAGATTCCAATATTGCCACCACGTCCGGTAAGCATATAAGTTTTAGTCGTTAAGGTGTCTACCGAAATGCTAACATTTTCATATTGGGCATTAAGACATCCTGAAAAAATACAAAGGGCAAAGAGTGTAATTCTGTACATATTCATCAATTTGGATTGGTCTTAGTTAAGACGTTGTCTTTCCTCAAAAATAACACAAACACAGTCAACGGGTTGGAAAAGAATAGCATCGACCCTATCTTTGCCAGCCAATTAAGTTCGTGGATGAAATCAGCCGTAGGCTCAGTAAAAAGCAATTCCCTCTCCTTTGTTCTATCTGAATTCAAGGAAATCACCAAAGCCAAGTTGGCAGTCAGTGTGGTATTTTCCTCTATTGCAGGATATTTCTTGGGTGCCACGAAATTGGATATTGTATCCATTGCACTACTTGCATTTGGTGGGTATTGTATGGTTGGTGCTTCCAATGCGTACAACCAAATTATTGAAAAGGATTTGGATGCTATAATGAAGCGGACCAAGAATCGCCCTTTGCCTTCGGGACGGATGTCGGTTCGCACTGCTTTGACCATAGCAATATTAATGACTCTCTTGGGAGTGGTTACCTTATATATTCTTAACCCTAAAACTGCCATGTTTGGGGCAATATCCATTTTTCTGTACACCAGTGTTTATACCCCACTAAAGACAAAGACGCCACTTTCGGTTTTTGTTGGGGCCATTCCTGGAGCTATCCCATTTATGTTGGGTTGGGTGGCAGCTACAAACGATTTTGGCATTGAGCCTGGAACATTGTTCATGGTCCAGTTTTTTTGGCAATTCCCTCATTTTTGGGCATTGGGATGGATGTTGGATGAAGACTACAGAAAAGGCGGATTTAAGATGTTGCCAACAGGAAAAAAAGATGCGGGAACGGCACTGCAAATAATCTTGTACACCATTTGGATGATAGTTATTTCCATTATGCCGGTCTTCGGATTTACTGGTAGATTGCATCTGTCCATACCTGCAGCAGTAGTGGTTTTGATGGCCGGATTGGTCATGTTGGTTTTTGCATTTCGCCTTTACGAGAAGCGAGATAATGGTGCTGCCAGGCGATTAATGTTGGCCAGTGTCACCTATATTTCTTTAATACAGATTGTTTACGTTTTAGATAAGTTTATCAGTTAGATTATGGATTTGACCCAGGGAACAGCGGAGGAAAAAAACAGACGGGCCAAGAAAATGATGCTCTGGTTTGGCATAGTTAGCCTGATTATGGGATTTGCCGGTTGGACAAGCGCCTATATTGTAAGTAGTAAAAGAGATGACTGGATAAGCGATCTGGAACTTCCCCAGGCCTTTTTTGTGAGTACTGCAATCATAATATTGAGTAGCATCACGTATTTTATGGCCAAACAAGCGGTCCGTAGAAATGGGCAACGGCAAGCGACCACTTTTTTAATAATTACCCTGCTTTTGGGGATTACATTTATTGTACTACAATTTTTTGGGTTCTCCCAGATGTTGGAAAACGGGTACTACTTTACAGGGCCCACAAGTAGTATTAAAATGTCCTATGTTTTCCTTATAGCTGCGGTCCACATTGTCCACGTGGTGGCCGGATTGGTCTCTTTGTTGGTGGTTTTTGTTCAGCAAATCAGGGGAAAATACATGCCCGATGACATGTTGGGATTGGAATTGGGTGCCACCTTCTGGCATTTCTTGGATTTTCTATGGATTTACCTAATACTATTTATGTATTTCGTGAAATAAATTTTTGTAGAAACAGTTTTACTTTAACTTTATCTTTTTCAATACATCAAAAAATGTAAATTTGTGAAAATTTTATTAAAAACGACCTTAGATATATGGATACAACGGTAACTACCGGTACAGAGGACAGTGTTTGGGGAGGCGGAAACCGCCCGTTGAACGCTAGTTATGGAAAAATGATGATGTGGTTCTTCATTGTCTCTGATGCCTTGACCTTCTCAGGTTTCTTGGTGTCTTATGGTTTTTCTAGGTTTAAATTTATCGAGACCTGGCCTATAGCGGATGAAGTCTTTACTCACGTTCCTTTCTTCCACGGGAATTACCCCATGTACTATGTGGCATTCATGACCTTTATACTTATTATGTCTTCTGTGACTATGGTACTTGCTGTAGATGCAGGACACAAAATGATGCAGAAGAAGGTCATCCTGTATATGTTCTTGACTGTTATTGGAGGTGCAATTTTCGTTGGCTCGCAAGCATGGGAATGGGCAACCTTTATAAAAGGTGATTATGGTGCGGTAGAGACCAAAGGAGGAAGGATTTTACAGTTTGTAGATGCGGAAACCGGTGAAAGAGCTGCTCTGGCAGACTTTGCAAAGACATTACCGGAGGAGCGAGTTGAACATATGAAGAACCAAGGTGTTTGGTTCCAAGGAGAAGGTTATAAAACTTCGTTTTCCCTAAATGAGGTTGTGGAAGGATTTAAAGCAACCCCAAATATCCTTATTCGTACAGAAACTATTAATGAAGAAGGAGAGAAAACAGTATTGAATAGGCAAGAATCCCTATCAAAGCTTTCACAGGCCATGCAGGTTGTAGAGGGTGCAAACCTTATCCATAACGAATATGGTAGCCGACTGTTTGCAGACTTCTTCTTTTTCATTACAGGATTCCACGGTTTCCACGTGTTTTCTGGTGTAGTGATCAATATCATTATTTTCTTCAACGTGATTTTGGGTACCTATGAGCGCCGTGGCCATTATGAGATGGTGGAAAAAGTCGGTCTGTACTGGCACTTTGTAGATTTGGTCTGGGTATTTGTATTTACATTCTTTTATTTGGTATAAAACATTCTTTTTTAGATAGATGGCACACGAACATAAACTCGAAATATTTAGAGGTCTTTTAAAATTTAAGTCCAATACCCAAAAAATATGGGGCGTATTGGTTTTCCTTACCATAGTAACCGCTGTTGAAGTAGGTTTGGGTATTTCAAAACCTCGTTTTTTAACCCACAATTACTTTATAGGAATGAAACTCCTTAATTGGATATTCATCATCCTTACCTTGGTAAAGGCATACTATATTGCATGGGACTTTATGCATTTGCGCGATGAGAAAAGCTCCTTGAGAAGAGCTATAGTTTGGACGCCCATATTCTTGATCTGTTATTTGATATTCATTCTGCTTTTTGAAGCAGACTATATCTACAATGTATTCAAGGACGGGTTTCTGGCTTGGAACTTCTAAAAGAGTATTAACATATGTAAAAGACGGTTTTCCAACCGTCTTTTTTTATTTTTGCAAAGTTTGAACACGTATGAAAAAGGCTTTTGTTTTAGTGGTCCTGTTCATTTTTCCGCTGGTGGCCTATCTGTTTTTTGCATCAGGGGTGAACAACTTTGGAAGACTTCCAGTTTTAACGGAACAAGTTCCCGCTCTATCGGATATTGATGAAAACGTGATATTGAAGGATAAGATTACCATTCTGGGATTCTTGGGAGGCGATGTGGAACAAAAAAAGGGAAATGCCTTTAACCTCAATCAAAAAATATACAAGAGATTTAGTGAATTCATGGATTTTCAAATGGTAATGTTGGTTGAGGAAGGGGAAAATGAGGCCATTGAAAACTTAAAGCAGGAGCTGGGTAAACTTTCCAATGTGGACAAATGGAACTTTGCTTACGGAACAAAAGAAGAGATCAGATTGTTTTTTGAACAACTTAAAACCAATCTAACCTTGGAGGATGACCTCTCTACACCTTATGTCTTCATTATAGATAAGGATAGAAACCTCAGGGGAAGAAAAGATGATGAAGATGAAGGGGTCAAATATGGATTCAACACTTCGTCAGTTGCTGAATTGAACAATAAAATGGAAGATGATGTTAAGATTATACTGGCTGAATATCGTCTTGCCCTAAAAAAGAACAATGCCAACAGGAGCAACCAATAAGAAGAAGTACACTTACGTTTGGGTGTCTGCGATTATTCTGATTTTCGGGATTTTTGCGGTGTACGAGATTACGAAGAGGATAAAGGACGATACCGTGGTAAGCAATGACCGCATGAGCGGAGTCTCCATGCAAAAAGATGTTGGATTTATCCTAAACGAAGGTAAAAAAAGAAAAGTACCCCCTTTCTCATTCTTAAACCAAGACAGTGTAATGGTTTCTGATAAGGACTATCTGGGTAAAGTGTACGTTGTGGAGTTTTTCTTTACTACCTGCCCAACCATTTGCCCTATAATGACCAAAAACTTGGTAGAACTGCAGAATACCTTCAAAGACTATGATGAATTTGGAGTGGCCTCGTTTACTATTAACCCTAGATATGACACCCCATCGGTACTTAAAAAATACGCAGAAAAGTATAGTATCACAGACAAAGATTGGAATTTGATGACTGGGAATCAGTCCAAGATCTATGGTTTGGCCCAAGAAGGCTTTTATATTTTTGCCAGTGAAACTGAAGATGCTCCTGGAGGATTTGAACACTCCGGTATGTTCGCCTTGGTGGACAAAAATGGGTATATTCGCTCTCGAAGTGATGCCCATGGAAACCCATTGATTTATTATCGTGGTACGATTACCGAAAAACAGGGCGTAAATTCAGAAGGAGAACCTCAGCAGATTACCATACTAAAAGAAGACATTAAAAAATTATTGGCTGAATGACAGAGGAATTTTCAATAAGGGAAAAAAGGTTCAACAGATGGATCACCATTATATCCATTGCTATTCCATTGGTGGTTGTGCTTCTGTTCGCATATAAAATACCAAATGCAGAACCTTTAAGTTTTTTACCGCCCATTTATGCTTCAATCAATGGTTTGACTGCGGTGCTTCTGATTATGGCCGTAGTGGCCATTAAAAAAGGAAAAAGAGAGCTGCATGAAAAACTAATGACAGCTTGTATTCTATTATCCGCTCTATTTTTAGTGATGTACGTAGCGTATCACATGACTTCTGAAACTACTGTGTTTGGAGGGGAAGGGGCTATTAAGTATGTGTATTATTTTTTACTGCTGACCCATATTGTACTTTCCATCTCTGTGGTTCCATTGGTTTTGATTACGTATTCCAAGGCCTATTTGGGAGATTATACCGTACACAGATTATGGGCAAAATTCACCTTTCCAATATGGCTGTATGTGGCAATTAGTGGAGTGGTGGTCTATTTAATGATTTCTCCTTACTACCCCTATTGAGCTATTTGTTTATGAAAGTCAGACTGGTAATCCTTTTTATTGCTGTTTTGCTGCTTCCTGAGGTAATGGATGCGCAATGTGCCATGTGTCGAGCAGTTGTGGAAAGTGAAGCTGACGGAAAAACTGCCGAAGGTCTCAACAATGGAATCGTTTATCTGATGGCTATTCCGTATGTTTTGGTAGCAGGTTTGTTCTATTTCATCTATCGAAAGATGAGAAACTAAAAAAATCACAAGAATTTTAGTAAATTTCTATATAAAAGTGTAACAATCCAGGTCTTTGATTATCCTATAGAAGTACGTTCGCGTAATTCATCAATCATAACTAACTGACCTATGTTCGATATAGAAAGGTGGCAAGAAATATTTGACACCATACGGAAGAACAAATTACGTACTTTTTTAACTGGACTTTCCGTAGCTTCCGGAATATTCATCCTTGTTATTTTATTAGGTTTTGGCCAAGGTATGCGCAATGGTATTGAACACGAGTTCAAACAGGATGCAACAACCAGTATTTGGGCGTGGCCCGAGGCAACATCAAAAGCCTATAAAGGATTAAATCCAGGAAGAAGGATTCAATTTAAAAGTAACGACTTTGAAACCGCAGGGAGAATGTTCAAAGAGGATATTGAGTACGAATCCCCAAGAGCCTTTGTCCGAGGTGTGAACATAAATTATGGCAATGAAGCCTTGGTCTATAGCATACAGGGAGTGTCCTCCGAATTTCAGTTTATTGAAGGGGTATCCACTATAGAAGGTCGATTCGTAAATTATAAGGATGAGATTTCATTGGGAAAAGTTGCCGTGATCGGCAAAAAAATCAAGGAGGATGTGTTCAAGGAAGTGGAGACGCCCGTGGGTGAATCTATCGACATCTCGGGAATTAGATTTACGATTATCGGGGTGTTCGTAGAACAAAACGAACGGGAAGAGGAAAGGATTTACATTCCGGTCACCACAGCGCAAAGGGTTTTCAATGGGGATGATAAGCTAAATACCTTGACCTATACCCTTCCGCCCGTAGAGAATTTTGACCAGGCCGTGGCCCAAGCTGTGGCTTTTAAGGACAATCTTAGAAAGTTTTTAAAGGAAGAACATATTGTGGCACCTGACGATGAGTCAGGAGTTCGTGTTTGGAGCGCTATGGAAGAAGCCAAGCGATATTATGGCATAACCAACAATATGAAAATTTTCTTCTGGTTTGTAGGTGTATGTACCATCATAGCCGGAGTGGTAGGGGTAAGTAATATCATGCTCATTGTTGTAAAGGAGAGAACCCGGGAAATTGGGATACGCAAAGCTTTGGGGGCCAAACCATGGTCCATTGTGGGAATGATTTTGCATGAGTCCATTTTTGTTACGGCCATCTCGGGTTTCACGGGATTGATTTTTAGTATGTTGCTCCTAGAAATTGTTGGGCCGCACGTTCAAATAGACTATATCGTTAACCCATCGGTAAACTTCAATGTAGCCTTCACTACCGTATTGGTCCTGGTTTTTGCAGGGGCCATAGCTGGACTTGTCCCAGCCTTGAGGGCCGCAAGAGTGCAAGTAATAGAATCTTTGAGAGATGAATAACAAACCTTTACAATATCACAGTCATGTTCAGTAGGGATAGATGGCGGGAAATTTTAGAAGTACTTACCAGCAATATTGGACGCACGGTATTAACGGCCTTTGGGGTCTGTTGGGGCATATTTATATTGATTATACTGCTGGCAGCTGGAAAAGGTTTTGAAAATGGCATCAGGGCCGATTTTGGTGACATTGCCACCAACACCATGTTTATGTGGACCCGTAGAACCACAAAGCCTTATGAAGGCTTGCCAAAGGATCGGAGTTTTGAGTTTAAGGTGAGTGATGTCCAGGCCATTTGGGACAATATTCCCAACCTTAGATTTGTGTCCCCAAGAAACCAATTGGGAGGCTTTCGTGGCGGAGGAAATGTAATCCGTGGTATTCGCGTGGGCGCATATAACGTTTACGGGGATTATCCTGAAATTATCAACCAAGATCCCATGACCGTTACTTCAGGACGCTTTATCAACCAAAATGATATTGAGGAAAAAAGAAAGGTCGCTATTATTGGACAAGGAGTGAAATCGGAACTGTATGAAAAAGGAGAAGAGGTCTTAGGAAGCTATATCAAGATTCAGGGAGTGAATTTTATGGTCATTGGTACCTACAAGAAAAAGAACAATGATGGGGATGGGGAAGAGGCCCAAAAGGAAATTTTTGTTCCCTTTACTTCATTTTCCCAAGCGTTCAACAGAGGTGAAGATGTTGGCTGGATGGCCATTACCGCCCATGATGGCAGTTCCATTTCCCAGCTCAAAGAAAGTATTATAGATGTTATGCGAGAACGGCATAAAATTCATCCGGAAGATAAGAGGGCCATTGGATATTTTGACCTTTACGAGCAGTTCAATAGGGTTGAAAGCCTATTTGTGGGACTCAAGGCAATAGCATACCTAGTGGGCATTATGGTGCTACTTTCTGGTATTATCGGAGTGAGCAACATCATGTTGATCGTAGTCAAGGAACGTACCAAGGAAATTGGGATTAGACGGGCCTTGGGCGAACAACCATGGTCCATAAAAAAGCAGATACTTATGGAGTCCATCTTTCTTACGATTATTTCAGGGATGACAGGGATTATTTTTGGAACCCTGGTCATTTATGGCATTAATGCACTATTGGACAGTGTGGGTCCTGTGGATATGTTTATTAACCCAAGTGTTAGTGTGGGAGTGGTGACCGGTGCACTGGTCATATTGATGGTCTCTGGTCTTTTGGCCGGGTTCATCCCTGCAAACAGCGCTATAAGGGTGCGTCCCATAGAAGCATTGCGAACAGAATAAAAATCAATCAGATCAAACAGAGAATAAAATGAAAAAATCAGTAACCATTATCATCCTTTTGCTCATAGTCATTGTGTTTGGGGGCTCTATGTACTATTTGTACCAAAAGAACTCCGAAGACCCTGTTGAGTATAAAACCGAAATACCCGTTAAGCAGAACATCGTAAAAAAGGCCGTTGCCACAGGAAGTATTCTTCCCTTAGAGGAAGTGCTCATTAAACCAAACATTTCGGGCGTTATTGAGGAGATTTATGTAGAAGGGGGCGATTATGTGAAATCGGGTGATCTCTTGGCGAAAATTAAGGTAGTGCCCAACCTTAATGCGCTGAACGATGCCAGAAATGCTATTGACGAGTCCAAAATCAACTTGGATGATCAAAAGAGGAACTATGAGCGTCAGCTTTCCCTTTTTGACAAGGGCGTAATTTCCAAGGCCGATTTGGAACGGGCCCAGGTAGCCTATGACCAGGCAAGACAATCCTATGGAGCTGCAAACAAAAGATATGACATTGTAAAAACAGGAACCACAAGCGGATTTAGAAATTCCGCCAATACACTCATCAAAGCTACCGTAAGCGGGATGGTGCTGGAAGTTCCAGTTGAAGTGGGCAATCAGGTTATTGAGAGCAACAACTTTAATGAAGGAACCACAATTGCGGCCATCGCAGATGTGGAAAAAATGATTTTTGAAGGAAAAGTGGATGAATCTGAAGTAGGAAGGATAAAAGAGGACCTTCCACTTGAAATTACGGTTGGCGCCATTGAAGATCAAGTTTTTGATGCCGTTCTGGATTATATCGCCCCGAAGGGAAAAGAAGAGAACGGAGCTATCCAGTTCGAAATCAAGGGAACCCTTAAAAAGCAAGATTCAACGTTCATTAGAGCTGGCCTTAGTGCCAATGCTTCTATTATTTTGGCACGGGCAGATGATGTGTTGGCATTGAAAGAGGCACTTGTTCAATTTGATGGAGAGACCAAAAAGCCCTTTGTAGAAATAGAAACTTCGGAGCAACAATTTGAGAGAAGAGATATTGAATTGGGCATAAGTGATGGTATTTATGTGGAGATAAAATCTGGTATTGGTGCCGATGATAAGGTCAAAGTCTGGAATGCTATAGAAGAAGACGAGGCCAACTAATCATTTAACAAAATATTTCAATAATTCTTGTAACAAATTAACAACTTGTAAGTCCTATTGCAGGAGTTAATCCATTAGATAGCTAACATCACCAATCATGATAGAAATCAAAGATCTACATAAGTCCTATAAAATGGGGAGCAACTCCCTTCATGTATTAAAGGGAATCAATTTTACAGCTGAAGAAGGAGAGTTGGTCGCCATTATGGGATCATCCGGATCGGGTAAATCTACACTGCTGAATATCTTGGGGATGTTGGACGAAGCAGATTCCGGTGAATATACGTTGGATGGGGTTCCGATCAAGAACTTGAGCGAAACCAAGGCTGCCCAATATCGGAACAAATTTTTGGGGTTTGTCTTTCAATCTTTCAATTTAATAAACTATAAGAGTGCACTTGAAAATGTAGCGCTTCCTTTATACTATCAGAAGGTTCCTAGAAAAGAACGCCAGGAAAAGGCATTGCAATATTTGGAAAGAGTGGGGCTCAAGGAATGGGCAACACACTTGCCTAGTGAGCTATCTGGGGGTCAAAAACAAAGGGTGGCCATTGCAAGGGCAATGGCAGCTGAGCCCAAAGTTCTCTTGGCGGATGAACCAACAGGTGCTTTGGACAGCACAACTTCCTATGAGGTTATGGACTTGATTCAAAAAATCAATGACGAAGGAAATACAATTCTGGTAGTAACCCACGAGGAAGATATTGCGCACATGTGCAAACGTATAGTGCATTTGAGAGATGGTGTGATTGTGGAAGACAAAAAAGTAAAACAAGTAAGGGCATCCGAATATGTTCAATAGGGATACATGGGGGGAAATATTTTTATCCATCAAAAAGAATAAGCTCCGAACTTTTCTTGCTGGTTTCACAGTAGCTTTGGGGATACTCATTTTTGTTACTTTGGTTGGGTTGACAAATGGACTCCGAAATACTTTTGAAGAGTTCTTTAATGATGATGCCACCAATACTTTCTTTCTTTTCCCAGGCAGGACTTCCTTGCCTTATAAAGGTTATAAATCTAACAGGATTATTGAGTTTGATAATTCAGACTTAGCGGATATCGAAAAGAACTTCGCCATGTTCTTGGAATATGTCACCCCGAGAATATCCCGTTCTGCATTGACCAAATACAAAGAAGAGTCCAATAACTACAATACTCGGGCGGTGGCACCTGGTCATCAATTCAACGAAAAAACGATTATGATGAAAGGTCGATATCTCAATGAACGAGATATCGAGGACAAAACAAAATATGCCGTGATTGGTCGTTTGGTAGAACAAGATCTGTTCGGCAACAAAAATGCCCTTGATAAATACATAGATATTGGAGGAAGTGTTTTCAAGGTGATCGGTGTCTTTCAAGATGACGGAGGAGACAATGAAGAACGCTACATCTATATTCCATACACTACGAGACAACTTATTGAGAAGAATACGGATGAAGTTGATCAAATAATTTTAGGCTTCAAGCCAGAAATTGGATATGCGGGAGCTATGGCCTTTCAAGCTAGCTTGGACAAGTTTTTGAGGGACAAAAAATACATTAGCCCCGAAGACCCCAACGGATTGTTCATTCGGAATGTGGCGGATCAATTAAAGCAGAACCAACAATTTGCCAATGTTTTGGCCATAATCGCATCAATTTTTGCATTGGGAACCTTGATAGCCGGTATTATTGGTATCAGTAACATCATGGTATTTGTAATTAAGGAACGAACCAAGGAAATCGGAATCAGAAAAGCTATGGGAGCCACTCCAAAGGCGGTTATTGGTTCTATTCTGCTTGAATCCGTATTCATTACTACAATTTTTGGTTATTTAGGAATGTTGGTCGGTCTAGCCGTCCTCAATTCTATTGGAATCAAATTAGAGGACTACTTTATTAAAAACCCATATATAAATACTACCGTGGCCGTAATTGCCACTGTGTTCCTGATCCTTTTTGGCGCTTTGGCAGGATATATTCCGGCTCGAAGGGCAGCAAAGATTAAACCCATAGTAGCACTAAGAGACGAATGAGATGAGACTTTTATTTGATAGAAATACATGGCAAGAAATTTTTGGATCTATTCGGAAGAATAAGATACGTACCATCATTACTATCATTGGGGTATTATGGGGTATTTTCGTCTACATAGCCATGTCGGGAGCGGCCAAAGGTATGGACAATGGTTTTGAAAAATCATTTGAAACAGTGGCTATGAACAGTCTTTTTGCATGGGCGCAAAGTACAAGCAAACCCTATTCGGGCTACAAGACCGGACGTCAGTTGCAGTTAAAACTTGGAGATGCCACAGTTTTGCAGAATCGAATTCCTGAGCTTCAATACATCGCCCCAAGAAATGTAAAAGGAACCTTTGGTTCAGCACCAGCTTCAATCACACGAGGTTCAAAATCCGGCAACTACCCTGTATATGGCGATTTTCCGGTTTTTACCAAAATAGCCACCAAAAAAATATACGACGGGGGCAGGTTCGTGAATGATGACGATATAGAACAAGCTAGAAAAGTTTGCATCATAGGAGAACGTACCCAAAAAGAAATGTTCGAGGAGGATGAGGACCCCATAGGCGGATATATTCGAATAGATGGAATTTATTTTCAGGTGGTTGGCGTGCACAAATTTGTTCAGAATGCCCCGTTTGATTCGGATAGCGATATTTACATTCCATTTACCACCTACAGGAGATTGTACAATTCTGGAGAAAATGTAGGTTGGTTTTCGATGGCAGCTTTTGATGATGCCGATGTGATACAGGTGGAGGAAGATGTAAAATCTGTGCTTAAAAATATCCATAGAGTGGACCCAACAGATGAACGCGCCTTCGGAACGTTCAATCTAGGTGAAGTTTTCAGCAAGATTATGGGATTTTCAAAAGGTTTGACCTTTATTTCACTGATAGTGGGTATTGCAACCATTTTAGCTGGGATCATTGGTATTGGCGCCATTTTGTTGATTTCTGTGAAGGAAAGAACCAAGGAACTTGGAGTAAGAAGAGCCTTGGGAGCTACACCCGGGGAAGTGAGGACACTGATCATACTTGAGTGTTTGTTCCTAACATTGATTGCCGGAATCATGGGAATCATTCTTGGTGCACTAACATTGAGTATCGTCAACAATGCAACACAGGGCATCGATTTCCCCTATACAAATCCAACTGTACCAATTCCTTTGGTAATGGGAGCTTTTGCACTCATGCTCATTCTGGGAATACTAATAGGATTGATTCCTGCCCAAAGGGCAGTTAGCATTAGACCAATTGATGCACTTAGAGAAGAATAAAAAAGTTAAAACTAAATAATCAATAAGATGAAGAAAATTTTAAAATGGGTCGGACTTGGAGTACTAGTATTTGGTGCTTTGTGGGCTGCTACATTTTTTATAAAGTCCAATAGCAAATCCGCAATTGAATACGAAACCCATAAACCTTTCATTTCCAATATTGAAAAGAAAACTGTGGCCACTGGGAAGGTGATTCCTGAAGATGAAGTGGAAATCAAGCCACAAATTTCTGGGATTATCGACAAAATTTATTTGGAAGAGGGCAACCCGGTCAATGCTGGCGATTTGATTGCAGTGATCAAAGTGGTTCCCAATGAACAAGCATTAAATCAAGCAAGAGGTCGTGTGAGCAATGCAGAAATAGCATTGAACAACACTAAAATTGAGTACGATCGTAACAAGGCCCTTTTTGATAAAGGCGTTATCTCCAGCCAGGATTTCAACAATTTACAATTACAGTACGATCAGGCCATTCAAGAATTGAAAAATGCACGAGCGGACTATCAAATTATTCGCGTTGGTTCTGCTGGCGGTTCTTCTTCGGCCAATACCAACATTAGAGCTACGGTAGCAGGAACCATTTTGGAAATTCCTGTTGAGGAAGGAGATCAGGTCATCCAAAGTAACAATTTCAATGATGGTACCACAATTGCCTCCATTGCAGATCTAGGTAAAATGATCTTTGAAGGAAAGGTGGACGAAGGTGAGGTAGGGAAATTGGAAATAGGAATGCCACTAAAGATCAGTTTGGGAGCCATCGAAGACAAAGAATTCAATGCCGAACTGAAGTTCATCGCCCCAAAAGGAGTAGAAGAGTCAGGAGCAGTACAATTTAAAATAGAGGGCGATGTGTCCGTAGAGGATGATTTTCTGATCAGAGCAGGGTACAGTGCCAATGCTTCCTTGGTTCTTGAGAAAAAGGACAGTATACTGGTAATTCCTGAAGCATTGCTTCAATTTGATAAGGAAACGGACAAACCTTATGTAGAGGTTTCCATTGGAGAGCAGGAGTTTGAACGAAGAGATGTGGAAATAGGAATTTCTGATGGAATCAATGTGGAAATTGTTTCTGGTTTAGATGAAAATGATGAGGTAAAACAATGGAACAAAACAGAACCCATAAAAAAAGGTCTAGAGGAAGGTGAGGAAGAATCAGACGAGGATGCCTAATCTAATAACAACCAAAATCAAAAAACGAATGAAAAGTAGAATAATCGCAATCTTGTTGTTGCTATTCGCGGCACATACATCCTTTGGGCAAATGAAGAAATGGACGCTACAGGAATGTGTGCAATATGCGGTGGATAACAACCTGACCATTAAACAGTTTGAGCTCGATTTGGAGAATGCCAAAATTGATGAATCTGATGCCATCGGAGCACTTATTCCAAATTTGAATGGTACCACAACAATTTCCTCAAATACTGGTCTGTCGTTTAACCCGGCAACCAACGAGCCAACCACCAACACCATTTTTAACGTTAATGCCAATGTGTCTTCAAATGTGGTTTTGTTTGATGGACTCCGAAATTTTAAAAGGATTCAAAGAGCAAGATTGAATGGAATTGCCAACCAATATCGGGTAGATGATATAAAAGACGATATTAGGTTGAATGTGGCCAATGCTTACCTTCAGGTGTTATCCAACAAAGAAACCTTGAAGACTTTTAGAGCTCAGTTGGCCGTTACCGAGCAGGATTTAAAACGTACCAAGGAATTGGTGGAATCCGGGGTTTCACCACGAGGGGATTTGTTGGAAATTGAAGCAACAGCGGCCAATCAAGAGCAGCAGGTGGTCAATGGGGAGAGCTTGGTGCTTATCTCAAAGATCAATCTTGCCCAATTGCTGCAGATTACCGATTATGAGAATTTCGATATCGCTGAAGAATCCTTTGATATTCCAATCTCTGATATCCTATCCAATTCACCAAAGGTGATTTTTGACAAAGCCCTTACTTTTAGAAATGACATTAAATTTTCTGAAAGCAATGTGGAGCTGTCCGAAAAGGATTTGGAAATAGCAAAGGGTGCGCGTTACCCAACACTAGCTGGATTTTTTAACTATAACACCAGATACTCTGATCAAAACAACATATTTGGTAACTTTTTTGACCAGCTCTACATTTTTGATGGTATCTCTTACGGAGTTCAGGTAAGCGTGCCTATTTTTAATGGATGGAGCACCAGAAACAACGTAAAACGTGCTAAGATCAACGTGGACATTTCAAGAGTACAATTAGAGCAACAGAAGCTTGAGTTGGAAACAAACATTAACCAAGCGTATGTTGATGTTACTTCTTTCTTTAAAGCCTACGAAGCCGCTGAAAAAACATTGGAAGCAAGACGGTTGGCTTACGATTATGCCAGGGAACGATTTGATGTCGGTCTAATGAATGCTTTTGATTTTAGTCAGGCCCAATCCAGACTGGACAACGCCGAGGCCGATGTGATCAGGACCAAGTATGACTATATTTTTAGATTGAAAATATTGGAGTTCTACTTCGGTATTCCAATAACCTTAAACTAGCGTATATTTGTGGCCGCTATGGCCAAGATACTCAATCTAGAAACCGCAACGACCAATTGTTCCGTTAGTATTTCCAACGGTACAGAAATCGTTGCCATAAAGGAAAACAATTCGTTGAACTATTCGCATGCAGAACAGCTGCATGTATTCATAAAAGAAGCCTTGGATGAGGCTTCTTTGCGTTTTTCGGATTTGGATGCCATGGCAATCAGTAAAGGTCCAGGGTCTTATACCGGGTTGAGAATAGGTGTTTCTGCTGCAAAAGGCCTTTGTTTTTCGTTGGATTTACCCTTGATTTCCGTTCCAACATTGCAAAGTATGGCATATCAGGCCAATGCTGGAGAGGGAGAAATCATTATTCCTGTTCTGGATGCACGAAGGATGGAGGTATATTCCGCAGTATTTGATTCAGATTACCACGAAATAAGGGGGACAAGAGCCGAGATCATAGATGAAAACGCTTTTTCTGAATATGTTGCCAAACAAAAGGTGCACATTGTTGGAAGTGGAGCCGCAAAGTGCAAAGAAGTTCTAGAGCATTCCAATTTTCATTTTGATAATTCGGTGTTGCCATCTTCCAGACAGATGGCCATTTTGTCCCATGAAAAATATCAGGCAGGTCAATTTGAGGATGTTGCCTATTTTGAACCTTATTATTTAAAGGATTTTGTAGTGCACACCAAGAAGAAGGACTAATCCCCATCCATGCTGTGAATAACACGCTGTGGGAAGGGAATTTCAATCCCAGCATTATCAAAACGTAGTTTTGTTTCTTCAATTACATAAAAGTGAGACGCCCAGAAAACTTCATTTTTGGCCCAAAAACGAAGTGTAAGATTTACAGAGCTGTCCCCAAGTTGACCTACATATACCTCTGGAGCTGGATCGGTAAGTATGTCGGGGTAGTCCGCACAGATTTTTAGTAAAATGTCTTTGGCCTCTTTAATATTGGAGCCATATCCTATGCCAATATCAAATTTGTCCCTTCGGGTATCTTCCATGTTATAGTTGACAATGCTCCCGTTTGAAAGCTGTCCGTTGGGGATTATGGCCACTTGGTTGCCAAAAGTGTTGAGTTTGGTACTAAAAATAGAAATCTCCTTAACACTGCCCTCGACCCCTTGGGCCGATATCCAGTCCCCAATCTTGAATGGTTTGAATATGAGGATCAATACCCCGCCTGCAAAATTGGCCAGCGAACCTTGAAGGGCCAATCCTATGGCAAGTCCGGCCGCACCGATCATGGCCACTAGTGAAGAGGTCTTTACTCCGAGTTGGGTTACCACTAAAACGAACAAAAGTACCTTTAGCGCAATGCTAATAAAGCTTTGAAGGAACGTTTCCAGAGTTTCGTCGTAGTCCTTGCGGTCAAAAAACCTTCTTACAATACGGTTTATAAAACGTATTACCCAAAGCCCAACTACAAAAATAATTATGGCCAATATAAGGTGGGGCAGCATGTTTATAAGCCAGTCTATGCTTTTATCAATGTATTCTTGATAACCTTCCAACTCTTCCATAACTAATATGTTTTTAAAAGATGATGTTAAATGTAGTTCCTTGTTGGTTTAAAAGCGACCAAAACTTGGTTATTTGAAGGATTTAATTTGTTTTAAAGCATCCTGGGAAGTAGTTACGGGGAGTTTGCACGTTCCCTCAATACATACATACACAAAAGTTTCCCCTTCAACGTACCTGTTCTGCAAAAGTTCAATACTGCCATCTTTTTTGGATCCAGTTAGAATACTATTGGGAAGGTAGTTTCCACTGATTTCCTTTCCTAAGGTTTTAAAATCATCTCCAAGGATGGCTATTTCATAAAAATTCTGGTTTTCATAAAGTACCAGGTTCAACCAGTTGGCATAGCCCTGCGCTGTTTCATCAAAATTTTCCTGTACGTTTTTGAGCATTTGTTTGGCAATGTCCCCATATCCTTCCTGTGGAAAAAGTTTGTGGAATTTCAACAAGTTTTTGCCCATGATGGAATTGGAAGCCGAAATGACATTGTCATTGACCTCTATGCTCCTTCGTATTAATGAGTGGTCTTCATCTGAAGTGAAGAAGAACATACCTGAATCCTTGTCCAAAAAGTGTTTTTGAGTGTAATCCAACAAAGATTTGGCGTGATTCAACCACTTTTCGTCAAAAGTTACTTCGTAAAGCGCCAAATATGCTTCAATTACCGTAGCATAATCTTCAAGAAAAGCGTTGATGGTACTCTCACCTTCTTTATGGTTACGGAAAAGGGAATAATCCTTTTTAAGCATTTCCTTTTCAATAAATTTAGCATTGGCCAAGGCTAAATCTAGATACTCTTGATTGCCCAAATATCGATAAGCATCTACAAGGCCTGAAAGCATCAATCCGTTCCAAGAGGTAAGGATTTTATCATCTAATCTTGGTTTGTTACGTTTTGCTCTTTCTTTTTTGAGCAAGCTGAGCGCTTCGTTCATTTTTTCTTTCAACACTGGAACGGAGAGATTGTGTTTCTCAGCAATTTCCGCATCATCCTTATCCCGAATAAGAACATAATTGCCTTTTTCCCAAAGGCCGTAGGAATTAATGTTGTAGTAATCTTTGAAAACTTCAAAGTCACTTCCCAACAATTGTTCGAGCTCCTCTTTTGTCCATACATAGTAGGCCCCTTCTTCAAGTTCCCCATTTTCATCCAGGCTATCTGCATCCAATGAAGAATAGAACCCTCCATTTTTATCTAGAAGCTCTTCTTGCACAAAAGCAATGGTCTCCTCGACTACTTCTTTGTACAATTCGTTTTTGGTAACGGCATAGGCTTTGGCATATAAACTCGCCAATTGTCCGTTATCGTATAGCATTTTTTCAAAATGGGGGACATGCCATTTAGTGTCAACGGCATACCTGGAGAAACCTCCGCCAACATGATCGTAGACCCCGCCAAAGGCCATCCTCCTTAACGTAACGTTTACTTGCTCCAGGAGCTCCGGTTTGGAATTTGCAGTGGCATAGTGCAAGAGAAAATCCCAATTGTTGGGCATCATGAACTTTGGTGCACGTTTGTATCCTCCCAAGAAATTATCAAAATGTTGCGACCATTTAGCTACAGCTCCATCCAACTGATCTAGATTGTAAATGTCCGAGTCCCCCTTGTTCTCTACCAGATTTATAGCATTGATTCCATTGGAAAGGTCTGCTGCATATTGGACTACCCTTTGCTTGTCTTCTTTGTAGAGTTTGGTGAGCTGCTCCAAGGATTTTATCCAGTTTTCCTTTGGAACGTAGGTCGCTCCCCAGAAAGGTCTTCCATCTGGCAAAGCCACAATGTTCAATGGCCATCCTCCGTTTCCGGATATCATCTGAATGGCATCCATATAGATTTGGTCTACATCCGGCCTTTCTTCCCTGTCTATTTTTATGTTGATGAAGTTTTCATTCATCATTTGGGCAACGGCCTCATCTTCAAAACATTCTTCTTCCATAACGTGGCACCAGTGACATGCGGCATACCCAATGCTTATGAGCAGTGGTTTGTCCTCTTTTTGGGCGCGTTCCAATACTTCAGGTTTCCAGGCTTCCCAATTTACCGGATTATGTGCATGTTGCAGGAGGTAGGGGCTGGTTTCGTGAATAAGGGCATTGGTGTATTTGTGGCTCACTTTGTTTGTTTTTTGGGTACATCCATGTGTTAGAAACAACAGAATTGTTACGAAGGTGATTTTTTTGAGCATGTCTACTTTTTTGAACATAAAAAAAGCGCCAAATAGAGGCGCATTTTTAGGTGGCCTGCTAAAAGATTATTTTACCTCAAAGGTAATTTTAACATTGACTCTATAGTCGTCAATTTTTCCATCCTTAACAGATGCACTTTGCTCGTTAATATATACCGAGCGAATATTCTTTACAGATTTGGAAGCTTGTTCCAAAGCGTTTTTTGCGGCTTGTTCCCAGCTTTCGTCTGAGTTTGCCAATACTTCAATTACTTTTAATACTACCATGGTTAATGTTTTAAAAATTCCATTCAATTTAGGAAAAAAAGGCGCAATGACCGAATGATATGCTGAAAATCAACCATTGATGGCAACCACCTCGTTTACCTTATCTCCCATCATGTTTTTAAGCATGGTCTCAATACCATTTTTAAGCGTAAAAGTAGATGACGGACAGCCACTACAGGCTCCTTGAAGGACCACATTAACGGTGCCACTTTCCTTTTCGTAGGATTGGAACATGATATTGCCTCCATCACTGGCAACCGCTGGCTTCACGTATTCTTCTAAAATGTCAATTATTTGTTGGGAAGTTTCGTCCAGATTTACATTGCCGACGGTTTCAGAAGCCTCTTCACGTGCTTTTTCAATGGCGGTTTCCGATACAACCTGTTTTCCATCGGCCAAAAAGTCGCGTATAAACTCCCTTAACTGCATGGTGATTTCTTCCCATTCTGCAACATCGAATTTGGAAATGGAAACATAGTTTTCATCAAAAAACACTTCCTTGACAAAAGGGAAATGGAAAAGCTCCATAGCCAAAGGAGACTCCTTGGCATCATCAATGTTCTTGAATTCATAGCTGGTGGGAACAATTCGTTTATTGGCTACAAACTTCATTACTCCGGGATTTGGAGTTACCTCTGCGTATACGGTTATGGGCTGCTTTTTTTGCGTGGATTCCTCATTTACTATGGGTTCTCCAGCATTTAAATACTCTACCAACTGTTGGGCCACTTCGTCTTTAACATCATCCCATTCTACAATGTCAAAACGCTCCATGGCTATGAAATTTCCGGAGATATAAACAGTTTTGATGAAGGGTAGGTAGAACAATTGCTGGGCCAATGGGGAATCCTTGGCTTCATCAATGTTTTTATATTCATAGTTTCCCTTTACCAAAAAATTATTGGCCTCAAATTTTAGTATTTTCGAGTTGTTGGTAGATGCAACCGTAATGTTGTATTCTTTCATGGCAAATATTTTGACAAAAATACCAATAGTATGGTTGAGGAACAAAATATAATAATGTACCTCTTCGACCGTTATCTTAGTGTTTGATTGTCTTAAAAATCTAAACTTAAGCCCAAAATCGTCACATGAGACGCTATATAACCTCACTCATCATAACCCTAATCTTTGGGCTGACCTGTAAGGCTCAAGAAGGAATACCCGTATATTTTGATTATTTGGCAGATAACTATTATCTCGTATACCCCTCTATGGCCGGTATAAGCGAAGGAGGTAAAATACGTCTTACTGCCAGAAAACAATGGTTTGATGTTGATGAGGCCCCTAGTTTACAGACTTTGAACGCCAATTTTAGGGTAGGTGAACGAAGCGGAGTTGGAGCAATATTGTTCAATGATGCCAATGGGTATCATTCCCAGACCGGTTTTAAGGGGACTTATGCCCACCATTTGCAGCTGGGAGGTGATTTTAGGACACTTAATCAAATCTCCTTTGGTTTAAGCGGGACAATCTTGCTGAGTAGCCTAGATGAAACAGAGTTTAGGTCGGTACTCCCTGACCCTGCTATTTCCGGTACCAAGATTACAGCCTCTTATTTTAATGTGGATTTGGGTGTTTCATATAGTTTTATGGAGTTTTATGCCCATGCGGCTATCTTGAATGTTTTGGAAACATCCAGGGATTTATATCGAAGGGGTAGAACAGACGACCCCGATAATTTAGGGGTACCCAGAGTTGACAATTTACGTAGGTATTTGTTGTCCGCTGGATACGTTTTTGGAAGAAATACCCGGATAGAGCCTTCTGTACTTTTTCAGATGACCGATTTCACCAAGGAGAAGACCATTGACATAAACGCGAAGGTTTACAAGGATTTAAATGATGATACAACGCTTTGGGGCGGACTTTCCTATAGGAGAAGTTTTGATGGGGCGCAATTCATAAACAATGGGGGTTTTGGTGAACAGCGACTACAGCTTTTCACACCTATTGTTGGTGTCAATTACAAGAGGTTTTTGTTCTCCTATAATTATTCCTATCAGTCGGGGGATATTCGTTTTGACAATGGCGGTTTTCATCAGATTACCTTGGGTTACGACTTTGGTGAAACGGACCAAGGCAAACGCTATGATTGTTACTGCCCTGCGGCCAATAATTAAAATGGCCCGTTGTTTCCAACGGGACCACTTTTCCAAACAATAAAACAAGCGTCTAATCCCACTTATAATTCTTTTTGGAGGCTTGGGTTTTTATAGCCGATAATAGTGCATTCTCCAACTCACCCTTTTCTTCTTTTTGGTTTTTGGCGATGAAGGCCTCTCGTTTAGCATTAAGTTCTTGAATCTGTTCTTGTATTTTTTTTCGTTCAGATTTCTTTTCTTTCACATAGTTTTTGATTTCTTCCTCAGATTTTCCTTGGAGCTCTGTTGGAAGATCTTTTTCCTTTATTTCTTCAAGGACGCTCTCGTCATCTTCAACTGCATCTACTAAATCCCATTGCGAGTTTTTATACAATCTTGAGCTCTTACTCACTGACCTTTTTACCGCAACCGCTGCTTCCATCTCAGCTGCATTGTTATCCTGTGCACTTTGAAGCATTTTCTTTTGCCTACCCAAAGACCCGTAGGAAATATAAGTGTTGTTCAACTTTGAATTAAGTTGAATGATGATATCATCATATGGAGTGTCAATATGTACCACCTGTCTGTTGTGGTCTATGGCCATATATTCTCCTCCGGTGATTGCCGCACCGTTTTTCCACATGGTGGAAATACCTTGTTGGTAATTGCCACAGAAAATGGTGTTCACAATAACATCTTTTTCCTTGGCCTGGGAGGCAGCATCCTTATAATTTAATTTGCCTTGGGTGAAAGGCTCGTTACCGGCAATAAAAATCATTTTAAGGTCATCGGCATTTTTACCCCAATCTAGTTGCTTTAAAGAAGTTTGAATTACCTGCCCACAATACTCTTCTCCTCCATTTGTGGTCAGAGAAAATAGTTTTTCAGATATTTCATCCAAGTCATTGCTAAATCCAATTACTTGCCTGATATATCCTTCATTTGAAGAAAGGTTATCGTTTCCATACTCATATAGGGCAATTTTAAGGGAAGGTCTTGTATCGTTTCCGCACTTGGCATGGGTAAATTCATTTACAATATCCCATAACTGTGCCTTAGCCTGATTGATAAGTCCATCCATACTGTTACTGGTATCCAGCAATAAGGCAATTTTCACATATTGTTTGGCGGGCTTTTCCATAGTTGTAAGAAGAGCTGTTGTCTGTGATTCTTTTGCTTTTAGATTGTAACCATAAATGGCTCCAATTGTCAAGGTAAAAAATGTTATTCCTAAAAAGTGTTTCAAATATTTCATAGTTCAATGATTTTAAAAGTCGGGATAAAAGTAGGCTCAACTTTTTCGGATAAAAATCAAAAATGAGGGAAGTGTCCACTCCAATGAGTAAACCGTAGAGTTGTCTTTGTAAGGTGGTTCATTTTGGTTGTTTTTAAGGAGTTTTGACAGCTATCTCATTTTTTAAAACGCTTAGGATGAACTAAGTTTACCGTAGTATTATTTAACATGGGTCTAAAAAAGTATGTCATATTTCTTTTCATGATGCTTGCCTGCACGGGATGGTCGCAAGTAGGCAATACCACTGCACCATTTGAACTCAAAGGGTCTGTGAAGGGGAAGGAAAACTTTGAGCCCATTAAAGATGTCCAAATATCAACAGATAATGGAAGGTATACTACTACGGATGTTTTTGGGGAATTTAAGATTCAAGTGTCCTTAGGAGACATTCTCATTGTGGAAAGCCCCGATTTTGAAACGGTAAGACATCGCATAACTTCTGACGAGGATGTGGATATCTTGGTTATGGGATATGTTCCAAACAATTCCCCGAGAAAAGAAAAGAAAATAAGCTCAAGAAGTACGTTTGGTCACCAAAAATTCCTGGACTCTGCTAATTTTTACAAAAAAACGGATTTAGAGAAGAGTATCGATTTCATTGCAAAATCAATTGCCCCTCTTGGAAACCGAGGAAATAAAAAAGAGCTTTCCCTGTCCCTTACCACTTTAGGTGAGATCTACATGTACCACAAACAGTACGACCTGGCCATTGCAAATTACAAGGATGCCTTGGCTGCCAGGACTTCTAACCGAACAAAACTATTGTTGGGGAACACCTATATCTTAAACGGGGAATATAAGAATGCTGAAGAGGAGCTTTTACCATTGCTTAAGGAAAAACACATGGTTCCCTATCAAAGGGTAGAGCTTCATGAAAACCTGGGAGATGCCTACAAAGGCTTATCGGATTTAAAGAAAGCATTGGATTTTTACCAAGAAGGGCTGCAAATAGCCGAAAAGAATCAAATTTCACCCAAGGTCATTGATCTAAATTCAAAAATTGCTGACACATACGCCAGTGAGAACAGGGTTATTGAAGCTGAAGGATTTTATCAAAACTCACTGAGTCTTTCCAAGCAAGTGGCCCCACAGAGGCAAATACAAGAAAATGAAAAGGTGGCGGATTTCTACAATCAAAAAAATAGGTACGATGACGAAATCCAGTTGCGCAAACAAAGTTTGAACGAGCTTCAACAGTTACGGGATACGGATGAAAAAAAGGAACAGCCAAGTAGCTTTGGGCAACAAGACACAATTACTTCGCAGCGAATCAACTATAAAATAGCCAATGCGTACATAGCTCAAGATAGGTTGGATGAGGCCATTCCTTATTTGGAGAGAAGTATTGTTGAGGCAGATGAAGAGGATGATCTGGTGGTGCAAAAAGACGCTACGCGTAAACTTTCCGAAGTTTATCGGTACAAAGGTGATTTTTCAAAGGCACTGGAGTCTTATCAAGCTTACGTAACAGTGGTGGATAGTCTGTATGTTAGAAAGGAACAGGAAATAGGAAGAGCAGCTCGTCTTAATCGGGAAATTGCGAATAAACAGAACCGTATTGCCAGTTTGGAACAAGAACGGGAACTTTCTCAAAGCAAATACAGTCTGGCGGTAACAGAACAGCAATTGTTCCAGGAAACCAGCAAAAGGCAAAAATGGATTATTTATTCGCTGATATTTGGCATCATTTTAATGTCCCTGACCACATTTCTTTACTATCGGAGCAACAAACAGCAAAAATTGACCAATAATCTTCTTGCTTTGAGGTCGTTGCGCACCCAAATGAACCCGCATTTTATTTTTAATGCGTTGAATTCGGTAAATAATTTTATAGCCAGAAGCGATGAGCGCAGTGCAAATAGGTTTCTAAGTGATTTTTCTGTGTTGATGCGCAGTGTGCTTGAAAATTCTGAAGAAGACTTTATCCCACTTTCTAAGGAATTGGAATTATTGGAGCTATATGTGAAATTGGAGCATTCAAGGTTCTCTGATAAGTTTGATTATGATATCCAAGTGGATGAAAAAATAGATGTTGATGCATTCCAAATTCCCCCTATGCTGCTTCAACCTTATATAGAAAATGCTATATGGCACGGTTTACGCTACAAGGAAGAAAAGGGATTCCTGAAAATTGGGGTTCATCAAATAACCCATGATTTGTTGGAAATAACCATTGTTGACAACGGAATAGGCAGGAAAAAATCAGCAGAGTTAAAGACTTCCAATCAAAAGAAGCAGAAATCAAAAGGAATGGGGAACATCAAGAAACGTATCAAGATTCTTAATGAAATGTACAAGAATAAGGTAGAGGTTTCCATTTCAAACCTGAATGATGACCAAACAGGAACCAAAGTTTCCCTTAAACTTAAAAAAGACTGATGCAATTACAGGCAATCATAATAGAAGACGAAGCAAATAGTAGGGAAATCCTAAGAAATTATCTAGCTAAATATTGTGATGAGGTGAACCTTTTAGGTGAAGCGTCAAATATTAAGGAGGGTTTGGAATTGATTAGAAGATCAAACCTCGATTTGGTGTTTTTGGATGTAGAAATGCCGTTTGGTAATGCATTTGACTTATTGGATAAGATTCCCGACCGCACCTTTGAAACAGTTTTTGTGACGGCCTACAATCAATATGCAATGGATGCGCTGAACCATCATGCAGCCTACTATTTAATGAAGCCAATCAACATTGATGAATTGATTAAGGCGGTGGATTACGTCAAAGAGATTAAAACCAAAGAAAACGCGCTGGATGGTCAGGTATTGAGGGCAAATTCAATAAAAGCGGAAGGCAAGATAACCTTGCCACAACAAGATGGGTTTCAAGTTTTGGAAGTGGGGGATATCTATTTTTGCAAAGCGGATGACAATTACACCGAAATCTACTTGGAGCACAAAAAAATCTTGGTGAGTAAGACGCTCAAATATTTTGAAGATGTTCTAAAGCCTTACGCATTTGCCAGAATCCATAAATCCTATTTGGTAAATGTGGCGGAAGTTGTAAAGTACAAAAAAGGAAAGGGAGGCAGTGTAGTGCTTTCCAATGGAAAGGAACTCTCAGTTTCAGCCTCAAAAAAATCAACACTATTGTCTTATTTTCAATAAATCAACATAAATGATAATCAAACCCGTAAGAGGAAAGGCCCCAAAAATTGGAAAGGATTGCTATATCGCAGAAAATGCCACTATAGTTGGCGAAGTAGATATGGGAGACCAATGTAGTATATGGTTCAACGCCGTAGTTAGGGGAGATGTGCACTATATTAAAATGGGCGACAAGGTAAACGTTCAGGATGGAGCTGTAATACACTGTACCTATCAAAAATCACCCACAACTATTGGCAATAATGTTTCCATCGGACATAACGCAATAGTGCACGGATGCACCATAAAGGATAATGTATTGGTGGGAATGGGCAGCATCCTAATGGATGACTGTGTGGTGGAGTGCAATTCCATAATAGCAGCCGGGGCCGTAGTAACACAAGGCACCCATGTTGAAGCCGGAAGTATTTATGCCGGAATGCCAGCACGAAAAATAAAAGATGTAAGTCCAGAGTTGACCTCTGGGGAAATTGACCGTATTGCAAATAACTATGTAACTTACTCCAGTTGGTTTAAGGAGGATTAAAGAATCATCCCTATTTTAGCACCACTCAAAACCGAACTAGATGAAAGCATATATTTTTCCAGGACAAGGAGCACAATTTGTGGGAATGGGTTTAGATTTATATGAAAATCACCCTGAAGCCCAAGAACTGTTTGAACAAGCCAATGATATATTGGGATTCTCCATAACGGATGTTATGTTTGAGGGGACTCCGGAAGATTTAAAACAGACCAAGGTTACCCAACCTGCTATTTTCTTGCATTCTGTGATTCTCAGTAAAGTACTCGGAGATAATTTCAAGCCCGACATGGTTGCTGGACACTCCTTGGGGGAGTTTTCCGCATTGGTGGCCAATGGCACTCTTAATTTTGAGGACGGATTAAAACTGGTTTCCCAACGAGCTATGGCAATGCAAAAAGCATGTGAATTACAACCCAGTACCATGGCAGCAGTTTTGGGATTAGATGATGATATAGTGGAAAAAATCTGCGCTGAAACCGATGGAATTGTGGTTCCTGCCAATTATAACTGTCCAGGGCAATTGGTAATTTCAGGAGAAGTAGATGCCGTAAATCTCGCCTGTGAAAAATTAAAGGAAGCAGGAGCAAGAAGAGCTTTGTTGTTGCCAGTGGGAGGAGCTTTTCATTCGCCATTAATGGAACCTGCAAGAGAAGAGTTGGCCGCAGCTATTGAAAGTGCGGAATTCAATGCTCCTAGCTGTTCCATTTATCAAAATGTGACCACTACGGCGGTCTCTAATGCCGATGAAATTAAAAAGAACCTGATCCTTCAATTGACCGCTCCGGTAAAATGGACCCAGAGTATTCAACAAATGGTTAAAGATGGAGCAAAATCCTTTGTGGAAGTTGGTCCAGGTAAGGTGTTGCAAGGATTGGTTCGGAAGATAGAATCAGAGGTGGAAACAGCCTCGGCTGTCATTTAAAATAGGGCTTTTCCTACCGAAAAGGTATTTCACCCAAGAAACTAAGATTTAATCCGTAAAGTTGCGGGCATTCCTTTGTTTTTTAGTAATATTGACTTCTCCCAAATAACCAACCAATTGACAAAAAAGAACGACACTGAAAATTATAGAATAGGTAATGTTGCCCTTCCTTAAAAGAACCTCTCAAATGTCTTTTTCCAGCTATGGACAAGGAAGATTTCTGTTTTTTGTATTTGCATTTTTCGGTATTTATTTAGGATTTGGACAGATACCCTCGGGCTACAGTGTTACGATCGACCAGGACCCTATCAATGTGGGGAACCAGGGTGCGGTCGGCTTCACCTTTGCGGGAGCTGAGGTTGGCGCCACGTACTCCTATACCTTCAACAGTGACGGTGGGGGCACACCGGTCTCGGACACGGGGGTTATCGCCACTGCCACGGACAATATCACGGGGATCGACCTGAGCGGCCTCTTGGATGGTACGGTGACCTTGAGCGTCACCCTTGCCAATGGGGATGGCACGGGTGCTGCCGCCACGGACACCGCAACGAAGAACACTGCTGTTCCCTCGGGCTACAGTGTTACGATCGACCAGGACCCTATCAATGTGGGGAACCAGGGTGCGGTCGGCTTCACCTTTGCCGGATCAGAGGTGGGCTCGACCTATTCCTATACCTTCAGCAGTGATGGCGGGGGCACACCGGTCTCGGACACGGGGGTTATCGCCACTGCCACGGACAACATCACGGGGATCGATTTGAGCGGTCTCTTGGATGGCACGGTCACTTTGAGCGTCACCCTTGCCAATGCCAACGGTACGGGTGCTGCCGCCACTGACACCGCAACGAAGAACACCGCTGTTCCCTCGGGCTACAGTGTAACGATCGACCAGGACCCGATCAATCTGGGGAACCAGGGGTCCGTCGGCTTCACCTTTGCCGGAGCGGAGGTGGGCGCCACATATTCCTATACCTTCAACAGTGATGGCGGGGGCACACCGGTCTCGGACACGGGGGTTATCGCCACTGCCACGGACAACATCACGGGGATCGATTTGAGTGGTCTGGCCGATGGCACGGTCACTTTGAGCGTGACCCTTGCCAATGCCAATGGCACGGGTGCTGCTGCCACGGATACCGCGACCAAGGGCACCGCTGTTCCCTCGGGCTACAGTGTAACGATCGACCAGGACCCGATCAATCTGGGGAACCAGGGGGCGGTCGGCTTCACCTTTGCGGGAGCGGAGGTGGGCGCCACATACTCCTATACCTTCAACAGTGATGGCGGGGGCACACCGGTCTCGGACACGGGGGTTGTCGCCACCGCCACGGACAACATCACGGGAATCGACCTGAGCGGTCTCTTGGATGGCACGGTCACTTTGAGCGTTACCCTGACCAATGGGGATGGCACGGGTGCTGCCGCCACGGACACCGCAACGAAGAACACCGCTGTTCCCTCGGGCTACAGTGTGACGATCGACCAGGACCCGATCAATCTGGGGAACCAGGGGGCGGTCGGCTTCACCTTTGCCGGAGCAGAGGTGGGCTCGACCTATTCCTATACCTTCAGCAGTGACGGCGGGGGCACACCGGTCTCGGACACGGGATTGATCGCCATTGCCACGGACAACATCACGGGGATCGACCTGAGCGGTCTCTTGGATGGCACGGTCACTTTGAGCGTCACCCTTGCCAATGCCAACGGTACGGGTGCTGCCGCCACGGACACCGCAACGAAGAACACCGCTGTTCCCTCGGGCTATAGTGTGACGATCGACCAAGACCCTATCAATGCGGGGAACCAGGGCGCGGTCGGTTTCACCTTTGCGGGAGCTGAGGTTGGCGCCACGTACTCCTATACCTTCAGCAGTGACGGCGGGGGCATACCGGTCTCGGACACGGGGGTTATCGCCACTGCCACGGACAACATCACGGGGATCGACCTGAGCGGGCTTTCAAATGGAACGATTACACTTAGTGTAACGTTGAGCAATACCAATGGAACAGGAGGAGCTGTTACCGATACAGCTACTAAAAATACTTGTTTTGCCGGTACAATCCCGCCCGTTTTTGTTGGCGGTTCCGTAACCACATTTTGTGATTCTTTCACCCAGAATTTAGATGACTATACAAACAGTGTACCTCCGGTAGGAGCTGTTTTAAGATGGAGTACGAATCCAAATACTGCTGTAACGGGAGATTATTTGCCTACAAATACTGTAACTGTTCCAGATACTTATTACGGTTTTTTCTATGATGCGTTGAATAATTGTGCAAGCCCGACTTTAGAGGTTATTGTTGAACAGAATTTTACACCGAACCCTGGAGCTACCAATAATTTTGGAGTTTGCAACAATTCTTCTGATGGAAATACAACAGTAGATTTGGATGACAGGATTTCTGGAAATGATGCAGGAACATGGGCTTTAACAAATGCCCCAGGTGGAGCGTCTATCACGATTATAGGAACTGATGTGGATTTTGATGGACAACCCTTAGGGTTTTACACATTCACATATACCACTACAGGTGCTAGTTTGCCTTGTGTGAACCAGAGTGTTGATCTAACAATAACTGTAACAGATTGTTCTATTCCATGTAATGCTGGAAATACTGCCCCTGAACTGGAAACTCCGGGACCAATAGAGTTTTGTTTCACACAGCAGGAAATTGATGATGGTCAGCCGACAGCGGTTAATCTTAATGATTTTTTGACAGCTGGCAGCATAGCTCCGGCTGGAAGCGAATTGACCTGGAGTACGAATCCAGACCCTTTACAGGAGTTGGCTCATCGATCTAACTTTGTTAATGCGGAGGCACCTGGAATTTATTATGGTTTTTACTATGACGATGTTAATAATTGTGCAAGTCCAACATTAGAGGTAACCTTGCAAAGAAATATAACCCCCACTATCGATAGCACCTCTGGGGACACAAGATGTGGCGAAGGAACTTTGATATTGACCGCTTCTGTAAGTGATGGAAGTACATTGAATTGGTATGATAACCCAACGGGAGGACCAGTTAGGGGAACAGGAAGTAGCTTTCAGACATCAGTGATTTCAACCACAACTTCTTTTTATGTGGAGGCTACTGCCAATGGATGTACTACCGAGCGTATAGAGGTAGTGGCGACCGTTAATGCCGAGCCTTCTGCAGGAACACCAACCAACACATTCGCGTGTAATGTAACAGGCAACGGAGGTCCATCAGTAATTGATTTGGATACCACCTTGACCGGTCAAGACCCAGGTACGTGGACAATCATAACAGACCCATCAAATGGCAGTCTTACTATTGGAGCGGAAAACAATGTAGATTTTGAAGGCTTGCCAGGAGGAAGTTATGTATTTGAATATACGACAACAGGAGCAACGGCTCCGTGTACCAATAGTTCTGTACAAGTTACGATTTCAGTAAGTGATTGTATTGTGGACACAGACGGAGATGGCTTGACTGATGGGGAAGAAAATACTTTGGGAACTGACCCTAATGATCCTGATACAGATGGAGATGGATTGACCGATGGAGAGGAAGTGTTGGTAGTAGATGATTCCAGCACCACGGCAGTGCCTGAAGCGGCTACAGATCCATTAGATCCTTGCGACCCGTTCCTAACACCTTCTTGTAATCCCGACCCAATCGATTTGGCTATTACCAAGGAAGTTGATAATGATCAACCGTTACTAAATAGCAATATTACTTTTACAATCACTTTGGAGAACACTACTATGGACCGTGTTCTTGATATTGAAGTGAGTGATCTTCTTACTGAAGGGTTCCTGTACGTTTCCCATTCAACTGCAGAAGGTTCCTATGATGAAACTACTGGGATTTGGTCTTTGGATGAACTGACAGCGGAAGAAATCGTCACATTGGAAATAACCGTTTCGGTGACAGCTTCGGGCCAATTGCAAAATACAGCATCTATAACTTCATCATTCCCTACGGATGGAGTAGCTGTTAACAACACGGCTTCAGTTTCTGTCCAAGTAAACCGCAGTCAATGTGAAGACCCCGGTACCATTTGCAATATTTTCTCGCCAAATGGCGATGGGAAGAATGATAGATTGATATTGGTCGGACATAGTCAATTTCAGGCTAATAGGCTTGAGGTGTTCGATCGCTATGGAAATAGTGTATTTGAAATGGAAGGCTACGACAGTACTTGGGATGGTACAGGAAGCAATGGCGAACTTCCCAAAGGAACGTATTTTTATATCTTGGATCTAGATACCACGGATAACAGTGATAACGACGTAGTAAAAGGGTGGATTCAAATCATTAGATAAATAGAGAATGCCAGAGAATATCAGATTACGGAACTTTGGAATAGCTTTGATTGCTATCATTGGTGGATTCTCTTTTTCCAATGCCCAAAAAGAACCCCAGTACACCCAGTACATGTACAATATAGGTAGTTTTAATCCAGCTTATGTAGGCACCGTGGAAAGTGCGGAGGCGGCAGGATTGTACCGCGCTCAATGGATAGATATTCCGGGAGCTCCCACAACCTTGCGGTTCGGTGCCAACATTCCCTTTGGGGATGACAAGATGGGGTTGGGACTCAATGTGGTCAATGATGAATTGGGACCTTCCAATCAAACTTATCTGGATGTATCCTATTCGTATCAAATTAGCCTATCGGACAATACAAAATTATCCTTTGGATTATCAGCAGGAGGCTCCTTGTTAAGTTTGGACTATTCTGAGGGGTCATTTGTAGATCCATCGGACCCATCTATTTTAGGAGAGAATCTCAGTAACTTTTACCCAACCGTTGGAGCAGGCTTGTTCTTATATGGAGAGGAGGATTGGTACCTTGGGGTCTCTGTGCCCAATTTTCTGACCAATGGATTGTATAATGACGAAGTGGCCACCATTGTTGAGGACAATATGCAGTTTAATGCGATAGGAGGGTATGTGTTCCAAATTGCGGATAGAACCAAGTTTAAACCTGCTTTTTTGATTAACTACCTGACTGGTTCTCCAGTGAATGTCAATTTATCTGCCAATTTTCAATTTATTGATGCTTTGACCATTGGAGCATCATATAGATTTGATAATGCAGTGAGTGGCTTGGCAGGCTTTCAGATTTCCAATGGACTGTTCATTGGCTATTCCTACGATTACAACACCAATGGACTTAGTGAATATAGCGGAGGGTCTCATGAGGCCATTTTGAAATTCTATATTGGAAGGGGTGGTTTTGGATCTGGCAGTTCAAAAACAAAGACGAAAAAATTAAAAGGTAAGCCAAAACAAATAGATTCCCCAAGATTTTTCTAGTATGAACACAGTAAAAAAAGTACACTCTTTTTCATTGATATTCCTTATGGGAATGGTCTTCTGTTTTGCTCAAGGCAAAAGGTCTAGTGGAGATGATTACTTTTTTCAGTACCAATATCAAAGCGCCGTAAGAGCCTATGAGGCTGAGATGGTAAAAAATGCCTTGACCGATCAACAGTTATTGAACTTGGCGGATTCTTATTTTGAGACCAATAATTTTAATAAAGCTTCCGAAACGTATTTGGATTTGTTCAAAAAGGAAGTTGAAATGGGAACCCATCACTTCAACAAACTCTTGCAAAGCTTGGCAAAGACATCGGATAAAGAAAGGATGGATGCATTTTTGGCAACCATGTCTACCCAATTTCAAAGGGAGTTTTTGGAAAATTTTGAGTTCAACACCCAATTATTGGAGAATGGGAATATGAGGAAAGAAATGGACTTTCAAATCTTCAATCTTACCGGAAATAGTCCTCAATCAGATTTTGCGCCTTCATTTTACAGGGAAAAACTGTTGTTCTCCAGCGGAAGGACCTTGGATAAAAAGAGACGGTACGAACCTGCTGGGGAAGGCTATCTCAATATTTATGAAGCGAATTTGAGGCCCAATGGACAAGTGGTCAGTGCGCTACCATTTAAAGGTATTCCCAGTTCTAATTACCACAAGGCCACGCCATTTTATTCTGAAAGGTTGAACAGTGTCCTTTATGTGCTTTCCAATACAGAAGATGGTGAGCTGGCATTTGATGACAATGGAAAGAATGCACTATCCATTGGAATGCAGACAACAAATGGTGCGTTTAGACTGTTGTTGAAAGATTTAAGTACTTCCTTTTACTATCCATTTTATGATGAAGCTAGCGGGAAACTCTATTTTTCTGCCAATTTTGAAGATGGCTATGGGGGAACGGATATTTATTACGTCTATACCAATAATGGACAGATTATGTCTGCACCAATAAACTTGGGACCTAGGATTAATTCGCCTGGCAACGAGATTGCCCCCTTTGTTTTTGAAGACAGCTTCTATTTTTCTTCCGATGTTTTTTATGGGCTTGGCGGTATGGATATCTACAAATCCACTGTTCAAGGAGAAAGTTTTAGTATTCCCATTAATTTGGGGAATCAGATTAATTCTTCCGATGATGATTTTGGTCTGATCATACGAAACGAAGGAGAGGGGCTTTTGGGCTATTTTGCCTCAAACAGACCTGGAGGTAAGGGAGGAGATGACCTGTATGGGTTTAAAGTGAATGAAAAACCTGGACTGAGAACTTTGACCTTCAAAGGAAAAGTGGTAAAACCCTATGATAACTCTAGCACTGTGGACAGGGCCGCCGTAAGATTGTGGAGCTCCAATGGTACTATGTTGGCGGAAACCTATTCTGATGACAAAGGCAATTATAGAATGGAAATTCCTTGGGAGGAAGAAGTACTTTTGGAGTCATCCAAAGAACGGTTTTCGACCTTCTCCAAAAAATTGAGTTCGGAAGAACTGGAGGGTTTACAGAACTCCTCTTATGATATTGAAATTTCTTTATATGATGATTTGGTAGAGGAAAAAGAAGGACAAAAAGTGGTGAAGATGGGGAAATTCCTCTTTGGAAAGTCACAAACTGCCCTTACCGATGAGATCAAGAAGGAATTGGACAAAGTAGTCACCTTCGTTGAACAGTTTCCATCTGCCCAATTACGAATTGAGACCTATACCGATAGCAGAGGGGGGAGCAGTACCAATTTTAGATTGACCCAAAGTAGATCGGATGCCATAAAAAGATATCTGATACAACAGGGTGTTCCCAATACAAGCATTTTGTATTCTATTGGTTATGGCGAAGATAAGATCTTGAACAACTGTACCAATGGAGTATTCTGTCTAGAAGTACTGCATCAACAGAATCAAAGGTCTCTGGTGGTAGTGCTCAATGATAATGTACTCTTCAACTAGATTAGACAATTATTTCCCAACAATAGTACAGCGCAAAAAGGGAAAGAAACACAATACCTAAATAGGTCAAGATTTTAAGTCCCAGTTTTGGTCTATACGGTTCAGGGACATCCTTTCCAACAACGGTTTTCAGATTCATCCACCCAAGCAAGGGAGCAAAAACAAAGGAAACAAAAGTGGCCAAAGCCACAAGGTTGGCCATATTGGCGCTAAAGCGGTCTATTACCACCCAATTGACAAGGGCCATTAGAATAACGGTAACTGCAAACGTATTTTTGCCCTTAAATGCTTTTTGCGTGGGAAAGAGCTTTTCCAAAACATCAATACTTACTCTTGAGACTGCATCATGAGCGGTCATACACGTACTGAACATGGTGGTAAAGGCAGCTACGGCAATTAAGATATAGGCCCAATTTCCAATATGCACCGTGAAAAGAGATACCACCTGATCGGCAAATACAACGGCGCTGCCGCTGAGCTCCGTGCCAGTGCCATACAAGGTCATCCAGCCAATGATCATAAAGAAAACGGCAAGAAGCGCGGTTAGAAAATAGCCAACATTGAATTCTTGAAGCGCTAGTCCCAATGAAGGCTTGTTTTTCATGGTCTTGAGATTTTCAATGCTCCATAGACTTACCCAACCAGAGGCCTCAACCGCTGTCGGCATCCATCCCATTAGACCAATTAAGAAGAGGATGCCAGTTTCATTAAAAATTTCTGGTCGCTGGTAACTTTCAGAACCTGGAACCACACCTTTTTGAAGTACCATGACCGTGGTAATCAGTAAAGCCACAAACAAAATGGAAATGACCGCTTTAAGCGAATCTTCCAGGAATTGATATTTTCCAATGATGAGCAACAAGCTGATAAGTAAAAAAAGACATAAGGCAATCATACTGACACTCATGCCGGATATACCGAACAAGTTCATAAAAAGTCCCGCAGTGACCACATAGAGTGCGGCCAAAATAGTGAAAGTGGATATCAGGGTTACAAAAGCATAGATCCAGAGATATTTTTTTCCTAGATTCAAATACCCTTCCACTAAAGTTTTTTCAGTGACTGTAGTATAGCGGATTCCAAATTCAAAAAAAGGATATTTAAACAGATTGGCCAGTATTATGGGAATTACCATTACCCATCCATATTGTGCGCCGGCTTTTGTAGAAAGTACCAAGTGAGAGGTTCCAATGGCCATACTGGCAAATAATAACCCGGGACCAAGAACTTTGAGCAGAGTCTTTAGTTTTGTCATCGAAAATAAGAAGTACGTTGCCTAAAATAGTATATTTATTGCACTCCAAAAAAACTTCTAAATAGCTAGGTCAATTTAAAGAGATAAATGAAACTGATTTCAAGATTTGTTAAAGGCCTGCTGATTGTTTTAATTATTCTTATTGTACTATTCTTTGTAGGTCCTAGGGTGGAAAAACCAAATTTGGACAGGACATTGCCGGAGGTGAATACAAATTTGGAAGAACTGGAGGATTGGATAAACAACAAGGAAAAGACCGTCCCTAACATTAAATCAAACAATGAGGCTCGAATAGTTTGGTTTGATAGTATCCCCTCCAAAACAGAATACAGCATAGTCTATTTACATGGATGGTCCGCGAGCCAAATGGAAGGACACCCTTTGCATACGGATATAGCAAAAAAATACGGTTGTAATTTATACCTACCGAGATTGGCTGGCCATGGATTGGATGAGGAAGAAGCAATGTTGAATTTAACGGCAGATATGGTGCTGGACTCTGCTAAGGAGGCCATTGCTGTGGCCAAACAATTGGGAGATAAAGTTATTGTCATGGCAACTTCTACAGGAGGTACTTTGGCCTTGCACCTAGTGGGAGGAGACAAGGACATTGTTGGGCTGTTGTTGTATTCTCCCAATATTGAGATTTATGATAAAAACGCGAAATTGTTGACTGGACCGTGGGGACTTCAATTGGCCAAGATGGTCAAGAAAAGTGATTATCATGAATTTGACGCCAATGAAGAAAAGAAAAAGTACTGGACCACCAAGTACAGGGTAGAAGCCTTGACCCATCTTCAAGCTATGGTGGACAATACCATGAAGCCTGAAACTTTTCAAAAAGTTGAGCAACCTGTGTTCATGGGATACTTTTATAAAAATGATTCCATTCAGGACAAGGTGGTTTCTGTTGCCGCTATGCTTAAAATGTTTGATGAATTGGGAACACCTCAGGATAAGAAGAGGAAAAAGGCCTTTCCGGAGACAGGAGACCATGTAATGACATCGTATGTCACTTCCAAAGATTTAGAATCTGTTCAAACGGAAACGGAAAACTATTTGGAAGAAATAATAGGATTAGAAAAGGTTACGTTTTTAGATGCTGTTGGTACAAAAGCCGAAGATTTGATAAGGATGTAGAAATGTTAAAATTCACTAAGAATTTTGGTCGCTAGACGACTGGTCATATATTTGCAATGTGATGGAGAGTAAAACGGAGAAAGGAGAAAGAAAATGTCATGATTTATTGGAGAAGGGAATGGAAATCCTTTGGTCCAAGGGCTACAATGCTACTAGCGTAAATGATATAGTACAAGCTGCTGGGGTACCTAAGGGGTCCTTTTACTTTTATTATGACAGCAAAGAGGATTTTGCCGTAAAAGCGATAGAGTATTATTTCGGGGAACGTTTTGGATGTGCCAAGAAAATTTTGGAAGACGCCAGTATACCCCCAAAACAACGTTTGTTGGATTTCAATGAATTTCGCTGTAAGATTCTTAAAGAGGAGCTTAATTGCCAAATGGGTTGTTTGGCCAGTAACCTTGGAAATGAGATGGCGGAACACAGTGAGAAGATTAGGAAGGTCATTGTGGTGAAGGAAGCCATTCTTAAAGAATCCATTGCAAAAGTGGTGAAAGAGGCGCAGGAGAAAGGAGAAATCGATAGTTCTATGGATCCCATGGATATTGTCACTTTCTTTGAAGACGCAGGTAAAGGAGCCATGACCTCGATGAAAGAGTTGAAAAGCTCTTATCCAATTGACAACTATTTAAACATGGTGAGAAGATATATGTTTTCATAAATTTTTTTTTGCCGTTTGTATAGACGACCGGTCAATTAAGTAAAACTTAAACAGGAAGATAATCTTAGGATTATTTGGTTTTATTAAAAGTTGACCGGACAACTATTAATCAAAATATTTAAAAATATTGTCCAATCCAATCAAAACAAACCGTCAAAAAACAAAACATCAAATTAAACCTTAATCAATGAACGCAATCAAGAAAACCAAAAATGCAACCAATGCATTTGCCAAGAACTGGGCCAATTTTATCATTAAATTCAAGTGGCCCGTTTTACTGCTCACCATTTTACTGGCCTTAGGACTTGGTTCCCAGGGCAAAATGGAATTCGATGGAGACTATCATGTCTTTTTTAGTGAATCCAATCCGGAATTGGAAGCTTTTGATGCCCTTCAGGAGAAATACACCAAGGACGACAACGTAATCATAGTGCTTGCTCCCAAGAATGGAGATGTTTTCACTCGAAAGAACCTGATAGCTATTGAGGAGCTCACCGCTGAAGCCTGGAATACACCATACTCGTCTAGAGTGGATGCAGTCACCAACTTTCAACATACCAGCGCTAATGGTGATGATCTTTATGTGGACGACCTTTCCTATGACTCGGCCAATAAAACTGATGCCGAAATCAGGGAAATTAGGGAAAAGGCCCTAAAGGAGCCTTTATTGGTCCATCGAATCATCAATACTGAGGGGAGTGTAACTGCAATCAATATCACAGTACGTCTACCCGGCGAGAACAGTGCGGCGGAGATTCCAGAGGTTACAATAGCCACGAGGGAGATGATTGCCAAATTCCAGGAAAAACATCCAGAATTTGACGTGTACACCACAGGTTTGGTACCGTTGAACACGGCATTCTTTGAATCGGCCCAAAAGGACTTGATGCTTACTATGGTCATGTTGTTGATTGTGGTAATCGTTACCCTGATTCTGACCCGAAACCTTTTTGCCACCTTGGCTACACTCATCGTGGTTATCTTTTCAATAATAAGCGCGATGGGCTTTGTAGGGTTGAACGGAATTAAACTGACCCCACCATCCGCGGTGTTCCCGACCATGATTTTAACCTTGGCCGTTGCAGACAGTATCCACATTCTCATCACCTTTTTACAAAAGGTCAGAAAAGATGGTCTGGATAAAAAAGCTGCATTGGTAGAGTCCATGCGAATGAACTTTATGCCGGTTTTCATTACCAGTTTAACCACAGTAATAGGTTTTTTAACCCTTAACTATGGCGATGTGCCTCCATTCTGGGATTTGGGAAATACTGTGGCATTTGGAATGTGTATGGCATTTTTGTTTTCCACTACCACATTGCCTGCGTTGATGGCCATTTTTCCTATATGGAAATCTAAAAAGGTTCAAAAACAGACCACACCAAAAATTAGCGGATATACCAGATTGGGTGAATATGTGGTTGGGCAACCAGTTAAGTTGACCGTTATTTCCCTTGCCGTAATTGGAATGTTGGCCTATTTGGCCAGTAAGAATGTCTTTAATGATGAGTTTGTGGAATATTTTGACACTACCGTTCAGTTTAGACAAGACAGCGACTTTATCAATGAGAACCTCACTGGATTCTATAATGTTGAATTTTCAGTGGGAAGTGGAGAAAGTGGCGGAATTAACAATCCGGAGTATCTACAAAAACTCAATCAGTTTGAAGATTGGTTGAATGAACAACCAGAGGTGGTCCATGTAAATGCCTTTAGCGAAGTGGCCAGAAGGGTGAATCGATCAATGCATGGTGATGATGAATCATTCTATCGGGTACCGGACAACAGGGAAGAGGCTGCACAATATCTGTTGCTATATGAGCTATCCCTTCCGTTTGGACTGGATTTGAACAATCAAATCAATGTGGACAAGTCGGAATCTAGGGTTACGGTAACATTAGAAAACAACTCCAGCGCAGAAATGATAGCTTTTGCAGAACGCTCAGAAAAATGGTTGCGAGACAATGCACCTGAAGCTATGCATTCGTTGGGGGTGAGTCCAACTTTGATGTTCTCCAAATTGGGTTTCCGACAAGCAGAGAGCATGTTCAAAGGAAACATTATCGCACTATTGCTTATTTCTTTGGTACTCATGATTGCCTTGAGGAACGTTAAGCTGGGACTGTTGAGTATCATTCCCAATGTAACGCCTGTACTGGTAGGATTTGGACTATGGTATCTCCTCAAAGGAACCATCAACACGGGAATGGTGATTGTTTTTGGTATGACACTGGGAATCATTGTTGATGATACCGTACACTTCATGAGCAAGTTCCTGCGTGCACGAAGGGAATTGGGTTACGATGCCAAGGATGCAATCATCTATGCTTTTGAAACCGTTGGAAAAGCATTGGTAACAACTACTGCGGTACTTCTTGCTGGTTTTGTGGTACTGTCCACATCCTCGTTTGCCTTGAACAGTTATATGGCCCGTATTACCGTAATCATCATTGTGGCGGCATTGATCATAGATTTCATCTTGTTGCCCTCACTTTTGATTTTGGTCAGCAAAGAGAAAAAGGAAGCTGTTTCAGCTTCCAAAGTACAAGTTCAATTAGATAAATAAATCAATTCAAATACAAACAGATCAGATGAGAAAAAGTAAATTTTTAATAGCGATTTTTAGTGCCTTCTTTACGGTTGCCGTTGGGTTTTCACAATCGGCGGAAGAACGTGGATTGCAAATTGCCAAAGCGGCAGAAAAGGCAGACGAAGGATTTGGAAGCTCCATTGTAGAGCTCAAAATGACCTTGAAGAACAAGAACGGTCAGACTAGTGAGCGTTTTTTGACCACACAGACATTGGAACTTACCGAAGATGGGGATAAATCCCTGATTGTTTTTGAAAGCCCAAAAGATGTTAAGGGAACGGCAACCCTGACCTTTACCCACAAAGTGGGAGCAGATGACCAGTGGCTGTATTTGCCGTCCATCAAAAGGGTGAAGCGGATATCTTCCAATAATAAATCAGGCCCTTTTGTAGGAAGCGAGTTCGCCTATGAGGACCTTTCTTCCCAAGAGGTGGAAAAATATGCATACAAATTTCTGAAGGCAGAAGGAGAATTGTTGCTAGTGGAACAAGACCCTGTAGATCCAAAGTCGGGGTACACTAGAAGAGTGGTTACCTATAATAAGGACAAAGGATATCGTCTAGAAAAAGTTGAATTCTATGACCGAAAAAATGCCTTATTGAAAACGTTGACCTATAGCGATTATAAACTCTATAAAAACAAATTTTGGAGAGCATTGACCTTCAATATGGTCAACCATCAAAGTAATAAAGAAACGCTGTTGAATTTCGGCGAATATAATTTTGGCGCCGAATTGGCGGAAGAAGACTTTACCGAAGTTGCCCTGAAAAGAGTGGGCAGGTAGTTTTATTTCACATAAGTTGATTGATTGTCATTGCCAAGGTGCAGGCTTTTAGGTTTGAATGTTATAGAAAAGTTTGTAGCTCCCTTGGCTTTGGCTTTCAATAGGCATACATGACAAAATTTATGAAGAGATTATCGAATTTAAAATTTCAGATAATTGCCTTTTGTTTGTTGGTTCCTACTTTGGGGTTGTCCCAAGAGAAAGAAAAACCTGTTCAGGATGTTGAATTGGAAATTGAAGCCGAGTACCGTTATTTTTTGGACGAAGCTAACTTTTCTGACCAATTGGACCACTATCCCTCTTTGGCAATGAGTCCAGAATATTCCTTGGAATGGAACAAGGGGTATGAAAGCATCAATTTCACCGGATTTTTTCGCTTGGACCGAGATGATGAACGAACCCACTGGGACATTCGCGAACTCTACTATCAAAAAGCAAAAGGCAATTGGGAATTGAGCGTTGGGCTTAAAAAAATCTACTGGGGTGTTGCGGAAAGCAACCATTTGGTAGATATCATCAATCAGACCGATGCCGTGGAAACTTTTGATGGAGAGGAGAAATTGGGTCAACCCATGGTCCAGTTCAGCTATATTACCAACAAATTGGGCACCTTCGATTTCTATTATCTGCCCTACCACAGAAAACGTACGTTTCCGGGAAGAAAGGGTAGACTGCGTTTTGGAACGGTAATCGATAAAGATGATTTGGGTTATGAAAGTGGAGCAGAGGAGTGGAGACAGGATTTAGCTGTAAGATGGAAACACTACTTTGGAATTTTTGATGTTGGCCTCTCCCATTTTTATGGAACAGGAAGAGAACCTCTTTTTGTGTTCGATGAGCAAGGAAACATCAACGCATTTTATCCAGTGATCAATCAAACAGGATTGGATCTGCAGATTACACACAATGCATTTTTATGGAAGGTGGAGTCCATTTACAGAAATGCAGATGCACAGGATTTTTTGGCCTTGGTGGCCGGATTGGAATATACCTTCAGCAATATAGATGGCAACGGACTGGATATTGGATTGTTGGGGGAGTATTTGTACGACGAGCGGGACGAGCTGTCCTTGAACGCTCTTCAAAATGACATATTCTTTGGAAGTCGAATTGCCTTCAACGATGTACAGGACACTTCTATATTGATTGGTGGCATCACTGATTTGGAATCGAGCAGTAAGATATTCAGTTTAGAGGCTTCCAGGCGTTTTGGCTCCAACTGGCGAGCAGAGATAGAGGCACGGATTTTCAATGATATAGATGACTCAGAATTGATACTTTCCAACTTTAGGGAAGACAGCTTCCTACGTTTTACCCTGTCAAGATTCTTTTAAGCTAACTCAAACTTATCTTGTTTAAGGACTATGAAAGCCCCCAATCTAAAGATTGGGGCTTTTTTTGCTTAGATTATAAATTACTTTGAAGTGTAAAACCAATAGCTAATACCAATTGACACATAAAATGCGGAGTCCAAATCCTCTTCAAACATACCATCAACAGTTGTGATGGCAGAGGGGCTTTGAGGAAAGACAATGGCCGGTGAAAGAGAAAAAATAAATTTTTTGATGTAAAGGTCCATTGTCAGGTCGAATTCAATACTCATCAGGTCAAAACTAGTGACCTCTTCAATCATGATATTGCCTGTAATTATATCACCACCACCTTTCCCTTTCCCTTTTCGGTTACCTAATCTACTGCTTTGGTAGTATTCCTGATAAAAATTCTGAGAACCTCCATAAAATGCAATGGATGGGGTTATATGCAAGTTTTCATCTACAGTTTTGAAGAGCTTTCCAATGGAACCTCCTAAAAAGATATCGGCTTCCCCTTCCTGTGTAAAGTATACACTAGCCAGGATTGAGGTTTGTAATACCTTGAAATCGTATCCCAAGCTTCCGGTGATGTCGGCGATAACTTCCGACTGCACGTTGTAACTTTCTTCACTGTAAAAATATCCAGTGCCCGAAAAATAACCACTCAATTTTTCCGAACCAAAATGGAAACCTGCCGTCAAAAGAAATAAATCTACCCTACGTTCCTCTAATCGTGTTAGATAGGACAATGATGCATCTGCATAAAAACCTGAAGCATCATAATAGCCAATGGAAGGCATTACATATGGAGCGGAAATGGAATCCTTACGACCCATGAACACAGCATCACTGATAAAACTAACATCGGTCAAAACATAGGAAAATTCCTTGCTTACCTTGGTTTTTTTGGCCTCTTGTGTCATGACCAGCCAAGGCAATAGTAGGAGCGACCAAAAAAAGGGGCGCCGTTTCATGGGATTTCAATTTTGTTTAAAAGAATCTTGAATTTATAAAGTGCTGTTTTTCCCTTTTTTCTTCATAGGTTTTTTTAGGGGATTTTTCTTCATCATCTTTTTCTGTGGCATGTGTTTCTTTACAAATTCTTTTCTAAATTGATGTTGGTTTCGGAACAATTTCCCGTCCATGTTTAAACATTCGCCATCCTTCAGACGAAGCTGCTTTCGCTCTTTGTTCAGATATGTTCCATCCGGATTCACAACCACATCACTACCAAGATTCAGCTGCTGTTGCAAACGTTGTTGAGAACGGGTCCTTACCTGAAGGGCTTCACCATCCACCATCATCACCATATAGCGGTTTTGGTTCCTGTTCCTGATTTGTTCTTGGTTCAATCCCTTGTTTTCTTGTTGCACTTTGTACCGATACTGGTATTCATTGCGGTATCTCACACCATCCATATCCAAGCATTCGCCATCGCGAAGCTGGAGTCGGTCCCTATCCCTATCTCGAATCGGGATTGCATAGGTGCCATCAGGGTAAACTTCAGTGCCATCGTTGAGGACCAATTTATCTTGGATACGAAGTTGACCTCTATCACGGATCTGAAGCAAATCTCCATCAACCATCATTAGGCGGGTCTGATCACGATCCCTATCTTGGACCTGATCCTTGTCTTGTGCTACTAGTGTCATGCTTCCCAGAAGTATGAACACCATCATCATGACATAACTTTTCATTTTTTGGAATTTTGTAAATCGAACCAAGTTATAGTTGTTGGAGGAAGAGCGCAATGATTTAAATCAATTCAATGATAATTTTGTTGTTTTCTTTGAAGAAGGAACAGAGAATAAAAGAAACAAAAAAGCCGAGATTTATATCTCGGCTGATCTGTACTCGAGGCGGGACTTGAACCCGCACGGGCAAAATGCCCACAGGATTTTAAGTCCGGCGTGTCTACCAATTCCACCACTCGAGCAGGACTTAATTTTTGATGATCTTACTAATTTTAATTTCGGACCAAACTTTTCAGGAATTCCTTTCCAACTCCTGATTTCAATTTTTTCTCATAAATTCTAGCCTCTGACCTTGTTTTGAATTCCTTTTCAAAAATTAAAACAAAAGGGCCATAGGGCCTGGTTGTTTTGTTCTTTCCTGAATTATGCTCATTTAGCCTTCGTTCAATGTTGGAGGTGATTCCAACATAAATATAGTTTCTTTTTAAACTACTTAGGGCGTATGTATAGAACATAATCTCATTCTCAGTCTGTGTCTACCAACCTGCCTGCCGGCAGGCAGGTTCCACCACTCGAGCAGGACTTAAACAAAAAAACGCTGCAAGCAGCGTTTTGAGCGAAAAACGGGATTCGAACCCGCGACCTCCACCTTGGCAAGGTGATGCTCTACCAACTGAGCTATTTTCGCATTTTAAAGAACTGAGCACTTTTGTAAAGTGCGGATGCAAATTTAATACATTTCTGTAAAAAAGAAAGAAATTTTTTAAGAGCTTGCCTTTTTCTTCTTGGTCAACAAACGTTTAATTTCATTCAGTTTCATCAAGGCCTCAACAGGGGTAAGGGTGTCAATATCCAAATGCAGGATTTCTTCCTTGATTTCTTCCAAAAGCGGATCATCCAGATTAAAGAAACTAAGCTGCATTTCGTTTTGCGCGGCCTGCAAAGTATCCGTCATTTCCTCACTGGAATGGGATTTTTCCAACTTTTTGAGAATTTTATTGGCTTTTTGAACCACCTGTTGGGGCATTCCGGCCATTTTTGCCACATGGATTCCAAAACTATGCTCACTTCCCCCGGGGACCAATTTCCGAAGGAAAAGTACATTATCCTTCAGTTCTTTTACCGAAACATTGTAATTTTTGATTCGGGTAAAAGTATTGGTCATTTCATTGAGCTCATGATAGTGCGTGGCAAACAAGGTCTTGGCCCTAGAAGGATGTTCATGCAGATATTCTGAAATGGCCCAGGCGATGGAAATTCCATCATAAGTACTTGTTCCCCTGCCAATTTCGTCCAGGAGGACCAAACTTCTTTCCGACAGGTTGTTGAGAATGGAGGCTGTTTCGTTCATTTCCACCATAAAGGTAGATTCGCCCATAGAAATATTGTCACTGGCCCCGACACGGGTAAAAATCTTGTCCACAATTCCAATATGGGCTTCCGAGGCAGGTACAAAACTTCCCATTTGCGCCAAGAGTACGATGAGGGCGGTTTGCCGTAAAATAGCCGATTTACCGCTCATATTGGGTCCCGTGATCATGATGATCTGTTGCTCATCCCGATTCAGTAACACATCGTTGGCCACATAGCTTTCGCCCAAGGGCAATTGTTTCTCAATAACGGGATGCCTACCATCCTTAATATTCAGTTCCGTGGATTCGTTGATTTCCGGTTCCACATAATTGTTTTCCTTAGCGAGCTGGGCAAATCCACAAAGGCAGTCCAACTGAGCAATCAATTGAGCATTTTGTTGCACGGGTGAAATATACTCTTGCATCCACATGAGGAGCTGTTCAAAAAGCTGTTGCTCTAGAGAGTAAATCCGTTCCTCGGCTCCTAGGATTTTAGCCTCATATTCTTTGAGCTCCTCGGTAATGTAACGTTCTGCATTTACCAAGGTCTGCTTCCGCACCCAACCTTCGGGAACTTTGTCTTTATGAGTGTTCCGCACCTCAATGTAGTACCCAAAAACGTTGTTGGACGCAATTTTAAGGGAAGAAATTCCAGTGGCTTCCGTCTCGCGCTCCAGCATTTTGTCCAAATAATCCTTGCTGGAGAACGCCAGGTTTCGCAGCTCGTCTAATTCTTCCGAATAACCTTGGGCAATGGTATTTCCTTTGGCAATATTGATGGGAGCCTCTTCGTTGAGTACCTCCTTAATCTTAGAGCGTAGGGTTTCGCAATCGTCCAATTGTTCGCCCATGTTTTGTAGCGAAGTATTGGAACTTGTTTCGGCCAATTGTTTGATAGGAACAACCGCTTCCAAAGAATTTTTAAGCTGTACAACCTCTTTGGGGTTGATTTTCCCTGTGGCCAATTTGGAAATGAGACGCTCCAAATCGCCCATTTGTTTGATCCAATGCTGGATTTTTTCTAGTTGACCTTCCTCCGTTTTTAAATGGGATACAATCTGATGGCGCTGCTGTATCTTTTCAATATTTTTTAAAGGAAGAGCCAGCCATCGCTTTAAAAGCCTTCCACCCATAGGGGATAAGGTTCTATCAATAATATTGAGCAAGGTGACCGCATTCAGGTTGGTGGAGTGGTAGAGTTCCAGATTACGGATGGTAAATCGGTCCATCCATACATATTCCTCCTCTGCAATACGTTGAATTTTGTTGATATGCTGTAGCCGGCTATGTTGGGTTTCGGACAAATAGTGCATGATGGCTCCAGAGGCAATTATCCCATGGTTCAAATGCTCAATGCCAAAACCCTTAAGGGTTTTGGTCTTAAAATGATTGGTGAGGCTTTCCAGTGCATAATCCTCCTGAAATATCCAGTCTTCCAGATAAAAACTATGGAAATGGGTTCCAAAGAGTTCCGTGAATTCTTTTCTGTGGCTTTTGGAAACCAAAATTTCATTGGGCGAAAAGTTTTGGAGCAGCTTGTCCATTTGTTCCATGGAGCCCTCTGCTGTATAAAACTCTCCTGTGGAAATATCCAGAAAAGAGATGCCTAGTTTATTTCTTCCAAAATGGAGTGCACAAAGAAAGTTGTTGCTCTTGGAGGATAAGATATCATCATTGAGTGCAACCCCTGGTGTGACCAGTTCCGTGACACCTCGCTTTACGATACTCTTGGTCATTTTGGGGTCTTCCAATTGATCGCAAATGGCCACTCGTTGACCTGCCTTTACCAATTTTGGCAAATAGGTGTTTAAAGAATGGTGAGGAAAACCGGCCAACTCTGTTTTATCCCCTCCATTGTTTCTGTGGGTAAGGATGATACCCAGAATTTTAGCAGCCTTTACAGCATCTTCTCCAAAGGTTTCATAAAAATCCCCAACGCGGAACAGGAGCAATGCATCAGGATGCTTGCTCTTGATAGCATTGTATTGTTGCATTAACGGGGTGACCTTCTTTGTTTTTTTATTGGCTGCCAAAGCGAATGGATTCGGTTATTATAGTTAAAGGTTAAAAACCTGCAATTTCATTGCTATTACTTTAGTTTTCATACTGATTGTCATTTCGAACGAAGTGAGAAATCTCATTTTACTTCCAAAATCATTAGATTCCTCTTCGTACCTCATTCGGAATGACATCCAAGTGTAAAAAAAATCATTCTTGACGAAAACCGTGGATTTTCAATCCTTAGTGGTTTATTTTTGCTGAAAAATGAGGTTGGAACGAAAGTACCGTTTTCCAAAAACTTCAAAAATTTTTGTTGATATTTTGGGTATAATGGTTGAAAAAATATGAATCGGAAGCTAGAAAACAGTGAATTGGGCCGTTTGGATGTGGATGCATTCAAGAAAATTGAAAAATCCCCGATTATTTTGGTGTTGGATAATATCCGTAGCCTAAACAATATTGGTTCGGTGTTCCGAACTGCTGATGCATTTCTGGTCAAGAAAATTTATCTCTGCGGAATTACGGCAACCCCGCCCCATAAGGATATCCGAAAAACAGCCTTGGGAGCTACAGAGAGTGTGGATTGGGAATACCGGAAAACCACTTTGGACGTAATAAACGAAATGAAGAGTTCTGGAATACGGACCGTAGCTGTGGAGCAGGCAGAAAAAGCCACAATGCTCAATGATTTTCAAGTTGACAAGGATGAAACTTTGGCCCTGGTCTTTGGAAACGAGGTAAAAGGGGTGTCCCAAGAAGTGGTCACTGCTTGTGGTGAGGTTTTGGAAATTCCACAGTTCGGAACCAAGCATTCGCTAAATATATCGGTAAGTGCAGGCGTAGTGGTTTGGGATGTTTGGTCAAAACTCGGCCTAAAAAACAAAAGGCCCTGAAAATCAGGGCCAATATATAGTTTGAGTTAGTTAGTTTCTCGATTAGAGAGGTCTAATAAAATAAAACCATTCGTTATATCCAAACATTTTCTAAAAATTCTCTTAAAAAATAGATGAAAGAATTCGGTGTTCAAGGGCTTGTAAAATGTATTCATAATCGGATGGATTATTGACGAAATCCAATTCGCTCAAATCCAAAACCATACTGTTCTGTCCGGGATGCCCTTTGATGAAATCCATATAGCCCCTATGTATTTTCTCCAAATAGTCAGCACTGATGTTCTGCTCATAATCCCTTCCCCTTTTCTTGATATTTTCCAATAAGCGCTCCGTATTTTGGTAGAGGTACAGATAGATTTCTGGCTTTTTGACCTCCTTGTACATAAAATTGAACACCTTTCGATATAGCTCAAATTCATCTGCCTGGAGGGTAATCTGGGCAAAGATCAACGATTTGAAAATATCATAGTCACTGACCATAAAATTCTTGAAGAGATCAAACTGGGAAGTGTCATCCGAAAATTGTTGGTAGCGGTCCGCCAAAAAGGACATTTCCAAAGGAAATGAATATCGAGCTTGGTCCTTATAGAATTTGGGAAGGAAGGGGTTGTCCGCAAAACGTTCAAGAATCAACTTTGCATTAAAATCGTCGGCAATCATCTTGGACAGAGTGCTTTTTCCGGCCCCGATGTTCCCTTCAATTGCAATAAACTGCAATTGGGAAAAGAGTTCCAATCGGCTTTTGAAGAGCTTGTATTTGGTTTTTTTCAGCTTTCCCCTATCCTTGCATTCCTGTAGCAGGTTTCGAATATCTTTATTAAAAACCGGGTGATAATATTGCGGAGCAATATCTGCAAGGGGCTTCAATACAAAATTCCGGTCCTGTATATGCGGATGGGGAACTACCAAATCCTTGGTATGGATGACTTCGTTTTCATAAAAAAGAATATCAAGATCCAAGGTTCGGGAGCTATACCCACCCGATAAAGACCTTTCACGACCAAAATCTTTTTCAATCTCTAAAATTACTTTGAGCAATTCATGAGGGGATAACTCAGTTGCTATGCCCAAACAGGCATTAAGAAAATCATCTCCTTCAAAACCCACTGCAGGGTTTTCGTAAATTGAAGAAACCGCAGTTATCTCACCAGCTTTACTTTGAAGGTGAAAAATGGCTTTTTGCAATTGAACATACCGATTGCCCATATTGCTGCCCAACGAAAGATAAACCTGTTTTTTTGGATTCATGATCAATGGGCAAAGTAAGTAAAACAATACAACAATGGTTATATTTGAAGCTGAATAAAATTTATGTAGATGAACTTTTTGAGAAATCTTTTGGCTGCAATTTTAGGATGCTTGATTGCATTTGGATTGCTAACAGGCATGTTTTTCATTTTTGTGGCCTTAATGAGCCAGGCAGATGATGGAGTAGTGGTAAAAAAGAACTCTATTTTGGAATTGAGCTTTGTTGAACCCATTAGGGACTATGCGGGTAAGGATGAGTCCGATCCCTTTGCTGGGTTTTGGGATGATGAGATTGGACTGGATGAGATTACACATGCCATTGAAATGGCAAAATATGATGCCAATATAGAAGGAATTAGTCTTACCACCAGTTTTTTACAAGCTGGTATGGCACAAACACAAGAACTGAGGGAAGCCTTGGAGGATTTTCAGTCCGAGGGCAAGTTCATTTATGCCTATTCGGATTTCTTTACACAAAAAGATTACTACTTGGCCAGTATCTCGGACAAATTGTATTTGAATCCCGTAGGGGCCATGGATTTCAAAGGTCTAGCGGCCGAAGTGCTTTATTTTAAGGATTTACAGGAAAAAACAGGGGTTAAAATGGAAGTGGTTCGCCATGGGAAATATAAAAGCGCTGTGGAGCCCTTTTTGTCCAATACCATGAGCGAAGAAAACCGTTCACAGATTCAGGAACTGATCAATTCCCTTTGGGGTGCCGTCATTGATGACATCTCAGATGCAAGGGACATAAGTACCGCCAATCTGAACATAATAGCAGATACTTTAGGCGGGAGAACCCCAAAATATGCGGTCGAGTCAGGTTTGGTAGATGGTGCCCTTCATTTTGATGAATACGAAGCACTGCTCAAAGAAAAAGTGAATGTAGCGGAAGGAGAAAAACTGAACTATGTGAAATTTGTGGACTATGTCCAAAAGGCCGGCAGAAAGAAAAATCGAGTGGGCAAAGACAAGATTGCTGTGGTCTACGCCCAGGGTGAGATTTATTATGGAGAAGGAGGCAAAGAATATTTAGGACAGGGACTGGTCATTCGGGCACTGCAAAAAGCAGCAGAAAATGAAAATGTAAAGGCCATTGTATTGCGGGTAGATTCCCCTGGGGGAAGCGCCTTGGTCTCCGATATTATTTGGAGAGAGGTGGAATTGGCCAAAAAGCAAAAGCCCGTAGTGGTTTCGTTTGGGAACATAGCCGCTTCAGGAGGTTACTATATTGGTGTAGGAGGGGATAAAATCTATGCAGAGCCTACTACGATTACGGGATCTATTGGTGTTTTTGGAACCATTCCCAATATCAGTGAACTGGCGGGGAACGTTGGCATTAATGCGGAGCAGGTCGGGACCAATCAAAATTCTGTGGACTATTCTTTGTTTGAACCTATGACCGATACCTTTAGAAACACCATTCAAGAAGGGATTGAGGACACTTACCAGACTTTTTTGGAGCGTGTGGCCAAAGGCAGGGACATGACGATAGCCCAAGTGGATTCCCTGGCGCAAGGAAGGGTTTGGAGTGGATTGCATGCCAAAGAAAATGGCTTGATCGATGAATTGGGCAGCTTGGATGATGCCATTGATGCCGCCGCTGAAATGGCGAATTTGGAAGTATACGGAATTCGAAAATACCCCAAGTACAAATCCGATTTTGAGCAGTTTATGGAAAATATGAGTGGGGCCCAAGCTAAAATTGGAGAAAAATTGATTCAAGAAGAAATAGGAAATGAAGCCTTTCAATTATTGAAAGAATTAAAACAGCTCACCGAACAAAAAGGAATTCAGGCCAAAATGCCTTTCAAGCTAAACATTAAATAATGGGATGACGCCGAAGAATAAAAAAACAGCGTTTTCCATCTATTTGTACCTCGGGGGGCTTTTTATCACCTCCTTGGTGGTATCCAATCTTATTTTTCAAAAATTCTTTTATTGGCAGCCTTTTGGGGATATCACGGTTTTTGGTGCTCCCCTTTTTGAGCTTTCTGTGGGGATTCTGCCATACCCCCTTACCTTTTTGATCACAGACCTTATTTCAGAGATTTATGGAAAGAAAAAGGCCAATCAGGTGGTCACCACGGGTATTTTTGCCTCTTTTTTCTCCATGCTGATCATTTTTGTGGCCAATGAGGTTCCGGCTATTGATACCTCTCCTGTGAATGACAAAGTTTTCACCAAAGTATTTGGATTGTCGCCACTGGGGGTGTTGGCCTCTATGATGGCCTATCTTTTGGCCCAGTATATCGACATTTCCATTTACCATTTTTGGAAACGACTTACCAAAGGTAAAATGCTATGGCTCAGGAACAATTTCTCCACTTTTTCCTCCCAGTTTATTGACACGTTTACTGTTGTTGGACTTCTATGTCTTTTTGGAGTGTTGCCCTGGGATAAATTCTACGGATTAGTGCTCAGTGGTTTTCTATTTAAGATTATGATTGCCCTGTTGGACACCCCTTTGCTCTATTTTTTCGTATATCTAATGCGAAAAAGATTTAACCTAAAATTAGGGGAGGAAATTTCTTTGGATTAATTCCTTCTGTGTAATTTGCCTTAAAATCCCAAATTATGAACAAAAAACTCCTGAAAATCACGGGAATAATCCTACTTGTTCTCGTTGCGCTAATGGTCGCCTTGCCCATGTTTCTAGAAGGCAAGATTGCAGAAATTATCAAAAATAAGGTCAACAATAACATCAATGCCACTCTGGATTTTGATGAAGCAAACCTGAGTTTACTCAAGAGTTTCCCTAATGCCCATGTGGAACTCAAAAATATTTCGCTGGTGAATAAAGCTCCGTTTGAAGGAGATACGCTGTTCGCTTCAGAACATATTGCTTTGAAAATGGGCATTTCTGAATTGTTTAAATCTGCGGAAGACCCCATCGCCATAAAAAGTCTAAATATTGATGCGGCTAAGCTGCATATTTTGGTAGATGAAGATGAAAATGCCAATTACGACATAGGCAAAGAAGAGGAAGGGAAAACAGGAGAGGTTACCGATGAATCCTCCAGCAATTTTACACTGGCCTTGGATTCTTACGCTATCACGGATACAGAAATCATCTATGATGATCGATCCAGTGGAATGCGATTGGCCATTTCTGAAATGAACCATTCCGGCACAGGAGACTTGTCTCTGGAAAAATCAGAACTGAAAACCCTCACGGATGCTTTGGTCACTTTTGAGATGGACAGCACCAAATATCTCAATAACAACAAACTGTTTTTGGATGCACTTATTGGCATCGATTTGGTCGAGAACAAATACTCGTTTTTGGAGAACAAAGCCTTGGTGAACCAATTGGATTTGGTTTTTGATGGCTTTGTAAAAGTGAACGAAGACAATCAAGAAGTGGATGTTACTTTTAAAACCCCCTCTTCTGATTTCAAGAACTTTTTGGCCGTGATTCCGGAGGAATATTCCAAGAACATTGAAACGGTGCAGACTACTGGGAATTTTGAAGTTAATGGAGAATTTAAGGGGATTGTAGACGAAGAGCATATTCCCAAATTCAACATCAGGATAAACTCCGACAATGCGTCGTTCAAGTATCCAGATTTGCCCAAATCCGTTCAAAATGTACATATCGATACAGAAATCAACAACACCACGGGAGTAGCTGAAGACACTTATGTGGACATCAAAAGATTGTCCTTTACCATTGATCAGGATAAATTCAACCTCAATTCCCAGATCAGGGACTTAATGGGCAATACCAAGGTGAATGCCCACATGGATGGCAAAATCAATTTGGCTAACATTTCACAAGCATATCCTGTTCCCGAAGATTATAACCTCAAAGGTATCTTAAATGCAGATGTCACTACCCGTTTTGATATGGAATCCTTGGAGCAAAAGCGGTATCAAAACACAAGAACTGAGGGTAGAGCAGAGATTTCAGGTTTTGAGTACGATTCAGATGAGATGAAAAATCCGGTTGCGATCAATGCGGCTGCGGTAAGTTTTACCCCCAATACCGTAAACCTGGATTCTTTTGAGGGGAAAACCGGAAATACGGATTTTAGCGCTTCAGGAACTTTGGACAATCTTCTAGGGTTTTTGTTTAACAATGAAAATGTAGAAGGACGTTTTACTTTGGCCTCCAACACTTTTGCTTTGGATGATTTTATGGTGGAAGAAGCTTCTGAGGGAGAATCTGGAACCACAACCTCTGGTGGTGAAGAGGAACGTATCAAAATCCCATCCTTTTTGGATTGTACCATTGATGCTTCGGCCAATACGGTGTTGTATGACAATTTGAACTTGAAAAACGTCAAAGGAACGTTGATCATCAAAGATGAAACAGCCACCTTGAAAAACCTTACGTCAGATTTGTTTGGAGGAACTTTGGGCGTTGCAGGAGCGGTGTCCACCAAAGGTGAGACTTCCACTTTTGATATGAATTTGGGCATGGCCGATTTCAATATCAATGAGTCTTTTGCTTCCTTGGAATTGTTTAAAGTGTTGGCACCCTTGGCCAGTGCACTTCAAGGAAAACTGAATTCGGATATTAAGATTTCTGGAAACCTGAAAGATGATTTTACTCCAAATTTGACCACCGTTTCTGGAGATTTATTGGCCGAACTTTTATCCACTAAAGTAGATGCCAAAAAAGCCCCCTTGCTCTCTGCCTTAGACAGTAAGTTAAGCTTTTTGAATGCAGAGGACATCGATTTGAGCAATTTGAAGACCGCACTGAGTTTTAACAATGGTTCCGTGCAGGTGAAGCCATTTGCTTTAAAATACAAGGATATTGCCATTAATGTGGATGGAAACCACACTTTTGACAGCCAAATGCAGTACAAGGCTACCTTGGATGTACCTGCAAAATACTTGGGAAGCGAAGTCAATAACCTTATTACCAAAATGGATGACCCAAGCCTACAGGATTTAACCATTCCCGTGACGGCAAATATTGGGGGCAACTATACAAATCCGACAGTGAATACGGATTTGACCTCTGGAGTCACCAAACTCACCAACCAGTTGGTGGAAATCCAGAAACAAAAATTGGTGAACGAAGGAAAAGATAAAGCCAAAGATTTGATTGCCGATGTGTTTAAACAAGAGGGCGATTCTACTGAAACAAACTCTGGTGGGGTAAAAGAAGCTTTGGGAGACCTGTTGAGCGGTAACAAAACCCAAGAAGATTCCACCGAAACCAAAGAAGACCCCGTAAAGAACACGGCCAAAAATATTTTGGGCGGCTTGTTGGGCAAAAAGAAAAAGGATACTGTGAATTAGGGGTCTGCTTACAATACTAAAGTTGTCACCTCGAGCTTGCCTTTGTCAGCAGATAGGCGCAGTTGCAAGGTCTTAAAGGTCTCGACTGCCTGTTTTCAGTACAAGACTTTGGAAGAAGGGCACTTGACCTGAAACCACTTCCATTTTTATTATTAGTATAGAAAGAAAATATCTTTATATTTATGTGGTCTTATTCCTTCAATAGTTGAAGAAGGATGGTTGGACATCTCCCCCGAAAACAGAATAGCTTACTTAACAAGAAACGGCAAAAGCTACGCATGACTGTCGAAATAGGTGGTGTATGGTGATAAAAGTTGGGTATATAAACTAGTTGGCAACAATATGAAGAAATTAACATTCATATTAATAATTGGAATCTGTTCCTGTAAATCCGGACTGAATTCTTCTTCAAGAATGGAATCAGATTCTTCACCAAAAAAATGTATTGAAATAGCGGAACGAAAAGTCCTTGAAAAAGCTGTGGAATTGTTTGAAACAAAAATTGAAAAACAGTATCCAAAAGTTTCGTTGGAATCAGCTTATTTTGAGTTTATTGATGACTGGAGCAATAAAAAATTGAGCAAAAACTTTTTCAAGGATTCGCTAGAATTGAAAGTTCGAAATTTGAATTTGTGGACGGAATCCACTCGTTCGGACAAAAACATGGAGTTTGAAAAACAATTATTTAATGTTGATTCAATGAATCCAATACGAGTCAAATTAAATTCTGATTTTTCAACTTGTCTCGCAAATAAAATCGATTGGGGAATCGGAACAAGTACTTTTTTACGAATGAATTCGAAATATCGAATAAGTCCAAGAATTGCCAAAAAGAAATTGTACAGGACAAGCCAAAATGACATGAAAAAATTTGAAAACAGATTGACTATTGTACTCGGTGTTTATTACCAAACCATGTTTAATATAAAAAAAACTGTTATCAATTATGGCTATAAGTAATTGTTTGTTCTCGCCTACTTCTGAAAATCCACAAGGATTTTCAACTTAGTTTTTACTTGCAAAGTTTAGAGCTAAACCGCACAACTATTCATAGTCATGATCAATGAAGATAATGCCGAAAAAACCTAGGGATGAGTAAATTTTTGACTGGTAAAGAATTAGAGGATACCATTTATGATATAATTTGGGAAACCGAGAACACTTTAATGATTGTTTCACCATTCATTAAACTGGATGATTATTTTAAAAAACTATTTGACAAACACGATAACAACCCCAAAATACATCTTCTTGTAGTATTCGGAAAAAACGAAAATGAGGTCAAAAAAAGTATGAGCAAAGAGGATTTTGACTATTTCAAAAAGTTTTTAAAAGTATCAATTATTTATGTGCCTAATCTTCATGCTAAATATTATGGTAATGAAAAGAAAGGTATTATAACTTCAATAAACCTTTATGATTACTCATTTAAAAACAACATAGAATTTGGAGTGTTTTCACAACAAAGTCTTTTAGACAGGTTTAAACAATCAGCGGATAATGATGCTTGGAGTGAATGTATGGAAATAGCTCAGAATAATGAAGTGGTTTTTATCAAACGACCTGTTTATGAAAACAAAAAAATAATAATCAACCTTAGCAAAAACTATGTGAAATCTGACGTTCTATATGACTCTACCGAAAAATTTTATGGCTTTTCTAGAAACACTACAATAGAAATGAAAAGTCTTTTGGATTTTCCAGAAGAACTTGAACTGGGCTCAAAACCAACTGAAAGACCAGACCGTAATGGCAATCGGAAACCGAATTATGGATTTTGTATTAGAACTGGAAAAAGAATAAAATTCAATCCAAAACAACCAATGTGCAGAGAGGCTTGGAAAATATGGAACGAATATGGAAATGAAGATTTTCCAGAAAAATATTGTCATAGGACAGGAAAACCGTCTTATGGAAAAACATCAATGAGAAAACCAATATTATAAAGAACTATGTCCTTCAATTAGCTAAAAAGGACTCCTGTTACTCTCTTATTTCCCCGTCCAAAAGCTCCAAAATAGCATCCAAGCTATGCATTAGAGGCGTATAGTGCGCTGTTTCCGTGGCAAGACTGGTAATGATGAACAATAGAATACTGTTTTCAAAGCTCTTGGAATTCAGGGCATCCATATTGCTCATTGGATTTTTTTCCTTAGGTAACCCTAGTTCAGCTGACATTCCGGTTTGGTCCAGAACAGTCCTAATGCTATAGCTTTCGGCTTTGAACATATTGATGACATTGTTTCTTTGATCGCTGAGCAGCTTTTCTTGTTTTTCAATATCATCTATGGTCGCAATCCAGTTGGTAAGCCTAAATCGTAGCGTATCGTTGGAAATATCCTTTAGACTTCCAGAATTGATCATTTCGGTCAACATGGAATTATTGGGGTTAAAGAAAATGTCATAGGCAAAGGCATCGATGAACAAGTTGGATAATTCTTCCTCAGAAAGACTGATTTCGTTATAGGAGAAACTAACCATGGTCTTGGCAGCCTCATAGCTTTGCCTATTGACCTTAATCAATTCTTCCAATTTAATCTTACTGGTTTCAAACTCTTCTTGAAGACCTGCCAGATACACTTGCTCCTTTTCTCGTTTTATCCGGTTTTCATTGCTATTATTTATCGCCAAGGCAATCAAGATACCAATGACCACCAAGATAATTTCCCCAATAGCATACAACAGGTAATTCCCAAACTTTCCTTCCGCTAGGAGTTGTTTTCTGATTTTTCTAAAGAATTTGATCATGCTTCGTGGTTATGGCAAGTGATAGACTTTCTAAGACTTAAAGGATACTTATGCCCACATAATACCCTTCGTTACCTCGTATATTAAATACGGTGCTATCCTCAAAGATGAGGTATTGTCCTTTAATGCCTTTGAGCACTCCGGTATAGCTGGGAGTTTTGTCCAAATTCAGACTTTTTACTTTTTCAGGGTATTGGAGCACGGGAAACTCTAGATGGGTCTCACCGTTGGATTCTATAAAATAGTCAGTCGCCTCATCAGGAATGCTGGATTTGAGTTTGTTCCGCCATTCCACCAAATTAACATCCTCAATGCGATTGGTCAACATTTTTTGCCAGCTGGTCTTATCGCTTACGTGTTCCTTGAGGGCTACCTCGGTAATTCCCGCTAAATACCTATTGGGCACTTCAACAATTTCGATGGCCTCATGAGCGCCTTGGTCGATCCAACGTGTAGGAACTTGTGTTTTTCGGGTAACACCCACCTTTACATTGCTGGAATTGGCCAAATACACAATATGGGGCTGTAATTGTACCTTTTTTTCATATTCCAGATCACGGTCCTCCTTGTCCAAATGAGCCGTACTCAACTCGGGTTTCATGATCCAATCCCCAGCCGCGGGGGTTTCGTAGAAACAAGATTTACAAAATCCTTGTCGGTAAATAGGCCGTTCTTCCCCGCAGTTAAGGCACTGGTACTTAATAAAGTCTATTTGGACTGTTTTGTCCAGGGCTTGGTTCATATTCAGAAAATCATGCTCAAAGACCAAAAAGTATTGGATGGGGCTACCATTTTCTGTTTGCATCTTTCTCAGGACTCCTTCGTATAACATGCTGGGAAGTATTAGTTTGTTGATTTGAAAATGAATGCCAGATAAGCTATTTTAGCTGTTGCACCCAACTAAATTCTTGGTTAAAGATACCTAAAATGCCAATACCGCTGTTTAACTCCATTGCTTCGTGGTTGCTGAGAAAAAGGTACCATCAAATTGAACTGTTCCTCAAATACCCTTTGGACGTTCAGAATGAGGTGCTGAGGTATCTGGTGGATTTTTCCAGAGATACCATGATAGGAGGGCAATACGGGTTTGAAGACCTTCCCAAATATGATGATTTTGCGAATAGGGTACCCATTGTGAGCTATGAGGACATTGCTCCGTTGATAGAACGCACCCGAAAGGGCGAACAAGGGTTGTTTTGGCCAACAACCATTAAATGGTTTGCCAAAAGTAGTGGGACAACCAATGCCAAAAGCAAGTTCATTCCCGTGAGTACTGAGGCCTTGGAAGACTGCCATTACAAATCCAGCAAGGACTTGTTGTGCCTTTATTTGAACAATAATGAGAATTCCCAACTTTTCAATGGTAAGAGCCTAAGGCTGGGAGGAAGTAAAGAACTTTATGAGGACAACGGTACTTTCTTTGGAGATCTTTCCGCTATTCTAATTGATAATATGCCTTTGTGGGCAGAGTATAGTAGCACGCCGAGCAATAGGGTTTCCCTTATGAGTGAGTGGGAATCCAAATTAGAGGCGATTATAGAGGAAAGTATCCATGAGAATGTGACAAGTTTGGCAGGGGTGCCTTCCTGGATGCTGGTACTATTAAATGAAGTTTTGGAAAAAACCGGCAAGAACCATCTTTTTGAAATCTGGGAAAACCTTGAGGTTTATTTCCATGGGGGCGTAAGTTTTACCCCGTACAAGAACCAATATAAAAAGTTGTTGCCCAGAAAAGGGTTCAACTATTATGAAACCTATAATGCTTCCGAAGGGTTTTTTGGGATTCAGGACAGGAACAATTCTGAAGACCTGCTATTGATGCTTGATTATGGGATTTTTTATGAATTCATCCCGGTAGATTCCTCTGGAAAAGAAGAAAAGGCCATTCCATTATGGGATGTTGAAATAGGAGTGAACTACGCACTGGTCATAACCACAAATGCAGGACTCTGGAGGTATAAAATAGGGGATACGGTAAGATTTACATCCAAAGACCCCTATAGAATTCGCATTACTGGGCGTACCAAGCATCATATCAATGCCTTTGGGGAGGAGTTGATCATTGAGAACGCCGAAGAGGCACTTAAAAGGATTTGCCAAAAGACCAATTCGGAAATCATGGACTATACTGCGGCCCCAATTTTTATGAGTGGTACTGAGAAAGGCGCGCATGAGTGGATCATAGAGTTTAGGAAACCGCCCGAGGATATTGCCTATTTCACGGAGTTCTTGGACAACGCCTTAAAATCATTGAATTCAGATTATGAGGCCAAGAGGTATAACAATATAACCTTAAGAATGCCAAAGGTGCATGTAGCCAGAAAAAATCTTTTCCATGACTGGCTCAAATCCAAGAACAAATTAGGTGGACAGCACAAAATACCCCGATTGTCCAATGAAAGGGCCTATATTGATGAATTGCTGGATATGAACTAGCAGTTAGTTCCTTTAAACTGATAAATCCGGTAAAATGGAAGTTTACGAAAACGTTTTCGTAAAATATGGTCTTTTGTCGAGCAATTTTCCTTTTCGACAAATAAAAAAGGTTTTTCTGCGTTTATTGATGAAATTCCCCCTCAACAAACCTTAACTATAACAAAAATACTGATCATGGCAGAAAAACTTGTGGTTATCTCCGATATGTGGGGCGCAAAAAAGGGACTTTGGATTACTTCTTATTTTGGCTATCTGCAGCAATATTATGACATTTCATTTCACGATTGTCAACAATTGGGGAATATTGATGTTCCTATTTCCACAGAAGAAAACATCCATAAGGCTTTTGTTGAGGGAGGTATTGACTCCGCAGTCAGCCAATTGCTGAGAAAAGAAAAGGAAGCAGCACATTATTTGGCGTTCAGTACCGGAGGTACAGTGGCCTGGAAAGCGGCTTTAAAGGGTTTGCCTATGAAGTCATTGACAGCCATTTCGGCTACCAGAATACGTTTGGAGGAACAAAGTCCAGACACGTCCTTGAATTTGATTTATGGAGAATGTGATGAATTCAAACCTAGTTTGGAATGGGCGAAAGCAACGGATGTCAATTTGAATGTCATCCCAAATTTCGGACACCATTTGTATTCCGATGAAAAGATTATCGCAGATGTCTGCCTACAATTGTTGGAACAAGCTACTAAAACAGAGGTCAAGCACTGACCTAGGATACCACTTTTAGTTTTTTAATGGTTTCGTAGGAGAGTTTTTCCTCCGCATAGGCTTTGGTGACCTTGAATTCCTTTACGTCTTCGGTACTTGGTAAGGAGAACATGGCATCTGTAAAAACAGCTTCGCATAAGGAGCGGAGACCTCTAGCACCCAATTTATACTCTACGGCCTTTTCCACAATATAGTTCAGTGCCTGTTCGGTAATGGTAAAACTAATACCGTCCATGGCAAAGAGCTTTTCATATTGTTTGATGATGGCATTCTTGGGCTCGGTCAAAATAGCTCGGAGTGTTTTTGCATCCAAAGGATTCATGTGGGTAAGCACAGGAAGCCTTCCTATGATTTCGGGAATAAGACCAAACTCTTTTAGATCCTTAGGGATAATGTACTGAAGAATGTTTTCATTGTCCAATCTATCTTCCGCTTTTGAAGCGCTATAACCAACGGCCTGCATGTTCAATCGCTTGGTGATGATTCGTTCAATACCATCAAAGGCACCTCCGGCAACAAAAAGTATATTTTCAGTATTTACCTCTATGAACTTTTGATCGGGATGTTTTCTACCTCCTTTTGGCGGTACATTGACCACCGTACCTTCCAACAGTTTTAAAAGTCCTTGCTGGACACCTTCTCCTGAAACGTCCCTAGTTATAGAAGGATTATCACTTTTACGGGCAATTTTATCTATTTCGTCAATGAAGACAATACCTCTTTCTGCTTTTTCCAGGTTGTAATCGGCAGCTTGAAGCAGTCTGGTCAGGATACTCTCAACATCTTCACCCACATAACCTGCCTCGGTGAGTACGGTTGCATCAACAATGGCCAAGGGTACATTGAGCATACGTGCAATGGTTTTTGCAATCAGGGTTTTACCGGTACCTGTTTGCCCAACCATAACAATGTTACTTTTTTGTATCTCTACATCATCATCCTTTCCCTTGGGCTGTAAAAGTCTTTTGTAGTGATTGTAAACTGCAACGGACATTACTTTCTTGGTTCTGTCCTGTCCAATGACAAAAGTGTCCAAAAAATCCCTGATCTCCATTGGTTTTTTTAAAACCAGTTCTGAGGAGAGATCTTGATTTTTGGATTGTTTGGATTCTTCGGCGACAATACTATGTGCCTGTTCAATACATCTATCGCAAATATGGGCGTCCAGACCGGCAATTAAGAGATTGGTTTCCGGTTTTTTTCTACCACAAAATGAACATTCCAAGTTTTCCTTTGCCATACATCAACATATATATTCAACCACTAATAACGCAAAAAAAAGGGATTTGGTTTAAACAAAACCATTGTTTTTGCCTCTTTTTCACTGGTTTAGGAGTCTTCTCTAATCAAAATTTCATCAATCATGCCATATTTTTTGGCCTCATCCGCTTTCATCCAATAATCACGGTCACTGTCTTCATAAACCTTATCAAAAGACTGTCCGGAGTGCTTGGCAATGATTTGGTAAAGCTCGTCCTTAATCTTTAGGACTTCTTTGGCGGCAATCTCAATATCACTTGCCTGGCCTTGTGCTCCTGAAAGGGGTTGGTGGATCATTACACGCGAATGGGTAAGACCGCTTCTTTTGCCTTCATGTCCGGCGCAAAGCAATACAGCAGCCATGGAGGCAGCTATTCCTGTACAAATAGTAGCCACATCTGGTTTAATGAACTGCATGGTGTCGTATATTCCCAGTCCGGCATATACGCTTCCACCTGGAGAGTTGATGTAGATCTGTATGTCCTTGGAAGCATCTGCACTCTCCAAGAAAAGTAACTGGGCCTGAACAATGTTCGCTACCTGATCATTGATCCCGGTTCCCAAAAAAATGATACGGTCCATCATCAACCTGGAAAAAACATCCATTGCTATGGCATTCAATTGTCTTTCCTCAATGATGTTTGGGGTCATGTTCATGGGATACATGCTACTAAGAATCTGATCGTAGTACATGCTGTTGATCCCATGGTGCTGGGTAGCATATTTTTTGAATTCTTTTCCGTAATCCATAGGATTTTCTTCGATTTATCTTAAAAAAAAGGTGCCGAAAACTAAGCTTTTCGGCACCGTAAAGATACTTAATTTTCTTTTAGGGAAACTAGCTGTAAGCTTCCTTCACGAAGTCCTCGTAATTGACCTCTTTTACCTTAAGATTGGATTTTTCCTTGTAAAGCGTCAACAACTTCTGGCTCATCAACTGCTCAGAAAGTCTTTTTACTTCATCTTGATTGCCCAATACTCGGGTGGCGATATTCTCCAATTCTTCCTCCTTAGGATCTAGATGGCCATACTGTGCCATTTGGGATTTTATAAATCCTTTGGCAAACTCCTTAAGTTCTTCCAGTTGTACCTGAAGCTCGTTCTCTTGGATTATCTTTCCTTCGATAAGTTGGTAACGAAGACCTTTTTCAGACTTTTCAAATTCTTCGCTTGCTTCATCTTCTGACAGCATCTTTTCTCCACTGATCTGAATCCATTTTTTCAAAAATTCAGAAGGAAGGTTGAATTTGGTCTCGTCAATCAACCTTTCGGTGATATCGTTCAACAATTTCTGGTCAGATTGCTGTTCAAATTGTGTTTCAGAATCGTCTTTGATTCGTTCTCTAAGCTCTTTTTCAGTTTTTACATTATCCTTCCCAAAAAGCTTATCAAACAATTCCTGGTCCAAAGCCGCAGGCTGTCTTTCATTGATTTCCTCTACGGTAAAGGTCACCTCTATATTCAGTTTTTCTGCTTTTTCCTTGGCTATGCCCAAGGAGCTTGACAACAGGTAATCTTCTTTAAAGAGTCCCTTGGTCTTAAGGGTAACAGATTCTCCTGCTTTTTTTCCAACAAGTGCATCCAAAGCCTTTTTGGCCTTTATTTTGCTAAGCTCAATAGTGGTCTTGTTCTCTATCTCCTCGGCTTCATTGGTGAATGTTCCAGTGACCTCATCAGACTTCCCTACCTCTGTTTTGGAAACGAGTTTTCCATATTGTTTTTGAATACGTTCCACTTGTTCGTCAATCATCTTTTTATCCGCAACAATTTTGTATTGGGTAACTGCTTTTTTGGTCTTTAGCTTAACATCAAAGCTTGGGGCAAGGCCCAACTCGAATTCAAAATCCAAATTATCACTTTCCCAGTCAAAATCTTCCTGTTGTTTTGGAAGTGGATTTCCTAGGACATCCAATTTTTCCTCAGTAAGATATTTGTTTAGGTTGTCTTGCAACAATTTGTTCACCTCATCTACTAAAACCGCCTTTCCATATTGTTTTTTGATCAGTCCCATGGGAACTTGACCTTTACGGAAACCTGGAATATTTGCTTGTTTTCTATAATCCTTTAGGATAGTATCAACCTTCTCCTGGTAATCTTCTTTGCTGATGGCAACTTTTACAACTGCATTTAGTTCGTCAATCTGCTCTTTGGTAATGTTCATTTCCTAAACTCGTTTGCTATTCAAAAATGGGTGGCAAAAGTAATGCATTTTAAGTTTGCCAGCAACTTTTTAAAGTGTTGAATGTCAACAAAAACAGAATCTATTTATCCTCTTTGAGAATGGAGTGCAGAATTGATTGCAAAAATGACAGCAGGAGACTAAAAATCAATGCCCACCAAATGCTGACAACTTCAAATCCTGAAATGAAATGGGCCGCGATGAGAATAATTACCGCATTGATAATTAAAAGGAACAGTCCCAACGTAACCAAGGTAATGGGCAATGTTAGAATAATGAGAATCGGTTTTACCAAAAAGTTGAGCAAGCTCAATACCACAGCAACAATAATTGCCGTCATCATCGAGTCTACACCGACGCCTGGGAGTATATAGGCAAGTATAACTACTGCAAGGGCATTCAATAGAAGTTTAATAATCAGCTTCATGGAAATCCGTTTTTAAATTAGCGAGTACAAAAAAGGCACCTTTTAAAGGTGCCTTTAAGATAAGAAAATATGTTTGTTTAGTTGATATAAAGTCCCGTATAATCCAATGGGTTTACCGAAGGAAGGTTGGAACCATATTTACCATTGATGGCAGCAATAAAGGCATTGGCCAAAATTGCGTATCCCCTAGGGGCAGGGTGTACACCATCTAAAGAAAATCCACCACCTGTGGCAAAAGTAGCCGTTACGGTGCTTCCATCGGATTGCCGGAAACCTGAGGTTTTTAAGTCATTTAGAAGCCCATTAGCGTCAACAAACGCTAGATCGTATGCCGTGGCCAAGTTTTCAATGGTCTGGTTATACGCCATAAGGGCATTTTCAATATTGGCTTGCTCTTCAGGAGTAAGTACCCATTGATCAGCCAAAGGCACTGCAACTCCATTTATGGAAGTTGGGTCCAAAGGATTGGCCAGTGTGCCAATAAAAGTCCTGGAAGTGAGCACCATTAAATCATCTGCAGTGGCTTGTCTCATACTTACAAGGGCAGCGTTGATTCCTGTGAGGTCTGTTAAATCTTCATCAATGAGTACTACGGCATTGGTATCTCCTGCAGAAAAGGAAATGGTTCTTTTTGCAATTTCAGCATCAGCATCCTCCTGGGATATTGCGTTCATGCCCACAAGAAAGGCAAATGCCCCCACAATACCTTGGTTGTATGCTGCGTAGGCACCGTTAACCAATGCTGCGGTTGCCTCATCCAAAGGAACCGGGTTGTGTGGAACAGTAGTGAAAAATGGAATATCCTTTACATCTGGAATGTTGGCGATTACCCCATCTGCTCCGTTTGCGGTCATCGTTTGTAAGATGCCGTCCAAGGAACCTGCAAAAACAGTAGGGTCTGTAATATCATTTCTGGAATAGGAGGAAGGGTCCAAATTACCTGTTTGATCTACCCCTGAACCTCCGTTGGTGGCATATAGTAGAATGTCATTAGCTCCGGTCCACAAAGAGAAGAAACTTGCTCCCTGTGCAGCTGCATCGCCAATCACTGTAGCGGATTCCGAAGAAGAAAACCTTGCAAAATACGGATTTGCCGTGCCCAAGGCCACGCCGGCAACACTGCCGTAGCCTGGTGCCAACAACTCGTAGCTTTTTGAACCTGGAACACCCATGTTATTGAACGGTCCTGAAAGTTTTGTTGAAATTTCTGTTGTGCCCTGTCCCGCAACCGGTGTTGGTGCTGGTCCATCAGGTGTAAAGGCCAAGAACAATCTATTGCCCAATATTGGGTTGCCCTGGAGCGTTGCTCCTCCTAGATTGTCCGCCATAAATGGAATTTGAAAAGCCCCACCACCCACTAGTTCAAAGTTGGTGGCCAACATATTAGGGAACGAGGCCTCTTGCCCATCAATAAAAAGGGCATTATCCGAAAATCCTGCTGTAAGGGAATTTCCTATTGCGACATATTTTGAGAAATCTGCGGTTCCCGCGGTATAAACTATGGGGTCCGGATCTGGGTCGGTGTTTATTGGGGTGTCATCTTCTTCACATGCAATCAAGAATAAGCCTAAAAATGGAAGTAAGGCATAAAACTTTTTCATATCTGAAATCTGTTTGAGTTAGTATAAGTTAAATTATGGTTAAATCAGAATTAACCAAATCTAGGTGAAATTTGTCATTCAGACAATAAAATGGATTAAAAAATTATGCATGCATAATAAAATGGGGGTAAAATTAAGAATTCAGAAAGGAGAGTGTCTTTTCAAAAAACTGCAGTGGATTTTCGGCGTGTAGCCAATGCCCAGCATTCTCAACAGTTTCAATCTCTGCACTTGGAAAATGTTTTCGTATCTGGGAGAAGTCATGAGGAAGGATGTATTCCGAACGATCTCCACGCAAAAACAAGGTCTGGTTTTGGTAGGTGGAAGTGGCATTGATGTTTTCCCCAATCTCTTCCATTTTGTTTTTAAGTACGTCCAAATTGAATCGTAACCCTAATTTTCCCTGTTCTACCCAATATAGATTTTTCAGTAAAAATTGACGTATTCCAAAATCCGCGAGATTTTGAGATAGCATTTCATCTGCCTGTTTTCTGCTGGAGATCTGATTGAAATCCAATTCTAACAGGGCATCTATTATAAGTTGATGATGGGGAGGATAGAATTTGGGTGCAATATCGGCCACAACAAGTTTGTTGACAAGCTCTGGCTGCGCAACGGAAAGATGCATGGCCGTTTTTCCTCCCATGGAATGACCCATGATGGCAGCGCTTTCTATGTTATGGTGGCCCATGTAGTGCTCCACATCAGTGCTCATAAAATCATAATCGAAATCTGGGGAATGAAAACTCTTTCCGTGGTTACGTTGATCTATGAGATGGACCTGAAATCCATTCTCGGCGTATTTAGAGCCCAAAGTCTTCCAATTGTCGGACATCCCGAGGAAACCATGCAAAATGAGCAAGGGTTTTCCCTCTCCCAATATTTTTGAATGTAGTAATGGCATCATTTCAATCGGTGTAAATACATGTTTACGACATTATCGAGACCTAGATAAATGGATTCACAAATTAGGGCATGTCCTATGGAAACCTCAAGCAAATCTGGTATGTTTTCCTTGAAGAATTTGATGTTCTGTAAATTTAAATCATGCCCTGCGTTTATGCCTAGGTTCAGCTTGTTTGCCATCTTGGCGGCTTCAACAAAAGGTTTTATGCCCTTTTCTTTTTCTCCGTTGGCAAAATTCAACGCATAGCTCTCCGTATACAGTTCTATCCTGTCTGTACCAGTTTCAGCCGCTCCTTTTACCATCTCAACATTGGGGTCGACAAAAATAGAAGTACGAATCCCATTCTTTTTGAAGGTGTCTATTACCTCCACAAGAAAGTCTTTATGTTTGATTGTATCCCAACCGGCGTTGGATGTAATGGCATCCTCTGCATCCGGAACCAACGTTACCTGGGTGGGCTTTACCTCCAAAACAAGGTCAACAAACTTTGGAATTGGGTTTCCTTCAATATTGAACTCGGTGGAGACCACATCTTTGAGTTCGCGCGCATCTTGATATTTGATATGGCGCTCATCCGGTCTAGGATGAATGGTGATGCCCTGGCCGCCAAAAGATTCTATGTCCTTCGCAGAAGTTATTAGATTCGGCATGTTACCTCCCCTGGAATTTCGAAGCGTTGCCAGTTTATTGATATTGACGCTTAACTTTGTCATAAAGTTCATTTTAAGAAAGGCAAAAATAAGAATTAGGCACGCCTTTTGCGATTTAAAATTAGTATTTTGCACCTAATAGAAATGTCATGCATATCCAGAGCCAGATCATAACTACCATACCTGTTTTTGAGGTCTCCGAGACCTTAAAGGAGGTGATACGTTTTTTTGAAGAGACCACTTTTTCGCATGTAGGAGTGACGGAGGATGGGGTCTATATTGGATTGCTCTCTGAAAACGACCTTGCCTGTTTTGAGGAGGATAAAAAAATTGAAGATTTTAGATTTGAGCTGGAAACTTTTTTTGTGACCAAGGAAACTTCGTGGTTGGACGTTCTGGAAATGTTCTCTAGAAATGAGGCAAATATTTTGCCTGTTTTGGACAAGGACCACGTAATTATCGGATATTACGATCTAGAGGATGTTGTTGGAATGTTCATTGACACTCCTTTTTTTAAGGAGCCCGGAGCTATTCTTGTGGTAGCTACTGGAATGAAGGACTATTCCTTTAGTGAAATTGCCCAAATTGTAGAGAGCAACAACGCACGACTTTTGGGCGCATTTATTACCGATTCCCAAAATGATGTGGTGCAGATAACGCTTAAAATTGGGACCCAAAACTTGAATGAGGTGGCCCAAACCTTTAGAAGATATAACTACACCATTGTATTTGGCAATAGCGATGACCAGTTTCTAGAAGATCTTAAAGAGCGCTCAGATTATCTGGAAAAATACCTAAACGTTTAACATGAAGGTTGCGATATATGGATATGCCTTTCAAGAAGGCGATATGGTCTATATAAAGGAGTTGTTTGAAGAGCTCCAAGGCGTAGGTGCATCGGTTTTTCTGGAAGAGAGTTTTGGGGCTCAGGTTTCCCGGTCAGTGCCGGAATATGAATTTGGTAAGTTCTCCCAGAACTCTGGTCTTGATAGTTCCTTTGATATGTTTGTCAGTTTTGGTGGAGATGGTACCATGTTAAGGGCAGTTACCTATGTTCAGGATTTAGGGATACCTATAGTAGGCGTCAACACGGGAAGATTGGGATTTCTTTCCACCTTTAAAAAGGAAGATGTAAGAAAGGTGGTCACTGAATTTTCGGCAGGTCATTATACTGTGGAAGAACGCACCTTGGTGGAAGTGGATACCGATTCGGGTCTTTCCCAATTTGGGAATCTAAACTTTGCCCTGAATGAAATCACCGTGAGTCGCAAGGATACCACTTCCATGATTACCGTGGAAACTTGGTTGGATGATGAATACCTCACATCGTATTGGGCCGATGGTCTAATAGTTTCTACACCTACAGGCTCTACAGGCTATTCATTAAGTTGTGGGGGTCCGGTAATAGCTCCAAGCGCAAAATCTTTGGTCTTGACACCCATAGCGCCACATAATCTAAATGCACGTCCGTTGGTCATTGCCGATGACACTCAAATACGATTAAAAGTCTCTGGAAGGGAAAAGACCCATTTGGTTTCTTTGGATTCTAGAATTGCAGATATCCCCAATGGAAAGGAAATAAGAATAAAAAAATCGGATTTTACCGTAAAAATGATAGAATACAAATCAGAAAGCTTCCTAAAAACACTTCGCAATAAATTACTTTGGGGAGAAGATAAACGTAATTGAATCATTCAAAAACAATAAAAGGAGTTAAAAACTGTTTATCAAAGGAGAACATGCATAACAGTAAATCTATAGACTTTCCTTTACTCCCTAAACATGTGTAATTTTTTGATTGTATGCGGATAGTTTTGGCTATTTTTCTGTGTGGTGTGCTAAAGGTGAGTGCCCAGACCTACGAGGTTGGTATCTTCGCGGGAGGAACCAATATGATCGGTGATGTGGGACGAACCAACTTCATATTACCATCTGGACCAGCTTTTGGAGGCATATTTAAATGGAACAAGAGCAAAAGATATGCATGGCGAGCCAGTGTGCTGTATGGTGACTTTACCGCAGATGACTCCAAATCCAGCAAATCTTCAAGAAGACAACGCGACTATGTGATGGACAATTCCATTCTGGAAGCCTCTGTGGGTATAGAATTTAACTATGTTGAATATAATCTTCACAAGCTCGGACCGGCCTTTACACCCTATCTTTATACGGGTTTGACCTACTTTAGGTACGATTTTAATTATTTTGATGCCCTTCAAGTGCAGGATATTAACCAAAAAGAAGGTAGTTTTGCAATTCCAATGACGGTTGGGGCAAAGTATCGGTTAAACCAATTCCTGATTCTTGGCGCCGAGATTGGAGCTAGGTATACTTTTACGGACAATTTGGACGCAAGTAACCCAGAAGGCTCCAATTTTGAGCAATTTAGATTCGGCAATATATTGAGCGATGACTGGTATGTCTTTTCAGGTTTTACGCTAACGTATACCTTTGGACGCAAGCCCTGCCAGGATTGTTTTCAGTAAAATGCACACGCTAGAGGACGTAAACACTAACAACCTTCCAAAACATGTGGCCATTATCATGGATGGTAATGGTAGATGGGCCAAACAACGCGGAAAACTTCGCATTTTCGGACACGAAAATGGTGTAGAAGCGGTTAGAAGGACCGTGGAAAACTGTGCCAAACTGCAAATACAATTCTTGACGCTCTATGCATTTTCCACAGAAAACTGGAATCGGCCCAAATTGGAAGTGGAGACCTTAATGAAACTATTGGTGGCCTCACTTCGCAAAGAGCTAAAAACCCTCAACAAAAACAATATTAGACTAAAAGCAGTTGGTAGGATAGAAGCCTTGCCTTCCAAGGCACAAAAAGAACTTTCTGAAGTTATTTCACAAACATCAAAAAACACGGGAACCACCCTTACCTTGGCATTGAGCTATGGGTCTAGGGAAGAACTTAAAACCGCTGTAAAAGAGATTGCTACCAAAGTTAAAAATAATATAATTTCACCTGAAAATATTGACGAAACCGTTATAAATACTCATCTTTACACGCATTTCATGCCAGATGTGGACTTGCTTATCCGTACCAGTGGTGAACGAAGGATAAGCAATTTTTTACTTTGGCAGATAGCATACGCCGAATTATATTTTATTGATGTATTTTGGCCTGATTTTAGTGAGCATCATTTGGTAGAAGCAATATTAAGTTACCAAAATAGAGAACGACGATTTGGAAAAACTAGCGAACAACTCAATTAAAGGTATAACAAACTTCACTCGGCCTTACCTAATTCTATTTTTTACATTACTATTATTTACGGGCCAAGGCTTTGCTCAGGAAACCTCCTTTGAAGACGGAAAGGTCTATATTTTGGGTGGTCTTGAGGTAACTGGCCTTCAGAGTTACAATGCCCAGACCGTAAAGACGTATACCGGTCTCAGAATTGGTCAGCCCATTACCATTCCCGGTGACGAGATAAGTGCTGTGATTAAAAAATTATGGGGCTTGGAGCTGTTCAGTAATGTTGAAATGTACTATACCAAGATTGAAGGTGACAATATTTTCTTGGAATTGAATATTCTAGAACGTCCAACATTGGCAAACGTTACCGTTTATGGTGTTAAAAAGAGAAAGGTTGAAGATATCTTAAACGATACCGATCTTAAAAAAGGCAAGAAAATCACGGAAAGTCTTATTGCAAATACAAAAAACTACCTTCAAAATAAATACAAGAAACAGGGTTACCTAAACACTACGGTAAATATTGCCACCGCAGCGGATACTTCTGGGACCAACACCCAAAATATGGTAATCAATGTCAACAAAGGTGATAAGGTAAAGATTAGAAGTATCTCCTTTGAAGGCAACGATAAACTTTCAGATAAAAGACTTCGCAAATCGCTGAAAAAGACCAAGAAGAAAAAGTTCTATCGATTCTGGAAGAAATCAAAATATATTGCAGCTGACTACAAAGAGGATCTCTCCAGCTTGGTGGATGCTTATGCAGAACGAGGATATAGGGATGCACGTGTCCTTTCAGACACTTTCGTAAAAGTCAATGAGAACAATATCGATTTAAAGATCAAAGTTGAGGAAGGGAACAAATATTACTTTGGGAACATCAACTTTGTTGGAAACTCGGTCTATACGGATAGACAATTGGGCCAGGTACTCGGAATTAGAAAAGGTTCCACATACAATGGAGTGTTGCTAAAAAAACGTATAGCGGATGACACCAAGCCCGATGCTGAGGATTTGACCAACCTGTATCAAAACAACGGATATTTGTTTTCTAGTATTAATCCGGTGGAAGTTTCTGCTGTAAACGATACAATTGACTTTGAGATCAGGATTATAGAAGGTAAGGAGACTTTTCTTGACCACGTAACCGTTGTTGGAAACGACAAGACCAATGATCATGTAATCTTTAGGGAGCTTCGTACCAGACCGGGACAAAAATACAGCAAGGATAATATTGTAAGAAGTATTAGGGAACTGGGACAACTTGGCTTTTTTGATGCCGAGCAAATAGTTCCAGATATTCAAAACCCTGACCCCAACGCAGGTACGGTAGATATAAAATATAGCCTTGTGGAAGCCGGTTCCAGCCAAATAGAACTGCAAGGTGGTTTCGGTGGTGGAGGTTTCATCGGTACTTTGGGATTGTCCTTTAGTAACTTTTCCCTGAAGAACATTTTTAATGGAGAAGCCTATAAACCTGTTCCAATGGGAGATGGGCAGACTTTTGCTTTGCGTTTGCAGGCCAGTAGGACTTTCCGTGTATACAGTCTAAACTTTGCTGAACCTTGGCTGGGAGGTAAAAAACCTGTGAGGTTTAACTTGTCATTATCCAGAACACAACAATTTGCCACTAACTTTGATAGTGGAGGTAGATTGGATGTAGATAGAAGTCGGGGATTCGCGATTACAGGAATTTCTGCGGGTCTTGCCAAAAGGGTGCAATGGCCAGATGATTACTTCACCATTTCACATGCGTTGAGTTATCAACTATACGATTTCAATGACTTTAACAATGGACTTTTCAATTTTGGAAACGGAAGTTCCAACTCCTTGAACTATACCATCGGAATCTCCAGAAGTTCACAAGGTCCAAGTAGAATTTTTCCTTTGTATGGCTCCAACTTTGAGTTGACAGCAAAATTTACACCGCCATACTCACTTTTTAGCTCAAAAGATTACAAAAGGCTTAAGAACGACATTGAAACTACTACAGAAAGACTTTTTGAAATCGGGGCTAATCCTACAGATGTTGAAGAACAGCTGGAATTTCAGGAGCTAAGTGACGAATTGGAAAGAATGGAGGAGGAGCGCTTTAAGCTGTTGGAGTTTTACAAGGTTAAATTTAAGGGCGACTGGTATACCAATCTAGTGGATAAGCTGGTATTGCGTACCAATGCGGAATTTGGATTCTTGGGAAGCTATAATAATGATATTGGTAATGTTCCTTTTGAGAGATTTTTTGTTGGAGGAGATGGTTTAGGAAACTTTACTTTAGATGGTAGGGATGTGATTCAGTTAAGAGGATATGAAAACAGTTCCCTTACACCGTTCATTACCAATCCAATTACTGGAAGGCAAGAACAAGACGGTGGTACCATATACAATAAATTTTCCTTGGAACTTAGATATCCGTTAACGCTTAAGCCGTCAGCATCTATCTATGCGCTCTCATTTTTGGAAGCAGGTAACGCATTCAACAATTTTAATGAGTATAATCCGTTTGAATTAAAAAGATCTGCCGGAGTGGGGCTACGTATTTTTATGCCGGCATTCGGTCTGTTGGGAATCGATTTTGGTTATGGCTTTGATACAGATGCCAGACCAGGATCGCTTGGACCAAGCGGCTGGCAAACGCACTTCATCATCGGGCAGCAGTTTTAATCAAAGGAAAATAGTGGCTTAACAATTTTTAAATAACTCATTTTAAATTAATTAGTTATTTTGGCACGATATTTTCTACGTAAAAAGCGGAATTAAAGATGAATACCAAAGTTCTTTTGCCATTACTTGTTTTGTTGGTCTCCTTTTACGGGTTTTCCCAAAGGGGAGTAAGAATTGGTTACGTGGACATGGAATATATTCTTGAAAATGTCGAAGAATATAGAGATGCTACCGAACAATTGAACAACAAGGCTGAAAAGTGGAAACAGGAAATTGAGCTCAAACAAAGTGTAATTGAGCAAATGAAGAAGGATTTAATGGCGGAAAAAGTATTGTTGACGGATGAATTGATAGCTGAGCGCGAAGAGGAAATCCAGATTTTGGAGACAGAGATGTTGGATTATCAGCAAGACCGTTTTGGACCTCAAGGAGATTTGGTTCTTCAGAAACGATTACTGATACAGCCGATTCAAGATCAGGTTTTCAATGAAGTCCAGAAAATAGGAGGAAATAAAAGATATGATTTTATTTTCGATAAATCCGCAGATGTTGTAATGTTGTACTCCGAAAAAAGGCACGATATCAGCGACTTGGTTTTAAGGGAGATAGCTCGAACAAGAAAAGTGAGCAAATCAAACAAAAAACAGAAAGAGCAGAATAGGTTGGAGAAATTTAAGGAAGAGGAATCTGCCGCGGAAGAAGAGATAAGCGAGGCCTTGAAAGAGCGTCAGGCCCAAGCTGAAGAAGCAAGAAATGCAAAGGCAAAGGCCGCTGATGAAAGAAGAGAAGAACAGTTAAGACTGCGGGAAGAAAGGAAGAAAGCTTACGAGGCAAGAAGAAAGAAATTATTGGAAGAGCGCGAGGCCAAAAGACAAGCAAAATTGGAAGAGCGAAAAAAAGCGCAGGAACAACCAAAGGATTCAATACAACAATAATATTGAAACACTAAAATTAACATTCAAAATAGTAACTTAGGATTATGAAAAATGTAAAGAAAATTGCTGTAGCTCTTATTTTATTTGTAGCTGCTACGGGGTTTGTAAATGCTCAGAGTAAAGTTGCCCATATCAACGTGCAGCAATTGTTGTCTGAAATGCCGGAGATGAAAGCAGCACAAGCAGAATTGAAAAAGCTACAGGAAACTTACAGAGCTGATATTGAGAGTTCCATGACGGAATTAAAGAATAAATATACCCAGTACTCTAATGAGGCCACTTCAAAATCTGAAGAGGAAAACCAAAAAAGAGCAGTAGAGCTACAAGGTTTTGAGAAGAACATCCAAGAGGCTGAGCAAGCTGCGGTTCAAGAAATGCAGAAAAAGCAACAAGAATTGTTTGCTCCCATTTCCGAGAAGGCAAAAGCCGCCATTGAAAAAGTCGCTGCCGCCCAAGGTTTCGATTACGTAATCGATGCTAGCCCAGGGTTGAGCCTGATCGTGTCAAAAGGAAAGGATTTATTGCCTGCAGTAAAACAAGAGTTGGGCTTTTAATCAATACTCAAAAAAAAACCAAGACCGCTTTTTCTTTAGGAAAAGCGGTTTTTTTATGTCAAAAGCACATTAGTAGCTATTTTTAAACATGCAAAGAGCCATAGGTATTTTTGATTCTGGCGTGGGCGGAACATCCATTTGGAAGGAAATAAGAAAAATGCTTCCCAATGAAACTACCATTTACCTTGCCGACAGTAAAAATGCTCCCTATGGAGAAAAATCCAAGGAAGAAATTATTCAACTGAGCAAAAAGAACACAGAACTGCTCATTCAAAAGAACTGCAAGATTATTGTAGTTGCCTGTAATACCGCCACAACAAATGCAATCGGCTATTTACGTGAAAACTATAGTGTCCCATTCATTGGTATTGAACCTGCAATAAAACCGGCCGCACTTCATACCAAAACCAAAAAGGTTGGTGTTTTGGCTACAAAAGGGACCCTCTCCAGTCATTTGTTTCACAATACCTCCAAATTGTTTGCCGAAGGGATAACCATATTGGAACAAGAAGGAAAAGGTTTAGTGGAATTGGTAGAGGCAGGGAAGGTGTACACTCCTGAAACTAAAATGCTATTGCGAAAATTTTTGGACCCAATGTTGGAGCAAAATATTGATTGTCTCGTCTTGGGATGCACACATTACCCTTACCTCATACCGGTACTTAAAGAAATACTTCCTTCCCACATAACCATAATTGATTCCGGAGAAGCCGTTGCAAGACAGACCAAGGCAGTTTTGGAGAACAAGGAATTGTTGTCAGAGCTTAATCAAAAAACAGATGTGTTTTATTCCAATGCCGAAATAGAGGTGTTGAAGAGTTTGTTGGAAGGGAGCAATGTCAACGTTTCCTATTTGGACTTCTGATATTTACCTCCGTTGATAGGTAAGATAGGTGAAATCATGCTTGTGTCGATTATCCGAAGGATGATATTCCGTTTTAATTAATTCCCATTCAGCATCATTTACCTCAGGGAAAAAAGTATCCGCTTCAAAATCAGCATGGATTCTTGTAAGCTCAATATCCGTGGCAAAATCCATGGCTTGACGATAGATCTCTCCTCCACCAATAATAAAAGCAGTTTCATCTTCACCCACTAGAGCGGTGGCACTTTCCAAAGAATGAACTACAACACAAGGGAATTTTGGCGTATAGGACCTATCTCGGGTGACCACAATATGTTCCCTTTTGGGCAACGCCTTTGGAAAACTTTCCAGGGTTTTTCTTCCCATAATGATTTTATGCCCAGAAGTCAACGATTTAAAACGTTTAAAGTCATCCGGAAGGTGCCAAGGTAGGTCATTGTCTATGCCCAGGGCATTGTTTTCACCCGCAGCGGCAATAATGATCAGTCGCTTCACTACTCTTTTTTTTTATTGATTTTGGATAAGGGGAAATCGGTTTCTATTTCCTTCTGGATTTCAGAAATACGTTTTTTCTGCATTTCAACCAACCTTTCTCGCTGGGTGCGTTCCCATTCCTGCCCCATGAATCTATGTGTCACAAAAACGTTGAAGGCATGCAAAATAAACAGGAAGGCCCACAAGAGAATGGCCCAAATGAACCAATCGTAAGCCTCACCGTATTTCAAAATTTTGTTGATCAGAATCAAAAAAACACTACCGATCAAAAAGATGACCAAATGGGAGAATAATCGCTTTTTTTGTTTGATGCGTTGCTGCGCATGTTCCAAAAGCTCGTGTTGCTCAAGATCTATAGCGGTTTTTTTCTTTTTTCCGAAGGACAACATGTATTGGCTATCTTTAACAACAAATATAACTGAATTGATCCCAAAACATCTGAAATGCAGAATTTAAGAAAGAAATTTCCAGTCCTGAATCAATGTATTTACGCCAATACGGCAGCTACGGGACTCTTAAGTGAAGATTTGATGGAATGGAGGCAAGGACATGACCTTGATTATTTGATCGGGGGCAGTAAAATGAAAATGAAGAGTTTTGAGGAGATGCCTCAAATTCGGGAGACAGTTGGGAGTTTTTTCGGTTGTAAAGCCGAAAATGTAGCCTTGGTGCCCAATTTTAGTTTTGGGCTCAATACTTTGTTGGAAGGTTTGCCCAAGATTCAAAATGTATTGCTTCTCAATAACGATTACCCCTCATTGAATTGGCCTTTCGAGACAAGAGGCTTCGATAGGGATTATGTGGAGATAGACGAACATTTGGAAAAAAATATCCAGGAAAAAGTAGAAACCGGAAAATTTGATGTGCTTGCGTTGAGCTTGGTGCAATGGATAAATGGAGTAAAAATAGATTTGGAATTTCTGAAACAACTGAAGAATGACCACCCAAATCTTTTGATCATGGCGGACGGCACCCAGTTTTGTGGCACTGAGCAATTTGATTTTGAGGATTCTGGAATCGATGTTTTGGCCACAAGCTCTTATAAGTGGTTGTTGGCAGGTTTTGGAAACGGTTTTGTTATGGTCAAGGATGAAATCAAAGGACGTTTTGACCTAAAGAGCATAGGCAATGGTTCCGTGGATAGGGACGGGTCCAAAAGAAACAATCTTCCATTTTGCAAGCATTTGGAACCCGGACATTTGGACTCTCTGAACTTTGGAAGCCTCAAATATTCCTTGGAATTTTTAGACTCCATTGGAATGCCCCATATTGGAACACAATTAAAAAAGCTTTCCCAAAAGGCTAAATTGGAGTTCACTGCCATGGGATTGCTGGAACAAAGTGTGGCGAATCGGGATGGCCATAGCACAATTTTCAACATAAAAGGAGATCAGCAATTGTTCCAAAAACTTAACGAGCAAGATGTGGTCTGTTCCTACCGCGGTGGAGGAATTCGGTTGAGTTTTCACTTCTATAACACGGAAGAGGAAATAGAGCTCATTGTCAAAATGCTGAAATCTTAATGACTAAAATTCCTTTTTGAAAAAAAACACGGGCTAATTTTGTAAAGGTAATCCTATTGTTATGGGCATTTTATCAATATGATAAATCGAACTTAACTTATTGTAAATAAGACGTTTTATATATTGTTTTGCTCTATAATTTTAAAAGAATTGTGACCATGGCAATAAAGAAACAATACCTAAAGAGCAAGCCGGTGTGCAAAGTAACTTTCACTGTTCCGGCAGAAGAGGCCAACAAAGTGGCCGTTGTTGGAGATTTCAACAACTGGAACCCCAAAGGAAGCATGCTTAAAAAACTAAAAAACGGAACCTTTAAAGGGACTTTTGACCTTCCTAAAGAGAATACTTACGAGTTTAGATATCTGGTTGACGGTGCTTACATCAATGATGAGGCTGCAGATCGTTACCAGTGGAACGACTACGCTGGTACAGAGAACGCAGTGCTAGAGCTTTAATCTAAAAAAAGTCGCTATTGAGGATTTATTCCTCAATAGTGACTCCTTTCCAAAAGGCAACATATCCCTTAATGGATTTGGCCAACTCACTGGTCTGTGGGTAAAACCAGGCCGCATCCGAATTTTGCTTCCCATCCACTTCAATGGTATAATAAGATGCAACACCTTTCCACGGACAGGTAGTATGGGTCTCACTTGTTTTAAAAAATTCTTTTTTTACACTTTCTGGAGGAAAGTAGTGGTTGTTCTCTATCACAACTGTATCATTGCTTTCAGCAATTACTGTATTGTTCCAAATGGCTTTCATAGCTTATTTCTTAAAAATATAGTTCTTGTAACTTACCTTATTGTCGGTAAAAGAACTCACAACTTTCAAACCAGCTTTTGAAGCTAGCCATTCCACCACTTCATCGTCATATTTTTGGGAAATTTCGGTGTGTATGGTTTCCCAGCTTTTGAAGGATACCTTAAGTTGAAGATTTTCTATAAAAACATGTTGGTCTTCTTTGGAGACCAAATAACTTTTGGCAGTTCCGGTCTCCGGATCATAAACCTCCCAATGTAAAAACTTGTCCAGGTCAAAGTCAGCGCCCATTTCCCTGTTTATTCTTGCCAAAAGATTTTTGTTGAATGCTTCTGTGATTCCCGCTTTGTCATTATAGGCATCCAAAATGGTCTGGGGATTCTTTTTCATGTCAAAGCCAATGAACACATAATCCTGTTCATTGATTGAATCTCGTAGCTCTTGAAGAAATTCAACTGCCTTTTCGTGAAGAAGGTTGCCAATATTTGATCCCAAAAACAAGATGACCTTTCTTTTGCCATTGATTTTGTTGATGTCCCTTAGGGTGTCAAAGTAGGTGCCTTGAATGGTATTGATTTCAACCTCTGGGATTTCCTTTTTAATGGAAACCTCCAAATTGTCCAATGCATTTTGACTAATATCTATGGGCCGATAATCAAAAACAATATTTTGATCTACAAGATGGCGAAGCAAAATTTTGGTCTTTTTTCCATCACCTGCGCCAAGCTCAAACAGGCTAAAAGGACCATCATTTGAAAAAAGTTGTACTATATCCTCTTTGTGCTTTTCCAAAATGTTGAACTCACTATCGGTGAGATAGTATTCCGGCATGGCCATGATATCCTGAAAAAGTTTGTCACCCACTTCGTCATAAAAATATTTTGATGATAGGTGTTTGGGGTAGGTTGTTAGTCCTTCGTAAACCTCTTGTTCAAAAATGGAGGTAAAAGAGGGAATGTTCTTGTTTTGCATAAAAGCTATGTCGTATTTATTTGGCAAGTCTTAATCCGGTGAACTGCCATCTTAAATGGGGGTGGAAAAAATTTCTATATGTAGGTCGGGTATGTTTTTCCGGTGTGGCCACAGAGCCTCCACGAAGTACTTTTTGATTTACCATGAATTTTCCATTGTACTCACCAAGAGCTCCATCTGCTTTTTGATAATTGGGATAGGGCAAATAAGCGCTTTCTGTCCACTCCCAACGTTTGCCCCAAGGAAAAAATGCCTGGGCGGCTTCCCATTCAAATTCCGTGGGAATTCTATACCCTTTCCATTGGGCGTAGGCAAAAGCTTCAAAATATGAAATATGGGTTATGGAGGCATAGGGATCAATTTTTTTGAGTCCATGGGAGGTGTAATGGTGCCACTTCTCATCTACATTGTGCCAATAAAAGGGAGCGGAAATCTGGTTTTGGTTCACCCAATCCCATCCTTCGGCATGCCATAGGTCAAAACGTTGGTATCCGCCGGCTTCAATGAATTCAAGATATTCGCTATTTGTGACCAGTTTGTTTGAAATGTGATAGGGCTGTAGATACACTTTATGCCTTCCCAGCTCATTGTCATAACAAAATTCCGAAGAGTCGTGCCCAATTTCATAGATGCCTTCTTCCATAGAAATCCAGTCCTGTTGATGGGTTTCCACAGGATGGTCCTGAAAGGTGTCCGAATAGATTGGTAAAAGAGGGTTGTTTCCCAAAATATACTTGATATCGGTCAACAACAGCTCTTGATGTTGCTTCTCATGGTGAATTCCAATTTCCAACAGGGAATTGAGCTCATCATTTTGCGCTTCAGAAAAAAGCTTTTTGATGCCCTCCGTAACATAAGTTCGGTATTCGTACACTTTTTTTACTGAAGGTCTAGAGAGGTTTCCGCGGTCCGACCGAATCACCCGCTTCCCAACCGTTTCATAATAACTGTTGAAGACAAATGAAAAGTCATCATCAAACAGTTGATAGTTTTGAAGGTGTGGCTTCAAGATAAATTCCTCAAAAAACCAGGTGGTATGCCCCAAGTGCCATTTGGGTGGACTCACATCTACCACGGGTTGAACCACATAGTCTTCAATTTCCAAAGGTTCGCACAAAGTTTCGGTGTGCTTACGGGTTTCCAAAAAGAAATCCAACAGGGAATCAGTTAGAATCATTGTTTAAGTTTACTCTTTAAAGATAATGAATAATGGTTTAGGCCATGGAATATACAGGAAGGCTAAAAGTAAAGGAAGTGCCTTCCTCAGGCTTGCTAAAAACTTTGATGCTGCTATCGTGTATTTCCATGATTTTCTTTACGATGGCTAGACCAAGACCGGTACCTTCTTTCTCTTGGCCAATTTTGGTTTGTCTGTAGCGCTCAAAAATCAATGCCTGGTTATCCTTTTTAATTCCTGGACCGGAATCTTGTATGGTTACCTGTACATCGTTGTCCATGGTTTCTATTTTAACGGTGACCTTCCCACCTTCAGGGGTGAACTTTAGCGCATTGTCCATTAAATTTTGAATGGCACGCTCTACCAGCGAAATGTCGGCAAATACCAGGGGTATGCCCTCTTGCATGGAAAGTTGAAGGTCAATGTTCTTTTTTTCGGCCAATAGCGAATAATTTCTATGGATGTCGTTGGCCAGTTCACTGATCAGGAAAGGTTCCTTCTCAGGTTCAATTTGGTTGGCCTCCAGCTTTGAGTATTCAAAAAGCTGGGAGACCAGTTTGGAAAGCCGTTCACTGCTACGGGTAACTGTCTGAAGGTACTTTGCCCGTTCTTCGGATGAAAGTTCGGCGTCTTTCATGTGCAGTGTTTCAATATAGCCTTGTATAATGGATAGTGGTGTTCTTAGATCATGTGAAATATTGGCAATCAGCTCTTGCCTTAGTTGTTCCACGGATTTTATTTTTTCAATATCAGACAAGATGGTGTCTGCCATGCTATTGTAGGTACTGGCAACATTGGCCAGATCGGTTTTCTCTGCATTTTCAATTCGATATTGCAAATCACCCTGCTGGAACCGTTTGGCGGCATAGATGATTTTTCTAAGGCTTCTGGTGAGGTACCAAATGGCCAGTACCCCCAAAAGAGTGGCAAAAATCAAAGTCAATATAGAACCGCCGAGCCCCAATCGCATAAAATAACTGTTGAACAGATCACTGCGGGTGGCCAAAAAATCCTCACCCGCCAAGATGATGTACATATAGCCTTCCTGTCCGTTTTTGGAGAAGTGAGCCGCTGAAAAAATGGTTTGTTTGGATAAATCTTTGGGGTCGTCACCCAGGGTATAATTGCTCCCCTTTTCATTGATGAACTTTTCAATGGGAGCAAGGTTTACCCTTTTTTGTTTGGTCTCAGGTGCATCATGGTCCAGTACCACAGAGTATTTAACATACCCTTCTTCATCCAAAAGGTACACCTCAATTGCCCGGTTAACGGCCATCATGTCATGCATGAGGTCTCCAAAAAGAGCTTTGTTCACTGCCCCGGTTGAATCGAATGGGTGGGAATTTTTAAATTTTTCATCGATGAGGTCTTGGGCTAGATTGGCATGTAACCGTTGGGTGGTCTCGTAAAAGTATTTGTTGGACAAATAAATGGAGGTGATGGTATAGCCAATACCTGCCAACAACAGTATGGTAAGGAATGAAAGTGTCAGTTTTAGGATAAACCTTATGGAAAGTATGTTGTTTTTCATGGGTTGGATTGGTTATGCTTCCACTAGCTCCTCATTAAATTTATAGCCTACACCCCAAGTGGTTAAAATAAACTTGGGATTGCTCATATCCGGTTCTATCTTGGAGCGAAGTCGATTGATATGGGAGTTAACTGTATGCTCATAGCCTTGAAAATCGTAACCCCAAATCATATTTAGGAGTTTTGAACGGTCGTAACTCTTTCCTGGATTGGTTGAAAGAAGTACCAAAAGTTCAAATTCCTTGGGTGAGAGCTCTATTTTTTTACCATCTAGGAGCACCTTTCGCATGTCAATATCAATGGAAAGGATATCAAACTCCATAAGTTTAGGGTTCTTTTCAGGGTCAGATTCTGGAATGTCCATTTTTTGCCTTCTGAAAATAGCTTTTACACGAGCAATGAATTCGCGAACACTGAAAGGTTTGGTCAAATAGTCATCGGCTCCAACTTCGAGCCCTAAAACTTTGTCAATTTCTTCGGAGCGTGCTGTGAGCATCATGATAGGAGACAAAATATTCTTTGCCCTGATTTTTTGACAAACCTCTATACCATCCATTCCTGGAAGCATTACGTCCAAAATAATAAGGTCCGGTTTTTCATCGATAACCTTTTGTAGTCCAACATCACCTCGATCAGCAGTTGATACCTGACAGCCCAAATCCTTAAGATGGATTTCCAAAAGACTGATGATTTCCAAATCATCTTCTACGATGAGTACTTTTTTCATTGTTCAACAAATAAAAATGTTAAGTATCACAGAAAGTTCACCATTTCACATAATGTTTTGGGCCAATCCTTTACTAACAGTCCACTTTTGGTGCAATTCTTTACAAATTTTAATGCTTAAAGAATTAAATAGCTGAAAATCAATAGTTAAGGAATCTTTATTTTTCTGTGATACTTCTGCAACAACTTCGTTCTTCCTTTGTCCTGCAATCATAAAAAACAAGAACATGAACAACTTAAAATCTTTATTGATACTTTTTGGTATCGGAATTCTAATGTTCTCGTGCAGCGAGGACGATGACCAACAACCACAACCTGTTGAATTGGATGCAGGCACCCTATCTGGTGGGCCTTTTACCTTTATTGTGGATGGAACCCCAGATATGGTGACTGGGATTACCATAGAGCCGGGCAATTCACCTGATAGTAATCGCACCTATGTGATTACCGATGATGCCAACAACATTTTGGGACTTCCTCCAACGCTATCAGATGTGGAGGGTGTTGATTTTGATGCCGCGGGTACTGGAGTATGTTTTATTTGGTACTTGGTCTACGAGGATGGACTTACAGGTTTGGAAGTAGGGATGAACACTGATGATTTTACGGGTGAATATGACCTTTCCAACTCTATTACGGTAAACCGGAATGGTCTAAATGCTGGAACACTTTCTGGTGGACCTTTCTCTTTTACCGTTGATGGAACTCCAGATATGGTAAGCGGCATTACTCTGGATGACACCGGTTTGAACGGAACAAACCAAACCTATGTGATTACTGATGATGCCAACAATATTTTGGGATTACCCCCAACTCTTGAGGCTGTTGAAGGAGTGGACTTTGATGGCGCAGGCGTAGGGATTTGCTTCATCTGGCATCTGACCTACGAAGATGGGTTGACTGGATTGGAGGCTGGAAGCAATGTGTCCGATTTCAGTGGTAACTATGCCCTCTCCAATTCCATTACTGTGAACCGAAATGCGCTTAATGCAGGATCTCTGGCAGGAGGACCATATAACTTTATCGTGGACGGCACACCGGATATGGTAAGTGGAATCAGTTTGGATGCTACCGAACTGACAGGTTCCTTGCAACGTTGGGTAATTACGGACGACCAGAACAATATTCTCGGCTTGCCGCCGACTTTGGAAGCAGTGCAAGGTGTTGATTTTGACGCTGCAGGTGTTGGAGTCTGCTTGATCTGGCACATCACCTACGAAGATGGACTCGTAGGATTGGAGGCCGGTAAAAATGTTGCTGATCTGGATGGTTTCTACGGTCTTTCCAACTCCGTCACTGTAAATCGAAACGCGCTCAATGCCGGATCTTTGACAGGTGGGCCATACAACTTCACCGTGGACGGCACACCGGATATGGTAAGTGGAATCAGTTTGGATGCTACCGAACTGACAGGTTCCTTGCAACGTTTGGTAATTACGGACGACCAGAACAATATCCTTGGCTTGCCACCGACTTTGGAAGCAGTGGAAGGTGTTGATTTTGACGCTGCAGGTGTTGGAGTCTGTTTAATCTGGCACATCACCTACGAAGATGGACTTGTAGGATTGGAGGCAGGTAAAAATGTTGCTGATCTGGATGGTTTCTACGGTCTTTCCAATTCCGTTACTGTGAACCGAAATGCACTTAGTGCCGGAACCTTGTCTGGAGGTCCTTTTACCATTACCGTGGACGGTACTCCCGATATGGTAAGCGGAATCAGTTTGGACGCTTCCGAATTGACCGGAACCAACCAAACTTATGTGATTACGGATGACCAATACAATATTCTTGGCTTGCCACCGACTTTAGAAGCAGTGGAGGGTGTTGATTTTGATGCAGCAGGCGTTGGCATATGTTTAATCTGGCATTTGACCTACGAAGATGGGTTAACAGGTTTACAAGCGGGCATGAACCTGAATAATTTAGATGGTTTCTATGGTGTCTCCAATAGTATTATGGTGACAAGAAACTAAAAATTGAAAAAGAAAGTTAGAAGGTTGCTTTAATTGTTCGTTTGCAGACACCCGGGCTTAGGTCCGGGTGTTTTTACTTTGTAAGACAATTTTTCTGCCCTTGATTATTAACCATAATCCGAGGGCTACTTCGCCAAGCATGGGTATTATAAAAATCCACCCCATTATTTTGTTGAAATTGGAAAACTGGGGGAGGAGAAGACCGGAAAGGTGGGTAATCATATACCCAAAGAAACCTATGATCAACCAGATGCCCAGGATTTTTGGGACATAGCCCGATTTCCATGTTAAATACCCCACAAGGAAGATGTGCAACCCGAAGACCAGCAAACCTAGAGACCATAAGCTTTCAAATGAATCCATAAAAAACAAGACCTGTGTCCCCAATGCCGACACGTAGTTTTCATTGTTGATGAGCACAAGAATGTGGGCCAAATTGAGCATGGATGCCCCCAAAATAGCTGCATAGACCAATCGTAACCAAGCCGAGATCAATGACAGGCCCTTGTTCACGGGCTTTAGGAATTCATAAAGTCCCCAGGCCGCAAAAACATCACAAACCAAAATGATGATCCAACTGAGCACCCCCAGCCTAAAGGTCATTGCAGAGGCCCTTATGTTTTCTTCCGTGGCCGTTGCATTGCCGGATACAATAAGGGGGCCTATGGTCAAATCAGTGGCGGCGACGGCTGCCAGGGTCATAAGCACTATGGAAACCCCTGCAATCTGCGCAGCCTTTTGTATAGATATTTCAGACATTTTTTGCATTTTGAGGTTTTAAGAGGTTACTATTTGTACAATCGATACTCATCCACAGCCAGTTTTTTTACATTGCCCATGGTGTAGTGGTCGGCAAGGGTAAGACCCAACCCCTCTATCAACTTGATGCTTTTGATATTTCTTTGGTCTACAGGGTATTTGATGTACTCCACCTCCAGGTTTTTTATGCCCCAATGGAGCATGTAACTAACCACTTTTTTACCTATCCCTTTGCCCTGTATTTCTTTTTTGATCCATAATCCAAAGTGCGGTTGCTTGGTGGGAATAGAGTGAATGCCGCAGCAGCCAGCAAAGCTGTTGTTGTGCAAAATTACCCAAACCAGGTCATTGCCTTGCTGCATTTGGGTGATGGAATGCTCTGCAAAAGCTTTGGTCTCTTCAACTCGGGCGGGTGGATTGTCCAAGGGTAGAAATTGGATCACCTCCTCATCAAAACTGGCAAACATGTCCTCCACATAGTCCAGACTTATGGGAACCAGGGTGATATGATCATCGATATGGTGTTCCATGAAGGAGTTGCATTTTAACAAAGGTCATAATTTATTATGACCCTTATTATAAAAATAGGGGATAAATTTGACTGCTAATTTTTAATGTCCTTGGAAAAAGAACAACTACAACAATTGGAATATCTTATTGAGGAGGGCTATGGTTCCCCAACCGAATTGGCCAATATTTTGGATCTTGGGGTGGAAATGCTGTTCTATGTGGAGGAAGATACCTTTTCCCGAAGGGAAATACAGCAGGTGGCCTCGGCCATTAAAGGAATTGTTTGGGTTTTGAGGGGGTGTACTCCTTTTTGAATAATTGATTGAGGAAATCGGAACGGGTAATGTTTTATTTGATAATATCTATTAACTCAAATTGAATGTTAGTATTCATTCCCATAATTTTCTTAGCTTTAGTTATAGAGGAAATAGAATCCATTTCCTTAGTTCCATATTGCATTTCAATGTTTAAATTTCCACTTGTAAATAGATTTTGTTTGGAATTGAATATATGGTTAGATTTTCCCTTTAGAAAACAGAATAAATCTTTGTCTTGTTCAATTTCTTCCGGAAAATTTAGTTCAGATACATCAATTAGGGATTCCAGATGAAATTCCTCTCCTTTCATTTCAGCAATCTTTATTTGATTAAACCCCTTTACATTAAGATTATTTCCAAAGTAATTAAATGGAAAATTCATTTTAATGTTTGAAAATTGTCCAGTTGAAATTTTTTCTAAGGGAATAGGAAATAATGTTTTTGCGAGCATAGCATTTGATGTATTGTCAATTTGGCCAAAGATGTTCATATCTTGAAACAATACAGTGTTTGGCATTTCCATAGAATCTTTCTTGACTTCATCTCCCTTTTCATCAACGGATAATGAATATGATTTCATACTCATAAAAATCACATCAGCCAATCCATCTGACTTTATTTTTATTTTGAGCTTTCCATGAATAAGAGTGTGTTCTTTTTTATCATTAAAAAAGGGGTTGGAAGAAACTATCTTTTGAGAATAATCATATATAATAGCTTTTTTGTTTTCAAAATTCCATTTCAATTGGATTTCATCGTTAGAGAAGCTTAACATGAAAACCGCAAAACTTAAAATTATAAATACATTTTTCATCTGTTCTCTTACATTATGTTTATGTATAAATTCTAAACATAGTAGATGTTAAAAGGGATAACCAACCGTTACACAGCCACAACTCCTTTAATATGTGGGTGGGGGTCATAATTGAGCAGTTCAAAATCCTCAAAGGTAAAATCAAAAATGTTTGTTACCGATGGGTTCAACTTTATGGTAGGCAGGGGTCTAGGTTCTCTACTCAATTGCAGTTCCACCTGTTCCATATGGTTGGTATAGATATGGGCATCACCAAAGGTGTGCACAAATTCTCCTGGCTCATAACCACATACTTGTGCCATCATCAAGGTAAACAGTGCATAAGAGGCAATATTAAAGGGTACTCCCAAAAAGATATCCGCACTACGTTGGTACAGTTGGCAGGATAGTTTTCCATCTGCCACATAAAATTGGAAAAAGGCATGGCAGGGGGGTAGGGCCGCCTTGCCGTTGGCCACATTTTCTGCAAAGGATACTGAAGTATCGGGCAATACGCTAGGATTCCAAGCAGAGACTAAAAGTCTACGACTGTTCGGGTTGGTTTTTAAAGTTTCAATGACTTCTTTTATTTGATCTATCCCCTCGCTGTCCCAGTTACGCCATTGATGCCCATAAACAGGCCCCAAATCACCATTTTCATCTGCCCATTCGTTCCAGATACGAACGCCGTTCTCTTGCAGGTACTTTACATTGGTGTCTCCTTTTAAGAACCATAGCAACTCATAAATAATGGATTTGAGGTGTAATTTTTTGGTGGTCACCATTGGAAATCCTTCTGAGAGGTCAAACCGCATTTGGTAGCCAAAAACGCTCAATGTTCCTGTGCCAGTACGGTCACCTTTTTGGTTTCCGTGTTCTAGTACATGTTTTAATAAGTCGTGGTATTGTTTCATTCCTTTTCAAATATCACTTGTCATTTCGAACGAGCTTAGCGAAGAGAAATCTCAAAAGACATCTCGACTGCGCTCGATGTGACAGAAAAATAATCTGTCTAAGATACTTTAAGTATCGAACTAAGGAAAAAGAGTGTTGACTGACTTATGAAGATTTTATCAACGGAATTAACCCAAAATCATCCCTGCTATGGTGGCGGAAAGTAGGGAGGCCAAGGACCCTCCCAAAACAGCACGCATACCAAATTCTGAAAGTGTTTTACGCTGACCGGGGGCTAGGGAGCCAATACCTCCAATCTGTATGCCTATCGAAGCAAAATTGGCAAATCCGCAAAGCATATAGGTGGCCATGATTACAGATTTGTTATAAGTAAAATGCAGATTACTGGTCATGTCCTTTAATTCTGCCAGTTGAATGTATCCTACGAATTCACTAGCAGCCAGTTTTATGCCCAATAGTTGCCCCATGAGCATAATATCCTCGTTGGCTACACCGATTAACCACATCAATGGGGCAAAAACTGTTCCCAGAACGGCTTCTAAGGAGAAACTATCATAGGGGGAGTTGTCCGCAATCCAGCTATTGAGGGTGGTCCAGTCTCCGATAAGCCCAAGAATACCGTTGATCATGGCAATAAAGGCTACAAAGACTAACAACATGGCACCTACGTTCATGGCCAATTTGAGACCTTCTGTGGTTCCGTTGGAGATAGCATCCAAGATATTGGCTCCAATTTTTTCTGAGGAAACGTTTACGTCGGTATTTACTTTTTCAGTCTGCGGATATAAAATTTTGGAAACCACAATGGCGCCCGGAGCTGCCATTACCGAAGCTGCCAACAAGTGTTTTGCGAAAATCAATCGGAGTGCAGGGTCATCACCTCCCAAAAAACCTATATAGGCGGCCAAAACCGCACCTGCAACTGTAGCCATGCCTCCCACCATGACCAAGAAGATTTCTGAACGGTTCATTTTTTCCAAATAGGCCTTGATCAATAAGGGAGCTTCAGTCTGACCCAAAAAAATATTCCCGGCAACGGAAAGACTTTCAGCACCAGAAATGCCCAGTGATTTTGATAATAACCAAGCTAGGCCTTTAACCACTTTCTGAATGATGCCCAAATAGAACAATACCGAGGTGAGCGCAGAAAAGAATATAATGGTAGGGAGCACTTGAAATGCGAAAATAAATCCGAAAGTATCCATGTCCACCACCAAGCCTTCAAACAAGAACTTACTACCAACGCGGGTAAAATCCAATATGCTCACAAAAACCTGTCCTACCTTCTCAAAAATAAGCTGTACCAAGGGCACTTTTAGGACCCCAATGGCAATTAGAAGCTGTAAGGTCAGACCAATCCCTACCGTTTTCCAATTAATTGCCCTTCTATTGGCACTAAAAAGGAATGAAATCAATATCAAGGTTGCCATTCCCAAGGCTCCCCTCCATAGGCTGTTTATTGTGAAACCTTGGTTGGGAATAATTTCGGGTACAACTTCTTGAGATGAAACTTGAGTAACGGAGGTAGTTTCCAGTACAGTATTTACTGTATTTGCAGCTAGGCTATCTTGGCCAAAAGCGGCCACACATATGAACAGAAAAAGTGCAAGGAAACTTTTGGTTTTCTTTGGCATGTAGTTGGTTTATTTTCGCTTGGAAATTTCGTCCCGTAATTTGGCAGCCTTTTCGTAGTCTTCATTGGCTACTGCCTTATCCAATTCTTTATGAAGTTCTTCAAGTGAAAGCTCACGGAACCCATGGGTGGAAGAACCCGACTCAATCTCAACGGTTTCCCCTTCCTGAAGGATCTCATCTACGACTATGCTGTCGTCATCCTCATTTTCGTCGCTTTCCTTTGAAGAGAACTTAAGGAAGATTCCAGCTTTGTCCAAAATAGTCTTGTAGGTGAAAATTGGCGCATCAAAACGGAGTGCCAATGCTATGGCATCGCTGGTTCTGGCATCTATGATTTCTTCAACATTATCCCTTTCACATATGATACTGGAATAAAAGACCCCATCTACCAATTTATGAATGATGACCTGTTTGACCACAATCTGGAAACGGTCCGCAAAATTCTTAAAAAGATCATGGGTGAGTGGTCTGGGTGGTTTTATTTCCTTTTCTAGGGCTATTGCAATGGACTGCGCTTCAAAAGCACCAATAACAATTGGCAATTTTCGGTCCCCATCAACCTCATTCAAAATAAGGGCGTATGCGCCATTTTGGGTTTGGCTGTATGATATTCCCTTTATTTTTAACCGTACTAAGCTCATATTCTCCTCCTAAAACCAAAAAAGGCTGTTCAAATAAGTGGCACTACCAGTTATCTGAACAGCCCCTTGCAGAGGGCAAATTAACAAAATTTAAGCGTTTTGGGCTTTAAATTCCTTTAATTTTTCGATGAGTTTGGGCACTACCTCAAAGGCATCACCAACAATACCATAATCCGCTGCCTTAAAGAAAGGAGCTTCTGGATCGTTATTGATAACCACTTTGGTTTTGGAGGCACTTACTCCCGCCAAATGTTGAATTGCGCCAGAAATACCAATGGCTATGTACAGATTACTGGCTACGGGTTTTCCAGTTTGTCCCACGTGCTCTCCATGAGGTCTCCATCCTAAATCGGATACGGGTTTAGAGCAAGCCGTGGCAGCTCCTAAAATCTCAGCCAATTCTTCTACCATTCCCCAATTTTCTGGGCCTTTTAGTCCACGACCTCCAGATACTACAATGTCAGCATCGGCAATGGTAGCTTTTCCTACTACTTTGTCCACATCTACAGATTTTGTAGTGAAATCTGCATCGCCCAGGGCAGGGGAGAAATCCTCCACTGAAGCGGAAACATTGTTTTCAACCATTCCAAAGGCATTATTGGAAACACCGATTACTTTAACCTCCGAGCTAATCTCGGTATGTGCAAAGCCTTTGTTACTGAATGCTGTTCTTTTTACTACAAATGGTGAGGTGCTTTCCGGAGCTGCTACCACATTGGGAACATATCCTCCGTTTAGTTTGGTAGCAAGAATAGGGGCCAAAAACTTGGTGTCGGCACTTGAACTTACTATGATTACTTTGGCACCTTCTGCTTCGGCAGCCTGAGTTAATGCGTTTGCATAGGCTTTTGCATTAAAGGTGTCCAGCTGGTCATTACTGATCTTAAGAATTTTTGAGACTCCATAAGTGCCTAGAATATCATCTTCATTGGCATTGATGGTTACTGCGGTTACAGTGTCGCCAAGTTCCTGGGCCACTTTGTGGGCGTATGAGGCAACTTCGAAAGCGTTCTTTTTGAACTTTCCTTTATCTGATTCTGTATATACTAATACTGGCATGTTTTCTAGATTCTAATTTTAAATAGCTTTGGCTTCATTGTGCAAAAGGTCCACCAACTCACCTACATTGTCGGCGTCAACCAGTTTTACGGGACCTTTGGCAGCAGGTTTTTCAAATTTTTGGTCCTGAGTGGGCTTTGGGGCGTCCACTGGTTCAACTACATTGAGAACCTTTTTTCTTGCCATCATAATTCCACGCATATTGGGAATACGAAGGTCACTTTCTTCCACCAATCCTTTTTGTCCACCAATTACCAAGGGCAATTCAGTGCTAATGGTTTCTTTTCCACCATCAATTTCACGTAATGCGGTGGCATTTGAGCCGTCTATTTCCAAACCTATACAAGTGTTCACAAAATTCATGTCGAGAAGCGTTGCCACCATGCCCGGAACCATACCGCCATTGTAATCAATGGATTCTCTTCCGGCAATAACAAGGTCGTAACCTCCATTTTTGATTACTTCCGCAAGTTGCCTTGCCACAAAAAAACCATCGGTTGGTTCTGCGTTGATTCGAATTGCTTCATCTGCTCCAATGGCCAAAGCCTTTCGAATGGTTGGTTCGGTCTGGGGACCGCCTACAGTGGCTACGTGCACTGCCGCTCCCTGCTTTTCTTTGAACCACATGGCCCGGGTAAGACCAAACTCGTCATTGGGATTTATAACAAATTGCACCCCGTTTGTGTCAAACTTGGTATCCCCTTCCGTAAAATTGATTTTGGAAGTGGTGTCCGGTACGTTGCTAATGCAAACTAAAATCTTCATAGGTGTTATACATTTTATGGCCCCAAAGATAGGTATAAATTATATAATTTATTATGCATGCATAATAAATTTTGTTCAATTTTTTTGCTTTTTCCAAAAGGGTTGTTCTTGCAGTTTTTGCTATTTTTGCATGCGCTTTTTAGCACACAAAAAGAAACCTATTAGAACGATTCTATGAAAACACTACAATTCAGGGAAGCGATTGCCGAGGCCATGTCCGAAGAAATGCGAAGTGATGATTCCATTTATTTGATGGGAGAGGAGGTTGCCGAGTACAACGGAGCTTATAAGGCTTCCAAGGGAATGTTGGACGAGTTTGGCCCGGAGAGGGTATTGGATACACCTATCTCTGAGTTGGGTTTTGCTGGAATAGGAGTAGGTTCCGCCATGAACGGGAACCGTCCCATTATAGAGTTTATGACCTTTAACTTTTCTTTGGTCGGAATTGACCAAATCATAAATAATGCGGCTAAGATCAGGCAAATGTCCGGAGGACAGTTTAATTGCCCCATTGTGTTTAGAGGACCAACAGCTTCAGCTGGACAATTGGCCGCTACGCACTCCCAAGCTTTTGAAAGCTGGTATGCCAACTGCCCGGGACTCAAAGTTGTGGTACCTTCAAACCCAGCCGATGCCAAAGGGTTGTTGAAGTCCTCAATCCGTGATGATGATCCAGTGATTTTTATGGAATCAGAACAGATGTATGGTGATAAAGGAGAGGTTCCAGAGGGAGAATACACCATTCCATTGGGTGTGGCGGATATCAAAAGAGAAGGAACGGACGTAACCATTGTTTCCTTCGGAAAAATTATCAAAGAGGCATACAAAGCGGCTGATGAATTGGAAAAAGAAGGAATAAGCTGCGAAATCATTGATTTACGTACCGTGCGACCAATGGACCATGATGCTATTCTTAATTCCGTGAAGAAAACCAACAGAATGGTAATTTTGGAAGAGGCTTGGCCTTTTGGCAATGTGGCGACGGAAATTATATACCATGTTCAGGACAAGGCGTTCGATTATTTGGATGCCCCCATCGTAAAACTTAATACGGCTGATACACCAGCACCGTATTCACCTGTTTTATTGGCAGAATGGCTTCCCAATCACAATGATGTGATCAAAGCTGTTAAGAAAGTGTTATATAAGTAAAGGAATAAGATTTGTAAACTATATTAGCCCCGCAAATTTTTTGCTGGGGCTTTTTTTTAAGGAACAGTTTTTGATTAGAAATTACTTTTTTGCCAAATAGTACCAAAATGATGAAAAAACCTACGTAGGATTTTTTTCGGTAGTCCCATATATCAAAAACATGAAACGATTTCTTGTTGTTTTTTCCTTTCTATCTTTTTTTTCGGTTTTCTCGCAGACCAAAGTTGGTGGTATTATAGTGGATGAATCGGGTCAACCGGTAGCCTTTGCCAACATAATCTTTAAAGATTCCTATGAAGGAACCATTACCAATGATAATGGTCGATTCTATTTAGAGTCTGACGATACTTACGAAACTATTGTGGTATCCTTTATTGGCTACGAGACCAAAGAGATTCCACTGCCCCAAAAAGTCAACTACGATCTGGAAATTGTGCTCAATGAAACGGCAGAGCAACTCAAGGAAGTTGTGGTATACACAGGAAAACAATCAAAAAAGGATAATCCTGCGATTGAGATTCTGAAAAAGATATGGGCGAAGAAAAGAGAGAATGGGGTCCGTAAATTTAAACAGTACCAATACGATAAGTACGAGAAAATTGAGTTTGACCTGAATACCATAGACAGCGCTATGATCAAGAGCAAGCTGTTCAAAGGGCTCGAATTTATGTTTGATAATCTTGATACTTCCCGCGTAACTGGAAAAACCTACCTCCCTTTCTTTTTAAATGAGAGTTTTTCCAGGGTTTACGGAGATAACCAATTCCAAAGGGAAAAAGAAGATGTGCTAGGAAACAAAAACTCTGGTTTTGAAGGTAATCAGGCCATCACGGCTTTTGTGGAAGACCTTTATTCAGATTATGACATTTACAATAACTATTTGAAGTTCTTTGATAAAAGTTTTACCAGTCCCTTATCAAAAACAGGAGTGGATACATATAATTATGTATTATCGGACAGTACCTATATAGATGACAAATGGTGCTACAACATCATCTATTATCCCAGACGAAAGAACGAGCTTACGTTTAAGGGGGATTTTTGGGTAAACGATACCACATATGCGATTAAAAAAATCAATATGCAGGTCACTAAAAGTGCCAACATCAATTGGGTGAAGGAAATTTATATTGAGCAGGATTTTGATGTGGTCAATGACTCTGTGTTTCTTTTGAAAAGGGATTACATGCTGAGTGATTTCAGTTTTTCCAAAAAAGAAAAATCAAAGGGTGTGTATGGCAAACGCACCACGGTCTATGACAATTATGCTTTTGATATCAAAAGACAGGAAGAATTCTATAAAACTGCGTCTGACCCTTATGATCCAAGGATTTTTAGACGGGACAGCACCTTTTGGAAAAATGCCCGTTTGGAGAGTTTGAACGATGACGAATCGGGAATCTTCAAAATGTTGGATACGTTGAAGACCGTTCCTAAATTTAAGACCTACTATGACATTGTCAGTATTCTGAGTTCGGGATATGTGGAAATTGACAAATGGAACATAGACCTTGGTGATATTTACAGCACCTTTGGTTTCAATGATGCCGAAGGAACCAGAATTCGAGCAGGAGCCCGAACCTATTTTGGCCAGAATGATACCTGGCGCTTGGAAGGCTATATGGCCTATGGATTTTCGGATAGAAAATTCAAACACGGATTTTCGGGGAAATTCCTGTTGGACAGAAAAACTAGACTAATCCTCTCAGGAGGAAACAGAAGGGATATTGAACAGCTGGGTCTTAGCCTTACCAGTACCAATGATGTATTGGGAAGGAGTATAGCCTCGTCGTCTTTGGTGACGGTGGGATCAAATGATCGACTGACCAACATCAATTTATCTACACTGGGCCTTGAGATGGAACCTGTAAAGAATTTTAGAATACGGTTCGGAGGTTCTTTCCGTACCCTGGGTTCTGCGCTTCCTGATGCCTTTAGTCTGGACTATGTGGATGCGGATTCTCCAACGGGAGTATCTTCAGAAGTAAAACAGTTTGACCTAACCTCTACTTTGATCTATACCCCAGGAAAAAGAACCATTGGATATGGTGTAGAAAGATTGAACATCAACGATAACCATAGTACTTTGGTCTTGAGCTATACCAAAGGTATAGAAGGTTTTTTGGAAAGTGATTTTGATTATGAACGCCTTCAGTTTTCTTATAAGCAGCCGTGGCAAATTGGAGGGTTTGGTAGGCTGACCAGCAGTTTGGAGCTGGGTAAGACTTTTGGGGAGGTTCCTTTGGGATTGTTGAGTGTTGTTCCCGGAAACCAGACATTGTTTTCATTGTACAATACATTTCCCAATCTCGATTTTTACGAATTTGTGACCGATACCTATGCAACCTTGCATTTGGAGCACAATTTTAACGGAAGGTTATTTTCTAGGGTTCCTTTGCTTAGAAAATTCAATCTAAGGGAAATTGTGGCACTAAGAGGGGCTTGGGGTCAACTTTCCGATGAAAACATTGCCTTGAGTGCTCCTACAAATATTCCTTTGATCGCTCCCGATGAAAAGATTTATTGGGAATATTCCTTTGGAGTTGGGAACATATTTAAAATCCTGCGGATAGACTTCAATTTCCGTGGCAACTATTTGGACAACCCAGATGCCCGACGCTTTGGGATTACAGGAACCTTTGGATTTAATTTTTAATTAATATTAAAGACCCAATTTCTTCAACCCAATCCACTTCTACTACCTATTTTTGCAAAAAATAAAATAATGTCCAAAAAGAAGCAGGTTACCTTTGATGTATTGATAGAAATCCCAAAAGGAAGCAGGAACAAGTACGAATATGATTTCGCCCTCAATAAAATCCGGTTTGATCGTACTCTTTTTTCCTCAATGATGTATCCTGGAGATTATGGTTTTGTGCCCGAGACCCTGGCCTTGGACCAAGACCCGCTTGATGTGTTGGTGCTGGGAACAGAGCCCACCTATCCAATGGTGGTGATGGAGGTGAAGCCAATAGGGGTATTCCATATGACAGATGAAAAAGGACCCGATGAAAAAATCATCTGCGTACCCATATCAGACCCCATTTGGAACAAAAGAAACGACATCAAAGATTTGAATCCGCATCGTCTTAAGGAAATTGAACACTTCTTCCAGGTATATAAAGATTTGGAGGAAAAGAAAGTTGATACCGGAGGTTGGGGAGATGTAAACGAAGCGATTGAAATTTATCATCAATGCGTAAAACGTTACGAGGAAAGCGAACACAAAAAGAAACGCACCTTTACTATTTAATGATTTTGCAAACAGATATATGCGCTTTCTTCCGACAAAAGCCCATTTTTTTTATTAGTCTGTATTTTACTACTTTTGCTGCCACTTAAAATTTCTTAAATAACTACAAACTATGGATTTAATCGTAAAATTTTTGCCCGCATTTGGTGTCCTGGGCTTGCTCTACGTATTCATTAAGAACGTATGGGTTTCAAAACAGGAAGTAGGGGATGATAAAATGGCAAGAATAGCCAAGAACATTGCTGATGGTGCAATGTCATTTCTAAAAGCGGAGTATAAAATACTAAGCATTTTTGTAATTGCAGTAGCCATTCTTTTGTTCTTCAAGGGAAGCAATGAGCAAGGCTCCAACGGAATGGTTGCCGTTTCTTTCGTGGTCGGTGCCATTTGTTCGGCATTGGCTGGTTTCATTGGAATGAAGGTAGCTACAAAAGCTAATGTTAGAACAACAAATGCTGCTAGAAAATCCCTAGGTAAGGCCTTGGAAGTGGCTTTCGCCGGTGGTGCTGTTATGGGTCTTGGTGTTGTTGGATTGGGCGTATTGGGATTGAGCGTACTTTTTATGATCTATAGTGGACAAGGATGGGAATTGGCAGAAGTATTGAACGTACTTTCAGGATTCTCTCTGGGAGCCTCATCCATAGCACTTTTTGCACGTGTAGGGGGTGGAATTTATACAAAAGCAGCTGACGTAGGTGCTGACCTTGTTGGTAAAGTGGAAGCTGGTATTCCTGAAGATCATCCACTTAACCCTGCAACTATTGCTGATAACGTTGGTGACAACGTTGGGGATGTAGCAGGTATGGGTGCTGACCTTTTTGAATCTTATGTAGGTTCCATCATTGGTACCATGGTATTGGGAGCTATTATTGTTACTCCTGATTTTGATGGTCTTGGAGCAGTTTACTTGCCATTGGCGTTGGCTGCGGTTGGAATCATCATGTCCATCATTGGTACTTTCTTTGTAAGAGTTAAAGATGGTGGTAACCCACAAACTGCATTGAACATTGGAGAATTTGGTTCTGCTGGTTTGATGTTGGTTGCCTCTTACTTTTTGATCAACGGATTTATTCCTGAGTCCATTGAAGGACTTCCATTTGGAGCAATGGGTGTATTCTGGGCAACTATCTCTGGATTGGTAGCCGGATTGCTTGTTGGTAAGGTAACAGAGTACTACACAGGAACAGGTACAAAACCTGTAAACTCAATTGTACGTCAATCAGAGACAGGTTCTGCAACCAATATCATAGCGGGACTTGGTGTAGGTATGATGTCTACAATGATTCCGATTTTATTGATTGCAGCTGCAATCATCGTTTCCCACCACTTTGCTGGTCTTTACGGTATTGCAATTGCTGCAGTAGGTATGTTAGCGAATACTGGAATTCAGTTGGCTGTTGATGCATACGGACCAATTTCCGATAACGCTGGTGGCATTGCTGAGATGGCCGAATTACCAAGTGAAGTTAGGGAGCGTACAGATAAATTGGATGCCGTGGGTAACACCACTGCTGCCATTGGTAAAGGTTTTGCAATTGCTTCTGCGGCGTTGACTGCTTTGGCTTTGTTCGCTGCATTTATGCAGACTGCGGGTGTTGAATCCATCGACGTTTCGCAGCCTAAGATTATGGCAGGTCTTTTGATCGGTGGTATGTTGCCATTTGTTTTCTCTGCATTGTCCATGAATGCTGTTGGACGTGCAGCAATGGCTATGATCGAGGAAGTCCGTCGTCAGTTCAGGGATATTCCTGCGCTAAAAAATGCATTGGAAATCATGGTGAAATATGATTCCGATTTATCAAATGCAACTGAGGAAGACCGTAAGATTTTTGATGCCGCCGATGGTGTTGCTGAATATGATAAGTGTGTTGCTATCTCCACTACTGCTTCGATTAAGGAAATGGTATTGCCTGGATTGTTGGCAATCGCTGTTCCTGTTGCGGTTGGATTCCTTGGAGGAGCCAATATGCTTGGAGGTTTGTTGGCCGGGGTAACCACTGCTGGTGTACTTATGGCGATTTTCCAATCCAATGCCGGTGGTGCATGGGATAATGCCAAGAAGACCATCGAAAGTGAAGGTCGCAAAGGTAGTGATGCCCACAAAGCCGCAGTCGTTGGTGATACTGTTGGTGATCCATTTAAAGATACTTCAGGGCCTTCCTTGAACATTTTGTTGAAATTGATGTCGGTTGTGGCTCTTGTAATAGCGCCAAGTTTGGTGAGTTTGACTCCTGCAGATGAGGTAAGCATGCTAAAGACTGACGGAGCAACAATTTCTATCACCACAGACGGAATGAAGGAAACTGTACCAACTGAGAAGAAATTCAAAGTGGAAATCAGTAATACCACTGAAGGTTCTTTCAAAGCTGTAGTTACTTCTACAATGGAGGCCAACGGCGAAAAAATGGAAGAAATTGAAGAATTTGTAGGTTCCACAAAAGAAGAAGTGGAACAAAAGGTTGAAGCTTATAAAAATGCTGCATCCATAAAATAACTTCTGTATTTAAGAAAAAGAAAACCACGCCAATGGCGTGGTTTTTTTTATGGATTCAAAGCAAACGCAATAATTTGATTCCCTTTTTCCGTGCCCAATTTTTCCCCTCCGCACGCCAAGGCAATATATTGTTTTCCATTTACCTCATACATGGACGGAGTGGCAAAAGCAGCAGCGGGTAGTTTGTATTTCCAGAGAAGCTCTCCTGTTTCTTTATCAAAAGCTCTAAAATAGCCATCTTTGGTTCCAGCAATAAACAATAGTCCATTTTCGGTAACAACTGGACCACCATAGTTTTCGCATCCAGTTGGCGGCTCGCCTTGCTCTTGGAGTTCAGGAGTTTCACCAAGGGTTACGGACCAAAGAAAATCACCAGTATTTAAATCAATGGAATGCAAAGTTCCCCAAGGAGGAGCAATAGCAGGGTATCCATTGCTATCGAGAAACCTTTGGTATCCCTTGAATTTATATGGAAGTGGATATTCGCTTGATAAATCGTTTGTGGTAGTTTGACTTTTCTCATCAAAAAGAAACTTCAACAAGGCTTCTTTTTCGTTCTCTGGGATTTGGGGAAAACCCGTCATCATCCCTTTTCCGGTCTTGATCAACTGTGCCACTTCTTCCTTGGATTTATTCTCTCCGATGTTCAACAAGGATGGGTAACCACTGGCGGCCACGCCTTTTCTGTCTTTTTGGTGGCATATCACACAATATTGCGCATAGACCTTTTCTCCCAGCGGAATATTCTCCTCTAGGACCTCGTTTTCCACCATTTGTATCAACCAGGGCATTTCATTGGAATTCACATAGATGATACCGTCTTCAGGATCGGCGCCTGTACCACCCCATTCTGCCGCTCCATCCAATCCAGGCAATAACAATACTTCCGTTAGGCTAGGAGGGGCATACTCACGCTTATCCGTATTTCTGAAAATTTCTTTTAACTCTTCTTGATTTTCGGCATATGGACTAATATCGTTTTCGGTCAAATCTTTTGAATGCCTTGCAAATGGCTTAGGTTTTATCGGAATGGGTTGTGTTGCCCAAGTTTTTTCGCCTTTCAATGTTGAAGTTGGCACAGGAACTTCATTGATGTCAAAAAGCGGTTCTCCCGTAGCACGGTTAAACACATATACATACCCTTGTTTGGTGACCTGTGCCACTGCTTTTATTTTCTTTCCATTTCGCTTTACGGTGATGAGATTGGGCGGAGCGGGTAGATCTCTGTCCCAGACATCGTGGTGAACAAACTGAAAATGCCAGATTTTCTCTCCAGATGAAGCATCCAGGGCCAAAAGACAGTCGGAGAATAGATTAGAACCGGCACGAAGCCCACCATAAAAATCGGGAGAAGCAGAACCAGTTGGAATATAGATTATTCCTGATTCCTCATCCAAGGCCATTCCTGCCCAATTGTTTGCTGCTCCTACAATTTCACTTTTATAGGCGTTTTTATCCTCCCATGTATCGTACCCTTCTTCTCCAGGATGCGGGATGGTATGAAAAACCCATTCCACATCGCCGGTAACCACGTTAAAGGCCATTATGTTTCCGGGTGCTGAACCAACATCTTCCCCCAATCTTATAGGCATTACAATGATGTCTTTGTAAATAGTTCCCGGGGTGTTGGATATGACAAATTTATCCTTTGCAGAAGGGGGCATTCCAGACCGCAAGTCTATTTTTCCCTGTTTTCCAAAAGTGGTCACAGGTTTTCCTGTCAATGCGTTGAGCGCATACAGATTAGATCCAACAGTGTAGAGAATTCGGCGGTCATCTCCTTTGGACCAATAGGAAACACCCCTACTTGTAGAAGAAGGCACTTTTATGGAATCGCCAAATCGCCATAGCTCCTCTCCAGTTCCTGCATGCAAAGCAACGGCTCTTAAGGCTGCCGTTACCCCATATAGCATAGTGTCCACGATGATTGGATTCATTTGCATTTGTCCACTGTCCGGGGTGGTATAGGACCATGCCATTTTCAAATCTTTTACATTTTCTTTTGTGATTTGTGACAGCTGGGAAAAATGATTTCGGTCCGGACCCCCCAGGTAAGATGACCACGTGGTGTATTCCTTTTTGGATTGAATCTCTGGAGAATTACAAGAGGAAAGCCCTATTCCTATTAGAAATAAATAGAGTATGGGGAGTATGCTTTTTTGGCTCATTTTTGGCTTCAGGTTGGTATTTCTAAGGTAGGAAAAAATCCTAATTTTCCTTAAATCGTCCCTAGCTTTCAAGGTTCAAGCGCAATGGAGTGTAGCATGCAGGGCATTGTAAATTGCTCCACTGCGCTTGTTTATCAAGTCTACTGCAGTTTAAAAGTAATTGGAATGGAAAAAGGAACTTTTACCGGTGTTCCCCTTTGTTTGCCGGGTGTCATTTTAGGAAGCTTGGAGATGATGCGTTTGGCTTCTTTTTCCAAAACCTCATGAGGACCTCGCATGCGGACTTCGGAGATGCTCCCATCTTTTTGAATGGTGAACATGATATTTACTCTTCCTTGCAGTCCCATTTCTTGGGCCATTTCTGGATATTCAAAATGCTTTCTAATATGTTTTTGCATCATTTGCTGAAAACAAGCTTTTTGATTGTTCGCATTTTCGCACCCTGGAAAAATCGGAGCATCCTCTACCAATATCCATGGAATCACTTCAGGTTCATCTATATCGGCTACTGCAATTTTTTCAATAGGAATAACTTCCGTGTCGGGTTCAGGTTCAGGTATTTTGATTATATCTTCAGGTTTGTTTGAATCATCATCAACAATTTCAATTATTGGAGGTGCTTGGATAATTTTGGGTTTAGGCAGCTCAATTTTTGTTATTGGAACATTTTCTATAAGGTCATCTTCAATGGCAAGGCTTGCATGGTCCCATTCATTTATAGAGTCGTAAGTTTTCCATTCCAGTGCAACATAAGCTAATAGTAAAACCGCCATTAGTCCTACAGAGAAGTAGAGTGCACTGTTTTTTTTGAGTTCAAATTCTCGATACTTTTTTGTTTCCATGATTTTTCAAGTTTTGTCTTTTACAAGTAAAAGAGCAGTTAATACATTGGGTTATCCCCAATCTAAACTAGATTGAAAATCATGCTGAAAAAACCAATAATGAGGGAATGCGCCTTTTGAGTTAGCGATTGGACAAATTACATGGAAGCATGGGTGCTAAAACAGCCCGTGGATTTCTGCATCAATACGGTTGATGACTTCTCCCAGATCTTCAGGGTCGTCCACAAAATTGAGATTGTCCACATCAAAGATCAACAACTTGCCTTTTTCATAGGTGTTGATCCAAGCTTCGTAACGTTCGTTCAACCTGCTTAAATAGTCTATTGAAATGGAGTTCTCATAATCTCGCCCCCTTTTATGGATTTGATTCACCAAATTGGGAATGGAGCTGCGCAGATAAATCAACAAATCAGGAGGTTGAACAAAGGTCTCCATCAATTCAAAAAGACTCTTGTAGTTTTCAAAATCCCTATTCGTCATTAAGCCCATGGCATGCAGGTTGGGCGCAAAAATGTGTGCATCCTCATAAATGGTGCGGTCTTGGATTACATTTTTTCCACTCTCCCGAATCCGTAATATTTGACGGTATCTACTGTTCAAAAAATAAATCTGCAGGTTAAAGCTCCAACGTTCCATTTGGGTGTAAAAATCATCCAGATAGGGATTGTCCACAACATCTTCAAAATGGGATTCCCACTTAAAATGTTTTGCCAACAGATTGGTCAAAGTGGTCTTTCCGGCGCCAATGTTTCCTGCAACCGCAATATGCATAGGGTGTTTGTATTTTATAGATTAGTGTTAGCTATATGAGGGGAAACCCTCGTCGCAATATACAAAGTATATCCAGTTGAAGAAAAAAAACTCTTCGAAATGGAAGGTAGTCCCAATGCTGGCAATAAAGTTTTATAATATGTGCCAAATATGTACTTTTGCCCTTCTGAATGAGGAAAGATTTGACTGATTGCAACCTCAGGTCCTGAACTAGTTCCAGGTTAAAAAATGCTAAAGCAGTTTATCCCGAACCAATATCGGGGTTCTCAAAAAGAGATTTGTAAACTCCTTGGTGTTCTTCCGTCAAATACTTCCAGATAAAAAAAGATAATGCCATATTTATTTACCTCAGAATCTGTTAGTGAAGGACATCCGGATAAGGTTGCCGATCAAATCAGTGATGCCCTCTTAGACCATTTTTTGGCTTTTGACCCCAATAGCAAAGTAGCTTGTGAAACTCTTGTGACTACCGGACAGGTGGTTCTTGCTGGTGAAGTGAAAAGTGATACGTACTTGGATGTGCAGAATATTGCCAGGGATGTGATCAACAGGATAGGTTATACCAAAGGAGAGTATCAGTTTAGTGGTGATTCTTGTGGGGTAATTTCTTTGATTCATGAGCAATCGCAGGATATCAATCAGGGAGTAGACCGGGGAAATAAAGAAGAACAGGGAGCTGGAGATCAGGGAATGATGTTTGGGTATGCCACTAAAGAGACCGAGAATTACATGCCGTTGGCTCTTGATATTTCGCACAAGATTTTGCAAGTGTTGGCCAATTTGAGGAGAGAAAGTTCCCGAATTGGTTATTTACGACCAGATGCAAAGGCTCAAGTAACCATTGAGTATTCGGATGACAATGTTCCGCGGCGAATAGATACCATAGTTATTTCTACACAACACGATGAGTTTGGTTCCGATGTAGAGATGTTGCAAAAAATAAAGGAGGATATCATCAATATTTTGGTTCCGGAGGTGAAAAAACTTTTACCAGAAAACATCCAACAACTTTTTAATGATGATATCAAATTCCACATCAACCCCACCGGAAAATTTGTTATTGGAGGCCCCCATGGGGATACAGGCCTAACCGGACGAAAAATTATTGTGGACACCTATGGTGGTAAAGGAGCACATGGTGGTGGTGCCTTTAGTGGAAAAGACCCTAGTAAAGTGGATAGAAGTGCGGCGTATGCTTCTAGGCATATTGCAAAAAATTTGGTCGCTGCCGGGGTAGCGGATGAGATTTTGGTTCAGGTTAGCTATGCTATAGGGGTTGTGGAGCCTACTTCCATTTATGTGGACACCTATGGCACCTCCAATGTTGACTTGAGCGATGGTGAAATAGCAAGAATAGCTTCCGAATTGTTTGATATGAGACCCTTTGCCATTGAGGAACGTCTAAAGTTGAGAAATCCTATTTATTTGGAAACTGCCGCTTATGGCCATATGGGAAGACAGCCTCAAACCTTGACCAAGGTTTTTGAATCGCCCTATAATGGCAAAATTGAAAAGGAAGTTGAGCTTTTCACCTGGGAAAAACTGGACATGGTCGGTAAGGTGAAATCAAAATTCGGTCTTTAAGAATAGTTCAAAATAAAGATTCACATAAGGGAGCCAAACTGGCTCCCTTTTTTTGTTGGCATACTCTTACAAACTTTAGTAGCTTTAGAGAATCAAAAAACCGATTTCATGAAAATTCTTTTACGTTTCCCAATTTTTCTATTGGGCCTTTTCTTGGTTCTTTCAAGTTGTAAAAAAGCTGCTAAGACTGAAGCTGCTGTTCAAGATACCTACGTTCAGGACAACTATACCAAGCAAGAAGTAGATATTGAGATGAGGGACGGAGTAAAATTGCACACAACCATATATTCTCCAAAAGACACCTCCAAAGAATATCCAATTTTAATGCAACGAACTCCCTATAGTTCAAGACCCTATGGCGAAGAGAATTTCAGAAAACAGATAGGACCAAACGAGCACTTGATGAAGGATGGTTATATCATTGTTTACCAAGATGTACGAGGTCGTTGGCTTAGCGAAGGCCACTATGAAAACATGCGAGCTTATATCCCCAATAAGACTTCCAACGAACAAGTTGATGAAAGCTCGGACACCTATGACACCATCGATTGGTTGGTGAATAATGTTGAAAACAACAATGGCAAAGTTGGGGTTTGGGGAATTTCGTACCCAGGGTTCTATGCTACTTACGCTACTGTAGATGCACATCCAGCCCTAAGGGCTGCTTCACCACAAGCATGTATAGGAGATTTCTTTTTTGATGATTTCCACCACAATGGAGCCTATTTGTTGAGCTATTTTAGGGCAACATCCCTTTTCGGTACACCAAGGCCCAATAATGACCAACCCATTGACACGGCTTGGTATATTCTTCCGGATATTCAGACCGATGACCAATACCAGTTCTTTTTAGACAATGGGCCCTTAAAAAATCTGAATTCCTTTTTTGAGTATGAAACGGTGGACACCCCAACAATGCGGCCAGAGGGAGTGACCGATGACTTCTTTTGGAATGAACTCAAAAGTCACCCAAACTATGACGAATTATGGCAGAGCAGGGGAATTATACAACATCTTAAAGATGTAAAATCACATGTTGCCACCATGATTGTGGGAGGATGGTTTGATGCCGAAGATCTATATGGCCCTTTGGAAACCTACAAGAATATCGAAAAATACAATCAGGATAATTACAACACAGTGGTCTTTGGCCCCTGGGACCACGGCGGTTGGGCTCGAAATAAGGTTAGAAATACCGTCGGCAACTATTATTTTGGCGATTCCATATCACTGTTTTATCAAAAGAACATAGAGAAAAAGTTTTTTGATCACTTTCTAAAAGGAGAAGGCGACAAGAACAGTGGTTTGCCCGAAGCATATGTGTTTGACTCAGGTAAAAAGGAATGGAGCACTTTAGATAGCTGGCCTCCTAAAGGAACTGAAAAGCAGACCATGTTTCTTTCTCCTGATCAGGAATTGACCATGGGCCAAAAGGAAACGGAAGCACTTGAATTTATTAGCGATGTAAAAAAACCAGTGCCTTATTCTGAGGATATCAAGTCCGTTTTTACACCACGGAAGTACATGACGGATGACCAGCGCTTTGCAGCTAGAAGATCTGATGTTCTGGTTTTTGAAACTGAGATCATGGAACAAGATATGACACTTGCAGGGGACATTATGGCCAAACTAAAAGTGGCCACCACCGGTACCGCTGCAGATTGGATAGTAAAAATCATTGATGTCCACCCCACAGGTGTAGAGACCAATGAAGAAATGCAGGACCATCTAAAGATGGGGAACTATCACTTAATGGTAAGAAGCGAAGTGCTTCGAGGCAGGTTCAGAAACAGTTTTTCCCACCCGGAACCTTTTGTTCCCAACAAGAAGACAGATGTGGATATTAAACTTCAGGATGTGTACCATACCATTAAAAAGGGACATAAACTACAAGTACAAGTGCAGAGTACTTGGTTCCCGCTTATCGATTTGAATCCGCAGACCTATGTAGACAATATTTTTGAAGCAGACGAATCTGATTTTAAGACCCAGACCCATACCGTTTTTACAGATTCGCAAATCGAGTTTTCGGTCCTGAAATAGTTTTGGCGAGGTGCAAAACGTCTTTTTTTCACAAAAATGATTAGGAAAATAGATTTTTCTGACGTTATCTTTGTGCCTTAAGTTCAAACACGTATTGAATAGTTATCAAGAAAGGTGGAGGGAATAGACCCTATGAAGCCTTAGCAACCCTTGGTCCTAATCCAAGAAGGTGCTAAATTCTATCCCATTGTGGAATAGATAACAACAATCGAAAATTTTCGATTTCTCTTTCTTATAACTTTTTGATTTTACCTATGGGATGATTTCCCATCGGGGTTTGGCTTTTTAAATTGATTTAACGGATAATAATTTAAAAAACTAAAAATCATGAGTGATCAAAAATTTGCAACCAACGCCCTGCATGCTGGGCACGATGTCGCCTCGAACGGAGGAACAAGGGCAGTGCCCATTTACCAAAGTACAGCCTATGTGTTCAACAATTCGGACCATGCGGCCAATTTGTTTTCATTGGCCGAGTTCGGTAACATCTACACCAGAATCAATAATCCAACTAATGATATTTTGGAACAACGGTTGGCAGCCTTGGAAGGAGGTATTGCTTCTGTGGTATGTTCTTCGGGAACAGGCGCCATCAATACAGCCTTATTGGTATTGCTTAAGGCTGGAGACCATATTGTGGCTTCGAATAGCCTTTATGGGGGAACCTATAACCTGTTCAGTGTAACCTTGCCTAGATTAGGGATTACAACCACTTTTGTAGACCCATCCGACCCATCCAATTTTGGAAAGGCTGTTCAGAACAACACTAGGGTATTCTTCGTAGAATCTTTAGGGAATCCAAAATTGGACGTTCTGGATTTAAAGGCGATTTCAAAAGAAGCGAAGGCTGCAGAAGTTCCTTTTATAGTTGATAATACTGTAGCTTCGCCAGCCTTATTGAATCCAATAGAACATGGGGCCAATATTGTGATTCATTCCTTGACCAAATACATTAATGGAAATGGAACAGCATTGGGCGGCGCCATTATAGATGCAGGAACTTTTAATTGGGCCAATGGAAAATTTCCGGAATTTACGGAACCTTCCCCTGGGTACCATGGATTGATCTATCATGATGCTTTAGGACCAGCTGCGTTTATAGCCAAGGTGCGTATTGAAGGACTACGTGACCATGGTGCGTGTCTTAGTCCTTTTAATGCCTTTCAGATAATACAGGGCTTGGAAACATTGGAAGTGCGTATGAAGAAGCATAGTGAAAATGCTTTGGCACTGGCCCAATGGTTGGAGAGTAGGGAGGAAGTAACTTGGGTAAACTATCCCGGATTAACATCGAGCAAGTACAAAAAATTGGCTGATGAATACCTTCCAGAAGGACAGAGCAGTATTGTAACCTTTGGTGTTAAAGGGGGATTTGAATCCTCCAAAAAAATTGCGGATGAAACAAAGATTTTCTCTCTTCTTGCCAATATTGGAGACACCAAATCTTTGATTATCCATCCTGCCAGTACAACCCATCAGCAGTTAACAGAAGAAGAGCAGGAGTCCACAGGGGTAACCCAAGATTTGATTCGTCTATCAGTTGGATTGGAGAATTTGGAAGATTTGAAAGCCGATTTGGAAGCGGCCTTCGCCAAGCTCGATTAAGAAAAGTAAAAGGATAATTCTAGGAAATAGGGTAATGTTGGAAAAAACGGAAATAAAGGATTTTGAAACCCTCAACGGTTCCAAACAGGATATTCAGCTTTCCTATCAGATATTTGGGAAGAAACTGCACACAGCTCCAATAGTGTTGGTGAACCATGCTTTAACTGGGAATTCCAATGTGTCTGGAGAAAAAGGTTGGTGGTCCAGTTTAATTGGGAAGGGGAAATGTATCGATACAGATACTTTTACCATTTTGTCATTCAACATTCCAGGCAATGGTTTTGACGGTTTTGTTGTGGACAACTATAAGGATTTTGTTGCCGGGGATGTGGCTCGGATATTTTTGCTGGGATTGGAAATCCTTGAGATAGAAAAAGTGTTTGCAATTATCGGAGGGTCGTTGGGAGGTGGAGTGGCCTGGGAAATGGCTGCACTGAATCCAAAAATCACAAAACATTTAATACCGGTAGCCTCGGATTGGAAATCCACTGATTGGTTGATTGCCAATTGCCAGATTCAAGAACAATTTTTGGTCAATTCCAAGCAACCTGTACACGATGCCCGTATGCACGCCATGCTGTGCTATCGAACCCCGGAATCCTTCAAGGAACGATTTAAAAGAAGTACCAATGAAGAACTCCAGGTGTTCAATGTGGAAAGTTGGTTAATGCACCATGGGAAGAAGCTACAAGAGCGATTTCAACTTTCTGCCTACAAGCTAATGAACCAACTGTTGAAGACTATTGACATCACCAGGGATGGTGACGATGCCTTTAAGGCACTTCAAGAAAGTGACACTCAAATACACATAGTTGGGGTGAATTCTGATTTGTTCTTTACCGCTGAAGAAAACAAGGAAACTTTTAGAAAGTTGGCCCAAGTCAATGCCAATGTCACCTATGGTGAGGTTCAATCGCTTCATGGACACGATGCCTTTTTAATGGAGTTTGAGCAGTTGGAAAAACTTTTGGAACCCATTTTCAAAAGGAAAGGAAAACTGGACAGGATAAAAATCCTAAAGTTTGGTGGAAAATCCTTGGCCAATGGAAAAGGTATTGAGCGCGTGCTCCAGATCATTTCTGAAAAGGCTGCAGCGAACGAACATTTTGCCGTGGTGGTCTCTGCCAGAGGCCATGCAACGGATGAACTGGAGAGTATGTTGGGCAAGGCCGCAAAAGGTTATGACTTTGCGGAGGACTTAGAGCGATTCACTACGTATCAAAAAAATGGGTATGTAGGAATTGATATTGGAAGTGAACTTAAGAATATTGAAAAAATATTGAAGGGAGTTTCTCTTTCAGGGGATTATAGTTTGAGGACAAAGGATGAGCTGTTGTCTTATGGCGAATTGATTTCTGGAAAAGTACTCTCAGCTTTATTGAATGAATCTGGCCTTAAGGCCCAACTTGTTGATTCCAGGGCTTTGATTAAAACCGATGACACCTTTAACAACGCTGAGGTCGATGAACGGATTTCCAAAGAGAATATTATTCGAAGCTTTCATGGAATAGATACTGAAACTATACCGGTGGTTACAGGCTTTATTGGCTCCACTAAGGAAGGGGTGACTACCACTTTGGGGAGGAACGGAACCAACTATTCTGCTGCCTTGCTAGCTAATTTTTTGGATGCATCAGAACTTGTCAACTATACCCACGTCGATGGGATTTTTACCGCAAATCCGGATTTGGTTCCAGATGCCAAGTTGATTGATGTGATTTCTTATGATGAAGCCAATGAGTTGGCCAATTTTGGAGCCAACATCTTGCATGCTAAAACAATCATCCCACTTATTGAAAAAAATATACCCCTTAGAATCTGTAATACCTTCAACAAAAAGAACAAAGGAACCTTAATAGGACCCAAGACGGATAACGGAGGAATCAAATCCCTATCCGTATTGGAGCACATGGCACTGGTGAATTTGGAGGGTAGGGGACTTTTGGGTAAAGTAGGAATAGATGCCAGAATATTCAAGGCCCTTGGACAAAGCGGCATTAGTGTGGGAATCATATCGCAAGGTTCTTCCGAGCGGGGAATAGGTCTGGTCGTGGATTCTTCCCAAGCTGATAAGGCAAAGAAGGTATTGGACTTGGAGTTTGAAACTGACTACTCCTCTCATGATATCAATCAAATTACGGTTGAAAAAGACGTTTCAGTAATCTCCATTGTGGGGATGGACTTGAGCAGTTTTCACAAACCCTTCAATGCCTTGGTGAAGAATCAGGTTATACCACTACTGTTCAACAACACGGTAACCGGTAAGAATGTTAGCATGGTGGTCCACAAAGATGATTTGCACAAGGCCATTAATGTAGTTCACGGGCAGATTTTTGGCATAGCCAAGAAAATCAACCTAGCCGTATTTGGACATGGAAATGTGGGAGGCACTCTGATAGATCAAATCCTCAACTCCCAAAAAAGTATTGAGGGTCGGAAGGGAATAGACCTACGCATTTTTGCTGTGACCAATTCCAGAAAAGCATTGCTGGATCATGAAGGAATAGATGCTGATTGGAGTTTAAGCCTAGAAAAGAATGGACAGCACTACCAGGTTGAAGATATCATAGCCTACGCTAAAAATAATCATCTGGAAAACCTGATTGCAGTGGACAACACAGCAAGCCAGGATTTAGTGGAGAACTATGAATTATTGATTCAGAATGGATTTGATTTGGTTTCCTCCAATAAAATAGCCAATACGTTGAGTTTTGAAAAGTATGGTTCTATCAGAGATTCACTGGAAAAGAACCAAAAGCAATATTTATACGAAACCAATGTGGGTGCAGGGCTCCCTTTGATAGATACCATAAAGCTCTTGCACCTTTCGGGAGAGAACATAACCTGGATAAAAGGTGTTTTCTCTGGCTCACTCAGTTATATTTTCAATACTTTTTCGGAAAAGGAAAAGCCTTTTTCTGACATCGTAAAAGAAGCTATGAAAAAAGGGTTTACTGAACCTGACCCAAGAGAGGACCTTTCAGGAAATGATGTCGGGAGAAAATTGTTGATTCTAGCACGGGAGCTGGATCTGAAAAATGAGTTTTCGGATGTTGAAATTGAAAACTTGATTCCAAAAGAGTTGCAGAATGCCAATTTTGATCAATTCATAAAAGATATCAAGACCATGGATTCCAAATTTGATGAAATCAAGAAAAACCAAGAAGAAGGACATGTTTTGCGCTACATCGGAGATTTGTTTGGAGACCTTCAAAAAGAAAAGGGCAATTTGGAAGTCAAATTGGTTTCTGTTCCAAAGAGTAGTGCTTTAGGACAAGTGAGTGGTTCAGATTCCATCATTGAAATCTATACCGAATCCTATGGAGAAAACCCTTTGGTGATACAAGGAGCCGGAGCTGGTGCCCAAGTAACGGCCAGAGGGGTGTTTGGCGATATATTACGAATAGCAGAAAAAGTGTAATGGGAAAGACAAGAAAATTTGAAACCGAAGCAATTCGCACACAGATAGAAAGAACGCAGTTTTTGGAACACTCCGCCCCAATGTACCTCACTTCAAGCTTTGTTTTTGATGATGCCGAGGATATGCGAGCATCCTTTGCGGAGGAAAAGGATAGGAACATTTACTCCAGATATTCCAACCCAAATTCTTCTGAGTTTATTGAGAAAGTATGCAAAATGGAAGGAGCAGAAAGTGGATTTGCCTTTGCTTCTGGTATGGCAGCAGTATATTCCACCTTTATGGCCCTATTGGAAAGCGGGGACCATATAGTATCCTCAAAAAGCATTTTTGGGTCTACGCATTCACTTTTTACCAACTTTTTCCCCAAATGGAACATCAGTACAAGCTATTTCGATGTCAATGATTTAGCATCGGTTGAAAGCTTGATAACTCCTAAGACCAAAATTCTTTATGCCGAGTCCCCAACAAACCCTGGGGTGGACGTCCTGGATTTGGAATTACTTGGAAAAATTGCCAAAAAGCATGGTCTAATTTTTATCATAGATAACTGTTTTGCATCTCCATATCTGCAACAGCCCATCAAGTTTGGTGCAGATTTGGTGATTCATTCGGGTACAAAGTTGATGGATGGTCAAGGAAGGGTTTTGGCAGGAATTACTGTGGGCAAGGATGATTTGGTGGACAAAGTATATCGCTTTTCCAGAATCACTGGGCCTGCTCTTTCACCATTTAATGCATGGGTATTATCTAAAAGTCTGGAAACCCTTTCAATAAGGGTAGATAGACATTGTTCCAATGCACTTGCACTAGCTACTTTTTTAGAAAGTCATGCTGAAATAGCCTGGGTGAAATATCCCTTTCTCAAGTCGCACCCTCAATATGAAATCGCAAAAAAGCAGATGAAAGCAGGAGGATGTGTCGTCGCTTTTGAAGTTAAGGGAGGACTTGAAGCTGGTCGAAGATTTTTTGACCGAATAAAACTATTGTCGCTTTCTGCCAATCTTGGAGATTCCAGAAGTATTGTTACCCATCCTGCTTCAACCACCCACAGTAAACTCTCTTCGGATGAACGTTTAGCGGTTGGAATAACAGATGGAATGGTCAGGGTTTCAGTTGGTTTGGAACATATTGACGACATTGTTGCTGACGTTGACCAAGCCTTGGGAGGATGAAGTTGTAAAAGGGTTTCGGTTTTTGAACACCATTGGCAAATTTCGCTATCTTCGTAGGATGCTCTCCAAGAAGACAAAATATGGCCTAAAGGCACTGACTTACCTAGCATCCGTAAATAACCGGGAACCGGTTCAGATTGCTGAAATTGCAAAGCACGAAAATATATCCCAAAAGTTTTTGGAAAGCATTCTGCTTACCTTGCGAAGGAACGGATTTCTAGGGTCTAAAAAAGGCAAAGGAGGGGGTTATTATTTAATCAAAGAGCCCCACGAAATTCTAATGACCTCTGTTATGAGGGTGTTGGAAGGTCCAATAGCGATGATTCCCTGTGTGAGCCTGAATTTCTACGAGAAGTGCGATGATTGTCCAGATGAGAAAAAATGCGCAGTCCATAAGCTGATGCTACAAGTGCGGGATAGTGCTTTGGAGGTCTACCGTAACAATACTTTGGCTGATTTAATTCCTTAAGTGCAGAATCTTCAGTTTTTTATGATTTTGACCTTAAAATCTCCAAGATTTCATCTCGATATTTTAAAATCTACTAAAACTATAGGGTAAAAGTAATTTTATAACCTATTTAACGATTTAGTTTTTGAAATAGTTCTACTTTTGAAATTCCTATTAAATCTATAGGAATATAATTTTAGCAAATGATAGCAGACCAACTTGTAGTCGACAATGGCAAAAGAAGAACCACGTATTCTAAGGATAAAGGTTCTGAAAGTCCAAAAAGAAGCATTGTTAAATCTATCAGTTGGAGGGTAGTGGGCACCTTGGACACCATCATCATTTCTTGGATTGTGACGGGTACTTTATCTGTCGCTTTTTCCATAGGAATTGTAGAATTGGTTACCAAAATGGTGCTTTATTTTTTCCATGAAAGAATATGGAACACAATTAAATGGGGTAGATAAAAAAGATAGAATGGCTTTACAGCAAAATGATATCGAAAATCTGAATCGACAATTTAAGGGGATTCCACCTGAGGAAATTATTTCATGGGCTGTTACCCACGGTAAAAACCCAGTGGTAACTACCAATTTCAGACCTTATGAAGTGGCTATTTTACATGCAGTCACACAAGTTGACAATCAAATTCCTGTAGTTTGGTGTGATACTGGGTACAATACACCTGATACATATAAACATGCGGAGGATTTAACAACAAGGCTCAACTTGAACATCAAACTATATGTGCCCAAACAGACTTCTGCCCACAGAGATGCTGTTATGGGAATCCCTCAAATAGATAATCCCCAACATGCGGTTTTCACAGAACAAGTAAAGTTGGAACCTTTCAGGAGGGCAATGGAAGAACTAAAACCAGATGTGTGGTTTACAAATTTAAGAAAAGGTCAGACCGCCCATAGGAATTCTTTAGATGTGCTGAGCTTGAGTAAGGATGGAGTATTAAAGGTTAGCCCATTTTATTATTGGAGCGATACCCAACTGGATACCTATCTAAAACAACACAATCTGCCAAACGAACATAGGTATTTTGACCCCACAAAGGTTTTGGAAAATCGAGAATGTGGATTACATACATAACCAAACTATAAACTGATATTTCTGTAAAGGAAGTAACCAAAAACAAAGTAAGATTTGGAAACACTAACAGAAGAAATACAAAAGCCGACAACATTGGTACAGCAAGAAAGACCAAGGGCAAATGCCTTGGAACATGAAGCTATTTACATATTCAGGGAAGTAGCTGCTCAATTTGAAAGACCTGTACTGTTGTTTTCAGGAGGAAAGGACTCTATATCATTGGTCAGATTGGCCCAAAAAGCATTTTGGCCCTCCAAAATACCTTTTCCCTTAATGCATATTGATACCGGGCACAACTTTCCAGAGACGATAGAGTTCAGAGATCGTTTGGTTCAAGAATTGGGAGTGGAGCTTATTGTTAGAAAAGTCCAGGATTCCATTGATCAAGGAAAGGTGGTAGAAGAAACCGGAAAATATGCCAGTCGAAATACGCTTCAGACAACAACTTTGTTGGATGCCATAGAGGAGTTTAAATTCGATGCATGCATCGGAGGAGCCAGAAGAGATGAGGAAAAAGCACGGGCCAAGGAGCGAATTTTTTCGGTTAGGGATGATTTTGGACAGTGGGACGAGAAAAATCAGCGTCCAGAATTGTTCGACATGTTGAACGGAGAAATTGAAATTGGTCAGAATGTAAGGGTGTTTCCCATTAGCAACTGGACCGAGTTGGATGTATGGAGCTATATCGAAAAGGAAAAAATTGAAATACCATCCATCTATTTTGCACACAAGCGAAATGTATTCTTTAGGGATGGGTTGATTTGGTCCGCTGAGGACGAAGTTGTCTATAGAACGGAAGATGAGGTTGTGGAAGAGCGCATGGTTCGCTTTAGAACTGTAGGTGACATGTCCTGTACCGCAGCGGTGGAATCCCATGCCGACACCATTGAAAAAGTGGTATCCGAAATTAGGGATTCCAAAATTTCGGAAAGAGGAGCCAGAATTGATGACAAAAGATCAGAAGCGGCCATGGAAAAACGTAAACAACAAGGATACTTTTAAAATAAGAGCTGAAAAATGGAAGTTTTAAAAATTGCAACCGCTGGAAGCGTAGATGATGGTAAAAGTACCTTGATAGGCAGATTGCTGTACGATACCAAATCGTTGACAGATGATAAACTGGAGGCCATTGAAAAAACAAGTAAACAAAAAGGTTATGATTATTTGGATTTTTCACTGGCAACCGATGGTCTGGTAGCTGAAAGGGAACAAGGTATCACCATTGATGTGGCTCATATCTATTTTTCAACAGCATCCAAAAGTTATATCATAGCAGATACGCCCGGACATGTTGAATATACCAGAAACATGGTTACCGGTGCATCAACATCACAAGCGGCAATCATCCTGATTGATGCAAGGAAAGGTGTTATTGAGCAGACTCACAGACACTTTTTTATCAACAACCTACTTAGAATCAAAGACGTTGTTGTGGCAATTAATAAAATGGATTTGGTAGATTTTTCAGAAGAAGTCTACAACAATATCAAGTCCGATTTTGAAGAGCTTATGGGTAAGAGGGATTATCAGAATCAGAAAATTTCTTTTATACCTGTCAGCGCTCTTAAAGGTGACAATGTTGTCCATAACTCAGAGAATATGCTTTGGTATCAAGGGCAAACGCTAATTGAACATTTAGAGAATTTAAATCTTCAAGATATATACAATACGGGCACACCCAGATTTCCTGTGCAATATGTAGTTCGCCCCAAAACAGAAGAGTTCCATGACTTTAGAGGCTTTGCCGGAAAAGTTTATGGAGGAGAACTGTCTGTTGGAGATGAGGTTGTGGTGCTGCCATCAATGACGCGCTCCAAAATAAAGGCAATCTATTTTTATGATCAACCCTATCAAACCGCTCCAAGACGCTCATCGGTTACCATTACATTGGAAGATGAGGTAAATGTGAGTAGGGGAGATATGTTGGTCAAAGTGGGAGATTTGCCAACCGTGGACAAACAGTTAACGGCAACCGTGTCCTGGATGGATTCAAATACCATGGTAGTTGGAGGAAAATACTTGTTTCAACATGGTATAAATAAAGTGTTGGCCAAGGTAGATGCCATTGAACACAAAATACGTCCAGATTATTCGGGGATTGAAGAAAATGTCCAGAATCTGGAAATGAACGATATAGCCAAAGTTCGGTTTAAACTGAACAGGTCTATATTCTATGACAAATTCAAGGATCATAGAACCAATGGTTCTTTTATTTTGATTGACAGTAGGACCAATAACACCGCAGGTGTAGGTTTCATTGAGTAGTTAAACTCCAAGAAAAGTTAAAATTTGGGATTTTTCACCATATAATCCTATTTAATATATAGGAAAACTAGATTATGAAAAGTTTTAGAACAGAAATCGAAAATCCTTTGGTTGAAAGGGACATTGTGGAACTCGAAAAGAAAATCCGTCTTTTCAGAGAAGGAAATATCGATGAAGAGAAATTCCGAAGTCTTCGTTTGGCAAGAGGGGTATATGGACAACGTCAACCCGGAGTGCAAATGGTGAGGATCAAACTTCCTTACGGGAAGGTGACCTCAAACCAATTATTGCGTATCAGTGATGTTTCTGATGAATACTCAAGAGGAAGATTGCATATTACCACCCGTCAAGATATCCAAATCCATTATGTCGATTTGGACAGAACTCCCGAACTCTGGGCTCAGCTTGAAAAAGACGAGGTGACTCTTCGGGAAGCTTGTGGAAATACGGTTAGAAATGTTACCGCTAGCGAAACGGCAGGAATAGATGTCAACGAGCCGTTCGATGTCTCTCCCTATGCCCAAGCGGTTTTTGAATACTTTTTGAGAAACCCCATAGGTCAGGAAATGGGAAGAAAATTCAAAGTTTCCTTTTCTGCCAGTAATGCCGACACAGGATTGTCCTATATGCATGATTTGGGCTTTATCGCCAAAATCAAAAATGGGGAAAGAGGCTTCAAAGTCATGTTAGGTGGAGGACTGGGGTCGCAACCCCGACATGCAGATGAGTTGTTCGACTTCTTGCCCGCAGACCAAATTATTCCACTTATGGAGGGGGTCATCCGGGTTTTTGATCGATTCGGTGAACGAAAGAGTAGGGCGAAAGCAAGGATGAAATTCCTTTTAAAGGATATTGGTCTGGATGGATTCAAAGCACTATTGGAAGAAGAACAATTGGCTGTTCCCAACAAAACCTATCCCATAGATTTTTCTACTTATCCAAAACCAAAAACTGTTGACGTAGAGGTTCCTGTGGTTGAAATTCAAGATTCATTGGAATTTGAACAATGGAAGTCGACCAACTTGGTTCCGCAAAAACAAGAGGGATTTGTGGCTATTGGAATCAAAGTGTTGTTGGGTGATTTCTATACGGATAAGGCCAGGAAGTTGGCCAAATTGGTTCAGGATTATGCCGCAGGTGAGATTCGCTTGTCTTTAAGACAAAACATATTGATTCCCTTTGTCAAAGAAGAATTGGTTCCGTTTTTCTACTCGGAATTGAAGAAATTAGGTTTTGCTGAAGCAGGTTATAACAAAGCCTTGGATATTACGGCCTGTCCAGGAACCGATACCTGTAACTTGGGAATTGCCAGCAGTACTGGAATTGCTGTGGAGTTAGAGCGTGTAATCAAAGCTGAATACCCACAATACATCAATAATCCCGATGTGGTCATAAAAATCAGTGGTTGTATGAATGCCTGTGGCCAGCATACCATGGCCAACATTGGTTTTCAAGGCATGTCCATTCGCACTAAAGATAAATTGGTGGCCCCAGCACTTCAAGTGTTGCTAGGGGGAGGCAATTTTGGAAATGGTGAAGGGCGCTTTGCGGACAAAGTGGTCAAAATTCCAAGTAAAAGAGGGCCACAAGCTTTACGATTGATCTTGGACGACTACAATACCAATGGAAATGGAGCTTCGTTTGTGGATTACTATAGTGAAAAAGGAGAACAATATTTCTATGAACTCTTAAAACCACTAACCGATACGGACAACCTCACCCAAGATGATTTTATTGACTGGGGCAACGAGGAAAAATATAAGAAAGAGATAGGCATTGGCGAGTGTGCTGGCGTGATTGTTGACTTGGTGGCCACACTTTTCTTCGAAAGCCAGGAAAAAATAGACAATGCCAAGGAAGCACTGGATAACGAAAAGTGGGCGGCAAGTATCTATTATTCTTACCAATCTATAGTTAATTCTGCCAAGGCATTGCTTACAGCGGAAAAAGTAAAGACCAATACCCATGCAAGCATCATTCGTGATTTTGACAGGCTGTATGTGGAATCTGGAAAAATCATAATCGAAGATGGATTTGAAAATTTAGCACTACAGTTAAACAAAAATGAACCTTCAAGGGAATTTGCCCAAGACTATTTGGAAGATGCCAAAAAGGTATTGAAGCAACTGGAAGCTTATAGAAAATTAGAATTGGAACATGCGTAAGGGAAAATTAACAGTGGTGGGCGCAGGTCCAGGAGATGTAGATTTGCTTACCCTTAAAGGGGTCAAGACATTGCAGGGTGCAGATGTTGTATTGTATGATGCCCTTGTGGATGTGGAGCTTTTGGAACATGCCCAAAATGCCGAAAAAATATTTGTTGGCAAACGCAAAGGCTGTTATGCGTACCAACAAGACCAAATCAATGAATTGATTGTGCAAAGAGCTGTTCAGGGATTGCATGTGGTTAGATTAAAGGGTGGAGACCCCTTTGTTTTTGGAAGAGGTGCTGAGGAAATGGAATATGCGGCAACCCATGGAATTGAAGTCGCCGTAGTTCCAGGAATTTCTTCTTCAGTTGCCGTGCCTGCGTCGCAGCATATACCAGTGACTAAAAGAGGTTCTTCTGAAAGCTTTTGGGTGATTACAGGAACTACAAAAGAACATAAGCTTTCCACCGATGTGGCACTCGCTGCAAAATCTAGCGCTACAGTTGTCATTTTAATGGGCATGTCCAAATTGGGAGAAATCATGAATCTTTTTAAAAAAGAGGGAAAATCCGAAGTACCTGTGTCCATTATCCAGAATGGAACCAGAGACAATGAAAAAATAGGAATTGGTACTGTTGCTTCTATTGAGTACAAGGCAAGGGAGCAGCAGTTATCCAATCCTGCTATAATTATTATAGGCGAAGTGGTCAGCCACCGCCAAAGTATCCTTGATATTCAAAAAGAATACCAGCAACAGGGAAAAGAATTGTTTGAAAAAGTACAAATCCACTAAGGTTGAGTTTGTCTTGACCGTTTAAAGAAAAACTATGATAAAGACAGATATACTTATAATCGGAGCTGGTCCAACAGGGCTGTTCACTGTGTTTGAAGCCGGTTTGTTAAAGCTGAAATGTCATCTTATAGATGCTTTGCCTCAACCTGGGGGGCAATGTTCAGAGATCTATCCCAAGAAACCTATTTATGATATCCCGGCCTATCCGGAAATCCTTGCGGGGGATTTGGTGGATAGATTAATGGAACAGATTAAACCTTTTGAGCCAGGATTTACACTGGGCGAAAGAGCAGATGCTTTGGAAAAACAAGATGATGGTTCCTTTATTGTAACCACAAACAAAGGAACAAAACACCATGCATCTGTAGTGGTTATCGCAGGTGGACTGGGTTCTTTTGAACCAAGAAAACCCTTGATTTCCAATATTTCTGATTTTGAAGACAAAGGGGTGGCCTATATGATCAAAGACCCGGAAGTATATCGAAATAAAAAAGTTGTCATAGCCGGAGGAGGCGATTCAGCATTGGATTGGGCTATTTATTTGGCAGATGTGGCCTCAGAAGTTTCACTGGTACACAGACGAAATGAGTTCAGGGGAGCCCTAGATTCAGTGGAAAAAGCATCCGAGTTGGCCAAATTGGGAAAAATCCAATTATTTACTGAAGCAGAAGTAAAGGAATTGCATGGCGAAAACGAACTTAAGGCCGTGGTGCTAAAGCATAACGATGAAACTAAGGAACCAACTTATGTTGAAACAGATAACTTTATTCCTTTGTTTGGGCTTTCACCAAAATTGGGACCAATTGGGAACTGGGGTCTTGAAATCGAGAAAAACGCCATCAAAGTGAACAATGCCAAGGATTATCAGACCAACATTCCTGGTGTTTTTGCCATTGGAGATGTCAATACCTATCCAGGAAAACTTAAATTGATTCTATCCGGATTCCACGAAGCTGCGGTAATGTGTCAATTTGCCTATCAAATTATAAACCCTGATAAACGTTTTGTGATGAAGTACACTACGGTGGGTGGTATCCAAGGCTTTGATGGTTCCAAAAGGGAAGCAAAAAAAGAAGTGGTGCAAAGTATAGCCTAAAAGTTTTAGGGTATCTGAGTTAGTCAAACCTTCCTATGTTTTAACTTGGGAAGGTTTTAATGTTATAAAAAAGGGATGAAAGTTGTTTTTAACGCCAAAGAGTGGTTATTTTGTCCCTCAGTTCATAAAAATAATTGAAAGTTATCAAGAAAGGCGGAGGGATTGGACCCTGTGAAGCCTTAGCAACCCTCGACTTCGAGAAGGTGCTACATTCTACCCTGTCCTGAATTGATTTCAGGACCTCATGGAGGAAAAAACCAACCATGATTTGGGGAAGGATAACACGGGTAATTGCTGTTCAACAGTATTTCTTCTATTTTTCTTGATATTATTAACCCCAACAATGGGGTGTTTGTGCTATTATGGATATTAAAGACATATTACAAGAACGTATTTTGGTATTGGATGGAGCTATGGGCACCATGCTGCAACGCTATAAATTTGAGGAGGAAGACTTTAGGGGAGATCGGTTTAAGGATTGGGAACATCCACTTAAGGGAAACAATGATTTGTTGTCCCTGACCCAACCTGAAGCTATTGCTGAGGTCCATAGAAAATATTTTGAGGCTGGAGCGGACATTGTAGAAACCAATACTTTCTCCGGAACTTCCATTGCAATGGCTGATTATCATATGCAAGACTTGGTATACGAACTCAACTACGAATCCGCAAAGATTGCCAAAAAAGTAGCTGATGAATTCACTGCAAAAGAACCCCAAAAACCAAGGTTTGTCGCTGGGAGTATTGGCCCAACAAACAAAACGGCCAGTATGTCTCCAGATGTCAACGACCCAGGCTTTAGAGCTGTTTCTTTTGATGAGCTAAGGTTGGCTTACAAAGAACAGGTTGAGGCCCTATTGGATGGTGGAGCCGATTTGCTCTTGGTGGAAACTATTTTTGACACCCTAAACGCCAAAGCAGCTTTATTTGCCATTGAAGAAGTAAAGGAAGAACGAAATATAGACGTTCCCATTATGGTCAGTGGAACCATTACAGATGCATCCGGAAGAACTTTGTCTGGGCAAACTGCTGAAGCATTTCTGATTTCCATTTCCCATATTCCAATTCTTTCTGTTGGATTCAATTGCGCCTTGGGTGCCAAACAATTGGTTCCCCATTTGGAAGTGGTTTCGGCAAAAACCGGATATGCTGTTTCCGCCCATCCCAATGCTGGATTGCCCAATGCGTTTGGTGAATACGATGAAACCCCAGAGCAAATGGCCGCCCAGATTAAGGAATATGTAGAAAAAGGTTTGGTAAACATTGTGGGAGGATGCTGTGGAACTACCCCTGAGCACATCAAGGAAATTGCCAATATAGTAAAGGAATATCAACCCCGAAAACTAGTTGTTCCAGCATAATTTATGACTAAGCAAGAAAGATATTTGAAGCTCAGTGGCCTGGAACCTTTGGTCATTACCCCAGAAAGCAATTTCATCAATGTGGGGGAACGGACCAATGTGGCCGGCTCCAAAAAATTTCTTCGCCTGATCAAGGAAGAGAAATTTGAGGAAGCCTTGGATGTGGCAAGACATCAGGTGGAAGGAGGTGCCCAAATCATTGATATTAACATGGATGATGGCCTTATTGATGGTAAGCGGGCCATGGTCAAGTTTTTGAATCTCATTGTAGCTGAACCGGACATCGCACGTGTGCCCATCATGATAGATAGCTCCAAATGGGAAATCATTGAGGCGGCACTTCAGGTAGTACAAGGAAAATGTGTAGTGAATTCTATCAGCCTAAAAGAAGGAGAAGATGAGTTCATTCGTCAGGCAAAATTGATTAAGCGTTATGGAGCTGCGGTAATTGTAATGGCCTTCGATGAAATCGGTCAGGCAGATAACTATCAAAGAAGGATTGAAATTGCAGAGCGGTCGTACAAAATATTGGTTGATAAAGTCAACTTCGCACCAGAAGATATCATATTCGACCTGAATATTTTTCCTGTGGCCACAGGCATGGAAGAACATCGAAGAAACGCCCTGGATTTCATTGAGGGAACAAAATGGGTGCGTGAAAATTTGCCATACTGCAGTGTTAGTGGTGGAGTAAGTAACGTTTCTTTTTCTTTTAGAGGGAACAATCCGGTAAGGGAAGCTATGCATTCTGTATTCCTGTATCATGCTATTAAGGCAGGCATGAATATAGGAATCGTAAACCCAGCTTTGCTGGAAGTCTATGATGATATCCCGAAGGATTTGTTGGAGCATGTAGAAGATGTAATCCTGGATAGAAGGGATGATGCCACAGAAAGACTGTTGGAGTTTGCGGAAACAGTTGTTGGAAAGTCCAAGGAGAACAAAGTAGACCTTTCCTGGAGAGAAGAACCTTTGCAAGAACGTATTACACGGGCCTTGGTAAAGGGCATTGATCAGTTTATTGTTGAAGATGTCGAAGAGGCAAGACTTCAAGCTTCGAGACCTTTGGAGGTCATTGAAGGCAATTTAATGACAGGAATGAACGTGGTTGGCGACTTGTTCGGTAGCGGAAAAATGTTCTTACCGCAAGTAGTGAAATCCGCCAGGGTCATGAAAAAGGCAGTTGCCTATCTCACCCCTTATATTGAAGAATCCAAAGACTCCAATGCTTCGGCAGCGGGTAAAATATTGATGGCGACCGTTAAGGGAGATGTTCATGATATTGGAAAGAACATCGTAAGCGTGGTCCTGGCCTGTAACAATTACGAAATTGTGGATTTAGGGGTGATGGTCCCTCCGGAGATCATTATTCAAAAAGCCAAGGAAGAGCAAGTGGATATTATTGGCTTGAGCGGGTTGATAACTCCCTCTTTGGACGAAATGGTCTTTTTGGCCAAAGAAATGGAACGTCAAAATTTTGATGTACCCTTGTTGATAGGTGGGGCAACAACTAGTAAGGCACATACAGCAGTTAAGATTGACCCACAGTACAGCCAGTCCGTGGTTCATGTAAATGATGCCTCAAGAGCCGTAACCGTTGTGGGTGACCTGCTTCAGAAAGAAACTTCGGATACCTATAAAAAATCCATCAAACTGGATTATGAAAGTTTTAGGGACAGATTTTTAAATAGATCCAAACAAAAAGAATATTTGAGTTTAAAGGAAGCCAGAACCAACAAGTTGAAACTGGATTGGGACAGTTCTGACATCAAAAAACCAAGTACTTTGGGAATACAAGTTTGGGATGAGTTTGATTTGAAAAAACTGGTTGATTTTATCGATTGGACCCCTTTCTTCAGAAGTTGGGACCTTCATGGTAGATATCCTAACATCCTAAAGGATGAGGTTGTGGGGAAACAAGCAACAGAGCTTTTTGATGATGCTCAAACCATGCTGCAAAAAATATTTAATGAAGATTTACTTAAGGCGAAGGCTGTTTTTGGGTTGTTTCCCGCAAATCAAGTTGAAGATGATGATATTGAAGTCGATGTAGGTCCGAGCAATGAAAATTCGGAACAACCTCAATTTGTTTTCAGAACACTGCGCCAACAGCTTAAAAAACGAGATGGGGTCCCAAATTTAGCATTGGCCGATTTTATTGCTCCAAAAGACTCGGGAATTCAGGATTATGTTGGGTGCTTTTGTGTAACAACGGGCTTTGGTACCCAAGAGCTGGCCAAAGATTTTGAACGTGAGCATGATGATTACAGTGCCATTATGATAAAAGCCTTGGCGGATCGTTTAGCCGAAGCCTTTGCGGAATATCTCCATAAGGAGGTGCGAATCAAACATTGGGGCTATTCTCAAGAGGAGAACCTAACCAACGATGATTTGATTGATGAAAAATATCGAGGTATCCGTCCAGCACCGGGTTATCCAGCGTGCCCCGATCACTTGGAAAAACTCTCTATCTGGAAGTTGTTGGAAGTGGAGGAAAAAATTGGGGTGAAATTGACAGAAAGTTTGGCCATGTGGCCTGCGGCCAGTGTCAGTGGATATTATTTTGCCCATCCGAAGGCCAAATATTTTGGATTGGGAAAAATACAGCAAGATCAAGTAAAGGATTTTGCCAAGAGAAAAGGAATCAAAGAGGAGGAGGCCCAAAAATGGCTTGCACCTAATATTGTTGAAGTGTAGCAATGAAAGTAACCGAACACATAAAAAAAGCTAAAGGCGAAACACTATTCACTTTTGAAATTATTCCGCCGGTAAAGGGAAAAAATATCAAGGAACTCTATGACAACATAGACCCATTGATGGAATTTAAACCCCCTTTTATTGATGTTACCACATCTCGTGAAGAGTATATTTATATTGATAGGGATGGTCTTTTGGACAAAAAACTGACCCGAATGAGACCTGGAACTTTGGGCATATGCGCTTCCATTAAGCATAAGTATGATGTGGATACCGTTCCCCATGTGCTCTGCGGTGGTTTCACTAAAGAGGAAACGGAATATCTATTGGTGGATTGTCATTATTTGGGAATCAACAATGTAATGGCTTTGCGAGGTGATGCCATGAAAGAGGAAAAATATTTTGAACCAACCAAAGGAGGGCATAAGTACGCTTCTGATTTGGTTGGGCAAATTCGCAATTTAAACCAAGGGAATTATCTCCATGAAGTAATTGAAACAGACAATTGTCCGGATTTTTGCGTCGGCGTTGCTGGGTATCCAGAAAAGCACATGGAAGCCCCATCCATAAAATCAGATTTGAAACGCTTGAAGCATAAAGTGGACCTTGGAGCTAACTATGTGGTTACCCAAATGTTCTTTGATAATAATAAGTTCTTTGAATTTGTGGATGAAGCAAGAAAAATGGGAATAGACGTTCCAATTATACCGGGAATAAAGCCCATTGCGGTAAAAAGACATTTGCAATTGCTGCCACAAGTTTTTAGGGTAGATATTCCCCAAGACCTGGTTGATGCCGTGGAAGCGTGCAAAAACAACAAAGAAGTAAGACAGGTTGGGGTAGAGTGGTGTATCCAACAATCAAAGGAATTAAAGGAGGCTGGTGTGCCGGTATTGCATTACTATTCCATGGGGAAATCTGATAATATCAAGGCCATAGCCCAAGAGGTTTTTTAATTTTCCTACTTTAGCGCCTCATGAAGCACCTACTGTACTTGTTTCTATTGGCATGTAGCATGTTGGGGTATTCCCAGGAAAAAGAAATTGCCCCAAAATATGTACTGGATGTCAGTCAGTTTTATGGTTCCATTCTATTGCACAACACTGATATTTCCCACCTAATTGCCAATCACCCAGGAGGCATTATTCTTGGATTTAACAGAAAAAGGTTTGGGCAAGAAACATGGGAAGCTGACTATGGTTATCCAGATACCGGTTTTTCTTTTGTGTATCAGGATATGAACAATTCCACCCTCGGGAAGAATTATGGACTGTATGCGCACTACAACTTTTACTTTTTCAAAAGAAATCTTCAGGTTCGTGTGGCACAGGGTGTAGCCTACAATACCAATCCCTACGATAAAAACGAGAATTTTAGGAACAATGCCTACGGCACCCATCTGTTGAGTACAACCATGGCCATGTTGAACTATCAAAAGGAAAACCTGTTTGCGGGGTTGGGTATAAAAGCAGGGATTTCATTGATCCATTATTCCAACGCAAACTTTAAGGCTCCCAACACTTCAACCAATACCATGGCATTGAATGTAGGGTTGACCTATGATTTGGATGGTGGGGAAACCTACGAGTTCTTGAAACCTGAAAAAGGCGAGAAAATTACCGAACCTATTCGGTTTAATTTGGCCTTGCGAGGGGGAGTAAATGAAAGTGATGTAATAAATTCTGGACGGTATGGATTTTGGATATTTTCGGCGTATGCGGATAAACGGTTGGGAAGAAAAAGTGCCATTCAATTTGGAACAGATGTCTTTTTCTCCAATTTTCTGAAAGAACTCATTCGATTTCAATCTACCTCATTTCCAGAATTGGATGTGGAACCAGATGCAGACTTTAAACGATTGGGATTATTTGTGGGGCATGAACTCTTTATCAATAAAATGAGCATTGAGACCCAATTGGGATACTATGTATACTATCCTTTTGATTTTGAAGGTCGGATGTACAATAGAATTGGACTAAAGCGGTACTTTGGAGATAAGTTTTTTGGAGCTATCACCTTGAAATCCCATGGAGCCAAGGCGGAAGCCGTTGAATTTGGAATAGGAATACGTTTATGAGAAAGTGGACCATAGCAATAACGATTCTGTTTTTGATTGCCTGTAACGGTGACAATGTGCCGGACTGTTTCCAGAATGCGGGAGATTTGATAAAGGACACGGTTGAGGTCCCTTCTTTTTCAAGAATTACGGTTTTTGAAAACATCAATTTGGTGTTGATTCAGGGAGAAGAACAAAAAGTTGAAGTGGAAACCGGGGAATTCCTTCGGAAAGAGGTTTCTGCAAAAGTAGAGGACAACCGGTTGATTCTTAGAAATGAAAATGGATGCAATTTTATTCGGGATTATGGGTTGACCACAATCTACGTAACTTCTCCAAATATCTCTGAGGTACGGAGCAGTACGGGGTTGTTGGTTTCCAGTGATGGAGTTTTGAACTACCCTGAGCTTGCATTGATTTCAGAGAGTTTTGTCAACCCTGAGACAGAGACTACAGATGGCTCTTTTGATTTGGAAGTAGATTCAGGTATTGTACGAATAGTGGTGAACGGAATTGCATTTTTTAAACTGAGGGGCCAAACGGATAACCTAAATATTACCATAGCTGCTGGCGATTCCAGGGTTGAAGCAGCCGATTTGGTGGCTCAAAATGTTGCCATTGACCATAGAGGCTCCAATGATGTATTTGTGAACCCTCAACAACGGATTAGCGGAGTAGTGCGAGGTACGGGAGATGTGGTAAGCAACAACCGTCCACCAGAAGTGGAAGTGGAAGAACTTTTTAATGGACGGTTGATCTTTACTGATTGAACTATTTTATCGGAATATAGATTTCAGTCTTTAGTTTGCTTTCCTCGGTTTTTTCAGCATTGTTCAAATATCTTTCCCTTACAGACTCATCACGAAGTTCTTCACCGCTTTCCAATAGCCAATTGTTAAAGATATGGTCGTATACCTGACTAAGATTCTTATAGCTACCCTGATAAAGGAAAACGGCAAATTTCCCGCCTTTCAACATTTTGGTGCCCACTTTACCGTTGGGTTTAGCGTCTTTATGGATTACTAGACAGGCATCATATCGCAAGTTGGCTTCGTCCGTTACATGTGGGTCGTCAAAAGGTTGCCCAAAATGTTGGATTCCAGCTGTAAAAAGCTTTTGGCTTTTGACCTCGTTCCATAAGGTTTCCCAGGCACCGGGGTAGTCCATTTTATTATAGGGGCCTTTCATGGAGACGTAGATACAGAATTGTTCTTCCAGTGTGATGAGTTTTGGTTTCTTGATGTTCAAACTTGTAATTTCCATAGTTTGCAAAGGTTTTATGTTAAACGTTTTTGTTTTTCTGTAATCAGAAGGGGTAATCCCAAAATGTTGTTTAAAGGCTTTGGTCAGAGATGAAGGTGTTTCATAGCCGACACTATACGCAATCTCCTCAATGGGCAACTCGCTATAGCGAATCATTTTAGCGGCAGTCTCTAAACGTGTTCTGGTAATGTAGGCACCAATGGGCTCTCCCAACAATGCTTTTATTATCCGATGGAAATGAAAAGGGGAGAAATGGGAAAGCTCCGCCAGGGTCTTTATCTCTATTTTCTCATCAAGATGATTGTGTACATATTCAATTACCCGATTGAGTTTTTGGTAATAAAGTGTCTTGTTGTGTTCTGATTGATTCATTTTGGATGTTGTTGTCTACAAAATTAGGGGCAAACCTTCATGAAGGCTTGTCCGTTCTTGCTAATCTTCAGTTAAGCTATGCGGTTTTTCATAGAAACAGAATATTTCATGGCTTATGTTCCATTTCTCTTTACTTTCGAAAAGTAAAATCATAAGAATCGATTCCTTGTTCTCCTTTTTTAAGAATATATTTTCGCCAAAAGAAAAAATAAGCCGCCTAGAACAGTTGGAAGGAATGGCAAAAGCTGATGAGCTTTTCCAGGACTTGATTTTCACAAAGCAAATTCCTGGTTTGGCAGTCACGATCTATAGGAAAAACGAAAAAATATTCCAGAAAGGGTACGGATATGCAGATTTAAAAGAAAAGACCAGTGTAGACCCTAAAAAGACCGTATTTAGGACCGCAAGTATCTCCAAATGCATAACCGGATTGGCATTGGGCAAGATGCTGGAAGCTGGAATTTTGGATTTAGAGGACTCCTTTTACAGCCATGTTCCCTATTTCCCTCAAAAAGAACACGATTTCACTTTAAAACAATTAGCGGGACATACGGCAGGTATTCGGGGATATCGGGGTAAGGAATTTGCGCTCAACAAACCCTATTCCATAAAGGAAAGTTTGACAGTATTTCAGGACGACCCCTTGGTTTTTGAACCAGGAAAGGGCTATCTGTACAATAGTTTCGATTTTGTCCTGCTTTCCTTGGCCATGCAAGAAGCCAGTGGAATACCCTTTGAAGAATACGTCAACAACAAGGTGCTTAAACCTTTGGGAATGAATCATACTATTGCCCCTCAAAATGTAGGTGAATCGCCATTAGCTTACAATATGGCCCAATTTTACACCATAAGGGCCAAATCATTTAGCAAAGCGGTTGAGGTCAACAATACCTATAAGTTGTCAGGAGGAGGTTTTTTGTCTACCAGCGAAGACATTGCAAGAATGGGAAATGCCATCTTGGAAGGAAAACTCCTTAAAAAGGAAACTTATGATCAATTGCTATCCTCCCAAGAAGTCAATGGAACCTTGACATATTATGGAATGGGATTTCAAGTGAGTATAGACAATGAGGGAAGATCTTTTATTGGGCACGTAGGCAATAGCGTGGGGGCATACACCAACTTTTTTGTATATCCAAAGGAAGAGCTTTCCATAGCGATATTGATCAATTGCTCCAACCCAAAAGTGCAGAATGAACTTGATTCAGTGATTCAACAACTATGGGCTGATTCAACTTAAATTTGCAATATGTCAAAAGGTGATATTTATACCCGGGAAGATGTAAAAATCTTGGTTACCAAGTTTTATGAGAAGGTAAGACAGGACGATGAAATAGGACATTTTTTTAATGATAACATTCAGGATTGGCCAGAGCATATTGAAAAATTGACCGATTTTTGGGAGACCAACCTGTTTTTCGTCCAGAAATACAAAGACAATCCATTATTGGTGCACGCTCAACTGGATGAAAAGGTGAATCGAACCATTGAAAATTATCACTTTGGGATTTGGCTAAGACACTGGTTTGATACCATAGATAGAAATTTTGTTGGCGCAAATGCGGAGAAGGCCAAGCAAAGGGCCAGAAACATAAGCGTACGAATGTTCATGGCCATTTTTGATTATAGAAAATTAAAATCTTCTTAAACCAAACTTACCAAGCTGTTTTCCGCCGCATATTTTTCGCAAAGCTCCAAAGTTTCCATTATGTCGTTCATAGTGGTTCTTGGATTGATCAAACACATGCGGAGCACAACATGACCGTGCAACAAAGTGGTAACTAGTAGGGCTTCCCCAGAAGCCATGATGCTATCGGAGATTTTTTGGTTGATTTCATCCAACTGCTTCTCCGTATATTTTTTTCCGATGGGATTGTACCTAAAGTTGATTACGGCCAAAGTAGCAGGAAAAACAACCTCCCAGTTTTTGCTTTTTCGCAACACACTTTCTGTTTCTTCTGCAAGGTCAATTCCATAAGAAATAGCTGTTCTGAACTCACGAAGCCCAAATGTTTTGATCGAGGTGTAAAACTTAAGAGCCCTGAACCTTCGTGTTAATTGAATACCGTGGTCGTAGAAGTTGATTTCTGAAGTATTTCCTTCAATATCCCTTAAATACTCCGGTTTTTCTGTAAAGGTCTGACTGAGGTGTTTGTGATTTCGAACTAAAAGACACCCCATTTCATAAGGTTGAAAAAACCACTTGTGGGGATCAACAGTAAGAGAGTCGGCCTTTTCAATACCTTTCATAAGCTGCTTCCCCTTTGGGGAAAGTATGGCCGCTGCGCCGTAAGCTCCATCAATATGAAACCAGATGTCCTCATCCTTGCAAATTTGGGCCAGTTCTGAAAGTGGGTCCACTGTGCCTGTGTTGGTAGTTCCCGAAGTAGCAATCAAGCAAAAAGGAACATAACCTTCCAATCTATCCTTGGCGATGCAATTTTTGAGTTTGTTTATGGAAAATTTGAACTCACTGTCCGTAGGTATGATCCTAACCTGCTCCTTTGTAAACCCCAACACCCGTATAGCTTTAATGTTGGACGAATGGGCCTGGTCGGACAGATAGATAATGGCCTTGGAAAAATCCTGACCACATTTAATCCTTCTGGCTGTGGTCAGCGCGGTAAGATTGGCCATGGACCCTCCACTGGTAAAGATGCCTCCACCTTTCTTTGCGGGAAATCCAAATATTTTGAGCAGCCATTGAATGGTAATAATTTCTAATTCTGCTGCCGCAGGCGAAGCCGCCCATCCTCCTGAGAAAATATTGTAACCCGTTGCCAGAGAATCAGCCATTGCACTCACAAAATTGCTCGGGCCAGGAACAAATGCAAAGGTTTTTGGGTGAGTGAGGTTGGCACTTTTGGTCATTACATTGTCAAGAATAAAATCTAGGACCTCCAAAGGTTCTGAACCCTTTTCAGGAGCTTCCTCTAGAAATAAAGAGTCCATTTCTTCACGGGAGCCATGTGTTACGGGCAGTTCCTCATATTGTTTTATATGATGTTCAACAATGGCATCTACAATTTTATGGCCATAGGCTAACATTTCATCTTTTGATAGCTCTAAGGTTGCATTGTTCTTTTTCATGGAATCTAGTTATTACTAAACGGCAAAGGTACCTATTTGTAGCTTCTCATTATATGATGTTTGACATGGTGGACATAATAATTCAATTTGGGAATAGAATGACAGAGAAAATAGTTTCAAACCACAAAATCCTTAAATTTATTCCATAAGTCAAATCGATGAAAAGACTGCTTTTCTTTTTACTGTCAATGTTGGCAATAGTTCAAGTTTTTGGACAAACCGCTATTTCCGGTTACGTAAATTTTGCAGAACCGGAAGAGTGGGAGGGGAAAATCCATCTAAAGAAATTGTCAGTTGAGGATTTGACGAATGAAGGGAAAGGAAAGCCTGTGGCTATCGCTTTAATAGGTACCGATGGTTCATTTTCCTTTCATAAGAAGTATATATCTGAATCCAATAGCATCTATCGTCTTTCAGTAAAAAAAATAAGAAAAGCACTAAATGACTCTGTCAAAAAAGAGGTGGATTTTATCCTATCGCAAAAGGACCATATTGAGTTTAAAAAAGGAGAACAAGTATTTGCCGGTTTTGTGACCACCAATGAAGCTCAACAAGAGTGGGGCAAGTTCAAAAAGTTTGAGGCCAACCTCTTGGGCCAATATGTGAAAGATGAAGAGAGGATGTCTCCGCATAAAGGCTATATAAAAGATTCCCTGCAAATCTTAATGGTAAAACTTATTGGGGTAAAACAACTCGAAAACAAATCCTTGCTGGAGAATGATATAGCAGAAAATAAGTCGTACTACTTAGACCTTCTTCAGGAGCTTAAGTCCAGTGACTTGGACCCTTCACTCTACTTCTTCTTGGAAAAAAGGTTGGCCTATCTTGTAAATCATGATTTGGAAACTCAGCTACAGGAAAGCAAATGGATCAATTATGTATTGCTTGGGGTGCTTTTGCTATTAGGTACTTTATTGGTTTTTAGGGAACGGAGCAGGTCCAAATTGACTGTTTCAACATTGAGCAAGCAAGAAAAAACGGTCACCGAGCTTATTCTTGAGGGAAAGAGCAACAAAGAAATTGCAAACGAACTTTTTATCAGTGTGAGTACGGTAAAGACCCACATTACCAATATCTACAGCAAGCTAAACGTGGGCAATAGGCAAGAACTTTTACAAAAAACTAGGGGTACTAGTACCTAATTGGCACCCTTGATTTTTCCATAAACAGGGATTCTCCGTTTACTTGCGGTCAAAACTTGATTTTGCAAACTTGGATTGGAAAACACTTTTTCCCATTTAGTGAACGATTCCAAAATTGGAACACTCTTTTAGGGTGGGCCGCTTTTCTAAACGCTCTAATTACCTACTCACTCACTGTGGAACCCACTGTGAGCTTTTGGGATTGCGGTGAGTATATTGCCACATCTGCTAAACTTGAGGTGGCACATCCGCCAGGCGCACCATTTTTTCAGATGGTTGGTGCTTTTTTTGGCTTGTTTGCCATGGATAATACCCAAATAGCACTTATGGTAAACTATGTTTCTTGTATTGCCAGTGCCTTTACCATTTTGCTGTTGTTTTGGACCATTACACATTTATTGCGCAGGTTGATTCCCGAAAAGAGAAACAACAAACAAGCAATGCAAATATTGGGGGCAGGATTGATTGGGGCACTGACCTATACCTATTCTGACAGTTTTTGGTTCAACGCAGTGGAGACTGAAGTTTATTCCATGGCGAGTCTTGTTATGGCACTCCTGATATGGCTCGGTCTAAAATGGACCGATGATTTAGAAAATCCTCGGGGCAACAAATGGTTACTGTTGATTGCATTTGTGGTAGGACTAACCTTTGGGATACAGTTTATGGGTTTTTTGGCAATACCTTCCATTGTGTTGCTTTATTGTTTCCAGCGATACAAAAAGATTGATTTCAAGAAGTTTCTTTTATTCAATGCTATAGCGGTTCTATTGCTAATGTTGGTATTTAAGTTTTCGTTGACCTATGTTTTGAAGTTTTTTGGATGGGGAGAGCTGTTTTTTGTGAACCAATTGGGATTACCATTCAATTCAGGATCTATTATTGTGGGAGTGCTCATTGTTTTACTTTTCTACATTTTGATTGGCTATTCCAGGAAAAAAGGCCTGGTTCATTTCCATACGGCTGCACTGTGTTTGTTGTTCCTTTGTTTAGGATTCACCACCTGGTTTGTACTTCCCTTAAGGGCTTCTGTGAATGTTGGCATCAATGAAAACGACCCGTCGGATGCCCGGAAACTTCTGGCATATTACAATCGCGAGCAATATCCAAGTACAGATAGTCCAATTTATGGTTCATACTATTCGGATAGGTTTGCCAAAATTGAAGGATACAAAGATGACAATCCCAAGTATGAAAAAGATAAAAAATTAGGTAAATACAAGATTGTCAATCCATACAAAAAAGCTATTCCCGAAACCAGTAGTAAACATGTTGGACTTTTGCCTAGAATGTGGAGCAGTGAGCATGCAGAAAACTATATGAGGTATTTTGGGCCACTGAATTTTCATATCAAACCAAAATATCTTTCAGAAGTTGAATTAAGGGAAGGTGTTGGGCAATTCATGCAGAACTACAAAACTGGCAAGGTAGATACAGCGCAGTATGTAGAATTTCTAAAGGATTTTGGTGAATATATTGAAGTTGAACCCCCATCTTTCATGGATAATCTCACCTATTTGTTCCAATATCAGTTCAACTATATGTATTTCAGGTATTTTATGTGGAATTTCGTTGGGCGCAATAATGACATTCAGGGGAGATATGATGGAAACGGGGAGTGGCTAAGCGGTATTGACTTTATTGATAGTCTGCACTTAGGAAAGCAAAAGTATCTTCCGGAAGACGAAAAAAACAATAAAGGAAGAAACACCTATTTCTTTTTGCCATTAATATTGGGTCTTATTGGAATACTATTCCAATTTTTAAAGGATCCCAAGCATTTTTGGGTGCTCTTTGTCTTTTTCATGTTTACCGGATTGGCAATACAGTTCTACACCAATCCACCCATATTTCAACCTCGCGAAAGAGATTATTCTCTAGTGGGTTCATTTTATGCATATGCTATTTGGATAGGTATCGGAGCCTTTGGACTCAACAGATTTGTTCAGAAAAAGATAAGAATCAAGAAAAATTTTTGGCCTGTTCTTTTTTTGGGGCTCTTGAGTGTCCCCTTGTTGATGGCCTTTCAAAACTGGGATGACCATGATAGGTCCAATAGATATACTGCCCGCGCATCGGCAATGGCCTATCTAGATTCCACCCAACAAGATTCTGGGGCCATTTTGTTCACTATTGGAGATAACGATAACTTTCCACTCTGGTACCTTCAGGAAATTGAAGAATATCGTACAGATGTCAGGGTTTTGGTTACAGGATACTTGGCAACCGATTGGTACATCGACCAGATGAAAAGGAAATCGTATAGCAGTGAACCGGTTCCATCACAATTGACCCACCAACAATATAATTATGGAACCCGGGACTACATATATCATCAACCTTTAACAGATAAGCGTTGGGATATCAAGGATTTCATGAATTGGATTGCTAGCGACCATCCCAGCACAAAACGGAAGCATCTTTTGGAGCAAAATGGGTTGGATACAAGCAAATTTTCACAAAGTGAACTGAATACCGTGTTTTATCCTACCAACAAAATAAGGGTGCCGGTGAACAAGGCCAATGTTTTGCAAAGTGGACTGGTAAACCAAAAAGATGAGCATCTTGTAGTAGACTATATCGATATTGACCTTCCCAATGTGCTGTACAAGAACAGAATGATGATGTTGGATATTTTGGCAAACAATGATTGGAAACGCCCTATCTATTTTTCAGGGGGCAGTTTTGATGATGCCGAATACCTATGGATGAAGGATTATTTGCAATTGGATGGATTGGCCTACAAATTAGTGCCCATTAAAACAGTATATGAAGGGGGAATGGATAAGGGCAGGGTGGATACCGAAACTTCCTTGGAAATCGTAAGAAAGTGGTTTTGGGGTAACTCCGGGAGCAAAGACATTTACCATGACCCGCAAACCAGAAAACAATTCGGAGTGACTTTCAGACTTTGTCTGGCCCGGCTGATGGAAGCATTGATTGCCGAGGGAAAAATTGATCAGGCTTGCGAGGTCATTGCGTTGGCCATGGAACACATACCTTTTGAACATTATGGATACTACATGTTCGTTGAGCCTTTTTTAGATGGGTATTACAAAGTAGGAGACAAACCTGAAGCCAGACGATTGTTTAAAAAGCTCCAACGTATTTATCAGGAAAGATTAAGATATTATGGCTCACTTTCTCAAGAAGAACAGTATTCAAAAATTGAAGATATCCTTTCGGATTGCTATGCCTATAAGCGAAACATCCAGGTTTTGGAAGCCAATCATGACCAGGATTTTTATCAAAAAGAAGTGCAGACATTTGAGACGGATGTCTCAACCTTTGGACATCTTATTATGGAATAAATAGTTAGGATGCAGTAAGCTCTGTGAACAAACTCTCCAAATTTTTGTTCTTTCTGCTCAATTGAAGCGTCTTTAATTCATTGTCATGGGCAAAGTCAAAAACCGCAGGTCGCATGTCCTTTGAAGTGCTAAAGGCGATTTCGTAGACAAAGCCCCCTATATTCTTCACATGGGATACATGAGGAAGTCGTTTAAGAAGCGCTTCTTCCACACGATAGTCGAACTCCACTTCAATTATTTGTTCTTCCGCTTCCCGAAGCTCCTCTAGTTTTTTGTCAGCCACAAGTTCACCTTTATTGATGATGATTACCCGGTCACAGACGGCTTCCACCTCTTTCATAATATGGGTCGATAAAAGAATGGTTTTTTCCTTGCCTATCTCTCGAATAAGTTTTCTGATTTCAATAAGTTGATTGGGGTCCAGACCTGTGGTAGGCTCATCCAAGATCAAGACCTCGGGGTTGTGCAAAAGGGCTGCGGCCAGGCCAACTCTTTGTCGATAGCCTTTGGATAATTGCCCTATTTTTTTATGAACCTCTGGGGCAAGCCCGGTTTGTTCAATGATTTCTGGAATATTTTGTTTGCCCACTTTGTAAACATCGGCATTGAAACCCAAGTATTCTTTAACATACATTTCCAAATACAGCGGATTGTGCTCAGGAAGGTAGCCTATGCTCTTTTGAACCTCTCGCTTGGATTGCAGTACATCAAATCCATTGACTGAAGCTTCACCGGCATCAGCTTTATAATAGGAAGTCAGAATGCGCATCATGGTAGATTTACCTGCACCATTTGGCCCTAAAAAACCAACTATTTCCCCTTTTTCAATTGAAAATGAAATATTGTTCAGGGCTTTTTGTCTTCCAAAAGATTTGGTAATGTTTTTAACTGTAATGGACATGCACTTGGATTAAAAACCAAAAATAAGGTTTTAGAAGATTCCGTGTTAGTAGGTCATTCAATAAAGGAGGATGAAATGGAAATCCTTGATTTTTAGGTTATGTTGTCAAGACAACTATCCTATATCCTCAGAAAAATGGGAATTCTTCCTGATATTGTTCAACAAATAAATCGATTTTGCAAAAAATCCAAAAAAATTAAAATTTGACTTTTGTTTTTCAATTGAATACCTAACTTAGCCCTAGAATTACAAGAAAGTGACAAAAGTATATTTCTGGAACGGTTTTTATTTCTACTTCTTTTTTAAGAGAGGTACGGGACTGTTCTGAATATACACTAAGTATAAAAATAGATAGAGTCCCGATTATATCGGGGCTTTTTTTTTGCCATGGGATTAAAAGTAGCTATACAGGGAATTAAGGGGTCCAACCACCATCAGGTTGCCAGAGAGTTTTTTGGAGATGATATAGAATTAAAAGAATGTCTGTCGTTTGATGCAATCATAGAGCATTTATGCAATGGATTGGTGGATAAAGGTATTATGGCAATAGAAAACTCTATAGCGGGTTCTATAATTCCCAATTATAACCTGGTCTACCATAATAACATCCACATTATTGGAGAGCATTATTTGAGCATACATCACAACCTTATGGTGTTAAAAGGATGTTCTCTGGAAGATGTTTCGGAAGTGCATACCCATCCTATGGCATTGCTGCAATGCAAGGAGTTTTTAAAGAGTTATCCCCATATAAAATTGGTGGAGAGTGCAGATACAGCGGAGACTGCAAAGCGCATCAATGATGGTCAGTTAACCAATATTGCTGCAATTGCTCCAAAAATGGCTGCCGATCTCTACAATTTAGAAATTATCGCCCCAGAAATACAGACCATTAAGAACAATGCAACACGTTTTATTGTACTGAAAAAGAAGAACAAGGTTTTGCCCAAAGAGGAAATCAACAAAGCCTCTCTTAGATTCATTACCGACCATAAACGTGGAAGTTTGGCCACGGTTTTGAATGTCATGAGCGACTGTAACCTTAACCTAACCAAAATTCAATCACTTCCAATAATTGAAACACCTTGGAAGTATGCATTTTTTGTTGATGTCACATTTGATGAGTACACAAATTTTTCAAAAGCAAAGTCGCTATTACAGATCATGTCGGAAGATTTTAGGGTCTTGGGAGAATATAAAAACGCATTATTACTATGATTACGGCGGATAGACTTCAAAGTGTCCAGGAATACTATTTCTCCAAAAAATTACGGGAAGTACGGGGATTGGTCAATGAAGGCAGACCTATTATAAATATGGGAATAGGCAGTCCAGACTTGGCTCCTTCGCCCAAAGTTTTGCAAACCCTGAAGGAAGCCATAAGCGATATGGGAGCCCATCAATACCAGAGCTATCAAGGCCTTCCCCAGTTACGTGAGGCGATAGCTGACTTTTATCAAAGCAAATTTGATGTAACGGTGGACCCGGCAGGGGAAATTTTACCCTTGATGGGATCCAAAGAAGGCATAATGCACATTAGCATGGCCTTCCTAAATGAAGGAGATGAGGTGTTGTTGCCCAATCCCGGATATCCAACCTATGCCGCGGTGACAAATCTAGTTGGAGGTAAGCCCGTTATGTACAGTTTGAAGGGAGAAAATGGATGGTTCCCAGATTTGGACGAGCTCTCGCAAATGGATTTGTCCAAGGTGAAGCTCATGTGGGTAAGCTACCCGCATATGCCTACCGGAGCAATGGCAAAAAAGGAGCAGCTCAAGTCCTTGGTGAATTTTGCAAGGAGCAATGATATTTTATTGGTCAATGACAATCCGTACAGTTTTGTGTTGTCCAATAACCCAACCAGTATTTTGTCAATTGATGGGGCCAAAGACTGCACCTTGGAGCTCAATAGCCTGAGCAAAACGTTTAATATGGCCGGATGGCGGGTTGGAATGGTGTTGGGGAACAAAGAACACATCAATGCAGTTCTCAAGGTTAAAAGCAATATGGATTCAGGGATGTTCTATGGAATTCAAAAAGGAGCCATAGCGGCATTACAAAGTGGTCCTGAGTGGTTTGAAGCTCTGGATGAGGTATATAACAAAAGGAGGGAGTTGATGTTCAATCTGGTGGAAAAACTTGGCTGTGAATATGATAAAAATGCCGTAGGTATGTTTGTATGGAGCAAGCTTCCCAAGAATGCATCCCCATCCGAAGAATTTATTGATCAAGTACTTTATGAAAAAGATATTTTCATTGCTCCGGGAACCATTTTCGGTAGTAATGGTGAAGGATATATCCGATTTTCACTTTGCGTAAAAGAAGAAAAAATAACCGAAGCTATTGAAAGATTTTAAACTATGCAGGTAGCCGTAATTGGTATTGGATTGATAGGGGGTTCGTTTGCTAAGGATTTGAAGCAATTGTACCCAGAGGCCAACATTATTGGGATTGATAAAAGCGAAGCCCATTTAGATGAGGCTTTGAAACTGAACATCATTGACAAAAAAGGAAACTACGAGGCATTGGCCGATTCCGATGTGGTTTTTGTGAGCATTCCTGTGGATTCGCTTTTGGAGGAATTGCCAAAAATTTTGGATGCAGTGGGCGAAGAAACCGTAGTGATGGATGCAGGCTCAACCAAAGATTTAATTTGCCAGTCGGTGATGGACCATCCTAAACGAAGAAACTTCATGGCCTGCCACCCAATTGCGGGAACCGAACATTCTGGGCCTTCCGCAGCTATAAATGGATTGTATGAAGGGAAAACCAATATTATCTGTGAAGTAGAAAAAACGGCTTTTAAACTTCAGGAAAAGGGATTGGAAATCTTCCAAAAAATGAAAATGCGCATTCGTTACATGAATCCTGTAGCGCATGACAAACACATCGCTTACGTATCCCATTTATCACATATCAGTTCATTTATGTTGGGAAAGACCGTAATAGAAAAAGAAAAAAATGAGCGTGATATTTTTGACATGGCGGGGAGTGGATTTGAAAGCACAGTTAGACTTGCAAAGAGTTCCCCGGAAATGTGGACACCCATTTTTGAACAGAATCGGGACAATGTCGTAGAGACCCTAGAGGAGTATATCCAGAACCTGGAATCGTTCAAACAGCTTTTGGTCTCAAGGGATTTTGGGAACGTACATCAAGAAATGAGCAACACCAATAGAATAAAACAAATATTAAAAGGAATTCCACTTACAAAAAAATAAAAGGAAAATGGAAAACAATCAACAGATGAGGAAATGGCTGGACGACATGAATTTGTCGCACCCTTTGGTAATTGCTGGCCCTTGTAGCGCTGAAACAGAAGATCAGGTGCTAAAAATTGCCCACGATCTCAAAGATACAGACGTCAATTATTATCGGGCGGGTATATGGAAACCCAGAACACGGCCTGGAAATTTTGAAGGAGTGGGAGCCTTGGGGCTTAAATGGCTTCAGAAAGTAAAAGAAGAAACAGGGTTAAAAACTACTACGGAAGTAGCTAACGCCACCCATGTAAAACTGGCTTTGGAACATGATATCGATATGCTGTGGATAGGTGCTAGATCCACGGTAAGTCCCTTTATTATGCAAGAAATAGCCGATGCGTTGGAGGGAACCGATAAAATTGTTCTTGTAAAGAACCCGGTAAACCCAGATTTATCATTGTGGCTTGGTGGAATAGAAAGGCTTCATACCGCAGGTATAACAAAGCTTGGGGCCATTCACCGCGGATTTTCCACCTACAAGAAAACAAAGTATCGAAATATTCCTGAATGGCAGCTGGCCATTGAGTTCCAGAACAAATTTCCAGATATGCCCTTGATCTGTGATCCTTCACATATTGCAGGGAAAAGGGATTTGGTCTTCGATATTTCACAAACCGCCCTGGATCTTAACTATGATGGATTGATGGTTGAGACCCATCATGACCCCAATAATGCATGGAGTGATGCTGCACAGCAGGTAACACCTTCAAACTTGGTTCATATGATGAGAGACCTAAAGATCAGAAAAGAGACGGATGAGGCCAGCGAGTATAACAAAAAAATCAGCGGACTTCGTACGCAAATAGATGAGCTGGACAATGAGCTGCTAGAGCTTTTGGGTAATAGAATGAAAGTGTCCGATGAAATAGGACAGCTTAAAAAGCAACGTAACGTAGCCGTACTTCAGAGCAATAGATGGAACGCGATACTGGGGCGTATGATTTTGGAAGGAGAGACCAAGGGTCTGAGCGAGGAGTTTGTGTTGAGGATGTTCAAAGCTATCCACCAGGAGTCCATTAATCACCAGGAAAAAATCATTAAAGCTTAAAAAGCTTGGAGATTGATATTGAGCCGCTTGAAAGTTTTGCATTTTCAAGCGGTTTTTTTGTTCCAAACTGTAACAACCCATCAAAATGCTTATCTTTTGATGTAAAGCACACTCATCATGAAAAGAATAATTACACTAGGACTCATTTTTCTCCCATTTTTCATCTTCTCCCAAAGAATAATTGATACAGAAGTTGGAGATTTTGACAAAATCAAGGTTTTTGACCTGATCGAGGTAAACCTTATCCAATCTGATGAAAATAGAATCATGATCAAAGGTTGGAATGTGGACGATATTAAATGGACCAATAAAAACGGAATTTTAAAGCTTCGGATGCAGTTGGATAAAAAATTTCAAGGCGAGGATACCATGATCGAGGTTTATTATACAAACCTTGATGTAATAGATGCCAATGAAGGGGCTAAAATTACCTGTAATGAAATGGTGCAAAAGAGCAAGATAGAACTCAAAGCCCAGGAAGGTGGAAGCATACATATTGGAATGGATGTGGATTATGCCGATATCAGAGCGGTTACGGGAGGTATTATTAAAGCTTCGGGGTTAGCCAAAAACCAAAACATAGTATTGAATACGGGAGCAATATTTGATGGAAGGGATTTGAGAACTTCAACAACCGAGGTGAAAATTTCTGCTGGAGGCGAGGCCGATGTTTTCGCTTCAGAACAGGTGGATATAAATCTAAGAGCGGGAGGTGATGTCACCGTCTACGGAAAACCTAAGAGAGTGAACAAACGAACTTTTATTGGAGGACGGGTTCATGTAGTGGATTGATCATAGAAAATTTAAAGCCCCTTAACAAAGTTAAGGGGCTTTTTTATGAATGAATCTATGTGCCTAACGTTTAAAAATGTATCGGGTAATAAAAATTCCCTGTCCATCAGTTTCTCCTCCGTCGCTTTCCACTGCACTGTTCACAAAGGCAAGTTCCCATCCTTGCGATACCATATCGTTGATCATAGATGACAACATAGCATCGTTGGCGGCGATGTTCTGAAAACGAATTCCCCCTAAATTAAAAAAGTTCAGCAACTTGGTCTCTTCAAAGTTTTTTACCCTGATACTACTCCTTTTTGATTTATTTCGGGTGTTGTCGTCCTCCGTCTGTACACTAGTATAATCCCTATGGTCCTTGTCTTCCAGGGCATTTATGATACGTGATCTTCCCAAACCACTGGACACAATGGATTCTACACTGGTAATTACTTTATATTCTTGGGCACTCAACCCAAAACTCGCAATCAACGAGAAACATGTAATGAATAAAATTTTCTTCATGATAATACTTCTTTTTATATCACAAAGACAATTTTATTGGGCTTGGGGTTGCATGAAACAAAAAAAGCCCTTGATAATTCAAGGGCCTTCGATATTTGAGAACCTAAAGGTTCTATTTTCTAAAAATATATCGGGTAATAAAGATTCCTTGTCCGTCACCTTTACCTCCTTCGCTTTCCACGGCACTTACAACAAAGGCAAGTTCCCATCCATTGGCGATCATATCGTTGATCATTGAAGTGATCAAAGCATCATTGGCCGCAATGTTCTGAAAACGGATTCCCCCTAGATTGTAGAAGTTCAATAATTTGGTTTCTTCAAAGTTCTTTACTCGAATGTCCCCTCTTTTTGATTTATTTCGGGTATTGTCTTCTTCCGTTTGTACACTAGTATACTCTCTATAATCCTTGTCTTCAAGGGCATTCACAATTCGGGATCTTCCCAAACCATTTGGGACAATAGATTCCACACTGGTGACTACCTTGTATTGCTGTGCGTTCATGCTAAATGTACCGGCTATGGCCAATACTGCAATAAATAATACTTTTTTCATAATTAATGATGTGATTGATTATTAATACTGTTAACAAAGATAGACGCACAAAAAGCAGGATTATTGTTTCTTTGTAGAGAAAATATGAACAAATAGTGCAGGGAACTGTTTATAAATCAACCGGAAGCTGGTACACCGTTAAATCGGAGAAAGGGGATTTTATTGAATGTCGTATCAAGGGTAAGTTCCGTATTAAGGGAATCAAAAGTACCAATCCCATTGCTGTTGGAGATCATGTTGTTTTTGATTTGGAACAGATTGGTGATGAAACGACGGGTATAATCAAAGAGATCAAGGAACGAAAGAACTATATCATCCGAAAATCGGTAAAACTATCCAAACAGACCCACATAATAGCCGCAAATCTAGACCAGGTGTTTTTATTGATAACCCTGAACAATCCAACTACTTTTACCAGCTTTATTGATCGATTTTTGGTAACAGCAGAGGCTTATGATATCCCGGTTGTACTGCTGTTCAATAAAATGGACCTGTACGATGAGGATGAGATGGTCGAGGTGGATTATTTGGTCAAGTTGTATCAGGATATAGGGTATCATTGCTTAGAAATAGCTGCAAAAGAAGGAGAGAATGTAGATAAGGTAAAAGAGTTAATGTTAGATAAGACCAGCATGTTTTCAGGTCATTCCGGGGTAGGTAAATCCACTTTGGTCAATGCTTTGGAACCTGGAATTCAACTTAAGACAGCGGAAATTTCGGAACAGCATTTACAAGGACAACATACTACTACATTTGCAGAAATGTATGACCTTTCTTTTGGGGCAAGAATCATTGACACTCCTGGTATAAAAGGTTTTGGCATTGTAGATATGGAACAGGACGAAATAGGGGATTATTTCCCCGAATTCTTCAAACTAAAGTCAGAATGCAAGTTCAACAACTGTTTACATTTGGATGAACCTAAATGTGCTATAAAGCAAGCTCTGGAAGAAGATAGGGTTGCTTGGAGTAGATATCGAAGTTATGTGCAAATGGTTACGGGAGACGAAGAAAACACCTATAGAGAAAGATAATGAGAGCAGTAATTCAAAGAGTCTCTAAGGCAAGTGTAACTGTAGAAGGGCGTGTTATTTCTTCAATTAACAATGGCCTATTGGTTCTGTTGGGCATAGAAGACGCTGATGGAAAAGAAGATATGGAATGGCTGTCCAAAAAAATTGTGAACCTACGCATATTCAATGATCAGGACGGGATAATGAACCAATCCGTGCTGGATGTGGATGGGGAAATCATTGTAGTAAGCCAGTTTACCCTGCATGCCCTTACAAAAAAAGGAAATCGTCCGTCCTATATAAAGGCTTCAAAACCGGAAGTTGCAATTCCCATTTATGAGGAAGTAATACAACTCTTAGAACAAAATTTGGGCAAAACGGTAGGTGCTGGAATTTTTGGGGCTGACATGAAAGTTGAGTTATTGAATGATGGCCCAGTTACGATAATAATCGACACCAAAAAAAGAGAATAATCATTTTTTTGTCAAATTTGTTTTCTTACTTTGTAAGAAATTCATCGTTTAATTACCAACCAATACAAACCACCATTGTTAATGCGAGTTATCGTCCCATTGCTCCTGTTTCTTGGTTTACAATTTTCTTTTTCACAAGACTATAGTTATCATAACATCCCTGAAGAACTTCTTAAAAATGCTGATGCGGTAGTTCGGCTGGATGAAATGAGCATTGTGGTTACCGCTCAGGACCAAATGCACATATCCTCCAAAAGAGTGGTCACTGTTTTAAACGAGCAGGGGAATAGGTATATACACGCTTTTGCCTTTTATGATGACAATGATAAGATAAATTCATTAGAGGCAAAGATTTACAACAAACAGGGAGAGGAAGTCAAAAAAATCAAAAAAAGAGACTTTTTGGATCAAAGTGCGGTTGCCGGAGGTACATTGTATTCTGATTCGCGAGTATTGTTTATGCGGTATACCTCTAATGAGTACCCCTATACGGTTGAGTTTACCAAGACGTATACTACCCCCGACACAGCATTCGCCCCACCGTGGAGTTTTTTGGACGGATATCGAGTAAGCGTTGAGAAAAGCAAATATTCTTTTAAAGTTGAATGTGGAATCCCTTTTAGACATAAAGAATCAAACTTTGATGCTTTTCCCATTGAAATGGATGCAACAACCAATCAGGTTAGTTATTCGGGAACAAATATCAAGGCGCTTAAAAGGGAACCTCTTTCTCCGCCGTTTGCTGAATTTGCCCCAAATGTAAAAATTGCCCTTGATCGTTTTCACCTGGAAGGGGTCAACGGTTCAGCCAGTAACTGGAAAGAGTTTGGTAAATGGATTTATGACAAACTGATTCTAGGTAGGGATCAATTGGCTCCGGAAACCATTAACAAGGTGCGGAAACTTGTAAAGGATATTAATGATCCGTATGAGAAGGTCAGAAAGATTTATGAATATGTCCAAGATAATACCCGTTACATTAGTGTCCAACTTGGTATTGGGGGATGGATGCCCATAAGTGCCGAAGAAGTTGATCGGGTAAAATATGGAGATTGTAAAGGGCTGTCAAATTACACCATGGCACTGCTAAATGTTGTTGGGATAGAGTCATTTTATACAGTACTTCATGCAGGTGGACAAATGCGTCATATGGACCCTGATTTTACCTCGATGGAAGGAAATCATGCCTTTTTAAATGTTCCTATAGATGGAAAGGATTTGTGGTTGGAGTGTACAAGTCAGATTACCCCGGTAAACCATTTAGGGACCTTTTCAGATAACAGAAATGTTCTCAAGATTACCCCTAACGGTGGTGAAATTGTGAAAACACATCAATATTTGGATGAAGAGAGCTATCAACATACCAAGGCAGAAATATTTGCAAGTGTAAATGGAAGTGTGAAGGGAAATGTGGAAATTCTTTCAAAGGGAATCCAGTACAATCAAAAATTCAGGCATACAATAAAATCTGCACTGGAAAAGGAAGAGTTTTACAAAGATTACTGGGGTTATATAAATAATCTATCACTAGGAGAGATTACTTTCAAAAATGACCGAGAAAAGATTGAGTTTTTAGAAAATGTGGAGATAAGTGCAGAAGGTTACCTTTCGGAAACAGATGGAAAATTGCTCTTTTCACCCAATTTGGTCAACAGAGATCTCCAAGTACCGGAAAGGAGTAGAAATAGAAAAAGAGACCTTCTAATATCAAGAGGGTACTTGGATGAAGACGAGTTTGTTATTCATATTCCTCAAGGGTACAAACCAGAAACCCTGCTTCCACCTACCAAACTGGAAACCAAATTTGGCAGTTACGAAATCAGTATAGAAGAGACAGAGCAAGGTATCTTGGTCTACAAAAGGCGATTTTTGGCGAAATCCGGAAGGTATACGAAGGAAGACTACAAACTGTACAGGGATTTCAGAAAACAAGTAGCGCGCTACGACAACTCACGAATTATTCTAACCAAAATATAAATAATGAAGTTCAAATTATTCCTTTTACTATTAGCAAGTGTTCATGTGATTTTTGCGAACGAGGTAAAGTTCGGAAAAGTTTCCAAGGAGGAAGTCTCGGAGACGGTACATCCGATCGAGGCGGATGCAGCTGCAGCTATCCTGTACAAAAAAGAGTGGGTTTATTACGAATACAACTATGAAAATGGGTGGTCCATGACCAAAGAGGCCCATTACAGGGTGAAAATATATAACAAACAAGGTTTTGATTGGGCCACGCTTCAAGTCCCACTTTATGTTTCGGGTGGAGATGAAGAGAGGATCTCTGGGGTAAAGGGAGTGACCTTTAACCTGGTTGATGGCAAAGTTGTAAGTGAAAAATTGAAAAAAGACGGAATTTTTATTGAAGAGGTCAATAAATATCGAAGAAAAGCCTCTATCACAATGCCGGAAGTCAAGGAAGGAAGTGTGCTGGATATTGAATACAAGGTCTCCTCGCCACTTTTTTGGTATATGGATGATTTTTGGTTTCAATATGATATTCCAGTAAATGTTGTGGATATAAGATTGGATATTCCACAGTATTTTATTTTTAAAAAATACAGTAAAGGTTTCTATCCTATTGATGTTAGAGAGTCCAGGGAAAATAGATCTATAAATGTGTCTTACCGATCCCAGGATCAAAGTGGATATATGGCAAGAACTTCTCGTAAGTCCGGTTCTTTGGATTTTTACGAAACCGTTTATCAAGTAAATACCCAAAATCTACCTTCTTTAAAAGAAGAAGCTTTTACCAATAACATTGACAACTACAGGGCGGCAATCAAGTTTGAATTAGCTGCTACTCAATTTCCTAATAGCCCCTATAAAAACTATAGTCTTTCTTGGGAAGGGGTTGCCAAGTCCATTTACGATTTCAATAGTTTTGGTACGGAATTGGACAAGACCAGATATTTTGAAGAAGATATAGACAATCTTATTGCAGGTAAAACAGATAATATGGAAAAGGCCATGTTGATTTTTGAATTTGTAAAATCGAAAATGACATGGGATGACTACAGCGGAGCCACTTGCAGTGAAGATGGTGTAAAAAAGGCTTACAAAGAAGGTTCAGGTAATGTAGCCGAGATCAATTTAATGCTCACCTCTATGTTCAGGTATGCAGGTCTAAATGCAAATCCTGTTTTGGTGAGTACAAGGTCCAATGGTATACCTCTTTTTCCCACAACGGATGGGTTCAACTATGTTGTCTCAGGAATTGAAGTCCAGGATGATGTAATTCTTTTTGATGCCACAGAGAAGAACAGCTACCCAGATGTATTGCCCAATCGCGTACTGAATTGGATGGGTAGACTTGTTCGTAAAGATGGAAGTTCATCACAAGTGAATTTAATTCCCGATCAACCATCAAGGGAGATTCATTATTTGAATGCAAAAATCAATGAAGATGGCTCTGTAGAAGGTAAATCAAGGACTCAATATTTCAATCAGTTTGCACTTTCCACTCGAGGTAAACTTTCAAAAACAGATGAGGAAACCTATTTGGAGGAGATGGAAAATACACATGGAGAAATGGAAATATCCTCTTATGCGCTTCAAAATGAAAAGGAGTTGTCCAAACCATTGATAGAGACATGTGAGTTTGCCAACGAAGGTCAATGTGAGATAATGGGAGATAAGATTTATGTAAAACCTATGCTTTTCTTGGCGGAAACCCAAAATCCCTTTAAGATGGAAAAACGTGAGTACCCAGTAGATTTTATATTTCCAAGACAGAAGAAGTGTATGATAGGGTTGACCATTCCAGAAGGATACAAGATTGAATCCCTACCAGAAAGCTCAGTTGTACAGCTACCTGAAAAATTAGGAACCTTTTCATACCAGATTGTAGCTCAAGGAAGCCAGGTAAATGTCAATGTATCCATGCAATTGGCATCAGCTATTTTTCCAGCCAATTATTATGACATATTGAAGGAATACTACAAAAAAATGGTTGAAAAAGAGGCCGAAAAAATGGTATTGTCCAAAATTTAAGCTGTCCAAAACCATACGTCTGGTTTTACCAGATAAAAGTGGAAGTCTTCAGTTCAGCTGTACCAAAGCTCAGGACATAGTGACTGTTTTTTTTGATGTCAAATTGAAAGCAACCCAATATTCTAGTGAAGGGTATCTGTACATAAAAGAATTGTTTGAAAATGCCGTGCATATACAGAACAATAGTTTTTTAGTGTTGGAAAAAATGTAGAGTTTAGGATTTAGGTTCCTAAATTTGTTTTGAAACCATAGTAACTTTAAAGCTAAATTGATTAAGGTGGATGTGAAGAATGCACAACTTGCAGTTGATGAATGGATAAAAAACCATGGGGTTCGATATTTTAATGAACTTACCAATATGGCCCAGCTTACCGAAGAGGTAGGGGAAGTGGCACGAATCATAGCTCGCCGTTATGGGGAGCAAAGTGAAAAAGAGTCGGACAAAGCCAAAGATTTGGGCGAAGAATTGGCCGATGTCCTATTTGTGGTCCTATGTCTGGCCAATCAGACTGGGATAGATTTGCAAGAAGCTTTCGACAAGAAACTGGACCTCAAAGCAAAAAGGGACCATGATCGTCATCAAAATAACAAAAAGCTCAAATAAAGTTGCTGTCCTAAGATTTCATTAAAAGGCTTTTTTCTAGCTTTGGGTCTTTAATCAAACCAAACACCATTGAAACTTCAACTTTCCTTTCCGGAAGAAAGAACTATTAGCAAATCGATTAAGATTACCGGTTCCAAAAGCGAGACCAATCGTCTGTTGCTGTTACAGGCCCTGTTCCCAACAATAGCTATAGAAAACCTTTCCAATTCTGATGATGGTGAGGTTATGCAAAAGGGTTTAAAAAAGACCTCAGGCGTAGTGGATATCCATCACGCGGGCACGGCAATGCGTTTTTTAACGGCATTCTTTGCTTCCCAAGAAGATAGAAAAGTGGTGTTAACAGGTTCCCAGCGAATGCAGGAACGTCCTATTAAAGTACTGGTGGAGGCACTTCGTGAGTTGGGTGCCGAAATTCAATACGAAAAAAATGAGGGCTATCCGCCCATAAAAATTATAGGAAAGAAACTTGCGAAAAACAAAGTTTCCCTTCCGGCAAACATAAGCAGCCAATACATTTCTGCACTACTTTTAATTGCACCTAGTTTAGCGAATGGTCTGGAATTGGAGCTTGTTGGAAAGATTACTTCGGTTCCATACATTAAAATGACCTTGGCCCTCTTGGAACAAATTGGAGTGCAGACTTCTTTTGAGGGCAATCAAATTAGAGTGTACCCAAAAGAAAAAGTAAAAGAAACCACTTTAGTGGTCGAATCGGATTGGAGCTCGGCCAGTTATTTTTATAGCATTGTGGCTTTGTGCAATCCCGGTAGCGAAGTTCAACTATCCTCTTATAAAGAAAATTCGTTGCAGGGCGATAGTGTGTTGACAGAGCTTTATAAAGACTTTGGTGTAGAGACCATATTTGAAGGTAATCTGATTACGCTACGGAAGACCTCGGAAAACAACATCCAATTTGTAGAATACGATTTGTCCAATGCACCGGATACAGCACAAACCATTGCTGTTACATGTTTGGGGCTGGGCATGGGGTGTCACTTAACGGGACTCCATACTCTTCCAATCAAGGAAACGGATCGTTTGGCTGCCCTAAAAACTGAACTTACCAAGTTGGGAGCAGAAGTCGAAATTGATGCTGAAAGTCTTACGTTAAAACCTTCAAAAAGTATTGTTCCGGGAGTATCTATTGATACCTATAATGACCATAGAATGGCTATGGCCTTTGCTCCACTGGGCCTTAAAAGGGACATTACAATTAACGATGCAGGAGTTGTTTCAAAATCATACCCTGATTTTTGGAATGATCTTGAGATTCTCGGTTTCAAAATTGTGAACGTGTAATTGACATTTAATCACCAAATTACTTGACATCCCCTATTGCCAGGTTGTATATTTGCCCTCTTTAAAAAAAACCAAAAAAAGTCTACATGAAATTATCAAACTTCAACTTTGAATTACCTAAAGAATTATTGGCAGAATATCCCGCAGAAAATAGGGATGAATCCAAACTTATGGTAGTTCACAGGGATTCTGGAAAAATTGAACATAAAATGTTCAAGGACCTTATTGATTATTTTGATGAAGGAGACGTTATGGTGCTTAACAATACCAAAGTATTTCCTGCAAGACTATATGGTAACAAAGAAAAAACAGGAGCCCGTATCGAGGTGTTTTTGCTAAGGGAACTAAACCAAGAGCAACGCTTGTGGGACGTTTTGGTAGACCCGGCCAGAAAAATCAGGATTGGAAACAAACTTTATTTTGGAGATGACGAGAGTTTGGTTGCCGAAGTTATAGACAACACTACATCCAGAGGAAGAACGTTACGTTTCCTATATGATGGTTCGTATACCGATTTTAGAAGAAAACTTAGGGAATTGGGTGAGACGCCATTGCCTAAATACATTAAAAGGGATGTGGAGCCTGAAGATGAGGAAAGATATCAGACCATTTATGCCAAGTATGAAGGAGCCGTTGCTGCACCTACGGCAGGGCTGCATTTTTCCAAACATCTACTGAAGAGATTGGAAATAAAGGGAATTGAATATGCAGAGGTGACCTTGCATGTTGGTTTGGGAACCTTTAACCCTGTTGAGGTAGAAGATTTGTCCAAGCATAAAATGGATAGTGAGGAATTGGTGATAGATGAGAAGGCCACGGAAATTGTAAATAAGGCCCAGTCAGATAAAAGAAAAGTTTGCGCTGTAGGAACCACAGTGATGAGGGGGCTGGAAAGTGCTGTTTCCTCTGAGCACACCCTCAATACTTTTGAAGGATGGACAAATAAATTCATCTTTCCCCCATATGATTTCAGTATTGCAAATTGTATGATTACCAACTTCCATTTGCCAAAATCAACATTATTGATGATGGTTTCGGCATTTGCAGGTCATGATTTGATCAAAAAAGCATACAAACAGGCTATTTTGGAGGGATATCGTTTTTATTCCTACGGAGATGCCATGCTAATTCTTTAAAATAGCAAAACAGTATAGTGAAGATCCCGTTTGATTCTAAAATCAACGGGATTTTTTCTTGACTATCTTTACCTCTGTGGAACGTACCAAAAAGGACATACGGGCTTTAACAAAAGAACAATTGAGGGATTTTTTTGTGGACCAAGGAGACAAGGCTTTCCGAGGCAACCAAGTATATGAATGGTTATGGCAAAAATCTGCGCACTCTTTTGATGCTATGACCAATATATCCTTGGAAACCAGAAAAATGCTCGATGATAATTTTGTGATCAACCACATAAGGGTGGACCAGATGCAACGTAGTGTGGACGGCACCATTAAAAATGCGGTGCGACTCCATGACGGTCTTGTGGTTGAATCAGTTTTGATTCCTACAGAAACTAGGACCACCGCCTGTGTATCCAGTCAGGTTGGGTGCAGTTTGGATTGTAGGTTCTGTGCCACGGCCCGCCTCAAACGCATGCGAAACCTAAATGCTGATGAAATCTACGATCAAGTTGCGGCCATTGACAAAGAAAGTAGGCTCTACTATAATCGTCCGTTGAGTAACATTGTGTTCATGGGTATGGGTGAGCCTTTGATGAACTATAACAACGTGCTGAAGGCAATAGAGAAGATTACATCGCCAGAAGGATTGGGAATGTCTCCAAAAAGGATTACTGTGTCCACTTCTGGGGTTCCAAAAATGATTAAAAAAATGGCTGATGAAGAGGTGAAGTTCGGTTTGGCGGTCTCACTTCATTCGGCAATAGATGAGGTCCGGACTTCAATTATGCCCTTCAATGCCACTTTTCCTCTAAAAGACCTACGTGAAGCTCTACAGTATTGGTACAGCAAGACCAAGAACAGAATCACGTACGAATATGTAGTTTGGAAGGGGATTAATGATAATCAGGAAGCCGTGGATGCCTTGGTCAAGTTTTGCAGGTTTGCCCCTTCTAAGGTTAATCTTATTGAGTATAACCCCATTGATGATGGAGAATTCCAACAGGCTTCAGACGAAGCTATTGAGCTTTATAAAAGCACACTGGAGAAAAATGGAATCACTGTAACCATACGCCGATCACGTGGAAAGGATATTGATGCTGCCTGTGGGCAACTCGCAAATAAAAGTTAATGGTCCAGGTCGAATTTGTTCGTTGTTTACCGAAGCTTTGCGTAGTCAAGCTTAAAACTGTGCCTATAACATTACCAACTCTTCCATTTTCCCTACATTTAAGTCATCAAATCAAATAAGCCAAACCCATTACATTGAAGATAGTCTCTCAAATAAGGGAACCCATAGAACAGGAAATGAAACTTTTTGAGGAAAAGTTTCATAAGTCCATGTCTTCCAAGGTAGCATTGTTCAATAGGATCACCTATTACATTGTAAACAGAAAGGGTAAGCAAATGCGTCCAATGTTTGTGTTCCTTACTGCCAAACTGCTTAACGGTGAGGTCAATGAAAGAACATATTGCGGAGCTTCCATCATTGAACTCATACACACGGCAAGCCTGGTCCATGATGATGTAGTGGATGATAGCCATAAACGTAGAGGATTTTTTTCCATCAACGCATTATGGAAGAATAAAATAGCGGTTTTGGTGGGCGACTTTCTTTTCTCGAAAGGGGTTTTGGTTGCCTTGGAAAACAAAGATTACGATTTGTTGCATATTATTTCCGATGCGGTAAAGGATATGAGCGAAGGAGAGCTGTTGCAGATTGAAAAGGCTCGACTGTTGGACATTACCGAGGAGGTCTACTACGATATCATAAGACAAAAAACGGCTACTTTGATCGCAGCCTGCTGTAGCATGGGAGCCTGTTCAGTAAAACCAGACTCTGAAGAAGTGGAAACATTTAGGAGGTTTGGTGAACTCTGTGGAATGGCTTTCCAGATAAAGGATGATCTTTTTGACTACGGAGCCGAGCAAATAGGAAAGCCTACAGGAATTGATATTAAAGAACAAAAAATGACCCTTCCATTGATTTATGCCCTAAATCAGAGCAACAAGGAAGAAAAACGATGGCTTATCAATTCCATCAAAAAGCACAATAAAAACAAAAAAAGGGTAAAGGAGGTCATTGCTTACGTAAAAGAAAAGGGTGGATTGGAATATGCTGTGGCAAAGATGCTCCAGTTTAAAGATGAAGCCTTGGCTATATTGGATAATTACCCCGACTCGGCCTATAAAAGTTCCCTTACCTTAATGGTCAATTACGTCGTAGACCGAAAAAAATAACCAATTTTTGGTATTTTTTCTGCATAATAATAATTCAGGCAACTTTTCCGGCTCTAGGAGCGTCTTCATATATAGAAACAGACCAAAGCACTTTTGAAGATTATACCCGTATACTATAACGAAAATGATTTGATCAAAAAGTCCTTGAAGGGCGATTCGCATGCGCAAAAAATGTTATACGATCGGTTCTCTCCCAAAATGTTGAGCATTTGTAGGCAATACATTAAGGATGTCCAATTTGCGGAGGATGTAATGATCAATGGCTTTGTAAAGGGTTTCAATAAACTGGATTCATTTGGTCATAAAGGAAGCTTTGCAGGGTGGCTTAGGACCATCATGGTAAGGGAATGCATATCATTTTTACGGAAGAAACAATTTGTGGTCTATGATGATGAGGTATGTCAGTCCCAACCCAAGGAATTGGATAATAGGGAAAGTTTATTGGATATGGAGTATGCCCAATATTTGATCGATTCACTTCCCGAAGGATACAAGATGGTATTTCTGTTATATGCCATTGAGGGTTATAAACACCATGAAATATCCGAAATGCTGAAAATATCAGAAGGAACGTCCAAGTCACAATTGTTCAAGGCCCGTAAAATGCTCCAAGAAAACCTGAAACTTAAAGGGATGTCTCCCAAGGTTAAATCGAGGGATTAAAAGGTAGAAGTATGGAAAAGTTGGAAAAGCACATCAAAGAAAAACTGGAGAAACGAGAGATCGTACCTTCCGCAGGCTCATGGGAGAAAGTATCTTCCCAGATAAATACAAAAGGAAAAAGTTCAAGAAAAGGCTGGTACCTGTATGTTGCAGCGGCAGTTTTTGTAGGGATACTTTTGATTTCTTCGCTGATTTTTAAAGATGATAACCCTATAGAAGAGTCTGTAGAGATTGTAAATGAAAATGAACAGCCAAAGGACAGGGGTACATCTAAAAATGAGAATGTGGATTTTGAAAATTCCCCTTCCGAAGCGGTTGTCGTAACAGAATCAAAAGAAAAATCGGGAAATCAAACCATTGAAGATGTGGTGGCCTCTGAGAATTTTTCAGAGGTTGAAGCAGTGAAAGTCGCAGTGAATCAAGATAAGGAAGAGTTTTTGTTGACCGAATCTGAAGATTTAATACAAGAAAAAATCCAAGAGGTTATAGCTCAAGTACAGATTCTTGAAAGCAGCAGCATCGAAGTGAGTAATGCTGAAGTAGATTCCCTGTTGAGGGCCGCACAACAACAGATTCTTACAGAAAAAGTATTGGCCAAAGATGGAAATGTGGATGCCATGGCCCTTTTAGCTGAAGTGGAAGACGAACTAAATGGTTCATTCAAAGAAAAAATCTATAAAAAACTAAAGGAACGGTACTTCAAAACGCGAACAGCCTTGGCCGACCGAAACAATTAATTTATTCATCAATCAAGAACGCTTTTTGCTTTTCCTCTCCTATAGGGAGAGGGGAGGTAAAAGGGATAAGACCAAAAACAGACATGAGATCAATCACACAGTATTTAGCGGTAGTACTAGTAATATTTATATCGCAAAACGTCTTGGGACAGGAGAAGTACGAACGCCAGATTGAACGGCTCAATGCCCAAAAGGAAAACATAGAGATTCAAGAAAAGCAAGCCCTAAAGCAAGAAGTGAAGGATATTAACCGTCGCATGGAAAAAGGTGACCTAACTCTTGCGGAAGCCAAACTTTTAAAGGCTGAAGTAGCCAAAAAAAGAGCTTTGAACATTGAAGAGCGAATTGCGATAATTGACAATAAGATCTCTTTACTTCAGAGAAATGAAGGAAAATTGATCGAAGTTGATAGTCTAAGTAAAGATGAAAAGTTCGCTTTGGAATTGGACAATGATGATGATTTTATATTCGGAATACATGTTTCCCGTAGGAACAGGAATGTGAAATATGATAAAAAAACATATTCAGATCTGGTTTTGGCTTTTGGGCTCAACAATGCACTGATTCATGGAGAGTCTTTTGCCGATTCACCATATAAATTTTTTGGAAGCCGTTTTTTTGAAATAGGCTATGCATGGAATACGAGGGTTTTTAGAAATAAAGGATGGCTGCGTTTTAAATATGGTTTTTCCTTTCAGTTTAATGGTTTGAAGCCCACGGAGAATCGCTTTTTTGATGTTGATATAGATGAATTTGGAATTCGAAGAGTGAATTTGACCACATTGCCCGATGAAAACGGTGAACCTAGAGAGCTGTTTAAATCAAAGTATAGGATGGATAGTTTTATTATTCCCCTGCATTTAGAGTTTGGAGAGGCCGAAAAGAAAGAATACGGAAATTACACCAGATTTGATAAGCATAACAATTTCAAATTTGGTATTGGTGGGTACTTCGGATTCAACTATTCAAACCGTCAGAAAGTGTTTATAGCCAGTAGAAAAGATTTATTGGCCACTTATGCAACCGGAAACAATTCCCAAAATAGAAGAACAATCTTTGGATTAAGTAGTTATGCTGGTTTCGGGGATATGTCTTTGTATTTCAAATACGAACTGACACAAATCTTTGATGGACCTTCAGTTAAACAGAACAATGTTTCCTTGGGCCTTCGGTTCGATTTATAATGCACGTTCCATTTCTGGGGTAAATTCCTCTTTGTAATAGACCCGTTTGCAATGTGAACATTCAGCATAGCTCACATTTTTAAGGGTAAAAATGGGAATCCAGAACACATGGGCATAATTGGGCTGGGAAACTGCGGTCAAGGTATCTTTTTGATGACAATGTGGGCATGCGGCCCCATGCAGTTTCTTGGTTTCCTTTTTGCCGGGTCTTGTACCGAAGAATAAAATCATGTGGATTAAGTATGGTATAAAGATACTGGATTACATCATTTTTCAAGAAGTGCATCCAGCAGACATTTTTTTGAGGTGTCCCTCCAACCTGCTTTGTATTCACGGTCTACAAAGTAGACTATAAGGTCCGCTTTGTAGTCTCGATCCACAAAGAAGACCTCAATCTCAGCCTTGTAGTCCCGATCAGTAAAAAACCAAAGTCCATTATTCCCGTCTGCATTGTAATCAGAGCTTACCTTGTATACTAAAAGGTCTGCTTTATAGTCTCTGTCTGTTTCAAATACGTTAATATCTGATTTATAATCGGCATCAACACTGAAAATTTGTTGGGACATTAATGATTGCGTAAGCAATAATATGACAAAAGTTGAGAGTATATTTTTCATTATGATTTAGAAATAGATTTGGTATTTTTCTTCTCTGATACTTCAAGTGTTTGATAAACAATAAAAGTGCCAAATATTTATTGGGCCATTGTTATTTGCTTGACAGAACCTTGTTTTTATTTACCTTTAAAGGCTACTTAATAAATCGCATTGATTTCAAAAACCACCATAGATCAAGTATATGAAACCGCTCGGGTAGAGGAGGTGATTGGAGACTTTGTACAGTTAAAAAAGTCGGGATCCAATTTTAAGGGTTTGAGTCCATTCACCGATGAGCGTACCCCTAGTTTTATGGTGTCTCCGGTAAAACAAATTTGGAAAGACTTTAGTAGCGGAAAAGGTGGAAATGTGGTGGCCTTTTTAATGGAGCACGAACATTTTACCTATCCCGAGGCAATCAAGTATTTGGCCAAAAAGTACAATATTGAAATTGAGGAAACGGAGCAGACCGACGAACAAAAGGAACAGGCCAATGAAAGGGAAAGTATGTACCTGGTTTCGGAATATGCCCAAAAGTATTTCTCCAACACGCTTTGGGAAACCGAACCTGGCAAGGCCATAGGACTGACCTATTTTAAAGAAAGAGGTTTCACTGACGAGACTATCAAAAAATTTGGACTGGGATATAGTTTAGATGAATGGGAAGCGTTCACCAAGGCTGCGCAAAAAGAGGGGTATCAGTTGGAGTTTCTGGAAAAGACCGGGTTGACCATAGTGAAAGAACAAGCGGGTGGCGAAACCAGAAAGTTTGACCGATTTAAAGGTAGGGTTATGTTTCCAATCCACTCTATGAGTGGCCGTGTGCTTGGTTTCGGTGGACGGATACTGATCAATGATAAAAAAGCGGCAAAATATTTAAACTCTCCTGAAAGTGAAATTTATCACAAGAGCAAAGTGCTCTATGGAATTTATTTTGCCAAACAGGCCATTGCCAAGGAGGATAACTGCTATTTGGTTGAAGGGTATACGGATGTTATCCAGATGTATCAAAGGGGTGTTGAAAATGTAGTTTCTTCTAGCGGAACGGCATTGACCCCGGAGCAAATCCGATTGATCAATCGTCTTACCAAAAACATTACCGTACTTTTTGATGGGGATGCTGCCGGTTTGCGGGCCTCACTTCGAGGGATAGACCTTATTTTGGAACAGGGCATGAACGTAAAGATCTGCACTTTTCCCGAAGGAGAAGACCCAGATAGCTTTTCCAAGAACAACACCTATGAAGATTTGATTCTGTACCTGGAAGAAAATACCAAGGATTTCATACAGTTCAAAACTTCACTTTTGGCCGAAGAGGCGGCCAATGACCCAATAAAACGAGCCGATACCATACGAGATATCGTAAACAGTATCAGTAAGATTCCGGATAGGATCAAAAAGGAAGTGTACATTCAAGAGTGCGCCAAGATTATGCAGATTTCGGAGGAAGTACTGTACAATACCTTGGCTCAAATCGATAAAAAACAGGTTGCGGACACCAACAAAAGACTGAAGCAGGAGCAGAAGGCTTTTGAGGTGGTGAAAAATGAACCGGTTGAGAAGGTAGATGTACAATACCAATTGGAGAGGAAGATTATTGAAATGCTCTTGCTCTATGGGAACTCAAAGCAAGAGTTTGAAGATTTGGTGCTTAAGGAAAATGATGAGGGTGAGCTGGTTTTGGAACCGGAAATTGTTGAAGCACGGGTGTTTGAAAAAGTTTTTCTGGATTTGCAGGAAGATGAGATTGAACTGTCCAATAAACAGTTCAGGGATATTTATTACAAACTGATTGAAGACTTGAACGAGAAGGAAGATTTTACCATAAACTCCTTTTTGTCAAAGCTGGATCAAGAAATGATTCCCGAAGTATCTTCCATTTTAATGGAAGATGAACAATATGAACTTCATGACTGGGAGCGGAAGGACATCTATCCAAAAGAAAAGGGGCTTGGAGTTGCCCAGTTGGTTGGTGAGACCATACTGAGTTTGCGCTGTAACTTGATTAAAAACCGTATTCAAAAATTACAGGAGCGTACCCAGGATAATAATGGGGACAACTCCGAGGTTTTGGAAGAGATCGTAAACTACCTACAGTTGAACAAGTTGTTGAACGCCAAATTGAACCGCGTACTTTCTTAAAACAAAAAATCCCGGGATAACCCAGGATTTAAAGTGTTGTGAATGTAAGAATTTAGTACAGTTCCAAAGCTTTGGCCTGCTGTAACAAATCTACTAGATTGTCCACGTTCAACTTTTTCATCAAACGGGCTTTGTAGGTACTTACAGTTTTTTCGTTCAAGTTTAAGCCTTCGGCAACTTCTTTGTTTCTTTTTCCGCTGGCCAATAACTTTAATACTTCCACTTCTCTAGAAGAAAGTTTTCTAAAGAATCTTCGAGGTTTTTGTGTTCCTTCATCAAAGGCCAATCTTTGGGCAAGCTCATTGGTAATGAACATATTGCCTTCGCTGACCTTTTTTACGGCGCCAACAATGTAATCTAGGTCCGCATTTTTTGATAAGTAGCCGTAAGCACCTGCTCTAATGGTGCTCAATGCATAGACGTCTTCAGACTGTCCGCTGTACATCAAGGTTTTTACATTAGGGAACTCTTGCTTCATTTTGCGCAAGGTGGCTATTCCGTTAATCTCTGGAATATCCATTTCCAGAATCACTACGTCAGGGGTAACCTTTTCCAAAGCCTCAAAAAGTTCTGTAGTCGTGGAAACATCGGCAATAATCTCGATATCTGAGCTTGATTCGAGCACCTGCTTTATTCCAAGTCGAACTATGGGATGGTTGTCGGCTATTAATACTTTAATCATTCGGTTTGAGTTTTGTTTAGTACTTAATTACTTACACAACACAGCTGGCAAGATAACAATTTGGAGACGTAAAACTGTAATTTTTTTCTTAAAACCACAGTTTTTTTGGGGTTTTTTTCGTTTTAAACTGGGGTTTTTCGGTCAAAAGGTTATTTAAGATGTGCGGGAATTTCACAAATTGGTATAGGAATCATCTTATGTTTATTGGCAGAGTTGAACCTTTTATAGATGTCAAAAACCTCTTTTTCCCTTCCTGAAAAGTCTTCTGAACCCTTGCCTTGGTCAGCCATGTCCATAGCCCATTCCAATTCTGGATAGGATGCCCCAATTTGATCTTCGTCCGTTCTACTGTCTCCCCAAAGACCATCTGTAGGAGGTGCGTCCATAATATCCTGGTTTACCCCCATAGTCTTGCCCAGTTCATAAACTTCTGTTTTTACCAAGTCAGCAATTGGACTTAAATCTACACCTCCATCCCCATATTTAGTGTAAAAACCAATGCCGAAATCTTCTACCTTGTTACCGGTGCCGGCAACCAGATATCCTTTTAAAGCCGCAAAATAGTAGAGAGTGGTCATGCGCAATCTGGCGCGAGTATTGGCAAGTGACATAAACCTATCTTCTTCGTTCTCTACCTTAGGTAAGGAAGCAACCAAACTATCAAAAACTGGAGTTAGATTCACAGGTTGGCGTTTTACGTTAGGAAAGTGTTCCATCAACCAATTAATATGTTTATCTGCTCGTGTAACTTGATTTTCTCCTTGATGTATTGGCATTTCTATACATAAAAGGTCCAGCCCTGTCTTGGCACAAAGGGTTGAGGTGACGGCAGAATCAATTCCGCCTGAAACACCGATCACAAAACCGTTGCATTTGGCGTTTGTGGCATAATCTTTCAACCATTCAACAATATGGGCTATTACCTTTTCAGTTTGCATACCTTACTTTTTAGATTCAATAAATTACCTTTGTGGGCTATAAATTTAAACGCTGCTACCTTAAAAATGAAGAGGTTGACAAAATACTTTATCAAACCACCATTGGCTTCCATGTTTTTTCTTGCACTACTTGTGTTTTCTTCTTGCGAAGAGAGGGATAAAACAGCTTCCGAAATAGAAAAAATCCCTATTGATTTGGTTGTTTCCAGGTTTGATAAAGAGTTTGCAAATGCCAAACCTTCAGACATTCCAAAGTTGAAATTAACCTATCCGTATCTATTTCCAGAGCAGTTCTCTGATAGTATTTGGTTCGATAAACTTATGGATACCGTTCAAATAGAACTTTCAAATGAAGTTGATGCCGCTTTTGGCAATTTTGAAAAAGAAGAAGAGGACCTACGGTCACTTTTTCAACATATCAAATACCATTTTCCCAGTTTTAAACCACCCAAGGTGGTTACCCTTACTTCGGATGTTAGGTATGCGGATAGGGTAATCCTTACAGATACATTGTTGTTATTGGGTCTGGACAACTATCTGGGAAAGGACCATCATTTTTATAGGAGTATCCAAAAATATGTTGCGGCAGAACTGGATAAAAAGTATTTAACCTCTGATGTAGCCAGCGCCTTTTCGAAGAAGATATTGCAATACCCAAGGAACCGTACCTTTCTTTCAAGAATGGTCTATTATGGAAAGGAGTTATATCTCAAAGACAAATTGCTCCCTTTGGTATCGGATGGGCAAAAAATAAGATATAGCGAGGAACAAATGGATTGGGCCCAGGCCAATGAAGAACAGATTTGGCGCTATTTTGTAGAAAGGGAATTATTGTATAGCACAGATTCAAAATTGGATAGACGTTTCTTGGATCCCGCTCCCTTTTCAAAATTCCAATTGGAATTGGACAATGAATCTCCAGGACGTTTGGGACGATATATGGGATGGCAGATTGTTAGGGCATTTATGGAAAAGAATGATATTGCCCTAACACAATTACTGGATGTTCCAGCAGACGAAATTCTTAAAAAATCAAATTATAAACCAAAAAGATAGATGGCAGTAGCACATACTTCAGAAATAAAATTGACAGTTGGACTTGATGAAAATCGAGTACCTGAAGAATTGAACTGGACAGCGCAGGATGGTGGTGTTGAAAACGAAGAAGCCAAGGCCATGATGCTTTCCGTGTGGGATAGCAAAAATAGGGAATCCCTAAAAATTGATTTGTGGACCAAGGATATGCCGGTGGATGAAATGAAAATCTTCTTTCATCAAACCCTGGTAACCATGGCGGATACATTTATGAAGGCAACCCAAGATGAAAAGATGACCGCTACCATGAAGGATTTTTGCGATTATTTCGCAGAAAAGCTGGAATTAAAGTAATTTTTGGCTAATCCAGAGGTTGATTTGGTCTATTGAATTGGGATTTTTCCTCTCCCCGTAAGTTCAAGTTTCGCTCAATTTTGTCCTTAGTGGGGTATTGCAATGCTAAATAGAGGACCAAAATGCCTGCAATTAATAAATAGGCAAGGTTCTGGGTGTTGAAAAACGCCACTGCCCCAAAAATTGCTGGTCCCTCCAACAATGCATATTTTATAATGGATGCTGATTGGTAACGAGCCAATTTCTGTCTCAGACTGTCCTTGCTCGGAATCTTTTTGATGAGTTGTCTGAATATAAAATCGCTCAAGAAAAGTCCACTTATGGCAAAAACCGGGACCACTATTAAAAAAACATCTTCCGTATCATTAAAACTGAAATGGGTCTCTTTGCTTTGAAAATAAAATATACCTCCGATGAGAGTCGGGCCTGCCAAAAGTGCTATGTGAAGAATGGATAGTGTTCTGATGAATCCGGAAGGTGTAAACTTTACCGATTGTTCCATAAAATTGAATTGCTGTATAAAGAAAAAGAAAAATTCGACAAAATAGATAAATCTTGACCGAAGAGGGCTTAGATTAAGTTGTCAACTAAAAGAATTAAAGCAGAATCAATGCAGAGACTAGTATTTGTTTATAACGCTGAATCTGGAATCAGGAATGCAATTTTGGATAGTATCCACAAGGCTTTTAGTCCATCTACCTATCAGTGCGGCCTTTGCAGCATTACTCATGGATTGGTTGGAGAGAATCAAGAGTGGAAAAAGTTTAGGGAGCAGGGCGCGTATCAAATGGAATTTTTGCACAAAGATGAATTTCAGAAAAAATATGCAAGCAAATTTGGTCACAAGTTTATCTTTCCAATTATACTTACCGAAGGTAAAAGAGGTTTGGAAGTGTTGATTTCTGACAAAGAGCTTGAAGAAATAAAGACCTCAAAAAACTTGATATCCTTAATCAATAAAAGAATGAATCAAGAAGAAGATGAGAAAAACTCTTGATTGATGTCTCCAATATAGTTCAACAATTCTTCGCGGCCCATATGTTGCGATGAAGATGTAATGAAATGGGGAGGAACTTCCTCCCACACACCATCCAGCAATTTTTGTAAATAGGCGTTGGCCTGCTTCTCAACTAAATTGGGTTTCAGTTTGTCCGCTTTGGTAAAAACAATGGCAAACGGAATTTGATTTACACCCAGCCACTCCATAAATTCCAGGTCAACGGGTTGGGGATCGTGGCGGATATCCACCAAAACAAAACCACTGACCAGTTGTTTCCGCTTTAGGAAGTATTCCGTTATGTATTTCTGAAAAGTTTTTTTGTCCTTTTTGGAGACACGTGCGTATCCATATCCGGGAAGATCCACCAAAAACCAGTTCTTGTTGATTCTAAAATGGTTGATGAGTTGTGTTTTGCCCGGTCTTCCAGAAGTCTTGGCCAGACCTTTTCTATCCACCAACATGTTGATCAAAGATGACTTTCCAACGTTGGAACGCCCTATGAAAGCATATTCTGGCAGTGGCTCGTTGGGACATTTGGCCACGTTGGAATTGCTCATGACAAATTCCGCAGAAGTGATTTTCATACTCAGAAATTACGTTGGGCCAACCAGGCCTCCAAAATAACATTGAATTCCTCTGGATGTTCCATCATGGGAGCGTGGCCGCATTCGGGAATCCAAAACAAGTCCGAATCCGGTAAAAGCTCATGAAACTCCTTGGCTACGTTGGGTGGGGTCACAGTATCATTTTCTCCCCAGATTATACAAGTGGGCGTATTCATGTGGGGCAGGTCCTTGGACATGTTGTGCCTAATGGCACTTTTTGCAATAGCAAGTGTCTTTACCAACTTCATTCTATCGTTAACAGTGGCAAACACTTCGTCTACAATCTCTTTTGTGGCGACCTCCGGGTCATAAAAAACCTCTTGGGCTTTCTTTTTTATGAATTCATAGTCCCCTCTTTTGGGATAACCATCACCCATGGCACTTTCATAAAGTCCAGAACTTCCGGTTATTACCAAGGCTTTTACTTTTTCAGGAAACATCTTGGTATGCAACAGGCCAATATGGCCTCCCAGAGAATTCCCCAAAAGAATGACGTCCTCTAAACCTTTGTACTCAATAAATCCCTCTAAAAATTTGGCAAAATTCTTTACCGTGGTCTTGAGCATGGGCATGTCATAGATGGGAAGCTCGGGAATCAATACTTTATATCCTTTGGATGGAAAATATTCCGAAACTCCCTGAAAGTTACTCAACCCGCCCATAAGACCATGCAGTATGATCATGGGGGTGCCTTCTCCTTCTTCTATGTATCGGTATTTTCCTTCCTCGATAATATGTTCTTCCATCTATTAGCTAGTTGGTCTTAAGACGGCAAATATAGGCAATTAAGATCACACGATTTTTAGGTTTTGCAGGTCAATACAATAGGATTTTATCCCAACACATATCTGGGCATTTGACCGCTCTGTACTATTTCAGATAAGTTTTATCGATTAAAATCCGTTTTTCATCCGAAAAGTGGAGAATTTATCAACAAATGTGGGTTTATGTGGAGAAATGTGGAAATAAAATCTATATATTTGAGTTGTATTAAGTAACCAATTGATTTCTAGTGACCCATATCATCGGACAACATGATTGTAAAGCTGATGCAAAAGGGAGGGTAATTCTACCCATATCTCTTAAGAATCAGTTGTTGCCTGTTTTGAACGATGGGTTTGTGATCAAGCGATCCGTTTTTCAGCAGTGTTTGGAGCTCTATCCCAAGCATGAGTTTGATGTTCTAATGCAAAAGGTGCTTAAGAAAAGTAAGATCAACAGAAAGTACGATGCTTTTGTGAGAAACTTTGTTGCCGGCATGAAAGAGGTGGTGATTGATGGTGATACTGGAAGATTTCAAATTCCTAAAAATTTAGTGGATTACGCAAAGATCGAAAAAGAAGTCGTGCTCAATGCAGTTTTTGATAAAATAGAAATCTGGAATAAGGACATGTACGAGAAGGTGCTCTCCGATAGTGAAAAGGACTATGCGGATTTAGCCGAAGAGATTTTTGCAGACGATGACTAGTCGATATCACGATCCAGTGCTGTTGCAGGAATCAGTAGATGGATTGAATATAAAAGAAGATGGGGTTTATGTGGATGTCACCTTTGGTGGCGGAGGACACTCCAGGGAGATATTGAAAAGATTGGGCAATGCAGGCAAGTTGTTTGCCTTTGATCAGGACGAGGACGCTTTGGCAAATGCAATTGATGACGAAAGATTTCAACTGATCAATCAAAACTTCAGGTATCTCAAGCAGTATTTAAAGTTCTATGGCATTCGGAAAGTTGACGGAATATTAGCCGATTTTGGGGTTTCTTCCCATCAATTTGATGAAGCAGAAAGGGGTTTTTCCATTCGTTTTGATGCAGAATTGGATATGCGAATGGACAGAAATAGCCAGTTATCTGCTTTTGATGTGGTGAATTCATATTCTCAAGAAGATTTGGCTTCGGTCCTATATCAATATGGCGAATTGCGCAATGCAAGGGCAATGGCCAAAGCAATATTAGGTGCAAGAGAAAGGAAACCCATTAAGACTACGGACCAGCTAAAGAAAGTTTTGGGTGAATTTCTGCCAAAGATGAAAGAGAACAAGATTTTGGCGCAGGTCTATCAAGCCATTAGGATTGAGGTCAATCAGGAAATTGAAGTGCTGAAAGAGTTTTTACTGCAAGTTCCTGATTTGCTCCATGAAGGGGGAAGATTGAGTTTGATCAGTTATCACTCCCTAGAGGATAGATTGGTCAAACGATTCATAAGGTCTGGCAAATTTGAAGGAGAACCAGAAAAGGATTTTTACGGGAACATAAATGTTCCCTTAAAAAAGGTGGGAGGATTGATAGTGCCGTCATCCGAGGAAATTACTAGGAACAATAGGGCACGGAGTGCCAAACTCCGCATTGCGGAACGCATATAAAAAACAAAGTGAAAAAAGGATTACTGGACATATTAAAAGGAAAGTTTTTGGTCAGTGGAGACGCGCCCAAAAACTGGATGTTTCTCTTGTTTGCCTCCTTCTTGGCAGCTTTGATGATTTCCAGTAGCCACAATGCGGACAAAAAAGTGCTTGAGATTGCCGCTTTGAACGAAGAGGTAAGAAAACTCAGAAGCGAGTTTGTAGAAGGTAGATCTGTTGTTCAGCAATTGAAATTGGAATCCACTTTGAGGCAATCTGTTGCTTCCCGTGGGTTGAAACCCTCCGAGAATCCACCTAAGAAAATCAAAGTAAAATCCGTTAAGTAGTGGCTATCTCCGAGAAAAATATCATGAATAGGCTGTATCTGGTAGCAGGGGGTCTTTTTGTTTTTGCCGTTGTGGTGGTGGTCAAGTTGGTAGATATTCAAATGATCAAAGGGGAGGATTATAAGGAACTTGCCCTGAACAAGACCGAGAAGATGTTTACCATAGAGCCCAATCGTGGAAACCTCTATTCAGATGATGGTAGTTTACTGGCGGCTTCGGTGCCAAAATATGAGATTCGGTTCGATGCCAAGACCGTTTCCGAAGAAAATTTCCAGGGACATGTTGCTGCACTCTCGGATTCCCTGGGCACTTTATTTAATAAACCGTCATCTTATTACAGGCAATTGTTCAGAAAAGCCAGAGCCAATGGTAATCGATATAAACTGGTAGCACGTAATGTGGACTACTTAGATTATGTGCGCATAAAGCAGTTCCCTCTTTTCTCATTGGGACCTTATAAAGGAGGATTCATTGAGACACATAGGGTGGTGCGGGAGTATCCGCTGGGTAAAATGGCTGCGCGAAGCATAGGCTACGAAAAAGTTGATGAAAACGGATATTATACCCGAGTTGGGTTGGACGGTGCCTTCGGTGAGCCATATCTAAGAGGTAAAGAAGGAAAGCGTCTAAAGCAAAAAATAGCCAAAGGGCAATGGAAGCCAGTTGGATTGGACAATATAGTTGAGCCACAAGATGGATTGGATGTTGTATCCACAATAGATATCAACATTCAGGACATAGCACATCATGAGCTGTTGGCCCAACTGGAGAAGTATAAGGCCGATCATGGATGCGTTGTGGTGATGGAAACCAAAACCGGAGAGATTAAGGCCATTTCCAATTTGGGTAGGACATCCGAAGGAAAATACTATGAAAAACTCAACTATGCGGTAGGGGAATCCCACGAACCGGGTTCAACTTTTAAGTTGATGTCCTTGGTTGCCGCTTTGGAAGATAAAGTCATCGATACCAGCTCGGTGATTGATACAGAAAAAGGAAGGTACCGAATTTATGATAGAGTGGTCAAAGATTCCAAATGGGGTGGTTATGGAAAGGTCTCGGTATCCGAAGCCTTCGCAGTGTCATCAAATACGGCCTTTGCCAAAATCATTCATGAAAACTATAAGGAGAATCCGGAAAAGTACGTGAATCGATTAATGAACATGGGTCTCCATAAAAAATTAGACCTCCCCATTATTGGTGAGGGAAAACCAGTAATCAGGTATCCAGGGGATAAAGGTTGGTCAGGAATTTCACTTGGGTGGATGTCTCATGGATATGAAGTTTCCATGACGCCAATGCAGACACTGGCTTTCTACAATGCCATAGCCAACGATGGAGAATTTGTTAAGCCAAGGTTGATAAAAGAAGTTAGGGAAGGAAGCAAGATAATTACCAAGTTTGACAAAGAAGTGGTAAACCCTTCCATATGCTCCGGTGAAACGGTCAAGAAAGTACAACAATTGATGAAGGATGTGGTGGAAAAGGATTATGGAACAGGTCATGCCATGTATTCCGAAAACTTTTCCATGGCCGGTAAAACAGGGACCTGTCAGAAAAACTATGTTGCCAAAGACCCAGACAAGCTGGCATACATTTCTTCTTTTGCAGGATACTTTCCAGCTGACAACCCCAAATATTCCTGTATTGTAATTATCCATGAGCCAGATAAAAGTGTAGGGTATTATGGAGCCGATGTGTCAGGACCGGTATTTAAATCCATGGCGCAAAAAATTCATGCCATTTCACCTTTGGTGGATGAAGTAGAAGAAAAGGGTTTTGATGATACGCCACTGCTCGAAAACTATGAAAAGTACTACGCACATGCCCAGAAGAAGTACAATACAATACCCAATCTAAAGGGAATGAGCGGAATGGATGCCGTTTCGTTGTTGGAAAATTTGGGGATAACGGTGGAAGTGCGAGGCAATGGAAAAGTGAAGAATCAGTCCATTGAACAAGGAACCGATATAAAACAAGTAAAGAAAATAGTGCTGGAACTTTCATGAAGTTGTTGAAAGACATATTATTCGGGGTTGGACTATCTGCAGTGAGCGGAGACACCAATATTATGGTCAACCAAATCCATTTTGATTCCAGAAAAGTGGAAATGGACGATGTTTTTGTGGCCGTACGGGGAACTATTACCGATGGCCATCAATACATTCAAAAAGCTGTGGATGCTGGTGCAAAAGCAGTGGTCTGCGAGGAATTTCCAGAATTATTGGTTAATGGGGTCACTTATCTAAGAGTATCTGACAGTAACACGGCGTTGGCCATTATAGCCGCCAATTTTTTCGACAACCCTTCGAAAAACCTCAAACTTATTGGGGTCACAGGAACAAATGGTAAGACCACAGTCACCACATTGCTTTATCAGCTGTTTAAAAATGCAGGGTACAAAGTGGGGCTGTTGTCCACGATTAAGGTATTGGTAGATGAAAAGGAATACAAGGCAACACATACAACTCCGGATGTATTGACCATCAATCAGCACTTGGCCAATATGAACTCCAATGGGGTAGAATTCTGTTTTATGGAGGTGAGCTCGCACGGAATCCATCAAAAGAGATCAGAGGGGTTGCAATTTGCTGGAGCCATCTTTACCAATTTGTCCCATGATCATTTGGACTACCATAAAACCTTTGCAGAATATCGGGATACCAAAAAGAAACTTTTTGATGACCTTCCTAAATCCGCTTTCGCCTTGGTGAACATAGATGATAAGAATGGTAAGGTCATGCTTCAGAATACCAAGGCTAAAAAATACAGCTACGCACTAAAATCATATGCAGATTTTAGGGCCCAGATTTTGGAGAAACAATTTAACGGACAGTTGTTGAAAGTGGAGGACAATGAACTATGGTCCAAGCTTATCGGAGACTTCAATGCCTACAATATACTGGCGATTTATGCCACCGCGGATATTCTGGGATTGGAAAAAATGGAGATTCTCAGGTTGATCAGTGAGTTGGAAACCGTTGATGGAAGATTTCAATATTTTATTTCGAAAGAGAAGATTACAGCTATTGTTGATTATGCCCATACACCGGATGCGCTAAAAAATGTATTGATTACCATCAATGCATTGAGGACTGGAAATGAAAACGTCATCACCGTAGTGGGGTGTGGTGGTGATCGTGACAAGTCTAAGCGTCCGGTTATGGGTCATATCGCTTCAGAGATGAGCAATCAGGCCATCTTTACATCAGATAACCCAAGAACAGAGTCCCCTACAACAATTATTGAGGAGATGGAAGCTGGTGTAGAACCTCAAAATGTTAGAAAAGTACTTTCTATAGAAAATAGAAAACAAGCTATCAAGACCGCTTGTAAACTGGCCTTGGCAAATGATATCATTCTTGTGGCGGGAAAAGGCCATGAAACTTATCAGGAAACCAATGGTAAGCGTGTTGACTTTGATGATTTTAAAGAAGTTAAAGAAGCATTGGCGAGCTTAAACAAATAGGTTAAACTATGTTGTATTACTTGTTTGAATATTTAGAAAAACAATACCAACTGCCTGGAGCGGGATTATTTCAGTTCCTTACATTCCGTGCAGCTATGTCCGTGTTGCTATCCCTTTTGATAGCCATGGTCTATGGTAAGCGGATTATACTTTTCCTTCAGAAAAAACAGATTGGAGAAAGTATCCGAGACCTAGGCTTGGAAGGGCAACAACAGAAGGCAGGGACGCCAACTATGGGTGGATTGATCATTATTATGTCCACTTTGTTACCTGTGATACTGTTCGCCGATATCAAAAATATTTATGTAGTACTCCTGATCATTACCACTATTTGGATGGGAATAATTGGGTTTGTGGATGACTACATCAAAATCTTTAAAAAAGATAAAAAAGGACTAAAGGGAAGGTTCAAGGTCATGGGCCAGGTGGTCTTGGGATTGATAGTGGGAGTTGTCCTCTATTTTCATCCAGAAGTAACGATAAAAGAAAAAGATACCACTCGGATTACTGAGGATTTTCAGGTGGTAGAAGTTTTTGGCCAGGAAATGAAGGCGGTGAAAACCAATGTGCCCTTCATGAAGGATAATGAGCTTGATTATGCCGATTGGATTTCTTGGGCTGGTGAAGGAATGACCGACTATGCATGGTTAATTTTTATTCCTGTTGTGATTTTTATCATTACAGCGGTGTCCAACGGTGCCAACCTTACCGATGGTATAGATGGCCTGGCCGCGGGTTCTTCCGCAATCATCGTACTAACGCTGGGAATTTTTGCCTGGGTTTCGGGGAATATTGAGTTTTCCGATTATCTGGACATTTTTTATCTGCCCAGAGTGGGGGAGTTGGTGGTTTTTATAGCCGCTTTTGTAGGTGCTTTGGTCGGATTTCTTTGGTACAATGCCTACCCTGCTCAAGTATTTATGGGAGATACGGGAAGTTTGACCATTGGCGGGGTTATAGCGGTAATTGCCATTATTGTTCGTAAAGAATTGTTGATTCCGATCCTATGCGGAATCTTCTTTGCCGAAACCCTTTCGGTCATGTTGCAGGTGAGCTATTTCAAACGTACTAAAAAGAAGTATGGAGAAGGAAGGAGATTGTTCTTGATGGCGCCTTTACACCATCATTACCAAAAGAAACTCTATCACGAGAGTAAAATAGTTACCCGGTTCTGGATTATTGGAATTTTACTGGCAATCATCAGTATTGTCACCCTAAAAATTCGATAGATGGACCGATTGGTGGTACTTGGAGGGGGAGAAAGTGGCGTGGGTACTGCCATTTTGGGAAAACAAAAAGGATTTGAAGTCTTTGTCTCGGACAAAGGAGAAATAAAAGAAGAATACAAAAAAGTTCTTGAACATTTTGAGATTGAATGGGAGTCGGGGAAGCATACCGAAGCCAAAATTTTGAATGCCAATGTAGTCATGAAAAGCCCTGGAATTCCGGACAAGGTTCCTTTGGTACAGCAACTGGTCAGCAAGGGAATTTCGGTAATTTCTGAGATTGAATTTGCTTCCAAATATACCAATGCCACCATTGTTGGAATTACGGGAAGCAACGGAAAGACCACTACCACCATGTTGACCTATCATCTTTTAAAAGATGGGGGATTACATGTAGGCATGGCCGGGAACATTGGTGATAGCTATGCCAAAATGGTTGCTGAAAACGATTATGATGAATATGTATTGGAAATCAGCAGTTTTCAATTGGATGGTATAACGGAATTCAAGCCAAAAGTGGCCGTTATAACAAACATTACCCCCGATCATTTGGACCGATATAATTACAAGTTTGAAAATTATATCGCTTCAAAGTTTCGCATAGCCATGAATCAGGATGAAAGTGACTACTTGATTTATGACGTAGATGACGAAGTGATTCGAGAATGGCTAAAAAAACACCCAGTTCAATCCAAATTACTCCCTTTCTCCTTAAAGGAGAAACAGGAACAAGGAGCTTGGTTGGAAAATGGAACAATTAAACTAAAAGTAGAACATAAAACCTTGGAAATGAGCACTGATATTTTGACACTAGAAGGTCAGCACAATGTAAAGAATACCATGGCAGCCGGTTTGGCGGCATTGTTGGTGAATGTAAGAAAGGAAACCATACGCAAGAGTATCCAGACATTCCAAGGGGTGCCCCACAGATTGGAAAAAGTTCTGAAGATCAACCATGTGGAATACATCAACGATTCTAAAGCCACCAATGTAAATGCAACATTTTATGCGCTTGAAGGAATAAAAAGGCCAATTGTTTGGATAGCCGGAGGAGTAGATAAAGGCAATGATTATTCAGAGTTGATGCCCTTGGTAAGGGAAAAGGTGAAGGCTATCATCTGCTTAGGAATGGATAATTACAAGTTAAAGGAGGCTTTTGGTAATGTGATTGACCTTATGGTGGAGACCTATTCCATGGATGAAGCCATTAAAGTGGCTTATAAAATATCAGAAAGAGGAGATTCTGTCCTGCTCTCACCTGCATGTGCCAGTTTTGATCTTTTTGAAAATTATGAGGATAGGGGAAATCAATTTAAAGAGGCTATTAAAAAATTATAGGCAGCATGCTGGCAGTATTTAAAAATTTGAAAGGAGACAAGGCTATTTGGGGCGTGGTTGCCCTATTGGCCCTTTTCTCATTTTTGCCAGTATACAGTGCAAGTACCAATTTGGTATATGTAAATGACGATGGTACCACAATTGGGCACCTGATCAAACATGCAGTGCTTCTTTTTCTTGGGTTTGGAATAATCTACGCTGTACACAGGATACCTACACATTATTTCAAGGGACTTTCCATTATTGCCATGCCCATTGTTCTCATTCTTTTGGCCTATACACTAACCGTGGAGACCGAAATTGGAGGCGTAACTGCCAATAGGTGGATCAAGATTCCTTTTGTGGGGGTCAATTTTCAAACCTCTACTCTCGCTTCAGTAGTGTTGATGATATGGATTGCGAGGTATTTGACTAAAATAAAGGACATCAAGATAACTTTTAAAGAAAGCATTTTGCCATTGTGGTTACCGACCGCTTTGGTGGTGCTCTTGATTTTGCCTGAAAACTTTTCCACTGCTGCCATCATTTGCTTTTTGGTATTGGTGCTTTGTTTTTTAGGAGGATATCCACTGAAGTATTTGTTTGCCATGGTGGCAACCGGAGCAATATTGGCAAGTATGTTCCTGTTTGTGCTTTTTAAAGCACCGGAAGTATTGCCCCAACGTGCAGGTACATGGAAATCAAGGATTGAAACCTTTTGGAGTCCCGAAAAGGCCGAAAAGGATGATTTACATCAGTTGACCTTGGCCAAAATCGCAATTGCTGAAGGAGGAATAGTAGGTAAGGGTGCCGGAAAAAGTGTAATCAAGAACATGCTTTCCCAGAGTACCTCAGATTTCATATTTGCTATTATCATTGAAGAATATGGACTGTTGGGAGGTGGAGCGCTGTTGTTCTTCTATCTATTGCTGTTGTTTAGGATAGTGGTGGTGGCAAACTCTGCAAAAACCGTTTTTTCAAAGCTTTTGGTCATAGGAGTTGGATTGCCCATCGTTTTTCAGGCATTCATCAACATGGCGGTAGTGGTGCAATTGTTTCCGGTAACCGGTCAGCCGTTGCCTTTGATCAGTATGGGAGGAACATCCATTTGGATGACCTGTATGGCAATCGGAATTGTTCTGAGCGCCAGCAACAAAAAAGAAAATTTAGAGGAGGAATCCTACGAAATAGATGAAACCAACCCTTTAGAAGTATTAAGTGGACAGATATAGGTTTATACTTTCAGGGGGAGGTACAGGAGGACATATTTATCCGGCTATTGCAATAGCCAATGAGTTGAAAAAGAGGCACCCAGATGCCGAGTTTCTGTTTGTTGGAGCCAAGGATAAAATGGAAATGGAAAAAGTGCCACAGGCTGGATATAAGATAAAAGGCTTGTGGATAAGTGGAATACAAAGGAAACTGACATTGAAAAATCTCATGTTTCCATTAAAACTGATCAGTAGTTTGTTAGGAGCACGCAAAATAGTGAAGCAATTTAAACCTGATGTTGCCATCGGAACGGGAGGCTTTGCCAGCGGTCCACTTTTAAGGATGGCAGCTGGAGCTGGGATTCCCTGCGTGCTGCAAGAACAGAACTCTTTTGCAGGGATTACCAACAAGCTATTGGCAGGGAAGGCCAAGAAGATATGTGTGGCCTATGATGCCATGGAGCGATTTTTTCCTAAGGAAAAGATTGTAAAGACGGGCAATCCTGTTCGGATGGATTTGGTTGACCTGAAATCCGATAAAGCCGAAGCGCTTGATTTTTTTGGATTGGACAAAGGCAAACAGACCGTGCTGATTTTGGGCGGAAGTCTAGGTGCCAGACGAATCAACCAATTGATCGAGAAGGAACTGGAATTTTTCCAGAACATGGGATTGCAAGTATTGTGGCAATGTGGCAAGCTCTATTATGAAGATTATAAAAAATACAATTCAGATACGGTAAAAGTGCTCGCCTTTGTGAATAGAATGGACTTGGCCTATATCGCTTCGGATGTAATTATTTCAAGGGCTGGGGCAGGATCGGTATCGGAGCTCTGCCTAGTGGGGAAACCAGTGATTTTTATTCCTTCACCCAATGTTGCAGAAGATCATCAGACTCAGAACGCACAGGCATTGGTATCAAAGAATGCGGCTCTAATGTTGAAGGAAAACGAGCTAGATCAAGAATTCGAAGCTAGTTTTTCCAAATTGATGGAATCTTCCAAGATTCAAAATGAACTGAGCGAGAATATTAAGAAGTTGGCCATGCCAAAGGCTACGGAACATATCGTTGATGAAATTGAAAAATTATTGAAATGAATCTAAAGGACATCCATAACGTCTATTTTATTGGTATAGGTGGAATTGGTATGTCTGCTTTGGCCCGATATTTTAAATATATCGGCAAAGAGGTTGCTGGGTATGATCGAACTCCTTCCCCAATTACTAATGAACTCATCGAAAAAGGCATTCCGGTGCATTTTGAAGATGCTGTGGACAGAATTCCCAAGGTTTTTACCCAACAAGGAACCTTGGTTGTCTACACCCCGGCAGTACCATCCACTCATTCTGAATTAAAATATTATCAGGATAACAATTTCCCGGTCAAAAAACGATCGGAAGTATTGGGAATCATAACCCGGGATACTTTTTGTTTTGCGGTTGCTGGAACCCACGGAAAAACCACTACATCCTGTATTCTGGCCCACTTGCTCAAAGAAAGTGAAGTGCCATTCACTGCATTTTTAGGTGGGGTATCGGAGGATTTCAACAGCAATTTTGTGCTGGAAGGAACCAAATATTCGGTAGTGGAAGCTGATGAATTTGATCGCTCGTTTTTACAGCTTTCGCCAAATGTTGCCTGCATCACCTCTATGGATGCGGATCATCTCGATATATATGGGACCAATGAAGAGTTGCAACAATCTTTCCACGACTTCACTGGAAAAATCAAATCCGGGGGAAAACTTTTTGTGAAGAAAGATCTCCCGGTGGAAGGAATAACTTTTGGCATTGAGGATGGCTCGGATTATCGGATAGAAAATATAGAAATTGAACAAGGAACCTACATATTTGACCTGGTCACACCTTCGGAGGTATTGAGACATATTCGTTTCAACAAACCTGGAAGACACAATTTGCTCAATGGATTAGCTGCTTTTGCCATGGCGGTGCAAACAGGCTCCCCACCACACCGCTTGGCCAAGGCTTTGGAGACTTTTAAAGGGGTGCAGCGCAGGTTCTCCTACCAAATTAAAGAAAGGGACTTTGTGTTTGTGGATGATTATGCCCATCATCCAACCGAGATAAATGCCGTTTACCAGGCAATCAAGGAGATGCATCCCAATGAAAAAATAACAGCGGTTTTTCAACCACACTTGTTTTCAAGGACCAAAGATTTTGTAGACGATTTTGCAGCTAGCTTGTCTCAATTTGATGTGGTTCTGTTGTTGGAGATCTATCCGGCAAGGGAGGAGCCCATAGAGGGGGTTACATCTGCCTGGTTATTGGATAAAATTGAAAACCCAAAAAAGAAGTTGATTTCAAAATCAAATCTTATTGAAGAAATAAAAAATTGTAAAACAGGAGTTTTGGTCACCATGGGCGCAGGAGATATTGGATTGGAAGTGCCAAAAATCAAAAAAGAATTGGCCTATGCAAGTTAATTGGAACTATATAAAACTGGCTCTTTTGTCTATTTCAGTAGTGGGCCTCTATGGTTTTGCGGACCATCGGAGCAAGAACAGGGAAATAGGTGATATTACGGTTAAATTTTTGGGAGACAACAACTTGTATTTAACAGAAGATGCAGTTAATAAATTGTTAATACAAAATTACGGCACCGTAAAAAATAGGCCCAAAGAACAGTTAGTTTTGAATACCATAGAGGAGGTTATTCTATCCAACGAAATGGTAAAAAATGCCCAGGTCTATTTTACTGTAAACGGGGAACTTATCTCTAAGATTGTTCAGCGTAAACCCATTGGAAGAGTTGAGGGAGTCTCTAAATTTTATTTGGATGATACAGGACAGCGCATGCCTTTGTCCAGACATCATTCTGCAAGAGTCCCCATAATAACTGGAGAAATAACGGGCAAGACCCTTGAGGATGCCTATGTTATTCTGGATTATATCAATGAAGATGATTTCCTTAGGAAAAATGTCATTGGTATACACATTGAAGAGGAAGGAAAATACCAGCTTAGGTTTCGAATGGAAAACTTTGTGGTGAATTTGGGAGGGATTGATAACCTGAACGCGAAGTTTAAAAACTTTATGGCGTTTTATGCCAAAGCTGCCAAGGACAATTCTTTGGAAGATTATGCAATAGTGAGTTTAGAATTCAACAATCAAGTGGTTTGCACCAAAATATAAAGTATGGAACAAGGTAATTATTCAGTTGGATTGGATATAGGAACCACCAAGATCGTAGCAATCATTGGTAGGGAAAACGAATATGGAAAAATTGAGATCCTTGGAACAGGAAAGTCCAAGAGCCTTGGTGTGCACCGAGGAGTAGTCAACAATATTACACAAACCATTTCCTCCATTCAACAGGCAGTGGAACAGGCGGAGGTCAATTCTGGCTTAAAAATTGGTTCCGTGGTTGTGGGTATTGCCGGACAGCACATCAGAAGTCTTCAACACAGTGACTACATTACCAGGCCAAACTCGGAAGAGGTTATAGACGAAGACGACCTGGATAAGCTTTGCAACCAGGTTTATAAGCTGGTCATGCTTCCCGGAGAAGAAATTATTCATGTATTGCCGCAGGAGTACAAAGTAGATGGTCAATCAGAGATCAAAGAACCCAAAGGAATGTACGGTGGTCGTTTAGAGGCCAATTTTCATGTTGTGGTAGGGCAAGTGTCATCCATCAAGAATATTGGCAGATGCATCAAAAGCGCAGGATTGGATCTAGGAAACATCACTCTTGAGCCTTTAGCTTCCGCAGAAGCCGTTTTGAGTCAGGAAGAAAAAGAGGCAGGTGTCGCCCTTATCGACATAGGTGGTGGAACCACGGATTTGGCCATATTCAAGGACGGCATTATTCGCCATACTTCGGTAATACCTTTTGGCGGCAATGTCATTACAGAAGATATCAAAGAAGGATGTTCCATTATAGAAAAGCAGGCTGAGTTATTAAAAATAAAATTTGGTTCGGCATGGCCAGGTGAGAACAAGGACAACGAAATTGTTTCCATTCCCGGATTACGTGGAAGAGAGCCCAAGGAAATCACGCTAAAAAACCTTTCAAAAATTATCCACGCAAGAGTTGTTGAAATCGTGGAGCAGGTCTATGTTGAAATCAAAAATTATGGGCATGAAGATCAAAAGAAAAAATTGATTGCGGGAATAGTGCTCACAGGAGGCGGAAGCCAATTGAAACACTTGAAACAACTGGTAGAATACATTACCGGTATGGACACCAGAATAGGATATCCCAATGAACATTTGGCCGGAGACTCGGATGAGGAAGTTGCAAGTCCTTTGTATGCCACTGCAGTGGGGCTATTGATGAATGCCGTGGAATCCAAAAAGAGAAACTTGATTATAGAGGAAGAGGTTGTACACGAAGACGAAAATGTGTTGGTGGGACAAGAGCAGATGGCAGGGTCAACTACAATCTCCAATAAAGAACGAAAATCCATTTTTGACAAATGGTCCGAAAAGTTGAAGGACTTTTTGGACAACGCTGAATAATATAACCCCATTAAACGAAACACAACTGTCATGAGTAAGAACACAGAATTTGATAACATCGCTTTTGATCTCCCCAAGAACAAGAGCAACGTAATAAAAGTGATCGGCGTAGGTGGTGGTGGCAGCAATGCTATCAACCACATGTTCCAGGCCGGTATCAATGGTGTAGATTTTGTAATCTGCAATACAGATGCCCAGGCTTTGCAAAATAGTCCTGTACCCAATAAGATTCAGTTGGGGGTATCCCTTACAGAGGGATTGGGCGCTGGAGCCAATCCAGACGTTGGCGAACAGGCTGCATTGGAGAGCATGGAAGAAATCAAGTCCATGTTGGAACACACAACCAAAATGGCTTTCATTACCGCCGGTATGGGGGGCGGAACTGGAACCGGAGCCGCTCCGGTCATAGCCAAGTTGGCCAAAGAAATGGATGTTCTTACCGTAGGGATTGTTACCATCCCGTTTCAGTTTGAAGGGGCCATGCGAAACAAGCAGGCCCAGGCAGGTATAGAGAAGCTGCGTTCCAACGTAGACTCACTCATAGTAATCAATAATAACAAACTCCGCGAGGTCTACGGAAATCTCGGGTTTAAGGCAGGTTTCTCAAAGGCAGATGAGGTCTTGGCCACAGCAGCTAGGGGTATTGCTGAGGTAATAACGCACCATTATACACAGAATATTGACCTTAGGGATGCTAAGACAGTACTTTCAAACAGTGGAACTGCAATCATGGGCTCGGCCACAGCTTCTGGATCTGCCAGAGCGGGTGAGGCAATTATGAAAGCCTTGGATTCACCGTTGTTGAACGACAATAAGATAAATGGAGCAAAGAATGTGTTGTTGCTCATTGTTTCCGGTTCGCAGGAGATTACCATTGATGAGATAGGGGAAATCAATGATTATATCCAAATTGAAGCAGGTCACGGAGCCAATATTATCATGGGGGTTGGTGAAGATGATAATTTGGGTGATGCAATAGCCGTAACCGTTATTGCAACTGGGTTCAATGTAGACCAACAGGATCATATCGTAAATACAGAGAGTAAGAAGGTATTTTATACACTGGAAGATGAGCAGACGGCAGAACAAGAATTGACACCTGAAGCAACTTCTGTACAAGACGTAAAAATTGAAAGCAAACCTGTACCATCAGAACCTCCAATAGTTAAGCACACATTGGAAATGGATGAAGAGGTTGAAGAAGCTCCTCAAAATGACCTGGATTTGATTCCAACAACGAGCTACATCAGGAATTTTAATGTATTCTATGAAGAAGTAGTTCCCGAAAATGTTGAAAATGATTTCATCATAATAGAAGCCAAGAGCATTTTGAACGATATAGAGGTGGTTGACCCCGAAGTGGTATCTCCAAAAGCAAAAGAGGATCAATTCACATTGAGTTTTGACATGCCCCTTAATCAAGTTGAGGAAGAAGAGGAAAAAGAGCATACCATTACCTTTAATCTTGATGACGAGGTCAGGGATATAGATGTTAAGGAATATGTGGAGGTCAAACCTGTGCTGGAATATAAGAATGAAGGTGAAACCCGATATAATTTGGAAGAGTACATGGAGCTTGAAACCAAATTAACGGGAGCTAAATCTGTTGCGGAGACCCATGAGCCAAAATTGGTGGAAGATGAACTGGTATTTGAGAAAAAGACATTAAAGCCAGAAGCATCCACAGGAGGTGAAAACGCACCCAACAAGGATCCGTTCAATAGCTCAATCAATGACCTTTTGAAGGATCGCGCGGACGAGCGTAGAAAAAAACTTAAGAATTTCAACTATAAGTTCCAGAACAACAGGAACAGCATAGATGAAATAGAAAAACAACCAGCCTATAAAAGGCAAGGAGTTGACTTGGACGATGTTCCCAAGGAGCAAAAGGTATCTAGGACCACCTTGAGTGAGGATAGTAATGATGACCTTCAACTGCGCTCCAACAATTCCTTTTTACATGATAATGTTGATTAGTAGTGTTTAGATTGTATTCCATTTTTTAATGGGAAGCTTCAAGCCCGAAAGTTAAGAGACTTTCGGGTTTATTTTTTATCTTCGCAGCCCTAAATATGGAGTAAATGAGTCTACAAGAAAAGGTGATGACCGAGATGAAAGCGGCAATGAAGGCCAAGGATTCTGTTGCCTTGGAATCATTGAGAGCCATAAAGTCGGCAATTTTGTTGGCAAAGACAGATAAAGGAGCAGGTGGAGAGCTTTCTGAAGAGGATGAAGTGAAGCTTGTTCAGAAATTGGTGAAGCAACGCAAAGATAGCGCGGCCATTTTTCAAGAACAGGGCAGGGAAGATTTGGCTGAGCCTGAATTGGCCCAGGTTGCCGTAATTGAAAAGTTTCTGCCAGAACAGCTTACCGAAGAGGAAATTGAAAAAGTAGTGGTACTTACCATTGAAGAAATTGGGGCTACTGGTATGCAAGAAATGGGTAGAGTAATGGGTATGGTAACCAAAGAATTGGCAGGGCAAGCAGATGGTAAAACGATATCATCCATTGTTAAAGCAAAATTAAGCTCATAAATATTTAAATAAGGCCGCGTAGTTCAACTGGATAGAATATCAGATTTCGGCTCTGAGGGTTGGGGGTTCGAATCCTCCCGCGGTCACGACAAATAGATTCAAAGCCACTGATTTACAGTGGCTTTTGCTATTTTATACCCCCTTGCTGCACGATATCTGCACGACGATCAATGTCCTTTTCCAAAAACGGTTCTTCATATGCACCAAACATAATGTTTTCTTAAAAATCCCCCGGTTTATACCAGGTATAACATTATATCATATATTTGAAGCGAAATACTTGTACAAAAAGAAAGCGGTTGCGGAAAAACCCCAGTTTTTTTGAGGTTTTTCTACAATGAAGATTAAATTTTTTAATATAAATTGTACGCCCCAAATGTAATTGCCCGTTTAATAACTTTTTGATAAATCCCCCCGCCTAAATCGTTGTGCTATAGCGCCGTAGTGTAATTTAAGGATAGTATTAATCTTTAAATTATATTACAATGAGAAAGTTAGTTTATGGAATTTTTGTAGCAGTTGGAATATTGAGTCTAGCTGCTTCATGTGAAACAGAATCAGTAGATGAGCAAGCAGAACTTCATTCACCGGATCCGGACGAGCATCAAAGACCAGGGGGAGGGGGAGACGATTAAATCCCCTTTTGGAACTTTTTTGGTGCTGTTTTCTGGGATTGTTCTATATGCGGATAAAATCGTAGATTATTGGAACATTCCCATCACTTACGAGTTTCAATATTACAACAATGCAGAAGTTTTTATATGGGTTTGCAGTGCAACTGTGAGCCCATTGCTTTTAATAGCAGGATATTGGTTCAGACCAAAATCATGGGCATTGGCCAGCCCTCTTGCGGCATATTCAGTTCAAATGATGTACATCTGGAGAGATGAAAAATGGATTCAAAGGGACTATTTCTGGCACCACACTATTGCATTTATGATAGGCTTCCTTCTTCTTATTTTATTGATAAAATGGGCTACTTCCAGAAAAAGCAAGAGTTTTTATATAAAAACCATCAGAAGCTTTGTTTCATTTGTGATGGAAGAGACAGAACAGAAGGATTATATCAAAAAAGAAAAGAAAAAGGAATACAATAAAAGAACTGTTGAACTAGTAGACAAAGCGGTGGGCAATGAGTGAAAAGCAAAGAAGATTAAGTCGCGCCAAAAAATCTGGGCTTGTTTCTCCAAAATCATTGAAGGTCTACGAAAAAAGATTGGAAGAGGTAATAGAAGAACGTCAAGTGGAAAGGGAAAAGGTTAATGAGGATAGACTGGCAGGACTTTTACTTGAACGAGAAATATTAAAAATCCATTTATCAGGACTTCTTTCCGATTAATTCTAATTGTTTCCGAAGCTCTTCAATCTGCTTTTGTACCTTCACCTCAAAATCCCTTGATTTTATTTCACTGACAATTCTCTTGAACAATTTGTGCTGTCCAAACCGCTCAATGTTCAAATCAACTATGTTTATAATCTGAAGAACTTCTTCATCGCTAAGACTGTTTGGATCAATGTTAAGTGTGCACTCCATTTCACCACGACCTGTCATCAACCAAGCACCATTCAATTTATTATAGGGCTCTTTTTCACACATTAATATCTTGGTAATATTTTCCTGAGAAAGAGAACCCCTTTTTCTTGCCTTACCAATAAGGCCGTTTCCAATACCACACTCCCTTTCAACAGTGCCATCTTTCAGGCCATGAGATTTGAAAAAGTAATCAAGTCGAGAAAAAAAATCTATCATTAATAATAGTTTTTCTTGTATTTAAAAGCAATAATGCTATCTTTACATCAATATTGCTATGTTTTTTGTCCGCAATATATCGCAAACAGCTATAAAAGTATCAATAAATATAGAAACATTAATAAAGAATTGTGAAATGAGTAAGGCATCAATAACAATAAGTACAATTCATGTAAGATTTTTCAAGGGATTAAAAGATGTGAAAGTTGATTTCATCGATCAAGACGCTACCATAAGGGGCTGCAACGGTTCCGGAAAAACAACATTGTTCGACGCTTTTACCTGGTCATTGTTTGGTTCAGACTCCCAAGGCAATTCAGATTCAAAGTTCAACATCAAGACACTTGACAAGGACAACAATGTGATCCCGCGCGTTGACCATTCAGTGGAGCTAACCCTTGGAGTGGATGGAAAAGAGGTTGTCATCAAGAGAATCTTAAAGGAAAAATGGGTAAAGGTTCGCGGATCGCTCGAGCCGACCTTTCAGGGCAATAAAAGCGAATTCTTTTGGAACGATGTTCCAAAGACCAGCAGAGAGTTCCAAGATAAGGTAAATGGTATAATCGACGAGTCTATATTCAAATTGCTCTCAAACCCACTTGGGTTCAACCAACTCCATTGGGAAAAGCAAAGGAACATCCTTATCACCATCGCCGGTGAGGTAAGTGATTCTGAACTGGCCACTGGAAATGATTCCTTCACCAAGTTACTGTCCAAATTGTCCGATAAGTCATTAGGGGAATATAAAAAGGAACTTGCCGCCAAGAGAAAGAAATTGAAGGATGCCATTGCCGATATTCCAGCTCGAATTGATGAAGTGGGCCAAGGTAAGCCGGAGCAAAGGGACTTTGACTCATTAAAACAGGAATTAGGGAAACAGGAGGTTTCATTGAATATGGTCCAATCCCAGATAGATGACCTGAACAAAGCTGCAGAATCGGTAGAGACCGAAAAGAAAAAGATAAGGGACAAAATATTTGAGCTGACTACTTCAACCGGGAGAACCAAACTGGAACTAAAGCAGTTGCTCGAGCAAAACCAATTGGACCCCTATAAAAGGGAAAAAGAGATACAATCAGATCTTTCCATCAAAGAATCGGAGCATACCAATCTATTGACCCAAAAGAACGATCTGTCATATAGTCTGGATAGGTCTGAGTCCAAAATAAGGGAGTTGGATGCAGAACTAGTGAAGCTAAGGGAGGAATTCAATGCTGAATCAAAAAAGAAACTTGTATTCGGCGATGATTTCAAGTGCCCTACATGCCATAGGCCTTTGGAAGAAGAAGATGTGGAAAAGCAAAAAAAGGATATGCAGTCCGATTTCAACGAGGACAAGGCCAAGAGTCTCGAGATACTGAACAAAAAAGGGCTCCAATTAAAGGAAAGGTTGGAAGATGAAAAGGAAATTTCCAAAAATCTTCAAGACAAAATCAATGAAAAGGTTTTGAATCTTAAAGATTGTGATAAAGAGATAAAGTCACTTAAAGTCCTTCTGGAGGAGGAAAAATCCAAACCAAAGGCAGACCAGCAATCCATTGAGTCCCAGCTTCAGGACAAACTTGATTTTAATAAGGATTATCAGGCCTGTTTAAAGGAAATCAAAGAACTCGAAGTTAAGCTTGAAAATTTCAAGGCCCCGGACAACCAAGAGTTGATCAAAAAGAAAAATGAACTTTCCGAGAAAATTGACGGTCTGAAAACACAATTGCGTGAAGAGCAATCGATAATCGATGCGGATAAGCGCATAAAAGAGCTTTCTGAAAGTGAAAGCTCCTATGCACAGCAGATTGCAGATGTTGAGAAAGAGGAGTTTGTTGCACAAGAGTTTACGGTTGCCAAGGTATCTGCACTTGAGAGTAGGGTAAATAAACTTTTTGGCGATGGAATAAAATGGAAGTTGTTTACCAAACAAATAAATGGGGCCGAGGTTCCCACATGTCAATTGACGTATAACGGTGTTCCTTGGCCTGATTTGAATACAGCATCACAGATAAACACTGGGATAGAGGTGATCAATGTATTGAGCGCGCACTATGGTATCAATTTCCCTATTTGGGTCGATGGAAGGGAATCGGTCACGAACCTTCAGGAAACTGAATCACAGGTAATCAATCTTGTGGTCAGCGAAGAACACAAAACCTTAACAGTAGTATGATGAAAGATTTTTTGATAGTGGCGATTTGGCTGATAGGGGTTTCTGCATTTATAGTAGCTGTTCTTATGTGGCTTGTCTGGAGAGGCAGGAACAAGGACGATGATAAATGGTTTGATTGATGCCGATTCTTAAAAAATATGCATGGTTACCAATTGTGGTGCATACATGGAGGCCATGTGGTTCTAGAGCATTGATATGGTTACAGGAATACTACGAAATGACAAACATAGAAAGGAAATATTGCCTTCGTTTAGGAAGGTTCTCAAAAGAGCTTAGATAATGGACGAGACCTATCAAGACGAATGGAATTACCAAGATACAGGTTATAACGATAACGATTTTAAATAAAAACTATGAGCACAGAGAGTAAGACCACTACCAAAGTGGCCAAGAAAGAGGGTAATGCTATTGCCAAGACAAACCCAGCGGAAAGATTTACCAATACGGTAATCAAGCAATTTGGAGCATCGGCACCCGGGGAAATCAAAGTTTCCGATTTCCAAAAAAAGTTAATACAGAACTATTTCATAAAGATGGACTCTGTATTAAAAGATGCTGAAACAAAAAGACTCAGTAAGTCAGAACAATATAGGGATGCTCTTGAGTTCAAATGGGAAAATGTAAACATGCAAAAGCTCGCAATCGATGTTGTTGCTTTCTCAAGTATTGGATTAGATCCATTACAGCCCAACCACATAAATCTTATTTGCTACAAAAATTCCCGTACCAACAAATTTGATGTCGGTTTTATAATTGGTTACAACGGAATTGAACTGAAGGCTAGAAAATATGGACTTGATGTACCAGATAACATAGTCATTGAACTTGTCTACGAAACCGATGTATTCAAAGCAATTAAAAAAGATGCTAATAACCCTATTGAAAAGTACACATTTGAGATTACAGATGAGTTTGATAGAGGTGAATTGAAGGGAGGTTTCTACTATCAAGTCTTTAATGATGACCAAACCAAGAACAAATTGGTCATGTTAAGTAAGAAAGACATCGAAAAACGCAAGCCAAAATACGCAAGCACTGAATTCTGGGGGGGTGAAAAGCCAGTTTATAAGAACAACAAAAAAACCTCTGAAACCGAAAAAGTTGATGGGTGGTATAATGAAATGGCCTATAAAACCATAAAGAGAGCTGCTTGGAACGATGTGGTAATTGACAGTGAGAAAATCGATGACAACTACCATAGAATGGCCCAAAATGATATGGATAGGGTTGCAGGTGAAGTCCAAAATGAGATTGACAACAATGCCAATGCAACAGTCATTGATATTGACTCTGAAGAGATTACGGACCAACCTAAATTGACTGAACCCCAACCACAGAAAAAAGTCGAGGAAGTGGTAGATAAGGAAACTGGTGAAGTGAAAGATGATAGCCCTGAACCTGGCAAACAAAAGCCATTGTTTTAGTGCACTACTACCCTGACATATGTAAATGTAAAAAAGTAAAAAAACTGGGTACCGGTTGGACCATCTGTAGAAAGCATGGATGGATGATTGAAAGACCCAAACCGGTTCAACTCAAACTTGAATTTTTATAAATATGGCAAAGTCGTTTTTACAATTTGTTGAAATAAAGGACACTGGAAAGACTAAGGTCTGGGAGGTCAATAATACATCAAATATTATTCTTGGTAGAATTGGTTGGTACTCCCCATGGAGAAAATATGTCTTTATGCCAAATGAATCCACAATATGGGATTTTAAATGTCTCAGCGAGGTCAAAAGCTTCATGTTCAATGAAATGCAAAAGCGCAAGAAATGAGACTAAAGGTATTTTCCAGTTCCTCTAAAGGCAACGCATACGCACTCATTGATAGTAAAGGTAATAGTTTACTTCTTGAGTGTGGCGTGCCTGTGGTTGAGATAAAAAAGTTCCTTGATTTCAATCTTGAGGGAATACAGGGGTGTTTACTTTCACATTTGCACGGGGATCATTCCAAGTATCATAAACAGTATTTGGACTCTGGAATTCATGTGGCCATGGGTATTGAAACAGCAACAGGCCTTGGCATCGAAAACCATCATCGGGTGAAGATTATTGAAGCCAATAGAAAGTACACCTCTATGTTAAATGAGTTTACGGTAATTCCAGTGAACATGGTCCATGACACGCCCTGTTTTGGTTTTGTCATAAAGCATGAGGAGATGGGAAACCTGGTATTTATAACCGACTCTTATTACAGTCCTTTCAAGTTTTCAAATATCACCCATTGGTTGGTAGAAGCGAACTACAGCGAGGGGATAATAGACTCGGAAGGTTACGGCACCACAAATTCACTGGTCCGCAACCGTGTTCTGGAAAGTCATATGTCGATTGAGAACCTTGTTAAATTGTTCAGGGCCAATGATATGTCAAAGACCAAAAATATTGTGCTCACACATCTATCAGACACAAATTCCAATGAAAAGGAATTTATAAAAATTATCCAACGATCAACCGGCAAGATGGTCCATGTGGCATCGCCAGGACTCGTATTAGATATAAGTATCAATCCATTTTAATCAAAACCTATGGGAGAAGGAAACAAATTATTGGCAAGTGATATCATCCAGGCAGATGATGCCTTTATTTCCGAGGTGGCCAAAAAGGTACAAAAGGTGCTTCAACCCGAGACCAAAGAAGGCGAAAGAAAATATACCATTAAGGAAATAGCCAAGCTTGGTAAGAGGAAACCACAGACCGTTAGAAAGCATATCAACAATTGGTTGAACAATTATGATGGAAGCCAGCTCAAAGCTGAAAAAGAGAGAAACGGTAAGCTCTGGTACGCCAAGAAAAAGGATGTAGAAGAGTATTTGAAAATTAAACTACCATAAAATTAAAACAAAGGAATATGAAACAACAATTTTATTTCTCGATGAAGGATTTGGGAAACCTTTCCCGAGAGTTATTGGAAAAGGGGTATTCACAGCTCCCGGATGTCTGTCCAGAAGGTGAAATGGCCGAGGACAAGATAATCATTGATGCACAAAACAAAAACTTTTGGTACTGCGACAACCAGAATTTTGAACCGCACATCAGGATAGTGGCCAACACCCACCAACAGACCATCGAACATTTAAAGGACAGATCAAAACTTTAAGTATGGAAATTTCAGGAAACTTAATTGAAATACAAGAAACCAAGGAATACGGACAGAACGGGTTCAGGAAGAGAAGGTGCGTGTTAAGGACCGATGATCAATACCCCCAAGAGATACCGGTTGATTTTGTCCAGGACAAGGTTGATGTCCTTGATGGTTTCTCTTTGGACGACAAGGTAACGGCAAGCATTAATATCCGTGGAAATGAGTACAACGGGAAACATTATGTGGAGCTTCAGGGATGGAAAATGGTAAAAAATCAATGATAGTATAACTTTAATACAATAACAGACATGGATGGCGTCACAGATCTACATTGCCGAGTTAAGGCTTCAAGAAAAATTGTTGACAGATTACCTGGGAAGCGGGGAAAGGCTTTCCGTGCTACAAATTGCAAAGCTGTCCCGAGAAATACTGAGACTTCGGTCCGAGATTAATTTCTATGAAAAATTAAGGGCCGGACACCTAGATATAAACAGTAAAAACATTAAAAAGGAAAAATTTTTTGTTAAAAATATTATATTAAGTACAATATAGTATAATTAATTGTTACATTTGGTGTAACACTAAAGTCTCACATGAAAAAAATTAAACATATAACCCCTCTAGAATCTCCAAAAGCAAGTGAGGCTGCTACGGAATTTTAGAGGGGTTTGTCTTTTATAATTATGAGCAAAAAAAGAGTACTGGCGCCTTCGCCACACAAAATAAGTCAAGAGACATTGGACAAGCTCAAGACATTCGAGCCGGTCCAGTTCAGACAATACAAGGAACTGGTCAATACCGGCCAGATAAGACCTGTATCAAAGTACGTGGACAAAGAAACCGGTGAGCACAAAACAACCAAGATCAAGCTCACCAAACCTGTCCAGGTGTACTATGACAACGAAAACAAGAATTTCCTGTACCTGAACCCCTTCTACAAAACCATTAGGCTCTGTGGGGAGTGGGCAAATGAGGAAGATGTATGACTGTTGAATTTAACATAGAGAATCTTCCTGGTTTCAAATATTACCAAGAAATAAGGGAAGTTTATAAAGAGGTATTGCCTCATATAAAAGTCTATGGAGGTATCTCACCTTATTTCTATCCTTGGGTTCTTACCCCAATTGAGTACTACGTTTGGGTACACATTAGGGCAAACAATTTAAACCTATATCCCCAAGTACCCTGTGGTAAATATTTTATTGATTTTGCAAACCCAAAACTAAGACTAGCGATAGAGGTAGATGGTAAAGACTATCATTCTGAAGAAAAGGACAGGGATAAAACTGAATTCTTGATTAAGGAAGGATACCGCCTGATAAGATTCACTGGCACTCAAACTTGGAGAAGAGATTTTGGTGAAATATTTAATCAATCATTAAAAGGCTATTAAACATAAAATATTAACATGAACAAACCACCATCATTTCAATTTTATGCTCAAGATTTTTTGACGGGGGTCATGTATTTAACTAATGAAGAGCGTGGAATTTACATCACAATGTTAGCGAAACAATGGTCTGACGGTAAAATACCCAAAAAAAGGCTTGGGTTTTTAGTGGGTTGTGATTGGGATGAGCTATCAGAAGAGCTAAAAAATAAATTTGAAGATAAAGGGGAATACCTTGTAAACAATAGGCTTGAAAGAGAAAGGGATAAAAAGGAAAAGTTTTTGAACAAACAACGCGAAAATGGAAAAAAAGGTGGTAGACCGTTAAAAAATAGCACATCGGAAAAACCCAAACGAAACCCAAACAAAAGCCTTTCATCTTCATCTTCATCTTCTATTAATAGTATAAACGCAAATGAACAGTTTGATTTTTTTTGGGACACTTACGATAAAAAAGTTGATAAGAAAAAATGCCTCAAGCAGTGGGGCAAACTAACTGTGGATGAAATCAAAAGAATATTGGACTCGGTTGAACATTACGTAAAACAAAACCCAAACAGAAAGTACAGAAAAAACCCACTTACCTATCTAAACGGAAAGAATTGGGAGGATGAGATTGATTTTGGTGCCGTAAACTGGGACGTTTTGTTAGATGCTTTCAATGAATTGACTGGAAAAAAAGTACCGTCGATATCCATAGAGGCAAAAAACAACATCAACGTCTTGCTGAAAACGGGATACAGTAAGGATGATTTTTGGAACGCTATAAACCATTGTTTTAATGATGCCTGGCATAAGAAAAATCCGCATGTACTGACGCTGGAATACATTAGTAGACAGGACAACATGGAAAAATATTTCAATAAAAAATGATGACACTAAAGCAATCCATACAAAGACTGAAATGGAGGTTTTCCGAGAAAAAACCCTTCGCGGCCAATGAGAACGATTTTGAAGCATTGAACACGATAATAGATTTCTGCGCCTCTATCCAGAAAAAAAACTATCAAGAACAAGAGTTGTTCGCAAAACTGTACATAGCCTACTACTCAAATCTTCTCAAATTTTATGATTGCACCGTTTTTGATTCAATGCCAAAAAAACATATTGACGGAATCCTGAGCAAACCTCTTTTCCTGTTGATAGAAGAGCTTAAGGAGCAATTGAACCTTTCGGAAAAATACCTTCCCATAGAGCTCTCAGGCAAGGGACCGCTTGACCATATCCATATTGCACATATCAAGGCAGCCTATAACAGGCTGGGTTATTCGGATGAGGATATTGACATCAAGGTAAAGAAAATTGTTGATGATAGAAAAAAATCCAACAAAGACTTAGCCCAGCTTTTGGAGGAGCATGAAGAACTTAGGAATTTATTGTTGACAAATACTGAGGTGTGGAACCACCAAAAGGTTGCTGATAGTGTTGAGACGATGATCAATGGAAGTATAAACGATTATTTGATATCAAAAGTACCGGCATAATGAGCGATGTGTTTGAGAAATTGGACTTTGGTTCCAAGGAGCAAAAAAGTAGTTCCGATTATTCGGAGATGCATACAAAATCCTCCATTGACCTCGATGTTGTTCCCCCAAGACCCCCATTGGCATTGTCAATTGGTAGGGACGAAAGGAGCTACAACGGGTATCATTATCCCTTGAGGTTTGGGACCTTTGGAAACATCAGTATGATTAAAGGAGAGGAAAAGGCCAGAAAATCGTTCCTGAAGTCATTGCTGCTTGCGTGTGCAATTGGGGGAAATGCCAATAACTATTCAGATGATATAATAGGGCATGGATTAAGGGATAAATATATCATTGACATTGATACCGAACAGGACGAATATGATGCGTGGCTGAACGCTTCCAGAATACCTAAAATGGTAGGTGCCATCCCTGAGAACTACATTTCGATAAAACTTCGGGAATATAACTCTGAAGAAGTTTCAGGATACCTGGAGTGGCTGTTCATGGAAAGTGAATATAGAAGTAATCTAGGGATTGTCTCAATTGATGGCTTTGTAGACTGTATGAAGGATTTTAATTCCCTTAGTGAAAGTATTGAGTTTACAAAAAGGCTTATGAGATACAGCTCATTGACCAAATCGCACATTACAGGGGTTCTTCATCTTAACCCAAACAGTGATAAGGCGAGGGGGCATTTAGGCACAATACTGCAGCAAAAATGCGAAACTGTGGTAATAATCAAGGATATGGGGGAATATTCAATGGTTACATGTCAAAGAGGAAGGGGTAAAAAATTTAAACCATTTACAATCCGGATTGATGATGAGTGGCTTCCATATGTCTCTGATGATGATGTAATGGAGAATGGTATTGTACCAATAAAGAAAGTTGATTTCTAACAACATCTGACCGCTGATGAAAGAAGAAGTATACATGGTATTGAAACTTCTGACCCATCTGATCCGCGAAAGTCCATATGGAACGAAGGAGAGGGTACTCGTAGAGGGCGCTAGGGGATTTGTTCCGGTATATGCAACATGGGAAGAGGCCTATAATGCCTCAGAGGACGGAAGGTTTGAGATAATAAGATTGACGACCCAGAAAACTAGAGCAACAGTGGGATGAGGCAAATGATCTTAAATAAGAAAACACCTAAAAACTTAAACAAGTAAAACGATTGATCACATGATACAGTTTGAAAACGCAGTAAAAAGGTATAACGAAATCATTCTTGATGAATTGAAGGAGGTTGGTATTGTGTGCTGGCTGGCCGGAGGAGCTTTAAGGGATTACTTCATGGGCAAACCCGTGAAAACGGATTACGATATATTCTTTCCCAGCGAAAAAGAGTATGAAAAGGCATCAACTTATTTCAAGGCAAAAGAAGCTGAAATCAAATGGGAGTCTGAAAATGGTATGAAAGTAAACTACTCAGGAAGAACTTTTGATTTGGTCAAGAAATTCTTTGAGACCCCATCGGCAACCATAAATGAGTTTGATTTTACTGCAAGTATGATAGCAGTTGACAATGAAAAAGTCTATCACGGGGAGACCACCTTCATAGATATAGCCAAACGACAGTTGATGATAAACAAGATAACCTATCCGGCCAGTACCATGAGTAGGGCTTTCAGGTATTACAAAAAGGGGTTTTCCATGTGCTTGGGTGAAATGAAAAAATTAGTTGAGTCAATCCAGAACATGCCAAAAGAAGAAGTTTCTGAGCAAGATGATAACGAAATCTCATCAGGAGAAATGGCAGCAATGTTCATAGGAATTGATTGACCAACCCAAATAACAAAGAACAATATAAACCATAAAAAATGATGGGTAAAATAAAAAAAGATTGTGCTTTTCAATATTACAATGGAAGAGAGGTTATTGCGGATGAAACTGAATTAACACTCAAAGAGGCAAAGAAGCTATTTAATGACCACTATGAAGATATGGTCGAACAAGTAAAAGGAGGAAACGGGATAGAATGTGCGATTTGGATAAATATGAAAGGAAGATATGATTATCACGATACTTTAATTCATCTACATTCTCCCTGTGAAGAGAATGGTGTTTTATGGGAAAAGAAATATATCACTGGATTTTCAGAAAAGTTAATTAACTGAACACCAACTATATGGAAGAGATGCAAAAAGCAGCGCAAAAATGTTTTGAAAAGCATTGTTACTCAAAAGGAATCTACGGAGTAAACCAGCACACGGCCTTTAGATGGGACGAAGTAATTGAATTCATGGTAGTGTTCTCCAACCAACAGAACAAATCCACTAAGGAGGAATCATTAGAGCTAATTAAGTTCTGTAAAAGTTATCCAGGAATGCTA
>NZ_QTJX01000004.1 GCF_003382275.1 Flagellimonas nanhaiensis
CATTCCGAACAGGGAAGTTAAGCCCGTTTGCGCCGATGGTACTGCCACACCAGGTGGGAGAGTAGGTCGCCGCCTTCTTTGAAGGCCCCTCATTTGAGGGGCCTTTTTTTATGCCATAAATTCTACGGAGAAAAAATCCAATTATTTACCTTTTTCTGTAAGACATCTTTATAAATACCGTCATAGATACTTTATGTTTACCGCAAAATCAACTATGAGGTTTTTCTTAGCACTATTTTGTTTTTTCTTCCATATCTATATTGGCAATGCTCAAATTACCACAGGTACCATTCAGGGAAAAGTAATGGATGATGCAATGCAGCCTATACCCTTTGCTACGGTTGTAATAAAAGATGTTGAGACAAATTATACCTATGGAACAACTACTCAGGAGAACGGGTTTTATGTTATTACTAATCTAGCGCCATCATCAACGTATAGAATTGAAGTATCATTCTTGGGTTTTCATACAGAAATCATTGAGAATATCTCGATAAAACTGGGTAGCACCACTAAGATGGACTTCGACTTAAAAGAGGAAAACCTTCAACTTGATGAAGTTGTAGTTACCTCAAATGGCAATGGAGTCAAGCGTGGGAATGAAGCTTTGTTGAACCAAGCTCAAATAGAGAGGACTCCAACAATTAACAGAAGTATTCAGGACCTTACCAAAAACCTGTCCGAAAACAACTTGAATTCCTTTGCAGGAGCAAGTAATAGATTCAATAATCTCAACATTGATGGAATTGCCAACAACGATGTTATCGGTTTTCAAGAACCAGCAAGTGGAGCATCCGGATCCTCTGCAAATGGAACCCCGGGAAGTTTATCCAGATCACAACCTATCGGTTTGGGAGCCATCAAACAGCTATCGGTAAAACTTGCCCCTTTTGATGTAAGCATAGGCAATTTTAATGGCGCGAACCTAAATATTGTAACTAAAAATGGTACAAATTCGTTCCAAGGAGAAGCATATGCGTATGGAAACAATCAAGCTTTGATTGGAAAATATGCCCAAGGCCAAGAGCAAAATAGATCAAGTTTTTATGACATTCAATTTGGTTTTGGACTGGGAGATGCATTGATAAAGGATAAACTGTTTTACTATGTAAACTTTGAGCAAGCACTTTCTAATAGCCCGGTTTTGAATGCACCTGGCAGTGAAACTTCAAACATTCCTCTGGATGATATTGTAAGGATTAGCGAGCATTTAATTCAGAATTACGATTACGACCCGGGTACTTTTACCAACGCTGATTTGGAAACATCCAGTACTAAATTATTTACTAGGTTGGATTTTAATATTTCCGATAAGCACAAACTTACAGTTCGCAATAACTACGTCAACAGTTTTGCGGACAACCTAGAATGGAACGCCAGTATTTTTAATTTTGGCAATCAAGGGTACCGCCATAACAGTATTGCAAATAGCTTGGCTTTAGAATTAAAATCAAACTTTAAGGACAACCTTGCCAATAACTTAACCTTGGGGTATAACACTGTTAAGGAAGATCGGGATTTTGACGGACGTGTATTTCCCCATATTCAAATTGCCTCAAATTCTACCAATCGCATCTTTGCAGGTTCTTATCGTGAAGCATCCGTGTACAGCACCGACTTCTCTACCCTACAGATTGCAGATAAGTTAACTTATGTAACTCCGAACCATGTATTTTCTTTTGGAGGTCTAGCGCAATTACACAACGTAGACTACGGGTTTTTATCAGCTTGGAATGGAAGGTGGGAATATAGATCTGTGGATGATTTCTTAAATGATAGACCACGAAGAGTCAGGGGTGTTTACAATATCAATAATAATGACTTTGATTTTGTTAGGAATAGACCTTCGGCCACGATTGGCGTTTTGGAGGCGGCCTTATACGTACAGGACAAATTTCGCCTAAACGATAATTTGTCAATTACCCTTGGTCTTCGTTTGGATGGACAATATCTAACCGAAGAATTGCCTATTTCGCAACAGGTGTCGGAAACACCTGAATTTGCAAGATTTGATAATACTATTACCAAAAAGCCACAACTTAATCCAAGAATTGGTTTTGATTACAACTTGAACAGCAACATAAGCTTAAGTGGTGGCACAGGATTGTTTTCTGGGAGATTGCCCTATTTATGGTTTGCGTACACTGAATACATTTCAGGTACTGAATACTTTAACATTGACCTAAGGCCGGAAGATGGTTTGGAATTGACCGAAAATTTAGTGGATCTTCGGGGACAACAACCCAATTTAACAGAAATAAATCTTATTGATATGGATTTTACCTTTCCTAGAGATTGGAAAACCAATATCGCGTTGGATGTACGTTTAGCCGATGATTTTCAAATTCATTTGGAAGGCACCTACACAGATGTGGTCAAAGGAATATTTTTTCAATCCATTAATAGAAGGGATGAACTGGGAAGATTTGATGGTCCGGACAACAGAAGGTATTATCTTCAAACAGGAGATGCGATCAAAGTAAACCCAAACTTTACCAATGTTTTTTTATTGACAAACACCAACAAAGGGTATCGCTATAATGCCTCACTGGGAGTTAGCAAGCGTTTTAAGAACCTGAGTTCGTATGTGGGATATACTTATGGCAAAAGCAAGGATGTTTCAAGTACGGTAAGAAGTTCTCCTGCGGCAAATTTTGAATGGAATCAGGCTATCTTTGGGAATGAACCGGGACTTTCCTTTTCCAATTTTGACTTAAGACATAAAATTGTAGCAACTCAGACCTACAACCTTAATTTTAGTGAAAATGACAATTTGCAAGTTTCATTTCTCTACAATGGACGATCAGGGAGCCCTTTTTCATTTATTTATCAAGGTGATTTGAATCGTGATGGCTCCTCAAGGAATGATCTTATTTATGTGCCAAGAAATCAAGATGAGATTTCTTTGGTAGATATTACAGATGGCAACGGAAATGTTGTGGTATCCGCTGATACGCAATGGCAACAATTAAACTCTTTTATTCAACGCAATGACTACCTCAATAGCAGACGAGGGAATTACGTGGAGCGCAATGGTGCCAAAACACCTTGGAACCACGAATTGGATGCAAAATTTGAATATAGCAAGCGGTTGGGCGATCAAAAAAGAATTACAATTTCACTGGATATGCTTAATGTTCTGAATTTTGTGAACAAGGATTGGGGCAGATTGGTCTTTGTGCCCAATGTGGTAAACTCCAGTTTTAGCATATTGAATTTTGTGGGTGTTGAAAATAACGTTCCGCAGTTTCAGTATAACATATCGGACGATGAGACTCCTTGGGTCGTGGACTTTCAAAATTCCAGATGGCGTGCACAAGTAGGACTTAAATTTAGTTTTTAGCACAAAATTAAATTCCGCTTCGGATGGAACCTTCTTTTCCATTCATGATATGTTTAGTACATTTAAGACTATGAAAAAGTCAACACTCTTGTGGATTGTGCTGCTAGCATTTTCCCATACTATTCTGGCCCAAGAAAATTCAGTAAAAGCACTCGTTGGAGGAACCTTGATCGATGGTTTCGGTTCTGACCCTATTAAAAATAGTGTCATTATAATTGAAGGAGAACGAATAAAGGCGGTAGGAACCGTGGAAACCCTTGAAGTTCCTGCAAATGCTGAAATCATTTCCACCGAGGGGATGAGTGTGCTCCCAGGTTTATGGGATATGCATGTTCATACCATGATCAACGGACATGCGAATTATAGCTATTGGGACAAAACATATCCTCCTCTATTTGAAGATGTGATCATGCCTTCGTCCGCTCATCAACTATTAATGGCGGGGGTTACCAGCGCAAGAGATCTTGGCGCTCCGTTAAAGGAAAGTATTTCTGTACGGGATAGAATCAATAATGGGGAGATTCCAGGGGCGACACTCTATGTTTCTGGGCCTTTTATACAACATAAACCTTATCCTGGAACCGAAGATTTTAGATGGGGTGTTACAAGTCCGGAGGACGGGAGAAAAAAGATTAGAAAACTGGCCAATGCTGGTGTGGATGTCATCAAACTGATTGACCATGATCAAATGACCATGGATGAATTGACCGTGGTTGTTGATGAGGCACATAAACATAACCTTAAGGTAGTGGCCCATGGACACAGACCGGAGGAAATACGAAGAGGATTAAAAGTAGGGGTAGATTGTTTTGAACATACCGGGCTGTCCTCTGCACCGCAATATCCTGATGACGTTATGGAAATGATAAAGGAACGCACTGCCCAGATGAACAAGGGCCCTTTATTTTGGTGCCCTACAGTAGAAGGACTTTATAATTATGAATATACTAGGGACAATCCTGAAAAATTGGATAGCGATTCATGGCATTTAGGTTTACCAGATAGCATAATAACCGATATAAAAAATAGCTTTAAACATCCGGATAGGTTACCATATTTTCAATTGACCCCTTCTCGGAAACCCACCTTACAGACTAAAATTCAGCAATTATTGGATGCTGGCGTAGTTTTGTTGATTGGCACAGATAGTGGAATTCCTATGAAATTTCATAGCCAGTCTACCTGGAACGAGCTGGATGTATGGGTCAATGAATTTGGGATAGACCCTATGTATGCCATTCGCTCGGCAACGTATTGGCCGGCTTTATGGACTGGCGTTGCAGATGAAGTGGGTACCATTACCCCTGGGAAATATGCTGATATTATTGCTGTGGATGGAGATGTTTTACGATATATCAGTTTGCTTCAGGATGTGGACATGGTCATAAAACATGGTAAACGCTACAAATAGGTTGACTTGACATTCAAATCTGAATCCATCTTATCGGAAGAAAAGTGGAATGCCTACTCCCATGCATTGGGGATAGTTTTGGCAGTTGCAGGTAGTGTTTTCTTTATAATCAACATATCTTCAGATATTCCTTTTTTATGGGGAAGTGTCTTGGTCTATTGCTTGTCACTGATACTGTTGTTTTCGGCTTCAACCATTTATCATTTTGTTGAAAACCCAAAGCTGAAGAAGAAGCTCCGTATTTTAGATCATATTAGTATTTACTACTTGATAGCAGGTACGTATACCCCCGTTTGTCTTACGGTTCTTATTGGTTCAAAAGGATGGTTGCTCTTTTACCTGGTTTGGGGCATAGCTCTATTTGGAACGATACTCAAACTTTTTTTTACTGGAAAATTTGAGGTGTTCTCCTTGGTACTTTATGGAGTAATGGGCTGGATTATCGTAATCGATTTGCCTTACTTACTTGAGAATATGTCATCCAAAGGACTGTTTTATCTTTCTTTAGGAGGTGCTTTTTATACCATCGGGATTCTATTTTATGCCATAAAACGCATACCCTACAACCATTTAATATGGCATTTTTTTGTTCTGGGTGGGGCCATTAGTCATTGGTTTTTGGTTTTCCGGGTAGTGTCCAATTAAACCTTGAACAAAAAAGAGCGGTGTATCTCGTGATACCTGCTTGATAATCGTTTGGGTGGAATTCTATATAAAATAGGCAACTCCTACACCAAGAAGAATTACAATAAGCTTTCTAAAATTAAAAGAATGTCCTTGGGAACTTTCAAACAAAATTATGGTGGAAATATGAAGAAACACTCCTATTGCAAGGGCATTTAAATAGTTTCCATACTCCGAAACCCAGGATGAATATGTAGCAACGTAGGTTCCTAGAGGAGTCATCAAAGAAAAAATAGATATAAAGAGTAGAATGGAAGCCATTCGCATTTTTGAATTCAACAAAAAGATACTAAGGATAATAGCCACGGGAACCTTATGAACAATGATTCCGTATAAAATAGGGCTGTTGCCCTCAATGGGAACTCCCTCTACCAATGCGTGGATTGACAGACTCAGGAACAAAAGGATGGGAAATTCATTCTTTTCCCCATCAATATGCATATGACCGTGTTCAGCCCCTTTTGAGAAGAACTCAAGAAAAATCTGGAGCAATATTCCCGCCAGAATAAACAGGGCCATGGTTTTTGGATTTTCACCTTCGTATACTTCAGGGAGAAGCTCAAAAAAGGTAAGAGCCAACAAAAAAGCGCCGCTAAAGGCCAGCAAGAGCCTAATGTTCTTGTTGAACTTTGGTTTTACGGCCCAAGCAAAGCCAAAACTGGCCCAAACTGCTAACACGGGAATAATAAAAACAACAGCGAACGGAATATTCATAAGTTGGGTTGAAGGGGCAAAAATAGCCTATTTTTGCCGAAACGGATTACGAAAAAATGGCAGGAAACTTTAGAATGCTGGCTAAGACTTTATATGGTTTTGAACCTATTTTGGCCAAAGAACTTAGAAACCTTGGAGCGGGGAATGTGGAAGAGGGTATCCGAAATGTCACTTTTGATGGTGACTTGGGTTTTTTATACAAAGCCAATCTATGTTTGAGAACCGCTTTAAAGGTATTGCGACCTATCGGAAAGTTCAAGGTTTTTGACCAGACGGATCTATACAAAAGGGTTTATGCGATTGATTGGCCCAGTTATTTTGATGTGGACAAGACTTTTGCCATTGATACCACGATTAATTCGGAGGTGTTCAATAATTCCATGTTTGTATCCCAAAAAGCGAAGGATGCTTTGGTGGACAAGTTCAGGGCAGCCTTGCGTAAGCGCCCCAACGTTAACTCTCAGAATCCCGATGTTCGAATCAACATCCACCTGCAGGGAAATACATGTACAATTTCTTTGGATAGTTCTGGAAATTCCTTGCACCAGAGAGGGTATCGTATAGCGACAAATATTGCCCCAATCAATGAAGTTTTGGCGGCCGGACTGCTTGTTATGAGTGGTTGGGATGGACAGCAGGATTTCTTGGACCCTATGTGTGGTAGCGGTACGTTCCTTATTGAAGCCGGTATGATTGCCTGCAATGTTCCGGCCAATATAAACCGGACGTCGTTTACATTTATGAACTGGAAAGATTATGATGAAGAATTACATGGAAAGATTGTTGAGGCCAGTTTGAACAAGACAAGGGAATTTCACCATAAGATTATAGGGTACGATAAGGCCCCTTCAGCAGTAAGAAAGGCTCAGGAAAATGTGGAAAACGCTAATCTTTCCGAATACATCACAATAGAGAGAAAAGACTTTTTTAGAACCGAGAAGCCTGTAGATGCTCCATTACATATGGTATTCAACCCACCATACGGGGAACGGTTACCGATTGCGGCAGAGGAATTTTATGGAAAGATCGGGGATACTTTAAAGCAAGGCTATCCAGACACCCAGGCCTGGATGATTACTTCAAATTTAGAGGCCCTTAAAAGTGTAGGTTTAAGACCATCACGAAAAATCAAGACCTTCAATGGAAGGCTTGAATCTAGATTGGTCCATTATGAAATGTATTCGGGGAGCAAAAAAGCTAAAAATAAGGAGGTAAGAAATTGATCTATAATTTTACGTTAAATTAAAATTTAGTTAACTTTACCGTAAGATTAAGTGTTGGCTTGTACTTGTTATAAGCTAATAATAGCTCAAAAGCAGCTTGGACTACTCAACTAACTCAACTTTTTAACGAAAAGGGCCTTTTTTTAAAGGCCTTTTTTATTTATCGGACCATACGGCCAGCTCATTTCCAGAGGGGTCTGTAAAGTGAAATCTTCGTCCACCAGGAAAGGAAAATATCTCTTTGGAAATTGTACCTCCTGCTTGAAGGATTTGTTCTTGCAAAACAGGCAAATCTTCATGGTAAAGTACAATCAGGGCGCCGTTGACAATAATCTCTTCACTTAGCTCAAATCCACCTTCCAGACCACTCTTGGAAAAAGCAGTATAAGTTGGGCCGTAATCCTTAAATTCCCAACCAAAAAGACTTGAATAAAAGTCTTTGATTTTATCTAGGTTGCTTGCCTTGAACTCCACATAGTTGATCAATGTATTTCCCATGAGTTTGATTTTTTGGTCCGATTACTCTGATTGCTCAGGTTTTTTCTTGTTTGATTTTTTATAGAAGGGAATCAAATACGAAATGGTGTAGTTGTAGCTCACCCCAAAATTGCTTCCATCGGTTACCTTATTGAATCCAGGTATCCATAGATTGGGAAAACGTTCATCCTCCTTGTTGGTTATCAGAAAGCCCAAACGGGCGCTCATACCAATATAAATATTGGCAAAAAGTTCTGCTTTAATTCCAACAACCATCTCAAGCCAAGAAGCATTAAGTCCGCTAAACTCCTCTCCAGTTTGTGCTCCAGCTAAGAACTCATCAGGATTAAAAAAACGATCACCGTTGTAAATGTTGTAGTTGTTCAGGGTCTGGCTAAAACTGGCAATGGCATATCTTCCTCCAAGCGTAATGGCATTGTTCATACCAAACCAGTTTTCGTACGTGTTCAAGTCCACTCCTGCTTTGATATAGCTTCCCGATGTTTTAAAATTGTACAGCAGGGTGCCACCAAGGTCTTCGGTCTGAGTTTTTTCTTCGTTTCCAATTTCCGCCGCCAAATACAATTTCTGGGTCAACCTATAGTCACCAACAAGTTCTAGACCGGTATAATCCTCATCAATAAAGGAAAATACCAAACGACTAATATCTGCACCGACCCTAAGCCCGTACTCTTGTTTATACTCCACCGTATCCTTAGGTTGAAGGTCGATGGGCTCACTTTGCGCACATACCAAAATGGGAAAGAGAGCGATAATGAGGCTAGTGAAATATCTTGACATGGATGTTATCGGTGTTTTCAATGGTTTGTTGAACAATTCTAATATCTTGAATCCAATTTTCACTGTTGTCGGGTAACGTCAAATTGAGGTTGTCATAGTTAATTACAAAACCGCAAGCTCTGGAGATAAACTCCTCTCTGGTTTCATAGGAAATGGTCAATACGTCTAAATTTCCCGTTTCATCACCAGTGGTTTCGTCGTCTGCAGAATCAGAAATAAACTCATAGGTGGTACTGTTGCCATCTATCCGCAAGGGAATGAGAAGAGAATCTGGTGAATTGGACCTATCGGCAAAAGAGGTACTGGAAAAAATACTGTCAATATCTACAGCTCTTATTCTGAGAGATGATACGGACTTAAATTCCGTGGTATCTTCTACATCGTAGAAACCAATTATTAATTGTGGAGTATCACCATCTACACAGATATCGTCTTTTTCGCATGAAGAGGCATAAATTAGTAGTAATAGGATGAGAAAGATAGGGAGCGTTTTCTTCATTTTGGTTTAAGCAAATTTCATCAAGAATTATACCCGTTTTTCCAAAAGTACAACATTTTCAACGTGATGGGTCTGGGGAAACATATCCACCGGCTGTACTTTAATAACTTGATAATCGTCTTTCATTAATGCAAGGTCTCTGGCCTGCGTGGCACTATTGCAACTTACATACACAATCCTTTTTGGAGCCACCTGTAAAAGTTGTTCCACAACCATTTTATGCATGCCATCCCGAGGGGGATCTGTAATAATCACATCTGGGTGTCCGTGTTCTTCTATGAAAGAATCATTGAACACGTTTTTCATATCCCCAACAAAAAATTCAGTATTCGATATGTTGTTCAGAAGCGCATTTGCCTTGGCGTCTTCAATTGCCTCCGGTACTGATTCCACACCGATGACTTTTTTTGCTTTTTTTGAAACAAATTGGGCAATGGTTCCGGTTCCGGTATAAAGGTCATAGACCAATTCATTCCCGGTAAGACCTGCAAATTCTCTGGTTACTTTGTAAAGTTCGTAAGCTTGTTCGGAGTTGGTCTGATAAAACGATTTAGCGTTGATCTTGAACCGAAGTCCCTCCATTTCCTCAAAAATATGATCCTGACCGGAGTGGCAAATGATTTCTTGATCGTAAATGGTGTCGTTTTGTTTTTGATTGATTACATAAAGTAGAGAAGTGATTTCAGGGAATTGTTCTTGAATATGGTTCAACAAAGGTTCTCTTTGCGGCTCATTGTCCTCAAAAAATTGAAACAGCACCATAATCTCACCTGTGGAAGCTGTTCTGATCATCAGAGTACGTAAAAGGCCCTCTTGTTTTCTGGGATTAAAAAAAGGAAGTCCATTTTCTGTAGCAAACTTTTTCACCTCTAGCCGAATCGCGTTGGACGGATTCTCTTGAAGATGACATTTTTCAATGTCCAATATCTTGTCCCACATGCCAGGAATATGAAATCCTAGCGCATTTCTGTCCTCAATCTCCGTGTCTGAATCAATTTCTTCTTGCGTTAACCACCTACTATCGGAAAAGGAGAACTCCATTTTGTTTCGGTAGAAATACTGCTTAGCAGAACCTTTGATAGGGCTGATTTCAGGTAATTCCAAATTACCGATGCGCCTAAGGTTGTTTTCTACTTCCTTTTGTTTAAAATAGAGTTGATGCTCGTACCCCATATGCTGCCATTTGCAGCCTCCACATACACCAAAATGGGAGCATTCTGGTGATGTCCTTTTGTCCGAAAGAACATGAAAATCGGTGGCAATGCCTTCAAAATACGCCCTTCTCTTTTTGGTGGTCAGCACATCAACTACATCTCCGGGTACGGCATTGGATAGAAAAATTACACGCCCGTCCGGGGCTTTTCCAATCGATTTTCCCTTGGCTCCGGCATCGGTTACCTCAACCTGTTCAAACTTTTGGCGCCTGTTCTTTTTACGCATGGGGCAAAAGTAACCTCTTTTTGGAATTTGCTATGACCTGTAATCATAAATTGCCGCCAAACTTTTAAAGAGTTGGAAATCTCTCCTAAAAAAAATGATTTGCTTTTCTTTAGTAATAATTTGTAATTTGCGCCCTCTACTAGGGATGATTTCTCTCCCACGCTGCTTTTTCGAGTCCTCGAAAGAATAAAGGTACAGAAGGAATGGTTATTTTATAATTTAAACACTTTTAAAATGGCTGTTTTAGAACATTTGACTTCGCATCAAGCGATAGATTTAGAAAAGAAACACGGAGCACACAATTATCACCCACTTCCTGTAGTATTGAGCAGGGGTGAAGGCGTATATGTGTGGGACGTGGAAGGTAAAAGATACTACGATTTTTTATCGGCGTATTCTGCGGTAAACCAAGGACATTGTCACCCAAAAATTGTTGGGGCAATGACCGATCAGGCAAAAACCCTGACACTGACTTCCCGAGCATTTTACAATGACATGCTAGGGAGGTTTGAGGAATATGTTACCTCTACTTTTGGGTTTGATAAGCTTCTTCCCATGAACACGGGAGCTGAAGCTGTGGAAACTGCAGTTAAGATTTGCAGGAGATGGGCGTATCAGAAAAAGGGAATTCCAGAAAATCAGGCTCAAATTATTGTATGTGAGAACAATTTTCATGGTAGAACCACTACAATTGTTTCTTTTTCCAATGACCCAGTGGCCCGAAAGGACTATGGACCCTATACAACAGGGTTTATTCAAATAGCATATGATAACCTTGCTGCTCTTGAGGAGGCTCTGGAAAATAATCCGAACGTTGCTGGATTTTTGGTCGAACCCATTCAGGGAGAAGCGGGGGTATATGTTCCCTCTGAAGGCTATCTGAAAGCGGCAAAAACCCTTTGTGAAAAGCACAATGTACTGTTTATTGCTGATGAGGTGCAAACTGGAATCGCAAGAACAGGAAAACTATTGGCGGTGGACCATGAAAATGTAACACCGGATATTTTAGTTTTAGGAAAGGCACTGTCAGGAGGGGTATACCCGGTTTCTGGTGTTTTGGCCAATGATGGTATCATGGATGTGATTACTCCTGGAAGCCATGGCAGTACTTTTGGAGGAAACCCCATAGCAGCTGCTGTAGGTATTGCTGCTTTGGAAGTGGTAAAAGAAGAACAACTTGCCCAAAATGCCGAAGAACTGGGTCAGATTTTTAGGGAGGAGCTTAATAAGTTCATACCTACCTGTGACTTGGTTGTAAAGGTTAGGGGAAAGGGACTTCTGAATGCTATTGTGATCAACGATTCTGAAGGTAGCTCCACGGCTTGGGATATTTGTATGGCCTTTAAGGAAAATGGCCTATTAGCCAAACCAACACATGGCAACATTATCCGTTTTGCACCACCTTTGGTGATGAGCAAAGAACAGTTGATGGACTGTATTTCCATTATCATCAAGACCTTACAGGAATTTGAAAAATAGAAAAAGCCCCTTATAAAGGGGCTTTTTTAATGGTTATAATTTTGCGAGAGCTTTTAAGGTGCAGCAGAACCGCCCTTGGACCTTGCTCTACGTAATTGCCGCTGTATTTTCTTAATAGCGGACTCAATTGACTTTTCAGGTTCTATGATATTGTATTCTCCCCAAAAGTCAGGGTCGGAGAAACCTATGGCCTCATCACTTAGAATAATTGATTTTTTCAATCGCTCCCTATTTTTTGGAAGTTGACCTGTAACATTCTTCTCCCAGTCGGTAACGGCCATTTCGGCGGTCATGCTGTAAACCGAGTTGAATAATTTATCTTCCCAATCTACCTTGAATTCAAGCAACACGTTGCTGTAGCCATAAAACCATTTTCCATTTTTTTCCCTATAGTCCACTCTGTATGCCACTTCTGTGGGCCATACATCAACCTTAGCTGGTTTTTTGCGGACAAAAAGTCTGGCCGCCTTTACTTTATCGGTAATGTTAAGCGTATAAATGGCACTGGTAAGAGTTTTGTTTTCTACATCAATGAAGAGCTCTCCAGCATACATAGGCTCAGAAACCGTTTCCAATTGGTCAAATCTGATTACATATATGAGCTTATCATTAATTCTGGTTGAGCGGTCGAAAGTAAACTTATAATCCGCGAGGCTTCCTTCAGTAAAAATATACTCGGGATACTTCATGATATCTACATAAAGTGTATTGAAAGGGCCTCCTTGAAGTTTCAATGCAACCGTATCCAACTTACTATAGTCTGTACTTTTTCGAGCTTTATAGAGCTCCACGGCATCTTTACGGAAAGATCCGTAGGGTGATTTGTAGATATTGACGACAGCTTCGGACAAGGAAACGTTCTTTCTTCTCTTTTTTATGGTTTCCCTATAGAAGGCGGTCATTAAGGTCGGGTCATCAAAATAATTGTCACCCTTTCTTGCCAAAGTTTCCCGCACCAAGGCAGTGGCATCTTTTGGCGCATTGATATCGACCTCGGACAGTTGTGTAACCGAGACCACAAGGGATATTTTGTTTTTGTCAGGTTTTAGCTGAGATAACGCAATAGTTTTACTCTTGTATCCTAAAAACGAAACAAGCACGGTTCCATCTGAAATATTTTGGGGAACCTTAAGAAGAAAATCACCTTCGGTGTTGGTAATGGTACTTATGTTGGTACCTTCAACAGAAAGTGTAGCAAATACCAAGGGCTTTTTTGATGATTCATCAATAACCTCACCCCTGTATTGTTTAAAATCGGTTTCCGTTTCCTGATTTTGCTGGAAAGCCAACGCAGGTGTCGAACACAACAACGAAACGGCCATAAGGAGAACAAATGCCGGAATGGCATCCATCTTTTTCAAAAAAGTAGCTAGAAATCGTTTCATATCTTGAGATGTTTATACCAAGTAATAAGACTATTAAAGGTACAAAATTTTAGGCAGATAAAACCGCTTCCTCGAAGAGGAAAAACCGCTAAATGATTTATAACCAATTAAGAAGAAAACTAGTCTACCATGAAAAGCGCATTGGCCATAAATAATTTGCCGTTTTCCCAAAAGCCTCTAAATAGTGGGTTGTCCACCATGTAGATTACCTGTCCGCTTCCGTGCTCTTCTACTCCAAACACCAACGAGTTTGAAACTTTCTTTTGAGCTTTGCTTCCGGCAAAACCTGAAATGGGTTCAATGTTGTTCTCCAAATACACGGCATTCCCATTTTTAAGATACTTGTAGCTGTCACTTCCCAATTTTAATGAGAAGTACTCATTTCCATATCCATAGGCCAAAGGATGGGTGTTGTCCACCTTGGTTCTAAAAATGGCCCCGGTAATGGCACTTTTTATTTGCTCCCGTTGGGTACCTTGGTATGGTTGTGGTTTGTTGATGGAATCCTTGGGCGATTCCTTCTTTTTGATACCAAATCCTTTCTCACCGTCTATAGCACCTATGGCACCACCCATTGCAATGATTTTACCTCCGCTTTTTACCCAATCTTGGAGTTTTTTTAGTTGCTTTTCGTTGAAGTAGTTGCCATATCGTCCACCAGGAAGAATCAGTATTTGATAATCCTTAAGGTCAACTCTGTCTGCATATTCGCTGTCAATTACCGTTACAGGATAGTGCAATTGTTGTTCAAAGAAATGCCAAACTTCACCAAAACGTAGGGTAGAGGTTGGGTTTCCGGAAAACAAAGCAATTTTAGGCTTGGTTATCATTTGCACATAGGCCGAACCAAAGTCTTTTCCCGAGTCTACAAAACCTGTGGTAGAGCCTGTAATTTCTTTTTGATATTTACTTGAAACTCTTTGCAAGGTTTCAATAAAATTATCCTTGTTCTGATTATCTGCTTTGGTGATGATCAAACTTCCTCTTTTAAAGGATTTTCCATTGATGGAAAACGGATGATGAGAGGTACGTACCCGTATGCCCTCCTTTAGCAATTCGGCCAAGAAACGGGCATCTTTCATGCTGTTCCAGTCCGTAATGTGGGCATAGTTGTTGGCATTGATTCCTCCTGTAGAAGACATTCCAGATTTTTCGTCTGTAGAAGTTCCTGAAATGAGCGATGTGGAAGCAATGGCATCTAATCCGTAGGCATAAGGAAGAGACCATGCAGTGATATCATAAGTTAGGGAGTCGCTTAATTTGGCATTGGGCTCAAATAATACTTTCACCAATGTTCCCTTGGTCTGATTTGTTGAAACCACCAAACTATTCTGGGACATGGACATATTGCCGTTTGCTCCAGTTTTATAGTTGAATCCCTTGACGGAACCATTGGATGGGGTTCCATATTCAATTTCATGTTTGTTGAGAAGCGTTTTTAGTGCATCTATTTTATCTTTATCCCCATTCAGGACGTAGCTTTTGTATTTAAAATTTTTGTTCTTATAGAATTTCTTGAATTCTGCATTTAACTTATCAGCATTTTGCGAAGAAACTTCTATAGTAGAAAGTCCTGTAGTGTAGTGATGGGCCAAACGGTCGTTTAGGGTAAGGGTATCTCCAATTCTTGTAATGACACCAAGTCCTGCACGTCCGCTTCCGCCTTGTTCGTAGGTCATTCCTATAGCCCCATTATAGGTCGGATAGGTATCCCCGTAGCTTGGATAGAAAAGATCAAAAATCTCTTTGGTAAAATAAAACCATCCGTTGGCATCAAAATATTTAGCATGGTTTTTACCCAGGGTAACCTGAAAGTCTCTTTGAAAATCGGTTATTACCTCATGGTATGGTTCTGCTGCGGGTGCAAAATAGTAGGGATTGTCCACACCTTGTTCGTGAAAATCTACGTGGACATGGGGTAACCATTTGTTATAAACCTTGATTCGCTGCTGACTTTCGACCTGCGTAAGCCAAGCCCAATCCCTGTTGAGGTCGAACATATAGTGGTTGCTTCTTCCACTCCACCAACCTTCATGATGTTCTTTACTGTTAGGATCTACCTGAAACGGAGAGTTTTTATATTGATTGTACCAATTGCTATACCGGTCCCTTCCATCTGGATTGATACAGGGGTCCATGATGACCACCGTGTTTTCCAAATACGTACTTTTTGAAGTGAGCAGGGAATAAATAGTTTTCATGGAAGCCTCTGTGCTTACACTTTCATTCCCGTGCACATTATAGCTCAACCATACTATGGCCTTAGAGGTTTCCCCAGTACCGTTTGTATCTTTTAAATGTTCCTGTCTTATGGTCTCCAAGTTGTTCATATTGTCCGAAGAGGAAACAAAGGCCAACAACAAGGGTCTACGCTCATTGGTTTGTCCATATTCCATGAGTTTAACCCTGTCAGGAGCTTCTTTTGCTAAATATTCATAATAATCCACCACTTCGTGATGACGGGTAAATTCGGTTCCAAGTTCATAACCAAGAAACTCTGAAGGCGATTTTAATTGTTGGGCTGATAGGATAAAAGAAAAAAATGCAACGGGGAAAAATAAAAATCTTGTCATGTAGTAATCAATTAGTCTAAACCAAATCTAACAATAAATTAGGGCAGAATCACAATTATGTTCCGATGAAAAAGGCAAAAGAGGGAAAATAGTAATTAACGAATTTTTAGGAAGAGAAAAAAAGAAGAGGAGTATCTTTAGCACTTCATTACCGTTTTTAATGGAAGTAGATTGTATACCGTTCAAGGAAACAGGTTATTTTTCTCAACTTATTTGTGATTATTTGGACCGCAGTGAGAACCTGAGACCTTTTTATAACAGATTTCCTGAGATTGGGAATTTCAAAGACCAAATAGAAGAAAAGAAAGCGACTTATCCTGTTTCTAGAAGACAGGTTTTGGTAAGCTCACTCAAAACACAATATGTTGGTCATTCTGTTTCCAAATCAACCCAAAAAAATATTGATTTGTTACTCAGTGAGAATACCTTCACTATTGTAACCGGTCATCAGCTAAACCTTTTTACTGGGCCGCTGTATTTTTTGTACAAGATTGTATCTACTATCAATCTTACGAAAAAACTAAAGAAGGAATATCCCGAAAACAACTTTGTGCCCATTTATTGGATGGCCACCGAAGACCATGACTTTGATGAAATCAATTACTTCAACTATGGAGGGAAAAAAATTCAATGGGACAGAAAGGCTAGTGGAGCAGTTGGCGAATTGGATACCCAGGGATTGGATGAGGTTTTTCAAGAGTTTTCCGAAGAATTGAAATCTACGTCCAACGGAAAGGAACTAAAACAGATCTTCGAAAAAGCGTACTTGGAGCATACAAATTTGGCGGATGCTACGCGATATTTGGCCAATGAGCTTTTCGGGGAATACGGCTTGGTAATTGTTGACGGAAATGACCCGGAACTTAAGAAACTTCTGGTTCCATATGCCAAACTTGATATTTTTGAACACTTGGCCCACAAAAGGGTGACCGAGACCATCAACACATTGATTGAAGGTTCAAGTAGTTACAATATCCAAGTTAATCCGCGAGAGATCAATTACTTTTATTTGACCGAGGGATTGCGGGAGCGTTTGGAGGTCAGGAATGGCAAATACCACGTGGTGAATACCAAAACTGACTTTTCCTCCTCAAAATTGGAAGAAGAGTTGAACAGTCATCCAGAGCGATTTTCCCCAAATGTAATTGCCCGCCCGCTCTACCAAGAAGTTGTTTTGCCCAACTTATGTTATATTGGAGGAGGAGGTGAGTTGGCCTATTGGATGGAGTTGAAGTCGTACTTTGAGGCCATGGAAGTTACTTTCCCCATGCTTCTTTTGCGAAACTCAGTTTTGTTTTTAAAGGAAAAACAGGCCAAAAAAGCTGAAAAACTGGGACTATCACTTGCAGACCTTTTTATGGGTCAGGATGACGTCATCAATAAAAAAATCAAGGAAATTTCTGAAATCAAAATAGATTTTACGCCTCAAAAGGAACTTCTCGAGGAACAATTTCGGGAAATGTACCAACTGGCCCAGGATACGGACAAAAGCTTTTTGGGAGCTGTGAAAGCCCAAGAGGTCAAGCAAAAAAAGGGATTGGATGCCTTGGAAAAAAGGCTGTTAAAGGCTCAAAAAAGAAAGTTGAATGATCATGTGACCCGTATCACACAGCTTCAAAATGAAATTTTCCCAAACCACTCATTGCAGGAGAGACAGTTGAATTTCTCTGAACTTTATATGGAAATGGGAAGTTCCTTGATACCTCTTCTCATGGATAGTCTAGAACCTCTAAATCACAACTTCTTGATTTTGAGGTATTAAACCCCATTTTTGAATTTTTCTTCAAAAAAACCAAAAACCAGGTAGGGTTTTTTCTACGCAGGTTGTTTTATAGTTGAAAATTGCTATGAAATTTTTAACAGATTGAGTTGGTTAACTCATATGTTTAGGTTGGTTTTGATTTTATTAAAAGCCTCGGAGTGGTTCCCGGGGCTTTTGTTTTTGAGGACATTTAACTAAAAAGTTCCTTAAAGTGTGCCTTTACTTCAAACAAGGTGGCATCCGCCATGCTGTCAAACCTTAGGTCTGCATGTCCTACTCTTTCTTCCGGTCCTATCCCAATGCTATGGAAACCACCAGCTTTGGCTGCATCAATTCCCTTTTCAGCATCTTCAAAAACAATACATTCGTCAGGTTGTAGTCCCATTTTCTCCGCACCATAAATGAAGATATCCGGTGCAGGTTTACTTTTGGCCACGCTATTGCCATCACCAATAACATCAAAATACATGTTCGCATTCAGTTGCTCCAGCACTTTTATGGCATTTTTACTTGCACTTCCCAATGCAACATTAAAACCTTCCGTTCTTAGGTGTGTCAAAAGCTCTTTAACCCCTGGAAGGTAGTCTTCTTGGGTCATGGAATCCAAGCTGTCCACATAGATGTTGTTTTTATTTGTGGCCAGTTCCAGAATTTTTTCTTCTTCAAGAGTGGCATTGTTATGGTCCATGATCACTTTGATGGAATCCATGCGGGAGATCCCTCGGAGCTTTTCATTGAGTTCACGATCAAAGGTCCAATCCATTTCCTCAGCGAGTTTTTTCCATGCTTCGTAATGCAATTCCGCAGTATCGGTTATAACTCCGTCTAAATCAAATATAAATCCCTTAATCATGGTGCAACACATTTTAAAAGCGCAAAGAAATGATGAAAAATGTTAAGAAAAAAACTACAGAACGTTATTTTCAAGTCCAATCGATGTAATTCGGTTTATGTTTTCTTTGATTTTCAGCCTTTGGATTTAGGAAAAGATTACCTGTTTAAAAACCGTATATAAATATACCTGCGAAGATACTTTTTCAACTCTGGCAAATTACTATTTTTGCCCATGCAGAACAACGTACTTATCTTGGATTTTGGTTCCCAGTATACTCAGTTGATCGCAAGACGCGTTCGGGAACTCAACATTTACTCTGAAATAAAACCCTATAACAAACCTCCAAAAGACTTGTCTAGTTATGGAGCGGTGATTCTTTCAGGCTCGCCACTTTCCGTACGGGGCGAAGATGCTCCGCATCCCGATTTGTCCGAAATAAAGGGCAAAAAGCCATTGTTGGCCATTTGCTATGGAGCACAATATCTTGCCCATTTTAATGGGGGCAATGTATCGCCATCCAATACTAGGGAATACGGTCGTGCCAATCTATCTTTCATAAAGGAGAATGAACCGTTCTTTCATATTATCAATGAAGGTAGCCAAGTCTGGATGAGCCATAGTGATACCATAAAGGAATTACCTGAAAATGCCGTTAAGCTGGCCAGTACCCATGATGTTGAGAATGCCGCTTTTAGGATTGAAGGAGAGGATACCTACGCTATTCAATTTCATCCAGAGGTATACCATACCACGGATGGAAAACAATTGCTAAAGAACTTTTTGGTGGATATAGCCGGTATGGAACAAGACTGGACCCCGGATGCTTTTGTGGAGACCACAGTGGCGGAGCTGAAGGAAAAATTGAATGATGACAAAGTCATTCTGGGACTTTCTGGTGGAGTTGATTCCAGTGTGGCCGCACTTTTACTGCACAAAGCAATTGGAAAGAACCTGCATTGCATATTTGTGAACAATGGTCTTCTAAGAAAAAATGAATTCCATGATGTTCTTGAACAATATGAGGGTATGGGGCTGAATGTTAAGGGGGTGGATGCTTCGGCACGTTTTTTGAACGCTTTGGCAGGAGAAAGTGATCCTGAAAAGAAAAGAAAGATCATTGGACGTGTGTTCATTGAAGTTTTTGATGACGAGGCCCACAAAGTGGAAAATGCAAAATGGCTGGCGCAAGGAACCATTTATCCGGATGTTATTGAATCCGTATCGGTAACTGGCGGTCCCTCAGCAACCATAAAGAGCCATCATAACGTTGGAGGTCTTCCAGATTATATGAAGTTAAAAGTGGTTGAACCATTAAAACTGTTGTTCAAAGATGAGGTTCGACGAGTTGGGGCAAGTATGCACATGGACCCAAATATTTTAGGAAGGCATCCTTTCCCAGGACCAGGATTGGGAATACGGATTTTGGGGGATATCAATGAAGAAAAAGTCAAAATGCTTCAAGAGGTGGATCACATATTTATTAAAGGACTAAAAGATTGGGGACTTTATGATAAGGTCTGGCAGGCCGGAGCCATGCTTTTGCCCGTAAATAGTGTAGGGGTTATGGGAGATGAAAGGACTTATGAAAAATGTGTTGCCCTTAGAGCAGTGGAAAGTACGGATGGTATGACGGCCGATTGGGTGAATTTACCTTACGAATTCCTGCAAAAAACCTCCAATGATATAATAAATAAGGTCAAAGGCGTTAATAGAGTAGTGTACGACATTAGTTCTAAGCCACCTGCAACTATAGAATGGGAATGAAAAAATTTATTGTTAAGCTATGTGCCGCGGTCATATTGTTGACTTCTGGTCTACTTTCGGCACAGCAAAAATATACCACACACGCTGTAAAGGAGGGGGAGACCCTACAGAGTATCTCTCAACAATATAGGGTTACGCCCTATACTATTCTCCAGTCCAATAAAGAGATAAAAACAGCAGCGGATGTAAAACCAAACACTATTTTGATCATTCCGTTGGATGGCTCCGTGATTCAACTGGAGAATGACAAGACCAAGGATGAGGAAGTACAGGAAGAACAACAGCCCTTAGGATTTTCCAGACATAGGGTTAGAAAAAGGGAAACACTGTTTGGACTTACCCAACGATATGAAATTACCGAAGAACAGTTAAAAAGATACAATCGACAATTGTACTCTGAACCTCTTAAAAAAGGAATGGTGCTTCGGATACCAAAATTCCCTGAGCCTGACCCAGAAGATGAACGTGAACTTGATTTTGAGACCTATACCGTACAGCCCAAGGAAACAAGATGGAGTATTGCCCATAAATATGGGATTACGGTGGATAGTTTGATATCCCTTAATCCAGATTTGAGTAAAAGTTCTGATTACTTGGCCGCCGGTCAAGAGTTAAAGTTGCCCAGGCCAAAAGGAGATAGTCTTGAAGATCAACAAGTAGACCTGTTTACCTCGTACACGGTTCCCGCTAAAATGACCTTGTACAGTTTAGGAAAAGAATATGAAATTCCTTCTGATTCCATCGTAAAACTAAACCCTGAGATCATGAAGGAGGGTGGATTAAAGGAAGGTATGATTATCCGCTTGCCCAAAAAACGCGATAAGACGGGCATAGTAAATACGGACAATTTCATTTTTTATGAAGTAAAGCCCAAACAAAACCTGTTCAGGCTTACGCAAAACCTTAAAATTACCAGGGATGAACTCTACAGGTTGAACCCCGATTTGGAAAATGGACTTAAAGCAGGAATGGTTTTAAAACTTCCAAAGGAAAAAGCCGTAGATCTTGATGTTAAAAATGCCCTCATTCTAGATAAAATCAATCTGCTGGACAGCATGGACCTTGGAAATAGGCCCAAAGTGGTTTTCATGCTTCCATTTAGATTAGACCGCATTAACTTCAATGATTCCAAGAAAACCCGAAGTCAGATTGAGACCCGTAGGGACTTGGCACTAAGCCTTGGATTTTACTCAGGGGCCATGGTGGCATTGGATTCCATAAAGAAGTTAGGTCTTTCCGTAGATGTGAAGACATTTGATACCGAATTGAACCAAAACAAGGTGAAGGAAATCCTGTTCAGGGAAAATTTATCGGACGCAAACGCTATCATTGGTCCAATAGCTTCGGGAGCTTTGAACGAGGTGGCCATTCAAGCTGCATCCAATAATATTCCAGTGATTTCTCCTACCGCTTCAGATAGTGAGTTCAGTCATGGTAACGTGTTCTTCTCGGTGCCTAAGGACGATATCCTAAGACAGAAAATGCTCTCACATCTGGCCAAAATCCATAAGGATGAAAATGTGATCATTATTGCAGATAGTACGCATCAAGTGGCTCATGATACTATATTAGGTAGATTTCCTACCGCTCAAATTGCCAAGATTATTGATAACAAGTCGCTACACTTGGATGAGTTTCTAATTCAATTATCAGAAGAAAAAGAAAACTGGGTATTTTTGGAAACCGACCAGGCGAATATGGTTTCAAGTGTTAGTTCCATATTGAATTCGGCCAATACCCCCAACCTGACTACGGATAACGAGAGCCAAATTAAGGTTCGTATGTTCACAACAAGCTATAACAGTGCTTTTGAAGATGATGCCATTTCCAGTACCCATCTTTCCAATTTACGATTTACCTACCCTTCGTTTTATAGAGTGGCTAACGATGATTCATTTACCAAGGCCTACCAAAAACGTTTTAAAGGGCTAAAACCTGATAGATACGCAGTTAGAGGATTTGATGTGACATTTGATGTTCTATTGAAACTGGCGCATAAGAACAATCTTTTTGAAACTTCAAAAATTATTGGGCTTACTGAATATACCGGAAACAGCTTCAATTACTTTAATGATTGGACATCGGGCTACTATAACAGGGCCTGCTATTTAATGGAATACGATAGTTTGCGAATCAAGGAAATAAAATTGGATGACCTCAAGAGTAACTTATAATGGCAATCTGCGCACTACTTGTGTGCACATTAGATCAGGAAACGAATTCATAACAGATGCTCCCATTGACAACAATGGAAAAGGAGAGGCTTTTTCTCCTACGGATACCGTGGCCACAGGTTTGGCCAATTGTATGATAACCATGATGGGTATAAAAGCTCGGGATATGGATGTGGACTTAACAGGTTCCACCGCAGAGGTGACCAAACATATGACCGCCAACCCAAGGCGTATTTCCAAAATTGAGGTAAAAATGGAACTTCCATCCAATGTCTCCGAGAAAAACAGGAAAATTTTGGTCCACACGGCAAATACCTGTCCAGTGCACCATAGTCTGCATCCAGACATTGAACGTGTAATTGAATTCAATTGGGTAAAATAATCTCCATAATAGGTGCATTGTTCCTGGGTTTTTTGGGTTTTGGACAAGAAATTGAGGAAGGTGTTCTTTGGAGTGCGGAGAAACGATTGACTTGGGCTGATTTCAAAGGAAGAATTCCTCCTGCAGCGGTTCCTGCAGCGACAACAGCGAGTGGAATCAGTTATTCTTACACGGCCAATTTAATTCACCACGAAGTAGCGCTGGATTTTGAGGTCAATGCCTACTTCTATCCCAATGAGTCATGGTACAAACCTGATATTTGTGATGATTTGACCTTGAGCCATGAACAGCTCCATTTTGATATTGCCGAACTCTTCGCCCGTAAAATGCGGAATAAACTGAAGCGTACCTCATTTTCAGATAATGTGAAGGCTGAAATACGAAGGATTTACAAAGAGATTTTGGCCGAATTGCAGGATTTTCAAGAATTATATGACTGGGAAACCGACTTTTCCCGAAATCGTGGGAAACAGCTGGAATGGAATCAGAAAATTGCTGAGGCTTTGCTGACTGGAGAGGAATGATCCTTATTTAAAATCAATCCCACAGCTGAAACATAATATCCATCACCTCCATTTCAGGGGGTTCTACCATTTCATAGGCAGCGGGAATACTTTTGGCCAAATCTGACTCCTTGTAAGCTTGTAGGGACTCCATGGAATCCCATACATATACGCCACCGTATAGTCCTGGTTCTCGTAATTTCACATAATATTTTTGAAGAAGCCCGGGAAAGGCCTTGAAATCAGGTTCACGTTCTTTTGCACGTCGTCTTAATTCTTCTTCGGGCAAAGGGGATTTTACTTTAACTACCAGTAGTATCATTGAGTCATTTTTTTGTTACACATCACACCTTAAAAAAGAATCCTTCAAAGCTCCAATTTTATCTTCCCAGGTAACAATGAACTCCTGGGCAACATGACCTGTGAAGCCAGTATCCAAGATTGCCTTCATAATTGCTGGATAATACAGTTCCTGGGTCTCATCGATTTCATGCCGACCAGGAACTCCTGCCGTATGATAATGTCCAAAATATTGATGGTAGGTTTGTATAGTACGTATAATATCTCCCTCCTGAATCTGCATGTGGTAAATATCGTAGAGCAGTTTAAAATTATCACCGCCAAGACGCTTGCAAAGTTCTACGCCCCAGAGGCTATTATCACACATATAATCTGGATGGTCTATTTGATTAAAAAGCTCCATCTGAATGACAACACCATGTTTTTCGGCCAATGGCATAATCTTGGAAAGCCCATCCACGCAATTTTGCAACCCTACATAATCATTCATTCCCCTTCGATTACCACTAAAGCAGATGAGGTTGGTGTAACCAGCTTCGGCTACTTTTGGAATGATCTCGGTGTAGTTTTTAATAAGCTCTTCATGGTATTTTGGGTCGTTCCACCCTTCGGTCAAACTAATTTCTGCACCATTGCACATAGAACAATGAATGTCGTATTTTTTCAATAAGGGCCAATCCTTGGGGCCAATTAAGTCTATGGCCTTAACCCCTAATTGGTTCAATATTTTAAGGAAATCCTCTAGGGGCATATAATTAAAGCACCATTGGCAAACACTGTGGTTTACGTTGTGCTTCAATTTAAAATCTTGAAAGGAATTTAGGTCTTTGGCCATTGAGGATGTTGTGGCCAAACCGGCAGAGCCCAAAGCTGCTGCAGAAATAAAATTACGTCTTTTCATTGTTTGGATGATTGTTCCAAGAAAGATAGTACTTTGGCTTCACAAATGGAAACACTGCCCAACAACAAACAATTGATTGAGCTGGCGCATTACAAAATGCCTTACGGTAAATACAAGGGCAGGTATTTGGTCGACCTTCCTCTACCTTATTTGGTGTGGTTCAGGCAGAAGGGTTTTCCGGAGGGAAAATTGGGAAATTACTTGAACACAATGCTCACGATCAAGGATAATGGTTTGGAACCCATTATTCGCAAACTACAAAAAGAATTTCCTCTGAAATGACCCTGTTTTCTGCGCGGCAATTTGTACCTTTACGCCCCGTAATAGAAAATCCAATATGTCACAGACCAAGTACATTTTCGTTACGGGAGGCGTTTCCTCATCTTTGGGAAAAGGAATCATTGCCGCATCCTTGGCCAAATTACTGCAAGCCAGGGGTTACCGAACAACCATACAAAAACTTGACCCCTATATTAACGTAGATCCCGGAACGTTAAATCCTTACGAACATGGTGAATGCTATGTAACGCATGATGGCGCTGAAACCGACTTGGACCTTGGACATTATGAACGTTTTTTAAACGTAAAGACTTCGCAGGCAAATAATGTTACCACTGGTAGAATTTACCAAAGTGTAATTGAAAAAGAGCGTAGGGGAGAATTCTTGGGAAAGACTGTACAGGTAGTTCCACATATTACGAATGAAATTAAGGAGCGTATCCAGATTTTAGGGAACAGTGGCGATTATGATATTGTCATCACTGAGATTGGTGGAACCGTAGGGGATATTGAGTCCCTGCCATACATTGAAGCTGTCCGACAATTATTGTGGGAGCTTGGAGAAAACAACGGGATTGTTGTGCATCTAACACTGATTCCATTCTTGTCCGCCGCTGGGGAGTTAAAGACCAAACCAACCCAGCACTCTGTTAAAACTTTGATGGAGAGCGGAATCAAGGCAGATATATTGGTATGTAGAACGGAGCATGAGATTTCGGATGATATCAAAAGAAAATTGGCCCTGTTCTGCAATGTGAAGAAAGAAGCTGTTATCCAGTCTATAGACGCCTCTACCATTTATGATGTTCCCATTTTAATGCAGGAGGAAGGTTTGGATACCGTGGCATTGGAAAAATTGGCATTGTCGAAGGATGTAGAGCCCAATCTGGACCAGTGGAAAGAATTTTTGAATCGACATAAGAACCCAAAAAACAAAGTTACCATCGGCTTGATCGGTAAATATGTGGAGCTTCAGGACTCCTATAAATCTATTTTGGAATCCTTTATTCATGCCGGCGCTGCCAATGAGGTCAAGGTTGAGGTTAGATCCATCCATTCAGAACACATATCGGCCGACAACATAGATAAAAAACTTATGGGCTTGGATGGCATTTTGGTAGCTCCAGGTTTTGGTGAACGTGGAATAGAAGGAAAGATCAGTGCAGTGCGGTATGCCCGGGAAAATGATGTGCCATTTTTGGGGATTTGTTTAGGCATGCAAATGGCCGTTATTGAATTTGCCAGAAACGTGTTGGGAATGGAAAAGGCCAACTCTACGGAAATGGATGAGACAACGTCTTACCCGGTAATTAGTTTGATGGAAGAGCAAAAATCCGTTACCGATATGGGTGGTACCATGAGATTGGGAGCTTGGGACTGTCATTTAACGGAAGGAAGTCTGGTCCATAAAGTTTATGGAGCTACAGATATTGCAGAAAGGCACAGACACCGATTTGAGTTCAATAATGATTACAAGGACCAAATGACAGAGGCTGGTCTGGAGGCTACTGGCTTTAATCCCAAAACCGGTTTGGTCGAGGTCATCGAGATTCCCTCGCATCCATGGTTCATTGGAGTGCAATATCACCCGGAATATAGAAGTACCGTAGCCAGTCCGCATCCGTTGTTTGTTGGGTTTGTAAAAGCGGTACTAGCACAAAAACAGCAACAAAAGAATGCCAGTTTGGCATAAACTGCGGTTTTGGACATATATTTGCCACCGGAAATACCGATAAAGATTTCTATTAAATAATTTTCATGGAAGAGAAGAAGCTGGATATCAATTCCATAATTGGATTTGTACTGATTTTTGGGATACTCATTTTTATGTTTTACCAAAATCAGCCAACTCCGGAGGAATTGGAGGCCCAAAAGGCAAAGCAGGAGCAAGTTGAGGCTGAAGCAAAGAAAGTAGAAGAAGTTGAGGAAACCCCAATAAAAGAGACGCAACAGACAGTCAATCTAAGTGATTCTACCGCAGTGGCCGACTACAAAAGCTCTGTGGGAGCCTTTGGTTTTACCCAAGCTTCAGAGGGAACCACAAAACTGGAAAATGAGGTACTTTATTTAAAGGTAGCCAACAAAGGGGGACAGATTGTTGAGGCCAGAATGAAAAACTTTGTCACCTATGATTCTGTTCCGGTATACCTTGTTAAGGATGGGAATGCCAATTTTGCACTTAATTTTTCAACTTCCGATAATAGAACCCTTAGTACGGCTGACCTATATTTTGAACCTGCAGTAACCAAAAGTGGAGAAAATCAAGTGCTTTCAATGAAAGCCAAGATTTCCAACAATCAATTTTTGGAATACCGTTACGAAATGAAGCCCAACGAGTATCTTGTAGATTTCATTGTGAGGTCTCAAGGACTTAATGGCGTCATCAATGGTTCAAGACCTGTGACTTTGGATTGGGGTCTTAAGGGAATTCGACATAACAAAAGTGTTCAGTACGAGAACAGATATACCCGTTTGACCTATAATCATGAAGACGATAAGATCAGCAAGCTTTCCGAAAGTAGTGATCTAGACGAAGAAACTGAGCAGGATGTGAAATGGCTTTCGTACCGTCAACATTTCTTCAGTTCCATTTTGGCCACGGACAATCGCTTTAAGACCGTAGAAATCAGTTCCAAGAATTTGGTTGAAGAGGAAAGTAAGGAAGAACTCTTCACCAAAGAATATAGCACAAGAGCTCCGTTGGACCTCCAAGGTGGGGAACTTTCCCAAAACATGCATTGGTATTATGGACCGACGGATGTTAAGATACTTGATGATTACAAAGATTTAGGTTTTGCAGATTCCATTCCATTCGGATGGGGAATCTTTGGATGGATCAACCGATATGTATTTACTCCATTTTACGGATTCCTAAGTTCTTTCCTTCCTTTTGGGATTGCCATTATTGTAATGACCATTCTGGTAAGGTTGGCCTTGTCCCCGGTAACCTACAAATCTTATCTCTCCCAGGCCAAGATGAAGGTTTTGAAGCCTGAGATTACGGAAATCAATGAGAAGTATAAGGACAACGCCATGAAGAAGCAGCAAGAGACCATGAAGTTGTACAATAAAGCAGGGGTGAGTCCCATGAGTGGATGCGTTCCTGCATTGATGCAGCTTCCAATTTTTTATGCACTCTTTATGTTTTTCCCTACTTCATTTGAATTAAGGCAAAAATCATTCTTATGGGCGGAGGACCTTTCTTCTTATGATACTATTTTCAATTTGCCCTTTACTATTCCATTTTATGGAGACCACGTGAGTCTTTTCCCCATATTGGCATCGGTAGCAATCTTTTTCTACATGATGATGACCACGGGACAGAGCATGCAGATGCAACAGCAACCAGGGATGCCCAACATGAAGTTTATCATGTATCTATCTCCGTTGATGATGTTGTTCTTCTTCAACAATTATGCAAGTGGTCTGAGTTTGTATTACTTCATCTCCAATCTCATCACCATTTTTATAATGTTGGCGATCAAGAACTACATTTTGGATGAAGATAAAATCCATGCTCAAATTCAGGAGAACAAAAAGAAGCCTAAAAAAGAGAACAAGTTCCAGCGTAAGATGCGTGAAATGATGGAACAGGCTGAAGAACAAAAGAAGACAGGAAGACGCTAGGAAGTTCCAAGCTTGAAATTTATGGCCCTGCGGATTAAACCTTTAGGTTTAATTCAGGTCCTAGAAGGGTCTAACCATAATTTCAATGCTATGAAGCACATTCACCTGTTTGTATTCTTTTTCGCTTTTTTGTCCCTGGGTTCTATAGAATATGTTGAGGCTCAGATTGTCCGAACTCCGCAAGAAAGACGTGTTATAAGACGAAAGGTCGTAGACATAATCGCAGGGTTGTTAGAAGAACTTTGATGCGACTGCCCGTTAGAACTCGTCCTGTAATTTATAGAAGGGTTGCCTACTATCCAGTGGGAGGTATGTACTATACAAAACGAAGAGGGTTCTACGTAAGGGCATTTCCTCCAAGAGGTTTTAGATTAAGAGCATTACCGATCACTGCGGTTGCGCTTACAGTAAGAGGTGTTAACTATAACTATGCCGATGGGGTCTTTTACCGCACTGTAGAGGGAGAGTATGAAATAGCAACTCCACCTGTTGGCGCGGTTGTCAATGAACTTCCCAAAGATGCCGAAGAGATAGATTTTGATGGAATTTCTGCCTATGAGCTCAATGAAGCTATTTACAAAGTTGTAGAAGACGGCTATGAAATTATCGAAGTCCTAGAGGATGAAAACAAACAAGATTGATTTTTGAAAAGCTAATTAAAAGGACAAAAAAAAACTCCCTCAAGGCTTTGGGGGAGTTTTCCATTTGTAGGTGTAGTTTGGAAAGATTTGGGACTACAAAGATGAATCATATTACTGATGGAAAAAATTAATAGTTGTCAAACAGAGCTTTTTTGTATGGTAAAAATACCCTTGTTGATGTGTCATCGATGAACGGTAAAAAATAGGGATGAAAAAACCCTCTTAGCCTTTGTAGCAAGAGGGTTTATTGGTAATATAATACTTACTTTTTTTGTACTACTTGTAATTAATGTAGGATGTCTAGGACTTCTTGTGGCAGCAACACTTTGTCAATGACATGGACAATGCCGTTGCTGGCCTCATTGTCCGCTCCAATTACTTTGGCATCTACATGGGTCTTATCTCTGATAAAAACTCCATGATTGATAATAGCGAACAGTGATTCTCCTTGAACAGTACCCAGTTCTTGATGGTTGTAAAGATCAGTTGAAGCTACAGCTGCTCCAGATACTACATGATAGGTGAGTATTTTGGCCAATAACTCTTTTTCGTTGTCGGTATCAAAATCCTCTAGACTATTATATTGCGGTCCCAAGGCATGGAGCAAATCAGTAAAGGCCTCGTTGGTTGGGGCAAAAACTGTAAAAGGTCCGTCCCCACTCAAAACATCCACTAATCCGGCATCCGCCTGAATTAAAGCATCTACCAAAAGACTTAAGTCGTCAACGGATTGTGCCAACTGCACAATATTCGGGGTAGGAGGGAACAAAATATCCAATACGGCCTGCGGAAGTAATACTTTGTTGATTACATGAACCACACCATTGCTTGCTTCTACATCAGGCAGTACAACCTTCGCACTGTCATCGGTAGCATCTTCTATGTATACTTTTCCATCATCGAGGTCAATACCAATACTTTCACCTTGGAAGGTAGTTATATGTTGTCCATCTGATAGATCAGTAGAGAAAGCAGCTGTACCAGCAACTACATGATAAGTCAAAACAGAGACCAATAGGTCTAGCTCCTCTGGAGTATCAAAATCGGACAGACTATGGTAATCATCTCCTAAAAGTTCAAGTAAATCCACAAATGCTTCATTGGTAGGAGCGAATACTGTAAAGGGACCCTCGCCGCTCAAGGTTTCTACAAGACCGGCATTAGCAGTTTGTAGTGCTTGGACCAAAAGGCTTAAATCATCAGTTTCAACGGCAATTTCAACAATGGTCTTTAGTTGTAGCTTTGCTACAAAATCCAAAGCCACTTGTGGAAGAAGGACTTTATTGATTACATGCACCACTCCATTACTGGCTTCAACGTTTGGAATAACAACCGTAGCATTTTGATCGGTAGCATCAATAACATGCACGGTTCCATCTTTTAAGCTGATGCCTAATTCATCTCCAAATACTGTTGGAATCATTTGACCATCTGAAAGGTCGGTCGAAAAGGCAGCCGTGCCAGCGACTACATGATAGGTCAAAATATCTATCAACAAATCAATTTCTTCTTGAGTATCAAAATCTGCCAAACTGTTGTAATCATCTCCCAATACACCCAACAGGTTAACGAACGCTTCATTTGTGGGGGCAAATACTGTAAAAGGACCTTCACCGCTTAGAGTTTCAACCAGTCCAGCGTTAACGGCGATCAATGCATCTACCAGTAGACTAAGGTCGTCTGTCTCCACAGCGATTTCTACAATAGTTTTTAACTGTAATTGAGCGACAAAATCCAAAGCCGCTTGTGGCAACAGAACTTTATCTATGGTATGGGCCACCCCATTTGACGCCAAAATATCTGTACCGGTGATATTGGCATTAACATCGGATGCATCTCCAACAACAAAAGTGTCGTCGTTTTCAATAATTGAAATCTTGTTCCCTGAAAAAGCCGTTTCTACCTCTGCGGCTTCTAAATCCTCTTCCAAAACTTGGGCAGGCACAACATGGTATAACAAGATGTTTCGTAGAAGGTCAATTTCCTCCTCAGTATCAAAATCGTCCAAAGAAGTGTAGTCATCTCCCAATACTTCCAATAGAGCTACGAAAGCATCATCTGTTGGGGCAAATACGGTAAACGGCCCGTCGCCATTTAGTGTTTCAACAAGTTCAGCTTTGATCACTGCAGCTTCCAATAGTGAAAGTGCCTCGGTGTCAACAACAATTTCTACCAAGGTTTTTGATTCCTCTTCCTCTTCTTCGGAACCGTTGAGGGCGTCCAAAATCTGTTGCGGTAAAAGTACTTTGTTGATTACGTGTACAATTCCATTTGAAGCACTTACATCAGGTAGGATAACCTCGGCATCCGTGTCGGTTGCATCAGAAATAAATACACCTTCGTCCAGGTTTACTTCAACATCTTCTCCTTGAACAGTTGTAATCATTTGACCGTCGCTCAGGTCGGTTGAAGCTGCAGCTATTCCCGCTACAACATGGTATTGAAGAATGGTGGCCAATAGGGCTCTTTCTTCTTCTAAGTCAAAGTCTTCTAAAGAGTCAAAACCGTCCAAGTTCTGTAACAACTCTGTAAATGCATCGTTAGTGGGAGCGAAAACAGTAAAGGGCCCATCACCACTCAAAGTTCCGACTAGATCGGAATCATCATTTTCATCGGCTTTGATCAATGCGGCAACCAAGGAGCTCAGGGCCTCAGTGTTTTGGGCCGTCACAACGATGTTGCTCTCCAATTCTCCTCCCTGTGCCAGGGCTTCGGTATCGTCTTCCTGATCACAGGAAGAAAGGATAAATACTGCACTTAATAGCAGCAATAAATACGTTTTAATTTGTAGTGCTTTTTTCATTTCATACGTGTTTTTGGTTAAAAAAGTGAGGTGAAAAGGTGGGTCGGGGGATACCCACCTTTTAATTCTTAATTGTTGGTGTCTGGCAATAAAACGGCGTCCAGTACATGAATAACACCATTGGCAGCCTGTAAATCCACCACGTCTATACCAATGCCAGTATTGCCTGCCCCATCGGTAACATCAGCAATATTGCCATCTGTACCGGGTAGGGTAATAGTGAAGGTGTCTCCTTCCAAAGTAGCCGGAGTAACTGTATTGCCATCTGGAGTTAAATCACCAGATCTAATGTTGGCTCCAGAGATTACATGATGCTGCAAAACGCTAGTGAGTAGTGCAGAATCTATGTCACTTGGAGAATTCCACATGCTATTGCTATCCAACAATGCTTGGAAAGCATCGTTAGTGGGAGCAAATATTGTAAAAGGACCACCTGTCAATAAGGTTAATATAAAATCGGGTTGACCATCAGTTGTGAGAGAAGCTTCAAGAGAATCAAATGTAGGATCAGCTGCTACAAAATCGACCACGTTAGGTAGGTCAATTACTGTTTCTACGGCATGGATCACACCATTTGTTGCAACAATATCTGCGATAACTACATCGCTTATCCCATTTAAGGTAACCCCATCATCAGTATTGATGTAGAGGCTGTAGTTTGCACCAGGCTCAAATTCTGCGGCAGTGTTCACATAGGAGTTGCTTAGACCAGATGAAAAAGCCGATGTCCCAACAACCACATGGTTAGAAAGTACTGTATTGATGTCATTGGAGTTAGGGTTTGTAAATGCATCAAATGCAGTATTGACCGGAGCAAAGACTGTAAAATCTTCTTCTTCATTTGAAAGAAGGTCGGTAAAAGTAGTATTGCCGCCATCTGTTAAGGCTGCTACTAGTGAGGAAAGGTTTGGATTGGCAACGGCATGATCGACAATGTTCGGTAAATCGATTACGGCATTCACTATGTGAATTACCCCATTCAACGCTTTTACATCCGGAGTTGATACTGTAGAAACTCCATTGAAAGTAACCCCATCAGAAGTATCGAAGAAAATACTCAGGTTTTCGTCTCCAGCTCCAGTAGCGAGCGTACTTTCGTAACCAGAACCTAAGTTTGTAAGGTCAGCAGCCATAAATGAACCGCTCAAAACATGATTTAATAATACGTTGGTAAGAACATCAACGGGAATATCTTCTAAGGCAGCTCCGTCCAAGAAGTTTTCAAAGGCTTCATCCGTTGGAGCAAGAACAGTAAACGGTCCATCTCCCCGAAGTACGGTAGGAAGATCACCATCGGCTGCAACTAGGGCAGCTACCAAATTTTCCAGGTTTTCGTTTCCTATGGCCACATCCGTAATGGGTACCAAAATAATATCTGCCAACTGGTCTAAAATTGTTTGAGGCAACAAGACCTTATTTATAATATGAACCACTCCATTGGAGGTTTGTATGTCGGCTGTAGTCACATTGGCCGCTGAGTCGGTTGCGTCACCTATAGAAACACCTCCCTCGGTAGAGACTTCCAAAGTGGCCCCTTGTAGAGTGGTCAAGGTTTGTCCATTTGATAAATCCGAGCTTTGTGCTGCAGTTCCCACTATAACATGATAAGTTAAGATAGTGGCCAAAAGGTTCTGTAGCTCTTGGGAGTTGAAATCATCTAAGGAATCAAAACCATCCAATTGGGCCAATAGGTCAGAAAAAGCAGCATTGGTAGGCGCAAAAACCGTAAAAGGGCCATCTCCGCTTAAAGCACTAATCAAATCATTGTCGGCGCTTTCATCAGCTTTTTGAAGTGCACTTACCAAGCTGCTGAGGTCTGCTGTTGCTTGCGCAGTTTCAACTATAGTACTGTCATTTTCAGGTGTTGGTGATTCATTGTCGTCATCCGAACAGGATGTTAGGGTCAGTGTAAAGAGAAGTAGTGTTAATCCAGTGAAATTAATTAGTGCTTTCATGAGATTGTTTTAAGATTTATTATTGTTTAACTTGTTAAAGATATAGTTAAACAAAAATGGTTGCGTTTTGTTTGATATTTTTTATAAAAAGTTTAACAAAACTTAATTATGTACTAATGTTGTGTTAGAATTACAGAAAGTATGGTTTGATCAATTTTTGACTTATCAAACTCAAAATATTGTTTATGAGGTGATTAAAAGCTGAGTGCTAACTTTGAATACCCTATTATAGGGTAAGGACCATCTTAACTACATTAACGTTTATCATTTTTGACAACATTTTATCTGATATGATTTTGTTTATTTTTTATATATAAAAATTAATCGAAATGTAATTTTAGTGAAATTCAATGTAACGGATATTGATTGTCTTTGAGCGGCTTGGAGAGTAAACCATTTTGCCATCAATGATTACCAATTTTGTACTTTTGCAGCTTTAAGAGGAAGAGATGAAAAAGGTAGTTGTAGGACTTTCTGGAGGAGTAGATTCCAGTGTAACGGCACACCTGCTCAAAGAACAGGGTTACGAGGTCATAGGGCTGTTTATGAAGAATTGGCATGATGACACGGTAATCATTTCTGAAGAATGTCCATGGCTTGAGGATAGTAATGATGCCTTGATTGTGGCTGAAAAATTGGGAATCCCTTTTCAAACGGTTGATTTGAGCGCCGAATATAAGGAGCGCATTGTGGATTATATGTTCAGTGAATATGAGAAGGGAAGAACTCCAAACCCGGATGTTTTGTGCAATCGGGAAATAAAGTTTGATGTTTTCCTGAAAATTGCACTACAACTCGGCGCAGATTATGTGGCCACCGGGCATTATTGCAGAAAAGGTATCATCAAAAATGATGATGGCACTGAAACCTATCAACTTTTGGCCGGGAAGGATAACAATAAAGATCAATCCTATTTCCTATGTCAATTATCACAGGAGCAATTGGCAAAAACGTTGTTCCCAATTGGTGAGCTTACCAAACCAGAGGTTAGGAAAATAGCTGCGGAAAACGATTTGATCACAGCAGATAAAAAAGATTCACAAGGGCTGTGCTTTGTGGGCAAAGTACATCTACCTGAGTTTCTACAACAAAAATTAAAGCCCAAAAAAGGAATTATTGTTGAAGTCCCAAGTGATGCCTCCCAATTTTCAGTTCAAGCTCCAGAGTTTTCTAACAAGCGAGAAGAACTTAAGTTTTTGGCGGAGAAACGCGCCTATGCTCAAAATGATGGAAAAGTGGTCGGAGAGCACCAGGGAGCACACTATTTTACTATTGGGCAACGAAAGGGGCTTAATGTTGGCGGTACCAAAGAACCATTGTTTGTGATTGATACAGATGTGGACAACAATATTATATACACTGGTCAAGGTAAGATGCATCCGGGGCTGTACAGGCATACACTTTTTGTAAAAGAAGACGAACTGCACTGGGTTCGACCTGATTTGGCCTTGGAGGTAGATGAAAGCATGAAGGTGATGGCCCGGATAAGATATAGACAACCTCTTCAAAAAGCCACTTTGTACAAAATTGAAAATGGACTCTATGTCGATTTCGATGAAAAACAATCAGCAATAACAGAGGGGCAGTTTGTAGCTTGGTACCTGGATGATGAACTCGTTGGCTCTGGGGTAATATCTTAATATGGCAGAAAACAAGATTACGCAGCTTTTCGGTATCCAATTTCCTATTGTACAAGGAGGCATGATTTGGGCAAGTGGTTGGAGGTTGGCCTCCGCCGTGTCCAATGCCGGAGGATTGGGGTTATTGGGAGCAGGAAGCATGTATCCCGATGTGCTCAAAGAACATATTCAAAAATGCCAAAAAGCTACCGACAAACCTTTCGGGGTAAATGTGCCCATGCTGTATCCTCAAATTGATGAGTTGATGCAGATTATTGTGGATTCGGGAGTAAAAATAGTTTTCACCTCTGCAGGAAACCCAAAGACCTGGACGAGCTTTTTAAAAGAACATGGGGTTACCGTTGTACATGTGGTCAGTAGCATCAAATTTGCCCTTAAAGCCCAAGAAGCTGGGGTAGATGCCATAGTCGCAGAAGGTTTTGAAGCTGGAGGTCATAATGGAAGGGACGAAACCACAACGATGGTACTTATTCCCTCGGTCAAAGAGAAAATTCAGATTCCGTTGATAGCCGCAGGAGGTATTGCTACTGGAAAAGCCATGTTGGCCGCGATGGTACTAGGAGCAGACGGAGTGCAGGTAGGAAGCAGGTTTGTTGCTAGTGAGGAAGCATCATCCCATATGCTTTTCAAGGAAATGGTGGTAAAAGCCCAGGAAGGGGACACCCTGTTGACCTTAAAGGAACTTGCTCCAGTAAGAATGCTAAAAAATAAGTTTTTTATGGATGTGCAAGAAGCTTATGCCAATGGAGCATCCGTTGAAGAATTAAAAGAGTTGCTTGGAAGAGCAAGGGCAAAAAAAGGTATGTTTGAAGGTGATTTGAATGAAGGTGAACTTGAAATAGGGCAGGTATCGGGCTTGATCAACGACATTAAACCTGCAGGTCAAATAGTTGAGGATTTGATGGCGGAATTTAAAAGAGCAAAAACGGAAGTGCAAGACTTTTAGGGAATTAAGCCCATAAATCACTAACTTTTTATACATTTACCCCGCGCATGAGAACACTAATCCCCACATTGGTCCTTTTTATGCTTGCTTCATATTGCCATGGTCAGGTGGAGCGAGATAAAGCACTTCATTTTCTAGGCGGAAACTTATTTGGTCTTGCCGGAGCAGGAATTGCAAAGCAAATGTCCGATGGAAATCGGTTATGGACCTTTGTAGGTTCAGTTGCCGGAAGCACCCTTATTGGTGTTGCAAAGGAAGCCGTGGATTCCGGACAAAGAGATAATGGCTGGGATAATGATGATTTAGCAGCCACGGTATTGGGAGGTGTGACTGTAGGCGTTACTATCGAACTTTTTTCCAAAAAGAACAATAAAAAAAGACTCAGAGGAAGCTATACAAAAAGGCAGACAAAGCGTAACAAAATTGACCAGTACGAAGAATACACTGTGCTGAAGCTAAATGGTGACCAACCCCCGTCATTGATTTCTCTGGGACTTTCCCCACAAATTTTTCAATAACTGTTTTTTAGATTAGCCCTCGGGCCTTGATTTCCAAATACTTGTTTATGGTATTGATGGTCAGGTTTTCAGGTTTGGTCAAAATGGTTTGTATGCCATGCTTGCGCAGTTCATTGACAATGAGTTTTTTCTCATAAATGAATTTTTCCGCGATGGTCTGCTCAAAAATCTCCCGTACCGTTCCCGACTTTTTATCTGCAAACTTGAGAAGTTCTGTATTCTCAAAAAATATGACCACCAATAAATGTTGTTTGGCCATCGCTACCAAATAAGGGAGTTGCCTGTGCAAGGCATCCATGGTCTCAAAATTGGTATAGAGAAGAAGGAGGCTGCGCTGGTTCAAACTACGTTTTACATCAATATAAAGTCTGCTAAAATCACTCTCAACAAAGTTGGTTTCCATGTTGTAAAGTGTTTCCAGTATCAGATTCATCTGTGAACTACGACGTTCGGCAACCACTCTGTTTTCAATCTTATCGCTAAAAGAAAACATCCCGGCCTTATCCTGTTTTTTCAGGGCGATGTTGCTGATGACCAATGTGGCGTTGATGGCATAATCCAATAAACTAAGCTCGTTGAAAGGCATTTTCATGACCCTTCCCTTGTCGATTACTGAATAAATAGGTTGTGATTTTTCATCCTGGAACTGGTTCACCATCAATTGCCCCCGTTTTGCCGTGGCTTTCCAATTAATGTTTCTAATATCATCACCAAGAACGTAGTCTTTGATCTGTTCAAACTCCATGGTATGGCCTATTCGCCTTATTTTTTTTAGGCCGTATTCGTGTAGTCTGCTGGTAAAAGCGATAAGGTCGTATTTCTGAAGCTGTAAAAAAGAAGGATAAACCGGGACTTCCTGAGCTTCATCAAAAGTGTATTTTCTAGAGAGAAAACCTATAGGTGAACTGGCAAATAGGTTTAAGCTTCCAAAGGAATACACTCCACGTTCGGTAGGCCTTAGCTGGTATCCATATTTTTTGGCACCACCACTGGCTATTTTGCTGGTCATACCAAAATCCCTTTTTTGAAATTGAAAAGGAATCTCATCGATGACCTTAACGGTGGCCGTAAAAAGATATGTGTTTGAGATCTGTAACTGAATAGGATTTTCATCCCCGTTGGATAGCTTATCGGGCAATGTTCGTTTTCCTTGGATTTGCCCTTTGGAGGCAAATAACAACAAAACATCAACGATTAAAATCAGTAGAAAAACAAAAAACAAAACCTTAAAAGCTCCATAAAGGCTTGGAATCATATAGGAAAGCAAAAATCCTACAATGATTACTGTCAGAGCTATAAAAAGCCGCTTCTGAAGGTATATGGGCCTAAAAAGTTTCTTCACAAGTTGTGTCTATCTTGGTATTTCAATGCTGTCCACGATCTGTTTCACCACTTGATGGGCCGTTAGCCCTTCCATCTCACGTTCAGGAGTCAACATGATACGGTGTCCCAAAACCGGAATTGCCACCTTTTTAATATCGTCGGGGATAATAAAATCTCGCCCGTTAATAGCAGCCAACGCCTTCGACGCATCCATAATAGCAATGGAAGCCCTTGGAGAGGCCCCTAGGTAAAGATTGGCATTGGTTCTGGTATTGTCCACAATGGAAGCAATATATTTGAGTAGATTTTTCTCTACTATAATTTCCTTGATGGTTCTTTGGTACTCCGCAATCTGTTTGGCTGTAAGAAGGGTGTTCACCAAATCTTCCTCTATTTGGTCTTTTTGTTCGTGCTTGCTTTCCAATATTTTGATTTCTTCCTCAAGGGATGGATATTCCACATTGATCTTAAAAAGAAAACGGTCCAATTGGGCCTCGGGCAATCTATAGGTTCCCTCTTGTTCAATAGGGTTTTGGGTGGCAAATACCAAAAAAGGAGGTTCCATGGGATATTCTGTGCCATCCATAGTGATTTGCCTTTCGGCCATGGCCTCAAAAAGGGCGGCCTGTGTTTTTGCCGGAGCCCGGTTGATTTCATCAATTAGAATGATATTGGAGAAAAGCGGCCCTTTTTTAAATTCAAACTCGGAAGTTTTTACATTAAAAATCGACGTGCCTAAAATATCGCTGGGCATCAGGTCCGGGGTAAATTGAATACGGCTGAAATCTACATTCATGGTCTTTGCCAGTAACTTAGCGGTAACCGTTTTGGCAACTCCGGGAACTCCTTCAATTAGGGAATGTCCGTTGGCCAAAATTGAAATGATCAACAGTTCGATCATATCATGTTGACCAATAATCACTCTTCCCAATTCGGATTTAATTTTGGAAACGGCTTCTTGTAACTGGGTAAGATCCACTCTGGAGCTAAATTGTAGTGAATCGTCTTGTAGTTCTTGTTCTTCCATGTATTTATTGCTTAAAAGCGGTTATCTTTTTATTAAGTTCAATACTGTCCTGTTCGGAATGTATCTTTTTGTTCTTCAATCCTAGGATTAATTCTATAAGTTCCTTGGTTTCTTTTATGCTCTTACCGGCCTTTGAGGCCAATAGTTGAACGGTTTTTTCATTAAGGCTTGAGGTATCTATATAGTATCGATTCCTTAAATATGCCATAAAATAGTTCAATTTTTTGTTTACCAAATCCGTATAGTCCTTGTTCTGGTGATATAGTGAGCCTACGGCCTGTGCAAATTCCACTGACGAATTTTTCAGAGGTTCTATTATCGGGATTATCCGTTGTTCTCTTTTGCCACGGAAAAAGACAAATAACAAAATACCAATCACAGTAAGGTAATAGGCCCACTTTAATGAAACTTGGGTAAGTACAAAGCGCATGGGCGAATCTATGATTACCCTCCCAGCCTTTTTATAATCGTCCCAATAAAGAAGATCTTCATCTGGTAAATAAGAAAACGAATGCGAAACATAATCTTGATTGCCCGTTAGCATGTAATAATTGGAATAGGCCTGGGGCGTGGTGTTGATGATGAACGAGCCTTTTCCAAATTTGGTCTTAATCATATTGGGCCTACTGACCCGTTCATTGGGTTGGCCTTCCAGGTAATTTTCCTTGGTGTAGGTAATGTGCCCCAGAATTGTAGTGTTGGTAGAATCAACACTGGTAAAATGGGAGTTAAAAATCCCCCTGGACAGCTTAAACTCTTCTTGCTTAAATTTTTTATGGGTCAAACTAAGTACTGCGGTACCCTCCATGAGATTATAATCAGAGGCTATGTTGATGTTCAAGGTATCCATTAGCTCCCAGCCAAAGCCGGTTGCCGATATAAAAACAGTGTTCCCTCTATCTACATAATCCAAAAGTTGATTAGTTTCTTGTTTGTCCAAATCCACAAATTCGTTGACGAATAGATAATTTGAGGACAACGTAGTATCTGTTTCCACAAGTACATCATACACACTTTTATCAATGGTTTTGATAGTATCATTGACAAAAAGAGAAGGAAGTTCATTGTAGAGCACATAACACCCAAATGGAATTTTGTCCGTGGAGGTATATGATGGGCGCCAATTGAGGGGCTTTGGACGTACAATCTCGGTGATGATTATTCCTAAGACCGCTAGGACAAATATGCCGATTACGATTTTTGACCTTCTATCCATAGCTACTGCGGAATTATGCTGTTTAAATGGATAAAATGTGAGCTCGTCCTGGCATAACCCTTTTCATCTATGGGCTGCTCCCCGTACCAGATGTTCTCATAGAGATAGGAAGCTCTTTTAAATTCTTTTTGCAAGTCAACCTGTCCTATTTCACGTTGATAGTCCATATTGGTCTTGTCAAAATGCCATTCAATGATTCCTTGTTGAGAGAGCGACTTCAGAATTTTCAGGAATTGATATCGTACGGCCAATCTATAATTTTTGGTGTTCAGCGCCTCTGACATCAAGGCATCCAAATCAACATTTTCAATATGCTGTTCTGCTAGGTCTATATCTACAATAGATTTAGCCTTTTTGGAAAATATAGCGTTGAACTTTTCATTGATGAACACCCTCACCAGCAAATAGATGACCAAGAGCCCCATCAATGCATAGATGATGTATTCCAGAATCAATAAGGTCTGCGGAGAAATATCAAAACCAAAGGTTTCCCCAATACTGTTCAACAGCCATCTAAGAAAACGGGCCAGCAAATTTTGGGATTCCCCAGTTTTGATTTCATAGTTGAAATCACTGCCAGTGTACTTTTTATTCAATTCTTCATTGAAGTCCCGCTCGGTCAATATGGATTCTTGATCGGTGGGAATGACAATAGAATCATTTTGGGCCAATGAAAAGGATGCCCAAAACACAAGAAGTATGGTGAATATTCTTTGGATCACTGATCGTTCTGTCCTATTTGTTCTATTTTACTTCGGGTATTGATGTTGTATGTTTTTTCATGAAGGGCGTAGAAGAGGATTCCATTAATAAATTGCGATAGGCACTGGGCATAAACCATTAAAATAAGCAATAAACATAGTCCAATGGTATAGACAATGGTTGAAACAATGGAGGCTCCAACATCAATGTTGTTTTCCACCACATGAAAAGTATAGATTCCTACTAGAATTCCGGGAATGATCAGAATAATAAAAAACAGTAGTCCGTTCAGTAGTCCCAGGATAAAGTTGACGCCAATGGATTTCCAAAAGTTTTTGGTTACCAGGTTCCAGCCCTCACCAAAGGCATCGGTTACTCCCTTTTTTTCTGATAGCATGCTGAAAAATGAGACCCCTATCCATGCAGTGAGAAGAAACTGGAGGATATACTGTGCAAACATTCCCAAAAGGGGAATAAATGCAAAAATTACCGAAGCAATCATAAACAGTAGATATATTGGAACCAACAAAAGAATAAATACGACCGTGTTGCCAAAGTTAACTTTGGTTAGGTTCCAAACATCCAACTTAGTGAAATTTTGACCCTTGTGTTTTTCGTATTTGATGAGGTAAGAGGAACTGAGACTAAAATTTAATCCAGCAACCATGAGGAAGATTACAAAGAACAGAATACCCCCCGCAATGATATAGATCCAGTAGGTTTCCTCGTTGCTTTGACCGGTGTCCACCCCATACCAGCCAGAACTTTCCGAAATCATCCCCACAAATCCTGATACCAATAGGTAACTGGTGATTAAAAGGCCTACAAGAAAGATTCCGTTGTAGCTCAAAAAAACATTGGTGAATTTTTTGATGTTCTGTTTTAAATAATCAAAGTAGGTGGTAAGGATATCCCCAAAATCGCGGTTGATCCTAAGCTCTATGTATTTGTCTTTCATGTAATCTGTTCAATTGAATTGGGTAAATAATGTAATAGAAGATAATCAGGAACAAAGAACCTCCGATGATCAAAAATGCCAACCAGTCCGGCATATTGGCATATCTGGTTATGAATCCTTCAATAAACCCAGCGATGATAAAAAATGGAATGGTGCTGACCACCACTTTTAATCCATCTTTGGCACCTTTCATAAAAGAAACCCGTCTGGAAAATGTTTTGGGGAACAAAATACTGTTGCCCATGATAAGGCCCGCACATCCGGCAATAATAATTACGGAGATTTCTATGGTTCCATGCAACCATATCTGCCTATTTGCTTCAAAAAATACACCTTTGGTGTAAAAGAAGGTTACAAAAGCTCCCAACATAACCCCATTGCTAAAAAGGATATAAATGGTGCCAATGCTGGTGATAACACCGAAGGCGAATGCCAAAAAGGCCACTCTAATATTGTTGATGGTAATTCCTAAAAAAGTACCTATTTCACTTCCACTCTTATAAATTGCGGTCGGCTCACCTTTGGCAATGTTGTTCAAGGTCTCATTTACATAGGCATCTCCCAGTATAAGGCGCACAAAGGAGGAATCGTTGAGAGCAGAAATACTACCGATTGCCGTAGCTGTCAAGAATACAAGGAAAGTTACCAGCAAAGTATTGTGATATTGTTTAAAAAAGAGTGGAAATTCCTGTTTCCAGAACTCAATAATACGGTTGCCCGATTCTTTTTTGTTCTTGTAAATCTTTTGGTGGGCTTGTGAAGCTAATGAGTTCAGATACAATAATGTCTTACTTTCAGCGTAATAGGTTTGCGCGTAGGCCAAGTCATTTGTAAGCTGGATATATCCATCAACAAGGGCATCTGGGTCGGTGTTGGAACCTAATGAAATCGCTTTTTCAAAAGCGATCCATTTTTCCTTATTTTGCTTCACAAAGGCTGCTTCGCGCATATTAGAAATTCCTAAAGCTAAAATTACGGTTATATGGGTAACCTCCAAATCAATACAACGCAAAATGTCAACTTAGATTATAAGATAGTAAGTATTGGAGAGCGAATTGTTGCTTTTTTAATTGATGGGTTCATCCTGTACATGTATGCCTATCTGGTAAGTTTGATCAGCAACGCCATTGGGTTTATATATGAGGACACCTGGACCCAACGTGGATTGGCGGCACTTATTTTCTTGCCGGCCATGTTCTATTCGCTTTTGATGCACAGTATTTTCAACGGACAGACCGTTGGAAAAATGTTGATGAAGATGCGAGTGGTAAGGTTGGATGGATCTCCCGTGCATTGGAGCAATTTGTTGGTAAGATGGATGTTGCGTTTGGTGGATATCTGGATTTTCTTAGGCTCAATCGGTATTTTGAGTATACTTTTTACGGAAAGAAGGCAACGGGTAGGTGATGCAGCCGCTGGAACCGTAGTAATCAGTACCAAGAGAAAAACCAAGGTCTCCCATACCATTCTTGAAGAAATCAATGATGAATATACCCCGCAGTTTACCAATGTTACCTTACTATCGGACAAAGATGTCCGCCTTATAAAGGAGACATTTCTTATTGCCAAAAAGAGTGGGGACTTCAAGACCTTGACCGCGCTTCGGGTAAAGGTTGAGAGTATCCTACAAACTAACTCCAATCTCTATGATGTGCCCTTTTTGGACACTGTTCTGAAGGATTATAACTATTACACCCAAAAAATGTAGTCATGCTTTATCAAACCATTGATATTTTGGGTACCGTGGCCTTTGCCATTTCTGGGGTGTTGGTAGCCATGGAAAAGCGATTGGACCTATTTGGAGTATTGATCATTGCTTTTGTAACAGCCATTGGGGGTGGAACCTTAAGGGATTTATTGATTGGAAATACACCTGTGGTATGGATGCGGGACTTGACCTACGTGACCACAATTTTCATTGCTGTAGTTTTTGCCATAATTTTTGCAAGCCAGCTAAAATATTTAAGGAAATCCCTTTTTTTGTTCGATACCATAGGCATTGGTCTTTATACTATGGTCGGGATTGAAAAAGGGCTTCAAGCCAATCTCTCACCGATAATGTGTGTTGCCTTAGGCACTATGACCGCTTGTTTTGGAGGTGTGACCAGGGATATCCTTTGCAATGAAATCCCTGTTATTTTTAGAAAGGAAATTTATGCTACTGCCTGTATATTGGGTGGAGCCAGCTATTTTCTTTTATTGTTGCTGCCCATTCCAGCAAGTTATGCTTACTTGACAGCTATTTTTGTGGTCATTGTTCTTAGGCTTTTAGCGGTAAAATTTGGCATTAGTCTACCCAATATCTACAAGAAAACCTCATAGTTTTCTAGTGGAAAGTATCTATTCTTCTACTTTAAGAATAAAACCTCTACCATGAATGTTTTCAATTTTTATGGCTGGGTCATGCTCAAAATGTTTGCGCAAATGGGTAATGAAAACGTTTAGGCTTTTGCGGTTGAAATAATCGTTATTTCCCCAAATTCGAACCAAAATATCTTTGTGGGAGGATAGATTGTTTTTGTTCTGTACAAGAAATTTGAGCAGTTCATTCTCGCGAGCCGTCAAGCGTATTTCCTTACCATTGATAAGCAGTTTGTGATTTCTACTGTCAAACTCGTAGTTCCCGATCTGTATAATTTCTTTTTGGGTGGATGCCAGTCCGGTTTTTTCCAGTCGAGATAGATGCGCCATGATTCGTGTAACCAACTCTTCTTCGTCTATTGGTTTTTTGAGGTAATCCATGGCACCCAAAGAAAAACCTTTGAGCACATCTATTTTCATGGATTTGGCTGTTAGAAAAATGAATGGCATATCCGGATGCCTCTTCTTAATGTATGTGGCCAAAGTGAATCCGTCCATTTGGGGCATCATCACATCCAGAACGATTAAATCAAAGAGATCATGTTCTATAATCTCAAGGGCCTTTTTTCCATTTTTTGCCCAAACAACGTCCAATGATTTCATTTTTAGGTATTCGGAAAGTAAATACCCCAATGATTCATCATCTTCTACCAATAATATCTTATGCATCATTTCCATTTTTTCTCAACGGTAGCTCTATAGTTATTCTAGTTCCTTTGTCCGGTTCGCTTTCAAGGACTATTTTTCCCTTGAACCTATCAATGACCCGTTTTACATAATTGAGTCCCAGGCCATAACCTTTTACATCGTGTACATTGCCATTGCCCACGCGATAATATTTCTTGAATATTTTTTGATGGTCTTCAGGGTGTATGCCCTTGCCATTATCTACTACCTCAACAATCAATTTACTTCCTTTTTTAAAGGAATTCAATAAGATTTTTGGGCTTTCCGAATATTTCTTGGCATTGTCCAGAAGGTTGTTGACTGCATTTTCAAGATGGAATCTTTCAGCATTTATCCAATATGGGCCATCTTCAAGCTTGTATTCAAAATCAATCCCTTCAATAGAGGATAAGGTACCAAACTCTTCACAAAGTTTTGATAGATAAGGCTCAAAATCCAACTCCTCCATAGTAATTACACTTTTCTTGTGTTCTAGGTTTCCCAGCTCCAATACCTTATCAATATGTCCTGAAAGTCGTTCGGTTTGCTGTCTGATAAGGGACACCACATGTTGTTGTTTTGGGTCTGCATTTTCCTCCAATAGTTTTGTGGCTAGGCTTATTGAGAAGACGGGAGTCTTGAGCTCGTGGGTAAGGTTATTGATAAACTCGTTGGTGGTTGTGATTACGTTTTGCTGCCAATAATAGGTTCTAAGTGCCCAAACAATGGCTATGATTATCCCTAGAATAAAAAGGAGACTGGGGAAGGTGAGGCCATTGAGCTGGCTTAAAAAGTAATTGTTTAGGTTTTCAAATTGAAGTTCCAAGACCAATCGTTGATCCAATAATTCCGGTAGATATCCGTGCAATTGAATAGGGTAGGTGGCCAGATTTTCCTTCTTTTTGAAAACTGACGGAGACTTTAGGTAGTAAAGGCTGTCCTTGGAAAATAAATCGTACGAAAATTTGGTTTCCACACCGTGGCTTACCAGTTTTTCCGTAATAAAATCGTTTAGAAAGTGACTGGATGCATCTTGGATGCTGTCCACACTTAGTTTAAAATAGCTATCGTCCTTTTGCAGAGCCTTGCCCACCAAGAAGGTAAGTTGATTTGTGGAGCTAAGGTCATTTTCGATTTCTACGACGGCATCCTGGACTTTTCTATTGAACTGCACCTTGGCGAGACTTAGCCCTATTTGGAGATATTTATACTGAATCAGGGCCAAACCTAGAATGGATACCGCAAAAATGATGATATAAATGCCCCGTCTTTTCAAAACTCACACTAAATAAACCAAATATATCCATTCTTTAAGTTTGATTAATCTTTCATTAATACAATTAACCGTCGCTTAATTTTTTTTAGGGTTTTATTAGCCGATAGGCTGTTTTCATAATGGTATTTTGGACTCGGTTTGATAAAACCTAACAGCCTGCAAGAAAGGCTGGCTTAAAAAAGACCTAGATTCAACAATCAAACAAAGTACACAATGAGATTGAAAACCAAGAACAGCCTTTTAGCCATTTCAGTAGGATTGGTTTATCTATGGTTCGGGACATTGAAGTTTTTCCCAGACCTTAGTCCAGCAGAGGGACTTGCAAAAAATACTATTCATGAACTGACTTTTGGATTGATTCCTGGTGATATTTCAATAATACTTTTGGCCGTTTGGGAGGTTGGAATAGGATTGTTCCTGATTTTGAGCCTTTGGAGGAGGGCCACAGTGTTTTTGGCACTGGTACATATGGTCTTTACCTTTGCGCCATTACTATTTTTTCCAAATGAGACCTTCAACGATGGTCCGTTGCACTTGACGCTTTTAGGGCAGTACATCATCAAAAACCTAATTATTATTGCCGCACTTTTAATGCTATGGGAGCCACAGCGAAAAAGAATCTATAGCGCTTCAAGAGAGTACAGGTTATCGGGTCAGTCTCCTAGATTCAGGTTCAACTGGCAAAAACTTCTTCAAAAAACGTAACCATACGTTTCCATGCGCGAGCATTTGCCAGTGAGTTGTATTGCATGCCTTGTTCGGGAGCGTTTGCATTTGGGTTGGTGAACGCATGACCGGTATGGCCAAAAATATCCATTTCCCAAACGGCATTCCGTTCGGTAAGTTCTTTTCCGAGCATTTCAATATCCTTGGGCAAGGCCAATGGGTCTTCCCATCCATGTAGGACCAAAACCTTGGCTTTTATGTCTCCTTCATGGTCAATTCCGGGAGGATCAAAAATTCCATGAAAACTTACCACGCCCTTGATGTCCACTCCTGAGCGGGCAAGGTCCAGCGCACATTTACCTCCAAAGCAGAAACCAATAGCTCCAATTTTTTCAACATCGGCCAACTCATGCTGTTTTAAGGAATCCATGGCCAGCAAAAGTCTGTTTAGCAGTTCTTGTCGGTCTGCCAACATTTCATTCATGTAGGCTTCGGCTTCCGATGGATTGTTTGCTCTTTTGTCTTTTCCGTAGACATCAATGGCAAATGCCAAATACCCCAACTTCGCAAGCTCAACGGCTTTGTTGGTTTCAAAATCTGATTGCCCTACCCAAGTATGGGATACAAGAACTAGGGGTCTTTTACCTTCAAAAGCGTCATCAAATGCTATAACTCCCTGGTAGGTTTCCTTGCCATCCGAATAGGTATGTTCTTTAGTCTGTACCATGCTTTTTGTTTTTCGGTTTATAGTACTTCGGCCTTAAGAATGTAGATACTTTGCCAGGGCCAGTCCCCATCTCCAACGGGAACATTGTTTATGGCATCCACTACATCCATTCCTTCAACAACACGTCCAAAAGGGGTGTAGGAACCGTCTAAATGATATGATCCTGGTTTTGTGACCACAATAAAAAATTCATAGGGCGAGGCCAATTTATGGGGATTATCCCGCTCACTGCTGGGCATAGAAATGGTGCCCCTATGGTGCTTATAGCCCTTTTTAGCATCCGGAGGTAAAAGATAACGTCCTATCTCTCTCCGTTTTTTAGAGGTTCTTTTATCATCTGAGTTTCCACCCTGAATTATAAAATCCTTGACCACACGGTGGAATTGTGTGCTATCAAAATACTGCTTGCGGGCCAGGTAGATAAAATTGGCTTTGTGATAGGGCACATTGTCGTAGAGTTCCACCGTAAAACTGCCCATGGTAGTGGTTAATTTTACCTTATTGGCCTTGAGTTCTTTTGCATAATTGAAGAAAAAATCGATTACATTCTCTTCATCGAGTACAAAAGCTTCTTCTTGTTCTTCATTTTTCTTTGGTTCAACTTCATTTTCTTCGGATAAAACCAGGGTATCATTTTTTTTGATGGTATTTTCGTTAGTGGAATTCTCCTTTTTGGGAGTTTCCCCGCAGGAGCTGAAAAAGAATACTAAACTTAGAGAGAAAGCCAATTGTCTTAACAACATGGATTTTAAGGATTTTTGTCAACTGGCACTAAAAATAAAAAATCTACCACTTCCCGGGACTGATTCACATCACAAAATGTCCCCCGAGTTGCGTATTCAATGGCTAAAATCCAACAGGGTTGAACAAATGAACCCCAAGAGAGCCGGAGTGATGGCTCTTTTTTATCCAGATTTTCAAGAGGAAACCAGGTTACTGCTCATTTTACGAAAGGCATACGAAGGGGTGCATTCCAATCAAATTGGCTTTCCCGGTGGAAAAGTTGAAGAATTTGATAAGGATTTAAAGGATACCGCTTTGAGGGAGACGCATGAGGAAGTGGGGGTGCATCCAAATGAAATTGAGGTCATCAAAGAGTTGAGTGAGATTTACATTCCACCGAGCAACTTTATGGTGCAGCCTTATTTGGGCATTTATCACAGACCAAAGCCTTTTTTAATTCAAGAAAGTGAAGTTGAGGCATTGGTAGAAGTGTATCTACGTGATTTTTTGGATGACTCTAACCATATTGAGGAAACTCTCAGTACGTCATACGCCAAGAACATCCACGTACCTGCCTACAAATTAAATGGTTATACGGTTTGGGGTGCCACTGCCATGATGATGAGCGAAATCAAGGAGCTTCTAAAACAAGTGCTTTAAAGGCTATTTTGTAAATTTGCCTCTTAACCGTTACCCTATGGGATTATTCAAAACGAACCCTTTTGGTCACATTTTGTTTTTGAAACGTTGGCTGATCCGTATTGCAGGTATGATTACCCACCAGCGTTATAAGGGGTTCAATACATTGGAAATAGAAGGCTCTCAGGTTATTCGAGACCTCCCTGAAACCAATGTTCTTTTTGTAAGCAATCACCAGACCTACTTTGCAGATGTTGTAGCTATGTTCCATGTGTTCAATGCCAGTTTAAAAGGCAGGGACGACAGTATCAAAAATCTTGGCTACCTCTGGAATCCTAAACTCAATATCTATTATGTAGCTGCTAAAGAGACGATGAAAAAGAGTCTGCTGACCAAGATTTTGGCCTATGCCGGCTCTATTAGTATTGAGCGTACTTGGCGTGCAGGTGGGCAGGATGTGAACAGGCAGGTTAAGATGAGTGATATCAGTAACATAGCCAAAGCATTGAATGATGGTTGGGTAATTACGTTTCCCCAAGGTACTACTACGCCTTGGAAACCATTGCGGAAAGGTACGGCACATATCATAAAAAGATATAAACCTATTGTGGTGCCTGTTGTTATTGATGGGTTTAGGCGTTCCTTTGATAAAAAAGGACTTCGGGTCAAGAAGAAAGGGATATTACAGTCCATGCAGGTAAAGGCTCCTCTAGAGATAGATTATGAAAATGAATCTATAGATTCCATCATAGAAAAACTGGAGTATGCCATAGAACAACACCCATCGTTCTTAAAAGTGATTTCGCAAGATGAACTTGCCGCTTATGAAGAGGAGCATCAAAAAAGGAGATACAGTTACCGGGGAGATTAAACCTCCAATTTTTGCAATTCTCTGAAGTTTCTTCTCAATTTTCTCGTCAGTAGTCCATAAAGGAGAAAATAAATACCACCCAAAGCCAAGGTGAACAAGACTCCAAATATGGCAAAACTGGCCATGATGATAAATTTCGCCTTTTCAATTGGTACAGAGTCCATTTTTCCAGCTAGACCAAGGGTCTCCAATACATTATCACTAAAATAAATGCCGATAATGAGCATTAAAAAAGTGAGAAGCACCATGGAAAGGGAAAAGATTACATAATGCTTGACCGTTTTTCTCGTCCGTAGAATATTGGAAGTAAGTTGTTTTGCGCTATCCAAGACTGATATTTCCTGATATCTTTTATAGAACTGGTAGATGAAATAGAAAATCACCACATATTGAAGAATGCTGATGACTAAAAACACGTTGGTCAAACCCAGATTTGAATAGATATCGAGGTTGTTTCTCATGGATGGAACCAGATAGAGCAAATGTGGAAGTATAAACTCAATTATGCTGATGTAAAAAATCCATTTTACTATTGAGGATGATTTCTTCCAAATCATTTTGTAAATCTGATCATAGGACAATTTAGGAAGGTGTTCTTCCTTTTTTTGCCAATCCTTTTTTAAGAGTTCCAGTTCATCCAACATAGTTTACGGATTTAGTATGGTTCTTAATTTATTTTTTACCCGGTTCATCTTCACGCGGGCATTTACTTCTGTTATACCAAGGGTTTCGGATATTTCCGAATAGTCCTTGTCCTCTAGGTACAAAAAGACCAATGCCTTGTCAATATCACCCAGTTGTTTAACCGCATCGTACATTAATTTCAATTGTCTTTCCTGGGTATCATCATATTCGTCGGCTTTTATCTTAAAGATCAACGAATCATAGTCTTTTGTCTTAATTCTTTTCTTGGACTTTCTATAGAGGGTTATCGCGGTGTTCAGGGCCACACGGTACATCCACGTACTGAATTTGGAATCTCCCCTGAATTTTGGATAGGCCTTCCATAGCTGGATTGTTATTTCCTGGAATAAATCGTTATGCGAATCCCTGTCATTTGTATACAGGCTACATACTTTGTGAACAATATTCTGATTGTTCTCAAGCTCCGTCACAAAACGATGTTCCAGTTCCTTGTCCACTAATTGGTTGGTAGTTTACCCTATAAGTACCCAAATCATGAGTTTTGTTACACTCTTTGGATAAAATGGGATTATTTGCGATAATCCAAGGCCGGAGGTCGGTCTCCTAATAATGGTATGTATTTAAAATCCTTACCACGTCTTTCTTCAAGTTCGGCTTTTGCTTTGGAAACAATCTCTGGCTTTTCAAAAAGGTCTATTGCAGTAAGTGTGATGGTTTTGGCTGCTACCATCATTCCTTTGGGGCCAATGGAAGTTCCCCCTGCTGCTACGGCCTGCCAACTATGGGCAGGAGTCCCAGGGACCCAAGTTGCAGCTGACATCCCTACGGTTGGCACTGTAAAGCTGACATCGCCAACATCTGTAGAACCATAAGCTCTGGCAATTTCTTTATATGGTTGAACACCTTTGGCTCTTTCCATATCCAAAGTTTCATATCCCATACTCTTGGATATTTTCTCGGCAAATGCCTTTTCTTCATCGCTATAGGTGATTCCTCCAACTTTGGTCAAGTTATCATGCATAATTTTTTGAAGGGTAAGATTGGCCAAGAGCTCATGTGTGCCGCCAATCATCTCATAGTCCATTTTGGTCCCTGTACCCAAAGCGGCTCCTTCAGCTGCTTTTACGATCCTATCAAAAATATCAATGACAACATCTCTGTTGTTGTGGCGGGAATAATAGTACACTTCTGCGAAGTTAGGAACCACATTTGGTGCTTTTCCGCCATCGGTGATGACATAATGTATTCTAGCTTCTTGAGGAATATGTTCACGCATCATGTTGACCATCATGTTCATAGCTTCAACCCCATCTAATGCAGAGCGACCTCTTTCAGGGGCTCCGGCAGCATGGGCCGAGGTGCCATAAAACCTAAATTTAGCCGATTTGTTTGCCAAAGCTGCTCCAGCGCTTGCCGCATTTTGAGAGCCTGGATGCCAATGCAGGGCAACATCTACATCATTGAACACCCCTTCACGTACCATATAAACTTTTCCCGATCCCCCTTCTTCGGCCGGGCAACCATAAAATCGTATGGTTCCCTGCACTTTGTTGGACTTTAGCCAATCTTTCACCGCAATGGCGGCGGCAGTAGAGGCTGTACCAAAAAGATGGTGTCCACAGGCATGTCCCGCAGCTTTGTTGGCCGACTTTTTCTCAGGGACCGCTTGTTGCGATAAGCCTGGTAAGGCATCATACTCTCCAAGGATAGCAATTACTGGAGAACCAGATCCATATTCCGCAACAAAGGCAGTTGGAATTCCTGCTATTCCTTTCTTAATTGAAAACCCTTGGTCCGAAAGCGTTTTTTGCAATAAAGCAGAGCTTTTTTCTTCCAAGTATCCCATCTCGGCCAATTCCCAGATTTCATGTGCAATACTGCCGTAATCCTGTGTTTTGGCATTTAGTCCTTTAAGAACGGTCTCTCTATTTTCTTGGGAAAGAATATGGGTTGTGGACAATAGGGCAACAATACTGAAAAGGAAAAATTTCTTCATTTTTTGGAGTGTATTTGAGTTAGCTCCTAAAGATACTAAAAAACACGGGCAGGGATGGTTTTGTCGATGCTGGAATGCGTAAATTTGCGCTCATGTCAGCTATGAATATTCCGCAATCCAGTTTTCCTCGGGTCATTATTATTGGTGGTGGCTTTGGGGGCATTTCTTTAGCAAAGAAGTTAAGTAAAAAAGAAATGCAGGTAGTCCTTTTAGATAGGCATAACTATCATACATTTCAACCACTTTTGTACCAGGTCTCAACTGGAGGGTTGGAGCCTGATTCCATTGCTTACCCCATTCGTAAAGTATTGCAGGGATACCCTAATTTTTATTTTCGATTGGCTGAGGTGAACAAAATTGACACTGGAGCGCAAAAGATAGAGACAAATATTGGAGCTATTGGGTATGACTATTTGGTGGTTGCCACAGGCTCTGAAACCAATTTTTTTGGAAACCAGAATATAGAGGCCAAAAGCATGGCCATGAAGACTATTCCCCAGTCATTGAATCTCCGCAGCCTAATTCTTGAAAATTTTGAGCAGGCCCTGTTGACCGATGACCTTCATGAACGAGATGCACTTATGAATTTCGTAATTGTTGGTGGAGGACCTACTGGAGTGGAATTGGCCGGTGCCTTGGCAGAAATCAAAAAAGGGATTCTACCCAAGGATTATCCAGATTTGGACACACGTAGGGCACAAATCAATCTTGTACAGGGAAGTGATAGAATTCTTCCCGCTATGAGTGAAGTGGCCTCTCGTAAAGCAGAACGTTTCTTGGAAGGTTTAGGCGTTAATGTCTGGAAAGATGTACGAGTTTTGGACTATGATGGAAAGCAGGTCTCCACTGATAGCAACACCTCCTTTGAAACTGCTACTTTGATTTGGGCGGCAGGAGTGCAGGCTGTAACCATAAAAGGGTTGGATGCCAAGGAATTGCTTTGCAGGGGAAACAGATTAAAAGTCAATCGTTTTCATCAAGTTGAGGGATTTAAAGAGATTTTTGCCATTGGCGATGTTGCACAAATGGAAACAGAGTCATTTCCCCACGGACACCCCATGATGGCGCAGCCAGCTATGCAACAAGGGCGAAATCTTGGCGAAAATTTAGTGAGATTGGTAGACGGAAAACCTATGAAACCCTTCGTGTACAAGGACAAAGGAAGTATGGCAACGGTTGGGCGCAACAAGGCTGTTGTGGATTTAGAAAAGTTTAAGTTTCAAGGGGTATTTGCCTGGTTTGTATGGATGTTTGTCCATCTATATTTTTTGATTGGATTTAGAAACCGATTGGTGGTGTTCATCAATTGGGTGTACAATTATATCAGGTTTGACCGTGAGGCGCGATTGATCATTCGTCCCTTTAAAAACGAATATAAAACCTCCAAGTCCAGACGTATTTAGACCGCTTAGGGCCAAAAACTTCCGTAAAGGTTAAACTTTAGCCAATCTTCAATCCATTTTTTGGTGAATGAGGTAACTTCATTGAGATGATCAACCTCTCAAAATCTGCTGGTAGAATAACTGTGCTATTGTTGGTAGTACAATTTGGATATGTACAATATGCCTATGGCCAGGCCTCAACAAACGAAACTCCTATTTATATTGAAGGTTTTAACTACCCAGAATTTGACTCTGCTTCCTATTATGCTTGGTTCAGGGTTAATGCGCCAATAAGAGAGGGCGCCGAGGTCAGCGTTGGAGGTGAACACTTTAGAAGCTATTTTGCGGATCGTTTCAATATTCCCGTTCAACTAAAGCAATATATTGGGGAGAAAGCTTATTTGATTGGAGGTTATCAATGGGAGTTTGATTTGCTGAATAAAGGAAGGGGATATCCAAACCCTAAACCACTGCAAGAAGCTTTTTTTGGAGTTGGGCACGAGGTAAATCCCAATATGCTCATAGAAGCAAAAATAATTCAACCTATTGGCAAACCTGATTTTAACAAGCTTGGCTATGGAAAAGGAAAAACTCGTTTCGAATTGGGAACTAAATTGAAATTCTAAAATCTATTTTCTAGGATGGAATTCTTTAAGAACCTTGGCCAGCTGAGATCGGTTGACATGCATGTAGATTTCAGTTGTGGTAATGCTTTCATGGCCCAACATTTGTTGAATGGCCCTCAAATCTGCTCCGTTTTCCAATAGATGCGTAGCAAACGAATGTCTAAATGTATGGGGACTAATGGTTTTATGGAGCCCAATTTTCTCGGCCAACTGTTTCACAATAGTAAAAATCATTGCTCGAGTGAGTTGCTTTCCTCTTCTGTTCAGGAATAAATAGTCCTCATGCTCTTTTTGTATGTTCTGATGTACCCGCACCTCATTTTTATAAATGAAAATATATTTTTGGTTGACATCACTTATTGGCACAAATCGCTGTTTGTTTCCTTTTCCGGTGACCTTGATGAAATCCTCATCAAAATACAGGTCTGATAGTTTAAGGTTGATCAGTTCAGATACGCGTAACCCACAACCATACAGAGTTTCCAAAATGGCCCTGTTCCGTTCCCCTTCGGATTTTGATAGGTCAATGGCCTTAATTAATTCGTTGATTTCATCGACAGAAAGTGTATCAGGCAGTTTTCGACCTATTTTTGGGGTCTCGATCAAATCCATAGGGTTATCCTCCCTATAATCTTCAAAAACCAAATAGTTGAAAAAGCCTTTTAATCCAGAAATAATCCGTGCTTGAGATCTAGGATTGACGTTTTTTGCAATTTCATAAATGAATTGCTGAACAGCTTCTTGGTCAATAGCAATAGGAGAAACCTCAATCTTGTGTTCAGTGAGATAATCTGAAAGCTTTTGGACATCCAGGGCATAATTGGATATTGAGTTTTCCGAAAGCCCTCTCTCTATCTTAAGATAGTTTTTATAATCCAACAATGCCTGGGTCCATTTCATGATCAAATATAGCGACATATATTTTTGGGGTCATCTTTTATCCATTGATCAATTGATATGGCGTCTTGGTCAATTGAAACAGATAATCGTTTCGTTATTTGAATACTTTCGGCGCATCGATAAACCCCACAATTTGAAATTGACCATACTATATTTACTATAGGTCCGTTTAAGCCTTTAGTAAATTTAATCAACCATGAAAAAAACTTTATTAACTATCATTACTCTATTTATTATTGGTTCCACTGTTCATGCACAAGTTGACAGAAGCAACATTAAAGCAGGTCTTATTGCCGGTATACCAGTTGGGGATGCTGCAGATATTTCCAGTTTTAGTATAGGATTTGATTTTGCTTATCATGTAGGGGTTTCAGAATTATTGGACCTTGGCGCTGCAACTGGCTTTATCAACTCTTTTGGTGAGACCAGAACAATTTCTGGAGGCGGAATTACTGTGGAAACCGAATTTGAGGACTTTCAATTTATTCCTTTGGCAGCTTCACTAAGAATTTATCCTACTTATCAATTTAAGTTGGGTGCTGATGCCGGTTATGCTGTGGGTGTAAATGAGGGAAATGATGGAGGATTTTACCTGAGACCGTTGATAGGCTATAATATCACCGGAAATACAGAACTGAACGTTTCTTATGTGAACATAAGTAATGATGGAGGTGATTTTTCCATTGCCATGGCAGGAATTCTGTTTTTGTTCTGATTTGTAGAATGAAGGCGCGGCAATTTTCAGGAAACAAGAATATTCATAACCCCAAAATCGATATAGAAATTTAAAACCATGAATATTAACTTTTAAATGCTTAGAAATGAAAAAAATTCTATTTGTTTTTGCTGCAACCTCATTATTTGTTTTAACCACACAGGCCCAAACTAGTTATAAGGCCGCTTTAGGTCTTGGAATTGATCTATATGACGATGCCACTTTTTTTGGAGCCAGTGGAAAATACTTTTTTTCCGACCATCATGTTGGCCAGGCCGATGTAGGGTTTGAAGATAATGCCACTATATTGACTTTTTTGTACTCCTATCATAAGCAATTTGTTCGAGCTAGGGGGTTAAGATGGTATGCTGGTATAGGTCCAAGTATTATCCTTGTGGATGATTTTGACAATATTTTTGCCCTCAGACCACACTTGGGACTCGATTTTAAAATCGATGGCGTTCCCTTTGTGCTCAATTTTGATTGGCGTCCTTCTGTTGTTCTCAGTGATGTGGGCGATAATGAAGTAGGCGCTTTTGGTTTTGGGCTTCAATTTGCAATCAATTAGATTACTCAATAATCAGGATACAAAGGGCGGGATATCCCGCCCTTTGCTTTTTATTGTATTTTTGATCCCATGAAGCTAATGATTATCAACGGCCCCAATTTAAACCTCTTGGGCAAACGAGAGCCAGAGGTTTATGGCAGTACTACTTTTGAGGATTATTTTAAAGAGCTACAACAGAAATTCCCTAAAGTGGAGTTGGAGTACTTTCAATCCAATATTGAAGGTGAACTCATTGATAAAATACAGGAAACAGGCTTCAGTTATGATGGAATTGTGCTAAATGCAGCCTCATATACACATACTTCCGTAGGTATTGGCGATGCCGTAAAAGCTGTAAGCGCTCCAGTGGTTGAGGTACATATTTCCAATACCCATAAACGTGAGGACTTCAGGCATGTTTCCTACATCTCTTCAGGAGCAAAAGGGGTAATCCTTGGTTTTGGGCTTCAGAGCTACGATTTAGCTATTCAGAGCTTCTTGATTTAGAGGTTTCAAATACTTAGTATCTGCGTAAAACGTCCCGAAGGGCAGCAAAGAAGCGATAAAGAGCATTGTGAATCTTTTAAGGTTCCACTTACGCTCCCAACAAAAAACCGCCGCAATGGCGACATAAAGAATAAACAATCCACCATGGGCGTAGCCTACAATCTTGTTGGGTTCCAATATTCCTGCCCAATGTTTCAAGGGCATGGTCATTCCAAACAATAGCAAATAAGAAATTCCTTCAAGGATTGCCGTATATCTAAATAGTTTGAGCATTAGGCGAACAGAATTAAGAACAATATTGGAAACAGAACCCCGGTCAAGGCCAATTTCCAGCCTCGTTTTCTAAAACTGTTCTTTCCTTTGGTGATGAACAATCCTGTAAATGCAATTAGCAACATGGCTGCCCCAAAAATATCGGAATACCAAATCCAAAAATTGTTGGTACTCTTATGAAGAAACATGGTATGCCCCAACAATGGAACTTTTCTTTTGTACTCCAAAAAGCCTTTTCCGCTGTTTATGTTGATATCCAGGGTAATGTTGCGCTTAAAACTAACGCGAAGCTCCTCTCCCCGGATTCGGTGACCATCGTATTTATCCTGTAAATCCCATTTTTCGGCAATAGACCTTATGAACTCCTCAGAATCTAGGCTTTTAGGGTTATCTGGTAAAGCAATTTGAACTTCTTCGCTTTCATAGGCATAATCCATGGGATACCAATCTTGCCTGTGATTCAAAATAATACCCGAAAACGAGAAAGCGATAATAAGGCCGATATAGAAATATGCAATATCCCTATGGATATTTCTATTGTTCCATTTCATATAAAAATGTACTTACAGGTGAATTACTTCGTCATAGGCATCGGCTACAGCCTCCATAACCGCTTCGCTCATGGTAGGGTGCGGGTGCACTGCTTTAAGAACTTCGTGTCCGGTGGTTTCCAGCTTTCTTGCTACAACCGCTTCCGCAATCATATCCGTAACCCCAACACCGATCATGTGGCAACCCAACCATTCTCCATATTTGGCATCAAAAATTACTTTGACAAAGCCTTCAGGAGTACCGGAAGCTTTGGCCTTTCCGCTTGCAGAAAATGGAAATTTACCCACTTTTATATCGTAACCTTGCTCTCTGGCCTGTTTCTCTGTTAAGCCTACGGAAGCCACTTCGGGCACACAGTAGGTGCATCCTGGAATATTGCCATAATCCAAAGCTTCAACGTGCATACCTGCAATCTTTTCTACGCAGAGGATTCCTTCTGCCGAGGCAACGTGTGCCAATGCCTGTCCAGGAGTTACGTCTCCTATGGCATAATACCCAGGGATGTTGGTCTGATAGTAATCGTTTACCAAAATTTTATCTCTGTCTACGGCAATACCCACATCTTCCAAGCCAATATTTTCAATATTGGTTTTAATTCCTACTGCTGAAAGAACAATGTCAGCCTCAAGAACTTCTTCTCCTTTTGAAGTTTTAACGGTAGCTTTAACCCCATCTCCAGAAGTATCCACATGGGTAACTTCTGCTGAGGTCTTTATTTTAACCCCTGCTTTTTTGAAACTGCGTTCCAATTGCTTGGATACATCTTCATCTTCAACAGGAACAATATTGGGTAGATACTCCACTACAGTTACTTCAGTGCCCATGGAGTTGTAGAAATAGGCAAACTCAATACCTATGGCACCACTACCTACCACAATCATTTTCTTGGGTTGCTTTTCTAGGGACATGGCTTCTCTATAGCCTATAACCTTTTTGCCATCCTGTGGTAGGCTGGGAAGCTCTCGGCTTCTTGCTCCGGTGGCTATAATGATATGGTCAGCAGAATATTCAGCTGCATCACCATGCTCGCCCTTGACCAATACTTTTTTTCCGGGCTGTACTTTTCCGAATCCATTGAGCACCTCAATCTTGTTCTTTTTCATTAAAAATTGAACACCCTTGCTCATGCTTTCGGCAACACCGCGACTTCTTTTGACCACAGCACCAAAGTCATGCTCTACTTTTTTGGCGCTAAGGCCATAATCTTCGGCATGCTTTAAATACTCAAAAACCTGAGCGGATTTTAAAAGGGCTTTTGTAGGGATACATCCCCAGTTAAGGCAAACACCTCCTAAACTTTCCTTTTCAACAATGGCTGTCTTGAATCCGAGTTGTGATGCCCGTATTGCTGTTACATATCCACCGGGACCACTGCCCAAAACAATTACATCGAAGTTGCTCATCAGATTTTTAATTTTAGTTGTTATGGTTGAAATAGCCCTTAAAGGGCAGGTGCAAAAGTACGGAATTCAATATGCAATTCCCAAGGGCTGAAAAACCAAAATTTTGATGGTTTGTGAAATTAAGATTTATCCTTTCCGAACATTTTTTGATTAAAGGCTTCCGACCCTCCTTTAGGGATTGAGAGTGAGGTCCATTCGGCTCCTTTGACCATTTTTCCGAGGAAAACAATTTGCCCTACGTGACTGGAATAATGGGCCAACTGTCGGTTTACGGCTTCAATAATAGTATGTTCTTCGTTTCTGATTTTGACCTTGGATTCAAAATTTGAAGGAGTAACACTTTCCAGAGCATCAAAAAGGCATTTCCAGCCTTTTTCCCATGCTACCAACATATCGGTTTTGGCAGAGTAGGGGCCTTCAAACTCCATTTCACGATTACGCCATGTCTTTTCGCCATCTTCCGTTAAAAAATTGGTCCATCTGCTCAGCATGTTTCCTACCATATGTTTCACAATTATGGCAATGGAATTGTCCGTTTCCTGGTATTTCCAGTGGATTTCAGGTTCTGAAAGTTGTGCAAATGTTTTGTCTCCCATGGTTTTGTACCGTTGGAATTCAAATTTTGCACTGGACAGATAGTTCTCGATAAAATTCATCATTATTTATCTGGGTCAAAGTCGATACTTACTGAATTTATGCAATACCGTTGCCCTGTAGTCTCCTTTGGTCCATCATTGAAAACGTGCCCTAGATGACTTCCACAATTGGCACATAGGGTCTCTGTCCGAATCATGCCATGTGAAGTATCGCGAATATACTCAATGGCTCCTTCAACGGCCTGGTCAAAAGAGGGCCAGCCACAACCACTTTCAAATTTGTTGCCACTTTCAAAGAGCTTGGCATTGCAAGCCTTGCAGTGATAATCTCCTTTATCGAAATGCAAATTGTACTGTCCGGAAAAGGGACGTTCTGTTCCTTTTTGTCTTAGGACGTGATATTCCTCTGGAGACAGTTCATTTTTCCATTCTTCTTCGGTTTTTTCTACACGATAATTTTTACCCATGGTTGGTTTTGGTTCAAATACTATTAGTTGGCGTCAGGTATAAAATCCAATGCAACGCCATTGATGCAGTGTCTTTTTCCTGTGGTATTTCGTGGTCCATCATTAAAAACATGTCCTAAATGTCCCCCGCAAGTTGCACAATGCTCCTCGGTTCGGGCTACCCCAATTTTATAGTCCACACTATATCCTACATTACCTTCAATTTCGCGGTCAAAACTGGGCCACCCCGTGCCTGACTTAAATTTATACTCACTCCGGAACAAGGGAGTTGCACAGGCCGCACATACATAAGTTCCTTTCTCTTTGTTGTCTAGCAGGTCGCTTGTAAATGCATTTTCGGTGGCTGCTTTCCTGAGTACGTAGTATTCCATATCGGTCAGTTCTGCCCGCCATTCCGCATCGGTTTTGGTGACCGCATAAGCCGTTTCTTCTTTTTCAGTTTCTTTCTTTTCTTCTTGTGAAACACCCTTGCATCCAATAAAGATTAGAAAAACTACCCAAAGCAATTTTTTCCCCATTTTCGTTTTTTTTATTGAATAGACGGTATTTTGACCCTCTCCTTTCAAAAATATGAAACAAAAAAGTCCCATTGAAACCAATGGGACTTAGAATCGCAATTTAGTATACTATTGTAGACTTAATTTTTTAACACCATCTTCTTTAATTCCCAAAGCGGACATCACGTTGTTGATGTTGGAAGTATCCATTCTTGAAGAATTGGCAAAAACACTTGGTACAAAGACAATCCTGAAACTTTGATCGTCGGTAAAACCGGTATCCAATGCAGAGAGATCGAAATTACCATCTATAAAAAGTTCCACATCCACAAAGGTGTGTGCAGAAACATATTGTATGGTACCTTCTGGAAGGAAGAAACTCTGTGGAATTTGGCTCCAAGCGTCTGCAGTACTGTTGTCGTCAAGGTCAACTGTACCATCAAAACGATAGACCAAAACCGCGTCTGATTCAAAGACCTCAAAGTCTGTAATATCACTATAGGTGATTAGGCTACTATATATGTTGCCATCCACATCATAGTCAAAATTGACCCCATCCACTTCAACTACTTGTCCCTGAATTCCGTCTTGGCCATCCAATCCATCCAGTCCATCTCGACCGTCAAGTCCGTCAAAACCTGGAGGGCCGGTAGGTCCTTCACATGCGACAATAAATAATACTAAAAATGCTCCGATAATAGCGTTGAATTTATTCATGATAATTGATTTTTCTTGTTTATGCTTGTTTTCCATAGCTTTCCAAAAAGCGTACCATTCTTTTAAAACCTCTATTTTTTTTAGCAATAATGCGGTAAAGTCGGATTCTTGGACAAAGATGTGTAATATTGTAATTGATAAACCAACTGTAATGTCCAAGGTAGTCTCCCATAGTTTTTTCACTGAGTTTGACATCAATCTTTTTAAGTCGGGAAAGCATTTTCGACTTTATGATAAATTGGGCTCGCATTTGACAGTGGTAGATGGAATCAAAGGAACCTATTTTGCTGTTTGGGCTCCTTCGGCGAAATCGGTTTCTGTTATAGGGGATTTCAATTTTTGGAATGATGGGGAGCATCAACTTCAAGTTAGATGGGATGAGAGTGGAATTTGGGAAGGATTTATCCCAGGAGTTGACAAAGGCTCTAAATACAAGTACAAAATTCAATCGCACCACGATAATATTTGGACGGAAAAGGCCGATCCATTTGCCCGACTTTGTGAGCATCCTCCCAATACCGCCTCTGTGGTTTGGGAAGCCAGCTATAAATGGAAGGATGAAAAATGGATGCAAACCCGGGAAGAAAAAAATGGTTTGGATAAGCCTTATTCGGTATATGAGGTCCATTTGGGCTCCTGGAAGAAAAAGAATGGGTGGCAATACCTGTCTTACCTTGAATTGGCTGATGAATTGGTGGACTATGTGGACAAAATGGGATTCACCCACGTGGAGTTCATGCCCGTGATGGAATATCCGTATGATCCCTCATGGGGATACCAGCTTACCGGATATTTTGCACCTACATCCCGCTTTGGAAAACCGGAGGATTTTAAATTATTGGTAGATAAATTCCATGAAAGGGGGATAGGGGTCATTTTGGACTGGGTTCCGTCACATTTTCCCGAAGATGCCCATGGTCTTGGTTTTTTTGATGGCTCACACCTGTATGAACACCCGGACCGCAGAAAGGGCTATCATCCCGATTGGAAAAGCTTGATTTTCAATTATGGAAGAAATGAGGTAAGGGCTTTTCTCATTAGCAACGCCATTTTTTGGCTGGATCATTTTCATGTAGATGGGCTTAGAGTGGATGCAGTGGCTTCCATGCTATATTTAGATTACTCTAGGGAGGAAGGTGAATGGGAACCCAATATGTATGGAAATAACGAGAATTTGGAGGCCATGTCCTTCATTCGTGAGATGAACACCGAGGTATATGCCAGTTTTAAAGGCGTACAGACCATTGCTGAAGAATCAACCGCTTTTTCTGGAGTGACCAAGCCTGTGGACCTTGGAGGCCTTGGATTTGGAATGAAATGGATGATGGGGTGGATGCACGATACTCTGGAATTCTTCAAAAAAGAGCCGATATACCGATCTTATGATCTAAATGACATTACGTTTAGCATGACTTATGCCTTTACGGAGAATTTTATGCTTCCGTTTTCGCATGATGAGGTGGTCTATGGCAAACAATCTCTCCTGTATCGTATGCCGGGAGATGAATGGCAACGTTTTGCCAACCTTCGACTGTTATTTGGGTATATGTTCACCCATCCAGGTGGAAACTTGCTCTTTATGGGAGGTGAATTTGGACAATCATCAGAATGGAACTACCAACAGAGCCTAGATTGGGATTTGACCCAGTATGATTTCCATTCCGGAATTCAGAAGGTAATCCAGGATTTAAATAAAATATATAAGAGCAATCCGGCACTTTACGAAAAACAGTTTAGTCCTGAAGGTTTTCAATGGATAGAGCATAACGATAGTGAAAATACGGTCCTGACCTATATAAGAAAGGGGCATGATTCCAAAGATGATTTAATCATCGCCTGCAACTTTACACCTGTTCCTAGGGAAAACTATAGGGTGGGGGTTCCAAAAACCTCCCAGTTAAAATTGATTTTTAACAGCGACGATACCAAATATTCAGGTAGTGGCACAGGAAAGAAAACGGTAAAACCTGCAGCCAAACCCTGGAATGGCTTTGATCAATCCGTTGTCTTGACTCTACCTCCTTTGGGTGTAGCTATTTATAGATAAAATGAACACTAAAACGTTATAGTGGAGATGTTTTGAACATCTTTTTAATTTCTCACTCTAAAGTGTTTCTTTTGTTAGTTTCAACGAACTAGGGTATGATCACCAATACAGAGATAGCAAAAAGAGGAAACCAATATCCCAACCATATTGTAGACTTCAAACAGGAGAAAGACAAGTTCTTTTTTACCACCCAGAACGGGGTTATTTTAGAACTGACCATTCTACGGGATAGCGCCATAAGATTCAGGTATGCCACAGAACATGTTTTTGAACCTGATTTTTCCTATGCCATAAGTGATGATGTAAGCTTGGGGTATAACCAACTTTCTATACAGGATGAGGTCCCGGAATATATCATTACCACTTCCAAGGTCAAAATTCATATAGATAAAGCCAATCTTAAAGTTCATATAACGGATTTAGAAGGAACTGTCATCACTCAAGATGAACTTGGCTTCCATTGGGAGGAAAATTACAATTATGGCGGAAACAATGTGAAGATGAGTAAAGTTTGCCATTCCGGTGAAAGCTATTATGGAATGGGCGACAAAGCTTCGCATACCAACTTAAAAGGAAAGAGGGTAAACAATTGGGTAACGGATTCCTATGCCTATGGAAAGGATCAGGAACCCTTATATAAAGCAATTCCTTTCTATGTTGGACTTAAGGAGAATATAGCATATGGTATTTTCTTTGATAATTCCTTCAGTACCTATTTTGATTTTGCGAACGAGAAAAGAAATGTGACCAGTTTTTGGGCAGATGGAGGAGAAATGAACTATTATTTCTTTTATGGCCCTAAAATGAGTCAAGTGGTTGAGGCCTATACCGACCTTACAGGAGTTCCTGAGTTACCCCCGCTATGGGCTTTGGGCTTCCACCAATCCAAATGGAGTTATTTCCCTGAAAAAAAGGTCAAAAAAATTGCATCAACCTTTAGAAAGTTAAAAATTCCCTGCGATGCCATTTACTTGGATATCGACTATATGGAAGGCTTCCGATGCTTTACTTGGAACAATCAACACTTTCCCAATCCAAAAAAAATGATTGAGGAGCTGGAAGAAGATGGATTTAAGACCATCACCATGATCGATCCCGGAATTAAGATAGACAGGGATTATTGGGTTTATCAGCAAGCCATGGACAATGGTTTTTTCTGTAGAAGGGCGGACGGTCCCCATTTTAAGGGGAAAGTATGGCCTGGAGAATGTAAGTTTCCAGATTTCACCAATCCGGAGGTAAGAGAATGGTGGGCTGGATTGTACAAAGAGATGATAGAGGAAATGGGGGTTCATGGCGTATGGAATGACATGAACGAACCCGCCGTAATGGAAGTTCCAACAAAAACTGCCAATCTTGATGTTCGGCACGATTATGACGGACATCCTTGTAGCCATAGAAAGGCGCACAACATCTACGGCATGCAAATGGTAAGGGCTACCTACGAAGGGGTAAAGAAGTTTAGCTTTCCAAAAAGACCTTTTGTGCTGACCCGAGCGGCTTATTCCGGTGCCCAGCGCTATTGTGCCACGTGGACGGGGGACAATGTGGCCACATGGGAACATCTTTGGATTGCCAATGTGCAGATGCAACGCATGTGTATGAGTGGATACTCGTTTGTAGGTTCCGATATTGGTGGTTTTGCAGAACAGCCCAATGGTGAGTTGTTCGCTCGCTGGATTCAACTGGCAATTTTTCACCCATTTTGTAGGGTACATTCAAGTGGAGATCATGGCGACCAAGAACCCTGGTCCTTTGGCGATGAGATTACCGATATTGTTCGAAAGTATATTGAGCTCAGGTATCAACTGTTACCTTATTTGTACACAACCTTCTATAAATACATAAAAAATGGGATGCCCATGATTCAATCGTTGGTATTCTACGATCAAGAAGACCAACAGACCCATTTTAGAACGGATGAGTTCCTTTTTGGAGAACATTTGCTCGTATGTCCTGTACAAGAACCTAATTCCCAAGGTAGACGCATGTATTTTCCTAAAGGAAAATGGTATAGCTACTGGACTGATGAGGTAATCACCGGTGGAGTGGAAAAATGGGTAGCCGCACCTATTCATGTAATTCCGTTATACGTGAAGGAAGGAGCTATGGTTCCAAAATACCCGGTTCAGCAATATGTGGGCGAGTTGGACATCAAAGAGTTGGGAATTGATGTTTACTATAAAGAAGGAATTGAAAATTCTACTGTTTTTGAAGACCAACAGGATGGTTACGACTACAAAAAAGGAAGATTCAGTCTCAGAAGATTCAGGCTACGGGGCAAGAAGAAAGAATTGATTATCCAACAGTTTAAAGATGGTGATTTTATTACTTCATATAGCAAGTTCAAACTTACATTTCACGGATTGCCCTTTACAATTGGCAAGGTAGAATTGGACAATGAAGAAGTAAATCCAAAGGATATAAAACTCAATGGAAATAACTCGTTAGAGGTAAGCAAGGATTTTACCGAACTGCATATTTTCGGAACATAATTTTTCGTAATTTACCTTTACTAAACACTATTAACATGATGAAAAGATTAATTCTTACAGCGGCAGTATTTTTTGCTGTAGCTGCGTGCAAGACAAACCCGTTTACAGGGAAGAGCACACTAAATTTTTATCCGAATAGCCAGATATTTCCGATGGCATTTGCACAATATGACCAGTTTTTGAATGAAAACAAGGTCATTACCGGTACCTCAGAGGCTGAAATGATCACCAGGGTTGGACAGCGAATCGCTACCGCTGCAGAACGTTGGTTGGACGCCAATGGATATCCGGGTTATTTAAAGGATTATAAATGGGAGTACAACCTGGTCAACGACGAGACAGTAAACGCTTGGTGTATGCCAGGAGGTAAAATCGTTTTTTACACTGGAATTCTACCAATTGCTGAAAGCGAAACTGGAATTGCGGTTGTCATGGGCCATGAAGTGGCGCATGCCTTGGCAGACCATGGAGCTCAACGAATGAGCGCAGGAATGGTTCAACAAATAGGAGCTGTTGCCGGTAATGTGGCCATCAAAGACCCTGAAAAAAGAAACATGTTCAATCAAGCCTACGGCTTGGGTTCTACAGTAGGGGTGATGCTTCCTTTCAGTAGAAGCCATGAGACAGAGGCGGATAGAATTGGATTACAAATTATGGCCATCGCAGGTTATAACCCTGATGAGGCGGCCCATCTTTGGAGGAGAATGAAAGCAAAAGCTGGGGGGCAGGCACCTCCGGAATTTTTGAGTACCCACCCCTCCAATGACACAAGAATCAATAATCTAACGGCCTGGGCTCCGGCAGCAAAACAAGAAGCTGCTAAGTTTGGGGTAACGTCATTCAAATAAGATTGGACACCACTAAATAAGTAATGTCATTTCGGTTAAGAGGAGAACCACTTCCGAGTTAGGATTTTCTCCCTTGAAATCGAAATGACATTTTTTTTAAACAAATAGTATGGAAAGAGTTCTGGCAATTAAGGGAAGTAAAAAATTGTTGAATGCCTGGGCATTTTACGACTGGGCCAATTCGGTATACAGTTTGGTCATCTCTTCGGCAATCTTTCCAATATTTTATGGGGCCTTGTTTCGCGTAGCCGAAATTGAAAAGGTTACCATATTCGGGGGTGAAATAGCCAGAGCGCCCTTGATTAGTTATGTAACATCACTTGCATTTGTTTTTATCGCCATAATTACTCCTCTGGTTTCAGGTATTGCGGATTATCTTGGAAACAAAAAGGTTTTCCTTAAGTTCTTTTGCTATTTGGGTGCGCTCTCCTGCATCGGTCTTTATTGGTTTTCATTGGAACACATTTATTTTGGATTGATTTGCTATTTCTTTGGATTGGTAGGTTTTTGGGTAAGTTTTGCCATCAACAACTCCTATTTACCAGATATTGCCTTTCCGGAACAACAAGATAGTATAAGTGCCAAAGGATTCTCGTTGGGCTATGTTGGCAGCGTAATTTTGTTGGTTTTTAACCTTGCCATGGTAATGCAGCCTGATTTTTTCGGAATTACCGATAGTGGAGGGGAAGTGGCAGAAATTAAGGCCATGAAATACTCATTTATTTCAGTGGGGCTGTGGTGGATATTGTTCAGTCAATACACTTTTGCCAATCTGCCTCAGGGAAACAAAAGAGAAGGGGAGCGGACCAATATCATCCTTAATGGTTTTAAAGAGTTGGGAATTGTATGGAAGCAGCTGGGCGAGGAAACCAGGTTGAAGAGATATCTCGGAGCTTTTTTTGTGTACAGTATGGCCGTACAGACCATTATGCTCATTGCAACCTATTTTGGTGAAGAAGAAATTAATTGGGGAACGGATAGCGAGCGAACCACAGGCCTCATCATTAGTATTTTGGTAATTCAGATTGTGGCAATCTTTGGAGCTACCATGACAGCGAAGGCTTCAAAGACTTTTGGGAATATTAAAACCCTGGTAGTTATCAATGTTTTTTGGCTGGCGCTATGTATTTATGCCTATTTTCTGCAGACCCCAATGGATTTTTATATTGCAGCCGGTCTTGTGGGCATTGTTATGGGTGGAATTCAAGCCTTGTCCCGGTCCACCTATTCTAAGTTTTTACCTGAAACCACAGATACCGCGTCCTTTTTTAGTTTCTATGATGTTGCCGAAAAAATTGGAATTATCATAGGAACCTTTATGTATGGTGCGGTTGCCCAACTTACCGGAAGCATGCGAAACAGCACAATATTTTTGGGCATTTTCTTCTTGATGGGTGCATTATTACTATTAAGGGTGAATCGAAGAAAATCATAAATCAAAAACACTGCGGTCTGGATGAAAACAACAAGTTTGCTTGCCATTGTTTTATTCTCATGTACTATCGGATGCACAAACCCAAGTTACAAGATCAAGGAAACAGCGGAAGCCTATTATGAAGTATACAAGACCCGAAATGACTTTGATGAATTTCTTTCCTTTTATGCTGATGAAATCCTGCTGGAAGATTATATCAATGGTGATAGGATAGAAGGTAAACAAGCATTGAGGGAGTTTTTGGATTGGGGAAATCCAAATTACCATACACTGGAACCCTATGCATTGGAATTAAAAGAGTTGATTGTTGACAGAAACAAGGCAGTCGCAAAAGGATATTTTTCCAAGTTTCAGTGGGGTGAATATGAGTTTGGGCCAATGCAATTTGTAACCATTTTGACGTTCAATGAGAATGGTAAGATTGTGCGACATGAGGACTGGATTAATTATCCATCCAATTTAATAGACTACAACACAAGGATAAACTCCAACGATTGGATAGAAAAATAAGACCCTGTCCATTGGACAGGGTCTTAAAGTTTTTTGATTGGTGATAAACTCCTGGTTTATCCTCTGGATATATCTCCCGAACCTGAAGATTTACTTCTGATTTTATCTGGATTTCCCCTATAACTGATATCACCGGAACCAGATACCCGGGCATCAATGGATTGATTGGCCGTAACCTTGATATCTGCAGACCCTGAAACCGATGCTTTGACAAACTCCGCTTCCAGTCCATATGCTTTTACATCTCCAGAACCGGATACCTGAACATCAAAATCTGTTGTTTTTCCGGATAGGTTGATATCTCCAGAACCTGACAGTGAAGCTTCAACATGATCAGCTTCCACAGAAATGTCAATATCTCCGGAACCTGCTATTCTAGCGCTGAAATCATCGGATTTAAGTAATGTTTTTCCAATAATATCCCCAGAACCGGATAGGGAAACCGAGTTGATGTCTTCCACGGGGACCGTAATCAAGATACCTCTTCCCCAATTGGAAGGTCTTAGCTCAACGCCCTTTTCTCTTTTAATGATCAATTTACCGTCCTTGACTTCAGTCCTTATACGGTCCAAAAGATTGGATTCTCCTTTTAACGTGAGCTCGCCTTCCTTTCCGTCAACCAGTTCCACATCGAACCAACCAGCCAGTGCCACAGCGTCGTATTCTCCAACTGAACGCTCTATGGTGACTACATTGCCGTTTCCTTTAACTCTTCTTCCCCATTGGGCATTAACAATGGCTACCATGGATAGGGCCAGTCCTAGTGTGATAATTTTTTTCATGATTGTGTTTGATTTATTGTTTTTTGATATGATTTATTAATTGCGATCAAAGGTTACTCCACCATAATCACTGGTAATGGAAACTAGGTTCCCAGACCCAGGACTTCCGTGGTACCCTTTATAATATCTTTCATTGGATTTTTCCCTGCTAATATTGATTTCAAAGGCATCAATTCCATTTACCCTTGCGTACTCGGTGGAAATTTCAAAATCAAAATGGTATCCTATATCGTATCCAATTCGTATTCCGGTGTAATCACTTTGGATATCCATATCCCCTGCATCAGAAGACATTTCAGTAACCTTTAAAGATCCATAGTCCGAGGTCAGGTTTACATTACCATGCACTGTTCCCAGCTTAATACCGATATAGTCACCTTTTCCTTCCACGTTGTTTACTTCATTGACCTCAATGGAGCCATAGTCATTGGAAAATGCCAAGTTCTCCATTTGTTCGATTACCGAATTGGTGTAATCGGCCTTGATTTCCAGATTTCCCGCTTTCTCCACAGTAAATCCTGAATAATCGGCGGTTATTGTGCCACTGTTGATATACTCGAATGTAGACCTGGAGGTATAATCGAACTTTAGTTCGTTATTTCTTCCCCTGAGTTCTCCAATGTCCATTTTTCCGTAGTCACAGTTGATTTTTGCGTGGCCGTCTATACGGTCCAAATAAATATTCCCGTAATCGTTTTTAAGACTTACGCTGTTTTTTACCGGAAGCTTAATAACGTAGTTTACCTGCACGCTTACCCTTCTGCTCCTTCTCCAGCTCCAACCCCAACTGTTGCTTTTGTTTCCAAAAAGTGTTCGGGCAGAGACCAAACTTGAGCTATTTTCAAAAGCCACATCGATCTCATCGAGTCTTTCCTGCACTTTTTCCTCATTGTTTCCGTTGGCCTTTATCTGTACTTCTACAACCACTCTGTTTTCGTTCCAAGAAGTAATGTTTAGGTTTCCGTAGCTGTTCCTGACCTTGAAAAGGGCATCTGCATTCACATCAAACTCCTTTTTTATGGTTTTTTCCTTGGTATATTTTCCGCCTCCTTTGTATACGTTGGCGCAAACAAGAACCGGTACCAAGAACATAACCCAAAGGGTGCTTTTATATAGTAATGTTTTCATCATTGTACGAGTTTAAATTCTTAATATTTTCAATATTGGTCAATACTTCTTTTAAAAGGTCTATTCTGGTCTGGAAGTTGGTTATCATGGCGTTGAGGATTATTTTGCTATCAGCACCGTTGATAAGTTCTTCTTCCAGGTTTTTATAATTGGCTTCCAGTTTTTCAAGTTGTAGCAATGTATCGTCTACCAATTGTGCAGTCTCCGGGGATTTTTCTTCTCGGAGGAGTTGCACCTGTTCTTCGATTAAACTGGCGAAGTAAAATTCTGTTTGCGAAACTTCGGGGGCAATTTCCACTACTTGTTCCTTTATGCTTGGTCTGGAATTGAACACCTGAATACCGAGCATGGCTATAAGGGCAATGGAAGCAGCTATGGACAATGATTTCCACCATGCAGTTCGCTTCTTGTTCAAGGAAACAGTTCCTTGGGCCTGGTTTAGTTTTTCCAGGAATCGTTCCTGATGTCCTCTTGCAGGCTCCTCAAGGTCAAGTTTACCTTGAAGTCTTTCAAACAACCGATCAATGTTATCATTCTTCATAATCAAGCATTTATTGTCAATTTTTTTCTAAGACTCTCCTTAGCTCTGGAAATTGTGGTTCTACAATTGGCGTAGCTAATGTTCATAATCTCACTTATCTCTTGATAGTCATATCCTTCAACTAAATGTAAGGTCAAAGAAACTCTGTAATTGTCTTTCAAACTTTTCATGGTTTCCATCACTTTTTGAGCCTTCAGTTCTGTATAACCATTATGATCCGAAGCAACTCCATCATCATCTTCGACCTTGTACATTATGTCATCCAAATCCACAGCTCTTGTTTTTTGCTGTTTTTTGTAATGATAAATACTGTTGTTGATCACTATTCTCCTCAACCAGGCTCCAAAGGTGACGTCCCCTTTAAAAGTGTCCAGTTTGGTAAAGGCGCTCAAAAAAGACTCTTGCATTACATCTTCAGCTTCCGCTGAGTCTTTTACGATTCTAAAGGCTGTATTGTACATGGCCTTATAATACCTATTGTATATCTCCATTTGCGCGCTTGGTTTTCCTTGGAGGCACAATTTGAGCAGTGCATCAGTATGTTCATTTTGGTGGCTCAAAAAATGAATGGTTTGTCTTATAGATGGATGAATTTATTAATTGTTACACTTTTTTGGTAAAATTTGGATTTTAATGGCATGGGAATTGCCCTTTACTAGGTGACCATAGGTCAAAATAGCCATGAGAACTATTGATTTGTAAGATGTTAGGGGATTTATGGGTTTTGACGGTAATGGAAAAATTTTGTCAACTATGACAAAATGACTGAAACAGATGATATGGGAGAAATAAAAATTTCAAGTTTTGACAATATGTCCCTTCAAGGGTTGGATGAAGATGCCGAATTGATTCCTCTACTTACCCCGGAGGATGAAGAACAAATGAACAATGAGAGCCTACCGGAAGTACTCCCGGTATTGCCTTTAAGAAATACAGTACTTTTTCCAGGGGTGGTCATTCCGATTACGGCTGGAAGAGACAAATCCATTAACCTGATCAAGGATGCCAATAATGGATCCAAGACCATTGGGGTAGTCTCCCAAAAAGATGAAGAGACTGAAAATCCTGGGGTAGAGGATATCAATACCTTAGGTACGGTTGCACGCATACTTCGTGTACTGCAAATGCCGGATGGAAACACTACTGTGATCATTCAGGGGAAAAAACGCTTTCAAATTGACAGCATCATTGCGGAGAAACCTTACCTGACCGCTACTGTAAAGGAGGCCAAGGAAGAAAGACCTGAGGTGGATAGCGAAGAATTTGAGGCGATTATAGATTCCATCAAGGAGTTGGCCTATAAAATTATCAAGGACAACCCCAATATTCCCACGGAAGCCACATTTGCGATCAAGAACATTCAGAGCAACTCGTTTTTGATCAACTTTGTTTCTTCCAACCTTAATTTGAGTGTTGCCGAAAAACAACAACTTCTGGAAATTCCCAACCTTCAAGAACGCGCACTTGCTACGTTGAAGTACATGAATATGGAGCTTCAGAAGTTGGAGTTGAAAAATGACATCCAGTCTAAGGTGCGTAGTGATATGGATCAACAGCAGCGTGAGTATTTCCTGCACCAACAAATGAAGACCATCCAGGAGGAACTTGGTGGAATTTCCTATGAGGAGGAGATTGATGAAATGCAGGAAAAGGCCAAAAAGAAAAAATGGAGCAAAAAGGTAAAGCAGCACTTTGAGCGCGAGTTGGGAAAAATGCAACGCATGAACCCGCAAGTGGCCGAATATTCCATTCAAAGAAATTATCTGGATCTTATCTTGGATTTACCTTGGGATGAATATTCCAAGGACCAATTTGACCTTAAACGTGCACAGTCGATACTGGATAGGGACCACTATGGTCTTGAGGATGTGAAGCGAAGGATTATTGAATATCTGGCCGTGTTGAAGCTTAGAAACGATATGAAATCACCGATTCTTTGTTTGTATGGACCTCCAGGTGTGGGTAAAACATCATTGGGTAAGTCTGTGGCGGAAGCTTTAGGAAGAGAATATGTGCGTATGTCCTTGGGTGGGCTTCGTGATGAAGCTGAAATACGAGGGCACAGAAAAACCTACATTGGTGCTATGCCAGGGAGAATTGTCCAAAGTATCAAAAAAGCGGGAACTTCCAATCCTGTTTTTATCCTGGACGAAATAGACAAACTTTCCCATAGTCATCAAGGGGATCCTTCTTCTGCAATGTTGGAAGTTTTGGATCCCGAACAAAACAGTGAATTCTATGATAATTTCTTGGAAATGGGCTATGACCTTTCCAAAGTAATGTTCATAGCTACGGCCAATAGTCTGGCCACCATTCAACCTGCCCTAAGGGACAGAATGGAAATCATAAACGTTACCGGGTATACTATTGAAGAAAAGGTAGAGATTGCCAAGCGTCATTTGTTGCCCAAGCAATTGAAAGAACACGGACTTGGCAACAAAGATTTGAAAATTGGCAAGCGCCAACTGGAAAAAATTGTAGAAGGATACACCCGTGAATCCGGAGTTCGGGGATTGGAGAAGCAATTGGCCAAAATGGTCCGGTATGCTGCTAAATCCATTGCCATTGAAGAAGAGTACAATGTTACGGTAACCAATGAAGATGTTGAAAAAATCCTGGGTCCAGCAAGATTGGAAAGGGACAAGTATGAAAACAACGATGTGGCCGGTGTCGTTACAGGTTTGGCATGGACCAGTGTGGGCGGTGATATTCTATTTATAGAATCCATTTTGTCCAAAGGAAAAGGTATGCTGAATATTACCGGGAATTTGGGCAAAGTAATGAAGGAATCCGCTACGATAGCCATGGAGTATATCAAATCCAATGCAACGACGTTCGGAATTGATTCCAGTGTATTTGAAAAGTACAATGTGCATATCCATGTTCCCGAAGGAGCTACCCCAAAAGATGGCCCAAGTGCTGGAGTCACCATGTTGACCTCTCTGGTTTCGCTGTTTACCCAGAAAAAGGTGAAGAAGAGTTTGGCCATGACAGGTGAAATTACCCTAAGAGGTAAAGTATTACCGGTTGGAGGGATAAAAGAAAAAATACTGGCTGCCAAAAGGGCCAAGATAAAGGAGATTATTCTTTGTGAGGAAAACAGGAAGGATGTACAGGAAATCAAGGAAGATTACCTAAAAGGATTGACTTTTCACTATGTGAACGAGATGAGCGAGGTTATAGACATCGCTATCACTGATCGTAAAGTGAAAAATGCCAAAAAGCTGTAAAAGTAAAACGAGGTTTAGGGATTACGCCTAATGGTTTGAGCATGGTGCATGTAAGCATGCACCATGCTCCTTGTTAAATGCAGTTTTATTGATACAAATCGCCTTGTAGATATTTGATGCCCGTATCACAAACGACCGTTACAATTTTTTTCCCCTTTCCAATTTCTCTTGCGCGTTTTAATGCTGCCCAAACATTTGCACCTGACGTTGCTCCACCAAAAATCCCTTCTTTTTTCGCTAAGGCATTTGCTGTTTTATAGGCGTCTTCATCTTTTACCGATATTACTTCATCTATAAGGTCTTTGCGCAGAATAGAAGGAACAAAGGATAGTCCGATCCCTTCTAGTTTGTGGGTTCCACTTGTGTCTCCACCTGAAATGTTTCTAACATTGTAAGGTTCGATTCCAATTATTTTTATGGTTGGGATTTGTTCTTTTAATATTTCAGAATTTCCAGAAATACAACCACCCCCACCAACGGCCATTACAAATTCATCAATATCACTCCCAAGTTCATTCAATATTTCGTTTCCCATGGGATGATAACCAAGCTTATTATCGAGATTGTTGATTTGATTGACCCAAAAAGTATTCGGCTCTTTAATTATCTCCTTGGCTCTTGCAATCATCCTGTTGATTACATCGGCGGTTAGTATGCCATCTTTTGCAGGTATGATTTCTACCGTTGCTCCAAAGGCCCGCATCGTTTGTAATTTCTCTTCGGCAAATCCATTTGAAGAAACAAAGTGTGCCCTATATCCTTTCCTTGCACATACCATAGCCAATGAACTTCCCGTACTTCCTCCGGTATATTCTACTACGGTCATGCCCTTACTCAACTCTCCTCTTTTTTCAGCTCCTTCTATCATTGAAAGTGCCATTCGGTCCTTCATACTTCCAGTAAGATTAGCTCCTTCGAATTTGATATAGATATCAGCACTGTTTGAATCCGTAAGATTTTGAAGTTTAATTAATGGTGTATTTCCGATTCCTTTCATGATAAGTTTCTTTTCAATGACATACAACGACTATGATTTGATGACTCGTTTTAAATGAATTATATCGTCCGGATAAATGAAGTTCCAGAAATTAATTCGAAAAATCTCGTGAGAATTGATGGATAAGGGTTCTGGATCAATACTTTTCAATTCTCAAACCCAAGCAGATTGTCCTTTTGAAGAATTTCCCCGATTGACCAGACGAACTATAGTGGTGTTTTTTTGAAATCTTTTATTCGCTTCTCCTTATTTTTGCCCCATGCAAAAAATCACCATTGCCATAGATGGGTTTTCCTCCACGGGAAAAAGCACCATTGCCAAACGATTGGCTTCCGCCCTTGGCTATATTTACGTGGATACCGGGGCTATGTACCGTGCAGTGACCCTATTTGCAATCAATGAGGATTTTATAGGCGAAAATGAAGATATTCCTGGTTTGCTTCGGTGTTTGAACCAAATTCAACTCAAGTTCGTTCCCAACAAGGAATTGGATAGATCGGAGATGTACTTGAACGGGGAAAATGTGGAGGCCGAAATCCGGACTATGAAGGTTTCCGAGCAGGTAAGCAAGATTGCAACCATTGCAGAAGTGAGGGAGTTGCTAGTGGATATGCAGCAAAAAATGGGAAAAGAAAAGGGACTGGTTATGGATGGAAGGGATATAGGCACGGTGGTCTTTCCAGATGCCGAGCTGAAGATATTTATGACCGCTTCACCTGATGCAAGGGCCACACGACGATATAAGGAATTGTTGGAAAGGGGAGAAGAAGTTACTTATGAAGAAGTGCTTAAAAATGTCCAAGAACGTGATAGAATAGATTCTACCCGTGAAGTTTCCCCATTAAAAAAGGCTGAAGACGCCATAGAGTTTGACAACAGCGATATGGGCCTTGAGGAGCAGTTTGAACGGATTCACAATCTTGCCCAAAGGGTCATCGACTCAAAAGAATAGCCTGTTTTCCTCCTTGTGGGAACCAACAGATATCTAATTATCTTCTTTAAAAATTTATATCAAAAATGATATTTGAACAGTAGAAACCTGATCTTTCAATTGCTTTTTGCGAAGCAACATTGTCCAATGTCGTTGAACAAATCGGTTTTCTGCCAGCTCGTAGAACCCTATTTACCTGCAGCTGCATAATCTTGGTTGCAATTCCCTTACCTTGAAAATCACGGTTTACAATAATTCCCAGGTCTGCAAACTCAGGTTGGGAATCACTCATTCTGCATTCGCTTGTTGCAATAAGGACGTCCGATTGTTTAAGTACGAAAATTTCTTTTCGCGTGACAAGGTTTTCAGTATACCCGAAAGTGTCGTCCATACCGACTTGTTCTTTTAAGAATACTTTTATTTCTGGAATATCATCACTAGTGGCCAACTTAATCTTCAATTCCGGATCTACTGCTACCTTATTATTTAAATGCTCAAAACAAAAGGTATTTGGTTTAATGGATTTTGAATGAAATAAACAAGCGTTAAAAGCCTTTGGCTCATTAGAACTTAAACTAGCCGAATTGATCAATCCAGATGAGATCAGTTCTTTAATTGTTTTATTCATCAGAAGCAGATGTTCTTTTTTGAGAAACAATTGTATCAAACATCCTGCTTGGTTGATGCAACAATACCCTAAAGTGTTGTTTTTACCCTCAATAAGATAATGTTGAGAGGAACTGATGTAAAGTTGTTCCCACATGGCATCAATTGGCGCGGTCAACGATGAATATAGCTGAGACCTAAGGTCATTAATAACTTCTGTAATAGCTGTTTTTGCAAATTTCATCACTATGTTATGCGTATTTTTTCATTATCTGTTCTTTAATCTCTTTTAGCGGGAAATCTTTATAAATCCCTAAATAGCTCAGTGCGATTCCATCCAGTTCCGCAATAAACAGATGACTTTTGACCAAAGCGTTTTCGGCATCGATTTTATCGAATATCTCCTTCGTCTTTTCCAAAATGAAAGATGAACGCTCTTTGATCAGGTCATCTAATATTTCCCGGGTACTGGGCTGTACGATCATATTCAGATTAAACTGGAAGAACAGTTTATCTGCTTCAAGTTGAGAAAAGAAGGATTCCAACAGTTCAACCAGTTGCTCGTTTGGGGATTTATTTTTCTTATCAAATGAGTTTATCTCAACGATAAGGTTTGTGGTTCTTAAAAAAATCTCTCGCAACAACCCATCTTTTGATTTAAAGTGATGGGAAATCAGTCCTTTGGAAACATTGGCCTTTTCGCATACTACGGAGAGCGGCGTATTTTCATACCCTTTTTCCGAGAATAGTTTTGTTGCTATTTCAATAAGTTGTTCCCTTTTGTCCATAAAAACTGTTCTTTTGAGTAAAACTGAACGCACGTGCAGTCAGTGCAAATGTAAAAATTTTTATTAACCTACAAGAGGAATGCCTCGTATAAAGACCACGAGTAAGCAAAGACTTTTTAGGTAACAGGAAGAATAGCTTCTGCTATAGTTTTACTATGAAGCCATTGATGAGGTTGTTCTGCTGAGTGGTTTGTTTTTGGTTTGTGCTTTTACTTAAGTAATTTCTTAGTTTGTCTTACTAGATTAACGTATAATTCTTCTTTTTCTGAATATTCCATCTTAATAACAGGATTACTTGGCGGATTCATGGCCTGGTATTGATTTAAGTTAGGGAATTCCTCAAATAGGCAGGGTTCCAGAATAACAATTAAAATAGTTGCCCCATCTTTTTCTGCAGCTTGTAATAATGGAGGAAGCTCATCTGTCGAAATGAATTCAGAACCTAGGAAATCTGTGCTCAACAATAAGATTGCAACTTTGGTCTGATCAATAGCATTCCTTATTTCCGTTTTCCATTTTGCGCCGGGTTGAATGTTTTCGTCATGCCAAAAATCTATTTCTTTTAAGAATGGTTTAAAATGTCTTTTAATATCATTTAGATAACTTTTGTTTAGATGACTGTAGCTTACAAAAACTTTATTTCTCATATGGGAGGATTCTCTTGCATTTGTATTTTTTGCTATCTTAGGTAAGATGCTCATTTCTTGATTTAGATAGAATAGAAGCTTTTCAGTTTTGATTTCAATAGCACAACCGGGATTGGGCTCCCCATTGTGAGCATCATTTCTGTGATCTTGAAGATTTTTACTAACTATTTGATTTAATTCATCCAAAAAAATTGCTTTAAACTCAGCAGAATACAAACTTGAAAGCCTATTTTTTATCTTATCGACTTCATTGATTACCTCATCTTCTCTTCCCATTTGCCATTCATAAAAATCTTTGGCCTCTGCTCTAATTATTTCTTCATTTGTCATTAAAATCTTTTTTTAGCTTTTCTATCATAGTTTGAAATTCAATATATAATTTCTTGTTTCCAGTATCATTTCTTCGATAATCAATAAAAGGTTTCCATTGTTCGAATACTTTTATAAAGTAGGTTTTTGAGGTTCGGGCTATATAATTGATATCTAATATTCCCATATTCACTGAAGTCGATAGGTTTTCAAAAATCCCAAGTAAATCTCTGATTTTTAGCACAATCTGTGATTTGCTGGTAAATATTTCTTCCACATCCAAAGAACTTAGTTCTTTATTACCAATCTCCTTTTTCAATTCATTGTTACTAAGTTTGAATTTTTCCCTCGCATCTAGAACTACCTTCATTGTTAGTTCCAATTTTTTCTTTTTATTCACTTTGTGAAGAAATACTAATATTAGAATGCAAAATGTTACTAGTATAATTAAAAGTATAATCAGTATAGTTTCCATGGTTACGCTTAAACCTTTTGCTTAAAGGAAAGGACAGCAACTTTTTAACGGGTTATATCCTACGATAAGTGAAGTTCGGGAAAATTATGCTAAAACAAAAAGGCCACCTTTAAAGGCGGCCTTTTTAAATCTTTATTTTGCTTTTTTACAAATTCGGAATCACCAAAACCTGATCGGGGTGAATCAAATCTGGATTGTCCAGAATATTGGTGTTGGCAGCAAAAATCTGCTTGTACTTCATGGGGTCGCCGTAGTAATGCTTTGCAATTTTGCTCAATGACTCTCCACTTTTTACGGTATGTCTATGGTATACAGAGTCATCAGAAACTGTAATATTGGCCTTAATATCCGAAGGACTGCTGCCACCTATCTCTTTGATTTTGTCCCAGATAACGTTTTTTTCATATTGTGTTCCGGCTTCACCTTTTATTTTTAGTACACCGCCTTCTTCGCTTACATCACCGTTTTTTATCTGTAGTTCCTGACCTAGGTCCAACACGGCTTGGTATTTTGCTTTTACGCTCATAATAGTCTTTAATTTTAATGGTTAATATTAAGAAACAAGATATGCATAAAAGTCACATTTTGATTCAAATTTTCTTTAATTATTCAGTGCTTTTGTTTTGATAGTGGGAAGGGTTTGTAAAACAAGGAATTAATTGTATTTTTGCACACCTTTTCAACGATATAACAGGAGGAAAAGGAAATAGAAACAAAATTTTAGTATTAATCGCTTCTGCAACAATCGTTTACTCCTGTGTAAATTTGCAGAATACAAGTAAACATCAGCAAATGGCTGAAGAAAAAAAAGCAGCTGAGGTAGCAGAAGTTACCGAAGCAACACAAGAAGCTAACGAAACTACTGCCCAAGTTAGCGAAACTCCAAAAGAGGAAACCCCAAAACAAGACCCACAGGAATTTTTAGAAAGCTTTGACTGGGTCAAGTACGAAGAGGGTATCGAGAAAGTTGAGGACAGCAAGTTGAGCGAGTTCGAAAAACTTGTTGAAGAGAACTTTGTGGATACCGCAGATGAAGAGGTAGTTGAAGGAAAAGTGGTCCACATGACCGATCGTGAAGCTATCATTGATATCAACGCAAAGTCTGAAGGAGTAATTTCCCTTAATGAGTTCCGCTACAACCCTGACCTTAAAGTTGGGGACAAAGTTGAAGTGCTTATTGATATTCGTGAGGATAAGACAGGACAACTGGTACTATCACACAGAAAAGCAAGGACCATCAAGGCTTGGGATAGAGTAAATGATGCCCACGATAAGGAAGAAATAGTTACCGGTTTTGTAAAATGCAGAACCAAAGGAGGTATGATCGTAGATGTTTTTGGAATTGAAGCGTTCTTGCCAGGTTCACAAATTGATGTGAAACCAATCCGTGATTACGATCAATATGTTGGAAAGACCATGGAATTCAAAGTGGTTAAGATCAACCATGAGTTCAAGAACGTGGTTGTTTCCCACAAAGCACTTATTGAGGCTGATATTGAAGAGCAGAAGAAAGAAATCATCGGTCAGTTGGAAAAAGGCCAGGTATTGGAAGGTGTTGTAAAGAACATTACTTCTTACGGTGTCTTCATCGACCTTGGAGGAGTAGATGGATTGATCCATATTACCGACCTTTCTTGGAGCAGGATCAACCACCCCAACGAAGTGGTGGAGCTTGACCAGAAATTGAACGTGGTTATCCTTGATTTCGATGATAACAAATCAAGAATACAACTTGGACTTAAGCAGTTGGAGAAACATCCATGGGATGCCCTTGGAGATGATATCAAAGTTGGAGACAAAGTAAAAGGTAAAGTAGTTGTAATTGCAGATTACGGTGCCTTTATTGAAGTAGCCGATGGTGTAGAAGGATTGATTCACGTATCCGAAATGTCATGGTCTACCCACTTACGTTCCGCACAAGACTTTGTAAATGTTGGAGATGAAGTGGAAGCCGTTGTATTGACCTTGGATAGAGAAGACCGTAAAATGTCTTTGGGTATCAAGCAATTGACTCCAGACCCATGGACCGATATTACGTCTAAGTACCCCGTTGGTTCAAGACATAAAGGAATCGTTAGAAACTTTACCAACTTCGGTGTATTTGTTGAAATGGAAGAAGGAATCGATGGATTGATCTATATCTCTGACCTTTCTTGGACCAAGAAGATAAAGCACCCATCTGAGTTTGTTACCGTTGGTGACACTTTGGAAGTTGAGGTTTTGGAATTGGATGTTGAAGGTCGTAAGTTGAGCTTGGGCCACAAACAAACTACTGAAAACCCTTGGGACAAATATGCTGAGGAGTTTGCAGAAGGCACGGTTCACAAAGCGGCTATCGCAGAAGTGGTAGACAAAGGAGCTACAATTAACTTCAACGAGGATATTGTTGGGTTTGTTCCTTCTAGACACATGGAAAAAGAAGACGGTAAAAAGCTTGTTAAAGGCGAGGAGACCGAATTCAAGATCATCGAGTTCAATAAAGATTTCAAGCGTGTTGTGGCAAGTCATACCGCAATCTTTAGAGAGCAAGAAGAGAGAAATGTACGCTCTGCCAAGAAAAGGTCTTCATCTTCAGATGAAGCAGCACCTACTTTGGGAGATGCCAATGCGCAACTACAAGCGTTGAAAGATAAGATGGAAGCTGATTCTAAAAAGAAGTAATCAGATAATTCTTTGAGAATAGGAGCCCCGCTGGTAACAGTGGGGCTTTTTTATTATTTCAGGTATTGTCATTGCAATCATTTGAGATCAAGGGATTTTACCCATAATTGGATATCGGGATATTTCCTTAGATTATAGGAGAGACCTTAAATTGAACGGAAATGTCTATTTTTGTGTGGTTAAAGGCACTTTAGTCAAAACATGAGCCAAAGAGTACTTCTTACTTCAAAGGAAATCAACATTATACTGCATCGGCTGGCCTGTCAACTTTTGGAAAACCACCTGGATTTTAGCAACACAGCTTTAATAGGACTGCAACCCAGGGGAATATTTTTAGCAGAACGTTTGACCAAGATTTTGAAAGATGAATATAAGGTGAAGGATATTGCCCTAGGTTCGTTGGACATTACCTTTTTTAGGGACGATTTTGGAAGAGGAGATAAGATCCTAAAGGCCAACTCAACCAAAATGGACTTTTTGGTGGAAGACAAAAAAGTAGTTTTTATTGATGATGTCCTTTATACCGGAAGAAGTATCAGAGCAGCATTAACGGCCATTCAATCATTTGGAAGACCTTTAAGCATTGAACTGTTAACGCTTATTGACCGAAGGTTCAGCAGACATTTGCCCATTCAACCCAACTATAGAGGTAGGCAAGTAGACGCGATCAATGATGAAAAAGTAAAGGTGATGTGGCAGGAGAACGATGGCAAGGACATGGTATATTTAGTCAGTAAATAAAAGAATATGAGTGAATTGAGTGTAAACCATCTATTGGGAATAAAATATCTGAACCAAAAAGATATAGCACTCATTTTTGAAACTGCAGACCATTTTAAGGAGGTTATCAATAGATCTATTAAAAAGGTCCCCACCCTCAGGGATATTACCATAGCCAATATCTTTTTTGAAAACAGTACCCGTACCAAGCTCTCTTTTGAATTGGCCGAAAAAAGATTGTCCGCTGATGTCATCAATTTTTCTGCCTCTCAATCCTCAGTAAAAAAAGGGGAAACATTGATAGATACCGTCAATAATATCCTTTCCATGAAAGTGGATATGGTGGTTATGCGGCATCCCAATCCTGGCGCGGGCATCTTTTTATCAAAACATGTAAAAGCTTCTATTGTAAATGCAGGAGATGGTGCCCATGAGCATCCAACCCAAGCTTTGCTTGATTCCTATTCAATAAGAGAAAGACTTGGAGACGTAGGAGGAAAGAACGTGGTAATTGTTGGAGATATTCTGCATTCACGGGTTGCCCTTTCTAATATTTTCGCACTCAAATTACAAGGAGCCAATGTCATGGTATGTGGGCCCAAGACACTCATTCCAAAACATATTGAATCTTTAGGGGTAACCGTTGAAACCGATTTGCGGAAGGCCCTGGAGTGGTGCGATGTGGCCAATATGCTTCGGGTACAACACGAACGGATGGATATCAGCTACTTTCCATCCACCAGGGAATATGCCCAACAATTTGGTATTAACAAGGCGGTGTTGGACAATTTGGACAAACAAATTGTTATCATGCACCCGGGCCCTATCAATCGCGGAGTGGAAATTACCAGCGATGTTGCAGATTCCAATCAATCTATTATCTTAGACCAAGTAGAAAACGGTGTGGCCATACGCATGGCCGTACTGTATTTATTGGCCGCTAAAATTAAGTAAGATGATTTTCAATAAAGAAGGAACAACCACCATTGTTTTCCAGGAAAAGACTTCTCTTGCCACCTTCTTGGAAAATTTGAACAAAGCGTATCCCAAAATAAAGCACGACAACATCATTGTAAACCTTTTTTCCTTTCAAAAGCTAACTTCAGGGGATGTGCTGGAGTTTTTGAATATTTCCAATACACACAGAGGTTCAAACAAATCTTTTGTCTTGGTTACTTCCAAAGTTTCCTATGATGAAGTGCCGGATGAAATAACTGTGGTGCCGAGCATTCAAGAAGCCAAGGATATTATTGAAATGGAAGAAATTGAACGCGATTTAGGGATATGAAGTTGACTATCCTGGGGTGTTACTCGGCTACGCCTAGAACATTTACAAACCCAACCTCACAAGTTCTGGAAATACGCAATCATCTTTTTTTGATTGATTGCGGCGAAGGAACCCAAGTACAACTTCGAAAATACAAGGTCAAGTTTACCAGGATCAAACATATCTTTATCTCCCACCTTCATGGGGATCATTTTTTTGGACTTCCAGGACTCATTTCTACCTTCCGTTTGTTGGGGAGAGAATCCGAATTGCATATTTATGGCCCCAAAGGCATTAAAGAAGCTGTTACCCTATTCCTTAAACTGGGCGATTCATGGACCAATTATCCGCTCATTTTTCATGAGTTGAATTCTAAGGAATCTGAACTCATCTTTGAAGATGAAAAGGTAAGTGTGTACACGGTTCCCTTGAGACATAGAATCTATACCAACGGATTTCTTTTTAAGGAAAAACCTTTGCCCAGGACATTGAACGTTGAGATGGTTGCCAAACATAAGATTGATAGAAATCAGTTTGGGACCATAAAAAATGGAGCAGATGGAATTACCCAAGAAGGTGTAGTGGTACCCAACTTGGAGCTCACCACGGACCCACCTAAGGCCAAAAGCTATGCTTTTTGTAGTGATACCGCCTATAATGAAGCCATAGTGCCCATAATCAAGAAGACCGACATTCTATATCACGAGTCCACTTTTTTGGAGACAGAATCCAATCTTTGTGAAAAAACAAAACACTCCACGGCCAAACAAGCTGGAGAAATAGCCGAAAAAGCTGAGGTAGGCCAACTGATTTTGGGACATTACTCGTCTCGTTATAAATCATTGGATTTGTTCAAGGAAGAAGCCATGCAAGTTTTTCCGAAAGTGGAACTGGCCGAAGATGGAAAATCCTTTGAGTTCTAGAAACGGCTAAAAAACCAAGTTTTTTACCTTTTTCGTTTGCGTTCTTTTGTTGAACTTTGTTTATCGAAACTCGTCTTATGCAAAAGGACCTCAGTAATTATCGAAAAAACTATAAGAAAAGTGAGTTGATGGAGGAATCCATCGACCCCAATCCAATGCAACAATTTCAGAAATGGTTTTATGAGGTAGAGGAAACTGATGGAATGGATGAACCCAATGCAATGACTATTTCCACCATAGGTCTTGATGGTTTTCCAAAGAACAGGGTTGTGCTGATGAAAAAATACACCTTTGAAGGTTTTATTTTCTATACAAACTATCGCAGTGAAAAAGGGAAGGCCATTGCTAAGGATCCTTCTGTGTGTTTGTCTTTTTTCTGGCCAAATATGGAAAGGCAGGTAATCATTAAGGGTAAAGCAGAAAAAATTGCGGAGAACCTTTCAGATGGCTATTTCGAATCTAGACCAAAGGGCAGCCAGTTGGGAGCTGTGGTCTCTGACCAGAGCGAAGTGGTCGAATCCAGAGAGTTGTTGGAAAAGGAATTGAAAGCTTTGGAAAGGACCTATGAAAATAAGGAAGTAGAACGCCCGACCCACTGGGGAGGCTATTTGGTAAGACCCAGTTCCATTGAATTCTGGCAGGGACGGCCCAATAGATTACATGACAGGATTCGGTATACCCTCCAAGATGATCTGGAATGGAAAATAGAACGACTGGCACCTTAAACTCTAACATATGAAGCATTTGATATTGATGAGACATGGAAAATCCTCTTGGGATTATCAAGTTTCTGACAAAGACAGGCCGCTTAAGGAAAGAGGGATCAATGATGCACATTTAGTGGCCGAAAAGTATGGACAAGAAGGTGCTAAAATAGATTTTGCGTTCTCTAGCCCAGCCAATAGGGCCTTACATACCAGCATGATTTTCCTCAGGAACCAGGGCTTTGATCTAAACAATTTTATAATTTCCAGTGAACTTTATGATTTTTCTGGAAGCAGTGTTCAGGGCTTTGTTAAGCGATTGGACAACGATTTTGACACCGTTATGATATTCGGGCATAATTATGCGTTCACATCACTTGTAAATACTTGGGGAGATGAGTATATTGAAAATGTTCCTACTTCTGGCTTGGTCCATATCAAGTTCAAAACAGATGACTGGGCAAAAATCTCAAAAGGAACTACAGAAAAAATAATATTTCCAAAACACCTAAAACAATAAATGGTCAAAGTCAAAAACGAGTACATCAATAGGGAAATAAGCTGGTTACATTTTAATGCAAGGGTTCTACAGGAGAGTGCGGATAAAAATGTACCGTTGATAGACCGTCTAAGGTTTTTAGGAATTTTCAGTAACAACCTCGATGAATTTTTTAAGGTACGCTATGCCACGGTGAAGCGCATTGTTGATGCGGGAAAGAAAGGTAAAAGTGTTCTTGGTGGGGAGAAAGCAAAAGACTTGTTGGAGGAAATCACCAAAATTGTGATTGCCCAACAGGCACGAAGTTTGGAGATTTTTAAGATAATAGAAAAAGAACTCAAGGCCGAGAACATTTTCATCATCAATGAAAAAGATGTAAATGAAAATCAGGCTGAATTTATTAGGGAATACTTCTTCAAAAAGGTTAACCAAGAATTGATGACCATCATCTTGAACGATCTTACCGAGTTCCCAATACTTAAGGATACGGCAGCCTATTTGGCGGTAAAAATGGTCATGAAAACCAATGATGATGCCAACAATGGAGGTAACCGATATGCCTTAATTGAAATTCCAAAGGGAATAGATCGTTTTGTGGTTTTGCCCAAAGAAGGAGATAAGCACTACATCATTATCCTAGATGATCTGATCAGGTTTTGCTTGGATAGTGTATTTACCATGTTCGAGTTTGAGTCCATTTCGGCGCATATGATCAAAATTACTCGAGATGCTGAACTGGACATTGACAACGACCTGACCAAGAGTTTCATTGAAAAGATTTCTTCCAGTGTGGAGCATAGAAAAATAAGTGATCCTGTCCGTTTTGTGTATGATAAGAGCATAGATAAGGATACACTTCAATTTCTAAAAGAGAAAATGAACATTGTGGATACGGATAGTGTAATTCCAGGAGGAAGATACCACAACCGTAGAGATTATATGGGTTTTCCAAGTTTGGGGAGGCATGATCTCATGTACGAAAAAATAGAACCCTTACCGGTCAAGGGCTTTAGCATGAAGGGGAGTCTTTTGGAGCTTATTGCCCACAAAGACTACATGATTTACACACCTTACCACACTTTTAGTTATGTAACAAAGTTTTTAAGGGAGGCGGCGCTGGACCCAAAGGTTCGAACCATAAAAATTACTGTGTATAGATTGGCCAACGATAGTCAGGTAGCTTCGGCATTGATCAATGCGGCCAAAAACGGAAAGCAGGTTACGGTGCAGATTGAGCTTCAGGCACGTTTTGATGAACAGGCGAATATCGAATATGCCAACCAACTTCAGGCAGAAGGAATCAACCTTATTTTTGGGGTCCCAGGACTTAAAGTCCATAGTAAAATCTGCATGGTAGAAAGAGAAGAAGCGGAAGGAATCAAACGATACGGTTTCGTAAGCACCGGTAATTTTAACGAATCCACAGCAAAAATTTATACGGACTACACCTTGTTTACCTCTCATGAAGGTATCTTAAAAGACATGAGCAAAGTTTTCGATTTCTTTGAGACCAACTACAAAATAAACAAGTACAAACACCTTGTGGTGTCCCCGCACTATACCAAAGCAACTTTTATCAAACTCATTGAAAATGAGATAGAAAATGCGAAAGCCGGCAAAGAGGCTTTCATCAAGATTAAGATGAACAGCTTTACTTCGTACAAAATGGTGGACAAACTATATGAGGCCAGTAGGGCAGGAGTGAAAGTACAGCTTATTATCAGGGGAATTTGTTGCTTGATTCCGGGTGTGGAAGGCATGAGTGAGAATATTGAAGCCATTAGTGTAGTGGATAAGTTCTTGGAGCATCCGCGTCTGTTTATTTTTGGTAATCAAGGAGATCCAAAAGTATATATATCTTCTGCGGATTGGATGACTCGAAACTTGGACTTCAGGGTTGAGGTAGGATGTCCTATTTATGATGAGGACATCAAGCAAGAGCTTTTGGATACTTTTGATATTTCATGGAGGGATAATCTAAAAGCCAGGGTTTTCTCAGACCAACAGGACAATGCGTATAAGATCAGGAATGAAAATGAAGTTGAATTAAGATCCCAGTTTGAACTATACCATTACTATCAAAACAAACTGGATTCCTAAAATCCTACAATTTGGTAATACGAAAATTTGCAGCTATCGATATTGGGTCCAATGCCGTACGATTGCTCATAAACAACGTCATTGAACAAGAGGATAAACCTACTGTATTTAAAAAAAGCGAGTTGGTAAGGGTGCCTGTGCGCTTAGGCGAAGATTCGTTTTTAAGAGGTCATATTTCTGAAAAAAACCTGGAACGACTTGTCATGACCATGCAATCCTTTGAGTTATTGATGCAAGTCTACAGCGTTGAAAAATATATGGCCTGTGCCACTTCGGCACTTAGAGAAGCAAAAAATGGTCAAGAGGTTGTGGAGGCGATCCAGAAAAAGTCGGGAATCAAAATTGACATTATTGATGGAAAACAAGAAGCAGCAATCATTGCATCCACAGATTTAAAGGACCTTATAAAAAAGGATAGGTATTTCCTATATGTGGATGTTGGTGGTGGAAGCACGGAGTTCACCATCTTTGCCAAAGGGCAGCTCTATATGTCCAGGTCTTTTAAAGTGGGTACTGTTCGAATTCTGAACAAATTGGTTGATGACTCGGTCTGGGATGAAATAGAAGAATGGATCACTACCTATATTGAGCCGGATAGCAGGGTGGAAATCATAGGTTCTGGAGGAAATATCAACAAACTTCACAAGATGTCCGGGAGAAAAACAGGACAACCGCTATCTTACATATGGTTGAATGCCCAATATCATTTTTTGAACAGTATGGCCTATGAAGATCGTATTTCTGAATTGGGACTTAACCAAGACCGCGCGGATGTTATCATTCCGGCATCCCGAATATTCTTAAATGCAGCCAAATGGAGTGGTGCAAAGAAAATCCATGTACCAAAGATTGGTCTGGCCGACGGAATGATAAAGACGCTTTATTCTTTATGACCTAGCCGTGCATGGTCTCCTTTTTTCCAAGGTCTTTCATGAGTCCGGCTTCGTATTCCAGTAGCTCTTGCCATTTCTTGTCCACCTCTTCGCGATTTCCATATTTTCTGGCAAAACCTAAGAACATAGTATAATGATTGGCCTCGCTGGCCATTAAACTTCGATAGAATTCTGCCAATTCTTTATCTTGGATTTCTTCGGATAGTAACCTGAAGCGTTCACAACTTCTAGCCTCAATCAAAGCAGCATACAAGAGCTTGTGCACCAAATGGGTTTCTCGACTTCCCCCTTTTGGGAAAAATTTCATCAACTCTATTACATATTCATCCTTGCGTTCCCTGCCTAGGACCCAACCACGTTTCAAAATTTTATCGTGGACCATATTAAAATGTCCCATTTCTTCGCGGACCAATGCCGTCATTTCCTTTACCAATTCAGACTTTTCAGGAAACCCTATTATTAACGAAATAGCCGTACTAGCCGCCTTTTGCTCGCAATACGCATGATCGGTAAGTATTTCTTCAATGTTCTTTTCCACGATATTGACCCATCTTGGGTCCGTTGGTAGCTTTAGCCCTAACATGTACTATTATTTAATGATTTTGTATTGATAAAGATAACGCCAATGAAAGATAGAATGAATCAAAAATCTAGATCAAATTCTTTTCGCAGCACTTCAATGGCGGGATTTTTTTCTTTCAGTTTTTGATATTTTTCTTCCGGTGTAAAAGCAAACTTTTTAGCAGTTTCTTCATTTACCGTAATGTAGAGCGAAATGGAATGATTGTTTAATTTTTCCTTGAGGTAATTGAGCATCAAACTTTGCTCACGTTCCACTTCCTTTTTCATGGAAGTGTTGGGAAGCTCTATCCAGATGGTGTGGTCGTTTTTGAGTTTGGGTACGTCCGTTTGGAAGTTACTCGCCAAAATCTTTCGGCCCTTTTTTTCAAGTTGGTGAACAAAATCATCCCAATGTTTTTGCATTTCCTTTTCCTCAAAAGCATCCTTGGGAAGATCTTCCAACGAAATTGTGGGCGTTTTGATGTTTTCATGCTCTTTTTTGGCCTTAATGCTCGAAATTGAAAGTCCAGATACCCTATTAGCCGAAGCTTTTAGTTCAATCTTCTTTTTTGGCTGATAGTTTTCCTCAGGTTCCTTTACTACCTCGTTTTTTTCAACAGTTTCGGTAACAATAGGTTTTTCTTCCTGATTTTCAACTGCTTTTACTTCAATTTCGGCATTTTCAATCGCCTCCATTTCAACTTCAACAGTCTCTTCGTGAGGTGTTTCTTGAGAAGTAAGGGTTGATTCGGTCTTAGGGATTTCAGAGGTGAAATAGGAAGCCGGAATTATGGAATCAGGCTTTTTTTTTTCGCCATTAAAAGTAATGGAAGCCAATTTCATAAGGGTAAGCTCTACAAGTAGGCGTTGATTTTTGCTCGATTTATATTTTAAATCACAGTCATTGGCCAAATCAATGGCTTTGAGCAAAAAGTCCTTTTGCATTTTCTTGGACTGTTCCTGGTATTGCTTTTTAACATCTTCTCCTACCTCCAAAAGAGTTAGGGTATCAGGATGCATACATACCAACAAGTCCCTAAAATGGGAAGCTAGACCGGTAATAAAATGATGCCCATCAAAACCGAGCGATAAGGTTTTATTCAGAAGAATCAAAAGCTCAGGGATGTTGTTTTCCAGAATCAAATCCGTAGCTGCAAAATAGGTGTCGTAGTCCAGCACATTCAAGTTTTCCGTAACCGCCTTTCTAGTGAGCTCCTTTCCTGAAAAACTAACTACCCGATCAAATATGGAAAGGGCATCCCTCATGGCACCATCGGCTTTTTGCGCAATGATATGGAGCGCACTTTCCTCAGCTGTTATCCCTTGTTGTTCGGCAATATATTTAAGATATTCTGCTGCATCTTTAACTGTGATTCTCTTGAAATCGAATATCTGGCACCTGGAAAGTATGGTTGGAATAATCTTGTGTTTTTCCGTTGTGGCCAAAATGAAAATGGCATGCTTCGGAGGTTCTTCCAGGGTCTTCAAAAAAGCATTGAAAGCCGACTGGGACAACATATGAACCTCATCAATGATGTAGACTTTGTATTTTCCAACCTGAGGAGGAATGCGGACTTGATCTATCAAGCTTCTGATATCATCAACGGAGTTGTTGGAAGCAGCATCCAATTCAAAAATATTGAATGCAAAATCCTCATCTTCCCTTTCTGTTCCGTCTTGATTTATTTTCTTGGCCAAAATTCGTGCACAGGTGGTCTTGCCTACGCCCCTTGGGCCACAAAAAAGTAGAGCCTGCGCCAAATGATTACTTTCAATGGCGTTGAGCAAGGTGTTGGTGATGGCTTCTTGCCCTACAACATCCTTAAAGGTCTGCGGTCTATATTTTCTAGCCGATACTACAAAGGGTTCCAAACCTGGAGAATTTTGCATTACTACAAATATAAAAATAGCTATGGGCAAAGCCACAGCAGTAGGGCGTTGTAACCTTTTTTTTATTAACAATTGGGCGTATCTTTGCAAATTGGCAGACCACCTTATCGCCGTATGACAAACTTGATTCCAAATCCGACAAAATTTGGAGTCAAGTTAGGATTAAGGAGGAAAGTCCGGACACCGTAGTACAGCATAGCGGGTAACGCCCGTCCGTTGAAAGATGAGGACCAGTGCAACAGAAAGCAAGTACAGTTAGGCTGTAGTGAAATCAGGTAAACTCTATGCGGTGAAACGCCATGTAAACCAATGTTTGAGGGTTGTACGCCCAAATTGGAGGGTAGGCGGTTAGAGCTTTTGGGCAACCAAAAGCCTAGATAAATGGTAAGGCTCGACAGAATCCGGCTTATGGTCTGCCTTTTTATTTTTTAAAAAAACTGAATACACTTCCCCCATATTTTCTGTTTTCTGAAAAATGAGGATGGGGGGACAAATCGGTTTGGCTGGCATGTTCCACTATCAAAACACCATCCTCTTCCAAAAGGTCAGAAGCAAATACCGAATCAACAATTTTCAGAAACGCTTCAACCGAAAAATCATAAGGAGGGTCAGCAAAAATGATATCGAATTTTCCTTTGGCTCTTTCCAAATACTTCAAAACATCAGATTTTAAAGCTGTAATTGGTAAATCCAATTCTTTTGAAATTTTGGAAATATACTGCACGCAGCCTGGGTATTTATCGACCGCTACGACTTCTCGGGTACCTCTGGAGGCAAACTCAAAACTAATGTTACCTGTACCAGCAAATAAGTCCAGAACATTAAGTTCATCAAAATGGAACTGGTTGTTCAATATATTGAAAAGCCCTTCCTTAGCCATGTCAGTAGTAGGCCTTACCGGAAGTTTTTTGGGAGCAACAAGCCTCTTTCCCTTATATTTTCCTGAAATAATACGCATTATAGGGAACCAAGTACGGTGAAATCTATGGTCTGGTTTTCCATTTCTTCCAAAGGAAAGTTGGAATTGGTAGGAACAAAAACCGAAGTGTTTCTTACATATTGATGGCAAAGTTGGTACAGTTCATCGTCTTCCTCAATATGTCCAAAAAGTTTCAACAGAACCTTTTCGGGGTCTATTTTTAATTGTTCCAATGTGAACAACAAAAAGTAAAGAGAGTCTTCCTTGGTTTTGTAAATAAACTGATTGTAAAAGAGCAGTTTTTTTTCGGAAACAATAGCCACTTCCATTTCCTTTTTTGATACCTGAACGTAGCATACAGGTTCTGAAGCAGCTTTATTTTGATTGAGCAACATGCTCACCAAAACAGTACCGCTATGCTTATATTCAAATTCACCAAAAAGGTCAAAAATATAATTGTTCACGTTGGTATACGGAACATAAACATTGACAATATCCTGATTGGGGATGTCATCATGGGCTATTTGATCATTGGCCATGATCTTAGCATTGAACTTAAGATAATTTGGTGTTTCTTCTTTATTAAAAAGTGGTTTGGGTACCAAGCTGAACAGGTTATTCTTATGAATGACCAAAACCTCAGAAAAGTCTTTACCGATGGTTTCACTTTGATTTAGGATACCTTTAAGCTCTTTGAGCATTAAATAAGGTGTGGAAGGGGTTTGGAAGTCCACTTTCTCAAACGCCAAAATCTGGTTGGAAATGGTATCCAGTACACAAAAAGAAAGTCCATTCAAACCAACTTGAATGGACAATTTTCTAAAAGTGTTATCTGTTTTTGACTCGGCTATATTAGTTGTCCTTTCTGTCATAGATGGGAGGCCAGTTACCATTGGTACTTACATCGGTAAGAGAGCCTACTTTAATTTCCGTTCCGTTCACTTCTTCAACACTTTGGTGTGCATTTTCACGTGCCAACAAATCTTCAGGTTGATCGTAAAGAACTACATCTTTCTTAACCTTCGCCTCAAATACGGCTGCTTTATAACCACTCTTATCAATGATATCAGCCTTTAAATCAAATTTTTCATTGTTCTGGGCATATGGGACATTCATCATGGTGGTATACCTGTCACTATTTTTAAATAGTGAATCTTTTACTTTAACAAATCCCAAAGTGTCAATGACAATGGTGTCTTTTTGGAGTTCAATTCCATAAGTTCTATCAAACCTCATAAAGGAGGAATCTCGCTGCTGAGTAATGGTATAGCTTCCTGTATCAATGAACTTTACCAAGCTATTAAAATCATTGGCATATTTTCCATTGACCACTTTGTAAGCTTCTTGGGAATCCCTGATATCTTTTAACTTGTTGATAACCTGGGTGAACCTTTCCTTTCTAACTTTCTTGAATTCAATTGGAGCATTAATGGATTTATAGATTTTATAACCTAGAAAAATGCTCAACAATCCGAATAAAATTACCAGAAAGGGCTTTATTTTTTGAGGTAAGAATCTATCAATCAAGAATACAAGGCCTATGGTTAAAAGGCATATCAGTACAACGATAAGAATTAAGTTTAACATAACTGGTTTTGTCTTTCTGAGTTATTTTGTGGTTACTGACAAATCTACAATTTTTTTTTAATCGCGAAACTTTTTGCTCCAAAAAACCGCACTATCTTTGGGTACTTATGGACCACTTATCCGCAACCGGATTTTTAGAGATTTTAACTGAAAAATTCCCACATGTCCCTACATTAAAACAAGCCATGGCCTTGGAGAGGCTATCTCATTTTATCTTTGAAGGGAACAAGGACAAAGTCTTTCTTTTAAAAGGTTTTGCTGGTACTGGAAAAACTACCATAATTGGTACTGTTGTAAGTAATCTCTGGAAAGCAAAGAAGAGCGCTGTACTGTTGGCTCCAACGGGTAGAGCGGCCAAAGTAATGTCTGTATATTCTGGAAATAAGGCCTTTACGATACACAAGAAAATCTATTTTCCCAAAAAACAGATAGCAGGAGGGATTCAATTTGTACTTGCCCCGAACAAGCACAGAAATACGTTGTTCATTGTGGATGAGGCCTCCATGATTCCTGATACTCCAGCAGATACCAAGCTTTTTGAGAATGGCTCGCTATTGGACGATTTGATGTACTATGTACATTCGGGCCATAATTGCAAGCTTATATTAATTGGCGATACCGCCCAGTTGCCTCCCGTTAAATTGGATTTGAGTCCGGCCCTTGATGAACAGCGAATTGCCTTAAACTACGACAAGGAAGTGGAAGACATGGAGTTGGATGAGGTCATGAGGCAGACTGAGGACTCTGGAATTTTGCACAATGCAACGTTATTAAGAGAACAATTACAGCAAGAATTTTTCGAAACATTTCAGTTTGATATAGGACACTTCAAGGATGTGATAAGGTTGATTGATGGAACAGAAATCCAAGAAGCGATTGATAGCTCCTACCACGACCAAGGAAAGGAAGAAACCGCCATCATTGTAAGATCCAACAAAAGGGCAAACCTTTATAATAAGAACATAAGGGAACGAATACTCTTTTTGGACAATGATTTGGCCGTTGGGGACTTCATGATGGTGGTGAAGAACAATTACTTCTGGTTACGGCCAAATTCAGAGGCCGGTTTTATCGCCAATGGCGATATCATTGAAATTTTAGAGCTCTTCGCCATAAAAGAACTTTATGGATTTTCTTTTGCTGAAGTTAAGGTGAAAATGGTGGATTATCCCAATCAAAAACCTTTTGAAACGGTACTGCTACTAGATACCATAAATGCCGAAACTCCTTCGCTTCCTTACGAAGAGGGCAATAAGCTCTATCAAGAAGTGCTAAAGGACTATGCCCATGAAAAGTCAAAATACAAACAGTTTTTGGGGGTAAAGAACAATAGATTTTTTAATGCACTTCAAGTGAAATTTTCTTATGCCATCACCTGTCACAAATCCCAAGGAGGTCAATGGGATACCGTGTTTGTCGAGCAGCCCTATTTGCCAAATGGGGTGGACAAGGATTATTTAAGATGGTTGTACACTGCTGTTACAAGGGCTCGAAGACAATTATACCTTATAGGTTTCAAAGATGATTTTTTTCTTGACTAGGAATACCCTAAATTAGACATCACCATGAACTTGTCACCGGATACCATTATCAGTATTTTTTTAGGAATTGGCCTAGCTGCTTCCGTGGGATTTCGTGTTTTTTTACCTCTTTTCGCACTTAGTTTGGCTTCCTATTTAGGTGTGTGGGAGCTCAATGAAAGTTGGCAGTGGATTGGAAGCTTGGCAGCATTGCTCACCTTAGGCATTGCAACTTTGGTAGAGATTTTTGCCTACTTCATCCCTTGGGTAGATAATGCCCTAGATTCTATTGCTATCCCTCTGGCTGCAATTGCAGGTACGGCCGTTATGGTGTCAACTGTTGCAGATTTAGACCCGGTGATAACCTGGTCCTTGGCCATCATTGCAGGCGGAGGCACCGCTACGGCAATAAAAGGGGCCAATGCAGCTGGCAGATTAACTTCCACGGCCAGTACGGGAGGCTTGGCAAACCCTCTGGTTTCAACTATAGAAACAGGTACAGCGGTAGCAGTATCAACTGCATCTATTTTAGTGCCGCCAATAGCCGCCATATTGGTCATTATTATTTTATTTATCATTTTTCGGATATACCGAAAGCTACGACCAAGAAAGTAACCCCATAAAATTTAGTTTACAGCAGTGAGGATAATTTCAATGATTCCAGCGAGGTACCAAGCCTCAAGATTTCCAGCAAAACTGATGCAGGATCTTCATGGAAAACCCGTGATTGTTAGAACTTATGAAGCTGCTCTTAAAACTGGATTATTCGATGAGGTATTTGTGGTCACGGATAGTGACATCATTGCAAAAGCTGTTTCAAATATTGGAGGGCAGGTGTTAATGAGCAAGGAGGAACATGAGAGTGGTAGTGATAGGATTGCTGAGGCCGTAGAGGATATGGATGTTGATATTGTGATCAATGTGCAAGGGGACGAACCTTTTATAGATGCAGAAAGCCTGGCCAAGATCATTGAGGTTTTTAAAAAAGATGAAAACCAAGAAATTGATTTGGCATCTTTGATGACCCCGATTACCGATTGGAATGAAATTTCCAATCCCAACACAGTTAAGGTTATTGTAAACAATCAAAATTTTGCGCTTTATTTCTCAAGGTCGCCAATACCCTATCCGAGAGATGAAAAAGTAGAGGCTGTTTATTATAAACACAAGGGCATCTATGCTTTCAGAAAAAGAGCGCTAATGGATTTTAAGAGGTTGCCCATGTTGCCGTTGGAGGCAAAGGAGAAAATAGAGGCCATTCGGTTTTTGGAGTATGGAAAGAAAATCAAAATGGTGGAAACCCATGTAACTGGTATAGAAATAGATACCCCAGAGGATTTAGAAAGAGCACAAAAGGCATGGAAATAGATTTTGGTAACATAAAAGTTGTAGGTTTTGATGCCGATGACACCCTTTGGGTGAACGAGACATATTTTAGAGAGACCGAAGAATTGTTCGCAGACCTTTTGGAAGAATATGAAACCAAGAACAAGGTAGATCAAGAGCTCTTTAAAATGGAGATGAAAAACCTGGACATTTATGGATATGGAATCAAAGGGTTTATGTTGTCCATGATAGAATCTGCTTTGGATTTATCCAACAACAAAATCCCACAGGAGACCATTTCCAAAATTCTGGATCTTGGCAAACGAATGATATCGCACCCAGTTGAACTGTTGGATGGAGTAGAAGAGGTGCTATCAAAGCTGGCCGACAAGTATAGATTGATTGTTCTCACCAAAGGTGACCTCCTGGATCAAGAACGAAAACTGGAAAAATCGGGACTCTCCAAATACTTTCACCATGTGGAGGTACTGAGCGATAAAAAAGAAAGCAACTACAGCAATTTGCTAGAGCATCTCAACATAGATGTAAATGAGTTTTTAATGATAGGCAATTCTTTGAAATCCGATGTGTTGCCGATTTTGAACATTGGGGCCAAAGCAGTACACGTACCCTTTCATACCACTTGGGTACACGAAATGGTCTCAAAAGAAGAAGAACAAGTGAACAATCACTTAAAACTGAACAGTCTTAAGGATATTTTGAAGTATTTGGACAACTGATGAAGACGGAAGATAATTTGAAAAAAGAGAAAAATATATCCATAGGAAAAACTACCTACCGTAATTTTCCAATGGTTCCCAGGGTTGTATTTGGGAAAGGCAGTTTTTCCCAACTGGGTGATATTTTACTGCCCAAACGTAAAAATTCTGAAGCTCCATTTATTTTTTTGATAGATGATTTCTTCGAAAATCACATGTTGGCATTACAGATACCGCTATTATTCAATGATGAAATTATTTTTATTTCCGCGGAAGAAGAACCTAAAACAGAACAGGTAGATGCCATTGTAGCAAGGATTAATGAAAAATATGATGAAAAACCGTCCGGGATTGTTGGTATAGGTGGCGGAACACTGTTGGATTTAGCAAAAGCCGTATCTATTCTTTTGAACAATAAGGGAACAGCCAAGGATTATCAGGGATGGGATTTGGTACATAAACCGGCACTTTATCATGTGGGAATCCCAACCATAAGTGGTACTGGGGCCGAGGTTTCCAGAACTACGGTCTTATTGGGACCTGAAAGGAAATTGGGCATCAATTCCGATTATACCACTTATGATCAGGTTATTCTGGATCCAGATTTGACCAAGACGGTTCCTAAGGATCAATGGTTCTATACAGGAATGGACTGTTTTATTCATTGTATTGAGTCGTTGAACGGAACCTATATCAATGCCTTTAGCAAAAGTTATGGAGAAAAGGCACTCGAGCTTTGCAAGGAGGTTTTTTTGGAAGACATTCCTGAATCTGAATCAAGGGATAGGTTGATGATGGCTTCCTGGCATGGAGGTATGAGTATTGCCTATTCCCAGGTTGGTATCGCCCATGCAATGAGTTATGGACTTTCCTATCTATTAGGGGTTAAACACGGTCTTGGAAATTGTTTGGTCTTCCAACATCTGCAGGAGTTCTACCCAGAAGGGGTCAAGCTATTTGATCAAATGTTGGAAAAGCACAATATACAGTTGCCCAAAGGTGTCTGTTCCAATTTAACCCAGGACGATTTTGATATCATGGTACATGTTGCGCTGGGGATGGAGGCTCTTTGGGAAAATGCCCTAGGTCCTCAATGGAAAACCATAATGACCCCAGAAAGATTGCAGGCCCTATACGAAAAGATTTAACCTTTAAGAGGTTATCCCGCGCATTGGGATTCAATGATTAAACTATGCACAGGTTCTCCAAGTTTATTTACTTTAAGATTTTAGGATGGACATTGAATGGTGAATTTCCCAAAGTGGACAAATGCGTGGTCAGTGTTGTGCCTCATACCCACTGGTTGGATTTTTTTCTTGGATTGTTGATCCGAAAAGTGGTCAATCAAGAAATCAATTACATCGGGAAGAAAAGTCTTTTTAAACCACCTTTTGGTTGGTTTTTTCGTTGGACCGGGGGTGCTCCCGTAGATCGTTCAAGAAGCACCAATACGGTAGATAGCATTGTACAAATTTTTAATGAAAGAGAAGTCTTTAGGTTTGCTCTGGCCCCAGAAGGAACACGGAAAAAGGTGAGTTCTCTAAGAACGGGATTTTATCACATAGCAAAAAAGGCCAAAGTTCCCATTGTAATGGTTGCCTTTGATTTTGGAAAGAAAGAAGTCAAAATTTCAGAGCCTTTTCATCCAACCGAAGACATGGAGAAAGATTTTGAGATAATTCATCAATTTTTTAAAGGAGTAAAAGGTAAGATTCCAGCCTACAGCTTTTAAATTTTTTTCAGGATTTTCGGCTTCGGTTTTTCCACTTTTTTATTGTTCCCCGGAAACACCAAATTAGTACTCGAATATGAACTTCCAAAAGTTAGGGCAGCGGCATACACTTGCTTTATGGCATCTGTGACCTGAGATTCTGAAAGTTCCTTGAGTGGGTGTGCATAAACGGACCAAATTATCTCATCGCTCAGGGCATACTTAACATCCAAAACAGAATGAAAGTTTGCGACCAGCGCATTAAGCAACTCTTCTTCACCAAGTTTGGAACGTTCAACAATGGGGGAAATAATTCGCATTCTGTTGGCAGTGTCATCAAAAACACAGATTAACATCGTCTCATTCAACAAAAACTGATAGGAATTGCCAACCACCTTTACGGTATCGGATTCCTGTTCAATAATTTTTAAAAGCTTGGAAGAATCCATGTCCTGGGAATGGCCCAAGAACAACATCAACAGTGATGCAAGCAATAGAATTTGATTTCTCATGGCGCAAGGTTTCTATTTTGGTCGAGAAACCAATCACCTCTTTACAGCATACCCTTGCTGTTGGAAATTACTCTTTCATGGTGTGGTAGACGTTCTGGACATCATCGTCCTCCTCAATTTTTTCAAGCAGCTTTTCAACATCAGCTATTTGCTCCTCGTTCAATTCCTTTGTTACTTGAGGTATGCGCTCAAAACCTGAGGATATAATTTCAATTTCCCGGGACTCCAACTCCTTTTGTATGGAGCCAAAACTTTCAAAAGAGGCATAGATATGAATGCCGTCTTCGTCCACAAAAACTTCTTCGGCACCAAAGTCTATCATTTCCAGTTCAAGCTCTTCGGGATCAAGCCCTTCAGGGTTGATAGCAAAGTTGCAGGTATGGTCAAACATAAACTCTACCGAACCCGATGTTCCCAAACTGCCATTACATTTGTTGAAATAGCTTCTAATATTGGCCACGGTACGGGTATTGTTATCCGTAGCAGTCTCAATTAAAATGGCAATTCCATGGGGAGCATAACCTTCAAAAAGTACTTCTTTGTAATCACCCTGATTTTTGTCCGAAGCCCTTTTAATGGCCCGTTCAATATTTTCCTTGGGCATGTTTGCAGCTTTCGCATTCTGAATTACCGCTCGCAATTTGGAGTTTGAATCGGGATCAGGTCCACCTTCTTTTACCGCTATGACAATATCTTTTCCAATTCGCGTGAAAGCTTTGGACATTGCTGCCCATCGTTTCATTTTACGGGCTTTTCTAAATTCAAACGCTCTTCCCATTTAAGTCTATCTTACGGATGAGGGCAAATTTAGCAAAAAAAGCCCCCCTGTCAAGTCCTGATTTTTTGTCTTAGGAGTTCGAAACAATCTCTTCAATACTTTTTGCCAGTTCAATATCATTTAGGGTTATCCCGCCTACATCGTGGGTGTTGAGTTTAATGGTCAAGCTGTTGTACACGTTTTCCCAGTCCGGATGATGGTTGAGTCTCTCACATTCAAAAGCAATTCGAGTCATAGTAGAGAACGCTTCTTTAAAGTCTTTGAAAACAAACTTCTTGATAATACTCCCATTTTCGTGGCTCCACCCTGCCAAAGATTTTAAATGCGCCTCAATTTGATTGTTGTCCAGTTTTTCCATTTTAGCGATGTTTAATATTTAAAGATCAGTCAACGGTAATATGATGATTTATGATTTCCTGATAGGTAATTCTTAAGTTTTTGGGCAACATATTGTATTTGGGCAAAGCGGCAAGGTAGCGATCTTCATTGGTGGTGAACACTCGTTTGAGAATGGGATGGTAGTTCCCTATTTTTTTAATCACCTCTTTGATGAATTCTTCATGCTGGATCAAATCAATACTTCCCAAATGGAAAATACCGGTTTTATTTCTATTGATGAGATAGTGGATTTGTTGGGTCAATCTATCATCATTGGTGACATTGATAATAAGATTGGGAAAAACCTCAATGGATTCTTTATTGTCCAAGTTGGTCTTGATTTCCCTTATTCGAGGAGAGGTGTTGCCAAAGACCATGGGTATCCTTAGGATGGCCGTCTTTTCCTTCGGCAACCGCATCATCATATTTTCTATTTTGATTTTTAAACGACCATATACACTTTCAGACAAGGTCTTGTCCGTCTCGTATGAAGGGAATTTGCTGTAGGCATCAAATACATTGGCAGAGGAAATAAAGTACAGTTTGCATTCATGTTTTAGTATGTACTCCATTAAATGTTGATGTGCCTGAATCTGTGCTCTAAAATCTCCCCGTAAAGCAGAAACGATTACATCGGGCCTAACTTTTTCCACTACTTGGAAAATGTCATCCTCATGCATGTCGTATTGAAAAAATTGCTGATTTGCTTCAAAAGTTTTGTTTGAACAATAGGTGCCATAGGTGTCAAAATAGGAACAGACCTCTTTGTAAATGGCGTTTCCAATAAAGCCACTTGCACCTAGTATCAGTATTTTTTTCTTGTCCAACTATTAAAAAATTGATTGGCCAGTTTTGGTAGTTAATTTTTCCAAGGCCAACATGCCCAATTTGCTGTTTCCCTTTTCATTTAAGCCAGGAGACCATGTAGCTACGCAAAATTGATTGGGCAATAGGGCAACGATGCCCCCGCCAACACCACTTTTTCCAGGAAGACCTACTTCAAAAGCAAATTCTCCGGCCTCATCATAAAATCCACAGGTAAGCATTATGGCATTGATTCGCTTTACTTGGGAAAGACTCAAGTATGATTTGTTCTTCAAACATTTTCCGCGATTCACGAAAATGTAGAAGAGCTTCACCAATTGCTCACAGGACATGCTAATGGAACAAGAATAGAAATAAAAGTCAAGTACATCCTCCACTTCGTTTTCCAAATTTCCAAACGATTTGATCAAATAAGCCGCGGCGTAGTTTCTAAACCCGGTCTTTTTCTCAGAAATCGCTACTGCGTTGTCATAAGCAATGGAGGAATCATCCGCAATTCCTTGAACGTACTCCAGAAATTCTGACTTTGGATCTTTTAAATGGGAGAGGAGTACATCACAGATTACAATTGCACCTGCATTGATCAATGGGTTTCTTGGAATCCCATTTTCCATTTCAAGGAGCGAAAGGTGATTGAACGGGTCCCCAGATGGTTCAACATCAACACGTTGCCAGAGGTCATCGCCAACAATGGAAAAAGCCATGGAGAGTAGGAGTACCTTGGAAACACTTTGAATGGAAAACGCTTCTTCTGCATCCCCTGCGGAAAATTGCTTTGCATTATTGTCCAACAGTGAAACCCCAAATTTATTTGAATCAATTGAGGCCAATTGCGGAATATAATCAGCTACTTTGCCCCTGTCAGCAATGGCCTGCACATCTTCCACAATTTGATTCAAAATGGGTTGATAGTCCATTATTGCGGCTTATAAAATGGAAGTTTCACTACTGTAGCGGGAACTTTACTCTTTCTAATTTGGATATGGATTTTGGAATCCACTTTGGAAAGCTCCGTGGTAACATATCCCAATCCTATTCCTTTGGAAAGCGAAGGAGACATAGTCCCCGAAGTCACTTTGCCAATTTCGTTCCCTTCCTCATCAAAAATTGCATACCCGTTTCTTGGAATGCCTCTTTCATTAAGCTCAAAGGCTACCAGTTTACGTTTAGGCCCTTCTTCTTTTTCTTTGGCCAAGACAGAACTGTTGACAAACTCCTTGGTGAATTTGGTAATCCATCCAAGTCCGGCTTCAAAAGGAGAAGTAGTGTCATCAATATCATTTCCGTAGAGACAATAGCCCATTTCTAGTCGAAGAGTGTCACGTGCGGCCAATCCAATAGGTTTAATGCCAAAACTGGCGCCAGCTTCAAGCACTTGGTCCCACACCTGCTGCACTTCTGAATTCTTGCAATAAATTTCAAAACCGCCAGATCCTGTATATCCCGTAGCGGAAATAATAACATGTTCAATTCCTGCAAAATCTCCGACCACAAAATTGTAGAATTTGATAGAAGCCAAATCTATAGAAGACAAGGATTGCATAGCTTCAACGGCTTTAGGGCCCTGGATGGCAAGCAAGGAATAATCATCCGAAATGTTTCGCATTTCGGCACCAATGTCTTTGTTATATTTTGAAATGTGTTCCCAGTCCTTTTCAATGTTTGAAGCGTTGACCACCAAAAGGTAAGTCTCGTCCTTTATTCTATATACAATAAGATCATCAACAATACCGCCATTTTCATTGGGAAAACAACTGTACTGTGCTTTTCCAACAACTAATTTTGAAGCATCATTGGAGGTTACTTTTTGAATGAGTTCAAGAGCTTTTGGTCCCTCGATTAAAAATTCACCCATATGGGAAACATCAAAAACTCCTACAGAGTTTCTCACTGTTTCGTGTTCTATGTTCACGCCTTCGTAGGAAACGGGCATATCATAACCGGCAAAGGGGACCATCTTGGCTCCCAAGGCAACATGGGTGCTATGTAAAGCAGTAGTTTTCATTCCACTAAGTTTTGGGGGTAAATTTATCGATTTCGACCAAGATAACGAGTTGTTATGGCCATTGTTTTAAACAAAGCCCTGTTAATTGAAAAAGGAAACTGGTTAACTCTCCAACAGCAAGGATTTTAGCTCAGCGTATGAAGCTATTTTGATCGACTTTTTTTCTTTTCCCATCACTTTTTGGATTTGGGGAGGAATTTCTGGGCTTATACCCAAGGTATCTTCCACAACATCCAAAAACTTCACCGGATGCGCGGTTTCCAGAAATATACCATAGGTATCCGGGTGTTTTTTCTGATATTCCTTGAGCCCAAGATATCCCACAGCACCATGGGGATCCATTACATAACCGGTATTGGTATGGACTTGTTTCATGGCTTCTTGTGTGGTAAGGTCTGAAAAAGAGTAGGAGGAAAGATTTTTCTGCAACGCAACAAAATCATTTTGGTATAGATGTCTAATCCTGACAAAATTACTGGGGTCGCCCACATCCATAGCGTTGGAAATGGTGGCGATTGAGGCCATAGGCTCGTAAGTGCCTTTTTCCATGAATTTGGGTACCACATTGTTAACATTGGTCGAAGCAATAAAATGCCCCACGGGCATACCCAATTTTTGAGCTACCATTCCCGCACAGATGTTTCCAAAATTTCCTGACGGAACAGAAAAGACCACTTTTTTTCCTTTTGATTTTACTTGTTCGTAGGCAAAAAGAAAATAAAACAATTGAGGCAACCATCGAGCTACGTTAATGCTATTTGCCGAGGTCAATTTTCTGTGCTCAGTGATATCAGAATCCAAGAAAGCCGTTTTGACCATATTCTGACAATCGTCAAAGGAGCCGGTGACTTCCAAAGCCTCAATGTTTTGACCCAATGTGGTAAGCTGTTTCTCCTGGATTTCGCTGACCTTGCCACTTGGATAGAGGATGACCACTTTTACCCCTTCAACACCGAGGAAACCATTGGCCACTGCACCTCCCGTATCTCCAGAGGTGGCAACCAGTACGGTAACCTCTTCTTTTTGGTTTTGGGAAAAATAACCAAGGCAATTGGCCATAAATCTTGCACCCACATCCTTAAAAGCCATAGTCGGACCATGGAAGAGCTCCAAGGTAGCTACGTTTTCTTCCAGTTCCACCACAGGAAAACCAAAATCCAAAGTATTGGCAATAATCTCCTTTAGAACAGCATCAGGGATATCTTCATTTACAAACTGATGAATGGCCTCAAAGGCTGTTTGATGAGGGTCATTGGTTTCCTTTGCCTGAAAAAATGCAGGTGATAGCGGGGATATCTTTTCTGGAAAATAAAGTCCTCTGTCTGGTGCAATCCCTGCTATGACGGCTTCCTTAAAGGATACCTTAAAATTTTGATTGTTTAAACTATAAAACCTCATGCAATTAGGCTATTTTTTTTACACCCTTGGTGTTGATTTTTGAGATATGAATGTCGAAAGGAATTCCAACATCACTATAAATTTTGTCCATGGATTGGGCAACTGTTTCGGCAACATCTTGACCTTTGCTCAATGCAAATATTGATGGTCCTGAGCCAGATATGCCGCAGCCTAAAGCACCCGAGTTGATTGCACCCGATTTGATCTGATCAAACCCAGGAATAAGAATAGATCTAATGGGTTCAATGATATGGTCCTCCAGGGAACGCCCAATTAAGTCATAATCACTCTGAAAGAGTCCGGCAATGAGCCCACCCAGATTGCCCCATTGTTGAATTCCCTTTTCAAGGGAAATATTGGTCTTCAGTATTTTGCGAGAGTCCGAAGTCTTAATTTCAATCTGAGGATGAATCACTGTAGCAAACAGCTCATCCGGTGTGGGAATCGGAACAATGTCCAAAGGGTCATAACTACGGACCAAGGTAAAGCCGCCAAATAGGGCTGGGGCCACATTATCTGCATGGGCCACATCGCTGGCCAGTTGCTCCCCTTGCATGGCAAATTGCACCAGTTCCAGTTTGGAAAAAGGTCTTCCCAATAATTCGTTCATTGCCCAAACAGCACCCGCTGAGCTGGCCGCGCTACTTCCAATGCCACTTCCCGGTTTGATTTTTTTGTCGATTTCTATCTCAAATCCACCTTTAAGCCCACTTTTTTCTAAAAGGGCCAATCCAGCTACTCCAGCAACATTCTTTTTGGTTTCTAGGGGAAGTTCTTGACCACTGATTTTTGTAATTCGGATTCCTTCTTCCGTACTTTTCCTAACCGTCATAATATCTCCTACAGAATCTAGCGCAAGGCCAAGTACATCAAAACCGCAAGAAACATTGGCAATGGTGGCGGGGCAAAAAATCTTGATTTCTTCCATGGTCAAAAATTTCCTATTCTAATGATATCTGCAAAGATACCCGAAGCAGTAACATCTGCACCCGCACCCGCACCTTTTACGATCAAAGGTTGATTGGGATAACGTTCCGTGAAAAACAGTACGATATTGTCACTTCCTTCCAAATTATAAAAGTCATGCCCCTTAGGTATTTTTTGCAGCCCTACTTTTGTCTTGCCTTCTTCAAATTGGGCAACGTACTTTAGTTTGCAATCTTGGTCTGCAGCTTGTTTGTAGAGTTTTTGAAAATCATCCTCATATTTTATCAACGACTCAAAAAAGGCCTCGTTGGAATTGGTTTCCAAACTTTCCTTGGGCAAAAAGGATTCATTTTCAATGTCATCAATGTCCAGCTCGTAACCGCTTTCCCTTGCCAGAATCAATATTTTTCGCATTACATCTACGCCGCTGAGGTCAATGGTAGGGTCGGGTTCGGTATAACCCTGCTCTTGAGCTTGTTTGACGACATCATGAAAGGTCACGGAATCATTGAAGGTGTTGAACACAAAGTTTAAACTTCCTGACAACACAGCCTGAATTTTTTTGACTTTGTCACCAGATGCAATCAAATGTTTTAGCGTATCAATAATGGGAAGTCCGGCACCAACATTGGTTTCAAAAAGAAACGGCGCATTAAATTGTTTGGATAGGGATTTAAGATTCTTGTAAAAATCGTAGTCCGAAGAGCATGCGATTTTGTTACATGTAACCACCGAGATATTATTCTTTAAATAATCGGGGTAGCTTTGGGCCACTTCATTATTGGCAGTATTGTCTACAAAAACGCTGTTTCGGTAATTGAGTGATTTCACCGTATCAAAAAAGGTCTGTTTGTCTGCTTTCTCTCCTTTACCCAACTGATTTTGCCAATCTTTCAGGGATATCCCGTTCTCATCAAAGACCATGGTTCTCGAATTGCTGATCCCGATGACCCTTAGGTTGAGTTTTAATTCTTTCTTGAGGTATTTTCTTTGCTGATGTATTTGCTCAAGGAATTTGGAGCCAACATTGCCCACACCCATTACAAATAGGTTGAGTTGTTTGATGTTTTCTTCAAAAAAGGTTTCATGAAGCGAGTTCAAGGCTTTTTTGACATCTTCCTTTTTAATGACAGCAGAGATGTTCCTTTCTGAAGCTCCTTGGGCAATTGCCCTAATATTCACATTGTTCTTGCCCAATGTACTGAACATCTTTCCACTAAGTCCCTGATGACTTTTCATGTTATCACCTACAAGGGCTACGATCGTAAGGTCACGTTCTACAATGGCAGGCTTAATTTTACGGTTCTGCATTTCATATGCAAATGTTTCGTTTACGGCTTCTGCAGCTATTTCAACATCCTCATCGGCTACACCAACACAAATGGAGTGCTCTGAGGATGCCTGTGTAATTAAGACGATGCTTATGTTATTTAACGAAAGTGTTTCAAAAAACCGTTTTGAAATCCCGGGAATACCTATCATTCCTGGCCCTTCCAAAGAGAGCAGGCTGATGTTTCCCACATGGCTGATTCCCCTAACAGTTTTTCCATTGCCATTATCATTTTTTGAAATAATGGTCCCTGGATTTTCAGGATCGAAAGTATTTTTAATGGCGATGGGGATTTCCTTTCCTAAAATCGGTTGGATGGTTGGGGGATACAATACCTTAGCTCCAAAATGAGAGAGTTCCATGGCTTCTTCATAGCTAATATGAGGAACTGCCTTTGCCTGTTTCACCAGTTTGGGATTGGCTGTGTACATGCCATTTACATCGGTCCAGATTTCCAAAAATTCAGAATTTTGTGCTGCTGCCACAATGGCTGCGGTATAATCTGAACCACCTCTTCCCAAGGTGGTGTTGTCACCAGTGCCACTCGAGGATACAAATCCAGGAAGTACAGTTATTTGACAAGGGTTTTCTTTGAAAAACTGGTTACAGTTTTTTGTTGTACTTGAAAAATCCACATTGGCCTTGCCATAATTGCTGTCGGTAATGATTAGCTCACGACTATCCTTAAAAGTGGCATCCAATCCTTCGGATTTAAAATATTCTCCTATGATATATGCAGAAAGCAATTCGCCGAAGCTTACGATTTTATCGGAAAGTTTAGGTGTGAGTTCCCCAATTAAATAGGCACCTTCCAACAAGGTTTCCAAAACGTTTAAATCGCTTTTTATTTTACTCAGAACTGTACTTTGAACTTGTATGGGAATCAATTCCTTTACTGCAGCTAGATGTCGTTCTTCAATGGTCTTTAAAGATTCTGTATAGGTGGGATCTTGCAATGACGCTAGGTGCGAGGTGTCTAATAATAGATCTGTGATGCCGCCAAAAGCAGATACTACAACTGCGGCCTTTTCTTGACCTAAGTCTTGAACAATGTTTTTGACTTTGTTAATGTTTTGTGGATTGGCTACTGAAGTGCCTCCAAATTTTAAGACCTTCATGGTGAATTATTAATGTGAAAATTGAAAAAAATGAATATGAACCGACGGAATAATATATAGCAGACTACCCCCAAGGGGTAATGATGGTCAATGTGAAGATAAAAGAGTATTTTTTCATCTCTTAAAGGTTGCTAGCCTAATACTATGGTTTCTAATTCAAGATTATGGGGGTAAAAGTAGTACATTTGAATCCTTCTTCAAATGTTTGACAAATTTTTACGAAATCCATAGTAATCGTTAAATTTTCTTAGGGAATGAAAATTTTTTCTGCTGATCAAATCTATAAAGCTGACAAATCAACAATAGAAAAAGAGCAGATTTCCAGTGACATGCTCATGGAAAGGGCTGCAACCAGATTGTTTGAGTGGATTCATACCCGTCTGCAAGGTGCCCAGGTAAACATTCAACTGTTCTGCGGAATTGGAAACAATGGCGGGGACGGTATTGTTTTGGCAAGACACCTTCAGGAACATGGATACAATATTCAGGTGCATGTGGTCAATTATAGTGAAAAACGATCCAAAGATTTTTTGCTGAATCTTGAGCGATTGAAGGATAGGAAAATATGGCCGGATTTTATTAATGAGGATAGTAGTTTTCCACTCATCTCCCCAGAAGACATTGTAGTTGATGCCATTTTTGGAATTGGACTGAGCAGACCATTAGATCAATGGGTTGCCAATCTCATTGGCCATATCAATGCCTCCAGGGCTTTTGTATTGTCCGTGGATATTCCATCTGGTTTACCGATGGACAGGCCTCCCGTATCAGAAGTTATAGAGGCCAATCACGTACTTAGTTTTCAGGTTCCCAAATTGGTATTTTTTCTACCACAAACTGGGATTTACATTGACCAGTGGGAAATTTTGGATATTGGCTTGGACACCGAGTTTTTAACTCATGAAGAAGTGGGTTATGAGTTGATTGGCCCCCCGGACGTTCTTCCCTTGTATAGACCTAGAAACAAATTTTCCCATAAGGGAACCTATGGACATGCTGTGATTATTGGGGGATCTTACGGTAAAATTGGTGCAGTTCAATTGGCAAGTAATGCATGTTTAACTGTGGGAAGTGGCTTAGTGACCGCTTTTGTTCCGAAATGTGGTTACCATTCATTGCAAACGGCCTTGCCAGAGATTATGGTTTTGACCGACGACGATGATGAAAATATTGAGCAAATTACTATTCCATTTGTTCCAAATGCCATTGGTATTGGAGTAGGAATGGGAACCTCGGAGGATACGGCAAAAGCCTTTGGCGCTTTTCTAAAGAAACAGGAAAACCCCGTGGTTATTGATGCCGATGGTCTCAATTTATTGGCCAAACACCAAGAATTACTGAAATCTGTGCCTGCACAATCAATTTTAACCCCTCACCCAAAAGAATTGGAAAGATTGATTGGCAAATGGGACAATGATTTTGATAAATTGGAGAAAACAAAAAAGTTTTCCTCTAAAAATGACTGTGTTGTAGTAATCAAGGGAGCTCACAGCATTACTATTTACAAAGACAAGGGATATGTAAATTCCTCTGGTAATCCAGGCATGGCAACAGCAGGGAGTGGGGACGTTCTTACAGGCATGATAACGGGACTGCTATCCCAAGGATATGAGCCGTTGGCTGCTTGCGTTTTTGGTGTTTACCTGCATGGTTTAGCAGGAGATATCGCAGTCCATCAATATGGTTATGAAGCATTAAAGGCTTCTATATTGGTAGAAAATATTGGAAGGGCCTATCAAGAACTTCTTAGACCGCCCAATAGGGAAAATTCACAGGAATCCTAGGAGTTGTCTTTACCTTTATTTGCTTTAAGCCTTTTCTTTATCCACGTAAGGGCATTTTCGTACTCAATAAAAAACTCCATATTTTTCTTATAGAAAAGCTTCTCTATTTTGAAGTTGTGCATATCTATTTCCTTCTTGGAAACTATGGCAAAAGCTTTTAAGTTTTCCAGACCACGCAAATAGTTATATACGGTAGGATCTATGGCATAGGAATTTTTTCTCAAACTGATATAACCAAAATCCTTGTCCCTAAAATGTATTTCTGAAATTCCAATAATTTGATAAGCTCGTTCGAGCGTAATCGTCGCACCGTCATCAAACGTGGATACCATATAATTGTCAAAAACTTGAACGTTTCCAATATCAAGCTGGTATTCACGAACAACAATGGCTTTCTTAGAAGAAGCAATTCTCATTCCCCAAAATAGTTATAGTGTCTCAAGACGAAAGTATATGGAATGTGATTTGACGGGAAAAATTTTAGATTAAAAGCGCAAATATCGTTTGTATGGTAAAATTGCCCATAAAAAAAGCCGACGTTGATAAGCCGGCTTTTAGAATCTATTTTGATTTTATGAATCCGCCTTGGGCGATTTTTCCTTTTTTTCAATCTTGATGGTGAGCTCTTCTTTTTTCTCATCAAGATCCATGAATATGCTATCTCCTTCGTCGAGTTTGGAATTTACAATTTCTTCGGCAAGAGCATCCTCAATATACTTTTGGATTGCCCTTTTTAGTGGACGGGCTCCATACTGTTTGTCAAATCCTTTTTCAGCGATATAATCTTTGGCTTTTTCAGAAAGACTTAGGTCGTAACCGATGTCCTTGATTCTGCCAAAGAGCTTGTCTAATTCTATATCGATGATTTTGTGAATGTCTTCGCGTTCCAGTGGATTAAAGACGATTACATCATCAATTCTGTTTAAAAACTCAGGAGCAAATGCCTTTTTCAAAGCATTTTCAATTACACTTTTTTGGTGACTGTCCGCTTGGGCCTTTTTGGCAGCGGTTCCAAAGCCAACACCTTGTCCAAAGTCCTTAAGCTGACGTGCCCCAATGTTGGAAGTCATTATGATGATTGTATTTCTAAAATCTATCTTTCTTCCCAGGCTGTCCGTTAAGAAACCATCGTCCAATACCTGCAACAACATGTTGAAAACATCTGGGTGGGCTTTTTCTACTTCATCCAAAAGAATAACGGAATAAGGCTTGCGACGTACTTTTTCGGTAAGCTGACCACCTTCTTCGTACCCAACATATCCGGGAGGCGCACCTACCAGTCTGGATATGGCGAATTTTTCCATATACTCGCTCATATCTATACGAATCAGAGCGTCCTCGGAATCAAAAAGTTCTTTGGCCAATATTTTTGCCAATTGGGTTTTGCCCACACCGGTTTGACCTAAGAAAATAAAAGAACCAATAGGTTTGTTGGGATCCTTCAGACCCGCTCTATTTCGTTGGATGGCCTTGGCCACTTTGGCCACAGCTTCATCCTGTCCAATTACAAAACCTTTGATTAAATCGGGCAGTTCCGCCAATTTGTTGCTTTCGGTTTGGGCAATTCTATTGACCGGAATTCCACTCATCATGGAAACTACATCTGCAACATTGTCCTCAGAGACTGTTTCACGGTGGAGTTTACTTTCCTCCTCCCAACGTTCTTGTGCAGAAGCTAGCTCTTTTTCCAATCGTTTTTCATCATCCCGAAGCTTAGCAGCTTCCTCATACTTTTGCTTCTTTACAACGCTGTTCTTCAACTCCCGTACATCTTCAAGTTGACTTTCCAACTCCAAAATTTGTTTGGGAACATCCATATTTACAATATGTACCCGTGAGCCAGCTTCGTCCAATGCATCAATGGCCTTGTCCGGTAAGAACCTATCGGTCATATATCTATTGGTAAGCTTCACACAGGCCACAATGGCATCATCTGTATAGTTTACATTGTGATGGTCCTCGTATTTACCTTTGATGTTCATAAGGATTTCAATGGTCTCCTCAACAGATGTAGGTTCAACCATTACCTTTTGGAAACGTCGCTCCAGGGCACCATCTTTTTCAATGTACTGTCTATATTCATCCAGAGTGGTAGCACCTATACATTGGATCTCACCTCGAGCTAAAGCCGGTTTGAACATGTTGGAGGCGTCCAGACTTCCGGTAGCTCCACCTGCTCCTACAATAGTGTGGATTTCATCAATGAATAGAATGATGTCATCATTTTTCTCCAGTTCGTTCATCACCGCTTTCATGCGCTCTTCAAACTGACCACGGTATTTTGTTCCGGCAACCAAAGACGCCAAATCAAGTGTGACCACACGCTTGTTGTATAGAATCCTGGAAACTTTCTTGTTTATTATACGAAGGGCCAAACCTTCTGCAATGGCACTTTTTCCCACTCCGGGCTCACCAATGAGCAGAGGATTGTTCTTTTTTCTTCGACTAAGTATTTGAGATACCCGTTCTATTTCCTTCTCCCTTCCAACAACCGGGTCCAATTTATTTTCTTCCGCAAGTTTTGTCAGGTCACGTCCAAAATTGTCCAGAACGGGAGTTTTGGATTTTTTGCTTCCTTTTTGGGAAGAACCTGATCCAAAAGCACCTTCTTTGGAATCCCCAGTTTCATCAGGATCGCTTGGAAACGATTCTGCCTGAGGGGAATCAATATAGTCGTCATCACTGGTGATCATAGATTTGAACTGTTCTTTCACATTATCGTAATCAACCTTTAGCTTATGCAGCAATTTGGTGGTTGGATCATTCTCGTTTCTGAGGATACAGAGCAATAGATGTGCTGTATTGATGGAAGAACTTTGAAAAAGCTTTGCTTCCAAAAAAGTGGTTTTAAGGGCCCGCTCTGCCTGTCTGGTCAGATGCAGGTTCTTTTTGTCTTTCTGCATTGTCCCTGTGTTTGGATTGGCGGGACTAAGTATTTCCACTTTTCGTCTCAAGTGGTCCAAGTCCACATCCAGCGCATCCAAAATATTAATGGCCTTGCCATTTCCATCTCTTAAAAGACCGAGCATAAGATGTTCCGTTCCAATAAAGTCGTGACCAAGTCTAAGGGCCTCTTCCTTACTGTAGGCAATAACATCTTTTACTCTGGGGGAGAAATTATCGTCCATACGTACCTTTTTCAGCAATTAAAATTAATAAAACTATTGTTACAGTAGTCAAATACCGTACCCATATTCGATAAACTAGTGGTAAAAGTCGAAATAAAGGGGTCTTTATTCAAGGTTTAACATAGGTTTATCATACTTGAGGATGGGGTAAAATGCTGTTGATAATTTTTTTAATAAAGTAGGTCGCAATTGTTTTGAAAGGTGCGATTTTGCGTATATTGCCATGATATTTTAACCACTAAAAAACTATAAGATTTTAGCATGGCGGAAGGAGAAAAGTTAATTCCTATCAACATTGAGGATGAGATGAAATCTGCCTACATTGATTATTCAATGTCGGTCATTGTGTCACGTGCCCTGCCAGATGTTCGTGATGGTCTTAAACCAGTCCACAGAAGAGTACTTTTTGGAATGCACGAGTTAGGTGTTAGATCAACCAGCTCGCACAAGAAATCTGCACGTATTGTAGGTGAGGTGCTTGGTAAATATCACCCTCACGGTGATACTTCGGTCTATGATACCATGGTGCGTATGGCCCAAGAATGGAGCTTACGCTATATGTTGATCGATGGCCAAGGTAACTTTGGTTCGGTAGATGGCGATAGCCCTGCCGCAATGCGATATACCGAGGCAAAAATGCGGAAGATTGCCGATGAGATGTTGGCAGATATTGACAAGGACACCGTTGATCATCAGTTAAATTTTGATGACTCTCTGCAGGAGCCCACGGTACTTCCTACCAGGATTCCAAATTTATTGGTGAACGGAGCTTCAGGTATTGCGGTAGGTATGGCTACCAATATGCCACCTCACAATCTATCTGAAGTTGTTGATGGTACCATTGCTTATATAGACGATAATAATATTGAGATAGATGAGCTTATTACCCACATTAAAGCTCCGGATTTTCCAACAGGTGGAATCATTTATGGCTATGATGGCGTAAAAGAAGCTTTCCACACCGGAAGAGGCCGCGTGGTAATGCGTGCAAAAGCTTCCTTTGAGGAAGTACAGGGAAGGGAATGTATCATCGTAACAGAAATTCCGTATCAGGTCAATAAGGCGGACATGATCAAAAAGACCGCAGACCTGGTCAACGATAAAAAGATAGAGGGCATTTCATCCATTCGTGATGAATCTGACCGAAAAGGTATGCGTATCGTATATATTTTGAAGCGAGATGCCATTCCTAACATTGTGCTCAATATGCTGTACAAATACACAGCATTACAATCCTCTTTTAGTGTCAACAATATTGCTTTGGTCAATGGAAGGCCTAAATTGTTGAACTTGAAGGAGATCATTGGCCATTTTGTGGACCACAGGCACGATGTGGTTGTTCGAAGAACAAAATTTGAGCTAAAGAAAGCTGAAGATCGCGCCCATATCCTGGAAGGTCTGATCATTGCTTCGGATAATATTGATGAGGTCATTGAGATTATCCGGGGATCCTCCAATGTGGATGAAGCCAGAAACAATTTGATGGAACGGTTTAAATTGACCGAAATCCAGGCAAAGGCTATTGTTGAAATGAGATTGCGACAGCTTACAGGGCTGGAACAAGATAAACTTCGTGACGAATACGATGAGCTTTTAAAGACCATTGAAGACCTAAAGGACATCCTTGACAAAAAGGAGCGTAGAATGCAGATCATCAAAGATGAATTGCTAGAGGTAAAGGATAAATATGGAGATCCGCGCCGATCAGAGATAAATTTTGCTGGAGGCGACCTGAGTATCGAGGACATGATTCCGGATGAGCAAGTGGTCATCACCATTTCCCATGCAGGTTACATTAAAAGAACCCCGCTCACGGAATACAAGACCCAAAATAGGGGAGGAGTGGGCCAGAAGGCGTCCTCGACACGAAGTGAAGATTTCTTGGAACATCTATTTGTGGGAACCAACCATCAGTATATGTTGTTCTTTACCCAGAAAGGAAAATGTTTCTGGATGCGTGTCTATGAAATCCCAGAGGGAAGTAGGACTTCCAAAGGAAGAGCCATTCAAAATCTTATCAATATTGAACAGGACGATAAGGTGAAGGCATTTATCTGCACCCAGGACCTGAAGGATGAGGATTATGTGAACAGCCATTATGTGATCATGGCCACCAAAAAAGGTACGGTCAAGAAGACTTCCTTGGAGCAATACTCTAGACCACGCCAAAATGGTATCAATGCGATTACCATCAAAGATGGAGATGAGCTTCTAGAGGCAAAACTTACTACAGGTACAAGTCAAATTTTCCTTGGCCTAAAATCAGGTAAGGCTATTCGCTTTGAAGAAAGCAAGACACGTCCTATGGGTAGAAATGCTGCTGGGGTCCGTGGTATAACCTTGGCAGATGACAAAGATGAGGTCATAGGAATGGTTTCTGTTCATAACTTTGAGGACGATATCCTGGTAGTTTCAGAGAATGGCTATGGTAAACGATCTACTATTGATGATTATAGGGTTACCAATAGAGGAGGTAAAGGAGTCAAGACAATTTCCATTACGGAAAAAACTGGAGGTCTTGTGGCTATCAAAAATGTTTCTGATTCTGATGATTTAATGATTATCAACAAATCAGGTATCGCTATACGTATGAGCGTTGAGGACCTCCGAGTAATGGGAAGGGCAACGCAAGGGGTAAGACTGATCAACCTTAAGGACAGTGATTCCATTGCGGCCGTGGCCAAAGTCATGAAAGATGATGCAGATGTTGATGAAACCAATATCCTTGATATTGAGGTCAATGGAGAAGATGGCACAGCTCTTGATAATGACAAGGGGGAAAACAAAGACAGTGATAACAACGACGAAAATAATAACGACAACAACGAATAATCAGTAAACACTAATAATTACATTCAAAATGAGGACAAAAGTTTTAATACTACTTGCAATTGGGATTTCAACAATGGGATTCTCCCAGAAAAATGAGATCAAAGCTGCGGAGAAGGCACTGAAAAATGGAGATGCCGCTAGCGCAAAGGCTTCACTGGAGGGAGCAGCCTCCCTCATAGATGCAGCCGATGCAAGGTTACAAGCGCAATATTATGCCGTAAAAGGTAATATTTATTACGACTTGGCAAAAAAAGGGGATGAAACAGCCTTTCAAACGGCGATTGATTCCTATAACAAGGTCATATCTGTTGAAGAGGGCAGTGGCAAAGTAAAATACACTTCGGTGGCCACTCAAAACCTAGCTCAAATAACAGGTGATTTGGTAAACTCTGCTGTAGAGGACAACAATAGCCAAGAGTTTGAAAAAGCTGCTGATAAATTGTACATGAGCTATAAACTGAGCCCATCTGATACCATTTATCTTTACTACGCAGCCAGCAGTGCTGTAAACGGGCAGAACTATGAAAAAGCACTTAAGCACTACAACGAGCTAAAAGATTTGGGTTATGATGGAAGCGCTGTCACCTTTACTGCAGTTAATGTAGAAACAGGCGAGGTTGAGACCATGGACCAAACCACTAGAGATCTTTACGTTAAGGCAGGAACCCATAAGGATCCAAAAGAAGAGAAATCTGAGTCTAAAATGCCTGAGATTGTTAAGAACATTGCACTTATTTACCAGCAATTGGGAGATAATGAAAAGGCTTTGGCTGCCTATTCAGATGCTAGGTCTGTAAACCCAGACGATGTTAACCTAGTATTGGGTGAAGCTAACCTTTACTATTCCATGGGGCAAAAGGATAAGTTCAAGGAAATGATGTCCCAGGCCTCTGACATGGCACCTGATAATCCTGATTTGCTATACAATATTGGGGTAATCAATATGGAGCAAGGCAATCTACAAGATGCCCGGGAGGCATATATAAAGGCCATAGCCATTGACCCAGGTTATATCAATGCGCTATTGAACCTTTCTACTACTTATGTGGATGAAGGAAATGGCCTTATTGATGAAATGAACAGTCTTGGAAGCTCTAGAGCCGACATCGCCAGATATGACGAGCTTAAAAAACAAAAAGATGATTTGTTCAGGGAAGGGGCAACTGTTTTGGAAGACGCGTTAAAGACAAATCCGGACAACCAAAGTGTACTTACTCAATTAAAGAACATTTATGGAGCTCTTGGGGATACCGAAAACTTTATGAGAATGAAAAAGCTTTTGGGAGAATAAAAAGAAATTTGAAAGTTTAAAAAAGGCCCTGATGCACAATCAGGGTCTTTTTTTATATCACTTTTTTAATGACTCGCAACGTGTGGGAATAGAGTTTTTCTTCAACATTGAAGATTCCTGTATGGTCCAATCTGTCTATTCTGACATGTCCGTGGGAATGAATCACGTAGTTGTCCTTTAAAATTATCCCAACGTGGTCTATAATACCTTCTGAGTTGTCAAAAAATGCCAAATCCCCTGGTTCACTCTCTTCAATAAAACTCAAAGCTTCACCTTGTTGTGACTGTTTTTCCGCATTTCTCCGCAAATGATGTCCATTGATTTTATAGACCATTTGGGTAAATCCGGAAGAATCAATTCCAAAAGGAGTTTTCCCGCCCCATTGATAGGGTGCTTTTAAATACAACAATGCCGTATCTACAAGGCAAGACTTTGGATGAGCCCCCTCTATGGTACTTCCTTCAAAGGTGTGGCCCAAAATCTTTGCTGACGAGACCACTGAACCCAAGAGAATGGGAAGTAAAATATCATCTGAAGTACATACATGTGAAATAATATCTGATGAATATGATGGTGTAGCATCTTCCAATTCACCATAAACATTCTCAGAAACTAGGGTAATCTGGTCATTGGAAACCCAGCCTTCATACCCGTCATAGGCCACTCGAATTCTGCTCCACTTCTTTCTTTGTTCCAGGACCTTAACGTGCTCTCCATACTGCAATTGCGATACCATTTCAGTGCAATCGTCAGGGAGAGCTCTTACGGGAACAATGCTCAGATGGCAAATTCCATATTGCATTTATTGGCAGGCTTGTTTGACTAATTTCTTTCAAGAACAATGGCTGAAGCACCACCTCCACCATTACAAATTGCCGCAGCTCCCAATTTGGCATTGTTCTGCCCCAAAATATTGAGTAAAGTAATAGTGATTCTGGCTCCAGAGCATCCTAGGGGGTGTCCCAAAGAAACAGCTCCACCATTCACATTTACGTTATGGTCTTTCAATCCCAAAATTTTCATATTGGCCAATCCAACAACAGAAAAAGCTTCATTGAATTCAAAGAAATCCACATCATCAATGGAAACTCCCGCTCTATCCAAAGCTTTGGGCAAAGCTTTAGCTGGTGCTGTTGTGAACCATTCTGGTTCCTGGGCCGCATCGGCATAGCCCTTAATCGTAGCTAAGGGAGTAAGGTTGAGCTCTGCAGCTTTTTCGGCACTCATTAATATTACCGCAGCGGCTCCATCATTAATGGTGGATGCATTGGCAGCGGTAACGGTACCATCCTTGGTAAAAGCTGGTCGTAACGACGGAATTTTTTCCATCCTTACATTTTTATACTCTTCATCTTCAGAAATTATGATAGGCTCTCCCCTTCGTTGAGGTACTTCAACAGGAACAACTTCGTCCTTGAACTTACCTTCTTTCCAGGCTGCAGCAGACCTTTCATAAGACTGAATGGCAAAGGCATCTTGGTCTTCTCTACTGAAGCTATGTTTTACTGCACATGCATCTGCGCATACACCCATTGCGTTTTGATCATAAACATCTACCAAACCATCTCTTTGCATTCCGTCCACTAAAGTGGCGGGACCAAACTTGAGACCGTTTCTCATATACGCATAATGAGGAATAAGACTCATATTTTCCATACCTCCTGCAACAACAATTGAATTTTCTCCAAGAGCAATGGATTGGGCACCTTGCATAATGGTCTTCATTCCGGATGAACAAACTTTGTTTACCGTAGTACAGGGAACAGAATCCGGAATTCCGGCGTAGATGGCAGCCTGTCTGGCAGGAGCTTGTCCTGTGCCAGCTTGAACTACATTGCCCATAAGGACCTCATCTACCATTTCAGGTTTTAAGTTTATTTTTTCCAAAGCTCCCTTAATGGCTATGGAGCCCAGTTTTGGGGCAGGTATGCTTGATAATGCTCCCATAAAGCTTCCTATTGGAGTTCTAGCTGCGGAAACAATCACTACTTTGTTCATATATGCATTTTTTACTATTGCGAAAATACTAAAATTAAACGCAAGGAAGCTCAAAGAAATAGCTGGGAGACTTCTTATTTATATTTTCTATTTTTGACGGTAACTGCATACAAATGGGAAAAACTTTGGACAACGTATATAAGTATCAATCACTTGCCTACAAGTACTTCCTCTATTTTGTATCGGTAGCATTGATTGTGTTTTTTTTTCCGAAAGGTGGGAAGTTCAAGTACGAGTTTCAAAAGGGAAAACCTTGGCAATACGATAACTTGTACGCCCCTATTGATTTTTCCATTAAGAAAACCGATGGCGAAATTGCGGAGGAGCAGTTATCACTAAGGAACAATAAAACAGATTACTACGCTTTTGATGCCACCATCTTTTCTGATGTTACAAGTGGATTTGAAGAAGATTTTCGAACCGTTTTTCCCTCCGGACAATACTCCGAGGGTCAACAACGAAGATTATCTGATCTAGGTTCAGCCGTTCTGGATAGTATCTACGTTTTGGGTATTGTTCAAAACCTGCCCGTATCCAATTCCATAAATCTGGTTAAAAACAATGAGGCAATTTCAATTACCCCGGGCAATTTCGTAGACCTTGTTAAGGCCAAGGCCCGGGTGACGTCTATTTTATCGATGGGGAATCGGGATGTTAACCAGCGATTGGAAGCACTTATCCAAAGAAGCCTTAGGACAAATGTTTTCTATGATGAAGCTCTTACCGATAGGGCTCTGGAGGAAGAACTCTCAAGAATCTCCTATACTCGTGGCGAAGTTTCCGAAGGAACCTTGATCATTGCTAAAGGTGAAGTTGTAGAAGCGGAGAACTTTAAGATTCTAAATTCCTTGAAAGAAGAGTATGAGTCGGAACTCTGGAGAGGGACAAACTACTATTTCATAATTCTGGGATATACCATTTTGGTTGCCTTGGTATTGGTTATGCTGTTCCTATTCCTAAAAAGGTACCGCTACGAAATTTTCCAAAACAATAATAAAGTCACATTTATCTTCTTCAATATTTTGTTGATGGTGCTTGCGACCACATTGATGGTCAAAAACAATGAGGATTATGTTTACGTGGTGCCGCTTTGTATACTTCCTTTGGTCCTCAAGAATTTCTTTGATGCCAGGTTGGGGCTTTTTGTACATGTACTTACTGTGCTGATTCTTGGGTTTGTAGTGCCCAACAGTTTTGAGTATATCTTTTTGCAGACCATAGCAGGTATTGTTACCATTCTTACGGCCTCTGAACTTTATAAGAGGGCAAATCTTTTCATTTCGGTTGGTCAGATAACATTTATCTATATTGTTGGTTATTTCGCTTTTCACGCAATCCACGAAGGCAATCTGGAGAATATTGAGTGGATATTGTTTGGAATCTTCGTCTTGAATGGCCTGCTTACGTTGTTTGCCCAACCCCTGATTTATATCTATGAGAAAATATTTGGATTGATTTCGGATGTGTCGTTATTGGAACTTTCCGATACAAATTCCAAATTGCTAAAAGAACTGTCCGATAAAGCTCCGGGAACGTTTCATCATTCATTGCAAGTAGCAAATTTGGCGGAGGCTGCGGCCAATGAAATCAGGGCCAATGCAATGTTGGTAAGGGTAGGGGCACTATACCATGACATTGGAAAGATGGAAAAACCAACTTTCTTCACCGAAAACCAAATTACCAACGTTAATCCGCACGATGACCTTCCACCAAGAGAGAGTGCAAAAATTATCATTGACCACGTTATAAGAGGTATTGAAATAGCCCGAAAAAATAAAATCCCCGATCGAGTTATAGATTTTATTAGAACCCATCATGGAACAACTACGGTATATTATTTCTTCAAGAAACAGCAAGAAATGGATGCTGAGGTAGATGAAAAGGATTTTAAATACCCCGGACCAATTCCCTTTTCAAAAGAGACAGCTATTCTTATGATGGCAGATGCAGTGGAAGCCGCTTCCAAAAGTTTGAAGAACCCTACGTTTACAGTAATTGATCAATTTGTAGAGAAAATAGTAAAAGGCCAAATGCAGGCAAATCAATTTTTGAATGCTAACATCACCTTGAAGGAAATAGAAATGGTGAAAAAGGTTCTTAAACACAAGTTGACCAATATTTACCATCTGCGAGTTGAATATCCGGAGTAAAACTTTGGGTATGAGTTCTTTTTTAAAAAAATGGAAAAATAGTTGCGATCTTACAGATGAAAAAGTACATTTGCATCCGCATTTTTAAGATGCACGTTCATAATAGAATTTAGGAGAGGTGCCGGAGTGGTAACGGAGCAGATTGCTAATCTGTCGGCGGGTAACTGTCGCCTGGGTTCGAGTCCCAGTCTCTCCGCTTTTTCCAATAAAAACAAATTCGGGGTGTAGCGTAGCCCGGTTATCGCGCCTGCTTTGGGAGCAGGAGGTCGCAGGTTCGAATCCTGCCACCCCGACGAACCTCATTTTATTTGAGGTCATAGAATAGCTAACTTTATGATTATCAGGAATTTAATTTTTTTTGATATCATTTGGTTAGCTATTTTTTTATTAAAAAAGTGACCTATTCGGTTACCTAATCGGTTACCTCTTTTTTTTGTAACTTTTCAATGAGAGCAAGGCTTTCAGCGTGATTTGACTTTCGTTTATGGATTTTAATCGGTTACCTATTCGGTTACCTAAAACGAAAGATATGAGGACTTCAAAAACATTCACCATTTTGTTTTGGCAGAACATCGCCAAAAAGAAGCGGGGTATCGCCCCGATTTATGCTCGAATTACCGTCAACGGTAAAAGGGCGGAAATAAGTTTGGGAATACAATTCCCCATGGATTCTTGGAATCGGAAAATGAGTCGGGCCGAAGGCAGAACCGCAGAAGCACGTGACTTAAACCAAGATTTAGATACGATTTACACAGAACTTGTAGACTGTTACAAACAACTAAGAAAAGAAGGAAGGTTCGTTACGGCACAATCGGTCAAGGCAAGGTATTTAGGAACGGACCAGAACGATGAAACCTTATTCGGCTTGTACAAGTACCACTATGACAAAAACCAGTTCAAATTAGCTCAAGGTACTTTAAAGAACTATGGTGGCACCAAAAAATATTTAAAGTGCTTTTTAGCCAAGAAATTCAAAGCCGCAGACATACCTCTGACATACATACAATATAGCTTCGTAGTGGATTTTGAGCTGTTCTTAAGAAATCCCGAAAACCATTTGGATAAGGCTAAACCCCTAAAAAATAATGGTATTATGAAACATATAGAACGGCTCAATAAACTCATGGGATTTGCTGAAAAATTAGGTTGGATTATGAAACACCCTTTTGAAAAATACCAACTGAGCTATACCAAGTACAAAAGTGGTTTTTTGACCAAGAAGCAATTGGAGACTTTTGAAACCATAGAATTGAATGAGCCGAAGCTTATTCGTGTGCGAGATGTATTTGTATTTTGCTGCTATACAGGTCTGTCCTACATTGATGTAAAGCTGCTTACCGATGAAAATATAGTTATGGGAATTGATGGCAATCTTTGGTTATTCCTATATCGAGAAAAAAGTGCCCAACCCGTAAAAATTCCAATTTTGGACAAAGCAAAAACTATATTGAACAAATATGAAAACTTTGAAAATTCAGAACGTTTATTGCCTGTTTGTTCAAATCAAAAAATGAATGCCTATTTAAAGGAGATCGCTGCTCTTTGCGGAATTAATTTTAAGGTTACCTGTCATGTAGCGCGGCACACATTTGCCACAACAGTTACTCTTTCGAACGGAGTACCCATTGCCACGGTATCAAAATTGTTGGGGCATGCCAAGCTTTCTACAACTCAGATTTACGCCAATGTTGTAGAAAAGAAGTTGCTTGACGACATGGGCAAGCTGCAGGATGCATTAAACAGCGATAGAGAAACTGCATAGTAAACACAAATCCGTTGAAGATTATTTAAAAGGCACATGAAGAACCTGTTAAAGTAAGAATGAGTAAAATTGATATGGTTACTTCAAAGTAATTTGATTTTGAAAGTCAAATCATAAAAAAACCGCTTAAGAATTTTTCAAGTCTTTGGCGGTTTTGATAGTCTTAAATCAACATATGTCAATTATTGGTCTAAATCTATCTAATTTGAGTTCCGGGTTTAGTAAGCCATCAATGTGTATATAAACCAGACTTATATTCCTTTTCCTATATTAACTTTATGGATTTTGAAATCAGATTGAAAGAAGATACATCGCAATCGGAAACATTCATATTACTATTCATTTTTATTTCCTTTCAGAGCTTAGATTGCCCAAAATGCACATCGTACCGATCAAATGTTTTCCGTGGAAAATCTATATGGATGCGAGTTTGTTGAATTCTTTAATTATGAGTTCCCAACCTTTATTGGAATCAAAGGGTGGGGAAGTTATCTTTATCCTTAGTCTGTTTATTGATGACTACAAGTGCCAAGACCATCAAATAACAAAGTGCCAAGACTATCAAATAACAACAAACTAATGATTTATTCACAAGAAGAGATTTACAAATTTACCGGACAATTTGATAAGGTAGTGTCAGTATCTTTTAGGTTCGGTTCAGAGGCAGCCAAGAAGTATGGAAGTTATATTACCGGGACTTTTTATTATACCCCGGATGAACGGGAAAAATTGGAAGAAGCAGTAGCCGTCGATGACTTCGAAAAAACGGATGGGCTAATTAAGTTCAAAGCCGGAAAAGGGATAAACCAATTGTCCGAGGAGCAAATTGGAGATTTGCGATTTGAGGGTATTTTGGCCTCTGATATCATTGAAATCTTATCTTTTGCAAAACCGGTAGAAAATGAGTTTTCAAAATCAGATATCAGGAACCTGCCGGATCCCATAGTGATCAAATCGAATTTTTCAGATGTTGATGAGGAAGAATTAACCCTATGGACGAATAACCAAAGACTCAAAAGTGGCTTCAAATTGATACCAGAGGAAATTAACCGTCATAATGGAATCATTCTTCGGAAGTACGAAGATAAAATGCCAGAAGAGCACCTAAAGAACTTCAAGGACCCGGAAACAGGCGAAATAAAAAAAGGGATTAAGTATCATTATTTGAACAGTAAATACTACAAAGACCTACTGTCGAACGAAGAGAAAGCGGAATTCGAAAAGGTAATAAATGAGGATGTCGATGAAAAAATCAAAATTCTAGGGAAAGAGTTACAAAAAAGTCAAGATAAATGGAAAGAAGTAGGGATAAATTACAAAGATGCTTTGGCTTGGTTAATCCATTTTTCTTCAAGTTTTAGACCGGAACGACTTACTCATGGTAAGATACCGGTTTGGTGGGATTATGAAAGCTTATTGCACATTTATATGCGACACGTCAGTGAAACGCAAATCGGCGAAAGGTTTGAGTCCAAGACGGTCTTCCAATATAAGTTTAAGGACATAAAGAGAGTGATTGAAATGGTCCTTAGAAGGGCAGAAGATGAAATCATTCAACATTTTACTGAACATCCGGATAGGGACTTCAGACGGGTGGGAGCACAGAGTGTATATTTCAATGGTGATTATTATACCTTCCATATTAGTCCCGGAGGTAGACTAAGAACCTTTTACAAGAATAACTGATTCGCCTACCTTTAAAGGGATATTATGGATGTTGCCGAGGAGTATTCATTCAAAAGGCCCTTGATAGTTAAGTTGATTTAAACCTAAAAATACTATGGCTAAAAAAGAAGGGAAGGAAGTGCTTATATCTGTCGCAAAATCTTCCTTGGGGGCAATTCCTTACGCAGGGACAGCACTAAATGAAATGTTTTTCGATCATCGCGAACGAGTGAAACAGAACCGATTTAATCGCTTTGTGGAAATCCTTGGTGAAGGGTTCACCGATGGGACAGAGTTCAATTTGGAGAATGTGACTTCTGAAGATTTTGGGGATCTTTTTGAATCCGTTTTAAGACGTGTAGTAAAAACAAAATCGGACCTAAAGCTCCAGAGGTTCAGGGAGATTCTTTTGAAGCAAATAAGGGAACCGAGCAACCAAATGGAATTGAGTGAACTGTACCTGGATTTGGTCGCCGCACTTTCGGAAGAGGAAATATCGATATTGTTCCATCATCAATGCTTTGACCTTTCCTATGAGGAAAGAATAACAGAAATGAACCGGCTCAAAGATCAAAGAAATGAAATTGCCCAAAAGAAAAAGAGGGAGACCATTATTTACGAAAGGTCCAAGTATGCGGATGAGGATGAATTGGTCAACGGTAAGATCAGTGAAATCGAAAAATGGCTAGATACCTTGCAAAAGTTTAGACGGGCAGACTTTTATAATCTACCGGAGAGTAAATTCATGTTGTTTAAACAGCGGTTACAAGCCCAGGGCCTACTAGTGGACAATAGGATGAACCGGATAGGGGGTGGCAATTTTCAGAACATGGGCATCACTGAGTTTGGATTGGAATTTTTGGACTTTATTCAAGAAAAGAACGAATTAGTATGAAAAATGCCAAGTAAAAACGAACTGAAGGAAAGTATCCTACCGATTTGGAAGGTAGTTACCCTAGCCAAAAAATGCTTCAGGTATGCCTTTTATCTGCATAAGCCAGATACGGAGATTGAATTGGAATTTCTTGAACGCTCCCGGGAGTTCACATTTATTCGCCACATATTATGGAGGAACACAGTTATTGAACTATCCAAACTGTTCAGCAGTTCGCCCAAAAGGGACAAATACAATATCTTTCATTTTATCAATAAGCTCAAAAAAGATCAGTATTTCGGCACCTTTGAAATTGACCCGTCGAAAATCAAAACATGGGAAGAACAACTTGAAATGAATAGCTCCACCATTAATATTATTTTAGAGCTAAGGGATAAGGTATACGCCCATACAGATAATGAAAAAGCAAAGTCAAATTTGGATACCCCAACCTTTGAACAGACTGAAAAGCTTTTGAATATTGTAGAGGGTGTAATTCAAGAAATTTATGCAACTGTTTTTGATGGCTATGCGGAAATGGAAAGCCCAACAGTTAAAGAGACTCCAGAAAAAATCATTAAGATTTTGGCCAAAGAAAAAAAGAATCGGATAGATGCCATTCATAAAGGCCTAAAATCAAAAACTACCAAGTAGAATCATGCTGTTAAAAATTGAAGCGGAAGTATCGGGTGCTATTATTATTGAGAGTGGTATCAATACATTCCAAAATCCCTTTACGATTGAGGTTCGGTGTGATTCTGAGAATGGAAAACACTATATAGGATTGACAAAGAGGGTAAAAGATTATCATATGTTTCTTCCTAAACTTGAGGTGAGTGGTAAAAAGGTGAAATCCGCGGTTTTTTTTGAGGAGAATTTTCTTGAAGAATCAGTTCAAATTTTGAGGCACCTTGAGGCCTTCGGCTCAATGGATTTAAGTATTGAAAGAATCCAATGGGAGAGTTGTTCCATAGAGTGGATTCCTGAAAGTGAAAAGGAGGCAGGCGAATTGCATATTCGTGAGTACAAGCAGGAATTCAGTTACAGTTCAAAACAAACAATATTGACCGAGGAATGGATTCGAGATACATTGATATTTCGCAAACAACTTCAACATTTAGTGGTGCCATTTACCTTTTTTAGAATTGGTGTTAATCTCTTTCATAAATTTCAATATCAAGAATCCTTCCTTAACTTTTATATGATGTTGGAAGGTTGCTATGGCAGTGGCCAATTCAAAAATGAAAGGATGAAAAGGGAGTTTTCCAAGTCTAATGGCTTGACTCAGGCTATAAATAAAGTAATTAAAAAGCTCTCGAATACTAAGGATAAACACTATGAGTGGCTTTTGGAAGTCTGCAAGAAATACCATAAGGAAGCCGATATATCAGGGGTCATTCATATCATGGTTGAAATCAGGGGAAATCTGTCACATTTTTCATTGGAGGGTCCTCAAAAATTCAGAAACCCCTTCAATCAAAGGGATTTTGAATCATTGGCTTATATCTCTATGTCTATCTGCGCTTTTGCCGCCATTGATATGAGGCTACAACCATTTCGCATGAATAACTCTAGTAGTTAGATTTCGGCCTTGGTTAACGGAGTATTTTTGTAGTAAAATCAATTATCATTTAGTTATGTCCCAAGACCCAAATGTTTTGTTAGATCGGCAAACCTTAACGATTAAAGCCGTGTTTAACGAAATGGAGGTTTCATTATCTGGTCAACGATTGTTCACAATGAAAGGAATTTCATTGATTCCTATCCATGTAAAAATTGAACCTTTAGAAATCAAGAACAATCTGGTAAAAAAGACCAAAGAGAATCAAGAAGATATTCAGAACAAACTGTATGAGGGAAACTATTTCGTCAATATTCTGGACTATACGCTGGGAGAGATTACGTTCGCTGCGAATTCTATTTGTGAAAAATGGAGTGAACACATCTTAAACTACATTCAACATGACGATTCCAATAAGAAAGAGGCGCAGATTACATTGACAGATGACGCTATCAAGAAGCATATTCAAAAGGCCAACCCTGAAATATTCCCTTCGATTGATGAAATAGATCGATTTTGCTCAAAATATAACGTTACGGTAGAAAAATTTGTCATTCCAGCAAAATTCAATCAATTGGAAATAGAGCTTGAGGGCATTTCGGCAAGGCTATCTTCCGAAATCTTTTTTTTCCGAAGAAAACTTTTTGCTGAACTCTTCATGCAAAAAATGGACAGTAAAATATATCATTGCGAACAAAATGAAAAAGCAATCTTGAACCCTGCCAGCAAGAAGATTTTCAAGAGATGGAAGGATACGCAGTTAGAGGAAATCCACAAGGTTCAGAGATACATAAAATCACCTTTTGTTTTTGATGATTTAGAACAATTCTCAAATTTCAAGTCAATTAATGAGTTTTCACCCAAAAGGGAACTACAACAAGATTTGATTTCTGAAACTTTTTACTGGATAGACGGTTTTCCAAAGGTTAAGAATCGTTTTGAAAGGGCGGTTACCCTTTACAATGATAAGTCGGACCATATCGACTGTGTAAATAACTTGCGCCTTACCTTGGAGTTGTTGGTCAAAGAAATCTTACAGAACAAAAAAAGCTTGGAAAACCAATTAAACGAAATAGGTAAATATCAGAAGGAAATGGGAATCAGTGCTGAAATAAGAAACACCTTTGTTTCTATGCTTGATTATTTTAATAAATATCAAAACAACAAGGTAAAACACGATGTTGAAATCAATAATGAGCATGAAGTAGAGTTTCTGTTTGGAATGACAATGGTTTTCATCAGGATGCTCACAAAGCCCAACAAGGATTTTCAAGGAAGTCGCTAGCTCGAAACTTATTAGTGATAGTTAAAAAATTGTATTTCGCTTTTCTACAGTCAATATTTTATAAGTGTAAAGATGGTTGAGAGCTTTATAGTTATCAAATAAAGGATGAATCTTTAAACTAATTTGATTCGAAATCTTTAATGAAAGCTTGTCTAGCAATTTCCAATTCTTTGCTTAACGTTTCGCGAAACTCTGTTAGTAATTTTGACTTACTAAATTCTGTTTTAACTGAGGTTTTCAATGCGCATTGACAGTATGCCTTTATGAAAGGATTTGAAAAATAATATGAATTGTAGTCTTTATTAAATCTAAGAATTTCCGCACGGTCAGAAGTTGTCAACTCGTCTAGGTACTTCTTTAGGTTATTTCCTTTATATGATTTATCATTTATTTTCAGGTTTTCTTTAACATCAAAAACTGTAACATTCTCTTTGCTGGATAACAAAACTGCATTTAAAATATCTGCAGGATTCTCGGATTTTCTTTTATGAATAATCTTAGTAGCTGTTTCAAAAACAGATTTAAAAGTATCCGAGTTCTCTTCTAAATATTCATCTAAAGCAATATCAAATGACTTAACATCAATTTTCTTTGGAAGTGTGCTTCTAATGGTTTTATCAACTGAATTTGCTTCACATATTAATAAAGCTAATTGATGCGTAACCGCTGGCAAACCACTAGAGTAGGCTATGATTTTATCAGCAACAGAATCAGGGATTTTTATATTCAATAATGATTCGCCAACATTCAGAATTTCTCTTAGATTTCCTTTTTCCATTAATGGAACCTCAATCTCAGAGACCCTATTTTTCATTTCAGAATCATATTGAATGACCTCTCTTGCAGTGTTAACGGCTCCAATGGCAATAATTTTCAGTTTGGGATATTCGGTGGAACTATCCATGAAAACTTTCATTATTTGTGCCAGAAGAATTTTGTCTTCTGAGCGTACTTTGTGATAATCCTCTAAAACCCAGCACTTAGAAGATTCACCTATAAACTTTGCAAGGTTCTGGGGAGTTATCGGGAGCTCAACTGCTCTTTTTGCAATCGCTTTATCGTTTTCATTTAATTCAGAGGATAGTGAAGCTTTTATTCCAAAATATGAGGCGCCAATTGAGCCTCCGATTTTTCCTCCCTTACTTACATCTTTTTGAGCAACATAATATATTTCTAATTGTGCAAATGCATCTTTCACAATATCTGCTAAAGTCATACCCGACATACATCTTGTTGTGATGCAATCAAACTTTTCTTCTTTAAGCTTTTTTGTAAGTACAGTTGTTTTACCAGCACCAGAGTATCCATAAATTATAATCTGCTTGCCAGGCGTATTTAAAGCTCTTTTCAGTCTTGTGTTGACAGAGTACCTTTCAACAAATGTGTAATTAGCAGGCTGACTTGGAGTAAAGACTTCATTAAGAGTAAAATATTTTTTTTTCATATTGATTTTCTAACAAATTTTCAAGATTAGTGGTCGATTTGGGTCATTCGTTAGACTTGGAACCTTGCATCTTAAAAATCAGATTCAGTACGTAAAAGGATCGAAGAAATACCAGTAAGGTGAATATGAAACAAACTACGTTCAAATAAAGGCCTATTGCCGCATAAACATTCTTTAAAACTACGCTAATACCTAAAGTGACGAATGAAACTATTAGTAAGTAAATAACACCGTTTCTTAAAACGGATATTGCTTTAGAATATAAATCAGAAGCTAAAAAAATGCTAAAGTTATTTCTTAGGGTTTCCTTTAATCCATTCTCTTCTTTGGTAATTAGACTTGACTTTAGTGTCAAAAGAATTGTAAGAACCGTTAGGATAAATCCTGAGATAGTAATTCCTATTGAAGGTATCACCTGAGAAGTTTTATCAAATGAGAAAGCATAGTAACCTTTGTATTCAATGAAAAATATTAGGCTTACGGCGGCTATATTAATTAAGAAATCAAAAAGTAACGGTCGTCGATAATAAATATCTAGAATCTTTATTAACATCTAATTCCTTTTTTCAGCCTTATAGGCGAGATATTTCTTTTTAATGTCCTCAAATAGGAAACGAGTATCAAGGAGACCTTTCTTACCATCTTTTAGGGGACAGTTTGAATCAAGAGACACCTTGCCCCTAATCAAACTAAAATCGTTACTTTCCCCATTAGAATCTTCGTATTCTAGAAAGAAATCATCAATATCTTCAACTACCTTTGTGTTATTAAGTACAGCATTCAAAATCTTTTTAGAAGTACTTACCATTTTATAATTAGTTTCGGACACTAATTTCTTACCACCCTGGTCTCTAAAAGATAAATCAACACGAATAGTTTTAGGGTCAACCGTGTTTACTAATGATTGCATATTGGTAATAAATGCATCATTAATATCTCTATATAGAGACGGAAGGTTTTCCGGTCTTGCCTTGAATTTAAATCTAAAGACATTTTGCATGGAATCGATGACCTGTTCCACAGATTTTTCCATATGTATTTTTGCTTTACATGCTTTGGAAATTATCAAATGTTTTCTAGAAGATATTGTTCTAAAGTAGTACTCAATATCTGAAATCTTAGGGCCTAGATTGTTGTATTCGCAAATGACAGTTGGTTCGTTAAGCTTATCCATGTCTATGTAGAAATTAGTTGTCTCGACAAGTTCTTTGTTTTTTAGATCAATTGTTGAGGAGATAGTGAGCTTTTCTTTATCGAGAAAAGAAGGGGCTTTATCTCTTAATAAATTAATTCTGCATTTAAACATTTTGTCTGTATGTGAATAGCTCGCGGAGGAAACAAAAAGTTTTCGTGACTCTGCTTTATCCCTTGTCTCGTGTCTATCTATGATAAGAAACCTACGGTTTTGGGTCCGTTCATCATTTATTTTTCTAATACAGGATTTAAGTATGTTGAAGCTTCCAAGGGTGCCCGATTGTTCTTTGTAAGGCTGAAACTCTAAGTCGAATATGTGAAATTTAACATCTAAGTTTTCTGCCATAAAATTATTTGTACGTGTTTTTTTTATAGGATCTCAATTTCCCATTAACAACCCATTTCTACAGCCTATTGTTCAATCAGGCTGAGATAAGTGAATTATTCAGAATTTTTAGGATTCATTAATTCGCCAGAGTTGAAAAACCCTTGGAAGTGATGCTAATATATATAATTGTTCATTCAACATTAAGTATATTTTTACCTCACATAGGATCATAAACAAGTTGTTTGGGGAAGTAGGTGAAGATAAAATTTTTGTAATAAACTGAATTGTATAAAAACCCTAATTTTTCTATGGTTTTTACACAATGAGCAATCAAATATTTACTATCTAAAAATGCTTTGGGCCTCTCGATGAACCCTCTCAAAATTCGCTTTCAATTCATCTTCATCAATTGACATTGGTTGGGGCAATTCCCTTTTGATTTGCGGCGTTTTAAACCGCACTTTTTTGTCCTTCCCATCAAAGAACACCACGAATTCCCCTTGTTCTAAACCATAGAAGGCGTCGGCCCGTCGTTTGGCCACTTCCTTTTCCCCTTGGGTCACTCGGGTATCAAAACTCAGGGAATTTCCCTTACTAACACTTCGTGTTTCCTTCTTTACGATTTCAAAGAAACGCTCATAATACTTTGCAGTATCAGGGTCATTGGCCTTCCCAAAGAATTGATAGGATAGGTTGCTCAAGATGGCCTTGCTGGCCTTATCACCGTACATCATATCGTTCTGAACCTTATCCTGTAGAACATAGATGGTAGCAATGTCATAGCTTCTTAGAGTTGCCGGAATACGATGCATGTTCAACAACCTCAAAGTGGCGGCTTCCTCCATCAAAAGAAAGGAGGACAAGCGATTTCGTTCGCTCATTTGTTTGGTGATGGAGTGGATGATAGTGGCAATGACAGGAGAGAGGGAGGTTTCCTTTTTCGGGTCATTGACCACAGAAATGACGGAGGGAGTTTCAGGGTCGTTGACATTCAAGGGCACTTCGTCCGCCGACAAGACCATAAAGATTTTTTGTGTGCTTATCTTTTTAAAGGCATTGGCCAAGGTGCTCTTGACCCCAGCGGTCTGCCTATCGGATTCCACACCACTTATAAAGGCATCGGCCATGGCCTTTGAGGTGGTATTGTCACTAAGAAACGCTACCAATTCCTCAGTGGTCAGGTGTTGATACAGCGCGATCATATGGGGAATGGTACAGTAATCGGAATAGTCTTCTTTCAACCGCCACATCAATCCACCTATGAGCCCTTCCACGGCATCATTAAAGAATTTTGAGGTTCCGGTGCTGCCACTTTCTTTTAGTTCGAGGAGGTTTTCCAAAAGGACGCGGGAGATTTCATGGACGCTTTCCTCATCAGGAATGTATCTCGGAGCGATGGGATTTACACGGTTATAGATTGGCCCAAAGGAAATAATATAGAAGTCCTTATTGGTCGCTTTAAAGATGGGATACGCCATCTCGGTAATCTCAAAATTCTTGTAGTCGTGCATTACCCCACAGAACCCATGAGCCCCCAAATGTTGGAAAAGACCATGGACGACGCTTTCCGTTTTTCCGCTCCCAGCCGAGCCAATAATGGAGATGCCACGACGGATATTCCCTAGGGTCAAGCGGTAGCCTTTTGTGTCCAATATCGCTCTGTATTTCGCCTCCACATTTGATGTCTTTTCCTCTTTGGCCACAAAGACAAAGAAGAGAATGGCCACGAATAGGAGGGGGAGTCCTGCATACAAAACCGACTTTAAAAACATTGTGGTGGGGAAATAATAATAAAAGATTCCGGCCAATACAAGCAAGAGCAAAAGGGTCACATAAAAGCCCTTTTTCAGAAAACGGATCAACATATACTCCAAAGCAAATCCTACAAGAAGCACTACGATTAATAGCAAAACATTTTCCATATCATTCATTTTTTTAGATGCCTATTGAACCCGATTCTAGGGCCCTTTTCATTCCTTTTTTCATTTGCCTAAAGGCTTTGATAGCGAGCTGTACCTGGTTGGTAGGGATGCTGGGCACATGCAATCCCGCCTCTCGAAAAAGTTTCAAGGCCACTCCCTTTTGATTGGTGGGAATTCCCATTTTGTACAATGATTTTAAGGCCAGTTCCCGTTCATTGGTGGGCAGTCCAACAAGCAGGGCAAAGAATTTTATAGGGTCTTTGCGATATAGTTTTTTGGTGGCGTAGCGGTCGATAAAGTTTCGTTCATAGCTAAACAGTTTGTCAAAGCGCTGTTCTGCCGCATCAAAGAATTGGTTTCGATCAAAGCCCTGTTTCTGCTCTTTCCCATTGAGAATGGTCACATTTTTTCGGTGCTGGGAATTGGGGGAAAGGCTATAGGTATTGGTGACATCCTTACGGCTTACAATGATGTGAACATGGGTCTGAAAACCCTCTTTTTTCGTGCCTTCGGTTATCATTTTTCCATTAATCTTATGGGGAGCTTCGGCCATCAATCGGTCAATTTCCCGTTGTATTTTTTTAAGATTGCCTTCCAGTTCTCCCTGTCGCACCTTGGCCATATCGTGTTGGAGTTTGGCGATTCTTTTTCGATACGGTTCATTAGCCTTTACTTCCTTTTCAAAGCCGCGAAAGGTTCGTTCATGTTCGATTTTGGCATAGTATTTAATGTCATCAACAGTAATCTGTCTATCACGATAAAAGGAAGCGGCATAGTCCTTCATGAGTTCACGGACATAGGCACGCAGTAGGGCAGGATCGTTATTGATATGTTTGAGTTCCTTGGCACTCGGACTGACGACTATGGAGTAGAATTTTGGGTCGCGTTTTTTTAATTTTTTGAGGTTCCCATCGATTTCCGAGATGACGGTTTCGGGGCTGACTTGGTTATTGTTCTGATCAAAGAAATGCTCTTGCAGTTCAGGGTGTTTCCCTTCGTTTTCTTTTTCCAGATAGTTCACATAGTCGGTCACACTACTGTTGTAGGTCTCGTGTTGTGGGCCAATCTTTTGTGGGGTGATATTGATGTGCATCACGAATGGTTTTTTAGGGTTCTTTTGAATTTTTCAAGCTCTGATGGTGTAAGCTCCAGTTTAAAATAGGCCTTCCCAAAACTTCCTTTGACAAGCTCTACCTTGTCCAGCACATGAGCATAATCCTGTTTGATTTTTTCCAATTTTTCCGAAAGCCGTTCATAGCGGATTTTGGGAACTGTCACTTCGATTTCGGGTATGGGTTTGGATTTATTTTCGAGCTGTTTTCGTTCTTTTCGGAGTGGTTTTTTGGTCTTGGCATCTTCCCCAAAGAGGGCCAACAGCATGGCATTGTTGGGCTTGGTCTGGTTGATTTCAATGTCGCGGATGATGGCGATGGTGGCCTCATTACGTTTGATGGAGGTCTCCGTTCGCTGTCGGTTTTTCAGGATTTCTTGGATAATACTTTTGCCGAATTTCTTGGACGGGTCAAGGCCGTGCCACTCAAAAAAGTCCATGATGGACTCCAAGCATTCAGAATGGGATTGGGCCATCTTTTTGGAGAAGGAACGAAACCGCACGGCAATCGTATGTTTGATGCTGATGGCTGAATACCGATATGTGCTATGCTTCTTTTCCATGGTTTACAGTAACTTTTTTCAGTGTTTACGAGGGTTTTGATGGTGTTTACAGTAAATTTCATTTTTTATCCTTTCTCGTAAACCTTCGAAAACCCCCTTGTTTTCAATGCTTTTCGGAGCAAATCAAATTCGTAGCGTCGCTTTAGCGCGCTACCCTCTTGCTATTCCTTTTCGCCCGCGAACGGTCGAAAATCCATACAAATACCAAGGTATTCGCAGGGGCTTGTTTTTAAGGTAAAACAGGAGATTTTAAGAAAGTGGAAAGCGGACTTTTGAAGTATTGTTAGTGGATATTTCTTTTCGCTGTATATCCATCAAAAGAAAAAGGACAGTTTATAAACTGCCCTTTCCAATAGTAAAACTATACTGTTTAAATAATGAATACATAATCGTAGGTATATAGATTACGTTGTGCCTCCTGTTCCAAAAGTGACTGGTAATCAACATTGTTTCTTTTGGCGTATCGTTGTAGGTCTAGACCAAATTTTTGTTCGATATCTTTTTTAGAAACGGTCATTAAATGTTGCTGCGTTTCTTCGTCCAAATTTGTAAAATTCAAATAGATCATTACTCAAATTTTAGATTAGGCCTTCATCGGCAAAACTGAAATAGTCGGCATTGGGGGCAATGATGATATGATCCAATACTTTGATGTCCAAAAGGGTTGCGGCATCCTTTATCTTTTTAGTGATTTGCTTATCGGATGCACTTGGTATTAGCGTTCCGCTTGGGTGATTATGGGTCAATATCATTCCCACGGAAAGGCATTTTAAGGCCACGGCCAGTAATACCCTTATATCTACCAATGTACCCGTGATACTCCCTTTGGAGACCTCAAATATTCCTTTGGCTTTATTACTATTATTAAGTAACACCACTTTAAAGGTTTCATGTAGGGCTATGGTGTTTTTGTCCCATTGTTTGTATATGAATTCCGCTGCACTTTGAGAGCTGTTCAGCTTCACCCATTTATCGGATAAGATGCGGTCTTTGTAGCTTATTTTTATTTCATTAATTTGCGTTCTCATTGTATTATCTTAATAGGATTTATAATGAAAAAGAGGGCAAACCTGTGGTTAGTGTGTGCCCTCTTTACTTTTGAAGAAGTACCTAGCGTTAGGCAACTTTCTGGTTACTTTTTGGAGTTCTTTTTCTTGTGCTTCCCTGTGGTTTTTTTCCTTGTTGGGCTTCTGTAGTTTTCCCATTGGCTGAAGTGTTGTCCATAGAAGGGTTTGCATTTACTTCATCTGCGGTAACCTCCATTTCCTTTAGAGGGGTAGGTTCATTTTTAGACCCCAATAGCAAGATTTCTGTGGCCACAATTTCGGTCACATAGCATTTAACACCCATTTCATTGGTATAGCTTCGGGAGATTAATTTACCCTCTATGGCCACTTCTTTCCCTTTATGGGTGTACTGCTCTATGATGTCCGCTTTATTATCCCAGGCGACTACATAGTGCCATTGTGTGGATTGTACTTTTTCCCCTTGTGCATTTCGGTAATACTCATTGGTTGCCATGGAAAAACGGGCCACTTTGTTACCGCTTTCAAGGTTGGTGATTTTTGGCTCATTGCCAATGTTTCCGATCAACTGAACTTTGTTTCTTAATGTACTCATAACTTAAAAATTTAAAATGTTACTATTGATTTTGCCTTCTTCATAAGGCCTTTAAAACTGATTTACTTATTATATCCAGAGCGTTTTCCCTTTTTTGATTTTTTAACTGCTGTATCGCTTCCGTTTTATTGTTTTGGTATGATTTCATTGGATTTATTTTAAATGATTTACTTCCCATAGTGCCGTCGCTGTTACCTTTTTTGATGCTATTCTCGATACAATAGCAAGGCCTTGGAGGGCGTATAAAAAGTGAAGGAAACGAAACGGCTTTATGCCGCAATGCAAGGTTTTGCTATTGTTTTTTTGCCTATCCAAAAAGGGAATGGTGACGGTTAAAGGGAAGTCGATTTAAATGCATTGGAGAAGAGTACTCCTGCAATGGAAGCAGTTACGGCTCAATTAAATAAATGTTATAGTTTATCGTTATATATTAAAATTGAATACTTTTGTGTTGTTCAATGAAGGACTTGTTTCATAAAATATCGGCCCTTGCCTTATCGGCAATTGTGTTGCTGTCCACGATGTCTTTTACCGTGGATATGCACTATTGTGGTGACCACTTAGTTGATTTCAGTTTTTCCGATAGTGCAGCTAGCTGTATGATGAAGGCTGAGATGTCCAAATCATCAGCGGGGTGTGCTGTTATGGACATGAAGATGGATTGTTGTACCGATGTTCAAATTGTTTTGGAGGGTCAGGACGATTTAAAGGTATCCTTTGACCAACTCACCTTCGACCAGCAACTTTTCGTTGCCTCTTTCATCTACACCTATATCAACCTTTTTGAAGGATATGATGATACAATAATCCCCTTTAAAGAGTATTCCCCTCCCCCCCTGATACGGGATGTGCAGCTATTGCACCAGACCTTTTTAATTTGATTTTTAGATAACTACAAATGTGCCCGGCGATTTACCGCATTGGGCCAAACGTGCTATGCACTATTTCCGCGAAGTACTTGTAATTATCTAATACTCGAATTATATGCTGAACAAAGCGATCAAATTCTTAATCGAAAACAAATTAGTAGCCATCTTGCTACTGGTCCTTTTTGTGGGCTGGGGAATGGTACATGCCCCCTTTAAATGGGACACAGGTTTTTTGCCGAGCAATCCAATTGCGGTGGATGCCATACCCGATATTGGTGAGAATCAACAAATCGTCTTTACCAAATGGGATGGCCGCTCCCCTCAGGATATTGAAGATCAGATTACCTATCCGCTTACCACATCATTATTGGGAATACCGGGTGTAAAAACCATTAGAAGTTCCTCAATGTTCGGTTTTTCAAGTATCTATATCATCTTTGAGGAAGATGTGGAATTCTACTGGTCACGAAGCAGGATTCTCGAAAAACTGAATTCCCTTCCCGCTGGACTGTTGCCCAATGGGGTGAATCCTTCATTGGGTCCTGATGCCACGGGTCTTGGACAAATATTTTGGTATACCCTTGAAGGTCGCGATGAAGACGGAAACGTCACCGGAGGTTGGGACTTACACGAACTGCGAAGCATTCAAGACTACTATGTGAAGTATGCGCTGTCATCAGCAAGTGGGGTCTCTGAGGTGGCCTCTATCGGTGGATATGTCCAGGAATACCAAATTGATGTCAATCCTGAGTTGATGCGCCAATATAATATTGGCCTTCACCATATCGTAAAAGCCGTAAAGCAATCCAACCAAGATATTGGGGCACAAACCCTGGAAATGAACCAGGCGGAGTATTTGGTTCGCGGCTTGGGCTATGTAAAATCGATTGGGGATATTGAGAATGCGGTTGTCGATGCGGAGAACTATACTTCCATCCGTATAAAGGACGTTGCCAAAGTGAGTTTGGGTCCAGCGACCCGTCGTGGCCTATTGGACAAAGAAGGTGCCGAAGTGGTCGGTGGTGTGGTGGTAGCCCGATACGGTGCAAATCCCATGGAGGTCATCAATAATGTCAAAGACCAGATTGCGGAGCTTTCTTCGGGCCTCCCTTCAAAACAGTTGTCAGATGGACGAACCTCTCAGGTAACTATTGTTCCATTTTACGACCGAACCGAACTTATACAAGAGACCTTGGGAACCCTCAATGAGGCCCTTACCCTTGAAATTCTGATTACCGTATTGGTCATCATTGTCATGGTATTCAATTTACGAGCTTCCATTTTGATTTCAGGTTTGTTACCCGTTGCCGTGCTAATGGTTTTTATTTCCATGAAATTATTTGGGGTCGATGCCAATATTGTTGCCCTTTCAGGTATTGCCATTGCCATAGGTACCATGGTCGATGTTGGGGTCATACTTTCAGAAAACATCATTCGTCATCTGGACGAGAACGATACTAAACCAGAAAATGAACGGTTACACACCAATGACGTGGTCTACAATGCCACTGCCGAAGTTTCAGGAGCCATTCTGACAGCCGTACTCACCACTATCATCAGTTTTATCCCCGTGTTTACGATGGTGGGTGCCGAAGGGAAATTATTTCGCCCATTGGCATTTACCAAGACCATGGCGTTGACTGCATCCATAATCGTTGCCCTTTTCTTGATACCACCTTTTGCCGCCATTTTCTTCAAAAAAAGAAGAAGCAAAAGTATCGTGGGGTATGTTTCTAGTGCAGTATTGATTATTACAGGACTAGCGGCTGTTTTCTATGGTTATTGGTTAGGCTTGGTGTTAATAGCCTTTGGAACCATAACATCCCTAAAGAACAAAGAACTGGCTTCTCGTCTGTTCAATGGATTTTCGCTTTCTGAAAAACAGGCGACACGTCTAAACATTATTATTTCAGCAACAGCTATCATCTTCCTTTTGGCCATTTACTGGCGACCTTTGGGATTTGATAGAAGTGTGCCGATGAACCTGCTTTTTGTGGGAATAATCAGTTTCACTCTTTTGGGCACTTTTTGGGTATTTAGAATGTATTACACCCGAATACTCCGTTGGGCATTGGGGAACAAGGTTTTATTTCTTTCCATCCCCACTGTGATTGTGGTTTGTGGAGTTCTCATAATGAACAATACGGGAAAGGAATTTATGCCTTCCCTCAATGAGGGTTCTTTTTTATTAATGCCCACGTCATTGCCACATTCTGGTATAGCTGAAAACAAACGGGTCTTGCAGCAGTTGGATATGGCCGTAGCCAGTATCCCAGAAATCAAAACTGTGGTGGGGAAGGCTGGACGAACCGAATCTGCCCTTGACCCTGCGCCGCTATCCATGTATGAGAACGTTATCCAATATCGTTCGGAATATGAATTGAACGGGGAGGGCGAACCACAGCGCTTTAAGGTAAACAAAGACGGTCTGTTTGAACTGAAGAACGGCAAGTTGGCAGCCAATCCCAACCTAGCCCTTACCCAAGAAGCTACTTATTCCGAAACCAAAGTAACAAATCCCTATGGGATTGAACGAAGTCAATTGATTGCAGATGAGGATGGGGAATACTTTCGCAATTGGAGGCCTGAAATTGAATCACCCGATGATATTTGGAATGAAATCGTAAGGGTGACCAAGTTGCCCGGGGTTACCTCCGCACCTAAGCTGCAACCGATAGAAACCCGACTTGTCATGCTTCAGACTGGAATGCGCGCACCCATGGGCATCAAGGTAAAGGGACAGGACTTAAGAGAAATAGAAGCTTTTGGCCTACAATTGGAAGGGATATTAAAAACAGCTGAAGGTGTTAAGGAACAGGCTGTTTTTGCCGATCGTATTGTAGGAAAACCATATCTGCTTATTGATATAAATAGGGAACAATTGGCACGTTACGGCATTACCATTGAAGACGTGCAAAGTGTTTTGTCGATTGCGGTGGGAGGAATGCCTTTGACCCAAACCGTTGAAGGTAGGGAACGTTACGCGGTCAGGGTTCGTTATCCAAGGGAGTTACGTGCCAATCCAGATGATTTAAAAAATATCTATGTGCCCGTTTCCAAAGGGAGTCCGGTACCGCTGGATGAACTGGTTACCATACGTTACGAACAGGGTCCACAGGTCATCAAAAGTGAGGATACATTTCTTGTGGGCTATGTGTTGTTCGATAAGCTGGACGGTTACGCGGAAGTAGATGTGGTTGAAAATGCACAAGCCTCGATCCAGGCCAAGATTGATAGTGGCGAACTCCTAGTCCCCAAAGGGATAAACTATGCTTTCACGGGTACTTATGAAAATCAGCTACGGGCTGAAAAGACCCTGGGTGTCGTGGTGCCCTTGGCACTGGTCATCATCTTTCTGATTCTGTATTTCCAGTTTAGGAGTGTGGCCACTTCGTTGATGGTATTTACCGGGATTGCTGTCGCTTTTGCAGGAGGATTTATTATGATTTGGCTATATGGACAGGATTGGTTCTTCAATTTCAATCTGTTTGGCGAGAATTGGCGGGACCTTTTTCAGATGGATGTCATCAATTTAAGTGTTGCCGTCTGGGTAGGCTTTATCGCCCTCTTTGGCATAGCCACTGATGATGGGGTGGTCATGGCCACCTATCTGACACAGACTTTTGATAGAAATAAACCGATGGATCTAAAAGGGGTCCATGATTCCGTTGTTGAGGCCGGTGAAAAGCGTATTCGACCTTGTTTGATGACCACGGCGACCACTATACTGGCCTTGTTGCCAATCCTTACATCCACGGGGAGGGGAAGTGATATTATGATACCAATGGCCATTCCATCTTTTGGGGGAATGCTCATTGCCTTGATTACGCTCTTTGTCGTCCCCGTGCTATTTGGATGGCGGAAGGAAGTTCAACTTAAAAAGGTAAGCAAATGAACAAGCTGAAAATTATTATCGGTCTTTTGTTGGTTTCCGCTATGGGAAATGCACAAGGATTGCAGTCATACATTGCGGAGGCACAGGCCAATAATCCGAAAATTCAAGCCTACGAACTGCGATATACGATTGCTAGGGAAAAGGAAAACGAGGCCAACTGGCTACCCAATACCGAATTCGGGGCGGGGTATTTTGTCAGTGAACCGGAAACCAGGACGGGGGCACAGGTTGCGCGTTTTTCCGCCAAACAAATGCTGCCTTGGTTCGGGACAGTTGCTACACGTCAAAAGTACGCCTCTGCAATGGCCGAAACAGATTACGTGGACTATGTCGTTGCAAAGCGAAAATTGGCACTGGCCGTGGCCCAATCGTACTACGAACTCTATAGCTTATGGGCCAAACAAGGGGTCTTGGACACTAACATTGAACTGCTCCACACCTATGAGACCTTGGCCTTGACTTCGGTGGAAGTGGGCAAAGCAAGTGCCGTGGATGTGTTGCGACTGCAAATTCGTCAGAACGAATTGGAGCAACAAAAGCAAATGCTCAGGGAGCAATTTAAAGGAGAGCAGGTCAACTTCAATAATCTATTGAATCGAGATACGGATCTCACAGTTGATTTGACCGTAGCTATGGACATCCCTGATAGGGACCCTGTCACTATGGACAGTCTTGAGTTGAATCCTGAACTTCTTCGTTTTGATAAAATGTACGAATCGGTGACCCAGGCGGAATTGCTCAATCAAAAAGAAGGAGCACCAATGTTAGGGTTTGGGTTGGACTATGTTTCCGTACAAGAGCGACCCGATATGAGCTTTAGCGATAATGGCAAAGACATTGTAATGCCCATGGTCTCGCTTTCCATTCCAATTTTCAATAAGCGGTATACTTCAAAAACCAAGCAGAACGAACTTCGTAAGGAGGAAATTACATTTCAAAAACAAGAACGCTTGAATGTATTGGAGTCCGCTTTTGCCAAAGCGATAGCACAGCGAAATGAGGCCCGCATAGCCTACGATACCCAATCAAAAAACCTGAAACAGGCCAAGGATGCCGAACAGATTTTGGTTAAAAATTATGAAACGGGCACCATAGATTTCAATGATGTGCTCGACATTCAGGAACTACAATTAAAGTTCCAGATAAATCAAATCCAATCGGTGCAGTTGTACTATGTGCAATCAGCTATTATCAACTATTTAATAAATCAATAATTTAAAATTCAAAGATGAAGACACTTTTTAAAACAACAGTAACAATGCTTGCTTTTGCAAGTTTGATTTCGTGTAAAAATGAAACAAAGGACAACACCAGTACATCGGATTCCAACACAGAAACGACCAAGATAGTAGGGCTTTCTTTTAGTGATGACAATGTTGGCGAACAATTTCAACACTACATCCATGTAAAGACCGCATTGGTAAACTCGGATGCTAAAGAGGCTCAATCTGGGGCGAAAATGCTCATGGAAAATACAGACGATACAGCCTTAAAAGGTTTACTTTCCAAAATTTCGGAAACCAGTGATATCGAAATACAGCGCACGGTATTTTCCGATGTTACTGCAAAGATGACGGCAATAGTGGACGCATCTATTTCTTCTGGCGAGGTGTATCAACAATTTTGCCCAATGGCCTTTAACAACCAAGGTGGTTACTGGCTTTCAACCGAAGAAGAAATTCGTAACCCTTACTTCGGGGATAAAATGCTAAAATGTGGTAAAGTGACAGAAACCATAAAATAAACAAGAATGACCGCTTCTTTAAAACAGATCCTTGCCGTGGTCTCACTAACCTTATTACTGGTTAGCTGTATTCCAGAGGCTCAGAATGGAGAAGTAAAATATGCAGGAGCGTTACGTACACTAATGTCCGGTAACTTGGAAGCAACGGTTGCATTGGATTCACTTTCAAAAAAGAAAAACCTATATGCGCTCGGTGCTTTTGAGAACTTAAAAGGTGAGATTCAGATTTTTAATGGTAGGGCATTCAACACGTCCGTAGCATCTAAAAAAGTTGTTTTCGATACCACTTTTGATAAAAAGGCGGCACTAATCGTTTATGCCCAAGTCTCCAATTGGCAGAACATAGAAATGCCAAATGAAATTGATTCTTCCATTAAACTGGAGGGATTCATAGAAGAACGGGCAAAAGCATTAGGGATTAATACTGAAAAGCCAATTCCTTTTTTAATTGAAGGAAACGCCCAATCATTGCGTTGGCATGTCATTAATTGGAAAGATGGCGATACCGTTCACTCGCATCAAAAGCACAAGGAATCTGGTTTAAATGGAGTTGAAGAAAATAAAGAAGTTGAGATTATCGGTTTCTTTTCGAAGTCGCACAAGGCGGTATTTACCCATCATTCTACCTTCTTACATATGCATTTTAAAACAAATAATAATGAGATTGCCGGCCATGTTGATGATTTGTCATTAGGTCAAAAAGCAACATTAAAGCTGCCCATACCGTGAAAGTAAAACTTAAAAATATGGTTTGTGACCGCTGTAAGACCGTTCTAAAACAAGAACTAGACAATGCTGGAATAAATGTGTTATCAATTGAGCTTGGCGAATTAACTGTGATGGATGAGGCGCATGTAAGTAAAGGTATTCTCAAGGAGATCGCTGAACGTAACGGTTTTGAAATCATTGATGACCAAAATTCAATTTTGGTTGAGAACGTGAAGTCAATTTTGATTAAAAGCCTCGATTCCTTAAAAGGGTTACAGGAAAACCTATCGGTAATTTTGTCCAGGGAATTAAGGACGGAATATTCGATAATCAGTAAATCCTTTAGTGCTACTGCTGGAATTACGATTGAAAAATATCTCATCCGTCTGAAGGTTGAAAAGGCTAAAGAACTTTTGCAAATGAGCAATATGACTTTCGCTGAGATTGCTTATTCACTGGATTACAGTAGTGGAAGCCATCTTGCAAAGCAGTTCAAAAATAATACTGGCATGTCAATGACAGCATATAAAAAAGTACAAAACTGGAACAGAAAAAACTTAGACAAAATTGTATAAGCTTCAACCCGAATTGTTCAAGCCTGTGGTATAAAGGCTTCATATTTTGTCCGGTCTAACACTAAATAGTTTTAAAGATGAAACATACATATCAAATAGAAGGAATGACCTGTAAAGGTTGTCTGAGAAGTGTGAAGTCGGCTTTGAACGAAGTTCCGGATGTCATCAACGTTGCTATTGATTTGGAAGCATCAACTGCGACGATAGAAATGCAAAATCATATCCCGATAGACAAATTTGAAGAAGCCGTACAGCAAAAGAAAAGTAAATATCATATACATCCCGTCAAACCAGATGGCATAAAAACACGCACCTATCCTATAAATGGAATGACCTGTAACGGCTGTAAGTCGCACGTTGAAAAAACACTTTCAAAAGTGGATGGTGTTGTAAAAGTTTCTGTGAGCTTGGAAAAAGCTGAGGCTATCATTGACATGAAATCAGATATACCAATAGAAAAATTTCAGGGCATACTAGAAAAAGATGGCGGTACTTACAGTATTTACAAATCAGGTCAGCGCCCCGAAAAAACTGAAGAAAAGAAACAGAAACCTAAAGGCAAAGGGACGGGAACTTTCTATTGCCCGATGCATTGTGAAGGCGACGCAACCTACAATCAGGCGGGTGATTGTCCAGTCTGCGGAATGGATTTGGTTGAGGAAGTAAATCTTTCAGCTACTACCAATACGCAATACACTTGCCCAATGCATCCTGAAATTATTAAGGACGAAGTGGGAAGCTGTCCAATTTGTGGGATGGATTTAGTACCGATGGAACCCGACCTGTCCGCAGAAGAAAAGACTTATAAAACACTACGCAAAAAATTCTGGATTGCAGTCGTATTTACATTGCCCATTTTCATAATTGCAATGTCTGAAATGCTGACCGACAATCCCTTATACGATATTCTGGAACAGAATTATTGGAACTGGATTCAGTTCGTGCTTTCCATTCCAGTAGTGTTTTATGCTACTTGGATGTTTTTTGAACGTGCCTACCGCAGTATAAAAACCTGGAACCTCAATATGTTTACGCTCATAGGCATTGGTGCTGGTGTCGCATGGTTATTCAGCGTAATAGGTATGCTCGCACCCGATTTTTTCCCAGACCAGTTTAAGACCGAAGCAGGTACTGTTCACGTTTACTTTGAAGCAGCAACGGTAATTCTAACCTTAGTGCTTTTAGGTCAATTATTAGAGGCTCGTGCGCATAGTAAAACCAATTCGGCAGTAAAAGAACTGTTGAAATTAGCACCCAATAAAGCCATAAAAATTGTAGATGGTGAAGAAGTTGAAGTCAGTATTGACGAGATAGCACTCAATGATATTCTAAAGGTAAAACCAGGCGATAAAATTCCTGTAGATGGTATCATCACAGAAGGCAATACGAGTATTGACGAATCGATGATTACGGGTGAACCTATTCCAGTAAACAAATCTATAGATGATAAGGTGAGTAGTGGAACCATCAATGGCAATCAGTCGTTTTTAATGAAAGCTGAAAAAGTGGGTTCGGACACGTTATTGTCCCAAATCATCCATATGGTAAATGATGCTAGTCGTAGTCGCGCACCAATCCAGAATTTGGCGGATAAGGTTTCGGGGTACTTCGTTCCTGTTGTGGTAATCATTGCCTTGATAACCTGTGCGGTTTGGGCAATATGGGGACCAGAACCAGCTTACGTCTATGCTTTGGTCAATGCCATTGCCGTATTGATAATCGCTTGCCCTTGTGCTTTGGGATTAGCTACACCAATGTCTGTTATGGTAGGCGTTGGAAAAGGTGCGCAGAATGGTGTGCTTATCAAAAATGCGGAAGCTCTCGAAAAAATGGATAAGGTAGACACACTCATTGTTGACAAGACAGGAACAATCACAGAAGGAAAACCTACTGTAGAAAAAGTAGGTTCTTTTGATAACGGTTTTAGCGAAAATGAAGTGCTACGATATATCGTTTCCTTGAACAATCAGAGTGAACATCCATTGGCTGAAGCTACAGTTAAATACGGGAAGGAACAACAAACGGAATTTTTAAAAGCTGATGGGTTTAGCGCAATTACAGGCAAGGGTGTTGAAGGCGATGTAAATCAAAAGAAAGTATATCTGGGGAATTCTAAAATGATGGAACAGGCTAATGCGGCACTATCCAAGGTAATGGAAAACGAAGCTCAATCCTATCAAAAGCAAGGTAAAACGGTTTCGTACCTGGCCATCAAGGGAAAAGTCGTAGGATATGTTGTTATAGGCGATAAAATCAAGAAAACAAGTGCCAAAGCTATCAAAGCATTACAAGACAAAAATATTAATGTCATAATGCTAACAGGCGATAATCATGATACCGCTCAGGCGGTGGCATCTGAATTGGCCCTGGCAGATTTTAAAGCCAGCATGCTACCAGAAGACAAGCTCAAAGAGGTAGAAAAGCTACAAGAAAATGGGAAAGTAGTGGCAATGGCAGGTGATGGCATAAATGATGCACCGGCTTTGGCAAAAAGCGATGTTGGAATAGCAATGGGGACGGGAACGGACGTAGCCATAGAAAGTGCAATGATAACCTTGGTAAAAGGTGATTTAAACGGAATTGTAAAAGCAAGGAATCTAAGCGATTCTGTAATGAAAAACATTAAGCAAAACCTATTTTTTGCATTGATATATAACACCTTAGGTATACCTATCGCCGCAGGGGTCTTATTCCCAATTTTTGGAATATTACTCTCACCAATGATAGCAGCTTTAGCAATGAGTTTTAGCTCTGTTTCGGTAATAGCAAACGCACTACGTTTAAGAAGCAAAACGATATAATTATGGTAAGCAGGAATACAGCTTTAAAAATCAGAAAAACGCACAGGTATTTGGGTCTCTTTTTAGGCATTCAGTTCCTGTTTTGGACCATTAGTGGTTTATACTTTAGTTGGACAGACATCGATGAAATACACGGTGACCATTTTAAAAATTTGGAGCATCAAACTAAACCTTATAGAGATTTAATAAGCCCATCCCAACTTGATGTTGCAAATGGAGTTAAAACCATTGAATTGAGGGATATTGGCAATAGACCCTATTACTGGATAAATAACAAACAATTGTACAGTGCCATTAATGGAAAACCAAAGAACAGTATTACGAAGGATGAAGCACTATCTATAGCCAAAAACCGTATGAGAAATGATTTGATCGTGGAATCTATTGAGCAGATTACTGAAACTGGAAAGCACCACGAATATCGCGAAAAGTTATTACCTGCTTATGTCATTTCATACAAAACAGATGAAGCCTTAAAGGCCTATGTTTCCGTTAGTGATGGAAAATTTCAAACGGTTCGCCATAGGGATTGGCGAATTTTCGATTTTCTATGGATGACCCACACTATGGATTATGAAGGTAGGGATAACTTCAATACAACAGTTTTGAGAGCATTTTCACTTTTAGGTCTGATTACGGTATTAAGTGGATTTCTCCTCTGGTATATCAGTTCGCCTTCAATTATTACATTAAAAAAACGATTAAAAATAAAGAAATGAAACAACGCATAATTTTAATTGTAGTCGCGGCTATTATTGGATTGGGAGTAGGGTATGTTCTTTTTGGGACATCCGATGCCGATACTATGGAAGCTACGGTGCATGACCATACAACAGCATCAGAAGACCAAATGTGGACATGCTCCATGCATCCCCAGATCATGCAGCCTGAACCGGGTGACTGTCCTATTTGTGGAATGGACCTGATTCCTGCTGAAGTCGGTACTGGAGGTCTTTCGCCCGAACAATTCTCAATGACGGATAATGCGCTTGCCTTGGCGAATGTACAGACCATTGTGGTCGGCACTAAATCCGCAGGTGACGACAATTCCATTTCCCTATCGGGTAAAATTGCAGTAAACGAAGAAGCTGTTGCCGTACAGGCCAGTTATTTTGACGGAAGGATTGAGCGATTGAACGTTAATTATGAAGGGCAAGAAGTTCGAAAAGGACAATTACTGGGAACTATCTATTCTCCTGAACTGGTAGCGGCACAGCAAGAACTATTGACCACGGTATCTTTAAAGCAGTCGCAACCGCAATTGTACCAAGCTGTCCGTAACAAATTGAAGCTCTGGAAATTATCGGAAAATCAAATCAACGCCATAGAAAGCTCCACTAAGGTGACGGAATACTTTCCTGTTTATGCAACGGTTTCCGGTACGGTTTCGGAGGTCATGAGCGCGGAAGGTGATTATGTAAAGAAAGGGCAGCCTATTGTAAAGGTGAGTAATTTAAACACGGTTTGGGCCGAGTTTGATGCCTATGAAACTCAGTTGTCACAACTAAAAAAAGGGCAAAGAATAAGCATAACCACCAATGCCTATCCAAATAAAACGTTTAATGGTAAAATTTCATTTGTGGACCCTGTACTTAACAATGCTACTAGAACCGTAACAGTGCGTGCAACACTTGCAAATCAAAATGAACAATTCAAGCCTGGGATGTTCGTAACTGGGAAGATTCAGAATGATAAAAATTTTAGTTATGAATCGAAACTGTGGGTACCTTCCTCAGCTGTGATGTGGACAGGAGAACGTTCTTTGGTCTATATAAAAGTCAAACCAGATGAGCCAGTCTTTGAAATGAGGGAGGTAATGTTAGGGGTAAGAAATGGAGAACAATTGGAAGTTATTTCTGGCCTTAATTCAGGCGAAGAAATTGTGGCCAATGGAACTTTTTCAGTTGATGCGGCTGCACAATTACAGGGTAAAAAAAGTATGATGAACAAAGCTGGCGGCAAGACGATGACGGGTCATGAAGGCCATCTGGGAATGCAACCTCAGGAAGATTCCAATAGTTCGGAAGACCAGATGAAAATGACATTGCCGGACACCTTTCAAAAGGAGTTTGAAAAAGGATTTCCAGCCTATTTAAAATTAAAAGATGCATTGGTGGCCAGTAATTCAAAGCAGGCAGCAATACATGCAAAAGCTACTTTGGAAATATGGCAAAGGCCAAATTTTTCTGACTTGGGTACAATGGAAAGAGGACATTTGGACAAGAGTATTGAAATGTTGGAAGCTATCACTACAGCGGGAAAATTAGAAGACCAACGTTCCCATTTCGTAATTCTTAATGCGAATATGGTCGCTATTGCAGGTGAGCTAAAGGATTTGGGTAATACACTTTATGTGCAGCAATGTCCTATGGCAAACAGTAATAATGGCGCGGTTTGGTTAAGTGCTGAAAAAGAGATTCGCAATCCCTATTACGGGGATGCTATGTTGACTTGCGGGAGTGTCATTGATTCATTGCGATAGTTATTTGCAACCCAGTTGCACGAAAATCTTTTTATCTTTGTGTGGTGAAATTTTTGGCAACCATATTATCCATCTACTTTTTGGCACTCAATTTTGTGCCTTGTAGCGATGCCAGCTGTGTTGATGAAGGCACAGAGGTCGTTTCTGTAATGGATTTTGATGGCGAACACGGCCAAGACTGTGAACTGTGTTCCCCTTTCTGCCAATGCCACTGCTGTCATTCGCATACCATCGATTTCCAGTTGGCTATTTTTGAACCGATCCAGCCCACCATTTCGCTAGAAAATTTTGCCCACGTCGACAGTTTGGGCAAGGATATTTCACTTTCCCTTTTACAGCCACCTCGGGCATAATTCAGTTTTCATAGGATAGCTATATCCTGTTTCGATGTATCCAATATTTGATACTTCAATGTCGTGCATTGCCTTTTAGCCAATGCACTTGACGCAAATTTTAACTGAATTAATACCCTTATCTATGATTAACAAAATCATTGATTTTTCAATCAATAATAAATTTATAATTGGGCTGCTAACGTTGGCACTCATTGGTGCAGGGATCTACAGTATGACCCAAGTTCCCATTGATGCCGTGCCAGATATTACCAATAATCAAGTACAGGTCATCACACAATCACCCAATCTGGGTACGGAGGATATTGAGCAATTCATAACCTATCCTGTAGAAATTGCCATGAGCAACCTACCTAAAGTAAAAGAAATCCGTTCGATTTCACGATTTGGACTTTCCGTGGTTACGGTTGTATTTGAGGATGATATGGGAACTTACTTACCTCGTCAGCTCGTTTCCGAGAAACTGACTGAAGTGCGTGAGCAGATTCCCGAAGGACTAGGTAGCCCATCTATGGGACCTATTTCAACAGGTCTCGGTGAGGTGTATCAATACACCTTAAAAGTACAACCAGAGTTCAAAGACACTTATTCCTTGTCCGATTTGCGTACGATTCAAGACTGGATTGTACAACGCCAAATGGCAATGGTTCCAGGCGTTGTTGAAATCAATGCCATTGGCGGAAAAATAAAGCAATATGAGGTAGCTGTTGACCCTAATGAGCTGAAGGCTATTGGTCTTACAATTACAGATGTTTTTGAGGCTTTGGAGGCCAACAATAAAAATACGGGGGGTGCTTATATCGAAAAAAACCACCAAGCCAACTTTATCCGTGGCGAAGGTTTGGTACGCAGTCTTGAGGATATTGAACAAATCATTATCAAGAACGAGAATGGGCTGCCAATTACTGTAAGTGATGTTGCCGATGTACGTTATGGTTCAGCCGTTCGCTATGGAGCATTGACACAGGATGGCGAAGGCGAAGTCGTTGGAGGATTGGTAATGATGCTTAAAGGAGCAAACTCAAACGAGGTTATTGGTCTTGTTAAGGATAGAATGGTAGAAATCCAGAAATCGCTTCCAGAAGGGGTTGTCATTCAGCCTTTATTGGATAGAAGTAAGCTTATTAGTGAAACCACGGGAACAGTGCGCAACAATCTACTTGAGGGGGCACTCATCGTAATTTTTGTTCTGGTTTTCCTTCTAGGTAACTGGCGCGGTGGGTTAATTGTGGCTTCGACTATTCCCCTATCCTTATTGTTCGCATTTATATTGATGAATGTTTTTGATGTATGGGCAAACCTGATGAGTTTGGGTGCAATCGACTTCGGAATCATCGTAGACGGGGCGGTCATCATTGTGGAAGCTAGCGTATTTGTTATGGGCGGCTATATCCTCAAAAAGAAAACTTTAAAAAGTGAAGACCGGGACGCAATCGCTGCCAATGCATCCAAAAAAATGATGAACGCTGCTTTTTTCGGGCAATTGATAATTCTAATTGTCTTCCTGCCCATCTTAGCATTGGAAGGTGTAGAAGGAAAGATGTTCAAGCCAATGGCACTAACATTCATATTTGCTATGATAGGGGCAATGATTCTGTGTCTCACCTATGTACCTATGATGTCAGCCTTATTTTTAAAACCACCCGAAAAGGAAAAAAAATCTTGGGGCGACCGTTTTGTGCATTGGGTACAAAGAAAGTATGAACCACTTTTAATACAAGCCTTGGCAAATGGAAAGTGGGTCGTGGGAAGTGCTGTTGTCACATTTGGAATAGCCGTATTTGCATTTTCTAAAATGGGCGGTGAGTTTATCCCACAATTGGACGAAGGCGATATAGCCTTCCATACGATTCTTAAACCTGGTAGCTCGCTCAGTGAAACTATTGAAACCACAACCAAAGTAGAGCGTATTATAAAGGCAGAATTTCCTGAAGTGGAAAAAATTGTGAGTCGTATCGGTGTTGCCGAAGTACCTACCGACCCAATGCCAATGGACTTTGCCGATGTGTTTGTTATTCTGAAACCACAGGACGAATGGGTGTCCGCAACATCCAAGGATGAACTTATCGACAAAATAAAAGATGCTGTGAGCATAATACCAGGTGTCAACTATGAGTTCTCGCAACCTATCGAAATGAGGTTCAATGAATTGTTGGAAGGTATTCGTGAAGATGTTGCCATTAAAATCTATGGTGAGGATATCAATGTACTAGCTGCCAAAGCGGATGAGATTACCAAAATCATCGCGGGAACTGAGGGTGTAGGAGATATGAGGGCGGAAGCCACTTCAGGTCTACCACAGATGACCATTAGGTATAATCGCAGTAAACTGGCACAATACGGTGTGAGCATTGACCAGCTCAATAGGATAGTTCAATCTGCTTTTGCAGGTGGTTATGCGGGTGTCATCTTTGAGGGTGAAAAGCGTTTCGACTTGGTTGTTAGACTGGATGAGCAGAATCGCACGGACATCAATGACATCAAAAACCTATATATCAATTTGTCAAACGGTTCGCAGATTCCACTTCAAGAATTGGCGAGTATCGAATACACACCAGGACCGATGCAAATAAGCCGAGACAATACCAATCGTAGAACTTATGTAGGTGTTAATGTACGTGGACGTGATGTAGAATCATTGGTTAATGAGATTAAGGGTAAACTTGATGCAAACCTTGATTTACCGCCAGGCTACTTTATTCGTTATGGTGGTGCATTCGAAAACCTAGAAAGGGCAAGTAACCGATTGCAGACTGTTGTTCCTATTGCATTATTGCTCATATTCATCCTGATTTATTTTGCCCTAAAATCTTTTCCGCAAACCTTGATGATTTATTTGGCTATACCTATGGCGACCATAGGCGGGGTGTTTGCCTTATGGCTTAGGGGTATGCCCTTTAGTATTTCCGCAGGGGTCGGCTTTATTGTATTATTTGGTGTTGCGGTATTGAATGGCTTGGTAATGATTAGTGGACTTAATGAGTTAAAGGAGGAAGGTGTTACTAATCTCAAAGACCGCATTTTAGAGGGAACTAAACGCAGGGTACGTCCCATTATGCTTACCGCATTTACCGATATTCTTGGTTTTCTGCCAATGGCAATTTCTGCATCCGCAGGAGCGGAAGTACAGCGACCATTGGCAACCGTTGTTATAGGTGGATTATTGACTTCTACATTATTGACCCTTTTTATCCTTCCCATCTTTTATCAATGGGTAGAAAAGCGTTCGGAACGTAACTTGAAGTTCAATCCTAAAATCGTGACGGCAACAGCGGCAGTTTGTTTGCTGCTGACCTCAACTTTCGCAAAAGCGCAACAAGTTCAAAATAGTGATGTATTACCAATTGTATCGTTAGAACAGGCAGTGGAGATTTCGAAGAAAAATTATCCATTATTGAAAACAAAACAATTGGAAATCCAAAAACAGAACGTTCTCAAAGGGACGGCGTATGACTTAGGGAATACCCAAGTATTCACGGGCGGTGAAGAAATAAACGATGGTCAAGGCATCTACACTTTGGTGGGTGTAGGTCAGCAGAACATCAATCTTTTCAGTATTGGTGCAAGGAAACGTTTGCAGCAACAGCGCATTGCTCTGGCAGAAACTGCTCTTGACCTTTCTGGACTGCAAGTGGAACAAGAATTGAAAAAGGCGTGGTCGCAAGCCTATCAGCAACGACAAAAATTTATGCTCTACCGTGAACTGGATTCTATCTATTCACAGTTTGAAAAAGCAATCGAACTCAATTTCAAAGTAGAGGCTATTTCACGATTGGAATATTCATCTGCAACCAATCAGGCGTTGCAAATCAATAATAAACTGCAACAAGCCGAGAGCGACTATGCTATTGCTTTACAAAAGCTTAATTTGTGGTTGGTCTCAGATACGTATTACGCGGTTCCCGACACGTTGGATGAAAGTGAAATTACCATATTGGGAATTCCTGAAACTATAAACGTTCACCCTGAACTGGAACTTTCACAAAAGCGAATCGAGGAAGCAAAAGCTAGCTACAAAGCCGCTCGTTCTAATTTGCTGCCCAACTTTAGCCTTCAAGGGGGATTACAGCAAGTAAACGGAAGTGAAGGGTTCTACACCTATCAGGCAGGAATATCCGTTCCGCTACTCTCTGGCACAAAACGCAGTCAAGCCAAATCTGCTAAAATAGACAGTGAAATTGCCGAGATTAATGCAGACTATGTAAAACGTCAATTACTATCAACATATCAACAAGCTGTACAAGCGTATCAAAAATGGGAAGCATCTTGGCAATTTTATAAATACAAAGCCTTGCCACTTGCAGAAGAACAGCGACGGGGAGCATTGTTAGCCTATAAAGAAGGGGCAGTTGATTATGCTGCTTTTACTCAAATTATACGGGATGCCATACAGACCGAAATGGATGCGTTGGAAACGCTTGACAATTATCTAAAATCAGTTTTTGAACTACAATATTTTAAGCAATAAAATGAAAAATCTATCTGAATATAAAGCTATCGCACTGTTAATAGTACTATTAGGGTTGTCTTCTTGTGGCGATTCTAAGAATGGTGCTTCAGAGGTGAAAGCGGTAGACTCCGAAATGAAAGAAGAACATTCCGAAGGTGAAGCTGAGGAAGTACTATTGACCGAAAAGCAGTTTGATGCATTACAAATGCAAATAGACACTTTGCAAATGCGAAATATGAGTGGGTACGTGAAAGCTAACGGTCAGCTGGAAGTTCCACCACAAAACGAAGCGACCATCACGACCGTAGTAGGTGCCAATGTGGTATCTATTGAGGTTATCGAAGGCGATAAGGTTAAGAAGGGACAAACGGTTGCTTATCTCTCACATCCTAATATCATTGAGAAACAGACAGAATACCTTAATGCATATAGCAACAGCCAGTTTCTTAAAAAGGAATATGAACGACAAAAAACATTATACGATGCTGGCGTTGGTAGCGGTGCTAATTTTCAAAAAGCAGAAGCGGAATATCAGGCATCCAGAAGTATGGCAAATGGTCTTCAAGCACAACTAAAACAATTGAGCATTAATGCTGCTGGAGTTAGAAATGGAACGATTTATCAACGCGTAGCACTCAGAAGTCCGATTGAAGGATTTGTACAAAAGGTAGAGATTAAAACAGGACAGTATGTACAACCACAGACAGACCTAATGGATATTGTAGATACACACCACGTACACGCTGATTTAATGGTCTTTGAAAAAGATGTATACAAGGTAAAGGAAGGGCAAAAAGTGATTTTCAATGTCCAATCCATTCCTGGCAAGGAACTTATCGCAGAAATCTATTCCGTGGGAAAGACTTTTGAACAGAATCCAAAAGCAATACATATACACGCTGAAATTGAAAATAAGGAGGGTAACCTGATCCCCGGAATGTATATCGAAGGGCGCATCCAAACTGACAATTCCAAAATATTGGCAATGCCCGAAAGTGCTATAGCTTCTGACGGCGACAGGTTCTATGTTTTCTCTGCTGAAAAGGAGAAGGAAAATTGGACTTTTATACCCTATGAAATTATAAAGAGTACCCAAGATGGTGAATGGATTGCCATTGACTTCCTAACAGAACAAAAATTAAATGCAGAATACGCCTTTAACAATGCCTACTATTTAATGGCAGAAATGAAAAAAGGCGAATCTGAAGAAGACGAACATTAATATGAAAACTATAGAAGAATTATTAGAATCAAAGGGAATTCGAATTACCGCCATGCGTCTGTTGATATCCAAATTCCTTGCGGAAAAAAAGATGGCAGTTACTTTGAGTGATATAGAAAATGCTTTCGCGAAAGCAGATAGAACCACCCTTTATAGAACTCTTAAAACATTTGAGGAAAAAGCTATTGTACATCAAATCGATGATGGCACGGGCATTACTAAATATGCGATGTGTGAAGAAGGTTGTAATTGTGAAATGGAACGGGATTTACACCTTCATTTTCATTGTAACAATTGTGGGGAAACCGTGTGTTTAACTGAACATAAAATCCCGCAAATAAAAGTCCCTGATGGTTTTGTTTCAGAAAATGTAAACTTGGTGATAAAAGGTATTTGTGATAAATGCAGTGCCTAATAAATGCACTTCCGTTGCACGAACGATTAAGCTACTTTTATCCAAAATAGATGGATATGAAGTTTAATGTAAAAATACCGAGACATCTAAAAGAAGCTTATAATTCGGAGTTAAAATATTATAGACATTACCTTTTAAAAAAGGAATATGATAATGCTTGGAATCATTTGGAACGGAGTCATATTTTAGGTCAGTCTTACCCGATAGAACATACCTATTCCCATTGGCTAATGCTAAAATTTGGATTTAGACAAAAAGATACCAAAGAAGTTATTGGGCAAATACTAAGGCTAGTTGTCGGAGGTTGGAAATCGTTTATTAATCACGTACCGCTTGGTAATACCGGTGGCGCAAACGTGCCTCCATTAAAACGTATGCCTATTCCAGAGGATATTAAAGGATTGATTAGATGAAAAAAAAGAAAGTAAACTTAAAAGACTTAAAACCAAATTCTGAGGAACATACTCGCGATGATGGTCACAATCACGACCACGGAGATGGAAGTGCATTTAAAACATACATTCCTGCACTGATAAGCTTTGTAATGCTAATTACTGGAATAGCATTAGACTACTTTGATGTTGCCTTTTTTAAGGATTGGATTCGCATTATTTGGTACAGTATTGCCTATTTACCTGTAGGTTTTCCCGTAATAAAAGAAGGTTGGAAAAGTATTGTACGAGGAGATTTCTTTACTGAATTTCTGTTAATGTCCATCGCCACAATTGGGGCATTTGTTATTAAGGAATATCCTGAAGGTGTTGCTGTTATGTTGTTTTATGCTGTTGGTGAATTATTCCAAAATGCAGCAGTCAACAGAGCAAAGGGAAATATAAAAGCATTGTTGGATGTTCGTCCAAAAGAAGCTACTGTTTTCCGTGATGGTAATTACATAAGCGTATCACCAGAAGATGTATTGATTGGAGAAAAAATTCAAGTCCGAGTAGGTGAAAAAATTCCTTTGGATGGTATTTTATTATCTGAAAAAGCATCATTAAATACTGCTGCTTTGACAGGCGAGAGTAAACCCGATTCTATATTGAAAGAATCCAAAGTTTACGCAGGAAGTATCAATTTAGAAAGTGTCATTGAAGTAGAAGTTACCAATTCCTTTGAAAATAGTTCTATTGCAAGAATATTGGACTTGGTTCAAAATGCAACAGCGCGTAAATCAAAAACAGAACTTTTCATCAGGCAGTTCGCACGTATCTATACACCAATTGTTGTGTTTTTGGCTATTGGCGTTACATTCCTACCATACTTTTTTGTGGAAGATTATGTCCTTAGGGATTGGTTGTACAGAGCCTTAATTTTTCTGGTTATTTCTTGCCCTTGTGCGTTGGTGATTTCTATTCCTTTGGGTTATTTCGGTGGATTGGGGGCAGCTTCAAAAAATGGAATTTTGTTTAAAGGGGCTTCATTTTTAGATGCAATGACCAAAATAAATACATTGGTAATGGATAAAACAGGAACCGTGACTAAAGGTGTTTTTAAAATCAAAAACATAAAAGCTATTGGTTGGGAAGAATCCGAGTTTATGAAATACCTAATGGCTATGGAAGAGCAATCCACACATCCCATTGCAAAAGCCATAATGGAGTATAAAGAAAATGGAGAAGATTTTGAAGCACAAGACGTTTCTGAAATCGCAGGCAAAGGATTAAAAGGCATTGTCAATGGCAAAACGGTTTTAGTAGGAAATAAAGCCTTAATGACTGCCAATAATATTGATGTTCCAACTGAAACGGAATCTATTGTAGAATCGATAGTTTTAGTGGCAATCGATAATCAATTTGCTGGTTATGTCGTGATAGCAGATGAATTAAAGGAGGATGCAAAAGAAACAATTATAGATTTACACAAAGTAGGCATTAAAAATATTATGATGCTTTCTGGTGACAAAGATTCTATTACCCAACAAGTCGCCAAGGAGTTAAATATTGAAAATGCTAAAGGTGGTTTACTACCAGAAGATAAATTAAACGAGGTAGAAACTTTAAAACAAAATTCTGAAAACAAAGTAGCCTTTATTGGTGATGGTATTAATGATGCACCAGTTTTAGCAGCAAGTAACGTTGGTATTGCGATGGGTGGCCTAGGTAGTGATGTCGCAATAGAAACAGCAGACGTTATCATACAAACCGACCAACCTTCAAAAGTAGTTAGAGCCATTAAAATAAGTCGTTCCACACGTAAAATTGTTTGGCAGAATATCATATTAGCATTTGGCGTTAAAGTTATCGTTTTGATTTTAGGAGCAGGCGGTCTGGCCACAATGTGGGAAGCTGTTTTTGCTGATGTTGGCGTAGCCCTATTGGCTATCTTGAATGCTATACGGTTACAAAGAATGAATTGGTCATAGCCTGTAAACCAAGCTGTTTTTTATCAGTAGGCATTCCTTTCTTTATTTTCAAATCTTCAGAGTCAAACTTATTTTAACTCAAGTTTTTATTTAAGTATTTGCTTAAATAATTACATATCTATATTTTTGACCAAAATAAGTTATATGAAACTTGAAACTAGCTGTATCAGGGCAGAGGCCGACCACACCCAAATACTTCGTTGTAAAGAAGATTTGAATATGGTATCAACTTCCATTGAAGGCATAAGTAAAATTATGGCACTGGCTGGTAATGAAGTCCGTTTTAAAATATTGTTTTTGTTGAAGAGGGAAACCGAATTGTGCCCTTGTGACTTTGCTGATATTTTAGAAATGAGTGTTCCTGCTATTTCCCAACATTTACGCAAGATGAAGGATGTAAATGTAATTACTACCCGTAGAGATGGTCAAACCATCTTTTATCGTATTTCGAAGAAAAATGAAGATTTTTTAACTGCTATTTTAAGTAATGTAACATCTGAAAGAAAAATTGCATAGGATGAAAAAAACAATGACCTCTAATCGAACTGCTTATGCCGGATTGTTTTCAGCTATCGCAGCATCTCTATGTTGTATTACTCCTGTGTTGGCCTTGATTTCGGGAACTACAGGAATTGCCTCTACTTTTTCTTGGGTAGAACCCTATAGGCCTATTTTGATAGGTTTGACCGTTTTGATTCTTGGTTTTGCTTGGTATCAAAAATTAAAACCACGTACACAGGATATTGATTGCGACTGTGAAGATGACAAACCTAAATTTATACAATCCAAAAAATTTCTTTTTTTGGTGACTATTTTTGCAGGTATAATGTTGGCATTTCCATATTTCTCGCATATGTTTTACCCCAACTCAAATGCTGAAAAGCAAGTCGTTTATGTATCTGAAAGTAACGTAAGTGAAGTGAACTATTCCATACAGGGAATGACGTGTGCAGGTTGCGAAGCCCATATTGAAAACGAGGTAAATAAACTAGAAGGCATTTTGGAGGTAGATGCAAATTATGAAACATCCAAAGCTTTTGTGAAGTTTGATAAAAGTAGAGTAACTGCTAATGAGATAGTAGGCGCTATTGGAAAAACAGGATATAAAATCATAGAGTGATGGAAGCTATTTTAGAATCTACAATTAGGTGTCCAAACTGTGGACATAGGAAAGAAGAAGAAATGCCAACAACAGCTTGCCAGTTCTTTTATGATTGTGAAAATTGTAAAGAAGTATTACGCCCTAAAGAGGGAGATTGCTGTGTATTCTGTTCGTATGGCACGGTGGCTTGCCCACCTATTCAACAAAACAAAGATTGCTGCAATAATTAGGAAACATATAAGAGCGTATAAAAAAGCCCTGATAATGGAATCAGGGCTTTTTTTATTATCACCAAATTAAATTCACAGCTCTTGTCGTGTTTAATTCCTGTAACCTTACCTCCATCTTTTCACTGTCACCAATAGTAAATTTCGGAACAACATAAACCAACTTCGCTTTTGTATTGGGTAATATTTGATAGGGTTTGTTGTGAACATAAATAGGGTTTAAGGGAATTTCCTGATAGGATGCATTCCGCTTTTTATTTCTATTTACCTTAAAAACATTGAGATAATCAAAATCGAATCGTACACCGGATTTATTTTCAATCTCAAACTGTAGATAAACATTATCTCCGTGATATTTGAAGTTTTTAAGGCTCAACTTTATATCACTCATTTTCGTCTTGATATTCTTTTCTTCAGGAAGTTTTAATAATGATTCACAAGATCTGCGCAGTAGTCCCAGCGAATCTTTAACTGAAAAGCTCTGTTTTGTAATTGTCCGCTCAGTTTGAACTTGCTTGACGTTTCCAATGCTTTCATTCTTTGTTATAAAACGATTGGGGTTCTCCAGATGTTCCGAATATTTCAAAATATAGGAATACACTGTGCCATCTGCGGTAATTACCAATAAGTTACTAAGGTCTCCTTTTACCGCTTTTAATAAACCCAGATTCTGTTCTTTTTCTCTATCGTAGGTAAAAACAAAATTGTCCGATCCTGTGATGCCCTGTTTAATATCCGTAGGGAAAAACAACGCCATTGTCATTGTTGAATTAGCATATAGAGTATCTAACTGAATTTTATTTTTTGCATGAGCTGATAGCATAAGCCCTAGACTCATCATGACTATTAACTTTTTCATAGTATTCATTTTTATTGTTCTGTCTCGACCTTTAAGGTCAGCACATAATTATTGTTTACCGTTACTTTTACCTGACGGTTAGAACGTTGAAATATTCTCTTTACCCCCCTAACCTGTGGAATGCCAGGTACATTAACTTCGTTTATAACATCTCCAAGTACTTGTTGTCTCAGTTCTTCCCGAAAACTATTCTTGATATAGATTCCTTCTAAATTATCTCTGTAGTCATAGGCTTTAAAAGCTAGTGGGATGTTTCTAATGTTCTCTATTTTCAATAAAACTCGATTCGGCTGAAAGCTGACAATACCAAAAAGAAGGGTGTTTCTTGGAATGAAATACCCCTTGATGGTAACATCGTTTTGGGTACGCATTTCCAAACGGTCATTTGCTTTTATAACTTCTTTGGAATCGACAACTACATTTACGCTGGGTATTGATTCCGCAGCCGAATTCGGTAAAGGGTTGGAAGCAAAAAACAATTGTTGTTCCAAAGCCATTTCTTTTGCTAAGATTGCTGTAGACTTGCTCTTGTCATCTTCAGGCTCTTCTACTTTTTTACCTATAATACCCTTTATGGCATTATCTACATTGGAGGTGCGTTTTCTAAATGCACCGGTGCTATAATCAATTTGACTATTGGAGTAGATACTATCGACAAGACGCATTTTCTTCTTTTCTATAAAATCAGGGTCATAGACTCCCGTTGAATCCAAATACTTCTCATCATAGATACTTGGTGCGTTGGTTTCCCTAATTTCCTTTAAATCGTCCACAGCATCAAGCCTAGATGTATAATCATCTTTTACCGTTTCTAATGTGGGTACTAAGGGTTGTAGCAGTTCATCTTGTTCGTCTTTATCACCGCCAAAAGTCAATATGGAATAGGCAACAATGAAAATTACCACCGCTCCAATGACTACGGCAAAAGTGATTTTCTTCTTATCAATTTTCATAGTCTATTTTTTTTAAAGTGTTCTCAAAGTAATCCGTAATCAAAAGCCCGTGCGTGTTCTTCGGGAAGTTTCGTTTTTCCAGATGTAAAATTTTACCCGTAGTCACCAATTCATAAGTGTCGATTATCGACCCCCTATTGACTTGAAAAACTGTAGTTGTTCTAAAGGGATAGGGTTCTGCTTTAAGGTCTATTTCAGAATCGATACTGATTACCTTTTGAACTAAGGAGTATTGCATCAATCTGTTATACACACCATCGGCTTTTTTCTGTCTGTATACGTTATCCACTGTACTATTTCCAAGCCATAAGGCTTTTTCAATATTCATTTCAAAATTAGTAGCATCTATATCGTAGAAATAGGTATGAAATAGACGCAAATGTTCTAAGGTTTCTACCTTTAAATTCTCTTTTTGCTGTACCCATTGCAGGGGTATCACTTCGCCATTCTTACCGATGGCAAAAGAACCATCCAATGACTTGTGGTACATCTTAAAGGAAATGATACTTGAAGCAATCGTGGACAGCATCGCCATTGTAACAACGGTCAGAACTATAAACCGGTTCGTTTTCAGGACCTCGTATATGTTTTTATATGGTGTTTTCATTTTTCATTACTTTTTTAATTAAAAGAGCCTTAGGCACTAAATAGTTTGAAGGTGAATGAGGTTGCCCGTTTGTACAATTTGAATTTCAAAAAGACGATAAAGCCTATGGTGCCCAACTCGATAATGGGTGCAAAAAATGAACTTCCAAAATCAAAGCCGAAAAGGTTTACCCAAAAATTGGTAGTGAACTCTGTGTAGAGTGCATTCACGAATACATTCACCAGAAAAAAGGCAGGAACCAACATATAAACAGCCGCGTATAATTTGAAAAAAGTATAAGCCATTGACCGAAACTTTTCAAACACGGCAAGGCTTATGACCAAGGGAAAAAAGGCTTGCATTATCCCCAGCAAAAAGAATCGTTCCGCCAAGAACAGGGGGTAAATAAAGAGGTCTAACAACCAAAGAAAAACACTCAATATAAATGCTAATATCTTTAATCCATATAGTGGTGTGGTCAATGCCTCATATAATAAAGCCAACCCCTTGCTAGCGGCTTCCAGTCCACTTACATCATCCTCAATTTCCACATCTTGTAATTGTAGTGGCAAAAGTGATGGTGCGGTATTTCTGTACTGTCCTTCAATGGCCACCAGGATACTATCAAATACCTCAAGTACCTGACTTGAAAAAATGACCAGAATCACTATGATGAAATTCTTTATCAGTTCGGTTGGGGTAAGCCCCCACGTATATCCATCCCTATTGGCGACTCCTTCATTGTACTTTTTTAAGACGTTGATTAGGAAGAATAGGATGGCAAGGGCTTTCATACCTACAATGGTATACTGTAGAAAATCACTGTCTTTAATTGTTTGAAAAACAGTGTCTACATATTCCAATCCTCCGATTAATGGGATAGCCAACTGCATAGCCTAATAATTTGTTGCCCTGCTATTAATTCTGTCTTGCATTTCCCGAAAGGAAATGATGTCATTGTATCGCTTGGTCTTACGCTCTATTTCAGCGACCATTTCTTTGGAGCTTGTTTCCCGGTCCTTTAATACAGCAGCCCTTTCTGCATCGGTCATTTTTAAATAGTCACTGGATAGGATTTGTTGTACAAAATCCAAATCCTCCAAAGAGTTTTCGATAATATTTTCAAAGGATTGCGATACTCTTGTAATTTCTTCGGGTTTGATATATGGGGAATTCAAAATATTCCTCACGTCACCCCTTACCACTTCAAAAAGACGTTGGTTGTTTCGGGCAAGTTCCCGAACCGCTTTTAACTGTTTTACAACATTGCTGACCTTCTCGATACGGTCTTTTTGCTGCTTCATAAACTCCACCGTTTTTATCAGGTTTTCTGTTTGTTTGGCGGCTTCAATAATTTGTTTTCCCAGAGTGATAAAATTGGTGTTATCATACACGGGCATTCCCTGGCACGCAGTACGTGCGGGCAACAATAATAATCCGAGTGCCAAAAGGCACATAAAAATGAATCTTCTCATAACTCTTTTGATTTTAATTGAACAAATTGTTTAATGGCCATCTCCATGCAGCCACTTTCTTTATAAAAGGCCATTATGGCCTCGTTATCGGCGCCATCAGTGAGATAAGCAGCGAAAACTTCTTGGGGTACTTCCAGTCTGAAAATGTTGCTTTCCTTTCCGATTTTGATAAAAATCTCTGTGTACTTACGTTTCCCTGATAAGTTATTTTTGATGGATTTTAATTGATTCAGGTCGTGACTGGACAGGCTAAGCCTATTTTTTAATTCTTTATAGCCCTTTTCATTGTTAAGGCTGTAAATGACCTGTGTATTTTCCAGAATACTTGCCGAAGTGGAATTGTCTGGCAATTGATTAATGGACTGTAGTATGATGCCGATTGCTCCCTCTTGTTTTCGGATAGCTTGGTAATAGAATTCCACCGATTCCAGCACGTTATCGAATTTTAATTGTTTGGCGAACTCATCAAAAAGGATAATACCCTTTTCTTCTTTATTTTGCCAAATGGTTCGTTGTATTGCTGTTTTGATCAGTTTGAGCATTACGGAAAGAATTTCTTTATTGTCCTTTACCTCATCCAGTTCAAATACAATCAATCGCTTGTCCTCAATCTTATAGGATTGGTCTTCACTTGTTTCAAATAAAAAACTATACAATCCATCACGTACATACTCAGATAGGATATGCAAGAACCCTTCAATATTGAAGTAATCAGAATGAATATGCAGTTGGGTCAATAGATTTTCCCGTTGCGATTCGATATAGGTATAAAAACTATCGAGGGAATGCCCCTCTGCATTTTTTTTATAATAAGCGTGTAATATTTTCTTGAGGGCTACGGACTGTTCCTTTTTTGGCTTGGTGCCTTCCCCAATCAGTTCAAATAGGAATACAGATAGATCCTCTAACCGCTCTGGGGTGACATCGTCACCTTTTGTTATAAAGAAGGGATTGATACCAAGGCTCTTGCCGCTTTCATAGCGCAGTACAGTATATTGTTCGGGATACAGACTGGCAAACTTGGTGTAGGAACCTCCCAAGTCAATAATGACAAGGCGCACACCCATTTCAAAATACTGCCGTAATATGTTGTTTGCCAAAAAGGATTTCCCCTCTCCCGTAGGCGCAAAAATGGCAAAGTTCCTCGCTTTGATACGTTTCTTTTTCTCGTCCCAAACATCCTTTAACACGGGGATGTTATGTTCCCTATCATTGAATATAATTCCTTGCCTATCCGTCCTGTAGCTGGTGTTGTTTATGAAAAGGCAAAGCGCATGTTTCAAATCGGTCACGTACAAATCCTCATTTGAAAAATTGGAAGAAAAACAGGGATGGCTATTTAGAATATAATTTTTACGTTCCTCACCCCTTGGATAGTATGGAGTAATATCCAGTTCCTTAAATTCCGATTTTATTTGTGAGCCTATGCTTTCCAGCTGTTGGGCTTCCCGGTCCCAATAGACAATATTCAAATGTCCTCTTATGATTCTTGCGCTATCATCATTGTTGATTTGGTCAACGATATGCTCAATTTTTTTAAGAATGACTTTGTTCTGCGTACCAAAATTCGAACTCTTTTTAAGTTCCTCAATCTTCTTTTCTAAGAGTTTTCGCCATTTCTGTTTATCATCTAAATAAAGGATTTGATTAACGATATGATTTTCATTCAGGGAAAGTCCCAAACCATCGATATACCCTTGATGAAATACAAAATCATCCGAAGTAAAACGTTCGTTGATTTTACTTGTTTGTACGTTTTCGCCAAAACAGGATTCACTATTGATGGCCAATACGTCAAAATGATTATTGCCTATGGTAATTTTGGATTTCTCCAAAAGCATATCGGTATCAAAATTGAGATTGAAACCGTTAAAAAAGGTTTGTGAAAAATTGAGTATTTCGGATTCCTTTAAAGGTAGAAATTGAACTTTGCGGCTATTGTTGATATAGGAAATGGAATCATTTACCGAACCAATGAAACTGTGAACGTTCTGATTTAATTCTTGGTAAATCCCTTTACTTATTTTCCGAAATGGGTTTACATATTTGGGGTTGTTAAATGTTTTGTTTCCTGCCAATGTGAGGAATAGATAGCAACGATGTTCTATGTATTCCCTTCCTTTGAAATGGTCGTGTGTTGCTTTTCCAAGAAAAGTATTATTGGGTAGGTATTCCGAGCTAAACCCTTTCTTAAGGTAAACATCTTGCTTATGAATAACGGAACCAACGGGCAAAGACTTTAGTGCTTGAAACCAAATACTGTGTAAGTCCTCGAAATCCTTTTCCGATAAAGAATAGATCTCAGGGAGTTCTCCACGATAACAGGCAATGATATTGCCATTGTTGGCAAATATTAAATTATCCCGTATTTCTATGATGGGGTTATATGATGCTGTATTAATAATCGACATAGTATTGTATGTTTTCTTTCTTGTTGCTTATGATTTTAGGAAATACCTTAACGATGTTTATGGTTATTGCTTTACGGGCAATTTTGGTCAGAACGATATAGAATGTACCGTTTAGTAAGAATGCTCCGATGATGACCCAAAGGCTGGATGAAAAAATGATTATCAGCAGGGATCCCAGTATTAAGAGCATCATCATTGCAAAGAGGGATATGGGAAGCCCCCATATCATTGCCCCTTTGCGAATGTTTTTATAAACTTCATACCTTTTCATTGTATAGTTTTTTAATGTCGATTATCGACCTTAGACTACTATTCCAATGAGATAGGTAAAGATGCCCACTACCGCCCCTGCTATGAGTACAAAAACCAAAACACGGGTAATTCCCTTTTTGAGGTCTGCATTTTCGCCGAAGAAATGACCTGCATTAAATAAGAATCCGATGAGGAAAATGACCCCCAATAGTAGAGGGAAAATAGACCTAATGGTATCGGAAACATCATTTACCGAATCTTCAATACCTCCGATTTGTGCAAATGTGGGTAGGCTCATTAGGAGCATGGCCCACAAAGGATAAACTGTTTTTTTCATAACGCTTACGTTTTTATGGTTCTCCAATGCGCTTAGGGAACCTGTTTGAAATAACTTTTTACGAAATCTATAAGGGAATGCATGGAAAGGGAGAAAAACTGAAAATATTAACGGTAATCAGCGTTAAATTTTGAAGGATAGTTATGCATTGGTTGAAATCTTTAAAAATTGTGCAATGGATAGTTACCTAAATGCAAGTAAATATGAAACCAGTAAAACTGTTGATAACGCTACTTTTTTTGATGCCTTTACATATGCCCGTAGCACAACATAAAAAGGTAATCATAATTGATGCCGGACATGGTGGAATGGATTCTGGAGCTATAGGAACCAATCATATAAAAGAGAAAGATATCACACTGGCCATTGCAAAAGCAATGCTAGAGTTTAATAGGAAAGTCCTCAATAATGAATATGATTTGTATTTGACAAGATACACGGACACACTTATTTCACTGCGGCATCGGACTAAACTGGTAAAGGCAATTCAACCCGACCTTTTTATATCGTTGCATTGCAATCATGCTAAAAATGAAAGGGCTACGGGCGTTGAAATTTACCTGCATAGCAAAACAAGCATAACGACCAAAAATCAAGTGGAATCAATGCGCTTGGGCCAATCCATAGTAGAAACGCTTACTCAAAAATTGGGATATAGAAGTAGGGGACTTAAAAGAGCAAACTTTCAAGTACTACGCGAATCGATAGCGGTATGCCCAGCAATTTTGGTGGAGTTGGGTTTCCTGTCAAATCATGATGAGGCAGCCTATTTGGAAATGGAAAACAATAGTATGGCCCTAGCACTGGCTGTGCTCATGTCAATTAAAATGTAGGATGATGAAAGCGTTATTTGTGAGCCTGTATAAAGTACTAAAAGAAATTGTTATTGCAGTCGGTAAAGAATTGTTGGTATTCGTAAAACAACTTTAAATAAGGCTAAAAAAAGAAGTTTCGTCAAAAGAATTAGTAATATAAAAACGATAGATTATGAAATTTAGAATTGAATCAAAACCAAGTCCATTGAGACAATTGGATAATTTTAGACAACTAAAAGTTGCCCTAAAGCCAATTAAGGCCGATGAAGGCGGTAAATTTTTAGATGTACTACTAACGCATTGTGCCATGCTCAGAAGTGCAATTAGTAAAGACTTTAGTTTGGCTGACCAAGAGCACGTAGCTATAAGTTGTGATGTTTATTTCAACATACCTCTGGTATCATCGGCGAGTGTTGGTGGCGAAACGATTTCCAGACTTCAGAAATATGGTAAGAATGGAATACGGACTATTTTTGAAAACAAAAAAGAATTGGGAGAATACTTACAGGGATTGGATCGTATACCTAGTATTATATTGCCGAACAAATTGGAATTGATGCAGAAGATCGGTGATGCAAAGAGTAAATTTGTTTACGAGTTAGTTGGTTAATTCTCTTATTCCTTCTTATATCCGATAGGTTTTCTTTTGCTTTGTGCAAGTTGCTTTTTATCTTTTTGCAGCAAGTAATTAATGGCCTCAAAAATGTCGGTAAATTGTTGGTTGTATTTAGTTTCCAGCTCCTGTAACTTTTGGGTTAACTCCGTATGTGATAAAGCATATTTTCTAAGAAAAACAAAGGCACGAACAATCTGTATATTGACTTCTATGGCCTTGGGGGTTCGCAACACACTGGCCAACATTGCAATGCCCTGTTCGGTAAATGCAAAAGGATTGTATTTACTGTGTTTTCCTCTACCTGTATTTTCTAAGGTCGCAAATTGCGTCCTTAAAGAGTTGTATTCTTCGTTTGTCAATTCAAACATAAAATCTGATGGAAAACGGTCTTTATTGCGCCGTACAGCTTCTTTAAGGCGTTTAGTTTCGGTTTCATAAAGTAAAGCCAGATCAAAATCTAAGAGTACTCTTTGTCCACGTATTTCATAAATCCTGTTTTGTATTGTCTGTAACTCCATTTTTAACGGATTTTTAGTTCCGACCATACCATGGGATGTTCACTGGCACTATGCAGTTCATTTTTGATGCTTTTTAGGATATTCCATTGAGGCCTTTTTTTAAACCAAATCCCTTTTCTTATCAATCCACTGGCCTTTACCGTTCTATACAATTTGCTGGAAAGCATCAAATAGTCGCTTTGCTTCAAGTTAACGCCCATTTTATAGGCTCCCAAACGATAATATTTTGAGTCTTTTCCCTTGTCCAAATCCACTTCAAAAGTGTGATGTTTTGAAATATCCTTTAAATCGGTTCCTAGGGTTAACGGCGCAAGAAGTTTGCTGTAGGACGGGACATTTAGTGTGCCTACAACAGCGATCAATTCATTGGGACCATCTTTATCCTTATATACTTCTGCTATCTTTTTGGATTGAACTTCAATTTTGCTTTTAGCATCCTTATGGTGTTCTAAGTTATCCAAAAAGCACGTTGACAGTATGCTTACGATTTTACCATTGGGGGTACTGATTTTATATTCCTGTAGGTCCATATCAAAAATGGGATTGCCATTTTCATCAAAATCATTGACATGGGATTTCATTGCAAGTACTTCATAACCGGATTTGGTCAACAACCCGATACCTCTACCGTACAGGTCATTGGTCTCCAAATACAGGATATGGGTATAGGTGTCAGATAAAAAACTCTTGTTAAATTCCAGTAGCGATGACCTGTCCTCGACCTCCAATAAGATCAGTATATCTGGTGAAACTTCCTCAACGACCTTCGCTTTGTTTACTATGGCCACTTCATTTATCGGGGTTGAGTTTAATCTGACCCACCCGTTCCAATTGGTTAAAGGGCTTGCTTTATTGGCTTCTGAGGCTGCATCCTTTTTTAGGAATAGTTGTCCGGCTTTATGTACCATGGTGAGGTAAGGACCGTTCTGGGCATCTTCAAAACCCAAAAGTTTTGATAGTGTTCTGAGTCTATTGAATTCCTTATTGGTGCGCATCCCCATGACCATAAGCCGTTCAAATTCTTCAATCCAAAGTTCCCGATTTTCTTCACGGTATTTTTTTATTAGCGCTCTGTCCCTATGGAAGATATTCTGGATGTTATAGGTTGCAATGATCATAGCTGTTTCTTTAGAAAGAAATTCTTGTTGTTTTTAAGAATCTCATCGATTTCTTCTTCATCGTAGTAAATAATACCTCCCAATTTTGAGAAAGGGATGGTTTCATTAATGCGAAAGTTTTGCAATGTTCCAGGGCTGATGCCCAATTTCTTCATTACGATATTTGATTTTATCCATTTGTCAATGGTGACCCTTTCATAGTTTGTCAAGAGTTCCTTAATATCTGAGATAAGTTCTTCCTTAAACTCCTGCAGGTCATCTGCGGTAATAATATTTGCTGGCATATCCTTAGTTTTAATATTATACAGCAAATATGAGTCGATGATGAAAAATAAATTCACAAGGTTTCCCTAGGTAAGGGGAAATTTTAACAACCTCTTTAAGAGGGAATAACACCTTTTTATTCGTCTCCTTTTTCCAAATCAAAGAGCAAACTGGTGGTCAAATCATCCAAGAATTTTGTACGGCTTTTTTTCCGTATTCGAATCTCCCCGTAGTTTCGGTAAGGATCGCCGCTCTTAAAGCGAAACGCCTGTTCAAGCGTTTTAATAATTTCGCGAATACTTACTTTACCGTCATTTACGGCACGACTACTTTTTAGTGCATAGGCCAATTCCGTCATGTCGGTCTTGCTCGCCGTCCAATTGAGTTGGGTCAAGGGGATGAATGGATGTCCGTTGGGTCGATCAATATTTTTCAATCGATGGTCCAGATAAGTAATCAATCTTCGATTCGCACTTAGTTTTGCCAACAACAAATCATGTGAGGTACTGAAATCGGGATCTCGAAAGTAGTATCTCGCATGGGTGATATTGAATTCATTAAAGTATTCCCGGGTAAAATAATGGGTATCCAAATAGGTCTTTCCTTGGTCTATATATTGAATGAAATCAAGGTTTCGAGAAAAAAAATCATTTAACTTTTTCAACTTCCTTGTGGTGTATTTCCTTTTGGTTGAGCCATCCCCTTTGGGATAATGAATTTCAAAGGATTTGAGCTCAAAGAAATAGACCAGGTTCGACAGGGGTACCTGTTTGGTGTATTTGAAAAAAAGAATTTCTTTGGCGGGTGATTCAAATTTCTTTTTTGAGATAAATCTTTTTAGTTTGGTCAGCAGGTTTCTACAGAGCACAATGGACAGATCACTTTTTTTGACGACATCCTTTGTGATTGATTCAATTCTTGCTAATTCTTCCGAAAGTTCTTGAGATAGTAAATGTAGTTCCATAAGCTGACCTTTGAGCGTTAGTTACCATTGTAGGTCAAAGCGAATATTGAATTGGGGCTACGCTTTATTTAGAGGTCAGACCATATACCAAAATTAACCGCAATTATTGTGCCTTAATTCTTGTTAATAGTATAATCTAATTCAATTGAAGGAAAGTTGAAAGTGGTATTGAGCGTAGCACCAACTTCAGTGAGTTATCGTTCCATTTTTATTCGAAAATTCAGTTGCTTTAGATTTCCGCTTTGTATATCTTTGCCCCCAATTTAACGTAAGTTAGATCAAATAAAAAGTTACCTATTCGGTTACCTACAAAGTTGAAAAACTCATAAGGTATTGAATTTGAAGGGATAGCGTGGCAGGGTTTCCGTCCTGCCACCCCGACCATATTTTTAAATTAAAGCACTGTCAACAGACGGTGCTTTTTTGTTTCCAATCACCGTAACTTTCTTTCCATTCAACTACACATATTGCCTATTCATCTATAGCTATGGGTAGACTTTACAAGAGATAGGGTTAATTTGTAGGTTCAAAACAACAAAATGGATATTCTATTTATAGAAGATGACGCTATTGAGACCATGAAGTTTCAAAGAACGCTTTCCAAGCTTAATTCGAAACACAAATTGATTGAAGCTCGAAATGGGGAAGAAGCTCTGGAATTTTTACAGTCCGAAAAAAAACTTCCAGATGTTATTCTTCTTGATTTGAATATGCCCAGAATGAATGGTATTGAGTTTTTGGGTAAGCTAAAACAACATGACAAAATAAAATACCTCCCTACCGTTGTACTTACTACTTCTGAAAATCGAGATGATTTATTGGAATGCTACAAAATTGGCATAGCTGGCTACATCATTAAACCGCTCAAATATGAGGATTATGAGGCCAAGTTGAAGACCGTTTTGGAATACTGGAGCATCAACGAATTGGTCAAAGCCTAACGAAAATAGCGGTTTCACAACAAAACTTACCAAAAAGGTAGACATTTTCCTACTTTTGAGTTAATTGATATAAAGTATGAAGGGAATAGTTTTTACTGAGTTCTTGGATATGGTAGAAAATCAATTTGGATTGGAAACCGTAGATGAGATCATAGAAGCCTCAGATTTACCATCAGAAGGAATTTATACTTCCGTGGGCACTTATGAGTTCAATGAAATGGTAGCCTTGCTTCAGAGCCTCAACAAAAAGGTGAATATATCTGTGGACGACCTTTTGCATTCCTTTGGTCACTATCTATTTATAAGCCTGGGCAAAGCCCATCCAGAGGTAATCCAGAGTTATACCTCACCAATAGGTCTACTGTACTCCATTGAAGATCATATCCATGTGCACGTAAAAAAACTATATCCTGATGCCGAGCTCCCAACATTTAAGATTCTAGAGAAAACGGAGACTTCCATTTCCATGGTATATTCTTCTTCCCGAGGGCTATACAGATTGGCCCATGGTCTTATTGAAAAATGTTTTGAACATTTTGATGCGACCTCAAAAATAACCTTTGAACTTTTAAAGGAAGATGGGAGCGAAGTAAAATTTGATATTGTTCAAAATGGCCAATAATGAGGTAGAACTCTTGACCCGGGCGCTGGAGAGACAGCGAAAGGCCAGGGTTCAGGCCGAGAAAATCTTGGAGGCAAAGTCCAAAGAGCTCTATGACCTGACCAAACACCTCCGCCATGCCAATTCTAAATTGGAAAACCTTCTGGATGAAAAAGGCGATGATATGGACGCCGCCTTTCTCAACATTATTGATCCTTACGTGGTTATGGATCTTAATTTTAATGTGCTAAGGACAAATCACTCGGCCAAAGAGTTTTTGGGAGTGGACTACACCGAGGAATCCATTAACCTTTCAGATTTTGTACATCCAGATTTTGCCCAATATACTGCGGAGTCCATTCAGTCGTTGCTCAAAGTGGGAGTGCTCAGAAACTATAGGGCCAAAATCATTTTAAAGGATGGCTCGGAAAAATTTGTGCAGATCAATTCAAGCCTTATTTATGACCATGAAGGTAAACCCATGGCAGCCCAAGGTATTATTAGGGACATTACCCAGGAAAAAGAGATAGAGAGCTTACTTTCCGAACAGCGAAAGGAACTCGATGTAATTGTGGAAAACTCACCTTTAGGGATTGTGTTAATGGTAGAGGGGCAAATTGTAAAGAGCAACACGGCCATGCAGAACATGTTGGGCTATTCCCATGAAGAACTAAAGCAAATCAAACTTAAAGATATCACCGCCAATGAAGATATGGCCAAGTCAGAATCCTATTTAAAGGAGATGAAGTTGGGTAAGTTGGACCATTTTATTCTCAACAAAAGCTATATCAAAAAGGACGGAACCAAATTTCTGGCCAAAACATCCGTAAGTGCCGTTAGAACCACAGAGGGTGAAATCGAATATCAGGTTGCCATAGTGGAGGATATTACGGAACATAGACAGCTTGAGCTTCAAAAAGAACAACTTTTGAAGCAATTACGGGCAAGCAATAAAGAACTTCAAGAATATGCCCATATCGTCTCGCATGATCTAAAATCCCCTTTACGGAGTATCAGTGCGTTGGCCAGTTGGCTGGCCGAAGATTATGCAGATGTCTTGGATGGCAACGGGGTGAATCAACTACAGATGATGCAAGAGAAGATCGAGGGCATGGATAAGTTGATTGATGGAATCTTGACCTACTCCAGTATAGATAAGAAAACCAATGAAGACACTGAAGTTGATGTAAACCAGGTTATTTCAGAAATCAGGGAAATCATATTTATACCTGATCACGTAAACGTGGTCATTATGGACACGTTACCCACCTTAATGGCTGACAAAACCAAGATTCACCAATTGTTCCAAAATCTAATATCCAATGCTGTTGTTCATATCCGTAAAAAGGATGGATTGGTGAAAATACATGGTCATGAAACCAGCACGCATTGGCAGTTCAGTATCAGTGATAATGGTATTGGCATCCCCAAAGAATATCATGAAAAAATATTTAAAGTATTCCAATCGTTAGAAACATCAGAGCAATCCACAGGAATAGGTCTTTCAATTGTAAAAAAGATTGTAGACCTCTACGAGGGAGAAATTTGGTTGGATTCTGAGGAAGGAAAGGGTACAACCTTTCATTTCACTTTAAAAAAACAATTGCTATGAAAGAAAGTCCCAATCTTAAATACATAGACCAGTTGGCCGGAGGAGACAATGAATTCCGTGAGAAATTTATTGGTATATTGAAGGAGGAATTTCCTTTGGAAAGTGAGGAATATCAAAAGAATATGGAAGGAAGGCTTTTTAAGGTCGCTTCTGAAAATGTACATAAAATAAAGCATAAGATCAATGTGCTGGGGCTTCACAACACCTATACGCTGGCCGTTAGGCATGAAAATGAGTTAAGGAACGGGGAGGATACATTGCATGGCGAGTTTATGGGAATACTCCAGGACATTCAATCTTACCTAAAAACCATTTAAGATGAACTGTATTATCATAGACGATGAAGCTGCTGCAAGGGCCATAGTGGCACAACTTTGCTCCCAAACACCAGATTTACATGCCGTAGAGGAGTTTGAAAGTGCCATTGAAGCTATCAAGTTCTTGAACCAGAATTCAATCGATTTGGTTTTTTTGGACATTCACATGCCGGGGTTTACCGGTATAGATTTCATACAGACTTTAGGAAATCCCCCTAAAATTGTGATGACTACTTCAGATACTGATTTTGCAATAGCCTCTTATGAATATGAAGCTATCGTTGATTATCTCGTAAAACCGATTACCCCAGAACGATTTGCAAAATGTGTTCAAAAGGTGAAGAACAGTATGGCGACAAAATCTCAGGCCATGGACAGTTCCGATACGGAGAACTCTGTTGGGGAAGATCTCTATATTAATATAGATAGAAGGTTGATCAAACTAAAATACAGGGAAATCCTTCTGATTGAAGCCAAGGGGGATTATATCAATATAAAAACAGAAGCGAAGGATTACTTGGTGCACACCACCCTTAAAAAGATACATAGTAAGCTTCCGGATGAGATGTTCTTGCAAATACACCGTTCTTACATCATCAATTTTAACAAGATTATTGATATTGAGGACAATAGTGTCCTTATTGAAAAAAATGTAATACCGATAAGCAGGTCCAACAGACCAGAGCTTATGAGGCGTCTGAATCTTCTTTGAACCGCTTACCGTTCACAATTTCCGTTTCGTCTACATCTCTTTTGAATTGGACGCCTAGCCGCTCATTTTGGGGTATCTATGAAATAACTTTGACTCCATAGATAAACCCGTAAAGCTAGATATATGAAAGCCCTTATACTTACATTCGCCCTTAGGCTATTGATTTCTGGTCTAATGAGCATTGTCTCAGCCGTTGTGGTCTTTACTACATTATCCATAAGCGGATTGCTCTGATCATGGAGAAGCAAAAACACCCTTCGGGGTGTTTTTTTAATGCGCTTGACAAGTAAAACGCTATTACAAGAGAACAAGATGTGTTGGTAATAATTTGATGCCCAGAATAGCAAAATGTACTGCGTAAGACTCATCAAGCGTTAGCGATCCAGACCTGGATCATTTTGTTGTTTTGAACTCCCCGACTCCTTTGGGGAGTTTTTTTGTTTATAGGCATGGGTTAATTTTGAATGAACGACCACCACCCATCAGGTTGAATCAAACAAATTAAGATGAGAATATGACCTATTAAGGTAGTATGGACTCAATAGGCTTACCTAGAATCATAGGATAGAAAGGAAAAATTGCTTCTGGTTTGATATGAATTAATAGGCAATATCTGAATCTCCATTCACCTTTATTTTGAGGCCAATTGACCTTGGAAGATAGGTTTGTTTGTAAGCAGCCATTTCACCTGAAGCCCTACTTCAGTGAATTCAAACCCTGTGGCTACCGCAGATGAAATATTGCTGTACTTCCCATATAACCCTCCTCCAAATCTTTTGGAGAATTGATGTTTGATTTGTGCTTCCATTCTAAAAATGGCTGTCTTGGGATTTTCCTCCACTTTTTGCAAGCCCGAAGCTGCATTTAACCTATATGATGTTTTATATGAGAAATTCCCTCCAATTTCAGCAAAGAATTCCCCAGCCTGGTAATTTTCTGGACTGAAATAAATCGTAGGGACTTGTTCACTGAAAGCAATATATTGATAGTTTACTCCCAACTTAAGGTTGGGCTTCCGGAGTACGGTATAGTACAATGAAGTAAACAATAGATCTCGTTGGTTCTCATCACTTTGTTGCGTATGCATTAACTGGGTATACCATCCCAACCCAAAATTGGTTTCAATGTTATAATTGAGACCATAGTGTTCCATTACAATTTCTCGTTCAATAAGATCGGAATTGAAGTTTTGTACTTCACGCTGATAACCAATTTCCAGATTTTGAAGTCGATATGGTTCCGTGATCATTTTAAGATTTAGTATGGGCTGCGTATATCCATTGTCCATAAATTGGGCACGGTTCAGGCCGAGGCCGGCATGTAATTTCAACTTTGGTCTTAGACTATAGGTAAGTCCCGCTGAAACGGCATGAAGGGAGGCTTTGTTATTGGATACTGAATTTTCCGTACGTCTGTATTGATAGTTTACAGTTGATTTTAATTTGGCGGAAAGTGGAAATTCAGCCTTTGTGTTGCTGGTGTAGGCAATATTGTTGCCATTGTCAAAACTATAAGCAACAAGCTCTTCCACGAAGGGGCTATGGGAACTTTTTATTTTTTCTATTAGGGATTGGGCGTCTTTTTGATTTTCATACAATTCCAATGTCTTTTGGGCGGCCAAATAGGCCTTTTTGATATGACCCAAAGCAAAATGCGCATTGGCCTTTCCCAAGTTTCCATCAAAAGAAGTACTATCTGAGACCAAAATGGCATCATATTGGGCCAAACTGTACTTTATGTTTCCGGTATACATTCCCAATGTGGCCTTTAGGGCCAAAACCCAGTTTCTGTTTGGGTACTGTATAGAAAGATTGTCGATAAAGCTTCTGGCCTTAACATATTTATGGTTCCAAATAAGGGCCTGGGCATATCGTTCCAATGTTTTTTCTTGAAGCTCCGCATCATCATTGGGTTTTAGTTTTTCTTTAGATGATAGAGCAAAGGCAAGTGCGGCCTTTTCTTTTTTACCGATGTGTTCTGCCAATGCTATGCCATTTAGCGCAACGATGGAATCTACACGCGTAACTGCCATCTTTTGATAAGCAGCCTTCGCCTTGTCCACATTTTTTGTCATTAAATGGATATTGGCAAGTCCCAATAAGGTTTCACGGTCTTGTGGAAAATTATTCAAATTTAAATGCAAAACCTGTAGAGCATTATTGTATTTCTGGGCCATCGCCAACTTGTGGGACAATCCCAATTTGATATACTTTTTTGAAATAAGTGCACTTTTGTTGTTAGGTTTTAGACTTAGGGCTCTATCTATCCAAATTAAAGCCTCTTCGTACTTTTCAACATTACTGAGACTATTGGCATAGCCAAGTACGGCACTAAACTCTTCAGGGTGATTTTCTACCAGCTCTTCATAGAGCAATTCGGCCTCTTCATATTTTTTTGACCAAAGAAACGATTCATAATAATTGATTCTGACTTCAAAATCATTGGGTAGTTTACCAATCAATTTTCCAAAATGTTGATTGGCAATATCTGGACGACCATTGAGTCCAACAGCTCTACCATAACAGATTTGAGCCGTTCTATTATCTGGATGATTCTCTAGATAGGTTTGGAAATAAATCTCCGCTTTGGAAAAATCTCCCTTTTCAAGAAGTTGAAAACCATTTTCCATGGAATCTTGTCCGTACACTGTACAAACAAAAAGTAAACCGAGTACTGTTCTTACAATTGGGTTCATAGGTTAAGCTTTTTGATGTCTGCCAGATTACATTGGAATTGGCCGACAATTATAGGTATGGTAAAGGTACGATGGCCCTTCCCACACCGGAAGTGCGATAAATACCACTCGTCTACAGTAATCGGTGATCCATCTAGGACGGACGATTTAGAACATCAATCTAGAGGATATTTGCTTCAACAAATCGTTTAAACTTAACTCTAAAACCTACAGTTATGGCTTTACAAATTACAGAAGTAAGTGGTGTTTTTTCTGTACACGGAATACTTGACAGTTCAAATGCCAATGTTTTAAATCGACATATGAACAGGTACATTCAACCAAATAATCCTGTTATTTTAAATCTTGAAAGGGTCCAGCAAATGGATGCCACTGCGGCATACGTTCTACAACAACTTTATGCCCATGCGATGAGTTCCAATAGTATTTTGGCCATTATAGGAAGGCAGAACAAAAATTTACTTTCTGTGTTCAACAAAACCAAAACCTCTTACATCTTGAGCAATGACCGTGTCTAGTATTACCTTAAAAAGAATTTCGCCCCAACAGCTTTTTATGATAAGTGTGTTGGTGGTCAACGCAGGAAATTATCTCTACAATTTGCTGTTGGGGCGTTTCCTGGGACCAGAAGTGTTTGCTGAAGCAGCACTTTTGGTCACTTTGCTGTTGGTTTTGTCCTTTTTGGGAATGACTTTTCAATTGGCAATGGCCAAGTTTACGGCACAATTACCATCAAATCAGTGGGAAGCCTTTAGGGCTAGAATCAATAAATATGCCCTTTTGTTAGGTTGTGCCATGGGAGCCTTGTTGGTCTTTGGTGCACCTGCCCTACAACAATTGTTTCATACTGAGAGCGCCTTCATGTTCAGGATTTTTGGTATTGGTGTTCCCATTTATTTTCTGATGAGTGTAAACCGTGGGCAATTCCAGGGCGAGGAGGATTATGCCAAGCTCTCCCTTTCATACCAATTGGAAATGTGGGGGCGCTTAATCATTACCTTTTTGGTCTTGGTCTTGTTCGGCAAAGAGTATGGCACTTTGGTAGCCATTGGTATTGTAGCATCGCTCTTTTTGGGGCTTTTTCCAATGAAAAGGATAAATCTCGGATTACGTGATATCATCAAGATCGATAAGCATAATCTTGATCTAGTCAAGAAATTTATGTGGATAACAGCCTGCTACGAATTGACCCAAATCATCATTAACAATAGTGATATACTATTGGTGAAGCATTTTTTTAGTCCCGAAGAAGCTGGACTGTATGCTTCATTGGCATTGATTGGTAGGGTGGTCTACTTTGTAGCCTGGATGTTTGTAATGCTACTTTTGCCTACTGTAGTAAAGCTAAAAAAGAACGGCGAAGAGACTTCTCCGGTTCTTTTTAAATATGTGGGTTATATAAGCATGCTTTCCAGTGTAATTGTCCTGGCGTGTGCCATTTTCCCAAAGTTGATCATTACCATACTTTTTGGAGAAGCTTACGTGGGTATGGCAGGTCTATTGTGGCAGTATGCTTTGGCTACGTCCTTATTTGCCATTGCCAATATCTTTACCTACTACTTTTTGTCCTTGGAGAAGTATACTCCTATTTGGTTTTCGGCAATCTTTGGGGTATCACAAATAGTTCTTGTCATCTTTTTCCATAGCAGTCTTGCATTTGTGGTACAGCTTCAGATTGTGGTAATGTTGGCTTTGTTGGTGACACAACTACTTTATTTTGTTGCAAATCGTTGAACTAGATTATCGCTAGAGCCTTTCCATTCGTCTATACTTGTTTGCCAACCATCATCCATATCCACTTTTTGAATCGGGTTTGAAAGAAATTTGAAATAGAAAATTAAACTTAACCTCATGAAACTAGCAATTGTTACGGCGTATCCGCCAAGTAAAGTTACCTTAACAGAGTACGGATATCATTTGGTAAAACACTTTAGACTTCAGGAAGAAGTCAGTGAGATAATATTGCTGACGGATAAGACCGATGCTCCAAAAGATTTGGATTTTAAACAAAATGGCTGTCCAATTACCGTCAAGGAGTGTTGGAGCTTCAATAGCTATAAAAACCTGTTTAAAATCGTAAAAACCATCAGGGATGAGCAACCAGATGCGGTATTGTTCAACCTTCAGTTTTTGAAGTTTGGGGATAAAAAAATCCCCGCTGCACTTGGACTGTTGTTGCCTTTTATTTGCAGATTGATGAAGATACCTACAATTTCATTGCTTCATAACATTTTGGAGCAAGTGGATTTGGAAAATGCTGGGATTACCAACAATGGAATCCTTCAGAAAGTCTACAACTTCATTGGAAGTTCACTCACACGTTTTGTTTTGGCATCCAACGTACTGGCGGTGACAATAAGCAAATACAAAACCATTCTTGAGAAAAAATATAAGGCCAGAAACGTGGCGCTGGTGCCCCATGGTTCTTTTGAGACCCCGCCCCAACCAGATTACAGTTTGCCCGAAGGACCTCTTCAAGTGATGGCTTTCGGTAAGTTTGGAACCTACAAGAAGGTAGAATGCTTAATTGAAGCTGTCGAACACGTACGTCTAAGAACAGACCTCGACATAGAAATTGTAATCGCGGGAACCGATAGCCCAAACACGCCTGGTTATTTGGAAGATGTAAAAGAAAAGTATAAAGAAGTGGCGCAACTCAGATTCACGGGATATGTTGCTGAAGAGGATGTTCCAAAAATCTTTGGTGAGAGCGCAATGGTTGTGTTTCCCTACACTTCCACCACCGGAAGCTCAGGTGTGCTGCACCAAGCTGGAAGTTATGGCAAAGCTGTAGTATTGCCCGATTTGGGAGATTTAGGGATATTGGTTAGGGAAGAAGGGTACCAAGGAGAGTTTTTTGAGCCAGGGGACATTAAATCTTTGGCCAATGCCATAGAAACCATATTGATCAACCCAGACCACAGGATACATTTGGGCATACAGAACTACAAGGCGGCCTGCTCGTTGCCAATGTCCAAAATCGTGGAAATGTACATCGATTACTTCAAGGCCATTCAATTAGCGAATATTTCTAAAAAATCAATGGATTTGATTGGACATCCCAAAATAAAGTCCACTACAATTTAGGTTTTTAGGTTAAGTGCGGAAATGGGGATAATTCTTAATTGTCCCCTTTTCCATTTTTTATGATAACGTCGTATGCTGGTTTTTTCTCTCCTTTGTTGTTCAGTAAACCAAAACGTTTTTGATAAGCTTTTCGCCAGGGCAATTTACCTACTACACTATTGGGAATATGATCAAAGTCGTGCAAGGTCCAGATAAAGAACGGAAGCTGCTCCTTGTTCAAAAATGTCTGAATATTAGAATGATATTTAGCTTGACCGCTTTGGGAACCCAAGAAGAGATTCCAAAAACCGCTATAGCTTGATTTACCATATTCCTGAAGCACTATGGGTTTATCTACATTCTCCTTAAGTTTTGAATAACGAGCAGGGAGTTCTTCAGCATCTTCGTAATAATGGAACGAAACAAAATCCACATATTCGGAAAGATGGGTTGCGGCTCCAGGATTAGACCAACCTATGGTAATGGGATGTGAGGCATCCCACTCTCGTATTTGCTGGACCATTTCTGTCAACCATGCTTTGACCAATGTTTCGCTTCTTTGTTCAAAATCAAGGTCAGGTTCATTTTTAATATCCCAACCCAACAATGAAGAATGGTCTTTTAAATGGGTGACCAACTGTTCAGCATGTCTATGGGTTAAAGTCCAATCTGAAATGCTGTAGTTCCCATAAAAATCGAAAAGAGTGATCAAAACTTTCAAATTGTGCTCTTGGGCAATATCCAGTAATGTGGATAGTTGTTCCAGATATTCGTTTTTGAGGTTGGCCCCACCTGAAGCTTCGTACGGAACAAAGATTCTTATGGCGTTCATATCCATTTTCTCCAACAGCGCAAAATCTGTTTTAATGGCCTGTTCGTTGAATTGATCGCCAAACATATTCCATGCTTGTTCCTTGGGGTAATAATTGATTCCTTTTAAACCTTGAACGGGTATATCTTCAGTTTTATCCAGTACGGATACAGGTAAATGTTCGCTAGAAACTTTTATCAACTGTCTAATTCGCCAAAAACCATCTTCCAGTAGCATAATGACTTTATAGGTACTCTTACTTTTTTTGGCATGAATAAAATTTCCGGACTCGTATACTTGGTCATACTGCTCTACATTATGATCAGTTAGTACAACCAATTTTCCATCAAGACTATAAAACTCCAATGTGGGGTGATGCAAAAGGGTAGTGCTTTTGGTTTGAATATCTATCGATTTATTATGTTCCAATAGCTCCAGAAGACTGGAACGGGCATCTTGGGTATAGTAATCTGCAATACCATCATAAACATAATTGTTCAATGCCAGGTTTTTTGCGTACCATGCTCCCAAATAGTCTTTTTCCAAATCAACCAAGGTCTGCTTTTCCATTTTTCGACCCTTTTGCTTTTCAAGAGTCCATTTAATTTTGGGCTGGTATATCATTTCCAAATCTTGACCAATATGAAGCATGGAAGATTTGTCCGCCCCAGTATTTAAAAAACTCCAAGCAGCGGCGATTCCATAGATGATGACCGCATTAATTGCCAAAAAACTAATGACCAACATGGCCCTGTATATGTTCTTCTTATGGATCATTTGGATTCTTTGCCGATTTGTTTGGTTGTACCGCCCACAGCGACGAGCATGTTATGCAATTTTTCATCAAAAAAATCTGGTAGATCTAGGAGGGCCCTTCCTTTTCTTGAGGTGGTTTCAATTTCATGGATTGTAGTTCCTTCCTGATTTTGAATTTCCACAGTTATCAATGACCCATCAGGAACAAGTTGTTGCATATAACCCTGAATGGGACCAATGGAAAGCTGTTGGCCATCTTTTGAAAGCTGAATGGAGAAATCAGAAACTGCTTCTTCAAAATTCACTTCCAAGATATTGCTGTTGGCGCTTCCACTAACATTTGCCTTAACAATCCAATGGGATGGTTTTTCCGGATGCAAAAGCTTGCCTGTTGCTACGCCATTTATGGTTTGCCCTATTGTTTTTAAATAGTTATCGCTATCATCCTTAACCAAAAAATTCACCAAAGTTCCATCTGCTACAATATTGCTGTTTCCATCTTTGATGGGGGTAGTGGTGAATGAAACGATTTGGTTTCCATCAGCAAAAGAATGTACGCGGTTGACTTCAATTGAAAAATCAGTGGCATGTGTTGGCAAGACCCCTACCGTAAATTCTTTGGATGCCTGATCTCCGTAGTGAGCACCTATAAAATAGGTGTCTTTCGATTTACCTGCCGTTATGTACTTAAAGGCATACATATTCTCACTGCGTAAGGTATCTGTACTGAAACGCCCTTTAGTTTTCAAAGTGGTGATAACTTGGGAACCATCTGGCATAGGGTTGCCGTACTTATCCTGGGGAAGAGCGACCATCATGGTATGGTCTTTTCCATCTGCAAAAATATCCGTGGGACCCACATATACTTCCATATCTTTCCCCTTGACAGGATTTGGTGTTATGAGAAAAGCGCCTGTTGAAACCTCATTTTCCAGATACTTTAATTGCCAATCTACCCAACCCGCTTTTTTTGTCATGAAATTTGGCAAGGTGAACACCATTTGTTTTGAATCCATATCTGGATAAAGCACTGTTGTTCCCCATCCATTTTGGACCACAAGCAGCAGATTCTTTCTCTTTTCTTCTTCAAATGATAGTTGAATGGGTGTACCAGAGGTAAATTCAAGCTGTTTTGAAACCAATGATAGACCACCATCCAATTCAACCACCTTTTTTAAGGAAGGTTCTGAACAACCTAAAAGGCAGGCATAGACAACTAGTAAAAGAGAAAAGCGTTTCATTTACTTCGGGTTACCAATGTAATTATTGAGTTCAATCTTTATAAAATCATATCCTTTTCCATCCAAGGGAGTTAACATGTCTTGTTTTTGGCTTGCATCCTTATTTGTAGAAAATCTTTGGGACACTTCCTGGTTAGGAATACCGTTTACGTAACAATTATCCAAACTTTCGTGTATTACCTTCAATTTACTTATATCGATTTTGGGCAGATTAAAATCCTGTTTACGTTGAACCCTAATACCTTCCAACAAAAACTTATGATCCACCCAAAGGATATTTTGTCTATCACCGTAATAAGAAACTAAGATTTGAGGAACCGTAACTTCTTCAATACCGTGGTTGAACAATGTTCCTTTAATAAAATCATCTTGCAACGTCATGTTTTGCATGGAAACGGATTTATAGAGGTCTGTAGTGGCAACATTTCCAGCGCACTGAAGGTCAAAATTAACCGGCTCTTCATCAAGGGCTACAGGGGTAAATTCGTCAGGATTAAAGGTTGTCGGTAGGGTATCCTGCATTTTGGACCAAGCAATACCTTCAAAATCAATTCTAAAAACACTGGTCTCTTTTGGCATCAACTTATGTTTGATGTGGTATTTGACATCATGTTGGGCCAGCATTTTATCTTTGCAATTATACAGGGTTCCCTTTAGGGAAATATCTGCAGGAACGTTATCAATATTCTGTAGTTCGCCAATTATACTGTAGCGCCCTTTGTACTTGACCAATTTGGAAGAGATAATTTCTAGAAGCGGCTGTCGTAAAATGTCTTCATGATAGGTCTGCTGCGTGGTAATTCTCCTCCTACCATGATTGTAATATGTGGTCTGATTTGAAGTAATCAATTGATTGGGAGGAATATCATGATTCTTTTCTTTTGGTTTTATGAACCATTTTCCTTGTGTTTTGACTAGACTATGGTGGTATGTCCGACTTATTTTTTCCAACGGAGTGATCCATTTGGTGAAAACCTGCATCTCTGCCGTATTTTCAGAATGGTTTTCAATTTGGGCTCCAATGGAATCCAATTTTGCATAGGAACTCAAAAGTCCATCAGTTACGGACACTTCCAACATGTATTGTGAAAGGGAAACATTTGCATTTGGGGCCAAATAGGAATGTGCGCGTTTAAATTCCTTGAAATCAAGTGCATCATAGTACGCTTTAACCACATTTTCTGGACTTATTTGGGATGAGTTGTGGATATAGAACAAATAAATTCCTAGAATTGAGACAATTAGCATGGCTCCAGCCCAGGCAGCACTTATCACATACAGCAATTTTGTGAAGCCATTATATTTTGGTGTATGTCCAAAAAATGGATGCATCCGTGAATTTTCCTTGAGCTTGTCATACCAGCGGAACTGAATTTTGAAAATGAAGGCTAAAATCAAGGTTCCCAAAGGAATCAATCCCCACATTACTTTTAAATAGTTGGGTACGGTTTCCTTCGGAATGATTTTTGGCAATGGGGGGATGTTCAATCGTTCCCAGACCATAATGCCGTTTTCCAGTTGCTGCAACCGCTGCCATCCACAGAAAAACAGGATAGGGTCATAAAACTTATCATTGGAAAAAATATATTTAAGATTATACTTTTCTGGTACGGTCAAAAACTGCTGTAATGACCCAATACCTTCAATTCCCCTAAACTTGGAATTTTCTAGCCTTTCTACCGCTCGAGTGGTCAGTTCTGGGAGTCTTCTGGCTGAGTGGTAATTGCCATCTACGGTCATTGCGTTGGTCAGCGTGGACAGCCATGCCATTTGATCACCAAATCCCAAAGTAAGATATCGCCATTGATCGTGTTGGTCCTGGTTTAAAAAGTTGACTATGGGTAGCATTTTTATTTTTTGTGGTTGCGATGGCCTGAAATAATTCAGGCTCATTGTAAAAATGGCAATAGCCATAAAAACTACTCCCATACCACCTGCCAATACATAGTGCACTGGTTTTTTGAAGGAATCCAGCAATTGGGTTTTCAGGTCCCCTTCTACAAGTCTATAAGCAAATTCTCCGAACAGGGGCAAAGCCATGATGGTTGCCCACAGGGTAAAACGGTCCAATGTCAATATTTCAAAAGCAGTTTCACCCAAAAGCATTCTGGGAAGGGGAGTGGTTCCTCCTGTTCCCAATAGGGCAAGCATGGAAAATGAAAGCCCAAAGAAGAGTAGGCGTTTGCTGTAAAATCGGTAGAACAAATAGGGCAATATGAGCAACAAAACACCCCATGGAATAAGGAAAAAGACCAATCCCGAGGAAGCCACTTCAAAGAAATTATCACGAGACCCATGGGGAATGGGCACCTGTGTGATTGGGTTCTTTTTTGAATTTACCCAATAGGGTAAAATACACAATATGATAAATACTAGTGAACCTCCTCCAAAGATTGTTATGCGCCAAAAGAACTTTTTAAATTGATTGAAAAATACCTTGAAGGTAATAGCTTTGGTATGTTTCACCGCTTCTTTTGAGGCATCCATGATCACCATTCCAATCAAAGGAAAAATGAAAAAGACCATCCCAAATATTGGGGTAACATGGTGGGAGGTCACTGTGACTGCAATCAAGGAAAAAGATGTCAATAAATAGCGCGGCCTCCCTGTTTTGATCCATTTGTATATTTCTGGAAGTGTATGGAGGAGAACAGAAATTCCCATTATACTGGGCAATTGCCCAAAAATGTGTAAGGTTTCCAGGAACATGGAGGAGAATACGGCCAATAATGCCGAATAACCGGCAATCTTTTTATCCCCACAGATTAGCAGCGCAAACTTGTAGATTCCGGTAATAAAAAGAACAATAATGATCATGGACATTAGATAGAGACCAAACTTCAATCCTCCAAAAAAGGAAAGTATGGCAATACACTGATGTACCAATGGAGGGTATCCTTGCACCGTAAACCCGGTGTACCACCTATAATCCCATGGTTCAAACCAATCTTTGGCATAATGGTCGGCAAAAAATAGATGTATCAATGCGTCATAGGTCGACTCCAAAGTGAAGAAGATGCTCGCCCCATGAAAAATTAGGCCAAAAACTAGAGCCAAGGCCAAGGTAATGTTGGTTTGCCGTTTCATTAGTTCTTGTAAGAAAATATAACACTATAAAGATCAAAATATTGTTAAAAAAACTGATTACAGCCCGTCTATCGAGTTTTACCATTCATCTATAGTTAATTGATTCTCAACTTTTTTAACTCCTTTTGAAGGAATGGTAGCAGTAATTTTGATTCAAATTGATTACAATACTTAAACCTTAACCTATGAAAATTTTGGCTATAGATGACCAGCAATTAATATTGCTTTCGGTAGAAAAAAAATTGAAAGAATCCGGCTATGAAGTGGCGACTGCCACATCTGGTCAAGAGGGTATTCGTCTTTTTGAAACATTTCAACCTCATCTGGTAATTATGGATATGAATATGCCTGGCATGTCCGGGCTTCAGGTAATCCAAAAACTTAAAGAAAAGAATACCGATGTTCCTATTATGGTAATGTCTGGTAACAATGAGGAACAAGTTATTCTTCATGGTTTTGAAATGGGAATAGTGGATTATCTGAAAAAGCCCATTGGACTGGATGAAATGGTTGCCAGGGTCAAACGTACTATTGGCACTCCCAAGCTTACACAAGCAAAGACATCTTCTGAATCTAAAATGATTCAAAAACATTGCGTTGGTGTAATTATTCCGTGTTACAATGAAGCGGACCGCCTATCAGGAGACGAATTCGTAAATTTTGCACAACAAAACCCAGGATATCATCTATGTTTTGTGAACGATGGTAGTACGGACAGCACTTTACAGGTTCTACAACAGATTAGAAAGGGTAATGAGGACAGTATAAGCATCTATGACTGTAAACAAAATGGGGGCAAGGCCGAGGCGGTTCGTCAAGGAATGCTCTTTTTATCCAAAGACAAACAGTTTGACTGTTTCGGTTATTTGGATGCCGATTTATCCACGGATTTTGCCGACTTGAATGAATTGGTTCGCACCTTGGAGAATTCTAACTATAAAATAGTTAGTGGATCTAGGATTAGCAGAATGGGTGCCGATATTGCTAAAGAATCAGCACGAAAAATCATTAGCAAGTCCATCAACCTTATAATCCAAAAAATATTGGGTATGCCGTTTAGGGATACTCAATGTGGTGCCAAAGTAATGAAACCTAGCATTGTGGCCGATGTGTTTGCCAAACCTTTTAAGACAAGATGGCTTTTTGATGTGGAGATTTTCATCAGAATGCGAAAAATCTATGGCAAGGCGGCTGCAAGCAAGTTCATCTGTGAACAACCTTTAAAGCGATGGATACATGCAGATGGTTCAAAGCTTTCCATGAAGGATTCCATAAAGATCATTTGGCAACTTGGACTCTTGAGTTTGAAGTATAAATAGTATTTCCATATAGAACCAACCCGGGAAAACATGCTATTTTATTGGGTAAACCCCTATTCTGTGACCTGACCGTATGATATGGATCATTCCAATATCCTTGATCAAAATTTACATTTGCTATGCATGCTTGCGTTAAAAAGTTGTTATGGCACGTTCACTACAAGCTATTTCAAGGATAAAAATGTTCTTCGCAGAAGTGGGAGAACTGGCCTACTTTGCAGGCAGGTTTTTTAAGGTAGGTTTTAAACCTCCATTTGAATTCAAGGAGTTTTTGAGGCAATGTTATAATATGGGGAACAGGTCCCTAGTCCTGGTCCTGGTTACCGGATTTATAATTGGTTTGGTACTAACCCTGCAATCTAGACCTACCTTAATTGAGTTTGGTGCGGTATCATGGATGCCAAACATGGTGGGTATATCCATAGTTAGAGAACTTGGTCCGGTTATAACAGCTCTAGTGTGTGCTGGACGTATAGCTTCGGGAATTGGTGCAGAATTAGGATCTATGCGAGTGACGGAACAGATAGATGCTATGGAAGTCTCAGGAACCAATCCTTTTAAGTATTTGGTAGTGACCCGAATCATGGCTACAACCCTTATGCTTCCCATATTGGTTATTTTGGGAGATGCTGTGGCCCTTTACGGCTCTGCTCTGGTAGAAAACTTTAAGGGAAATGTGTCTTTTCAACTGTACTTCAATACCGTCTTTGATGCTTTGTCCTATGGTGATTTGATACCCGCCACTATAAAATCCTTCTTTTTTGGTTTTGCGATAGGTCTGGTGGGTTGTTTTAAGGGCTACTATAGTAAAAAGGGAACAGCAGGTGTGGGCACAGCGGCCAATACAGCGGTAGTGTTCACTTCAATGTTGTTGTTTATCATCGATTTTGTTGCAGTATTCATTTCAGATATTTTTTATGAATTATGATAACCCAGGAAAAACAAATAGGGACTCAAATAGATCAAAACGATAGCAGTAATGCCATTATTGATATAAAAGACCTGCGCAAAAGTTTTGGGGATAACCATGTGCTGAATGGTTTTAATATGAAATTGTTCAAAGGAGAGAATCTAGTGGTTATGGGTAAATCAGGATCGGGTAAATCGGTTATGATTAAATGTCTAGTGGGTCTTATGAAGCCGGATTCGGGACAAATTAGGGTCATGGGGAAGGACATTATCGAACTGGACCAAGAAGAACTGGATACGTTAAGGGCAGACATAGGTTTTTTGTTTCAAGGAAGTGCATTGTACGATTCAATGACGGTGAGAGAGAATTTAGAGTTTCCGATGAGAAGACATAAAGACAAGCTCGGGGAAATTTCAGATACTACACCTTATGTATTAGAGGCTTTGGAAAGCGTTGGCTTGGAGCACACCATGGATTTGATGCCCGAAGAACTCTCGGGAGGTATGAAAAGGCGTGTGGCTTTGGCCCGGGCCATTATCTTGAGGCCCAAAATCATTTTTTACGATGAACCCACTAGTGGACTGGACCCTATAACCTCCAAAGAAATCATTGGACTAATGCGGAACATCCAAAAAAAATATGGCACTTCTTCTTTGATCATTACTCATGACGTAGACTGTGCCAGGGTAATTTCTGAACGTATGATTTTATTGGTGGATGGCATCAATTATGCAGAAGGAACCTTCGAAGAACTAATAAAATCCGAAGATTCAAAGGTGCAGGCATTTTTTAAAAAGTAACGAAATGGAAAAGACAACAGCGCAAAACATCAGATTAGGCTTCTTAGTAGTTCTAGGAACTATTTTATTGGTTTTGGCGGCCTATTTCATTGGTAACCGACAAAACATTTTTGGGAACACCTTTACCATAAATGCGGTGTTCAAGAATGTAAATGGCCTCCAAAAAGGTAACAATGTTAGGTATTCAGGTATAGATGTCGGCACGGTGAGTAGCATTAAAATGATAAATGATACCACTATAGTGGTAAACATGGTGATTCAAGAGAAAATGCTTCCGCATATCAGGAAAAATGCAGTCGCCACCATAGGTTCCGATGGATTGGTTGGGAGTATGATCGTGAATATTTTACCTGGTCGTGACCCAGGGGAACCAATTGTGACCGGTGACCGAATAGAATCCTACAGTAGGATTGGAGCAGAAGATATGTTGAGCACGCTTAATGTTACCAATGAGAATGCTGCCCTGTTGACCGCTGATCTGCTAAGGGTAACGGAATCTTTAAAAAGCGGCCAAGGTACTCTAGGACGCCTGCTCAATGATACGGTAATGTCCCAAAATCTAATGCAAACTTCCACTAATCTTAAGAAAATGAGTTTTGAGGCCAACAAGGTGCTGGAAAAGTTGAACTCCATCATAGATGAGGTCGAAATTGAAAATAGTGTAGCCAGTGTACTGGTGAGTGATTCCTTGTCGGGTCAGCAGATGAAAAACATTTTGTTGAATTTGGAGACCTCCAGCCGGAAGATAGTTGAGATTACCTATTCCCTGGATAGTCTCTCCAATAATATTTCCAAAGGAAAAGGAACCTTAAAATACTTAGCTACAGACACAATTCTTGTTGAACAACTGGAAAGAACCATGAAGAACATTGAAGAGGGAACTGAACGTTTTAATGAAAATATGGAAGCCTTAAAGCATAACTTCCTTACCAGACGCTATTTTAGGAAACAAGAGAAAAACAGCAAGAAAAATCAGGAAATTCCTTGATTAAGATTGACATTTCCCAAAGGTGTTTAAGGGTGCCTAGATGGATTTTTAAATTTCAATATAAGTGGAGATGAGATTTTTGAGGTCCTTGGGCAGTCCGTCCCGAATATCTTCCATTTCTCCTTTAGAAACCTGTTTTTTGAGAAATTTGAACGTATTTCTGATATGTTCCTCTGCCAGCCTATCGTTGTACTCAAAATCATTGGTAGCCGCAGGACCATCGTGTTTTCGGACCAGGTCAATAAAATCTACCATGTTCCTTGCCTTTACCTTTTTCTTTTTAATGCTCCAACCATTGACATATACTGCTTTGACGAACATGGGAAGTTGAGCAATAAGCTGTAGGGATTCTTCGGTGGATATGATATCCCTCAAGGCATGTAACACCGAAGTTAAAATCCTACCAGCTTTGTCACGTTCATTTTCCATGGACATAGCTTCAGCATATTTCTTGATAAAGGCGTTTCCTTCGGAGGCGTATTGGTTAAAATTAAGTGACATAGCTTCTCATTTAGGCATTTGACTAAAGATGATGAAATCTATCATGGTTTACTATGACGTTCGTCATTTTATGATGCCATCAAAATGTTGAATTTCAATTACGTCATAGACATGGCAATCAATCATCGATCAATGGTACTTTAGCATTATGGAAAGACAAGAGGTGCACATCATAAAATCTTCTGGGGAGAAAGCAGTGTTTTCTGTTGAAAAACTGGAAAGCTCGTTAAGATCTAGCGGAGCGGACGAAGCTCTGGTGAACAATATTGTAAATAGCGTGCTGGAAGAACTCTATCCAGGTATTACCACCAAGGAAATTTACAATCGGGCCTTTGCCATGTTGAAAAAGGCGAAGTCCATTTATGCATCAAAGTACAAGTTGAAAAAAGCAATTTATGAGTTGGGCCCAACTGGGTTTCCTTTTGAGCGATTTATTGGAAGTTTATTGTACTATTCAGGTTATAAAATTAAGGTGGGAGAAGTGATCAAGGGCAATTGCGTATCCCATGAAATTGATGTGCTGGCGACAAAAAATGGAACCGTAAACATTATAGAATGCAAGTTTCATGGTGAGGGGGGGCTAAAATGCAATGTAAAAGTGCCACTTTACATACACTCCCGGTACAATGATGTCAAAAATTCGAGACAGTTCAAAGAAGATAATGGTAAACAAAAGACCATGGGGTGGGTGGTTACCAATACCAAATTTACTTCAGATGCATTGGAGTACGGAAAATGCGTTGGATTGTATCTTTTAAGCTGGGATTATCCCAAAGGAGATAGTTTAAAGGACAGAATAGAAAGATTGGGATTATATCCCATTACGGTTTCTACTTTACTTTCTTCAAGAGAAAAGCAGTTTTTATTGAATAGGGATATTGTATTGTACAGGCAATTATTGAAGGACCGTTTCTATTTGGACCATTTAGGTATTTCCAATGGAAGAAAAGAAAGGATCATGAAAGAAATGGAATCATTGTGCATCATATAAATTACTATGAAAAAGGTTGAGGTACATTTTTTAGGGGGAGCCGGGACGGTAACAGGATCAAAGTTTTATCTGCAAACCGATGAAATAGGAATTTTAGTGGATTGTGGGGTTTTCCAGGGAACCAAAGAAATACGTCAACAAAATTGGAAATCGTTGCCTATAGATGTTCCCAGTATAGACTACGTGCTTCTTACCCATGGACATCTGGACCATTGCGGATATCTTCCTCTTCTGGTAAAACAAGGCTTTAAAGGAACAGTTTTGGGTACGGCGCCAACACTTGCCATTGCCGAAATTATTTTGAAGGACAGTGCCAAAATCCATGAAGAAGAAGCAGAAAAGGCCAACAAGGAAGGGTATAGTCGACATAAACCTGCACTGCCTTTATATGACAAATTGGATGTGGAGCGTACACTTAGATTGTTCAAGGCAATTGAAGAAGGTGAAGATGTTGTCCTTGCCCAAAACTATAGGGCATGTTTTAAGTATAATGGACACATTATTGGCTCTACGTTCATAGAGTTGAGCATTTATGATAAAACCTTGGTCTTTTCGGGTGATGTTGGAAGGTTAAAGGATGATCTTTTGGATGCGCCAAAACAACCCGAATGGGCAGACTATCTTTTTGTAGAAAGTACCTATGGCAACAAAGATCACCCCGAGGAAGACCTTGAAAACCTTTTTAGGGATTTGGTGCAAAGGACAATTGAAAATCGTGGAGCACTTATTATTCCATCTTTTGCAGTTGAACGATTACAATCATTGATGTATCTGCTATGGAAGTTGTACCAAAAGAACAAGATTCCCAATCTGCCCATTTTTGTGGATAGTCCTATGGGAGTGAATGTCCTTGAGGTATTTGAAGCTTTTCCAAAATGGCATAAACTGTCGGAACAAGAGTACAACAATATGTGCAGTCATGTTTCTTTGGTGTCATCCTATAGGGAAACTTGGGAAACCATTGATGATCCTCGTCCCAAAATTGTAATTGCAGGAAGTGGTATGGTAACAGGGGGCAGGGTACTAACCTATCTCAAACAACTGTTGGATGAACGGTCTGCCACTGTGCTATTGGTGGGGTACCAAGCTGAAGGCACAAGGGGAAGAAAACTGCTGGAAGGGGAGAACGAAATAAAGTTTTTCGGAAAGTATGTTCCTGTCAAGGCCAAAGTGGAGCATTTGGAAAGTCTATCTGCGCACGCAGATCAAAGTGAGCTCTTGCATTGGATGCAAAGGATAAAGAACATCCCAGAGAAAGTTTTTTTGGTACATGGTGAAGAAAGTGCTCAAAACTCTTTTAAAACCAAAATATCTGAAAGTTATGGCTGGCATTGCCATATTCCAGCACTTTACGAAGTTGTTGAACTCTATGTTTAGCGGTATTTACGATCAGAGTTTTACACCAAAGGCTAAATCTCCTGCATCGCCCAATCCTGGAAGAATGTAACCCCGGTCGTTCAATTCCTCATCAACGGCTGCTATCCATAATTCGGTTTCCGTAGGAAAGACTTTTTGAACATAGTCAATACCGGCCTCGGAGCCAATCACGGAAACAATATGGATTTTTGCGGGCGTACCATGCCCGCGCAATACGTTCAGAACGTTTTCAAGGGTCTTACCGGTAGCCAACATGGGGTCGGTCAATATCAAGGTTTTTCCATCCAACGAAGGCGCAGCAAAATACTTTACCACGACCTCAAAGTCGTCCTCATTGTTTGGGTGGTGCCTAAAAGCGGATATGAATGCATTTTCGGCACGGTCAAAATAACTCAACAGTCCTTGGTGCAATGGCAACCCCGCCCTTAGAATAGAACAAAGCACCAAATCATCCTTTATGAGGGACATTTTTTTGGAACCCAGTGGAGTCTCGACAGTGTTAGGTCCATAGTCCAGGGTTTTACTCAGTTCATATGCTAGAACTTCTCCAATACGTTCTATATTTCGTCTAAAACGCATGGAATCCTTTTGAATTTTACTATCCCTTATTTCAGCGGTAAAAGTGTTCAGCAATGAATTGGAATGGTCAAAACGATGAATCTTCATCTTACAAATTTTGTTTAGATTGGCTTCGATAAAAATACATCTAAAATTGGGATGTAAAGGAATTGGATGTTTATAATGAAACGGGAAAGAAAAGATTTTTGAGCATGGGGTGTTTTCACTTCGACTAAATAAAAACACCCCCTTTAACCATTAATCAGGTTGCTACTTCTTCAGTGATTGCAAAACAAACTTTAGCGTTAACTCGGTATTCGGAAATCATGTTGTTTTCCACGGTCACCTGCATATCTTTGATATAGACAGATTTGATTCCTCTTACTGTTTTTGACGCTTCCGTTACAATGTTCTGCACCGCTTCCTCAAAACTCTCGGTGGAGTTGCCAAGGATTTCAATAACTTTTAAAACGGACATGTTAAATACTTTAGGGTTACTTTACAAAGCAATTACAAGAAGTTGCCCCCAGCGTCCAATTTAACCCTCAATACCTTATCACCATTGACCAATTTGAGTTTGTATTTTTTGGTTATTCCATCTACGTCGTGGTAACGCACCAAATACACATCTTTGGTTATGGCCCATTCTGGGAATCTATCCAAAATGGCTTCTTTTACTGCAAGGGGTAGGTTGATGTCTTTGTACTTCTCTGCTGTCCTTAGAATCTTACCATTCTTATCGTAAGTGGCCAGGATACTGCCATCTGGGACATAGAAAGCAACTTCATAAAAATCATATTCATCAAAATAGATGTCGGAGTTCCTAATGTCATATGCCGCAGCCTTTCTTTCCAATGCTATTACCGGAACAGAAGCTACTTCTTGGGTGTTCGCATTGGTTAAATATTTGTAGTTGGTAGCATAGACAATAACCTCTGAGAGTTCCTCAGTTTTTATCTTAGTAATTTGCGCATAGGCAGGGATGGTCAGCCCCAGTACCAATAGACCTAGCAATAACTTTTTCATGATATTATTTTTAATAGATTTTTTGCGGTACTTAAATGCTCCCTTCCTTTTTGCGAGGGAAGCCAAATGTAGTGGGAGGCATATATTAATGCAATGACCCGGGTCAGCTGACCGATTTATTTAAAAATGCGATTAAAAACTTTGAATTTTTTTGATGAAAATGACCTATGTCATTTCAGGGTTAAAAATGAGGTATTACTTTGCTGCCATCTTTGAAAAAAGGTTCTTTGAAAATACGATGGGCTTTTTTTGGAAACCTGAAGTCAGTAAAAGTCCATTAAAAAGGAAGGTGTTAAAAAGAGGTCATTGGTACTGTGGTTTTGATTCGTGTCTAGAGATAGGTAAGTATTGAAAATTACTATGGTACTAAAGGCATTGATTTAATACTTTCTGGGAAACTGGAGCATTTACATGCTCCAGTTTCCTGAAAATAAAAACTTTGATTCTTTGAATCAAAGCCCATGAAGTTTTCGCGGTGCAAACATGAGTTGGCCCTTGGGTCATTTTCCCACAAAGTGGAATAAGGGTTGGTCTTACTATTTGGATCGAAAATTTCATAGAAAACAGGAAGCCAATGGCTTCCTGTTTTTGTTTATGCCCAAGACCGCACTATTGTCCATTTTCTTACTGATCTGTATCATGCCATGCGCCGGTTTGACTGCGTATTTTTATAAGAATCTGTTTTTTATTCTTTGCTGGTGCATTTGAATCCTATTAAAAGTATTAGTTAACCAAAACCTAGAAGCTATGAATCCGTTGGCCTTATTTTCTATTCTAATTGCCATAATCTTATTGGCGGGAATACGAATCGTTTTTGAATATAAGAGAGCATTGAAATTTCGTTTTGGTAAGTATATCAAAACATTACAACCTGGCTTTAGATGGATTATTCCCTTGGTAGAAACCATACAGATCGTGGATATCCGTGTAATCACCATTAATATAGTCTCTCAAGAAGTTATGACAGAGGACAATGTTCCCTGTAGCATAGATGGAGTTGTATTTTTTAAGATAAATGACCCTGAAAAGGCAGTTTTGGAGGTCGAGGAATATGATTTTGCCATCACCCAACTGTCCCAGGCAGCTTTGCGGGATGTGTGTGGTAAGGTGGAGTTGGATACTATTTTGTCCAAACGAGAGGAAATGGGTAAGAACATTAAGAGTATTGTGGAAACCGAAACCTCTCATTGGGGAATTGAAATCATGGATGTCAAGATAAAAGACATACAACTGCCCGAAAACATGAAAAGAATGATGGCGAATCAGGCTGAAGCCGAAAGGTCTAGAAGGGCACGGATTATTTTGGCAGAAGCCGAAGAACAGGCTGCCGGTAAATTGTTGGAAGCTGGTGTTCAGATAGACAAATCTCCATCCGCAATCAAACTGAGACTATATCAAACTTTGTCCAATATTGCAGCCGAGAAGAATTCTACGATTCTTTTCCCATTTCCGGAAGAGGTATTACCCAGAAATTCAAAGGACAAAGCTTAAAAACAAAGATTGGCATTGACCCAAATATTAAATTATTTGACCATAGCCTTCTTTAAAATATTTCTAAACCTGGTTGCACTGATGTAGTGGTCCGACACTAGTTTTCCATCATGCAAAAGACCAAAGGTTCCATATCCTGATGGTGCATTTTTGGCTTCTTGGGCGGTCTTTATTTCATGAATCTTGAGGTCAATATCAAAATCCATGGCAGTATTTAAAAGGTCGGTCACCGATTTTTGATGCCATGGACATTGGTCTGCATAAAGCAAATGCCAACCTTGGTATTCTTTTTGGGTCACGGTCCAATCCAATAATTCTGGATTTTTCGCTGAGGGGTTCAATTTTTTGAAGAGAAGGTCAAATCGACCTTTATGATCAACGGGAATAAAACCATTCTTTTCAAAAACAGTCTTATCTGCCATCCATGCTCCTTTACTGACCATGGCACAGATTCCGTCCATTTTAGCCTCCAAACTTTCTCGCTCTACCTCGTTTATCAAAATACTGCCATTTCCTTTTTCCCTGTCCTTTTTGGAATGTACCATAATACAATGGATGAACATCAGGTTATGGCCTTCAATGGGTCGCCATGCTTGTTCCACCGGAACATATTCAATAAATCCCAGCATATTGTCTTCATCATCCTTAAGGATTTTCATCCGGACACCCTCAGCATATCTTTTCTCAAACCATTTTCTCTTGCTATCAAAAGCCGGACTGGTAATGTCCTTAACACAATACAAGGTCTCTTTTTGTACGTTTTCTGGGGTAACCTGAATTATTTTCATAATGCTTTTTGTTTTTGGATTGATTTAGGATTTATTGGTTGTTTCTAAATAGGGCCTATACTTTTCAATTCCTTCATTCATCATTTGGATAACAGCCGTTGTGGTCACGGTAGCTCCTGATATTCCATCAATAATTGTGCGACCTTCAACCAACATTTTTCCACCTTGGGACTGTCCGAAATTATTTCCTTGCCATTCTATTTTGGCTTTGCTGAACAAGTTTTCAAATGATGACAGGGAAATGCCATCACCATATCCCTCTGATTCTGCTCTGTGGTCAAATTCAACTTTAACTATTTCCATTGTTGATTTGTCCATCAAAACCTTCCCCCAGATGTTGCCTCCATACCCTTTTTCGGACACAATTAATACACAGTTTGTGGTATTCTTGATTTCAAATAATGGCAATGCATCCATTGTTTTTGTTTTTTTAGCTTTCTTGTAAATGGAGACCAGTTCTTCCATTTTCTCCTCTCTTACTCCCGAAGAATCCAACACCTTAAATTTCAAATGGGTTTTTACGTCTGTTGGATCGGTAATGGAGATATCCGCGAATTGTATTATTTCCTTCATTGATTTTGAGAGGACCTTAGGCGGTTCCTGTTCTATTTTTTGAGGAGGTTGTTCAGTTTTGGTTTGAGCAGATTTTTCTTTGCAGCTCCAAATAACCGTGATGAGGACTAGAAATAGCAGTTTTGTTTTCATGATGATCCGATTTTAGGGTTTTACTTTAAAATGAGGACATAAACTTAAGCTCTGGTGGCTGCGCTCAAGCCTTTTCAAAAGCATTGGACAAAATAGGAACTGGAAGCAAAAGGAGAAATGATCGTTGTCAGATTTCTCCCTTTTTCAATCTTTTTTTGGATGATATCAAATGGTTGGGAAGACATCCTCCCCCAAAGAATTATGCCATTGCCGCTGCAAGGGCAATTTCTACCATATCTTTAAAAGAAGTTTCACGTTCTGTGGAGGAAAGGTGGTCTCCAGTGACCAGGGAATCCGAAATAGTAAGCACAGTCAAAGCACGTACATCATATTTAGCAGCAATGGTGTAGAGTCCGGCTGTTTCCATTTCAACACAAAGTATTCCGTATTGTGCCCATAATTTATACTCATCGGGATCGTCCCCGTAGAATTCGTCGGAAGAAAGTACGTTTCCAGCTTTTATTGGGATGTTATTTTCTCGTGCATAGTTGACGGCTTCAATAAATAAGTCGAAATTGGCAGTCGGAGAATAATCTGAATTGATGAATCTTGAGTTGTTCATTCCGGATGTTGTAGATGCAGCCATGGCCAAAACCACATCGTTGAGCTTTACATCTTTTTGATATGAACCTGCCGATCCAACCCTAATAATGTTTTTGACCCCATAATCCTTAATGAGCTCATGAAAATAGATCATTGCCGAAGGCATCCCCATTCCACTTCCTTGAACGGATACACGTTCACCTTTATAGGTACCGGTGTATCCCAGCATACCTCTTACCCGATTGTAGCAGAAAGCGTCTTCCAGAAATGTTTCAGCTATCCATTTGGCCCGTAGGGGATCTCCGGGCATAAGTACAGTTTCCGCTATTTCGCCTTTTTTGGCTTCAATGTGTATGCTCATAGGATTTTACTTTACTAGTGAGGGGCCGGAAGAGGTGCCAATTCGCTCTACACCCAATTCAATGTATTTTATGGCGGTCTCTTTGTCCCTAACACCGCCAGATGCTTTGATTTTGGCTTTTCCTGCTACCATTTTCTTCATTAAGGCAACGTCTTCAAAGGTGGCTCCTCCGCTACCAAAACCGGTTGAGGTCTTTACAAAATCGGCGTTGGCTTCTACCGACAAGATACAAGCCCTTTTCTTTTCTTCTTCGGAAAGAAAACAGGTCTCTAAGATGACTTTTAATAGCTTATCTCCAATGGCTCGCTTTATTTCTGCTATTTCTTCACGGACCAAATCATCCATATTGGATTTTAACCATCCAATGTTGATGACCATGTCTATTTCGTCGGCACCATGTTCAATACAATTTTTTGCTTCAAAAACTTTTGCTTCGGTGGACATAGCGCCCAGTGGAAACCCAATTACTGCCGCTAACTTTACTTCCGAACCTTTTAGCGATTCTTTTGCGAGTCCAACATGGCACCCATTTACACAAACAGCCTTGAAACCATAGGTTTTGGCTTCTTTGCAAAGTTCTTGAATTTCTGCAGGAGTGGCAGTTGGTTTTAGGTTGGTATGATCTATAAAATTCTTTAGTTGCATAGATTATTTGGCCAAGAGTTGTTTCAATCTAAAGATAATCAACATCTCGGACTTGTTTTTTCCTGCAAAGGAGCTTGCTATGGCCTCTGCAGTTTCCAAAATTAGAGATTTAAGCTCTGGGGTGAACTTCTTCGGATGTTCTTTATAGAATTCCTTGAATTCGCTGAAATATTCTTCATCATCTTTCTCTTCATTTTCCAGCCAGTCAAATACAATTTCTATTTGGTAGGCAGAATCTGTATTGAATTCATCTTCATAATCATCAACATCCAACCAATTTTGTCGTACATACTTTCGTAATCTGGTTACCTCAACAGGTCTCACCTTGTTGTCAGCCATGGCCACTGCATAAAAGAGTTTGCCCAGGCTCTGGTAGAACTCGTTTCCTATTTTTTCTGAATTTAGCATGCCAAGAGTTTTATTTCTATTAAAAGTAGAACCTATAGTGTTTGTTTTTTATGATTTTGGTCAGCTGAAAAGTTCAAAATTCTGATCAACCTTTAAAAATCCAGGGTAAATACAGTTTCCTTGTTGGGCACCGATCGTACATTCAAACTACCCCCGTGAAGCTGAAGTATTTGCTTGGAGAGGCTGAGTCCAATTCCGGTCCCTGAATTTTTGGTGGTGAAGAAGGGAACAAAGATTTCATTGATCAAATCTTCGGGTATTCCCGGTCCGTTGTCCCAGACTTGTATATATTTTTTCCCATTAGGGCCAGTTCCTGCCCAGAGTACGATTTTTCCATTTTCATGGCCTTCCAAGGACTGCACCGCGTTTTTGCCCAAATTCACCAATACCTGTGTGATTTGTTTCTCGTCTAGAAAGAACTCAAGTTCTTTGGGTTGCACTTGAATGGTAACTTCCAAATTTTGGGAGGTTTTTGATGGAGGCAAAAGCAGTTTCACTTTTTCCAGCAGATTTTGCGCATTTGCAAGGGTTTTATCCGGCTCGGGAACATTGAGGAAAGTCCGGTAAGATTGGACAAACTCCATCAAATTGCTTCCTTGTTCCTTGATTACTTCCAACCCCTTTGCCGCGTTGACCATCTGCTCACTGTCCAACTGTTTTTCAATGATTCTACCATCCTTTCCAACAAAATACCTTAAAACGGAATCCGATATTGAGGTGATTGGAGTAATGGTGTTCATAATTTCATGGGTCAATACCCTGATCAACTTTACCCAGGAGTCTGTTTCCTTTTCATCAAGTTCTTTATGGATATCCTGGACCACTACCAGAAGCAAAGGTTGTTCATCCAAAGAAATGGATTTACTTTTTATGGCGAGTTGGGTCTTTTCCCGTTCGTTTGTAAGTTGAAAAAGCTTTCGATCAAAAGGTTTTAGTTGCGAAAAGAGCAGGTAAAGCTCTTGATCCACTTGTTGCAGCTGCTTAATATGGTTCAGAGGTTTATGGTTCAATAGCTTTTCAACGGTAGGGTTTGAAAATAGGATATGCCCCTTTTCATTATAGGTAAGAATACCAATATTGGCCTGTTTTAGAATTTCTTGATAATACCTTTCCCGTATCTGGAGTTGAAGATGTACTTCCTGTATGAGTCTATTTACCCTATTGAGGCTAACATTAAGGTCCTTAAAGGACTCAATGGCCACTTTTTCAGGGAAACGTAACGTGAAATCTTCATTTTTAATGGCATCAAAGAAATAGGCTATTTTACGATTGGTCCTGTTGATATAATGTATCAAAGAGTAAACCTGAAAGGGAAAAATAATTACTGAAATACTCAAGAGTATCCACCAAGATTTTGACCAGGAAAATGCCAACAGCAATGCGGTTAGGGTTATGCCAATAATCCTAAAAATCAATTGAAGATAAAAGTTGCGACTTGCCATCAGTTACCTTGCTTTTTGAGTTTGTTGTAAAGGGTTTGTCTGGTTATCCCCAATTGTTCGGCGGCAGCGCTCTGATTTCCTTCATGTCTTTCCAAGGCCTTCCTGATCATTTGTTGTTCCATCTCATCCAAGGTCAAAGGGGAATCTGTAGACGAGGGATGGAATTTGTTATGAAAAGGAAAGTCATTGGCCTTGAGGACTTGTCCATCACTTAATATGATGGCTCTCTCAACGGTGTGTTGTAATTCCCTAATATTACCAGGCCAGTGATACCCGGATAGTTTCTCTTCGGCAGCGTGGTTTAGTCTAAGCCCGGCTTTACCATATTTAGCGCTGAATTTCTTTAAAAAGAAATCGGCAAGCAAAAGGATGTCGTTGTCCCTGTCCCGCAAAGCCGGAACTTCAATATGAATAGTATTGATCCTGTACAAAAGGTCTTCGCGAAAAATACCATCCGCTACCATTTGTTCCAGATTACAGTTTGTGGCGCATACCAATCGGATATCTACGGGAATGGGCTTGTTGGACCCCACCTTGACAATGGTCTTGTTTTGAATGGCCGATAGCAATTTTGCCTGCATTTGCAGGGAAAGATTGCCTATTTCGTCCAAAAAGAGGGTTCCTCCATTGGCGGCTTCAAATTTTCCGGTTCTATCTTCCTTGGCATCGGTAAAAGAGCCTTTGGTATGCCCAAAAAGTTCACTTTCAAACAGATTTTCAGATATGGAACCCATATCCACATTGATAAAGACTTCGTCTTTTCTTTTAGATTTCTGATGAATTTCCCTGGCTATGAGCTCTTTACCAGTTCCATTTTCACCAGTAATCAGAACATTGACGTCTGTTTTGGCAACTTTGTCAACAAGGCTCAACACGGTGTTTAGGGCCCTGCTGTTCCCAATTATAAAGTTTTTATTCTGATTGATGACCTGTTTTAAACTGCTTTCTTTTTGTTTTAGCTGCTGAACTTCCTTCCTTGTTTTCCGAAGTTGATAGGCCGATTTTACCGTGGCCAACAATTTCTCATTGTTCCAGGGCTTTAGAATAAAATCTGCAGCTCCTTCCTTTAGTGCTTTTACTGCCAGATCTACCGCTCCATAGGCGGTCATCATGATAACTGATGTATTTGGTGCTTTTTTTCGGATTTCCTTCAACCAAAACAACCCTTCATTACCGGTGTTCACCCCGGCAGAAAAGTTCATGTCCAATAACACGATATCAAAACTGCTTAGATCGGGGAAAGATGACAATTGATTTGGATTGGAAATGGAATCCACGGTCTTGTATTCAAACTGAAGCAAGATTTCCAGAGCGCTTAAAATGCTCTTATTGTCATCGACCAATAATATTTTGCAGTCGGTCATATATCAATGGATTAGATAGTCTAAAACTACAATTTGAAAATTGCTCTTGGATCAAAGTGTAAAAATATTTTACATTATTGGTATAAAAATTTGACAGGTTTATTTACCCTAAAAAATATTTATCAATTTAAAATATTGATTTTCAGTTAATTGAAATTGTGGCACGCGTATGGAATAAGAAATGGCACACAAGTAAATTATGTACAGATTAAATCTCATAGTATTTTTCCTTTTGATGATGCCGATATCATGTGTAGTTGCCCAGAATGTTTGGACTTTGGACGATTGCGTGGCCTATGCCCTGGAGCACAACCTAAATCTTAAGGATTTTCAATATAACCAGGATGCTAACAAAGAAACCTATAGACAATCGGTTAGGGATTTACTTCCCACGATTAGTGGTAGTGCAGACTACTCCATTCGTTATGGTCGTCAGGTAAATCCGGAAGACAATAGTATTGTAAATACTGATATTTTTTCTAACAACTATTCTTTGGATGCTTCTTTTGATGTATTTAGGGGGTTTCAGAAAATCAATACTATAAAAGCCTCTAAATTTTTATATAAGGCAACCAAACAGGAAAGCTTACAACAAAAATATTTATTGGCTTTTCGAGTGATGTCTGCTTACTACGACATTCAGTTTATAGAAGGGCTAATCATTATTTCTGAAGAACAGGTAGACATATCGCAGACCAACTACAATTTGGTAAAAAGACAAGTAGAACTGGGGGTCATGGCAGGTGCGGATCTGTATGAAGCCGAGTCTCTTTTGTTTTCCGATAAATTGGCCCTGACCCAAAACCAAAATCGTTTAAAAGCAGCAAAATTGACCTTGATACAGGCCATGAACCTAGAAGGGGAAAGTGATATTGCTATTCTGCCAGAACCCGATGTTATCCAAAGTCAAGAGCATGCAACCGTGGTCGTTTCCGATTCTATTTTTAGAAAGGCAAAGGGATTTATGCCATCTATAAAGGCCCAAGCCTATCGGGTAAAAGCAGCCAAAAAGCAATTGGCGGTAACCCGTGGGGGTTTATATCCTTCATTATCTATAGGTGGGGGAATTGGCTCTGGTTATTTTGAAACGATTCGGGATACTTTGGGCAATACTATACCTTTTAGGGACCAATTTCGCGATAATAGATTTGAATATGTAGGAGCCCGTTTAAACGTTCCCATCTTTAATGCATGGGCCAATCGCTCAAGAATAAAACAGCAAAAAATTGAGTTGGAACGTGCTAAGAATACTGCTAAGGTTACGGAGCAGGAGCTATTTCAAATCATACAACAATTGGTGCAAGAACATGATGCGTTGATTGCAGAAACAGAACAGACCATTAAGGCTTCTGAGTCACAACGCCTCGCTTTCAATATTGCACAAAAACGCTATGAAAAAGGTATGATCAATGCCATTGAACTGGGGCAGGCCAAAACACTGTTTGCCACAGCACAAAACCAAAATTTACAAGCGATATTGCGATTAAGGGTGAACAATAGCACCTTGGATTTTTATCGCGGGTTACCAATATTTACTATCAATTAACAAAGAACAATGGATATACAACTCGAAAAGAAAAAAGGACTTCGCCCCAAACATTATGCATACATAGCTGCTGGAGCACTCCTTTTATTTGTGGTCTGGAAGATGGCATTTGGTACTTCTCTGTCTACATATAGAACCGACAAGGAAAAACTTACCATAGCACAAGTCACCCATGGCAAATTCGACGACTATATTACCATAAATGGTAATGTAGCACCAATAGCCACCATTTACATGGATGCTTACGAAGGTGGAAGGGTTACCGAAAAATTGATAGAGGAGGGGGCCATGGTTAAAAAAGGAGATGTCATCCTTAAGTTGGAAAACACCAATCTATACGAGCAGATCTTGGCCAGTGAAAGTAACCTTGCTTTAAAGCAGAACGATCTTAGATCTACCAAACTGACCTTTGATTCCCGTCAGGTTGAAGGTCGTAGGTCTTTGGCCACTGCAAGTACAGACCTGCAACGTACCAAACGTAATTTTGAACAGAACCAGGCACTGTACGATGAAGAACTGATTTCAAAAGAAGAGTATCTGCTTTCTAAGGAAAACTATGAACTTTCCAAAAAGCAATACGAGATAGTAAAACTGCAGACTGAGAATGATGATCAATTGCGTACCACTTCGCTGACCGGACTTGATGAGGACCTTGCTCGAATGAAAAAAACCTTGGGAATGGTTTATGAACGATTGGACCACCTCAATGTAAGGGCACCTGCAGATGGACAGTTGGGCTTTTTAGATGCAGAAATTGGACAGAACATATCCCAGGGAGAGCGTATTGGACAAATAAATGTCTTGACTGATTTTAAAATTGAAGCAGAGATTGATGAGCATTACATTGATCGTGTAAAACGAGATTTGGTAGCCTCGTTTGAACGAAATGGACAGGATTATCCGCTACGCGTTCGAAAAGTATACCCTGAAGTAAGAAATGGAAGGTTCAAGGTGGATTTGGTATTTACCGATCAAAAACCAGAAACCATACGAGCAGGACAGAGCTATAACATTAAGCTTCAACTGGGAGCTTCCAGTGATGCTCTCTTATTGCCCAAGGGAGGCTTTTTCCAGAGTACTGGAGGTCAATGGGTATTTGTGGTTACTGCGGATGAAAACGAAGCCTTAAGACGTAATGTAAGATTGGGGAAACAGAATTCCAGATACTATGAAGTATTGGAAGGGCTTGAACCAGGAGAACAAATAATAACCAGTAATTACGACAGCTTCGGAGAGGCGGAGCGGATAGTTTTAAAATAGTGTTACATCTAGCATAATAAGAGAGTCTATTATAACAAACATTGAAATCAATTAAAAGATGATACAGATAAATAACCTTAAAAAAAGTTTCAGAACAGAGGAAGTTGAAACACTTGCCCTCAATGGAGTAAACCTAAGTGTAGCCGAGGGCGAATTTGTGGCCATCATGGGTCCTTCGGGATGTGGAAAATCTACCTTACTTAACATTATTGGTATGTTGGACAACCCTACGGAGGGAACCTATCAATTTGGAGGACATGAAGTAGGCGGGTTAAAGGAGAGTCAACGAACCCAATTGAGAAAAGGTAACCTTGGTTTCGTTTTTCAAAGCTTCAACCTTATCGATGAGCTTACGGTTTATGAAAATGTGGAACTCCCACTGATTTACTTGAAAATGAGCAAATCGGAACGTAGGGAAAAAGTAAAAAAAGTGTTGGAGCGTATGAAGATTGCCCATAGAGAAAAACATTTTCCGCAACAACTTTCTGGAGGTCAGCAGCAAAGGGTGGCCATAGCAAGGGCGGTGGTGACCAACCCAAAATTGATCTTAGCGGATGAACCTACAGGTAACCTGGATTCAAAAAATGGAATTGAGGTTATGAACCTGCTTACAGAACTGAATCAAGAGGGAACCACTATTGTTATGGTAACACACTCGGACAGGGATTCGCACTATGCACACAGGGTCATTAACCTTTTTGATGGTCAAATCGTCACTGAAAGTCAGAACAAGCCTTTAAAGGCAATGGTATAAGAGTTTATTCATCAATTAAAATCAAATCTAAAGACCAGGGCAATGTTCAAAAATCACATAAAAATAGCTTGGAGAAATCTTATCAAAAGAAAAGTTTTTACGAGCATCAATATTCTAGGACTTGCTATTGGTTTTGGTAGCAGTGTCCTCATTTATCTGTTTTTGTCCCATCACTTGTCTTTTGATAGTTTCCATGAAAATGGGGATAGAATCTATAGAGCGGTCACTGAGGAGCACAGAGATTATATTGACCATGAGGCCAGTGTTCCTCCGGCCTTTGCAAAGGTATTTCGAGAAAATTATCAATATGCCGAAAAGGTGGCCAAAATAGCCAATTGGGAGGAATATCAAATCAATGTTGATGATGGAAATAATCAGAATGCCTTTAAAGAAGACGTGGTTTTTGCAGAGTCGGATTTCTTTGACATCATGACCTTTCCGCTGGTAGTGGATACCGGGACACGGACTCTAGCCGAACCAAATACGGCCTATATCAACGAGGACATGGCCAAAAAAATGTATGGAACCCTCGATGTATTAGGAAAAACTTTTCTCTTTGACAATAAGGAAACCATTGAGGTAATCGGGGTACTTAAAAATTCACCAAAAACTTCATTGATCACGGAAGGCATATTCATTTCCTTTCCAACATTGGAAAAGTTCAATGATTTTTCAGGATTGGAAACCTGGTCAGGAATTTCTACGGATCTCCAGTGTTTTGCTCTTTTACATCCCAATCAAAACATAGCCGAAATTGAAAATGTACTATTGGAGCTTCCTAAAGAGCATAGGCCCAACAGTAAAAATCGACACGAATATAAACTCCAACCTTTAGCAGATATCCATTTCAACCCTGATTATGGAGGGGTTAATCCCGGTTTACTGTGGATTTTTGCCATTATAGGTTTGTTTCTGATAGTAATTGCGAGCATCAATTTTATCAATATATCCACAGCTCAAGCTTTTTATCGGTCTAAGGAAATAGGAATTAGAAAGGTGCTGGGGAGCTTTAGGCAACATCTTTTTTGGCAATTTTTGTCCGAAACCTTTGTGATCAGCCTTTTTGCCATTGCATTGGGGGTGGTTTTAGCTATCCTGTTCCTACCTTCATTTAATGCTCTTTTTGAGTTGGAGCTAACCGCTGAAAGCTTGTTGGATTATCGCTTTTTTGCCTTCATGGTCTTGGTACTTGTGTTGGTCTCTTTCCTGTCCGGAAGTTATCCAGGATTATTGATGTCCCGTATTGTTCCTGTGTTGGCCCTAAAGGGAAAACTCAACCATAATGATACGGGAGGCAGTACCACTCGAAAGGTATTGGTGGTGGTCCAATTTGCCATTTCCATTATCCTGATTGTGGCCACGGTTATAATTTCAAAGCAAATTGATTATGCAATTAATAGTGATTTGGGATTCAATAAGGATTCGATTGTTATGGTCGGTATTCCGGAAGAAAAGGACGTGGTGCAGCTCGAAAGCTTAAAAGATCAGATACAAAGAATTCCGGGAGTCACTCACGTTTCCAACTGTTTGACGAGTCCGGGAGGTTCCATCAATAGTTTAGGTACAAGTTTTAAATACAGCAATCGTCCAGAATATGAGGAATTCAGTATTGAACTGAAACCCATGGATGAAGATTATTTGGAGACCTTTGATATTCCATTAGTGGCCGGTAGGGTATTCTTTAAGCGAGATTCGGTCACAGAGGTTCTTGTAAACGAAAAAGTTCGTGAAAAACTAGGGGTTAATTCAGCAGAAGAACTTCTTGGAAAGCAGATAGAGGCCAATGGAGGATACATTAAAGCGACCATAGTGGGTGTGGTGGCCAATTTTCATGATATTGATTTTACCGAAGAGATCAGTCCAATTTTAATGGCCTACGAACCTCGCTGGTTCGATGAAATAGCCGTTAAAATAGATGCCAGGAGCACTTCAAATATTTTGGCACAGATCGAGGAAAAGTGGTCTGGCCTATTTGGCGGATACATCTACGAACCCCGCTTTTTGGATAATCGTGTGGCCGAACAATATGAAGCGGAACAAAGGTATCTTTCCCTGTCCAAGGTTTTTTCGGCCTTGGCCATACTCATAGGTTGTCTGGGACTCTATGGCCTTATTCTTTTCTTCGTGGGGCAACGCACCAAAGAAATAGGGATCAGAAAGGTTTTGGGCAGTAATGTGGCCAATATTCTGGCCTTGTTTTCCATGGACTTTTTCAAGCTCATATTGATCGCCGGGGTTTTTGCAACTCCCATAGCATGGTATTTAATGGAACAGTGGCTTCAGGGCTATACATATAGAACGGAGATACACTGGTGGATTTTTGCACTGGCCATGGTCTCCATCATGGTGGTCACACTGGTTACCATTAGCTACCAAACGTTAAAAGTGGCCATGACCAGCCCGGTAAAGAGTCTCAGAACAGAATAACAATATCAAAAAACGAACACTCATGTTTAAAAACCAATTAAAAATAGCTTGGAGGAGCATCAAGAAGCAGCCCTTCTTGAATGCGCTAAATACTTTTGGACTAGCCATTGGAATAGCTGGAACCCTTATAATTTGCTTGTTCATCTATGATGAGCTCAGCTATGATCAAATGTTCTTGGACTCAGAAAGGATACACCGAATCAATGTTGACGCAAAATTTGGGGGACCTGGCAGAGAGATGTCGCAAGTTTCAGCCCCTATGGCAGGAGCAATATTGAATGATATTCCGCAAGTAGAGGAAGTCATCCGCTTTAGACCATGGGGTACCACTTCACTGAATAAAATTGATAGTAGAGAATTGGTTTTAGAGGACAATGCCACTTGGGTCGATACCAATGTGGTTTCCATGTTTGGATTGAAAATGTTGTATGGAGATCCCTTAAAAGCTCTGGAGCAACCCAATAGTATGATTTTAACCAAATCAGCGGTGGAAAAACACTTTGAACCTTCCAGTGCTATCGGTCGTGAGTTGATAGTAAATGAAGGACAGACCTTTACCATTACCGGAGTAATAGAAGATTTGCCCCAAAACTCCTTCTTAGCGGAATATTCCGTGTTCATGTCTTTGATGGGCTTTCAGGATGCTTTTCAAAATGAATGGGGAAATCATAACTACAATACATTTATTAAGCTGAAGCACAATGCCGATGCAGCCGATATTGCAGCTCCTCTTCAGGGAATGATGGAAAGATATCTGATACCATATGCCCAACAGTTTTTTCCGGGAATAACCCTAAAAGAATTTGAAGCGGCCGGTAACTACGTGAATTATTCCTCAATGAAATTGACCGATTTGCACCTGCATTCACATAGAGCAGAGGATATGGGAAGAAATGGGGACATCAACAATATTTATATTCTTTCATTCATTGCTCTGTTCCTAATTCTTTTGGCCAGTATAAATTTCATGAATCTGTCCACGGCCTATTCTCTAAAGAGAGCAAAAGAAATCGGAATCAGGAAAACCCTTGGGTCCAATAAAAAGGGAATAATCAGGCAATTTTTGATGGAGTCAGGTTTAATCACATTTGGTTCACTCATCATAGGATTGGCCATGGCTTGGATTGCGTTGCCATTTTTTAACGATTTGGCAGAAAAGGCCATATCCATACCCTATTCAAGCCCCGTTTTCTGGTTGGTTTTATTTGCAGCGGCTATACTCTTGGCCCTGTGTTCTGGTAGCTATCCTGCCTTTTTCATGTCTAAATTTAGACCCGCCAGGGTACTCAAAGGAAGTGGTGAAACCAGCTTGGGAGGAGCAAAACTCAGAAGTGGTCTGGTAATCTTTCAGTTTGCCATTTCGGTTTTTTTGATTATTGGGACCTTGGTTGTTGGAGAACAGCTGCAGTTTATCCAGAATAAAGATTTGGGCTATAGTAAGGACCAAGTTTTGTTGATAAACAACCTGAATAGGCTAAATAATCAAGCAGGGTCATTTAAAGAAGAGGTGAAACAGTTGTCCCAAGTGGCAGATGCGACCTTAAGTGAATTTGTGCCCACCCCTTCCAGTAGAACGGATTCTTCTTTTTTCCTTGAAGGAAAGACAGATCAAGAATCAGCGGTGAACATGCAAGGTTGGAGGGTAGATTATGATTACATGAACACTCTTGACCTTAAATTGGTCTCTGGGCGCGATTTTGATCCTTCCATTGCAACGGATTCCACTGCCATGATAATCAATGAGTCGGCAACCAAGGTACTTGGGCTCTCACCAGAGGAAGTATTGGGAAAACGTGTAGCCAATGGTCTGGGAGAAGATGCTCTAAGCTACTATACAGTAATCGGGGTGGTTAAAAATTTCCATTTTGAAAGTATGCGAAATGTGGTAAGGCCCTTGTCTTTGAGAATTTCTAACAGCTTGGGATACATGGCGGTAAAATTAAAATCTGGAAATTTCGAAGAAACTGTTAGTAAAATTCAGGGTATTTGGGATTCTAGATCGCCCGGTTTATCATTTGACTACCGTTTTATGGATGACTCCTTCAACGAAGTTTATGAAAATGAACGTCGACTGGGTAAGATATTCATCATATTTACCTCCCTGTCCATATTTATTGCCTGCTTGGGGCTGTTCGGTCTGGCAGCGTTCAATGCTCATAAGCGAATAAAGGAAATAGGCGTTCGCAAGGTTTTAGGCGCATCCGTAGGGCAAATCACCTATAGATTATCTGTTGATTTTCTGAAATTGGTAGGTATTGCCATCCTCATAGCATTGCCGATTGGCTGGTTTGCCATGAACCGGTGGTTACAGGATTTTACGTACAGAATTGAGATTGGCGTAGGAATCTTTTTGGCATCTGCCCTTTTGGCCATCCTGATAGCAATGCTTACTGTTAGCTATCAGAGCATTAAAGCCGCGATTGTAAATCCGGTGAAAAGCCTACGAACCGAATAACCATCAAAAAACGAAGAGTCATGTTAAAGAATTATTTAAAAATAGCCTGGAGGAATCTTGCCAAGAACAAGGCCTATACTGCAATTAATGTTGGAGGTCTGGCTTTGGGAATGGCGGTTACCTTGATCATTGGCCTTTGGGTAGAGGATGAACTCACCCATAACAAGTATTTTACCAACAAGGACAGGATTGCGCAAATATTCCAATCCCAGACGTTTAACGGAGAGACAGGAACGGGCCCTGCAATTCCTAGACCTTTGGAAAAAGCTTTTAGGGATGGCTATATGGACAATTTTGAAAATTTGGTCATGTCGTCCTGGAACAATAGTCAATACCTGAAATATGGAGAGACCAGTATTTCCAGAACAGGGAACTTTATACAAAGGGAAGCTCCGGACATGTTCGATTTAAAAATTTTAAAAGGCGAAAAGGATGGACTAAGGGAAGTCAATTCTATCATGTTGAACGAATCTACCGCTAATGCACTTTTCGGAGACGAAGACCCAATTGGAAAGACCATTGAGTTAAACAGCCAATACGACATGATGGTTACAGCCGTTTACGAAGATATTCCTGTAAATAATTCTTTTTCAGAGACTGAATTTATGTCTACTTGGGATGCCTATACCAACTCCCAAGAATGGGTCAAGAATGCCGAGAACAGTTGGGGGAACAATTCGTTTCAAATGTTTGTCCAGATTGCGGACAACACCTCTATGGACAGGGTGACATCCATAATCAGAAACGTAAAAAAGGAGTTGGACCCGGATACCGAGGAATTTAATCCTCAACTGTTTCTTTTTCCTATGAAGGATTGGCATCTCAGGTCCAATTTTGAGAATGGTAAACAGGTGGGCGGAAGAATCAAGTATGTCTGGTTGTTTGGGATTATTGGGGCATTTGTGTTGCTTTTGGCCTGTATCAACTTCATGAACCTGAGCACGGCACGTTCCGAGAAGCGGGCTAAGGAAGTTGGAATTCGAAAATCGATCGGCTCACAAAGAAACCAATTGATCAATCAATTTTTGGGTGAGTCATTTCTGGTGGTCCTCTTTGCTTTTCTGATTGCAATTTTACTAGTATTGGTGTTTTTGAGTGGTTTCAATGAATTGGCCCGAAAAGAAATCCTGTTTCCTTGGGGAGAAGTGAATTTCTGGTTGATTTCACTTGGATTTATACTGTTCACCGCTCTTCTGGCGGGCAGTTACCCAGCACTCTATTTGTCCTCTTTTAGACCTGTAGATGTGTTAAAAGGCACTTTCAAGGCGGGTAAGCACTCTAGTTTACCTCGGAAGATTTTGGTGGTTTTTCAGTTTACGGTATCCGTAGCCTTTATTATTGGTACAGTGATAGTGATGCAACAAATCAATCATGCCAAAAACCGACCTATTGGTTATGATAGGGAAGGGTTGGTTCAAATACCCACTTTTAGTCAAGATTTTACTGGAAAATATGAATTAATGCGCAATGAGTTTTTGGCTTCCGGAGCGGTAGTTGAAATGTCTGCATCCAGTAGTCCAACCACTCGGATATGGTCCAATAGGAGCGGATACACCTGGGAGGGTAAACCTGAAGGATTCCAAGAAGACCTTGCTTGGACCGCGGTAACCCATGAATATGCCAGTTCCCTAAACCTGAAAATTGTACAAGGAAGAGATTTTTCCCGTGAGTTTCCTTCGGACTCCAGTGCAGTTTTGTTGAATGAGACTGCCGTAAAATATTTAGGACTCGAAAATCCGGTTGGAATGTTTCTAAAAGATGATGCCGAAGAGGACCCAGATGAGCCATTGAAGATTATTGGAGTGGTTGAAGATATGATTGCCCAGTCCCCATATGAACCTGTAAAACAAGGGATGTACGTATTTGATAAATATGGGATGGGAGCTTATTACAACTTAAGATTGAACCCAAAGCAAAGTGCGAGTCAGAACATGGCCATTGTAGAAAGGATTTTTGTGGAACATTTTCCAAATATTCCGTTTCAATTCGATTTTGTTGATGAACAATACGGTGAGAAGTTTGCGGCCGAGGAACGTATAGGAAGGTTATCGGGAATATTTACCGCACTGGCTATATTGATCAGTTGTTTGGGGCTTTTTGGACTAACATCCTTTGTTGCGGAACAACGCACCAAGGAAATTGGGGTAAGGAAAGTGTTGGGGGCATCCGTCTTCAATGTGTGGAACATGCTTTCAAGGGATTTCTTGAAATTGGTGACTATCTCCTGTTTCATTGCAATGCCCATTTCATACTACGTAATGAACGGTTGGCTACAAGAATATCCGTACAGGGTCATTCTAAAGTGGTGGATATTTGCTCTCGCCATGATCGGGGCCATGCTGGTCACGGTGCTCACGGTGAGCTTTCAGGCAATTAGGGCTGCAAAGGCCAATCCCGTAAAAAGTTTAAGAACAGAATAACCACCTAATAGACCAAAAGGATGTACAAGAATTATATAAAAATAGCCTTGAGAAACCTATTGAAGAATAGAGTGTTCTCTGCTGCAAATATAATTGGACTCACTCTTGCCTTCGGAGTTTCAATTCTATTGGTGATGACCGCAATGTTTGAATTGTCATATGACCAATTTCACCAGAAAAAGGACTCCATTTATCAAATTTACCTTTCCAATCAAACTACAAAAGGCACTCGGATAAGCACAGTGAACCCAATCCCTTTGGCTCCTTCGTTGAGGGATGAGGTAGGGGGAATAAAACATATTACCCGATCCTTGAGCCAAGGAGATTTGATTACCTATGAAGGAAAGGATTTTGACTTGGATTCGGAATATGTAGACCCGGATTTTTTTGAAATTTTTAGTTACCCATCTATAGCCGGAAATATTGAAAATCCGTTGCCAGATAAAAACTCAGTGGCACTTACAGAGAGTACTGCGGAGAAATTATTTGGCTCAGCCGATCCAATAGGGAAGACAATTATGTTGAATAGGGGAGATGAGGAAAAACCCTTTGCGGTTTCGAGTGTGCTAAAAGATGTTCCCACCAATAGTAGTGTTGATTTTGAAATCTTGGTTCCTTTTGAAAACCACCCGGAATATGCGCCAAATATTGATACATGGGAGTCGTACAATCACTTGGTGTACTTGGAGCTGGAAGAAGGAGTAAATGTGGCACAGTTTGAGGAAAACACCAGGAATTTTACCAATCTACATTATAAAAATAGCATTGATGATGCTATTAGAGACGGAGCGCAAGCAGATGAAAATGGACAGTTCAAACAGTTTTATTTACTTCCCTATACCAATGTTGCTTTTGTTTCCTATGCGGATGGAGTTGCTAAAGTATCACGCTCATTTCCTTACATGATTCTTGGAATTGCACTCTTGATCATTTTCATAGCAAGTGCCAATTTCATCAATATGAATATAGCCTTAAGTGAAAGGCGCCTCAAGGAGGTTGGAATGCGGAAAACACTTGGTGCCTTTAAAAGGCAGCTATTTGTCCAGTTTTGGTCAGAAAGTCTTTTGGTATTCTTGATATCCCTGGTACTTGGATTGGTAATGGCCAATTTACTTTTGAATCCTTTTAAAACGCTTTTTGATACCCAGGCCACCTTTGCCAATATTGTTCAACCCAAGATTCTTCTTGGTTTTAGCATATCGCTGTTGATAATCACATTTATCGCCGGAGGTTATCCAGCGTTATTGGTGAGTAAATTGACCACCCTTAGGGCTCTCAAGGGCAAATGGGAATTGGGAAAGAACAGGTTGCGCAATGCGTTGATTATTGTACAATTTGTTATTGCCATTGTTTTGATAAGCGGGACTTTGGTGCTACATAGTCAAATACAATTTATGCGAAACAAAGATTTGGGCTATAACAAGGAACAGGTAATCTCAATTCCACTTAACGGAAAAAAGAATGGTTACCGAGTTGTGGATTTGCTGCGGGAAGAGCTAGCAGGCAATCCCAATATTTTGGGAGTAAGCGGTGCCGACATCAATCTTGGTAGAGGTAGGGATGGAAGTGTATCAACCAGTAAATGGGGATTTGATTATAAAGAAAGGTTTGTTGGGACCAATATTTTGACCGTGGATCATGGTTACCTGGAAACATTGGATATCGACCTTTTATCGGGAAGAGCTTTCAGTAAGGAACACAACGAAACTGCAAGCTTGATTATCAACGAGGCAATGGCCAAAGAATTGGGTGAAGATAATCCATTGTCCGTCCAAATTCACGATGATAACAGCACGTATTCTGTGGTCGGGGTAATCCAAGATTACCACTTTCAAAGACTCAATAAGGAGATAGAACCTCTTACATTACTAATGAATGAAGAGTGGGATTTGTATTATGCTTATGTTAAGATTGCTCCAAGCGCCATTGCCGAATCCTATGATACCGTAAAGGCGGCTTGGCAAAAAATTGAACCCCAGGCCGAATTTTTGGGTTCTTTCTTGGACGAAAATGTAGATAGAACGTTCAATCGCGAGAAAAAAATGGCAACCATGGTCACGAGTGCAAGCGTTCTAGGGATTATTTTGAGTTGTATAGGACTTTTTGCCATGGCAATGTTAGTGGTTTCGCAACGCACCAAGGAAATAGGCATAAGAAAAGTTATTGGGGCCAGTGTTTCCTCTGTCGCAGCTTTGTTGACCAAAGATTTTTTAAAACTGGTAGGACTAGCTTTTTTGATTGCAGCGCCAATAGCATGGTACATAATGGACGGATGGTTGCAATCCTATGCGTTTCGCGTCAAACTGGGCCCTCTTATTTTTGTTATGGCGGGACTTTTGGCAGCGGTTATCGCATTTATAGCGGTTGGGTCAAGGACTGTGAAGGCGGCATCTGCCAATCCCATTAAAAGTTTAAGAACAGAATAGTAAAGATATGTTGTTACAGCTCAAAAATATTTTCAAATGGGTCAACTCTGGAGGCCAGCGGATTTTTTTATTAAAGGACATCAATCTCAATGTGCATGAAGGGGAGTTCATTTCTGTTATGGGCCCTTCAGGTTCAGGAAAGTCCACATTATTAAACGTAATAGGTATGCTGGACGCCTTCGATGAAGGGGAATATCAGTTTTTGGATGAATCTGTACATGATTTAAGAGAAAAAAATCGAGCCAATTTGTACAAGGAGTATATAGGCTTTGTTTTTCAATCGTATCATCTTTTAGATGATTTAACGGTCAAAGAAAATCTTGAGATGCCCTTACTTTATAAAAAAGTAAAGGGACCTGAACGCAAAGCGATGGTGGCGGACATGCTCGATAGATTCAATATCGTGGGAAAAAAGGATCTTTTTCCGGCCCAGCTAAGCGGCGGACAACAACAATTGGTGGGAATTGCCCGAGCCCTTATCTCAAGTCCAAAGCTCATTTTGGCAGATGAACCAACAGGAAACCTCAATTCGAAACAAGGTGAGGAGATTATGGAGTTGTTCAAACAATTGAACCAAGAAGGCGTGACCATTATTCAAGTAACCCATTCAGAAAAGAATGCTGCCTACGGATCTAGAACCATAAACCTTTTGGACGGTAGGATGGTATAAATTTTAAAGGGAAACCAAAAAAATATTTTTTACAATCACTTACATTAGTATCTTTGCACCCGCAAAGTCGGGTCGCGTAGCTCAGCTGGATAGAGCATCTGCCTTCTAAGCAGACGGTCATAGGTTCGAATCCTATCGCGATCACATCCACCGAAACCCCTGTATTTACGGGGGTTTTTGCTTTTTCTGAGCTTAAGTTTATCATGATTATTTTGTTATATTTTTGGTCAATATAGTCCAATTTGGGTACATTTAGGCCAGTTTTTTTGCAAATTTTTTGCAAATTATGGGAACAAGGGCCGAAATCATATTGGATACCAGAAGGGAAACAAAGAAGGGTTTCCCTATAAAAATCCGTGTTTACAACAACGGAATCAAGTATTTGCCCCTAAATGAGTATTCCGCATCCATCCATTGGGGGAAAAATGGACTACTGAAATCCCACCCTGATTATAAAAGGCTCAAAAAGAAGTTGTTGGACAGGGAAATCAGGTTGATAGAAGAGGTAGAACACTGCAGGGAGCATAATTTCAACCTACAGCAGTCCTTTGATTATATAAAAACCGGCCTGAAAGAAAAGGAATCGAGAATTGAACAATTGAAAAGAGAGCTGAGGTTGTTGGAAGCGGAGAGCCAAGCAATGTTGTTTGAATTTTGGGATGAGTTCATTATCGAAAGGGAAAAACGTAAAAAATCCATCAAAGCATTCGTGGAAACAAAGAAACAGTTAATGGATTTCACTCTCCAGGAGGACATGCCCATAAACGATGTCACCTATGAATTTCTCAATGAGTTTGCTACCTATAAGCTGTCCGGTGGTTGTGGTCCCGGAGGATTGAGCTTTTATCTCAGAACCTTTAGAACGGTTTATTTGGCTGCCCAAAAAAGGGAATCCCTAAACATTAAATCTACAAATCCCTTTAAGGGACTTATTGATGAGACGGTATCAAAGGATCCGGTCCAAATGTCAAGGGAGGAAATGAATAAGTGGAAGCAATGGACCCCACACGCATCCACCACAAAAACAGCGAGAGAAAAAGTTATTAGAAGAAAGGATATGTGGTTATTCCAGTTCTATATTGGAGGACATGACTTTATAGATATTGCCAGATTGGAATGGAAGACCAACATCCGGGATGGTCGCATCAGGTTCAAACGCTATAAGAATAGACAACATCCTGCAGGCGGTCCATTAGTGGACAATATTTTGATTTCAGAAGCATTGGAAATAATTAAAAAATATGGGACTCCGGATAGGGACAGGGTGTTTTCATTCATTCCCGAACCCAAGGATGAAGTTTCCTATCAACACTACATAAACAATACGCGTAGGGCACTAAGGAAAATTTCCCTACAATTAGGGCTAAATGACATCATGTTGACCAAATCACCAAGATACATATTCAAAACATGGTCGGACAGACATCAATTACATGTGGCCAGTATTGAGCAGATACAAGGGCATGCAAGTCAGAGAGTGTCATCTAGGTATGGAGCAAGACTTCCTAATAAAGTTATTGATGAGGTGCTTATAAAAGTAATTCAATAAGGTCATTCAAACCACTCAACTATTTCAATGATGTTGCAGTCCAAGTCTGTTTTTACTTGGATTGTATTTTGTATAACCCCTCCAAAGGAATTTTTAGCACTAAATTCTGTAGTTACCAATAAAAATGAATCACGATCGGAAAATGATGTATCAATGTGCTTGTAATTATCTGAATCTTTCAATGTTTTTTTTATCACTTCGGTAATTGTCCTATGACTACCATCAAGTTTGAAACACTCGATCAGCAGATTGTGTCTTTCCCTTTCAAATTCTAGTATTATATCTGAAGCATTGATTTTACCGTGTTCAACATATTTTATTGTACGATCGCCTTTGATTGCTATTGTGGTGATTTGGGCTTTGGGAAAATAAGCGGCCCAGTATTTACTATTGGTCCCATTTAAAGTTTCCGGACTTCCCCATAAATCGTAATCATCTATTATGATATTTTTGCCTATTAAAGAGTCCAAGGATTGCACCCCCACCGTTTCCATTAACTTTTTCTCAGTTTCAGCCTGTGATATCCCCTGTATGGCCGCGATACCGAATATTGTCAAGGGAACGGCTACAGCAAAGAGAATTACCTTTTTTTTCATCGTAAGAAATTTTGTACTAAATGTACTTGTTTTCAAACCCAGAGAAATTTGACTCGATGAAGTGCAATTTTTATCGATTTACAGAATCCATTACGGAAAAACCCCAGAATTTTTAAGGTTTTTCTACAATATCATATGAGTTAATCCCCGTATATTGTGAGTCTTAATTTTTTGATAAAAACTTAATAAGTATTTCTCCCCCGGTCTTTTAAGTGTCTGTTTTCTAAATAGTTTAAAGGGTAATTAATCTTTAAAAATTTAGATGACATGAAAAAATTAGTTTTTGTTTTGGCAATGGTAGCAGGGGCATTATTTGTTTCTTGTGAAGCAGAAAGTACGGATGAGCAAACACTCAACATCGACAACATTGAAACGAACGCCACGGGAAAAGATGGCGGTTCTAGTACAGGGGATAAGGACGGCGACAACTAAAATCCGAAAAAATCCAATACCTTTTACAACAACGGTCCTTGTGGCCGTTGTTTGGTCGCTCCACTTGTTCCTTCCCTTTACGGAACCAGAGGTAAGGTCCTCCCGTGACCTTCTCAATTCCACCCGTAGCAAAATTTATTCCAATGAAAAACATATAGTCCAGTGCAGTCTTGAATATCTATCTGGAGAGACTACATTATTGGTATTCCAACAAACAGCCAACAGCCTCGAAAAGGAGATCGTAGAACTTAGGATATTGGAAGCCGAGCAAAAGGGTTCATATGAAATCACAAGGGAAGCTGCAAGGATATCCGGATTTCCCTCCCGTCACAAATTCATCTATAACTTCGGTATTGCCCTAATTCTTTGCGCTCTATTTTATGAACTTCTCATAAGCCTCAGAAAGTATGGTGGTACCAAAAGGTTCCAGAAAAACTTCAAGGCAATAACGTATGGTACCATAGTGGGATTCTTTTTATCCTGGATATTTTACCCAGAGAACGACCTAGAGCCTTGGATGTACAAAATTGTTCTGACCCTTCTGGGAATTGCTGTTTCGGTAACGGCATTTTTAGTCGCTCTTTCCCATGAGAACAGAATCAGAAAATTGGAGGACTCTTTCTTAGATTTTATTATAGAGCTACGGAAGGTCCATATTAAAAAATTGCTGCTTCATGCCCTAAAACCCAACCTATATAGGGAATCCAAAAAAGAAGCATTGGAAGAAATTGAAAAGGATACAGAATTAATTGAAGAACGACTACGTGAAAAAGCTAAGGAAATCATCGATTAATATTTGGGACAGGATAACCGGAAGAAGGAAGAACCAGCTCAAGAAAGCTGAGGTCCTTCAGAATGGACTGTATAAAGAAGTCGTCGAAGAACTGAAAAAGTCACTTCAAGATGACCAGCACGAATTCAATCACCTATTGGCTGAACTTGGGCAGGAAAGGGCCAGGGCAAAAGAGGTAAGAATAATATTCAATAAGGTCAAGAAGGGTGAATTAATTAACGATTTGGAATCCATGTTGGTCGGAACCGTGCGCTATAAAGAAAGGCGCAAAAAAAAATAGTGTTATGATCCTGGCAGGGATTTGCTCTTTGTCAGTAAGTGCTTGATGAGCTCAATATCGTGGTCCGTTAATTCCTGTAACTGGTCCTTTTCTGTTTTCACGAACTCCTTTTTCCCCTTAAGTTTTATTTTTTCAATATAGATGCCAAAGATTTCATCTTTCTCCAGGGCATCATGGTTTTTTATCAACCACCTGGCCATCATGGCCAACCCGTTCTCATCATTTAATAGGCCATCATCCAGAGTGATTTGATGTCCGGCACCAATTTGGGGCTTTATGGATTTTGGGTCATAGGGCTTATGTCTTTCCATGGATAATCCAGCAAAAACTCTTTTGTAAGCACTCTGTTTTGAATTAGGAATTTTACTTCCGTTTTCATGCTTGTTAACCGTTTCTCTTGTTTGGCCAGTGAGCTCCGCTAGATGTCCTTGAGACCATCCATTTTCTAAACGCCGCCTCCTTATTTCTTCTCCTGTTAAATCCAATTGTTAATAACATGTGAATAATATAACATGAAATAATTCACTCTAAGTGAAATATATCACATAATATTGTATTAAACATTTAGTTAACCGCAATATAGGGCAAAAGTGTTAATGATGTGAATTATTGCTCATTTTTCCCTTTAAAACGTAAAAGAACACTATGAAATCACCTACAGGATTAACAATCGTACACGTTCCCAAACCAACCGGTGAGGTTGAGGTAAGGGTATTCACCCAGAGTGAACGACAGGCGAGATTTGAATGCTATGTGGATTTGACCGTAGCCCAAATTCTTGGTCATGTGTAGTTTCAAAGAACACAATTATGGTAGACCACTACCTGAATCTATGGTGGCTTTTCTGACCGAATACATCCATAAAAAGGATGTACAGGAAATCGCGGAATTGCACTTGGTCTCATTCAGTACGGTAAACCTGGTAAGGTATGGCCACACAAATTTGGCCAAATCAAATGCGAAGGCCATAAAAGCATTGATGAAACGAGCCGTAGAAAACTGTGGCAGACTTCACACCCAATCCGGAGAGGACATCAAAACCTTTGATAAAATCATGGCTGATGAAATGGCTTGAAAAATTTTTCCCGGTACAGAGCAGAGAAAGTGAGATCGAGGACACGGTACACAATTGTGTGAACGCAATCATCAACAGCAGCAATGAATATGGCCCGGAAGAACAATTGAGGATAGCGATTGAGGTAAAGAACAAGATAAGGAGTGTTCTTGAAAACGAACACTTGGAAATACTTAACGATCTGCACAGATATGAAAAGGTGCTCCAGATCGAAGATTAGTTTTTTGGTTGATGAATGGGGGTGGTACTTCCTATGGTCCTGCCCCCTAATTAAAAAGAGATGAAAACAGTTTTGGTAGATAAGGATGTATTCAGAAAGATGAGGGCAGAAATGCGCCAAGATATCAGGAGAGGGGTTTGTACCAAGGCTGAGACACTTTTGTTGTTAGGACTCTCCGAAAGCGATTTTAAAAGGGAAAAAGCAAGTCCGGAAAGTAAGTTGATAAAATCCAAAAAGCAGGGCAGATGGATATGGAGCAGTATCAAAGCAGAATTTAAAAGAATCCATGGGGTGTCCTATGAGGAAGCTATAAAATAACTATATAGAAAATGAAAAAGTTTTATTACACAACAGTAAATGGAGAATCCATTAGAATTGATGGACTCCGTGATTATGAAGAAAAAATTAAAATCCCTTCGGAAATCGATGGGATGGTGGTGACCCACATCGGTTCTGGGGCGTTTCGAGGAAACCAACTCACGAGCATAGAAATCCCCAACAGTGTGACCCACATCGGTTCTGGGGCGTTTGACGGAAACCAACTCACGAGCATAGAAATCCCCAACAGTGTGACCCACATCGGTGATTGGGCGTTTGACGGAAACCAACTCACGAGCATAGAAATCCCCAACAGTGTGACCCACATCGGTGATTGGGCGTTTGACGGAAACCAACTCACGAGCATAGAAATCCCCAACAGTGTGACCCACATCGGTGATTGGGCGTTTGACGGAAACCAACTCACGAGCATAGAAATCCCCAACAGTGTGACCCACATCGGTGATTGGGCGTTTGAAGGAAACCAACTCACGAGCATAGAAATCCCCAACAGTGTGACCCACATCGGTTCTGGGGCGTTTGACGGAAACCAACTCACGAGCATAGAAATCCCCAACAGTGTGACCCACATCGGTTCTGGGGCGTTTCGAGGAAACCAACTCACGAGCATAGAAATCCCCAACAGTGTGACCCACATCGGTGATTGGGCGTTTGACGGAAACGTAAGGATTATCCAGGGCAACAAATCCATTCGCATGATAGATGGAATAGCCACTGTGATGCGAAAAAAGCGTAAGGTTTCCGATATGACAATCTACGAAGGCAAGTTCTTCAATCGTGACAAAAAATGTTTTGTGGCAAGCAAGGGAGAATATTGGGCACATGGACATACAATAAGAGAAGCTATTGATGATGTAGTCTTCAAATTCATGCAAGAAGATTCAAACATAGAAGAAGTTGTATCAAACATCAAGAAATCCCAGATAATGACCGTAAATCAGTTCCGGTTGCTAACAGGGGCGTGTAGGGCTGGGTGCCAAAACTTCTTGGAACAAAGGAAGATGAAGAAAACCTCATTTCCCCTAAACGAGGCATTGGACATATTGAATGGCCAGTATGGATGGAGTAGAATACAAGAGTTTTTTGTTTGATAAGTAGTTGATGAAGAGCAAAAAGTACATAGAAAACAAACCAGTAAGGTACACCCGTGAGGGAAACAGGGTGAACATCAAAAACAACAAGCTTTTCACCAATCTATTGGAGGCGATCGCATACGCCCGCCAAAAGAGAAGCTACCATTATCAAATTTTCAATTCAAAGCACCAACATGCAGGATATGCGGTACCAAAATAGCTTCACAACATATCAGGCAAATAAGGGACCATTTATGGTGGCTGGAGGGAAGAAGAACTACCCGACCTGAAATCATGGAAAGTGTGAAGTCTTATTGGAGGGACAGGCTGGAATATTATCAAAACGAGCTCAACAAGGAAACACCAAAATAAACAAGGAAATGGAAGAATTTTTCACTGCCATTGAGAACCATCACAAAACCGCCATCTGGACTTTTTTGGGACTGTGGCTATTGGTATACACGTTGAGCGAGAATCTGGGAAAAAGGAAATGAACCATGGAAGGGATATACATAGCTTTTGACAATAGCCCCTTGTTATCCCTGGTATTCCTTCTGACCATATGGGCAATAGGAAACATGATCTTGCCCGATCACAAAACATAAAACTCTTTGAACACAATGGAAAATACAGTATCACAACAGGTCACATTGGATGAGGTCTTTTCTGGGCTTGATGAGAGTGCCACCTCAAAATTCTACTCTTTCCACAGTAAGTATCCGAATGTCTACAAGATGTTCAAAAAACTCACTTTCAAGGCCATCAAAAGAGGTTTCAAAAATTATGGTGCCAAAGGTGTGATGGAGCTTGTTAGATGGCATACAGCCGGACCTACCAAAGAGGATGGTTTCAAGATAAACAACAACTACACCAGCTATTATGTCAGGTTGTTCGAAAAGGAGCATCCTGAGCACATCGGCTTTTTCCGTAAACGAAAGATCAAACAAGAACTGACATAAACTATTGAAAATGGATATAGATATCATTGGTGTCGTCCACCACAAGGGCGAAATAGAAACTTTTGGCCAAAACGGGTTCCAAAAGGCAACCGTTACGATGATGACAGTTGAACAGAACCCCCAGTACTACCCTGTGGAACTATGGCAGCACAACACGGATTTGTTGGATGACCTTGAAGAAGGAAAAAACTATAAGATCCGCTGTGGTCTGAGGGGAAGAATCGGTGAAACACAGAATGGATCTCGAGCATTCCTTTCCCTCGTGGGATGGAAGGTCACCCCACTATAAACTTAAAAACACTTGAAAATGGAAAATACCCATGAATTAAAAAATTGTCTGGACAGGTCAATAGCGCTGGTAGGTGCAACATTGGACCGTCGAGGATCCGAAAATCTAGAGGTTGCCCTCAAAAACCTTAACAAGGCAAAGAGATTGGTTGTGCCCACTATAGAGGAAACGAGGGAAATCGTAGAAAGGAACGAGCAATTGGAAAGGCTTGTTGAAAAACTGAACACAAACAAATATACCAGCCACCTTCCTGCACACCTGCAGACACTTAGATGGGAGATGGCACTGGAAACCTTCTTCAAGAACATAGAAACATTGGGCGTGGAAGAGTTGGAGAAAATTGGAAACCTTGAAACCACATCCCCATGAAGATTTCAATTGAAACAAAGACCTTCTTGCAGGCCATGGGAAGAATCGCGCCCTGTGTACCCAACAACCCAAACGTACCAATACTCAGTAACGCGCTCTTTGAGGTAAGGGACGGTCTATTGAACATGACCGCTACCGATTTTGAAAAGACCGCATCGACATTTGTCAAGGTACAGGGGGATGGGGAAGTCCGATTCTGTGTTGACCAAAGGAAGTTCCAGAACATTGTAAAGAATGCAATATCCCCAAGATTCGAAGTTGAAGTGATGGACAAGGTCATAATGATCAACCTTGAAAAATCCACCTATGAACTTCCCTTGGGTGAGATAGAGGCTTATCCCAATGTTGAATTCAAGAAACTGGATGAAGCTTTGGAGGTGGATGGCCCAGCATTCTTTGAGGCATTGATGGAGGCCAAAAGGTTCACCAACAATGATGACCTACGACAATTCTTCAATGTCCACATCACCAATTATGAAAACAGCCTTCAGGTACAGGCTTCGGATAATTACACCTGCTATCTGAACAATTTAACAGGTTGTGGAAAAGCGGAATTCAGTCTGTTGGTCCCAAATAGGAACATAGTCCTTTTCGAAGTCATAGATTTTGATGAGGCATCTTTAAAAATGGGATATTCAGGAAATACCCTTTTGGTGAATGATGACCTTACACAGGTCGCCATACTATTGACCGATGCCAAGTTCCCACCGGTAAACAAGGTCATCCCCGCTCAGGACACCCTCACTTCAAAATTTACCTGTGACAAGGATTTCCTTATTTCTGCCATAAACAGATTGAGTGTTGTCTATGGGGGTCTAAAGGAAAAGAAGGTACGTTTCGACTTCACAAATGATATGGCCATCATTTCTTCAGATGACAGTACATTGAACACCCACGGAAAGGAATATGTGCCCGGAACGCATGAGGGTGATGTTTTTCCAATCGGGTTCAATGCCAACTACCTTTTAAGGTCAATACAGTGCATTGATTCCGAAACCATAGAGATCAATATGAAATCAGAAAAGTTTGGAGCGGTGCTTAAGGATGAAAACCGTGAAGTTCTGGTAATGCCAACGCTTTTGAACAACTAACGCATGGACTACACCCAATTTTTGGAGAGCAAGATAATTGTAGCTGAAAACTACGGTTTTGATGTGGAACCTTGTCAATTGTCAAAGGAGCTTTTCCCACATCAGGGGGCCATTGTGCCATGGATGGCCTCCGGAGGCCGTAGAGCCTGTTTTGCCTCTTTTGGAATGGGGAAGACCTTCATGCAATTGGAACTGGCCAGACTGGTCATAGACCATACAGGGAAACCTTTTTTGATTGGGTTGCCCATAGCAGTTGCGGGAGAGTTCAAAAGGGACAACCAAAAATTGAAAACTGGCTTTGATATTGAATACATCACGGACAGCGATAAAATTGACGACTATCAACCAAAGATATACCTGACCAATTATGAACGTATCCGGAAAGGTGATATAGACCCGACCAAATTTGGAGGTGTTTCATTGGATGAAGCCTCTATTCTAAGGAACCTGAAAACGGAGACAACCAATTATGTCCTTGAACACTTTTCAAAAGTTCCCTATAGGTATGTTTTCACCGCCACCCCAACACCCAACAACTACATAGAGATATTGAACTACGCTGTATTCCTTGGTGTAGTTGACCGTGGCCATGCTCTGACCAGGTTCTTCCAAAGGGATAGCACGAAGGCAGGGCATCTAACCCTATACCCACACAAAAAAGAGGAATTCTGGAAATGGGTATCCACTTGGGCGGTATTTCTAAATAAACCCTCAGACCTTGGCTTTGATGATACAGGTTATATCCTACCAACCCATGAAATAGTACAACATGAGGTTGAGAGCCCTACATGTTCCGACCTTACCAATAGGGAAGGAAAGCGGATCATGTTCAGGGATGTCACCAAAAGCCTTTTGGACACATCGCGAGAAAAATCGGAAAGTATCGATATCAGGGTGAAAAAGGCCATGGAAATCATCGATGCAAACCCCAGTGCCACATATATCATTTGGCACCATAGGGAAGCTGAAAGAATGGCATTGGAAAAAGCTCTCAAGCAGAGAAAGGAGATAGGGTTCAGGTCGGTTTATGGAAGCCAGCCCAACCATTTAAAGGAAAAGCTACTACAAGAGTTTTCCATAGGAAAATATCAAATACTCTTGTCCAAACCAATAATAGCTGGGCAAGGGTGCAACTTCCAAGAACATTGCCATAATGCCATTTTTTTGGGGATAGACTACAAATTCAATGACACCATCCAAGCAGTCCATAGGATCTATCGATTTATGCAACTGTATCAGGTTACAACACATTTCATTTATACGGAAAATGAATACGAGGTATGGAAGGAACTCCAAAGAAAGTGGAAAAACCATATCGAGCTCCAGACGGAAATGGTGAACCTGGTCAGAGAGTATGGACTCAATACAAACAAAATCACCGCAGACATGAAAAGACAGATATTCAACAAAAGGCGGACAGCTGAGGTTGGAAATGCAAAAGTATTCAATGATGATACCGTAATGGTACATCAGGAAATGGAATCCAACAGTACGGGGATGATATTGACCTCAATCCCATTTGGAGACCATTACGAATATTCGGACAACTACAACGACTTTGGCCATAACTATGGCAATGACAAGTTTTTTGAGCAAATGGACCATTTGACCCCAAATCTCCTGAGGACACTCAAACCTGGTAGGGTAGCGGCCATCCATGTGAAGGATAGGATCCAATACAGCCACCAAAACAATGTGGGGTTTACCACCATCAAGGATTTTAGTGGTCAGACGGTCCAACACTTTGAAAAGCACGGATTCCATTTGGTGGGCAAGATAACGGTGACCACGGATGTTGTTAGGGAGAACAACCAGACCTATCGCCTTACGTGGGGAGAACAGCGGAAGGATGCCACCAAAATGGGTGTGGGGCTGCCAGAATACATCCTATTGTTCAGAAAAAGCCCGTCCGATTCCAAAAACGCATATGCGGATGACCCCGTAGTCAAGAAAATAGATGAGTATTTATTGAGCCTTTGGCAGTTGGATGCACACGCCTACTGGAAGTCTTCAGGAAACCGTTTTCTAAGCTCTGAAGAGCTTTCTCAACACGACATGAAGTATGTGTACAATCTCTGGAAATCATTCGATAAAACGAACATATACAATTTTCAGGAGCATCTACGTGTGTGCGATGACCTTGACTCCCATGGTAGGCTTTCAAAGTTATTCATGACCATACCCCCCACGTCGAATTCCGATATGGTTTGGACCGACATAAATAGGATGAACACCCTAAATGCAAACCAAGTGAACAGAAAAAGGGAAAAACACATCTGCCCATTACAGCTGGATATTATTGAGAGGTTGATATTCCGATTTTCCAATGAGGGAGATTTGATCGATGATCCATTTGGAGGATTGTTCTCCACTCCATTTATGGCATTAAAGATGGATAGAAAGGCTATATCTGTTGAGCTGAACCCAGATTATTATGATGATGGACTTTTCTATTTGAAAGGATTGGAGTTTGAATTGAACGCTCCAACAATACTAGATATGGTAAGCTAATGAAAAACTTGCACTACATAGTCGTTAAGGACACTGGGAAAACCAAGGTATGGGAAGTAGTATCTAACCATAATAATGTGGTTTTGGGAAAAATAGGTTGGTACCCCCAATGGAGAAGGTATGTTTTCTTTCCATTCTCAAACATGCTATTCGACTCAACATGTTTGAATGAAATACAAAAGTTTATAAACAGTCAAATGGTGTTACGGAGAACATAAAAAAAATAAGAGGTGACTATGATATTCTTTGACTATATAAAATTGGATTTGGACATCCGTAAAAAACAATACAAGAATTCAATGAGCGAAGCTGAGGTATGTAGGCAAATGAGCATTTCAAGGGCCACATTGTGGAGAATGTCCACGGGAAAACCTATTGATATGTCAACTTTCTGTAAGATGGCCACATGGACCGAAAGACCGGTAGGAAGATATTTTTCTAAATCCAAAGGACATGCCTAGCTATAAAATGACAAACGGTGAAAGGGTCGAAAAATCAGTGATTGATTATAGGGTCCGTAAAGCCAAGGAAAGGAAGATTGAAATGATGATGCTGGAGCATGGATATGTTTTCTGTGAAGAGGTTGGGTGTGGAAAGAATGCTAATTGTGGAGAACCGATAGACTGCAGTCATGATATAAGTGTAGATGAATGTCAAAAGATGGGTATAACCGAATGGGCGTGGGATGTGAAGAATATAACGATGAGGTGTAGAACCTGTCACAAAATACATGATAAAACAATTATTGGGCACCCATTGACCAAAAAATAAACAATCATATGGCACTGTGTGAGCATCACCACAATTCCGAAAGCGAATTAGTAAATAGAATAAGCCTTGCCAGTGCCATTTATAACAGAACAATTGATTGACCAACCCAAATAACAAAGAACAATATAAACCATAAAACAAAAGCGATGAAGAAAAGAACATACAGAAAAGGGTTGAGATGGGTATTCTTTTTTGGGCTTTCAATAGAATTTCTCAATGCTTGTAAAATCATAAACATAGATCCTCCATCCAACAATACAATAGCTGTATTAATTATGTCCCTTGGACTATATATAACGCATAAAAAGCCGAAGAATTAGGACTAATTGATTAACACCAACTATATGGAAACAAAGACAGAAAAATTGCAGTTGAAGGTTGAGCAAATTATAGGCTATATCCCTTTTGGATTACAAGTCCAAGGCAAAAGACATCTAGAGAAGTATGGGGAAGTACCCATTCTCAAAGTAAACGGAATAGCCAACCAGGTCAACGAGTATTGGCAATATGAGTTTTTGCATGATGACGGGGATTTGTCCTTCACGGGCATAAACGATGAGAATTATAAACCCCTCCTAATACCCCTATCTAAATTGATCAATGATATTGAAGCCATGCGGGTAGATTTTGGATTCAAAGAGAACAATAAGTTAAGGTATTTGGAAAATTCCAAAGATGCTCAATCAATACAAAATCTAGAGTATTCATCAATTCTTTTCCTACTGAAGAACCAATACGACTTCCAATTTTTAATAGATAAATCCTTGGCAATAGAAATCAAATAATAGGAGCATGGAAGCAAAGAAATATTTCATAAAGAAAAAAGTACTGGTTGAGCAGGAAGTTGAGATAGAAGGAAGTGTTGAGGATGTGGTAGCATATAATATTGTCAGACTTAGAAAAGCGAAAGGGTGGAACCAAGAATTTCTATCCGATAAAATGGAAATATCGAGAGCCAGTATAAGCAATATAGAAAAAGGCAGACACGCCCTAAGCCTTAGAAACCTTGAAAAGTTATGTGAGATTTTTGAGTGCGGTTCAACTGAAATCCTACCCTTTTAACAATCAAACAATTGAACTATATGAAAGAGAGACTAAAATACCCAAAATATGGAAACGAGGTTGATATTGATTTTCATGCTGGATATGTACTGTGCCTAAACTTTAACTGCGATTACTCAGAAGAAATTTAAAACCAAAGATATGAGCGAGGACGAAATAATAACATTCATCAAAAACGACACTGGTCAAGAGCTTAACGACTTCAAGGATTGGAAGCTAGGAAACTGCCTAGACCTAATTTCAAGGATATCGGAAGAATTTGCCAACCAACAGAACAAATCCACTAAGGAGGAATCATTAGAGCTAATTAAGTTCTGTAAAAGTTATCCAGGAATGCTA
>NZ_QTJX01000005.1 GCF_003382275.1 Flagellimonas nanhaiensis
TAGATCAAATCTGGGCAGTCCATTTGCCATGGTCAGTTTCATCCGGCGAAGGTGGGTCAGTTTACCCGGCTTATCCAATTTACTAAGGAAATCGAATTTAAAGCAAGAATCCGATTTATAAATGGAAATACTTCAGGTTATCAAAGGTTGAAGGCTGAAGGGTTTCCTGAATTGATAGAGAAAATCGAAATCTTTATTAAATCATTATGAGCAACAACCTAAACTTATGCGGAAGCGATGAAGAGGTAATGCAGTACCTGGCACAGTTCATAAAGGAAAAGCGCATTGAACTTGAAATTAGCCAAAGTTCCATTTCCAGGGCTTCAGGTGTTGACAATGCCTACATTTCCAGAATAGAGCGGGGAAAAAAGCACAGGATTACTGTCTATATGCTGGTAAGGATCCTAAATGCACTAAATTTAGAGATTGTGATAAAAGAGAAAAAGTCAAAAAGAAAAAGAGTCAGGAGATGAAGAAATGCAACTCCTGTAAACTTAAGCTTCCAGAAACTTCTTTTTATGTTGATAATAGCGCAAAAGATAACCTAAATGGTACTTGTAAAAAATGTTTGTACAAAAGAAGAAAAGGCAGGTCAACTATATATTCTCAAAAAGTTGTCAAAACCAAAAAGGGATTACTAAAAAGAATTTTTTATACCCAAAAAAGAAAATCTAAACTAAGAGGACATCCTTCGCCAAAGTACAATATTAATGAGTTTATCCAAAATTCATTACTAGATAGGGACTTTAATTTATTGTTTGAAAATTGGAAAAAGTCAAACTTTATTAAATCACTAAAACCTTCATGTGACCGTTTAGAGGACCATAAAGGCTATTCTTTTGAAAATACTCAATGGGTAACATGGGAATATAATGATTGGAAAAACAAAAATTCTGAACGACATAAAATGGCTATCAGAGCAATATCAAAATCAAGGACAAAAGTTGTACTTCAGTTTGACACTAAAATGAATTTAATCAAGACTTGGAAGAATGGTACTTTGGATATAAAAAATTACTATAAATCAATTAACAATATTAGAGCTGTATGCCGAGGAGAAAGAAATTTAGCTTATGGTTTTATTTGGAAATATGGCTAAATCAGAGCTAAAGAAAGTGCTTCAGATGGTCGGAGTGATATAATTCCCTATTTTTATTCCATGTTCAAAAAACCGAAAATAGAAATCGATGTCCAAGACAGGAAAGTTTACCGTGGTGCTGAAATGGAGATTCAGATACCTAAAGCAGTATTGCTACATATCAAAAGGGCTTGCCATCTAAAAGGGTTAAAATGGGACAAAATAAAAGATGAGTGCGTCCTTTACATCGATCGGGTCAATGACTGTACCCTGAAGTATGATGTCAATGATTGGATGTTCTCAGGAATATTGTTGTTGACCTTTGACCTAAATCCGGAATATGAACACTCTCTATCTTACCCAGATAAAAGGGAGAATATGAAAAGGTTCAGGCACCATAAGTATAGATGTTAGGAAGTTAATTCGTAAGGCGCATACGGATTAGAAATCGCTGGAAGAATCTGAATATAATCATCCATTGTAATAACACCTTCTATTACCGCTCTGGACAAATATTCAACTCCAGAGTAATTAGATTCAAGTTTTCTAAAACTAATTTCTTGCTTTCTGCAAAACTCGATTAAACCTTCGGTTGCAATTTTGGTTTTTTCTCTATCCCAAAAATTTTCCTTATCACTCATCATTGCCGTAATTAAAATCGTGCATTTTTTTAATGTCTTTATATCCCACTAACATTCTGCCTTTTGGGGTGTCTACTGAAAATTGATAATCGGATTTTAACCTAATAAACCGCCCGTTCACTTCGAATTGTCCATGGTGTTCAGATTCCAATCTTTTCAGAATTCTTGACATTAGATGATTCTGAATTCTTTGAGAAGCATCAATTTCATCAATAAACTTATCTCTATCAGCTATTTCATCTGAAGTGAAGCCACGACGTTCAGACTCTATCCACTTCATATCAGCAATAAAAATCTCACCCTTTTCAAATAAAGTTTGAATGGCCAAATCTACAAGACGAGTAGTCTTACCTGTCCTTCTCATCACCCAACAATTTATCCAATTTACTTTCAATCCGATCTAATTGATCGGGAATGTTCATGATTCTTTGTAGAGCGGCTATATCGGAATTTGGTTGGGCTATGTTCAATGAGTTCATCTGGGCCTGGGCACCTGCTTTATCTAGAAGTATTGGCAACTCCCCGGATTTAAGGAAACCATAATTAACGTTTGTATAGGTTCTGACAATCCTATCCATCATTCCCGGTGACATATTGTTCCTTCCATCGACAACGGCATAAATTGCCGCATGACTCGCATACCCCAAAGTTTTTGCCAATTCATATCTCGTGATCATTAGAGCCTCGATCACGCTAATTAATTTTTGGCCGTCTGATAGATTTTCCCCCATCTCTTTGTTATTGATTCGTTAGATTATATTTTTCTTTCCAAACTGATTTCAGCTTGTCCGCTGATTCTTTTTTGGTCCTTTTTATGTAGTGCAAGCACATTTGGACATCAGCCCATCCTCCCAGCTCTGCTAATATATCGTTGTTTACCATTCCGTGCAAGTTTGTTGCAAATGAACGTCTTGCACTGTGAGCGGTAATCAGCTCCCATTTTTTGTAGTAGTCCACTTTTTTGCGCTTGGTTTCCTTATCGAACTTTTTCCCTTTTACTTCATTGTCGATGTTGGCCAACATACAGATGACCTTTATTTTCTTGTTGAACCTGACATCATTACATCTTTTCGGGAGTCCGCCATTCCATTTATCCAATACTGATTGCACGTGGGGATGGATTGGCAGCATTACCCTTGTTCTTGTTTTTTGGGTAACGATGTTTATATATCCTCCATCAATGTTCTCCGGGCTAAGGTTATGGTTGAAGTCAGATATCCTCAACCCCGTCCATAGCGCAATTATGAAATTATCGCGTATATAGTCCAAAACGTGGTCATGGGTCAAGTCCAATTTGAATATTTCCTCGATTTCATCCTCATTAAGGTAGGGGACATCAATTTCCTCTTCTTTTGTGTAGAACGTCCTTTCCTTCGAGCTCGGATGAATATTTATTCCTTCCGTTTCTGCCCTGAACAAGAAAAATTTTAACCTTCCGATATGCCTTTTTATTGTGGCCATGCTGTAGCTGTTCTTTTCAAGGTAGCCGACAAATTCACCTATCATGACCGAATCGACAGCCCTTATTTTTGTGTTCCCGGTAGAAAACCCTCTCCACAATACAAGGAACGACTCATATTGTTGTATGGCCCTATGCTCAAGGTATTTGTTTTTTTGTGTCCTCCATGTGGGCGCTTTTTCCTTTAGCCACCAATCCACAAATTTTCCATAATACAAAAAATGTTCACTTACCCGCATATTGTGTTCAATGATCGGGCGCCCAAAAAAACTTTTGACCGTGTTCTCCAGCCATTCCCTATCGATAAGTTCCCCCATCATATAGGCCTCGTTGAACTCATAAAGGACATGTGACTTCAATTTTTCGAACCTGGCCTGTTGCTTGACCCTATTGCGGATGGATTTAAGGTTCTTGTAGTTGGATTTGCTGTTGTCCCATTCGGATGGATCGACCTGTATCTTTGTGTTATAGAAGATATCCAATGAACGACCGTTCAGGAACCTGATATAAAGTGGTGAAGGATTGCCCTTTCCCCTGGTGATTAATCTAATTGATGCCATTGTTATACTTATCCTCTGCACGACATCTGCACGGCAAAACACACATACAAACGCAAGCAAATATAATAAAAAGACATTAAGTGTAATATATTATATTGCTTTTTTATTTGTTTATAGTTGTTTTTAGTATAATTATAGAATCCTCCCGCGGTCACTAATAAATAGTTAGATAAGAGAAAACACCAAGCTTGCTTGAGTGTTTTTTTGTATAAACTATTTTCAAAGCGGAGCTTTGTCAGAAAGGGCAAAGCCAATCCTCCCGCAATCACAAATTATTATTTCTTTTAAAAAGCCTGGAAACAATTTTTTCAGGCTTTTTTGTTGTTAATCAAAGAGTTTGTTTTCACAGGCATCAAGGGCTATACATAAATGTATTTTATCAAGCTCTTTCACGATTAGTTCTGAAGATGGTTATACAGTTTCCCTTCTAAAATGTCTCCTTTCGGAACCTTTAAAAAATTGAGAAAAATATTGTAATGGGGTAAACCAGCATTGAAGCTCTTGTCTTTAGTATACTTTTCGATATTTAGAAGCAAAATTGGTATGTATTGTTTCAAAAAATTGGTATGTTCAATTTATCGCAAGTTTAGCATAATTTCAATAGATCAATAACAAACCTTAAAACCTTGATTGCATCAACCTTAAAATCAATTTGGGTAACACCACCATTTTTTATGGTTATTTCCTATGGTGTGGCCAAAAAGGTTCGTTTTGAAACTCCCTCAGGTACAAGCTCCGAAATAATAGAAAATCGAACAAAGCAAACTTACGCTCTGGATGGAGTAGATCATGGTCATTGGAGACACAATCTGGGTGGGGTAGACACAAATAGGGATTGGTCAAAATATAGACAGCTGGAGATAAAGGATACTGTGGAGTATATAGAGGGGGTTATGAAAGAAACAAAGAAGGAACTTCTTATCGGGCTTGACTTCCTTTTTACATGGTATAACATCTTTTACACTAATAAAAAAGTAAGGAGACTAATGCCCGAATTTGTTGAATCATGGCTTTCAGAATCAGAGTAATGGGGAGGATATCAGCCATGGAAATAACGAAACCAATAAATAGAATAATACCTAACTAACTAAATAGAGCGAGTAACTAACTTAATTAAAACTGTATGAAAAAAACCTTTTTTTCTTTGATTCTTTTTCTTTTGGGGCTGACGGTGGTCAGTGCCCAACAGACCGTTTCCGGTAACATCAGTGACGAAACAGGCCCATTGCCCGGTGCCTCCGTCGTTGTTAAAGGAACCACAACTGGTACCACCACAGATTTTGATGGTAACTATTCCATTAGTGTAGAAGCAGGCCAAACACTTGTCTTTACCTACGTGGGCTATGGTACACAGGAGCTGGTAGTTTCCGCAGAGACTACTACCATGAATGTAGTTTTGATAGAAGATGCCCAAGCTTTGGACGAGGTGGTGGTTACCGCATTGGGTTTTGTTGAGCAACGGGACAAAATGGCATCAACCTATTCCAAAATTGATTCAGATAAGCTTGTACAGCCTGTTGAGAACAAAATTATCGATGGTATTGCCGGTAAGGCGGCGGGTGTTAGCATCAACGCAACGTCTGGTGATCCTGGTGCAGGGTCCAACATTCAGATTCGGGGAACAAGTTCATTGAGTGGGTCTAGTCAGCCATTGATTGTAGTTGATGGTATACCCTTGAATAACGATAACTTGGCTGGTTCTGGAGATAGCGATCAATCCGCAGGGGTTTCGCAACAGTCCAGGTTAAATGATATCAACCCTGAGGATATTGAATCGTTTCAGGTATTTAAAGGAGCTTCCGCAGGTGCATTGTACGGATCAAGAGCTTTGAACGGGGTTATTGTGATTACTACCAAAAAAGGTAAGCCTGGGAAATTCAATGTAAATTATTCTACTGGTGTTTCCATTGATAAGATTTCATACGAACATCCATTGCAGACGGTTTTCGGTCAAGGTAACGGAGGTAGTTATAGTCCAACAGCGCAACGTTCTTGGGGAGACAGAATCTCAGAGAGGTCAGGCGGGGCTGATGATGTAGATACTTCGGGGCAGTTTTTTGAGTCTCTGGTTTCGGATAACATCATTTATCCAATTACACAAAAGAACTCCACAGACATATTCACCAATAGAAACTTTGATCAGGTTTTCCAATCAGGTGTTACGTTTGATAACAAGGTATCGGTGAGCAGTGGTAATGAAAAGGGTACTTATTATATAAGTGCGGCGCATGTAAATCAAGATGGTATTATTAAAAGTAGTTACTATAAGAAAACCAACTTTACCATTAATTTAACCCAGAATTTAACTGATAAACTACGCACTAATTTCAAAGCAAATTATGTGCACACGGGTTCCAACAGAACACAACAGGGTTCAAATACGGCAGGACTATATTTAGGCCTCTTGCGTACCCCGCCAGATTTTGATCAGAGTGATTATATTGGAAATTACCATAGTAGCTCTGGATCCATTACACCAAACAGACATAGGGGGTATAGAAGATATTTGGCCAATAGTGACAATGTCATTTATAACAACCCACTTTGGACAGTTAATGAACAAAAGAGTACCGCCAAAGTAAACCGTTTGATCGGAACTGGGGAAGTATCCTACCAATGGAATGACAACATCAGTACAATTCTTCGAGGTGGTGTGGATTTTTATGTGGATACCCGGGTATATTTCTTTCCGTACTATACGGCTGGAGCTGCAAGAAGATATGGCCTTTTGAACGATGAGACCATCAATAACGAAGAATATAACGGCGATCTTATCACCAATTTCAATTATAAATTGGCCAAGGACCTCAATACTAATGTCATTGTTGGTTTCGGTATTAATGATAGAAGGCGGAAAAGAATCTTTACGGAAGCGGATAACTTTATCGCTAATTTTAGGAGTCCCCTAGATGCCGCTGAGCTTTCCGCAAGGGAAAACGTTGGCTCCGAGACTACAAGGACAAGTAGAAGGAACATTCGCTTCTATGGTACAGCCAATTTTGACTATGCCGATCAACTTATAGTGCAATTAGGTGGGGCGTATGAAAAGCATTCTGTACTTCCAGCATCGGATAATGGTTTCTTTTATCCAAGTGCGGAATTGGGATGGACTTTTACCAAAGCAATGAAAAACCCAGGACCTCTATCCTTCGGAAAACTTAGATTTGCTTACGGACAGGTGGCAAATGTGCCAATAGCACATAGAGAGCAAACCGTTTTTGAAGTGGGTACTTTCTCATCCTTTTCCGACCAAATTGCTTTGGAAAATTTTGGAGGAGGATTCCAATTGGATGAACGTTTAGGAAACTCCAACCTAAAACCTGAAATTAAAACAGAATATGAAGTCGGTCTTGACTTAAGATTCTTAAGAAACAGGTTGGGGCTTTCAACAACATACTATACAAATAAAACCGAGGATGTACTCCTAGATCTTGCTTTGGTTCCATCCCTTGGTTTTGATGAGATTTATGCAAACGGGGCTACCATAGAAAATGATGGTCTTGAAATTGAATTTCGATATGACTTTTTGAGAAAACAAGATTGGAAAGGTTCCATAGCGCTGAACTATAGCACCAATGAAAATGTTGTAAGAGGAGTTACCGGAGAAGGAGAATTCATTCAGGAGTTTTCTGAAGGCTCATCAATTCAGTCTGTTGCGATAGATGGCGAGCCACTTGGGGTGTTGTATACTCAAGGAGCACTAAGGGATGCAAGCGGTAATCTTGTTTTAGATGCCAATGGCTTCCCACAGGTTGATACAGGAGGAAACCTGATTGTAGGAGATCCCAATCCAGATTGGAGAGGTGGTCTTCAGTTTGACCTTTCCTATAAGAACCTTGCCCTTGCAGCTTCTTTTGATACCAGTCAAGGAAATGACCTTGCACAGCGTACACGTTTTATCCTATCCTTCTTTGGAACTCACGCCGATGTGGGTAAGACTATTACCCTTGAAGAGGACTTGGTGAACTTTGATGGAGATGTTTTCCCTGCTGGCTCGGTTGTTAGAGGTAACGTCGGTAATTTTGGGGGCGGAAATGTATTGCTTGATGAGGAATACTACACGTCACTGTACGGTTTTGGAGACGGAAAGTTAAATGAGTTTGCCGTTGAAGATGGAAGTTGGACTCGTTTAAGGGAGCTGTCTTTGTCCTATACCTTAAATTCCGAGAAGTTTAGAAAGGCTACAGGCTTGAGTTCAGTGCAGTTTACAGCATCTGGCCGTAACTTGATCATTTGGACCGATGTGGTCGGAATTGACCCCGATATCAACCAGTTTGGTGTGGGTAGAGCACGTGGATTGGATTATTTCTCCAACCCTGGATCAAGAACATATGCTTTTGGAATCAATTTTAATTTTTAATTCGTAGGAAATTATGAAATCTAGATATAAAATAATTTTATCATTGATTTTTCTAGTATCGGCAACCGCATGTGACGAATACTTAGATGTAAATGATAATCCTAATCAATTAGTGGAGGTTCCTTCAGGGGATTTGTTACTTGGAGGAACATTATTGGCCAATGCTCAGGTACAACAAGGGCAACTGGCTAGGACAAGCATGTATTATACAGGAGGTTTAATTGGATTGCAGCTGGTGCAGCAGACCCTATATAATTATGATTATACCCCTGGTGATTCCAATGCGGTTTGGGGACATTTGTACAATGGAATATTGGTTCAGAACAAAGAGATCCGTAGACTTTCTCCAGATGTTGGACTATTGCAGGGCATTATTGATGTAAATGAAGCTTTGGCAGTAGGTACGGCCGCATCCTTGTTTGGAGATATTCCTTATTCCACTGCCACTCCAGATAATCCTGGAGTAGATTCTGAAGATCCTACTTTGGATGGCCAGGCAGATGTTTATGCAGCACTACAAACCTTGTTGGATAATGCCATACCAAAATTGCAAAACGGTTCAACCACAAGTGTTACTGATAGTCAAGATTACTATTTTGGAGGTGATGCGGATAGTTGGATAGCTGCTGCATATACCTTAAAGGCTCGCTACTATTTGCAGACCAAACAGTATGCACAGGCATTGGCAAATGTGGTAAATGGAATTAACAGTGCTTCGGGAACCATGTATTACAATCCAATTGGAGATGTTCCTGGGAACAGTAACATTCTGTTCAACTTTGTTAACAGTAGTAGAGCGGGTGATATGACTGGCGAAGGAACTTTTTATAGAGATTTAATGGATCCTGATAATGCAGGTAGTAGAAATAATGCAAAAACAGACGAAACCGCACGTAGAAACTATTCCTTTATCAGTGGAGATGGAAATCAGTCTGGAGGAATAGATGATGCTACTACGCCAATGAAATTGGTGAGCTATGAAGAGAACATTCTTATCTGGGCCGAATGCTTGCTAAGGGCAAACAACGATGTTCAGGGAGCCATAGACAAATTGAACGAGTTGAGAGCCTACTTAAATACTGGAGCCGCTTTTAACCTGATCAATGGAGATGAGACCTTCCTTTATGATGCCTATGTGCTGGCTGATTTTGAAGCGGGAGGTATGGAGAATGCCGATAACATTGCTACGGATCGTGCAGTAATGCGGGAAATTATTGAAGAGCGATACGTGACTGGTTTTAGTACTTATATGCCTTTCAATGATGCAAGAAGATTGCGTGCCGAAACGGACGTTTTGGTGCCCTTCCCACTAAACAATGCTACTACGACAGTTAATCCACAGCGTTTTTTATACGCTCAAGACGAGATTAACAACAATAGCAATTTACCAGACCCAATTCCGGATTTGTTCACGCCAACTCCGGTAAACCAATAGACTTGAAAGTTGTTCTTGTTTAGATACAGTTTGAGTTAGTTTAGTTATGAAAGGCTACTTAATTTCTGATTAAGTGGCCTTTCTTTAAATTGTTGCATAATTCAAATACATAATTTTAAGTGAAAAGGGTTGTTTTCTTGTTCTGTGCCATCCTTCTCTTCCTTTCCTGTTCAAAAAAGAAGATTGAAGCTGATATTTTGATAACCAAGGGTACGGTGTATACAGGTCTATCAGAAACACCATCAATGCTTGATATCGCCATCAAGGATGACCGAATAGTTTTTTTGGGCACAGTAGAAGAAGTTCAGATTAGTACCAAAAAAACAATTGATGCTTCCGGAAAAATTGTTTGCCCAGGTTTCATAGACCCGCATACCCATGCAGATAGGGATTTGGTAAATGAAAACACAGCGCACAACAAACCGTTCCTCTTTCAAGGAGTAACCACTGTGGTTGTGGGCAATGACGGTGATAGCTTCTATCCTACGGAGGACTATAGTAAATTGTACAACTCCCATGGCATCGGTACCAACGCAATCTTATTGGTTGGGCATGGAACTGTTCGAGATGAGGTAATGGGTAAGAGTGACAGGCTCCCAACGGAAGACGAGCTCAAGAAAATGGAAGAACTGGTGCAGCAAGAAATGGATGCAGGTGTCTTTGGTATATCAACAGGCCTTTACTATGCTCCAGGGAGCTACTCAAATACTGAAGAAGTTGTAGCCTTATCAAAAATCGTTGCCAATAATAACGGAATTTATGACACCCATCTCAGGGACGAAAGCTCATTTAGTGTTGGGTTGATAAATGCTGTTAAAGAGGCCATATCAATTGGTAGGGAAACCGGAGTCCCAATTCACATCTCCCATATTAAATGTTTGGGGAAAGATGTTTGGGGAAAAAGTGAAGAAATAATCAAGCTGGTGGAAGATGCCAGAGGTGAAGGAATTGAGGTGACTGCAAATCAATATCCCTATGATGCATCCGCAACAAGTTTAAAAGCTGCTGTTGTGCCTAGATGGGCAGAAAGCGGTGGATTGGATTCCTTGTTTTTCAGACTTCAAGACCCAAAACTGAATAAAAAGATTCTGGAGGAAACCAATACCAACATCGAACGAAGAGGAGGTCCTTCCAAATTATTGATAGTCAAACACCCTGACTCTTCTATTGTGGGACAAAACCTTGATGAATTAGCACTGAAATTTAAAATGTCATCAGAAGAATCCGTATATGAAATATTAAAAAATGGAAATGCCAAGGTAGTTTCCTTCAACATGGAAAAATCGGATATACACAATTTCATGACCCAGCAATGGGTTGTAACAGGGTCAGATGGTAACATGGGCCATCCAAGAAAATACGGTTCCTTTCCAAGAAAATATGCCAAATATGTAAAAAAGGACAGCATAATTGGCCTGGCAACTTTTATTAACAACAGCACCTATAAAACAGCCCAAATATTTAAGGTTCCAGAGAGAGGAGCTATAAAAAAAGGCTATTATGCAGATGTAATAGTTTTTGATCCGGACCAATTCCAGGATCAAGCTACCTATTCGAATGCTTTTGAACTTTCAAGTGGTTTGTCCCATAGTATAATCAATGGGAGAATTGCAGTAGAAGAAGGCACTTTTACAGGTATGCGAAACGGAAAAGTTCTTTCCAAAGAGTAACAAACAACATAATCCAATTATTTTAACAGTTTAGATATGATAGATCTAGATTCAACAATGGGGAAGGTAAAACCCTCGGCTACTTTGGCGATCAATGAATTGTCCGCCGAGATTATTTCCCAAGGGAAGGAGGTATTTAGGCTAGGTTTTGGTCAATCTCCGTTCCCAGTGCCCACAAAGATTGTGGAGGCATTGAAAAAAAATGCACATCAAAAAGACTATTTGCCGGTGCAAGGTCTCTATGAACTTCGTGAAGAAATTGGTAACTACTTCAAAAGAAATTATCAGTTGCAAGTAAATGCCAATAGCATTTTGGTGGGTCCAGGCTCAAAGGAATTGATATACAATTTTCAGGTGGCCTGCTCATTTGATGAGTTGTTGTTGCCAACCCCAAGTTGGGTGTCCTATGAACCCCAAGCCTTTCTGAACAATCATACAGTGAAATGGCTTCCTACATTGGAGACCAACGGATGGAAATTGGACCCAAAAGCTTTGGAAGAACACTGTAAAAAGGATACTGACAAAAAAAGGGTCCTCATATTGAACTACCCTTCCAACCCTCTGGGAAACACGTATTCAGATGCAGAATTGGAGGATTTGGCTCATATGTTAAGGAAGGAGGAAATCCTTGTCATTGCAGATGAAATTTATGGAGAGGTCCATCATGAAGGAAACCATCAGACCATTGCCAAATTTTACCCTGAAGGTACTATCATTAGTACGGGACTTAGCAAATGGGCCGGTGCGGGTGGCTGGCGTTTTGGAATTTTTGTGTTCCCAGAAGAATTGACCTATATCCAAAAAGCAATGGCCGTAGTGGCCAGTGAGACATTCACTTCGGTAAGTGCACCTATACAATATGCCGCCATAGAAGCTTACAAGGAGGACGAATCCTTAAAGGAATACCTCAATGCATCAAGAAAGATTCTGAAGGCGGTAGGACACTATGTGTATACCGAACTGACCAAACTAGGTGTTACGATGCCAAAACCGGAAGGCGGATTTTATCTATATCCCAATTTTGGAAAATGGAAATCCCAAATCATTTCCAAAGGGATAGATTCGAGTGAGGAATTTTGTCAAATTCTATTGAACGAAACTGGGGTGGCACTGCTTCCGGGGACAGCTTTTGGACATCCTAAGGACTGCTTTTCAGCTCGACTTTCCTATGTTGATTTTGATGGAGAAAAGTTTCTGGTATTCATGAGGAAACACCCTGAAACCAAAATTGATAATGACATAATTGAACAACAATGCCCAAGAATTTCTTTGGCCGTAAAAAAGATTGCTTCATGGATTTTAACTTTATAAGAAAATGGGTCGTGGGATATTTGGTGATGATAATGGTCCTTTCCTGTTCCACAAAAGAGAAGAATGTTCTTGGTGTAGTGTCTTCAGCTACCCCTGAAGCTTCAAAGGTCGGTGAACAAATCTTGAAAATGGGAGGAAACTCCTTCGATGCGGCTGTCGCCGTTTCCTTTGCACTAGCAGTTACCGAACCAGCCATGTCAGGTTTGGGCGGCGGCACACAAATACTGCTTTCTACTAAAAACCAAACTCCTGTGGCAATTAATGGGACAACTTTTTCACCACGTGGCACTCTAGTGGACAGCCAGGATACCTTATCCTATCATCGAAGAAGCACGGTGCCCTCCACCGTAAAGGTTTTGGACTACTTGTACCGTAATTATGGCAGTGGAAACGTTTCATGGGAAGAATTACTTCAACCAGCCATTGAACTTGCCGAAAAGGGCTATGAAGTTGGACCGTTTAGGAGCAAGGTATATCAGAAGTATGGTGATAGATTAAAGAGCAGTCCTTTTGGGACTGATCTTTTCTTGTTGCAAGGTGAAGTGCCAAAATCTGGGCAAAAAATCAAGCAACAAGTGTTGGCCAAAACTTTGAGAAGATTGGCTACCCATGGTGCAGATGATTTTTATAAAGGTGAAATAGCCAATACCATAGCTGAAGATATGCAGAAAAATGGAGGCTGGATTAGTTTAAAAGATCTTGAGGAATTTCCAGAACCCAAAGTGTTGGAACCATTGACCATACAATACGGGGAGCATAGAGTATATTCACAACCCCCACCTTGCGGCGGATGGACCGCTCTTTTGATATTGGAATTGTTGGAACAAAAAATACAAAATCAAGAATGGGATAAAAATGCTTTGATCGAGGCACTTTACTTGGGCCAGAATGATAGAAGGCTAAATCCCGTCACTGATCTCATTGAATATGACAGCCTAGTTGAGACGAAATTGGGCAAAGACCATATTGAAAAATTAATGGAGATAGGTCCCGATTCAATAAAGGTTAGTGAAGTACAAGAAAAGAAAACTGGGGAAACCACACATTTTTCCATTGTGGACAACCAAGGCAATGCCATTGCCGTTACGGCTAGTATCAATGCCTACTTTGGTTCATTGGCTGCCTCCGAGAAGCTGGGTTTTTTGTACAATTCCTACATGGACGACTTTGTGTTTGAAAAACCTGAACATCCCTTCGCTTTGCGCCCAAATGCGATGGCCTATTCCTCAATGTCGCCAACTATTGTTCAAAAAAATGCAGAGAATGTTTTGGTAATTGGCAGTCCGGGAAGTTCAAGAATCATCTCAACAGTGGCCCAACTTACTGCCAAGTGGATCAATCAAAAGGATATTACGGCACTTATTTCTTCAAATAGAATACATGTCAACAGAAAAAGGGTGTATTTGGAGAAAAAGAGCGATACTTTGGAAATAAACAATGACTTGATAAAAAAATATGACCTTGAGTTCCGTGTTCCTGATGAAAGCCTGATCCTAAAGGATGGATTGAACCCTTACTATGGTGGGGTCCATGCTATTGCCAAAGAAGACTCTGTATGGATTGGAGCTGCAGACCCTAGAAGGGATGGACTCTACATTACCGTTTTTGATTAACCGATTTTGAAGTCCAAATGATTTTAGAAACTGACTTTACACCGTGGTTCATCAGCATAGGAACCATCCTATTTGTAATATATCTCAACAGATTGGAGAACAGGTACATAAAAAGTATTCTGGATTGGTTTCCGGCTATTTTATTTGCCTACGTGATTCCAGCTGTGGTCAACAAAACATTTGGATTTGATTTTTCCGGACATGCTATCCACGACTTTAGCAAGAATTACCTTATTCCGTTGGCTATCGTAGCTGTAATGGCAAGTTTATCCATTGCCCAATTAAAAGCGATGGGATGGAGGCCAATTGCTCTTTTTGTTTCAGGTTCTGTGTGGATTGCCATTTTTCCAGTGGTCTTTATTTGGTTGAAAGGAGAAAGTTTTTTGGTTACTGAAGTGCTCGGGAACCAAGAGTATTGGAAAGGTGTTCCTCCAATTGTAGGGGGTTGGATAGGCGGGAGCACCAGTCAATTGGTACTAAAAGAATTGGTTGAGTGCCCAGAGGGAATTTTTCTGAACATTCTGGTCATTGACAATATCATGGTGAATATTTGGACAATTCTAATGTTCCAGGGAATCAAAAGAACCGATCTAGTGAACAAAAAGCTTGGAATATCAGACGATAAAAAACCACGATCAATTGATATGACAATGGGGAAGCAGATAAAACCTATCTGGGTGGTTGCAATATTGTTGATTTGTGTGCTGATCATTAACGCCATAACTGACAATTTGGTCTACAAAATAATCCTACTCTCTATCATTGGAATGGGCCTGGGCAATTATCTCAAAAATTGGCCCTTTCAGTTTATTCTAAAACTAGGTGGAGTTTTGATAGTTGCGGTAATGGCAGTACTTGGCCTCAAGCTAAAATTTGACCTGATTCAGATAAGTTCTGCGCTTGTCTGGTTTTTGGTCGTTTGGTTGATTGGGCATTTTTTGTTCATGTTACTCATATCCAAAATTCTTAATGTGAATTCAGTTTGGGTACCCATTGCCAGTATGGCCAACGTTGGGGGTATAGCCACAGCCCCCGCAGTTACAGCGGCCTATGAAAAAAAATGGATGCCCCATGCCATCTTGTTGGCAGTTCTGAGCATGGCCACAGGAACATTTTGGGGAATGATCACCATTTTCTTCTTGCAGAAACTCTTTACAGGTTGATTTTAAATCAAAAAATGGTTTGAAATCATCAGGCTAAGAAAGGGAAATTTAAAGCTCCAGGATTTCCCGAATGTTGATAAAAATCATTTCTCCTTACTACAAGAAGCTATAGCTTCATCATAAAAAGGACATGGGGCCAATATTATATACAACTGACTTTTCGGACAATTCAATTGCCGCCATGAAGATGGCACATTCCCTTAGCAAAAAATTGAATTCACAACTGATTTTGCTTCATGTGTTCGACCTAAAAGTAGCTTTGGTGACACCCTTGAGCGTGACCTACGCCAAAATGGAGAAGGAGGCATTTGAAAAGTACCATAAAAAGTTACAGGAATTCTACACAATGCATTTAGGGGAGGAACCAGAAAGCTCTACCAAGTTTGAAGTACGTGAAAATGCCATTATCAATGATGCCATTGTGGAGACGATCAATGAGTATGGTGCGTCTATGGTGGTAATGGGATTGAAGGGGAAAAGTGCATTTAGGGAGGTGCTCATGGGAAGCAGCACCAAAGGGATGATAGACAAAAGTCCTTGTCCGGTGTTGGCCATACCTGAACCTATGGAAAAGTATACTTTCAAGAAAATTACCTATGCCACCGATTTTGAAGAAACAGATATCCAGGCCATGGATTGGTTGGTGCATAAACTTGCCAAACCTCTTGATTCCTTCATAAATATTCTTCATGTGGGCACTGCGGATGAGTATGCCGGAGAGGACCAAATGCAATGGTTTGAGGAAATGCTGGGGCAAAAGGTCTCGTATCCAAAAATGGATTTCAGACTGGTACGTTCCGAGGATATCTTTGGTACCCTTTTATCTCAAGTTGAGGAATTGGATACAGATTTGGTGGTAATGCTGGAGCGTGAAAAATCAAGTTTCCTGGGATTTTTAACCCGGGAAGATTTGGTGAAACGGATGATGTCCAAAGGAAATTTCCCCATTTTGAGCATGAATAAGGCCAATTTGTAACCCTTATTGATCTACGATCATGCCATCTTCCATTTGAATGATTCGGTCTGTACGTTTGGCAAAATCTTCATCGTGCGTGACCACCAATAAGGAAAGTCCCTGTTCCTCCTTCAGGCTTTTAAAGATGTTGAATACATTTTCCGAGTTGTGGCTGTCCAGATTCCCAGTAGGTTCATCCCCCATTAGAATTGTTGGGTTGTTGATCAATGCTCGGGCGATGGCCACACGCTGTTTTTCACCTCCTGAAATTCTAGATGCCCTTTGATGGGCTAAATGCCCTATGTGCAACATTTCCAATTTTTCTTGTGCGTCCTTTGCAATTTCGGCGTTGGATTTTTCAGCTAATTTCTTTGCCGGAAGCATTACGTTTTCCAACACACTGAACTCAGACAACAGATAATGGAACTGAAACACAAAACCAATATGCTTGTTTCGTATTCTGGAGAGTTCCTGATGGCTTTTCCCTGAGACCAATTCTTGATTGAGAAACAGTTCCCCTGTATAATCGGTGTCCATAGTGGAAAGTATGTACAGCAATGTGGATTTTCCAGAGCCTGATTTCCCCATAATAGAGGCAAATTCACCCTCATGTACTCCAAAGGAAATATCTTTCAGAACATGAAAATCCTTGGGTTTATAGAAGTGTTTGTTGATATTTTTAGCTTCTAGGACAAGATTCATACACTAAGTACCTCTTATAATTTTTACCGGATCTATTTTTTTGGCACGTTTTGAGGGCAAGTACCCTGCAACAAATGTGGAAATCAATGCAAACGTTATCCCAATAATGTAATACGCCATGTTGTAATTAACTGGAAATGTGGATATGGTGGGAAGGGCCTCGGTTTCAAAAGGAGCACGATCTATAACCGTGGACAGTAAAAAACCAATGGTCAGCCCTAAAACCCCGCCGATAAGCCCTATGATCATGGCTTGACTCATAAAAATCAATTGCACGTCCCTGCCCGAAAATCCGGTGGCCTTTAAAATGGCGATATCCTTCATTTTTTCATAAATGAGCATATTCAGGATGTTGTAAATTCCAAAACCAGCCACAATTAGTAACGTAATGGACACGGCATAAGTAATCATGTTCCTGATGCTGGAACCAGTTTCGAACTGGGCGTTGGCCTGATTAATATCTATTGCCTTTGCATTGAATTGTTTTTCCAACAATCTAGCCATAGGTTCGGCCTTTTGGATATCGAACAATTTTATATTGATGTCGGTCACATAGTTTTCAGCTTCGCCTTCAATGCGTTGAACAGTTTTAAGATTGGCAAAGCTTTGTATATTATCGATATCGGCAATCCCACTTTGATATATGCCCACAATTTTTAAAGGAAAAATATTCCCCGAAACTGTACTGATTTGAACCCGGTCTCCAACGGACAAGGACATTTTTTCTGCCAATCCGGCCCCGAGTAGAATTCCGTCGTCAAGATTATTCAAAGCCTCTGGAGTACCTTCCACTATGTTATCCTGAATGTTGGAAAGTCGAGCCTCTTCCATGATATCTACTCCGATAAGGTTTCCACCCAGTTCAATGGACCCGGAGAGATAAAAGATTTGTGCCCTAAGTTGTGGAGTTGCCCCCTTGACATTTGGATGCGATTTGAGGTGGTTCAATATGGGCAGGGCATTGTGTATTTTTTTCTGGCTTTGTTTGGGCTTGATGGAATGCACAACGTTTAAGGCATCTTTAAACTCATCATAAAGTGCAATAGGTTGCTTTTCCGATGGCCGTATTTCGTTGTACATATGGATGTGGGGCGTCTGATTAAGAATCAGGTCATCTAACATGCCATTAAGACCGGTCATAAAACTTACCAAGGTAATATAGGCCCCAATTCCAAAGGTTACCCCAAGGGTGGCCGTTACCGTGGATTTCATCTTGGTAATTAGATGCGTTTTGGCTATGCCCAATATAACTTGCCAATTGATCATCTTTCAGGCCTATAGATTGCTGTATTTTCGTTGATTCCCTGTAATACTTCCACCCGATCCAGGTTTTGAAGACCAATGGTGATTTCCGTTTCGCCTTCTTCTGTAATTACTTTGGATTCACCAACAAGATATTCCTTGGGAATGGTCAAGGTTTCTTTTTTTTCCGCAATTATGATGTTTCCCTCTCCGGAAAGTCCAGGATATAGTGTGGCCGGAGGGTCTTTAAAAAGAGCTTCCACTTTGAAAGTTTGCGACCTCTCATCTTTTCTGGGATAGATTTTTTCCAAAACAGCTTCAAAAACTTCCGAATTATAGGCATCCAATGTTATGTAGACTTTTTGGCCCAGGGTCAACTTAACAATATCCACCTCATCCACCAGTAATTCCACCACAAATTTGTTGCTCTGGCCAACCGAAGCTACGGGCTCCATGGTGTTCACTATTTCTCCGGGCTCTTTAAAAAGAGCGTACACTTTACCATTTATTTTACTGGTAATGGTAAAGTCCTCGGAGTTGGTAAGCGAGGTTTTATAATTGTTTTCCGCTTGCTGCAGAACAGTTTCCAATTCATTTTTTGTACGATCGTACTTCCGTTTGAGCAGTTTTAAGTTGTTTTGTGAGAGTTCGTAGGCCAGTTTTCTGTTATCAAACTCTACCTTTGATCCAATGTTTTGGTCCCAAAGGTTCTTTTGCCTGAAATAGTTGATGGAATCATTTTTGTAGGTGAGCTCCGCTGCCCGGATTTCATCTAGAATTCCGGTGAGTATTGCAGCGTTTCCACCATAGTTTTCTCTGGCCAATTGCAGCGCCAATTGGGCATTTTTCATGTTGAGCTCTGGCGAGGTATTGATGATCTGAAGAATTTTATCATCTTTTTTGACTTCATCACCTTCCTCTACCCAAATTATATCCAAAATTCCAATTACAGCCGAATAGGCTTGATACAAGCTATCTGGTTGTACCGTAGCAGAGGCATAAACCGATTCCGTTAAGGGCATTTTTTCCGGAAAGATTTTTTCTGTGCTGTCACCACAAGAAACTAAACCAAGAAAAACAAAAAGGATGGGAAACAAATATTTCATCTTGAAAGGGTGTGAGCGTCCAAATTACTAATAAAAATATTGCTTAAAACATGAGCTTGATCAGTATGGGATTTATCTAGGTATGGATGTTGCACCAATCCTAAAACAAATGGAAAAGTAGTTGTTTTTTTCCGCCCTTAATAGGTTCAAGGACTTTGGTTTAGATTCCATTTTTTCAATTCCCAGTTGTCTTCGTTTTTAACCGCAATCAATTTGTCGTTGAGAATTTTTGAAAGAATCAAGGGCATTTTGTAACGCTTTTTTGTCATTTGGATATTGTACCGCCTACTCAAAAATTCGACGATATTTCCTTTGGAGTCCACTAAAACCTCGTAGAATTTATATTCATAAATATCCAACTTGAATTCGTTTTGACCTCTTTTAACCTTTTCAAACATGACTCCGGTAGTAAATCCATTCTCAAATGGCCTAACATTTAAGAATTGATGCTCTATGACCAGATCCCCTTTGGTGTTGATGAAGCCAAAAACGGGAATATCGTCAACCTTCTTTTGAACAATGCAGAGTCCATCTGAGAATTTGGGATAAAGCACGGAGCGTATATCATCATGGGCAGTTTCGCCCGTTTTGTTCCAATAGATATCATCCCTAAAATTGATGATGATATTACCGAGGTCGTCAATAAAGGCCCAATGGTTTCCTTTTTGAATGGCAGCAAGTCCCTCATGAAAAGGAGTAACTTGATCTAGATTTTTTGGCAATTGGGCACTTAAACCAGCACACCAGATTGCTATCAGTATGGCGATAATCTTTTTCATGGCAGTAATTTTTTGTGATTCTTATAAAGTTCAACCGTGCATGGATTATGTGAAATGACCTGGGTCATGGACTAAGAGTTTACCTAGATTTATTTTTGAATTAAAACTGCACAAAATGGAAACTATACCTGGAATTAATGTTACGGATTCCGCGTTTTCTTTTCATTGGAAAAGCCGAGTTCTTTTAACCGCCGAGATGAGTGTAATGAAAAAAATATTGGTACCTGTGGATTTTTCCGAGCATTCTGGCTATGCCTTGGATGTTGCTTCGCAAATTGCAAAAAAGCATGAAGCAGGGATTGTTATTTTGCACATGTTGGGATTGTCAGAATCGGTCATGGCCAAATCTGAAATGGAAGAGAGACAGGAAGCAAAATACTATTTGGACCTTACCAAGGACAAGATTCGGGAATTTACAAACAAGGAATCCCTTAAGGACATACCTCTGGAAGCCATTATTCAAAATTATAAGGATTTTAGTGAGGTAAACTATGTGGCCGAAGAACAGAATTGCGATTTAATAGTAATTGGCTCACATGGAACCAGTGGCTTTAGTGAGATTTTTGCGGGTTCAAATGCGGAAAAGGTGGTGAGGACTTCCAGTATCCCGGTTTTAGTAATCAAAAAGCCCCATGAAGACTTTCAAATTAAAAAAATGGTATTTGCTTGTGATTTAAAGCCGGAGAACATTCCTGCCTATCACAAGGCTGTAGCATTTGCTCAGCTTTTTTCCGCTTCAATTGAGATTGTATTTGTGAACACTTCCGGGGCCAACTATATGGGGTTCTCGGATGTTGAGCATAAAATCAGGGATTTTAATAAAGAACTAGGGGAAGAAGCGCCAATAAAAATTTATAACTACCACAGTGTGGAAAAGGGCATCTTTAATTTTTGCCTTGAACATGGAGCCGATCTTTTGGCAATTCCCACTCATGGAAAACGTGGAATAGCACATTTCTTTAAGGGAAGTAGGGCAGAGGACGTTGCCAATCATGCCAAGCTTCCGGTTTTGACCATAAAACTTTGATTATTCGTTGAACAACAGTTCAATACGTCCCAGCATAATCAATTCAGATTTATTGTTTCCGGCAAACGCGGAGGATATTGCCCTTGCTGTCAGTTTGATCAATTGTTTGATTTTTTCAGGGAAGAGCGTCTTATGCTCCATATAAAAATCTTTAAACTCCTGGAACATTCCGTCTGACTTTTGTCCGTATTCCAATAGCTGGTTAAAAATGGTCTCAATCTGAAAAGCGGCATCATTGCCATATTCATCTTTAATGTCATCCACATCCAACCAATGCTCCCGCACCACTTCCTTCAATCTTTCAATTTCTTGAATATGAATGCTGTGGTCTGCCAAGGCCACGGCATAGAACAATCTTCCCAAGTTTTGATAAAATTCCTTTCCCTGCTTTTTCCTTGTATCCAACATTTTCTTAACTTTTGATGCTCAGGACTAAATATAGTCATGGAAATTACCTCTACCCATGACCTAAATCAGTAACTTTAAATTGTGAAGCTGTTTGAAAAGAAAGATGTTTTTAAGATACTCTCAGAGGTAGTTTATGAGGGTATTCTTATTGTCAATGACCAACAGGTAATAGCGGCTAGCAATACCATGGCCAATGAGATGTTTGGTTACCCTAAAGATGGTCTCAATGGGCAAGAGTTACAAGTATTGATTCCCAAAAAAGCAAGAAATCAGCATAAAAGAGATGCTGGGGGGTTCATCAAAAAAGGGGAAAAAAGGGAAATGGGCGCGGACTTGGACCTTTTTGGGGTTCGACAGGATGGCAGTGAATTTCCTTTAGAAATCAGCCTTAATCCATTTGTTCTATTAAGAAAGCGGTATGTAATGGCCATTGTGGTGGACATTACCGAACGCAAGAAGGCTGAACAGGCAATTGACCACTGGTATAGGATTTTTAATGAATCCCTAAATGAAATTTACGTCTTCGATGTAAATACATTACAGTTCTTAAATGTAAATCATGGCGCCCAACGGAACCTTGGCCACTCTATGCAGGAGTTGGACCAAATGGCCATCTTGGATGTAATGCCGGAACTTTCAAAGGAGAGTTTTAGAAGACTGGTGTGGCCTTTGCAAAATAGCAAGTCCGAGAAGATTGATTTTGAAAGCGTTTTTCAAAGAAAGGATAAAACCCAATACCCCGTTGAAGTACACCTGCAGCTTTCAAAAATTGCAAAGAAAGAGGTGTGTGTAATGATTGTTTTGGATATCACTGATCGAAAGAACTATACCCAAAGATTAGAGCAAACAGTTGAAGAGCGCACACAACAGTTGAGCGAGGCCCTGAAAGCAGAGAAGAAATTGAACGAGCTCAAGACAAAATTCCTTTCCTTGGTTTCCCATGAGTTTAAGACCCCGCTGACCAGTATTTTAACGTCGACTTCCTTGTTGTCCAAGTATACAGAAACTGATCAGCAAGAAAAAAGGGATAAGCATATAACTACAATTAAGTCCAAGGTAAAGTACCTGGACAATATACTTTCTGATTTTCTTTCTGTGGAGCGATTGGACTCTGGCAAGGTCAGGTATAACATCACTAGTTTTCCTTTGAGCAAGTTGATCAATGAAGTGATCTATGATTCCAATACCCTGCTGAAAGAAGGACAAAGAATCCTATATCCAAAGGATATAGATGGAATAAACATTACATTTGATGAGAAGATTTTGGCACTGGCCCTATCCAATTTGGTGCTCAATGCAATCAAATATTCATCTGAAGGCACAAATGTCAGGTTGAAGGTAATCAATGGGAAGAAACAGCTTAAAATTGAAGTAATTGACAAAGGGTTTGGTATACCACAAGAAGATCAGCCTTTCATTTTTGATCGCTATTTTAGGGCAAGCAATGTATTGACAACCCAGGGAACAGGAATTGGTCTGAATACGGTCAGAAGACACATGCAAAATTTAGAAGGAGATATTTGTTTTAAAAGTAAACAGGGTGAAGGTTCAACATTTACATTGACCATACCTATAAAACCTAATGGAAATGAAAAAGATTCTATTGGTTGAGGATGATGCCTCATTACGTGAAAATGTTGAAGAACTATTGGATCTGTCCGGGTTTCGGGTTTTTGCAGCTGCCAATGGCCAACAAGCCGTTGAAATGGCCAAAATTGAACATCCAGACCTTGTTCTATGTGACATTATGATGCCGGAAATGGACGGTTACGAGGTACTGGAGCAATTGTCTTCATGTGAAACCACAAGACATATCCCGTTCATATTTGTATCTGCAAAGACCGAGCGCCATGAGGTAAGAAAGGGAATGGAATTGGGAGCAGATGACTACCTGACCAAACCTTTTGAGGAGGATGAACTGCTCAATGCCATAAATACAAGATTGGAGAAGGCGGAACAAATGGAATCTGCGTTCTTGGAAAGAAACAAGGCGAAAAAGAAAGAAGGGGATATTAGATCATTGAACGAGCTCAAAAACTTTTTTGATGACCATGGCGTTAGCACAACATACAAAAAAGAACAGACCATTTACAGTGTTGGGGATCATTCCAATACAATATACCTTATTCTAAAAGGGGTTGTAAAGTGTTGTAGATTAGATGAAGAGGGAAAAGAACTCATAACCACCATTTATTCTGCGGATGATTTTCTGGGTTTCACATCCTTGACCGAACATACTCCGTATGAAGAATATGCCATTGCCATTGAGGAGGTAGAGCTCGCGGGAATCCCAAAAGTACGTCTGAAGTCAATTTTGGAAGAAAATCAAAATGTTTCCCTGGAACTGATGAATATCATGGCAGGTGATTTGGCGCAGATAAAAAAACAATTGTTGCAGATGGCCTATAGCTCGGTCAGGAAAAAAACGGCCCAGACCCTGTTGATGTATGCAAAGGCAATAAGCAAAGGCAATCAAAAAGTGCTGAAAATAGCCAGAAGCGACCTCGCAGGCGTGGCGGGCATTGCTACTGAAAGTCTGATCAGAACCCTTTCCGATTTCAAAAGTGAAGGTTTAATAGCCATTGAGAACAGAAACATTAGAGTTTTGGATAAAGAAGCTCTAGAAAATGTGCATTGAGCTAAAATACAGGTCATTTGTAAAAAGTAAATGATATTGGTCATTTAGTATTCTTCACGGAATGACCAACTTGTGGGCTCATTCGGTTTGTATGAAAAATATTTTGGTCCCCACGGATTTTTCAGAAAACTCTAAGAATGCCCTCAAATATTCCCAAATATTGTTCAATTCTTTAGAGTGCAATTTTTACATCTTGTTTGTAGGGACCCTCTTGGATTCACAAACGAATTCATTTGGGGTGCTCCCTAAACTCAACAACGATGAGCCCAAAGAGGACGCCAAAGAAAGATTGGCCGATTTGGTGGACGGGTTCAAAAAACAAAATACAAATGGCAAACATCATTTTTACCCCCTTCTGGAGTTCGGTTTCTTTGTTCCCACCATACGGAAACAATTGGAGGAAAAAGATATTGAGCTCATTGTAATGGGGACCAAGGGCGCTTCAGGTTTAAAGGAGAAGGTAGTGGGCAGCAATGCTGGCGATGTCATTACTAAAGTACAATGCAATACGCTGGTCATACCCAATGATGTAGAATTCCACCTTCCACAAGAAATAGCCTTCCCCACGGATTTCAATATATTTTATTCGCACTACATCCTGAGGTCCATAGAGGAGATGCTAGAGGTGGGAAGCGGTAAACTAAGGATAATGAATGCCATAAGAAATGGAGATGGACTTAGTATAGAACAGGAGACCAACAAAGAATATCTTTTTGACTATCTGGAGGAAAGCTTTCAGGAAAGATTCAGCTTCCACACGGTCACCAATAAAAATGTTAAATCGGCCATTCAATGTTTTGTGGAAAGTAGGGATGTAGAGATGATCATTATGGTGGCCAAGAACCTCAACTTCATAGAACAGATTCTTTTTGATCCCATCGTGGAAAAAATCAGTTTCCACACAAAGATTCCATTTTATGTGATCCATGAGTAGGATGATTTGTCAAAAATAGCATTGACCAAAATCATTTTTTAGGATTAGCCCCTCGGTTACCTTTGAAAAAAGAGTGGTTATGCGAACGGTCCTTATTCCTACTGATTTTTCGAACAATGCATTGCAGGCACTTAAATATGCCCAAGAACTGTACAAATGCAAACGAACATGTTTTTTTATTCTACACGCCTTTGCCGATGAGGTCTACGGGGAGTACAAAACAACCCCACAAGAAGAAATCAAGAAGGCCGAAGAAAAGAAAAGGAGGGAGATAGAGGAGAAGTTGGATAAGTTGGTCGAAGAAGTAATGGACCACCCGCCAAATCCATTGCACACATTTGAAACCATTGCATCTTTTGACAATCTGGTGGATGGTATCAATGATTTTGTGAACGAAATGAACATTGATATGGTCATTATGGGTACCAAAGGGGAAACCAGTGACCATAAAACCACATTTGGCAGTTATACCATAGAGGTCTTTAAATATGTGCAATGCCCGGTGTTGGCAGTGCCAAAGGACTTTGAGTACAAACAGCCCAAAACCATACTTTTCCCTACAGATTATATGCTTCCGTACAAACGAAGGGAACTAAAACTACTGGGAGATTTAGCAGGAGACCTTAAATCGGAGATTCATTGTCTCTATATAACAGATTTTGAGGTGTTGAGCCCTAGACAAGAGGACAACAAACTATTCTTGGAGGGAGCCCTTAACCGAGCCTACCTATCCTTTGATACTACCTCGGTAAAGAACAAGGCAGAGGCAATAATGGAGTACATAAAAGAAAAAGACGTGGGTATGCTAGTGATGGTGAACTCCAGACATTCCTTTTTTGAGGATATGCTCTATAGATCCACCGTTGATTTATTGAGCCTAAAGGTCAAGGTGCCATTTTTGGTGATGCAGAACCTACACAGATAACATAAAACAAACGCAATGAAACAGATTTTGCTACCTACCGATTTCTCCAAGAATGCATGGAATGCTATAGCATATGCCCTTGAATTCTTCAAGAATGAGGAGTGCAAATTCTTCTTGCTGAATACCTATACTCCTTCTTTTTACCGAGTGGATTATTTGGTCGGCGGACCTGTGCTCAGTGCAATTCCCGATGTTGGGGTTGACATTTCGCTTAAGGGATTGGAAATTACCCTGGAGCGTATCCAAAAAGAGTACAAGAACCCTAAGCACCAGTTTGAAAGTTTATCTGCCTTCAACACGTTGACAGACGAAATTGGTGAAATCTGTGAGGATAAAGCTATAGATATGGTGGTAATGGGAACTCAAGGTGCATCAGGGGCCAAGGAGTTTTTTTTGGGTTCCAACACGGTCCATGTCATAAGAAAGTCTACAGTTCCGGTACTGGCGGTTCCAAGTGGGTATCAATATCAACCCATTGAAAAAGTTTTACTTCCCACTGGATATTGGTCAAAATATAAACCCCATGAAATTGCTCCCTTGATCAATTTGGTCAAAGAATGTAGTGCCACCCTTCATGTGGTCCATGCTGTGGAGGAGCCGGACTTCACTCAGGCACAAGAAAAAAACAAAGAACACCTACAACAACTATTGAGTGGACTTTCAACCATTTTTGAGGATGTTCTAGATGCATATATGCCGAACATTGTCCATTCCTATGTAGAGGAGAACCAAATGGGGCTTATTGCAATGATGAACAGAAAACATTCTTTTTTGGACAGGCTTGTTCTAAAACAGAATGTAGATTCCGTAGGGTACCACTGTTCGGTTCCCTTTCTAGTACTTCCGGACTCGGCCAGGATTTCTAAATAAAAGACGATGAAAAATATTCTGTTGCTCACCGATTTTTCTGAAAATGCGTGGAATGCCATATTTATGGCCACCAAACTTCATACAGATTTGGAATGCAAGTTTTATCTGCTGAACACTTACGAACCCAAAACCCAAAACGTAGCAGGATTTAAAAGTAGTTCGCGGGCTGGGGTTGTTTACAAATCCCTATCGGAAGCATCACAAGCAGAATTGGCAAAAGCCAAAGAGTATTTAGATACAAACCACAAGAATTCAAAACATAGTTTTGAAGTACTTTCCGTTGCTGGGGATTTAGTTGAAACCATTGAACAATTAGTGTCCAGATATGATTTGGACGCCATAGTTATGGGAACCAAGGGCTCAACCGCAGCCAAAGAGATTTTTATGGGAAGTAATGCGGTAAAAGTGCTTAAAAAAGTAAAGAACTGTGCCATTTTGGTGGTGCCAGAGGCCTTTAACTTCCAAAAATTGCAATTGGTGGTCTTTCCAACGGAGTATGCTCATTTTTACCCCAAAAATGTATTGTGCCCACTGCTTCAATTATTCCGACAATGGAAACCTCAGATAAACGTATTCCATGTTGCCCAAGAATTTAAACTGTCAGAATTGCAACAGGCCAATAAGGAGGTTTTAAAAAAGCGTTTTGGAGATTACCCTACTTCATTTCATAGAGTGGAAATCAGGACAACTGTAGCGGAAGCAATCAGACAGTTTACAGAAGAGCAAAAAGCCGATATGATAGTACTTACCAATCACTCTCATGGTTTTTTTGAAGGATTGACCCAGGAACCTGTGGTAAAAAAAGTGAGCTTTAGGACCCAGGTGCCTCTACTGGTGCTACCAGATTTTGACGGATAACCTAAAATAGTTTTCGTATGAAACGAATAGTATTGCCCACCGATTTTTCCGAGAATGCGTGGAACGCAATTGAATATGCGTTGTCCATTTTCAAAGAAGCTCCTTGTGAGTTTTTTGTTATAAACGCTTTTAAAGTAGGCTCCTCAGGACTTACTACAAAAAGAGCGAAGTTAAATGAGACCAGACTTTTTAGAATATTAAAAGAGGAATCTGAACAAGGGCTTGAAAAGGTGTTGAAAAGAATCAAGTCCATAGATCAGAATCCAGAACATACCTTCACAACATTGTCCATAGTAGATAGTCTTACCAATGCAGTGGGTAGAACGGTCTATGGAAAAGAGGTTGATTGTATAATTATGGGAACCAAAGGGGCTACCGGTCTTAAGGAAGTATTTATGGGAAGCAATACCTACAAAATTATCAAGGATATCAATTTCTGCCCTATTATAGCCGTTCCTGAAGAGTATAAAAGTGAGGGAACCATCAACACAATTTTACTGGCAACAGGCTATGAACATCTCTACGAAGCCTATGAGTTTAAACCCTTAATAGAAATTGCAAAACTGTTTGATTCCAAGGTTCAAATCACCTATGTTGGAAACCCCGAAGAGCTAAGTCCACAACAGAAAAATGCCCGTGACCTTATAAAAGAACACCTAAAATCTGTAAATCATAAGTTTGTGGACGTTGACAGCGGGGCATCCGTTAGTACAACAATACAGGATTTGGTGGAGAACAACGAAAAGATAGATATGGTGGCCATGATCAATTATTGGCATGGCTTTTTTGAAAAATTGACCCGTGAAGCTGTCATCAAAAAGATATCGTTCAATACTTCAGTGCCATTTTTGGTAACACACCTTTTTGAATAAAAACACTACAAAAAGGATTGTAACGTCTGTATTATGGACTGTTTTTGCAATACCCCTGATTGCCGCCAGAGTTGCTTTCCATTTTTAAATGCAATCATCGTGGGGACTCCCCTAACTTGATATTTGCTGGCCAAAGATTGGTTTTTATCCACATCAATCTTGATTATTCTGATAGCACTCCCCATCTCTTCCTTTACTTCCTTCAAAATAGGGGCCAACATTTTACAGGGGCCACACCAATCCGCATGAAAATCAATCAATACCAATTGATCCGTACCAATGATTTCCGAAAAGCTTGCTTTCATCTGTTTTGCAATTATGACCGCAATTTATAAAATCGGATTTTCTCTCCAATTGATGGATATCATAGTATGAAAGTACCTGCTGCTATAGTTTTATATGATGTAGGGTTGAAACTAATCCAATGAAAAAGATACTATTGCCAACAGACTTCTCGGAAAACGCATTCAATGCAATGTGCTATGCTGTGGAATTGCTCCAGAGCACAACATGTATATTTTTTATTGTTCATGCGTACACACCTGCCCTTTACAGGGTGGATTATTCCATGGGAAGTCCTGGTAAATTTGGATTGCCAGATGACCATCAACACTTGGCCGAAACAACCTTGGATAAGATTGTAAAGCGTTTAAGGAAACTATATCCCAACCCTAAACATACCTATGTTCCGCATGCTGCCTTCAATACTTTGGATGACGAAATGTGTTCCGTGGTAAAGAACGAGAACATAGATATGATTATAATGGGTACCCAGGGAGCTACTGGAGCCAAAGAGGTTCTTTTTGGTTCCAATACAGTACATATTTTTAGGAAGGTGGGCATTCCGGTACTGGCGGTTCCCTCGACCTATAAATTTTCGGCTCTCAAAGAAATCGCGTTCCCAACGGACTACGAGATAGACTATAAACGCACGGAGCTTGATGTAATACTTTGGTTGTCCAAAATTTGGGAAAGTAAGATAAACGTCATACACGTTACAGCTCCGCAAGGATTGACATCGGAGCAGAAAAAATATAAAAGGGCTTTGGAAAAGATGATCAAAGACACGCCTCATCAAGTTCATGACTTACCTGACCAAGAATTGATAAATGCCATAAATGTTTTTCAAGAGCGCGTTCCATTTGGTTTACTGGTCATGGTAAAGAACAAACATTCTTTTTTGGAACGCCTTTTTGTTGAACCCGTGATAAGAAACATCGGATTGCACTCCAATGTTCCCTTTTTAGTACTTCCATATAAATCTAAATCTTAAGACATGTTACAATTGCTGGTACCTACCGATTTTTCAGATAACTCATACAATGCTCTATTCTATGCTGCGCATCTATTGGAAGATGAAGAATGCACATTCCATGTTCTCAATGTTTATGCTGATGGCGGACAAGTAGCCAAAGATGAATCAAAGGAAGGTCTCGATTCCATTGTGCACAGATTGGTCCGGGATGTTGGGAAGAATCAAAGACATACGTTTAAAAAAACCGGGTTACACTCAAATTTAATAGACGGTGTGGCACAGTATGCCAAAGAAAATAATTTCGACCTTATGGTTATTGGTAATAAAGGACATGATGAAATGAAAGATATTTTGTTCGGAAACAATGCAATGCAATTGGTTCGGGAAATTACCTGTTGCCCCATTTTGATAGTTCCTCTGGAGATAGACTTTAAAAAAGTATCTAAAATGGCCTTTATCTCCAACTATGCCAATCCCATTACTTCCAAGAACGTTGAAGCTCTAAAATTCATTACCGGAGTCGCCAAATGTGAATTGGTGCCCATGACCATTGAAGAAGGAAAGGAAGATAACACCGCATCCAAGAACAAAGCGGATTTCTTTACGGCATTTTCCAATGGAATGTCCAAGGAAATAGAAATGCCTGTGCTCCAAAACAAGGCCAAGACCATTCTGGAGTTCGTGGATCTATGGAGTATTGATATGCTCTGCATGGTGTATTATCCACATCATTTTTTCTTGGAATTTATAGGCAAGGGAATCATTAAGGAATTGAATGTGAAATTGGATTTGCCATTTTTGATTTTACCCCAGGCCAAAAATTGACCTTCGTCATGTTTTAAAAGCATAATGTAAACTAGCTTTAAGGAAAACCAAAGCTATATCAAATGGACAAGCGAGTTTTATTGCCCACAGATTATTCCCGGAATGCATTGAATGCATTGCGCTATGCAATGCAACTTTACAAAGATGTTGAATGCGATTTTTACGTGTTGAACGCCTTTCAAGTTTCTGGGTATACTTTGGACAGTATGATGGTTCCCGAACCTGGTGAACGTCTTTATGAAACTGCAAAGAAAGATTCCCGGGTAAAAATGGAGCGCTTAATGAAAATGATAAAGTTGTATCCTGAAAACCCAAAACATAGGTTTCATTCCATAAGTACGTTCAATAGCATTGTTGAGGCCATTAACCACGTCATAGCCGCAAAGGATATAGATATTGTTATCATGGGAACCAAAGGGCTCACTGAATCCCGAGCTAGGATTTTTGGGACCAATACCGTAGCTGTAATGGAAAGAATCAAAGAATGCCCGGTCATTGCCGTGCCCGTGGACTATTCTTTTTCAACTCCAAAAGAAATTCTGTTTCCAACCGATTACAAGACCGATTATAAAAAACAGGAAATAGGACATCTGATAGAAATAGCCAAACTACATGATTCAAAAATCAATGTAGTGCATATTGACAAGGATAAGGATGGTAAATTGAGCAAGAGCGAAGAAGCCAATAAACAATTGTTGCAGGACATCTTGAATGGGTCGGATTATGAAATGCATTTTGTGCCTGGGGTCAAAGTGAGTAAGGGCATCAATCTTTTTATGGAGAACAAACCTTGTGATATGATAGCTTTCCTCAATCGTAAACATTGGTTTTTTGGAAGTATGCTTTCCAACCCATTGGTCAAGGAAATAGGGTATGACCCCACTATCCCAATTTTGGAACTCAATGATAATTGAAAAAGATAATAATGAAGCAAATAGGAATTTGGTTGGATAAACAGGAAGCGCTTGGAGTAATCTTGGAAGATGGGAAGGAAAAGAGCATTTTTACAATTCCTTCGGAATTGGATTTCTTTAACCCCAAAGGAGGCTCACGTTCAAAAACCAGATGGGGTCCCCAAGATGTAGTTCAGGACAGCAAATATTTAGAAACAGAGAAACATCAGCTAAAGCGATATTTTGCCAAAATTGCCCAGGAGCTGGTAGATGCGGACCAATTGGCATTGTTTGGCCCGGCCGAAGCACCTGATAAATTTATGAGAGAGCTGGAATCCAATTATCCTCAATTGGCCAATAAAGTAAAGCTTAAGGAAAAAACAGATAGTATGACTCAAAATCAATTTAAGGCGTTGGTCAAACGCTCCTTCAATGTAGACGACCGTTATCAATAATTCGTTTGACCACGCCCTAAATTGACCTAAATCATTTCAAATAGACCGACCAAACTTTATATTCATGAGTCGCCATTACTTAATGAACGGCACGGAATATGGTCAAAGAAAAGAAAATAGAGGTACTCAATTCCCAATTACAAAGATGGAAATCTCATCTTCAATTCATTGAGGACGAAATGACCTTTATTGAAAAACTATTGAACTCCTATGTCTTTGAGCCCAGGACACCCAATCTATTTGAGAGGTTAGTAACCTACAGACAAGAACTGCTAAAGTCAAAAAAGGAAAAAGAACGGCTTAAAAAGGCTGTTTTAAAGCACATAAACCTTTTAGGTGGAATTATCGAGTGCACACCGGAAATATGCGATAAGAATTTCTTTCAAAAGCACCATGCACTTCAGGACAAGGTGTTGCAATACTTTGATGATTACCTAAAACTAAAGACAGAGGTCTATAGTTATGCCGGTTCGGTGCTTAAAAGAAGAAAACCTTCATGTTGACATAGATCATTTTAGGCCCAAGGCCTGATTTTATATTGAAATAGAACATAATTCATTAATCTAAAAACCTGTTATTATGTCACTTGTTAAACTAAAGGGAAAACGATTCCCATGGAACGAAAGCCTGATTGATTTCTTCAACAGGGACACTTTCATTGATGACGATTTTTTCAACTTGGAGAAATCCCTTCCATCCATGAACGTGAAAGAACATGATGGTGATTTTGAAATTGAGATTGCAGCCCCCGGCTTTGAAAAAAAGGATTTTGAAATTACCATGAAGGATGACGTCTTGGAGGTTTCTGCCAAAAAAAGTAAGGAAGAAACCGAAAAAGATGAAGAGTATACCCGAAGGGAATTTAATTACAATGCGTTTACAAGAACCATGCAATTGCCCAATTCGGTAGATCAAACAAAGGATGTAAAGGCAACCTATGAGAACGGGATTTTAAGTCTCAATCTTCTTAAGAAAGATGGAGCAATGGAAAACCCAAAAAAGATAATCGAGGTTGTTTGATGTGGAACACGCGGCAAATGGATTCCATTTGCCGCTACAATATTGAAAATATGAAATCAAAAACCCAAAATAAATCATACAGAGAATGGTTCAGTGCAGACGAACTTCACGTAGAATCGAAAAAATGGAATTCTGAACTGGAATTTGCTAAGGATGAGCAAAAATTCTTGAACAATATGGTCAAGGATTACACCCTGGATATTATTGATGCAAACATGTTCAATACCATAAAACCAGTGGTTGAGATGCTGGACACTTTGGAAAAAGATTTACAAAAACTCTTCAAAAGGGTTCGATTACATGAAAATCAGTTGCAGATCATGGTGGATGATGTGGATCAAAAAAGAATGGAGAATGCCTATTTGGATACCCATGCCGATCTAAAAGAAGAAGTGGAAGAATACTTTGAACAGTATCGAGATACGAAAACCAAAATGTTCAACATTGTATCCAAAGTAATCAAAAAGAAAAAACAAAAAAGACTGCTCAACTAAGCAGTTCTGATGTGGCTGAAAGGTCATTTGCAAATCACCCTAATAAACCCACGAAAGAAAAATGAAAGTACTTGTTTATAGCGCCAAGGATTTTGAAATTGAAAACATCAAAGCTGTAAATGCGGATAGGCATAAGATTAGATTTGAAGCCCGTGCCTTAGACTCTACGACAGCTGTTATGGCGGCAGGCTACGATGCTATTTCCATTTTCTCAAGTGATGAAGCCTCTTTGGTGGTTCTTGAAATTTTGAAGGAGATGGGGGTCAAGTACGTTACCTTAAGATCTACTGGATATAACAACATTAGTGTTAAGTCTGCAAAGCGTTTGGGTATAAAAGTGGCCTATGCTCCCGAGTATTCCCCACATGCCATTGCTGAACATGCCATTTGTCTTTTATTGGCTCTCAATCGCAATCTAATTCGGGCCAATGACCAAGTACACAACTATAATTTTATGGTCAAGGATCTTATTGGTTTTGATCTTGAGGGCAAAACGGTTGGGGTTTTTGGTACGGGACGAATTGGTTCCATTATGGTGAAGATATTACATGCATTTGGCTGCAAGGTCTTAGGGACAGATTTGAAGAAGAATCATTTTTTGGAAAATCAATATGATTTGGAGTATGTAGAACTTGAGGAGCTTTGCAAACAGTGTGATATTGTGAGCATAAATGTGCCATTGACCTATGATACGCACCATATTTTTGACTCAAAATTGTTGGGGTCCATGAAAAAGGGAGCCCTGTTGATCAATACGGCAAGAGGAGCGATTGTAAAAACCAAGGACCTACTGGAAGTATTAAAAGATGGCCGATTGGCGGGCTACGCCACGGATGTGTACGAGAACGAAAAAGGCATATTTTTTAAAGATAACAGTGCTAGGGGCATCAAAGATGAGCAGCTGAAAGAACTCATTGCCATGACCAATGTGTTGTTGACTCCACACCAAGCTTTTGCTACTCGAGAAGCGCTTCAGCGAATTGCGGAAACAACACTCTACAATATTGATTGTTGGGAAGAGGACAGAACCTGTAAAAATGAATTGGGATTTGTAAACCCAGTGTCATAACAAGGGACTCATAAGTTTGGCACTACCTTCAATAAGTTTATTTACCCATGGCCGATTGCTAAAAGTGAGATGGTCCGTTAGTTTTTTTGACTTGGAGCAATCCATTAAAAAATCAGCCTTTAATTCTTTGCAAAGCAAAGGACTGTACAATATGGCATTGGCCTCATAATTTTGCTGCAGACTTCGATTATCAAGATTTGCCGTGCCCACGCTGGCAATGGTGTCATCAGAGATCATGACCTTGCTGTGTAGAATTCCATCAGGGTAAAGATAGATTTTGATTCCAGCTTTAAGATAGGAATCAAAATAGGCTCTAACACACCAATCCACCAATTTCATATCCGTACTTGAAGACATCAGCAGACGCACATCCACACCACTCAGGGCCGCTGTCTCTAAACTTTGGAGTATGGCATGGTTGGGAATGATATAGGGATTGGTTATGTAAAGATATTTTTTGGCCCCATTGATGATTGAAAAATAAACCTGTTCCATAATGGGGAAATCGTCATCTGGACTACTGGGCACTATTTGCATTGAAGTTGATTCCTCTGGGGTTTTTACAACGTTAAAGGAGGTAAAGTCCACTTTCTTTTTGCTAGCAAGAAACCAGTCCGAAATAAATACCCTATTGAGGTAAGAAACTGCTTCACCTTCAATTTTTAAATGGGTATCGTGCCATTTTCCCACAGAAGGGTCTCCTTTTAAATATTTGTCGGAAATGTTGATGCCTCCGGTGAAACCTATTTTGTTGTCCACTACAATTATTTTCCTATGGTTTCTATAATTCAAGGAAGACAAAAAACGTCCAAACCTGAAGGGGAGAAACTGCACTACCTCAACCCCTATTTTTTGAAGTTTACGTAGATACCTTTTGCTCAATGAATAGCTGCCAATACCATCATACAAAAGCCTGACCTGTACATTTTCTTTTACTTTCCTCTCAAATATTTCCAACAACTTCTGGGCTAGAAGGCCGTCCTCAAAGATGTAGTACTGCAGATGTATGTGTTCTTTGGCGTCTTCCAAAGCTTTGAAAATACTCTCAAAAGTATTCTTGCCATCTTTTAGGAGGGTAATCTCGTTGTGATTTGTCACCGGACATTTGGAGGTGCCTTGGATCAGTTCCACAGTTTTGGTATGATTTTCTAGAACTGGGAGGTCTTTTTGTTTGAAGTCATAGGGCAAATCTTCAAAAAAGTCATTTTGTAAAGGAAAAAGCTTGTTTTTCCTTCGATTTCTACCCAACATCAAATACAGTAAAAAACCACCAACAGGAATGGTGAAAATTGCCAATAACCACCCCAAAGTCTTACTTGGGCGTACACCATTGAGCAACAAACTGATGACCATGCTCAGTGCAATGATGATATAAACGACTATAACTGTAATGAGCAGCATCACTATTGATAATGAGGTCAATAACAAATATAGACCTACTTTATTATTGGTAATATGATGTGGCTCACCAACCCTTCAAATGGGTTTTTGTTTTTTTGATTTGAAAGGAAATCAAAAAAATAATGACTTAAGGGCTAAATGGTTAGGGAGAATACCGAAAATATAGTGATCAGATGAGAAATGTATTATTTGCAGTGTTGATGTTGTTTGGTGGTGTTCTTTCGGCCCAAACCATTGATTACAATACAAAGAAAGGATATGCTGCGAACGGCTATGATGTAGTCTCATACTTTGATAATGAACCGAGGGAGGGACAAGAAGAGTTTCGTTCCGTATTTGATGGAGTCCAATACAAGTTTAGCAACCAAGATAATTTGGACAAGTTTGAAGCTTCACCCAAAAACTATATCCCTCAATATGGTGGATATTGTGCCTACGCTATGGGAGTTTCAGGAAAAAAAGTAAGCATCAATGCTAGCACTTTTGAAATACGAGATGGCAAACTGTACCTTTTCTACAACAAGGGAAAAAACAACACCTTGGCACTATGGCTCCAGGAATCCCCTGAAAAACTGAAGGCTCAAGCGGATAAAAATTGGGAAAAAGCAATGCAACGGTAACCTATCTCGTAACTCGTAGTCCAATAGGAAAAGATAAATTTGTTATTAATAAAAACAGGCACTTCATGTGCTCAAAAAAGGGTTCAGCCTAGTAGTTGATATGACAAAACTTTCAAAAGTATGTTTCTCAGGTCTTCTCATCAGTTTTTTGGGCGCTTTGCCTTTTGGAACATTGAACCTGACAGCTTTTGACATTGCCGCATCGAGGGGATTGTTTTCTGCCGTTTGGTTTGCGTTGGCGGTGGTTTTGGTTGAACTTGTTGTAGTTCGATTGACCCTTTTTGGCAACGAAAGGCTGAATCTAAGTGGAAAGTTGTTGTACTACCTTGTTCCATTTGGAATAGTGCTGCTGCTCTACTTGGCAATATCCAATTTTATAAATATGGCCCATGTTTCAGAATTTGATTCCAAAATGGACCTATTGCCGCAATTTAGCTCAACCTTTGTTCTTGGTATTTTATTGAGTGCCTTGAACCCATTACAGATTCCTTTTTGGATGACATGGAACAAAGTTTTGGATAGTAAAGGAATTCTGGAAACTTCTAAAACCTCCTATGTGTTTTATCTAATCGGAATAGGAATTGGGACACTGTTTGGACTGGGTGTTTTTATCCTGGCCGGCAAATATATATTTACGAAGTACGCCAAATATAACATGGTCACCAATCTGTTGATGGGGTTGCTTTACCTTGGATTTTCTTTCTATCTTATGTTCTTAATGCTCAAGAAAAAACTAAACTATAAAACATCTTAAATACTATGTTCAAATCTTCCATAGATACCCTGGAGCAGTTCAAGGAAATTCTGCTTGATCTTCCGAAAGAAAGCTATGCTTCGCCATGCAAAATACTTTCAGATGCATCTATTGGACAGCATACCCGCCATATAATAGAGCTGTATCTATGTTTGATTGATGGTTATGATAAGGCTGATGTTTCCTATGATAGGCGCAACAGGGATAAAAGAATAGAACAAGAATTACCGTTTGCCATTGAACGTTTAAATTATATCCAAAAACATCTGGAACGACCTAATAAGGTCCTCAAGGTTACATACGGATTGGGAGACTCCGAGACTTGTTTAGAGTCTAATTTTTATAGAGAGGTCATGTACAATTTGGAGCATACCATCCATCACCATGCCCTTATAAAAGTTGGAATCCAGCATTTTACATCTCTTCACCTACCAGAATCTTTTGGAGTGGCCCCTTCCACTCTTCAATATCGACAAGCATGTGCACAGTAAGTTTTATTTCCAGCGGTGATAAATATTTCATTACCTCAAATAGGGATGAACATATTTCCCGTCCCTTAGCTTTTGAGCCTAAAGAGGAGGTGATCAATTCCACCAAGGTTCTCTTTCCGAAAGACCCTTTGGCCGGGGGCACATGGTTTGCAGTTAATGAAAATGGTGTGGTGACAGTTTTATTGAATGGAGCCTTTGTTCGTCATACTAGACAAAAAAGTTACTCGAAGAGTAGGGGGCTTGTTCTTTTGGATATAGTAAGTGCTTCAGACCCGGTTTCTATGTTACAGGAAATGGAACTGTACAATATTGAGCCTTTTACCCTGGTTCTTTTTGATGCCCAATTATTGGAGTTTAGATGGGATGGCAATCAAAAATATTTTAAACATTTGGACAAGACAAAGGGTTACATTTGGTCCTCCGTGACTTTGTATGAAGACCCCGTAATCACTGAAAGAGCCTCTTTGTTTGATGAATTCTTGAGATCCAACTCCAATATAGAGGCTTCCCATGTGGTGGATTTTCATTCCAACAATCATGAGGATTACGAAAATGGATTCATTATCGATAGAAAAACCGGATTACGGACCTTTAGTGTTACGCAGGCGGTTTTAGGGGAAAAAGATATCAAAATGCGACATCTGGACCTGCTGAACAACACGGAATACGAAAAGCTGTTTAATCCCCTTACTTTGACCTAAATGAACCGTTGGAGACTTAAATGGCATAAGCTTACACACTGGGAATACTGGCCCTTATGGGCTATTTATTATCCTTTGTTTCCAGTATGGCTGTACTATTCAATAAAAGCGCGTTCTTTTTTCTTTTTCAATGCTGCAAATCCTTCTATGAAGAATGGTGGAATGGCCATGGAATCAAAAATGGAAATATATAAGATGATTCCCCAACAGTTTATCCCTAAAACTATTTGGGTATCAAAAAATGACATTCCCGAAGAGGTTTTGGAAAATGTATTGGCTGCGGGCATTGGTTTTCCATTTATTGCCAAGCCAGATATTGGTATGAAAGCGTTTGGCGTGGAAAAAATCCACAGCAAGGATGCGTTTAGGGAGTATATGTTGAAGACCCCTTCGGATTTTTTGGTACAGGAACTGATACCATTTACCAAGGAAGTAGGTATTTTTTATGTACGGAAACCTGATGAGGAACATGGAAAGATAACAGGAATTGTTTCCAAACAATTTTTATCAGTAATAGGTGATGGACAAAGCTCCATTTTGGAATTGATCAAAAAGAATCCACGTAGCCATCTGCAGTTGGAAGCTTTAAAGAAGAAATTTGGATCTGACCTCAAAAGAGTTCTGGAAGAAGGAGAGGAGTTCATTTTGGTGCCTTTTGGGAGTCATACCCGAGGAGCGAAATTTGTGGATATCACTCATAAATTGAACAAGAATCTTTCGGGTACAATTGACAGTATATGTTCCAAAATGGAAGGATTTCATTATGGTCGTTTAGATGTGCTCTACAATACTCTAGAGGAGCTTTCAGAAGGTAAAAACTTCAGTGTGATTGAAATCAATGGTGCAGGAGGGGAGGCCACCCACATTTATGACCCTGAACACTCCCTGCTTTTTGCTTGGAAAGAAATCACACGACATTGGGGAATGCTCAATGAAATAAGCATACTAAATCATAAAAAAGGGCATTCTTACCTTAGTTTTAGAGATGGAAGGACTATGCTTAAAGAAAATGGAGCCCTAGAGGCTCAACTCAAAATGATTTAGAGGAAAATCAAATTCTAAGGATTGAATAAGATTTGTTGGCTTAACTGACATGAACAGCTAGAGTTTGATCTAAAGGTCTACTGGCCTGGAATTATGATTGATATCCTTTCAGTGCTTCTCTAAAAAATTGCAATACGGTAGTTTCATCGGTTTTCGAAGCCGGCATAACCGCTCCCTTGAATCCATTGTTGACCCATTTGCCATGGGAAAGGGCAGGAAAGGCCCAGGTGTTCAAGTTATCGTGCCCTCTATAACCGCTAATGTAAAAGTAAAGGTCGTCTATCATGTTATCTGGAATGGCCATTCCCAGACCAACGGATTTTCCAGAACCATCGTGCAAATGAGCGAAAGCTCCAGTATCAAAATGGTGGGGCCATATCCTAATTTCTGATTCCAGCTGCTCTTCTTTTAAAAATTGCGAAATCACGTTTTGGGCCAATGTTCGTAAACGAATCAACTCTTCTACCTCTTCTTTACTTGATAACTTGAATTCTTCTCCATCATCTAAAGAGTAGGGCAACTGGTAATGAAGATTGTACTCATAGGTTTTGTTAAGACCTGATTTTTTAGTCATCTCAGCGAGCCATTCTATAAGTTGTTGATGGGTTTTTCCATTTAAGGAAATGGATTCAGACTGAGAGGCTATCCAGTCCAGGGAAAAGGTTTTATAATTTAGGCCAAGTTGGGTTTTTGATCCATCGAAAGCCCGAGTCAACAAACTTTTTGTTTCAATGGAAAACTCTAAATTGGTATGACTGTCATCCGCTTTGTGTTCTAAAAAACTCTTTCCGGCAGCGGCCAGGTATTGGGAAGCCAGATGCAATTGTTTGATCATTTTCATAGTATCCTGGTTTAGAGTCACTTGAAAATACGAAATTTTAACGGCTTCCAAGAATCCTTTTACACAGGCTGCATCTTGCTTTTTATGGCCTTGATAATGATTGGGGCATGGATTCTGGAATTCTCAATGAACCATTTGTGGGTTTCCATACCTCCACAAATAACACCAGCCAAAAACAGACCGGGAACATTGGTTTCCATAGTGTTGGGGTCATAACTTGGCAAGCGTTTTTCATCCTGAGACAATACAATACCCAATTTCTCCAAGAAGGTGAAATTTGGCTTATAACCTGTTAGGGCCAATACAAAATCATTTTCAAGAGTGAGTTCACCATCATCAGTGTCCACTACAATTTCATTCGCTCTGATTTCTTTTACATTAGAATTATAGTAGGCTTTGATGCTCCCTTCGTCGATTCGGTTGATAATATCTGGTCGCACCCAATATTTAACCCTCTGGCCAACTTCCGGACCACGGATGATCAAAGTCACCTCTGCCCCTTTTCGCCAACATTCCAAAGCCGCATCTATGGCAGAATTACTTGCCCCGACCACCGCTAATTTTTGACTGGCGTAAAAATGCGGGTCTTTGTAATAATGGGAGACTTTGGGCAAATTTTCACCCGGAACATTGATCGTATTGGGCAAATCATAAAATCCTGTAGCAACAATAATGTTTTTTGCTAGGTAGTGGCCTTTGTCGGTTTCTACCTGAAATGATTCCCCTTGTTTATTTACTTCTGTAACCTTTTCAAAAAGATGGATGTTCAAATTATTTGAAGTGACAATTCTTCGGTAATATTCCAAAGCCTCATTACGTTTAGGTTTGGCCTCTTTGCTGATAAAGGGAATATTGTCAATTTCCAATTTTTCAGAAGAAGAGAAAAACTGCATATTGATGGGGTAGTTGAACAAGGAATTTACAATAGGTCCTTTTTCAATGATCAAGTAAGAAATCCCATTTTTTTTGGCCTCGAGGCCGCAGGCAATCCCTATAGGACCTCCCCCAATTATAACAATATCAAATTCTTGCATTATGCAATCTCTTCTTTTAACTTTTTGATGGTCTCGGTTGGATTTTCGCTTTTAAAAACAAAGCTTCCCGCTACTAAAATGTCAGCACCGGCCTCAACCAACTTTTTGGCATTGCCAGCATTGACCCCTCCATCAATTTCAATTAGTGCACCGGAATTTTTCTGTTCGATGAGGTTTTTAAGGTCTTTGACCTTGTTATAGGTGTTTTCTATAAAGGCTTGACCGCCAAATCCTGGATTTACGCTCATCAAGACCACCAAATCAATATCTGCAATGGTATCTTCCAATAGTTTAACTGAAGTATGAGGATTAAGGGCAACCCCTGCTTTCATACCTTCCATTTTAATGGCCTGTAACGTACGGTGTAAATGGGTGCAGGCCTCATAGTGAACAGAGAGGTTGTTTGCGCCCACTTCTGCGAAGGTTTTGATATACCTATCAGGGTCCACAATCATCAAGTGAACGTCCAAAAGCTTTTTGGCATGCTTTGCCATAGCTTGTATTACTGGCATTCCAAAGGAAATGTTCGGCACAAATACGCCGTCCATAACATCCAAATGAAACCAATCGGCTTCACTCTGGTTAACCATTTCTATATCTCGTTGTAAATTGGCAAAATCCGAAGCCAATAAGGAAGGGGCAACTAACTTTTTTTGCATCATTCTGTACTAACTAATGCAAAAATAAGGAATTGATCTAGCTTTAGGCCCCCTGGCAAATATTTGCTAAAGCCAATACGTAACTTTTAGCACCACCGACCTATTTTTGATGCCAGAGCCTACAGTGTCGTGGTTTTCATTAAATATCAAAAAGATATCGGACATTGGACTGTACCTCCATTGCAAACGGGAAAAAACACTGAAATTATCGCTTTGCGAATTGTACTGCATAACATTGCTCAAAAACAGTTTGTTGGAAAAGCTAATGTTTCCATTTAGGCGTATAAGATGCAAATTGTCCTGACCAAACCCTTCGGCAAGTTGAATATTGTTGTAGTCATAGGTCAGTCCAAAACTTCCCCAGGGTCGTAATCTGAACGAGCCCTGCACCATAGCACCCAATCGGGTTCCGTTAAAAAAATCACCATAGGCCAAATTGGTGTTCCAGACGAATTTCTTTCGCACGTCGGAGCTGAAGCGCAGCTCGGCCCAAGCAAAAGAATAATCTGCTGTGGGAATAGGAGTATAGTCATCTCCCAAAAGCGATGTTGGAAAAAGAAGGTCCACCTTGCGATAGCGGGCCAACAAAGTCATTCTGCTAGTGTTCCTGTATTCAAAATCGTAGCCTAAGTTGTTCTGACTTTCGTTAAAAGTGCCGTCAGAGTTCAAATACATATTGTGCCAGGTACGCAATCCATGATAATTCAGCTTTTTGTTCTCACCTTCCACAAAAGTGAGGTAACGTACCCAGGGATTGATTAAAGTATAGCCCAATCTAATGGTTTCTTCAGTTTCTGCATTGTAGTTTTCCAAACGTGGGTTTATTCCCAATTCGGTGATGTAATTTTCACCCACAACGTTGAGGGTCCACCCAGTCCTGAATCTTTTGGAGGTATAGTTTCCCTCAAAACCATAAAAATAGGTGTCATCATAATTTTCAGGAGTCAAGGAAGTGTGGTACATAAAGGTGTTGTTCAACCGGCCACTTTCTGATATATAACTGAATTCTAGTCCGGCGTTTCGCGAATATTCCAGTTCCTCGGTGTTACTGGTTGCCAGTCTATTGATGAACATTCCCTTGACCACCGATCTCTTCAGTACTTTTTGTTGAAACGCGGCTACGCTATAGTTTTGGGCAGCAAACTCATCGGTACGCCGCGTTTGGATGTTCATTACCCCTATTCTTAGGTTTGGCGAGATGTTTCCGGTCAGTCTTCCTCCAAAGTCGATAGGGATAGGCTCGCCATCCATAATACCGATTCTTCTTGAAAAGAAGGGTTTAATGTCGTAGGTTCCAAAGTTGGAGAAGATATCGTTGTTCTCCAGAAAGAAATTACGTTGTTCGGGAAGAAAAATATTGAAACGCGTAATGTTGGTGACCTGTTGGTCCACGTCAGCATTTGAAAAATCGGGGAATAAGGTGAGGTCCAGATTGAGGCTACTGGTCAAGGCAACTTTAACCTCGCCACCAAGGTCGCTGTCCAGTTGGGCCTCTTCTTGATCTGTATCCTCGTAGTCCCTTAAGGAGGAAGAGGTAACATAGGGATTTAGAATAAAGGTGCCCTTGGCTTTTTCCGGACTTTGGTCCCATTCCAGGGTTCCCATGTAGTTCATGCTAACACCGTTGAAGTTTACTGGAAACTGGGTCCATGTAGTGTAAGCATTGTTTTGTTTGTCTCCTCGGATAAAATTGACACCCCAAGAAGACTGGTTGGCATTATAGCGTAAAGTTTTAAAAGGAATAGCAATTTCTACAAGCCAAAAGTCGTGATATTGTGCGGTCTTGGATGCCCATTTATTGTCCCAGTTTTCAGAGACCCAGGTCTGTGAGCCTTCAATGGTAAGACTGCCCTCCAATTCGGCTCCGCCAGCAGTAACCCCAAACATAAACCCACTTTGTTTGGTATTTACTGGATCAAAAACAACAGAGAAATTATCGCTTCCCCAATAGTCATCATCATTGTCACGAACAAGAGATTGCACAATGCGTTCTTCTTTATCGAAACATTTAGCCAATACATAAAGATTTTGGTCGTCATAGGTCATTTTTACCTCAGTTTGATTTTGTGCTCTACCTTGGTCATTGGGCCAATGGTTGAAAAAGTTGGTAATGAGTTCGTGACCGTCCCATTCATTGTCTCCAATCACTGCATCCAACTTTACAGGGGCAACTGCCTTTTTAATATGGTACCTAAATTCAGCGCGGGTATCGCCGCCTCCATTTTGAGCAAAACCAGATGCAACTACCAGGAGTACAAGGAAAGAACAGACAATTTTCATGCGATGTTGTTTTTTGGTGATACCTAAAGAAAGTCTACTTGATATCCGTCAACAAATGCATTTTGGGAATAGATGTTCTAAGTGGGTAAATGACGTTTAGACGCTGTTTGATGCCGAAAATGGTCTGTACCGTGTCGTAAATGTTGGAACGCCAACATTGAAGTTGGATTTAAGGAATGCTTAACAAGTTAAGGGCCTTTTTGGTACTTAGATTATTGATCAGAGTGTATTTGAAGTGTCTCTAAGGCATGTGAACGGTAGTTACGTCCTATGGAAAGCTCTTTGCCATTAATTTCTACCATAATGCTATTGAAAGCAACCACTTTGTCAACAGCAACAATAAAAGACCTGTGGATTCTCAGAAACTGTTTTTTTGGAAGCTTTTCAGCTAAATATCCAATGCGTTGCGTAGTTGAAATCTGGTTTCCACCACATGTATGGATGATTACCTTGTCATTTAAACTTTCCAAATAGTTAATGTCGTTCAGATCCAATTTTAGGATCTTTCTATTGGATTTGATATACAGTATACCCGAGTCGTTTGGAATTTTCCCGGTTTGCGACTCTTTTTTCTCATTTCCTTCATTGCCAACAGAATCAGTGCCCATCAAGTACCGGTTGACCTTTGAAATAGTTTTCATGAAACGCCCCAGAGATATTGGTTTGAGCAAATAATCAATGGCATCCAATTCAAATGCTCTTATGGCAAATTCACGGTAAGCAGTTGTAAATACTACCAGGGGAAGGGTGTCAAGGGATTCCAACAATTCCATCCCATTAATTTTGGGCATTTTAATATCGAGAAAAACGACGTCAATATTCTTGTCCTGTAGATGTCCAAAAGCTTCCACAGCGTTGGCACAAACGGCTACCACTTCCAGTTGCTCTATTTGATCAGCATGTTTTACAAGAACACTCTGGGCCAGTGGTTCATCATCTACAATGATACATTTAATTTTTCTCGCCATACCTCCAATTTAAGAACTAATATCACTTAGGTCAATTTCCAGCTTCACCAAGAAGCTGTCCTCTTCTTCCAATATCTTTAATTGATGTTTTTCAGGAAAGAAGAGGTCCAAACGGCGTCTTACGTTTTTGAGTCCTATATTCTTGTCACTATCAAGCCCTTCCGTGGATTCTGAAGAAGCCTTGCTGTTTTCCACCATAAATTGAAGTTGTTGGTTTTCCAATTTAAGGTCAATATTGATCCAAGAATCGGTTATTAAATTATCTGCCCCATGTTTAAAAGCATTTTCCACAAATGGAAGCAAGATTAACGGCGGAATGTGACTTTCTTTATTGTCATCTTCAATATTGGTGGTTATGCTCAATTGATCTCCGTAGCGCAAACGTTCCAGGGCGACAAGGTTCATAAGCTGCTCCCATTCCTTTTCCACGGTAATCAAACGATCATTGCATTCATACAACATATAATCTAAAAATTTGGACAAGCCTAAGACCGCATCTGGGGTTTTTGAAGACTGTTCCAATGAAAGCGAATAAATGCTGTTTAAGGTGTTAAAAAGGAAATGAGGATGAATCTGAGCCTTTAAAAACTTTAATTCTGTTTCCACCTTTTCTTTTTCAAGTGCTTTGTTGATTTTGTCCTTCTGATAGTAAAATCGTTGCAATTTTATGGCCATGGCAACAAAAACAGGAGTATAGACCCTGAGCATGGAATTGAGAATCTTTGGAAAATACCAAAGAGGGTCCTTCCAATGTCCATCTTCATAATGAAACCACCTATACAGATATTTCCAGTTCATGTACCTGTCGATCATCGCCATACTGATAGCTAGTATGATGGTAATTACAATGTACATGCCCATTTTCTTCGGATACAGGTATTTGGGCATCAAATAGTACAGTGTGATGTAGGTAGGAATCATTTTCCAGGGTAGTAGGAATACTAATTGAAGAAATTCTTCCCAGTATTCCCCATCATAACTGCCCCAGGTCAATGTAAAAAACAGGACATAGGCCATCCAAAAGAGGAAGTGATAAAATATCCTGTTGTTGCCGTGAAGTATCCTTTCAACCATTGTATTCTCCCTAATCTAAGATATGAAAGTACGAAATAGGACATGGATTATCAGCCAACAAAAGGATATAACCTGTTTTGGGGGTTGAATGTCTATAAATTCAGGTTTTGGAAATATTGTGATTAGATACATTTCGTATTCCCGAATGTTGTTTGATTGGGTATCTTTAGAACCCGATTTAAATACGAGAACTGAGAATATGCAATTACACGGCAAGAATTATCTAGGATTTCAGGAATCTGCCCTTGGTGGAACTTCTTTTTATGGAATAGACCCGGCTAGGGGAGAAAATCTTGAAACTCCATTCACCGAAGCAACCTCTGAGGAAGTAAATAGCGCAGTTGCTATGGCTGTGGAAGCTTTTAAGGTATATAAGAATATGTCTGGAGAAGCTAAGGCCAAGTTTTTGGAAACCATTGCAGATGAGATAATGAACCTGGGAGATAGGTTGGTCCAAAGAGCTTGCGCGGAAACAGCTTTGCCAGAAGGTAGAATTATAGGCGAAAGAGGCAGAACGATGGGGCAATTAAGGCTTTTTGCCGAGCTTGTACGAGAAGGTTCGTGGGTAGATGCCAGGATTGATGAAGCCATTCCAGATAGGCAACCTTTGCCAAGAGTAGACATAAGAAGCATGTTGCGCCCCCTTGGCCCTGTGGCTGTATTTGGTGCAAGCAATTTTCCACTGGCTTTTTCGGTCGCTGGAGGAGATACCGCAAGTGCTTTGGCAGCTGGATGCCCGGTAATTGTAAAGGCCCATCCTGCGCACCCCGGAACTTCGGAGTTGGTGGCTTTTGCCATTGTTTCCGCAGCTAAGAAAACGGGAATGCCAGATGGTGTTTTTTCCATGGTCCATGGGATTTCCCACGAAGTGGGAACGCATTTGGTAAGCCATAAAGCCGTAAAGGCCGTTGGTTTTACAGGATCACTAAAAGGAGGTAGGGCATTGTTCGATATTGCCTCGAAACGAGAAGAACCCATTCCTGTTTATGCCGAAATGGGAAGTACCAATCCGGTATTTGTTTTACCAGGGGCCATGAGTGAAAGAGGAGAGGAGATAAGTAAGCAGTTGCACGGTTCTTTTACCCTGGGAGTTGGACAATTTTGTACCAATCCTGGAGTGGTTTTTATGCAAGATTCTGCAGATGTAAAAGATTTTGAAGCTAACCTTTCCAGTTTGATTTCGGCGTCTTCTTCCGAGACCATGTTGACCTCTGGGATTCATGGTGCGTTTTGCAAAGGAGTGGAAAATTTAGCTTCTCAAGAAGGGGTTGAGGTCTTGGCAAGATCCAATGAAAATGGTCAAAATCAGGGAAGAACCTGTTTGCTTTCAACCAAAGGGGAAACTTTTTTGGAAAATGCCTTTTTAGAGGAAGAAGTGTTTGGTCCTTCTACATTGCTGGTCCATACTTCTGGAGCTGATGAAACATTAAAAATTGCAAGCGGATTGCACGGGCATTTAACGGCTACGATACTTGGAACAGAAGAAGATTTACAGAATAATGTAGAGTTGATTCAAATTTTAGAGGAAAAAGTAGGAAGACTATTGATCAATGGGTTTCCTACAGGTGTTGAAGTGTGTAATGCTATGGTTCACGGAGGGCCTTACCCTGCAACTACGGATGCTAGGTCCACTTCTGTTGGGACCAAAGCAATCGAACGTTTTGTTAGGCAAACTTGCTATCAAAATTTTCCAGATTCGCTCTTACCTGATGAATTAAAAACGGATAATCCATTGAAAATCAACAGGTTGATTAATGGAGAGCAAAAAGGATGAAACGTACTGAAATAAGTGGAAGGTATATAAATGAAAAAACTCCGGTAATCAGCCGGAGTTTATTCATCAATCAAAAAACGAACAGTCATGATAAACTGTTGTAGGATTCCAAATTACAACTTTCCTGCCAAAAAAACAATTTAAGACTAATTTAACTGTAATTTGTTGGGGCTATTTAAGCGATTATCCCAAATATGTCTTTAAAATCTTACTTCTTGATGTATGCTTTAACCTACGTATTGCTTTTTCCTTAATTTGTCGAACACGTTCCCTAGTTAAATCAAAAGTTTCACCAATTTCTTCTAAGGTCATTGAATGTTGACCAGCCAGACCAAAATATAGTCGGATAACGTCCGCTTCTCTTGGAGTGAGGGTTTCCAAAGCACGCTCAATCTCAGTCCTTAAGGATTCATGAAGCAATTCCTTATCTGGATTTGGAGATTCTCCACTTCGTAAAACATCGTATAGATTGGAATCTTCCCCATCAATCAATGGCGCATCCATAGAAACATGACGACCAGAGTTTTTAAGAGATTGCTTTACATCTTCTACGGTCATGTCCAATTCCTTGGCAATTTCTTCAGCGGATGGAACCCTTTCGTGGGCTTGCTCCAAGAAAGCAAAGGTCTTGTTGATTTTATTGATAGAACCAATTTTGTTCAACGGAAGACGTACAATACGGGATTGTTCGGCCAATGCCTGAAGAATGGATTGACGAATCCACCAAACAGCATATGAGATGAACTTAAACCCTCGGGTTTCATCAAACCGCTGTGCGGCTTTGATCAATCCCAAGTTTCCTTCATTTATAAGGTCAGGTAGGGTCAATCCCTGGTTTTGATATTGTTTAGCAACAGAGACTACGAACCTAAGGTTAGCTTTGGTCAGCTTTTCCAAGGCTATTTGGTCTCCAGCTTTTATTCGTTGGGCCAATTCTACTTCTTCATCGGCAGTAATCAAATCCACTTTACCGATTTCCTGTAAATACTTGTCCAACGATGCGGTTTCCCTATTGGTAACCTGTTTTGTGATCTTTAACTGTCTCATCTAATTTTCCCTTCTTTATAATTTTAGAACCGAAGCTCATTAAATTATACGTAGGAAAACGCAAAAAGTTACAATTTGGTAAAATTTATTTGACTTTTTTTTCTTAAATACAAAACCCCGGAGGTTTTCCGGGGCTTTTTTTAAGGGTATGTAAAAGGAATGTTAGTCCCTCCTTGGCTTTCTGTCGCGATTACCTCCTCTACGGTCATTGTTTCTGCGATCTCCACCACGATCGTTTCTTGGTGGGCGCTCTTTATAACCTTCAGGTTTTGGCAACAATGCTTTTCTAGAAACCTTTTCTTTTCTGGTTCTTGGATCAAGGCCGAAGTATTTCACATCAAAAACATCGCCCATGTTCACCACATCCGAAACATTTTCGGTACGTTCCCAGGCCAATTCAGAGACGTGCAACAAGACTTCATTTCCTGGAGCTTCATTGTATTCAACAACAGCACCAAAATCAAGCATCTTAATCACTTTTACTTCGTAAACACTACCTACTTCAGGTTTGAACATCACAGCATCAATTTTGGCGATAACAGCATCAATACCATCTTGATCGGTACCTAAAATTTCAACAATACCTTCTTCCGTATCAGGATCTTCATTGATAACAATAGTGGTATTGGTCTCTTTCTGCAATTCTTGGATTACTTTTCCTCCAGAACCGATAACCGCACCAATGTATTCTCCAGGAATAATTTTGGTAACGATTTTTGGAGCATAAGACTTAACTTCAGGACGTGGAGTCTCAATAGTATCGGTCAAATGTTTCAGTATGTGCAAACGACCATCTTTGGCTTGCATCAATGCTTTTACCAAGATTTCGTAGGACAATCCCTTTACTTTAATGTCCATTTGACAGGCTGTGATACCTTCAGAAGTACCAGTAACTTTAAAGTCCATATCACCCAGGTGATCTTCATCACCCAAGATATCTGAAAGTACGGCATATTTGCCAGTTTCAGTATCGGTAATCAACCCCATGGCTATACCTGAAACAGGTTTTTTCAATTGCACCCCGGCATCCATTAGTGCCATTGTACCTGAACACACTGTGGCCATGGAAGATGATCCATTGGACTCCAGTACCTCAGAAACCACACGCACTGTATATGGACAATCGTCAGGAATCATTCCTTTTAGTGCACGTTGTGCCAAGTTTCCATGTCCAACCTCCCTACGGGATGTTCCACGGATTGGTCTTGCTTCACCTGTGGAGAAAGGAGGGAAGTTATAGTGCAAATAGAACGTTTCTTCACCTTCATAAGATGGCATGTCAATAACATTGGCTTCTCTTGATGTACCTAAAGTAACGGTCGCCAAAGCTTGAGTTTCACCTCTGGTAAAGATGGAAGAACCATGAACTGAGGGTAAATAATCGATTTCACACCAAATAGGTCTGATTTCATCGGTTTTACGTCCATCTAAACGCAATCCCTCATCTAGGGTAAGGTTACGAACGGCTTCTTTTTCGGCTTTGTAGAAATATTTTGAGACCAGGCCTCCAATTTCCTCCAATTCCTCTTCTGAAAAAGTAGCTTCAACTTCTTCCTTAATGGCTTGGAATGCCTCGCTTCGCTCATGCTTAGCAGAACCAGCTTTTGCTATGGCGTATACCTTGTCATAAGTAAGGGCATGAACCTTCTTTTGAAGTTCTTCGTCTTCAACTTCGGGATTGTATTCCCTGGTTTCTTTTTTTCCGAAGGCTTCGGCCAGTTTAAGCTGAGCTTCACACTGTACCTTAATGGCTTCATGGGCAAATTTGATGGCCTCAACCATTTCCTCTTCAGAAATTTCATCCATTTCACCCTCAACCATCATAACAGAATCTGCAGAAGCACCGATAACCATATCAATGTCTGATTCTTTTAGTTGTGCTCTTGTTGGGTTGATGATCAATTCACCATTTACACGTCCTACACGTACTTCAGAAATGGCACATTCAAACGGAAAATCTGAAAGTTGAATTGCAGCAGAAGCGGCAAGTCCGGCCATGGCATCAGGCATAACATCCTCGTCGTGCGACATCAATTGAATCATCACCTGTGTTTCGGCGTGGTAATCTTTTGGAAATAGCGGTCTCAAAACACGATCTACCAAACGCATGGTCAATACTTCACCATCACTTGGTCTTGCTTCACGTTTGAAAAAACCTCCGGGATAACGCCCAGCGGCAGCAAATTTTTCGCGATAGTCTACTGTGAGTGGTAAAAAATCGACATCGCTTTGCTTGTAATTGGAGACAACTGTACATAACAACATACATTTGCCTGACTGGACAACAACAGAACCATGGGCCTGTTTTGCCAATTTTCCGGTTTCGATAGAAATTTCCCTACCGTCACCAAGGTCTATGACCTCTTTAAAAGTTTTTGGAATCATAAAAATAGTCTTACCTGCTAAAAGTGCAGGTCGTTAAACATTTGGTCTACCGCCATCCGGACGGTCGGGTTGTGTTGTTGTTGTGTTGTGCCATGGGCACGGACCAATGAAAAACTGAATGTAGCTTTTTGTGTTTGCCCGATCTTAAGATCGGGGCTTAAGGTTGTTGGAGCTTTTCCAACTAAAACAAAGGGGAAGCCAAAGCCTCCCCTCATTTTTTATTTTCTTATACCCAACTCTTTAATAAGGGCACGGTATTTTTCAATATCCTTTTTCTTTAGGTAATCCAAAAGACTACGTCTTTTACCTACCAGTTTCACCAAAGAACGCTCGGTGTTATAATCCTTATGGTTCTTTTTTAGGTGTGTTGTTAAATGGTTGATACGGTGTGTGAACAATGCAATTTGTCCTTCCGTAGAACCGGTGTTGCTCTCAGAGCCGCCGTGTTTCTTAAAAATCTCGGCCTTTACTTCTTTGGTTAAATACATTCCAATATTTATTTAAATGATTTTTATGTATCTGATTGTCCCTCAATCAGCGTGCAAAGATAAGTCTTTTTTTAGAATGAAAAATTTTAAGAACAAATTAAACCTTTTGCTCTGCTTCAGGTCTTAGAGACAAACCCATATAAATACAATCATTATGAAAAAGAGTCTCAAACAAATGAAACTAGTGACCCCAATGCTTGCCGCAATGGCATTTTTGACCATCGTTTCCTGTAGTAAGGATGAAAGCACTACTGAAGAACTGTCGAGTACAGAAGTAATTTCCGCTGCGGAACTTAAATACAGTGATGAAACTGAAATGATATCGGAAGAAGTGACCGCCATTGCCGAAGATGTTTATGCGACCGAAGAAATTGCGCTGACTTCTAAAAATTATGATTCGGATTACCTTCCCGATTGTGTAACCATTACTAAAGTAATCACAAACACTACCAAGGATGTTACCATAGATTTTGGGGAAGGATGTGAAATGCCCAATGGGAATGTCCTTGCGGGAATTATCAATTTGAACTATGCTTTGGATATGGAGGCTGTATCAAAAACTATTGATCTCACCTTGGAGAACTTCAGCTTTAATGGTGTGTCCGTTGAAGGTTCTGCGGATATTTTGCGTGTTCGCTCCAATGAAAATGGAAACCCCCAAGGAACTTCCAATGCTTCTTTTACCGCCACATGGCCAGAGGGGGATACGGCTTCATTCACCGGGACCCGCACCCGCGAGTGGATTGAGGGCTATGGAACAGGATTTTGGGGAGATAATGTGTTTTTGATCACTGGTAAAAGGACCTATACTGGTAGGCTGGGCAATGTTTTTGTGAAGGAAGTAATAACTCCATTAAGAAGGGAACTGTCCTGCAGGTTTATTGTCAGTGGCGTTTTGGAAATCTCCAGAAACGATAATACAGTAAGTTTGGATTTTGGTGATGGGGACTGTGATGCAACGGGGACATTGACTTATCCTGATGGTTCTGAAGAAGAAATCTTTTTAAGGCGATTTTTGAAATAACGATTTGGACGCCTAAAAGAAAAGCCTGCATTTGCAGGCTTTTTTTATGATCTTACCGGTTGATTGGTAATCAAATCGATATATAGGTTGATTTTCTTTTTTAAGTCCCTTCTATGGGAGATGAAATCCAGAAAACCATGTTCTTTAACAAATTCTGCCGTTTGGAAGCCATCAGGCAAATCTTTTCCAGTGGTATCCTTAACTACCCTTGGACCTGCAAAACCAATTAGAGCGCCGGGCTCTGAAATATTGATATCGCCCAACATGGCATAGGATGCTGTTGTTCCGCCGGTAGTGGGGTCCGTACATAAAGAAATGTAAGGCACTTTGGCTTCGGCCAATTGGGCCAATTTAGCTGAGGTCTTTGCCAACTGCATTAGCGAAAGTGCAGCTTCCATCATTCGAGCTCCTCCGGATTTGGAAATCATCAAAAATGGAATCTTTTTCTTTTTGGCATAGTCAATGGCCCTTGAGATTTTTTCTCCAACAACACTTCCCATGGAACCACCTATAAAGCTGAAATCCATACAGGCAATGACCAAATCCTTGCCTTGAGATTTGCCAACTGCAGTTCTAACGGCATCTTTTAGTCCGGTTTTCTGCTGGGCCGCTTTTAATCTTTCAGAATATTTTTTGGTGTCCACAAACTTCAAAGGATCCTTGGCGTACAATTTTTCATCCAATTCCCTAAACTTATTGTCATCAAAAAGGATTTCAAAATATTCCTTGCTCCCAATTCTTACGTGGTAATCATCTTCTGGACTTACATAGAAGTTTTTGGCCAGATCCTCTGATTCCACAATTTTTCCGGTAGGGGATTTGTACCATAACCCCTTGGGAGTGTCCTTTTTCTCTTCTGTAGCGGTCTGTATTCCCTTTTCCTTTCTTTTAAACCAAGACGACATGCAATCAAAATTAAGTTAAACTAAAGACCTACAGTGTATTTATGTTGTTCAAATCCTCAAAGGCTTTTTTCAATCTTTCCACAAAGGTTTTTTCTCCCTCTCGGAGCCAAACTCGTGGATCATAGAATTTTTTGTTGGGTTGGTCATCTCCTTCAGGATTCCCGATTTGAGCTTTCAGGTATTCTGATTTTTCACCCACATAATCTCTTACCCCGGTAAGAAACGCATATTGAAGGTCTGTATCGATGTTCATTTTAATGACCCCATAACCAATGGCCTCTCTTATTTCCTCAACAGTAGAGCCTGATCCTCCATGGAAAACAAAATCGATATGATTGTGCCCTACACCATATTTTTCGGTGATGAATTCTTGAGAGTTCTTCAAAATCTTTGGTGTAAGCTTTACATTTCCCGGTTTGTACACTCCGTGAACATTACCGAAAGCAGCAGCGATAGTAAATCTATGGCTTACTTTGGAAAGCTCCTCATAGGCATACGCTACCTCTTCTGGTTGGGTATACAACTTAGAATCATCTACATCTGTATTGTCCACACCATCTTCTTCACCTCCAGTGATTCCAAGTTCAATCTCCAAGGTCATGCCCATTTTGCTCATTCTTTCCAAATAACCCTTGCAGATTTCAATGTTTTCTTCAATTGGCTCCTCTGAAAGGTCGATCATGTGTGAGCTGAAAAGTGGCTTTCCTGTAGCTGCAAAATGCTCTTCGCTAGCATCTAAGAGACCATCTATCCATGGTAATAATTTTTTGGCACAGTGGTCGGTATGCAAAATTACGGTGGCACCATAAGCTTCAGCTAGTTGATGTACGTGTTTTGCTCCGGCAACCCCTCCCAAAATAGCTGCACGTTGGTTTTCATTGGAAAGTCCTTTTCCTGCATTGAACTGAGCTCCTCCATTTGAAAACTGTATGATTACAGGGGAGTTTAGGGAGGCTGCAGTTTCCATTACTGAATTAATGGTGTTGGAACCAATTACGTTAACGGCTGGTAGTGCGTAACCCTTTTCTTTTGCGTGTTCAAATATAGCTTGAACCTCATCTCCGGTGGCAACGCCAGGCTTAATATTGTGGGACATACTTAGTTGGTTTCGGATTAAATTAAGCCACAAAAGTAATAAATTATTTACTCTAGAAGGGATAATTGATTCCTATATTAAATACCGCATTTCTAAGATTGTATCCCTTAAACCATCGATCACTTCCTTCTTCGGCAGGGTTGTAGGTCTTGAACCCTACATCTAACCTAAAAACAAAGTAGGTAAAGTCGTAACGAAGCCCCAAACCAGTACCTAGGGCAATATCAGCTAACGAGTTAAAACCTGTGAAAATGGCATCTGGATTGTCCTCACTATCAAAAACATTCCAGATGTTCCCTGCATCTGCAAAAAGTGCACCTTTTACATCTCCAGCAATAGGAAATCTATATTCCAAGTTAAAAGCCAGTTTTAGATTAGCTTCGTTAAAATCGTTGATGTTGTCGGTTCTTCCCGGCCCCAATTCATAAGCATTCCATGCTCTATTATCATTAGATCCCCCAGCAAAGTAACTGCGAACAAATGGGATGCTTTCCGAGTTTCCGTAGGGTACGGCCATGCCCATAAAACTTCGAAAGGCTATAACACTGGAATTTCCAATTTCCCAGTGTCTGATAAAATCAAATTCTGTTTTGAAATATTGTGAAAAAGGAACCCCGAACACCAACAGTTGGTCATCGTCATTTTTATTGTAGGGAACTACAGATTCTAGCAAGGAAAGCAGGTTTCCAGCACTTTCCAGTTTAATTCTATACTGGAAAAAATCATTGTCATTGATGTCCGTCTTGCTGTTTTTGGAAAGGGTATAATTGGTGGCAAAAATCAGGTTGTTTTCAGTAAGACGATCTCTTCGTTCCTCAATACTCCTTACAATGGAAAGTGTATCAGAACTTACGGCAATCTGATTGTCCAAAATGGCCTGTGCAAAACTGTTTGCACCTTCGGGGATAGATAGGCGCAAAGGATCTACTATACTTTCAGTTTCTTCATAAAAAGAAGCATATTGGGGGTCATCCTGAAATTCATCCGCAATATCGTCCAAGCTTCTGTAGGTGTTTTGGTAAACGTTATAAAAATTATCGGGATTAACATTTCTAACAAACTCCACATTCAATAGTTCCACATTGTTTTTCACACTTATCGTGGGAGACCAGTTATAAGACAGAACGGTGTTAAGTGATATTTTATCAAGACCGATATTTTTTTGAAAATTGGTACCTACCAAGAATCTACTTTGAGGAAGCATATAATAGGGTATGATCTTCTCTGTGTTCAAGGGGAACCATATCCTCGGAAAGGTTATATTGACATCACCACCAATTTCTGAAGTAAAGGTTTCATTGGACAAGGAGGCATCGCTCAAAAGGCCAATAGATGTCCTAGCAGAGACATTTAGGGTCTCGGCGCCACCAAATACATTTCTGGTTATTACAGTGGCACTGAGTGCAGTCCCAACTTGTTGAATGTTGGAGTGGGTTACATCCAAATCCAGATTCAAGGAGAACTTAGGTCTTGGCGCCAGATAGATGTTTGAAATCAGCTGAGCTTGGGTAGTATCGGGAATAAATTCTACGTTGGGGTATTTAAATGTGTTGAGGTTGGTAATTTGACGATAGGTTCTAATCCTGTCCAAATCCCTATAAATACTATCTTTTTCAAAGAAAATGGCATCGGTAAGTGCCTTGGGACGATATTTTAATTCGTTGTTGTAGTAAATGGTATAATTCTCATAGTCCACGGACTTAAGGGAATCTAAACTACCACCAATCAAGTAGTCGGCATAAATGTTTACTTTTTTAAATCGATGTACCCGATATTCACTATCAATGGCAGTAGTGTCCGCACTTCTTGGTTGTTGAATGTTGAGTTGAACATCCATCAACTGGTCGTTGGCTACTTCCGAGGTATCCCTAAGAATATCGTAGTTAATGGAACTTTCCTGGAAGTTATAAACTCCTGAATTCCTAAAAAGACTGGTCAAACGCTCTCTTTCCAGATTGAATTTGGCCAAATCGAACTGATCTCCAGCTTTCACGAGTGATTGCTCTGCAGTTTTGTCGTAAATGGAATCCAATTGAACGGAATTAATGTTTTTTTGTACCGTATCAATCATAAAAGGCTTTTTGAGCGCAACATGATATTCTACTTCGGCTCTCTTCTTTCTTTTACTGTTGACTACTTGAAACGACCCTGAATTATTGAAATAACCTTTACTGCTATAAAAGGCCTCCAGTCGATCTACACTTTTTTGGGCCAGTGTGGTATCAATTATCGCGGGAGGTTCTCCTATCCTTTTCAGAAATGCACTTGCTCCGCTGACCACAAAAGACTCCTTTAAACGTGTCACTTGTTTTTTAGAAAGGAAATTGTTCAATCTTTTTTCCCTTTTTTCTTTTCTGTGCAACCAATTTTGAAAGGAGGAATCAGGGTTTTCCTTGGCAAGATTGTAAAGGTTCAGGCGAAGCGGATAGCCCAAAACACTACTGTTGGGCTTTTGTACAATTAAATTTTTGATATCGCTGTCGGTGATTTTCTCCTCATCGGCATAAATGCTGTTCTTGGTCAACAACAATTCATCATCACCAACTTTTTTTAGGGTGTTGCAACTTGTCATGGCCAACATAAGCAACATTAATCCTATTTTTGCCCAATTGCACAATAGACTGAAAGAACCCCTCATAGACGCCAAAAATACACGATTTAGATGGTTACGAAAAACCAAATTAAACTAGTTACAAGCCTACAGCAAAAAAAGTACCGAACTAAGCATAAGCTGTTTGTTGTTGAGGGAAAAAAGTCGGTTAGGGAGCTTTTGGAGGCAGGGTGCAAAGTTTTTGGGTTGTTTTCTGATAAACCTCAAGAAGTCCACGATTTTCCCAATGTGGAGGCCGTTTCGGCATCCGACATGAAGCAAATGAGCAGTCAGTCCAGCCCTAGTGGAATCTTGGGGGTCTTTCATATTCCAGAATCAGAAAAAATTGTAACAAAAGATTGGGTTGTGGCCTTGGACTCTGTTAGAGATCCGGGAAATCTGGGTACGATCATACGATTATGTGATTGGTTTGGTATTGAGCACCTTCTTTGTTCTTTGGATACCGTGGATTGCTACAATCCCAAGGTGCTTCAGGCCACTATGGGTTCTATTGCCAGGGTGAATGTGGTTTACACGGATTTGCAAGAGCACCTCAAAAATTCAGGGGCACCTATTTATGGGGCTTTTATGGATGGGGATGTGGTCTACGGTAAAAAATTGCCAGAGGCTGGGATTTTGGTTATGGGAAATGAAGCCAATGGAATTTCCAAAGAAATAGAGGCATTGGTGTCTGAACGAATTGCTATACCTCAATTTGGACCCGAAACTGCTGAAAGTTTAAATGTGGCCACGGCTACGGCCATTCTTCTCAATGAGGTGAGAAGGGATTGACAAATCTTACTCGAAAGTAAGATTGATAAAGAACCCTCTTGTACGCATGGCATCAATGTTTCCTGTCCATGGACTATTGGGGTCATCGTCAGGGACCAATTCATCGGTCAGTGCAAATACCCCTCTAATGGAAGGAGAAAATTTGAAGTATTCGGTATAAATGTCTATTCCAAAACCAAGTTCGTAACCATAGACATTTTGTTTCATCCTGAATTCCCCGCTGCTATTGTCGTCCAAGCTATCTTCTTTACTCCCTAGGTTCATGGATGTGTAGACCCCACCAACTACAAAAGGTTTCCAATTGCCAAATCTCTTGGCGCTGGCCTTGATGAGTAATGGAAATCTAATATAGGTTGATTTTACTTCCCTTATGGCATCAACCTGAGTAGTAAATCCTGGAAAACCTAAGGTTCGGGCGGTGTAGAGCAATCCTGGCTCAAAACGGGCATCCAAAAATTCGTTGATACGCATTTCACCAATTAGCCCAACATTGAACCCAAAGCTTTTGTCTACCAAAATGTCCTGTCCAACATCATTTTTATACTCAAACTGAAAATCATATTGGTTAAAACCCAGATAATACCCCCAGTTCAAGAACTTTTTATCTTCATTTTGGAGATTGAGAATAGGGTCCTTTCTAAATTGGGCCAGGGAACTTGTGCTGGTAAGGAGTGCCAGCATGGTGAACAAAAGAATGTTTTTCATCAAATTATTTTGTAGCGACATATATAGATGCCACCCCAAATGTCTGGGGTTTGTTCTCTATACCTATAAACCCAATTTTGCCCAAAATATTGTTGAATTCCTGACCATGTGGAAAAACGGAAGCAGATTCGCTTAGGTAGGTATATGCGGAACGGTCTTTGGAAAATATTTTTCCAATTACCGGAAGTACATATTTGGTGTAGAAACGATATCCCTGTTTAAAGGGAGTTTTTTGTGGAACGGAAGTCTCTAGAATGACCAAGGTACCTGATGATTTTAAAACTCTATGGATTTCTTGCAGGCCTTTTTCCAGATTTTCAAAATTACGTACTCCAAAGGCAACAGTAACAGCATCAAAAGTGTTGTCTTTAAAAGGCAGGTTTTCACTGTCGCCCACTACCATTTTAATATGATGGTCCAGCTTTTTCTCCTGAATTTTGGATTTTCCAACTTCCAACATTTTTGGAGAAATATCCAGTCCAACTATGTTTTTAGCCCCGGTTTGTACCATGGCAATGGCCAAATCACCTGTTCCGGTTGCAATGTCCAAAATGTTCTCGGGTTGTTTTTTCTTAAGGATGGAGACCACACGTTTCCGCCATTTTATGTCAATTCCAAAGGAAATGACCCTGTTGAGACCATCATAATTGTTCGATATGTTATCAAACATTTGCTTAACCTGGTCCTTTTTTCCCAGGTCGGAATCTTTGTATGGCTTTACTTTTTCGGACATTAATGAAATTTGCAGGCAAATATACAATTTGGGATAGGGAAGGGGTACAAAAATATTTATGTAATTTTGCCCAGCACAATGGAAAACTTTTCCATATTATGTTGAGAATCCGTTTTATGGACTGTGGTCCCTTTTCTTTTTTAACCGATTGTGGACACGGATTAAATAGTATTAAGAACATATCTTACTCTGATCAATGAAAATTATTATTGCGGGAGCTGGTGAAGTAGGTTTTCATTTGGCAAAACTTTTGTCCTACGAAGCTCAGGACATAACATTGATAGACACCGACAAAGAAAGTTTGGCCTACGCCGATAACCACCTTGACATTAGAGTGCTTAGAGGGGATGCTACCTCTATTGAGGTACTTCGTGAAGCCAGGGTCGAAAGTTCAGCACTGGTCATAGCTGTAACGGCATCGGAAACCACCAATATTACCTTGTGCTTTCTAGCCAAGCAATTGGGATGTAAACGAACCATTGCCAGAATATCCAATACAGAGTTCTTGGATAACAGACAGCTTATAAAGTTTGAGGATCTTGGTATAGACGAATTAATTTCTCCCGAAGAACTGGCGGCAACGGAAATTCAGCTATTGCTGAACCAATCTGCATTTAATGATACCTATGAGTTTGAAGAGGGACTGTTGACCATGATTGGGGTATTCCTGCCAAAATCGGCTCCTTTTGTGGGCAAAATGGTTAAGGAAGCGGCATTGATCTTCCCGAAAATTCACTTTATGCCCATTGCCCTACAACGTATGGGTACACAATTTACATTGATTCCTCGTGGCGATACAGTTTTTAAAGAGGGTGATCAGGTCTATTTTATTACTTCGCATAAAGGGGTTGATGAGTTGTATAAGCTTACCGGAATGCAGAAAAAGGAAATCAAAAACGTGATGATCCTCGGGGGAAGTAAGGTAGGCTTCAAGACGGCAAGAGATCTCTGCAGCAAGAAATTCAATGTAAAACTTGTGGAAAAAGACAAGGAAAAAGCATTAGATCTAGCTGATGACCTGCCACATGCCTTGGTCATCAATGGTGATGGTAGGAATGTGGAGCTTCTGGATGAGGAAAGTTTGGACTCCATGGATGCCTTTATTGCGGTAACTGGTAATTCGGAGACTAATATTATGTCTTGCCTGGTTGCAAAGTCAAAAAAGATAAAGAAGACCATCGCCATGGTTGAAAATATGGATTACTTCCAGTTGTCCCATTCCATTGGAGTGGATACGCTCATCAACAAAAAACTTCTGGCCGCAAATAATATATTTAGATATATCCGAAGAGGAGAAGTGCTTGCGCTAACCCGTTTGAACAATTTAAATGCGGAAATCTTGGAGTTTGAGGTGAAAGCTACTTCATTGGTCAACGGAGAGATAATCCGTGAACTTAATTTTCCAAGGGAAGCGATTATTGGAGGGGTAATCCGTAATAATGAGGGTATCATTGCACTTGGTGATTTTAAGATTACCGAAGGGGACCGCGTTGTGGTCTGTTGTTTGCCCAAAGCTATCCCTAGAATAGAAAAACTCTTCCTCTAATGAACTTTAACGTCCGTATCATTATCCATATTATGGGGCTTTTGCTCCTGTGCAATGGGTCATTTATGCTTTTGGCCACGTTTGCCAGTGGCATTTATAAAGATGGCGCTACTTTGGATATTGCCCTTGCGGCCATTGTCACCATGCTCTTTGGGGTAATGGCCATGTTCTACACCAGGGGTCATAAAAAGGAAGTAAAACGTAAGGAAGGATATATGGTGGTCACCTTTGGTTGGGTGATAATGTCCATATCCGGAATGCTACCCTATCTTTTTTCTGGGGCCATACCCTCGGTAACGGATGCTTTTTTTGAAACCATATCGGGCTACACCACTACTGGAGCTTCCATTCTTAATGATATAGAATCCTTGCCCAAGGGAATTCTCCTATGGAGAAGTCTCACCCACTGGATTGGCGGTATGGGTATTATTGTGCTCGCCATAGCAATTCTGCCACTTTTGGGAATTGGGGGAATGCAGCTGTTCGCGGCTGAAGCACCCGGCCCTGGGGGAGATAAATTGCATCCACGAATTACTGATACCGCAAAGCGGTTATGGTTTATTTATTTTGGATACACCGTGGTGGAGACCATCTTTCTAAAATTGGCGGGGATGTCCTTTTTTGATGCGATAAACCATGCACTTTCGACCTTGTCAACCGGAGGGTTTTCAACCAAAAATGCAAGTTTGGCGTATTGGAATGATTCACCACTGATCCAATACATTATTATTGTCTTTATGTTCTTGGCGGGGACAAATTTTGTAATGAGCTATTTTGCCTTTACGGGAAGGGTACAACGCGTGTTGAAGGATGAGGAGTTTAAGGTTTATACCACTTTAGTGGTTGTTTTCACCATCATAGCTGGCTTTATAGTTTATTTTCAGGCGAATGTTCCTATTTCGGATTACCACCCAAAGGTTTTGGGCGAGGCAGAAAGCGCTTTTAGGCATGCGCTTTTTCAGGTAATTGCCATTGTTACCACTACAGGATTTGTTTCCGCAGATTTTACCAATTGGACCCCATTTTTGACTGTATTCTTTTTTGGATTGATGTTTTTAGGGGGGTCAGCAGGGTCAACTGCAGGTGGTATCAAGGTTATGCGCCATTTACTCATCATTAAGAACGGAATTTTAGAGTTCAAGCGAACTCTGCATACCAATGCCATAATCCCGGTGAGATATAACCAAAAAACCGTTAGTGAACATATTGTCTACAACATCATAGCCTTTTTTGTTTTGTACATGCTTCTATTTATTATAGGTGCCTTGGTATTGGGATACTTGGGGCTCGATTTTGAATCGGCGATTGGTGGAGCGGCTTCTTCTCTTGGCAATGTGGGTCCAGCATTGGGTGAGCTCAATCCAGTCGTCAACTTTAGCGAATTGCCCGCTTTTGGAAAGTGGTGGTGCGGATTTTTAATGTTGCTAGGTAGGTTGGAGCTTTTTACTGTCCTAATCTTATTTGTTCCCTATTTTTGGAAAAAGACATAAAAAAACCTCAAGGAAACTGGTCCGAGAGGTTTATATTCTTGCGAGATTTTTTACTTAGACTACTGCCTTGATTCTGGCAATAGCTTCCCTTAGCTCTTTTTCGGATGCTGCATAGGATATTCTAATGCAACTGGGGTTGCCAAAAGCCTCTCCGGTAACCGTTGCTACATTGGCATGTTCCAATAGATATAGGGCAAAATCCGAAGCATTATTGATTTTTACCCCATTTAAGGTTTTCCCAAAATATGATGAAATATCAGGGAAAACATAAAAAGCCCCTTCGGGAACATTCACGTTGAAACCTTCAATTTCTCCTAAAAGTTGAAGAACAATATCTCTTCTTTGATGAAACTCATCAATCATGTATTGTATTTTACTCTTGGGAGCTTCTAAAGCTGTAATTACTGATCGTTGCGCAATGGCATTGGCACCGCTGGTAACTTGCCCTTGAAGTTTAGTACATGCTTTGGCAATCCATTCTGGAGCACCGATATAACCAATTCTCCAACCGGTCATGGCAAACGCCTTGGATACACCATTTACGGTGATGACCCGATCGTACATTCCTTCTATCCCAGCGATACTCACATGACCACTGGTAAAATTGATGTGCTCGTAGATTTCATCGGAAACCACAAAGATGTCCGGATGTTTTTCCAGTACCTTGGCCAATCCTTCCAGTTCAGCTTTGCTGTAAACTGAACCACTTGGATTACATGGCGAGCTGAACCACAGCATCTTTGTTTTTGGGGTAATTGCAGCTTCAAGCTGTTCCGGGGTCATCTTAAAATCGGTCTCGATACCGGTTTTTACCTCAACGGGAACACCTTCTGCCAATTTTACAATATCGCTATAACTTACCCAGTAAGGAGCGGGAAGGATGACCTCGTCCCCTGGATTTATCACAACCAGCGCAACATTAAAAAGGGATTGTTTGGCACCTGTGGACACCACAATTTGACTTGGTTTGTACTCTAAATCATTATCCCTCTTAAATTTCTTTGATATAGCTTCTTTAAGCTCCGCATAACCATCTACCGGAGTATAGCTGCTATAGTTGTCATCAATGGCTTGTTTGGCGGCATCTTTAATAAAATCCGGGATATTAAAGTCAGGCTCACCCAAACTCAATCCAATGATATCCTTTCCTTCGTTTCTAAGTTCTCGTGCTTTGGCGGCCATAGCCAAAGTGGCCGACGTGGACATTTTCTGGATCCTGTCAGATAAGTGGTTGCTCATTGGTCACATTGTTTTACTGGTACTGAAGTGCAGGATTTTTTCCTAGCTCCCTCAAGTGTTTGAAGTGCGAAATTATAGCTTTTCTGGTAGTTTTATATTCGTTGTACGGCAAATTAAATTCCTTAGCTGTTTGTTTCACAATTTTGGAAATATTTGTGTAATGAATATGGCTGATGTTAGGGAAAATATGATGCTCTACCTGATGGTTGAGTCCTCCCGTAAACCAGTTTATGATTCGGTTTTTGGTTCCAAAATTTACAGTGGTAAACAATTGGTGTATTGCCCATGTATTTTTCATATTACCCTCTTCATCAGGTAGTGGAGTTTCTGCATCATCTACAATATGAGCCAATTGAAAAACAACACTCAAAATTACTCCGGCCACATAGTGCATAATAAAGAAACCTAATAAAACTTGCCACCAGGCTATGTTCACAAAAATCAATGGAAGTACTATCCAGATGGTGAGATAAATCATTTTGGTAATTACCAACGTGCTCCAGTTCATTACCGGGTTGGGTAATTTGCCATAGGACAGCTTTCTTTTCATGTATCTGTACATCTGCTGGAAATCCGTGGTAATTGCCCAATTAAAGGTTAAAAGACCATATAGGAAAATGGAATAGTAGTGTTGGAATTTATGGTGTTTTTTCCATTCGGCATGTTTTGAAAACCTTAGAATTCGCCCTGCTTCCATATCTTCGTCATGCTCATGGATATTGGTATAAGTATGGTGCAATACATTGTGCTGTACTTGCCAGTTGTATACATTTCCAGCAAGGATATAAATGCTACCGCCCATTAACTTGTTAACCCACTTTTTATTGGAATATGATCCATGATTACCATCGTGCATTACATTCATACCAACTCCGGCCATTCCGACACCCATGGTTATGGATAGCAAGACATAGGCCCAAAAGGGCAAGTCAAGGGTGAGCATTAAAAAGTAGGGAGTCAAAAAGAGGGCAAACATCACAATGGTCTTCAGGTGAAGTTTCCAATTTCCGGTCTTTTTTATTTTGTTTTCACTAAAGTATTGGTTTACTCTTTTGTTTAGTGTTCTGAAGAATTGAGTTGAATCCTTTCTTGAAAACCGGATGGGGCTATTGTTCATAGAAAAAAGTTTTTGCAAAGGTAACCAAATTGACCTTCGGAATGCATAGATAATGTATACAACGATGTTAAGGAGAGCAAAAGTATTAGTTTTGGGGAAAATTAACAGATTGCAATATGAACTCGGACCTTGTTTTTAAGTACTTTGACCACCTTTCTGATGAACAGAAAAGTCAATTTGCCCTTTTAGAGGCCCTTTATCAGGATTGGAACAAGAAGATAAACGTGGTTTCTAGAAAGGATATTGATGAATTATACCTGCGTCATGTGCTACATTCTTTGGGAATTGCCAAAATACAGCGTTTCAATGAAGGTTCCGAAATTTTGGATGTAGGAACGGGAGGGGGGTTCCCTGGAATTCCATTGGCCATACTTTTTCCCGAAGTGAAGTTTACCCTGGTTGATGCCATTGGGAAAAAAATAAAAGTGGTGCAGGAGGTGATTGATGGGTTAAAACTTGAAAACGTGACTGCAAAACACTCTAGAGTAGAGGAGATTTCTGGGCAGTTTGACTTTATTGTAAGCAGGGCAGTAGCAGCTATGCCCACTTTTGTTCATTGGACCAAGGGCAAAATAAAGAAAGACTCTGCCCATGAAAGAAAAAATGGCATACTATACCTCAAAGGTGGCGACCTAACGGATGAGCTAAAGGAGTACAAGACTGTTCAAATCTTTGATTTGAAGGATTATTTCCAAGAAGATTTCTTTGAAACCAAAAAAGTGGTGTATTTACCTCAAAAATTTAAAGGAGGGGCCTAAATGTTCCTCATGTTGTAGTATACTATCCTACACTTTCTTGAGTATTCTTTGGCATAACTCCACATGGCGTCAAAGCGCTCAGTTAGCGTCCTCCTCAATGTTCGTAGTGTTTTTTTTATGGGGTACATGTCAATCAATTACGTTAAATTAACAATTAATTTACATTAAATTTACATAAAAAAACTGCATCATCAAAATAATTCTCTTCCAGATGGATTAAAAAGAGAGCTGATTTTGTAAAAAAAAAGAATGAAATGTGTTACTTGGTAACGGTCAGATTGGTGAAATAGGCTTCTGTTCCGGGACCAACCCAAAGTCCGATACTTCCGGAACCATCGCCTCCGTGTTTTAGATCATCTACGATTAAAGTGGGTTGATCACTTCCATGAACATATAACTCGGCGGTTTCTCCTTGGACCATAATTTTGACCTTGGTCCACTCTCCTGGGGCCAAATCCACATAGGTTTCATACTTTTTTGGGAACTCCTTTCGTAATCTAAACCAGGGAAACTCCGGATACGAAATGTATTGAACGGAATGGTTACGGCGTATCATGTTTCTGGCCCTTCCATTGGTGGGTCTTAGATAAATACATTCAAACCGTGAATCATCCTCGCTAATGCGAAAAGCAATGCCCACAAAACCCCTAGCATTTGCAGAAGCCCCTGTCATGGGTGCACCAGCAAGTTCAACTTCTATTGTGCCAGAGTCAAAATTCAAATCAGGAATTTTAACAAACTTGGCTTCCGTATTGTTGCCATCATCCAGTACTCTAACTGCATTAACTCCCTTATGAACAGTGTCTTTTATGATTACATTGGAAGCAATAAGGTCATTGTTTTCCAATAGTTTTACAAAGGTTTTGGTTTCTTGGAAAAAAGAAATGTGGGTTGCTAACAAGAATAAAACCAAGGCAGTTATAGTTCTCATTTCTAGATGATTTTACACTAAAATAAGCCTATGGTCAGAAGCAAGGAAGTACTTCATCTACTTTAACCTTTTGTTGGCAATTGCAAAGTAGACGGTGCAATGATGAAATGAAAGGTGTGTTGGGGGATTCTAAATTTTTCAGATTAGATAAAGCTCTATTTGTTCCATATTCCAGACTCGGTTAACCAAGGTTGAATAAAACCAATAAGGTTATAAGGTTCTCCGGTTTTGGTATTCCTAAAGTTATGATCTCCATGGGGCAATAAAACAATTTCAAAATTTGGATTATTGATCCGTTCGAGCTCCTCAATGGTGGCATCAACTGGAATGACTGGGTCGTTGGTGCCCAGAAACCATAAGGTACTAGTCCTAAGTTGTTTTAAAATTTTTGTTGGGTCAAAGCCTTTTTCTCCTTGAAAACCTTCGAGTTTTTTATGAGCTTCTTGTATTGAAATGCCATTTTCTTCTCCATCACCGGTTAGCTGACTAAAAAAGTGTTCTTCCCCAGCCGAAACGGCAACCCCTGCTCCGATAATCATAAAATCGACTTCTTTTGTTTTTGAGGCGGCCAGGGGCATAATCCAGCCAGCCTGACTACCTCCTAAAAGCCCAAGTTTAGCATTCTCTAGTTCGGGCTGTTCTTTTAACCACGAAATAACAGCCAATACATCAGATGCCAGTAAGTTGAACCAATTTTTACTTCCTTCGACCGTAAAGGATTGATAAGTTCCTCCTGATCCCCCAACTCCTCTTTTATCATAGGCCAGTACGGCCATACCTAACTTAATTCCTATTTTGGTGTAGTAGCTCACATCTTCATATGTCGAAGGTGCAGAACCATGGACTATAACCAAAGCTCCCTTTAAGGTATTCTTGTTGTTGGGGGCGTAATACGCTGCGTTTAATGATATTCCCTTGCTTTCAATGGAAACTTTTTTCTTTGAATACCCTTCAAATTGATTGTCCTTTATCTCAACTAGAGCCATTTCGCACACCGGACAAATTCCAGGTGCATTATAGATGGTATCATGACAGTCTGAAGCACATGGAGGGCATTTGTACATAGTTTCTTGAGCTGCACAGCACAGGGATAATCCACATATTGCTAGTAAAACTGCATGTTTAAACAGATACATTATAGCTTTTTGAAGATTTCTCCATTTTCTTCTTGAGCATATCCCTCTATGTCGCCATTGGTATTTCTTTTAAAGAAAACAGGTTCACCACCAACATCGGAGAAAACATCCTCGGTTTCATGGTAAATAGGGAATTCATTTCCATCCATAAGGGCAACAAGATTGTTGTTCTTTGTATCATAGACCAATTCAAGTTTACCCCCGTTTTTGTGTTCGTACGTGCCTTCAAAATTTTTAAGGAAAGAAACCTGAACAGTTTTAAGGTAAGGATTGTCCTCGGCCAGAATAAGACCATCCCCAAGGTTCCAATTATCATATTCCATATAATATGCAGTTCTCTTGGCTGCGTTCAGTCCTTGAAGCTTTGCTACCAAGTGCAGGGCGCCATCAATTCCGGCAGAAATACCAGCGGTGGTAATGACTTTTCCATTGTCCACAAAACGAACATTTTTTCTGACATCTATTTTTGGATATCCTGCTTCTAAATTATCCAAGGCACTATGAAAAGTTGTGGCTATTTTTCCATCTAAAATGCCAGCTTCCGCTAGCACAAAGGCACCTGTACATACTGAGAAGTGGTAGTCCACATCACTTTGTTTGGTTACCCATTCTATGACCTTTTTGTTTTGTGATGCTGCTCCCGAGTTTCCTCCAAAAAATGCCAGAATATCGGCTTCTGGGGCATTTTCAACACTATAATCGGGGACCACGGTCAGTACTCCTTGGGATTTAATGGGTTCTTGTGTGGCTGAAACCGTGAAAACCTGGTAACCAGCATAGGCAAAAACCTCTAATGGTCCTGCAAAATCAAGCACTTCCACGCCATCCTGAAGATAGAAAGCTATGGTTTTGGCTGCATTTTTCTTGATCAAAGGCATGTTGCAATGCTTACAAACGCCTGGACCATGGTGTTCGGTTTTATCGCATTCGCTCCCACAAGGAGGGCAAACATAAATTTCATTTGAAGTTTGAAAGTTCTGGGACATACCTGAAATTGAGCTCAAGAGCATTACGGTAAATAGGATTACTTTGTTCATTTTTTGATGATTTGGTCAAAATTATGCCAAAGTAAAAGGTGGGAAAAGGACAAACTTCCGCAGTATTGGGACAATAACCGCTACTTTTCTCTAAGGGTTAGGATTTTTTCTTGAGAAGATTTCTAAGTTGATTGGCACTTTGAAGCCCACATTCCTGGGCTACAGCGCTAACTTTTGAACCGCTCGAAAGCAATTGTTCTGCCCTTTCAATCCGAAGTTTATCCAAGTATGACCCAATGGTGATTCCCGTAGTTTTTTTGAACAATCTGGTCAGATTTCTCGGGCTCATGTGGATTTTCTCGGCCAGCTCAGTGATATTAATCTTGTTCCTTAGGTTTTGTGCCAAGATATCCTGTACCTCGTGAATCCGATTTTCGATGTGGTTTCTATATTGTAAAAAAACACTCAATTGAGGGTCACTTTCGGTACGTCTCATGTAAATGACAACTTCCTTGGCAATTTTTGTGGTGAAAACGGGTCCGAAAAGCTCTTCCATCACAAATAAAGCCAAATCTATTCCTGAGGAAACCCCAGCACTGGAATAGATATTGCCATCTTTTACAATCAACCTATCTGGTAAAATCTTGGTTTTGGGAAATCTCGATTGAATGTCCTCAAGATACTTCCAATGGGTGGTGGAGTGTTTATCATCAAGTAAGCCTGCATGAGCCAGAATATATGCCCCGGTACATATTGAACAGATTTTGGCCCCATTTTCATGTTGTTCCCGAAGCCATTCCAAAAACGTTCTGTTTTCAAACTTAAAATTGGGAGATAAAAAATAATTTGACTCAAATCCCGGTATAAAAATTAGGTCGTTGGAGGCAAGTGTAAATTCACTAAACGGAATCAGGTTTCCAAGCAGAAGTCCAGTACATGAGATTTGTTTGTTCGATTCTTCAAAACTTAGATAGAAGGTTTCAATTTCTGCACCGTATTCCTGGGCTTCATAAAAAAGATGAGCTGGGCCGGTAATGTCCAGAAGCTGTACTTCTGGAGGGACAAGAAAAAATACACGATGATCAGCTCCCATGATGTTGAAACTTAATGAAGGTTGAAGGTATAAAAATAGCCGTTATCCTTATAAGGATAACGGCTATTCAAACTTTAAAATTGGTTTTGGTTTAGCCTAAAAATGGATAACGATAATCCTCTGGAGCTACAAAAGTCTCTTTTATCAATCTTGGAGAAACCCAACGCAGAAGATTCTGAGCAGAACCTGCCTTATCGTTGGTCCCTGAGGCTCGCGCCCCACCAAAAGGTTGTTGCCCTACCACTGCTCCAGTCGGTTTGTCATTGATATAGAAGTTTCCAGCACAATCTTGTAATGCTTTGCTAGCTTCCTCAATGGCATATCGGTCAGTTGCCAAAACAGCTCCGGTCAATGCATATTCCGAAGTGCCATCAACCAACTTGAGTGTTTCTGCCCAATCCTTGTCATCATAGACATAAATGGTAACGACAGGTCCAAAAAGCTCAGTGCACATGGTGGTGTATTTTGGGTCTTTCGTTAAAATAACCGTAGGTTCAATAAAGTATCCTACAGATTTGTCGTATCCTCCACCGGCAATTATTTCAACCTCGTCATCTTTTTTAGCTTGGTCAATATAGCTCGCCAATTTGTCAAAAGATCCTTCATGGATAACTGCCGTAACGAAATTGCTCATGTCGGCAGGAGATCCAGGTTTGTTGATAGAGGCTACATCAGCCTTCACTAAATCAAGAATCTCATTGGCTATGGATTTAGGTAGATATACTCTGGAAGCGGCACTACATTTCTGCCCTTGAAGCTCAAAGGCACCTCTGACAATGGCAGTGGCCACTTGTTTTGGGTTTGCAGATGGGTGGGCTACGATGAAATCCTTTCCACCTGTTTCCCCTACGATTCTTGGGTAAGTTTTATAGGTGTGGATGTTGGTTCCGATTTGTTTCCAAAGTTCTTTGAAGACGAAGGTTGATCCTGTGAAGTGAAGACCGGAAAAATCTGGGCTGGAAAGTACAGTTTCCGTAACCATAACAGGATCTCCGAACACCACGTTGATAACGCCATCTGGCAATCCAGCTTCTTTAAATACATCAATAATAACTTTGGCTGAGAAAACCTGACTGTCGCTAGGTTTCCAAATCACTACATTACCCATCATGGCCGCACTGGCCGGAAGGTTTCCAGCTATTGCCGTAAAGTTGAACGGGGTAATGGCATATACGAACCCTTCCAATGGACGATATTCCACTCGGTTCCAAATTCCATCTGAAGATTCTGGTTGTTCAGCGTAGATCTGTGACATGAATTCTACATTGAACCGAAGAAAATCTATGAATTCACAGGCAGCATCAATCTCGGCCTGGTGTATGGTCTTGGATTGGGCCATCATGGTGGCCGCATTGATTTTTGCACGATAAGGTCCGGCAAGGAGTTCAGCGGCCTTCAAAAAAATTGCCGCTCGTTGCTCCCATGGAAGATTGGCCCAAGCACTTCTGCTCTCCAAACAGTTGGAAATGGCTTCTTCAACATGCTTCTTTTCTGCAAGATGGTAATGTCCTACCACATGTTGATGCTCATGTGGAGGAGACATAGGTCTTGTGTTCCCGGTTTTGATCTGATCAGATCCAATATAAAGTGGTACCTCAACGGTTCCGTTGTAATAATCGTTATATTGTTTAAGTACTTCTTCTCGTTCTGGTGTACCGGGCGCGTAGCTTTTTACCGGTTCGTTATAAGCAGATGGAACTTGAAAAAATCCTTTTCCCATGGTGATATTTTTTATGTGTTAAAAATTCCACCAAAGGTAATGAAACCGAAAATGATTAAGAAAGATGTGGCCTAGTTTATGGCAAACGGAGCTGCAAATTTGAAAGTAGGAATATCCACTTCAAATTCCTCGGATGTGGTAAAGTTCACCATTTCATAATACCCGTTCATGGCACCAATGGGTGAAGCCAATAAGCATCCAGAACTATAGGTGTGGGATTTACCAGGTTTAAGTACAGGTTTTCTACCTATGACTCCTTCGCCATCAATGGTCTCCATTTCTTTCAGTGCATCAAAAATATCCCAGTGACGTGCGGTCAATTGAACAGTGTCCTTGCTCAAATTCTCGATGGTGATGGTATAGCCAAATGCGTAGTGCATCTTGTAGTTTTTGAAGAAAGTGCCTTCAAATGTGGTCTGTACCGATACTTTTATTCCTTTTGTTACTTGGGTGAACATATTTTAGTAGGTAAAAATACTCCCTGTAAACAACAAGATTACCGCCAATACTGCCAAAATGGTAAATATAGTGTTCAGAAAGAGATATTTGACAATTGTTTTAAATGTTCCCTGCCCGTAAAACCGCTTCATTGCCAAGAATAGGTATACACTGAAAATAGTGATAAAAATACCTGCGCTTGTAATATCCAAAACAGTATCCAATATCAAGCTAAGGATGAGCAATATAAATAATAATGACTGGTTGTGAAAGCTAAAGATGAGATGATCGGTGTAGGTGTGTCTTTTTCTGATGTATGCCATCCAAATGAATACGGTGAACAGAGGCAAAAAGAAAAAGATGACGAGAGGCAATTTACCAATTGTATTATTTAAATATGTCCCTGGCTGCGCAATGGCTTTCAAAGAACTTTTAGAGCCATTAAAGGCAATCCTGTTTTTCCAGCTGTCTCTAACTCCATATTTGTCTTGTACATCTTTAAAGGTGCTGACGGAGTCCCTTCTTAAAAATGTGTAGAAAAACTCCATTCTTTCCGTAAGACTGGCAGAATTCCCATTTTGAAGATTTTCAAAATACTTTCTGGGATTGGCAACCATAAAAGAATCTTTTCTTGCTTCATTTTGGATTCCTTGGTCTATTGCGATTTGTAGTGAATCCAAATTCTTTTTGATTCCTGGGATGGGAATTCTCTCTAAATTCTCAAGGGAATCAAGGTGCCCAAGTACTTGTTCAGTCTGTTGTTGAATATTTGTAGTGTCAGAGACGGTTTCACCATTATTAAAACTAAAGATGGGGCCATTTTGTTTTAACCTGTCCGCTAAACCCATATCATCTAGGTTGGAAAGATTGCTGTTATAGGTGAACATTAAAAAATAGAGAAAGGCAAGGCTCAATAAAAATCGAAAAGGATTGGTATATGAGATGCGTTTCCCTTGAACGTAGTCCTTTGTAATGGTACCGGGTTTGATAAGGAGTGCGTAGAGTGTTTTTAAAAGTTTTGAGTCGTAATTGATGAGGCTGGAGAAAAACTCATCAAAAAAATCCTTTAGGATTAACTTTTTGGTACTGTTGGCTTGGCCGCAGTTAGGGCAGTATTTATCATCTATGGTTAAGATATGCCCACAATTAAGGCATTCCGTTCCTCGAAATTTAAGCTCGTACCGCCCCTTGGTGATCAAACCTTTTTTTGTGCCCATTCCTGAAAGGATTTGGCTAAAGATAACTAATTGCTAATAGTTCTGGAGTTTGCAGACCCAATACCAATGATACTATCATACAAATCTCCAAAATCCCGGTAGTACACTAAAATAAGATAGTTGTTTTCTGTAAAGTGAAAATTCCCACTAACATGGTTAAGGTCCACTGAGCCATCTTGGCGTTCAACAACATATTTATAATTATAGAATCCTTGCTTTATGGGAAAAGCCAGTTCCATTTTTCCATTTTCGGAATTGAATACCATTCTGTTCTCTTCGGATAGATCATAGTTGTTGAACTTTCCAACCACATACACTTGGTCTAGGCCAATGTCATTGGTATAGGGCAGGCTAAAGTGTACTTTGGAATATTCAGCTTCCCGGGAAACATCATCTCCCTGGAGGGTTCTGACCACAAAGTCACCATTTATATCAGGAAAATAGGTGTAGGGTTCATTGAAGCGATACTCGTTGGTGAACAGATAGTGGTTGTACAGCTCCTTAAATTCAATTTTTGAAATTGCAAATGTTGGAGAACGTAGATCTTTGGTGTCGAAGTTCAAGAATTCATTACCGCCATAAAAACTGGTTTCTTGGTCGTACTTGTAAACCAGTTCCGTTCCAATAGTGAATTGTGGTTTAATGTTGTAAAGCGCGGTGGGCCAAAAATGATTTTGTATGATGGCCACTTTCACCTCCTTTTTAGGATTGACCACTGGAAAACCTGCCGTGTTAATAGAGAACTGAACGACCTGTTTTTCATTTAAGAAATTGAAATCCCTAGAGCGTTTTACAATACCGGCAACTGATACAGCATCCCGATAAACCACGAATCTTCTAGAAAACTGTAAGTCTCCATAACTGTTGTACACTTCAAGTACATAATTCCCGGTTACCTTTAATCTTATATTCTGGTTAGGGATGGTCAATCTGTAATTGGAATAGGGCTGAAGCGTTGTATAGCTGTTTTCGTAATTAATGATGCGCTGATTGTCCATGCCTACCAAATATTGGGATTTCAACAATTGTGAAGGAGTCCAATCGTAGTCACAATGGATAATCTTATAATAATAGTCTTGTTCTTTGGCCGTGAGATCATCAAATTCCAAGGTCATGGATTCACCCAATTGGATAACCGGGAACTGATCTTCGGTTGGTCCTTTGAAGATAACGGTCTTAATATGGGCGGGTGGATTTACCTCCTCCATTACCTGTGCAGATAGGCCGGAAATAAAGAAGCAAAAGAACAATTGTTTAAATAAAATGCGCATTTAGTGCATATTTTTTGGGTAAAGGTAAACAAAAAGTGTGCCCTGAAAATTTAGCTCGATGTAATCCCAATTTTATGGACAATAATTATGAAAACAATCCTTTAAGTGCTAAATTTGCCGCAATTTTGATAACAAAAGGTCTACAACAATATGTCTAAAGACATCCGGATTAGAAAGGGGTTGAATATCAACCTCGTAGGGGCGGCAGAGCAGACTACTTCCAAAGCCGTTTTGAGTAACGTTTACGCCCTAAACCTAGATGATTTTCACGGAATTATACCAAAAATGTTGGTCAAACAAGGTGAAGAAGTAAAAGCGGGAGAGCCTCTTTTTTACAACAAGAACAAAGAGGAAATGCGCTTTGTGTCACCTGTGAGCGGAGAGTTGGTGGAAATAGTCCGTGGAGCTAGAAGAAAAATTTTAACATTGAAGATCCTGGCAGACAAGGAACAAGAGTATGTTTTCAATAAAACCCCAGATTTAGATAGTGTTGATGCCAACGGCTTAAAGACTTTTTTGTTGCAATCAGGGGCATGGCCGTTTGTAAAACAACGTCCTTATGACGTAATTGCTGATCCAGATGCTACGCCCAAGGCCATTTTTGTTTCGGGATGTACCACGGCTCCGTTAGCGGCAGATGCAGATTATGTACTGGAAGGCAAATTTGATGAAATACAGGCAGCTATTACCGCATTGGGAAAACTCACCCCAGGGCATGTGCATGTTACTATAGGTAAATCCAGTAGTTCTGTTCTTCAAAAATTACAGGGGATTACCCTGCATAAAATATCGGGACCCCATCCAGCTGGTTTAGTGGGTACCCAAATCAATAAAATTGATCCCGTAAACAAAGGAGAAGTGGTTTGGACCGTTTCACCTCAGGATTTAGTGATTATTGGAGAGTTGTTGCTTACCGGTAAGTTCAATGCAGAGCGAACAATTGCCCTTGCGGGATCGGTTGTTAAGAGCCCTAAATACTACACTACGAAGATTGGGGCCGAGATTTCGACCTTTTTGTATGCCAGTGGGGTAAATGAGGACAAGTTCAGGCTTATCAATGGAGATGTACTTACGGGCTCTAAAACTGACCCTGAAGGATATTTGGGATTCTATAACAACACCGTTACGGCAATTCCAGAGGGAGATGATTATGATTTCTTCGGATGGAACAAGCCCGTATTCAATAAAATGTCCACTACTCGTGCTTTAACTTTCTCCTGGCTCCAACCTAAAAAACAGTACGATTTGGATACCAATACCAATGGGGAGCACAGGGCTTTTGTGGTAACCGGAGGTTACGAGGAGGTTTTTCCAATGGATATCTATCCGTTGCAATTGCTAAAAGCCTGTATGGTCAAAGATTTGGATGAAATGGAACAATTGGGTCTATATGAGGTGGCCCCAGAAGATTTTGCTTTGACAGAATTCATTTGTATCTCAAAACAACCACACCAACAAATTATTAGAGAAGGATTGGATTTATTGCAACAAGAACTTGGATAAAATGGGTATGAAAAACAAATTACATCAACTAAAATTAAAGTATAGGGGCAAGAAAATGGCACCTGCCTTCAACGCACTCCATACTTTTTTATATACACCAAATGAAACCACCCATTCGGGAGGACATATTCGTGTAGCAGATGACCTAAAACGTACCATGAACACAGTAATCATGGCTTTAGTTCCTTGTTTGCTGTTCGGAATGTTCAACGCAGGTTACCAACACTACTCTGCGATAAATGGATTTCCAGAAAACTTTTCCCTGTTTGAGCACTTTCTTACTTGGGATAATTTTTGGCTTGGGGCAATTACTATACTTCCGTTGGTCATTGTTTCCTATGGAGTAGGATTGGCCATTGAATTCTTGTTTGCAGTCATCAAAGGCCACGAAGTAGAAGAAGGATATTTGGTTACAGGTATGTTGGTTCCATTGATCGTTCCCGTTGATACACCTCTTTGGATGCTGGCCGTGGCCGTTATTTTTGGAGTTGTAATCGGTAAAGAGGTCTTTGGAGGTACAGGGATGAACATTTTGAATCCTGCTTTGACTATTCGTGCATTTTTGTTCTTCGCGTATCCTACATGGATGAGTGGTGACAAAGTTTGGGTGCATGGAGCCGTGGATATGGCTGGAACTGCAGATGCAATTTCTGGAGAGACGGTATTGGGTTATTTGGCACAGGGCAACACAACCGAAATGTTCCAGAAGTATGATTTAGCAGAAATGTTTTATGGTTTTATTCCCGGTTCAGTGGGAGAAACTTCAACGCTATTGATTCTCCTTGGAGGACTTTTCCTTGTGTTTTCTAAAATAGCATCTTGGAGGATTATGCTCAGCGCCGTGTTGGGTTCACTAGCCATGGGATTGATATTTAACGGTATCGTTGATGCCGGCTGGATTCCTGAATACAGTAAATTTTATGGATTGATGAGCTTTGAGTTCTGGCAGCATCTACTAGTAGGTGGTCTGGCCTTCGGAATTGTGTTCATGGCAACTGACCCTGTAACCGGTTCCCAGACAAATAGAGGAAAATGGATCTACGGTTTCTTGATCGGGTTCCTTTCGGTAATGATCAGGGTCTTCAACCCAGGATACCCAGAAGGTGTATTCTTGGCCATCCTATTAATGAATGTTTTTGCACCTACTATTGACCACTACGTGGTAAGGGGCAATGTTAAACGAAGAATGAAACGATTGAAAACGGCAACAATACATCCCAAAACTTCAGAAGAAGTTGATGCATTAAAAACTGAAACAGCTTAATTATGGCACTTAATACAGAAAAAAATACCTACACTGTAATTTTCGCCATGGTAATGGTGGTCATTGTAGGTTCTTTGCTTGCCTTTTTGGCATCGGGACTGAGACCTCGTATCGACGAGAACGAACGTTTTGAAAAGCAACAAAATATTCTTTACGCCATGGGCGTAAATCTAAATGAGGATGCAGGAAGTGTCAATTTCATTCCGACCAATGTTGTTGAGGAAGAGTTCTCTAAATACATCAAGGAACAATTGGTAGTGGTCGGTTCAGAAACTAAACAAAGGGAAGAATCCTACCTCATTGACATGAAGAAACAACTCAATATCATCAAAAATGGTGATGAAGCTGAGTTGCCATTGTTTATCGGAGAGAAAGAAAATAAGAAATTTTATATCATCCCGATGTATGGAAAAGGTCTTTGGGATGCCATTTGGGGCTACATTTCTTTGGATGAGAACATGGTGGTACAAGGCGTTGTTTTTGACCATAAGGGAGAAACTCCAGGATTGGGTGCTAATATCAAGCTACGCTATTTTATGGATGATTTTACCGGCGAATCCGTTTTGGACGGAAATCGTATTTCGGGAATCGCTGTGGTCAAGGGAAATAACGACCCCTTGAACAATGACAAAGAGGATAACGAAGTTGATGCCTTGGCCGGAGCTACCATTACAGGAAATGGAGTTTCTGCTATGATCAAAGAGACGTTAAAACTATACAAACCTTATTTAGAAACAATTAGAACCAAATAATATGGGGCTTCTATCAAAAAAAGATGCAAATCTAATATTAGATCCATTAGCGGATAACAACCCAATTACCATTCAGGTATTGGGAATCTGTTCCGCATTGGCGATTACGGCAGAACTAAAGGCCTCGGTAGTGATGTCACTTTCGGTTTTGTTCGTGCTTGGAGTGGGTAATGTGGTGATTTCACTCATGCGAAATATCATCCCGTCAAAAATTCGAATCATTGTACAGTTGATCGTAGTGGCCACATTGGTGATTGTTGTGGATCAGGTGTTAAAGGCCTTTGCCTATGAATTGAGCAAAACCTTGGCCGTTTTTGTTGGATTGATTATAACCAACTGTATCATCATGGGTCGATTTGAGGCTTTCGCTTTAGGTAACGGGCCTTGGAAATCCTTTTTGGATGGAATTGGAAACGCCTTAGGTTACGGAGTGATTTTGATTATCGTTGGTTTTTTCCGTGAGCTATTAGGTTCAGGTACTCTTTTCGGTGTTCCTGTTTTAGGTGACCCAATAGCAAAAACTGGATTATACGCCACAGGATATGAAAACAATGGATTCATGATTATTCCTCCAGCAGCATTGATTGTGGTGGGAATCATTATATGGGTTCAGCGTTCAAGAAATAGAGCATTAATAGAAGAAGCATAAAAAGATAGGTATGTTAGAGCATGTAGAATTGTTTTTTAAGTCCATCTTCATTGACAACATGGTATTTGCGGTTTTTTTGGGAATGTGTTCCTATTTGGCCGTATCAAAGAAGGTGTCCACAGCGGTAGGATTGGGAGCAGCGGTAATCTTTGTATTGGCTGTGACCGTTCCATTAAACTGGTTGTTGGACCAATATTTGCTTCGCGACGGAGCTTTGGTATGGTTAGGTCCTGAATATGCCGATTATAACTTGAGTTTCCTATCATTTATCTTATTTATTGCGACCATTGCGACTATGGTGCAATTGGTGGAAATTGTGGTAGAAAAATTTTCGCCATCCCTATATAACTCTTTGGGTATTTTCTTGCCGTTGATTGCCGTAAACTGTGCAATTTTAGGAGGGTCACTATTTATGCAGGCACGCGAGATTCCATCTTTGGGCTTGGCATTTAACTATGGAGTTAGCTCAGGGATAGGCTGGTTTTTAGCTATTTTGGCCATTGCCGCTATCCGTGAGAAAATCAGATACTCCAATGTTCCAGCTCCCTTAAGAGGGTTGGGCATTACCTTTATCATAACAGGTTTGATGGGAATTGGATTCCAAAGTTTTGGTGGAATGTTGACAGGAGACAACGAACCTCCTGAGCCTACAGACACCACAACAGTGGAAACCATAGAAGAAAAAGAAATTAAAAAGGAGATTGATGATGAGGAAAAGGCAGTCTCTTATAACGAAGTCATAAACAGATAAAAATGATTCTAGCCGCCAGTACCGGAGGTACTATCTTGATTACAGTAGTAGCATTTCTTGTATTATTGTTGTTATTGGTTGCATTGTTGCTGTTCACTAAGGAAAAACTGTCCCCTTCAGGACCTGTGACCATTACCATCAACCATGAAAAGAAAATAGAGGTGCCATCAGGGAGCTCCCTGTTGTCCACTTTGGGGAATCAGAAAATATTCTTGCCTTCAGCTTGTGGTGGGGGAGGTACGTGCATTCAATGTGAGTGCCACGTGCATGCAGGAGGTGGAGAGGCGCTTCCTACAGAAACCCCTCATTTTTCCAAGAAGGAGTTGCAGTCAGGTGCCCGTTTGGCCTGCCAGGTGAAGGTAAAGCAAGACATGGATATTTCCATTCCAGAAGAAGTCTTCGGAATTAAGAAATGGGCTGCCAAAGTGGTGCGTAACTACAACGTGGCCTCCTTTATCAAGGAATTTGTGGTGGAAATACCTGAAGAAATGAACTATAAGGCAGGTGGATATATCCAGATCGAGATTCCTCCATGCGAGGTAAAGTATTCGGATATAGACATTACGGCTCACCCCGAAGAACACGAGACACCGGATAAATTCCAGAACGAGTGGGATAAGTTCAACCTATGGCCGTTGGTCATGAAGAACCCTGAAACCGTAGAGCGTGCCTATTCCATGGCTTCTTATCCTGCAGAAGGAAGAGAGATCATGTTGAACGTACGTATTGCCACACCGCCATGGGATCGTTCCAAAAATGGATGGATGGACGTAAATCCAGGAGTAGCTTCTTCTTATATCTTTGGATTGAAACCGGGCGACCCAGTTACAATTTCTGGACCATTTGGTGAATTCTTCATCAACGAGTCTGAAGCAGAAATGCTGTACGTAGGCGGTGGTGCTGGAATGGCACCTATGAGGTCTCACTTGTACCACTTGTTCAAAACCCTTAAGACCAATAGAAAGGTTACTTACTGGTATGGAGGTCGTTCCAAAAGGGAGTTGTTCTATATTGACCATTTTAAACAACTGGAAAAAGAATTTCCAAACTTTAAGTTCTATATGGCGCTTTCCGAACCTCTTGAGGAGGACAACTGGAAAGTCAAAACGGACATTAATGATGAGACAGGCGATGGTTTTGTCGGGTTTATCCATAACTGCGTTATCGATAATTATTTGAATCATCACGAAGCACCTGAAGATATAGAGTTGTATTTCTGTGGACCACCTTTGATGAACAAAGCCGTTCAGAAAATGGGCGAAGATTTTGGTATCCCAGATGAGAACATCAGGTTTGATGACTTTGGAGGATAAGTTTATGTTTAAGTGTAGCCTCGAGATGAAATTCTGAAAACATAGCAGAACCATCGAGAGGTAATAATAACTAACCGATGCCTAGGCATCGGTTTTTTTTGATTTTATGGGCAAAGTATTGACCGAACAAGAATTGCATAACTTGGCCATGAATATTGTAGGCAAGGAACTTGAGGCGAATGGGTTTGAATTTATGGCCATTAACAGCAAGCTCAAGAAGAATCCACAGTATGTGTGTCTCAAGGCGAAAACTTTACATTTCATTGTGGTAAGAAACGTGATGTTTCCCCAAGACCCAAATGAGTTCGATGAGGAAATGATGCAAAAAATGAAGAATCACGCCAATAAATTTGAAGCTCGAACCTATTTTGCGGGAGTAGGACTTTCCAATGCTTCCGACCAAAATTTACCGGTGTATTTGAATGAGGAATATATAGTGGACTATCAAGGATTAATAGAGATATAGATGTTTAAAAAAATACTTGTACTAGCAATAGCTACTGCCTTTTGGGGATGTAGCCCTAAGACATGGGTAAAGAACCAAAATAGGGGAAACGCCCTGGGTACAACATATTCCATACTATATATTGCCCATGAGGAACACAATTTTCAAAAGGAGATTGATTCTGTTTTTCAGGTGTTGAATCAATCCCTCTCAACCTATATCCCAGATTCAGATATTTCAAAGATCAATAACGGAGATTCCACTATTGTGGTAGATAAGATGTTCAGAGAAGTTTTTGAAGTATCTAGTGAGGTTTATAAAGCTTCCAACGGTTATTTTGATCCTACTATTGGGGTTTTGGTCAATGCATGGGGCTTCGGACCGGGAGAACAAATAGAGTTGGACAGTCTTAGGGTAGATAGTTTGCTTGGTTATGTAGGATGGAACAAAGTCCAGTTAAACGAAGATAATACCATAGCAAAAACCCATTCCTCAATTCGATTTGATTTCAACGCGGTAGCCAAAGGTTACGCTATTGATCGCTTAGGGGCTATGCTGGATGCCAAGGGTATTGAGAACTATTTGGTAGAAGTTGGAGGTGAAGTATTGGCCAAAGGAGAAAACCTTCTTTCTGGAAAACAATGGACGGTAGGTATAGACGATCCCCAGGTTGAAATTGGTAGACAACTGAAATTGATTGTGTCATTGAAGAACCAGGCCATGGCATCATCTGGTAACTATAGAAAGTTTAGGGTGGATGATGAGACAGGTGAAAAATACGTGCACACTATCGACCCAAAAACGGGATATACCAAAAACTCTTATGTTTTGGCAGCCAGCGTTGTAGCAGAAACCTGTGCGGAAGCTGATGCCTATGCCACCGCATTTATGGCCATGAATTTGAAGGAATCCCAAGAGATATTGGAAAAAGCCGATGAGCTGGAGGCCTATATAATATTTTTAGATGAAAATGGGGCTACCCAAGAATATATGACCCCAGGTTTTGAAGAATTTGTGAGCCAATAATTATTTTTTGACCAATGGAATAATCTCTCCTTTGGCCAAACGATATTTTTCCAATTCCTCGGGAGATAGCTTGTGGGTGTAATCCACTTCTTCAACCTCAAAGCCAATGCTTCTTAATTTAACAAAGTAATCCCTTCCATAAATACGGACATGGTCATATTGGCCAAAGACCCTGGCGCGCTCCTTTTTATCCGTAATGGAATCGTCTTCAAAGGTCTTTTCCCTTTTCAAATCTTGTGGAATCTGAAAGATGCCCCAGCCGCCCGGTTTTAGCACACGATAAAGTTCTTGCATGGCCTTGGTGTCATCTGGGATGTGTTCCAAAACATGGTTGCACAGGATCACATCGAAAGAGTTGTCATCAAAAGGAAGATTACAGATATCGGCTTTTACATCAGCTAGGGGCGAATTAAGGTCTGTAGTGGTATACTCCAGGTTTTCCAACTTCCTGAATCTTTTGTAAAAGGCTTGCTCTGGAGCAAAATGGAGCACCTTATGCTGTTTTGTGAAAAAATCCGTTTCATTTTTAAGGTATAGCCACAACAACCGATGTCTTTCCAGGGATAGGGTGGAAGGAGAAAGTACATTTTCTCTTGGATTTTCATATCCATAAGGGAGAAAGGTCTTAAAGCTTTTTCCGTCAATAGGGTCGGTATAGGTTTTTCCCTTATAGTAAAGAGCAATCAACGGACGTACCCAATAACTTGCTCTTATAAGCCAGGGACGAGGAAAAAAGTTGAGTAGGTATTTAAATATTTTGGACACGAATCAAACGAATTTTCACTAATTACTTAAAGTAACACTCTCTTATATGTAAGTTGATCCTCACCAAAATTCACAATTATTCCAAGTTTTAACTCGGAAGCAGCCAAATAGTTCAATGTTTGTTTCACGTGTCCGGAGCTTATTTTTTCTACAGCTTTTAGTTCCAGAATTATTTTATTGTCCATCACAAAATCGGCAAAATAGTGATGTCTTAAAATTTCTCCTTTATAGTTAATATTGAACTTGGCTTCTCTTTGATAAGGTACCCCATTTGATTTTAATTCAATTTCTAGAGCATCTCCATAAACAGCTTCACTGAATCCTTTACCTAATTCATTATGGACATCCATACATAAACCAATGACAAAGTAGGACTCGTGTTTGTAAATGATTTGGGACATTTATTCGAGTTATTGGTGAAATTAGTGTCAAACTTGACCGCTAAAGTACCAATTTCTTACTTCGGAATTCCTCTTCTTCATCACTGTTGATGCCCAAAGCATCATAAATGTATTGAAAAGTAGAGAGTAGCTCAGGTTTTCCGTCAATCAATGCAACATCGTGTTCAAAATGGGCACTTGGTTTTCCGTCAGCGGTCAATATGGTCCATCCGTCCTTTAATTGTTTAATACGACGAGTACCCATATTGATCATGGGTTCTATAGCCACTACCATACCGTTTATAAACTTCTTGCCCCTTCCGCGTTTGCCATAATTGGGCATTTGGGGGTCTTCGTGCAGATCAGTTCCCAATCCATGTCCCACAAGCTCCCTAACCACCCCATAGCCATGGTCTTCGCAATATTTTTGAATGGCATAACCTACATCTCCAACCCTGTTTCCTTCCTTGAATTGTCGGATTCCAACATAAAGGGACTCTTTGGTTACCTTGAGTAGTTTTTTTGTATCCGGTTCTACTTCTCCTACTTCAAAAGTGTAGGCATGGTCTCCGTAAAAGCCATTTTTCAAAGCTCCGCAATCAACAGAAATAACATCCCCTTCTTTAAGAGGCTCATTGTTTGGAATGCCATGGACCACCTGGGCATTTGGACTCCAATTAAGGGTGTTTGGAAAGTCGTACATCCCCAAAAAACCCGGTTCGGCGCCTTGTTCCCGTATAAAATCCTCGGCCATTTTATCCAATTTTAGCGGATTTGCTCCAGGTTTTATTTCTGAGGCCAACATGCCCAAGGTACGTGAAACCACCAATGCACTTTCGCGCATTAATTCTATTTCCTCTTCGGTCTTAATTTTAATCATGGGTGCAAAGATACATCGATTTGAAAAAACGCATGAAGCACCGATAATCGCAACAAGATGCTATAATCTTTTGAGTCCTTTCAGTTCTTTTTTATCCTCAGCGTGTACAATACTAATGGCATAACCACCTCCGGGAGCGCAGTACTGACTTAACTTGGATTTATAGTTTACCCTGTACTTTTTAATTTGATAGGCCTTTGGATTGGTTTTATAATGTGCATTTTTGGCATCACTGTATAGAGTTAGGATATACTCTTTGTCCTTGTCCAAAAAATTGAATGATATGTTCGAAGTTCTTGGTTCTTCATCGTTGGTGCGACCTACAAACCAGTTTTGGGTTCCTTTTTCCTTTCTGGCATAGGTGATAAAATCCCCTGGTTCGGCTTCCAAAACCAATGAAGTTTGCCAATCCAGACCTACATCTTTGATGAATTGGAAGGCATCCAAGTGTTTTTCATAGGTTTCGGGAAGGTCAGCTGCCATTTGCAACGGACTATACATGGTCACATACAGGGCCAATTGTCTGGCTATCGTGGTATTTGCCCAAGAGTTGTTTTGAGGGTTGTATTTGCTGATGTCCTGTTCAAAAACCCCAGGGGTGTAGTCCATAGGACCGCCAATCAGTCGGGTGAAGGGCAATATGGTGGTATGGTCAGGATTATTTCCCCCAAAAGCTTCAAATTCGGTTCCACGGGCAGATTCATTACCAATTAAATTGGGATATGTTCTGCTTAAGCCCGTAGGTCTTACTGCTTCATGGGCATTGACCATAATTTTATATTCCGCAGCTTTTTTAACGGCATGGAGGTAGTGGTTCACCATCCATTGGCCATAGTGGTATTCGCCCCGAGGAATGATGTTTCCAACATAACCACTCTTCACGGAATTATAATTGTTATCCGCCATAAATTGATAGGCCTTGTCCATGAATCGTTCATAATTTCTTGCAGAGCCAGAAGTTTCGTGGTGCATCATCAAACGCACATTTTTTTCCATTGCATAATCCCGTAAAGCCTCAACATCGAAATCGGGATAAGGAGTCAAAAAGTCAAAGACATAGTCTTTTGATTTTCCAAACCAATCTTCCCAGCCTACATTCCATCCTTCCACAAGCACTTGTGAAAAACCGTGTTCGGCCGCAAAGTCTATGTAGCGTTTTACCTTTTCAGTATTTGCAGCGTGCCTTCCGTTGGATTTTAGACTTGAGAAATCGGTTTCACCCAATTTTACGCTGGGCACATCTGCATAGGACCAGGAACTTTTTCCGGTAATCATCTCCCACCATACGCCAATATACTTTACTGGTTTTATCCACGAGGTATCTTCATAGGCACAAGGTTCGTTGAGGTTCAAGGTTAGATTGGACAATAGGATATCACCCGCATTCTTACTGGCCATGATGGTTCTCCAAGGGGTAGGCCTGGGAGCTTGCATATAGCCTTTGTTGCCCAACACATCTGGGGTAAGATGCGATTGAAAGACCATATTTTCTGGGTTCAATTCCAGATGCATGCCTGGATATTCTACCAGTGCGGCTTCATGAAGGTTGATATAGGTTCCATCATCCGTTTTCATCATAAGCGCCGTTTGAACTCCAGTTTTGGAAAAAGGAGTCTGGGACGCATTTGGAGTTACCGCTTTGTCCATCAAGCTTGAAATTTCGGATAGCTTTGAAGTGGTATAGTCGTATTCCTGGGTATCATAATCCCCGGCAATCCAAAAGGCCGTGTGGTCGCCTGTTAAAGCAAATTGGGTTTTCTCTTCAGCTATGATGAAGTAAGTAAGGTTGGGTTGTTCCGGAAATTCATACCGGAAACCCAATCCATCATCATACAGTCTAAAACGGACATCCATGAACCGGTTGGTGGATTTTTGCTCCAATTTCACCAACAATTCGTTGTAATGGTTCTGAATTTCGCCCTGTTCTCCCCAAACAGGAGCCCAAGTTTCATTAAAGGTGCTTTGCTCTGTGGAAAGGACGGAAAAACCTTCCAATAAATCTTCCATGTCCTTAAGGTCAAAACCAAGTGAACTTTGTTCAATAATACTGTTCTCACCAAGTAAAAGTTGATAGGTAGGTTTTCCATCTCTGATTTCAAACACCATTTTAAACTCTGAATTGGGGGACAGCAGTTCTTGGCCAAAGACCAAAAACGGAAGCAACAACAGAAAGAAAGCGGCTATTCTTTTCATAAGGCTATATTTTAAACAAGTGAATCTTGCGTCATTAACTCAGGTTGAGGTATTCCAATTAATTTTAGGATTGTAGGAGCAATATCCCCTAAAACACCGTCTTTGATTTCTTTGATATCATTATCCACTAAGATTAAAGGAACAGGATTTGTGGTGTGCGCTGTATTTGGTGTACCATCTGGATTGATCATAGTATCGCAATTACCGTGATCTGCAATAATGATGCTTGAATAGCCATTTTCTAGACCAGCGGTAACCACATCCTTGGCACATTCATCTACAGTCTCACAGGCTTTGATGGCAGCTTCCATAACTCCTGTATGCCCAACCATATCCGGATTTGCAAAATTGAGGCAGACAAAATCAGTTTCAGCCTTTTCCAGCTCAGGAACAATGGCATCCCTAACATCGTACGCACTCATTTCAGGCTGCAAGTCATAGGTTGCCACCTTTGGTGAAGGGCATAGAATCCTTTTTTCACCTTCAAAGGGCTCTTCCCGACCGCCATTGAAAAAGAACGTGACATGAGGGTATTTTTCGGTCTCGGCAATTCGTATTTGCTTCTTATTGTGACTGGCCAATATTTCCCCTAAAGTATCCTTGATATTTTCTTTGTCATACACTACTTTGATTCCCTTGAAGGTATCATCGTAATTGGTCATGGTTACATAGTAAAGGTCCAATTTATGCATGTTGTGCTCATGGAAGTCCTGCTGACTCAGGGTTTGGGTGAGTTCCCTTCCTCTGTCTGTCCTAAAGTTGAAGAAAATGACAATATCCCCTTCTTTTATTTGAGCAGACGGATTACCATGGTCATCAGTCAGTACCAGGGGTTTTATAAATTCATCGGTGATTCCTTCAGAATAGCTTTTTTCCATGGCTGTGCCAATATCTTGGACTTTTTCGCCCACCGCATTTACCATTACATCGTAGGCTAATTTGACACGTTCCCATCTTTTGTCCCGGTCCATGGCATAATATCTACCAATAACACTGGCAAGTTTTGTGCTTTTATCCGAACAGAAATTGACAATATCCTCAAGAAATCCTTTTCCACTTTTAGGGTCTACGTCCCTTCCATCTGTAAAGGCGTGTACAAAGGATTGTTGCACTCCGCTTTCATGAGCAGCCTTGATCAGGGCCTTTAAATGGTCAATATGGCTATGTACACCCCCATCGCTCACCAACCCCAGAAAATGAACTGATTTGTTTTGCGATTTTGCATGTTCAAATGCTTCTTTCAATACAGGTTCGCTTTTTAAAGTGTCTTCCGCAACGGCCTTGTTGATTTTGGCCAAGTCTTGGTATACAATCCTTCCTGCACCCAAATTCATGTGTCCTACTTCACTATTTCCCATTTGTCCTTCAGGAAGGCCTACATTCATACCATCTGTAAGTAAAGTGGCATTGGCATATTTTGAATATAGCGAGTCTACAAAGGGAGTATTGGCTTGTTCAATAGCGGAAACTTTTGGATCTGGAGACTTTCCCCAACCATCCAAAATCATTAGGATTACCTTTTTGTTCATGATGTAAAATTGTACTTCAAAATTAGCGTAATCTTACTGTTTCCCCTAGTGTTTTAGGGGTTTTCTGATTGCAGATTTGTGAATTCTTAAGGCCTTCAAATACGGGATTGTTAAAATTTGGTTATTTAACTGTTAATGCTGTAACATTTGGGCTGTAGGGGAGTCTATTTTTGTATCAAGTAATTCTATAATCAAAAATTATTCATCATGAAAAAAACAATCCTTGCGCTAACAGCTATTTGCATGTTAGTTGCTAATGGCATTTCTGCCAACGAACCCTCCTTAGCAGGTAGTACCGATGTTTACTCGGTTGCATTTGAGCCAAACACCTTTTGTAAAGCCATAATGAAAGGTGATGTTGAAACTGTAAAAAAACTAATTGAGTTGGGTGAGGACGTCAACAGAAAATCACTGGGAATGACACCAGCTCATTTTGCTGCTCGTTACAATCAACCCGAGATTTTGAAACTTCTGATTGAAAACGGAGCCAACCTAAAGAAAAGATCTGACAAGGGGTATACAGCCAAAAGATATGCTGAAATGTCCAATGCCACACAGGCCCTGGAGGTCATTGAAAACGCTATGAAAAAATAAACAGGAGTTTATTCATCCAAAAAAGGCCCATCCTTAAGGATGGGCCTTTTTGTTCATTTACATTTAGTGTTCTTGTAAAAGAGTAAAGCCTTAAGGTTTAAAAATCAAAACCTGTGAATGCTCTATAAAGAAAAGCATATAATGCCATCAAAAACAAAATGGCGCAAAATATTGAATATCCCTTTAATAAAACAACCACGTAACTGGGCTTGCAGTCGTCAAATGCCTCATTGTAGAGGTGCTTAAAATGTAATAGTGTTCCCATGTGTTCTCCTCTTTAGATAGCACAAATGGGCAAAAAGAAAATAGTTGAGATTTGGGGGTCGTTCAAAGGTAGTGAAATCCAGCCAAAACCACTTTTTTATCGATAAACAGAACAAATCATCGACCTGAATATTTTTTGATGGCCTCTTTTATTTTTTCAATACGATTTTCTGGGTCTGGATGGGTGCTTTGAAACTCTGGTACTCTATTTGGTCCCGCTGCAGCTTTTAAGATTTCCATCACCTTGATCATTTGATAAGGGTCATATCCAGATTGAATCATTAACAATACTCCAAGTTCATCACTTTCCAATTCATCACCTCTACCATTCTTTAAAAGGGTATTTTGGCCTATTCCACTGACCAAGCCTCCCATATCTCCACCAACGGAAGCCCCAGTGGCCAAGGTCTGCCAGAAGGTGCTTTCAGCGATACGCTCTGCAGAGTGTCTTCCGATCACATGGCCAATTTCATGCCCCAAGACACCCGCAAGTTGGGCTTCATCGAGTTGAGAGAACAGGGCATAGGTTATAAAGCACTGCCCTCCGGGAAGGGCAAAGGCGTTGATGGTCCTATCGTCTGCCAATAAGTGGAAATCAAATTCATACGGTGTTTCTCTAGCTATGCTATTTCTTACCAGTTTTTGCCCCACGGCATCCACAAGGGCCTGCATACGTTCATCTGGATAAAGCCCCCCGTGTTGCTGTGCCATTTCGCCCCGACTTTGCAGACCAATAGCGATCTCCTGCTCAGCGGTCATGTCTATGTTTTGAATTCTTCCGGTATAGGGGTTTTCCTCTTTGTTGTTACATCTTCGGATAAAGGCAAAGGCCACAATGGCCAATCCGATCAGAACGCGAATTTTCCAACTTCCTCTTCTCATGTGTTAGTGTTATAGCGAAGTCAAGATACAAAAAATGACCTATAGAAGAGCGGGATTAATATCCAAAATATTGTCTTGGATATAGGTCTTCAGGAAGCCCAAGGTAAAGTGTTCGCAGCCCAAGAAATCCTCCTCTCTAAGTAAGTGAACAATATTGAGCTTTCTGTAGGCCGATAGCATGGGAATGGATATAGGGGCGTAACTGTAATGCCATGGCTCATATTTGAATCCCCTTCTTTTAGGTTCTTTGGTATAGACTAGATAGAAACCATACTTTTCCGAATTCTCATCCAACCAAAGCTTCAGGCCTTCATATGGACCGCCACTTTCAAATTTTTCTGGAACCAAAACGTCTCCTGATGATTTAGGATAACCATCAATAATGTCTATGTCTGTTCCCCAATGATGTCTGCTGGTACCCGGTATGGTGGAATATTCAATGATTTTTTCGATAGCATCAAGAGGAGACAGTCCATCTTCATCGGTAAATCGCAAATATTTGCGTTCCCAAATTCCCAGCTGTCTGTAATAGTCCCTAAAACTGGAGACCATTTTAATGTCAAAACCATGTGAATACGCCGCTTTTTTCATTTTGATAAAGGCTTCGTAGGCATCTTTCCTAAGGTTGATTCCTTCGCCAAACAAATCAATATCTGCCTTTCCCATTAATTCTGAGGTTGTAAAGACCGGGTCGTTGAACCTTGTAAAAATTGGAGGTATTGTGCAAGCAAGACCGGAAACAGATGTGGTCTTAATGAAGGTCCTTCTTTTCATAGAAATGATTTTGGACCAAGTTAAGAAGTATTTTTCAGTCTTTTTGGTTGAATCAGCCCATGAAGATTTCCAAAAAACCGCTTATCGATCTAAAAAAAGAAAACCGGTATATTCCAACTCAAGGTCATCGAGGGTAGCCAGATAATAGTAAACTCCCTCGGGCAAACCAATATCTTGGCTCATGATTAAGCTTCCAGTGTTGGAAACACCAGTGAACTCATCCACATAATTACTTTTTTCAAAAACTTTTTGACCAAAACGATTATAGATAAGCACGCTGTTGTTCGGCGAATCAGATAAACCTTCAATGACCAAAAAGTCGTTGAGTCCATCATTATTAGGACTTATGTAGTAGTTGCCCAAAGTTGGGTTATTGACCGCAAAAGTATCCTTGGGTAATGGAACGGTACCAAAAGTGATGGCGGCATAGTCACTTGGAGTAAATGTTTGAGAGGTTATAAACCCTTGGTTGAGGTCACCACCTTGACTTGTATTCCCAATAACCTCCCATCGATTTGAAGATTTACTCCATCCAACTACTAAAATGGACTCAAAAGTGGCATTGGGAATAAGTGATAATGCACTACGTTGGTTCCAGCTGATGGTCACGGTAGCAGGAACACTGCTTTGCAGAACCCAAAATTCCCTATTGGATACAGTTCCAATTTCCCTTGATTTTTCATTTATATTGAAGCTTTCCAAAATTGATGAAGGATTGGAGGGATTTTCAAAGAAATAAGCACAAATGGCCAAAGAAGAATTGGCTTCTGAATCTATCATAAGAGGACGTAATTGATCTTGGTCCCCAACAGGAAAAGAGAAAAAACTTCGGTCCATTATGGCAGCAAACCCCGTTACCTTAGATGTATCATTCTCGCCGGTAAAAAAACCTTGGTCCGAAAAATTGAGAAAGATGGTCTCATCATTTTTTGGGGTAAGTATATTGCCGTCGATGAAATTTACATTGCTACTTACGTTAATGGAATTCTGTAAAAATAGGTTGCTGGTTGTCATTATCTCCAAATCTTGAAAGTCTGGGGGGATACTTCCTTGTACCTGTAATACATTGTTTCCGTAAAAACCAGCCAGACCTTGATTTTGGTCAAAGGCAGCGTCATTGATCAAATTGGTGTGGAATCCTATGTTGCCTCCATTATGGATACGAATAGCTCCACTACCGTTGTACAGACCTTGTTGGGCTTGAACGATAAGGGAAAACAGAAATAGTATGTAGAGGAGGTTTTTCATTAGTTGATTTGCTGCCAAGTAGCTCCGTCACTCTGTATGGTAATTGTCGTGTTGTTGTTGATGGTTGTTTGAGTTGTATTCAGAAGATCTTGATAACTACCTGTGTTAACAAGTCCTCCAGATATATTTTTAATAATGTAAATCCTTCCGGTATTAGCACCGCCTGCGACTGGAAATCCTAAATTGCTTATACCAGCATTTAATAAAACAGTATAGTGTGAATTGTCTAGAGTGTCATCAGTGACAAGAGATGTAATCGGTTTTATAGCCAGATTTACAGTGGTTGCGTCTGCAGAAAGAGCCAGTGTATTTCCGGTCAGTGTAAGGTCTTGTATCTCGTTGGTGTCGTCGTTGACATAGGGCGTGAGGTCCACCTGGTTGCCCGGTGTTGCGGGGTTGCTCAGGGTCAGGATGTTGCTGGCGTCCACACCGATGTCGGAGAGCTCGTTGGTGTCGTCGTTGACATAGGGCGTGAGGTCCACCTGGTTGCCCGGTGTTGCGGGGTTGCTCAGGGTCAGGATGTTGCTGGCGTCCACACCGATGTCGGAGAGCTCGTTGGTGTCGTCGTTGACATAGGGCGTGAGGTCCACCTGGTTGCCCGGTGTTGCGGGGTTGCTCAGGGTCAGGATGTTACTGGCGTCCACACCGATGTCGGAGAGCTCGTTGGTGTCGTCGTTGACATAGGGCGTGAGGTCCACCTGGTTGCCCGGTGTTGCGGGGTTGCTCAGGGTCAGGATGTTGCTGGCGTCCACACCGATGTCGGAGAGCTCGTTGGTGTCGTCGTTGACATAGGGCGTGAGGTCCACCTGGTTGCCCGGTGTTGCGGGGTTGCTCAGGGTCAGGATGTTGCTGGCATCCACACCGATGTCAGACAGCTCGTTTTCTGGATCCCCATCAACCTCTGTTATGTTTAAAGCTGTTTCATTGATCAAAACCCAGTTGGTTCCATCCCACTGCATTAGTTCTCCCGGATTGATTCCATTTTCCAGTTTTACCCTGGTTACAGCATCATCCACAATTTGGTTTGTTCCCACGGAACCTAATCCCATTTTAATTATAGTTATGGCATCATCCGCTATATCTTGGGTATCTACTTGGCCATCTTCAATCTTGGCAGAGTTAATGGCATTGTCTGAAATGTCATTCGTGCTCACTTCACCATCCAAAATTTTATCCGTAGTAACAGCGTTAGGGGCCAATTCATCATTTCCTATCCCTCCGTCTAATACATCAAGGGTAAAAGGATCAATATCGGAGCCAGCTCCAAAGCGTTCTAAAGAACCCCCTAGCCGGGCATCCAATATTTCGTTTCCAACAATGCTATCTTTTTCGGTAATATCAATTACACTTTCATTTTCCAAAACCCATTGAGCGCCATTCCATTTCAATAGATCCCCAGTGTTTCCTCCTCTAGCTAACTTGTCAAAAGTAACTGTGGAATCCTGAAGTTGTAGGCCGGTAATGGACCCTTGTTGGATTTCACTGGCACCATTGATAGAGGTGTCCACAATATTCTCGCCGGTAATCTGGTTGACTTCAAAATTATAGTTGGTATCGGTCTGTGTGACCACTACCGTACTATCTCTGGAAAATAGATTGAACACAGCATTGGTACTTACCGTAAAAGAATTGTCAAATGCTTCGCAGATATTGATCCAACTCGTACCGTCATAATAATGAAGACAGTCTTGGTCTGTATTATAGACTATTGCTCCTCTCAAAGGGGAAAGGCTGCCCATTTGTGCATCTGTAAGACGTGTGATTACCAATACACGTGAAGTACTTTCCAGTTCTAAAACAGAAGTTGGGTCAATGTTTTGAGGATTGTCACCAATTTTAATCTGCCCGCTAAGGGTGTTGATCATAAGTAGGCCAATGATCACAAAAATTATTTGTGTTTTCACAGTGTTTGTTATTTGAGGATTTACAAACGTAAGGGCAAATCTAATCTTATGGGGGGATTATTCTAATTATTACCGTCAAAATACGAAGTTCAAGGGTGAACGGAACGTACCTTTGGTATTGGTAATTTTATAGAATTAACAAAAGTTTAGAACTGGTTTATTTTTTTATATACCCTTCAAAGGTTTTCTTTACCTTGGGCTAAAGGTCAATTTGTATGAGAAACACGATTGCGATACTGTTTTTTTTGATGTTTACTGGAATCTCTTTGGCGCAAGATGGCCGTCAAATACTAAGGGGCAAGGTACTGTACCGAAGCTCCAATGTGCCCAATGAAAATGTAATTAATTCTACCACAGGAGTGGCCACCATAACCAATGATGACGGTGAGTTTGCCATTTTAGTAAGATTGGGAGACCAATTGGTGTTTACGGCAGTAAATTATCAGTTGGAAGTGGTTACAATATCAGCGGAGATTTTAAGAAACAATCGTTTGGTGGTGGAAGTCACTGAAAAGATCAGGGAATTGGACGAAGTGGTGGTTACCCCAGAAAACCAGGAGCGATTTCTTCAAGTGAAAAATGAGGATTTTAAAGAATTTGAATATGAAATCGATCGTAGCACTGAGGTTGAGAACGTAGCAGAATCGCGCACTATTCGAGGAATGCGAGATGGGTTGAACTTTGTGAATATTTTCAAGGCACTCTTCAAGCCTAGCACAACTGAAGGACAAGAAAGGCCAGCGCTAAAGGTAAGTGAGGTATTGCGCCATGTTTATGATGATGAGTTTTTTGTGGCGGATTTGCGATTGCCTCAGGACAAGATTGATGCATTCTTGCTGTATTGCGATGATAAAATTCCATCACAAACCTTATTGCGCAAGGAAAATGAGTTCCAGCTCATAGATTTCTTGGTAACCCAGAGCAAAGCTTATCTGACCACGTTGAATGAAGAATAGATTTCTTTTTCCATTTCTTTTAATATTGGTTTTCAATGCTGCTGCCCAGCAAGATGAGCTCAAGGACCTAAACGGTAGGGTTGTTGCAGAAGGCAGGGATGTAGTAGGGGTTGTGATACAGAATATTTCTTCTAAAAAGGCTGTGATTACCGATGTGAACGGAAATTTTTCCATTCAGGTCCAGCTTAATGATACATTGGCATTTTCGGCGGTGCATTTTAAAAGGAAGATGCTGCCTGTAAATGAGGTGATCTTCAACACAAATTTTATCACGGTACCCTTGGAAGAATTTGTAAATGAACTCAGAGAAGTAGTGGTCCAGCCTTATAATCTATCAGGGGATTTAAACCAAGATGTGTCCAATCTTGACCTTCCAAAAGATGTTGGGGCCGAAGCTTTGGGGCTTCCAAATGCAAATGTTAAAGTAATCACACAAAGTGAACGGAAATTACAAGAAGCATCATCCGGTATGTATTCTCTCAGTCGTCCTTTGGCTGTTGGACTAAACCCGATAATCAATGCTATAACCGGCCGTACCAAAATGTTGAAGAATAGGGTAAAAGTGGATGAAAAATATGCGCGGACCCAACGTGTCCAGGATTTTTATGTGGACTCTCTTTTTGTGGCCACGCTAAAAATTCCTTTGGAAAAAGTGGATGATTTTATGTACTTCTGTGAGGTGGATGAAGAATTTCAAGAGGTGGTTGATTCAAAGGACAAGTTGCTGATATGGGATTTTATGGTGTTAAAAAGCCGGGCCTATAGGGAAAACAACAAATTGGATTAGTCTTTTCTTTGGCATACAGTTTGCCATAGATTCCATGGGAATTATAGAGAGCAAAAATTCCTATAAAAATGTAACATAATTCTGATTATGAAGTCTATTATTACAATGTACGAGAAAAAAACACTGGGAACACTGTTGCTGGCAGTTATATTGATGTCTTTTGCTACGGCACATAAATTCTACGTAAGTGTGACCAATATGGTTTATTCCGAAAAAGATTCTGCGTTTCAGATAACGAGTAGAATTTTCATTGATGATTTGGACGATGTCCTAAAGGAACGTTATGGCATTGAGGCAGAATTGGCCACTCCCGGAGAGGCAAGTATTGCGGATGCCTATATTGAAAAATATTTTAATGCAAAGTTTTCTATAGAACTCAATGGTGAAACAGCCAAATATTCTTTTTTGGGGAAACGCTATGACAATGATGTGGTCGTATGTTATTTGGAGTTGCCCAATGTTAATCTTTCAGAGGTGAAAACCATCGCAGTACAAAATGAAATTCTTACCGATATGTTCGAAGAACAACAAAACATTGTCCATTTTAAATGGAAAGATCAAAAAAAGAGTTTTGTGTTGATTCGGGAGAATAATAAAGGAATGTTAAACTTGTAACGTATTGTTAACAATTGGTTAAAAAAGAGCTATTTTACCACGTTTTAAAATCAAATAGAAAATGAACAGAATCAAGTACTTTTTTGCTTCTGCGTTGTTCCTGATAGGAGCTATGGCCATAGCGCAAGAAGAAGGGGAAGCTAAACCCGAAAGAGAACCAGGCCATTACAACCAGAGCAAATTTAAACAGTTGTACGAAGAGTTTTCTACTCCCAATACTTACAGGTCGGCTTCCGGTGCTCCCGGACCAGATTATTACCAACAGCAGGCAGATTACGTGATGGATATTGAGTTGGATGATAAAAATGCAAAGATCTATGGGGAAGAAACCATTACATATCATAATAATTCTCCGGATGATTTGGAATTCTTGTGGGTACAGCTAGATCAAAATGTCCGGGCAAAGGACTCTAAATCTCCCCTAAGAAATGGAAATGGGGTGAACATTGCTTACACAGCTGGTAATTTTACCCAAACCTATATCACTGAGCCTTTTGATGGTGGTTTCAATATCGAATTTGTAAAGGATGCCAATGGTAGACCATTATCTTACACCATTAATCAGACCATGATGCGGGTAAATATACCCCAGGCCCTTAAAAGTGGTGAAAAAGTATCTTTCTCCATTAAATGGTGGTACAACATACCTGATCATACCGTAAACAGGGCTAGGTCAGGATTTGAATATTTTGCTAAAGATGGCAACCGTGCCTACGTAATAGCACAGTTTTTCCCAAGAATGGCTGTCTATAGCGATGTGGAAGGATGGCAAAACCATCAATTTTGGGGAAGTGGTGAGTTCGCCCTTCCATTTGGAAATTACGATGTGAACATCACCGTACCAGCAGACCATGTATTGGATGCCACCGGTGTTTTACAGAACAGGGACGAGGTTTTCTCCAAAGAGATGATGAAACGCTACAAAGCAGCGAAAAAATCTTATGACAAACCTGTGGTTATTGTAACCCAGGCTGAAGCTGAGGCAGCGGAAAAAGGCTTTTCTGAAAAGAAAAAAACCTGGAAATTCAAGGCTACTAATGTACGTGACTACGGATTTGCTACTTCCAGAAAATTTGTTTGGGATATGCAGGCCGTTAAGATTGGAGGAAAAGACGTAATGGCTGTTTCTCTATATCCAAAAGAAGGTAACCCACTCTGGGAAGAGCAGTCTACCAAAGCTGTGGTACAAACCTTGAAAACATATTCAAAACATACTTTTGATTACCCATATCACAAGGCGATTTCCGTCCATGCCAAAAACCAGGGGATGGAATACCCAATGATTTGCTGGAACTATGGTCGTCCAAACGAAGATGGAACCTATTCAGACAGAACCAAGTATGGAATGATCAGTGTAATTATCCATGAGGTAGGCCATAACTTCTTCCCTATGATCGTAAATTCCGATGAGCGTCAATGGGGATGGATGGACGAAGGTCTGGATACTTTCATGCAATATTTGGCAGAGCAAGAGTTTGGAAGGAACAATCCAGATGTGATTGCACCAAATGAAAAATACCCTTCTCGAAGAGGAGAGGCGGCCAAGATAGTCCCATACATGGGTGGAGATCAAAGCCATATTTCGCCAATAATGTCCAATCCAGAGAATGTATATCAGTTAGGACCTAATGCCTATGGAAAGCCGGCAACAGCGTTGAACATACTTAGGGAGACCATCATGGGGCCAGAACTTTTCGATCATGCCTTTAAAACATACGCACAACGTTGGAAATTTAAGCACCCAACCCCAGAGGATTTCTTCCGTACCATGGAAGATGCATCTGCGGTGGATTTGGATTGGTTCTGGAGAAGCTGGTTCTATACCACGGATTATGTGGATATAGGGGTCAAAGGTGTTAAAAAATACTATGTCACCAACGAGCCTACTGCAGAGATGAAAAAATACATGGAAGATCGTAATCTTTCAGAGTCAGATTTCCCTCCTTTGGTTTATTTGGCGGAAGAGGACAGCGACGATTTTATGCCAGAACTTAAAGGCAAGTCACCTACAGAGACATCACAAAACTTGAAAGAGTTTATGATGGACAATATGACCGAAGCAGAAAGAACTCAGGTAAAAGAACCTAAGTACTTTTATGAGATTACCTTTGACAAGCCAGGCGGTATTCCAATGCCTTTGATCGTGGAGTACACCTATGCCGATGGAACAACGGAAAGTGTTACCTATCCACCAGAAATATGGAGAAAAAATGATGATGAGGTCAGAAGAGTGATTTCTTCCCAAAAGGAGTTGGTAGGAATCGTAATAGATCCAAAACTGGAAACAGCGGATATTGATACTACCAATAATGCTTGGCCTAAGAAAGAGGAGAAGTCGGACTTCGAGAACTTCAAGGAAAACATTAAAGGATAGGACAATACCGTAAAACCTTTGTTAAAGGCCCTGTGATTTCACGGGGCTTTTTTTATTTTCCATATAAGTTCTCATTATATTTGTTTCATGTATTTTCTATTCATCAGCGGTGCAGAAATCTTTTTCATCCTTTTTATTGTGGTGATGGTTTTTGGTGCCGATAAAATTCCCGGAATAGCCAAAGGTCTTGGTAAGGGCATGCGCCAACTTCGAGATGCCACCGACGACATAAAACGGGAAATCCAGAAAAGTGCCGAAAAACAGGGCATTGATACGGATTTTACAAAAGATATCCGAAAAGAGTTGGATGAGGTCAAGAAAAATGTAGATGAGGTTACGGGCGCCGTTAAACGAAGCACCAAATAATCCATGTTACAAAAATTACTGGAATGGGACCGAGAAACATTGATTTATCTCAATGGTCTGGGTGTTGAGACCTATGATACATTTTGGTCCATTATAACCAATATTGCCACCTGGATTCCACTTTTTGTACTTTTCTTAGTGCTGTTGTTCAGAAAGTTTCCAAGGCAAGAGGCAGTTCTTAAGTTTCTAACATTGTCGGGTTTGATTGCCTTTATAACCTCTATCACGTTTCTCACCAAAACATTTATGGCGCGTCTACGTCCAAACAATTCAGAGGACATCAATGATCTCCTACGGATATTAAAAACACCAACAGACTATAGCTTCTTTTCAGGGCATGCCTCGAGCTCTCTGGCCATTACCATGTTAATGTACCTTTTCTTGCGTAAAAGAGTTTTTTGGGCTCCTTTGTTTTTTATTTGGCCTTTACTGTTTTCTTACAGCCGCATTTATGTTGGGGTCCATTACCCAACTGACATCATGGTTGGAGCTTTGGTAGGAATAGCTTCGGCAATTTTTTTCTATTTCCTCTACAAACAGTTTATAGCACCCTACTCAATGTCAAACCATCCCTAATAGGTAAGAGAACCGATTCCACTCTCGGGTCATCTTTAAGCTTTTGGTTATAAGCTAGCAAAGCAGCGGTGGCCTTATCGGATTCTTGAAGAGGTTCTATCACTTTTCCGGACCAGAGTACATTATCAGAAAGAATTACACTACCAGGTCTTGTTTTTTTTAGGGCTGCTTCAAAATAGGCATCGTACTCTACCTTGTGGGCATCAATAAAAACCAGGTCAAAACAATGATCTAATTTGGGTATAATCTCCAGAGCATTTCCAATATGTTGTTTGATGTTGTTTCCGTACCCACTTTTTTCAAAATACCTACGCTGCATATCTTGAAGCTCCTCGTTGACTTCAATCGTATGCAATTTTCCTGTTTTTTGAAGCCCCTCTGCCAAACAGATGGCAGAATAGCCAGTATAAGTGCCTATTTCAAGAATATATTTTGGTGCTATTATTTTAGAGAGCAGGCTCAAGACCCTACCTTGAAAGTGTCCTGTGATCATTCGGGGTCGAACTACTTTCAAGTGGGTTTCCCTGGTAAGTTCTGATAGCAATTCCGGTTCTGGTTCCGAATGGTCCGAAATATATTTTTCCAACAAAGAAGAGAGAAAATGCATGGATATATTTTTCGCAAAAATATGGAAAAGAGCTACATTGTTTTCTCATTTAAACTTTTTACCATTATGCTAACTGATGATGCAAAGATCAGAAATGCGAGACCTGAGGATTTACCTATTTTACTTGAGTTTGAACAAGAGCTTATAAAAGCTGAACGTCCTTTTGATGTTACCATTGATAAAGACCCTATAAGCTACTATGATCTTAAACAGATGGTTTTAGATGACAAAGCCTGTGTTTTGGTGGCGGAGGTTGATGAAAAAATAGTGGCATCAGGCTATGGAATTCCCAAAAGGGCAAGACATTATCTGGATCATGAATGGTATGCCTACCTGGGTTTCATGTACACTCGCCCAGATTTTAGGGGGAAGGGAATCAATGCCAGAATTATCAAGGTTTTAAAACAATGGGCTTCGGAAAATGGTTTCACAGAAGTTCGATTAACAGTCTACAGCGATAATATTCCAGCAATCAAGGCCTATGAAAAAGTAGGGTTCAAAAGTCATCTCATTGAAATGCGATTGGACTGATTTGATTAAAATACTTTCACAAATTGTACTTTTGAAACCAAACCGAAAAGCATGACATTTCAAAATACTTTGGAATTTGCCCAGCAACTTGATGCAGAGGACAAATTGGCAAAATATAGAGAAGAATTCCACTATCCACAGGTAAATGGAAAGGACGTAATCTATTTTACGGGAAATTCCTTGGGACTGCAGCCTAAACGTACACAAAAGTTTGTGGATGATGTAATGAAAGATTGGAGGGAATTGGCCGTGGAAGGGCATTTTTATGCGGAAAAACCGTGGTGGGATTATCATGAGCGTCTTTCCAAATCCCTAAGTAAGATTGTTGGTGCACATCCGGAGGAGATTTCGGTAATGAACACCTTAACGGTGAATCTGCACTTGCTCATGGTTTCTTTTTACAGGCCCACTTCCAAAAGGTATAAGATTATTTGTGAGGAAAAAGCATTTCCTTCAGATCAGTATATGTTGCAAAGTCAGGCTAGGTTTCATGGCTTTGACCCAAAAGATGCTATTGTAGAAGTCAAAAAACGAGAAGGGGAGCATTTTTGGAGAACAGAGGACATTATCCAAAAAATTAATGAAGTAGGAGACGAGCTTGCCCTGGTTTTAATGGGTGGGGTCAATTATTATAATGGGCAGGTACTGGATATCCAAACAATCACAGCTGCCGGACAATCCGTAGGGGCATTTGTAGGTTGGGATTTGGCTCATGGTGTTGGAAATATAGCCTTGAAGCTACATGATTGGAATGCCGATTTTGCCGCTTGGTGCAGTTATAAATACATGAACAGTGGTCCAGGGAATGCCGCTGGCATTTTTGTCAACCAAAAACATCTCAATAAAAAAGATATACCGCGTTTTGAAGGGTGGTGGGGAACAAAAAAGGAGACTAGATTTTTGATGCAACCCGAATTTGACCCTATCGATTCAGCAGATGCATGGCAGTTGAGCAATCCGCCAATATTATCAGTAGCTCCGTATTTGGCTTCCTTGGAGCTGTTTGAAGAAGTGGGTATGGAAGCCCTTATTGAGAAACAACGAAAAATTGTGGCTTATTTGGAGTTTGTTCTGCATCAAATAGACAAGGAGGTAGAAAGCACTTTCGAAATTATTACACCAGAAGACCGTGGTTGCCAACTTTCAGTTTTTTTACATGGAGAGGGTAGGCCCTTATTTGATTACCTCATGAAAAATGGTGTCATTACCGATTGGAGGGAGCCCAACGTAATACGATTGGCCCCTGCGCCGTTTTATTGCTCATTTGCCGACATGTACAACTTTGGACAGATTTTGAAGGAGGGCATACTGCAAAAATCAGCTACCGTATCTTGATTTCAAATAGAGGGAAGGAGTGTTGCCCTGATATTTTTTAAACTGCCTTGAAAAATAAGATGGGTCATTAAAACCCGATCTGTACATAACATCAGTGACGGTGGAATTGGATTCGTTGAAAAACTCAACTGCCTTTCCCGTGCGAAATTCGTTTACAAAGCCAATAAATGTCCTTTTGGTCATTTTTTTAAAGAACCTGCAGAAAGAGTTTGGAGTAAGCCCTACTTGGGCAGAAATTTCACCTATGGAAATATTTTGACTGTATCGGTTGTTCACATATTCAAAAATTTCCTCTAGTCTCCTGATTTCATCTTTTCTATGGCTATCCATGGGAAACGTTTCAAACAATTGCTCATAGGTTCCTTTTTTGGATAGAAAATCAAGCACGGAGAGCAGATTGATCAATTTACCTTGATAGTCCAGATTTTCAAACTTTCTGAAATCATCCCAAAGAGCTCTGTGGGTTTCTTCATCAAAAATCAATACATGTTCTGATTTTTTGACCAACTCCATGATTTGGCCCAGCTCCGGAAAAACTTTAAGTTTTTCCTCCAAAAACTCCTTTTTAAACTGAATTACAATTTCCAGATTGTCCTCATTGTCCTTGTTACCAAAATCGGCATGAGGAATATGGCCACTTAGAAAAACCAAGACCCCATTAGTATATGTCCTTTTTTTGGCTCCAATGTTCAATTGTCCGGCACCATTTTTAACATACACCATTTCGTATTCCGGGTGTACATGCCAACCAGCCGATTCGCAATAGGTGTCGTTTAGATAAGCTTCAATTTTAAGGGAAGCATTTGCATCTAGATTTATGGACTCAAGCATGGGTTTCATAAAGCAAAATTACCATTAATGGATGTGAAAATTTTTATATGAGAATGAAATGTCTTATAATTTGAATAATATCTCGTAAAATTTATTCATATAGCCTTTGTTATTTTGTAGAGATAATAATGCATATGAAATCCCTCTTTTTAATTATTTCAAATCCCCGATACTTTGGTCCAGCGTGGGTCTTTGCCAGTCTTAATATTTGGTTCGGTACATGGGCAGTGTACATTCCAGCAGTAAAAGAAAAACTGGGGATAGACAAGGCCGATCTGGGAATTGCGATTTTTTGCCTGGCCCTGGGGGTTTTTACCTTGTTTCCTTTAGCACCCAAGATTATCAACAAACTTGGAGTGGGACGTGCAACTTGGATTGGAGTACTTACAAGTAGCGTAACAGCATTATTCCCGCTTTTGGCACCAAATTATTACATGCTGATGATCAGCCTGTTCTTTTTTGGAGCTTCCAATGGACTTACTGATATTTCCATGAATACCCTGGTTACCGAAATTGAAAAAGAGGACAAACAAAATTTTATGTCGGCTGCCCATGGCTTCTTTAGTTTGGGCGGAGTTTTGGTAGGATTGGGAAGTTTTTTAATACCAGTCATTGGAAATCCGGCATTGCACATGGGTATCAATGTGGTTCTGGTACTCTTTGTCAACCTTATTTTTTACAAGAAGTATATAAAGATTGTCTCTGCTCCAGTTGAAAAAGAACCTTTCAATATTAAAATATTTAAGCCTTTGTTCTTATTGGGAGTGGTCAGTTTTGTTGCCTTCGGCAGCGAAGGTGCAATTATAGATTGGAGCAGTCTCTATCTGAAAGAGGTGACCATTGCACCTGAAATGCTTATTGGTTCTGGTTTTTTGGCATTTTCCACCACAATGACTCTGGGGCGCTTTCTTGGAGATGGTATTAGTGCCAAAATAGGTTCGGTTAAAATTGTTGCCCTAGGTTCTTTAATAGCCGTTTTGGGTTACATCATGGTGCTTTCCGGAAACACATTTTTAGCCATCATTGGGTTTGCTCTCAATGGTCTGGGTTTTTCAGTAATTGTTCCTGAACTGTTCCGTATTGGTGGCAATGTAAAGGGAATTGAATCCGCACAAGGAGTTTCCTTCATAGCCGGTTCCGGATATTCTGGTTTTTTGGTAGGCCCTGTAGTTTTGGGGTTTTTGGCCGAAAGCGCATCGCTAAAGCATAGCTTTTATGCCCTTTTGGGATGTGCATTATTGGTATTTGCGACTACTTTTATTTTGCGCCGGAACAAATCCAGATAAATATTTCGAAATTCTATTTCAGCGTGACCGCTAGATTGGTAAAATTCAAGCTAAAGCCAGGCTCCGCCTTTTGATGATCCTGAGGAAGCTTTAAACCACCAATTTCAACATAATCTTCCCAAGTTGTGGTCAATGAAGGCTCTTCTTGGTTGGATTTACGGTAAATCCATTCACGGACAATAAAATCATCCTCAAAATAAAAATCATAGGCATCACCAGGGGTATAACCTCCCTCATTGGCATAAACAATGGTCAGTTTTTGCATATTTTTTCCACTGATAGGTGCTTTTTGATCCTCATGAAGTTCGTAGGTGAAATTGTTTGAGTCCCAAATAAGGTTAAAAGGAGCAATAATCCAGAACCTGTCATTGATGAAACCTCCATTTAATTTGGTGGTAACACTGTCCATGGAATTTCGATTGTAGCTGATGGTATCACCATTGAACAAAACAGTGATGTCATTCGATTTTGGTTTCCATGTCCAGGTGCGTTCAAAATGCGAACTATCCCTATCCACATTAAAAGTAAAAGTAAATTCTTTTACAGATTTCCAATTTTCAAAACCATGGGCATGGGCAACTTTTTCCAGGATGCTTTTCTCATCTAATTTTTTTTGGTCAGTAGAAGCTTTTGGTTCGGTCTTACATCCCAAAAAAATGAAAGCAAGTAACAGAGTAGAGGTAAAAAGGGTTTTCATGGTTAATTTTTCATCAAATATAAAGTCATTTTAGGTTATCTTGTCCTGTACTTCCGCAAAGATTTTTTTGACGGGTAAAAAAACCTAATAAACCGCTCCAAGTGACTTTTCTAAAAAGGCTGTTTCTAATTCTTATAAATAATCTCGATAAGAATTCATTGGAAACAGATGATCCATATGCCCATCTATCGGATGAGGAATTGGTAAAGAAAATCGTTGCGAACAACAACCCATTGCTATTTGGGAAACTCTACGATCGTTATGCCAAAATGGTCTATAACAAATGTTATGGGTTTGCTAGATCGGATGATGAAGCGGAAGACCTTACACAAGATGTCTTTCTACAATTGTTCATTAAGCTGAAGATGTTCAAAGGGAAATCCAAGTTTTCAACTTGGCTCTATTCCTTTACCTACAACTTTTGTGTAAACTATGTAAATAGGAACAAGCAGCGCAAAATGAGCGATAAGTCGGTTCCGGTTGAAGATTCAGAGTATAAGTTGACCGAAGAGGTTCCGGATGAGAGCCTTTTTGAAATGAAAAGCAAAAAGTTAAAAAAAGCATTGGAGCTCATAGCTCCGGAGGATAAGTCCCTGTTGTTGCTAAAGTATCAAGATGGGGCTTCGATTAAAGACCTTGTTGCCTTGATGGAAATTGGCGACAGCGCAGTAAAAATGAGGCTGAAGAGGGCCAAGGAAAAACTATTGGAAATCTATAATACCTTATAATAGATGGCAAAGAAAAAAAGAAACCCGTTCAAGGAATTGGAGGCTTCGCTAAGAGAGGTTCCACCTGGAATGAAGAAAAAGGTAATGAACGATATAGCAGCGGCCAAATTGATTATGGATATGGCATCCTTGTTCTCCTTCAATTTGGGATCGGCGCTGCGTAGACTTTTTAGAACACTTGGAAATAATTAAAACTACACTATAAAATCTTTAGATATGGAAACACTTAACGAATGGAAAGACATAACGGTCGACTCCCTAACCACAATGGGGAGGGACATAGCTTCTGCGTTCCCTAAAATCATAGGCGCTCTGGTCATCCTTATTATTGGGTGGTTGGTCACCAAGATCATACTGTTTGTTCTTGGAAAGGTCTTAAAATTGGCCAAAGTGGATGCCTTAAGTGAAAAGATCAATGAAATGGATCTATTGGGCAGGGGCGATTTTAAAATAGACATCATCAAAGTTATAAAGGGCTTTGCAAAATGGGTGTTGCTACTTGTATTCTTGATTGTAGCGGCAGATATTTTGAGCTGGGACATCATTTCAACAGAAATAGGAAATCTATTGCGTTACCTACCTAGATTGTTCAGTGCCCTGGCCTTGATGATGATAGGTCTCTACATTGGGAATTTCATTAAAAAAACTGTCAAGAAATTGTTTGATTCCTTGGAGTTTGGAGGTTCTAATATTGTGAGCAACCTGTTGTTCTACATTATTGTCATCTTTATTTCCATTACGGCCTTGAACCAGGCAGGTATAGATACCACAATTATCACCAATAACATTACCATGTTTTTAGGGGCCTTCCTATTGGCTTTTGCTATTGGCCTTGGGTTGGGCTCAAGAGATGTGATTGCGGATCTTTTACGTTCCTTCTACACAAGACGCACCTATGCAGTTGGGGATAAAGTGGTAATAGGAGAAGACACAGGAACCATTGAGGCCATTGAGAACAACACCTTGACACTGGTCACCAAAACCGGAAAATTTGTAATACCCATCAAGGATGTGGTCTCACAAAAGGTGGAGATAAAATCTTAATGATTTTATTTCGAAGCTCGTTGTGTTGACCTGGATAAAATCCTTGGATTTTCATTATTTTTGAGACTTCAACAATTAGAAAATGAGTTCAAAAAAAGGAAAAGTTAACGAGTTGGTCCAAGAAAAGCTTCTAGAGGAGCGAAAGGTGTTTTTGTGGGGAATGGTGGATGATGACTCGGCAAAACATGTTATTGATAGATTGCTCTATCTGGATTTGCAGAACAATGATGAAATTCAGTTGATTATCAATAGCCCTGGAGGTTACGTAACCTCTGGTTTTGCCATTTACGATACAATAAAACAGATTAAAAGTCCGGTTTCAACAGTTTGTTCTGGTTTGGCGGCTTCTATGGGATCTATCCTACTTTCAGTAGGGGAGAAGGGAAGACGGTTCATACAGCCCCACGCTAGGGTAATGATTCATCAGCCAAGCGGGGGTGCCCAGGGACAGGCCTCAAATATTGAGATTCAGGCTAGGGAAATAGTTAAAACCAAGGAAATTGGAGCCAAGATTCTTGCCGAAAACTGCGGTCAAACTTTTGAGAAAGTCATGAAGGATTTTGATCGTGATTTTTGGATGGGTGCGGAAGAATCGGTCGAATACGGAATTGTAGACGGCATTTTGGAATAAACCAGCATGGTATAACAAGGAAAAAAGTCCTTCGCAAGTGTTTGTGAAGGACTTTTTGCATATATATGGACGCCGTAGCGGAATATTCTATACTATATATTGCAATATGTATACCAAAAGATTCTAAGGAAATGTTAAAAGGCAGATTTGTCTTTTATGATCATCTAGGAAAGGTATGTTCTTCTCATAACCACAGATTTCCGGTTTCGTTTCATAAGTCCCAAATTCCTTATTTTTGAGATTTAACTAGATTTGGCCGCAAGGCAATTTATGGCACGTTCTCCTAAAAATATAGCCATCATCGGTTCAGGATTGGTGGGTTCCCTTTTAGCGGTTTATTTACGTAGAATAGGACATTCGGTCATGGTCTTTGACCGTAGACCTGATATCAGGACCATCGAGTTTTCTGGAAGATCCATTAACCTGGCTATGAGCAATAGGGGATGGAAGGCACTTGGTGAAGTAGGTCTTGAAGATCAGGTCAAGGAAATAGCCATTCCTTTGGATAAACGGGCTATGCACATCAATGATAAACCGGTCTACTTTCAAAAATATGGCAAGGAAGGCGAAGCCATTTGGTCTATTTCGAGAGGAGTTTTGAATAAAAAAATGATTGATCTTGCCGAACAGGCCGGTACTGTATTTCGATTTAACGAAAAGGTCTGGGACGTAGATCTGCCCAATGCCAAGATTTTTACCGGTGAATCCGAAAAAAGTGAATGGAAGGAATACAAGTTTGATTTAATTTTTGGGTGTGATGGAGCCTTTTCAAGGGTTAGGCATAAAATGCAACGGCGTAGTAGGTTCAATTATTCCCAAGAATTCATAGACGTAGGCTATAAAGAACTTACTATTCCTGCAAATGAGGATGGAACCCATAAGTTGGACAAAAACTCATTTCATATTTGGCCCAGAGGAAATTTCATGCTCATTGCCATGCCAAATTTGGACGGAAGCTTCACTTGCACCTTGTTTTTACCTTTTGAAGGCCCTGTTTCTTTTCAAAATATTACCACAAAAAAGGAGGCCCAAGAATTCTTCAAACAATACTTTCCCAATGTAAGAAAGGAAATTGAAAATTTGACCAGGGACTTTTTCAAGAACCCAACAAGTGCCATGGTGACTATGAAATGCTATCCTTGGACATACTGGAACAAGGTTGCACTGGTCGGGGATTCCGCACATGCCATAGTTCCATTTTACGGACAGGGAATGAATGCCGGCTTTGAAGATATCTATGTTTTAAATAAACTAATGGAGCAATATGGTGATGATTGGGACACCATATTTATGGAATACCAAAAGGAACGCAAGCCCAATGCAGATGCCATTGCGGAGCTGAGTTACCGAAATTTTGTGGAAATGAGCAGTAAAACGGCAGACCCAATGTTTTTGCTCCAGAAAAGAATAGAAAAGCATTTTGCACAAAAACATCCAGATAAATGGGTGCCGGTCTACAGTCGTGTTACTTTTTCTGACCGGCCCTATGCCGAAGCCCTGGCCATTGGTGATATGCAGGAGACCATTATGAAGGAAGTTATGGTTATTCCAGAAATTGAGTCCAAATGGGATTCCTTGGAAGTGGAGCAGAAAATTTTGGGATTACTTGCTGATTATGAAGAATAGTCTTCGGGAATGTTTAGATATCAGATTGTTTAAAAATAAAAAAGCCACCTAAAGGTGGCTTTTTGTTGTATTGTAATTGATGTATTTAGATTTTGGAGAAGAGCGCATGCATTTTCTCTTGCTCTTCTTCTGCCAATAACGGATCTACCAAAATTCTTCCACTGTGTTCATCGGTGATTATTTTTTTTCTGGAAGCAATTTCAACCTGAACCTGTGGTGGAATGGTAAAGAATGAACCACCAGATGCTCCACGCTCCACGGGAACTACGGCCAAACCATTTTTCACATTATGACGAATTCTTTTGTAGGCTTGTACCAAGCGTTCCTCTATTTTTTCCTCAAATTCCTCTGATTTTTTCAATAGAGCTTTTTCCTCTTTTTCCGTCTCGGCAAGGATAGCGTCAAGTTCACCTTTTTTGTGCTTCAGGTGTCCTTCCCTTTCAGATAGCTTTTCTTTGGTTTCGGAGATTACCTCTTTTTTCTGCTCTATCTGGGCTTTGAACTCCTTGATGTTCTTTTCAGCCAATTGGATTTCAAGCTCTTGGAATTCCACTTCTTTGCTCAAGGAATTGAACTCACGGCTGTTCCTTACATTTTTCTGCTGCTCGGAATACTTTTTTATGAGTGTTTTGGACTCTTCAATAAGATTTTTCTTGGCTGCAATCTCAAAATTGATGGTCTCCACATCAACCTTCAACTTATCAATCCGTGTTTTAAGTCCATGTACTTCATCTTCCAAATCCTGAACTTCCAAAGGAAGCTCTCCTCGTACATTGCGTATTTCATCTACCCTGGAATCAATAAGTTGAAGATCGTACAATGCTCTCAGCTTTTCCTCCACGGTGCTTTCTTTCTTTTTCGCCATATATTAAAAATAGTTGATGGGATTCGTTATGCTCTCCGATAAAATGATTGCAAAATTAGGAATTTTTTTTGTAAGATAATCAACCAATAAATCTTTTGTAAACTGCTCAGTTTCAAAGTGCCCGATATCGGCTATCACAAGTTCGTTTTCTGCTTCATAAAACTGGTGATATTTTACATCGGCAGTAATGAAAATATCTGCCTTCGCTCTCTTGGCAGCCGAAATGGCAAAAGCCCCACTTCCTCCCAAAACGGCAACTGTATTTACTTTTTTTTCCAACAGTTTTGAATGTCTCACCACGGGTGCATTCATTTTGTCTTTTACAAGACTTAAAAAAGCTTCTTCTTCCATTCCTTGCTCAAGAATACCAACCATTCCCATTCCAATATTTTGTTGGGTGTTGTCCAGAGAGCTTATTTCATAAGCCACCTCTTCATAGGGGTGCGACTCAAAAAGTGCTTTCAGGATGTTCTTTTCTCTTTCAAAGGAATAGATGACATTGATCTGTGTTTCCTTTTCCAAGTGTACTTTTCCAATTTCACCCAAAGTGGGGTTTGCATCTTCTCCTGCTTTAAAACTTCCTGTACCCTCTATTGAGAAACTACAATTACTATACTGCCCGATATCACCTGCTCCAGCTTCAAATAAGGCTGACCTTACCTTCTCCGCTTCGGAATTGGGTACGTAAGTGACCAATTTTTTGATGGTTTTCTGTTTGGGAATCAGAATCTTTGGGTTTTTAATGCCAAGGACTTCACAGATTTTGGCATTCACCCCCATATTGCTATTATCCAGGGCCGTATGCATGCTATAAATGGCAATATCATTGGATATGGCCTTTAAAACAACCCGCTCCACGTAGCTGCTTCCGGTTATCTTCTTTAATCCTTTAAATAGTATTGGGTGAAAACTGACAATTAGATTGCATTTTTTTTCAATAGCCTCGTCGACAACATTTTCAAGAGTATCCAAGGTGACCAAAACGCCACGGACTTGCATATCTGGATTCCCGACCAATAGACCTACATTGTCAAATTCCTCTGCATGCTGTAATGGGGCCAATTCTTCCAGTTTTTTGGCAATATCCCGTACTGTCATTTCATTTTTCTTCATGAGGCTAAAGATAAAATATTATATTTTCGCCTTATGCTACAACTGCTTCGTAAAATAGCATTTCCTTTTTCTTTGATCTACGCCCTGATTGTTTTGATAAGGAACTTTTTGTTCAATATTGGGGTTTTTAAATCAAAATCTTTTCAAACACCGGTCCTTTGCGTGGGTAACCTTAGTGTTGGGGGTACGGGCAAAACCCCTATGATTGAGTATCTGATTCGCGTTTTGGAAGATTATCACGTAGCTGTGCTGAGTAGGGGTTACAAACGAAAGTCCAAAGGGTTTTTAATGGCGGATCCTAATTCAAAAGTGGAAGATTTGGGAGATGAACCCTTTCAGATGTATAAAAAGTTTCCACAGATTACCCTTGTGGTCGATTCAAATAGAAGACGGGGTATTTCACAGCTAGAATCCACTGTAAAACCTGATATCATTTTGTTGGATGATGCTTTTCAACATAGAAAAGTAAAACCTAAATTTTCCATATTGTTGACTGCCCATGATAACCTTTATGTAGAGGATTGGTATTTGCCCACCGGTAATCTTAGGGACGGTAAATTGGAAGCAAAAAGAGCTGATTTGATTGTTGTGACCAAATGTCCGGAGGGGTTTTCGGAGAAGGATAGAGGTAAAATTCTGAAAAAATTAAATCCGAAACAAAACCAAAATGTACTTTTTTCAAAGTTGGTTTATTCGGATACCATCAAGGAAAATGGTAATAAGGCAATGCCGCTGCTGGACCTTCAAAATAAAAAAGTAGCTCTGGTTACGGGCATTGCTTCTCCGGGTCCATTGTTGAAGTATTTAAAATCTAAAAAAATTGATTTTGAGCATTTTGAATATCCCGACCATCATAATTTCACTGAAGGTGAAATCCGGAGTTTTGAAAACTCTGAAATAGTACTGACCACGGAAAAGGATTATGTGCGCCTGGAAGGAAGAATGAAAAATTTGTATTACTTGGAAGTGGCCCACGGATTTGATTCAAAAGACCATGAGATTTTGGTGCAGGCCGTTAAAGGTTTAATTTAGACCAGTCCTTCGGTCTTTTTCTTAAAGATGTTTTCCCCAATTTTTTGATAGAAAACCTCCGGTTTAAATGGTTTGGTGACTACATCGTTACAGCCTGCCTGGTAAAAACTGTCTAAACTATCATCCAAAGAAATGGCCGTAAGGGCAATGATTGGAATTTCCTGATCGAACTTACGGATTTGACGTGTTGCTTCCTCTCCGCTGATTCCTGGCATGTGTATGTCCATTAAAATGGCATCGTACGTATTTGCTTTGGCTAGATCGATGGCCTCATTTCCGTTGTTGGCGATATCACATGTCATCTCTTTTTTGGTAAGCATTTTTTTGGTGATTACCTGATTGATCTTATTGTCCTCCACAATTAAAATATGCAATCCTTCAAACTGGAATTCTTCAGAATCCAATTCAAAAGGTACGTCTTCAGAAGCGACTTTGGCATCACATTTAAGGTCCATTTCAAAGAAGAAGGAACTTCCATGACCAATTTCACTTTCCAGGTTGATGGTACTTCCAAAAATTCCCAAAAGACTTTTTACGATGGTAAGCCCAAGTCCCGTACCTCCATATTCTCGGTTAATCTGAATGGAGCCCTGCTCAAAACTATCGAAGATGGTTTTTTGCTGCTCTTCAGAAATTCCTATACCGTTATCCTTGACCTCAAAATAAAGTTTAACGTTTTCTTCTTCTTTGTTTAGGAGTTTGGCAATGACCTCAACCTTTCCATCTTTAGTGAATTTCAAGGCATTTCCAACAAGATTCATGAATATTTGCGACAACTTGATAGGGTCTCCCAAAAGCTGTTGCGGAATGTTCTCGTCATAACTCAGGACAAGTTCCGTATTATTATCACCGGCATTTTGCTGCAGAGAGTCCACAACTTCGGTAAGAATCTTTTTCAGTTTGAACTCAATACTCAATGGCTCTAGCTTATCGGCATCTATCTTGTTGATTTGAAGAATGTCGTTGATGAAGTTCAATAAATATTCTCCAGAGAATTTTAATGATTTTAAATGCTCTTTTTGATGCTCCGCCGGGTTTTCTTCCAACAGTAGGTGTGTGAGTCCTGTAACCGCATAAAGTGGCGTTCTGAGCTCATGGGTAACCGTAGACAAGAAATTGGTCTTGGCCTCCATGGCTGAGATTGCCGAGTCTCTTGCCAACTCCAATTCTTTGTTTTTGGTGTACAGAAGATCGTTGGTCTTAAGCTTAATCTGGTTATTTCTAAAAAGTGATACGGCAAGCAATGAGATTATCGTCAAAAAAGCAGAAGTAAGAATCGCAGTAATTTCCGAGCGGTTTTTGGATTCGCTAAGCTCTTCATTTTTGGCCGTGAGCTTGTTAATCTCATTCATTTGGTGCTCAAACCTGATTTTGTCCCCGGTTTTTGCTTCCAATTTCACCTTTTCTATGTTGAATATGGAGTCTTTTATCTTTTCCAGCTCCTTTTTGTATTGTAGCGATTGGTCAAAACGGCCAGTTTTCTCATAAATGACAGAAAGTTGTTCGTTTGCAATTTTGATTTCCTTGAAGAATCCATTTTTTTCTGCCAGCTCCAGGGCCGCATTGGCATGGATGACAGCTTCTTCCAGATCATTTAATTCCAGACTTATATTGGCCAGTTGGATGTTGGCCTTGGTTGCCAAATAGGCACGTTCCTGATCATCCGCATTCACCATAAGTGCATGGAGGTTCTTGATGGCATCGTCATATTTTTCAATATTGGTGAAGATATATGCCTCAAGTAGAAGAATGTTATTGCTAAGGTTTCTGTTGTTGCTCAACATCCTTGATTCTTCCAATGATTTAAGGGATTGGAAATTGTTGCCCTCGTCCAAACGCAGAAAAGCATCAAGGTAATGATGGAATGCCTGTCCGAATGAGTAGGAGATGTCTTTTAGCAGAATACTGGCTCTATCCCAATAGAATATGGCAGTTTCACGGTCTCCTTCTTCCAAAAACAACCTTGCATATTGATGATAGGTATCCAATAAGAGCTTTGCATCTTCATTGTTCTCCGCAATTTTGGCAGCTTCATCAAGGGTTTCCAGTGCCTTATCTATCTTGTTCTGATGTCTGTACTGTATGAAGGTGTCAAATATGGACTGGACTTTTGCCGTGGAGCTAATATCGTTTTGACCATAGAAAATCTGGGTGCACAATACGGTGCACAGCAGAAACAGCGCTTTAGCGCCCATCCATTTGTGTGGTAAAACTGAGGTCAAACGTATTTTTTCTTTATAAGCAAAGCTATCAAATCAATAATTCTGGAGCAATATCCAGTTTCGTTGTCGTACCAGCCGATAATTTTTACCATCTTTCCAATTACGGAGGTCATCAAAGAATCAAACGTACAAGAATGACAACTATTGTTTATATCGATGGAAACAATAGGGTCTTCCGTATAATGAAGTATGTTTTTTAGTCCATTTTCGGCATTATCCTTAAAGGTAGCATTAATTTCCTGAATAGAAGTTGGTCTTTTAACATTGAAAGTAATGTCGGTCAGGGACCCATTTGGAACCGGTACACGGATTCCACATCCTCCGATTACGTTGGATAATTCCGGAAAAATTTTGGTCAATGCCTTGGCTGCACCTGTGGTGGTTGGAATAATGGACTGTCCAGCAGCACGTGCCCTTCTAAGGTCTCTGTGAGGGGCATCATGTAGACTCTGGTCCGAAGTGTAGGAATGTATTGTGGTAATATAAGCTTGTTCTATACCGCACAGTTCTTGGATCACCTTGATCATTGGGGCGGCATTATTGGTGGTACAAGAGGCATTGGAGATAATATGGTCACTATCTTCTATCTGATCTTCATTAACCCCAAGTACAACCATTTTTATACTTTCATCTACTGACGGTACCGAAAGAATCACTTTTTTGGCCCCATTTTTTAAATGATGTTCTAAATCTTCGCTTTTTTTGAACTTTCCCGTGGCTTCCACAACAATGTCCACTTTGTGGACCTTCCAATCAATATCCTTTGGATAGTTTTGATTGAGCACAGTGATTTTGTGTCCATTTAGGACAAGTTCGTTATCTGTGTGACTGATATCAGCATCAAAGGGACCGTGGATACTATCATATTTTAGTAGATGTGAGAGCGTTTTGGCATCGGCAAGGTCATTTATTGCACCAATGGAAATAAATGGATGTTTTTCGGCCAATCTACAAAGGGTCCTGCCAATTCGGCCAAAGCCGTTAATGCCAATGGTTATCTTTTTCATGTAAAGGATATAAAAAGTGGGCTACTGTATGTGCTTGTGTGCTTTGTAAGAGGAACGTACCAGAGCTCCGCTTTCAACATGTCTAAAGCCCATTTCTAAACCTATTTCCTCGTATTTTTTGAATTGTTCGGGCAGAATAAACTCTTTTACAGGAAGGTGTTTTTTTGAGGGTTGTAGATATTGGCCAATAGTAACTACGTCTACATTGACCTGTCTAAGATCTTCCATGGTGGCAATAACCTCGTCTTCTTTTTCCCCTAGTCCCAACATAATTCCAGATTTGGTACGGTTGGCACCATTCTTCTTTAAATAGTCCAATGCTCCAAGGCTTCTGTCATATTTTGCCTGGATACGTACCTCCCGGGTAAGCCTTCTTACGGTTTCCATGTTATGGGAAATAACCTCTGGGGCAACTTGCAAAATCCTGTCCAAATGGGTTTCAATTCCTTGAAAATCGGGGATGAGCGTTTCCAGAGTGGTTTCTGGATTCATTCTTCTTATGGCTTTTACGGTCTCGGCCCAAATAATGGACCCCATGTCTTTTAGGTCGTCTCTGTCCACCGAAGTAATGACCGCGTGCTTAATGTTCATTATTTTGATGGATCGGGCTACTTTTTCTGGTTCGGCCCAATCCACACTTTCGGGTCTGCCGGTCTGTACACCACAAAATCCGCAAGATCGAGTACAAATATTACCAAGAATCATAAATGTTGCGGTGCCTTCTCCCCAGCATTCCCCCATATTCGGACAACTTCCAGAGGTACATATAGTGTGAAGGTCATACTTGTCCACAAGACCTCTCAACTGCGTGTATTTTTTGCCTGTGGGGAGTTTTACCCTAAGCCATTTTGGTTTTCCTTTGGGTGGTAAAACGTTTTCTGCTATACCTGTACTCATAAGAAATTTTTAAGGTACAAAGATACTAAACTGCTAAGGAAACTTGATTGAAGGGCCAGTTCACTTTTTTTTGATGATCTCCGCAAGTAGTTTCTTGGCCCGGAGGAGCTTTACCTTGATATTATTGACAGGTTCGTTGAGCTCTTTTGCGATATCGGCATAGCTCATTTCGTTAAAATACCTTAGGTTGATGACCTTTTGATAGTGGGGCTTCAATTTTTTGATGTCTCGCAAGAGATTTGCAAGATTTTGCTCCGTAATCAAGCGGTCTTCTACTGATGGGGTTTCATCCAAGACCCGTTTTACCTCCTCGCCATGAGAGTCCATTTCGTCCAAAAGGCTTCTTTTCCTCTTTCGGATCAGGTCAACATGCAAGTTTTTGGAAATTGTGATGAGCCATGTCTTGAACTCGTAGGCTTCATCATAGGTATTGATTTTATCAAAAGCTTTGGAAAAGGTGCGGATGGTAATGTCCTCGGCATCATTTTCATTTTTGGTGCGAAGGAGTTGAAAACTGTAGACATCGTTCCAAAAAGTGTCCAGAAGGCTGCTAAAAGCCATTTGGTTGCCCGCTTTGGCCTTTTGTATATTTTCCTTAATGGACTGTTCGGTCTTTTCCAACATGTGTTTTGAGGTAGAAAAACCTTAGGGTAAACTATTGTAATTCGGGAACTGAATCCTTTTTGCATTCTTGTTCATCCGGAAGTTTACCACAAAAACCACAGGCTTCACCTTCTTTGTTCAAGAAAGGGTTTTGACTTGCGCATGTACCAGCAAACTTTCCATCTTTTTTAGACCAAATTTTTATGGCAATCCCAGCGAAAGCGAGGGCCAAAATACCAATGGTCAAAAGGGCTAACTTCATATTCCAACTTTTGGACAAAGGTACAAAATACCCCTGTAAAGAAGGCCCAAGTTTAAGGATACTTTAGGGTTCGTATTTAATAGGTGATATTGGCCACTATGTTTTCTACGGATGGAGATGTATTTCCTCCTTCAGGCTCAATTGTAATGTAACCAATTGCATTTTCTGCATAGGGTAGGGCCATTAGTTTGTCTTTGTCTTCAAACTGTTTGATGACCCCAAGGTTCACCAGCTCTCCATTCACTTCTGCCCACATCTGGAAGCATTTGTTTTCAGGGAGATTGGGAACACTGCTGACATTGATATAGGAAAGCTTCTTTACTGGATTGATATAAGCTATGGCTTTCAGCTCTTTTCCTTCTTTTTTGCCCCTTAGGTTATATTTTTTTGTAGCTGGATTGTTAAGGACGATGAACTGGTTTCTAACATCTTCAAGTTGGGTCCTCATGTTTTCCTCCAAGTACTTGATTTTGTTGGTCACTAAAGTGTTTTCCTCTTGGAGAGCCTTGTTCTGGTTCCAGAAGAAGTAAGAGGAACCAGCAAATACCATGATGGCCACACTTGCCGCTATGGCATATCTGAAGAACCTTCTGCTGACCACTTTCTGACTTTTGGCACTGCTTAGAATGACTTCCTTGAGTCCATCTGGTGTATTTCTGGAATACATTTTTGCAAATGCCTCTAGATTATCCTGCAACTCGTTATAGGTTTCCCTTACCTTCGGGTACATGGCAATATACCTTTCAGCTTTTAGGGTCTCCTCTTTGCTGGTTTGGTCCAGAAGATATTTCTCCAGAATATCGGAATCCAAAAATATTTTTACTTTTTCTTTCATGGCAACAAAATTATCAACAGAATGATGACCAATGTGGTACCGTAAATTTTTCCCAACTCTCTAAGGCCAATTTTTAATCTGGATTTAATGGTTCCTAAGGGCATTTCCAATTCTTCACTTGCCTCTTGTTGTGTCATTCCTTCAAAAAATAAGGCTTCGAGGACAATTCTGTACTTAGGTTCCAATTTATCCAGGTTTTCCTGGATATCCATATGCTCTGGCCGTATGCCATCAACTCCTAGGTTATATACGTCAGAAACGTCTATTTGGACTTCTTTGTCGGTTTTATTGTTTATGCTTCTCAATTTGTCAATGGCCGTATTTCGTATAATTCGGAACAGCCAGGTAAAGAGTTTGGCTTTGGAAGGGTCGTAGGAATCTGCCTTTTTCCATATTTTAATGAAGCTCTCCTGCAATACATCCTGAGCCAATTCTTCATCCTTCACCACCTTATAGGCGACCCCGTAGAGTGTATCTCCGTAGTTGTCGTATAACAGAGATATGGCTTTGTCATCTTTCTCCGCCAGAAGTGAAACAATATGTTTTTCAATTAGTGTACTCATTTAAGGTTCAATAAGGTAAAATTTCTGGGGGCAAAATCTAAAATAAGGTTTATATCGTATATACTACAACGTTGCAAAGTAAAAAGGATTATTGCAGCTATACAATTCGATTAAAATATAGGGCCTTGGCCCGTTCGGTATAAATAAATTTGGTTAGTTTGGTTTGGTATAACCCCTGTTATTGTCACAATGCGGGGGTTATCTTATTATATTCACCTCAGGTTGAAGGGTTACGCCAAATTTTTGAGCTACTTCTTCTTGGATTTCTTCTGCCAGCTCTACGATTTCTTTACCTGTGGCATTTCCGTAGTTTACAAGAACCAGCGCCTGTTTCTCATGAACTCCGGCATCTCCTTTTCTTTTGCCCTTGAACCCACATTGTTCAATTAACCAACCTGCTGGAATCTTAACCTGATTGTCATCCATTTGGTACGAGGGGACATTGGGATGAGCCTTTTTCAATTTTTCAAATGCTTTTTTGGAGATAACAGGGTTTTTAAAGAAGCTTCCACTATTCCCTAGCTCTTCTGGGTCTGGTAGTTTACTTTGACGGATTGCAATAACGGCATCGGAGATATTCCTGATAGTGGGGTATACAATGCCCACTTTTTTTAACTCGCCTTCAATGGCGCCATACCCTGTGTTCAGTGTATGGTTTTTTTTGGTCAACTTAAGATTTACCGAGGTGATGATATATTTATTTTTGGCTTCTCCTTTAAATATGGAATCCCTATAACCAAAATTACAGCTCTCATGATCAAAGGTTACCAATTCTCCAGTATCCACTTCCATGGCAACACAGCTTGCGAAAACATCTTTCAACTCTACCCCATAGGCACCAATATTTTGGATTGGAGCCGTACCTGTATTTCCTGGAATCAAAGAAAGATTTTCAAGGCCGCCATAGCCATGGTCCAGTGTCCAGAGGACCAGTTCATGCCAGTTTTCTCCTGCCATCACCTTGATTTCAACGGTATCTTCATCTTCATCAACAATGCTGATGCCCTTTAAGTTGATGTGCATCACCAAGGCATTTATGTCTTTGGTCAACAACATATTGCTCCCGCCACTTATGACAAACCTATTTGGATAGGCCTCAAGCTCAAGTATTTTCTGAAGTTGGGCCAAACCCGTGATTTCAACAAAAAAGCGAGCTTTAACATCAATACCAAAGGTATTGTAATGTTTTAGGGATATGTTTTCTTGAATGTTCACCGACTTGCATAAAGTGTTAAGCCCTTTCCTAAAATTTGTACAGCTTCTACAAGTAATTCCTTTTCCAGAACATAGGCAATCCTGATTTGGTTTTTACCCATGCCTTTTGTGGCATAGAAGCCAGAAGCTGGAGCAACCATGACCGTATTTCCGTTTGCGTCAAATTTCTCAAGTAACCATTGGGCAAAATCATCTGCATCCTTCACTGGAAGCTCAACCACACAGTAGAAAGCACCTTGAGGAACTGCAACTTTAACATCATCCAGTTTTTTAAGTTCAGAAACCAAGATGTCTCTTCTGGAAACATATTCTTTTTTAACCTCATCAAAATAAGACGGAGGTGTCTCTAAAGCAGCTTCGCTAGCTATTTGTGCAAAGGTTGGCGGCGATAATCTTGCCTGGGCAAATTTAAGAGCGGTTTGTATGACATCTTTATTTTTTGAAACCAAACAACCTATCCGGGCTCCGCACATACTATACCGTTTGGAAACAGAGTCCACAACAATGGCATGCTCTTCCAGTCCAGATTCTTGCAAAATGGAGTAGTGCTCCCTGCCTTCATAGGTGAACTCACGGTATACCTCATCAGCAATTAAGAAGAGATTGTGTTTTTTCACCAATTTGGCAAGCTGCTGAATTTCTTCCTTGCTATACAGATAGCCTGTAGGATTTCCAGGGTTGCAGATTAGTATTGCTTTTGTTTTGGGCGTAATAAGTTTTTCAAAATCAGCAATGGGTGGAAGTGCAAAATTATTGTCAATCGTCGATACAATCGGAACTACTTTTACACCCGAAGCTGTCGCAAAACCATTGTAATTGGCATAAAAAGGCTCTGGGATGATAATCTCATCCTCGGCATCCATAATGGTCCCCATAGCAAAATACAATGCCTCTGAACCTCCAGTGGTCACAATTAAGTCCTTAGAAGTAACTTGAATGTCGTTCTTTGCGTAATATTCAGCAATTTTCTGGCGATATTGCTCAGAACCCTCGGTCATACTATACGCCAGGACATCTATGTCATGATTTCGAACGGCGTCCAGGGCTACTTTAGGTGTTTTGATGTCAGGTTGACCAATGTTGAGATGAATTACGTTAACCCCTCTTTTTTTGGCTGCTTCGGCAAATGGAACCAACTTTCTAATGGGGGATTCAGGCATCGACACCCCTTTTCTGGATATACTTGGCATGCGTAAAATTTTAAGCAAAAATGGGAAAACCAATACTCGAAAACAACACATTTGCCCATTATTTGATTCGTTATGTGAATGTTAAATTACAAGTCTTTTTGCCCTCTTTTTAGTATATTTAAGAAGCTTAACCGGTTAGAAGCAAGTAAATTGAAAAGAAAACTACGCTTTCTTACACTTCTTGTGGCGCTGTTGCCATTTATGATTTCAGCGCAAGGATTCAAATTACCCAAAGATCAGAAGTTCCAAAAAATCAATTTTGAGATGATCAATAATTTGATCATTGTTCCTCTGGAAATCAACGGGGCCAAACTAACCTTTGTGCTGGATTCAGGTGTTGGGAAACCAATTCTTTTCAATCTTTCCGATCAAGATTCCCTTCAAATCAATAATGTTTCCGAAGTTACCATACGGGGATTGGGTGATGGGGAACCCATGAAAGCTCTTAAATCTAAAGGTAACGCCTTCAAACTTGGAAAAGCAAAGAACTACAATCAGGAGCTGTATGTGGTGTTGGACAAGGAAATAAATTTTTCCACTTCCTTGGGCATTCCGGTACATGGGATTTTGGGATACGAGTTATTTCGGGATTTTGTGGTTGAAATCAACTATGGCGCCCAGAGTATAAAATTGCACAACCCAGAATTATATAGACCACCTGCCAATACCAGAAAATCGCAGACACTCCCTCTTTCTATTGACAGGAAAAAGGCCTACTTACAAGGTACGGTATTGTTTAAGGATTCAGAAAATGTTCCAGTTAAATTATTGGTGGATACCGGTAGCAGTGATGCTTTGTGGCTTTTCCATGAACCAGAGAAGGGCCTTGAAATCCCGGAGAAGAACTATGAAGATTATTTAGGTCGAGGGCTTAGCGGTGATATTTTTGGTAAACGTACCAAGGTCAGCGGGATTAAAATTGGGGATTTTGAGTTGAAAGATGCTAAAGCTGCCTTCCCATATCGCGAATCGTTTGGATTTTTCAACAATCTGGGAGACCGTAATGGAAGCGTTGGAGGAGAGATATTAAAACGGTTCAATATCATTTTCGATTATGGTAGGGAGCAGGTAACGCTAAAAAAGAACGGAAACTTTAGAGCTCCATTTCAATATAATTTGGCGGGGATAGCCCTTCAACATAACGGATTGCGGTATATCGCAGAAAGTATAGCTGATTTTAACGGTGTGGTCCGAGAGGACGATTCCAGCTTTGGAAACGTGCAGATTTTACTTGAAAACAAGACGCGTTTGAGCTTGGTTCCAGAAATTGTGGTATCGGGTATTAGGGCAGGAAGCCCTGCTCACGAGGCCGGTTTACAAGAAGGAGATGTAATTCTTGCCGTAAATGGAAAGAGCATTCACAGATACAAACTTCAAGAAGTGCTTAAAATGCTCAACGAAAAGGAAGGTAAACGAATCAAGGTCTTGATAGAACGTTATGATCGTGACCTCATGTTCACCTTTGTCCTCAAAAAAGTCTTTGACGATTAAAAAAGCCCCAAAAACTTTACATTTTTGAGGCTTAACTATGTTAAATCTTTAGGTATTGCCTATTTATTTGGCTCCTTCTCCTTTAACGGTTCCTTTTATTTTTAAAACCTTGGTAGGAGTATCAGCATTGGAAGTTACCGTAATGGCCTTCCTGATAGGTCCAACCCTGTTGGTATCATATTTCACCTGAATTTCACCAGTTTTTCCCGGTAAAATAGGATCTTCTGGTTTCTTTGGAATAGTACATCCGCAACTTGATCTTACATTACTTATGACCAATGGCACCGTTCCAGTGTTGGTAAACTCAAATACACGAACACCGTCACTGCCTTTTTCAATTTCACCATAGTCAATGGTCTCATTCTTAAATTCAATCTTTGCTGTTGCATCTTGGGCATAAACACCGTAGGAAAGCAATCCAACAAACAACATGAGTACAGTTTTTTTCATCATTTCTAGTTTTGGGTGAACTCCAAATGTAGATGTTTTCCCACCTGCATCCAAAATTCTTTTGTTATGTAATAACGTTACTTATTTTTGTTTCGTATTTCTGAATCAGTTCCCAAGTTAAGAATAGTGTAAATTTAACATAGAACACCTCCTTAATGCAACCGATTCGGTTCCAAAAAGACAAAAACTATACCGAAAAATGGAAATTCCATCAAAATATGAGCCCAATAGGGTAGAGGAGCACTGGTATCAATACTGGATGAAGCATGATTTTTTTAGTTCAAAACCCGATGAAAGAGAACCCTATACCATTGTAATACCCCCGCCTAACGTAACCGGAGTACTACATATGGGCCATATGCTCAACAATACCATTCAGGATGTTTTGATACGCAGGGCCAGATTATTAGGCAAAAATGCGTGCTGGGTCCCTGGAATGGACCATGCTTCCATTGCTACGGAGGCCAAAGTTGTTGCAAAATTGCAAGAAGAGGGCATAAATAAGGCAGATTTGACCCGAGAGGACTTTTTAAAGCATGCTTGGGAATGGACCAATGAATATGGTGGGGTAATTCTGCAGCAGTTGAAGAAACTGGGCTGTTCCTGCGATTGGGACCGCACAAAATTCACCATGGATGACGATATGTCAGCCTCCGTGATCAAGGTCTTTGTGGATTTGTACAAAAAAGGACTGATCTACAGAGGTTATCGCATGGTAAATTGGGACCCGCAGGCAAAAACCACCCTCTCCGATGAAGAAGTCGTTTATGAAGAAAGGCAGGGAAATCTATATTACCTGTCCTACGCAATAGAAGGTTCAGACGAAAAAGTAACAATTGCTACTACGCGACCTGAAACTATTCTAGGTGATACCGCCATATGTATCAATCCTAATGATGAAAGATATTATCATTTAAGAGGGAAAAAAGCCATTGTACCGATATGTAACAGGGTAATTCCAATTATTGAGGATGACTACGTAGATGTCGAATTTGGTACAGGGTGTCTAAAAGTGACTCCTGCGCATGATGAAAACGACAAAAACCTTGGTGATAAGCATGGCCTGGAGATAGTGGATATCTTCAATGAAGATGCGACCTTGAACTCCTACGGCCTTCATTATGAAGGGAAAGACCGTTTTGTAGTGCGAAAGGAAATCAGCAAAGAACTGGAAGAAAAAGGTTTCTTGGTGAAGGTTGAGCAACATACCAACAAAGTTGGAACTTCAGAGCGTACCAAGGCGGTTATTGAGCCCAGACTGTCCGATCAGTGGTTTTTAAAGATGGAAGATTTGGCCAAACCGGCCCTTGAAGGGGTGTTAAAAACAAATGACATCAAATTTTACCCCAAAAAGTTTGAAAACACGTATCGTCACTGGATGGAGGGTATACGGGATTGGAACATTTCCCGCCAGTTGTGGTGGGGACAACAGATTCCGGCATATTATTATGGAGATGGCAAAGAAGACTTTGTGGTGGCAGAAACCCCGGAAGAGGCTTTGAAATTAGCCATTGAAAAGTCTGGAAACCAAGGATTAAAATTGCAGGACCTGAATCAAGATCAAGATGTACTGGATACCTGGTTCTCCTCCTGGCTATGGCCCATCAGCGTCTTCGGAGGCATCTTGGACCCGGATAATGAAGAGATCAATTATTATTACCCCACCAATGATTTGGTCACCGCTCCAGACATTATTTTCTTCTGGGTGGCACGGATGATCATATCCGGGTATGAATATCGAGATAAACGACCTTTTGAAAATGTTTATTTCACGGGATTGGTAAGGGACAAACAACGTCGTAAAATGTCTAAACAGTTGGGAAATTCTCCAGATGCACTTAAATTGATCAAAGATTTTGGTGCTGATGGTGTCCGTGTTGGACTGCTGTTGAGTTCGTCCGCTGGTAACGACATCATGTTTGACGAATCCTTATGCCAACAAGGAGCCAACTTTGCCAATAAAGTATGGAATGCGTTCCGATTGGTAAAAGGGTGGGAAGTGGCTGATTTACCACAACCTGAAGCTGCCAAAATTGGAATTGACTGGTACACGGCTAAGTTCAATAAAACATTGAAGGAGATTGAGGACCATTTTTCAAAATATAGAATTTCGGATGCCCTGATGGCTATTTACAAAATGGTTTGGGACGACTTTTGCTCGTGGCTTCTGGAAATAGTGAAACCTGCCTACCAACAACCTATTGATCAAACCACGTACAATGCGGTGATTCGATTGTTTGAAGAAAACCTGAAGTTGATGCATCCTTTCATGCCATTTTTAACGGAAGAGGTATGGCAACACATGGCAGAGCGTACGCCTGAGGAGGCATTGATGATATCCAATTGGCCAGAGGCTGGTGATGCACAAGCCTCGTTGATTACAGATTTTGATTTTGCAGCTGAGGTGATTTCTGGTGTACGTACCATAAGAAAAGAAAAGAATATTCCACAAAAGGAAACTTTGGAGCTTTCCATGTTGAATACCGAAGGTATCAGCAATCAAATGGATGCCGTGATCATTAAATTGGCCAACCTATCAAAATTGGAAACCGTAGGTTCCAGTTTGGAAGGGGCTCTGAGCTTTCGGGTAAAGAGCAGTGAGTATTTTATCCCTATGGGTGATGCTATAGATGTTGAGGCCGAGATTAAAAAGATTTCCGAAGAGCTTGATTACACCCGCGGATTCCTAAAATCTGTGCAAAAGAAATTGAGCAATGAGCGCTTTGTCAACAATGCCCCAGAACAGGTAGTAGCCCTTGAGAAAAAGAAAGCTGCGGATGCCGAGGCTAAAATTGAGACTTTGGAAAAAAGTTTGGCAGGACTGGAGTAAGTCGGTGCCAGGGAGTAAAGTACCGTTCGCAAAGAGCATTTCATGCTGTTTTCCAGTTTTGAGGCACAACATCTATTATTACTGTAACAGTCGTGTTTTGAGATGTGTCTAAAAGTCATAAACCAAAAATTATGACATACAAAAGACGCATTTACGCGGTCCTGATCATATGTTTAGGTATGGTCACAAGTATTAATTCTCAAACACAAAAATCAATGGAAAAAACAGTAATTTCAACAGATCAACAGGATGTTCTTGATGCAGTGGAATCAATGACCCTGGCTTTCAACAGCAAAGATATTGAAGGAGTAATGTCCAGCTATAGGGCTGGTGCTTTGGTCATTTTTGAACCTGAAAACCCGGTTACGGACCACAATCAATTACGGGAAATGTTCCTGGGAGCTTTTACAATAAGTCCCAAATTTGAATATCCGCAGGGTCACGAGGTCTTTGTAAACGGTGATGTGGCAACTCATATAGCCCCCTGGGTAATGACGGGCACAGCTCCTGATGGTACGGAAATCAAGCAAAGTGGGCTCTCTGTAGCAAACTTGGAAAAACAGTTCAATGGAACATGGTTATTGACATTTGACAATCCCCATGGTAGTTATCTAATGAGCAAATAACATGGATATCGAACAAAACAACAATATCCCGGACGAGGCCCTTATTGAAAGGGCCCTTTCCGGGGATAAATCGGCCTTGGAAACATTAATAAAAAAACACCAAGATTGGATTTACAATGTATCGCTAAATTTTGTGGGAGACGCTCATGAAGCTGCAGATTTAACGCAGGAAGTACTTATCAAGGTTATCACCAAACTTGAAACATTTAAAGGTAAAAGTGCTTTTAGAACATGGATGTACCGAATTGTAAAAAACCATTTTTTAAACATGAAAAGGGGCAAACAAGAGGTAGATTCGCTCACTTTTGAACAATTTGGTAAGGGACTGGACCAAATACAGGATGAATCTCTGGCGGACTACTCTTATGAAGTTGAAGAAAAAATGTTGGTGGAGGAAGCCAAGATCAGTTGTATGAAAGGAATGTTGCTCTGCCTTGATCGGGAGCAACGACTGATTTATATCCTAGGGGAACTTTTTGAGTTTCCAGATTCCGTGGGAAGTGAAATTATGGAGATTTCCAAACAGAATTTTAGGGTAAAACTACATAGGGCTAAAAAACAACTATATGGCTTTATGGACGATAAGTGTGGTCTGATCAAAAAATCCAACCCCTGTAGATGTCATAGAAAAACAGCAGGTTTTATCAAGATGGGATATGTTGACCCTGTTGAGCTGAATTTTCAAAAAGGGGTGATCTCTAAAATCAACGAGGTTGTGGAAGAGAAGGTTAAGGCCTTCTCCAATGAGGTCATATCAGATTATCAGGAAATATATCAGGAACATCCATTTTTGAGAAGCCCAGAAACACTGGACTCCATTAGGGAAATGCTTTCCAAGGATACACTTAAACAAACATTTGATTTGTAAAATCACGAGGCATGATGTGGCTTGGTAGGAGCAGGGTTGCTAAGGCGAAAAATCAACGATTTTTTTCTTTTTTTATATATTAGGAACATGGAGTCTTATGCAACTGCCCTGTTATATGCCATACCGTTTTTTATAATTTTGGTGCTTTTTGAAGTGCTCTACGGGCATCTGGCCAAGAAACAGAAGCACAATGTTATGGATACCGTGAGCAGTCTCAGCTCCGGCCTTACCAATGTGGTTAAAGACTCCCTTGGGCTTGGCATCATTATCGTTACTTACCCATATCTACTGGAGCATCTTGCGTTGATGGAAATCAAAACTACGTGGGTAGTTTGGGTAGTCGGTTTTTTGGCATTGGATTTTGCCGGTTACTGGAACCATCGTTTGAGCCATCATATCAATTTTTTTTGGAACCAGCATGTAATACACCATAGCAGCGAAGAGTTTAATTTGGCCTGTGCTTTACGCCAGTCAATCTCGAATCTTTTGGGCTATTTCCCAATATTGTTGATTCCAGCGGCATTATTGGGTGTTCCACATAAAGTCATTGCAATCTTGGCACCCATCCAGCTTTTTGCCCAATTTTGGTACCACACCCAGCATATTGGTAAAATGGGATGGTTGGAATATATTATTGTTACCCCTTCGCAACATCGAGTGCACCATGCCATTAACCCGGAATACATTGACAAGAATTTAGGACAGATATTTTGTATTTGGGATAGAATGTTTGGAACATTCCAAGAGGAATTGAAAGAAGTGCCACCACAATATGGGGTTTTAAAACCGGCTGCAACGTGGAATCCCATTGTAATCAATTTTCAACATTTATGGCGGTTGGCAAAGGATGCTTGGCGTACCAAAAGTATATGGGATAAAATTCGGATTTGGTTTATGCCCACAGGATGGCGTCCATCAGATGTAAAAGAAAAATATCCCATAACCGGTATTGAAGACGTCTATAATTTCAAAAAATACAAACCTCACGCTTCAAAAGCTTTGAAGGGCTATTCCATTTTTCAATTGACCGCGAATACCGTTCTCATGTTGTTTATGTTCTATAATTATACAGAAATAGGATTTAGTGGCCTACTACTGTTCGGAGCCTATATTTTTGTAGGTATTTATGGCTACACCACTTTGATGGATAAAGAACCCTATGCGGTATGGATTGAGGTTTTTAGAGGTATGGCAGGCTTAATGCTGATTTATATTACTGGTGATTGGTTTGGCCTGGACCTATTTGTGCCCTATGGAAGTTATTTGGTGGGAATCTATTTCCTAATCACCATTTTCGGTGGGATTTACTTCTCGTATTCGGAAAAGAACTTTGTGGCTCCGGATATGGCTTCTTAAAGCTTTTTTATTTTGTTATTGACTAGGTCTATGTAATTGCGCATAGCTTCTTCCATGCTAATATTTTGGGCCTGAATAAGGGCATTGGCCTTAAAGGCATTGATCAAAGGGGTCTTACTGCCGGGGTTATCGTAATTTTTATTCGCAATTTTATAGTAGGCGTATAATTTGAGCAACAAATCCGCAGGCATGGGTTCAGTGTAGCTGTTGACATAGGCTACGGCTTCCTCAAACTGCTTATGTAGTTCCTCATCAATCATCCTTATTACGGATTGAAGCTATACAAGTTCTCGCTCCAACCACTTTTTGGTCCAATTTTACAGTAATGTCGCAGTCCAATGGCAACAAAAGATCTACGCGGGAACCAAACTTTATGAAACCGGCATCCTGTCCTTGGGTAACCTGTTCTCCTTCTTCAGCATAATTCACTATTCGGCGCGCCAAAGCCCCGGCAATCTGCCGATATCCAATTTCTCCAAACTTTGGAGTGTGCACAATCACGGTGGTTCGTTCGTTTTCCGTACTCGACTTGGGATGCCAAGCAACCAAATATTTTCCCGGATGGTATTTGGAGTAGGTCACTGTTCCACTGGCCGCATAGCGCGTAACATGGACGTTTAATGGCGACATGAAAATGGACACTTGTTTGCGTTTGTCCTTGAAATATTCTGTTTCCTCTATCTCTTCAATAACCACCACTTTTCCATCAACCGGGGCCAAAATTTCATCAAAATTGGGGGTAACCGGTCTTTTCGGGTTTCTAAAGAATTGTAAGATCAATATCAATAGAATAAGAGCCGCAATTTGTGCTGACCATCTAATCCAATCCAAATCAATGTAGAACTGTGTTACCAATAGGATGGCAACTACAATAAAAAAAGTAGCGATAATTATTTTTTGCCCCTCTTTATGAAACATAGGAAAAAATATTTAGTGTCAAATAAGCGAAAGGGGCTGCATAGACCAAACTATCCAATCTGTCCCAAACCCCTCCGTGTCCCGGAAGGATGGCCCCACTGTCCTTAACTCCGGCCATACGCTTAAACTTGGACTCCAATAAATCCCCCAGACTTCCAGCCAATACAATAACTGTGGCAAGAATCATCCATTCAGATAGTGTCAGCGAGGTTTCATAGTCGGCCAAGATATACGCAGCGACCAGTGCAAAAATAAGACCTCCTACAGAACCTTCAATGGTTTTTTTTGGAGAAACTGCCGGATAAAGTTTTGTTCGACCCAATGTACGCCCAACCAGATAAGCAAATGTATCGTTGACCCATATCAGAATAAAGATGCCCATAATCAAAAATTGGGCAAAATCCTTCTGTTTGTATGGGATCATAGTTAAAAAGATGCAACCACCTCCTATATACAATACCGCAATGATGAATTTTTGGAAGTCGTTAAAGTGTTTTGATTTTTTGGAAAACAAAAACGCAAGTAAAGCAAAATCAACGGTCAAAGTCAGTAACAGCAAACCAATAATCAAGGTTCTGTCCTGTACCAAATAGATATAGGTCCACCATAGCGCCAGATAGGCAATAAATATGTAGTATCCCTTGAGTCGCACTATACGTTTAAACTCGTATAGACAGGCAAGTCCGAAAACCATAAAAAGGAAATCAAATGCATCGGAACTTAAAAAAATGGAACCTAAAAGCAGTACCACATAGATGACCCCTGTAATGGAGCGCCGTAAAATTTCTTTCATTGATCTAGTAATCTTCCAGAAGCAAAAGATATACATTTTTTGAGGCACTTCCGTAGGAAAGGAAGTCATTCTTATTTTCCGGGGTGGGTTGGAAGTGTTTCAGTGTGGTAATATTGTTTGGAATATTTTTTTGGTATTTCTCTTTGATGATTTTCAATGCCTCACTGATCGAATCCGCCAACTGACTTGTAGTGGCAAAAACAATGAGATTGGAAGGAAGCTCATCCAGTTTTTTCTCTTTGATTTGGTTGGAGCATACTAGGATAGAGCCATTGTGTGCGATTAAATGCTCACAGGTTGTGAAGAAAATATCGCTTTCTTGCCTGTTTTCGGTGAAGGTGATGTTTTCTGAAGCAAATCGGCTTGTTAACCTAGAATCCAGGGAATAGAAAAAACGGCTTTGCCAGTCGTTTTCGGAAATGATGTTTTTTAAGGCTTCGGATACCTCTGCAAAATCTTCACAGTAAATGAATTTGCCCCCGTTTTTCTTGAAATAAATGGTGAATTTCTCATCTACGGGAATCTTTAAGTCGGGCATATGCTCTCCTCGAGTTTCCAAGGTTTCCTTGGAGACCTTTTTGCCACCTCCGAATAGTTTCCCAAAAACACCCATTTACGGATTCAAGAACATTTAGTATACAGGTTAAAGATGATTCGTGACTGGTTTTATCCAGCAGTTTCCAATTCTTCTTTTTCAAATGGCCTTTTGCCAAAGATTTTTTCTAAATCATCCTTAAAGATAACTTCTTTTTCCAATAATCTTTCTGCAAGCTCTGCCAGTTTATCTTTATTTTCCTCCAATAATTTTATAGCGCGTTGATATTGCTTTTCAATAATCTTTGATATTTCCATATCAATTTTTTGGGCAGTTTCTTCGCTATACGGTTTGGTAAACCCATATTCGTTCTGCCCGGAGGAATCATAATAGGTGATATTTCCCAATGTATCGTTGAGACCATAAATGGTAACCATGGCGCGAGCTTGTTTCGTCACTTTTTCAAGATCGCTCAAAGCACCTGTGGAAATTTTATTGAAAACCACTTTTTCTGCAGCTCTACCTCCCATGGTGGCACACATCTCATCAAGCATCTGCTCTGGTCGCACTATAAGTCTTTCCTCAGGAAGGTACCACGCGGCCCCCAATGATTGGCCTCGGGGGACAATGGTTACTTTGACCAGTGGTGCAGCATGTTCCAGCATCCAACTTACTGTGGCGTGGCCAGCTTCATGGTATGCAATGGTCTTTTTCTCTTCTGGAGTGATAATCTTATTTTTCTTTTCTAGACCACCAACAATTCTATCCACAGCATCTAGAAAGTCTTGTTTGGTCACCGCTTTTTTCTCTTTTCTGGCGGCAATCAATGCAGCTTCATTACAAACATTGGCAATATCAGCCCCAGAGAATCCAGGTGTTTGTTTTGCCAAGAAGTCCAAATCCAAAGTCTCAGCTGTTTTAATAGGGCGAAGGTGGACTTCAAAAATCTCTTTTCTTTCACGTAAATCCGGAAGGTCCACATAGATTTGACGGTCAAAACGACCTGCACGCATAAGAGCCTTGTCCAGCACATCTGCTCGGTTTGTTGCGGCCAGTACTATAACATTGGTATTGGTGCCAAATCCGTCCATTTCTGTCAAGAGCTGGTTCAGTGTGTTTTCGCGTTCGTCGTTGGAACCTGTGAAATTATTCTTTCCCCTTGCACGTCCAATGGCATCAATCTCATCAATAAAAATGATGGAAGGGGATTTGTCTTTGGCTTGTTTGAACAAGTCCCTTACCCTAGAGGCACCCACCCCTACGAACATCTCTACAAAATCAGAGCCCGAAAGAGAGAAAAAAGGAACCTTAGCTTCACCGGCCACAGCCTTGGCCAATAAGGTCTTTCCCGTTCCTGGAGGTCCTACAAGCAAAGCACCTTTTGGAATCTTACCTCCCAAAGAAGTGTATTTGTCAGGGTTTTTTAAGAACTCCACTATTTCCTGGACTTCTTCTTTTGCACCTTCCAGTCCGGCAACATCCTTAAAGGATGTTCTGGTGTCGGTCTTTTCATCAAAAAGCTTGGCCTTGGATTTTCCAATATTGAAGATTTGGCCTCCTGCACCACCTCCGGCGCCACCAGACATTCTTCGCATAAGATAAATCCATATACCAATAATCAAAGCAAAAGGTAATAGAGAGAGTAGCAACTCACCCAAAACATTGGATTCCGTGTCAAAATCTACTATGGTATCCAGGTTGTTTTCCTTTTTGATGCTGTTGATCTCGTCCTCAAAGTTTTGAAGATCACCATAATCCAAAATATACTGAGGAATTTTACCGGCAGAGAAATTAAAAGGTTTGTCCGCCACGTTTCGGTGAACATCCTTTTGCAGTGCTTCTTCGGTCAAGAACACTTTGGCCTGCCTTGTATTGGTTATGATGAGAATCTCAGAAATGTCACCATTTCTTAAGAATTCTTGAAGCTCTGAAGTAGTTGTTTTTTCAGTACTGGAGAAACTATTTCCTCCAAAGAACTGGAAACCTACGATCAAAGCAATTACCACGCCGTAGACCCACCATGAGCTGAAACGAGGTTTTTTCGGGGTATTATTGTTGTTTTCCTTTGCCATTTTTTACGAATTATAACTGCTCTCCACCATGGTCACTTTGGCATCTCCCCAAAGTCCTTCAATGTCGTAGAATTCCCTAATATGTTTTTGAAATACATGTACCACGACGTTCACATAATCCATTAAAACCCATTCTGCGTTTTCAGAACCCTCAATATGCCAAGGTTTGTCTTGAATGGATTTACTTACTGTTTTTTGGATGGACGAAACAATTGCGTTGACATGCGTATTGGAAGTACCATTGCAGATTATAAAGTAGTCGCAAACTGTATTTTCAATTTCCCTAAGATCCAGCAGGTTTATATCAACTCCTTTTACTTCTTCTATCCCGTGTAAAATTAAGGCAATCAGTTCATCTGCACTAGCTTTCGTTTTCTGCATTCAAAAATTTTAGTTTCTACAAAGTTATATTTTTTTTGTTTTCTTAGCCCTAGATTTTAACATATCCTTGGGCGCACCACTTATGGGAGAACACACTCAAATAATCAAACTTGATGCCACTGATTCTACAAATTTGTATTTAAAGGATCTATTGCGGTCGAAGGCACTTATGGACGGTACTGTTGTTGTTGCCAAAAATCAAACAAAAGGTAGGGGGCAAGTAGGGTCCGTTTGGCAGTCTGAAACAGGTAAAAACTTGACTTTTAGTGTATTGAAGAACTTTGATGCGCTTCATGTGCAACATCAATTTGTGCTGAACATCTGTACCTCCTTGGTCATTCACGATGTACTATGGCAATTGGGCATACCTAATTTAAAAGTGAAATGGCCTAACGACATTATGTCAGGTTCAACTAAGATTTGTGGTATTTTGATAGAAAATATCCTAAAAGGGCAATTTTTACAACAATCCATAATCGGGATTGGTTTAAATGTAAACCAGACCGGATTTCAGAATTTGGAAAATGCATCTTCACTCAAGGAGATAACTGGAAAATCCTTTGATTTGGACGAGTTATTGCACAAGATCTTGGAAAGGATGGAGTATCAGTTCGCCGGGATAGAGGGCAAGACCGTAAGCCAGTTACTACCTTCTTATGAAAAAGTTTTGTTCAGAAAGGATAAACCTTCGACGTTCAAAGATGGGAACGGAAACATTTTCATGGGGTTCATCCGAAAAATTTCTTCAAGCGGAAAACTTGTTCTGGAGCTGGAAGACAACATTTTTAAAGAATATGAGCTGAAAGAGGTTTCCCTGCTCTACTGACCAATCTTGTCCATGTTGTTGGATAGGGTCTCCATGAAGTTTGTAATGGGATTTTTGATCATCATGGCCATCATGGCATTGAACTGACCTTCAAAACTTAATCCAATCTCACTTTCATTTTCCCCCAAAGCGGTAATATCTCCGGTCAAAGTAAATGGTAATTTATCGCTGGCCGCACCCAAAATAACTTTTTCATTGGGGAATTGCTCTTTTAATCTTAGAACAATTTCTGGCATACCCTTTAAAGCAAATTTGAAGGTTTTTTCATCCAATACTTCAAACTTGTCAATGTTATCGGGCATTAGTACTTCAAAGTTTTTGATATCGGTCAAAAAGTCAAATACTTCTTTATCACTTTTGGCCAACTTCTTTTTAGGTACTTCAATATGCATAATCTTTTATTGTTTCCATTGCTGTGGATTGGATTTCCACTGCAATAAGGTTTGTAACTGTGAATCTTTTATATAATGTGTCTCAGAGGCCTGCTCAATGAGATGGTCATAGTCTGATAAAGTGTGCAAGGTAACTTCTTCTTGCTCAAAATTCTCGTTGGCCACAGGAAAACCGTAGGTAAAAATGGCAACCATCCCTTTTACATTGGCACCCTTTTCCTTTAAGGCTCTTACCGCATTAAGGCTACTTTTTCCCGTGCTGATTAAATCTTCAATGACCACTACGTTTTTGCCAGCTTCCAAATATCCTTCAATTTGATTTTGGCGACCATGGGATTTAGGTTCGGGCCTTACATACACAAAAGGTAGTCCCAAAGCTTCGGCAACGAGTATTCCAATACCAATGGCACCCGTAGCCACGCCGGCTATAACATCGGGTTTTCCATACAGGGTTTCCACCTGTTTTGCCATTTCTTCACGCACAAAATTCCGTATCTCAGGATAGGATAACATTATCCTGTTATCGCAATAAATAGGAGATTTCCAACCGGAAGCCCATGTAAACGGATTTTCCGGTTCCAACTTAATTGCATTAATTTGTAATAGAAGTTCGGCAGTTTTTTTTGCAGTTCCCTTGTCTAAAACCATTGCGCAAATGTATGAAGTTTTTGTTAATGAATCTCCACTCATTTTAACAAACGAGCGGCCGAAAAATTCCAATGGCAACCTGTTTTCATTGGACGGGGACTCTATTATGGAAGCCATTGATTCACTGGCCAAAGGTAATTTGGATGTTGCCTATCTCTACCATCCGGATGAACAAAAGGTTTTGGACATTTTTATGCACAAAATTCCGGTTGTTGTGGCCGGTGGTGGATTTGTGATGAATAAAAAAGGGAAGGTGCTCTTTATTTTCAGAAATGGTAAATGGGATTTGCCAAAAGGTAAAGTGGACAAAGGGGAATCAATTGAAAAGGCTGCTATTAGAGAGGTAGAGGAAGAAACTGGGGTAAAAAACCTGAAGATTGAAAAATTCCTCAGGACCACATACCATATTTTTAAGCGTAGTGGAGAATACAGGCTAAAAAAGGTGCATTGGTTTGCCATGTCAACCGAATATAAGGGGAAACTGGTAGCTGAAGAAGCCGAGGGAATCTTAAAAGTAAAGTGGAAAGGTCCTAAAAAGGCGAGAAAGGCACTGGAAAATTCCTATTTCAATATAAAAGTGCTCTTTGAGGAATGGCCTAGTCGTTAGATAACAGGGCTGAAGCCTTACTGCCTTTTGGTATGCGATACACTGGATAATTGAGATACGCATCCTCTACATATTTTGAACGCTTATAGATCCAATCCAGTTGTTCGTACCAATTTTCGGAAAAATCAGCATCAGATGCTTTTTTAGCCAAGAAATCTTGCCTTAACAGTGTATCCTTTTCCAAAATTTCCAGGGCTAAATCTTCAAAAACATAAGGGGAAAAACCCTCTTTTCGTTGAAGGACCGTGTCAAAAAAGTTCCAGTTGAAAAACGAATCTGAAGCTTGGGGTTCCAAAGTTTCAAGCAAGTACCTAATGCCAGGTTGTTGGGTTGGTATCACAATGTCACCGGCTCTAAAGGAAAGTTCTCGGGTATTTGTTTTAATCTGGGTATTGAAATGGGGATAATGTCCTTCGTATGCCATTTTCCGGGTGCCATATCCCAGGATTTTATAGGATTCTACCTCCAGGGTGGTATCTTCCTCAATCTCAAAATATTCAATATTATTGGCATCCAGTCTTTCCATGACCCTTTGCCAGCCTTGTTTGATGATATAGGCATCGGGCACCGAAATGGTATCCATTGGAAAATAGTAGTTATAATATGTGGTCTCTCTGGTAAATGGTCTGCTTTGATCGTATTTTAAGCGGAGCAACCCAGTTATTTCACTTTCAATTTGATCGGCTTCATAACCTTTAAATTTCAATGTCGTGGTGCGGGTGGTGTCCACCTGCCAATTGAAATAATAGTTGGAAAGGTCAAGATTATCTTCCAGGGTCTCTTCACGAAGTTTTTTAATGTTCTTATGGTCTTTTTCTACCACCGTTAGCAAGCTCTGCATCAATTGGTAGGTACCTTCAACCCGTTTTTTGTAGGGTTTGAGCATGTGGGTTTCCACCATCAATCCCAAAGTACTCCATAAAGAAGTATAACCGGTTGAATACCTTGGATGGTCCATAAATTGACTGAAACCATATTCTGGAGGTCTATTAAAAACATTCACATATGGGGTTATGTCCCATTTGTTCTCCGCCAAGTTCTCTTCCAAATTTGGCATGAACGAATTGTGCAAGTAATCACCCAATTTTCCACCCAACCTATTGTGCTGGGTAAACAGATGTGTTAAGGTATATTGATAGTCGGCTCCATTGCTAACATGGTTGTCCACAAAAACGTCAGGCTTTACCAGATGGAAAATTTCTGCAAAAGTTCTGGCATTTTTGGTGTCCATTTTAATGAAGTCCCTGTTTAGGTCATAGTTTTGTGAGTTCCCTCTGAAACCATATTCCAACGGGCCATTCTGATTTACCCTGGTATTGGAGTTTCTGTTGAGTGCCCCTCCGATGTTATAGATCGGTATGGTCACCAGGACTGAATGTTTGGGGCTTGGCATTTTCTTGGTCGCTAAATCCCGATACAACAGCATCGTGGCATCAATTCCATCGCTTTCACCAGGGTGGATGCCATTGTTTATAAGGATAATGGCCTTTTCTTTTCTAACGTTGTCCAGATTAAAGTCTCCATCTGGATTAAAAGTGACCATATGCAGGGGATACCCGCTATCTGTTTCGCCAATGGTGTGGATATTGATTTCGGGAAAATCACGTGCCAATTCTATGTAGTAGGAGATGGTCTCCTCATAAGTTGCAGTTTGGGTACCTTCGGAAGTTTCATAAAAAGTGAGGTACGAAGAGGTCTCGTCCTGGGTTACCGTCTCGCAGGAGTAAAACAAAATCAAGAAAACAAAAAACGTAAAATACTTCAAGGTTATTCGTATGCCAGTTTGGGGTTTAAATCCATTCAATTATTATTTTGTGGCATAAAAATAGGGAATATTACGATTATGAGGCCATATCGATGGCATCCAAATCAGAAGGTTCAATTTTGAACAAGGGCTTGTTCTTAAAATTGAGGTGATGTTGGCATTTTGACCTGATTTCGGTCCATTTTTGATAATCGGAAGGATCAATGGAGGAGGTAATGATGTTTACAATAACTTTTTTAGGGATGTCCAAGGTGATAAACTCTTCCAAAAAGTCCCACCCATCCATAATGGGCATATTAATATCCAGAAAGATGACATCAGGTACGGAAATACCTTCTTCCAGTCTTCTTTTTAAGTCGTTCAACGCTGGTAGTCCATTTTCAAATCCCTGGACATCATCACAAGTTGCAGCTGGTCTCAGCATTTTTTTTATGCCGAAAACCGTAATCGGGTCATCATCGATTATATATATGCTGTTAACTTTCTTCATCAAAATAAACTTTAAAAGTGGTTCCTTTGTTTACTTGGCTGCTCACTGTTATTGTACCCCCCATGGCCTCAACCTGGTTTTTTGTAATGTAAAGCCCAAGGCCTCTGGCATCTTTTCTACTATGGAAAGTTTTATAGAGTCCAAATAATTTCTTTCCATGTTTTTCCAAATCTATGCCCAGTCCATTGTCCTCAAAACTCAGGATTATTTTTTTGCGATGTTTTTTAACGCTTAGGGTAATGGTAGGTTTCCTGTCCGGACTTCTGTATTTAACCGCGTTGGTCATTAAATTGAGTACAATACTATCCAAATAAGCCGGTACACAAAGTACAGATAGGTCATCAGGGATGGTATTCTTGATTTCTATCTGGTTCTTTGTCAAGAAAGTTGAAAGATCTTGCTGGACCTTATGGATTACATCATTGATCTTTACAGATTTCTTTTCAAGATTGATATTGGTGTTGATGTCTACCACTTGGTTTAAATCAGATAGGGTAAGCATTAAGTTGTCCGAAGCTTGGGACAGCATAGCCAAAATCCGTTCTTTTTCTGTTTCGTCATCTTCTTTTACCAAAAATTCCAACAACATGGAAAAATTAGCGGTATGTGATCTAAGATTATGTGAGACAATATGGGCAAAGTTGATCAGTTTTTTGTTCTGAACCGCAGTAACATTGATCAGATCACGCAGTTGATCCTCTTTCTTTTTAAGATGGGTAATGTCCATGCTGATCCCTATGAGCCCAGTAACCGTACCTTCCAAATCCAAAAGAGGAATCTTTGAAGTTAGAAAGTTGGTAATGGTACCATCCTTTTTAATGCTCATGGTCTCTTTGCCAAGAATCGTTTTTTGGGTCCGCATCACTTCCAAGTCTTCTTCACGTGAAATTTGGGCTATGTCAGCATCATATAGCTCAAAATCTGTTTTTCCAATGAGGTCTTTGGCCTTCTTCCCTAAATACTCACACTCTGCTTTGTTGACCAAAATCTTTCTGGAGTCTTTGTCCTTAATGTAAACATTGAGCGGTATGTTGTTGATCAAGGTGGTCAGCAACTGTTGGTTCTCCTTGCTTTTGGTTTCGGCCTGTACCTGATCATGAACATCCTGAAAGGTTCCAAAAAGCTTAACTATCTTGCCATCCTTTTTTATTGGTTTTCCTGCGGCCATGACCCAGCGTTCTTCACCTTTTTTGGTGACGATAACTAATTTTTTATTGAATGAGGAACCGTCTTTTAACGCTTTATGGAACAGCATTGAAATTTTATTTCTGCTGTAACCTTGCTTATAAAAGGCTATAGCTTCTGCAACGGTAGGTTGATAAGAAGAAGGTACTTGATGGATTTTTTTTGTCTGCTCGCACCATGATACCTGCTCAGTGGCTATGTCATATTCCCAGCTCCCAATTTTGGCAACTTCTGACTGGGTTTTGTGCAATGTCTTATAGAGTTCAAGCTCTTGCTCTTTTTTAACTTCCTCGGATATATCATCTATCTGAATCAACGTTCCAACAACATTCTCTTTTTCATCAAACCAGGGGGTAAAAGTGCTCTCGAACCATTGCTCATCACCATTTTCTTCCTTTAGGTGACGCAATCTTCCAGATTTGTTCTTGGTAAAAAACCTATCTAAGGTTTTTTGATCAACCTTGTCATGTTTCGCATATAAATCCTGAATACTAAGTTTGGAAATATCTTTTGAAGAGATGTCAAAAACTGCAGACCATGAATCTGACACACCCACCAGTTTTTGTTCCATGTTTACCAGAGCTGTTGCCTTGGGCAACTGCTTTAGAAGATACTGATGAATGTCGGTTTGAACTGCTTTCAAAATTAGGACCTACATTTAAACCTTTACAATTTATAAGAATTTTCATACGAAAATAACAGTATTGATCATTTTAGTTGATTTATTGTTGTGAATTATGGCAAAAATGTTGTTTCCCTCGAGGTTATTAGGGTAAGATTGAATTGCAGACTTGCTATAAAATGAAGTTTACCGCTTAATCACTACTGTATCCGGAACCAGTACAGTGTAATCCCCACCATTGCGAATGACGTCCCTTACAATGGAAGAACTTATATAGGATTTTCCCGAAGAGGTAAGCAAGAAGACCGTCTCTATTTCAGATAATCTTCTATTGGTATGGGCTATGGCTTTTTCAAATTCAAAATCAGCAGGATTGCGCAATCCCCTTAATATGAAATTGGCATCGACTTCCTTGCAAAAGTCCACCGTAAGCCCTTCGTAGGTGACCACCTTTATCTTTGGTTCGTCCTTGAAGGCATCTTCGATGAATTTTGTCCTCTCCTCAAGCGAGAACATATATTTTTTGTCCGCGTTTATTCCAATGGCAATCAGCAGTTCATCAAACAGAGTGATTCCTCTTGTAATAATGTCATAGTGACCAAGAGTAAGTGGATCAAAGGAGCCAGGAAAAATAGCGCGTCTCATGGTTGGCAAGGTTTGTTCAAAAATACAGATTTTCTATTGTATTGCTTCTTCAATGGCACTGGCAAACAATTGTTCCAAATTAATTCCGGCAGCCTGGGCTTGTTGGGGTAGAATACTTTCCTCGGTTAATCCAGGAGTGGTGTTGACTTCCAACAAATAAGGGTCGTCACCCATAAAAATGAACTCACTTCTACTGTATCCCTTAAGTCCAAGGGTTCTATAGATGAACTCTGCAAGCGCGGTTACATTGGATTCCTGCACTTTGGAAATTCTTGCTGGGGTTATTTCTTGGGATTTTCCTAAATATTTGGCTTCAAAATCAAAAAAATCATTCTCTGAGACAATCTCGGTAATGGGTAGTACTTTGACCTCATTTTGATAAGTAATCACTCCAACTGAAACCTCTGTTCCATCCAAATAGGATTCAATAATGACTTGGTCGTCCTCAGAAAAAGCATGGTCAATAGCTTTCTCCAAATCTTCACTCTGGTATACTTTGGAAATCCCATAGCTGCTACCAGCTCTATTGGCTTTTACAAAACAAGGCAAGCCAACCTTTTCAACAATTGCTTTTGTGTCAATTGATTGTCCTTTATTTACATAGTAGGAAGTGGCACATCGTACTCCATACGGTTTTAAAGTGCTCAGTAGGTCTCTTTTATTGAAAGTAAGTGCGGCTTCATAATGATTGCAGGATGTCTGGGGTATCCCTAATAATTCTAAATAGGCCTGCAGCAAGCCATCTTCACCGGGGGTGCCGTGTATGGCATTGAAAACACAATCAAAATAGATTTTCTCCTGTCCCAGGAATATGCTGAAATCGGATTTATCTACTGGGAACTCTTTATCCTGCTCATCCAAATAGATCCATTTGTCCTTGGTAATGACTATTCGATACGGAACATAAGCTGTTCTATTCAAATACTTATACACCACGTTTCCACTCTTGATGGAAATACCAAACTCGCTGGAGTATCCACCCATTACAATGGCAATGTTCTTTTTCATCCACTTATCGAATATCGCTTGGCCAAAGTAAAGAAAAAAGGACTGGTTTCCTATATTTGTTCCGATAAGGCATTATGCATGAAACATTTTTTCAGGTTTTTAAAGAGCAAAATTTTCTTCATCCATTTGGGATTGGCAGTGGTAGCGTTGGTGTTGCTGTCTCTTTTGGCGTTACAGTGGTTGAAGAGTTCCACACACCACGGAGAATTTGTGGAAGTTCCCGATTTCTCCAAAATGTCCGTAATGGAAATGAGAAAGACGGTGGAAGATGCCGGATTGCGTTACCAAGTATTGGATTCCTCCAATTACAATCCAGATTATCCAAGATTTTCCATTTTGGAACAGAACCCTCCAGCAGGAAATAAGGTGAAGACCAACCGTAAAATTTATTTTACGGTCAACCCATCAGGATATAAAAAAGTAACCGTGCCCGATATTGTTCAGGTCACCCAACGGAATGCAACATCCATGTTGCGTGCCGTAGGTCTCGATGTGCAACGCATAACCTATATAGATGAATTGGGAAAGGACATGGTCTACAATATGAAGCACAAGGGAAAATATATAAAGCCTGGAGATAAACTTCCCAAGACCTCCAAGATAGAATTGATCTGTGGTAATGGTAAGATTCCTGGAAGTGCACGTGTACAGGCTGATTCGCAATAGACATGGATATTTCGGATAACCAAGAACTCTCCCAAGAAGAACTTTTTGAACATCACAAATTTGTTGCCGCCAAAGGACAGGAACCTTTAAGGGTAGATAAATTCTTGATGAACTTCATTGAAAATGCCACCCGGAACAAAATCCAACAAGCAGCCAAAAATGGCCATATCTGGGTCAATGGAACCATAGTAAAACAAAATTATCGTGTTAAGGCAGGGGATGAGGTGAAGGTTCTTTTTGAACACCCGCCCTACGAATTCTTGCTGACCCCGGAAGATATTCCTTTGGATATTGTTTACGAAGACGAAACCCTCCTGGTGGTGAACAAACCAGCTGGGATGGTGGTTCACCCTGGGCATGGAAATTATTCCGGTACACTGATTAATGCATTAGTGCATCATTTTGATAATCTACCCAAGAATAGCTCAGAACGACCAGGATTGGTGCATCGTATTGATAAGGACACTTCCGGTCTTTTGGTCATAGCTAAAACCGAAGAGGCCATGACCCATTTGGCCCAACAGTTTTTTGAAAAGACCAGTGAACGGGAATATGTTGCCCTGGTATGGGGAAATGTTGAAGAGGACGAGGGTACCGTGGAAGGACATATTGGCAGAAATCCCAAGAATCGTTTGCAAATGATGGTCTTCCCGGAAGGTGACAATGGAAAAAAAGCCGTGACACACTTCAAGGTTTTGGAAAGATTGGGCTATGTTACCCTGGTTTCCTGCAAATTGGAAACAGGACGTACGCATCAGATACGGGTGCACATGAAATACATTGGGCACACCCTCTTCAATGATGAGCGCTATGGCGGGGATAAAATCTTAAAAGGAACCACATTTACCAAATACAAACAATTTGTAGAGAATGCCTTTAAAATTTTGCCCAGACAGGCTTTGCATGCCAAGACCTTGGGCTTTGAGCACCCAGCTACTGGCAAATTCATGAGCTTTGATTCGGAGTTGCCCGAAGACATGGTCACTTGTATTGAAAAATGGCGCTCTTATGCCAAACACAGTGGATAATAGGTTTCTTCGATTCCAGCATTGAAAACAGCTTTTGGGCATATTACTCAAAGTCCAATATCATCCCTATTTTTACTAAAAATAAAATTTCATGAAAATTGTTATCTCCCCAGCTAAATCATTGGACTTTGAAACGGCTTTGCCCACTTCGCAATTCTCACAACCACTATTTTTAGAACAGGCTGAGAAATTGAATGCCGTTTTGGCCAAGAAAAAGCCTAAGGCTTTATCTGAACTCATGTCCATTTCAAATAAACTTGCAGAGTTGAATTGGGAGAGAAACCAACAATTTTCAACTCCGTTTACCCAAGATAATGCCCGGCCAGCAGTGTATTCCTTTAATGGAGATGTGTATCAAGGTTTGGATGCATACTCCATCCCAGAGGAAAAGCTGGAAAAATTACAAGGCACGCTTCGGATTTTATCCGGATTGTATGGAATACTTAAGCCATTGGACCTTATTCAACCCTATAGATTGGAAATGGGGACCAAACTCAAAGTTGGGCGAAAGAAAAACTTATATGAGTTTTGGCAAAAACAGCTCACCGAACGCTTGAACAATGAGTTGGAGGACAACGAGTTGTTTGTCAATCTGGCCAGCAACGAATATTTTGGTGCTATAGATGAAAAAGGACTAAAGGTTCCCGTGATCACACCGATTTTTAAGGATTGGAAGAATGACAAGCTCAAAGTAATCAGTTTCTTTGCTAAAAAAGCACGAGGTTCCATGGTGAGGTACATCTTGGATACCGATGCACAGAACCTGGAAGACATCAAAGGTTTTGATTATGACGACTACCATTTTAGCCAAGAACATGCCCTTAAGGAAAACCAACCTGTCTTTGTGAGATAGGGAAGAGGAGTAAATAGAAAAAAGTACTTCGGTTTTTTGTTTTGGTTGTTAGTTTTATGAAGCGCCTATCTTAAATTTGTGATGCCCATAAATTAACCCCTTAGGTTATGCTTTTATCACGACCTTTGGGTTTGAACACAGCGAAGTAAATTAAACCAAAACCATTCATGCATCAGTCTAAACGTTTAGAGGAGTTCAAAAAATCGGTCACTAACAAGTTCAATATCTACAATAGTTTGTTTTTGAGCTTGCCTTACCAGAATGTTGAAAACGTAGGGATGCTGATTCCACTACTTTTTGATCAATGTGAAAAAGGACTTAAGGCCGGAAAAAATCCACAGGAAATATTGGAAACCTTCTTCACCAACTTTATTGGAATGAAGGATGAAAGGGAACGATTGGATTTTATGTTCAGGGTCATTCAATATGTTGAAAGACAGGTTGTGCTTTATGACAGTGTGGAAGATTCCGCTTTTCCCGAGCTTCAAAAATATTCCCCTTCGCTTTCCATTAAAGATTATTTTGAATTGGTGAATAGGACCAAAAACTGGGATAAAGTATCTAAAAAGCTCTCTTCATTTAGTGCGCGAATTGTACTTACTGCCCACCCTACACAATTTTACACTCCCGCTGTCTTGGATATTATAGCTGAGCTCCACTCCTTGATCAATGAGGATAGGATACACGATATTGACCTTACCCTCCAACAATTGGGACTCACCTCATTGGTGAATGCCAAAAAACCTACCCCGTTGGATGAGGCCAAGAATATCATCTACATTCTACGACATACCTATTATGATGCGGTTGGAGAACTTTTTCAATATGTAAAGAGTAACATCCATGAGGAGGACTTTGACAATTATCGACTTATTAAACTTGGATTCTGGCCGGGTGGTGATAGAGATGGTAACCCTTTTGTAACTGCAAAAATCACCAAACAAGTGGCAGAGGAGCTTAGGCTCACCCTAATGAAGTGCTACTACAACGAGTTGAAGGAATTGCGCAGAAAGCTTACGTTCAAGGGACTTCAAGATGACCTTAACAAGTTGAGCAACAAACTCTATAAGGCTATGTTCGATGCAAATGCTTCTATAGGGTATGAGGAGATCATAACCCGTTTGGAAGCAATCAAAGACAAGCTGGCTTCAGATTATCATGAACTCTACTTGGACCGATTAGACCAATTTATTGATAAGGTCCACATATTCAAGACCCATTTTGCAAGTCTTGATATTAGGCAGGACCATAGTAAACATAAATTGGCGGTACGGGCTATATTGAAACAACAAGGTGCCATTCAGGAAGATTTAGCCGAATTGGAGCAAACGGAGATGCTCCATTGGCTATTGGAGAAAAATTTAAAGTTAAATCCAAAGGATTTTGATGAAGAAATAGTGGCCGATACCATTTCCAATATTCAACAGCTAAAAGAGATTCAGGGTAAAAACGGCGAGGAAGGATGTAATCGATATATCATCAGTAATTCTGAAGATATTTATGCCGTACTTTTCGTTTTTGCATTATTTCGATGGAGTGGATGGAAAACGGATGAGATAACTTTTGATATCATCCCACTTTTTGAGACCATGAAGGGAATGGATGCTGCAGAAGAGGTTATGCAAACTTTGTTCGATACGCCAATCTACCGTAAACATTTAGAACAAAGAAAAGATTCCCATACCATAATGCTGGGCTTCTCGGATGGTACAAAAGATGGAGGCTATCTAAAGGCCAACTGGTCCATTCTTAAGACCAAGGAAACTTTGAGCAAAGTGTGCAAGAAAAATGGAATCAAGGCTATTTTCTTTGATGGTAGGGGAGGACCGCCTGCCAGGGGTGGTGGTAAGACCCATCGCTTTTACTCTTCTCAGACCAACGACGTGGCCAATCACGAAATACAATTGACCATTCAGGGGCAGACCATAACCAGTACCTATGGTACCAAAGCGCAATTCATGCATAATTCCGAGCAGCTGTTGACCGCGGGATTGAGCAATAATCTTTTTGGAAAAGAACATACCATTTCAGCAGCCCAAAGAAAGTTGATTGAAGAACTCTCAGAATTGAGTTTCAGTAAATATGATGCATTAAAGCAGCATGAAAAGTTCATTCCGTATCTGGAACATAGAAGCACCTTAAAATACTACACCAAGGCCAATATTGGTAGTAGGCCCGGAAAACGAGGCAATAAAGAGCGATTGACCCTGTCCGACCTACGGGCCATTTCTTTTGTAGGCTCCTGGAGCCAGTTGAAACAAAATGTACCAGGATACTTTGGTCTGGGCTCGGCCATACTAAAACTGAAGGAAGAGGGCAGATTGCGCGAGGTGAAGAAACTTTACAAGGATGTGCCATTCTTTAGAGCGCTCATGCACAACAGTATGATGTCTTTGGCCAAAACCAATTTTGATCTTACCAGCTATATGAAGGACGATTCCGAATACGGAGAGTTCTGGAATATTTTGAACGATGAGTTCCAATTGTCTAAAAAAATGCTCTTGCAGATTTCTGGACTTAAAATATTAATGGAAGACGAAGAAGTTTCAAGGGAGTCCGTGAAGATTAGGGAAAAAATTGTGTTGCCACTTTTGGTAATTCAGCAAAATGCATTGTACCATATTACGCAGAACTCCGAGTTCAGGGAACTTTATGAAAAAATCGTTACTCGATCCCTGTATGGTAATATTAACGCTAGTAGAAATTCTGCATAAGAGTTAGGAACCTTATTTTTGAATTTTCAATTCAAATTTTTGAGTACAAAACCATTTTTGCACACACATCCCTACGAGCCTTTTATATACCCAGAGGCCACCAAACTCATTGTTGGGACCTTGCCTCCTCCCAGGTTCACCACAGGTGAGCTAAAACCAGAAGATGTGGATTTCTGTTATGGCAGCTGCAACGGAATGCTTTGGCCCATTTTAGACCGAATCTTTGGCCTTGGGCTAAAATTTGAGACTACTATGGAAGCTGTTGCCCAGCGTAAGAATTTTTTGTTGGAACAAAAGATCGGCGTTTGCGATATTGTCCACAGCGCTGAACGTCAAAAAATAGATGCTTCCGATTTGGGGATGCAAAACGTTAAGCTTCGGGATTTGGTAGGTTACTTGAAGAAATACCCAAATCTAGAAACTGTTCTGTTCATGGGTGGCAATAGCAAAAATGGTCCTGAATATTTTTTCAGAAAACAATTGAAAGAGTACAAACTACCCTTGGAAGTAATTTCAGATACCGTGCCCAGAATCCACCAAGTTGAGATTGATGGCCGAATAGTAAAAACAGTTTCCTTGACTGCACCATCTGGAGCGGCCAATAGAGCAGTGGGTAGCTTGCAATTGTATAAAGACCTAAAAAATAAAAACCCTGAATTCAATACGTTGGATTTCAGGGTAATGCAGTATAGAGATTTCTTCTAATTCATCGAGCTGCTCAAAATCCCGTAAAAAGCTTTGATACCATAGGCCAACTGACCAATCTTCAAGTTTTCATTAGGACTGTGTTGATTATTGTCCGCGTTCACCATGGGAACAACAAATGCTGGAATCTTCAATTCGTTGATGAAGGCAGCAATTGGGACTGTTCCGCCCATAGTCCTGATTTGAATGACCTCTTTTCCAAAGGAACTTTTTAAGGTTTGGGCCAAGAATTGCCCATATGGGTTGTTTAAGTCGGTTCTAAAAGCATCGGTGACACTTCCTTCGGTTACCTTCACAATCTTTTCATGGGCCATACGCTCTTCCTTGGATGGAACATGGTCAACTATAAAATAACCTTGTTTGCTGATATAGTTTTTGACCAATTTTTTTAATCGATTTCCATCGGTTTCCACCACCAAACGAAGATCCAATTCGGCCGTAGCACTTTCTGGGACTATGGTACGAGCCTTATCGCCGACCCATCCTGAGCCAAGCCCACGTATGTTCAAGGAAGGATACTGTAGGGCTTCTTGATAGGAATTGCCCACTTTCTCCGCAGATTTAAACTGTAGTTTTTCGGCAATGGCCTCATTGCTATCAGGCACACTTTGCAAAACTTCTTTGACCGAGTCATCTATGGTAATGCCATCATAATACCCTGGAATGGTCACCCTTCCATCGGTATCCTTCATACCGCTCAAAAGTTGAGCCAGTTGAAACCCAGGATTTGGAGCATAATTGCCGTAGTGACCACTATGTTGAGGTTTTATTGGTCCAAAAGTGGTCAAAGTAAGTGTGGTGATGCCGCGACACCCGTACACAATTGTCGGTTCTTCCGAAGAATGCATCGGTCCATCTACGATGACCAAAAAATCCGCTTCCAACAATTCCCGATATTGTTTAACTGCCTTGGGGAGAGGTTTGCTGCTTTTTTCTTCCTCACCATCCAAAATCACCTTAATATTGAATGGTATTTCCTTGCCTTCTTTTTTTAAAAGATCAATGGTGTTCAAGAGCATCACAATTGGACCTTTGTCATCTGAAGTGGAACGTCCAAAAAGCCTCCAATCGTAATTGATATCATCATCCAATTGGTCAAAAGGAATGGTTTTAAAACCATCACCTTCATTGGATTTGAGCACAACATCATAAGGATTGGGTTGGTCCCATTTGGAAGGATCTACAGATTGACCGTCCAAATGCATATAAACGAGTATGGTAGGCTTATCGTCTTCTATTGGAAACGCAGCAAAGAACAGTGGAAGATTTTCTGTTTCCAGCACTGCGGTATTAAACCCACGCTCCCCAAATTTACGTTTTAACCAAAGGATGTTATCGTCAATATCATCTGCATTCAAGGCATCATTGGGAATGGCAACAAAATCCCTCAATTCTGTAATGGCGTGGGCCACCTGGGATTTAATGGCCATGTCATCTTGGGCAAAAATTGAAGTTGTGAGTAATAATGACAGTAAAAAGAAAACTTTTTTCATAGTCGATAGTAGGGTTAATTCCGGGGGTGAAATTAACGAATTCCCTGCACAAACTCCGCAATTTGTCCAACTCCTTTTTCGGTCAAATGTTTGATGAAAGCTGAACCTATGATCGCTCCTTTTGTTTTTTCCGTAGCCTGAAGAAATGTATCGGAATTACTGATTCCAAACCCAACAATTTGAGGGTTTTTCAGGTCCATGGCACTAATGCGTTCAAAATAAGTTTGTTGTTCATCCCCAAAGCCTTGTTTGGCACCTGTGGTACTGGCGGAACTTACCATATAAATAAACCCATCGGAAGCTTCATCAATGGCACGGATTCTTTCTTCGCTGGTCTGTGGGGTAATCAGAAAGACATTGATTAAGCCATATTCTTTAAAAAGGGCTTCATATTCTTCCTGGTAAACATCAAGAGGTAAATCTGGTAAAATAATACCGTCAATTCCAATTTCCTGGCATTTTTTACAAAATTCTTCCACTCCATATTGCAACACGGGGTTAAAATATCCCATCATTACGAGGGGAATTGATACTGTTTTTCTGATATCCTTCAATTGCTCAAAGAGCAAAGCGGTATGCATTCCGTTTTTTAAAGCTTGGGTAGAGCTGTCCTGAATTGTAGGTCCATCCGCCAATGGATCACTGAAAGGAAGACCAATTTCAATCATATCCACCCCATTTTTTTCCAGATCTTGGATTATGGAAACGGTGTCGTCCAAATTGGGATAACCGGCCGTGAAATATATGGACAGGAGTTTTTTATTTTCTCGAAGTTTTTCTTGTATTCTGTTCATTTTTCCGTTTAGTCATTCCGAACTTGTTTCGGAATCTTTTGGTTTATTGTTTGATGTGATGCTGAAACCAGTTCAGCATGACGTTTTATAATTTGAAATAATCAATATAGTTCTTTAAATCCTTATCTCCACGACCGGAGAGATTGACCACTACCACATCTGATGGTTTAAATTTTTTGTCCTCAAAAATGGCCAAAGCGTGTGATGATTCAATAGCGGGAATGATACCTTCTAATTGACAAAGCCCTAGTCCGGCGGTCATGGCATCATCATCCGTGATGGATATAAATTCGGCACGGCCAGATTTATACAAATGAGCATGCATTGGCCCCACACCTGGGTAGTCAAGTCCTGCCGATATGGAGTAGGGCTCAGTGATTTGTCCATCCTGGGTCTGCATCAAAAGGGTTTTGCTACCGTGTATGATTCCGACTTTACCCAAGGCAGAGGTAGCTGCACTTTCACCGGTATCAATTCCTTTTCCTGCCGCCTCCACAGCTATGATCCCTACATCCGGATTGTCCAAATAATGATAAAAAGCCCCGGCAGCATTACTTCCGCCACCCACACAGGCTACAACATAGTCTGGATTTTCGGTTCCTTCTTTTTCCAAGAGTTGGGACTGTATTTCTTTAGAAATAACCGACTGGAATCTGGCCACCATATCTGGATAGGGGTGAGGCCCCACGACCGAGCCAATAATATAATGAGTGTCCACAGGATTGTTGATCCAATCCCTGATGGCTTCATTGGTGGCATCTTTTAAGGTTCTACTTCCCGAAAGTGCCGGTCTTACCTCGGCACCCAACATCTTCATTCTGGCCACGTTGGGAGCTTGACGTGCTATATCTATTTCACCCATGTAGACCACGCATTCAATCCCCATTAAAGCGCAGACCGTAGCTGTGGCCACTCCATGCTGACCTGCACCGGTCTCAGCAATGATTCGGTTTTTGCCCAATTTTTTGGCCATCAATATCTGCCCAATAGTGTTGTTGACCTTATGCGCTCCGGTGTGGCAGAGATCTTCTCGTTTTAAATAGATTTTGGTGTTGTACTTTTCTGATAAGCGTTTGGCAAAGTATAGTGGGGTGGGTCGGCCTACGTAATCCTTCAATAATTGATCGAACTCTTCTTGAAAAGAAGGTTCTGCCATGATCTTGAGGTAGTTTTGACGTAATTCCTCGCAATTGGGATACAGCATTTCTGGGATGAAAGCACCTCCGAACTCGCCATAATAACCTTTTTTGTTAACGTGATAGCTCATAGTTGATCTTCAATTAGCAATTCTTTAAACTTTTTCAATGCTTCTATATTTTTTAAACCAGGTTCGGTCTCGAACCTGCTGTTGACATCAATGGCATAACAATATTGGGAAGCAGGACTGGCCAAAAAATCTTCCAATTTTTCTGTCGAATCCAACCCGATACCTCCACTTAAAAAATAGGGTTTAGATGAAGGATAATCCTTTAGGATGGACCAGTCAAACGTATACCCGTTCCCTCCAGGTAGCTTCCCTTTGGTGTCGAACAAGAAGTAATCGCACACTGTTTCATATGCTTTGAGGATGGAGAAATCAAATTCATCTTTTATTGAAAAAACCTTGATGATTTCAAGTGATGTCAGGTTGAGCGCAGTCGAAACCTCTTTTGTTTCATCACCTTTCTTTTTTCTCGAATCCGCCCGAAATGACAGAAAGTTGTTTTTTAATTCCATACAAAACGCTGGACTTTCTTTGCCATGTAATTGCACGGCATCCAACTGGTGTTCTTTCACTTTTTCCAAAACTTCCTCCACGCTGGCATCTACAAAAACTCCAACTTTTTTGATGGATTTAGGCAATTCTGGTACCCTTCCATCAAAATAGCGGGTAGATGGCTCCCAGAAAATGAAACCCAGATAATCCGGTTGCAATTTTGCAACTTCTTCCGGATTGTATTTCATGCCGCAAACCTTTAGTTTCATATTTTATTTTTTTGTCATTTCGAACGAAAGTGAGAAATCTAACCTAAAGATTTCTCAATCGCTTTGCTCATTTCGAGATGACAGTTCATTCATACTAGTTGACTTATAAACTCTTTTGCATGCTTACCGGGATCATTTGTTTTCATGAAGTTTTCGCCTATCAAAAAACCTTGATATCCGTAGGGTTGCAATTCCTTAATGGCTTCTACTGTGCTGATGCCACTTTCGGATACTTTGACAAAATCGTTCGGAATTTTTTCTGAAAGATTTTTGCTGGTTTCCAAGCTTACCTCAAAAGTTTTAAGATTTCGGTTGTTGACCCCCAGCATGTCCAAACTGGGCATGATAGATTTTTGCAGTTCTTCCTCATTGTGCACTTCCAGAAGTACATCCAACCCTAAACTCTTTGCTGTTTCTGAAAGCACTTTGATTTCAGTTCTATTTAGGATGGCAGCAATCAATAGAATAACATCGGCACCATGCGCCCTAGCTTCCAGAATCTGGTATTCATCTATGATGAATTCTTTTCTCAGCAAGGGAATATTGGCTGAAGCCCTGGCCAACAACAAATCGTCCAATGAGCCTCCAAAATATTTTCCATCTGTTAACACCGACATACCGCAAACACCAGCCGATTCGTAACCTTTGGCAACGTCTTGAACGTTTAAATCTTGATTGATGACTGACTTTGAAGGGGAACGACGTTTATGCTCGGCGATTATCCCTGAAGTACTATTTTGAAGTGCTGAGGCCAGGGAAACCGTATTTCGCTCCATTAAAACCGACTTTTCCAACTGCGAAACAGGAATCAGAGATTTTTTTAAATCAACTTCCTTGCGTTTATCCGCTACTATTTTGTCTAGTATGTTCATAAGTTTTGTCATTTCGACATGAGCAAAGCGATTGAGAAATCTTTTTTTGAAGAGATGTCTCACATTCGTTCGACATGACAGCTAGTTTTTACTTATTTCTTGCAATTTTTTCAATGCTTCTAAACCATTTCCTCCCAACAAAGATTCTTTGGCTTTTTCAAATCCTTGTTTTGGAGTCAAACCTTCAACGGTTGCAATTGCGACCCCGGCATTTGCGCAGACCACACTGTTTTGGGCCTCTGTTCCCTTTCCCTGTAATATTTGCATGAAAATCTGAGCCGATTCTGCCACATCATCACCGCCGATAATTTCTTCTTGGGTAATTTTTTGAACGCCAAAATCGCTTGGAGCCAAAATTCCTTCGGAATTGTTGGATATGGTCTTAGTATCACCTGTAAGCGAAATTTCATCGTACCCGTCCAGGGCATGTAATACTGTAAAATTTTTATCTGTGTTTTGGTAGAGGTAACCGTACATTCTGGCCAATTCCAAATTGAAGACACCAACCATTTGGTTTTTGGGAAATGCCGGGTTTACCATGGGCCCCAACATATTAAAAAAGGTCTTTACAGCTAATTCCCTTCGGATGGGAGCTACATTTTTCATGGCAGGGTGGAACAGCGGGGCGTGCAGCACACAAATTCCGGCTTCATCGATACTTTTTTTAAGGAAATCGGCCTCATTACTGAACTTAATTCCCAAAAATTCCATCACATTGCTACTTCCACATTTAGAGGAAACCCCATAATTACCGTGTTTGGTCACTTTGATTCCCGCTCCTGCGGTAACAAAGGAGGCCAATGTGGAAATATTGAACGTGTCTTTTCCATCGCCACCAGTACCACAAAGGTCGATGGGATTATAATCAGATAGGTCAACGGCAAGACAAAGCTCCAACAGTGCATCCCTAAAGCCTTCCAGCTCTTCAATAGTGATGCTTCGCATCATGTAAACCGTTAGAAAAGCGGCTATTTGGGAAGTGTTGTAATCTCCTTTGGCAATATTGACCAAAATCTGTTTGGCATCTGCCTTGGACAGTATTTCGTGATTAATGAGTCTATTGAGTGTTGCTTTCATACTTTATAGTATTCAGATGTGAGAGTTGAGTATTGAGAATTTTGAGCGAATATGCTATCTCAATACCCAATATTTAATGCTCACTTCTTATTTTCTAACCAATTTTTTAGCATTTGTTTTCCTTGAGGGGTCAGTACTGATTCTGGATGAAACTGCACTGCTGTAACATCATAAGTTTTGTGCCTGAGTGACATAATTTGACCATTTTCGTCTACCGAAGTGGCCTCTAAGCTATCGGGCAAATCTGAATGGACCACCCAAGAGTGGTATCGACCTACTTGAATTTCTTTGGGTAAACCCTTGTAAATAATATCATCTTGGGTAACGGTAATGGTGGTCGCAATACCATGATAGACCTGGTCCAGGTTCACAAGGCTTCCTCCAAATACCTCACCAATGGCCTGCTGACCCAAACAGACTCCCAAAATACGTTTGGTAGGAGCATATTTCTTGATGATATCCTTCAATAATCCAGCTTCGTCCGGAATTCCAGGACCAGGGGATAGTACAATCTCATCAAAAGGCTCTACTTCGTCCAAGGTCAGTTGGTCGTTTCGTTTTACGGTAACATCACAGTCCAAATCCTCCAGATAGTGCACCAAATTGTAGGTGAAACTATCGTAATTGTCTATCATCAATATCTTTCTCTTCATCTTAGATGGATTCTGCAATTTCCAACGCCTTGGTCAAAGCGCCCAGTTTGTTATAGGTTTCTTGTAATTCCGTTTCAGGGTCTGAGGCGGCTACCAATCCGGCACCTGCCTGGTAGTGCAATTCATGGTTTTTACTTAAAAAAGTACGAATCATGATAGCATGGTTAAAGTTGCCTTTAAAATCCATGAATCCGATTGCACCGCCATAATAGGCGCGGCCTGTTTTTTCATATTTTTCTATCAATTGCATGGCCATATGTTTGGGTGCCCCGCTTAAGGTGCCCGCAGGAAAGGTATCTGCCACAATTTTCATGGTAGGGATATCTTTTTTCTTTTGGCCGGTTACCTTGGAGACCAAGTGAATCACATGGGAGAAATATTGCACTTCGCGATAGGTTTCCACATTGACTGCGTTACCATTTCGGCTAAGATCATTACGGGCTAGATCTACCAGCATTACGTGTTCACTGTTTTCTTTTTCATCTTGGGCCAGTTCTTTGGCCAGTTCCGCATCTTTTTCATCATTTCCGGTTCTTTTGTATGTGCCGGCAATGGGATGAATTTCGGCTTTTCCATCTTTCACGATCAATTGCGCTTCAGGCGAGCTACCGAAAATTTTGAAATTCCCATAATCAAAATAGAAAAGGTAAGGAGAAGGGTTAATAGAGCGCAATGCTCGGTACACGTTAAATTCATCACCTTTAAAACCTTGGGAAAATCGTCTGGATAATACCAATTGGAAAACGTCTCCCCGTTGACAATGCTTTTTGGCCAAGGCCACATGTTCTTTATACTCTTCGTCCTTTAGGTTGGATTTTGGTGCACCTTCCTTTGAGAAATTATATGAGGCGAAATTTCTAACGGTGAAGAGCTGCTCTATTTCATCCACATTACTTTCGTTGTCGTAACAATGTGCAAACAGGTAGGCTTCATTTTTAAAATGGTTGATGGCGATGATATTTTGGTAGACCGCATAATAGATATCCGGAATATTGATGGAATCCTCTTTTTTGGAAATCTCCACATCTTCAAAATAGCGAACGGCATCATAGGACATATAACCGAAGAGACCATTATATATGAATTTGAAACCGTTCTGGGTTACAGAAAACCGCTTCCCGAAGTTATGGATCGTATCGGTTACATCAGTTTCAGCGGTAATTTTTGACACTTCTTTGGAACCATCAGGAAACTTTTGGGTAATAGTGTCATTCTCCACTTTAATATGGGCAATAGGATTGCAGCAGATGTAGGAAAAGCTATTATCGTTGGCATGATAGTCACTACTTTCCAAAAGAATGCTGTTGGGAAATTTATCCCGAATTTTCAGGTAGACACTCACGGGAGTAATGGTGTCCGCCAGAATTTTTTTGTAATGTGTTTTTAATTGATATTTCATTTTTGTTTCTATTTCCACGAAGGTGGAAAGCTATTTTAGTTAATCAAAGAAATAGGTTAAGTCTTCCCAATTTGGATTAAAATCATTGATTAGGTTGATTTTCCAGTTTCTATTCCATTTTTTAAGTTGTTTTTCTCTTTTTATTGCAGGCATGGGAAACTTGAATTTTTCGTAGTATACCAAAAGATTGAGGTTGTACTTACTGGCAAATTTACTTCCCGCCCCACGCTTATGTCTATACATTCTCTTTTTCAAATCATTGGTATAACCTATATAAATAGTTCCCATTTTTTTGTTGGATATTATGTAGACATAAAAATTCATTTTGTAATCTTAAGATTTCCGCCTTTGCGGAAACAAGAACTAAAGTTCTTTAAAAGAAAAAGGCCTGTCGTGATGACAAGCCTTTTGTATTGTTACAATGGGGACTAGCTCACGACATTTGACGTAAGTTGATCCACCACCAAGTATTTACTGTTCTGTTATTCATTGCCTCAAAGATAGAAAGGAAATTATAACTTGCAAATTTTGTTTTGTGAAATTAAAAAATCCCACCTGACAAAGCATCAGATGGGATTTTCAAACACTAAACACAGCTGATTACATCTGCAAATCAACAACCAAGTCGAACTCGTCGTAAATGGTCTTGTCCCCCAAGTTTTCAAAGAAACTTCCGGAACCATATCTTACGTCGTATTTTGCACGGTCAACTTTCAAAGTGGCAGTAGCTTTACTTCCATAAATGGAAACATCAAAAGTTACAGGTTTGGTAATCCCTTTAATGGTAAGGTCTCCGGTTACCTGATAAGAATTCTTTCCTGAAGCTTTTACTTTGGTAAAAACCAATTTGGAAGTTGGATTGGAAGCCGTTGAGAAGAAGTCATCGGATTTTAAATGTCCTTCCAATTTGCCTTTGTACTCCCCTTCAAGATCGGTATTGGCAATCGTGGTCATATCCACCTCAAACTCACCACCTACCAATTTGTCTCCATCAAATTCCAAGGATCCTGATTTAAGGTCTACGGTACCGGTATGTGATCCTGTTACCTTGTACGCTTTCCAGGTAACTTTGCTCTCACTGGTCTTTATGGCTTTCTTTTCACCATCGATTGGATTGGCAAATGCCGATGATCCAAAAATAACCGCTAGGGCCAAACTTAAAATTGTCTTTTTCATGATTGTGTTTTTAATTGTTCTTGTTTATATGTGTGTAAATAATTCTTCTTTGGATTTTCTTACTTTGGGATAATGCTGGGTTTCATCTTCATCAGACCTGTATCCAATAGGTAGCACAACCGTGGTATTGAGATTTTTTTCGGTAAGACCAAGGATTTTGTTGTATTCATCGGCTTGGAAACCTTCCATGGGGCAGGTATCTATCTTTAATTCAGAAGCTGCTTGCATCACATTGCCCAATGCTATGTATACCTGTCTGGCGGTCCAATTGTTTTTGATATCAACTGGAAGGTCCAATAGATTGGATTTCATAAAATCGGCGTAATCTTTTAGATTTTCCAATGGAACATTCCGGGTCTCGCTTAGATTTTGCACATATCCCTCAATCAATTCTTCGCCAAAATCAGTGGTATTGGCAAATACCAATATGTGAGAGGCATCTGTAATTTGAGATTGGTTCCAAGAATAGGGTCTGAGTTTTTCTTTTAACTCTTGATTGGTGATGACAAACACATGATAGGGTTGTAAGCCATATGAGGAAGCACTCAATCGTGTGGCCTCTAAAATGGTCTCTAAATCTTCATCTGACACTTTTTTGCCAGCATCAAATTTTTTGGTGGCGTATCGCCAGGCTCTATTTTCTAAAACGTTGTTCATTTTTTAGTTTAAAATTTATCCAATAAGTGATTTAATTGTTCTAATTCCTGTTTGTTGAGATTCTTAACAATATTGTTTTCTGCCTCGGCAACAGCTTTGCTCATGTTGGAAAGCGCATCCATCCCTAGTGGAGTAATTACAATTTCAACCTTACGACGGTTAGAAGCACAAATGGACCTACTTACATATTCCTTGGCCAAAAGCTTGTCCACCAAACGAGTGGTATTGCTCATTTTGGTGACCATACGTTCGTTAAGAGTAGATAGATTGGCAGGCTGCCCTTGCTGTCCCCTGAGAATCCGAAGTACGTTGAATTGTTGCAAAGAAATCCCAAAAGGTTTCAATGCATTGCCAATAACCTCATAGACCTTATTGTGCACCAATGTTATATGAATCAGTGTTCTTGGTTCCAAAGGAATTTGTTTTGTAGTCTTTATTGCTTCTTCCACATTCATGTATAAACAATATTTGTATGTACAAATGTATGGTAATGTTTTTAATGAAATGGTATCTTTGACAGATAAAGTTTTGTTAAAAGGTAGGTCTTGCATAGGGCGTTACTTAATTTTATCACTGTAAAACACAGACAATGAAGGGTTTGAAGTCGGTCATAGCTATCGCTATTTTATTATTGACCAGTTGCGGCAACAAGGAAAAACAAGAAACCAAGCATCAACAAGAGGATATGGCACACTATGCGGAAGCAACGTCCATAAATACAGATGACCAGTCTAAATTTCCTATATATGATTTTGAAGGTTTGGAGCCTATGTTACACAGGCAGGATGGTAAAACCTATATCATCAATTTTTGGGCTACCTGGTGCAGGCCTTGTATTGAAGAGATGCCGTACTTTGAACGTGTAAATGCCGAACAAAAAGATAACAATGTAAAGGTTATTTTGGTGAACCTGGATATGCCCAGTATGTGGAAAACGAGGATGGAACCTTATGTTGAAAAAAAGCAGTTAAAATCTGAAATAGTCATTCTTGATGACCCAAAGCAGAGCGAATGGATTTCCAAGATAGATGAGAACTGGGGTGGAGGTATACCAGCTACATTGATCTATAACAAAGAAAAGCGCATGTTTTATCCTCATGGTTTTACCTATGAGGAACTAAATAAGGAGTTGGGCAAATTCGTAAACTAGTCCAAACTGGAAAAGCTTTAGGCTTTGGAATAAACTAAAAAACACAAAAAATAACAAAGTTCTGATCCGGGGTAATGCTCCGGATTTTTATTTTTGCAGAACCTAAAACAGAAAAAATGTCAGATCTATCGCAAGAAGAATGGGCGGAACAACTTAGTAGTGATGCAAACGCCTTTATTTTGGACGTACGTACCGAAGAAGAAGTAGAGGAAGGTTATATCCCAGGAGCAACCAATATTGATATCTATCTAGGACAAGGTTTTTTGGATGAATTGGAAAAATTGGATAAATCCAAAAACTATTATGTCTATTGCAGGTCTGGAAATAGAAGCGGTCAAGCGTGTGCCATTATGAACAGTATTGGTATTGAAAACGCTTATAACCTTGAAGGAGGTTTTATGAACTGGGAAGGCGAAGTATCCGAGTAAAATATGCTTCTTGAATCGGTCATAGCGGAACTGAAACGGAACCGGAAAATATTTCAAGAAACACTATCCGGTATTCCTTTGGAGCTTGTTTATTGGAAGAACAATCCTAAAGATTGGTCGCTATTGGAGATAATTTGTCATTTGGTAGATGAAGAGGTCGAAGATTTCAGGGCCAGGGTAGAGCATACTCTGATCAGACCTAATGAACCTTTAAAGCCCTTTGATCAGATCGCATGGATTGTAGAAAGAAACTACAACGGTCAGGACTTTGATACTATGCTTAAGCGCTTTGACGATGAACGTAGGGAATCTATCACTTGGTTGCGGACCACAAAAGACATGAATTGGGATAACACTATTGAACACCCACAACTAGGAAGTATTTCCGCTCGTTCGTTTCTCTGGAATTGGTTGGCGCATGACTATCATCATATTCGTCAAATCAACAAGATTAAGTACGCATTTTTAAAACAAAGCTCTGGGGATTCATTAAGTTATGCAGGAAAATGGTGATCATTTCACTATTTTAGTTGCATGAAGGAAGACCTACTCCATTTTATATGGAGGTGCGATAAGCTTCAAGGACGACCACTCACCACTACAACCTCTCAAAACATTGTGATTAAAAGACCGGGAACTTTGAATCAAGGTTCTGGTCCTGACTTTTTCAATGCTTTGATTGAGGTTGGCGGCCAACTTTGGGCAGGAAATATAGAAATGCACCTCAAATCTTCGGATTGGTATGCCCACCATCATGAAAGTGATGACAACTATGATAATGTAGTGCTCCACGTGGTTTGGGAAGACGATATTACCATATTCCGAAAGGATGGTAGCCAAATTGAAACTTTGGAACTCAAAAACCATGTGGACCCTGCCTTATTGACAAAGTATCAGGAACTCTTCAATCATTTTAATCCATCCTTTATAAATTGTGAACGCGATTTTCCACAATTCGATTCCCTGCGGGTACATAGCTTTTTGGATCGATTGTATTTGGAAAGGCTGGAACAAAAGTCAAAACTCATTTTTAGCTTGCTAAAAGCCTCGAATAATGACTGGGAAGGAACACTCTTTGTGTTGTTGGCCAAGAGTTTTGGAACCAAGGTAAATGGGGATTTCTTTTTTTATAGGGCCAAAAGTTTGTCATTTTCCATTATTAGAAAAGAATGCCATGATCTTTTGACATTGGAAAGCTTGTTTTTTGGACATTTTGGCCTATTGGTTGAAAAGGACTGTACAGATGGATACTTTCTGAAACTCAAAAAGGAGTATCAGTATTTGACAAGAAAATATGAATTACCCTCAAATTATGACCGGCCAGAGTTTTTTGGATTGAGGCCTTCCAACTTTCCAACCTTGAGGTTATCTCAACTTGCCCAATTGTTTTATCAACAAAAACATCTCTTCTCATTGCTGATGGAGCAAAAACAGTTGAAGAATATATATGAGCTCTTCAATGTTGGGGCCAGTGACTATTGGGATGACCATTTTACCTTTGGTAAACTCTCAAGAAAGAGTAAAAAAAGGTTGACCAAGAAGTTTATTGATCTATTGGTGATCAACGCAGTGATCCCACTAAAATTTTGCTATTCCCAATATATTGGTCAGGACTGGAGCAACCACTTAATTTCCATGGTTTCCGAAGTTAAAAGCGAATCAAATTCCATTATTGCCAATTTTGAGGCTCTCGGCTCTGGTACAGCAAATGCCTTGGAAAGTCAGGCCAAAATTCAATTGTATACCCAGTATTGTTCTAAAAATAAATGCCTGAACTGCGCATTGGGAATGCATTTATTGAATAGAAATACATAATTTTAGCCATGGCTTTGTTTTATGACACGCTCTATTATTTCCAAAAAAGAGGCTTTGAGGTCTGCAGGCGCATCGCGGAACGTTTGGGAATTCGTGCTAGAGTCGTTCGAACATCCTTTATATATTTAACCTTTGTGACCCTAGGCTTTGGTTTTGCCCTTTACCTTTTCATCGCATTTTGGCTAAGGATCAAAGATTTGGTCTACACTAAAAGAACTTCTGTATTTGATCTGTGATTATGTTACGATGGTTTCGATCTAAGATATTTTGGGCAATAGGTTTAATGGCATTTGTACTGCTCTTTGGAGTTGTAGGGTACAAACTTTTGTATGGATTTACCTGGATAGAGGCTATTTACATGACCATTATCACCGTGACCACGGTGGGTTTTGCAGAAGTAAGGCCCCTGGATCCCAATGCTAAAATTTTTACGGTATTTTTAATTGTTACCAGCGTTTTTATATTTGGTTATGCCTTATCGGTGGTTACGGAATATTTATTGGGAAGGAACTCACTTCAAATTTTAAAGAAAAAAAAGGTGAAAAGAGCAATTGGAAACCTGTCAAACCACGTAGTGGTCTGCGGATTTGGAAGAAACGGAATGCAGGCTGCGGAAAAGCTGAGGGCGTATAAAAAGCCCTTTGTGGTCATTGAAAGAGATAAAGAAGTTATAGAACGCCATGAAGATGAGGTATTGTTTGTTGAAGGCGATGCCAATGAGGATGATGTTTTGTTGCAAGCCGGCATAGAGAGGGCCCAGTACTTAATTACTGCAGTGCCCGATGATGCGGCCAATTTGTTCATTGTATTGACAGCAAGACAATTGAACAAGAAACTTTTTATCATCAGTAGAGCTTCACAGATTACTTCCCAAACAAAGTTGGCCTTGGCCGGGGCAGATAAAGTAATCATGCCAGATAAGATAGGAGGGGACCATATGGCTTCACTTGTGGTCATGCCCGATCTGATTACTTTTATGGATAAACTTTCCGTTGAGGGTGAAAACACTACCAATTTGGAAGAAGTTGAAATCGAAGATTTTACCGATCAGATGGATTGTAATTCCATTAGGGATTTAGATCTTCGCAGAAAGACTGGTTGTACCATTATTGGATATATTGATCCCGAAGGCAAATACATCATCAACCCTGAGGCAGACCTTCAATTGGAACCCAAGGGAAAGGTCATAGTTCTGGGAAGACCGGAGCAGATAAAAAAACTCAACCAAATGTTCCAAATAGGGTAGTTTAACAACCCTGAAATTTGATTCCGTTGATTTTTTTTAGGATATTGCCCACTTTACATCAAATTAACATAACCAAATAATTATTATGAAGTATAGACTTCTTACTGCTCTAACCCTTTTCATTCCCTTACTCACTTTTTCCCAAGAAACCGAAGAAATTGGACTAGATCAAAAAATTGATCAAGCCTTTGCTCCGGTTTCCGATTTTTTTAATACCGTCATTTTCTTTGAGATTATGGGGACACCCTTTGTGTTGATCTTATTGGTAGGAAGTGCCCTATTCTTTACACTGTATTTCAAGTTTCCCAATATTAGACATTTCTGGACCGCGATAAATGTGGTTCGAGGAAAATACGATGCTTTGGAAGGTGCTGGAGGCCATGGAGTTGAGAAAGCAGAAGTAAATATTGTTGATGGCGATTTACCAGATACTATCAGGGATGAAAGTCATGAAGGAGAAGTAAGCCATTTTCAAGCATTGGCAACTGCGGTATCCGGTACTGTTGGAAACGGAAACATCGCTGGTGTTGCTTTAGCAATAGCCTTGGGTGGACCTGGAGCTACGTTTTGGATGATTGTCTGTGGTCTTTTAGGTATGTCCACCAAATTTGTGGAGTGTACCTTGGGGGTACAATACAGGGATGTGGATGAAAATGGAGTGGTCTATGGAGGTCCCATGTACTATATAAGTAAAGGACTCAAGAAAAGAGGATTTGTAACCTTGGGTAAAATTGCAGCGGCATTGTTTGCAATTTTCTGTATCGGAGGTTCTTTCGGAGGAGGAAATGCAGCACAGTCCAACCAGGCCACCATTGTGGTTAAAGAGCTTTTTGGTTGGGAAAGCGCAATGGCCGGAACAATTATAGGTGTGGTCTTGGCCGTATTGGTTGGTATCATAATTATTGGTGGAATTAAAAGAATAGCCTCGGTTACCGAGAAGGTGGTGCCGTTCATGGCGTTACTGTACATTTTGGCCTGTCTTTATATCATTTTTGGAAACTTTGGACTTATCGATGATGCTATTTCGTTAATCGTTACCGAGGCATTCAACCCAACTGCTATTGGAGTAGGAGGAGTTATCGGTGTACTTTTGGTAGGCTTTAGAAGAGCTGCGTTCTCAAACGAAGCAGGTGCAGGTTCTGCTTCCATTGCCCACTCGGCAGTTAAAACAAAATATTCAGCATCCGAAGGATTGGTAGCCTTGTTGGAGCCTTTTATTGATACTGTAGTAATTTGTACCATGACCGCGTTGGTGATTATTATCTTTAACTTTGGCGGTGTGTTCGACTACGGAGGTGATGGCACAGGTGTGGTGATGATAGATGGTATGCCTTATGAAGGTGCTGGAATTACTTCAAAAGCATTTGCAGAGTACATACCTTACTCTAACGTATTCCTAACCATTGCAGTGGTGTTATTTGCAGTTTCAACCATGATTTCTTGGTCTTACTACGGTCTTCAGTCCTGGAAGTTCCTTTTTGGAAGAGGAAAGAGAACCGATTTAACATATAAGCTATTGTTTTTGACCTTTGTCATCATAGGAGCTGCGGCAAGTATGGATTCCATCTGGGCATTTTCAGATGCTATGATCTTTGCCATGGTATTCCCAAATATGGTAGGGTTATACTTCCTATTCCCAGAGGTGAAAAAACAATTGGGCAGATATATGGATGCCATACGGGCTTCAAAATAACTCGCTAAAGAACCAACATAATGAAATCCCACTTCAAGTTCAATAAGCAAGAACGTAGTGGGATTTTCTTTTTGTTATTGATTATAGTTATTCTGCAGGGAGCGTATTTTTATGCAAAGACTCTACCTTTTAAAGGAAGTTCCGCATTGACCATAAATGAAATGGAACAGACTAGGTTGGATAGTTTGAAAAGTTTACCCAACCCAGAATCATTTAAACTATTCCCATTCAATCCAAACTATCTTAGTGATCATAAAGGCTACACTTTGGGAATGTCAACATTGGAAATTGATAGATTGCTGGCCTTCCGAAAACAGAACAAGTATGTGAACTCACCCAAAGAGTTTCAAAAAGTGACTTTGGTTTCTGATTCCCTGCTTTCCATTTTATCTCCCTATTTTAAGTTTCCAGAATGGAGTAGAAGAAGCGCTTCGAGAAAAGGAAATGTACTGGTAAATGATCGAGAGGCATCAATACAGGATTTGAACCAGGTAACCGCTGAAGACTTAATGCGAATCAACGGAATAGGTAAAACCCTTTCAAAACGGATTATCAAATTTAGAGACCGACTAGGCGGATTCTTATTAGATGACCAGCTGTACGATGTTTACGGTCTGGAACCGCAAGTTGTAAAAAGGGCGTTCAAAAAGTTCAGAGTATTACATCCTCCTAAAATTGAAAAAATCGATATTAACAAGGCAACAGCCGAAGAAATCTCCCGTTTGGTCTATATAAGTAGGAAAGTAGCTGAAGATATTGTCACTTTAAGGAATGAAAATGGACGTATAGGCTCTTATGAAGAATTGTTTAACATTAATGGATTTCCGATAAACAAAAAAGATAGAATTAAGTTATATTTGTCCTTATAAAAACTGTTGAGAATGATAATGGATACGTTGTCTACCATGAACTTTGATTATTCGGAGACCCAGAAGATGGTTACCGAATCGGCAAGAGAGTTTGCAGAACAATACATTAAGCCATATGTGATGGAGTGGGATGAGGCCCAGACATTTCCCATTGAGGTGTTTAAAAAAGCTGGGGAAATGGGATTCATGGGTGTTTTGGTACCTGAAGAACTGGGCGGGTCTGGTTTAGGTTACCATGAATATATTGCCATATTGGATGAAATTTCAAAAGTGGACCCTGCCATAGGACTTTCAGTTGCTGCGCATAATTCTTTGTGTACCAATCACATTTTATCGTTTGGAAATGATGAGCAAAAAGAAAGATGGATTCCTAAGTTGGCCACTGCAGAATGGATTGGCGCCTGGGGTCTGACCGAGCACAATACAGGTTCAGACGCTGGTGGAATGAACACTACAGCCGTTAAGGATGGTGAATTTTGGGTTTTGAACGGAGCCAAGAATTTCATCACCCACGGAAAAAGTGGTGATGTAGCCGTGGTGATTGCTCGTACTGGAGAAAAAGGGGATAGCCATGGCATGACAGCTTTTGTTATTGAAAAGGGTACTCCGGGATTCTCTAGCGGTAAAAAAGAAAACAAACTCGGAATGCGTGCCAGCGAAACTGCAGAATTGATTATGTCGGATTGTAGGATACCCGATGAAAACCGTTTGGGTGAAGTAGGAGATGGGTTTATACAATCCATGAAAGTTTTAGATGGAGGAAGGATTTCCATAGGCGCATTATCATTGGGGGTGGCCAAGGGAGCTTATGAGGCAGCTTTAAAATATTCTAAGGAACGTATTCAATTTGGAAAGCCCATAAGTCACTTTCAAGGAGTTTCATTCAAACTGGCCGATGCCGCTACCGAAATAGAGGCAGCAGAGCTGTTATTGCACAAAGCAGCTTTTTTAAAGAATGAAGGTAGGCCCATGACCAAATTGGGTGCAATGAGTAAAATGTATGCTTCGGAGATTTGTGTAAAGATTGCCAATGATGCGGTGCAGATACACGGAGGATACGGATATACCAAAGATTTCCCTGTTGAAAAATTCTACAGAGATTCAAAACTTTGCACCATTGGAGAAGGGACTACTGAAATCCAAAAATTGGTGATTTCAAGAAATATCCTAAAGTAATTTGTGCAATTCTATTTAATACATTTATATTTGCACTCCAAAATTTAAAAGAAAGGAGGTTGTAGCCCATGTTAATAATACCTGTTAAAGAAGGAGAAAACATCGATAGAGCTTTAAAGCGTTTTAAGCGAAAGTTTGATAAAACTGGAACAATGCGTCAGTTAAGGACCAGACAACAGTTTACAAAACCTTCTGTAAAGCGTAGAGCGGTTATTCAAAAAGCCCAATATATCCAAAGTTTGAGGGATCAAGAAGAAATCTAAGCTCTTATCTAAGAATATATAGTAACTCCCGTTCCATTTATGGAACGGGAGTTTTTTTATCCCCGAGATTAAATTTGGCTAACTTTGGATTATGCCCGTACCTTCTTTCATAGCGTACCTTAAACTAGAGAAAAACTATTCCAAGCATACCCTGGGTGCATATGAAAGGGATATTGAGCAATTTGCAGAGTTCTGTGAGCAAAATTTTGAAGTTCAGTCCATAGACGACGTGGATTACAGTCTTATTAGAAGTTGGATCGTGTCACTTGTAGATAAAGGAGTCGCCAATAGGTCCATTAATAGGAAAATATCTTCATTACGTGCTTACTACAAGTTTCTTCAGAAAATAGGAGAGATCCAGAAATCTCCCCTGGCAAAGCACAGAGCATTAAAAACAGAAAAGAAAGTGGAAATCCCGTTTTCAGAAATGGAAATGGAAAAGGTACTGTCCTCAATTCCTTTTGAGGATAACTTTGAAGGGTGTAGAGACAAGCTTATCATTGAACTGTTGTATGCCACAGGTCTCAGAAGAACGGAATTGGTAAACCTGAAGTTGAATGATGTTGATGCCGAGAACAAATCAATGAAGGTGCTGGGCAAGAGGAACAAAGAGAGAATTCTTCCTTTGTTACCTTCTACACTAGATTTGATAGCGGAGTATAAATCACATCGTTCAAAAATTGAAAACGGAGCAGATTCTCCCTTTCTCTTCCTGACCAAGGATGGGCTTAAAATTTATGAAACACTTGTTTATCGCATTATAAATAAGTATTTTAGTTTGGTGTCCCCCAAGGTAAAAAAGAGCCCGCACATCTTAAGGCATACCTTTGCAACACACATGCTAAATAGGGGGGCAGACTTAAATTCTGTCAAAGAATTGCTGGGCCATGCCAGTTTGGCTTCAACACAGGTATACACACACAACAGTATAGCCGAATTGAAAAAAGTTCACCTCAAGGCCCACCCAAGGAACAAGAAATAATATTTCTTGTAATGTTTAACTAAGCTGCCCTTGGTAGCACTAAAAACTACACCATATGAAAGTAAACACGCAATCGGTAAATTTTGTGGCTGATGGAAAACTTCTTGATTTTATCCAAAAGAGAATGGATAAACTGGATATGTTCTATGATAAGGTGGTTGGCGCTGATGTCTATTTAAAGGTGGATAACACCAGTGCAAAAGAAAATAAGATTGTTGAAATCAAAGTACTTGTTCCCAGAGATAAGTTCATCGTAAAAAAACAATGTAAATCCTTTGAGGAAGCTGTGGATTCTGCATGCGGTTCTTTAGAAAGGCAGTTGGTGAAAAAGAAAGAAAAATTAAGGGCCAAAGCATGATTAAAATTTTTGAAAATTTATTTTGATTAAAAAAATAAATATATACATTTGCAGTCCGTTAGAAATAGCGGACTTTTTTTATGGAAAAAAGGCGGATAAATGCCGATATAGCTCAGCTGGCTAGAGCAGCTGATTTGTAATCAGCAGGTCGTGGGTTCGAGTCCCTCTATCGGCTCGTAAGTTACTGAAAATAAGGCGGGGGAGATACTCAAGCGGCCAACGAGGACAGACTGTAAATCTGTTGGTTTTTACCTTCGCAGGTTCGAATCCTGCTCTCCCCACTAAAGTTGTTCCAAGAACAACGAGAACTGGGAAGTTTTTTGAAATATTGATTTTTTGGGCAAGGCCCAAAGTAAATGCGGGAGTAGCTCAGTTGGTAGAGCGTCAGCCTTCCAAGCTGAATGTCGCCGGTTCGAACCCGGTCTCCCGCTCTAGATTAAGACTATAATGTCATTCCTGCGAAGGCAGGAATCTCTTCCTTTAAAGGATTTTAGAGGTAGTTGATTCAACACTTTACGCCGGTGTAGCTCAGGGGTAGAGCGTTTCCTTGGTAAGGAAGAGGTCACGGGTTCAAATCCCGTCATTGGCTCAAAACGATTTGTACACTAATATAAACTAAGATTAAAATTATTTAAAATGGCAAAGGAAACTTTTGATCGTTCCAAACCGCACTTAAATATTGGTACTATTGGACACGTGGATCACGGTAAAACTACATTGACCGCTGCTATTACTACCGTATTGGCTAATGCGGGGTTGTCAGAGCTTAGAAGCTTTGATTCTATCGATAATGCTCCTGAAGAAAAAGAAAGGGGTATTACAATTAACACGTCTCACGTTGAGTATCAAACTGAAAACCGTCACTACGCACACGTTGACTGTCCAGGTCACGCGGATTACGTAAAGAACATGGTTACTGGTGCTGCTCAAATGGACGGTGCTATCTTGGTTGTTGCTGCAACTGATGGACCTATGCCACAGACTCGTGAGCACATCCTTCTTGGACGTCAGGTAGGTATTCCACGTATCGTTGTTTTCTTGAACAAAGTTGACATGGTGGATGATGAAGAGCTATTGGAGCTTGTTGAGATGGAAGTAAGAGAATTGCTTTCTTTCTATGAGTATGATGGTGACAACGGACCTGTTATCTCTGGTTCTGCCCTTGGAGCACTTAACGGTGAGCAAAAATGGGTTGATACTGTGATGGAGTTGATGAAGGCAGTTGATGAGTGGATTGAGCTTCCAAAAAGAGATGTTGATAAAGACTTCTTGATGCCTGTTGAGGACGTATTCACCATTACTGGTCGTGGTACTGTTGCAACTGGTCGTATCGAAACCGGTGTTGCCAATACAGGTGATGCTGTTGATATCATTGGTATGGGTGCTGAAAAGCTTGCTTCCACAATTACTGGGGTAGAGATGTTCCGTAAGATTTTGGATAGGGGTGAAGCTGGTGATAACGTTGGTATCCTTTTGAGAGGTATTGAAAAATCCGATATCAAAAGAGGTATGGTAATCTGTAAGCCAGGTTCTGTTAAGCCGCATGCTAAGTTCAAAGCTGAGGTTTATATCCTTAAGAAAGAAGAAGGTGGTCGTCACACACCATTCCACAACAACTACCGTCCACAGTTCTACGTACGTACAACTGACGTAACAGGTAACATTAACTTGCCTGATGGTGTTGAAATGGTAATGCCAGGTGATAACTTGACCATTACAGTTGATTTGATCCAGCCAATCGCATTGAGCGAAGGTCTACGTTTCGCTATCCGTGAAGGTGGTAGAACAGTAGGTGCAGGTCAGGTTACTGAGATTTTGGATTAATTCATTTTACAATAAGTATTACGCTAAAGGGTGTCCCGGATTTCTCGGGATACCTTTCAGTGTAATTATAAACGGGTGTAGCTCAGTTGGTAGAGCACTGGTCTCCAAAACCAGGTGTCGGGAGTTCGAGTCTCTCCTCCCGTGCTAGAAAATACAGTAAAAATTATGATCACTTACATTAAGGAATCATTTGAGGAATTAAGGAATAATGTTACCTGGCTGAACAGGGAAAATGCATCTAACCTTATGGTTGTGGTTGCGGTTTTTTCCATCTTGTTTGCTTTGGCCACTTGGGGGGTAGATTCACTTTTCAGTAAGTTGATCAGATTGTATTTCGATAATATAATAGGATAGTTCGGTATGTCTGAAGTTCTGGAAAAAAAATGGTATGTGGTAAGAGCTGTCAGTGGCCAAGAGAATAAAATCAAAGGCTACATAGAGAGTGAAGTAGAACGTGCTGGCTTTGGGGATTATCTGGATGAGGTACTTGTGCCAACTGAAAAGGTGGTGCAGATCAGAAATGGAAAAAAAATCAGCAAAGAGCGTGTTTATTTTCCAGGATATATTATGATCAAGGCCAATTTGGGAGGAGAGATGGTTCACATCATCAAATCCATTACCAATGTAATTGGCTTTTTGGGTGAGACCAAAGGAGGAGATCCCGTACCGCTTAGAAAAGCTGAAGTTAACCGTATGCTTGGTAAGGTGGATGAGTTGGCTGTTAATACGGACAATGTTGCGATTCCATTTGTGCTGGGTGAAACGGTGAAGGTTATTGATGGTCCTTTCAACGGCTTCAATGGAACTGTTGAAAAAATCAATGAAGAAAAGCGTAAGCTGGAGGTAATGGTAAAGATTTTCGGAAGGAAAACCCCATTGGAACTCAGCTACATGCAAGTTGAAAAAGTATAAGTAGATATTAGAATATAGATGGGAGATGTGAGACTTTTTATTGTCAACTTCTCAAATCTAGAATCTAAAATCTCAAGACTAAAAAATAGAGCTGTTACATATATAAAGTTGTGTTGCTTCCAATTAACACACTTTCATTTTAATTAAAAACAATGGCAAAAGAAGTAGATAAGGTAGTTAAATTACAAGTTAGGGGAGGTGCTGCGAATCCATCGCCACCGGTTGGACCCGCCTTAGGTGCTGCTGGTGTTAACATTATGGAGTTCTGTAAGCAGTTTAATGCTCGTACACAGGACAAACCAGGTAAAGTTTTACCTGTTGTTATCACCGTTTACAAAGACAAATCTTTCGAGTTTGTTGTAAAAACACCACCCGCGGCAGTTCAATTGTTGGAAGCAGCTAAGATTAAAAAAGGATCTGGCGAACCTAACAGGGTTAAATCTGGTTCAGTCACTTGGGATCAGGTAAAAGCAATCGCTGAAGACAAAATGGTCGATTTGAATGCATTTACCGTAGAATCTGCAATGAGTATGGTTGCAGGAACTGCACGCTCCATGGGACTCAAAGTAGCTGGAAAAAGACCTTTTTAAAATCTAAAGCAATTTATAATGGCAAGATTGACTAAAAAGCAAAAAGAAGCTCACGCCAAGATAGACAAGAATAAACTCTATTCTTTGGATGAAGCATCAGCTTTGATAAAAGAAATAACCAATGTAAAGTTTGACGCTTCCATTGACCTTGCAGTTCGTTTAGGGGTAGACCCAAGAAAGGCAAATCAAATGGTGCGTGGCGTTGTTACCCTTCCTCATGGAACAGGTAAAGATGTTAAGGTTTTGGCATTGGTGACTCCAGACAAAGAAGCAGAAGCTAAAGAAGCTGGTGCTGATTTTGTTGGGTTGGATGAATATTTGGATAAGATCAAAGGCGGTTGGACAGATGTTGATGTTATCATCACTATGCCAAGCGTTATGGGTAAACTAGGTCCTTTAGGTAGAGTTTTGGGACCAAGGGGATTGATGCCCAATCCAAAAACCGGTACCGTAACCATGGACGTTGCAAAAGCGGTGTCTGATGTTAAGGCCGGTAAGATTGATTTCAAAGTGGACAAAACAGGAATTGTACACGCGGCAATAGGAAAAGCTTCCTTCTCTGCAGACAAAATTGCAGGAAATGCCAAAGAGTTGTTGGATACATTGAACAAAATGAAGCCAGCAGCAGCAAAAGGTGTTTATATGAAGAGCATCTACTTGTCCAGTACCATGAGTCCTAGTGTTCAATTAGACCCTAAAGCAGTTTAATAACTGGTAGTTCAATAATTTATAACGATGACAAGAGAAGAAAAAGCAACCGTAATAGAAGACTTGACTGCGCAGTTAGCTGAAAACACCAATATTTATTTGGCGGATATTTCAGGTTTGGATGCTGTAGACACCTCCAATTTAAGAAGAGCGTGTTTCAAGGCAAACATTAAACTTGCGGTCGTAAAGAACACCTTGCTTGCAAAAGCAATGGAAGCTTCTGATAAGGAATTTGGTGAACTTCCTGAAGTATTGAAGGGCAACACATCTTTGATGCTTTCAGAAACAGGGAACGCTCCTGCGAAACTTATCAAGAACTTTAGAAAAAAATCAGATAGACCTGTACTTAAAGGTGCTTTCATTGAGGAAGCCATTTATGTAGGGGACGAAAACCTTGAGGCACTTGTTAATATCAAGTCCAAAGAAGAGGTTATTGGAGATATTATCGGACTGTTGCAATCACCAGCCAAGAATGTTATTTCTGGGCTTAAATCTGGTGGTGGTAAACTGGCCGGAATCCTCAAGACATTATCTGAGAAAGAATAATTCGCGCACAATAAACTAAGTATATTTTTAAAAATTTTTATTAAACGATAGAAAAATGGCAGATTTAAAAGATTTTGCAGAACAATTGGTTAACCTTACAGTAAAAGAGGTAAATGAGTTGGCCGATATATTAAAAGAAGAATACGGTATTGAGCCTGCTGCTGCTGCAGTAGCCGTTGCTGGTGGTGCTGCCGCTGGTGGTGGTGAAGGTGAAGCTGCTGAGGAAAAATCAGAATTTGATGTAATCCTTAAAGCTGCAGGTGGTTCCAAATTGGCTGTTGTTAAACTTGTAAAAGAGTTGACCGGTCTTGGTTTGAAAGATGCTAAGGACATTGTTGACAGCGCTCCTAAAGCTGTTAAGGAAGGTGTTGCCAAAGATGAGGCAGAAGGTATCAAAAAATCATTGGAAGAAGCAGGAGCAGAAGTTGAGCTTAAATAATAGCTTTTACCATACAAATTTGGTTAAGGTCTTTCCATTATAGTGGTTAGGCCTTAGCCTATTTAATAGGAGTGTATTAAGTCGTACACCACCCACAGTAATATTTCACGATCAAAATTTGTCCATTGATGTTCACAAACACTACTGAAAGAGTAAATTTCGCATCCGCTAAGAACATACCGGAATACCCGGATTTCTTGGACATTCAGATAAAATCCTTTCAAGACTTTTTTCAGCTTGAAACCAAATCTGACGAAAGAGGAAATGAAGGTCTTTATAACACCTTCATGGAAAATTTTCCAATCACAGACACTAGAAACCAATTCGTACTAGAATTTCTAGATTATTTTATAGACCCACCCAGATATTCGATCCAAGAATGTATTGAGCGTGGTCTTACCTATAGCGTTCCGTTAAAAGCGCGGCTAAAACTATATTGTACCGATCCAGAGCACGAAGACTTTGAGACTATTGTACAAGATGTGTACCTAGGTACCATCCCTTACATGACTCCTAGCGGTACTTTCGTTATAAACGGAGCAGAAAGGGTTGTTGTTTCACAGTTGCACAGATCTCCAGGGGTTTTCTTTGGACAATCTTTCCATGCAAACGGAACTAAGTTGTATTCAGCCAGGGTAATCCCTTTTAAAGGATCTTGGATTGAATTTGCAACAGATATCAATGGAGTAATGTATGCTTACATTGATAGAAAGAAGAAATTACCGGTTACCACGTTGTTCCGTGCCATTGGCTTTGAAAGGGACAAGGATATTTTGGAAATCTTTGACCTTTCGGAAGAAGTAAAAGTTTCCAAGGCCGGTTTGAAAAAAGTATTGGGACGAAAACTTGCTGCAAGGGTTTTGAACACTTGGCATGAGGATTTTGTTGATGAAGATACTGGTGAAGTGGTGTCCATCGAGCGTAATGAGATCATCCTAGATCGTGATACTGTTCTTGAAAAAGAGCACATAGATGAAATCATTGACGCAGATGTGAAAACTATTCTCCTTCACAAGGAGAACAATGCGCAGTCAGATTACGCCATTATTCACAATACACTGCAAAAAGACCCTACCAACTCTGAAAAAGAAGCGGTAGAACATATTTACAGACAGTTGCGTAATGCCGAACCACCAGATGAAGAAACGGCTAGAGGTATTATCGACAAGTTGTTCTTCTCGGACCAACGTTATAGCCTTGGTGAAGTAGGTAGGTACCGAATGAACAAAAAATTAGGATTGGATATTGGCATGGACAAAGAAGTCCTTACCAAGGAGGATATCATCACTATCATCAAGTATTTGATTGAGTTGATCAACTCCAAAGCAGAGATTGATGATATCGATCACTTGTCCAACCGTCGTGTTAGAACTGTTGGGGAACAATTGTCTTCTCAGTTCGGTGTTGGTTTGGCCCGTATGGCACGTACCATTCGTGAGCGTATGAACGTTCGTGATAATGAGGTCTTTACCCCAATCGATTTGATCAACGCCAAGACGTTGTCTTCGGTGATCAACTCGTTTTTTGGTACAAACCAGTTGTCTCAGTTCATGGATCAGACGAATCCATTGGCGGAGATTACACACAAAAGAAGATTGTCGGCACTGGGCCCTGGAGGTCTTTCAAGAGAAAGAGCAGGTTTCGAGGTGCGTGACGTTCACTATACCCACTACGGAAGATTGTGTCCTATTGAGACACCTGAAGGTCCAAACATTGGTTTGATTTCTTCTCTATCCGTATTCGCCAAGGTAAACCCAATGGGCTTCTTGGAAACTCCTTACCGTAAGGTGGAAAATGGTGTGGTGAATACTAAGGAATACTCCTATCTAAGTGCAGAGGAAGAAGAAGGAATGAAGATTTCCCAAGCAAACATCCCAATGGATGCAAAAGGGAAAATTGAGGATGATAAGGTAATTGCACGTGAAGAAGGCGATTTCCCGGTAGTTGATCCATCTGAGGTGAACTATACCGATGTTGCCCCTAACCAAATTGCTTCTATTTCAGCTTCCTTGATTCCTTTCTTGGAGCATGATGATGCGAACAGGGCTTTGATGGGGTCAAACATGATGCGTCAGGCAGTTCCATTATTAAAACCACAATCTCCAATTGTAGGTACAGGTTTGGAAAAGCAGGTAGCTACAGATTCTAGGGTGTTGATCAATGCAGAAGGCGATGGTGTTGTGGAGTATGTTGATGCTCAAAAAATCACTATCAAATACACTAGATCAGAAGAAGAGCGATTGGTAAGCTTTGAAGAAGATTCCAAGACCTATAACTTGGTGAAGTTTAGAAAAACAAACCAAGGAACAAGTATCAACCTAAAACCAATTGTCAGAAAAGGAGACAAGGTTAAAAATGGTCAGGTACTTTGTGAAGGTTACGCTACTGAAAAGGGAGAACTGGCACTAGGTAGAAACATGAAAGTGGCCTTTATGCCATGGAAAGGGTACAACTTTGAGGATGCGATTGTAATTTCTGAAAAAGTAGTACGTGAGGATATTTTCACCTCCATCCACATTGATGAGTATGCCTTGGAAGTGAGGGATACCAAGTTGGGAGCTGAAGAATTGACCAACGACATACCTAACGTTTCTGAAGAAGCAACTAGGGATTTGGACGAATACGGTATGATTCGTATTGGTGCAGAAGTTAAGCCTGGGGATATCTTGATTGGTAAGATTACTCCAAAAGGAGAATCCGATCCAACTCCAGAAGAAAAACTGCTCCGTGCCATCTTTGGTGATAAAGCAGGTGATGTAAAAGATGCTTCTCTAAAAGCATCACCTTCGTTAAGAGGTGTTGTTATCGATAAGAAATTGTTCTCACGTTCCATCAAGGACAAGAGAAAACGTTCTGAAGATAAAGAGGCCATCTCTAGGTTGGAAATGGACTATGAAGTGAAGTTCCAACAACTGAAAGATGTATTGATCGAGAAACTATTTGGTTTGATCAATGGTAAAACTTCGCAGGGTGTTATCAACGATTTAGGTGAAGAAGTACTTCCAAAAGGAAAGAAATACACCATAAAAATGTTGAATGCTGTAGATGATTTTGCCCACTTGGTTGGGGGAAGCTGGACAACGGATGACACTACCAATGCATTGGTAGCTGATTTGTTGCACAACTACAAAATCAAATTGAACGATATTCAGGGTAACCTTAGAAGGGATAAGTTCACTATCTCCGTAGGAGATGAACTGCCTGCAGGTATCATGAAATTGGCTAAGGTGTACATCGCCAAAAAGCGTAAGCTAAAAGTTGGTGATAAAATGGCGGGTCGTCACGGAAACAAAGGTATTGTGGCCCGAATCGTTCGTCAAGAGGATATGCCTTTCTTGGAAGACGGAACACCTGTTGATATTGTATTGAACCCACTTGGAGTACCTTCCCGTATGAACATTGGTCAGATTTACGAAACTGTTCTTGGTTGGGCAGGATTGAAGCTTGGCAAGAAATATGGAACTCCGATTTTCGATGGGGCTACCTTAGATCAAATCAATGAGTACACGGACGAAGCTGGTGTACCAAGATTTGGACACACCTACCTATACGATGGAGGTACTGGTCAACGATTTGACCAAGCTGCTACCGTTGGGGTGATCTACATGTTGAAACTAGGTCACATGGTAGATGATAAAATGCACGCCAGATCTATCGGTCCATACTCGTTGATTACACAACAACCATTGGGTGGTAAGGCCCAGTTTGGTGGTCAGCGTTTTGGAGAGATGGAGGTTTGGGCACTAGAGGCCTATGGAGCATCATCTACCCTAAGGGAAATACTTACGGTTAAGTCCGATGACGTGATCGGAAGAGCCAAGACCTATGAGTCCATCGTTAAAGGTGAGACCATGCCGGAACCTGGACTTCCAGAATCTTTCAATGTATTGATGCACGAGCTTAAAGGATTGGGCTTGGATATCAGATTGGAAGAATAGAACACTATAAAAATTAATAATATCATCACCATATTGTTATGGCTAGAATAAAAGACAATAACGCACCAAAAAGGTTCAATAAAATTTCCATAGGATTAGCTTCTCCTGAGTCAATTTTGGCTGAATCCCGTGGAGAGGTATTGAAACCCGAAACTATTAACTATAGAACGCACAAGCCCGAGCGTGACGGACTTTTCTGTGAGCGGATTTTTGGTCCTGTAAAGGATTACGAATGTGCCTGTGGAAAGTATAAGCGAATCCGCTATCGTGGTATTGTTTGTGATCGTTGTGGTGTTGAAGTAACGGAAAAGAAGGTTCGTAGGGATCGTGTAGGTCATATTAACCTTGTGGTTCCCGTTGCACATATCTGGTACTTCCGTTCACTTCCAAATAAGATAGGATACCTTTTGGGATTACCTTCCAAGAAATTGGACATGATCATTTATTATGAAAGATATGTGGTCATTCAACCTGGTATTGCCAAAGGCCCTGAAGGAGAGGAAATCAATAAAATGGATTTCTTGACCGAGGAGGAGTATTTGAACATTTTGGAATCCATTCCAAGTGAAAACCAATATTTGGAAGACACGGACCCCAATAAGTTCATCGCTAAAATGGGTGCCGAATGTTTGATTGATTTGTTGTCTCGAATCGATTTGGAGCAATTGTCCTATGAACTTCGACACAAGGCAAACACAGAAACTTCAAAGCAACGTAAGACAGAAGCATTAAAGCGACTTCAGGTTGTGGAAGCTTTGCGTGAATCTCAAGGGAACAGGGAAAACAGACCAGAATGGATGATCATGAAGGTTGTTCCCGTTATTCCACCAGAATTGCGTCCTTTGGTGCCTTTGGATGGAGGACGTTTTGCCACTTCGGATTTGAACGATCTCTATAGAAGGGTAATTATCCGTAACAATCGTTTAAAGCGATTGATGGAAATCAAAGCACCTGAGGTAATCCTAAGAAACGAGAAGCGTATGCTTCAAGAAGCTGTGGATTCCCTATTTGACAATACTAGAAAAGCCTCTGCGGTTAAAACGGAATCAAACAGACCTCTAAAATCCCTATCGGATTCCTTGAAAGGTAAACAAGGTCGTTTCCGTCAGAACCTTTTGGGTAAACGTGTGGATTACTCTGCTCGTTCCGTAATTGTTGTAGGACCAGAGATGAAATTGTACGAGTGTGGTCTGCCCAAGGATATGGCAGCCGAGCTGTACAAGCCCTTTGTGATCCGTAAACTGATAGAAAGAGGTATTGTAAAGACGGTAAAATCCGCCAAGAAGATAATAGATAAGAAAGAACCCGTAGTTTGGGATATTCTGGATAATGTGATCAAGGGTCATCCGGTATTATTGAACCGTGCCCCCACATTGCACAGATTGGGTATACAAGCATTCCAGCCAAAACTTATAGAAGGTAAGGCTATCCGCTTGCACCCATTGGCCTGTACCGCATTTAACGCGGATTTTGATGGTGACCAGATGGCTGTTCACCTTCCTTTGGGGCCAGAAGCAATTTTGGAAGCTCAATTGTTGATGTTGGCTTCTCAAAATATCCTGAATCCTGCTAACGGTTCGCCAATTACTGTACCTTCTCAGGATATGGTTCTTGGATTGTACTATATGACCAAGGAAAGAAAGTCCACCAAGGAGGTGCCAATTAAAGGTGAAGGATTGACCTTTTATTCTCCTGAAGAAGTGGTAATCGCTTTCAATGAGAAAAAGGTTGACCTGAACGCTGGAATCAAGGTAAGAACCAAAGATTTCAATGATGAAGGGGAATTGGTCAACAAGATTATAGAAACTACCACTGGACGTGTACTCTTTAACAGAGTTGTTCCGGAACAGGCTGGGTATATCAATACTGTTTTGAACAAGAAATCCCTTAGAAATATTATTGGGGATATTCTTGCGGTGACCGATGTTCCTACAACGGCTGAGTTCTTGGATAGGATAAAGAGCATGGGGTACGATTTTGCCTTCAAGGGAGGATTGTCCTTCAGTTTGGGAGATATTATCATTCCAAAGGAAAAACACGAAATGATTGCCGATGCCAACGAGCAGGTAGATGGTATCATGATGAACTATAATATGGGTCTTATCACCAACAATGAGCGATATAACCAGGTTATTGATGTTTGGACATCAACAAATGCAATGTTGACCGAGTTGGCCATGAAGCGTATTCGTGAGGACCAACAAGGATTCAATTCTGTATATATGATGTTGGATTCTGGTGCAAGGGGTTCCAAGGAACAGATTCGCCAGTTGACCGGTATGCGTGGATTGATGGCCAAGCCTAAAAAATCTACCGCAGGAGGTGGGGAGATTATTGAAAACCCCATTCTTTCCAACTTTAAGGAAGGATTGTCCATTTTGGAATACTTTATCTCAACGCACGGTGCACGTAAAGGTCTTGCGGATACCGCTTTGAAAACTGCTGATGCTGGATACTTGACCAGACGTTTGGTAGATGTATCCCAGGATGTGATCATCAACATTGAGGATTGTGGTACCTTGAGAGGTATTGAGGTTAGCGCCTTGAAAAAGAATGAAGAAGTAGTTGAAACATTGGGAGAAAGAATCCTTGGTAGGGTTTCACTTCACGATGTGTACAATCCGTTGACTGAAGAATTGATTCTTGAAGCAGGTCAGGAGATTTCTGAAGCTGATGTTAGAAAGGTTGAAGCAGCTCCAATTGACAAAATTGAAGTACGCTCCGCATTAACCTGTGAAGCTCCAAAAGGAATTTGCGCAAAATGTTACGGAAGAAACTTGGCCACCAATAAAATGGTTCAGCGAGGTGAAGCTGTAGGTGTTGTTGCAGCACAGTCCATTGGGGAACCTGGTACTCAGTTGACACTTCGTACTTTCCACGTGGGAGGTATTGCAGGTAACATTTCTGAGGATAACAAGCTTGAAGCTAAGTTTGATGGTGTTGCCGAGATTGAAGATTTAAGAACGGTTGTTGGAGAAAACAGTGAAGGAGGAAAAGCCAACATTGTAATTTCCAGGACATCCGAAATCAAAATAGTAGATGCCAAAACAGGAATCACGTTAAGTACCAACAACATTCCTTACGGTTCCCAATTGTTCATTAAGAACGGAGCCAAGGTTAAAAAAGGTGATGTTGTTTGTCAGTGGGATCCTTATAACGGTGTTATCGTTTCTGAATTCACAGGGGCAATTGCCTATGAGAATATTGAGCAAGGTGTTACCTATCAAGTGGAAATTGATGAACAGACCGGTTTCCAGGAAAAGGTGATTTCTGAATCAAGAAACAAGAAACTTATTCCAACCCTTTTGATCAAGGATGGAAAAGGTGAAACGCTACGTTCATACAACTTACCAGTTGGTTCCCACTTGATGGTGGATGATGGTGAGAAGATTAAGGAAGGTAAAACTTTGGTAAAAATCCCAAGAAAATCTGCTAAAGCAGGGGATATTACTGGTGGTCTTCCAAGGGTTACAGAGCTATTTGAAGCAAGAAACCCATCCAATCCAGCTGTTGTTACCGAAATTGATGGTGTGGTTTCATTTGGTAAGATCAAACGTGGAAACAGGGAGATTATCATTGAATCCAAAACCGGAGAGATCAAGAAGTACTTGGTTAAACTTTCAAACCAAATATTGGTACAGGAGAATGACTACGTACGTGCCGGAATGCCATTGTCTGATGGATCTATTACACCTGAGGATATTTTGGCAATCAAAGGCCCATCTGCGGTTCAGCAATATTTGGTGAACGAAGTACAGGAGGTATACCGTTTACAAGGGGTGAAAATCAACGATAAGCATTTTGAGGTCGTAGTACGTCAGATGATGCGTAAGGTTCGTATTGAAGACTCTGGAGATACCACGTTCTTGGAAAACCAGTTGGTGCACAAGGATGATTTCATCCGCGAAAACGATGAGATTTTCGGTATGAAGGTAGTAGAAGAGGCAGGTGATTCTGAGAACCTTAAAGCTGGTCAGATTGTTTCTGCACGTGATCTAAGGGATGAAAACTCTATTTTGCGTAGAGAAGACAAGACTTTGGTAACCGCAAGAGATGCTGTGGCCGCTACGGCTACACCAATCCTTCAAGGTATTACCAGGGCGTCATTGCAGACTAAGTCCTTTATTTCTGCTGCATCGTTCCAAGAAACGACCAAAGTATTGAACGAAGCTGCGGTTAGCGGTAAAGTGGATACTCTGGAAGGATTGAAGGAAAATGTTATTGTAGGACATAAGATTCCGGCCGGTACCGGTATGAGGGATTATGATAGCATCATTGTAGGCTCCAAAGAGGAGTACGATGAGATCATGGCCCGAAAAGAGGAATTCAAATTCTAAATACTAAACCCTGACAATAAAGTCAGGGTTTTTTCTTTTTGTATTATAAGATGTCACCCTGAATTCATTTCAGGGTCTCATAATTAAAAGCTCGATGATAGGTATTTGAGATTCTGAAACAAGTTCAGAATAACGTTTTCGTATCATTGACAATTATTTTAAACTAAAATTATAATGGCAGAAAATAATAAGAATCAAAACCAAAAACAGATCAATATAGAATTGGATGAAAAAACCGCGGAAGGAACGTATTCCAACCTGGCTATTATTAACCATTCTGTTTCTGAATTTGTTGTGGATTTTATAAGCATGATGCCTGGAGCGCCCAAAGCTAAGGTGAAGAGCAGGATTATTTTAACGCCCCAGCATGCCAAGAAATTTTTAAAGGCCTTGAGTGAAAATGTCGCTAGATTTGAAAAGGCGCATGGACCGATCAAGGATTATGAGCAACCGGCGATACCGCTGAACTTCGGTCCGACCGGAGAAGCTTAAAAAAAGGCCCCAAACTTTGTTTGGGGCCTTTTTTTGTTGATCAATTAAATTCTGAGGTAAAATGCAGATGTACCGAAGGATATTTTTGCTGTGTCATTTGTAGGGAAAAGGCAGAATCCGCCAAAAATACCAACTGCCCTCGTTTATCTGTTGCCAGAAACTTTTGTTTTACCCTCTTAAATTCTTTGAATTCCTCATTGTTTTCATCCTCAACCTCTACCCAACAGGCTTTGTGTACCGGGAAGTTTTCATAAGTACATTTGGCTCCGTACTCGTGCTCAAGCCGATATTGAATAACTTCATATTGAAGTGCACCAACAGTACCAATGACCTTTCTTCCATTCATTTCCAGAGTGAATAACTGTGCGACTCCTTCATCCATCAGCTGGTCAATGCCCTTAGAAAGTTGTTTGGCTTTCATAGGGTCAGCATTGTTGATATATCTGAAATGTTCGGGAGAAAAACTAGGGATGCCCTTATAGCTTAACTTTTCACCACTGGTCAAGGTATCTCCAATTTTAAAGTTTCCCGTATCATGTAATCCTACAATATCCCCTGGATAAGAAACATCTACAATCTCTTTCTTTTCAGCAAAAAAGGCATTGGGACTGGAAAATTTCAATTTCTTGTCATGACGAACATGGAGATAAGGTGTGTTTCGTTCGAAGGTTCCCGAAACCACTTTTACAAATGCCAAACGATCCCGGTGCTTGGGGTCCATGTTGGCGTGTATCTTGAATACAAAACCGGAAAAATCTTTTTCATTGGACTCCACCAACCGTTCCTCTGCCATTTTGGAACGTGGAGTAGGAGCAATGTCCACAAAACAATCCAAAAGTTCTCTTACTCCAAAATTATTCAGGGCCGAGCCAAAGAAAACAGGCTGCAACTCTCCATTAAGATAAGATTCCTTGTTGAACTCAGGATAAACCCCACTCACCAGTTCCAAGTTGTCCCTCAGTTCTTGGGCAGACTCGGTACCTATGATGTTTTCCAACTCTGGGTTTTCCAAATCATCAAAGGCAATGGTCTCCTCAATATTCTTTTTACTGTTACCACTAAATAGGTTGATGTTTTTCTCGTAAATGTTATAGATTCCCTTGAAATCAAATCCCATTCCGATAGGAAAGCTCAATGGTGTGACCGAAAGCCCTAATTTTTGCTCCACTTCGTCCAATAGGTCAAAGGCATCTTTTCCCTCACGATCCAACTTGTTGATAAAAACGATCATGGGAATGTTTCGCATTCGGCAGACTTCAACAAGTTTCTCGGTCTGCTCCTCAACACCTTTGGCCACATCAATAACCACAATAACACTGTCAACTGCGGTAAGCGTCCTAAATGTATCCTCGGCAAAATCCTTGTGCCCTGGAGTATCCAGGATATTTATTTTTTTGTCTTTATAGATAAAGGCCAAAACCGAGGTGGCTACGGAGATTCCCCGCTGGCGCTCTATTTCCATGAAATCACTCGTGGCCGACTTTTTAATTTTGTTGCTCTTAACAGCCCCAGCCTCTTGAATGGCACCTCCAAATAGTAGAAGCTTTTCCGTTAAGGTGGTTTTTCCTGCATCTGGGTGGGAAATAATCCCAAAAGTTCTACGTCGTGCTATTTCTTTCTCAAAATCCATCAACAAAAATTTCGGCAAAAATAGCGTAAATATCTATTTTAGAATCTATTTCTACGAGAATCAATAATGTTGATATTATTGTAAAATTTTCTCTTCTAATAGGCATGTAAAATTAAAAAGAGAAGTAATTTTCCGCCGTCTTGATTTTAAAGATTTCGAAGAGCATATAATCTTTTTATAAAGACAAAACGTATTACTATATGTGGCATCTAATGATGATGAATGAGCTTTTTGTCGAGAAAAATAGGCATTGAGCAATAAATACGCTAACTATGTGCACAAAGTGTATTTTGATCTAACGAGGACACAGTTGACCGCAAATAGATAAGAAAGCCCCATTTTCTTACACGTTCTAGACCTCTAGCCATGGTGATTAGTTGACCAAAACTTATCATTTATGGAAAATATTACTTTCTTGGATTCTCGAAAAAAACTGCTTTGTGGTGTTTTTCTACTTCTGGGAATCTTACTATATCCAAACAATACCTTCCGTGAATTTCCTGACCGCAGTGCTGAGGAACAACCGTTCCCACCTACGGATACGGACGGGGATGGAATTCCGGACAATATAGACATTGATGATGACGGAGACGGAATCATTGATACAGTTGAGGACGAAAACCTAGATGGAGATAACTGTTATTGGACCAATCCTACAGATACTGATGGAGATACTATTCCTGATTATTTGGATGTGGATTCCGATGATGATGGCATAATTGACAACATTGAGGCCCAAACTACGCATGGGTATATACCTCCATCTGGAAAAGATACGGATTGCAACGGTTTAGATGATGCCTATGAAGAAACTCCAGGAAGCTGTGGAGGACTTATCCCAGTTGATACTGACGGTGATACTTTTCCTGATTATAAAGACATAGATTCGGATGATGATGGAATTTTGGATAATGTGGAAGCACAACATCCAGATAGCTATCTTCCTCCCTCGGGAACAGATTGTGATGGTAATGGTTTGGATGATACCTACGAAGAAACCCCTGGAAGCTGCGGAGGATTACTTCCAATAGACTCAGATGGTGATGGCGTTAAGAATTTTAGAGATATAGATTCTGATGATGATGGCATTCCTGACAATGTAGAAGGACAATCAACCGCGGGATATGTACCTCCCACAGGACACGATGACGATAACGATGGACTGGACAATGCCTATGAAGGTAGTGGTGATGAAGGCCTTACGCCGGAGAACACAGACGGTGTGGACGTGCCTGACTATCTTGACGACGACAGTGACAACGACCTTGTTGCGGACAACAACGAGGGGAACGACTTCAACTTTGACGGTGTGCCCGACCAGGCGTACACCGGCAGCGATACGGACAACGACGGGCTTGACGACGGCTACGAGGGCAGCGATGTTGACGACGGCTATGATGTGAACGACGAGATCGACGATCCTGCCAACGACCTACCGGACACCGATGGGACAGAGGACGTGAACTACCGTGACTTTGACGACGACGGCGACGGTATCGACACCCCCGACGAGGACGTTGACGAGGACGGCGACCCGACCAATGACGACACGGACGGCGACGGGACCCCGGACTACCTGGACCCCGACACCCCTCCCGGTGACGACACCGATGGCGACGGCGTTCCGGACAGTGTCGACCTTGACGACGACAACGACGGTATCCTGGACACGGTGGAGGACCCCGACCTTGACGGCGACGGCGACCCATTGACGGACCCGTTGGACAGTGACGGCGACGGACGCCCTGACCACCTGGACATCGACAGTGACGACGACGGTATCCCGGACAACGTGGAGGCACAGCCCACGGCGGGCTATATAGCTCCGAACGACGATGACGAGGCGACCTATGCTGCCAACCAGGGGGTGAACAGTGCCTACCTTGGCGGTCTTACGCCCGAGAACACAGACGGTGTTGACGTGCCTGACTATCTTGACGACGACAGTGACAACGACCTTGTTGCGGACAACAACGAGGGGAACGACTTCAATTTTGACGGCGTGCCCGACCAGGCGTACACCGGCAACGATACGGACAACGACGGGCTTGACGACGGCTACGAGGGCAGCGATGTTGACGACGGCTATGATGTGAACGACGAGATCGACGACCCTGCGAACGACCTACCGGACACCGATGGGACGGAGGACGTTAACTACCGTGACTTTGATGACGACGGCGACGGTATCGACACCCCGGACGAGGACGTGGACCAGGACGGCGACCCGACCAATGACGACACGGACGGCGACGGGACCCCGGACTACCTGGATCCAGTAGATGACTCTCCTCCACCAGTGGATGAAGATATAGAAGTAATGCAATTGATTACGCCAAATGGAGATGGAGATAATGACTTTTTGTGGATCAATGGTTTGGATAAAGTAAGAAGTAACACACTTCAAGTCTACAATAGATGGGGAGTGAAGGTTTACGATGGAACAAACTACAATAACGTAAATAATATTTTTGATGGTCGATCACGAGGCAGATCAACGCTGAGTGTGAACGATTATCTTCCGGCGGGGGTATATTTTTATATATTTGAATACGAAACAGACGAAGGTAGGTTTACTGACTCCCAATACTTATATATAAGCCGTTAACATATTGACAGATGGTTAAAAAACACCTTTTAATTTCGTTACTATTTGTAGGAGCAGTATTCCAGGGAATCCAGGCCCAGCAAGATGCCCAATATACCCAGTACATGTTCAATACCTTGAGTGTCAACCCTGCTTATGCAGGATCTAGAGGGCAATTGAGTTTTGCGGGATTATATCGGTCACAATGGGTTGGACTTGATGGCGCACCAGAAACTTTTACGTTGAACTTGCACTCACCTATTAGAAACAGTAGGCTGGGTTACGGGATTTCAATTGTAAACGATAACATTGGGGACGGTGTAGTACAGGAAACCTATCTGGATGCTGTGGTTTCTTATACTCTTGAATTGGCTAGGGATGCCAAACTTTCATTTGGTTTGAAAGCAGGAGGAAACATGTTGAGTATCGATTTCAACGGTCTTCGCCAAAGACAGATTGAAGTGACCAATCAGAATAATATCGACAATCAATTTTCACCAAACTTTGGACTTGGGCTATACTACCATACAGATAGATTTTATGCTGGAGTATCTGCACCCAATATTTTGGAAACTGAATATTTTGACAATGATAACTCAGACGATTCCGTAAACTTTTTATCCGCAGAACGGATTAATTTTTATCTCATAACCGGGTATGTATTTGATTTAGGGGCTGACCTCAAATTTAAACCTGCCTTGTTGACCAAGGCTGTAGGTGGAGCTCCATTACAAGTAGATATGTCCGCTAATTTTCTTTTTGCTGATAAATTCAGTTTTGGTGCGGCCTATAGATGGGATGCCGCTGTAAGCGCACTGGCCGGGTTTCAGGTAACGGATCAGATAATGATTGGTTTAGCGTACGATCGCGAAACGACCGAGCTGGGAGGTACACAATTTAATGATGGTTCGTTCGAGATATTTTTAAGACTGGAGTTATTGAAATCGTTTCAAAGAACTGTATCACCAAGATTCTTTTAATACTGTATAGAATGCTAAAAAGAATACTTTTACTTCTTACTATTTTATTAGGGTTCTCTAACAATATCTCGGGACAGGACACTATTCCGGATAGACAACAGGCTAGGGTCAAGGAAAAGGCAGATGAGCGCTACGACGAATATTCTTTTAGCCCTGCAATCGACATCTACAAGAAGGTACTGGACAAGGGATATGTATCCATAGATTTGTTAAAACGTCTTGGGAATTCGTATTACTTCAATGCAAAATATGAGGAAGCGGCCAATATTTATAAAAAATTAGCAGAGACCTATCCCGATCAAACAGAGCCTGATTATTTGTTCCGATATGCCCAAAGTTTGAAAACTCTTGGTAATTACGAGGAATCCGATGAGATAATGGCCCGTTTTAAGGAAATGACCTCATCCATTGAAGGTTTTGATGAAGATTACCTTACCAAAATTGAAGAGAATTCAGGAAGATATCAAGTCAAGCCTTTTGGGTACAACAGCAAGTATTCAGATTTTGCGGCTTCCTTTTATGAAAAAGGACTGATTTTCGCTTCGGATAGGGATACTGGAAATTTGGCCAGATACAGACATACCTGGAATTCCAGGGACTTCTTGGACCTGTACAAGGTAAACGCCGATAGCATTTCAAACAATACCGTTGTCAAACTTGAAGGTGATGTAAACACAAGGCTTCATGAGTCTACTTCCGTGGTTACCAAGGATGGTACAACCATGTACTTTACTAGGAACAACTTTTTGGATGGAAAAAAATTCAAAGATCAACAAGGGATAATACGGCTAAAAATCTATAGCGCGGAACTTGTAAATGGAGAATGGACGAACATAATTGAACTTCCATTTAATAACGATTCTTATTCCGTGGCGCACCCTGTGCTCAGTCCGGATGAAAAGAGACTCTACTTTGTGTCGGACATGCCAGGAACGCATGGAGAGTCTGATATTTTCATGACGCGGATTATCGGGGACGGAACGTATGGCCCTATTGTTAATCTTGGAAAAAATATCAATACAAGGGCACGGGAGACTTTTCCATACATTACAAAGGATGGAGTACTTTATTTCTCTTCAGATGGCCATCAGGGTCTAGGGGGACTGGACGTATTTGCCACCAAAATAGCTTTTGATGACTATGATCAACCCATTGTAAATGTGGGAAGACCCATTAACGGCCCTCAAGATGACTTTGCCTTCATCATAGATGATGAATATAAAAAAGGCTATTTCTCTTCCAACAGGGAAGGTGGAATGGGAGAGGACGATATCTATGAATTTGATGAAACAGAGCCATTGGTACTGGATTGCATCCAAGATGTTACCGGAACTGTTCGAGATAGGATATCCAACGAGGTTTTGGCCGGAGCAACGGTCATGGTCATTGATGAAGAAAATAAAGAAGTCTCGTCTACCATAACAGATTCTGAAGGGAATTATGTTCTGCAACTGGACTGTTCCAAAGGTAATTTTGTTAGGGCTTCAAGGGATGGCTATGTGCCTGCCGAGGAATACTTGAACAGATCTTACGGAAAACCCAGAATAATAGATTTTTATTTGGAACGGGATGTGGTTACCGGCGGTTTTGGGGATGATTTGGCCAAATTGCTTCAGCTGAGCACCATTTACTTTGATTTGAACAAATTCGACATTCGCCCCGATGCTGAAATTGAGATTCAAAAAGTGATTGTGGCCATGGAGAAATATCCAAGTCTCAAGATAAAAGTCAACTCCCATACAGATAGTAGGGGCAATGATGCGTATAATCTATGGCTATCACAAAAAAGAGCTGAGTCAACCGTAAATTATATGGTCTCCAAAGGGATTTCTCGGGATAGATTGCAAGGTGAAGGCTTTGGAGAAACCAGATTGGTCAACGATTGTTTAAACGGAATTCCGTGTTCCAGAGAAAAGCATCAATTAAATCGTAGATCTGAATTTATCATTTTTGAATAGGAAAATTCCTGCAACTTATTGATAAGCAGTCTCTTTTAAGTCTTTTTGGGACTAGGATTGTGCGGTTTTTTAAAATCCCTTACCCCATAATTGCAAGGGTTCACTTTATCGATCGTCTCTTTCACAACAAATATTTAGCCGCATTTTGACATACAACTACATTTGGTAAATTCTAGGCAAAATGTCTAATTATCAAAATTAGGAGTATGAAAAAATGCTTGTTATTGTTTGTCATTGGGTTGATGTTGTCATTCCAGACAGTATTTGGCCAAGATACTTATCTAGACAATTTTAGTAGCGTTTCGTATTCCAATAATGATGGAAACCAGAATTTCGCCTCCAATTGGAATGAATCCAATGATGATAATTCATCGAGTGGTGGAAGAATTAGGATTACCGGAAATGAGCTTCGGTTCGAGGATATTTCTCGGTCCAGTCATTTGATTACCAGATCAGCGAATTTAACCGGAGCCTCTTCGGCCACACTCAGTTTTGATTGGCAAACTTCTGGCCTTGATGGTGGGGGTACTGGGGAGAACTTGAGTATTCAAATATCCACAGACGGTTCCAGTTTTACCACTATTGGGACCTTCACAGGCTCTAATTCGGGAACCTTTAGCCAGGACATATCCGCATACATTTCCGCTACGACCACCATCCGATTCATGAATACCTCTACTTGGCAATGGGGTGATTGGGAGTCAGGCGAGTATACGTATATAGATGATGTTCTCATTCAGGCCACCGTTACACCTGTGGTAACCATTGGCGACCTTACTTTCAATGAAAATACAGGGAACGCGGTTTTTACAGTTACCCATACAGGTGCCGATGCTTCCGGAGCGTTTACGGTAAATTTTCAAACTGTGGATGGAACTGCCGTTGCAGGTAGTGACTATACATCTACATTTGGCACCCTTAATTTTAATGGAACCAGTGGAGATACAGATACCATTACTGTTCCTATTACAGACGATGGCGCCTTGGAAAGCTCGGAAACTTTTACCATACAATTTACTGGAGCCTCGGATGGTTCCGTTGATATTTCGGATACAGCAACCGGAACAATCACTGACAATGACGGTTTAATCATCACAGATGGTGTCACTGTCAATACATGTAGTGGTATTTTCTTGGATTCTGGTGGTGTGTCAAGTACCTATTCAAACAATGAAGATATTACCTATACTATTTGTCCTGATACGGCCGGAAGTTTTACCAGGGTAAACTTTACGAGCTTCGATGTAGAATCTTCATGGGATTTTTTATACATCTATGAAGGTGTGGGTACATCCGGAACACTTATTGGGCAATATGACAACTCAAATGCTCCAACAACAATTACCGCAACAGACGCCTCAGGGTGTTTGACCTTCAGGTTTACTTCAGATACCAGTATTACCCTCAATGGATGGCAAGCGACAGTATCCTGCTATGCTCCTGGTCCAACCATGAGTATTGTTGATGTTACAGTGAATGAAACGGCGGGAACTGCGGATTTTACAGTCACGCATACGGGTACAGATGCTTCTGGTCCGTTTACCGTAGATTTTCAAACAGTCGATGGTACTGCGTTGGCGGGAAGTGATTATACCAGTACTACCGGAACACTTAGTTTTAATGGTACCGTTGGTGATAGTGAAGTAATTTCGGTACCCATTACCAATGATTCCACCGTAGAGACAGACGAAACCTTCACCATACAGTTCACGAGTTCTTCCGATGGAACTGTTGACATTTCCGATATAGCAACAGGAACCATTAACTCACAAATTATCTCGGATGCAGCCTTGACACTTTATGAGGAATTCCATGGAAATGTGGATTATGTGGTCACGGGAAATACCTTAAGGACAGCAGACAACAATACCGACCCCTGTGCAGTGACCAACACTAGCTCAAATACTTTGATAGCTCCTATTCCTGGAACAGCTACCATAAGAAAAGCATATTTGTACTGGGCGCACTCAAGCTCTACTATGGATGCTGATGTAACCTTTGAAGGTCAAGCGGTAACAGCAGATGTGGCGTACAATGCCTATTCTGCGACCTATTGGAGTTACCTAAGTGATGTAACTTCAATTGTAACCGGAGTTGCTGATCCATCTACTAACACTTATGATTTTGCAGATTTAACCATTGATACTACTTCCAGTTGTGCCAGTCAAGGAGTTCTGGGAGGATGGGCCCTTATCGTATATTATGATGATCCTACTCTACCTGCGGCCAGTATCAATTTATACCAAGGTTTTCAACGATTAAGAAATGATAATGATTCCTTTACATTGGATTCATTTTATGCCATTGCTGGATCAGGGGCAAAAGCAACTTTCTTATCTTGGGAAGGGGACGATACCTTATCAGGTGCATCAGAATCCCTTTCCATTACCAATCAATCCTCTTCTACTTTTACGTTAAGTGGCGATGGAGGTCAAACCGGTAATAATGCCTACAATTCAACCATTTATGATGATACCCAGGCTCCAGTGTATAATGATGCAACCCCTTATGGTCTTGATTTGGATACCTATGGTATATCCTCATACATCTCGCCGGGAGATTCTCAAGTAACCGCCAACGTATCCGTTGCTTCAGATGCTGTTTTCTTCAATGCCGTAATGATTAGGGTACAATCCAATTTGGTCACCGGAACAGTTTTTGAAGATGTAAACTATCCTGGAGGAGTAGGAAGAGACATAACTGCTGCCTCTGGAGTTGGAGTGTCTAACGCAACTCTGGAAATCTACGATTCTTCTAACAACTATGTTGAAAGCGTAACCACAGACGCTAGTGGAGATTATACCTTTGGAGGAATGGCTGATGGAAATTATACCGTTCGTGTGGTGAATAATACGGTACGGTCCAGTCGCGGCGGCGGTACAGGATGTACTTCCTGTTTACCAGTGCAAACTTTCAGAAACTACAATACTTCTGGATCTTTTGTAGATGTGACCAATGAGGTTGGTGGAGCAGACCCAACAGCAACCGACGCTTCTACGGGAACCCTGAGCGGGGCGCAGACAACGTCGGCAATAACCATTGCAGGCAACGGTCTTGTAGGGTTGGATTTTGGATTCAACTTCAATACGATTGTCAACACAAATGACGCTGGACAAGGATCTTTAGAACAATTCATTGTAAATGCCAATAATTTGGATGAAACTGGATTAAATATTGAGTCAAATTTCATTTTTGACCCCGTATCTGGAGAAGACACATCCATTTTTATGATTCCAAGTTCTACCGATCCTTTGGGAAGAACTGCGGACCCAAATTTTGCAAGTGGGTATTTTGATATTACCATTGGTAATGGAAGCCCACTCTCAGAAATTACAGGCGACAATACCATAATAGATGGTCGTACGCAAACAGCATATTCGGGAAATACCAACTCTGGAAATGTTGGTTCCGGAGGTACCTCAGTTGGAGTGTCAAATGTAGCACTACCTACTTTCGATTTGCCAGAAATTCAGGTACATAGAGGTAATGGCGATGTTCTACAGACCAATGCCAATTCAGTTACCATAAGAAACCTCTCCATTTATGCTGGAAACAATGCTGGAATCTTAATCAATGGCGGGTCTACAACGGTTAGTGCTAATCTTTTGGGAGTAGACGCTTCGGGAGGTAATGCTGGTAATATTGATTATGGAATAGAAAATGTAGGAGGGAACATAGTGGTTGATGGAAACTACATAGCAACCAATACAGACGCTGGAATTTTTATTGATGGAGGTACATCGAGCATAATACAGAACAACCAGATAACGGCCAATGGAGATGCGGCTTGTGATGACAATATTACTTTAAACAGCGGTAGTGGCATTGTTATACAACAAAACTTAATAGAGAATGCAGCTTCATTAGGAATTGATGGTACTGCCATTTCTGGAGGAGTAACAATTACAGAAAATACGATTACGGGTTCTGGTCAAGATGGTGGAAACTGCTCAGGTACGGTTAAAAATATGGGTATCGAGTTGGTAGGAAGCAATTCCCAGATTACAAACAATGTAATTTACGCCAATGGAGGTGCTGGAATATCCGTTTCCGGAACGGGAACTGGAAATTTAATAAGCCAAAACTCCTTTTACGGAAATGGAACTTCTACCCCATCTTTGGGAATTGACCTTAATGGAGATGGTGTTACAATCAATGACAATGGAGATTCTGATACAGGTCCAAATGACCTGAACAACTTTCCAATAATCAACTTTGTGAGTATTTCAGGCTCCAATCTTGTTATCAAAGGATGGTCAAGGCCAGGAGCGACGTTGGAATTCTATTTCACTGATATTAGCGAAGGCTCTGCAACTGCAGGGGACAATACACTTGGACTTTCAACAGATTACGGGGAAGGTCAAACGTATATTGGTGCCGCTGTTGAAGGTAGTGGGTCAGATGCTGATGCAACCAGTTCGGCGTATTCCGATGCAGATGGAAATAGTGACAATACCAACAGATTTGAGTTTTCATTGCCTTTGCCTTCAGGAACTTCTTTGGGCAATTTGATAACGGCTACAAGTACAATTTCCAATTCAACATCAGAATTTTCACCCTTTAGTACAATTAAAGTTGCTACCGTAATTACAAATAGAAGGATTACTTATAGGGTGAATCCTAACTAGGAAAACTCGTTAAAAACAACCTCTGTTTTCTCCATTTTTTTGTCCTTAAATAGTTGTTGAAAATCAACATAACCTTAAATAGGTTTGAGCTTTTTTGAGGTATAAATCTTGCCGAATCACCATCCAAAAATTGATTTTATCCTGCTTAAAAATCCAATTTTAACAGTTTTGATGAGAGTTTATCGGATTGTCAAACAGCGGAATTTTAGGGGTTTTATCGACCAAATACCCTACCAAAAACATAAATGTTTCCAAACCTAACCTCAAAATTTAACAGCTATACAATGCCATTTTGGTCGTACACAACAAATATTTTCCACCCCTATAGGTAAAGGTAATTTTGTAATGTGTGTAAAATTCATTGTGTTGAATTAAAACAAGAAAACACAGAAAAAAGACAATAACACAACTAAAAAATGCCCTCAACTAATAATAACCTCATGAAAAAGAGCATATTAGCGATAGCCTTACTATTTTTCTCCGGAATTGCCTTTTCTCAAACAACAGTGACCCTGCAAGACCAATGTAATTGTGAAGTCTTGAGCGGGACTGCTGTCGCAGCTGCAGGAGCAACATCCCCCACGGGAGCTGATGCTGGAGATATTTATGTAAACACAAGTACCGGTACCATATACTTTTGGGACGGGGACTCTTGGGAACTTACGGCAAGTGATGACCAACAATTAACAAGCTTTACTTTAGATGGGGTTTCAAACATTCTAACGCTTACTTTGGAAAATGGGGGAAGTGTAAATGTTGATTTAAGTAGCTTAAGCGATACTTTGGTCGATACAAATACCACAATTAATTCATTTGCTATTGATGGAACAAATACGAATTTGGTAATTACAGATTCGGATACCAATACATTTTCAGTTGCTTTGGCTGATATAGCTGCGGCAATTAATACGGACGATGCGGATGCGGACCCCACCAACGAGTACAACACCGCCGTTGGCCTTACGGGCACCTCCATTACGGTCACGGATGCCGGTGGCACCCTGAGCCAGGACCTTGACGGTACCTTCGCCACGGACGCTGAACTTGCCGCGCTGAACACGGACGATGCGGATGCGGACCCGACCAACGAGTACAACACCGCCGTTGGCCTTACGGGCACCTCGATCACGGTCACGGATGCCGGTGGCACGCTGAGCCAGGACCTTGACGGTACCTTCGCCACCGATGCGGAACTTGCGGCACTGAACACGGACGATGCGGATGCGGACCCCACGAACGAATACAACACTGCCGTTGGCCTTACGGGCACCTCGATCACGGTCACGGATGCCGGAGGCACCCTGAGCCAGGACCTTGACGGTACCTTCGCCACGGACGCTGAGCTCGCTGCGCTCAATACGGACGATGCGGATGCCGATCCGACCAACGAATACAACACCGCCGTTGGCCTTACGGGCACCTCGATCACGGTAACGGATGCCGGTGGCACGCTGAGCCAGGATTTGGACGGTACCTTCGCCACGGACGCTGAGCTCGCTGCGCTGAACACCGACGATGCCGATGCCGA
>NZ_QTJX01000006.1 GCF_003382275.1 Flagellimonas nanhaiensis
TAGATCAAATCTGGGCAGTCCATTTGCCATGGTCAGTTTCATCCGGCGAAGGTGGGTCAGTTTACCCGGCTTATCCACTAAGGACTTAGGAAAATGATAAACCATAGCATCAACCAACTCTTTAATTTCTTCTAATTCATTATGTCTTGATATGGTAATTCTAACTCCGGTGTTTTTTACTGGAACTGCTGGAAAAATACCAAGATTGACGAAAAACCCTTCTTTCATTAACCGATTGACAAAGTTATAGCCAGTTCTTGGCATGCCTGTTCCAATGTAAAATACAGGGGTATTGTTATTGTCGATCAAAGGTAAATTGGTTTGTTTCAAAAGATCGTTGAAGTATTGCGTTCTTTCCTTTAGTTCTTTTTGGAACTTGTAGATTTCGGGTGACAGGTGAATTTTGGCCGAAGCTGTAGCCGCTGCCACAGATGCAGGTTCTAATTGGGCAGAAAAAGTTAAAGGTCCACCAAAGGTTTTGATTTTATCATACATCTTTTTATCCGAGCAAGCTAAAACAGCTCCACTAGCTCCGAAGGTTTTACTAAGTGTTCCAAACAATAACATTTGTTCATTCACTTCTCCTACCTGACTGAGAACATATCCCGTTCCATTTTTGCCCGTCCAACTCATTCCATGAACATCATCGAAATATAGGTGTAACTGTGAATATTTCTTAGCCAACTCCATTAATTCATTAACAGGAGCGTAGTCACCATACATGGAGTATATACCATCAGCCATATACCAAATTTTTCTCCTAGTATTGGAAAGGGACTTTATTTTATCTTCAAGCATATCTAAATGATTATGTCTAATCATTTCAATAGGAACACTTCGGGTTTTTAGAAGCTTCGCTGCGCTCTGTACGCTCCAGTGGACTTGATGATCTAAAATGATTGCGTCCTGGTCATCTACTGCACTGGGTATAACTCCCAAATGTCCAAGTGTACTATTCTTGGTAATTATTATTGGTGTTTGGTACATCTTTGCAACACATTCTTCTAATTCCTTGTAAAGAGGGTGTGATATGTAAGATTTGGAAAGTGGGAATTGAGTACCGTAACGTGAAATAGCTGAAATAGCTGCATCCTTCAATCGTTTATCCTGTTCTAGTCCAAGATAACCTGTAGTGCCAAAGTGAAACAACTTATTTCCTTTGATGATTATAGTTCTTCCAGGAAACTCATTTTCATCTGCATATAAATGTAAAACGCCTTCCTGTTTTGCATCGGTAAATACTTCATTTACCGTTTCTAAAAAATTGTTGTGCTTGATTTTTGCCATGTTCTATAGATTAAAGTCATAAAATTTAATGGCATTTGTGGGAAAATAAAAAGATGACGTTAATTCTAATCCCTTAGAGTCAAGTTTTAATCCGTAACAGTCAAGAAAATAGCACTATAAATGCCATTCAACGGGTATTAGTGAAGAATCAATTATTGATAATTTTGTAAATTTACAAAGAAAATTACCTGTTTTCTATTAATCATGTTAAATTATCTCAAAAATGAGTATGCAGAGTATATTCAACATGACGGCATAGTATGTATCACCTATAAAAATGGAATTAGTATAAACTTGGACGCCGCCGTTAAAATTGTTGAAGATAGGCTCTTGTTTCAGGAAGGCGACCCTTTTCCTGTATTATGTGATATTCGAGGTGTAAGGGAAGTAGACAAATCAGCCAGGGACTATTTAGCAATGGAAGGTTCCCTGTTAATAAAAGCTGTTGCGTTTATTGTGGAACCACCCTTGTCCGAAATCTTATCTAAGTTTTATCTTAAAACAAGTAATCCGCCCATACCTACAGAACTGTTTACTGAAAATTCAGAAGCGATGAATTTTTTGAATAAGTATTTATAGAGCGATATTAATTACATAATAAAATGAGTGCCCTTAGTAAGAGTGAAAGAATGCGAAGGATTAACCAAATGCTTTTGGAAATGGCAGGCGGGAATTTCTTTTTCAGACTGCCTCGAACAGATAAAAACGATAATCTTGAAGCATTAGGCTTAACTCTAAATATGCTTGCGGAAGAAATTCAAGAATCACTCATTCATCAGGGTTACGCAAACTCAAAAGGCATTACCAAACATATTATTCAGCTCTGCTTCATGTTGGATTCCAAGGGGAAAATTCGAATGATCAACCAAAAAGTTAGCACTCATCTTTCATTTTTGTACGCTGATATAATCGATAAGTCTTTTGAATCATTTTTAGATGAACCTTCTAAATTGAAGTGGAATCAGACATGGAGGTTTATAAAGAAAAAGAACTTCTATGATACATCTATTGACCTAACATTTATTTCAAAAGAAAAACTATTATTGCCAAATACTTGCTTTATAACAACATTCAGAGGTAAAACAGAGCAAGAAAGACAAACCTTTATTACCGTAGTACACCACATTAATGGGTATCATGAATTAGAAAAAAATCTTGAAGAGGGGGTTATTCAGTTTAAAGAAAAAGAGAATACACTTGCAGTTTCAGCAACAAAAAAATCTCAAAAACCAAAATTACGATTGAGTTTTGATGATATAAAAAAACTAAGAGAAGCGCATTCCATTATTATAAATAATCTTGAACAAGAACTTCCTTCCTTAAAAGATTTTGCCCTTCAGTTAGGTACCAATGAGTATAAATTGAAATACGGCTTTCGAGAATTATATGGGACAAGCGTATATCGTTTTCAAAAAAATGAACGACTTCGAAAAGCAAAAATGCTCATTCAATATAGTGGATTGACTTTTGAATCAATCGCCTTTAAAACTGGATTTAAAAGTCACGCGCATTTTACACGTACCTTCAAGAAAAGATACAATTTCTCACCACGAGAGTTACGAAAAAAGACCCAAAAGGACAGAGAACTATAACCAATACCCCTTCTGTCCAATAGATTAATCCCTTATAGTCAAGACTTTATCCCTAAATAGCAAATTTAAGTATCGATCTTTACCATATCAATTCAAATGATATGAATCGCTCTTTTATCTTCACACAGAAATACTTAAAATTCGTTAGTTTTTTATACATTATTTTGTTTGTATATACTGCCACGAGCAAGCTAATTCATATTGAGCAATTTCATGTACGTGTTGCAAAGATGCCGTTCATATCCGAGTATTCCAGTTTGATAGCGTGGAGTGTTCCTGCTATAGAAATTTTAATTGCCGGACTGTTTCTTTTTCCTAAATACATTTTGTCAGCCTTATATTCCAGTTTTTCCTTAATGTCAATTTTTACAGTCTATATAATTATAGTGTTAAGATATAGTGATTCTATTCCTTGTTCATGCGGTGGTGTTATTTCAACCATGAGTTGGAAGGAACATATATCTTTTAATTGCGGTTTTATAGCCCTTTCACTTATTGGAATTCTGTTGATTGAAAAAAACAAAAAATATGTAACAAATTGAAAATACTGATCAGTGGGAGGGGAAGCCGAAAACCTCAAAAATAGAGTAGGCTAAATTTAATTTAAAAAAAATGAAAAATAAACTTAAAAAATTTGTACTGCCAGCTTTCGCTCTTTTAATGGCAGTTAGTTTGGCATTTGCTACCGACGCAGAAGCATTCCTTGAAACTGGTTACATTCAAGGTCCAACAGGGCCAATTCAGGTTCAAGTTGATTGTAAATCAGAAATTATCGATCCTTGTCTTTATCTTGGTCAACATGTTTATGAGGATCCGCAGTTCTCAACGCCTATGAGAAAATCACAGCCATAGGGTTTTATGTAAAATGAAAAGGTGTCTTAAATAGACACCTTTTCTTGACTAATTCAAATAAAAACAAAATGAAAAAAATCATTTATCCAATTCCAAATACTTCCTTATCAATGGCTCCAATCGTGCTCCTCTTGCATTTTTATCAACTATGATCCCATCCTTATTTAATAACCATACCGTAGGATAAGAATTGATATTATACAGTGAGTGATAACTTACAGTTACATTTTTTCCTTTATCCAAATACTGTGGCCATGTTGCACCTTGCTTTTTAGTAATTTCAAGAACACGACCCTTTGACTTATCATTGTCCGCCGCTAATCCAATCACTTCAAATCCATGTTGTTGATATTTTTCATACATCTCTTGGACATGTGGCATCTCTCGAATACAAGGAGGACATCTAATAGACCAAAAATCAACAAGCACAACTTTACCTCTCATTTTACGCAAGTCTATTACAGAACCGTCGATAGCTGTAAATTCCATCTCTAATGGTTTGGAATAATCGATACTCTTTAAGGCAGCCAAATTAGCCCTAGCCATTTGATTTATTTTTTTATATCCTAGGGGACTATCCAACGATTGGTCCGAACTTGTCATTTGTAAAAAACTCTCCCAATAAGGCTGCGCCAAACTAGGTGATTTCTTAGATACTAACGCAATGAGTTGTTGAACGTAGGTTGCTATTATTGGCAAATCTGCATATCTCCTCACAAGATCCATTTGCCTTAATCGAAAAGGTTCCCAATAGTGCTTATCAAATTGCTCCCAATATCCGGCTTCCTTACCTTCTTTTTGTTTGTACAAGCCATTATATAACTCAAACGCCTGACGAAAATCTCGTGCTATAAGGCAAATCTCTATTAATAATTTTCTTTCCTGAGGTGCATCGGATTGAATAAATTCATCAGCCAATTCATTCCCTTTTTTCAGCCACTTATTTTGTGCATCCTTATCAATAGGCAACGACCTTAAACGTTCAAAATAAATGGGAGTACTATATGGTATTTCTTTTTCAAGGAAAACAGTCAAACTATCCGGTATTTTTTCTTTTAGAAAACGAGGTTCAAAATACATGTTAAAGAAAAACTTAAGTACCTCAAAATAATGTCTGTCTTCGGGATAGGACTCTAAAAAATTCTGCGCCAAACGAACTCGGTTTTTAACTACCCTCTCTTCAAACCTTATTTTTTCTAAAAACGAAGATTTTTCATAACGCTCACATTCTTCAGGATAATCACAAAAAAGTGCCTTCAAAGAATCAATTTGTTTAAAATCCTTTTCTGCTTGAGGATTTATTTCTGTAATATCTCTCTGATTAGTAGTGTCTGTTTTATTGTTTTCTGAGCAAGCAATAAACAGAAGCGATACTTGAAGCAGTAGAGCTATTTTATAAACTTTTAACTTCATAATATTCATCTTTAGTTTAACTCCATAACATGCTAATACCCTAAATTTTGCGGTAATAGATTGGGGTTGATTTCTAATTCGGACTCAGGAATTGGAAGTAGTATATGTGTTTCCTGCCAATTTGGTTTTACTAAACCAAGAATCGCCCCTGCATTCCCCGTTCGTTTTAAATCAAACCACCGGTGGCCTTCCTCTGTAAACAATTCCACGCGGCGCTCTTTCAGAATTGCCTCCAATAATTCATTCATGGAATTTGCAGTTGTATTGGGTAATCCAGCCCTGTTTCTGATTACATTTAAATCCAGTTGTGAACCTGAATTATTACCCAATTTAGCCCTAGCTTCAGCCCTTATCAGGTATTGCTCTGATAATCGAAATATGATGGAATATTCCAATGACTCGGTTTCGGTAAAGGGAGCTTTGTATTTATAGGCATAATGTAAAGTAACAGTTCCATCGCTGCTTGTTGCACTATTTGTCCAGTTGTTTAACCGCAAATCTCCAGGTTCAAAGGCATCTAATAAGGTAGTGGTCAACGCATATCGTTGCCCAGGAATCACTTGAATTATTAACTCATTAGCTTCATGGGTATTTATGGGATTATCCCCTGGCTTCAATTGCCAAAGTGTTTCTGAAGATTCCTTTAGAAAAACATTATTAATGTCAGATTCCAAAGAATGATTGGCAATGAGTTCACTTGAAGTCGTTTCTGCTAACTCCCAATTTTCGGTGTACAAATACATTCTAGCTAACAATGCCTTAACTACTGACTGATTCGGAAAAATATTTTCACCCGAAGCAGGAGTGTTTTCTAATAGCATTTCCGAACTTACCAGGTCAGAAATAATATTATTGGTTACTACAGATACTGGTAATCGTTCTACCGAATTATTTTCTAAATAATTGGTTGTGGTGATATAAGGAATATCACCATAAATGGCAGATAATAAACTATGCACATAAGCTCGAATAAATAGAGCCTGTCCTTTAAATCTATCTTTGTCATCGATGTTCAAGGAATTAGAGTTATCCACTCCTGCAATAATATCATTGGCGGCATATATCACATTATAACCGTTACTCCACCATTCTAAAAGAAGTGAATTTGAAGCAACAACGTTATGATTGTACAATTCCGCACTATTTACATCAAAACCATAATAATCAAGTTCATCACCGTAAATACCCATTAATGTTGTCAAGCCAAATCTTCCTGATACGATACCTTGTTCACGCATTTTAAAATAGATATTGGCAAGAGCTGATTCAACAGTGGCAGGGTCATTGAATACGGTTTCCGAAATCAATAAGTTCTTCGGTGGATCAGCTTCTACAAAATCACTGCATGATGTCAAACTGAAAATCATTGTGAATAGAAGCAGGCCGCTTATAATTCTGTGCTTAAAAAAGTTATTCACCAACTTTTTAATGCATATTTTGTTTTGTATATAATTCATAATATTTTGTGTTTCGTTAAAATTTTACCTGAAGTCCAAGGGTAATTTGCCTCAATGGTGGTAATCTTATACTTGAAGGTTGTTCTGGGTCCGGTCCATCATAATTTGTAAAGGTTAGTAAGTTCTGTCCTTGTAGATATACGTTTATGTCCAGAGCATTATTAATGGTAGGAAGCTGATAGTTCAAAGAAATGTTTCTTAATCGAATAAATGAGGCATCAGACACAGCCGCATTACTATCACTTTGATTCAGGTCACTCGGACCAACGCTTGGAGAAAGACCACCGGAGGCCAATTGTACCGAATTTGTGTCACCTTCTCCCTGCCATCTATCAAGTAAACTAACTGGGCCATTACCTCTAAATCCGGGAGTTGCTCGCCATCTTAAATTATTGAATGCCCTTTGTTTTTTAAACTGAAATAAAAAGTCAAGGGAAACATTCTTATAACTAAACGTATTACCAAACCCTCCATAGAATTTTGGCGCAAAGTCCTCAACCCACTGTCTATCATCAGGATTGCTAATAGCACCATCATCATTATAATCTTCAAATTGATAAAGACCCGTTTCTGGATCAACTCCTAATGAGTTATACAGTTTAACAATAGTTAGCGGTTTGCCAATAATAAACCGATTTGCAAATGCTGAATTTTCTAAGTCATCAAATTTTATCAGTTTGTTCTTGGGAATTGTCAAGTTGATTGTTGTAGTCCATTTAAAGTTTTTACTTTGAATGTTAATTGTTCGCAAATCCAACTCAAAGCCTGTATTCTCAACAGTGGCATCAAAATTCCCAGTTAGCTCTGAAAAGCCAGTGGTTGCAGCCAAAGGAATACCGATTAATTGGTTTGAAGAACGATTCCGGTACCAGGAAGTATTTAAAAATATGCGATCATTGAATAAGCCAAACTCCAATGCCGCTTCCAATTTTTGATTTTCTTCCCATCCAAACAGAGGGTTGAAAATCCCTGTTGGTTCTAAAATTGAAATTCCGTCATAATCAAAACCGGAGACGTTATAAGTGTCAAGGTATCTGTAATTTCCAATGTTATCACTTCCAGTAGTTCCATAGCTGGCACGCAACTTCCCAAAACTTAAAACGGAACTATCTTTAAAAACCTTCTCGTTTGAGAATATCCACGCCAATCCCACTGCACCAAAATTCCCGAACTGTTTTCCTGGACCAAAACGTGAGGAACCATCTCTACGCCCAGTTACGTTTATAATATATTTTTCTTTCCAGTTAAGGTTGATTCTACCAAAAAATGCCTGATAATTATATTCACTATCCGCATCCTCTAGGATTTCAATGGTCTCTGCTGCTGTTAAGTTTTGTATTAGATTATTATTTGGAAACCCTGTTCCCCGTTGTACTAACTGTTCAGAATTTTCTCTTTGAAAAGTTGACCCCAACAAAACTTTTAGTTTAATATTGTTCCATTGTTTTGACCAATTTAATTGAGGCTCAATTATCCATGATTGACGTTTAGAATTATTCATAGTTATTGAGGAATAATTTTGTGGTGTAAATCCGAATGATGGGTTTCGCGCAGAGGATGGAAGTGTCCTATAGGATTCCAAATCGGAGGTATTGAATCCTAAACTTGTTTTGAATTCAACATTTGGAAAAACCATATAGGACATTCCTGCATTAGTAATTAGGGTGTTTATTTTTACTTCATATACCTCTTCAAGAGACGCTAAGGGGTTATTCCATGTATTATTTTCCCAATTCAAATTGTCTTCATCATCAAAAAGCATAGGGGCATTTGGCTCTAGTGTATATGCTTGGCTAGTAAAGTCAGATCTTGGTAATAGGTTTTTTTCATTAGTATAAATGGTAGAAAGATTTATCTTAAATCGACTATCATTGGATTGGTGATTTATGTTGTTGTGGACAGTTGCTTTTTTATAATTGGCATCACCAGGAAAAACGGTGGTTTCTTTTTGATAGCCTCCGCTAATCAAAAACTGGGTATTCTGACCACCGCCTGAAACGGATAACTGTGCATTGTTTCTATAAGCTGTACCACCGATTAACTCTCTTTGCCAATCCGTATAACGGGTGTTATCCCAACTTTTAACATCTGGCCAGAAAAAATCGAATGCTGGATTGTCAAGAAATGGACCAAAACCATCGTTTGTAATTCCTTCTCTACGTAATTCAAGATATTGTTCCGTATTTAAGAGTTCTAAAAAGTTAGTGACTTTTCCAAGGGTACTGCCAATATTGGCCTTGAACTGGGTTTTTCCAACTTTACCTTTTTTGGTGGTAATTAATACTACCCCGTTCGCTCCCCGTGATCCATAAATAGCTGTAGCATCTGCATCCTTTAATACTTCTATACTTTTAATATCATTTGGATTAATAGCATTCAATGGGCTGATATTACCAGTAAAGATTTGTCCAGAAACGTCATTAGAACCCAATGATTGGGAACTGTAGGGAACTCCGTCTATAATAAATAAAGGGTCGGAAACACCATTAATAAAGTTCTTTCCTCTGATTTCAATATTAAAACCTCCTCCAGGAACACCAGATGATTGTACAATATTTACACCTGACAAATGACCTTGCATTGCAGCCAATGGATTATTTACAGGCTGCTTCTCAATGGACTTGGCTTTAATAGTTGCAATGTTTCCAGTGCGTTCTTTTTCCTTGACAGAGTAGTATCCTGCGTTTAATGTGATTTCACCCAACTGTGTGACATCATCCTCTAGTTGAACATTAATTTCTTGTCTTTGATTTATTGAAATAGTGAGGGTTTTGAAACCCAATGCGGAAAATACAAGTGTGTCATCTGGATTCGCTGAAACTTCATAAGAGCCATCAAAATCTGAAACGGCTCCTTTTTTGGTATTTAGAACCATGATGTGCACCCCAGCAATTGGTTGACCGTATTGGTCAGCTATTTTCCCTTTTATCAATTGATTTTGATACGCAGGCGTTGCCGCTAAAAGGGTTGTTAGAAAAGGGGTAAGAAATAGGAAGATTGTATAGGATAAGCACTGCTTACCTATACTCAGTTTGTTTATTTTCATAATTTTGTATTAGGTTGAACAATAAATTTTGTTTAATTATTAGCCTCCTAATAACCGTTCGAAAAGTTGGTTAGGAGGTTTTTTTGTATCTTATCTACTCATAGGCAATACTTTTGGTTTACTTGAAAAAATGGATAATAGTCTACTCGGACCATTTAGGGACTTGTTCTATGGATACAAAACAAGAGTCCAAATGATCTTGGTAAATCATGTCATCATTAGGCTTTAATCGTGATTTGTCCGGATTCAATTAAGCGTAGAATCGTTAGTTATGGGATAAAAATGGAATCGTAATCCGGAAAAGTGCAGCGTGATTCCCATAACTTATAAGCCTATATAGGGCATTTGGGCTTTTTTATATAAAGCAATTCGTAATTGGATTTACCAGACTGATAGATAATTCCGCTCCAATGATTGGGATAATTTGAATCAAATATTTTCAGGTATGGCGAACTAATTCTCAATAATTGTAAACAATTGGTTTATAAAACAGCCTTTTTAATTCTTGCGATTTCAAGGATAAAATTTAAACAAGTGCTAAGAAATGTTGAGTTAATCGACCAAAAAAATGAGCGTGGAACTCAACCTATCAGAAAGAGGGCTCTGGTAAGGGCCTTGCAACGATAAGAGAGCCCACGCCCGGGTCGTGAGCAAATCTACTTATCATCTCGTTGCAAAATTTACCAGATTTTCTTTCAGAGAATCAAAGCGACAGCTTCAAATATTTTAATACGAAGAATCGCAAAATTATTAAACAGTGTGCAATATATAAAAAATATTTTAATGCGGCAACAGAACACCGCATTTTTTTAACATAATTATGGCACTTTCAGAACTCAATAGAGTGAATGAAAAAAGAGTACAAAAAAGAGGTTTTAATTCTGTTTGGCAAACGTCTTAAAGAGCTTAGATCGCAGAAAGGTTTAAGTTTAAGAGAATTGGCGAATGAGTGTGATTTAGATAATAGCTATATTAGTAAAGTTGAGAAGGGTAAAATCAATATTCAATTTGGAACTATTGTTGAATTAGCTGCTGGCCTTAAGGTTCATCCTCACGAACTCTTCAAATTTGACCACGAATGGAGAGATGAAGCTTTTGAATAAGCACTCTAAATTTCCAACATCTCATATTACTATATTCCGGCACTAAACCCCATTTGCTGCCGAAATATAGTTTTTGTACTTTTGTGACAAACAATTGATTATCACAGAAACCACATTACATATAGACGCTCTTAAAAAACGATTTATAAACGTTGAGTCCATTTCCGTAAAAGATATTTTTCAATTCTATCGTAGTAAAGATGAATTTGTAAAAAAGAGTACCGTAGATTGGCGTATATATAAGCTCGTTGATAATGGTATTATACAACGTATCGGTAGGGGTAAATATAAATTCGGAAAGCAAAAGGAATTTACACCCTTAATCTCAAAATCCACAAAATCGTTATATAACAAGCTTAAAAGAGAATTCCCTTATTTGGAAATTTCAATCTGGTCTACTGAATGGTTAAGAGACTGGATGCTCCACATCCCCAGGAATCATGAAGTCATCATAGAAACCGAAAAAGGCACTGAAGAAAGTGTTTTCTATTACTTGTCCGAAATAAGGAAAAATGTGTTTTTAAATCCTTCAATTGACATATTGGACATGTATGCCAATGAGGATAAGGATAAAATTATAATTAGAAACCTCATAACTGATGCTCCTCTTCAAAGAACAAACAATGTTCAAATTCCATCCATTGAAAAAATAATTGTTGATTTAATTCTTGACACAGAGTTATATTCTAACTACCAAGGAAGAGATTTGGAAAGCATTATTGAAAATGTCTATAACCTATATTCTATAAAAGAGGATAGACTTTTACGTTATGCCAAACGCAGAAGAAAAAGAGAATATGTCGAAAGTGTGATAAAAGATATTGTTTAAATGATAGCACTCGATAGCCTTACTCCCGATTGGATTACATCTAAAATTAAAGAGTTCAAAGCTGACCCCATTATTGTAGAAAAGGTAATTCGCGCATTGGTTCTATTGGAAGCTCTAAAAAAGGAAAAGCTAGAATTTATTTTTAAAGGTGGTACTGCTCTAATGCTTATGATTCAGGAACCCCGACGATTCTCAATAGACATAGACATCATTGTAGAAAATAAGAAAGCTGATATTGAGGGATTATTAAATAATATCGTCGAGAGTACGGATTTCGTTAAATGGGAAGAAAATAAAAGACAGACGGTTTCAACCATCGAAAAGGCACATTATAAGTTATTTTATAAACCAGCCGTAAAAACGAAAGGGGATCTTAATTACATTCTCTTGGATATAGTATTTGAAGATAACCCCTATGTAGATGTTCAGGAAATTGATATTTCACATTTTCTATTGTTAGAATCAGGGTAACCTTTAAAAGTAACCACCCCAACATTGGGAGCTATCTTAGGAGATAAATTAACAGCTTACGGACCTAATTCAACAGGTGTTCCGCTCACAAAACCAATGGAAGCAATGAAGCAGATATACGATATTGCCGGGATTTTTGACCGTTTAGAATCTCTTAAAGGTGTAAAAGAAAATTTTATGAAAGTCGCACAAACCGAATTGGTCTATAGAGGTTTCAAAACAGAAGAATATGAGGTTATTTATAATGACATTGTAGATACATCCCATAACTTTTGTGTTTACGGAAGACTTAATAAAAAGACATTTGCTATAATGCGTTCTGGAGTAAGTAGGCTTAATAATTTTATTTATGGAGATCGCTTCAGGGAGCCCCAAGCCCAAATTGCTGTTGCTAAGGCATCCTATATTGTAAGTAAGCTGGAAAAAGACGAAGAGAGTTTAGAATTATTCAACCCAGAAGTTGATATGAAAGATTGGATTATTAGTGATCACAACTATTCGGCTTTGAATAAACTAAAAAAACACAACCTAGAGGCGTTTTATTATTGGTACAAAACTTTAGAAGCTTAAGCTAGCACTTTTTCGGCAGCACTTTTTATCTCAAAGATTTCTTGTCCTTCGTCCGGATAATGACATAACCAATCCTGTTCATCCAACCAATTGATGTAATCCTTATCTTTTTTCCATACATCTTTAACAAGTTGCCCTTTGTATTTTCCAAATGAAAACACTACACCTTTCCATTCACTCCTGTTACTTCTTGATTCTACATTCGGTTTAAATAATGCGTTGTATTCATTTAAAAGTCCTTCTTCTCTGCATCTATAATAGAGCCATTGAGGACGATACCCTTTTGCCTGCCTTCTTTGTTCCAGAATCTTTACCTTATCTACATTTGAGAGTTTGGCAAAATTATTTGAATGGGACTTACGAAAAGATCCAGACCTAAGTGATCTGAACAATAAAAATTCAAATATTTTTATAATAAATACAAACGCTATTCTCATGATTTGTTAGATCGGTTAAACAATTCAATTTGCAACAACTAGAATCAAAAACTAAACCAAAATTTAATTATTTATGGCATTTGCCCCAATTTATATTACTTATAATGAAGAGATTAACCAACTACTGATTGTTAAAGTTATCTCTTAGTTTTCTACACAGGTTTGAGTATAAAAGCATATAAGAACTTTTACTTATCGGTACATTAAAATCCCATTCCTCCAAATCTTTTAGTACTTCGCTTTTTCCTGTAAACCTATAAACCATAAAGTCAAAACTACTGGAATCCAACAATGCCTGTTCAGAGGAATTAAACAAGTCCATTGCCTCCTTATTCGCTGATAAAATATATTCCATTGTTACATTCATAAAAACTTGTAGTCAAAATCACCAAGGTAGAACAGTCTTTAAAATCATCCAAATCAAAAAGTTTGGTTTCCAGAGACTTTAATGAAATAATCCCTCACAGTCAAGATTTAATCCTTTAAAGTTAAAATTTGAAAGCTTTTCAAAACATTTAGAAACCTAACTTTTCCCAATATCAAATCTCTACAGCACAAGGCTTCGAACACCTCTAATTGAGGTGTTATCGAAACCAGGAAAGTTGCTCTTGATTATTAATTCTAGGGTATCAACTACTTCATGTATAGCCAGAGCCTATAAAAGCTCACGCCAATTGGCGTGAGCTTATCCGCTTATCACCTCTAACGTGAAAATTACCTGTTCTCTATTGGAGGATCAAAGAGACATATATAATGTGTATGCAAACATAACTAAAATTATCTGATTGTTGGCACAGAAACCAACATCAATTTATTTCATTCTTTAGAAATTAACGGTTTGCAAAAATTACCAGATTAACTTGAATAGTGAATTAAAAAATAATGAAAAATTCAGAATCTTATTTGGCGAAAACTTAAAAAAGATACGAAAGTCTAAAAATTTGAGTTTTAGGAAACTTGCGCAACGTTGTGACGTGGACCATGCGAACCTTAATAAGATAGAAAAAGGCACAATCAATATTTCTATGAATACCATATATGAGATTTCAAAGGGATTGGATATTCAGCCCAAAGAACTATTTGATTTTGAGATAAAATATGATATCGATTAAAACTATTCATGTATAACTTTGAGCCAATGCATTCTTTTATTTAAACATGGATTTAACTTCACTATGAATCTTTATGAAGTTTTTCTCCAAATCCAACGGTGTAACTTCTACTGACTTGGGTAGCTTCTTTTCAATCTGTGGGCGTTTAAACCTCACTTTTCTGTCTTTACCATCAGCAAAAACAATAAATTCACCTTGTTTCAATCTAAAGAAGATCTCTGCTCTTCTTTTCGGAACCTCTCTTTCTCCTTTAGTGATTCGAGCTTCCCATGACAGTCCGGTTCCCTTGCTAACACTCCTGGTTGGATTCTTAACAATCTCAAAGAAACGTTCGTAATATTTTGCGGTGTCCGGGTCGTTCACCTTTCCAAAAAACTGATACGAGAGATTACTGAGTATGGCTTTACTAGCTTTTTCTCCATATAGCATGTCATTTTGAATCTTATCCTGCATCACATAAACAGTGGAAATATTATAGCTTCTAAGTGTGGCCGGTATACGATGCATGTGCAACAACCTAATTGTTGATGCTTCCTCTAATAACAAAAATGATGGCAACCTGTTTCGCTCACTCATTTGTTTGGAAATAGTATGTAATACCGTAGCTATTACAGGTGATAAAGAGGCATCCTTTTTCGGGTTGTTAACCACACAAACCACAGAAGGATTTTCTGGGTTGTTGATGTCCAATGGAATATCATCCGAAGACAGAGCCATGAATATTTTTTTGGTGCTGATTTTTTTAAAGGCGTTTGCCAATGTACTTTTTACACCTGCTGTTTGACGTTCTGAACCCACACCACTAATAAAGGCATCTGCCATAGCTCTCGAAGTAATGTTGCCTTTCAGAAATTGTAATAGTCCTTTTGTATTGAGTTGTTGATATAGGGCAATTAAATGAGGTATTGTGCAATAGTCCTCATAATCTGTTTTTAGCCGCCAGATCAAACCGCTAATGAGCCCTTCAACAGCGTCCTTAAAAAATCGGGATGTACTATTATCATCGGAGTCTTTTGTCTCTAATAAGTTTTCCAGAAGTACCCTTGAAACTTCATAAACACTTTCTTCATCGGGTAAGTATTTTGGAGCAATGGGATTAACTCTGTAATAAATTGGGTCGAAGGACACAATGTAGAATTTGTTACCGCTGTTCAGGTATAGGGGATAAGCCATTTCTGTTATCTCAAAATTCTTATAATCATGAATAACTCCGCAAAACCTGTTATTTTTAAAATGCTTCATCAATCCAAAAATGATGCTCTCGGTCTTTCCGCTTCCTGCTGCAGCAATGATCGAAATACCCCTGCGAATGTTTTCAAGAACCAACTTGGAACCCCTGGTTTTCATCACTACTTTGTACTCCTTAATAATTGACGGACTTTTAGCGTTAACTCCGCTTAGGGCAAACATTACAACATTGATAAATTGCAAGGGAAGGAACATAAATATCAGTGCTTTTAATAACGACTGTAAATCGAGCTTGGTCGAATTAATTGCTGCTGCAAGAACCAGGAACAGCACTATTTTCAAGAACCCCTGTTTGACAAATTTGTTAAAGGCATAACTTATGAGTCCACCAAAGACCAATGCCGGAATAAGTATTTGAATTTGAACGTTCATAATCTAATCTAATTTAAACTCCAATGGAGCCAGAGTTAATAGCAGTTTCCACACCTCTTTTGAGTTTCATTAAAGCCTTATAAGCGAGCTGAACTTTATTGGTTGGGATTGTTGGAACATTCACCCCGGATTTAAATAACATTTTAAAAGCTGCTTGCTTTTCTGTTGTTGGCAATCCTGCCAACATAGCAAAAAACTGTTTTGGGTTTTTATCCAAAACATTTCTCGCCTTGTAACTCTCTACGAAGTTTCGTTTATAATTAAATTTCTTATCGAAAGTCTTTTCTGCAGCCGCAAAGAATTTGTCCCGGTTAAAACCTTGTTTTACTTTTTGTCCGTTTATAATGGTTTCTGCCTCCTTGTTTTTGGCCAGTGGAGATAGCTTATTTGAATTGGTTGCATCCTTATGGCTCACAATGATATGGACATGATTTTGCATGCCCTCTTTTTTCATTCCCCTTACAATTCGTTTGCCATTGATCTTATGAGGGGCATCCATTTCCAACCGTTTGATCTCTTTTTTAAGCACCTTGATATTCCCTTTAGCTTTACCAGATTCAATATCCCTTATCTCCCCTTGAAGTTTTAATATTTTCGTAGCGTAAGGTTGGTTTTCCCTAATCTCCTTATCGTTCCCCTTAAAGGTTCTTTCACGCTCGATCTTTGCAAAGTATTTTATGTCATCTATCTTTACTTCATTATTCCTATGAAATGAGGCAGCATAGTCTTTCATCATTTCCCTTATATATTCGCGTAACTTTTCAGGGTCATTGTTAATTGCTTTCAGTTCCCTTTGTGATGGACTGACCACTATTGAGTAAAATTTCGGATCTTTCTTGTTGAGCTTCGTGGTGTTCTTATCTATTTGTTCAATAACTTCTTCAGCGCTAATGCGATCATTATATTGATTAAAGAATTGTTCCTGATGTTCGGGGCTTATTTCCTCATTTTCTTTTTCCAGATATTTGACAAAATCACTAACGCTTCCACTAAAGTTTTCACCTTGTCGTTGTGCGCTGATTGCTATATACATACTTATAAATTTTTAATGGTTCGTTTATACTTTTCTATTTCCTCGGGGGTAAGCTCCATCTTCAGATAGTCCTTCCCAAAACTCACCTTGACTTCCTTTACCTGTTCCAGCACATACACAAAATCCAACTTCAAGGCTTCCATTTTTTCCATCAATCTCTCATACCTTATTTTTGGAATCGTAGTTTCTTCAATCCATTCTTCACTGCTGTCCTGGTCCTCAAATTTCTTTTCGATAAATTCAAAATCTTCTTCAAAATCTCCACCCCCATTCTCCGGTGCGAACTGCTGATCGAACAAAGATTGGAGCATTGCAACGGTGGGTAATGTTTGGCTCTTTTCAATATCCCTGATAATGGCAATGGCATTGCTAATTCTTCTTTTAATCCTGATTTCAATGGCAGCTAAACTACCATCGATGGAATCCAATGGAGAGATTTCATGCACCTCAAAAAAGTCCAGCATGGCACTCAAGGTTTCTGTATTGGACATGCTGAGTGTTTTAGAAAGGGTTCTGAACCTAAGCGCTGTTACCTTCTTAATATTGATCCCGGAAAACTCATATTTTGAGAATTTTTCCATTTTTTGCTGCAAATAATTACCTGTTTACTGGGGGTCTGGGCGTTTTTGCTGCAAACCGCCATATTTCACTTTTTACCCAACCCTTGAAAACCCTCATAAACAGGGGCTTTTCGCAGAAAATGGAGAATGTACCGGTGCGCCAGCACGGTACCCTCTTGCTTCTCCTTTTCGTTCGCCCTGCGAACAAAAATCCGAACCACTTGATTGTACCAATCAGTGGCATTGCATTCTAACAAGAATTGAAATGCATGGTCAAAAGGAAAGTCAAATCAAAAAATGGAATGACCATACATAGCCCAATCAACGGACTTGTATAAATATACCATCGTTTGAGAAAAAATGAAAATGTAAAACTATGCCAAATGAATACAATTGATGGCAATAGAAATTAAATTTCCAACAAAGGAAATTCAAGGCGTCACATTTAATAGAAATGACCATTAAAAAAGACTCTTTTTCAAGAGCCTTTTTGTAATGAGTTGATGTTAAAAATCAACTTAAATTAGGGTGCTGTTCTTTCGAGTATTCAAATTTGAACAACCACAAATTAATAACCAGATAAAAAGATTTGTCTGATACATTTTGCTCTGAGGTTTTAATAGCTTGTGATCTTCTCGCTGGAATTTCCAACACTCTTTTTACTCTTGCTCTTGTTTCCATAATGTAAATTTTTGAATTATCAATTATTTTACTGGAGACCTGGTTCCTTAAAAATTTCATCTAAAAAGGAAACGGAATAAATTTGCGTCGGCTGAGGATGTGGCTTTATGCCGTAGTCTTTTTTATGGGAATATTTTTCAGGGACTAACTTGCAGTCAAATGAATGTTAATTGACTATAACGGATAAAAACTTGACTCTAAGGGATTAGAATAGACATCACCACTTTGTATTCGTACATATAGATTTATATTATGTGCTTTTAATTTTCCGCACTATGAAAAACCAATTAATGTGTTTGTTTATTACGGTGTTCTTTTCTTGTTCAGAGCATCATACGACACCTAGTGAAGTTGCTCAAGTCGTTGTTGAGAGCTTTTATAAAAAGAACAATGATGCTCTTAAAAAACATACCACCAATGAAAGCTTTGAGTCCTTTTTATCGATTCAGGGATTTATTACCGACTCTGAAAATAAAGCTTCCGATTTTGCAGTAATTGAGGAAATAGCCGAAGGAGATATTGCGTGGGTGAAATTCACAACCTCCTATGAAGACAAACCAGAAACGTTCAAATTGGTTCTTGTTGATGGACATTGGAAGGTAACTGAAAAAGGGTTAAGGGAAAAGCCCCCTTTTGAATAATCAAGCCCCAAATTGGTTTTTGTGGGTTCGATACCTGTGAAAAACAAGAACACAAAAAATAGCCTTATGTTGTTAAGACTATTCCCTGTTTAATTCGTTTATATGCTAAAAGTATATTTATAGTTGTATAGATTCCTCATTACCTCTGAATCCAATACATTGGTATATTTTAACTGATTTCCTTCCGCATAGGCTTTTATCTGTTCCCCATATTGATGTTCCACATCTTTTTTAGACATTTCAAAAAGTCTTTTTTGGGTTTTGTCATCGAGGTTGTTAAAATTCAGGTGTATCATCATTCATGACTTTAAATTACAATAACCCCTCATCTGCAAAACTTAGGTACTCACCATTTGAACTAATTATCAAATGGTCTAACACCTTAATATCAAAAAAATTAGATGCTGCCTTAACCTTTGAGGTTAGTTCCAAATCTGCTTTACTTGGCTTTAGTTGCCCAGATGGATGGTTATGCGACATAATAATTCCAACGGAAAGAGACTTTAACACTGTTGCGAATAATATTCTAACATCCACATAGGTTGCGGAAATACCGCCTTTGGAAATTTCATAAATTCCTTTGACCTTATTCGAATTGTTCAACAATAAAATTTTGAAACTTTCTTGTAGTTCGATTGTTCCTTTGTCCCAAAATTCAAAAAGAAGTTTCGCAGCATCCTTAGAGCTGCAAATTTTTGGAGCATCAGAAATTTTAATCTTCTCTTTATAACTGATTTGTATTTCGTTGACTTTGGTTTTCATGATTCATCGATTTTGATTGAAAATGACAAAGGGTGAAACCTCGAATAGTAACACCCTTTTGTAATCTCATTAGTCGTTACCTCCCAACAAAAGGATTTCAGAAACAACCACTTCAGTAACATATCTTTTGTTACCTTCCTTATCCTCATAAGACCTAGAGGTCAGTTTGCCCTCTATGGCAATTTCTTTGCCTTTGGTTACGTACTTTTCAATGATTTCGGCTGTTTTACCCCATGCTACAAGGTTATGCCATTGGGTATCGGTTACTTTTTCTCCTTTACCATTTTTGTAGCTTTCATTGGTTGCCAATGAAATTTTAGCTACTTTTTTACCACTTTCTAAGTCTCTGATTTCTGGCTCTTGTCCAACGTTTCCGATTAACGTTACTTTGTTTCTTAATGTACTCATGATTTTAAAAATTTTAAGATTAATATTTCCCCAATTCGTTTTAAATTTTATGGGGTGTTTGTTTGATTCCTTGCGTGCGTAGCACAATAAATCAAGTGGGTTTTGTCAAGACTTTTAGGGAGAAATCAGGAGTGTATGCAACGTAGTTTTTACCTACGGGCTAAAAACAAGGCAGTAGAAACCTTATTTATTTCTAAAACTTGTACCAGTCTTGACAAGTTCCATAATGTCGTTAGCAATTCTTTCACACTGCCATACAAGGAAGCGTACGGGAAGTTAAGCGAGTGAAGTGTGGTCGTGCTGATTAGAATTGGTTATGACATGCCTGTTTTTCGATGCCCCGAAAAACCTTTTGGGCTTTATTTATTATTAACCCCATAAAATTATTGAGGTGGAAGTCTGGTTTTTTTGAGAATTATCGAGCAAAAGTTCAAGAGGCTTTTGCCGTTAATTCGGTTAAAAAAAATCACACTTTTACCTTTCCTATTAAGTCTCGTATAAGCTAGTAAAATCTGGAAACGTTTTGTCTGATTACCGAATTCCATTTGATGCACTATTTAAGGCGGACTCTATTTGCAATTTTGGACTGTAAATGAGGGGTTCCGTTCCAGTATAGCGGATCGGCTCCCGATATGAAAGGAGAAAATTGCGAATTGTGTCCAAGATTTTTGTAATGAAGCTCTTTTACCGAAATGGAGTAAAACGGAATGAAGCGTAAAAGTGCTGAGGCAAACAAATTGAACTCTTCTCCGTATATGGACAAGAGTTTTATTGATGTTGGTATATTAGCTCATGTTTTTAATGAATATTAAATCTAGAAGTACTGTCTTGGAAACAATTCAGCAAATAAAAAAGAGGAATCCCGTAAAAGGTATTCCTCTTAATTAAACAAAGATTATGCGCTGAGTGCTTTCACCTGTTTTTGAAGTTCGGCAACACGCTTTTCAAGACGTTGTTCGCGTTCACTTCTCTTGTCGGCATAAGCTTTCTCAATTTTTGCAATCTCTGTCTTATGGAAACCCTGCATTGCCGTGTAAAAAGAAATGTTTGTATAGTTGTTTATGTGATTGCTCTCTCCAAAATGAACTTGCTTGGTAAGTATAAATCGAATGAGCTTATGAAGCTTTTCTTTTTTGAAGTTCTTTTTAAATTGTTCTACTTGAACTTCTCGACTAACATTAGATGATTTTCCATAAAACGCTTTAAAGTTCTTCTGCTGTTCAAAGTAGCCAATATTGTTCTCAAAAAGTGTAATTGAAAACGCCACCATTTCATCTACAGTTAGTGGCTTTTTGGAATTTATATAATCCGTTTCTCGAATCATTTTTACCACTTCTTCAAACTGTTTGTTGTTCTCAATTTCCTTCTTACGTAATTCCCTGGCGTTTATTTTAGTAATTTGTTCTTCTGGAGTACAGTCTTCCATTTTCCTTTTTTCTATAGGAATTGTGGTCGGAGTAGTTTCAGTTTCTTCCTCCTGTTCAATTTTAACGAAAATCTTCTCGAATTTGTAACTGCCAGTATCAAAATAATATCCTTTTACAAACCCGTTTTCCTCAGCAGCATTAAACTGTCTTACTTCTTCGTTATAATCTTTAATCGCATCATTTAATTCCTCCTGAAGCTCTTGTTCGGTAAATTCTTTCCAATGGTAATCTTCTTTGACGCTTTTAGCAGTTGGCTTTTTTGGTCTTTTCAAAATGTCAATATCATCTAAAAGATAAACCGTCATTCCTTCTTTTTCCATTTGAGAAATTATGAGTTGATTTCCGTCTTGGTTAACCCAGTGTCTTCTTATATCAGGAACCAAAATTCGATTTTCTTTTTTAGCTCTTTCGATAAGATTTAAAAACACTTTCAACTTTTTGGTTTCATAACATGCTGATTTAGTACAAATCATTTTGCCATCACCGAATAGACTTCCCTGATTAATCGCATTGAAGGGGCACAAACTGCAAGCACCAGCTTTTGGAACTAGCTCTTTGTCATCGACTTTAAAAGGTGCCTTTGATAAGTCGTAGGTATTGTTCTCAATCATTCTTTTTATCTGACCGGCATTAAATTCCTTTCCCATTGTCTCCAGCATCATCTTTTGGTCTTCCGGTTCAAAAAGAGCCACACCAACACCCAATGAAAGGTTCATTTTGCCATTTCTTACGAAGCGTTTAAACCCTTCAATGAGTCCTGATAATTTGATACGTTGACGAACAAAACCTTCACCTCTACCTAGTCGCTTCGCAATCTCAGCAGATGTATATTTTTCCCTTAAAAATGCAATTGCTTCTGCTTCCTCAGTAGGTTCAACATCCTGACGCTGCAAGTTTTCGATAATTTGCAATTCCAGAACGTTGTTGTTTTCATATTCGCGGATAATTGAAGGAATCGTTTGTTTACCCGCTATTTTACTGGCACGAAATCGTCTTTCACCCATTACAATAATGTACTCCTTCTTGGACTTTCTGACTGTTATGGGTTGAAGTACGCCGAACTCCTTAATGCTGTCTGCCAAACCTTGCAAATTCAATTCATTATATGATTTCCTGGGTTGCTTTGGGTCGGGCGATATTAAACCCAAGTCCAAATTTTCAATCTTTAACTCAGGAATAACCATAGAAGTGGTCACATTTGAATCTTCGTTAGTGCCAGGTTGACTTCTTCTAGCAGTCCTTTTTGTTGCTGCATTACTTTTTACTTTTGTTTCCATGATTAAATTTTTTGTGTTAAACAATATTTAAGCATGGCTCCAAACGGAAGACAAAATTTTGGAGCGGAAAGGAAACGGAATAAATAAGCATGGGATAAAGAGGGGCTTTATGCCGTAGTCTTTTCCGAGAAAGATTTTGCGAGTTTAACTTTCGGGAATATTGTGTGATTATAAATTTACCTGACAAAAAAATAAAAGAAAATCGTTGCAACGGCTGTATTAAGAACCACTATACACGCACAGATTGCCCAACTAAATTGTGGAAATCCGTCAAACTGCAAACATTTTCATTTTTGTCAATACCAATATAGAATATGCCACCTTCGCGATAATTCTGACCACTTTTTTAAATCCATCTGTAAGCAGGTGTTTAAATTCTATAACGTTTTGTTTCTGTAATTTTTGCAACGGTATGTTTTTAAAGTTTTAAAGTTATTAAACTTGTATCCATTTCTTTTTTCAGATGGCTGAATAAGATGGATTGAATCTTATTCTAGAGTGATTTCAAATACTTCATGGAGTTGCGGGATATGGACGAGCCACTGTTTCTCATGTTCCAGTTTTACACGAAAGGCATCCATGGCAATGGGTTCCCCATGTATCAAAAACACTTTTTTTGGTCTACCCTCTAGTTCGGACAGCCAGTCCAATAATTCGCCCTGATCGGCATGGGCGGACAAGCTCTCAATATGATGGATCTGCGCTTCCACCGGATAATACTTGTTATATATTTTCACCTCATGAGTCCCTTCCAGCAGTTGCCTTCCTCTTGTTCCTTCTGCCTGATATCCAACCAGTAATACATGAGTAGAAGGATCATCTATTATCTGTTTCAGGTAGGTCAATACCCGTCCTCCGGTAACCATGCCACTGCCCGCAATCACAATTTTAGGGTTTGGGCTATCAATGGTTTTCCAGGTATCCTTATAGGAGGTGATAATGGTCTGGTGCCTATTGATATCGGCCATTGTTTCCGGTGTCAATTTATGCCAGGGGGTAAACCTTTCAAAAACGGAAAGCACATTGTTCCCCATGGGGCTATCCACATACACCGGGACATCTTCAATTCGTTTTTCAGAATGGAGTTTCCATAAAAGGTACATTAGTGTCTGTTGTCTTTCAACGGCAAAAGTTGGAATTACCAGTGTTCCATTCTCGTCAATGATCCTATCAACCAACTCAATGAGTCTATCGTTCACATCATCCAGGGGATGCAGTTTGTTTCCATAGGTGCTTTCCATGAACAGGTAATCGGCATGAATCGGTTTCTTTGGCGGGAACAACAGCACGTCATTAGGTCGACCGATGTCGCCCGAGAACACCATGGTCTTCCCATAGATTTTCAACTCTATGAAGGTTGCCCCTATGATATGCCCGTTATAGGAGCATTTAAAACCTATATGCTCCGACAACCATTCCCACTGGTCCAATGCAACCCCTTTAAAATAATGCAAGGTCTTCTCAACATCCCTTTGATCGTACAGTGGCAGAGCCGGTTGGTGCTTCGAGTATCCCGCTTTGTTGATCTCTTCAGCCTCTTCTTCATTGATCTTAGCGGTATCCTCCAGAATGATCTTGGCAATAGACAATGTTGGTGGTGTCGCCAAAATCTTTCCTTTAAACCCTTGCTTTACCAATTTTGGCAAATATCCTGTATGGTCCAAGTGTCCATGTGTCAATAGTACAAAATCAATTTTGGACGCATCAAAGGGAATGGGTTCCCAGTTGAGTAGCCTCAGTTCCTTTAGTCCTTGGAACAGGCCGCAATCGATAAGGATATTCATATCGGGGGTTTCCAATAATAGTTTTGACCCGGTCACGGTCTTGGCGGCACCTAAAAAATGTACTTTAACTGTTTTCACGATGTACTAAATTGCAAAGTTGTTTCATTTCATTGATAATTTTTGGGGTTCTCGATTCCGAAATCCCGAGATGGTCCAGCAGGTAGCTGTTTTCAAGCAATTGCTTGGCCAAAACGACATCCTTTTCCAATAAGAATTTCTTCTCGGTGTTTGTCAACAATGTTGAAACGGTTATGGGATACAGGGCAAGTCGGTCAATCCGATCCTTGAGCGAATTCCCTTCCGGGTAGCTCCAGGCCAGCAGGTTCAGGTTATTGCATTTGGCATACTGCGTGGCATCATCAGTGAACCGGGTATTGGTGGCTATCCAAATGCCTTCCAGGAGGCTCTGTTTATCCTCTTGCCATACGGCCTTGATATCGTTGTATCTTGAATGGATATAAAGGGGGATCTTAACATCACAATTGCGACCTTCCTCACTATGGAACTTGCACTCAATGAGATTGGTCATCCCATTTTTATTGACCATGACATCCACTTCATGGGCAATACACTTTCCTTGTACCGATTGTCTTATTTCCACCTTGTAACCCGAATACTGGAACAGCGCGGCTATGAAGTTCTCAAAGGGAAATCCGGTAGGACCCAATTCGAATATGGCTTTCTTAAGTTTGAACCTGGAGGCATAGACATGTTGTTCATTTTTTAAGAGGGCAAACGCCCGATTGTATATCTCCCTTGTTGAGATGCCCTGGTAGAGCTCATCCCTAACGATATCGATAATCCTTTGCACCACATGCTTGTCAGCTCCCGTCCTGGCCAATGAAGAGCGAAGCTTGCCGATTGAAAACCTGGCCTTTTCGCCATTGGCCTTTACTATTTCTATGGATTGTAATGTCATATTTTTATGGAAAAGCTACCATCCGGTAATATAATCGTGGTCATAATCAAACGGATGCTCTTTCAAGTAATCGAAAAGGGCCGCTTTGAACACCTGTACCTGCTTTCGCAGTATTTGGACTTCTTTTGCAAAGGCTATATGATTTTTTATATATGCAGGTTCCTCCAAGGAGTCACTTTGGAGCAACTTTGCCAAATCTTTTTCATGCTGCCCAAGATTTCCCAATACCTCTTCAGACAGCATCTTATTCATATTTTCGACATTCTTGAAAATCGCTTTTGCCTCAAGTCCCTTACTAGAGGTATCGTCCAATCTTTCATCAATCAAATCCTTTAAAAATGAAAGTTCATAATGGAAGAACTTTATTTCACTGATCCATGCTTTGGTTTCAAAGTGGATGGTGTCAAGCCCTATGGGAAGTAAATGGTCTGATTTCATTTTCTGTTGATTTTTAACAATTATTTAATGGGCACGACCAACAATGGGATTGGGCAGTGCTTTACAAGTTTTAAAGCGATATTCCCCATGAACATATTCTCCAACATACTATGACTATGGGTACCTATGACCAACAAATCCACTTCTTTGTCCTTGACAAAGCTCAGGATGGCATCTTTGACAGGGCCATTCATAACCTTTGTTTTAATAGACCCATCCCCTAAATGAACGGAGGTAGCTTTTAAGAATTTCTTAGCTTCATCTTTTAGGTTTTTGACACTTTTCAGGTTACTGTCGATCAAAAATCCTGAATACCCCATTATAGGATCATAATCTACTGAGTACATGGAAACATCATATACAACATGCACCAGGACCAGCTCTGCATTCAGAGCCTTTGCGTGTTGGTAACCAACTGCGGCGATCTTTTCAGCAGCAGGGCTTGTATCCAGCGCAATACATACACGTTTTTTCATTTTTTTTAGTTTATTCATTGTGCCAGAATCTCTCCCCGGTCATTGAGGACAATCCTATAATTTTGATTTTCAACATCAAAATCTGCCTCCCACTTATCTTTATCCAATTCCCTCCACACAACAAATTTTGCATTGGGAAATGTTGCGTTCAGACTTCTTACAACCGTCCTATTCGGTTTCTTTTGAGCAAAATCCACAATCCCAAAAATCAAATGAGTTAAGATTTTAACAAAAACGTTTTTCATCTTAAGGATCAACTATCAATCAAAATTTGCACCGGGTATCTTACATAATTTGCTGTGGCGGTTTACTCAACCCCATGGTCAGGTTCTTACTGAAATTGCCACAACAACACCTTTGACCAAACATTATAAAGGTACATACAGTCTCTGTTACGAACTGCTACTTAAGTAGCTAACCCAGGAAAAATAAAGGCGGGTTTGGTCGGCCAAAAGCATTTTGGTTCTATGGACGAATACATCGTTACTTAATATGATTAAAAGATTCATCTTGAGATCCTTGTCTTAATTTCATCCATCCGTTCCAAGGTTGCCTGATAGCCAATCTCAAATAGCTCTTCAGATTTTTTAAATGAAAAGGCACTGTATTTAAAGGCTTGCGGTGTTTCAATGGCAATGTGACATTTAGCAAGCCGTTCCTGGATTGTATTCCAGACGGCCAATTGCAAACATCGTTCGGTGATGGACAAAGCCCCTTTGATGCGTTTCACTTCCATATGGTTATTGATACTCACACCAATAACCACATCACAGTTGTCCAATAATGGCTCGACCGGTAAATTGTTGAGCAGTCCTCCGTCCACATAGGAATGGCCGTTCATTGTTATGGGTTTAAAAAGCAAAGGAATGGCACAGGACGCGCAAACCACATCGATCAATTGCCCTGAACCAATAATCTCCGATTTTCCTAAATTCAGATTCGTTACGGAAATATGCAAGGGCACCTCCAAAGTGTCAAAATCATCCTCAAGATAATATTGCAAAAAGGTTTTCAGTCTTGTCATTTCCGTCAATCCTCTGTTGATGAGTCCTATCTTGAAAACTTTTAAAAACCTATGACTTCTGGCCAGTTTGAGAATTTCAATCGGTGTGATCCCCCCGCAATACAATGCCCCTATTAACGCTCCTGCGCTTGATCCGGCAACTCGATCGGGAAAAATACCGTTCTCATTTAAAGCATGTAGCACCCCGATATGCACGGCCCCCCGAGCTGCACCTCCGGAAAGGACTATTCCGATTGAATCATCCATAAATACTTTCTATTTTAGAGGAACCCATACGTTCGGCGGCTCTCGCAAAAATGTTTTTCATACTTCCGAATTTTATACTAAGCTTCATATTACAAGTACCAACACCATACTCTGAATAGTTAAACACAGTGCTATATTTTGCGATTACCATAGCGATATATTTACTAAAGAAAACCAATGTTCTTTCATGGAGCTCCGTGGGCTTCCCGTTTTATATATTGATCCCAAAAACATACCCCACAAAAGCGGTCAATCCCATGGCTACGGTACCCCAAAATGTAATTCTCCATATGGCCCTGGATATGCTGGAGCCTCCCATTCTTGCTGACAGAATTCCCAAAAGGATCAAAAAAACAATTGCGGAACCATATAAATAATACGCCATATGGGAAAGTGGAAGAAATAAGGTCACCAATAGTGGCAATGCTCCTCCAGCGGTAAATGCCGTTCCAGAGGCGAATGCGGCCTGCAACGGATTTGCCTGGCTAATTTCATTTATACCAAGTTCGTCCCTTATGTGTGCCCCTAGTGCATCGTGAGCTGTCAATTCTTTGGCAACGAGCATAGCGGTTTCCTTTTTCAGCCCCCTACTTTGATAGATCTCTGCAAGACGTTGTAATTCAACCTCGGGCGTTTCCTCTAATTCTACTTTTTCACGTTCAATGTCGGCATTTTCGATATCGGTCTGAGAGCTCACTGACACATATTCCCCAGCCGCCATGGACAAAGCACCAGCCACCAGACCTGCCAGGGTCGCCAATACCACCGTGACCCTAAGGTCGGATGCCACTGACACCCCAATGGCTATACTTGCTGTGGAAAGGATTCCATCATTGGCCCCTAAGACAGCAGCCCTCAACCAATTGCTCCTGTGGATATAGTGGTTGGCCAAATAGTGTTCTAAAACATCTTCCATAACTCTGTTTCGTCTTATGTTTTAATCAAAGAAGGCTGATATCAGTACTACCGATACTATGGCCAATGACTTTGTGGCCCTAACAGGTAGGTTCCAAAAGTTGTCCTAACATCAGGGCCGCTTCCCGATTCTCTTCTCAAGTGTTTCTCATTTTGTATCCCAATTCATGGTGTTGTAGGTCCTTGTCCTCCCATTCTGCCATTTCCTTAAAAAATTGGGCCACGTGCTTTATGATCATTTCTTCTTTGATTTCATCAGGGTTAAAAATATTTATGGGTTCCGGCACCTGGCTCTCCATAATATTTTCAATAACAGGTAAAGCTATCCAAACTGATACTTTTCCGTTATAGATCTGCGTATAACAGAGGTATCCTCCATCTTTAAGAAAGGGGCGTTTGGTATTGGCAATCCGCTCATAGATGCCACTTTCCCGCTCTCCCTGTGTGAGGCATACCATTTCCATCCCTTCCAGTTTCTCCTCTTTATGGACTTCCGCGTTTACTCCTGTTTCCCTGATAATGGTGTTAAGAGTGCGAACAATCAATCTTTTGGTTTTTTGCCAGCAGTCCCTATTCTTTTGTACATTGGAAGCGGCTGTATCGTATTGTTCCAATTGTTTGTGAACCTCGCTTAAGTTCATAGCTGTATCATTAAAGTTATATTTACATTCCTCAAAAGAACATTACATCCGGTTAATATTGCGATGTATTGATCATTATCCTTTGGAACATCCCTTAAAGTTAAACACTAAGTTTCTGGTGAACTGCTACTTAAGTCACTAACCGTTAAAAAAAGACAATGTCTAATGGTTAATCTATGGAAAACCTGTTCTCTGAAATGTTCAAAAGGGTCTGAATATTTGCTATCTCGATATGTTTCCGTCCGGTTTGGATGGCTCCAAGTTTTTTAAGGTGCTGGATATGCCTATTGATGACGGCCCTTGTAGTACCCACGAGGTTTGCTATTTCCTCATTGGAAAGATCGTTAATGATTTCAAGCTTATTGGACTGCTCATTAATATTTCTCAACAGGACTTTACACAGACGAATCAAGGTACTGTTCAGGTTTGATTCTATGGAACTGTCTTCCAGTAGCCGTATTCTGTTTGCCAGGTAATGAAAAAAATTATTGTGGGCTACTGGGTTGACTTCAATCCAATGCCGCATTGTGCACAAGGGCAAGCTCAAAATTTCCAAATCTGTAAAAGCCTCCCAATAGACTATGTGGGGATTGGCATCGAATAAGGCGATCAAATCGAAAAGGTCACCTTCCTTTAATATAAAAATGGTATACTGACGGTCCAATAATTGATTTCTCCTGTATATCTTTAACTTTCCCGAAAGTATATAATGTATATACTCGGATTCCGTGCTTTCCTTGAATGTGTTTTTGGGCCATTTTTTTAGGTTCATCTCCCGCAGCAATGTATCAAGGACAGTCCGGTCAAGGCCGTCAAAGAGTTTGGAATTTCTAAAAGACTCCATACCTCTAAAATATAATGTACTATCCTTTTCTATCATCACGTTATAAATGACTCCCTAAAGTTACAAAACTCCAAGTTCATTTAGAAGTGTTATTTGCGCTGTTCCGGTCAGTTGTCGGCCATGGTTTTTACAAGGGTCACCAAGCCGATACCCAGAATGAGCAAGAGCGATATATTCTTGAATTTTTGTTGGGGAATATGGCTTAGAATTTTTTTCCCGATCAGGGTTCCCAACCATCCAATAACAATTAAAAAAGGAAGGTATAAAAGATCGTGTTTATGGATATAGCCATTTCCATAATAAACAAATGTGCGGGCAAAGTCTATCACAAAATCGATAAAGGCCGAAGTAGCAATAAATGCGCTTTTCTCCAGATTAAATGCTGCCATGGTCAGGCCTCTAATTGCACCTCCGGTTCCCAACAGTCCCGCTGAAAATCCGGACAGGACCCCTCCTGTTATCGCATTTCTTTTGTTGGGCATCACAATGATTTGTTTCTTTATTAAAAACAGTGTACTGAACACAACCAAAAAGAGGCCCAGTACAATCTCCAACACACTGCCCTCAACATATTTTGAAAGAAAGCCTCCAATCACCACAAACAGAACAGAAGGCAGTCCAATATTAAGAAGCAGTTTTTTATCAAGTCCTTTTTTGAACAAAACTATTTTACTGATATTACTGGACAGATGAAAAATAGCGGTCAATCCGAGCACGGATTGAAAATCAAAAAAGAAATTGCCTATGGGCACAAAAAAGACCGAAGAACCAAAACCTCCTATTGTACCAGCTATTTCAGCCAGCAATGCAAGTAATATGAATATATAGCTTATATCTTTCATTTATCCAATATACCATGGCATAAGCCATCCCAATACCATACCAGGGGTAGATCCATTACTAATTTGGACAAAAACGAACAAACCATCTTCTACTTAAGTAGCATAATCCAGATATTTTCGGAAGGAGCATTTATTGCAATCTTTAAATCTATAACTTAACTTTAAACCTAATTAGTAAACATTCTTTGAAGACTTACAAGCACTAATGTTATCTTTTTATTTGTAAATACGAAAGGGGATTCCTGTTTCTATTCTATGTAAAAAAGATGCTTTTCTGCTCTTAAAATGTTATTTTATTTTTACGAGGTTACTTCAAATCTGTATTTGAAGGGCTCTACAAATATTATTAAGTATCGAATGAATCTAATTGACATCTAATAATATTAGATAACGAAAAAAGCCGTATGTTGTACATATGTTGTACTTAAACAAAAAAAGCTTCTCATTTTTGAGAAGCTTTTAACATTTATTTAAGAAATAAATAAGTGCGGGTGAAGGGACTCGAACCCCCACGCATCGCTGCATTAGATCCTAAGTCTAACGTGTCTACCAATTCCACCACACCCGCAGGACATTATTTTTTTAACAATATTTTAAGAACTTTTCCTTGGCTAGATCCTAAGTCTAGCGTGTCTACCAATTCCACCACACCCGCGGAAAGGAGTGCAAATATAATTCAATTTTCCGATTTGCAAATGTCATGTTTTCAAAAACTTGTTTTTTGTACTTTTAGTACCCTTTTTATACAATACATGGAAAATATTAACGACTACATCAACACCAACAAAGACCGATTTATCAACGAACTTATTGAACTTCTAAAAATTCCTTCCATTAGTGCGGATACTGCTTTTTCGCAAGATGTACTTGAGACGGCGAGAGTCGTTGAAAGATCACTCTCAGAAGCGGGGTGCGACAATACCGAAATCTGCGAAACCAAAGGATATCCAGTTGTTTATGGAGAAAAAACCATCGACCCCAACCTGCCTACCATATTGGTATACGGCCACTATGATGTACAACCGCCAGACCCAATGGATCTCTGGGAATCCCCTCCATTTGAACCCGTGATAAAAGAAACCAAATTGCACCCAGATGGTGCCATTTTTGCACGGGGGGCCTGTGATGACAAAGGACAGTTCTACATGCATGTAAAAGCTGTGGAGTTTATGATCAAGAACAATACATTGCCCTGTAACGTCAAGTTCATGATAGAAGGTGAAGAAGAAGTGGGCAGTGACAGCCTCGCTGATTTTCTGAATGACCATAAGGACAAACTGGCCAACGATATTATTCTGATTTCCGATACAGGAATGATGGCAAACGATGTTCCTTCCATTACCACTGGACTTCGGGGGCTTAGTTATGTGGAAGTTGAAGTAACAGGACCAAATAGGGACTTGCATTCAGGAATATATGGAGGTGCCGTTCCCAATCCGATCAATGTATTGTCCAAGATGATAGCTTCCCTTCATGATGAAAACAACCATATTACCATTCCCGGTTTTTACGATAAGGTTGAAGCTCTATCAAAAGAGGAACGTGCCGAAATGGCCAAGGCCCCTTTCGATATAGAAGATTACAAAGAAGCTCTTGACATAGGGGATGTTTATGGAGAAGAAGGTTACTCAACACCTGAACGTTACTCCATTCGACCCACCTTGGATGTAAACGGTATTTGGGGCGGATATACTGGCGAGGGTGCCAAGACCGTAATTGCAAGCAAGGCCTATGCAAAAATTTCCATGCGTTTGGTTCCCCATCAAAATCCAGATGAAATTACCCAGATGTTTATGGACCATTTTCAGGCCATTGCCCCTAAAGGGGTCAAGGTAAAAGTTGCGCCACACCACGGCGGACTGCCTTATGTTACCCCTACGGATAGTATTGGGTATAAAGCCGCGTCCAAGGCCTATGAAAAAACCTTCGGAAAAACTCCAATTCCAGAACGTACCGGAGGAAGTATTCCCATTGTGGCTCTTTTTGAAAAAGTCTTGGAGAGCAAGACCATTCTCATGGGATTCGGGCTCGACAGTGATGCCATTCATTCTCCGAATGAACATTTTGGTGTCTGGAACTTTTTAAAGGGCATTGAGACCATTCCATATTTCTATAAATATTACACTGAGTTGGCCACAAGCTAATACGTAAAAACTGAAAAATGTCAGGCAAAAGTCTACCCATATTCATACTTGTAATTTTGTTTGCTTTTATAGGCTGTGAAGAAGTCAAAAAGGAAAACACCGACGAAACAACAAGTTTGTCAATGGATATTGAAGTCGAAAGAAAGGCTATTTTGGAAACGCTGAACAATGAGACCAAGGCTGCTTTTGAAAGGGACTATGATGCATGGCAGCAGAAATGGGTTCATGACCAAAGCATAACCAAAACATACCTGAATTTTTCTGAAAATACCTTTTCCGAATCAATTGGTTGGGACGAAATAAGTCAGTTTGTGAAAACGTTCATGGAAGAGCATCCTGAACCTGAGCCAGTTCCTGATTCATTGGAGAAAATTGATATCAGACTTTATGGAAATGGAGCTTGGGTGACTTATGAGCAACAAGATTCATTACGTGGCCTGAAACGAGAAACAAGACTCATGGAAAAAGTTAATGGAGATTGGAAAATTGCAGGCATGCAGACTACCATCTACGGGTTTGATACGAACGAAAATCAGTAAACAAATCAGTTGAGAAATAAAAAAACCACTTCTTTCGAAGTGGTTTTCTATTGAGTTTGGCTAGTTAAGGCAATTGCGAATACCCGTTCCTGGTCTTCCACAGGAAGTACTTCTCAAAAAGTACTTTGGAAAAGTCATAAATTACATTGGGTATCATAATTGCAAAATTCCGAGGCTTGAACAAGTGATCACTGATAATAATCACCTCTTTTTTACCGGCATCCATTACACAGATTCCTGGTATTTTACCCCAAGCCTTTCTTTTTAACTTGGTTTTTCCTTTCGTTACCCTAACAATGTTCTCGGCCACTATTTTACCCGTCTCATCTGAAGGATAGCCCGTTTTAGGACCGGAAAAGGGCACATTGCCAGGTTCAAAAGGAAGTTTTACATCCACTGCAATACCTGCAGACCAAACATTGGGATATTTGGGGTGTCTATAATCTTCGCCTACAGGCAAATAACCTGTCGCGGTAGGTTCCAGTTCTGGCGAGTTCATCACAAAATCAACTCCAACAAAAGGAGGCATCAACATAGTGAAATCACTTGGGAGCACCTCATCGGAGCTCAATACAACGGTATCCTTGGTCACTTCCTTGATACCCACCTCTGTACGGTAATGTATGTTGAACATCTTCATGAAGGACTTGAGCATGGTCTCACCTCCTGTCATACCATCAATTCCAAAATGCCCAAGGAAAGTTTCCGGTGTAACCCAATACAGGTCTACCTTCTTCCTGATCTTTTGTTCTCTCAACCACTTTTCAATATTGAAAAGAAACTCATAAGCCGCACCCATACAGCCAGCATTTTGTGTTGCACCAATTACAATAGGACCAGGATTCTTTTTAAAGTCCTCAAGGGCCTTTCTTGTTTTCATGGCACCGTCTGGTGTTCCGATATAATGGGCATGCTCGGCTACTCCAGGGGCCACATCAAACTTAACCTTGGGTCCAGTAGAAATAACTAAATGATCATAAGCATAATCACCTTTGGTGGTCATGACCACTTGACTTTCTGGGTCAACCTTTAGTGCTTCGGCCTGAACAAACTCCACACCTTTCTTTTCTAAGATGGTATCTTTTCTAAAAGAAATATCCTTGATCTCGCGGCGCCCAAATGGCACCCATATCAATGAAGGAATAAAAAGAAACAATGGGGATTTATCTATCACAACAACCTTATGTTCCTTTTTTCCTTTTCTCTTGATTTCTAAAGCGGCGGTGAGTCCAGCAAAGTTTCCGCCTATTACTACGGTAGTTGTCATCCTTTCAAATTTTATGAAATAAAAATACGTTTCAATACGCTCAAAAAACATGATAAAAGTCAGGTATTAAACCATAAATAAATGACTTTCAATTGGTTATAATCTCCTAAAAATCAGTTTTCAACATTTTATATGTAACAAAAGTGACAAAACTGCGTTCTAATAAAGGCAATCAAAAAACGAACACTATGATGATGCAACGCTTCTTTATTTTCTGCTCTGGAGCAGATACGGATATCCTACAAACATGTTCCAATGGGGAACGCAACAAATATGTTGGCATTGGAGCCACGGTTTTCTTTACCGCGGTCATGGCTTTCATTGCAAGCGGTTATGCCCTGTATACCGTTTTTGACAATATATACACCTCTATTTTCTTTGGTTTGATATGGGGCCTGTTGATTTTCAATCTGGACCGATACATTGTATCCACCATTAAAAAACGGGATAGTTTTAAAAGTGAACTGACCCAGGCCGTTCCACGAATCATTTTGGCAATCATAATTGCAGTGGTGATTTCAAAGCCCTTGGAAATGAAAATTTTTGAAAAGGAGATTGACCAGGTTCTCCTAGAAGAGAAAAACGCCATGACCCTTTCCAATAAGGAGCAACTGGCACTGCAGTATACTCCTAAAATTGAAAGTCTGAATCAGGAAATTGCAAATTTGAAGAGGGAGGTTGTACAAAAAGAGGTCGAGACCAATGCGCTGTACGACGTCTACATTTCGGAAGCCGAAGGAACCGCAGGCACCGGGTTATTGGGCAAGGGACCTGTTTACAAGGAAAAGCGCGAGAAGCATGACGCCTATTTGGCCGAGCTCAACACCTTGAAAGAGACAAACGCAACCAAAATTGAAAATTTGGAATCCCAAATCGCCGCTTTGGGTACTGATTACAATATGGCGGTCACCAATTCCCAACCTATTATTGATGGTTTTGACGGCCTCATGGCTAGAATCAATGCGCTTGGAAAACTGCCCTGGTTTCCCTCATTCTTTATTTTCTTGTTATTCTTGGCCATAGAAACAGCCCCGATCATTGCCAAACTATTGGCCCCTAAAGGGGAATACGATTATAAATTTGAGGAACAGGAAAGTGTAGTGGCCACCTGGGTTACCCAAAAAGTGGAGCAACGTAAGCTGCTACTCTCCACAGATGGTGCATTGAATGAGAAAATCTATGCCGACATCAAAAACGAGGAAGAGTTGTACCGCTATAAAAAGGAGAAGGCAGAGGAATTGCTCCGTCTCCAAGCTGATTCATTTCATAAGGTTCAGATAAAGGGACTATAACCACTTTACAAGGACAGTTTTAAAGGAAAACCTGTAACTTCAGGCGCTTATGCTGAATCCTCATCCATATTGGGTGATATAGATATTAGAACGATTCATATCCTTAAGTTGTACAAATACCAAAAAACAAAAGAAATTGACAAAAAGTATTTATAGATCAATAGTTGTAGCACTCAGTATTATTACAATTATTGGTTGCAATCAAAAAAAATCAGTTAAACAGAAAAATACATCTGAAATAGTTGAATACCATGCTAAAGAGTTTTTGGATGATGACAGAATTCATTCCGTTTCAATAGCGCTTTATGATAATGGGAAAGAGTATACTTTTCATTATGGGGAACAAACGCCAAATAAGAACAACCCTCCTACCGATAACACCCTGTATGAGCTTGCCTCAGTGACCAAAACATTTACTGGAACCATGGTTGCCAAGGCAGTTCTTGATGGTAAAGTATCACTCGAAACCGACATTAGAAGCTATTTGCCTCAAGAATATCCAAATTTTGAGTTCGATGGAAAAATAATAACCCTAAAGGATATTGTTACCCATACAGGTGGTTTCCCCAACTTTCCACCATCGATGGAAAATGAAGACAAGTTTTGGGAAGGTCTGCACCAGATAAAAATTAGTTCTAAGCCCGGAACGGAATTTGCCTATTCAAATACAGCTCCTGAAATTACTGCTTATATCATTGAACAGGCTTATGGAGTTCCCTATCAAAAACTTGTTCAGGACTTCATTCTGGATCCAAACGAGATGGTTTATACCAAATTTACACTTAACGAAAAAGACAAAAATTCGTTGATACAAGGTTTTAATGGAGATATAGAACCGCAAGAGCACCTACAGAACAATCTATGGGGTGGAATTGCAGGCTTACATTCAAATACAACAGACCTGATCAAATACATGAAGTACCACTTGAACGAAACAATCCCTGAAGTCAAAGAATCACATAAAAACTTTTTTAGCACCCAACACGGATTCGACATTGGTTACCATTGGAATATTTTAGAAATAAACAATGAAGTGTGTTATCGCCACCATGGGGGAATTTGGGGAATGCAGAATTGGTTGATGATTTTTCCTGAATCCAACGTTGGAATTGCAGTTTTATCAAACGCCAGTTTTGAGGGGATAGACGACAAGCTTGAAAAATTAGCATTGAACATCAAAAAGGAAATGAAATAACCGTAGTTCAATTGTGTTTTGGTCATCCAGACCTACTGAACATTAACTGCTCTACATTTTTAAACTGAAAATCTGTAACTTCACTTAGCTGTGCAGAACCCGTCCGAACGGCACGGGCGGACTTGTTTCAGTATCGGTAGATATAGCCCATTAAAACGAGACCATATCTTAAACGTTGGCAAACATTAGGAAAAATGACCCGAATTTTAATATTAACACTTATGCTATCATTTTTAGGATTTGGAAAAGGCAAAGCGCAGGAAAAAAAATCAACGGAAAAACAAAAAGGGATAATTGGCAGATATTATGAAAACGACTCGCCTGTTATTATGAAATTTGTGAACGAACTGCCGAATGAAAATACAATAAAAAAATTGCCATTTCTGACCGTTGTTTCCTGGAAATATGAAGGAACCAAAAATAATGGAATGCCACCTAAGGAGATTAACGAAAGAATGATTATTCTGGAAGAAGCATTGGAAACTTCAATGAATGAAACGGACATTTTTACTCACGCATACAGCAGAACTGGAAATAATTTGAAAGAGCTGGTTTATTACACCACCAAGCAAGACGATTTTATGACAATGCTAAATCGGACTTTGGAAAAACACGATGTTTATCCGATTGAAATAAATTTTTACGAAGACAAAGAGTGGACTGACTTTCAAAAGGTACTGAATGATTTCAAAAATAAATAACGTTTACCAACAATGTATAACCGTAATTACGGCGGATTCGACTTCGCCCGAACCCACTCGGAATTGCTAAAGGCTGCACTTAACCGACAAACAGTAATTTAAAACCCGTAACGGACAGTTATATGAGACCGATAAGTGTACCCTGTAATATCATTCAAGGTTATTTACAGCTTCCAAAGCCTGCTGAAGACTATCTTTCCAGTGTGGAATTTCAATACCAAAGGTATTTTTGATTTTTGATTTGTCCAATACACTGAACTTTGGGCGTTGTGCTGGTTGGGGATATACTTCAGAGCGGATAGGTTTCAAATCAATAGTAATATTAGATCCATCAAAGATAGTTTTAGCAAAGTCGTACCAACTAGCCACCCCTTCATTACTATAATGATACACTCCGTATTCGGTGTTTTCTGTTTCAATTAAATGAACAATCACTTTTGCAAGGTCCAGAGCATAGGTCGGCGTTCCCACCTGATCAAAAACCACCGAGAGTTCCTTACGCTCATTTCCTAACCTGATCATAGTCTTCATGAAATTATGGCCAAATTCAGAGTATAGCCATGAGGTCCTTAAAATGAAGTATTCCCTGGTATTATTGACTATGGCCTGTTCACCTTTGTATTTGGTATCGCCATAAACACTTATAGGTCTAGCGATATCGTCCTCAACATAAGGAGTCTCTTGAAAACCATCAAAAATAAAATCTGTAGAAATATGGATTAAAGTAACTTTATTCTCTTTGCAGGTGATGGCCAGGTTTCGAGCACCTACTACATTGACCTGATGAGCAATCTCCTTTTCTGTCTCTGCTTTATCCACGGCCGTATATCCCGCACAGTTTACACAATACGCATAGTTTGAAGACTTGAATTCTTTTTCTACCGCCTCAAAATCGGTAATATCCAGCTCCTTCTCGGTCTTGAAAACCAAATCCAGACCTTTGGTCTGCCCTTGATCTGCGAGTAGTTTTATACTACTGGCCAACTGTCCCAATGCTCCGGTCACCAATACCTTTATAGTACTTTTCATTCTGATTAGTTGGGAACGGTCATTTTAAATGAAGGCAACTCTTTGTCCTTTGCAGAAATGATCAATTCTTCCTCTGGCAGCATCCAATCTATATTCAACGTGGGGTCATTATAGATTATCCCGCTTTCCGAAGCAACATTGTAGAAGTTATCGCATTTATACGCAAAACGAGCGGTTTCACTTAAGGTCAAAAAACCGTGTGCACATCCTCTTGGAATGAACATTTGTTTTCTATTATCTGAAGAAAGTATGGTGGAAACCACCTTTCCAAAGGTTTTGGAATCTGGTCTAATATCCACTGCCACATCCAATACCTCACCCTCAATTACACGTACCAGTTTGGCCTGTGCATGTTCTCCTTGTTGATAATGGAGTCCCCGAAGCACTCCTTTTGTTGAAAGTGATTCGTTATCCTGAACAAAATTGGGTCGTACACCAAGGAGTTCTTCAAGTTTTTTTTGATTGTAGCTTTCAAAAAAATAACCCCTTTCATCCTCAAAGACTTTTGGAGTGATGATAAAGCAACCTTCTATTTCTGTTTTTTGCATTTCCATCCCTAACCTAAAGTCTCCAGTAATCGCTTGCTATAACCACTCTTTAAAAAAGGTTCGGCTATTTTCTTAAACTGCTCTTTGGAAATTAATCCCATCTTATAGGCCGAAGCTTCAATAGAGCCTACCTTAAGACCTTGTCTTTCTTCAATGACCTGAACAAATTGGGCCGCTTGCATCAATGATTTAAATGTACCTGTATCCAACCAAGCGGTTCCCCTATCCATAATGCTCACTTTGAGCTTTCCTCTCTTTAAATACTCTTGGTTGACATCGGTTATCTCCAACTCACCTCTGGTGCTGGGCTGAATGGCCTTGGCTATTTCAACCACATCATTGTCGTAAAAATAAATTCCAGGAACTGCATAATTGGATTTGGGCTTTTCGGGCTTCTCCTCAATGGAAATAGCATTGCCAGCTTCATCAAATTCTACCACTCCATACCTTTCTGGGTCATTTACGTGATAAGCATAAATAATACCGCCATCTGGGTCATTATTGGACTGCAGCAACTTCTCCAAACCGGTTCCATAAAAAATGTTATCACCTAAAATCAAGGCTACCTTGTCTTTTCCAATAAATTCCTCTCCAATAAGAAATGCCTCAGCTAAACCGTTAGGGTGTTCCTGCTCGGCATATTCAAATCGGCATCCATATTTTTTACCATCACCCAATAATTTTTGGAACAGGGGTAAATCCGAAGGTGTGGAAATAATCAGGATTTCCTTTATTCCAGCTTCAATGAGCGTGGAAAGCGGATAATAGATCATGGGTTTGTCATAAATGGGCATCAATTGTTTGCTCACCGCCAGTGTAACGGGGTGCAATCGTGTACCAGAACCTCCTGCCAAAACTATTCCTTTCATGTCTTTAGTTTTAAGCCAACCCCATGGCTTTTTTGTTTATGATTTTTTCCAAATACCAATCTACAGTCTTTTGTATACCGGTTTCAAAATTCTCATCAGCCTTCCAGCCCAACTCACTTTCAATTTTGGTGGCATCAATGGCATATCTGAAATCATGCCCTGCCCTATCCTCAACAAAAGCAATCAATTGTTTATAGGATTCCCCATTGTCCCTAGGATGTTTTTTGTCCAGAATATCACAAATGGTTTGGGCAATATAAAGATTGTTCCTTTCATTCCTCCCGCCAATATTATAGGTTTCTCCTGAAACTCCTTTTTCATAGGCCAAAGCAACTCCCTTACAATGATCTAAAACGTACAACCAATCCCTAATATTGGAACCATCTCCATAAATGGGAATGGATTCCCCAGCCAATGCCTTGCGAAGAATTGTAGGAATCAATTTCTCATCGTGTTGTTTTGGACCGTAGTTATTGGAGCAATTGGTAGTTACTACATTCATACCATAGGTATGATGGTAGCTTCTAACTATAAAATCTGATGACGCTTTTGAGGCACTATAAGGACTATTAGGTGCATATGGTGTTGTTTCCGCAAAAAGGCCCTCTTTTCCAAGAGTACCATATACCTCATCTGTAGAAACATGATGAAATCTGGATTCCCTATATGTTTCTTTATATTTTCCTGGAGCCTCCATCCAACGGTTCTTGGCCGTATCAATTAGATTAAATGTGCCAATGATATTGGTCTGCATAAAAGCATCAGGGCCAGCAATGGAATTGTCTACATGGGATTCAGCAGCAAAATGGACTACACTGCTAATATCATACTTTTCAAAAATTGTCTCAACCAATTTTCTATCACAGATGTTCCCTTTTATGAAAGTATAGCGTGTGTGGCTTTCCACCTCTGCTAAATTCTCTAGGTTTCCGGCATAGGTGAGTGCATCCAGATTAACGATATGGACATCCTCTCGCTCCCTTAAATAGTAGGGAATAAAATTGGAGCCTATAAAACCAGCTCCTCCCGTCACCAAAATATGCTGCATAGCAAGATTGTTTCAATCACAAAGTTACGCAAGTAAAGGAGAATCACATTTTGCCCAATTCTTCCCTTAGCTTTTTGGTCAACCCTGAAACTACCAATTCGTATGAGTGATCAATCAGTTCGTTGATTAAAGCTGGAGGTAGATTTTCCAAAAAAATGGTATTCCAGTGTTTTTTGCTCATGTGATAGCCCGGGATAATATCTCCATCGTGTTCTTCACGAAGTTCCACGGCCCGTTCTGGGTCACATTTGAGATTGCACTGTGGCGGTAGGCGCTCCAAAGCGATCAGGGCAAACATTTTGCCCATGACCTTGAATACCAAAGTATGCTCGTCAAAAGGAAATTCTTCGGTGACTCCCTTTTTGCTCAAGCAAATATGTCTCAATTCCTCAACATTCATTCTGGTATCCCAAATGAATCATAAACAATTACCTTTTCCCAGAGATCTTTACATTCATCAATAAAAATCAGGTGTGCTTCCTCTGCCTGGTAAGCTTCTTGGGCTTCGGCTGATTCAAATGTCACAATAAGTGAATAGGTGAAGGAGCCATCCACCACATCACGTATAGCTTTGGGCGGTGTCCCTATAAAGTTGGTCTTGGCGTACTTGGAGTTTTTAAGGAACTTTTTTAGCGAAGCTTCAAATCTGGTTTTGTCCGCACTGTTATCTGGATTTTTAAACCAAAAATATACGGTATGCGCAAAGGCAGGGTCAAAGGTTTTCATGTGGTCTTTGGTTTGTGCGCAACTGGTGGAAATTATCCCCACCAATAGCAAGATTATAATTTTTGTTTTCATATGGTTTTTATTCGTCTAAAAAGTGTTTTTCCCTATTTGAAATTTCGAGCGCGGAGTAATCCAACTTCCAGCCTATGGTCTCCACTATCTTCTCCACCAAAAGTACAGCTTGCAACGCTTCTTTTTTTGCCGTTTCCATTAAACCGCTTTCTGGTATTTTTTGTTTGATATGTTCTTTGGCTTCTTGATTAAGGTTGGTAAGGTCATCTGGAGAGAAGCTGTTGAAAAGGCCATTTTTAATATCATAAAACTGTAAGTCAGGTTCAATTGACAACACTTCTGGTTCTGGAAAGTTCTCCAAAATTATCCGTTTGTTCGAGTTGTCGGCCTTTAAATCCAGCTTGGTCAAATCATAACCAATCTGAGCCTTGGCCTTCACCACAATAAGCGCCTTTTTTTTGCTTCGCAAAAGGCTCATCAACCCTTCCTTGGTATTTTCATAATGATAGATCTCTGCAAAATCTCCCTCCACTGAAACCAACTTGCAGACACTACGGATTTTGTCGAGTAAAACCGTAGATTGTTGTTGGGTAAGCTCCTTGTTTTTTTTCCTTCGGAAAAGTGAAAAGAGCCAATACATCAATATTGCTCCAAGAACAAGACCCAAAAAAACTTCTATGATATCATCCACACCCTAAATATATGAGTTTACGCAATTCTTCAGGTTAATATTTTGTACAATACCGGTCTGCTCGGGCTTGCGTCATTTTCAAATGGAGCCACTTGAAGATTCAAGAAATATGTGCCATCTTCAACATCATTGGGCACATAGATGAACTCCGTAATGGTGGCACTCAATCTCTTCTGGCCATTTGTGCCCCAAAATGCATTATGTGCCAACATTGCCCCTCCGTCCTTTTCCTTGTCTACCGAAGGAAGGTCAACCAAAACATGTTCCACTTCTTTCTTTGCCAAGTATTTTGCGGCATCTTCCAAAAGATACGGTGGATTGGTATTTGAGTATTTCCTTGAACGTTTGTCCGCTAAATTGGGAAGCGTTCTAATGACCAAAGCTTCTCTTTTCTTATTTCCCAAAGCATATTTCAATTGTTTCTCCGAAATCACGAAATCATTGCCCATTTGTTCTGGAGCCACGGTTATGACTTCTGCCAAAAAGAAAAAGCGCTTTAAGTTCTGGTTTATCGAATGAAACGCTTCAGTAATATGACCCAAACATTCGGTATGCGTCACATGTGAATGCGGGTTGAACCAAATATCGTTGAAGTTGGTGGACCCTCCTTCAGAGACTTTACCAATAAACCCTTTCTCTCGGTGTGGCACCATCTTTGGATCGTCTAAATACCAGGCATTTATGTTGTTTTCTCCGCCAATCAATGGAATGGAAATGTCTCGGGGTTGCGACAAATCTACTTTGTAGTTTCTGGAATTGTGTTTAATAGTGGCAATCATAATCCCAAGTTAATCATAAATAAATCCGAAGCAATTCCATCTGCCAAAAACTTTCCTTTTTTGGTTGCCAACAACTTTCCATCTTCTGCAACAAGCAAATTGGTGTCCAAATATTTTTTTGATTGTTGATTGAGGTATTCCAAATAGTTATCTCCAAAATCTGTTTTGATCTTCTCCAAAGAAACTCCCCAAATAGTTCGCAAACCTGTCATTACATACTCATTGTACCTATCCATTTTGGATAAGGTTTCCACTTCGTTCGGAAGCTCATCCTTTTCCAAAGCTTTGATGTATTTGGTATTGTTCCGCACATTCCAACTCCTCTGCTCACCATCAAAAGAATGTGCGGATGGGCCTATTCCCAGATACTTTTTTCCCTGCCAGTAGGAAGAGTTGTTTTTTGAAAAGAAACCTGGTTTTCCAAAATTGGAAATCTCATAGTTTACAAAACCTTCCTTCTCCAACTTATCCGCTAGAATATAAAATTGTTCTTGGGCCTGTCGCTCATCCACATCTTGAATAATTCCCTTCTCAATAAATTTTTTGAGTGCTGTTTTGGACTCAATTGTAAGAGCATAACTGGAAATATGGGGAAGCTGAAACCCCAAGGCCTTTTCAATATTGGTTTCCCATCTCTTGTTGCTCATTCCTGGAATGCCATAGATCAAATCAATGGTGATATTTTCAAAATGTTCTTGTGCCAATCTGATACAATTTTCGGCCTCCTGGGCATTGTGGGCCCGGTTCATGAGTTTCAAGTCTTCATCAAAAAACGATTGGATTCCTATGCTCAACCGGTTAATTGGACTTTTAGATAATTGCGTTATGGCCTCTTTTGATAAATCATCGGGATTGGCCTCCAAGGTAATTTCAGGATTGTCGATCACATCATAGTTCTGGTACACGGATGCGATTAAACCCTCAATTTCCTCTGCACTTAAAATGGATGGGGTCCCTCCTCCAAAATAAATGGTCTCAATCTTTTCTTTTTGAAGTTCAGATTTACGCAATTCAATCTCACGTTGAAGTGCGTTCACCATAGCATCTTTTTTCTTGAATTGTGTGGAGAAATGAAAATCACAGTAATGGCAAGCTTGCTTGCAAAACGGGATATGGATGTAAATACCAGCCATTCAAATAACAATAATCAATTGACAATAATCACTTGACAATTCTTGTGGTTTTAAGTATTGAAAACATGATTTTTGAAAGTTCATCGGCTTCTACAATTAATTTCCTTGCAATTTCGTTTGAAACGTATTCCGAATCCTTTAGCAGGGACAACCAGTATTTTACCTCAAGACTTTCTTTGTACGCAATGGATATTTTGGCTGAGAAATCAGCCTTTGAAATTACACCATTTGCTTCCGACACATTGGCACCTATTGAGGTTCCTGAACGCAAAAGTTGTTTGGATAAAACATATTCTTTCTTATTTCGAGTAATCTTCTTGTGTAATTGTATGATGTTCAATGCAAAGTCATAGGATTTTTTCCATAATACGTTCTCTGAATGCATAAAAGTAGGTTTTGATTAGGGCAATTATATTTCAATGGAAACTGTTCATTGTTAATTGGTCATTGTCTCATTTAACTTTATTTGGGTTCTGCTTCACAAAAGCTTCCCAACCCGTATAGCTTTTGCCCACATCCAATCTTCCTTCATTGTAGAAATGACACACAGCCGCGGCCAACCCATCTGTACTATCCAGGTTTTTGGGCAAGGTCTTTAACTTAAGTAAACTTTGTAACATTTTGGCCACTTGCTCCTTGCTTGCATTTCCGTTACCGGTGATGGACATCTTAATCTTTTTGGGCATGTATTCGGTAATGGGAATCTGACGAGAAAGGCCTGCCGCCATCGCCACACCTTGTGCACGACCCAATTTTAGCATAGACTGCACATTTTTACCATAAAAAGGGGCTTCAATGGCAATTTCATCTGGATGAAAAGTATCAATCAACTCCAAAGTACGTTCAAAAATGAGCTTCAGTTTGGTATAGGGATCCGAATACTTTTTGAGCATCAGTTCATTCATCTGCACAAAGTGCATTTGTTTGTTGACCACTTTGATGATGCCAAAACCCATAACGGTGGTCCCTGGATCAATCCCTAATATTATTTTTTCCTTTATCAAGCCGTTAATTGGTATTGAGTATAACTGGAATCCTAAATCTCATGCTAACAGGACTTCCCCGCTTTATGGCGGGAGCCACGGTCAAATCTTTCAGCTTGCTCCTAATCTGGTCGTTGAGCCCTTCAATTTCTTCAAGCACCTGTGAATTGTCGCCTATTTGCTCTATGGTGATAAATCCGTGTTCGTCCACTTTAAATTCGATGACAATGGTATCATTTAAATCGTTTTGGACCTCAAAACTTAAACTGTCCAATGCTTGCGAAGCAATTTGTAGCATCTCTGCCTGAAAACAATCCCTTTGAATCTCTTTAGGAGCCATTTCATCACAAGCTTCAAAAAGTGGATATTTGTCCACGTCGTTCCAATCTATGGACAAAAGTTCATCGTCCACAAGTTTCTGGGTCTGGTCTTCCTTAGACATGAAAAGCTCGCATGAAGCAAGCAAGGCAACACAGGAAAAGAACAAAAACTTCCGCATAATGACCCCAAAGAATTTGGCTGAAATTACGACTTTTTAATCATTTAAATAATGCTCTTTGTTAATGCAACTGGCCATCCTGTAACAAATTGGGAGTATCTTTGTCTAACAAGCAAACACCCTAATGGACATAGCTTTAACGCTAATAGGTTTTTTTCTGATGCTCATAGGTATTTTGGGCAGTTTCCTTCCTGTTTTGCCCGGACCACCGGTAAGTTGGGTGGGATTGCTGTTGATCTATCTCACCAAAGCCATTCCAGATGACTGGTGGGTATTGGGAATCACCCTCTTTATTGCTCTTTTTATTACCGTTATGGATTATGTAATTCCCGCGATGGGCACCAAAAAGTTCGGGGGCAGCAAAGCTGGTATGTGGGGCACCATTGTTGGTCTCTTGGTTGCTATTATTTTTCCTGTCTTTGGGCCATTCGGAATTATCATCTGGCCATTTATAGGGGCGTTGGTGGGAGAATTGTTGAACAAAGCCAACCAAAAAACCGCTTTGAAAGCGGCTTTTGGTTCCTTTTTAGGGTTCTTGACCGGTACTTTTATGAAACTTGTGGTTACAATTTTCTATGCCCTATTTTACGTTTACCTAGCGATAAAATATGCAGGTGAAATATTCACTTTTTCCTAGTCCAACCACTGCACTTTCTCTTCAATAGGGGTTCTTGTCGACGTTTCTACTTCTCCATTGTAGTTCCCCATATAAAGAAAACCTAGACACTTTTCACCTTCTTGTAAGTCGAAGAATTCATCCATATACTTGATGAGACCCGGAGAGCTCCAATAACATCCTATCCCCAGTTCCGTACAACAAAGCCACATGTTTTGGACCGCCATGGCCGTTGCGGCCAATTCCTCCCATTCCGGTAAACTTTCATTGGGGTCTCGTTGCATACAAATAGCGATTACAGCAGCAGAACGTGTGGGGTTATCCTGTAGTTTTTTGATTTTAATCTGTTTAGGTTTAGGGTCAACCTGCTGGTATTTTTCGGAAAGAAATTCACCCAATTCCTCTTTCTTTTTTCCCATAAACACCTTAAACCTCCAAGGCTCTGTTTTTTTGTGCGTAGGCGCCCAATTGGCCGCTTCCAAAATTTGATGGATTGTCTCCTTGGCAATGGGTCTGTCATTATATTGAACTGGAAAAACACTACGTCGGTTCTTGATTAAATCAAATATCATAACTGTTTTTTTTGAGCTTATAAAGTTAAGCTATGCTTCGCTTTTCTTTAAACTTCCAGAAGCAAATCCAAACAATTTCGCAAAGCAGGATTTCTATTATCAGATTTCCAGACCATAGATAGTACCGCTTTTTGTTTGATTCGCTTTAGTTCAATGAATTTCACTTTCATTTGGAAACCATACTGCAATGCGGTTGGCACAATGGCGATACCCAATTTATTCTCCACCAGCTTGAAAATGGTCTGTGCATGCACAGACTTATGGGAAACGTTGGGGGTAAATCCACCGTCCTCGCAGATGCTCATTACCGTATCAAAATACAAGGGACTATAATCTTGTGAAAAAAGAATAAAGTTGTCCTGGGCCACTTGCCTTATTCCCTTAAAGTTTTTTTCATCCAAAGGATGATCTTCAGGCAGAACCAAGGAAAATGTGTCTTCAAATACTGGTTTTATTTGAAGGCCCTTGGGCACTCTGGCCATACGAACAAATCCTAAATCCAATTTATCCCTAACAATAGCACTTATTTGGGCCCTGTTGGAAAGCTCATCTAAACTTGTATGTATCAAAGGATGTTTCTCCTTCATATCCAAAAGCAATTTGGGAACCACATTTTGCATGGCAGAACCCAAAAACCCAATGCGCACCTCTCCCATATGTCCTTTGCCCACCAACTTCAACTGTTTCTTGGTTTGCTCCAAATGGTTAAGGATAAATTCAACTTCTCCTTTCAGATAATTTCCCGCAGGTGTCAACTCCACCTTCTTTTTATCCCGCACAAAAAGTTGGGTTTCCAGAATTTCTTCCATTTTCTTAATCTGAGTGCTTAATCCAGGTTGGGAAATAAAGAGCTTTTCAGCTGCTTTCCTATAATGCAACTCCTCTGCAACAGCCAAAAAGTAAACAAAGTGTCGTAGCTCTAATTGATAATCCATAGTTATTAAATAATACAAAAATAAGTATTGGCAATTATTAATAATACATGATAATTTTATCTTATTCAAATTAATAGCATGCAACTACCCGAAACTTTTCATTTTGGCGAACATCATCTTACCACAGGCATAGCCATTGGTATAGCCGAGCACAAGATAAAAGCTGTACTCACCGACTCCTGTTTGGAAAAAATAAAGGCCAGCTGTCAACGAGTTCAAAACATTGTAGACAAAGGAGATACCGTGTATGGAATCAACACTGGGTTCGGTCCTCTGTGCAACACCAAAATTTCCAAGGAAGACACTAGAATATTGCAATCCAATATTTTGCAGAGCCATAGTGTGGGTGTTGGCACCCCGATTTCCGAGCAATTGGCCAAATTGATGCTCATTCTTAAAATTCACGCCCTATCCAAAGGGTATTCTGGTATTGCCGAAACCACAATAAAACGTATGCTTTGGCATATGGAAAATGATGCTATTCCTGTAGTGCCTTCTCAAGGTTCCGTGGGTGCATCTGGAGATTTAGCACCACTATCGCATCTGTTTCTTCCTTTGATTGGTTTGGGTAAAGTAACCTATCAGGGAAAAACCATCTCAACACAAAAACTCTTTGACAAAACAGGATTGACTCCACTGGAATTGGGCCCAAAAGAAGGTTTGGCATTGATCAATGGCACCCAATTCATCGCTGCCCATGCTGTACTAGTAGTTCAAAAGCTCCAACATTGTCTTAGGCATGCCGATATTATCGGAGCCATGATGATTGAGGGACTCCAAGGTTCCATAAAACCATTTTTTGAAGAGCTACACCAGCTCAGACCCTTCAAGGGGAACCAACATGTGGCTGGAAGAATTAGAACTTTGTTGCAGGGTTCTGAAATTTTAGAGGACCATATTGATTGCGAACGAGTGCAAGACCCCTACTCTCTTCGATGCATTCCGCAAGTTCACGGAGCTTCCAGAAATACCTGGTTACATCTCAAAGAACTCTTGGAAACCGAATTGAACTCGGTAACGGATAATCCCATCATCATAAATGATGAACTTACCATTAGCGGAGGTAATTTTCACGGACAACCTTTGGCCATGGCCTTGGATTATGCCGCACTAGCTGCTTCGGAATTGGGTAATATATCCGATCGAAGAATATACCTCGCCCTGGAAGGCAACAGTCCCGGGGTTCCCAAATTATTGATGGAGGATACCGGAATCAACTCAGGATATATGATCTTGCAATACACCACAGCCGCCTTGGCCAGTGAGAACAAAAGTTTGTGTTTTCCCGCAAGTGCCGATAGTATTCCAACCTCGTTGGGACAGGAAGACCATGTGAGCATGGGGTCCATCAGTGGGCGAAAAGCACTTCAAATTATTGAAAACGTCGAAAAAATATTGGCCATTGAACTATTGACGGCCGCCCAAGCTTTTGAGTACAGAAAGCCTCTAAAGTCTGGTGTTTTATTGGATGAAATTCATAAATTCCTGAGAACCAAAGTATCTTTTGCTGAAAGTGACCGGGTTTTTGCCGATGACATCGAAAAGGGAATTGAAATTATTCGCAAAAGTGAGATTATCGGTTTGGTAGATAAAACCATGATGAAAAAGAAATTACAGTGGGATTCACCCCATCTGAACGAATTTGAAATGTATTGATATGAACAGACCTTTATTAGTTGGACCGTTTACCCAGTTGCTTCCCATGACCGATTTACCTTTAAAAGGTGCATTGGCCGATGAACAATTGACCATCATTGAAAACGGTGGGTTGATCATTTCCAATGGAAAAATCCAAAAAGTTGGCCTCTTTGAAGATTTAAAATCGGATAATGTCGATATTCATCATATTGAGGGAAAAACTGTGTGCCTTCCTGGATTTATCGATGCCCACACCCATATTTGTTTTGGGGGATCACGTGCCAAGGACTACGCCCTCAGAAATGCCGGAAAATCCTATTTGGAAATTGCAAAGGCCGGAGGCGGAATTTGGGATACGGTAACCCAAACGCGTAAAGCCACCCAAGAAGAATTGATTGATGGGATACTTTCCAGAAGCAACAACCATCTTCAAAATGGCATCACCACTATCGAAGTAAAAAGTGGTTATGGTCTTTCTGTGGATGAAGAACTAAAAATGCTTAGGGCCATAAAACAGGCCGGTGAAAAATCACAGGTAGATTTAATCCCGACTTGTTTAGCGGCACACATCAAACCCAAAGATTGGAATCAACAAGTCGACTACCTCGAAGAAATTGCTTCTACTCTGTTCCCCATCCTGAAATCAGAGAATTTAGCATATAGAATCGATGCCTTTGTGGAGGACAGTGCTTTTTCGGAAGAGGAAATCGTGCCCTATTTTCAAAAAGCCCAGGAAATGGGATTTGACATCACTGTGCATGCCGATCAGTTTACTACTGGAGGCAGCAAGATTGCCGTCGACTTTGGAGCGGTTAGTGCCGACCATTTGGAAGCCAGTACGGACAAAGAAATTCAGCTTTTGGCTCAAAGCAATACCATAGCCATGGCATTGCCCGGAGCTTCCATCGGATTGGGATGCGATTTCACCCCGGCCAGAAAACTTTTGGATGCTGGAGCTGCTCTGGCTATTGCCAGTGACCACAATCCCGGGTCCGCCCCCATGGGAAATCTATTGACCCAAGCCAGTATTTTGGGAACTTTTGAAAAACTCTCCAACACCGAGGTATTGGCTGGAATAACTTTTAGGGCCGCGGCGGCACTTCGCTTGAATAACAGAGGTCATTTGACGGAGAACACACTTGCCGATTTCATTGTCTTTCCAACCGACAATTATCAAGAAATCACCTATCACCAAGGGCAATTAGGACCTTGTGAAGTATGGAAGAATGGAGAACAGGTAACGTCATTCTGAACTTGTTTCAGAACTAAATAAATAGAATAATGAGACCCTGAAATAAACCTGTCTGCCGACAGGCAGGTTCAGGGTGACCAAAAGAAATCATGACAAAACAAGAGTTTAAAGCCAGCATTCTACAAGGAATTCCTTCGGAATTGCCTTCAAAAAAAACATATCCAGAGGCAGGAAATCCAGCTCCCAAACGAAAGGACATCCTTTCCAAGGAGGAAAAAAAATTAGCGGTACAAAACGCCTTGCGCTATTTTCCAGAAGCTTGGCATGCTGAACTTGCCAAAGAATTTGCCGAAGAGCTACAAACTTATGGTCGAATCTATATGCATCGATTTAAACCTAGCTATGCTATGCATGCTCGGCCCATTTCAGAATACCCATCCAAGACCGAACAGGCGGCCGCCATCATGCTGATGATTCAAAATAATCTTGACCCAGCGGTGGCACAACATCCTGAAGAATTGATTACTTATGGAGGTAACGGAGCGGTATTTCAAAATTGGGCGCAGTACTTGTTGACCATGAAATATTTGGCCGAAATGACCGAGGAACAGACTTTGCACATGTATTCGGGCCACCCCATGGGACTGTTCCCTTCCTCCAAGGAGGCACCAAGGGTAGTAGTGACCAATGGCATGATGATTCCCAACTATTCCAAGCCGGATGACTGGGAAAAATTCAATGCGCTGGGCGTTACCCAATACGGACAGATGACCGCTGGCTCTTACATGTACATTGGTCCACAGGGCATCGTACACGGAACTGCCATTACGGTCATGAATGCCTTCCGAAAAGTATTGGAAAAAAATGATTTCCCTAAAGGGAAAGTGTTTCTAACTGCTGGATTGGGAGGCATGAGTGGGGCTCAGCCCAAAGCAGGAAACATAGCAGAATGTATCACTGTTTGTGCCGAAGTTAATCCTGAAGCGGCCAAAAAAAGACACCAACAAGGCTGGGTGGATGAACTTATTGAAGACATGGACACTCTCGTCTCCAGGACGAAGCAAGCAATCGCAAACAATGAGACCGTTTCTTTGGCCTACATCGGTAATGTGGTGGAGGTATGGGAACGTTTCTTCGAAGAAGAAATTTTTGTCCATTTAGGATCGGACCAAACCTCTTTGCACAATCCTTGGGCAGGTGGTTATTATCCAGTAGGGCTTTCTTTCGACGAAGCCAACACCCTTATGGTTCAAAATCCATCAGCTTTTAAGGAAAAAGTACAAGAATCCCTTCGAAGACAAATCGATGCCATTAACAAGCATACTGAAAAAGGCACCTATTTCTTTGACTATGGAAATGCCTTTTTACTGGAAGTTTCCCGTGCAGGAGGTGATGTGATGGCTGATAATGGAATCGATTTTAAATACCCCTCCTACGTTCAGGATATTTTGGGACCCATGTGCTTTGATTACGGTTTTGGGCCCTTCCGATGGGTCTGCACCTCTGGCAATCCAAAAGATCTGCAAAAAACTGATGCCATAGCATTGGAGGTGATGAAAAACATCAAGGCAGAAGCCCCAGAGGAAATCCAACAACAAATGCAGGACAACATCAAATGGATTGCTGAAGCTGAACAGAATAAATTGGTGGTAGGCTCGCAAGCCCGAATCCTATATGCTGATGCGGAAGGAAGAAGCAAAATTGCCGAAGCCTTCAACAATGCCATTGCGGAAGGAAAAATTTCCGCTCCCGTGGTTTTGGGTAGGGACCATCATGACGTGAGTGGTACCGATTCTCCCTTTAGGGAGACCAGTAATATTTATGACGGCAGTAAATTCACTGCCGATATGGCCATTCATAATGTGATTGGTGATAGTTTTAGGGGTGCCACCTGGGTATCCATCCACAATGGTGGTGGTGTTGGATGGGGCGAGGTCATCAATGGTGGCTTTGGAATGGTACTCGACGGTTCCGAAGAGGCTTCCGTTAGATTGAAGCGTATGTTGTTTTACGATGTAAACAATGGTATTTCCCGAAGAAGTTGGGCCCGCAACAAAGAAGCCCTCTTTGCCATAAAGCGAGAAATGGACCGAACTCCAGATTTAAAGGTAACTTTGCCCCATATCGTTGAATCTGATATTTTGGACAATCTCTTTTAGTTCTATGAAGCATTACAAGGCTCCCATAAAGGATATTTGGACAGGACGGGTCTCCAATAAATGGTTGTACCTTCATGAAAAGGTGCATTGCACCCCATTGGAGGAACTTCCTGAAGCCCAAAAAAAGTCCATTGCCCTATTGGGTTATGCTTGTGATGAGGGTGTAAGTCGAAACCAAGGCAGACCCGGAGCCGTAAACGGGCCGGATGCCATCAAAAGTAGCTTTGCCAAAATGCCCAATCATCTTCCGGGACAAGTTCTTTTGCATGATGTGGGAAACATCACCTGCGACAATGGAGATATGGAAGCCGCTCAAGAAACTCTTAGCGATACTGTCCTTACTTTATTACAGAAAAAACAGTTCCCTATTGTTTTGGGAGGCGGACATGATGTGGCTTATGGCCATTACCATGGTATTGAACGCTATTTGGACACCAAAAAAGAAGCACAGACCATTGGCATCATAAATTTTGATGCACATTTCGACCTTCGAAAAAATACAGAGCAAAACAATTCTGGAACTCCATTTTACCAAATTGCCATGGAGTGCCAAGAGGAACATATCGATTTTAATTACCTCTGTCTCGGCATACGAAAAGACGCCAATGACAGAGTCCTTTTTCAAACGGCCCGTGATTTAGATGTTACTTATGTGATGTCAGATACCTTTCAAGCGCCTTTTTTGGAAGAAATCAACACATGGATTCATGCCTTTGTCAAAAATGTGGACCACGTGTACGTTACCATTGATCTAGATGGGTTTTCTTCGGCCTATGCACCAGGGGTCAGTGCTCCCTCCCCCATGGGTTTTACTCCCTATATTGTTCTAGAATGCCTAAAGACCATCATGGGTTCTGGAAAACTGATCAGTTTGGATATTGCGGAAATGAACCCCAAGTATGACATTGATGGACAAACGGCCAAACTCGCCGCTTCACTGGTTCATCATGTAGCCCACAGTATTGCAGGGAGTTGATTTTATTTCTGATTGTCATTCTGAGCAAAGCGAAGAATCTATGGTGTGAACATAAATCACATAAAGATTTGACACGAATTTTGCCAATCTCCACTAATACCTGATGACATTGAACATTCTACACTTTTTTATCTCCCTCTCAACCGCTCCTTAGACTGCGTTCAATGCGATATAGCTCGGGGGGATAACCGCCCATCATTTATGTGAAATCCCATAATTAGCTCTCATAAACAAAAAAAGCCTTCCAAATGGAAAGCCTTTCATTGGCGAGCATCACTTTGATGCCCCAACTTGATTCCAATCCTATGGATTGAAATCCAACACAACAAGGCAAAGATAGTAAAGGTTTTTGATTCGCCAATTGGTTAGGCGATCAAACCGCCTTGATTACATAGGTCACTATGCCCCAAATCAATAAATCACTGTCTTTGGACACTGGTATGGGTCTGTATTTTTCATTTTCGGGCATCAATGTAATTTTCCCTTTTTCTATATGCAATCTTTTCACGGTAAACTCTCCATCTAAAAAACAAACAGCTATCTTACCATGTTCTCCCTCCAAACTTCTATCGATTACCAGTAAGTCTCCATCATCTAATCCCGCTCCTACCATGGATTGCCCACTGACCCTTGCATAAAAAGTGGCTTCCTTGTTTCGAATCAATGTACGATCCAGACTAATACGTTTTTGTTTAAAATCTTCAGCTGGCGATGGAAACCCAGCTGATACGCTATTGTTGGACAATAGGATTTCTTGACCTTCATCTTCATTTGGCTCAAAAAAGATAAGAGAATTGATTTCTGGCGTTTTTTTAGAGGTCATTTTACTGTAATAATCTCATTGATGTCTGTAGTATATCTTGGGGAAAGGTGCTCTTGGCGCATTTTCCAAGTTCGCTCCAAGTCCTGATTGGCTATTTTAATCTTATATCCATATTTGTCATTCACCTTGTCCATAACCTTCATAATCTCATGGTGCTTCGGATTTTCCGTCAAGAATAAATCTAATTGTCTTTCGTTAGTAGGCACCAAACCTGATACAATCACCCCTGCCCTTTTGTATTTTATTCCTGGTCTGAAAATGGAAGCTGCTGCTTCAACAGCATAATTGCTTATGGTCAAACTTGAATCTGTAGCATAGGGCAATGTAACAATGACACTGCTTCTGTCCTGTGGTTCGTTCTTTTTGTGCCTATTGCTTCTCAAAAGTACCACAACATGATTGCAGCTACTGTTCTGGGCCCGCAACTTTTCGGCACAACTGGATGCAAAAGTGGATATGCGCTCTTTGATGTCTTCAATATTGGAATAGGTGTATTCGAAACTTCGCGTGGTTGCAATGGCCTTTTTATCGCGGGTATCGTCATCCAAATCCAAGGTTGGGGTGCCCTCCAAATCCTTTTTCAACTTCAGACCAATGATTGCCATTTGTTTTCTTACCCATTCATCGGGCAGTTGGATAAAGTCATAAGCCGTTTTTACGTTCTGGGTCTTTACCCGCTTTAGATTGCCATGGCCAATACCCCAGACACTTTCAATTTTGGTCCATTTTAGGGCTTTGAGGTGCCTTTCTTCAGATTGAATAACATATACTCCTCCTGTTTTTGACCTTAACTTTTTGGCAATTTTGTTGGCTACCTTGGCCAAAGCTTTTGTAGGTGCAATCCCAATACTGATTGGAATTCCAGTACACTTTTGAATTGTTTGTTGGATTTTTCTTCCATAGTCATCAAAATCATAATTCCTAAATCCATCAAACTTTAAAAAGGCTTCATCAACGCTGTACACCTCCATCTCTGGTGTAAATGTCCCCAGGATATTCATTACCCTGGTACTCATATCACCATATAAAGGGTAATTTGAGGAAAATACCTTTATTCCATTGTCCTCACAAAATTTTCGGTATTTGAATGCAGGAGCAGCCATAGGCAGACCCAATTTTTTGGCTTCATCACTGCGCGAAATAAAACAACCATCATTATTGGACAAAATGGCCACAGGAACATTATTGAACTGAGGCTGAAAAGCCCGTTCACATGATGCATAGAAGTTATTGCAATCTACCAAAGCAAACATGTTGTAAATTACTCGATTTTTAAATTTTGATAGGCTATTTCAGCTGAAATTCGTCCTATCGTGCTAACTTTACCTTATGAAAATTGATTTTCGCACAAAAAAAGAAAGCAATTCAATACAAGAAAAAGACTTTCTGGCCCTACTTCCCGCGGATCGCTTTTATAGGTTTCTTGAAATGGCCGAGCGATTAAAGAATTTTCCTGTCAAAGAAAGCAAAGTTTCAAAAACAGAAAACAGTTTTGTAATAGAGATAAAAACATCCTGACTTGCACCAATGGAAAGAAAATATTGACGTATTCTTAGAGCTTGCCAATAAATTTGAGGTAAGGATGATTATGATTGGAGGAGGTGCGGTTAACTTTCATGGATATCAACGACACTCGGCAGATGTTGATTTTTGGATTGAGACTACTGATGAAAATTTTGATAAGCTTGCGAAAGTTTTTAATACGATGGGTTATGAAATAGATGAATTTCCCATCGAAGTAAAAAATAAAGAACAAAACATATCCATTAAATTCTCCCCAATAGACTTAAACCTTGAATTAATCACCAATTTTTCCCTAAATAACAAATCTTTTGATGAAGCTTATGATAAAGCTGAAATCGTAACCACTGAAGGGTCAAATTTGACATGGCGTGTTCTATCATTAGATGATTTGATAGATAGTAAAATCAAATCAGGGCGACCTAAAGATATGTTAGATATCCAAGAACTGAAACGGATAAACGACGAAAAATAGCCTATTTAAAAGCAGGGATTCCCGTAATGTCAGCACCTGTGATCAATAAATGGATGTCATGGGTTCCTTCGTAGGTAATCACACTTTCCAAGTTCATCATGTGGCGCATGATACTATACTCTCCAGTAATTCCCATTCCACCTAAAATTTGACGCGCTTCTCTAGCAATTTTTATGGCCATATCCACATTGTTACGCTTGGCCATTGAGATTTGTGCCGTTGTAGCCCGTCCTTCATTTTTTAACTGTCCCAATCGGAAAGCCAATAATTGTGCCTTGGTAATCTCTGTAATCATCTCGGCCAATTTCTTTTGTTGTAATTGATAGGCAGCAATAGGCTTACCAAACTGGATACGTTCCTTGGCATATCGCAATGCGGTGTCGTAGCAATCCATGGCTGCGCCAATGGCCCCCCACGCAATTCCATATCGAGCTGAATCTAAACAGCCTAGTGGGGCACCCAAGCCATTTTTACCTGGTAATAGGTTTTCTTTTGGGACCTTTACATCATCAAAAATCAGCTCTCCCGTTGCAGAGGCGCGTAGCGACCATTTATTATGGGTTTCCGGAGTGGAGAAACCTTCCATGCCTCGCTCCACAATTAATCCGTGAATCCTACCTTCTTCATTCTTGGCCCAAACCACTGCAACATCAGCAAATGGCGAATTGGAAATCCAAAGTTTGGCCCCATTCAGTAAATAATGGTCCCCCATATCCTTGAACTTGGTTTCCATTCCTCCGGGATTGGAACCGTGGTTAGGTTCAGTTAGACCAAAACAGCCCATCCATTCTCCCGAAGCCAATTTAGGCAGGTATTTTTTGCGTTGCTCCTCGTTACCATACGCATAAATAGGGTACATCACCAAAGAGGATTGTACCGAAGCTGTAGAGCGCACCCCACTATCTCCCCTTTCAATTTCTTGCATGATCAACCCATAGCTGATCTGATCTAGTCCGGCTCCACCATATTCTTCAGGAATGTAGGGTCCAAATGCACCGATTTCGGCAAGTCCACCAATGATTTGCTTTGGAAATTCCGCTTTTTGGGCGAATTCCTCAATGATGGGAGAAATATCTCTCTTCACCCACTGACGGGCAGCATCACGCACCAGTTTGTGCTCCTCGGAAAGTAAATCATCCAAATTGTAATAATCAGGTGCTTCAAATAAATCGGGTCTCATACAAAAAATTTTTGGCCAAAGGTAATGATGAAATATAACAATATGGAAGTGTATTGTTACATTTTTAAATAAAATGCTTTGGTAAGCTCAATATACTGTTTTGTGTATTGATGGCGAGCCAATTCAATAACCAATTCGTTGAATTTAGTTTCAGTTTTTGAAAATGTAAGCTCAATCAAGCTCCTCTTCACTTCTGCTTCTGGTGTTCCTTTCACATGGGTTATGCGGCTAGGATGCAATCCGACCATTGTGGCCAAATGGAGAAAATCCAGCTCCTGCTTGTATGGTATTATCACAGAAAATATCCCATCTTGAGACAACAGCTTTGATACTCCTTGTAGCAATTCCTGGAATGGCAGTGAGTTATTTTGACGCGCCAAATCACGCGCGACATCACCACTCGCCACCTCCTCCACATAAAAAGGCGGATTGGAAACAATCAAATCGTATTCGTCATCAATCTCGTCCATAAACTCATCAAATCCGGCATGATAACAAAACAACCTATCAGCCCATTGTGAAGCCTCAAAATTCTGAACACATTGTTCGTAAGCAGCTTCATCCAATTCAATGGCATCAATGAGTTCTGCGCTGGAACGCTGGGCCAGTTGCAAGGCTATCAGTCCAGTTCCGGCACCAACATCCAAAATAGATTGTGGATTGTTGCGCAACGAAGTCCAAGCTCCCAACAACACCCCATCTGTACCCACTTTCATGGCACATTTGTCTTGTTCAACCGTAAATTCTTTGAATTTAAAAAGCTTGTTCATCCAATCTTCCGGGTTCTCTTGTTTCCGTTCCTTCCAATTCCAATAACGAATCTCCCAATCTCTTCCTCATGCCATTGGCCAAATATTTAATATGGGCAACCACATCCGGATTTTCATCTGCTACATTTTTTGTTTCGCTGATATCGTTCTCCAAATCGTATAATTCAATTTCCTCCATATCAATCATGCGATAGTTACCCGGTAACCCATCCCCTCCTGGTTCTTGCCCATCCATGGTCCTGTAGCGATGCGGAAAATAGAGCTTCCATTTTCCATAGCGAACCCCGAACATCTCATTTACCCGATAATAAAAGAAATAGGCCTCCTGAGGGCTCTGTATGCTCTCCTCTGTCAAAACTTTCAGCGCGCTTTTTCCATCGATGATTCTTTTTGGTAATTCAGCCTTGGTAAGTTCTGCTATGGTCGGCAATATATCGATTGCCATTATGGGGACATCAATGGTGGCTCCTGCCTTGAACATTGCAGGGTATTTCATAATAAACGGCTCTCGCTGCCCTCCTTCCCAAGCGGTGCCTTTTCCTTCCCTTAAGGGAAGGGCGCTACCGGCATGGTTGCCATAGGATAACCATGGTCCATTGTCCGAGGTAAAAATCACAATGGTGTTTTCTTCCAGCCCATTATCCTTGAGTGCTTTCATGATTTCCCCAACAGACCAATCAATTTCCATAATCACATCACCATACAACCCCCGTTCAGATTTACCCTTGAACTTGTCGGAGACGAACAAGGGAACATGTGGCTGGGGATGTGGCACATACAAAAAGAAAGGTTTGTCTTTATTTCTTTGGATGAAATCCACACTCCGCTCTGTAATTTGGGTGGTCAATTGAGATTGTTCTACCAAGGTGTCAATCACTTTTTCATTTTCATACAATGGCAAGTCCGGAAAATTAAAAATAGGCCCCTGTTGAGGATGATAAGGCCACATATCATTGGAATAGGGAATTCCAAACCACTCATCAAACCCATGCCTAGTGGGCAAAAACATAGGATGGTGTCCTAAATGCCATTTTCCAAAAATAGCAGTCGCATATCCTTTGTCCTTGAGCATTTCCGCTAAGGTAGTCTCTTCTTCATGTATGCCGTGGGTATTGTCCGGACCAAGGGCATTGTGTATTCCTATTCGGTTAGGGTAGCATCCCGTTAAAATTCCTGCTCTTGATGCAGAGCAAACGGCTTGAGCTGAATAATAACTGGTCAATTTAATTCCATCAGCGGCCATTTGATCCAAATGGGGCGTCTCAATATTGGGTGAACCAAAAACACCTACATCTTGATAACCCTGGTCGTCTGTGAAAATCAACACAACATTTGGGAGACCTTCCCTTTTTACTTTTTTATCCTGCTTTTCTGCACAGGAAAGCAAACAAAGACTGATAATTACAAAGTAATAGCGCAACATAGACAAAGAATCAAAGATGATTATAAATATAGGTTTAAAATCAAACTCAGCTAAACAAAGACCAGTTTTGACATACTTCTGAACTTAAAATTGAGCCGGTCAGTTCAATATTTCCCTCTTTCAATTCAATTGTCCGTAAGCTAACTGCTTTTCACCCTAGTTTTAGTATTGACAAATGTTTAATGAGTCTTATAATGAATCGTATTCGAACCTCTTTCTGTAAAGTTTTATTGATAACATGTTGTATCACTTCCGGACAAACCAAAAAAATCAGTTCCATTGACCATAATGAACCTTATCTACTTTCCAAAGAGGAGATAAGTCAAGATTTTGACTCACTGGTTCATTTTGTTGAAAACACACATCCAAAAATGACGCATACCGTGAACATTGCTGATTATGTGAAAGCCAAACAAGAAATCAGGCAATCCTTAGCGGACATGACAACGAAAGAGGCATGGAGACTATTCTCCAAGCTCAATCCCATATTCAATGATGCCCATTTTGGGTTGATGGTTCCAGAAAGGAACCCTGACTCCTTAAACATTAACACCTATATTGAAATCATAGGAAACGAAGTTTATGCCGGGCCTCATCAATATTCCAAAAAAGTTAAAGTATTCTCCATTGGAAATCTGGAGATGCAAAAGTTTTTGGAAGACGCGCGTAAAATTGTTCGAGGAGAATCCAAGGAGCTAAAAAACTTTGTCATTCAAAGAAGGTTTTCGCATTACCTGGATTTGTTTGACGTAAATCCCAACTCTGACCCTTGGGTAGTCTTGGAAGAAAAAATACCGATACCCACCAATTGGACACAGCTTTCCCATTCATTTTCCAAAAAGGGAAAAACAAAAAATCTGTTTGAATACAAATATCTAGGGAAGAAAAAGGCCTTGTTGACGATAAGAACATTTGACAAAGCTAAGTTGCAAGAGTTTGAGGAATTCTTGGAAAAATGTTTTGAAACCATTTTTAGAAAAAAAATTGAAACTCTCGTTATAGACGTATCGGAAAATGGAGGTGGAGCTAGGGAGCTTAGTGACAAATTACTTTCTTATTTGACCACTACAAAATATACTCCCACTTCCAAAATAACTGCTCGTGTGGCCAAAGAAAACATAAATCGATTGCCTCATTTGAAGATTGGAGATACCATTACTTTGGACTTTCCGCAATGGACCGAACCCAAAAACGACAAAATTTTTGAAGGCAAAATTTTCGTGGCCATCAATGAAAGAACCTACTCGCAAGCCCTTGTGTTCTCCTATATTGTCCAAGATTTCAACATTGGAACCCTAATGGGCAAGGAAACCGGAGGCAGGTCAAATCAATCTGCTCAGGTCAAAAAATACATTTTGCCAAATTCAGGGATTACTGTGCTGAGCCCACTTTACATATTTTATCGACCCAAGCATGCAAAAGCAAATCGAGGAGTTGTTCCCGATATAGAAGTGGACCTTCCGCTAGAAAAAAAATCGTTGAAGAATATCGTTTCCAGACAATGACCTGCCCTCTTAGTCTTTCAGATACAAATCCACCAAACCTTCTGGAGCCTTTACATAAATGGTTTTGGCACCCCGGTCCACTTTGGTAATGATGTCATCGGTAATGGGAATCAACAGTTCCTTACCATCTTTCTCGGCTTCAAAAAGTTCTTGGGATGCACTGTCGTTAACAGCTTTGATGATTCCAATATCACCATGAATCTCATCCATCAAAGTAAAACCAATAACTTCATGAAAATAAAACTTGTTTCCTGATAGTTGTGGAAGCATTTCCAAGGGAAGATATAACTCAGAGCCAATGATCTTATCGGCAGAAGATTCATCCTTTACATCTTCAAAATCTATGCGAAGCAAGGCCGATTTGTGCAATCGGCAACGGTCAATAAAAAATGGAATCAGATTGTTTCCCAATGAAACAAAAACTGATTCCATGTTTTCGTAGATTTCGGGCTCATCGGTATCGAGCTTTACCAATACCTCCCCCCTAAAACTGTATTTTGATACGACTTTGCCCAGGTAGAAACAATCTTCCTTGCGCATCGTCTAAAATCTTACTCTTCTTCCTTGCTAGCTTCAGCTTCCTCAGCAGGAGCAGCCTCTTCGGCCTTAGCTTCAGGTTCCGCAGCTTCTTCTTTAGCAGGCTCTTCAACAGCAGCAGTTTCTTCTGCAGCTGCCTCCGCTCCTTCAGCAACTTCTTCCGCAGCCTCTTCTTCTACTTCTGGTATGGCAGCAGCAGCTCTTTTTTCACTGACCTCTTTCTCAGCTTCCAAAGCTTTTGCCTTAGCTTCAGCTTGAGCTTTGCTCAATCCATCTCTCTTAGCCTGAACAGCTTTTTCCTTTTCTTCCAACCAAGCGTTGAACTTTTCTTCCACTTGCTCCTCGGTCAAAGCTCCTTTGCGAACTCCACCCCATAAATGATGCTTCAACAAAACTCCTTTATAAGAAAGGATAGCTCTTGCAGTATCGGTAGGCTGTGCACCGTTTTGCAACCACTTTACCGAGTTGTCCACATTGATGTCGATAGAAGCTGGATTGGTATTGGGGTTATAAGTTCCCAATTTTTCCAAAAATTTACCATCTCTTTTTGCTCTTGAATCGGCGGCTACTATCCAATAGAAAGGTTTACCTTTTTTACCGTGTCTTTGAAGTCTAATCTTAACTGGCATATCACATTAATTTGTAGGGTGCCCGACCCTGGTTATTAATTCTTTTTAAATCGCTTTCTGTTAAAGCGGGTGCAAATATACTTGATTTCTTTTAATGTACAATGCCCTAATCGACTTTCTGCTCCCTTTCAGCCAATTGGTCTTTACCAGGAATCAAATTAGATTTGTGGACTTTCACCAATTCTTGAATTTGACCAATAATTTCTTCATTGCCTTTCGCTACATTGAACCGTTCTGAAGGATCATGGTTTAAATGATACAATACCGGGGGATCATGTTCTTCACGCTCTCCAAATTGACCATAAACACCTTGAGTAATAAAATGCGCCTTATAATCACCAAGACGGGCAGCATAAAGTTCTGTTCCCCGATAATACATAATGTGGTTACGGGGACTTGGTTTGCGCTCTATCAAAGTTGGACCTAAATCATAGCTGTCCATAACACGATCTTGTGGAATGTCAATCCCAGCCATGGCACTAAAGGTCGCAAAAAGATCCATTGCAGAACCTATATCCGTGACCAACCCTGGCTTTATGTAACCGGGTCCCCAAAAAATTCCAGGCTCACGCATGCCGCCTTCCCAGGTTGAACCTTTTCCCGCTTTTAAAAGGCCAGCGCTACCACCACTATTTTTGAAAGGAAGCCAAGGCCCATTATCGGAGGTAAAAACCACAATGGTGTTTTCGACCAATCCCTCTGACTTGAGTGTCTCTAGGATTTGACCTACCCCATGATCTATTTCCTGAACCACGTCTCCATATAGTCCACGTTCACTTTTACCTTTGGCCTCTTCAGAAGCGAACAAAGGAATATGGGGGAGGTTGTGCGCCAAATAAACAAAAAAAGGTTTGTCCTTATTCTGCTTAATAAAAGAAATAGTTTCCGCACTATACCGCTTGGTAATAGTGTTCTGATCTGCGGGTCTTTCAATAATTTCCGTGCCGCGCAGCAAGGGTACATTAAAATGTTCGGTTTTTAAGTCATCGTTCTGCAGATTCCAATATCCACCTTTTGGGTTCTCAACTACCCAATCCATATCATTAGAGTATGGGATACCATAATAATAATCGAATCCGTTATTAGTGGGCAAATATTGTTCTCTATGTCCCAAATGCCATTTTCCAATAGCCGCAGTGGTATATCCTGCTTTCTTCAATTGCTCCGCAAGGGTAATTTCTTCGGCTGGTAATCCATTCTTGGAATCTGGAAAAAGGACACGATTTTTATTACTGGTCATTCCGTTTCTGATAGGTAGCCTACCTGTAAGAAGGGCTGCTCTACTGGGCGTACATACACTTGCCCCTACATAAAAATTGGTCCACTTTTGTCCTTCATGGGCCATACGATCCAAATTTGGAGTGAGAATGGTTGGATTCCCATAACAACTTAAATCGCCATAACCCAAATCATCAGCAAAAATGACAATGAAGTTAGGCGGCCTATCTTCCTGTTCTGATTCCGGTTTTGACTCAGACTTACAAGAACTAATTATCCAAAAACCCAATAGCAAAAAACAAATGGATAAGGCTTTGCGCCAAATAGTGCTTTTCATTATAAAAGTTGGTTTTAAACGCTAAAGGTAACGAATGCCATGCATAAGATTAAACTTGTAATTTTCCTGGATACGTTGATAACTCATAAAAACTACTTTTTAAAATAGTGCTGGGTTTATCTATTTTTAGTCATTTATTTTTTGCTAGCATAAACGATTTATGTACCTAATCTTTGATACCGAAACCACAGGTTTGCCCAAACGTTGGGACGCCCCAATTACCGATACGGACAACTGGCCACGATGTGTTCAGATTGCATGGCAGTTGCACGATGAGTTGGGGAACTTGGTGGAGCATCAGGATTTTTTGGTACAACCCGAAGGATTTAATGTTCCTTATGAAGCTGAGCAGGTGCATGGAATCTCCACTGCACTTGCCGAACAAAAAGGGTCAAAACTCATCGAAGTTCTAGAAGCTTTCAACAACGCCCTATCTCGAGCCAAGTTTGTGGTTGGTCAAAATGTAGATTTTGACATCAACATTATGGGCTGCGAATTCCATCGAATGGGGGTTGAAAACTCATTGGCCAATTTGCCCGTGTTGGACACCTGTACGGAATCTACAGCCGAAATGTGCAAGATTCCTGGAGGTAGGGGCGGTAAGTTTAAACTACCCACATTGACAGAACTCCATGAGCACCTTTTTGGAGAACCTTTTGCTGAAGCACATAACGCCACAGCAGACGTTGAGGCCACTACCCGATGCTTTTTGGAATTGGTCAGGAAAAAGCATTTTACCATTGAGGAACTTGATGTTCAACCCGATTACTACGAGCAATTTTCTGAAGCTAATCCCCAGGAAATTGAACTTATCGGGTTAAAGCACATCAACCTTAAAAAAGCATCCAAGGCTATTGCAGATGCGCTTTGGGAAAAAGATACTGGTGAGATTTCGGAAGCAGAAATCAATGAGAACATTGAGAGCCTGGTCGAGGCTCCCTTTGCACACCTACACAATCACTCACAATTTTCGGTACTTCAATCCACCATAAATATTAAAAGTTTGGTTAAGGCTACTGCTGAACATGGAATGACTGCCGTTGCCCTTACCGATCACGCCAATATGATGGGTGCCTTTCACTTTGTGAAAGAAATAAAGGCTCACAATAAAGGGGTCCAAGAAAGGAATAAAGAACTCGAGGAAAAAGGAGTACCTGCAACCGAACAAGAAATCACCCCCATTGTTGGATGCGAATTCTACGTCTGTGAAGACCATACCAATAAAAATGTTAAGGACTACGGGTATCAAATTGTACTGTTGGCAAAGAACAAACAAGGCTACCTCAATCTGGCCAAAATGTCCTCCATGGCCTATACAGATGGTTTCTATTATGTCCCCAGAATCGACAAAAAAATTGTAGAGCAATACAAGGATAATGTCATTGCTCTCACAGGAAACCTCTATGGTGAAGTCCCCAACAAAATCCTGAATGTTGGCGAAAAACAGGCTGAAGAAGCACTAATCTGGTGGAAAGAACAGTTTGGCGACGACCTTTACATTGAAATGATGCGTCATGGGCAGGAAGATGAGGACCGCGTAAATCAAGTGCTTATCCAATTGGCCAAAAAGCATAATGTGAAGCTCATCGCTACCAACAACACCTATTATTGCGACAAAAAGGATGCTGAGGCACACGACATCCTCCTGTGTGTCAAAGATGGCGAAAAGCAAGCGACACCCATAGGCCGAGGCCGGGGATATCGCTACGGGCTCCCCAATCAGGAATACTACTTCAAATCTTCCGAAGATATGAAGGAGTTGTTCAAAGACGTGCCGCAGGCCATTTTGAACATCAAGGAAATCATAGACAAAATTGAGGTTTATGATTTGGCCCGGGACGTACTCCTTCCAAAGTTTGACATTCCCCAAGAATTCAAGGTTGAAGAAGATACTCTAGATGGAGGAAAACGTGGCGAGAATGCCTACCTGAAACATATTACCTATCAAGGAGCCGAAAAACGGTACGGAGAAATCACAGCCGAAATCACAGAACGTATTGATTTTGAGTTGGGCACCATTGAAAACTCAGGTTATCCTGGGTATTTTTTGATTGTGGAAGATTTTATCCGCGAAGCTCGCAACATGGGAGTCTCCGTAGGTCCAGGACGGGGCTCCGCAGCAGGATCTGTGGTAGCCTATTGCTTGGGCATCACAAATATTGACCCCTTAAAGTATGATCTGCTTTTTGAGCGTTTCCTGAATCCGGACAGGGTGTCCATGCCCGATATTGATATTGACTTTGATGACGAAGGTCGAGGTAAGGTCATGGACTATGTCATCAATAAATATGGAGCAAACCAGGTGGCTCAGATCATCACCTATGGTACCATGGCGGCCAAATCCTCAATTCGGGATACCGCAAGAGTTTTGGATTTACCGTTGAATGATGCCGATCGCATTGCAAAACTCATTCCCAACATGTCCAAGTTGGGCAAAATCTTTGGGGTTGATGAAGCAGATCTGAAGAAAAAATTCCGTTCAGATGAACTGGACAAAGTGCATCAATTGTTGAATATCTCCGAAGGAGATGATCTAGAGGGGCAAACCGTAAACATGGCCCGTGTTCTGGAAGGTTCCTTACGAAATACGGGAATCCATGCCTGTGGGGTAATCATTACTCCTGATGACATTACAAACTTTGTTCCTGTAGCTACCGCAAAGGATTCTGATCTTTACGTAACCCAGTTTGATAACTCCGTGGTGGAGAGTGCAGGTCTTCTAAAAATGGACTTTTTGGGATTAAAGACCCTGACACTTATCAAGGATACGGTAAAAATTGTAAAAGCGCGGACGGGAATCGAATTGATTCCGGACGAATTCCCTTTGGATGATGAAAAGACTTACGAGCTTTTTCAACGTGGAGATACCGTGGGGATATTCCAATATGAATCTCCCGGGATGCAGAAGCACATGAAAAACCTAAAACCTACGGTTTTTGATGACCTTATCGCCATGAACGCCTTGTATCGCCCAGGTCCCATGGAATATATCCCAAGTTTCATCGCCAGAAAACATGGGGATGAAGAAATCACCTATGACCTTCCAGACATGGAAGAATACCTTAAGGAAACTTATGGAATTACGGTATACCAAGAGCAGGTGATGTTACTTTCACAAAAACTGGCCGGTTTTTCCAAAGGTGATGCCGACGTATTGAGAAAGGCCATGGGGAAAAAGATTTTTGCCCTTCTACAGAAATTGAAACCCCAATTTTTGGATGGTGGTGAAAAAAATGGGCATCCCCGAGATGTTCTGGAGAAAATTTGGAAGGATTGGGAAGCCTTTGCCTCCTACGCTTTCAACAAGAGTCACTCTACATGCTATGCATACATTGCTTACCAAACTGCTTATTTGAAAGCCCACTACCCTGCTGAATATATGGCGGCTGTGCTGTCCAACAACATGAACGACATTAAGCAGGTTACCTTCTTTATGGAGGAATGTAAGCGAATGGGATTGGAAGTATTGGGGCCAGATGTGAATGAATCTTACTACAAGTTTGCGGTGAACAAGGACAACGCGGTACGATTTGGAATGGGAGCCATTAAAGGAGTGGGACGTTCCGCAGTGGAGACCATTGTGGAAAATCGCAAGGAAGATGGCTCTTATAAATCAGTTTTTGATTTGGCAAAACGAGTCGATTTACGGTCCGCCAACAAAAAATCCTTTGAAAATCTTGCTTTGGCAGGAGGGTTTGATTCCTTTGGAGATACACATCGCGCTCAATATTTTCATCATGAAGGCGATGGTATTACTTTTTTGGAAAAAGCAGTCAAGTATGGTGCAAAATTCCAGGAGAACGAAAATTCTTCCCAAGTAAGCCTTTTTGGAGATGCCAGTGAAGTCCAGATTCCAGAGCCAGTTGTTCCTCCTTGCGAAGACTGGGGCACCATGGAGAAACTCAGAAGAGAAAAAGAGGTTGTGGGAATCTACATTTCTGGACATCCTTTGGATGACTTTAAAAAAGAAATTACCGCGTTCTGCAATAGCAGTGTTTCTGCTTTTACCAATCTGGAAGACTATGTGAACAGGGAGCTTTCCGTGGCCGGGGTCATCACAGACGTGCAACATAGAATCTCAAAAAATGGAAAAGGATGGGGTCTTTTTACCCTGGAAGATTACACCGACACCCATGAGTTTCGAATTTTTGGCGAGGAATACCTAAAATTCCGCCACTTTTTAATGATCAATTCGTTTGTCTACATCAAAGCTTTCGTTAGAGAGGGATGGGTCAATAGGGAGACAGGCAAAAAAGGAGATCCACGGTTGCAGTTCAACGACTTTAAGCAGCTTCAGGATGTAATGGATGCCTATGCCAAAAAATTGACTATTAAATTGAACATTGACCGTCTGCAGGAAAAACGCATTCAGACCATAAAAGATACTCTACGATCCTATAAAGGAGATCACCCTCTCAATTTTGTAGTGTACGAAATGGAGGAAGAAATCAAACTGAACCTATCCAGTAGAAAACAGAAAGTAAAGATCAATAGCGAACTACTTTCTATGCTAGAATCCCATGAAATTCATTATAAACTAAACTGACACCTATAATTTATGTCAATGGTGCAATAATAAAAATGAATGTTTGGGCGGTAAGGAACATGGACATTATTTGACTAACTTTGCGAACAATAAAATAAATAAAATGGCACTAGAAATAACAGATGCAACATTTGACGAAGTAGTATTAAAAAGCGATAAACCTGTAGTTGTTGACTTTTGGGCAGCATGGTGTGGACCTTGTAGAATGGTAGGCCCTATTATTGATGAGGTGAGTACAGAATATGAAGGTAAGGCCGTTGTTGGAAAAGTAGACGTTGATGCCAACCAGCAGTATGCCGCTAAATATGGTGTGCGTAACATCCCAACAGTATTGGTTTTCAAAGATGGTGAGATTGTGAATCGTCAGGTTGGGGTATCTCCCAAGAAAGTATATACGGATGCTATCGAAGCAGCGTTGTAAAATTATCCTTAACGGATTTTAAAAAAGGTTTGGCAATTGCCAAGCCTTTTTTGTTTTATCTTGGGCATAGAATCTTGTTATGGAAGTAAGATCAGAGCTTCAGAAGGCACAACTTTTTCAAAACCTGGAACTTTTGGCAAATCAGATTGTTGAAGGTTTTATCAGTGGCATCCATAAAAGTCCCTTTCATGGGTTTTCAGCTGAATTTGCTGAACACAAGATTTATAACTCAGGAGAGAGCACAAAGCATATAGATTGGAAGCTATATGCAAAAACGGACCGGCTGTACACCAAAAAGTATGAAGACGAGACCAATTTAAGGTGTCATATGATACTGGACAACTCCTCATCTATGCACTACCCCAGCATAAAGGACCTTTCCATTGATAACCTCAACAAAATTGGGTTTGGTGTTTTATCCATTGCAGCCTTAATGCAGCTCTTGAAAAAGCAACGTGATGCTGTTGGCTTAAGTGTTTACTCCAATGAGTATAATTTTCATGCAAAGGAGAAAAACAGTGAACGTCATTTTCAGATGTTGTTCTCCAAACTGAACGAAGTAGCTGCGACACAAAGTACCTCTGAAACTACCAAAACATATACTTTTCTACATCAAATTGCCGAAAAGATGCATCGCCGGAGCCTCATTTTTTTGTTTTCGGACATGTTCCAGACCGAAACTGATGATGCCCAGCTTTTTGATGCGCTTCGTCACCTTAAGTACAACAAGCATGCTGTGGTGCTTTTTCATTTGCTGGATAAAAAGCATGAGCTCGATTTTGAATTTGAGAACACCCCTAAACGCTTTGTTGATGTAGAGACGGGCTCACACATAGATCTTTACGCCGAGAACATCAAAAAGGCCTACACACAAAAAGTGAGGGAATACCAAGAAAATCTAAAGTTAAAATGTGCGCAGTACAAGATTAAATATGTTGGTGTGGACGTACAATCCAACTTTTCCCAAATACTGAACACATTTGTGGTTGAGCGGCAAAAATTTACTTGATTCTAATTTTTAAAAAATCTTTTGTTGAATCCGAAACGGAAATGTATATTTGCACTCGCTTTGCAAAAAGTAAATGAACAAGATTTGAATCTGACTGTTGTCAGAGTCTTTTTTAGATAAAATCATTGGTCTGGTAGTTCAGTTGGTTAGAATACCTGCCTGTCACGCAGGGGGTCGCGGGTTCGAGTCCCGTCCAGACCGCCAGTAAAATCAAGGCCTCCGAGAAATTCGGAGGTTTTTTTTTGCAGCTTGACCTAACTTTACCCTAACTATAATTTTTTTAACAAAATTTAACAATTTTATCATTCCGGAAACTAATAGTAACAAGAAAAAAAGCTAAATATTATGTTTAGCTCATCTGTCTTCTCATCAAGAGGATTTGAAATTTTGAAAAAATGATTTAATCGGGAAGCTCAGCTTGATAGAGCAACTGACTTCTAAGCAATCGGCAGCAGACTTGAATCCTGCCGTAGTCACTATAAAAGGGACTTCCTAAAGGAATGTTCCCTTTTTTTATTCTGATTTATATTCTACCTTATTTGATGAAACATATGGACATTCTTTAACAAACTAATTGGCGTTAAATTAATTCAATTAACATTCTCTAATGAGCGCTACTCCACCGTAAATAACTTTCGGTTTTACTCAGCCAAGCTGATTTTCATAATAGGAACTTCAATATCTATAATAATGGTTTTCGACTTCATTGAGTTAAGTCATGAATTTAATTTGCCTCATGATTTTAATTTCCAAAACCGAGCAGTTCGTAACTAATTCTTCATAGTTCAATACTTCTTTTCATATGGCTAGTCTATTTCAAATACCTTTAAGTTAGCAATCTTTTGGGTTTTGATCTCATTTTAAGATTGTTTGAATTAGCTATCAAGAATCCCTCTTCGGAGGGATTCTTTTTTTACTATTTATTTATTGTAAGAGATTAATTTTATTTGTCTATAATATTCGTAAACTGAAGCGAATCCAAGTCTTTGAAGAATGATTAGGGCCATTTTATTTTTATCGTTTTTTACATGTATCATATATAATAGTTTCTGTCAAGCCAAGAGTATAGATTTCCTAATCGGAGAATGGACCATCGAAACTCGGTTTAAGATGGGAGAAAAATCAATTGTTAAGCTTGCATATCTAAAAGCATCCGAGATAATGGACGGAAAGGGAATTCTTATTGAGGAAAAACACGAAAGAATAACGGAAAAGGAAACCTACTTTTATAATATGACTGTACTTGTTTCTGATAAACCTAATTCTTGGAAAGGGATTTCAAATAACTCACTTGGGAATAGAAAATTCTTGAAAGGCCATTTCGTGGATAACAAATTGATTTTGTTGATAGAAGGAGAATTGTTCGACAAGAAATATTCTAAAAACAGGATGGAAATTGAAAAACTGGATTTAGGAGGGTTTGAATCCAAATTGTTTGGCTGCGAGAATGGCAATAAATGTGAATTGATTTACTCTTTTCGTACAAAATAATCCCTAACACACAAGAACCACAAGTGGTTGGGCAGATAGTCAATAATTTTTACAAATTTCTTTTCGGTCAAACATTTTGTAGATAAGAACCTTAGTATTCAAGAAATTTATAGAAACTCCAAAATGACATTAAAGTTCATAGCATCATAATGTAGTAATCTACGCCTTATTGATTTTTGTCTTTTAGGCTTAACATTAGCTCACTTAATTCCTCTTTATTAATATACTTTCCTCTGAGGAAAACTGCTTCAATCTTTTGTGTATTTCTTATATCTTTTAATGGATTCTCATTTAAAATAATAACACTCGCCGATTTTCCTTCGGATACTTGGCCGTATAAATCTTCTTTTTGCATAAATATTGCTGGATAATAGGTGGCACTCCTCAACACCTCTAAAGTTGACATACCAGCATTGTTCATGAGAACAAGTTCTTCATGTAAACCAAATCCAGGATAACAGAAGGGGTTTGGGAAATCTGTGCCAGCCAATATCTTTACGCCACGCTCTGACATTCTCCCTAATAAAGAAGTTTGAAGGTCAAAAAGACGCTCAAATACCTCGTAAAATTCTTCACTTTTATCCCTGGTACTTCCAGTCCAAGATTGTCTCGTATGCAAAGGAATATACTCTAGTTTGTCATCAGTCAAGAATCCCTTGTCCAGCTTTGTGGATGTATTTTTTAGCACAGAGAGCGTCGGACATATCCATGTATCGCTTTTTGCTAATTTTTCACACAAATCATCAAATTTCTTAGAATCAAAATTCTCTACTAAGAAGCTGGCTCTTCCAATTCTATTCATTGGGTCGATGCTATCCAGTTTGAAAGGTTTTGAGCATGATGCTTCTAGTATACCGTTCAAATGTTCTATGCTTTGTTGCCCCAAAGCCAAGGCCTTAGCCATCGGAACTTTTAAGGGTAAGTGTCCAGCAAATGGAATTCCTAGTTTCTTACTTTCCTGAGCTATTGCTTCATAACTTTCCTTAGATAGGTTTGTGTAAATTTTTATAAAATCTACACCCTGACTTTTTTGTTCCTTAACAGCACTGACCGCTTCCTGGGGGTTCTTTACCTTAGTAGACCAAGGCCAGACAGGAGGGTAGCCATCAATGATATCTCCAGAGGTATATATGTCAGGTGCTAAAATCGAGTCCTTATTTATTAGTCTCCTTATCTCAAAGATTGTATTTGGCACCCCCCACATTTCCCGAATACCAACAACCCCATTCCCTATTAGCAGGGGATTGACAAAATCATGGTTAAGACTGTAATGAGCATGCATATCCCAAAGTCCAGGAATAATATATTTTCCTGTACCGTCGATTATTTTAGTTCTTGAATCACCCTTTACTTCAGACAAATGAATTTTACCTATACGTTCTCCAACAATCTCAACCCAACAATTTTCTATGGTTTCACCATTAACAACATCAATTAAGTTGACATTTTCAATTAAATAATCTGCTTCATTTGTGATTGGAATGCATCGAATAAAGAGAGAAATCAATAAAATCAAGCATACTTTTACTCCTGTCCTTCTATAATCAAGAAATTGGATTGGGAATTTTTTCATTAAGCGGTATGCTTTAGATTTTATCTTTTCGGTATAGCGGATTCTCTTCATTGGTAATATTTCTTATTTGGTAAATTGTGATAAAGTTTGGATCAGATTCAACGTCAATCCTTAACTTGCTTGGATATTGATCTACTTCAAGGAAATTATCACCTAGGTAGAGTAACTCTGATTCGTCAACCCCTATTGACGGCTGCATGAAAATCTTTCCGCCTCTTTCGAATACTGTCATGTTTTCCCCAAAAACAATGTGCTGATAGCTTCCCAACAGCTTATCCTTTAGGTCTTTTGGAATCGGTTCCGTTACCACATTCAAATCACGATACCAATCAAGTGATTTAAATATAGAATCCCGTAATAAGTCCAATACGGGTATTCGGTTCTGATTTGGGCCGTTGCCGAAAAGAACAATTCCTTTGCCCCCTTCCATAGTCGCATAGACATGCCCTCCGGTTCCAGTATTTGCTCCACCATGCGAGAACCACTCCTGGTTACAGAAACCATACCTCCTTTCCCATCCCATGCTCCATCCTCCCATCACTTTTGATGTAACGATATCAGTTACTTTTTTGGCAACACTGTGAGAAATCACTCGATTATTTTTATTTCTTAAGGCATTTTGAAGCTCAATCAGAAAAATGGACATATCTGTTGGGTTAGACCAAAGCCCAGATGGTGCCACTTGAGGTGTGATTGGTATACCAGTATTGATAATATTGGCGTTTTGATCATGTGCCTTGGCCACATTCGACAAAAATCCATCCTCATTGGGCTGCTTCATTGTGGTCCGTTTCATACCAAGTGGGCCAAATATGTATTCTTGGGCAAGATGGGCCAAAGGGAATCCCAAATGATCTTCGATGGCGACTTGGGCAATGACGTAACCTCCCCCACTGTATCGCCAGTGGGTTCCAGGATAGAAGGTTAGTTCCAAAGCAGAATTGTTTGCAATTTCACCCTCTAGACTCTCAACCAAAGTTGGTATGGTATCACCAAGATAATAGTCCGTAAACCCGTGTTGAGAGGTACCGCCAGTATTACTTAGTAAATGCTTAAGGGTCAAGATTTTTTCAGCACCAAAATCATTTTTGGGGAGATTCCAACGTTTCAAATATTTTGAAACTGGCGCGTCCAGATTAATTAACCCTTCCTCTTCTAGCATGGCTAAAAGGGTGGCGGTCACTGGCTTTGCAATCGAGGCCGTTGAAAAAGCTGTTTCAAAATCAATTTTTGAATCTGTGTTGGCCACTTTGTGACCCCAGACATGTCTCCAAACAATTTCGTAGTTATCAAATACGGCAACGCTTAAACCAGTTAGATGAAATTCTTGCATGGCATGAGAAATACTTTTAATCATGGAATCATTATCCAATGGAGAATGACATGACTCCTTTTGCCGATTTAAGGAATCTTTCTCAAATTTTTGGCCTAAAGAATGTGGCTGTGAAAGTATAAAAGCGAAACATACCAACCAAAGTTTTACCAAGCTGATACTTCTAGTAGAGGGAAGCATGAAATAAGAAAACAAGCACATACAATTCGTTTTTATTAAGCTTATGTTGCAATAAAGACCTTCCAGAAAACGAAAGGTTACACGTATTGTAATCAAGGTCAGATAATTGGTTATGAACACCTATATATAAGTTATAAAGGTTAATCCAAGGCTATCTGTTAATCTGCTTTCCCTCGATGTCATGTTGAGTTTCGGTTCTTCTCCAATTAGCGTCGTATGTATATCTCATTTCATGTATTCCCCTTCCTATTGTAGGTGTTCCATCGGGTAAGAAATTTTTAAATCCAGTGGGTCTATCCAAATCGTCATACGTTCTTTTTTGAGTATAAAGTAAGCTATCATTTCCTTCTATCCTATCTATTTCTATAAGTCTCCCACGGTCATCATATCTATGCGGATAGCGATCTACAAGATTGTAATCTACGTCCCAAAAACTAATCTCCTTCAGTCGTCCATCGGAAGAGTATACACTTCTCATTTTTGGAGGTCGCCAATCGACTAATTCTGCAGTTTCATCCAAAAAGGTAATTTCAGAGATATAGCCTTTTTCATTGATTTTAAAATCAACAATAGCCGGCCTACGTTCTTCGCTAGTCAGTTTTTCTTCATTTAAATCATAATAACGACTCTGAACGAAATCCCCCCAATCATTGTAAAATCTTTTGTTGATTTGGGAATTCCGTCTATCACTCATTAGATTTCCTTCAGCATCATAACTTTTGTACTCTACAAAATAGCCCTTTGAATTATGACTGTGTTCTCCTCTATGTACCATCGGGTCATTTCCTTCAACGGGGTTACCATTCACATCAAAAACCGACCAACCTTCGAAGTCTCCTGCGCTGTTATACCTGAGTTCATCATAGGCCACTCCTGTGGAATTGTTGGTCAATTCTCCTTCCAATCCATAATTGTATAGCCTCTTTATAAAGCCCCTTTCATCATACTCCATTTGAACTGCGTAAAACTCAAATTCCGGGCGAATCCTTGCTTGTTCCCCATCGATATTAAATCGTTTTTCTTGAACACGTCCATTACTTAGTTTTTTCCATTCATAGTTATGAATCCCCCAATCGTTTTCTATTGGTGTGTCATTTCGGGAAAAGAAAGCAAGGTTTACTCGTTCACCATCCACATAATTATAAATTTCTTTAAAAACTAGTCCTGACACGGTCATCGGTTCATTCCTTATATCAAAGAAAGTTCGAATTTCTTTATCCTCTAGGTATTCAATTACAGTTTTCGGCGCGCGTAAGAAATACGGGAAAAAAACCCGGTTCGTGGCATCATGCGGAAAAAGATTATTTCCCCTCCTATACTCAATAAGAACCGGGCGATTTTCTGAATCATATTGAACCTTGAAATGAAGACAATGTTCTGCTTCTTTTTCAGAGATTTGATGTGCCCCTTTTATTGGTGCATATGGCGACTCTCTAAAAACCATCATTCTATAATATTCAACTCTTACAACTTCTTGCAAATTGTTTGTCCTCTTGTCAAATTGACTTGAAAAGGCAATTAAAATTGCTACTAAATAGTATAATGGTTTCATAATATTTAATCTTTAATAATTAAGCTTTCAACTTTGTTGATGTTATCGCGCAACTCTTCTTCATAATAATACACATCTCTAAGACCTCCGTCGAGAAGTAGTTCTAATTGATTATTATGAAATTCTAATCGTTTATTTGTGGTATTGCCATAACTTAAAATGCCCTTTGCCTTAATTCTGTCACCAAACTCTACGACCAAACTAAATGCAGTGCCACCCAATAATTTATATTTATTGTCATCAGTGGGCATATAAAAACCAGCATTGAAAGCACCTAGTTCGCCTAAGCCCAAACCACCATCAAACTCTTTCCCTGAATATTCTATCTTGTAGACCTGTCCAGTGCTAATATCCATTTTCCCATGTGTAGAAACAACGTTCTTTGCTGCCTTAAGCAACTGCTCTTTGGCGTTAAGAGTTAACGTATTAGGAGTGTTTAGAATATCATTGGAATCAAAACCATTTTCAAAAATTGTGCCCGCTTTTCTGGCAAGATTGTACCAATTAATGAAAAGAACCGCACCCTTAGAACCAGGCTCCATACTTCTATCCCATAGCATTAAGACTGTTGCCGCTTCCTGTAAAACCTGCTCAGCGGAATTGATTCCATAATTAATCAATTCATCTATTGTTCTATCAGCAATCTCTAAGTGTGTGGAGGCCTGAAAATTAATAACGTCTTTGAAACTAAGTTTGTCCTTTGCAGTGATCATTTTTATGGACTGCCTAGATCTTGGTCCGAAATAAGTAAAAGGTTTTTCAATTATGTACCCAGGAAATTCATTATGGAATTGAGGTAAAGGGAACGTACTAGTAAATGGACCATCATTCGAATTGGCCAAAAAACCTGATTTTGGATTTATAATCTTTGGAAGGTCTTCGTATTCAACATACTCTTCAAATTCCACATTCAACTCATCTGATAATATAATTCCCGACCAATCTTGATACGAACTTTCTTGTCGTTTTGGTATTATACCATTGTATAAATAAAAAATGTCCCCATACTTATCCGCATATACAATATTTTGCAAGGGCAATTGAAGCTGTTTTGTAGCGTTCTGAAATTCATCCAAATTTGTTGAATTGCCCATATCGAAGAATTGCTTAATGAAATTCGGCCGATCAAAACCAGATAATCTTAAGACCAAAGCCTTATCTTCTTTTTCTTCGATTATATACCCTAGGTTTGTTCTTTTAACTTCAATTATTTCATGGGTTTTCTTTATAGGGTTTAAAATGGTGTCTTTTGAGGTTTCAAGTGGGTGCCATTCCTTTTGAATTCGATATTGGCCTTCTTTTAATTCTACCTCAATTAGGTCCATTGCATTTGCTTGATTAAAAGTCATACCCCAACCCAAGGATTCATTGAAGCCCATTGCGATTAATGGAAGTCCAATTGGTGCGATACCATATAGATTCAATTTTTTACTCATTAAATGGCTCTCAAAAAAAAGATAGTTATCAAACCAAGGAGGATGTGGTTGGACGAGCAACATTGCATTTCCACTTTCTGTCTTTTGAGGACCAAGAGCCCAAGCATTAGATCCTGCTGATTTCCAATTATTGGATTCGGACTGCAAAGAAAAGGCCCCTACCATTAAATGGTAACTCACTTGAAGGTGGGACAATACATCAGTTTCGTCAATTGGTAGAATTATTTTCAATTCATCATCTATTTCCTCTTCATTTTTTCTACAATAATCATTTATACCATGGACAAAGAGTGTGAGTAAATCTCGAGTCTTTGCATCCATTGTAACCAGCCAGTTTTGAGATCTAGTTTTAACACCTAATTTTTTAACCAATAAATCATTATTATAATTCTCTTCTCCACCCCAGTACTCTGATGCATTTCCTCTGGATTTGCCATATAGTTTGAGTATTTTGTTGCCATGGGCTTCCATCTGGGAATAGCCAAAGCCATAGAAAAGGTTCTTCTCATCACTAGCTTTGATATGGGGTACACCCCAATTGTCCCATACAATGGTTACATTATCCTCATCGTTACCACAATAGAAATACAGTGCCATTATTAAAATGGTTGAAAGAAGAAAAACAACAAATAGCTTTGACCTACTCATTTTTAAAATGGTTTTAAACTAAACTATGTTTTAATTTTTGGTATGGTGTTCGAATGCATCCATCCGAACATGAAATTCATTTCAGAGATCTGAATCGTGAAGGGGTAATACCTGTTTTTTGCTTAAAAACGGTATTGAAGACGGAACGTGAATTGAACCCGACTGCATACATGATTTCTTTTATGGACATATCCCTGAAATTCAAGAGTAACTCTTTTGCATCCCTAATCCTGTAAGAATTTATGTAATCGTAATAATTAGTATGAAATCCTTCATTAATTACTTGGGAGAGGAATTTAGGTTTCATCCCTAATTCCTTAGCCAAAGTATTTAAATCCAAATCAGGGTTCAGATAAGGTTTCTTAACATTTAGGTGCTTTTCTACTGTTTCTTTAGACTCCGATAAACCAATAATTTTTGTGCCAGTTGTACTTTTTTTGCTAACCATAGCAATGTCACTAGAATTTAATTGTTGAAATAAGCTTGGTTTTTTAAGGCCCTGGAAGATGATGATATTTACCAAAAGAAACACACCGAACTGTACGACATATTCAAGGTTGATATCAAGCACTCCAAGGTATAGATTTGCTCGTTTAGATTGCCACATGTCGATTAGAACGATTACCAGTGACACGAGCAAAATAGTCTTTAACCAATTGACCTCAGTATCAAAGTTTTTAGAAGAGACTTGTTGTATTACCCTTTTATATCTGTAAATTTCTCGGTATGCAAAAGCACAATAAAGCAGCATTAGTGGTAGAAGCCAAAACCCTATATGGTTACATGGACGGAAACCATAAAGAGTTAATGCGATTATCAAAAAGAAGGGCATAAAGTGTAAAGAATCGATATAACCAAAACTTTTTCCCTTCTTCAAGTGGTAGCGCACATAAAAAAAAAGTAGTGGTCCATACAAGTAACCGTATCCACAGCTATATAGAGGAAGCGTTTCAGTATAATAACCGTTTGTATAAAGAAAGTTGTATATAAAATGCAAACAAATGGTCAGCAGAAGAAGTGCAAGGAAAGTATTGCTCCTGTTCTTACGATATTTTGGTGTGAGAAGGACAATAAGAAAAAAAAGGCTTTGCCAAATAATAAGAATATGAATGATATTTACAACTTCGAATTCCACCTTGGCGTCGTACTTTGGCTAAAACTAATAATTTAACCTGGATTATTGATTTCGTAAAATCCGTGCTTTCAAAATCGATAAACCTGGGTAAGTTTTGTCAATCTCACCGGCTTCTTGAAGAGCCTTAATGGCCAAATCATCATCTTTGGATAAGTAATGTGCGAATGCTAAATTATACCAGCTTTTTGCTGTTTCTGGGAATATTTCTAGGATTATCCTAAAAACTAAGATTCCTTGTTTATAGCGTTTCGAGTTAATAAGATTTAGCCCCGCAATTTCCAATCGATTTTGAAAATCGAAATGTTGGAATCTTTGATCTTCAATTAGATTTAATAACATTTCCCTTAACCCTCGCATATCCCCAGAAAGAAATAGACTTTGTAGGGTTTCCATGGGATTGAAAATAAAATCACCTTCTTGATATTTATATTTTAAAGCTTTGGATAGATAAGGATCTTTTCCTGCCTTAAATTGCTCAAATGTCAACTCTACCGGCAGGTGGGGGAAAGTCCATGGTGCATACTCCCAATCAGGTTTATCTTGCCACCAAGCAAAAGAAAGATTCACAATTATCCCACTATTTGGAAGTCTTAGTGGGTAGGTATCTCCAAAAAAGTTTACATTTTCAGCTGTTGGTTCACCAACAAAAAGGACATTGGTATATTTTTCAAGTTCATTGACTAGATTCTGACAGGCAGAGAACGTTCTTCTTCCTATAATGGCGTAAAACTTACCCCTAATATTTATTTTAGGGGTTTGTAGTATATTTTTAATAATGATCTGATTTTTCCGGTTATTTCCTCCACCATTAAGTCGTAAGTCAAGAATAAATCGCTTGACATCATTTGTATCAATAAACTCAAATATACGTTGGTAAAAGGCGTCCATTGTTTCTTTAGGACCATCTCCAATCTCACTTTGTCTAACATAAACTGTTTTCAGGGATTCAATATATTCAAAATCATAAGGTTCGTTCATGTATCGTAAATATAGTGGTACGGTAGAGTTTTGAACTGGCATCCATTCACCATCGAATTTAGTATGTCCATATCTGACATTGTTCTGAGTGTTCGACCATTTCTCACTACCGAATGAAACCTCGATTGTAACATGATTTGAGGTCAATAATTTAAAGGTAATGGTCCTCTTTAAGGTCGAAGTTATTCCTTGGGCATGCAAAACCTCGGGAATCGTTAAATAAATAAGACCATAAGCTTTAAAATATTGCTCGTTTTCTACTGGCACTATAGGTCGAATTTTGTCGAGCACCTCGTCTATTGGAACGTTTTCAATTGAAATTACCTTGCAACCAAGAGCCCTGGAAAACTTCGGCTTGACTCCCTCAATGTATATACCGTCGTTGAAATAGTATAGATTCAATGGCACCCGATGTAAATCTATCTCTTGCTTGTTGTATTCTATTTCTGTATGTCCATAGCCAAAAGCTGAAACAGCTTTTGCCAATCCAAATAGAATTTGGTGATTTTCAAGTCCTTTAATTTCTGCCAAAAGGGAATCGACTATTTTGTTCCAATCTTCTCTTTTGGTTTTTTTAAAGAGGAAGGGAAAATTTTGATTTACCTCCTTTCGGAGGTAATTTATGTCCTCCTTCCAAAGATTAAATTCGACATCTCTTTGGGAATAACCTTGATTTAAAAAACTAATCAATAAAACGAAAAGACATAAAGCATAGGTCCCATTTTTCGGATATTTTAAGCAACGTAATAGCATCGAAAATCAATTATTATCAAAATTGGAAGTAGCGAACCGATCTCTTTCAGCTTCATTTTGGCGTGGTGCTGAATTGCCTTGTGACCACAGTTACATTAGCAACTGCCAACGGCGAAGCTTGTACTATGTTTTAAAACATAAGTATTTTACTCTATTAATTTTTCGTTGTTTTTCCTTCAACAAGTTTTTCTATTTACAACTAAAATTTCTTTTTGAACATTTACTGCAGTTTTTGCATATCGTATTCAGTATTCTCTTTAAATTTCCATAGGGTGTCATTTTCTTTTATAATTCTCGTAAAAATGGCCCACGGAAAACACAATTATGCTATAACAGTTCCGGAAAGTTTATTAATAAAGAGATAACTGGACAAAAGTCTAAGGTTTCTTTCCTCATAGTAGATATACTTTTTAAGATATACCATTTTTTTAAGGCATTTTTTAACCCATTGAATGTCCTTTTATCCTTATTGGGATAAACTAATGCAATAACAGGCTAAACCCTTTACAGAATTAAAGGGAAGAGATTCCTTTTTGTAAACAAGTGAAAAACCCTTTCTTAGGAAAGGGTTTTTCATACTGATCAAAATAATACTCATATTCTTGTGAATCGTAACACAACTTCATAAGGGGTTGCTCCACAGTCTGAAGTAATTTCATCATTAAAAATTACTAGGAATTCACTATCATCTGATGGATTAAAGGTACCTACGTTATCACCACTTTGTTGAACTATTGCAGTACTACATGCAGCACCTGACAATGACTGATTAGGCACCAAAATTCTTCCACAAACTAAATCGAAAGTAAGGGTTCCGGTGAATGGCCCTAGGCTAGTTAGATAGGTACTTACCGCAACTGTTCTTTGTGTACTTGAAGCAGCAACAATAGTTACCTCTTCATCATCAAACGCATTGGCACCACCAAATGCATCGAAAACACCTGAAATGTATTCCATTTGATAATTTCCGGCAAATAAAGATTCATCTAATTCGCATACTACATTTGCAGGATAGCTAAATGGCGAATTGAAAAAGACCCCTGTTATGTTCCCTTCCAAATTACCTGAAGAAAAGACTGACCCATCTGTCAAAATCAACTCAAGTCGTATTCTAAATATATCACCTCCGTCTATTTCCGTTTCTGTATTTAGACCTAAGAGACTTATCAATTCGCTTGCCGGCACATCGATAATGCTTCTTGGCAATCCATCCGGGCCCAATGAAAATTCAGAAGCGGAGATTGTTTTTACCTCGACCTCCGGTTTGTTATTCTCGCCATTCCCCGGAGTAAAATCTTGAAACTGGGCATAAACAACTACTTCTTGCAATAAATCACCATCTTGATCATCCCATTGCTCAACTTCTATGGTCCAGGATGAGCCTTCAATGTTATTTAAGTCAATAGTAGGTGAAATTAAACTTATAGTCCTTAAACCTCCAGCAGTTCCTATATTGTCCGTCACTTTCTCAAAAGTCAGCTTTTCGTCTTCCGTACATGAAAAGAAAATAGCTATTAATGCTAAGTATGTTACTTTAAAAAACTTTTTCATTTTTTGTCTATTTATTAATCAATAAAACCTGATGGATTGGTATCCCAAAATACTGTAATCGATAAGTCAGTTTTTTGTTCAACGTTCGAATTCAAATCCGCAAAAGAGGCAGGATAAAAGAAACTTCTTATAAATGGCCCTGGATCCTGCAATTCCGTGGGTTGTAAATCAGGTTTTCCAGTTCTTCTATATGTATTATAAGCTTCAATTCCATTACCCCATAATGCTATAAAGTACTCTTTGGCTATAACAGCCATTCTTTCATCTTGGCTACCTGCACTATCATATAGGCTTAATACAGTATCAACATAATCATTTATATCTTCGGGTGTAGCCGCCAAATCTGCGTCAACATTCTCAGGACTAAAATTTATCACCTTGTCTATCGACTTTCGAACGGCAGTTTCCAGATAAGATCTAGCATCCCCTGATGTATTCAAATACAATGCCGATTCCGCCAACATAAAGTCAACATAGGAGGATAATAGTACTGGTGATATACCAGCTCCTTGCAAGCCAATATTTCTGTTGGTAATAGTTTGAGCGGAATTGTCATCGAAGAGTCCACCAACAGGATAAAGACCAAAAGTAGTACGCAAACCCCTATCAGGTGGAATACCATCTGCGTCACCATGTACCCTTCCCCAAAAACCTTCATTTGAAAAATTGCACCATATATCATTAGGTCCGAAATGTGGAGGAGGAGATTGAGTAATACAAGATTGTTCGTTAACATCTGTTGTGTTTTCTGAGCTTTGTCGGTAGAAGTAATACCTCCATCTAGGGTCTTGAATACCTTTTTCTTCGACCATCCAGTACATATACGTTGTGTTCATGTATTCGCCAGTGCCATTGTCAAAATTTGGTCCAAATTCGGGATGACGGCTATCAGGTTGTGTATCATTACTTGACCATTCGATTTGAAAGTCATCATCCTCATTTTGAATATAATTACCAGAAGAAAGGATTTCATTAATTTTGGCAGCTACAGTGTTGTCCACGAGTCTTGTCTGTAAATACAATTTTAGTTTTACTGTATTGGCGAGTCTAATCCATTTATCTTCATCACCACCGTAAAACCTGTCATTTGAGGGCAGCGCAACTTCATCTTTTGAAAAATCGGTGATAGCCTCATCCAATAAAGACAACATATTTGCATAAATCTCAGCTCCTGGGTCTGGAACTGGATTTGGGAAATTTACACCATCGGTAGCTTCTGAATACGGCACATCTCCAAAAAAGTCGACCAAGTTTGCCATCATCAAAGCCTCCAATACCTTAGCTATACCTACATGGGTATATAATTCTTGTTCTTCTGCCAGGGGAACCATTGTCCTTATGTCGGGTAGGGCAGTGGAATATACTGCTCCCCAAAGAGGATCGAAATCTGCTGGATCGTAGGCGTTTTGGTAGGTTGGGCCAAACATATGCATTATTCGGGTTACTTCCATCCCAAACTCATTCAAACATCTGGTGTCCAATGGATTACCTGCGACTTGCGCAATAAATCCTGCTTGAATACTGTTTAAGAAAAAATCTATATCTGATTGTTGCGGACTTACGGCATTCGGATTATCTAAAATTTCTAACTGAGTTGACTCACATGAATATTGCATAGCGCATAATAAAAAAGCGGCTAGCAAAACTGCATTGTTAAATCTGTTCTTTATAATTCTTTTCATAACGATTATATTAAAATGTTGCTCTTAAAGTAAAACCATATCTTCTAGCAGATGGTCCAGAAATAAAGTCTATCCCCTGACCATTTCCTACTCCAGTACTTAATACGTTAGTATCAAAATTCACATTCTTTGGAAAATTAAAAGCTCTAAACCAAAGGTTAGAACCAGAAACTGTGAATGAGAGCGCACCAAAAGGAGTTTTGTCCAGGAATTTTTTTGGAAATGAATAACCCAAGCTTGCTTCATTAAGTCTTAATGTGGTGCCATCGTATATGGCCCATTCATTAGATCCAAATCCCAGATTATTGAAATAAATCCTTGTGGTAGTCAGTTGGATGTCATTAGGCGAGCCATCTTGTTTAACTCCAGGCAGAACATATGTTTTCTCCCTATCCAAAGGCCTATCTGCATCAACTACTCCTCTACCGACCAAAGCCCTTGCAGTTTGGGAATATACCTCTCCTCCGTGCCTATACTGCCAGCTCATATTGAAAGAAAAACCTTTAAAGGAAATGCCATTATCTAACGTAGCAGTCCAATCCGGATTAGGATCTCCTAGGAATTCAGTACTACTTGGCCCGGTAATATAATCCCCGTTGTTATCAACAGTTAACTGACCATTTGTTCTTACAACTCTATTGCCAAGAAGAACTCCAACTGGCATTCCTTCGACTGCATAATTTGCAACTGTACCGGTAATTGTTGGTGTTAAACTGATGTTTTCGGTACCTTCGGGTAACTCCGTAACTATATTTTCATCGGCATAAAAATTACCACTCACATTCCAAGCAAAACCGTTTTGACTTGAAAAAGGAGTAAAGTCAAAATCAACTTCTATACCTTCTGCTTCAAACGCACCAGCGTTTATAGTTCGTGATGTAAATCCTGTCGAAGGATCAAGACTTTGATTAGTAATTAAATCCCTTGTTTCACGCTTGAATACACTCACATTTAGGCCGAGTTTATTATTGAACAGCCTTGTGTCCATACCAAGCTCGTATTCTCTAATTGTTTCGGGCTTTAGGTCCGGATTTCCCAAAACATTGGAAACGGCATTGCTAGAAATTACATTTCCGCCTCGATCAACAAACAACCTTGCATTCAGAGCAAGTACATTTCTAGTAGTGTAGGCACCTGGGAAACCTGCAGAGGTGCCGTATCCAAATCTCACTTTCATGTAATTCAGAATATTGCTTGATTTTAGACCATCAATTGCTGTTGTTGGGATAAAAGATAGACTTACCCCTGGGTATGTAATACTATTATTTTCCCTTTCTAAAGTTGAAGTCCAATCTGTCCTTACGGCCCCGTTTAAGTAAAGAAAGTCTTTATATCCAAGGGTTACATCACCGTAAACCCCCAGAGTGTTAATCTCGCTTCGGTTTGAAAAGTTCCCTCCATCACTAAAAAAACTTCCTGCTGAAGAGCTATTTACAAAATTGAAGTGCTCTAAAACCCCGAAAACAATCTGGTTTGTGCTTTCAACACCTGTTTGCTGGAATTCATCTCTTCTTGATGTGGCCCCCAGGATTACCTTTAGGTTTAAATCCTCTGTGATGTTCTTATCCCCGTTCAGGATGAAACTGTGGTCCCAAGTGGTGTTTCTTCTGGTAATAGTCCTAAAAATACCTGTAACGTCCCCATCAACACCGCCACGATTTTGCCCGTTTGTGTTAAATTCGGTGTAGGTGTCAATTCCAAGGCGGTACGTTGCAGTGATCCAATCATTAAACTGATAGTTTACATTGAGATTTCCAAATACGCGATCAGTATCTTGGGTAGCCTTAGCATTGGCCACGGTCCACCTAGGGTTCTGAATATCGTTCCCCGACCTATAATAAACACTTCTTCCGTCCAATGATTGGAAGGGAAGACCAAATAAATCAATATTCCTTGGGGTATATAATACATCCCCGAATACGGAACTACTATTGCTAATCACACCACTACCAGTTGAAGCCGCAACTGGTGGTGACTTAGCTCCAGTACGCGAAAAATTCAAAGCTCCATTAATGGTAAATTTGTTGGTCAACTGAGCAGTCCCTCCCACACCAAATGTATTTCTCAATAAAGAATTTCCAGGCGTAAAGCCTTGATCGTTCAGATAGCCATAGTTCATATTAAAACTTGTTTTTTCGGAACCGCCACTTATGTTTATTGATGTGCTAGTTGTAATCCCTTGTTTGAAAAACTCTTCAACACTATTGTATGGCCGATATTCATATGGGGAATTGGCTATATCTTCAAAGCCCGTAACCAAGGACTGGTCATTAAGCTGAGAAAGAGGATTTACAAGAAAAACCTGATTTCCCTGTCTATTTAGGAACAAGGGATTAGAATCAATCGCTTGGTTGCTTAAATCCCCAGGATTAAATGATGGACCATGATTGCTAAAGAAAAACCCAAGGTTTTGGTGAAAACCACCACCATAATTGTCTTGGTAGTTTGGAAGAATCGCATCTGTGAAGAAAGCAGATTGAGCCACCGTAATTTCCGTTTTGTTTTTGCCCGACGCTGTACTACCTGATTTTGTTGTAATAAGTATAACACCGTTTCTACCTCTTTCACCATATAGTACTGACGCACTTAAACCTTTTAGAACAGCAACCTTCTCAATGGAGTTCGGGTCGATATCCAAGAACCTGCTTGATTCATTTATTCCATCGAAAAATGCATTTTCATTGTTCGTGGAACCATCGAAAGGCACCCCATTGACTACAAACAGTGGTTGATTATCGCCAGTAATCGAGGCAAACCCCCTAATTAAGATATTTGTACCAGATCCGGCTAAGCCATTTGTAGATGTTATATTAAGTCCAGCTGCTTTACCTCTGAGCACTCTTCCAAGGTCTCCTTCAGGACGGTCTTCTATTTTATCATTTTCAAGTTCACTGATGGCATAACCCAAAGAGCGCTTTTCTCGTCTAATACCTTGGGCAGTTACGACAACTTCCTGCAATCTGGAAACGTCTTCCGTCATAACAACGTTCAGAACATTGTCGTTGGGAACGGGCAGTTCTTGGCTAGCAAATCCTATGTAACTAAATACCACAATATCGCCTTGAGTGGCACTTATCGCATAATTACCATCAAAGTCTGTCTGAGTGCCCGTATTTGTACCCTTGATTATTACGTTGACACCAGGTAAGGGCAATCCTTGGGAATCAGTGACATTCCCTGTCAAAGTGTTTTGGGCAACGGTAATATTGGAAATCCGATATCCAATCTTGTTAACCCCCTCGTTCCCGTATATAAAAAATGAGGAAATGCCGAAGAAGATTAACCAGTAAGAAGAAAATTTCATAAGGTTAAATTTTAATTGAGTTAGTAATTTTCCTGAATTCATCCTTTGGGCAGAAAAGACAAGTTCGCGGACAAAAATGAAGGACAACATCAATAAGAATACTATCAATCAAAAAGCGATCTATGTTTAATCTACTCAGTAATTAATGCCCCAAAGTATGGCAATGCTATTGTAGTAATTGAGAGAAATAAACGAACACCAAAGAATTTGTTCCTAAAGCACTTATATGACGAATGAAGGTCTTATGAATTTTTTAACATTATTGTTTCTGCTGTAGGATATTTGGTTAGGCTCTAAAAGACACATTTTATGGGTTATGACGGAAATAACAATATTTGATGAAAAGTAACCAAAGACCTTTTATGTGTTATGAAAGGTAAATAAGGCGGCATAAAAGAGCCATAACATGTCTTGAAGGGTTATCTTGGAAGTATTACCTTTTTTAAAAATATTGTTTATTAGAGTTTGTATGATTAATCAATTGATAAAAGTTGTCATTGTTGACGACGAAGTATTGGCTAGGCAACGTATAAGGATTCTCTTGGCAGACTATGATTTTATTGAGATTGTGGATGAATGTGCCAATGGCAAGAAAGCCATAGAATCGATTAATGTTCATGCTCCCGATTTGGTATTTATGGATATTCAAATGCCGGACATGTCGGGATTTGATGTTTTGGGTAAATTAAATTCTAATTTGTTGCCGTTGGTGATATTTATTACTGCTTTCGATTCTTATGCGATTAAAGCTTTTGATTACTTCACTCTTGATTATCTCGTAAAGCCATTTAGGGATTCAAGGTTTAAGGAATCCCTAGAAAAAGTACTTAAATATTTTGGTGATTCAGATGGAAAAAATATGATAAAAAGATTGCAACACCTTATCGAAAGTATTCCTTCTGAATCCTTTGATTCAAAAAACGATTCCAAAATCATTCTTAAATCCGGCTTAAATTATGTTCTAGTTGAAATTGGAAAAATATCCCACATAAAATCCTCAGGGCCTTATATCGAGGTGCTAATGGAAAACGGTAAGAAACATTTACATAGATCATCCATGGCAAATATATTAAAAGAAATAAACCATAAAAGCTTTGTGCAAGTTCATAGATCAACCATTGTAAACCTTGACTACACAAGCGAAATATCAAGTACCGGTATGGGAGAAATTTTTGTTTTATTGAAAAACGGAGTCAAACTTAACGTTGGAAAAACCTATAAGAAAAGTTTTCTTAAACGTTTAAACATCAGTGAAAGTTAAATGCCAAAAGTCAGAAAATCAGATTTCGGAATTATTAAAGTTATACTTCTTTTTAACCTCTTACATTCCTTGGTCCTATTAGGGCACAATGCCTATTTGAAACATAAGGGATACCTTTTTAATATAATGGAGTGGGGGGACTTTATATTCTTTCAATTTTTCGTGGACTTTATTTTCAGCTCTATATTCTTTATTGTAATATCTGAGATTGTCGAGAAGTTCATACGGAATGGTGCAAGGAGAATATATGTGGTTTTGTTTCATACCGTGATGATTTCACTTTTTACGATACTCATAAAAGTGCCTAATGAGCTCCTATACTTATGGACAAGTGGTAAGGAAATTTCAATCAATCAAGAATATCTAAATGTAGTTTTCTCAGGAGTTTTAGTATATGTACATAGGGACTTTCTTCTGTACCTTTCCATGATTTTCATAATCCACTTGTTGAACTATCATAAGAAAGAGGAAGAGCAGAACAAGAAGGAAGGTGAAATGAGAGAATTATTAATTGCCACCGAACTAAAACAGCTTCAATCAAGTATAAACCCACACTTCTTGTTTAATGCCCTCAACGCGATAAGTACCTTAATACGTGAGTCCAACCATAGAGCCAAAAACGCCATAGCAGATTTAGGGGTTTTACTGAACGACATTCTAAACGATGATAGCAGTAACTATAACACTATTGAACAAGAAATAGAACTTATCGATAAATATTTGAAAATTATTATGCTTAGATATGGTAACTCCATTCGTTTTACCAAAAAAATCTCACAAGTTTCTAAAAACATCTTAATACCGCGCTTTATAATCCAACCATTAATTGAGAACGCCATAAAGCACGGTTTTCATGATAGGGAGCAACTGAATCTTTATCTAGAGATTAATCAATCAAATAATGTAGAGATAATAGTATCAAACGATGGAATCCCATTTAATTTTTCCAAAATGGTTGATAATCGTGGATTAGGGTTGAGCAATGTAAAAAAACGTCTTGCACTTCTTTTTCCAGATAGACACGATTTCTCCATTAACAACACAAATAATATGGTCAGGATAACTCTCCGGTTTCCAATATTGAAAAATGATTCAACTACTGGCACATGAAAAATCATTTAAGAAGAAGGATTTTAGAAGTGAGATGACGATAAGGAAGCAACTTTGGGGATATCTATTACCAACGAGGTTTTGATTCGAACTGGTAAATGACTTGGCCTATTTAAATATGGAAATTTTGAATCAAATATTATGTGAATCCAAAAGACAACTATTTGTCTGATGCAAAAATGGTTTCTTAAAATACAGACTTACCGTTCATCTGCTTAGATTGATGAGCGTGATTTGGCAACTCAAGATGAAATGGCTCATTTACATAACGCTGTTCTCTTACTGTGGACTTTGGTCCCAGAAAACAATTGATTTACGGTACGAGCCTTTGGATTCCCTGTACCCCAAAGCCGTGGAATTTTGGCGAATGGATTCAGACAGCGTATATCCTTATGGAGACGAACTGCTTAGGCGGGCCCGGCTTTCCGGGATACCGAGCCGTTACATCCATGCCTATCATATTCTATCATTGATTACTCTGGGAAAAGAATCCCAAAACTTTACTGATAGCCTTTACCAATTGGCAAAATCGACAAAGGATGCCAAATATGTGGCCACTGCCCTTTTTTTAAAGGGCCGCAACGCCTACGATGCAGGACAGTATAAAAGCTCTTTGGACGAGTACCTAAAATGCAATGAGCTTTTACGGCACGACGTAGACAGTGTACGACTGGAAAACTTGGTACGCGACAATATCGGTTTGATCCGTATCCTTGTCGGTGACAACGATGGTGCGGTCAAAATTTATAGGGATCTGTTGCGCTACTATGGAGAACGTGACAACAGCGGCCAGAAATATCTTTGGGCATTGTTTTCCTTGGCAGTAGCCCACCACCAGAATGGGGATTTTAGTGTTTCACAACAACTGGTCCATAAGGGCCTGGGACTGTTGGAAGGAACGGAAAATGGACCCATACCCTATTTCCTTTCGGTCTATGGTGCCAATCACTATGGGATGGGCGATTACCAGACCGCTATCGCCAATCTCCACAAAGCGAATACCTCGTTCAAAAAGCAGGAGGATGCCATGAGACAGGCCATTGCCCACTACTATTTGGGCAGTGCCCACCATGCCCTTGGAAACACGGATAGTACGCTGTACCATATGCAAAGAGTGGATGCCATCTATGAGAAGGACCCCAAAAGCCTGTACCCGTTAACTCGTGGCGCATGGGAATACCTACTGGGAACCGTTCGCGAAAATGGGGATACTGAGGCTGAGCTACGATATATCTCGAAGCTTCTTGCCATCGACAGCATAATTAGCGGTAATTTTCGGTATGTCAACCTAAACCTTACCCAAAAGTATGACATGCCCAGATTGGTCAGCGAAAGGAATGCCCTGGTCAACAGATACAGAAGCCGCAACCGTCACTATCTAATGGGTCTGGCAATACTGTCGATAGTACTATTGACCTTTTTTATCTTCCGTAAAAGAAGGTCCAAAGACCCAGTGGCCAAAATATCAGCAGAAAATAATGGGACAGGGAACAAAGTCCGGCAGTCTTCCAAAATGACCATAAGCCCTCACAAGCTCAGTACCATAGCCGACGGCCTTGCTGACCTGGAGGGGGAACGTTTTCATTTGGAGCTGGGAATCACGGTCAAAAAAACCGCCCGACTGCTCGGGGTCGGAGAAAAACAGCTCTCCATTTATCTGAACAGGCATGTGGGCATGACCTTTACCCAGTATGTCAACGGCCTCCGGGTGGAACATTTCCGAAATAGGCTGCGCTCCGATTCCGACTTTGTAAAAACGTACACCTTGGATGCAATGGCCCAGGAGTGCGGTTTTAAGAACAACAAATCCCTCAGCAAGGTCTGCAAGCGAAGGCTAGGAAAGACATCTTCGGAATTAGTACGGGAAAGTAGAAATCCCCTTTTCTGAAAAGGGCGCCCCTTTCCGAAAAAGGGATGTCCCCTTTCGCGAAAAGTGATTTTTTTGATTGTGAAAGAAGGGGGGCTTTGGATAGCTTTATCCCGTTCAATCTTAAAATCATATACAAATGAAAAAGCAAAAAAACACTGTGACAGGCAATGACCTGAAATTGGAAACCTTCAAGGTTATGGAAATGCCCCATCCCGAAAAGATACAGGGCGGTGATGCCGGCTGGACAGTCCGACAGGACAAGGATCGCAATCGTTGATAAAAAAGGGTTAACAAACTTTAAACAAGACCAATGGTCAATGGAAAACTAATCTTGGTGGTGCTTTCGGTGCTACTTCTACTTAATGGATGTGGTAGTGGGGGCACCTCAGAAATTCCCGAGGAGGCCGAGCAAACGGGCTGGCAACATTTGGATTTGAAACGCGACTCTATCATTGGCATCAGCCTGGAAAGGGCATATTCCGAACGTGTAAAACCCAATGGCAATGAAGTGGTCGTTGCCCTTATCGATAGCCCTTTGGACATCGACCATCCCGACCTCAAGGCTCAAATATGGATCAACGCGGATGAAGTGCCTGACAATGGCCTGGATGATGATGGCAACGGCTATGTTGATGATGTGCACGGCTGGAATTTTTTGGGCTATGGTGATGGCCAAACACTGCGCTTTTCGAACTATGATTATATCCGGGCCATAAGGCGATTGGAACCGAGGTTTGGGGGAATCGACAGTACAGAAGTGGAACCAAAGGATTCCCTTGAATATAGAATGTACCAAAAAGCATTGAAGCTAAGAGAAAACGACATACCTGACATCCAGGGGGAACTTGATTATTATTCGGGCCAACTGGAAGTTTTTAATGAATGCACATCGCTGTTTGAAATGGCCTATGATACCAATTCAGGTCTTTTCAATGGGGCTCTCCTGGATACTTTACAGCCAACGACCGGGCGCCAAAAGGAACTTTTGGAGCAAGTCAAGGACTATGCCTATTACGGTTGGTATCCCTCGATGATGGAAAGCTTCAAGTGCCAGGGGGAAATGCGAAAGGCCGTCTGTGGAAACATCGACGCCGAGCCAAGGTCCGTCATTGGTGACGATATTTATAACCTTTTGGACATCCGAGGCCACCATCTAGTGGACGCACCGGAGGGTTGGATCAGCCATGCCACCCAGGTGGCCGGAATCATGGCCGCGACCCGTGACAACGGCTTTGGTATCAAAGGGGTCAGCAATAGCATCCGTATCATGCCCTTGGTCATCTTTCCGGAGCGGGGCGATGAGACCGACAAGGATCTGGCCAATGCCATCCGATATGCGGTGGACAATGGGGCACAGATTATCAATTACAGCCATGGACGCTATTATGTGGAACGGCCGGATTTTATCTGGGAGGCCCTGGAATATGCCGAGCAGCATGGCGTTCTGATGGTCACCGCTGCGGGAAATACGCCCGTGGACATCGACAGGCCCGAGGATTCGCCCTACCCAAGGGACAACCCGGATAACGGGGAAGAGCGTCTGACCAACCTGATGAAGGTGGCGGCCTCCGCAAAGAAATTGGAATGGGTCAAGCCTTCATGGGCGAGTTATGGGAAGAAGAATGTGGACCTGTTCGCACCGGGACGACATTTGCTCACCACCAATTCAGGGGAGCGCCCCTACTTTACCATCGGGGGTTCATCACTGGCATGTGCGCTCACCTCCGGGGTGGCTGCCCTGTTGTGGTCCCAATATCCCGATTTGGACCACCAACAGATAAAGACCATTCTCATGCTGTCCGGTACGCGAATCGAGCAGGAGGTGAAAATGGGGGAAGACATCACTGTGCCTTTTTCGGAACTATCAAGGACCGGACGTATTTTAAATGCCCATGATGCCCTTTTATTAGGGCGTGAGGCCAGTACCCTAGACTGATGGGCCTGTTCGGTTTCAGTCGAAGGGCCTTTCCCTTTGCCCTACAATGGGATGCCATGGACTGCGGTCCGGCCTGTCTGGAGATGGTGGCTCAATTTTATGGCCTGCGGACGGACCGTGCCCAGCTCCGGCATTGGAGCCACCTGGAACACAATGGATCTTCTTTTGCCGGATTGAAGGAAGCTGCTGAACAATTGGGTTTCGATGCCCTTCCCGTTGAGATAAGCCACCGGGAGCTTCGCAAGGAAGCTCCCTTGCCCTGTATCCTACACTGGGAGAACAAACATTTTGTGGTACTTTATGAGTTCCAAAAGGGAAAGGTGGTCGTCGGCGATCCTGCGCAGGGTGTGCTAAAACTTTCCTTTGACGCTTTTTTGGGGCATTGGCTTCCAGAAAGGAAGGCCGAAAAGGGCTTTGCACTCCTGTTGGAACCGCTTCCCGAAACAGAACCCATATACCCACGGGAGAAGCATATCAGGGGATTTTCCCGCTTATGGGGCTATTTCAAGGGCTATCGGAAAGTGGGCCTGCAATTGGGGATTGGGCTGCTCTTCGGCAGTCTGGCTCAGCTGGCCCTGCCCTTTCTGACCCAGGCCCTGGTGGACTACGGGGTGCAGTTCCAGGACCTCCATTTTGTGCATATCGTACTGTTGGCCCAGGTGATCTTTTTCGTTTCCCTCTCCTCGGTAGAGATCATCAGGGGATGGATTCTGTTGCATCTGACCCAAGAGGTCAACCTGCGGTTGGTGTCGGATTACCTACGGCGGTTGCTCCGTTTGCCCATCCCTTTTTTTGCCTCCAAGCATTCCGGTGACCTTATCCAGCGGATACAGGACAATAGAAAGGTACAGGAGTTTGTCTCCTCCCAAAGCCTGGGTACGCTCTTCAGCACGGTAACGCTCTTGGCATTTGGGATTGTTTTTTGGTACTATAACATCCAACTGGCCCTGGTCTTTGTGATGATGTTGTTGGGCTATGGGCTTTGGTCCCTTTACTTTCTCAAAAAACAGTTGCGTTGGGACCACCAACGCTTCCAACGGGAATCCGAGACCCAAAGGACCATCTGGCAGCTTGTCCGCGGCATTGTAGCCATTAAGGACAACCTGTCGGAAAAAAAACATCGGACATTATGGGCCAAACTGCAGCGCAAACTCTTCAAGGTCCAGCATGCCCAACTTGCATTGGTACAAAAACAACGGTATGGTGCCCTTTTCCTGCACCAACTGGGATCGTTGTTGTTGCTGTTCCTTTCCGCCCGTTTGGTCATCGAGGGCCAATTGACCCTGGGGGCCATGCTCTCCATCCAGTTCATCATCGGGCAGGTGGGGCTGCCCTTGGGCCAGATTGCCCAGTTCTTTGTGGAGTTGCAGGCGGCCCGATTGAGCCTCGAACGGATGGAAGAGGTCCATGCCCACCCCGTGGAGGAAATGAAGGGAGCCACCCCGAATGCAAAGGGGAGTATTCACATCGAAGACCTCACCTTCCGGTACGGCCCTAAATCCCGGCCCTTGGCCCTGGACAGGGTCAGCTTTACCATAGCCCATGGGAAAACGACCGCATTGGTGGGGGCCAGTGGCAGTGGGAAGACCACGCTGCTGAAACTGCTCTTGGGACACTATCCGGATTACGGGGGAAGGATACGATTGGAAAGGACCGATTTACGGCATGTTTCCAAAGGGGAATGGCGCAAGGCCTGCGGTGCGGTGATGCAGGAGGGCTTTCTCTTTGAGGACACGTTGCTGTCCAACATTACCGAATCCAAACAGGGACGGATCGACGAAGGGCGTCTGCAGGAAGCGATACAGTTTTCCCATCTGGAAGAGATGGTCAATGGACTCCCCTTGGGCCTACAGACCCGAATCGGGGCGGATGGTGCATCGCTCAGTGGCGGGGAACGGCAACGGGTACTATTGGCCCGTGCGCTCTACAAACGACCCAGTTTCTTCTTTTTGGACGAGGCGACCAGTGCCATGGATACCCAACTCGAACGCAAGGTAATGCAAGGCTTACATGGATTCTACAAAGGACGGACCGTACTGGTCATTGCCCATCGGATGAGCACCGTGCGCAATGCCGACCTTATTGTGGTGCTGGACAAGGGTATGGTGGTGGAACTGGGAACCCACAGGGAACTGGTGGCCCAAAAGGGACATTACTATGGACTGGTACAATACCAATTGGAGTTGGGCGGATGAAGGACACACAATTCCATAGTCTGGAAGAATATCGCAAATCCCATGAAGGGATGCCCGGCGCATTGCTAAGCTATGGGACCTATGCCATTGTCGTTTCCACGATGCTTTTGTTATTGATTGGCCATTGGATCTCATACCCCGATGTAGTATCAGGGCCGGTAAAGGTGATGGGGAGCAATCCCGTGGTATACCTCTCACCCCAACTGGACGGCCGCATCGGTCAGCTTTTCTGCAGGTCGGGGGATATGGTGATGGAAGGGCAGGTCCTCTTGGAACTGGACAATCCCGCACAGTATGCCGACATCCAAAGGGTACGGCAATGGCTCGATACCTTGGGGCTAGCGGCAAGCGATACCCTTCCACCTGACCATATGCATTTCCCAAAGGTGATGCAGCTCGGCAAGGTACAGCCCTACTTTTGGGCGTTTTTGGAACAATGGAAGCAAAAACTGCTATGGCAACGGTTGCGACCCGACGACATGCACGGCTCCATTACCCGGGACCGTACGTCCCACAATTCGCGATGGCTATTGGATTCCGAACGTTTGGAGCGTGAACTTGAAAATACCGTCAGATTGGGGGCCAAAGATGTGGAACGGTACAAGACCCTTTACCAAAAAGGGGTGGTCAGCACCTCGGAATATGAGGAGCGGCAACGGCAACAGCTTCTTCGAAAACAGGAACTTACCGCGCTGCGCCAGCGTATGGCGGAGACCCGGTTGTTTATCCTTTCCCAGGAGGATGGACGGCTTCTTCAGGGACTGGAACTCTCCCGGGAACAGGGGCTGTTGGAGGACAGGCTCCGCCATACCCGTTCGGAACTGCTGGGTGCCTTGGAAGCGTATGAACGAGATTATGTATTGGTGGCCCCAACATCCGGAACGGTCAATCATTTGCAACCCTTGGCACTCCGTCAACAGGTATTTGAGGGGAAGCCCTTGTTTGCCATATTTCCCCAAAAAAACGAATCGGGCATCGGGCAGATGGAGGTAACGGCCATCAACAAGGGCAAGGTCCGAAAAGGGCAAAAGGTGCTGTTGCAACTGGAAAACTATCCCACATCCGAATATGGCACTTTGGAGGCCCAAGTCCAGGGGGTGAACCAAGTTCCCCATCCAGAAACGGGTAGCTACGGAATCACATTGCGAATACCATCCATGGAGACCAGCTATGGAAGAACCCTCCCATTGGACGGCGTGTCTTTGGGCACAGGGCGCATCGTTACCGAGGAGATGAGCTTGTTGCAACGGCTCTTCCGAGGTATTCGGGCACAGTTCCAACGGAACTGAGTCAATTACTTGCCCATCCGTGCCATCTGTGAGGCGTAGGCCCGGTCAAGAAACTCATACAGCAGGTATTCGAATTGGCCATGGTCCGTCAAAAAGCATTTGTTGACGTGCATGTGGAGGATATCCCTGATGATCTGGGCCTTGGAGGTTTGGGTATCTCCCTCGATGTCAGATAGGCCCTTGGCCATTGTTTGTCCCAAGGGGTATTGCCTTTCAACGTTGATTTTTTCGGTATCCTGGGGCAGAATGATTTTAGGATTCAATTCCCGATAGGCCTTCGAAATGGCCTTTCGGGAACGCTCGGAAAACTCCAGACGATCCTTAAAGAATTTTTGTTGTTCCTTGATAAACCTGTGTTGCTTCGCACAATCAGGATAGACGGCTGCCAATAGCCGGGGCCATAGATTGGCCAATCGCAGCAACCTCTTTTCCTCGGACAGCCGTTCCCCAAAAAGGCCGTGCGCATGCACACTTTGAAGATGGAAGAGCTGAAGGACCGTTTCCATATTGAGGACCCCGTAGCGTTCAAATTCCGGGACATAGGGCTTCCACTGGATTTTCCAAAGCTTTCGAGGCTCCAGATAGGGTTGCATATGTGAGATGATATGTTCCTTGATGACCTGTTGTTTCAAGGAATGCACCAATATCCGGAACCGCATTTGGGGCAGACTGTCCCAATACCGGACAAAGAACCAGGAAGCGATCCATGGCCGAAAGGCATCGGTCCGAACAATGGGCAGTAGGTCCCGCATCCCTATATCATGGGTCATTTGGGGCGTGCCCCAAATCTCCAGAGAAAGCCAATGCGGGGCGTTATTTCCCATCACCGGTTGTTTTTTTAAGGAAGGAAAACTGGAGCTCACTGGCATAGGCATTGCCATGGGTATCCCTGACCACCGGCCCGCCAGGGGGCAGGTATTCCTTGAAGACCAAAGGCCGATCACCGGGATGCCGCTTTATGAAGATTTGCATAAGCCTCAGATCTTTGGTATCCAACACCAAGCGTTGGTCGTCAAGGGACCAACATATTTTTTTTGGCAGGTCGTGATGCTGGCAGAATTTAGGCCACTCGGTTTTAAAAGTGTTCCGGCAATGGATCATTGCTTTTAGTTGGTCAATGGATTCTTGGGCAAAATGCCATTGTCGTTTGGCAACCAACGCATCCCTGTACAGCACCCGCGGAAGCCGTAACGTGCTCTCCGGCAACGGTCCCCAATCAAAGTGGGCATAACGGCGTTTCCCACCAAATTGGTGGTCCCCCAGAAAACGGTAGAGTGCCAAAGGACTTCGGTGGTGGTCGTGGGCAGTGGTCAGATATGGCTGGACAGGCCTGCGCGATGTACCTTCAATCAGGACCAGACCCTCCTCGGTGTATTGCAGCCACAGGTCATCCAAGGAAATAGGATTGGTCTCGTCCTTTCGCCTTCCATTGTTCAAATGGAGGATATGCATTCGCAACATCGTACGGCAGGTCACAAGGGATTCCTTTGCTGGGGGAAGATAGGCCACTTCCATCGAAAGGGCATTGTTGCCCCTTTCTTCAAAATTGCAAATCTGTTCTGTCCATTTTTTGAATGCCACGTTTCCAAAACCGTGTCTGGCGTGCAACACGGCGGCCGAGGCACCGCCAAAGGAGAGCGGATGGCAAAATGTTTTTTCGCCCCAACGGACCCATTCCACCAGACCAAAAAAGGAACGGCCAAAACCAAAATCGGGCGGCACAAACGACTTTAGGTCCTCATCCTGTAATTGGATAGTATCGTTTTCAGGGTTGGCTTTCCATTGGGCCCAAAGCCATTCCTGGGCGGGAGTGTATTTCGGTGGATTGCAGTTTTGTTTTGGTGCAAGTCCAAAGGGCCTGATAAAGTTGTCGCCTTGGCGGTACTGACCAATGGGATAGCCCAGGCCATATTCACCATCCATGGCATCCACCAACCGCACTTTTTCGGTTCCGAATAGGGTATGGAATGCCTTGGTAAACTCAGCGTAATCCGAATTTTGTTTGCCATTGGAAAAGAGGCCGGAAACCTTCAGGGCATCCCTGAGCTGATGCTTCAGGCGATGGTCCAATTTGGCCCGTTGGAATTGAGGATAGCTATTTATAAAAATGTTCATTTTATTCCTTTCGCTCTCATCTTCGTGTACGGTGATATGGGGATGGAACACCGAGGGAGCCGTTTCGGAAAGCAATATCTTGCTGTCAACCAGCTGTTGTAAATAGGCGTTGGACAGTGCCCGGGAATGTCCCAGATTTGAAAGGGTGGCAACCAACGCCGGTTTGGTGACCCCATTTTGTGCCCTTTCCAGCAGTCGTTCAAGTGCCTTGGTCCGAGCCACTTCCCGGAGACTTGGGTTTTTTCCGGATTCGTTGAAATCCCAATAGCGCCAGCAGTCCTTTCCTGAATAGAGCATCGGATTTGGGAACCAAAGGGTCTTTTCATCGTTCGGTCCTAGTCCATCGGAATCCCTTTTACATTTCAACTTGATCTCGGATCTTTCCACTGAACCACGGATGTTTTGGAAGCACAATTCAGTAGTGTCCGCGAAACGCCCTAGGGCGGGCCCGGCGAACAGACCAAAGGGCGTTGCCCTGGTACGGCTGCGGATATGGTATTTCATCAAAGTGTACCATAGGCCATCTGTTTTTTTGGGGTCATTGTTCTCCAACCATCTCTCGATTTCATTTGATAGTCCCGGGGCAGCATGTTGCACGGCGCTACGGAAAGGGATTTCGGACCACAACTTACCAATACCAGTTAGGGTAGGTTCCCATTCGGGATTGGGGCCTTCGCTTCCCAAGGGTAAAAAGGGGATACGCACAATAAAGGTGTCGTCAATGGAATAATGGTCGAAAAGATTGCTGTCGCTTTGATCCACAAGGGGCTTTTGTTGGGGAATGTAGTCCGATTACAGACCCCGGACAATCTTTTTTGGAAAAGGGATTTCCCTTTGTCGGTATTTTCGTTCGCTTTTCGGGATTGGGGCGTTGAAACCCGAGAAAAAATGACCTTTGAAGCGTAATTTCATAGGAGGTTATCAATACCAAAAACACCCTTACTACTATGGAGGTTTCCACCATCATTTCGGAATTTGACGAAGCCCTTGGCAATCTGCGCCAGGAAGGGCTCTCGGTGCTGGAACGTGCGAATAAGGGAATCGGCCTTTGCAGGAAGACCCTGGGCCTATTGCGTAACGAAGTGGTAGCCAAGGGCTTTCCAAACGAAATTTCGGAAATCCATTTTTTTAAGGAAATCAAACCGATTCCCATGCAACATTTGGTATACTATACCGAAGTCCACAAGTGCGAACTGAAACTGCCCAGGCTTGGACTAAAATCCCAACTGAAGTTTCTCCAAATAGAAAGGAAGCGTCTCAACGCCTTTTTTGGGTCGCACTTGGAATTCCATCGTTATCTATTGGAAGGGCGAACGGGCCGGGACACCCATTATTTTACTAGGGAAAAGGGAATGGTTCATCCCATTCGGGAGGGTTATTCCTATCGGTACGACAACGAGTTCGAGACCTCCCATGACATGCTCTTGGCCACTTTCAAGGGCCTTGAACGGTATGGCAATTATCTAAAAGAAATGGAACACCGGTTGACAGCCTTGGGAACGGGAGTTACCAGAACCCCCATGGATGGAGCCCCTGCCTTTTTGTTCACCTTGCCGGATACCGCCGCTGTGGAGCTGGCCTATGCGCTTCGAGAGGCAAGGGCGATCAACCACGGGGATTTCGAGATCAAGGCCTTTGTGGAATATTTCGGGAAGGTGTTCGGCTTTGAGGTCAAAGAGCCCTATATGCTGTTGCACCAGATTGCCAACCGAAAGAAGGAACGGGCCAAATATCTACGGAGGTTGCTCGATGCCTTCCTTGGCTTTTTGGACGGAAGGGATGCCTGAGTTTTTATATAGTTGTTATCTACTATATAAAAACCAGATTGTCCGATTTGTGACATTTTTTCAGAACGATTATGATGATATTTTTATTGAAGTAGGTCATTTCGGTCTGCCATTTGGCGGATTGGTAAAAACTATATAGTCGTTATATACTATATAAAAACTTCGCTTAGGGATAGTCAAATTTGTACCGAAAACAACAAGGACCCTCGGGTTCCCATAAAAAAACAAAGACCAATGCCCACATCCATCGTTACCACAGAAGACCTTGAGAAGTTCCAGCAGGAGCTCCTTGGGGAGATCGGACGGCTTTTGGACGAAAGGACAAAGCTGGCCAAACCCAAAAACTGGTTGCGCTCGACGGAGGTGATGGACCATCTGAAGATCAGCCATGCTACTCTCCAGAATCTGAGGAACAACCGGACCATTCCCAGCTATAAGATCGAGGGACTGATCTACTATGACCGTGAGGAGATAGATGCGATCATCGCCGAAAACCGGTTGTTCCCCATAATCCAACAGTAGATGAACTATATCCAGCACTTGAACGCTCGTTTTGTGGATTTCTATGGGGATGACCGACTCCATCCCGGACATTTCTCCCTCTACATGGCCCTGTTCTTTTATTGGAACCTGCACCGCTTTCCAGAGGAGTTTTATGCCAATCGTGCCGAGTTGATGACCATGGCCAAGATCGGTTCCAAGTCCACCTACCACCGCCTCCTCAAAGAGTTACAGGATTTTGGCTATATCGAATACCTTCCCGCCAAAAGTCCCCACGAACTTTCAAGGGTCGCACTATCCCAAAACTGTACCGATAACAGTACACTGATGGGACGCACCCGTACCATATTTGGGACGTACCGTCCCAAATCTGTACCGGACACCTTATATAGAAAACAATACAAACCCAATAAACGCTCTTTGGGAGCAAAGCCCAGAAGCCAATTGGAAGTATTGGATTCTTTTAAGGAAAAAAAGTATGATCTGGAAGAGGCCTTCAAATTTTTTAACCACTACCAGGCCATCGGTTGGAAAATCGGCGGCAAGGTCACCATCCAGGATTGGAAGGCCGCGGCCGACAATTGGATGCTAAAGGCGCGGGAACTGGCCCGTGAAAGGAAGGAAAAAAGGGCTTTGGGCAGCGGGGACCATTTGATCACCACAACGGAAAAGGACTATGGCGAACCCCTCTAAGATAACCGAAGGCAGCGTGGTCTATTCCCTTGGGGAACTCAGCGGCAACCGGGTGGACTACGATTTCAAGAAAATCATCATCTACCTAGAGGCCAAGGGACGGTTGCTCTTCGGTAGGCAGTTCAAGATCTACGATGAGGACAGGGAAATCCTCTTCAAACTTTGCAGCTATGCGATCCGTGACTTCGGGACCTGCCGCAAATTGGGCATCGACCCCAACAAGGGCATCCTGCTCTCCGGGCCGGTGGGCTGTGGTAAGACCAGTCTGATGAAATTGCTCCGGTATGTGACACCACATTTCAAACCCTACGAAATGATGCCCTGCCGCAATATCGTTTTCGGTTTCAACCATATCGGCCACCGCATCATCGAGGATTATGGGGATGGGAGGTTCTATTGTTTTGACGATTTGGGCATCGAGCCGATGGGAAGACATTTCGGAAAGGACTGTAACGTGATGGGGGAAATCTTGCTTTCCCGGCACGAGCTGTTCCTGAATTCGGGCCTCCGCACCCATGCCACCACCAACTTGAACGCCCAGGAACTGGAGGAACGCTACGGAGCGCGTGTCCGAAGTCGGATGCGGCAGCTGTTCAACTTGGTGGCCTTTGACAAGGACTCCAAGGATAAACGCACCTAGGGATCATTGATCCTTTTATTATAAAAATTAAAACTGAAACAATAAGGATTTCCGGCAATTAAGGAATTACAAAACAAAATGAACAATGAAAATAGCAAGCTTTAACATCGAGAATTTGTTCCATCGCGATAGTGGATTGGTGCATGGGAACAAGAGCAGAAACTTCCAATCCTGGGTGGACGAGTTCCACAGGCTGATGGGCAAATCGCTCCGGTCGGATACTGACTATAGCCGACTGCGCGAACTGGCCTTTCTGTTGGGGTTCACTTCAAAGGCGACCGAACCTTACCTGGTGCTCCGTCAAAAAGGGGGACAATTGTACGTCAAGCCCAGGGGAAGCCAAATGGAGGAGCGGGCCACGGACAAAGTGGGCTGGAACGGATGGGTACAGGTACATTCCCTTCCCATTGCAGAAAAGACCTTAAAGAACAAGGCCTTGGCCATCGCCACCGTGAATCCGGACGTGTTGGTTTTACAGGAGGTTGAGGACGGGCTTTCCCTGGCCGAGTTCAATGCGATGACACTGGTGGAACATGGGATGGCGCCTTTTGAGCAACTGCTCCATTTGGAGGGAAACAGCAAAAGCGGGCTCGGCATGGCCATATTGACCAAGAAGGGCTATGAAGTGGACTCCATAAGGAGCCATGCCCATAAAAAGGGTGCGGACGGTCAGCATCTTTTCGATATCGATTGTCCGGAATATACCATTATCACGCCAAGAGGGGAATCTGTAACGGTCATCAACGGCCATTTTCCGAAAGGGGGTACAGATAATCAAGATCATTCCCGAAGGAAGGCGCAGGCCGAACACGCGAAAAACCAGTATAAAAAATTACTGATGTCTGGACACGAGCACGTGCTGATCTGTGGTACCCTGAACGATGTCCCCTATAGTGATGCCCTTTCACCTTTGCTAAGGGACACCCGTTTAAGGGACATATCCAAGCATGATGGTTTTGAGGTGGATTCTGACAGGGGCGGTGATGCCACCTACTTTCGGATGGGGGCCTATCGTAAGGGTGTCAACCTGAAGCAACGGGACTATATGCTGTGCTCCCCCGTACTTTTTGCCAAAATGGATACCTGTGGCATGAACCGTCGTGGGGTATGGCCCATCAAAAAAACCCAATGGAATGTCTATCCGACCGTTACCTCGAAGGAGAACCAGGCCAGTGGACATCCTTTGTTGTGGGCTCAATTCCAGAATTTATGAGCCACGTAGAAGGGAGCGCAGGGATTCCCATAAAGCCAATATGATGGACTTCAATTGCGCTGCCAATTCCTTGAATACCTCAATCATGGTCAAAATATTCATGGATGCTTTCCAAAATGGCTAGGGCAAGACCCGTGCGCCCTTTCTTGGTCTTAAGATAACCGGACTCCTCTGAGTTGGATAGGAATCCCATTTCCAGGAGAATCGATGGACATAGTGCACGGGTGTCTCGAAGCACCTGAAAATTGGCTTGTTTGACACCACGGTCCTTGAACCCGAGTTTGTCCCGAAGTTTTAGGACCACTGACCTAGCCACCGATTCGGACGCTTTGGCATATGGGTTTTGGGCACTCTGGAAAGGCCGCCATACAAAGACCTCCAACCCTTGGGCCTTTGGATTGGGGGCATGGTTTCCATGCAGGGATACATAAAGCTTTGGGACTAACAATTTCGCCAATCTTGTGCGGTCACCTAGGGATATCAGGGTATCGTTATATCGGGTCAGGTAGATCTCCAGGGTATTGCCATGGAGTTCGCGGTTAAGCTGGACCACCTTCTTGGCCACCTGGAGGACCATCTCCTTTTCAAGGATGCCGTTGGTGCCCACCGCCCCGGAATCGACCCCTCCGTGGCCCGGGTCAAGGATCACCCGGATTGTTTGGGCCTTCTCCTGTGCATGGATTTTTATATTCCAAATGGGAAGCTGGATTAATAGAAGCAGGAACAGAAATGTAGTATAGCTTTTCATCATGGTCATGACTTTTATCTACTGCACAATTTTCAATGATTTGTGAAATTAGATGTGAATAATTTAAATTTTAACTCTAAACAGTGTTAATTTTTACATTTTATTCGATGATATCATAAAAACGTTGGAGATTTCGTATAGAAATGTTCCGGGCCTCATCAGCCGATCAAGGAGCATGGAGTTATTCATCAATCATTAACCCGGCCGGACCCGTTCCTATCGGTCAAGGTTCGGCCTTAAACGAACACTTATGAAAAACCAACGAAGGATAGCCCTGCTATCAATGTCATTGTTGACCGTCTTGCCGCTCCAGGCCCAGATCGGGGGCATCGAGGATTCCGTAAATGAAATCTCTGACACCATAAGGGTCATCTTCCCCATTATCCTGGGGGTTATCTTTTTGATCGGATTCCTGTTCAATGCAGGCCATTTCTTTGGGGAGAATGCCGATATGAAACGGGGCATCACCCGCGTACTCGTCTTTGTACTTATCGCTGGGGCCGTCGTGGGCATCTTTACCTATCTCATCACCTTGGTCGTCTAGCCACATTGTGGACTTATTTAATTAAACCGTATGAAAAAGTACCATATCCATCGGGACATCCGGGCACGTGCCTTGATCTTTGGTCTTCCCGTATCTTTTTTCGCAATCCAGATGCTGGGAGTCATCGCATCCCTTTTGGTCATTATCTTCTCCTTCAGCTTTGCACTGATATTCGGGGCACTTATGGGGAACGGCCTGCTCTACGCCGTATTGTTGAAACTGGAGAACCGACCGGATCTATTGGCCAACCCCAAGGTGTTCCCAAACGCCATCTCCAACAAGAAAACTAACCTGTTGCACTATGCCGATGAATTTTAACGATCATTATCCCTTGGTGGACATTGAAGGGAACCGGGCCTTTGCCAACAACGGTAACATTATCTTGGGCTATCGATTGGAGCTTCCAGAGATCTATTCCCTTTCGGAGAAAGATTTTGAGGAACTGCATGGTACCTGGTTCCAAGCCCTGAAATCCTTGCCGACCGGAACAGTAGTGCACCGACAGGATGTTTACCTCAAAAAAGCTTTTGGGGCGGCAAACCTTCCCAACACTACTTTTTTGGAACGGGCGACCCATCGTCACTTCAAGGGGAGGGAATACGTTTCCCATTCGGCTTATCTCTTCTTTATCTGGCCAAGAGCCAAGGGACTGCACAGGGCCAAATATATCAATCCGTTCAAGCTGGTTCCAAGGACGTTGAGCGGAGAACTCTCGGAAAGTGCCACCTCCTTTGTACAGGCCGTGGGGGATGCCGTCCGCTTTCTCTCCAACAGCCCGAAACTGGAGTGCCATCCCTTGAACCAAGTGGATATCCTTTCGCTTACGGATAACTATTTCAACGGGTACAATGAAGGCTGTGATACCGACATTCTATTGGAAAAGGACAAGATTCAGATTGGGGACCACCATTTTGGGGTATTGGCCCTGAACCATGAGGCCTGTTTCGGGGAAACGGTGCGGACCAGTACCTTCAATCCCGCCCTGACCTCTGACGATTTCAGTTTTCATCAGGGTTTCATGGACAGTCTAGGACTGTCCCTGGACGGTAATCATATGGTCAACCAGATTCTATATCTGGATGACCGCCACAAATGGCGCAAAGTTTTGGAGAAGCGAATCGAGGAACTGGCCAAGAGTTCCAGTTTCGGTTCGCGTAACAAAGTATTGCACGAAAAGATATCCAAAACACTCGATGACATCAATCGGGACGATTCCGCACGGTTGGTCCGGGGGCAGCTCAACATCATCCACTGGGGCCGGGATGCCCGGGAACTGGAACACCTGGCCTCCGAGATTAAGGCCCGGTTCAAGGAACTTGATATGATGCCCTATGCCCCGAAAGGACAAGAGCGGGCAAACTATTTCCTGAACAGCTATTGGGGATTTTCCTCCAATTTCTCGGACAGTGACCTTTTTGTGGCCGACCTCAAACATGCGCTCTGTCTCTATGGCAATGCGACCAACTACAAATCGGATGCCCATGGCATCGTCTTCAACGACCGCCAGCACAACATCCCGGTGCTCAAGGATGTTTGGGATGAGGGAAAGAAACGTATCAAGGCAAGGAACTTTGCCATTTTCGCCCCTACAGGGGAGGGCAAGTCCTTTCTGGCCAACAACATCCTACGGCAATATTTTGAGCAAAGGGTGCGGCTCGTCATCATCGACCTTGGGGGCAGCTATGCCAAGTTTGCCAAGCTCTATCCCGATGACTATACGATCCTTCGGTACGAGCATGGAAAGAACCTAGGCATCAATCCCTTTTATATAGCACAAGCTGACGATGTCAGCCCCGAGAGACTGGAGGACCTGATGGTGTTCCTGTTCGAGCTGATGGGCGGTTCCTCCAAACCCAACAAAGGGGAGGCAGTGGCCCTCAAACGGATACTGCATTCCTATTACCAGAAAGTGGACAAGGACCATTCTTTGACCGGATTCTATGGGTTTGTGGAATCCAACAGGGAAGGGCTATTGGAAAAACTGGGAATCGACACGGCCTATTTCAATGTGACGAACTTTCTGCACATCCTTTCGGAATATGTCGGGGAGGGACTCTACAGTTTCCTGTTCGAGGTGGACGGTGACCAATCCTTTCGATTGGAGGAAAAACGGTTGATTGTATTTGAACTGGACGAGGTATGCGACAACAAGGAAGTTCTCTCGGTGATGCTCAAGCTCATCAAGTCGGCCATCCAGCGCACTATTTGGCGGAACCGTTCGGAGCGGGGCATCATCCTCTTCGATGAGTTTGCCAAGCAGCTCAAGTTCGAGAACGTATTGGAGAGCGTGGAGTTCTACTACCAGGCCATCCGGAAACAGAACGGGGCCATTGGCATCATCTTGCAGTCCATCAACCAATTGCCGGACAATTCCACATCGGCCGGCATTTTGGAAAATACCCAGATCATCTATAGCCTTCGCAACGAAAAAGGTTATGATGCGCTGGCGAAAAGGCTCAACCTATCATCCCACGACCTGGACCAACTGCGTTCCATACGCAACGACTTGAAGGGGGAACGCAAATACACGGAGATCTTCATCAAGATCGGCAGCGAGGGCAATGTGTTCCGATTGGAGGTCCCGCCCGAGGTGTATGCGGCCTATCTCACCGATGGTATCGAATCCGAGCGCATCATGGCCCTTTATGAATCCGAAGGCTGTATGGAAAAGGCCATCAAAAAATTCTTGAACCCAAAAAATACAACAACATGAAGAAAAAACTTATAACATTTGGACTGGCCCTAGTCTTGACTCTTTTCTTGCCAGGCCGTACTACAGCCCAGGGTATGCCGGTCTATGACAATACGAACTTTGTCAGCCTGGTCAAGCAACTCGTGGAATCCGCCAAGCAGACCGTCGAACTGTTGAAGATGGTGGAGCACCTGCAAGAGGCCAAGGAAAAGTTGGAAAAAGTCAACAATGCGGTACGGCAGTACCAGGCTGTTCGGGACATCACCCGAGACAACCAAAGGTTGGTGGATTTGGTACGGAGCGATCTTAGGGAAATATTGAACTCCCCCTATATCCATCCCGACGAGGTGGGCATCATCTCACGGGACTTTGATGCCATCATCGAGAATTCCCTTGGCCAACTGGAGTTTATGGGACAGGTGCTGAGCAATGACTATTTGAACATGACCGATGCCGAACGGCTGACCATCTTGGAGGGACATCGGGAGAGTACACGGCAAATGGTGGCGGATATACGGGTCAAGAGAAAGCGGTATGCCCTGGTCATTTCCTTTAGGGAGATGCGGGACCGTATCAACAATCGCGAAACCAATTTCTGAAAAATGTTCCTATCCATCGGACTCGAATATGTGGATACGGTCTTTCAGACCATTAAGGACAGCAATTTTGCCACCTATGCCATAGGGGGCATGAAGGCCCTTGCCGTAATGTTCTTCCTGGTCAACATCCTGAAAAAATACTATGAGGGAGGAGCCAATAGGGAAGGGATGACCTGGGGGCTGACCCCGACCGATCTAATCAAGAACTTTGCCGTAGTGTTGGTGGTCATCTTTTCCACCGAGGTACTGGACGCTTTTGATGCCATTTTGGTGGCCATAGAGGGTCAGTACCGGGACACGGCCCCAATCCTACTTCCATTACAGTTACAGGAATTGGCCATCGAGGAAGAAAGTACAGGCCTTCTGGATGCCACGGCACGGGCAATGGCCCTTTTGTACGAATGGCTTGCCACCCCCTTTTTGGGTCTTAGGACCCTGGCCTATGCCGGGGGACTAATCCTTTGGATATTGGATTTGTTCATCTATCCCCTTTTCTTGGCCGAGCGATATTTCCTGTTGGGGATCATGCAGGCCTTCTTTCCATTGGTCACCAGCATGGCCGTCTTCGAAAAGTTCAGGGAAATGGGTTATCGCTTCTTTCGGCTCTACGCCGCGGTCTATATGATCGTGCCCGCCTTTTTTCTGGTCAATGTCTTTGTGAACGAGCTCTACCAGGAGGTCACCGATAATTTCTGGCCGAACCTATTCGGGACAGACTTTGGGAGCCAGCTCTTTGCTCCGATAATTGAACTGGCTGTAGTCGGTTTTATCATCCTGCTCAAGTTCAAGCTCTATAAACGGGCGACCAGTTTCACCTTTCGCCTTTTTGCCAGCGGCTAAGTCAGTCGATAATGGACATTAATCAATAAAAGATAAAATGAAAGCAACTTACAAAAACATCACCGAGATTCTAAGGCTCAATCGCTTTGTTGTAATAGCGGTCACAACACTCTGCCTGCTAACAAGCGGATTTTCGCTCTGGACAGCACACCGGGCACAACGGACCCTCTTGGAAAGTGCTTTTGCGGTCAATACCGACGGTTCCGTAATCCCCCTGAAACTGGTCGAACAGCGGGAGAACCTGGAGGTGGAGGCCCGCTCCCATCTTCAGCTTTTCCATCAATATTTCTACGGCATCGATGAGAGCAACTTTGAAAGGAACCTCGAAAAGGCCCTATGGTTGGGTGATGGTTCGGTCGATGAAGCGTACCGCCAGAAACGGGCGGATGGCGTATACAACCGCCTCTTGCAGTATTCCTTGGTGCAAAACATCATCAATATTGCAATCGAGTTGGAAATAACAAAGGGAGGCAATGCCTCCTTTGAAGTGGAGACTTTGTTTGAGATAGACCGTGGTGCCGTTACCGACCAATACCGTTTGGTAACCACTGGAAAGCTCATAAATGTGGACCGCCATTTCCCCAACAACACCCACGGATTGTTGATCACCGAATTCTTTGAAAAGTCCCTGCAGAAACTAGAGAATGAAGATAAAACCAACTGATATGAAAGCACAGAAGAACAAGATCATCTTTATCGCCGTCATTGCATTTGTCATGCTATTTATGGTCTGGTACTATATGGATGTCGTGGCCAAGGGCGACAGTGCCCGGGTGGAACTCCAACAGACCGAGGTGCCGACCTTGGAAGAGCAGCAAAAGGAGTACAGCTCCAAATTGGAGGCCGTCAATGACGTCAAGGAGGAAAAGGAGAAGACAGCCCCCAGTGTATACTCCGAGACCGATATCGATTCCACGGGTCTATACGACCCTGACCTAGAGGAGAAACGGCGGCAAAAACTAGTGGACAGCATCTACCGCCATGGGCGTATCAACTATACCCAGGTCCCGGAAAAAGTCGTACCAAACGGCTATCAAATGGGAATCAAATCCAGGGCACCATCAAAAAATGAGGTTCGGGAAACAAGGGATTTCTCTCAGGCCCATGCGGCCTTTTTCAATTCGGCACCGACCATCACCAATCCCGAAACGGAGTTGGAATCCCCATCCAATGATGCCTTTATCATCGTGGAAGTGAACGGAGAACAAACGGTGCGCCAAGATGAACGCTTGGAACTGCGTTTGGCCGTGGATGCGGAGATTGCGGGCCGTATCGTACCAAGGAATACTCTGGTCTATGGGTTTGTCACTTTCCAACCGAATCGTGTACTGCTCAACATCACCAATATCGAACACCAAAAGGTATCCTTGAAGGCCTATGACCTTTTGGACGGGAACGAGGGTATCTATATACGGAACAGTTTCCGGGCGGAGGCACAACGCGAGGTGCTGGACGACGTGGTCCAGGACATCAACGTGCCGGGCATGCCGCAAGTGGGAGGCATCAAACAGGTCTTCCGCCGAAACAACCGCAATGTGAGGGTCACCGTGCACAATCAGTACCAACTCATCCTAAAGGAATCATAGACCCTTTAAATTATTAGACTTATGAAAAAATTGATTTCGTTACTACTGGTTTTATTCCCAATGTTGACGGGGAATGCACAAGAAACCCTTTATGCCAATGAAACCCATGTGGTCACCTTGTTCTTTCCGAGTCCCATACGACAGGCGGTAACTGGGACGGAACACTTCACCTTCAGTTACAACCGTGATTCGGGGCAGCAATTTGGATTGCTACAAGCCAATACCGGAAGCGATAGCAACCTGTTCGTATTGACGGAGGACGGACGGGTGTATGCCTATGATTTGGTATACAGCAAACAGCTTATACAGAACTATCGTTTTGTTCAAATAGGTGAAAGTATCGGTCATGAATCACAGACCAAACCGGTACAACCATCAGAAGTGGTAGATTCGGTTCCCGAGGTCGGCAATCCATTGCTTGTTGGCCATGAAAACGAACTCATGGTGAAGGGGGCCGAGTACCTGTTGGGCAAAAAGAGTAGGATACTTCGAACCTGCCGTAAGGATGGCCTAGCGCTCCGGTTAAAGGAATTGTTCTATTATTCGGATAAGGTGTACTTGGAATTGGAAATCCAGAACCGATCAGAAATCGATTTTGAGATGGAAGCTCTTGAGATTTTTAGGGTTAACGGTCAAAAAGGCAAAAGGTCCTCCCATCAGAAATTGGAATTGAAACCCATTTTTAAATATCAGGACCCCAATATTATCCGAGTGGGCCAAAAACAGGCTTTTGTATATGTACTCCCCAAATTTACTTTGGGGGATTCCGAAAAATTGACTGTAGAGCTCCATGAGATAAAAGGCAACCGGATGTTACGGTTGATTTGGGATTAAAATTGCCAAACTGTCGAAAAGAGTGCTTTTCAAAATTATAGAGGATGCCCGCAACACAAGAACACAAGCGTTCCGTCTTCAACTTGAAAAAAACAGGGATAAAACATCGTATAAAAAAGTTACGATTATGCCGGTAGCAATAACATAGAAGAATCCCCGATGCAGTAATGACCGATCCTTTGAGGTCTGGTACTGTATTTTGGGATACAGCCATCGGAAATAATGGAATAAGATCCTAAGCACTATTAGACTAAAAAAGAAGACGTAAACGTATAATGCACTTTCCATTAAACGGCTGGAAAATGTATCATTGATGTAAGGACTCATTTTGTAACAAGTCCAAAAACCTATTGGAATGCCTAAGGTCCAAACGATCAGATCATAGACGGTATTCTTATGAATGCGAGATAGTTTGGAACAACGTTTGGCAAAAAAATTATCTATTTCGCTAAAAACCCCATTTGCCCAGGTATTGTCATAACCTTCAACACAGAATTTAGAATCGTTCGGTGTTGCATCACTTGGGGTAAAGGAAAAATCCAAAACTTTTGGTTTGCTAAAATCAATGAATACCTCAAAGCGGTTTCTAGGATAGTAATTGAACCTCGCTTTATACATTAAATCACTATTCACGTAAAGTGTCTTAATCTGCGCGGGGAAGGATACCGAATTAAATACTTCCTCTATCAAACCAAAAAGCTCTTCGCCATCATATCCGACTATCGTCAATTTGAGAGGGGCACAACTCCTCAAATCCTCTAAGGATTTTTCCAGCTTCTCAGCGGGAGTAATTGACCCTATATGGTTGCACTCCATTTCGCAGGCAGCATTTGCCCTTTCCTGTAAAATCTCAAGAAACCTTAACAGATCTTCCCTATTGATGGCCAAGGAATCAATTGGCTTACACAATCTATTTTTGACAACATTCTCAGGCATTTTTTTGTTGTTTATTATACTATTGTTCTGTTGCTAGTCTTCCAAACTAAAAACCAAGAACGAGGGACGCACCCCATTCCTTTTCCGATGGAATTCAGGTCCAATAAATATCTTTAAAAATTTCCTATTTCTTTAGGTCAGACGGCCTCTGCATATAAGTTAACTTCATAGGGAAAAGCAAAGGCACTGTAATCTTCCTCCATCAGCCAACGGCGCTGATCCTCTTTTCTCAGTACAATGGGCATTCGTTTCTTGTTGTTGTGAATCTCTGCCATCAGTTCGTTGGCCTCGGTAGTCACGATGCTGAAGGTGTCCCGTTTCTCCCCCGTGACCTTGTCGGTCCAATGGGAATAGATACCGGCCAGGGCAAAGATTTCCTGGTCCTTGGGCCGTATCAGGTATTTTTGTTTTTCCTTTCCCTTGGGATCCAGCCACTGCCATTCATAAAAACCATCGGCAATCACTAAGCATCGCTTTTTAGCAGAATTCCTATAGGAGGGTTTTTCGGTAAGAGTTTCCACCTTGGCGTTCAGGGTCGCCCGTTTGATTTTATCATCCTTCGACCAAAAGGGAATCAGGCCCCAATGGTACAACCGTATCTTTCCGGGGTTCTCATCCACGATGACGGGATAGGGTCTATGGGCAAAACCGTTGATTTCTTCTTGTGGTGAATATGCATCGGGTTCCAAAAAAGAGGCCTCAAAGGAAATCTCAATCTGCCCAAGATCGGCATTGAGTCGGGTTCGGTAGCACATACTATCAGTCTTAGTTAGTCATTCCCAAGATACAAAATCAAGATTGGATTTGTTTACGCTTGGCGGATTTGGCAAAGGCATCGCGTTGGAAGGTCGGTTCCTCCGGACTTCGGGGGTCGGCCCTAAACGGCATCTTTTTGGACCAGATAATGCTCATGCTGTAATGCCCGAACTCTTCTGTGACCCTACCATAACAGGCAAATACGCCTCTTCCATGGATTGGATATCTGTCCACCACATTGGTAAAATGGACGGCATCAAAGTACTGGCCCTCCCTATCGATAAAGGTACTAAGCCGCATATTCTGCCCGTGCTTGGTCGTATTGAAGCGGGTGTTGACCACAATGCCATAGAGCAGCATGGGTCGGTTGACATACTTGGGCATGTCCTTTGCCAAGAGTTCGTTCTTTGGTTGCTCCGAAATGATATCGAAATATTCACACAGTGGAAAACCCAAGAGTTCCATCTGGTCGTAGGCATCTTCTAGCCAGTTGTGCTCCAGCTTGGGAAGGGTAAATTCTTTGTGTTTTGGTTTGAAGAGCTTGGGATGGCCCGTACTCCGTTTGGTGGCATTGAGCTTGAAGATGGCCTGCCAGAGCAGTTCACTTTTCTGCATCCCCGTGAACCGAAAGGCCCCGATGCGGATCAGGATGGTCAACTGCTCCAGACTAATGGCCACCCTATCGATAAAGTCATCAAGGGAGGTATAGTTGCCATAGAGTTGACGTTCGGTCAGTAGCCGTTGAATCACCAAGCTTTCAAGATTCCGGAGATAGCCCAACCCAAGGTAAATATCCGCGCCATAGATACAGTTAGGATGTTCGCTCCGGTTGATACATGGGGCATGGATGGTGCCCCCGCACATCCGGGTTTCATGCAGGTAATGCTCCGTGGAATAGAAGCCACCCCCATTGTTGAGCACGGCCACCATAAATTCCAATGGGTAGTAGCATTTCAGATAGAGGCTCTGGTAGCTCTCTACGGCATAGGAAGCCGAATGCCCCTTGGCAAAAGCATAGCCCGCAAAACTGGCAATCTGTTCCCAGATTTCCTTGGCCACGGTATCGGGATAGCCCTTCTCCTTGCAATTGCTAAAATATTTGGCTTCCACCGCCGCAAACTCGGCACGGGAACGGAACTTACCACTCATGCCACGGCGCAAGACGTCCGCTTCCCCCAAGTCCAGGCCCGCAAAATAGTGGGCCACCTTGAGCACATCCTCTTGATAGACCATGATACCATAAGTCTCGGGCATAATCTCGGCCAGAATGGGATGGGCTTCCTTTCGCCTTTCGGGGTTCCGGTGCCTTCGGATGTATTCGTCTTTCATCCCGGAGGAGGACACCCCGGGCCGGATGACCGAACTGGCGGCAACCAATCCGAGATAATCGTTCACCCCCAATTTCTTCATCAGTCCCCGCATGGCCGGGCTCTCCACATAGTAGGCACCTATGGCTTTGCCCTGGCTCAGCAGCGTATTGATATTGTCGTCCTTCTTAAACGTTTCCACTTCCGTAATGTCCAGTGGTGGGTTGTTGGGCTGGTTCTGGTGGATGATCTCAATGGCATCCTTGATCTTGGCCAGTCCCCGTTGCCCCAGAATATCGAACTTGAATATCCCTGCATCCTCGGCGATGATCATGTCAAATTGAACAGTCGGAAAGCCCTTGGGCGGTAAATCGGTGGCCGAATAATAATGGATGGGTTTGTCCAAAATCAATATCCCTGCAGCATGGACACTCAGATGGTTGGGAAATCCCTTGATGAGCTTCGCATAGGTCAGCACTTTTTTGGCGGTATCATCCAATTTGTTGGGGGCAAACCGGCCATCGCTCAATTTGTCGATTTCCTCCTTGGGCAGTCCGAACACCTTTCCTATTTCCCGAACGCTTGCACGGTACTTAAAGGTATTATAGGTAGCCAAGAGTGCGGTGTGGGGAAAACGCTCAAAAATGTAGGCGGTCATTTCGTCCCGATCTTTCCAGGAAAAGTCGATGTCAAAGTCCGGTGGGGAAGCCCGATGCGGGTTGATAAACCGCTCAAAATAGAGGTCCAGTTCGATGGGGTCCACATCGGTGATGCCGATGATATAGGCCACGATACTGTTGGCCCCGCTGCCCCTACCTACATGGAAAAATCCCTGTTCCTTGGCATGGGAAACGATATCATGGTTGATCAGAAAGTAGGAAACAAAATCCAGCTTTTTAATGGTTTCCAGTTCCCGTTGCAAACGGTCCTTGATTTTTTGGTCGGGATTGGGATACCGTTTCGGAAACCCTTCATCACAAAGTCTCTTCAATGTTTCAAAATCATCTTCCTTTGAGGTCCCGAATACCTGTTGGTTTTGGGATGCCCGGCTTTGCCCAAACCCAAAGGAAATGGAGCATTGGTCCATAAGGTTTTGGGTATTCTCGATAACATGGGGAAACTCCTTGTAGCGTTCCAACAGTTCATTTTGGGGCAGCATCTTTTCCGATTTACGGCCCTGATCAGTTTCCTGTAGCTTGCTCAGTAACGTATTCAAGTCGATGGCCCGAAGCAATCGATGGGCATTAAAATCCCGTTGGCTGCGAAAGGTCACTGGCTGCTGGATGACGAGTTTGTCGGTATAGTCCCTGTATTTGGAAAAGGGCAAGCGTCTCAGGTTCTCAATAGAGATGCCGATATATTCATGTTCCCGAAAGAAGGTTTTTTCCAATTGGAGCACCCTTTCAAAGGGATAAATGACAAAGGCATCGGTAAAGATGGGGGCCTCGTCCCAAATTTTGAGGTCATTGTGCGAATGGTAGGACAGTAGTTCATTAAGCTCTTGAAAACCCTTGTTGTTCTTGGCAATTCCCACAAACTGTTGCTGGGCCCCGTTCCGAAAATCGATCCCCACAATGGGTTTGATGCCACACTCGGCAGCCTTTCGGATAAAGTTCAGACAGGCCGAGGTGTTGTTGATGTCGGTCAGGGCCAATTGCAGGAGCCCATTTTCTTTGGCCATTCCCAAGAGTTCGATCTCAGAGAAGGTCCCAAAACGGAGGGAGTAATAGCTGTGGCAGTTCAAATACATGCAGTAATGGTCATTATGGTTTTGAAAAAATGTTATTGTGTCCGGTGGGCCAGTACGATGGGCGGTTCCCCGTTGAACGGGTTATGAAACCTGCCTATGGACTTGGCTCCCATGGAGGAGGCATAGACCACGGCCCGATCTCCGTAGCGTTTTCGGATGGTGTCCATCGCATTGTAAAGGCTGAGTGCTTCCAAGGTGTCGTCAAAAAGGTGGATTTGGTAGTTCCCGGAGACCAGGTCGCTAAAGCGCACACCGACCAATCGCACCAACATCCGACGCTGGTACAGTTTTTCAAAGAGTTCCAAGATTTTGGGGATGAGGATATGGTCGGCACTGGAATAGGGAATCTTCATCTGCTTGGATACCGTCTGGAAATCCGAATAGCGGACGCGGACAGCCACACAGGCCGTCAGCTTATCGTTGGTGCGTAAATGGAAGGCCAGGTTCTCCACCATAGCGGTCAGGGTGGTCCTGAGTTGGGTAATATTGGTGGTATCCTTGCCAAAGGTGCGCTCTGTGGAAATGGACTTGCGCTCATGGAAGGGCACCAAGGGGGGGCGGTCGATGCCTTGGGCCCGTTTCCAAATGGTCCGCCCATGTACACCCAAGGCACTGGTCATGAGTTCGAGGGGCATGTCCTGAACGGTTTTGACCTTTAAAATCCCCAGTCCGCGCAGGGTCTCATAGGTCTTTTTGCCCACCGAGGGAATCTTGCGAATAGAGAGCGGGGCCAAAAAGGGTTTTTCCAGACCGAAATCCACCCGCATCTGATTGTTGGGCTTGGCCTCATCGGTGGCCATCTTGGAGACCACCTTGTTGGAAGAGAGTCCAAAAGAAATTGGGAGGCCCGTCTCCTTGATTATATAATTCCGTAGTTCACAGGCATATTTATAGCTGCCAAAAAATTTGTCCATTCCGCTCAAATCTGCGTAGAACTCATCCACACTGGCCTTTTCGAAAACCGGTACTTTCTCCTTGATGATTTCCGTGACCTGCTCCGAAAATTTAGTATAGGTCCCGGCGTTCCCTTTGATAACTGTAGCCTCCGGGCAGAGCTGTCGGGCCAGTTTCATGGACATGCCCGAATGGATGCCGAAACGCCTGGTCTCATAGCTGCAGGCCGATACCACCCCTCGATCCCCGGTGCCCCCTACAAGGATGGGACGGTGCATTAAACGAGAGTCCAACAGTCGTTCGCAGCTCACAAAAAAGGTGTCTAGATCGAGATGTAAAATTTGTGATTCCATACCAGAAACAAACTTAGCTACAAATTATAGCAATGATTGCTTATATTTGTAGCAATTATGTATTTCGTAGGAAAGAATATGAACCATCTCAGGCGGCTTAAGGGGCTCTCTCAGGAAGAATTGGCGGAAGAGCTGGGGGCGACGCGTTCGACCATCGGTTCGAAGGAGGAGGGGCGTTCCATGCCTTCCTTGGAGCTCTTGGTAAAAACATCCGATTTTTTTAAGGTGCCTGTTGATATCTTGATCCGTAAGGATCTCACAAAGGCCAAGGATTTTTCGTTTATTGAACTTGGTAACCAACGTGTACTGTTTCCCATTATGGTGGATCAAGACAATAAGGACATGATTGAGGTGGTACCCGTCAAGACCTCGGCGGGCTATTTGGCTGGATATGATGATCCTGAATACATTGAGCAATTGGAGAAGATCAAACTCCCTTTTCTCCCTACGGGCAAGCACCGGGCCTTTCCCATCAAGGGGGATTCCATGCTGCCGATGAAGCCGGGCTCTTTTGTGGTGGGGAAATTTATTGAAGACCGGAGTGACATCAAGGATGGGCGAACCTATGTGCTCTTGACCCAAAACGATGGGATGGTCTACAAAAGGGTCTACAATCAAATTGACGAAAACGGAACCTTGAAATTGGTCTCGGACAACAAAAGTTATGAACCGTTCGAAGTGCCCATTTCAGAAGTGTTGGAACTTTGGGAATTTACCTGTAGCATCAACACCCAGGAATACGAACCTGAGGAATTGAAGCTGGACAGCATTCTACGGATGTTCAACGAATTGGGAGTGGAACTGGAGACCCTAAGAAAAGATGTCCGTATGTCTTAATAAGGCCATGACCAAGGCAAGCTTTTATTCCAGTCCTGTCCATATTTTTCTTTAAAACGCATAAGTTCTTCAACAACAGGCTCTTTAACCCTAACCTTATCTTCTTTTAAGTAAAAGTTTTTATCCCTCAGAAAATCATATCGCCCTTCAAAATTTAGAATCCGCATCAGCGTTTCCCGGCTTTTCAAACCCAGCACTTCTGTCAACGCTTCCTTTTTGCCCAGCTCCAAAGTGGCCAATTGACGATCAATTTTTTCAAGTTCCATTTCTTGTTTGGAATAATCAATGATTTTTATCGGTCTTCCCTGGTACTTTTCGTTGTAAATCCAATGTTGGTGCATCCCACATTCCTTGTGCAAAAAAGTGGTGATACGTTGCTTTAGTTCTTCCTCGGTCTTGAATTCGTTCCATGCTATCCAATTTACATTTAGATAGATTTCAATACAATCGAGTTTGGCCTTTTGGATGAGCTCCTCTTTTTCATACTCCACCTCATGGGTAAAGGCAAATTCCACCAATAGTTGTTTTCCCTTAACCACGGCAATCGCATCAGGCTGGATTGAACTGTTACCGCAAAGCATTTGTTTTTCCAGAACCACCTCGTCAAACTCCACTATTTTTTCCTCGTAATCCAAAAACTCGTTATGATGGTTCCTTCGCTCTATTTGAAACAACAGCTTTTTGGATTCCTGGAACACTTCCTTGGCCAGCATGTGCATCAAGGTCTCCCCAGAGCAATTGGATGCTGAAATGTGGTAGAAGTGTGCTGCCTTTTGATTGGGCTTTAAAATGGTCTCCCTGGTCTTTCCTTTGTTTTTGGCCCCTAAGGGCTCCTCACAAATCCTACAGAAACAGCCAGTATCCTTTCCCCAGGGAACATCGAAGACGGAAACCCTGTTACCGGCTTTATCATAGGCATATTGGACGCATGCGTGATCAATCATATTCTCAAAATACACATTTAAGGGAATTCTTCCTACCCAGAAAACTGGTGTGGGAAGATTAAATCAATTGTGGGCTTAAAGAGAATATGTAGTTATCCTATTCTTAGATCCCGATAAACACAGTAGCTTCATATATAATAGCTGTCATTCATTTCGGGGTTGGGCTTCAACTCATGCCGAACTATCCATGTGCCGCTGGCATCTTTTTCTTTTTGCTGCAATTCATTTCGCAGTCTATTGACATCGGAGCACTCTTGTTCGGTCAGGTAAAATTCGTGACGCTCCAACCAATTGATGAGTGGGTAATACTTTTTTCTTTCTACACTTTCCTGCTTATTGAGTTCTTCCAGCTCCTCAATCCTATCCGTAATATCCAAATGTTTTATTTGAGGCCTAAGTTGAGGAATCAAATCGATCATGCCGTCCTCAGAAACAATGACAATCACCATCGGATGTTCCGTAGCGAATTGTTCGTAATACCGGATTGCTGAATTATAGCGGGCACCCCTGGAAGCATCACCTTTTTCTGTAGCCAAACCATCAAGGATCACCCCAATGGCGTAGCAGATAGCATCCTTGTCCAGTAAAACACTCCCATCTATGGACGTAATCTGTTGCATGATGTTTGGTGATAATTTCATCGGCTTTATGGCAAAACTTTGTTTTCCAAGCCTTTCAGATTCATTCGCTGCATTGCTGGAAATCACCAACATCGTACCATGTTTTTGCTGGGTAGCCCTCATGGTCACATCCCACAGGTCGTCAATTTGCCTTTTCTTCAGGTCTTTAAAAATCCGTGGTAGGTCCGAATAAAACTTTGCCCTATTGATCCGTTCCTTTGGAATGTTAGGCAGTTTATATTCCACGACCATAAGCGGGTTGTTATCATGTAGGACCTGCCATTTAAAGTGGCTGATAAAATCAATGATAAACATGGATTCTTTCTTTGGATTGTATTTGCCGACCAGCTCACCCAGACCATAGATTAAGGCGGAATCGGAGACAATGATGGAATCGTCCGTTGACAATTCCAAGAATTTCCTGACTTTACGGTAATCACTCACTTTTATGGGTTCTTCCAATTCCAAGGTCAATCGCAGATTCATATGGTCCTTGGCAGCAACAGCCAATTTACCCAGGCCCTCGGCGCCTTCATACCGCATGGAAGCAATGGCATTGCAAGCGTCATATAGCCCATGCAGTCCCTCCATGTTTTCTGCTATGCTCGAAATGGTATACATGAACTGCTTCCCGGATTCACGCAACATCTCCTCCGGTCTCCGATTGATGGCTTCAAAACCCCGGTTTGGGTCTTTTAGGGCATTGGTACTTTCCTTAAGAAAAACATCGATAGCACTCTCGATGAACGAGCGATAGATAGTGAATCGGTTGGCGTACTTTTCCCTGGTCAGGGAATAGTATTTGTCGAGGGTATCATTCCGGATTTCCAGTATGGTGAACACCAGATATCCCTCAACATAGGTCGGATAGGAAACATGCTTATCGGTCTCATTGTCGAAATCAACACGGTCCAGGGTCTTTTTTATGGCATCCCTGAATGCGTTATTTCCAATTCGCTTGGTGTGGCCTTCCTGCGCGACGGGATGGGTATGTAGAATCTGCCCCTCTGGATCCACTTTTTCAAGTTCCTCGGCCAACTGCTTGAGATTGGAAAACAGATGAACACTATAACCACAATCCTCAGGCTCCAGGCATATATCATGCCTATCTTCCCTTTCTTCCGTTAAGACTCCCAATAGAAACACTTTGGGATCTAAATCCTTGTCAATTCGTTCGAAAAACCGCTCGGCTTCAAATTGAAGGGAGTGCTGCATGTGCTGTTGAAAACCCCACATAAAGAGTTTTATGGTATCTGCCATTGATTTTTGATTTGTTCGGTAACGGCACAGCCTATAGTGCCTTTATTTTTGGACAAAGATTTAAAAGATGCCTACCCTACTACAATGTAGCATTTTTGGTCAGCTTTCCGAAGCAATTCCTTTGGGAATTCAGGATGACCTAGAAAACCCATCAATCAAATGGATGCATCCATTTGATTGACACAAAGCAAAGACCAAAGGATAACTTTGCCCCACCCCACTGAATCTTATACATGGTAAAATACGGTACTAATGGAAGGGCTCGTGGTACAACCTACTACCCCATCGACAAATATCCAGTTCGGGAAAATCGGCCTCGTCCATCAGATAATGGAATTCCTGTACAATCTTCTTCACGGAAGGTGCATCGGTCAACCGAACACGGGTTTCATAGTTACTTTCCGTACCGCTATAGGTAAAGTTCAGCGAACCCATATAGGCGATGCGGTCATCGATGATATAGATTTTACTGTGTAAATAGGTGGTCCTTTTTCCAAAGGCATCCGACGGTTTGATCATCCTTATCGGAAAAATGGGCTCATAGGAATACGAGAAGACCCGAACACGTTTTAAGACATGGTGCAAAATCAAAACGGCCAATCCGAAAATACCTATAGTGGCCAGGATATACAATACTGGTAGCACTGCTTGTTGGGCAAAGAAAAACCATAGGGCAAGAACTCCCAGGCCAACGAGGAAATAGCAAATCTTAAGAATCCGATGCAACACCCTTTTCCGGTGCTGCGCCCGCTGGTCCATATGGACATGCTGTCGGATAAGCGCGCCGAGCAGTCCGGATTTACCCCTTTCCGGTTCCGTGGTAATCAGTTCCACATGGACACCTCCTTCCTGTAACTCGATAAGCCCTTGCACCAACTTGGCGGAAAGGAACGGAGATACGATCTTCACCGAGTTGCTCGCCGCGGCAATCTCTTCCATGAGCTTTTTCCCGGCCCCAGTCCCGATATAGATATCACATTGGGCATTATTGAAATACATGGTATCCTAGTTTGTAGTGTTTTTTAAAGTTAGGGTATAGAAACCCAAAACTGGACCCGATTCGGTCCAGACCGGATAAGTTTTACACAAATTTTTTGAGCGGGTGTTCATAGCTCACTAATAGTTTTGAAAAAGACCCCCGTTGCCGAGGGCCTTTTGGAGAAATTCAACATTGTTCCTTGAGCTTCTCTATACGCTCCTTGGTACGTTTGATGCGCTTGCGGGCTACCTGTCGTTGTTCCTTCTCGATGTCCGCGATGGGCACTGACGGAATGCCCTCGGCCAAACTGCGAAGGGCCATGCCCTCGATGAAAGTGGGCAAGCTATGTCTCCATTTGGCAAAGACAGTGAGGCGTACCAAATGGGCCACTTGCGCTTCAGTCATCCTTTCCAAACGCTGGAGCATGGTCTTATTGGAAACCCCTGAGCTCCATTTGAAGGTCTTGCCCAAGGTTTCCTGTACCTCCCAAGGCGCGGTATTCCAGAGCCAGAGCCGTTGTAGCAGGGTATCCACGGGCTGTATGGGGAGTTTGCCCAATTCATGGAGTTCCTCAGTTTCGGCAAGGGATTCGATGATGCGCTTTTGGACCTTTTCGGCATCCAGTTCCAAGGCCCGTTCTGCACGCTGTTCGATACGTGCGATCCTTTCCTTGGGTGGGAGTTCCTGCATTTTGCCCTTGGACCTTTTGGGCAGGTAGATTTTCTCCGGATGGCCCTTACCCGAACCGTTGAGCCATAGACCCTCTTTGGCCTGGTCATCGTTACCATGGAGCTCGAAATCCTCGTACTGCTCCAACAGTTTGATGTTATGTTTTTCGAGCAGTTTCACCAAGCCGTTGGGGAGCTCCTCCGCATAGGGGCTATAGATAAAATGTACGGGTTCGGCTCCGTTTACGATTTCCTTGGCCCGTTTCATCAGGTGTGCCTGGACCTTCAGTTCGTAACAGGCCTTATCAAAGCATTGGTCATCCGCCTCAATGTCGGGGAAGAGGCGTTCATTAGCACCAGAGCGTTTGTTGCAGGTGGTACACGGCCCTGCCTTTTTTACAAGGGCTTCGTTACAGACGTCAAAGGGTGCCTGCTCCAGTTTCCGACTGATCTGACGGTCGATGAAACGTTCCAAGGCCGCCTTGGATTTGATTCCGCCCACATGATCCATGGCATTTTCGGCCAGTTCTTTTTGACCTGCCTTGGTGAGCCGAGCCACGATGAGTGCCTTGCCCAAGTTGATGTGGTCCTTCAGAAAGGCATCTTTCCAGGCCTTGATAAGCCCGTTAAGGCTCAAGCGCTGTATGACAAAAGTCTCGGACTTGGCCAGTTTGGATGCCAAGTCGGACACCGTGTACTTTTCCGTGTCCAGCATCCGCTGTAGCGTCTCTGCCTCTTGGAGCGGATGGACATCCTCCCGTTCGAGGTTCTCAATGAGTTGTACCTCCAAGACCTCTTCATCAGTCAGCTCCTGCACCTGAACGGGAACCTCGCTCAGTTTGGCCAGGGTTGCTGCCCTTAATCGGCGTTCCCCGCAGACCAGTTGAAAGCCCCCATCATGGGGCCGTACCAAGAGCGGTTGCAGGATACCCTTTTCGTGGATGCTCTGGGTGAGTTCCTTCAGGGCCTCGGAATCAAAGACTTTCCTGGGGTTAGACGTGCCGATGGCGATTTCCTGCAGGGGCAAGGTTTGCAATCGGGCTTTTGTTTGTGTTTCCATAACTGAAAATTTTAAATGAAACTTGATTTTGGGGTGCCCATCACGGGGATGGTGCTGGCCCCTTTTTATGCCGCCCTACGGGAAACCGCCAAAGGCGGTATAAGCCCGCACAAAATCGGAGTGTCTGCGGAGGCAACGCCTCCTTTTCTATTTAGCAGAAACCGTGTTTGTGCGGGGCGTTTCCGCGCGGTTTACCACCTTGGCGGAAAAAGGGACAGGACCGCAATGGGTTCCCTTTCGTTTCATTAGAGGTTTATGGAATCCTAGGAACAATGACGGTTGCGGCCATCACCTGCCCGGGCAAGGACTTTAGGCCAGTGGGACCTAATCCTTGGTCCCAAAGAGCGACTTGGCCTCCATGTGGATGCGCTCAAAGTTGGCCTCGAAGCGGTTGTCCAGGTTGGGAAAGTTCGGTTCTGGCAGCCCCCGTTTCCATTGGGGCCGGGGAAAGCGGATTTTACAGTCGCGACCATCGGCAAAGGCAATGAACTCCCCTTGCTTCAAGCGGAAGAAGACATCGGAGCGTACCTTGCTCACCTCCCGTTCCCCACGGGTGATGCGGGTATCGGAGCGAAAGGGGTCTTGGCCCTTGCTCACGCTACGGGTCGGGCGTTTGACCAATTCAAAGAAGCGTTCGTAATAACGGGCCGTGTCCGGATCGTTGGCCTTGCCGAAAAACTGGTAGGATAGATTGGAGAGGATGGCACGGCTGGCCTTCTCCCCGTACATCAGGTCGTTCTGCACCTTATCCTGCAACACATAAACCGTGGAAATGTCAAAGCTCCGCAAGGTAGCAGGAATGCGGTGCATGTTGAGCAGGCGTATGGTGGGGGCCTCCTCCACCAGAACGAAGGAGGGCAGGTGTTCGCGGACCGCCATCTGTTTGGTAATGGTATGGAGGATGGTTGCAATCACTGGGGAGTAGGCCGTCTCGTACTTGGGGTTGTTGACCACGGCCACTACAGCAGGATGGTCGGGATGGTTGATGTCCAGGTCCACCTCGTCCGCGGAGAGGGCCATAAAGATGCGTTGGGTACTGATTTTTTTCAATGCATTGGCCAAGGTGCTGAGCACTCCCGCAGTTTGGCGCTCCGAATACCTTCCTGAGATAAAGGCGTCGGCCATGGTCCGTGCCGTGGTATCGCTGGAGAGCCAGTCGATAAGCTCCTGGGTCCCCAAATGTTGGTAGACTGCAATCAAATGGGGCAGGGTACAATAGTTTGGGTGCTGTGATCGGAGCTTCCACATCAGCCCTCCCAAGAGTCCCTCCACAGCGTCATTGAAAAATTTGGAAGATCCGAAAACGGTGGATTCCCGTTGTTCCAAGAGATTTTCTAACAATACACGGGAGACCTCGTTCACCGATTCCTCATCGGGCAGGTAGCGTGGCGCAATGGGGTTCACCCGGGCATGGATGTTGTCAAAGGAGACGATGTGGAAGGGAATATTCGCCTCTTTGAACAACGGCCAGGCCAGTTCGGTCAGTTCAAAGTGCTTGTAGTCATGGATGACCCCTGCAAAGCCATGGCTTTGGAAATGCCGCAACAACCCATAGACCACCGATTCCGTTTTTCCGCTTCCCGCGGAGCCGATGATGGAGACCCCGCGGCGGATGTTAGAGAGTGTCAGGGTACCGTTGCGATGAGGCAAGCGCACTAGGTATCGGGGCTGTGTGCCTTCCCGTTCCATTTGGAAATCGGCCATGATATAAACGACCAGATTGATACCTTGGAAAGGCAGGGCCTGTGCGATGACCCAGGACCAGAAGGATTCCAGGAAGAAGTGGAATTGGAACAGCCCCCACAATAGATACAGGCCCGAGAGCATCAAAAAGGCCCAGTCCGTACTGCGGTGAAGCCAAACGGTAATTCCTATCATGGCCAGGTAGAGGCAAATCATGGCCCAAACGGGTAGCCCAACGAATATGGAAAGGAGGAGTACGGCCATGGTCTTTAGATTTCAATGGCCCCGGCACCCCGAGCGGTGTCGATGCCCCTCTTGATTTTCTTCAGGGATTTCAGCATCAGGTCCAATTTGGACTTTGGAATTTGGGGTGGCAGCGGCAATTTGATTCCGGTTTTGCCCAGGAGTTTCAGGGCCACGGCCTTTTCATTTTTGGGCAGCCCCGCGATCTTGGCAAAGTATTGGTGGGGGTTTGTGCCCAGGGTCTTGCGTCCCTGATAGCTCTCCACATAGTTGCGGTCATAGCCAAAAAGTCGGTCAAAGGTCTTTTCGGCACCCTCGAAGAACTGGTCGCGTTTAAAGCCACGTTTGCGGACTTCTCCTTGGAGCGGGGCCTCCGATTCCCGGTAACTGCTGCCAGGGGAAAGGCTGTAGCGGTTGGTCACATCCTTACGGCTCATGATGATGTGGACGTGCATCTGATCCCCCGGTTTTTGCATACCCTCCTTTACGGGCTTGCCATCCATTTTGTGGGGCATCTCCCTGAAGAGCCTGTCGATTTCCTTTTCCACTTTGGCAATGTTGCCCTTGAGCTCACCCCGTTCCACCTTTCGGATATCGTTTTGCAATTTGGCGATTTTGGCGGCATAGGGCCGGTTCTGTTGGACTTCCCAATCCTTGCCCGAATAGGTCCGCTCGTGCTCGATCTTGGCGTAGTATTTCAGTTGGTCCACATGGACCGGACTTTCCCGGTAAAAAGCAGTAGCATAATCCTTCATCATCTCACGCACATAATACCGGAGCAGGGCCGGGTCGTTGTTCAGTGCCTTGAGTTCCCGTTGGCTAGGGTTGACGGTCAAGGAATAGAACTTGGGTTCCCGCTTTTTGAGCTTGGAGGTATTGGCATCGATTTCCCTGACGACGGTATCCCTTTCAATTCGGTCGTTGTATTGGTCAAAAAAGGGTTCCTGCAACTCGGGATGTTTGCCCTCGTTTTCCTTTTCGAGATAGTCCACGAAATCGGAGGCGCTCTGGTTATAGGTGCTGTCGGAATGTTGGCGGGTGATGGTGATGTACATGGGTCAACGTTTGGGTTTGTATCTGGTGATCAGGGCCTCCAGTTCCTCCGGGGAAACCAACAATTTGATATAGGGTTGGCCCATGAGGGGCTTGACGACCTCGGTTTTTTTGGACAGCACCGCATGAATGTCCCTTCTGGCCATCTCCAGGTCTGCGGCCAGTTTTAGTTTCTCCTCCTTGAGATCAATCACGGCAAAGGCCTTTTTGAAATCCGTCTCGGTTTTCGGTTGGTCCTTCTTGGACCTTCCCTTCTTGTGGCCATCGCCCTCTTGGGCGGAGGAATAGCCGAAGAGTACTTGTAACATGCCCAACATGGGCTTGATCTGGTCGTTCTCGATTTTACGGAGCAGGGCAATGATGCGGTTCGCATTGGTGTCCGACCGCTCCAGGAGCAATTGGACGGATTTGGATTTGTCAGGTACTTTGCCCTTTTCCATCAGGGCATAGGCATCCAATAGGATGGTCAGTGCCTTGGAATGTGAAGGCGCCATTTTTCTGGAAAAGGCCCGGAAACGCTCCCCCACGGTCTTGCTGAAACGTATGTTGATATAGGATGCCATATTCTTGCAATGATACAGATGGATGCGGCAGACCGAGCCCCCTGTCATTATTGGTTTTGTACCTGTTTTTGCCCCCGGGAATGCCGCAAGCTGCCGCAGTATTGCCGCATATTGCGCCAACGGTGCGCTAGTTCGTATTTTTTATAAAATCACATTCCATTGGAAACCAGAGGTTTGCAATGGCGCAAAAACACGCAACACCGCCCTGGCGTGTTGCCCTCTTGCTATACCGTTTATCCCGCGCCGCGGGATTCACTTTAAGCTTTATCTGAAGGTAGCTTCGTCGCCGCCGAAATCGGAAGGATTCCCAAATTTTAAGACGGAAAGTGATGAACTATTGCGGAATTTCTTTCGATTTCTTGAAAAGGGTGAATATTTTTCAAAAGGGATTCATCGGGCATCAAAAAAAGGACATCGCAAAATGTCCCTTGGAAAGCGGGATATAAAAGGTATTCTAAAGAAGCCCATTATCGGCGAAACTGTAGTAGTCTCCATTGGGCACTATAATAAGGTGGTCGAGTACCTTGATGTCCAAAAGGTCGCCCGCTTTTTTGATTTTGGAAGTCAATTGTTTATCCACTGAACTGGGTTTGAGTGTCCCCGAGGGGTGGTTGTGTGAAAGCACTATGGCACATGATGCGGTCTTTAAGGCAATGCCAAAGAGCAGGCGCACATCCACTAGGGTTCCCGTGATGCCCCCAGACGACAATTGGTAGATGCCCTTGACCTTGTTGGCATTGTTGAGCAACAGGATTTTAAAGGCCTCTTGCAATCCTATGGTGTCCTTGTCCCAATGCTCAAAGAGGATTTTTGCCGCATCTTGGGAGGATTTCACCTTTTCCCAAAACGGGGATGTGATGCGCTCTTTGTAGCTCACTTTTATTTCGTTAACTTTCATTGTCATTGTTTTATTGACCATTTGAGATATAAATGATGAAAGAGGGGGTGTTCCGGTCCAACGTGGCACCCCCTCGACTATGTTCAGTATTCGCTCGGAAGCATCAGCGTACCGTTGACGAAAAACAGACGGAGTTTTTCCAAGGGAAAATCCGTTAGGTGGTAGCCCTGTGTTTCAAAAATCTGCCCGTTCCCATCCGTATAGGTGATGGAAGCGGCATAGCCCATTTTCTCTTTTTCCTTTTCATCGTGCTTTTTAAAATCCACGGTGATGAAGCGGCTCTTGCCCATCAAGCTACGGGCAATGACTGAGGTATCCGTGACCAACCAAAAACAGTCTGCCGCCTCTGCCAGATATTGGATGCCCTCGGTATATTGGGTACGAATCAGAGGGATTCGGTACAGGACTTCCGACCCGTGGAAGTGTTGCAGATTTTCGGTAATGTTGCCAATCGTTTCCATTTTACGTTGTTTTCATTGGTGAAAAAAGGTAAGGGGCAACCCTAGCGGGCGCCCCATACAAAACCTATCCATTTGTTTTTGAATCCTTGGCCGTGTTAGCATCGTCGTCCTTCGTACCTGTTTTTGCGGTGTTTTCATCCGCTTTTGGTCCATTTTCTTTGGGCTTGTCGGAATTGGATTGTACCTTTTGGTTTCCATTGGTTTTGTTGCCCAACAAAAGCACCTCGTCCGCTACGATTTCGGTCACATAGCGTTGGTTGCCATCATGCCCCTCATAGGTTCGGGTCTTGAGTTTCCCGATGATGCCAATTTCGCTTCCCTTATGGGTGTACTTCTCAATAATCTCGGCGGTCTTGCCCCAGGCCACAATATTGTGCCAGTCAGTGTCCTGCACTTTTTGACCCTTGGCGTTTTTGTAATACTCATTGGTGGCCAAGGGAAAACGGCACACTTTTTTGCCACTTTCCAAATCGGTTACTTTGGGTTCATCGCCGATGTTCCCAATCAATTGCACATGGTTTCTGAAATTGCTCATAATCAAAAATTTTAAGATTAATACTCCCCTTTTTGTTTGGAACCGTTGGGTTCATTTTAAGGGGTGTTTGTTTGATTTCTTCCGTGCGCAGCACAATGGAAAAAGTGGGTTTTGTCAAGACTTTTGGGAACAAATCAGGAGGAGGTCCGCGACGAGGATTTTACCATCGGGCTAAAATCAAGGAAGTGGAAACCTTATTTGTCCCCAAAACTCGCACGGTCTTGACAAGTTCCATGATGGTATTAGAAATTCTTACAAACCCCTTTGCAAGGGAGTGTACGGGAAGTTAAACGACCACGGCAAAGAAGGGTTTGGACTAGAATTGGTTATACCATGCCTGTTTTTCGATGCCCCGAAAAACAACAGAGGCTTTATCCATTAGAAACCCCTTAAAATGGTTGGGCAGAGACCTGGGTTTTTAGACATTATCGAGAAAGGGCCAAAGTAGCCCTTACCGGGAATGGCGTAAGGAAAACCAAGGGAAATGCCTTGGATGGGGAACGGCCATATGACCAAACGGTGTCTTATTGTAGAGATAAACCCAAAAACGGATATGGAAATATAAAGGCCAAGAAAACTGCTACTGATTTTCGCATTTACAATTTCTAGAGTTTCGTGGTTAGACACCACACATGACAAGAACGCAGTTGATGCAAGACAAAATGGCACTCTATTGGGCACAAATAGAATTTGTTAAAAAAGAAGGGATGAGGCATGGACTTTGACATATCATTATGAGAACCATTTGATTATGAAAAAACCGTTTAAAATTCTTTCCATTGATGGGGGCGGCATAAAAGGGCTGTACAGCTCCAAAATATTGGAACATTTCGAACAGGAATTTCAGTGCAATGTCGTCGATCACTTTGACATGATTTGCGGGACCTCCACGGGTGGGATATTGGGTCTTGCACTTTCATTAAAAATAAAGGCTGAAGAAATCTCAAGAATGTACGAGGAGAATGGTGAAAAGATTTTTCCGAACCAATCAAAATTGAAAGGCAAGATAAAACAGAGCCTACTCGGGGGCAAGTACTCGGATAAACCTTTAAGAAGTGCATTGGAGGCCACATTTGGAGACCACAAAATAAAGGATAGTCATTGTTTGCTTTGTATCCCGAGTTACTCAGTTACTGATGCAAGGCCGTTCATTTTCAAATATGACCATGAGGAGAACAAGCAGCGTAGGGACAATAATGCAAAGTATGTGGATGTTGCATTGGCCACCTCTGCGGCACCAACATATTTTCCATTGGCGGAAATTGAATACTATAATAGCAGACAATTTATAGATGGGGGCATATATGCCAACAACCCAAGTATTGTAGGATTAATTGAAGCGCTAGATTACTTTGTTGGTGAGGACAAGGAATATGATGAGGTACAAATCCTTTCAATCAGTAGCCTAAACAATTTAGAGGGCGAAGTAACAGGCTTATCCAGAAAGCGGTCATTTCTTCATTGGCAGGAAAAATTGTTTGAAGCAATATTAACGGGTCAGGCAAAGTTTGTGGATTATTTTATGAGAAAAGCCAGCGAATCGGATAGTATACCTGTAAAGCACGTTCGGGTTCCTAGTGATAAATTATCTCCTACTCAGCAGAAAATAATAAAACTGGATAAAGCCACCAAGAAATCAATTAACATGCTACGCATAAAGGGCAATGACATGGGACTTCTTTGGAGAAAAAAAAGCGAAATACGAGAATTTTTCGAAACCAAAAAAACGTATAAAACAAACTAACAAGATATGGTGGATAAGCCGGGTAAACTGACCCACCTTCGCCGGATGAAACTGACCATGGCAAATGGACTGCCCAGATTTGATCTA
>NZ_QTJX01000007.1 GCF_003382275.1 Flagellimonas nanhaiensis
CGAACATTAATGGAATCATTGGGAGAAATAACAGGGGAGAGCTATGGAAAGGAAGTTTGAGGAAGAGAAATTTGACAACTTAAAACAAGGATAAAATGAAAGCAATAAAATTTGAAGATGTGAACGTTGAGTTTGCAAAAGACCAAGAAGAATACACTTCGCTACCGGCATTACGGATAGGGGATGACCACGATACAATAGTCACCTGCTGGAAATTGACCTTATGGGAAAGGATAAAGTTGTTGTTCCAAGGTCATTTCTGGATGTCCGAAATGAATTTCAACAGGGCCTTGACCCCAAGATATTTCAGTGTGAACAGAAAAGATGTGTATACAAAACCAAGCGATAAAGATTAAGTTATGCAATCAGTAGACCACAATGGAATTTTAGGCCCGATAAGGGAGTTTGAAGCGGGAGAGCTTGAAAAGATGCTCAAGGACCCCAACATCGACCATGTAGATGTATTTGAGGGAACCCCGGAGAACCTTGAAAAGCGCAAAAAGATGATAGGTAAAAAGTATTCGATAAAACCAGCCTACAGGAAGGCACCCAAAATGAAAAAGAAAAAATGAGCCCAGAACTTAAACTAAAAACAGCGGCGGAGGAAATCAAGGATATTCTCAGAAAACATGACATAGCGGCATCGATTGTGCTTCATACACCAGGCCATGGTGAATACTTGAACCATATCCTCACAAGTTATTCATGCGCCTATCAATATCAGGATGATTCCATCCATTTCTACTCGAAAAAGAAGGATTTTAAATCTGTTGAGGAACAGGCCAAACAACAGGGTGAAACTGCAAATATGCTCCACATATTATCGAAGCTGACGGGAGAAAATTTCATGATGTTACATTCTATGTCTGAGAAATTTGACAGCATCACCAACGCGGAACATTTCAACCCCTAAAAACACCACTGGTATGGAAGAGACTATAATAATTCAAGCTGTTTTTATTAGAGAAACTCAAAACTCTTGGTTATTGGATTGTGAGGGAGATGAGGTTTGGTTTCCTAAATCCCAATGCACTTTTGTTAATGACAGAGAGGAATTGTCCGCTCCTAAGTGGTTGTTAATTGAAAAATTCCCTGGAGAACACTTTTAACTATGGCATTATTACTAACACTACTCCCTCAATTTGATAATGCTGGTAATTATAGTAATGATGTTCTTCAGATGGAACATGATGAGGTGTTCTTTGAGCAACTGATCGAATTGGAGCAAAAGGAAGGAAACGAGGTTACAATCCCATTTCAAAGCTTCATGGGTAATGGTGGGGCTACAATGAAATATATGCACGGAGAAACGTTGAAATCGGACTATGGGGATAACCTAAAATATGTTTCAGCTATAAAATTAAAATTATTGATGAGCAATTATCAACCTTTTAGCTGGCATAATAGAGCGGTAAGGGCTTTTGTATTGCAATTGCCAGATGATTTAAAAATATGGCTGTATTGGCATTGAGAAAACTTAAAACACTATACATGATAAAAGATTTCAAATTTCCATTTTTCTATAAAGAATGGCTGGTAAGCACCCAAGGGATGCCAGCTGATGTTCGAGGGTGGTACATAAACCTTTTATGTCACCAAGCGGATAAGGGTGATTTACCAAACGATATGGAAGAATTGGCTGAATTGGCCGGAGTGAAAATAAGCGAGTACCAACGGTTTATTGATGGGTTCAACCAATGGTTGAACCAACGGTTTATTGAAACTGATAACCAACGGTTGGTGAACTTAAAGATGAAATCTGTTTTGGAAGAGCGTTCGGACTATATAAACGGGCAAAGCCAACGCTCGTATTTAGCTGTATTTATTAGAGGGAAGCGAAAAATACATGAATTTACCGATGATGAATGGAAACATGTATCCAGTGAACTTTCAAATATTGATACAGCTTATAAAACCAAAAAAGAAACTTACAAAAAGTATGACGAGTGGTTTAACCAGTGGTTGAACCGTACGGTTCAACCCTTCAATATTGACAGTGACAGTGACAGTGAAGATATATATAATATAAAAGGGGGTATGGGGGAAAAAATAACCAATGGTCCTGATGATATTGTTGATTTAGGTTTAGTCAAGGAAGAAATAAAAAATGCCGTTAGTTGGAAAGAGGGAATTGTGCGAACTGCTAAATCCAAATACAACAAAAGTTTTTCTTTAACGGAGTTGGAAAAGTTAATCCAAGAGTTTGATGAACTAATCTGGAATGATGGGGAAACCGAAAAAAGCTTGAAGGATTATAAAAAGCACTTCAATAGATGGCTTGAACTCCGACTGCAAAGGAATCATATTTCAGATAAGAAAATTGAATCTAAGACTATCAAAAGACTTGAAAAATATGCAGAGTAATCACATATCCAGTTTAATGCCCAACGTTTTGGAATCGGTAAAAACAGAAATCATGGACTTTCCATTATCGAAAGAAGAGTACAAACGGTTTTTCGTTTGGCACGCCTACAAGGCAATGCAAAAAAGACCAATTCCAACTGAATATAAAATCAATTCTGTTATCAAAACCATATTGTTGTACTTCTTCAATGACCCGGACTTCAATAAATATGGCAAGGTTAAAAACAATGCAAGTTTAGCCAAGGGTATTTTGATAATTGGGGATAATGGGATTGGGAAATCTATGTTGTTTGAAATATTGGGAGAAATGGGAAGGGAGCTTATTAAGTGCTCAAACTATGGAAAGATGTCGTTTAAAGAGGTTTCTGCCATCAAATTTGTGTTGGATTTCATGGATAGTGCTAAGTCCCATAGGGAGGCAATAAAGAAGTTTGAATTAAGCGACTATTACGAATATCCATTGATGATTGATGATTTAGGACGTGAGGACAAAGCATTTAGTAGACATGAATTAATGGGAAACTTGCTTTTTGAAAGGCACCGTAGGCAATCCAAAACCTATGCTACCACCAATAAATCATTGGATGAGCTAACAATGAGATATGACGATCATATTGGGGACCGGATACCAGAGATGTTTAACATTATCTATTGGAGAGGAAAAAGCTTTAGAGACTAATTAATTTACCATGAAACATAGAGGCCAAGTGTTCAAATTAGACTTAAAACGAGCCATTATTTTAGAAGATGCTCGACGAATACAAGTCAGAGAGAAACCCATCAACAATCTGTTGCAGCTGTCACAGTTGATGTGTGACACATATGTAGATGATTATGAGGTAGATAGGCTGTATAAGTTGTTGTGGCGCGCACAGGGCAAGGGATACTCTACACATGGTCTCTCAACTGATTTTAAACCAATAATTGAGCATTTATGTGAGTTGTTGAGTATTGAAGAAGAGGATTTAATAATCGATGTAATAGATTAATAATCATGCAATTAAGGTACTGTAAAACTAAATCAAGCCCAGCGCAATACGTTGCGCACGGCGTTTTTCACGTACTTGACACATTTTTAAGAAGTGCAACACGGAGTGCAACAGAGGTTTTTGTTGCATGTTGCAAATTAGCCGTAAACCCAATAAAATAAGGTGCAACACGATGCTTTTAAGCCCTCAGGATTTTGCTATAGCCATAGGTGTTAAGTATGCCACTTTAAGGTCCCACATATCAAGAAAAAAAGTTTACAAGAGTGGCGAGTATATTGATACAGATTTTGAATTGAATAGGCTTTATATTCAGAATCAAACTAAGGGAAAGGGTCTAAACTTTGAAAATATTGGAAAAGAAACCCCCCAGGAAGAAACATCTACCCCAGACAACAAAGAAGAAGTAATAACAACAAAGAAGGTTCCCCCTCCAAAGGTTGAAGCTCCAAAATCTGATAAAGTTGACACCTCTCTTTCCAGGGAAGAATTGATACGAAGCAATTTTGATTTAAGAAAAAGACAGGCAGATGCCGAAAAAGCTGAAAGGGATAGCCAGTTAAAACAAATAGAGGTTGCAAAAAAGATGGGACAATTAATGCCCATTGATATGGTTGAAAAGATTCTAACAGTTTTTGTTAGAAGTATTATCAGAGAATCTGAAAGTGAATGGCAAAATATTGCATCAATCTATTGTGAGATATTAGGTGGGGATAGGTCCCATCTAAGCCAAATGGTTGAACAAATGAATAAAATAATGGATAAGATGATCAAAGAGGTGAAAATGAAATCCAGAGAGGAAATAAAACAAGTGATCAAGGACTATGCTGAAGTCAGAAGTCGTGGACAAAGGAAATAAAATAGAATTCATAGTTTGTCCAAAATGTTGTATCAAAGCCGGGAAACGAATAGGTAAGGATTTACCCAATACAACAAAAGGAGGGAACCCTTTGGAACTGTACTACTGTTGCAATTGCCGCCATCAATGGTTTAAATAAGATATACTATGTCAACCTTAGCTGAAATTATTCAAAACTCATTCGATGAAGTGCATGAGCGTATTTTTGACTTTGGAATGGAAAAATCCCTTCCATCTACCTGGACCGAAGAAAATGTATCTCTAGGGTCGGATGTGTCAAGGTATGTAGGTAAATTTAGTTATGACCGCTCCCCATATACACGCGAGATAATTGATTGTTTAAGTCCAAATAATCCAGTTCAAACAGTTGCAGTTATGAAGTGTGCCCAAAGCGGGTTGACTCAAGGGGTAATCATTCCTGGGATATGTTGGATTATTGCAGAAAACCCAGGACCCATATTGTTCATGGCCGGTGATAAGGAACTGGGAAAAAACTCAATTGAAACTCGACTGGATCCTATTATTGAATCAGCTGGGATTTCCCATTTAATTCGACCAAACGTTATCAGAAAAAGAAATCAACGAACCGGTGATACTTCAACAGGAAAAGAATTCGCTGGAGGACAGCTAATAATGCAAGGAACCAAAAATGCGGATAAGATGAGGCAGTTTTCCGTAAAATATATATTTGCGGATGATTGGGAGGCGGCCCCACGAGACGATAAAAAAGAGGGAAGTACAAGGGAATTGGTAGAAGGTAGGGCTACCTCCTACGGAGATGTTTCCAAACTTTTTTATATATCGACCCCCGCAGTAAAACAAACTTCCAATATTGAACCTATTTATGAAGAGGGAGATCAGCGGAAGTGGCATTGGAAGTGCCCCCACTGTGGACAATGGATAAGTCCAGAATGGAGAATAAGAAGAGAGGATGACACATATGGTGGGATAAAATATGAATTGAATAAATCCGGAGATCTCATAAGGGGAAGTGTGCATTATGAATGTGAACATTGTAGAGGTAGGATTGAATATAAAAACAAATACGAACTAAACTTGGGAGGTAAATGGATTCCAACTGCCAAGCCTTCTAGACCTGAGATAAGAAGTTATTATCTAAATGCACTGATAATTCCACCGGGATTCACAAGCTGGGAAGATTTGGTATACAAATGGCTTAAAGCAAAGCCACCAGGAGGGCAAACGGATGTTGGAAAACTCAAAACCTTTAAGAATATTCGATTGGGCCAGACTTGGATGGAAATGGGGAAAACCCCAAGGGTTAGTGAATTGATGAAAAATACAAGAAACTATCTACCTGGAACTGTTCCAGACCTAACAAGCATTGAGCAAGAAAATGGTGAAATTATAATGCTAACCCTTGCCTGTGATTTAGGTGGTGTAATGGAGTATAGGAATGAGGATGTCAGATTGGATTGGGAATTGGTGGCACATTCAAAATCAGGGGCAACATATAGTGTAGACCATGGGAGTATTGGAACCTTTAAAAGGCAAAGAGATAAAACCGAGGCCGAAAAAAAGCGTGATGGAGATCGAATAAAATGGACATACAATATGGGTTATCAAAATAGTGTCTGGCCTGTTTTTGAAGAACTGATTAGAAATCAATGGCCATGTGAAAGTGAGGGTAGAACAATGCCAGTAGCCATAACCATTGTTGATACAGGATTTTTCACCAACAAAGCATTCAATTTTATTAATAGCATAGACGATGCTTTTATTTATGGAATCAAGGGCGAAGGTGACATAAACTACAGAAAATTGATGAAGGATACCCAACCAGTAAAACTCTCAAGGGAAAAACCACGTCTGTACCTACTTGAAGTGAACCAATTAAAAGATGAGCTTAGTGGTAACATGGACCTTAAAGAAGGAACCGATGGATATCAACCTCCAGGGTTTATGAACTTTCCTGAATCTAGGGATGGTAAATATCAGATGAATTCATTCTTTGAACACTTTGAGGGAGAACGGAGGGTAGAGGAAATAAAGGATGGCAATGTGATTGGTTTTAAATGGGAAAAAAAGAACAACCAAGTACAGAACCACTTTTGGGACGTAAGGATATACAATTTAGCTGCTAAATATATATATCTAGATCAATTTGCTAAATCTGAAAAGCTTAGAAGTATTACATGGGCAGAATTTGCCGAACTATTTTAATTGAATTACGGATTTCCGCAATGAATTTAGTTTTTTACCTAATACTTTTGAACACATGAGTTACATGAAGGTTAATATCAGGTTTTACAAATGGCATTTTCAAGTTACACATAAAAATAAAATATGTTTATCCACCAACCCATATTATAAATTTAGGTTGGATCCATTATTCAAGGTTTTTGATTTTTATTAAATTTTTGATTGCACAGTGAGTTGTATTATCCCTTGGTTAGCTCCCAAGGGATTTTCTTTTTATGCATCCTATCATTTAATTCTAGGAATTTTTTTCAACTTTTTTACGGGTAGTTTTGGTCAATCGCAATAAGATGCGGTGTCCAAAATATGAATACAGCACTTGCCAGGGAAATTTACGGTGGTCAACCATGGTGCATGGATCAATTTAGCTATCGTGCTTATAATTCATTGCTCAATGACCTACGAAAAGGGGTTGTTCTTGAAATTCCAGAGATAAAATCCAATTCCCCATTTGTTTTGGTCCAAGGCAAGGATAAAAGAGTAATCAAGGATACTTATCAACTCCGGAATGACGATGATTTCAATGGTGTAGGATTGATACAATTGGATGGACCAATCACCAAAAAAGGAGGGATGTCCACCTATGGAATGGTTCAATTGACATCAATCATGAATAGAATGGCCAAGGATGACAGAATCAACTCCTTTATCATTTATGCTGATTCTGGAGGTGGATCGTCAGCTGCTGTTGATATATTATCGGATACCATTCTAGAAATCAACGAATCTAAACCAGTATATGGCCTGATTGAGAAGGGAGGTATGGCCGCATCCGCTGCATACGGTATACTTTCTGCTTGTCGTTCGATACATGCTATAAGCAAACTTAGTTTAGTGGGGAGTGTCGGCACTATGGTCCAATTTGAGGGTCGGGCAGCAAATTCTGAAGACCCTTACGGTAATAAGCATATACGTCTTTATGCGACAAAATCCATTAAGAAAAATGAGGATTTTGAAGAAGCACTGAATAAGGATAACTATGAAATTATTGTAAGTGAGCTCCTTGACCCAATCAACGAAGACTTCATTAAAAAGACATTAAAGAACCGCCCTCAATTGAAGGGAAGTGGGTTTGATAATGGCCACCATCTTTTCGCAAAAGATGCCGTTGGAACATTTATCGACGGTTTCAAAACATTTGATCAAATGGTTGAGGTGGGTTTCAAACAAAACAAATCGACCTCCGGGTCAAAATCTAATATTAATCCAAATTCTAATAAGATGACTGCAGAAGAATTAAAGCAGAAGCATCCGGAGACGTACAATAGTATTTTTAAAGCCGGAGTGTCTGCTGAATCTGACCGTGTTGGCGCTTGGTTAGCACATCATGGTACAAATCAAGAAACGGTACTTAATGGCATTAATTCAGGAAAAGCCATTACACAGACCGAAACTCAACAATTACTGGTTGAGGCAGCTTCCAAAAACCAATTACAACAATTGGAAAATGAAAGTGCAAAGCCGGTTAATACAAAAGAGACTCCCTTATCCAAAGATAAGGATGCTCCTGAAAATGCCGAAGAGGTCAAAAATTTCTACGATCAAGTTGATAACAAACTTAAAGTTGATTAGCCATGAACGAATTCACTCAAAGAGACAATAACCGTAACCAGAGCACTGCGGATATTTCACATAAGCATATTTTCCTTTTTGATAATAAATATTCGGAAGGGGTTTTTAATAATAACACTGGAGGTGATTATGATTTAGTGCCCGGGACAGTGGTTATTCGAGATACTGGAGACCCAACAAGAGTAATTCCTGCAATAGCCGGGGCAACACTTGTCAATATTGTGGGCGTGATAAGTACCAACGAAACCATTAGTGGGATAGCTACAGGAACAGATGTCAATGTTTCTTATTGCCATGGTGGTATGGTAGACCAAGATCTTTTAATCCTCCCAGGAGGCGTCACTTTGGATACAATTCCAACCAGTTCTTCAAAAACGGTCGGGGATATTCTAAGAGCTCTGGGCTTTGACCTTAAATCTTCAACAGAACACACAAAATTTGATAATTAAGCCATGATTACATTAAATCAACATAAATCGAATGTTTATTCAAGGATAATGAGAACCTTTAGTGATGATAGTGCACCGGTAAGTGCCTTTTCATCTTGGTTCCCCTCATTTACAACCCTTGATAGACTTGTTAGCATCCAAGTAAGACGTAACCGTCAATTAATTGCGGTGGATGTACGGAAGAACACAGGCGGTAATATCAACAAATTCAGTAACTACACTGAAAAAATGTATGAACCACCTGCTTATATTGAAAAGTTTGACTTTTCCACTGTACAATATCACGATGTGACGTTTGGAAATAATAACAATCCAAATGTAAGTCAAGCACATCGTATGATTGCTGAGGCAACAGACAACCTATTAACCTTGAAACATAAGGTTCAAAGAGCTATTGAAAAGCAGCGTTCGCAAGTCCTTCAAACTGGTGTTGTTACCTTAAAAAACGGTGATAATATTGACTTTAAAAGAAAAGCTGCATCCTTAGTAGCCAAAACAGGAACAGAAGTATGGTCGAACGCAGCCGGAAAACCATTGGATGATATTGCCACCGGAATCAAGTTTATCCGCCAAGAGGGCAAATCTGCCAGCCGAAGTTATGATTTGATCATGGGTGAAGCTGCATTTGCCAGTTTTATGGCAAATGTCCAAGTGAAAGAAGCTGCCGAATTTAGAAGAATTAATATTCTTGAAATTGGTACTACCAAATTCGATAATACAACTGGATTGAATTATCATGGTAGGATCAGTACGAAAAACGGCAATGTTGATTTATGGACTTATGATGACTTTTATGAAGATCCAGCCGATACCTACAATGAATATGTTGATCCAAAAAATGTGATTCTATTGCCTCGTGATTTTGTTGGGAATACTAGTTATGCTGGTATGCCTCAAATCATGAGAGATAAATCAAATGCGGAATTTCCCCAATATATACAACAACAAGAAGCTGAGTTCTTCATGAACAACTGGATAGATGCAAATGTCAAAGCGCATTGGTTTGAAATAGCTAGTAGCCCTTTAGCAGTTCCGACTTCGATTGACAGAGTTTGGACCGCTCAGGTTGAGGAATAATTTTTTCCATTTTCATATAGTGAAAAAGCCCCGTTTGATTATGGGCGGGGCTTTTTAAAAAGGCGGGGTAGAGCAGTTGGTAGCTCGCTGGGCTCATAACACAGAGGTCAATGGTTCGAATCCATTCTCCGTAACTAAGTTAAAATCAAGGAAAATGTATAAAATAGCATGTTTGGCACACGCCATAAAAGGAAACCGAGTTGCCCGTTATGGAGATATCGTTTCCGAAAAGGATTTAAACGGAAACAGTAAAGATTTGGTAGATCAGGGCTTCATCAAAAAGGCTACTCAAAAAGAAGTTGCAGAATTTAAAAAAGCAAAATCTAACTCTGCTGCTGAAGCCAAAGCCAAAGAAGAAGCAGAGGCCAAGGCTAAAAAAGAAGCGGAAGAAAAGGCAGCTGCTGAAGCCAAAGCCAAAGAAGAAGCAGAGGCCAAGGCTAAAAAAGAAGCGGAAGAAAAGGCAGCTGCTGAAGCCAAAGCCAAAGAAGAAGCAGAGGCCAAGGCTAAAAAAGAAGCGGAAGAAAAGGCAGCTGCTGAAGCCAAAGCCAAAGAAGAAGCAGAGGCCAAGGCTAAAAAAAATTAGGAAATGTCCGGTAATATCCTACAGGCCGCTAGAGCTGATGCAAAAAAAATATTGTCATCAAGTGGGTTTGAAGAAGATATTACCCTCACAACTCCTGATGGCCAGACGACAATCACAACTAAGGGACTGACAACCAAACACCATTTGGATTTTGATACGGAAGGTCCTGTAAATAGTAAGAAAGTTCATATATGTATTGATGAATCCGACCTTGAGGCAAAAGCCTATCCAGTCCGGAACAGTGTAAATGAAGTTGATTTGAGAGAGCATATAATCACTGTTTCTGATAGCACGGGGAATGCACGGGAATATTTGGTAAGCCAACTTTTTCCCAATGAGACCTTAGGTTTGATTGTTTGTGTCCTGGAAGATTATTCAAATTGAAAGTATGCCTATAATTACAGAGGAAATACCGAAACAAGGGTTCGAGATAGTTGGGGAACAGATAGGTGCAATCCTGACAATGGAATTGGCCTATCAAAGAACCCTAAAGTCATTATCCGATAATTTCGAATCATTCTACGAGCGCAAAACACCATATGATAAATCTGAAGGTGTTATGGTTAGTGTTTTATACGATAATACCAACTATGACAATCGAACCCAAAGTAATTCAAACGGACCTTCAACCTTCCATATCGATGTATACGGAAGTAGCCCATCAAAACCCAATGAAAGAGGTGATGGTTTGGCAGCTGCATTGGTAAAACAATATTTAGGGATGATCAGGTACATCCTTTCATCCACTAAATACAAGAGTCTTCTTTTACCCCCCAACACAATAGGGGGCACTTATGTTGACAGCATACAGATGTACGATACCGAAAATAACCAGGATGCAAAAAATATAAGGATGGGGAGAATTGCTTTTGTTGTCAAATTATATGAAACACAAGCGTTGTGGGAAGCCACGGTCCTTACGGGCAATGTTACCGGTGTGAAATTGGAAGATGCGGATTCAGGATATAAATACGAATTGACAAATTAAGACTAATAACAAAATTTAAATACAATGTCAACTATCTCAACTGCAGTGGGTCTAGAAAGAAGATCTAGAACATCAGGATACAAGATCAACAAGGGCTTTTTTAATAATGAGCCCCAGAACCTACCTCAGATCATTGCGGTTCTTGGGGAGGCTAACACCGCCAATCAAACAGGGTTGGATGTAACTCCTAAGGAAATCACCACCGCCAAGGAGGCTGCTGAAATTTATGGGGATGGAAGCCCGTTGCACCAAATGTTCAGGATTCTAAGACCAAATACAGGTGATGGTGTTGGAGGTATCCCAACAGTTGCATTCCCACAGGTCAGTGATGCCGGTGCATCGGCTACAGACCATGAATGGACTGTTACAGGTACCGCTACGGCCAATGCCACGCATACAATTAGGATTGCAGGTAGGAGTTCATTGGACTTCCAAGAGTATAAATTCAGTGTAGTCATTGGCGATACGGCCACAGCTGTTGCTACTAAGATTAAAGATGCCATTAACAGCGTTTTAGGGTCACCTGTGACAGCTAATAGTGCCCTTGGGGTTGTAACAATTACAACTAAATGGGAAGGACTTACTTCAGCAAGTCTTCAAACTGGGATTGAATTCTCAAATGCCGCAGGAATTTCTTACTCTAAATCAGGTGAAACTTTAGGTGCCGGCGCAGTTGATTTGGCGGCATCTTTAGACCTTTTCAATGATACATGGTACACATTGCTGATAAATCCATATGGAACAGCTACTTTGGATGCTCTTGAGGCATTTAATGGGGTGCCTGACCCAGATAACCCTACTGGTAGATATGATGGTCAGATTTTTAAACCATTCATGGCATTTTTTGGTAGTGTTTTGGATGATAAAGATGATATAGTTGCCATAACCGATGCCGCAGCTAGAAAGGACCAGGTAACCAATGTATTATGTCCTGCTCCAAAATCCGCCGGTTTTCCATGGGAGGCAGCTGCCAATGTAGTTGCATTGTTCGCAAGGATTGCCCAGGATACCCCCCATTTGGATATCAATAACAAATCATACCCTGATATGCCCGTCCCCACAGATGGGCAGATAGGGGATATGGCAAATTATGAGAACCGCGACTTTTTGGTAAAGAAGGGTTCATCTACAGTTACATTGAACAATGGCAAATATACAGTACAGGATTTGGTAACCACTTACCATCCGGATGGTGAAAGTCCATTGCAGTATGCCTACGCGAGGAATTTGAACCTTGATTTCAATGTAAGCGATAATTACCGAACTCTTGAGAACTTATTTGTTAAGGACCATGTTTTGGTTCAAGACGATCAGGTAACGGATGTTGCCAAGGCAATCAAACCAAAAGAATGGAAAGCGAGGGTACAGGAGCTTTTCATTGATTTGGCCGAAAAAGCATTGATCAATGATCCTGAATTTTCTAAGAACAGTTTGGTTGTACAGATTAGTACAATTAACCCGAACAGGTTTGAGACCTTCTTTAGGTACAAACGGACAGGAATTGCACGAATTGAATCTACCGATGTAGAGGCAGGCTTTTAATAATAATCTTTAAATCATAATATCATGCCAGTATATTCAGGAGGCGACGTTGAAGAAATAGTATGTAAGCATTCACTTGGTACTTTTCGTTTCCAAGCCAAATCAAATGAGGATTTCACTTTAAACCCTGGAGGTTTCAGGGCCAACGATGATGAGGATGCCATAACGGGTGGAGGTCAAATGATAGATCAGATAAATCGTAAAAGATGGTCATTGGAAGGACCAATTGGAGTTGATATGGATTCTGAAAATGAAAGTAAGAACCTTCCGTTGTTGGCCAAATCATCAGAGCTTGGGGTATGGACCATTAGTATGGCCAATGGTACCGTTTACAAAGGGAAAGGAAAGCCTGTTGGTGATTTGAACTTTGGCACTAATGAAGTGCAGATGACCTTGAAGGTATCCGGAAGCGGAATCTTGGAAAAAATTTAATATAAACCCACTTATTGAAAATTATATAGGCGGGGAATTCCCGCCTTTTAAATAAACACTAAAATGAAAGAAAATAAAGCCGCTATCAGTGAAGAAGTTGCATTAAATGAGTTCAAAGAGTTTCTGAAAAAATTCAAAAAGAGAGAATTCAGACGTGGAAAGATAACTGATGAAAAAATACTGGATGATTATCCAAATATTATTGATGCACTTATGGACGGACTTTTGGTTTTGGAGAACAAAGAAACCGGCAAGCCTGTATTTACATTGAGGTTTCCAATTGAAACCGAAGGTAAGAACGAGGCTTTAGCTGTTAAAACTGTGACTTTCAAAACAAGGACCAAACCTTCTGACATGGTAAGGTTGCTGGATGGAATCAACCCCCAGACCCAACAAGCCAAATATGTTATGCGGTATTTACAGCATGTTACCAATTTAGCTCAAGGCGAGATAGATAATTTGGATAAAGATGATTATGACACTATTAGTCAGCTTGCAACGGTTTTTCAGTAGGGTGGAGCCGTGAAGATGTAATGAGGATGATCATTACAGTGGTAAGGTATTACAAATGGCCACCACCCGTAATTGATGATATGTATGTTGATGATATTGATTATAAAGGGCTAGTTTTTTGGTACAATGATGCGGAGGCCCAAGATAAAAAGCATAAAGAACTGATGAAAAATAAAAATGGGCTTCGCTCTTAAAATACCTGCTCAATTTACCGCAATAGATAAGTTTTCCCATGTGCTTGGGAAAATGGGCAAAGCCACCAAAAACTTTTCAAAAATAGGTGTGGCCAGTGTGCAACGCTTTGATAAAAAAGTTACTGCAGTCTTCAATAAAATGGGCAGACTTACAAGATTGGTCCTTGGAATTGGGATAGGAACACTATTCCTAAATGCCACAGGAGACATAAAGACTTTTGAAACGAATCTTGTAGGTGTAGGTAAAACGACAGGCTTACAGGGAAAAGTCCTAAAACAACTAGGTCAGGATACCATTGCTGCATCCAACGCAATGAGAGGTATAAAAACCAATAAGTTGCTTGAACTTGGAGGTGTGGCGGGTCAATTGGGTATTTCAGGAAGTGAAGACATTTTGAGGTTTTCCTCGACAATGGCAAAATTGGAAAAGGCTTCTGATATCCAGGGGGAAGAAGGGGCTGCCTCAATTGCTAGATTATTGAACATTACCGGGGAAGGTCCAAAAGTTGTAGATAGGTTTTCAGCCTCTTTAGTTGGATTGGGCAACACTTCGGCAGCTACAGAAAGTGAAATATTGAGTGTAGCGAATGAAGTAGCTAGATCCACTGCCGCGTATAAGCTTAATTTGAAGGAAATATTGGGTATGTCAGCGGCATTGGCCAATATGGGTGTTTCCCCAGAAGCGGCAGGTAGTGCAATTGGAAAAACTTTTATAGGGATAGAAAAGGCTACTTTAAAAGGGGGTGAAAAACTAAGGAATTATGCAAAGGTAATGGGTATAACCTCAAAAGAGGTCAAAACGTTGTTTGCGAGTGACAAACAAGCAGCATTCAATAAACTTCTGGAGGGATTAAATAAAATTGGGAAAGAAGGGGGAAGCATTACCAAGGCTATGAATGATCTTGGAATAGCTGATACGAGGGTTCTCAAGGGAATTATCCCTCTGGCTACCAACTATAATACATTACAGGCTAAAATGAAATTGGCCAACAACGAATTCGAGAAAAACACCGCGCTCAACAATGAATTCAATACTGCATCAAAAACCGTCCAAACAGCCTTAGATGATATAGCAAAACGTTTCACCAATGTTCTTTTAAAAACTTCAACCACTGGAACTGGATTGGAAAGGGTCCAAAACATTCTATTTTTTGTGGCCGATAATATGGAAACCATTGTGGTTGTTGGGGCTTCATTGGTGGGAATGTTCGGGTTGATGAAAGCAATTGTTTGGGGTTCTCAAATTGCAATGGTTGCCTATAATGTAGCACTGGGAATCCATGGAGCCCTACAGGGAGCAGCATCTATCAATATTGGAAAAAGTGCTGTGGCCCTTGGGGCATATAAAGTAGCTATGGGGATTAGCACCGCAGTTACATGGTTGGCCACCACCGCCACCACCGCTTTTGGTGTGGCCTTGAACGTAGGACTTTGGCCAATACTGGCAATTATTGCCGCCATAGCCGCTTTAATAGCAGTCTTTTACTATTGGGACGATATAACCGCATGGTTTGGAAAGCAATGGAAAAGGTTCACAAATTGGATTGGAAATGCTTGGGACAGTGTTGTGAGCTGGTTCAAAGAATTCGATTTCAAAGCATTCTTTATGCAAATAGGCCAGAGTATTTTAAAGTTCCTATTGACCCCTATGCGGATGATGTTGAGGTTAGCGAGTAAAATTCCTGGAAAGATTGGTGATATGGCTAAAGGCGCCTTGGATAAACTGGGAAATTTGACCGGTGAAGGGGAAATCAAGGTAAAAGATGCCCGTGAACCATTGGATTCACCTGAACTCAACAACTCCAAGATAACCCATGAGACTATTCAAAAAAGTAGAGTTGATCTCACAGTGAGAGATGATGGCAACAATATTGAGAACATTGAAGCCTCTGGACCCAATGCACCGAATATAATAATCCCTCATACTCAAGGAGCATCATAAATGACAAAGGACCTTCAATTAACTGAATATGGAAGCGGCGGGGATATTACCCTAATGGCCGATGACCTGCTGTTGAATGAAGAGCTATTGCAAATGGCTTACTTGGCAATGTTCGGAGGGAACAAAGAAGCAAGCACCAAAGGAAACGAACTTGAAGATGAGGAAAGAGTGGATTGGTGGGGAAACACCCTTTTGTTCGGTGAGAAGACAAACAAACAAATGAACAGTACTACTGAGCGGATTTTGGATGATGTGGTTTTGAACAGTTCAGGAAGGTTGGAGATTAAAAGGGCGGTAGAAAAAGACCTTGAATTTTTAGCTCCAATTGCGGAAGTTACTGTTGCTGTATCAATTGAAACTAGCAATAGAGTAGAGATATTTATAAAACTTGAAAGATTGTCCAACCAACAGGAAAAAATATTACAACTCATTTTTGACAATGCTACAAAGGCGATTATAATTGATCAGGAAATATGATACAGGTACCTACTACAAAGAATATTGTTGAATCCGTTGAAAAGGACATCAAATCCAAATTGGACCTTCCAGAGGATGATCTTAGGAAAGTGCTATCTGTTGTTTCAGCTGTCATTGGGGGACAATTGAAGTTGGTCTATCTACGTTTGCTAGATGTCCAAAGAAACCTATATCCGGATACAGCGGATACAGCAGAGAATGGTGGGGAACTGGAGCGTTTGGGACAGATTTATCTTAACAGAAATCCCAATCCTGCCACATCTGGGGTTTATGCGGCCAGCGTCACCGGTGAACCAAACACCATAATCAGGGCCAACCTAACCTTCAAATCGAATGAGGACAGCAAAAGCCCAGGCAATCTATATGTTACCGATTCTGAAACAATACTAACCGGAAGTGGTGATACCATCGAAATAAGATCATTTGAAGGAGGAAAGGATTTTGAACTTCAGGTTGGCGACCAATTGACAATTACCGAGCCTGTAATAGGTGCAGAACAAGTTATAACGATTACGGCAATAACCACTGAACCAAAAGAGGCTGAAAGTGATGATGCCTATCGACAGGCTATATTGGATGCTATTCAATTGGAGCCACAAGGCGGCTCCCGTACCGATTATAGATTATGGGCATCGGATGCTCAAGGGGTAAGAAAGGTATATCCATATGTGAAGACGGGTGAAGCAGGTACCGTCCAGGTCTATGTTGAAGCTACCACCAATGATAGTACCGATGGTGAAGGAACCCCCTCACAGGCAATTTTGGATGATGTAGAAGCGGTAATCCTTCAAGACCCAGATGATACCAAACCCATCAATGAACGGGGCAGGATACCAATACAGACGATACTTGAGGTTTTACCGATTACGTTGATTCCGGTAGACGTTACGATTTCTGGGCTTTCTGTGGATACATCATCTATACGAACTGCCATAGAGGTTAACCTTAAAGCATATTTATTGGATGTCAGGCCATATATACCAGGAGCCGATCTTAGTCGTAACCAAAATGATAGATTGTATTCAGCAAGATTGCAAAGTGTGGTCACGGACGTTCTTGAAAGTGCCAATTTCTTCACTGATTTCCAAATGGAGGTAGATGGTGTGGTGTCCACATCAACTGAATTTTCCGGTGCGAACATTCCTTATTTGAGAAATGTAAACTATAGCTGATGTACGAGGTAACAGATAAGAGCACGGTATTTGGATTCAAGACCCCGCACGGGCATAAAACCCCGCACAAATATCCGTCCGATGGGGAAGATAGCCAGACAACCTCTTTCTTGGGGATGACAAAAAGCCTTTACCCTACGGGCAGGGCATTCAATCTTCCAGAAAAAGGAACGTTGGAAAATCTTCACAAGGGAATTAACATAGGTATCATAAGAGTTGTTGAGGATAGTAAGAATATTATTGAAACAGCGATACCTGATAATGAAAAGTTTACTGAAGAAGAAGCTTCATTTTTGGAATTTAAATTTGGATTGTTTGTCAATCCACTAACCACCTTGGAAAATAGAAAGAAGGCACTGTTGAGAAAGATGTCACATCCTTCCAATGTTCCAGCAAGACAGAACCCAACTTTTTTAGAGGACCAATTAAGATCGGCAGGATTTGATGTAAGGATTTATGAAAACAAATTCTTTGAAAATGGCCAGTGGGTTTATAAGACCCCGGAAGATATAACAGCAATGTCCCTTGTGGCAACACAACATGCAAACAACCTCCAACATGGAGGCGGCGTGCAGCACGGAAGCAGCGGTTTTTTGGTAATAGCGAATTCCGATAAGGGAGATGAATCATATAATGTCGGAGGGAACCTTTGGGCCACGTTCTTTATTTCTGGACCTGATATTTCAACATTGGCCAATATACCTGAGGAAAGGGAAAAAGAATTCAGGGAATTGGTGTTGAAGCTTAAACCGGCCCATACTGTGGCTTATTTACTTGTAAAATATATTTAGGATGGCACGCGATAAGAAAAACCAGCAAAATATTGACAACTCCAATCTTTCAGATTACCCAAATGGCAGGATAAGAGACAATTCTGGTGCAGGAAACGGGACCCCTGTTAATGAACAAGTATACGGTGATATCCATGAGGCTTTTGCCAAGTTAATGCGTTTAGCCGGCGTTGTTTATAACGATCTACCCGATAATGAGTCAAATGGACATCAACTTGTTGAAGCACTAGCTGCACTGCCCTCCAAAAATGATTTTGTTTTGGATATTGGGAGCGCAAACGGAAAGCTTACCATTACCACCAAGTTGGGCACACTAAAAGACAATGAGACCTTTTTGTGTAAGGCTACCATTGATTCAGGATCTGAAACGCAGATCAGAGGATCTGACAATACCGATAAGACCATAACCAAAGTTGGCAATTTTAAAAATGGGGAGTACGTGAACCTTATCAACACCGCTTCTTCCATCGTACTTGTTAGACAAGGGAATGCTGTAAGCCTTGATGCAATGGTCGGGGAGCTGTTATATCTCAAGGCCGCATCCAATGCACAAGAGTTGGCAGGATTACTGGACACGGTGGCCACAACCCCCTTGGGCAACGCCCTTGCATTTACCGAATGGGTAATTGGGACCCAAAGTGCTGCCAGTCTTGCGAATGCCCTACGGAACGGGCTTTATCCAAAAGAACACTTTGAAATAGTACAAAATATAGGATCCAGTCCTACGAGAAACATAGGGTTTATCTCAGGAATTGACGTTGGAGGAGGAGGTAGTATTGGAACCACATTTCCAGTTGGTGGAAATATTACCAATTGTAGTTTGGTATACAAAAATGGAGGAGCTGGAGGCTGGAGGCTGACCATGGACAACGCAATGGACAATACAAATTACTTTGTGAGGATGCATCCCCAGACTCAAGGTAGTGTTGATAATGATACCGAGGTACAGTCTTGGAATTTCAAACCAATATCGACCACCCAATTTGAAGTTTATGCTGAAGAAAACCTATCCGCAACCCAGAGTATAAAATTACACGTAGAAGTCGTTCAATTATAAGCTTATGAAAACCTTAAAAGGACTACCAGTTGAAATACCAAGGGATACGGATGAATCCAATTTTCCTTTCCACAATATACAGAACGAAACCGATACACTTCCCGGCACTCCAATTATTAGGGAAGTTTGGGGCGACATATTGATCAATCTCTATAAATTACTTATTGAGACCGGCATAACGCCTACAGAAACCGAAGACGGAGAGAACAGTCAATATCAGATTTTAGAGGCATTGAAAAAGTTGCCCAATGAACTTAATGACGTTGAGCAAGTCCTGACGTTGACAAATACAACTTGGTCAGTAAACATGGCCATTGATTTACTTCCTGATAAATATATCTTCATTGCACGGGCAACGGAAGATTACAATGATGCGGTAAACTACACTATCACTGGAACGGATACCAACAGCTATAACGTAAATTCACCCAACGGTTTTTCAGCAAGTGATGTAGTGTTGGTGGTTTTGGACCAATCAGGAGCTAGGATAATTGGTCTGACGAAATCCAATATTACAGTAGATGTATTTACTGTTTTTGGAACCCCAGTTGTGTTCAATGACAGTAACAAAATGTATTATGAAGAAGCAGGGGCCTTATTGACAGATACACCAAGTATTGACTACTTGGAATCTACAATACGTGTAGCCGAGGGAGATGGTACGTTGGTAGTGTACAATATGTTTGTGATGCAGGGGCACATACTTTGTTTCTGTTACCTACCATCTGCGCAAACCTATAAATTCTATCAATTCAATTTAACTGATCTGTCCACTGCAGTGTCAGTTGCTATCACCGGAATAACAATCCCGATAGGATCTAATAATGAACCCTACGTATTTACCAATGGCAACACAGTCTTTGTCACCAATCAGGCAGGGACAACCGTTAACGATTACGAATTGGCAGAATTGACATATGATGCTTCAAACCAATCATTGACATTATCTGTGAGTAGGGTTTTGGCCAACACGTTCCAAAAGACCACAAATGTGGTTATCCAGAACAATGATCTTGTAACATTCATTGCGGGATCATTGAAGAAATATGATTTGACTTCAGGTATTGAGACCCAATTGGACGATTACAATTCATATGTAGGGACCATATTCAGGTTCAATGGGGAGACTTATTACAGCAATGGTGAAGTTGCCAAAAAATGGACCGTATAAACGATGGGTGCATTCAACGTAAATATGGATGCTGCAATCGCCCTAACAGCGAAATTGGAACGGATAAACCGGTCCGCATTCCCCGTGGCTGTCAGACAGACTTTGAATGACGCCGCTTTCACCACAAAAAAGATGGTCCCTAAAGTAGCAGCCCAAAAATTCACTACCCGTCAAAAAAATTTCTTTAAAGCATTTACTATAGTCAATAAGGCTGAGGGTTATAATGTAAACAGAATGGTTGCCGAAACTGGCATTAATTCCAATAAGCCAAGAGGAACAAAGGTAGCCGTAGGGTTAGAGCAACAAGAAAAAGGGGGTACTGTAATGGGGAGAAAATTTGTACCTCATAATAAAGCCAGGGTTTCCGGAAGTTTTCATAAAAAAGTAAGCAAGCTAAATCTTCTAACAAGTTTAAAATACGGCACACCAAAAAGTCGAATTAAGGGTTCAAACATCATATTGATAAAAAAAGGATCTAAAGGAACTTTATTTAGGGTCCGGAACTTAAAGACGAAAACAAAACTTACACCATTGTACACTTATAGAAGAACCAAAAAAAGTAGGGTAGACAGTAGACCATTTGTATCACCATCAGCTACGTTCGCAAGATCAAAGATGTTGGAGTATTACAAAAAAAATGCAGAGTTTCAATTTAAAAGAGCTTTGAAATGAGTTGGGAAGATAGGCTGGAGAACATAAAGTTTACCATTGTTACTGGAGATGGTAAAAAATTTACACCACTCTGGATCAGTGGTGATACTTCTTTGGAGTTCAACGCTAAGAAATACAATTTTATCAATGTGGAGAAGTCCTATATTGATAGGAAAAAACCACGGAGTACCAAAATCCCTTTGATATTTTATTTTCAGGGAGAGGACAATATTGACCAATCCAGCGATTTTCTGAAAAGTGCGAAGGATTCACGCGTTTGGGAAGTTACCCACCCCTTTTATGGAACGATAATTGGACAACCAACCTCAATTTCAAGAGTTGATGGCTCGTATAATTCGACCCGTTTCGCAGTTGACTTTTGGGAAACGTTAACTGAGGATTACCCAAACTCACAGATTTCAACAAAGGATGTCATTCAAAAGAAAGTCGATGAGGTAAATATTTTTGGAATAGCCAACTATACAAAAGGAGCGCAGCCTACAAGTGCGGATATTTCCACAATAAAACAAAACAGTAACGATGTGGCCTCAAAGTTTGATAGGCTACATACTCCAGATACATTTACAGAATATAAAAACAAATTGTCCCAGGCGACAAAATCGGTTGATAACATAATTTCCAGACCAAGTGAGGTGATTGAAAACAACCAATCATTGCTATTGCTGCCAGGAACCTACCAGCTTCCAGTTTCCAAGCGAATCAACGCAATTTATTTAGCATATCTCCAAGTTAGGAGCATAGTCACGGGAAAAAATGACAAATACTATTTTGAGAGCTTGGCAGCTACTGCTATTGCCGCAATTTCAAATGCAGCGGTTAACCCGTTGGATGAAGATTATATCACAAGGGACCATGTAAATGCCAGCACATCACTTTTGTTGAACACTTACAACGACTATATTGAAACAATAGATAAAGCCCAAGTTTCAAGATATGATGTCGAAAACGAGTGGGCTCCCAATCCCCAATTACAGCAATCATTGAACAATCTTGTTATTGATACAGTTGCCAATCTTTATCAATTGGCATTCGGTGCAAAACAGGAAAGAATAGTTGAAGTTGAAGCTGATACCAACTTAATTGTTCTCACACACAGATATATGGGGTTGGATGAGGGAGATAAGAACATGGAAACTTTCCGGACCATCAACAACATCAAAAATGATGAGGTGTTCAGAATCAAGAAAGGAAGGAAAATAAAATATTTTGTTGGATGAAAATTAAGGTAAATGGGTCTGAGTTTAAATTCTTCAATGATATAACGATTTCATTGCAATTGGATACTGTTGCATCAGCATTTTCTTTCACCGCCCGTTTCAATCCACAAAATGAAAGCCACAGGGAATTGTTCAAACCCTTGTCTTATCAAGATGTCGAAATATTCAAAGACGATGGTACTCTTCTTTTAACAGGTACTGTTTTGAACCAATCACACAAAAGCGACAAGGATCCTAATTTGGTTTCTCTCTCTGGATATTCCAAGGGTGGTATTTTAGAGGATTGTACAATTCCCTTGGATTCATATCCTTTGGAAAGTTTGAATAGGTCTTTAAAGGAAATTACAGAAAAGCTTTTGAAAATATTTTGTTTAAACCTTAAAATTAGCTCAAATGTTTTAAACCAGGCCAATGCTGTATATTCCAAAACATCTGCTGAACCTTCTGATAGTGTTGCTGGTTACTTGAGTAAGTTGACAGCACAACGAAATATTGTACTTAGCCATAACGAAAAAGGGGATATTGTTTTTTTTAGACCTAATACTTCCGCTGCCCCAAAGTTGTTCATTACAAAAGAAAACAGTGTAAATATGGGGTGGAGTGTCAATGGACAATCCTTTCATAGCTCAGTTGAGGTCATCCGCCAACCTTCGGATGACAATGGTGGAGTATCATTGGCTGATAAGGCAATAAATCCTTTAGTTGGAAAATACCGCCCTACGGTTTCTGTATTGAGTTCAGGAAAGGAAACAGACACCAAATTGGCAGCTGACAATAAGATGGCCAGTGAATTGTCCAATTTAAAATTATCAGTAGGTTTTGAAAAATTCATTGAGGTAAGCCCTGGGGATATTGTAGAGGTGCAAAATGATGAGGTGTACCTTTACAATCGCACCCGTTTTATGGCTTCAACTGTTTCCATTTCCGAAAATGAAACAGGTTATAAGACTTCTTTGACCCTGGTTTTGCCAGAAACCTTTACAGGAGAACCACCAAAACCAATTTTCCAATGATAACCCTTTCAAAAATAAAATCATACGTACTTTCAAATGGAAGCAGAATTTTAAAGGTGCTGCAATATGGCCCAAGGACAGCTGTTGAGGTATCCCCTTTTGGAGTAGATTCAAATCCGTTAAAGGACATGACCGCAGTATATTCAAAGACTGCTGAAATGGGTGAACCGGTCATATTGGGCTACATCAATAAAAACCAAATTTCAAAACAGGGCGAAACCCGAATATATTCATTGGGTTCAGATGGTAATCTAGCCTTTTCGGTACACTTAAAAACAGACGGCACAATAGAGATAGGTGGGAATTCTGATTTCATGGTAAAATTCAATCCTCTTGATGCCGGGTTGAAAAATCAGGATACACAGATCAATACTGAATTGGGCAAGATTGCAACAGCAATCACTTCCTTGGGGGGATCCTATGTCCCAACACCGATTACTACCAACATCGACCAATCCAAATTAAGTAATGTTAAGACTTCATAGGCAATTCTAGGAATTTTTTTCAACTTTTTTACGGGTAGTTTTGGTCATTGCTTTGATGCTATGACGTACAGTACTATTTCCGCATATGTGGGCTCCAAATCCAGGGCCCGTGAACGAATTGAAGCAATTGAGCTATTGATTGATTCAATGATGTTACGGATTACTGAAGTAGCTGAGGGAACGGCTTCTACCGTGGATGAATATGAGCTCAATGATGGTCAGGTTAAAATCCGGACCAAGTATAGAAGCATTGAAGATGTTGAGAAGGGAATCAAATCCCTGTTAACACTTAAGCATTATTACATCAACAAATATAATGGCCGTCAAACCGTACTTCGGGACGTTAGGGGGCTACATTGATATTATGGGATTTAAACAACTCCTTTATGATGCTGGACAGTGGTTTACCAAGCCACCTATAAAAAAAGAAGACCCACAATCCAATTATGTGGATTCCCATGAATCATATAGAGGGAAATGGGTCCCAATTCGCTCAGGGAACTTCAATGGAGAAAAAACTCCCGGAGAACTGGGCAACGTCTACAATCTTACACCCAGTTACCGTCTACTAAGGCTTAGGGCATATGAAGCTGAACTTACCAATGATGTTATTTCTACCATATCAGGTAAATTTTTCAAATGGGTTGTTGGTTTTGGGCTTAAGATTCAAAGTGAGCCAAATGAAAAAGCCCTTAAGACTGAAAAGATAACTGACATCCCAGATGATTTTAGGGAGAACGTTGAATCAAGGTTTGAAATATTCGCAAATAGTACAAAATGTGATTACAAGGGAGAAGAAAACCTGCATGAATTGGCCTTACAAGCCTTTAAAGGTGCTTTCAATGGAGACGTACTTATAATATTGAGAGTAAAGGAAGGATGGCCAACCATACAATTGGTTGATGGTGACCACGTGAAAACACCTTTTTTGGATGATAAGAATGAATGGAACAAAAAAGCAAAAGAAGCTGGGAATATCATTAGAAATGGTATCGAAATGGATAAGTCCGGAACCCATGTTGCCTATTATGTGGCCACGCTTCGGGAAGGTGAAATTCTAGAGACCTACGAACGTATTCCAGCTAAAGGAAACAAGACAAACAGAAAGATGGCCTGGTTGTTCGGTCTGAAAAAGCATAGGATGGACAATGATAGGTACATCCCCATGACAACAGCGATCCTTGAGAAGCTGGCCAAGTTGGACAGATACACTGAGGCAACTGTTGGGACAGCTGAAGAAAGGGCCAAAATTCCATTTACTGTAGAGCATAGTTCGGACAGTACTGGAGAAAATCCTTTCAGAGCAACTATTGCTGCAGGCATGGGAAAAAATGCCGCCCCGGAGACTCAAGGATATGAGCTGGGTGAGAAAACCGCCTCAAATATTTCAGCCACAACCGGGAAGCAGGTATTCAATATGCCTAGGGGTGCCCAGTTAAAGGCTCTATATAGTCAGAATGAGATTCAATACGAAGCATTTTGGAAGGCCATTTTTAAGTCCCTTTGTGCAGCTGTTGAAATTCCTCCAGAAGTTGCTCTCCAAGAATACAACAGTAATTATAGTGCGTCCAGGGCAGCAATTGGAGGCTGGGAGTTTATAGCAAACTTTTATCGCGAAAAGTTTATACCAAAACTTTACCACCCATTCTATCAATTATGGTTACATACCGAAATTCTCAAGGGTAATATACAAGCCCCTGGATACCTGCAGAACTCAACCAATTTTATGGTTGTTGAGGCTTATTCCAAAGCCCGCTTCATTGGTCCAAAAATGCCACATATAGATCCCGTCAAAGAGGTCAAGGCCATTGTCCAAATGGTCAATGAAGGATTGATGAGTAATGAAATGGCAGCAGAGCGATTGAATTCTGGGGATTGGTTTGAAACACAGGGCAAACTGAAAAAAGAATCGAAGGTCAAAACCAATAACCAAAAGGAGGAAGAACCAAAAAAGGAGAAAGAACTGAAAGTCGTAGGCAATGAGAATTAAAACAAAAATTGAGAACAAGACTGCCACTTGGACTGCTCACTCAAGGCCCAGAGTTGGATCTGCCACAATCCATAATGGTTTTTACTGGACCAATGTCACGGGGATTAATTCTGAACCTGGAATAGGCTCCGATTGGATTAATACAGGTATAGTTATGAACGCCCCATTACAACCTGGCAGCCATGTAATCAATCTAATGGTAACAGATGTCAATGATGATTCACACATTATCGTTTCCGGAACCTATGTTTCTGGTGACCCCAAAAAGCTTGAAAGCTATTCAAACAACTCAATGACTAGAGCATTATGACAACAATTACCGGAACCATCATATTGGCAATCGTCCAAGCCCTTGTAATTATCTACTTGATATTGGAAAGAAAGAATAATGCGAGGTCAATTTCAACTAAACGGATAATCATGGGCAGGTTCCAAATCACAATAACTAATGGTCAAATCTCAATAGAACCCATAAAATGAAAAAGAGGATTTTACTAATTGTAACACTGCTTGTCACAAGCATGTCCATTGCACAAATAAGGGTAACCCCTGAAGGATACCCTTTAATGCCAAACAAACCATCAGAAGTCACTTTAATTAACACTGACACCATTTTGGTGCAAAAAGTCGATGGAATAGTTAGGGGCATCGAATTTGGCGATTTTAAAGCCTTGTTGCCCACTGCATCAGGGACCGATGACCAAACCGGGGATGAGGTGCCCTTAAATACTACAAACTTCAATGGAAATCTTTCGGCTTTAGATGATACGGTACAGAAAGCTTTTGAAACTTTAGATGAAATCTCATCTGGAGCGGGTACTGATGATCAAAATTTAACAGGGGCCTCCATCAATTTATCAAATGTACTACAAATTGATATTGAAAATGGAACTTCAGCAACAGTTGATTTGTCACAGCTAGCCAATTCAGGTACAGATAATCAACAAGTGAATGAATTTCAAATTGTTAATGATGAGTTGAGGTTGAGTATTGAAAATGACGGGAACCCAGCCTATACTGTAGATTTGTCGCCTTATGTTGGAGGTCCCACCGGAGGAATTTCCACTTCAGATATAGACACTTTCGCTGAACTCAACACCATTGTAGCCGACGAAACACTTTCGAAAGCCAGTGACATAGGAGTAACGATACAGCCCTATCACGCGAACACTGATACAGATTCAACGGATGATGTAGTGGTTACCGGACCGCAGAGTATTGGAGGGGTTAAGACATTTACCGAATCACATACCATTATTGACAATACCGTAGATGGACTAGCAACTGATGATTCCTATCTCATGATAAAAAACTCCACTTTGACGGGGCTGGGGGTCAGTGCAGGGTTTGGCGCATTGTATTTTTTGGATGACAAGATCAGGTTCTCTGTATCAGATGCGGTTTCGGGAAGTTCCAACAACTTCGGAATCGACCCTTCAGCATTGACCGCCTCGCAGGATCTGATAGTGACCGATACCGACATGACTTGGAACGGTATTAGTCTCTTGAGTGGAGTAAGTGCGGACAACCTAGGTAACCACATCGCAACCCAAGGTTTGAACATGAACGGGAATTGGATATCCAATGTAGATTATCTCCAGCCTAACCATTTACGTTTTATAGTTACCGATACTGAACCAACATCTACAGAAGGAACGATGTACTCGGACCTATCCGAAAGCAGATTGAAATATTACGACGGCACTTTATGGAGGGCTTTGGCCTATCAAGATGAAATCGTGGGTGGTTCTTCCCTACCTACAGACGACACCACACCTTTGGTACAGGACCCTGTTGATAATACAAAGCAAGGAGGAATAGATGTAGGGAATGTTCCAACGGGAACAAAAGCAACCCTGTCGTTATCAGCGGACAATACATTTTTTGGGAACCTGACTTCAACAGCTACAGTGCGGGGTCAGGATGTTCTTATAAATGGTGATAATTCTGGGGATTGGTGGCAGTTGAGTCCGGCAGTTGGTGACAATCCAAATTTAATTTTTACCGCCGTGGATAACAATGTTGCCACTGGAAGCGAATTTACATTCAATAGCACAACGGGCAACCTGACCGCCTCTGGAGGCTTTGTAAAACAAGGTGGTACAAATGATCAGATATTATTGGCCGATGGAACTACATCCTTGTTGTCGGAAAAGATAGGTTCAGATGCAACCGGTTATGGTGCTGGGGTTACAACAACGGACAATATTGTAGTCTGGGACTATGATGTCAACAATACAGAACCCACCGCTGGTCCCGGTGATACCGTAATCGGTGTCAATGTTCCGTTGGCAGGCACTTTTTCAGGAACTACCATTCCATTGGACAATTATGTTCAGAAAGACGACAGCACGACTGATACGGCAACATGGACTATAGACGCCACGCCAAAGAACGGTGCTGTGGCAGAAATTAAATTGAACTTAGCAGCTGAGCCAGCCCCTTTCTCAACAGATACAGGGGTCAGTCAATTGCCTGGAACAACCGATTTTTCAGCAAGCACAGACCAGCTTTTGACGGTAAAGGTCATTTTAGGGACTGTTTATTACTATTACACAAACCTATGATACGGATATTCTTTTTATTGATTCCTTTTTTGGGTTTCTCACAAGTGCCGGATTTATTGTTGGCAAGCCAACAACAGGCCAATTCCGGGCCATCAGATTCGCGGGATTTACCGGGACTCGTCTACTCGGTGGACGACCCGCCGACCGACCTTAACTTTTTAGGGGACAGACAGATCGATATCGGAAGTACAAATATCGATTTTACACCCGGAACAGATGAGTTCAGTATAGTTGTAAAGATGGGCGGCACCCATCCGACATCGTTTTCCAGCATCATCGCTAAGGGAACAAGTTCCTCTGTACAATATATGCTGGGCATACAGGATGGGAACAACCTTAACACCGCACTTGGGGGCGGCAATATAGTCCAGTCATCAAATACGTTCTACAGCGGTACGGACCTTTACATATGGACGGTCTCCACCACTACCCAGATTTTGAGGGACGATGGGACCGAAAGGCTCAATGCCGCATTTTCAGGAACGGCCACCAATGCAAGCAATGTTACCATAGGGGGCCGCTCGGACAGCACCTCACAGATGACGGGGAGCATTGCATGGATAAGGATTTATAACAGGGTATTGAGCGCAAGTGAGATATCAGCTATTGAAGCTGAATTCATGTACCTATGGTGGATAATATTGGTCGTTCCCTTCAACAATAGAAAAAGATTTGAAAAAACAAATGAAAAATGCGCGGCCTAACAACTTTAATATTGGTTTTCTTTTGGTTTGGACAAGGTGTCTCGCAGTCCACATTGACAGCTGTTGATAATCCATTATTGGCCTTTAAAGGTGCATATGGTGCGGGAGCCTTTACAAAGGATTGGGTCGGAAGACCGCTGTACTTTGTCGATAACTGTAATCCTTCCGGTGCAGGTAGTCTTTCCGCTGCGATTTCAGGTGTAAATTCCACTGGGGGTGTTGTAATCTTCAATGTTGCTTGCGAGAATGGGATTGAGAACACCTATAACGGCATGACCATTGACCAGGACGGTAATCCAAACGGCGGTTTTTACATTGCGGGCCAGACCGCCCCCGGCAAGATTGTGGTCACTGGCGGAAGATGGAGGGCAGAGGAGACCGACAATATCGTTATCAGGTATATTTCCCATCGCCCGAACTATAGCGGTGATGATGCATTTGAACTTATTTCTGTCGAGAATGTAATAATTGACCATGTATCGGCAGCTTGGGGGGGTGACGAGGGTTATAGCACTAGGGCGTATGGCGGCAATCCAAATCAGAACATCACCTTTCAGAACATGTTCATTTCTTCGTCAAAGACTGGGACTTTGTTAGGTGATTCCACGGACCCTTCGTTGGCGGGAAATCTTTCCGCGCACAGGAACCTTTATTTCAACATATCACATAGGGTCCCCAATATTAATTCCGATGGTAGGGCCGATGTGATAAACAATTTGACGTGGGATTGGCAGAGCAGGCTGACCTTTATCAACGGTGACACCCAATTGAACCACATTAACAACTATTATGAACCCGGAATAAGGACAACTATCGGTGACGCAAGGAACAAGGCCCAGCAAACGGATCTGCCCGTAATATTTACGGAAGGCAACGTTGTCGGTAAAGGCTTGTTTTTGGAGACGGACAATGACCGTGACCTTTGGGACGAATTTCGTTCTGGAGTTGGAGGTGTTGACCTTGGCCCTTCTTTTTTTGCATCGACACAATATACCCCATTGTTGGGCAATCCAGTTCCGGTCATTTCTGCTGATTCAACTTTTGTACATGTAACTCAGGAAGCGGGGAACAATAGACACATAGCCAATGATTTGAGCGTTGTAAAGGATTGGGATATGGTCGATGACCATTATCTATCGATAATATCGGGGGGCGAGGGTTCTCATCTGGTCTATGAGAACGATCCAGAGACATTTACTTCAGAACAGATATATATCGATTTCCACAACCTGTCCCATGGAACTATATCGGCTTCAAGACCTGTGGGATGGGATACTGACGCGGACGGTATGCCGGATGTTTGGGAATTGACTGAGTATGGAGATTTGACACAAGGTTCTTGGGGCGATTTTGATTCAGACGGTTGGACAAATTTGGAGGAGTATTTGGCCCTTGTGGATGTGACCGCGCAGAGTTCCCCTACACAGGGAAAGGTGATAAACTTTGGAAGGGCAAAAATAGGGGGAAGATTAGCTAAAGTAATAACGAATTGATATGACAAAGATCAAGGAAAAATGGGGTGACTACTCCCTTCGAGAAAAGATTGCGATTGTAATTGGTAGTGTACTGCTTACCATACAGGTTGTGAGGTATGCGACAAATACCTTATCGGAAAATCTCAATATTGAGAAATGGGTCTTTGTTGGGGCAGTACTTCTATTGTTTGCTCCAATTGTACTTGTGGAAATCATCAAAAAGAGAAAAGGAGGAAACAATGCCTGAAAAATTAAAGACATCCGTTGAAGTGGTTTTCGCTATTATGACATTGGTGAGCACAATGACTATACCATGGGGATTGTTGTTCCTTAAGGTTGTGGTAGGTTTTCTGACCTATTTTTTATCACGTATGGTCTATCGGTATTATAAAAAGGATATCGATGCATTTGTGGACAGTCTAAAAAGGAAGAAATGAAAAGATTGGTAAGATGGTTGACCACGAAGCGCCGATACAGTTTTAAGGCACCTAATTTCTTGATGGCCTTGTTCGTATGGTTTTTGGCTTGGATGTTCTTTAAATGTTTGTTTTAGATGTTTCCAGTAGGTGACATAGCGAGCTACGATATTACCGGAAAAGGTTTTGACAAAAAAATAGAGCAAAAGGTCCGGGTGTGCCACATGAACTACCTGGTCCATATAGACCGGCTGATGTTCAAGAAGCACGGAATCCATGTCTATGTAAGTCTTAAAAGCTCATGGAGGCCCAAGTGGTGGGAACTGATCAAAAAAAGAAGCGGACTTAGCCAGCATGTCTATTCTTATCTTGGTGCCACGGACATAACTTGTGATGACTTTGCGGAAAACTGGGAAATCCTGTTGGAGTATTTGATCAACCACACCTCGTATACCAGGTTGGCGGTCTACCATACGATTGACCCCAAAACCGGCAAGAAAAGTGGATTCATCCACGGGGACTACAAAAATGAATGTAATGATGCCTACGTGTACAAAATTGTTGGCGGGGCATGGAAACGAGACTATCCGATAGAGAGAAACAATTAGAATTAAATCATGAGATTGATCACCTATCTTTTATTGTTAATGCCCATTATGGTTTTTGGGCAACTTGAGAAGTCACAAAGCAACGCTATATCTTCTTTTAGTCTTTGGTCACCACTTTTTGAAAATATCGAGTCGATTGACAAGGTGGAACTAGAGGATGGGAAGTTGTTTGTGTATAGGACCATATATCCAAACTCAAACGATAGTTGTGCCGTCTATCACCCTGACGGGAAGTGTTCTTGGAGCGAGCCTAGAAAGGTCAGGGATGTTTATGAAGATAAAAATGGAAATATAGTTTTTGTTGGCACCGAATCCCCTAAATATAAGACTATTTTAAAGGAGGTTGAAACATTGGTTGAGACTTGGGAATGAAAAAATACTGGACCTACATATTGATTTTCTTACTCTTGGGCTGCAAGACAAAAAAGCAAGTCCTTAGAACTGAAATAAGGACTTCCGATACGTTGATCGTAAAATCAGAGATGATAAAGGCCCCGGTCCTGAACCAGGCATTGACCATTGAGCAGATATGTGATACTGTTACTGGTGAGGTTGTCAGGTTCAAAAAGGTTTTTGTGGTCGATGGAGATTCAATTGAAATTCTCACCAATGATAATAACCAGCTACAGGTTAAGATTTCCCAATTGGAAAAGTTGGTGAAACAAAAGGACAGCATTGCAAGTGTCAAGGAATCAGAGAACACAATGGTTTCAGAGAATACTATTTACAAAAAAGATTGGAGGTGGATTTTTAGTGCGTTGGCCATTGGTTTTTCCATAGGGATTATCAAACCTTGGAGATTTTTCATTTAGTCAATCCCTCATAACGCCCAACTTCTTCCCATACTTCAGACCATATTCCCTTCCCATCTTCACATAATCAGTGAGCATTATCTGTGCTTGGAGATAGTTCTCTGCATGGGAGCTTATATAGACCCTGTCCTCGATCTTCTGTCGCACATTGAACATCATGTTCTGTAGTTCCTTATGGGCCTTATAATTTGAATCCACAAAATGGGGGTCCCTCATGTTTTTTCTGAACAGCCTGTACTCCAGGCGAAGTACCTCCTGGCACACCCTTTCGAGTTCTATAAGATCCACTTTTTTTATTTCAGAACCCATTTTAATAACGTCCGGTTCTTTCGGGTTTTGGCCCTCTGTTGTCCAGGTTTCTTCTCAGGCCGAAAAGTTCCCATCCATCCTTTGGGATGTAGTATGCATTGATTTTCATCATCAAAGTGGGTTCCTGGGAGTCCTCTCCTTTAAAATAGAGAAAGAAGTTGCGCCTCATATCATATTCCATATAGAAGCCGTTCATGCTGCTGGGGAACAGCATGAATTCTTTACGGAAAGCTTCCCTTAACCTATATTCTCCAATCTCGACCAGGACTATGCGGAGGCTCTTCCGTGAATGGTTACGGAACACATATTCGGACATAATCCAAAAATATGGAACATTTCCAATTGTAAAAAGTTAAAGTTTTTGGTAATTTGGTAGCTCAACCTCAAAATGATGTGCTATTCAACCTCAAACAGGGAAAAGTCCCAGTCACAAATGGAGCGGGAACTGGAGGCCCAGTTGCGCCACTCCAACCAATATAGGTTCTACTTCTGGATGAACGGGTTTTCACATGGAGAGTTCAACGCCGTTACCCAAGAGGACCCAAAGCATATCGAAGTGATGAAATGGGGCATTGTGGAACCCAATACCCAGAATGTAGAGGAAAGATGGAAGATACTTAGAGGTAAATCCCTCAACACCCAAAGTGAACATGTTTTTGAGAATGCCAGAACAGAGGATGCCATCTTGGACCGGAGGTGCATAGTCCCGGTGACAGGTTATTTTGAACCTTATTATGTGAAGAAGGATTCTTACCCACATTTGGTCAAGCCTATACACGAGACATATTTAGGGCTGTTGGGAGTGTACAATGTTATCGATGGTGTCAGATATACCTCGATACTGACCACAGATGCCAATGGGTTCATGCTGCATGTACACAACCAGAAGAAGAGACAGCCCATAATGTTGGACCCGTATTACTGGGGTGATTGGTTGGATTCCTCCATAAACGAGGGACAGATCAGACAGTTGATGTTCCAATGTGATACGGAACAGGAAATGGAGGCATTTACAGTTTTAAGAACAGCTACGACAGGGAACAAGCCAAACAATGTTCCTGAGGTATTGGAACCCCTACACTTCCCGGAAGTGGTCGCACAACAAAAGTTCGACATCAAACAGATGGAGACCTATAACGATAACCTGGACAATCTTAATGCTGGGTTTGGAACCTCAACACTTTTTGGGTAATGGACATTGAAACCTTCAATAATCTCTCAAAAGAAGAGCGTCAGGAATACTTCTGGGATTTCGCCAATAGTCCAATCGATTCCCTGAAGACGCTGAATTTTGATTATTATCTATTCAGACAGGAAAATACTGGACTCCATTTTGAACTTAGGGTAGGAAAGATACCTAACCAAACAGATGTGAAATGCATTAGTGAGAACGTGGTCATTGAGCGTTACGGCAAAAAGCATCAAAATGTGGATGGCAACCCGTGGGATTAAAGTATTCTGTTGTTTGGCAGATTGCAACTATTTTTGCAAATTTTTTGCAAATTTTTTCTAGTTAACTATATAACACATTGATAAACAAATAATAGATATTAGCCTTCTAAGCAGACGGTCATAGGTTCGAATCCTATCGCGATCACACCCTCAAAGCCCCAGCTATGCTGGGGCTTTGTTGTTTATTGTTCACTAAAACTACATGTATCAAGAGTTAGTGCGCTTTAATCATGCTGAGGTGATGCACTTCATGACCAAAAATCGACTCTAATTACTGTGTTAAAGTAACTTCCAATTCTTGCATCAATCAACAGTAAAATTTTCTCTTGGGATATATTTTTAAATTGAAAAGCTGCTCAATTTTCTATCACATTTAATAATTACGATATTTATGGTCTTACAATCTATGTTGGAGTATGATGAGCTTTTTACAGGGAATAGCAGCGTTTAATTTTTTACTTTTTGCGGGGTTGATTTGGTACCATAGGAAAAAGTTGGACAATTCTATCCATATTTTTTCATTCTTCTTGCTAGGGAAAGGGTTAACCATACTGAGTAATTTACTGATGGACAACTTTAGGTTTGCTGATAATAGTTTGCTCTTGAGTAGTGGGATAATATTGAACTCTTTTCTATTTTTTTATGCTCCATTCCTCTACTTGTTTGTAATTAATATAACCAAAGGAGATGCTCCGTTCAAAAAGCATTTCCTACATTTTGTTCCATTCTTCATTTTCTTTCTGTTGAATGTCATCTTGGTTTCATCCCTCTATGCTGGAATCAGGAACGAATGGTTCAACTCGGTTCTTTACATAAGAAACACCTACCTCAATCTTTATTTTGTACAAATAATAAGCTACACTTTAATTTCTTTTTGGATGGTCTATACCGCGGAAAAAAGAAATACTGTACCCAAGAAGATTGTAAAATGGATCAAACAAGTACTCGCGGTTTTCCTAGCCATTTGGATACTGTTTTTGGTAAGTTCATTTCCCACAATTTCAATGATGCTTTCCACCGCATTGACCATTTCTGGAATGATACTGCTCATTGTGCTCTCCAATGTTTTATTGTTTTTAATGTTGAATAGCCCAGAGTTCTTCTATAACAATTTATCCGTTAAGTTGAAGAAGGAACCCAACAGCGACGTAATAAATAAGGAAAGCTACGGCCGATTGTGTGATTTAATGGTAAATGAAAAGCTGTACAAAAAAGCAGATTTAAAAATTGGGGACCTTTCCCAGGCCTTGGGCCAATCGGCACGTAATATTTCTATTCTGATCAATACCTTCTATAAAGGTAACTTCTATGATTTTGTTAATTTTTACCGTATTGAAGAGGCTAAAGCTCTACTAAAAAGCGGAGATGAAAATATGACCATATTGGCCATTCTGTACGAATCAGGATTTAACAACAAATCTGTTTTTAATGTTGTCTTCAAGAAAATGGTTGGAGAAACACCGTCTTCATTTAGAAAAAATCACATCGCTACCCTTTACGGATAAACAATTCTTCATTTTAAGTGGTAAGCGTTCCCATATCCCCGGTTCGCTGTTAAATGAGTCTTAAAAATAGGTTCTGATTTATGCATTTGCGTGTATTCAGACGACCCGAGACCGGCAATCAGGTATGTTTGCCACGGTTCTATGGACTTCTTTTTAGCTCCATTAAAACCTCTTTAACCACTCGCAAATTCAAAAACAATTCATGAGACATTTACTGCTGATAAGATTACTGGTTATTATTTCTATTGTTGGATGTACCAAAAGCTCCAAGGCGCAAGAACTCAAACGAAAAGCATCGTTGGGAATTATGATGCAGCCTTTGACAGATAGTTTGGCGACCGAGCTCAAACTGGAACCGGGTGCCGGACTATATATTTCGGAGGTGGTGACAGGCAGTACCGCGAACAATTTGGGCATGAAGAGCGGAGCGGTGCTTCAAAAAATCAATGGTAAACAAATGAGCTCTAATCGAGATGTCTTTGAAATACTTGCTGATTTTAGAGCGGAAGATGATATTACCCTAGAGTATATTTTGGATGGAACACGTGTTTCAAAAACTGGTAAAGGCATTGCCAGACCCAAAGAAAGCTATGAAAACGCGGAGGTAACCTACGGTACGGTTTCGTATGAGGGCAACATGCTGCGCTCTATATTATATACCCCAAGGAATCGGAGCAATACCCCGGTGGTATATTTTTTACAGGGCTATACTTGTGGCTCCATCGACCTATCATTTGCACCAGACCATCCTTATATGAAATTGATTCGTTCCTGGGTGGACGCTGGTTTCTCCGTATACCGCTTGGAAAAACCAGGAGTAGGTGAAAGTGAAAGTCAAAAAAACTGCTTCGAAATTAATTTTAACGAAGAACTGCAGGCTTTCCAAGAAGGTTACAAAGACTTAATGGCAATGGAAGAAATAGATACCGACAATATCTTTTTGTTCGGACACTCCATGGGTGGGGTAATTGCCCCTTTGTTGGGAGAAATAAAACAGCCCAAGGGAATCATGGCCTATGGAACCGTAGGCAAAAAATGGTACGATTATATGGTGGATTTATACACCATACAACCAAAACACTTTGGGATTTCCGAAGCTGAAATAAAAGAGAACAACAAAATCAATTTAAAGTTCAACGATGACATGTTGGTTCATAAATTATCTGGTGCAGAATTGGCAAAAAAGGAAAGTTATGGACAACTATTTGATCTCAATGAACTCAAAACAGAACAATATATAGGAAGACATATCACTTTTTGGCAAGGTTTGGCCGATATAGATATTCCTGAAGTATGGACAAGAACCAGAACCAATGTTTTTATTATGCATGGAGAGTTTGATATCCAGGCAATAAATGAAGAAGGCCCCAAAAGGATTGTGGACTTGGTAAACAAGAATGGAAGCAATGCAAAATTCAAAGTGATAGAAAATGCGGACCATGGATTTATAAATTTCACGTCCATGCAACAGAATTCAGAGACCTTGGGCAATGGTAGCTATAGCAGTCATGCAAGAGATAACTTTAACTTGGAGATTGGCAGGGAGAGTATAAAGTGGATGCAGGGTTTGCTTAATGGATAGTTTGACGAAAATGAGAATTTTATTGCTTTGTACGGTACTTGCTTTTGCATGTCATATAACAGCTCAAGAGGTCAACCTGGAGATTACATCAGATTTAAGTTCCCATGCCCAGATAGACTCTGTTTTGGTCAGTGATGTAAAATTTAAGAACCCAAAATTTGATAATCCACATGCCGGAAGCGGCTTCTTATTGGAACATAAAGGCAAGCTATATGCCTGCACGGCCAAACACGTGCTGTTTTTTGCAAAAACGGATAGCATGAAGACCATAAGTTTTGATGACGAACTCAAGTCTTGGGAGTTTGTTTCAAAAAAGAACAAAAAGAACAAGGTTTTGGCTGGCAAACTAATCAATGAGGACAAACAGGAAGCCATAGTAATGCCTCCAAAAGGAGATTGGTTGGTTTTTGAAGTCGAAGGAGAGATTCGGCAAGGCATTCAGATTTATTCCCTTAGGGAAGAACCTTTGAGTGAAGGAGAAAAGGTCAGGTTTTTAGGCTACCCCTACAATACAACAAGGCCTGTAAATGTAACAGGTTCATTTATCGGATACACCAAAGAAGGCAATTTAAGCTTGGATGTTCCTAAAGGAAACTACGGTGGATGCAGTGGCGGCCCTGTTTTGGACACGCAAGGCAGGGTGGTAGGATTAGTATCCATGGGGTACTTCAACCAGAAGGAAAACAAAATGGTTTTTGAACCTGCTTCGATCAAATATTTTCAAACAATCATCAATAACTAAATATTAAAACCCATAAATAAGATGAGAACATCAATAATTGTTTTACTGACAGTTTTTTTGACGCAGAACCTGGCTGCACAATTTCATACCTTGAATATGCCTCAAGGAAGCCCCAGGGTACAAGAGACCCAAAGATTGGGGATTACTGAGATTACATTGGATTATGGAAGTCCCGCAGTACGAAACCGAGATGTTTGGAACGATGTAATTCCACAGGGAGGAGACCCTATAGCATGGCGTGCAGGGGCCAATATGGCCACCACTATAGAGTTTTCCACTGATGTAAAAATAGAGGGAAAACCGTTACAGGCTGGAAAATATGGTCTACACATCATTCCACAAAATGATACCTACACTTTGCTTTTTGCCCATAATTATAATCAATGGGGAAGCTACTATTTAGATAGAGATAATGATATTACAATGGAGGTAACTGTTCAACCTGAAACCTGTACCACATCAGAACAGTTGGATTACGAGTTTTTGAACAGGACAGAAAACTCTTTGGTCATTGGTTTGGAATGGGGTGAGAAAAGAATTCCTTTCAAAATAGAAGTTGACCTGAATAAAACAGTGGTGGAAAGCTTGCGTAGCGAACTTAGGGGTATCAATACCTATCATTGGCAAGCCTGGAATGATGCCGCAAGATGGTGCCTGGATCATGATACCAATTTGGAAGAAGCCTACGAGTGGGTAAATCGCTCCATAAATGGAGGATACAATGGTTTTGCCGCCCATAGGGACATCCGGAATCTGGTGACCAAGGTCAATCTGATCGCCAAGTTGGGAAAAACTGAGGAGTTGCAACCAACCTTAGATCAAGCACAAGATTTGGTAACACAGGATTGGGAGGCCAACTATCTGACTCAAACATTGCTACGAGATGGTTTTTACGAGCAGGGCCTGAAATTGACCGACCAGAATCTTAAAACCTTTCCGAAAGCATGGTTTTTGCACTTGAACAAAAGCTTGGCGCATTATTTCCTTGGAGATAAGAAAAAAGCTTTGAACGGAGCCAATAAAGCCTTAGACCTGGCCCCAGAACCTAGAAAAGCCAGAATCAGGGAGATCATTTCCGAAATCAATGCAGGAAACTATCAATTTCCATCGTAGGTAGATTTTAATTTCTGAGCTAATTCAAGCACAAATGAAAAAACTGAACAAGAAATCATTTCTAGTGCTCTCTGCTGTGTTGATAATGGCATTGGGATCAAATATCCGAGCACAGGAAGACAGGAGTGTCAATGCTGACAAGAATTCGTTGAAAGCCTTTTTGTCTGATACAGGATATACAGAACTGGAAATGCAAAAACTGCCATCAGGTCACCTGCACTTAACAGGTGTTTTAAACGGAGTACAGGCCAAGTTCATTTTGGATACTGGGGCAAGCGGCACTTTGATGGACAGAAAGAACAAGGATAAATTTAAAATGGAATCGAAGGAGTCCGAGTTGCAAGCCGCTGGGGCAGGAACAAGCAATATGCAAATGCAAGCTTCCAGTAATAATCAATTGACTTTGGGTGACTTGAAGATCGACGACATGAATTTGATGTTGATTGATATGGACCACGTGAACAAGGCCTTTGAAAGATTTGGATTGGAACCGGTAGATGGAGTTATTGGTGCCGACCTCTTAACAAATTATAAGGCGATAATCGATTATGTTAACCTTTCACTATATGTGAAAAATTAGTGGATTAGTTGGGGATAAATCAATGTTTGCAATGAAATGAGCAAGCTTTTTAGGTTTTTTGAAGGACAATAGGTTGCACAAATACTGCTGAGATGTTTTCAGCAGTATGCAACCTCCCCAACGACCATAGAATAGGTTAGAAATTGCCATAAAAACCAGAAAACAAATGAAAAAAAGAGTATTCTATCTTTTGATGGCCGTTGCCTTTTTGTCCAGTTGCAAAAAGCAGCAGGATGTATTTCAACCCTATAGTAATACTACCGTTCCTGTTAAGTTGGGAGAGGGAACCTTATCTACGGATTCCATTCAGTGGAACAATGTTTATGTTGCTCAAACCCATGAACTTTTTTATACCAAGATGGGTAAATCGGCATCCGTTATAAACAAATTAGATTATTCGGATGGCACCTTTAAAGGTCTGGAGACCATACAATTTCCCGAAGGAATACCTCATACAGATATTTATCTGGATGAGAAAGGTGAATTCATGTTGTTTTCCTCATTGATGCCCGAATTTGAAGGTGACACCATTTCAGATTGGAATATCTGGAAATCGATAAGAAAAGGAGGAAAATGGCAGGACCCTGATCTTTTTTATGGAGGTGAGGTAGAGGAAAATCTGTTTTACCCTTGGCTAACGGCAAGCGGAAATCTCTATTTTTCCCTTACCCCACATGAATCCAGAAATAGTGATTTGTATGTTTCCAAGCTTATCAACGGAGAATACCAAAAACCTGAAGCTTTACCCAAATATATCAATTCACAAAAACTGGAAGGGGATGCATTTATAGCTCCCGATGAGTCCTACCTCATTTTTGCTGGTTTTGAAAGAGGACAAAATATAGGAAAGTCGGATTTGTACATCAGCTATAATATGGATGGAACTTGGTCGGCACCTGTGTGGTTGGGTGACAAAATCAATTCAGATGGCTATGATGGTAGCCCATTTGTAACCCAAGATGGTAAATATTTAATATTTACTAGCAGCAGGGACAGCACAGATGATGATACATTTTTCAACCATTATATTGTACCGTTTGATTCCGGAAAGTTTAAGGATACCTCGCTTAGACTTGAGAACTATCTTGTGAATGTTGGAGTAACGCCTATCAGGTTGGAGGTAGATAATCTAACCACTTCTGGGGTGGAGTACGGTGGAAGTCTATCTATGAAAAATGGTGAAATATTTTATACCAGGGCAACAGAGGATTTCTCAGAACGTCAAATTACCCGGAGCCGATTTGTAAATGGGATATTTTCGGAGCCGGAACGGGTAAAAATAGGAGGGGAGTACTACACGGACGCCAGCGATGTCCAGATTACGGAAAATGGAGACTATCTATACTTTAAAATGCGGGGCAATGTTCCGGATGATGTTTCTCGTCGAGACGGAAATATATGGAGAAGCAAATCAGAAAATGGAGTATGGTCCAAGGCTGAACTTCTACCAAGTGAAATTAATTCCGAATTAAGCGAGTACTACCCGATGATCACCAATAGCGGGAATCTCTATTTCAGTCGAGAGTATGAAGATACCAGCTATGACATCTATGTATCAAGATTTGAAGACGGAAAGTATCAGGAAGCCGAGAGGCTGCCAAACCATATCAATACTAATTTATTAGAGTCCGATGCTTACGTTTCACCTGACGAAACTTATATGGTTTTTGTCCGCATGTATGCGGAAGAAGGCCTCGGGGTATCAGATTTATACATATCTTTTCAAGAAGACAATGCATGGAGTCACCCTAAAAATATGCGCTCCTTAAACAGTAATGGCGTGGACGGGAGTCCATTTGTAACGGCCGATGGAAAATATTTGATTTTTACCTCGACCCGGGACTCGGAAAACCCCGAGGTATTTGATGGGCATTTGGACATCTACGCAGTACGATTTGATAAAAACAATTGGAAATAGATGAAAAGTCTACTACGAAAAGGGCTTGTGCCCATGATGTTTTGTTTTCAGTTCTTGTTTGCGCAAGACCCAAATTTTGAAAATCTACGTGCCGATTTCCTTAAGGGATATGCAAAGTTGGACATAACGTATATCAACATCAGCTATGTGCAAAATATGCAAGCTATCCAGGGAGCTGAAAGTATAAGGGAGCAAGAACTTTTTTTTAGGGATTTACAAAATAGACTAAAACACGTGGACCTTAAAAAAATGGATGAATACCAAAAATTGGATTATGACATTTTAATCTATGAAACGGCGCTTAATTTGGAGCGCCTAGCCTTGGAAAAAAAATGGAAAGGTTCAGATGAACTAGATGATTCCAAGAGTGTTTATCATATTGAAAATGGAAAAGAGTGGTATGCCTATCTGCTAAAAAAATGGGTGGATATCTCGATATCACCCAAAGAAATGTTCCAGTTTGGCCTGTTGGAAATTGAAAAGGTCAAAGCACAAATGAAAAGGCTTCAACAGGCATCTGGACTTTCTGAAACAGATTTTTATAGCGGATTGGACGATGAAAAGTTCTTTATTGAACGTGCAAGTGGGGTACAAGCGGAGTTTGAAAAAATCAAAAGTAATATTGGCGACATAGCCGTCAATCTCTTTCCATACATCAATGACATCCCTGAAGTCCATATTGCCAGGGGGACCAATCCTTCATTGGCGCATGCCCCCGCTTATTATGCCAATAATACCTTTTACTTCAACTTTTTTGATGAACCATTTAACCGAAGACAGCTTGGTTGGTTTTTTGCCCATGAGGCAATACCTGGGCACCATTATCAGTCATCTGTAAACCGTGTTGTAAAGAGAACAGAGATACAGGATTTGTTCTGGTATGCAGGCTTTGTGGAAGGATGGGGAGCTTATGTGGAACATTTGGGAGATGTTCTAGGGGTATATGAAACCATTTATGATGAATATGGAAAGTGGGAGTGGGATTTAATTCGTTCTGTTAGGGTTTCGCTAGATGTAGGTTTAAACTATTACGGTTGGTCGGATGAGGAAGCTATGACTTTTTGGAAAAAACACATCACAGACAAAGATGATATAGGAGTTCGTGAGATCAATAGAATGAAGCGTTGGCCAGCTCAGGTGATTTCATATAAATATGGAGCAAAGGTATTCTTAGGGCTTCTTGAAAATGCTAAAAAAGACCCCGACTTTGATTACAAAACGTTCCATGAAAAACTTTTGAAGCACGGCGATATTCCAATCAGTGTTTTAGAAAAAAGATTGGACAAAGGGGCAAATTAAAAGATTCATTTGCTCCTTTGCCTGTCCTGATTAATGCCTAGGATTCCAAACAGCCTGATCTTTACTGCCATTTGCTTTATAATAATCTACCGATTTGAGCTCGGTATCATTCAAATAGGTATATACCATGCGTGCTATTCCCCATGTGGAGTGGTCTGCCATTTTCCCCTGGATATCTAAAAACTGTCGCTCAATTAATCGTCCTTGGGAGTCATAGATCCATTTTTCAGTTGCATATCCAAGACTGGAATCATTCACCATACTGTCCGATAGATTATAAAAAGATCTACTGACCGGTTTATTATTGGTGTTGAAATCCGTTCGCACCTCATGAATTTCGGTTCCATTTATGTGGGTTGGAACATTGTTCATAGTAAAATATGCCCTATTGACTTGGTGCATGCCATCCGCGGTATATGTTGTTTTGATTAAACCTACTCCGTTATTGGCGTTTACTGGCTTTCCATCTATCCCATAAAAGCTTCGCGATGTTGCATTGCCATAATTATCGAAGGTATATTTAACAATATGGGCGCCCCAGTTGGTGGTCTGGGGTTTTCCATCGGCATCTACAAAAGTGGCCGATTCATGTTCGTAGAGTGGGGCAGGGGTATATTTGATCTCTGCAATATTGCTCATGCCCCTTTTCGGCTTACCGTTTTTGTCCAGATTGAGCCATTGCACAAAAAAGGCATTGTTGTCATAGCCAATTTTGGTGTGAGCTATTCCAGCGTCATCAGGCGTTATTTCCTTTCCTTCTTTACCCAAATTTGTCATTAAACGTAAAAGTCCGCGGTGGTCATAGGTAAACTTTGTAATGTAGTAACCAAAACCAGGCCTATTTCGTTGGATGTTTCCATCGATGTCAAATCGTTTTTCAACCACGGTGCCATCTAAGTTGGTTTTCCATTCGTAAGAAGCTATCCTAAAATCATTTTCAATAGGATTGCCATCAACTCCATAAAATTTCAACGAAGTTCTGTCACCGTTATCATCCGTGGTAAAAATGGATTTGTACACATCCCCAGATACCACGCAGCGTTGACCATGCTCATTATAAAATGTTCGGATTTCTTGATTGCCTTGGTATGTTATCTCTATATGGGACCCTCTTACAAAACGATCGGAGAATGGTTTGATTTTTCCATTTAATAGATGGCGCACACGGACCAATTTCCCTTCTTTGTCGTAATCAAACTGAAAATGATTGACCTTCTCCGCTTTTTCTTTTGGCAATGGTCGTGTACCCAAAATGTTGGCATATGGAGTTTCCCTAAAAGCTATTCCGGCATAGTATGCACTGCGAAACGTATTTTGATTATCAGGAAGCTTTATTTTTTGAATAAAGCCGGTCTTTGCAAAAGCCTCCGTGAAATACAATTCGTTGGATTCCTCATTGAAAAAGAGTCCATTTGGATTGGCCAACTTAGTTGACAGTGCGTTGCCAACACCTTGACCTTGCTCTCCAGTACCTGCCAATGTTTCCACCTTGCCAGCTAAGCTGACCCTGTAAATCCGATGATCCATGAGCGCGGTAATATAGATGGTATCGTCAATGATCTTAAGGTGCCCTGTGCGCCATTGTTTGTCTCCTGGTACTGTGGCTAATATGCTGGATTTTCCGGAAGGGTTTATTTTGACAATATTCGCATTGTTAAAATTGGATACGTAGAGATTTCCATTTGAATCAAAATCAATTCCTCCTGGGTTGATAAGTTTGTCGTCTTCTGAGAAAATTTCTACTTGCCCATCCAGAGTAATTTTGGAGATATTGCCCTTTCCATCATTGACATTGTGCGTGACATAAAGGTTGCCCAATGCGTCCTGAGTCATGGGACCAGGACCTGGCTTAACGGTGGCAAAATGATTTACGTTCCCCTTTGGGTCAATTTTGGATAGTTGGGCACCCTTCCATTCCGATACATAAAAGAAACCGTCTTTGCCCTTGGCAATATCTATAGGGCCCTTGAGACCAGAAGCGAATACTTTTATTTTTCCATTGGGATTGACCTCATAGATTTTATCCCCGTCCCAACCTTCGGTTGCGTAGATGGTGCCGTCTTTTTCAACGAATATCCCGTCTGTAAAAATAATTTGGTCGAGCTGAAGTTTGGTAATTTCTTGAGCACATAGGTTAATGCTAAAAAGAATTAGAAGAAATTGGGTCAACAGTTTCATTTTGTGTGTTTTATGATTGTTAAAAATTTGTGTGGAGTATTACTCGATTTAGGGGTAACCTAGGTTTTAGTACAGTTTGATATGATTTTTTCCAAGATTGTTGCCAATTGGTCAATTTCTGCCTCAGAAACTCCCTCCAGTGCGTGCGCCCTATTAAACTGGACAATTGATTTTAAACCTTTTTTGGTTTGAAGACCTTTTGGTGTGAGTGTAATCCTAAATTTTCTTCGATCTTCTTTATGAATATCCCGTTGCAGAAACCCATTCTTGATCATAAGGTCGATCATTCGTGTAACCGATGCATTATCCTTGAAGATTAAATTACCAATTTCTGATTGTGACAAGTTGGGATTATCCGCTATGAAGAATAGTATGAGGGCATGATCTACCGTGATGTCATGACTTAATTCATTAATGTTTTTCTGGGCAAATCTGCGATATTCCTTAATGGAGCGCTCAATAAGGTAGAATATGGTACGAGAGGGTAATCCTAGCATTAATTAAATATTTGATACAAATATAATTGATATATCAAATAAATAAAACCATATTAACTGTTAAAAGATTATTGATAAGGGAGCAAAACAAAAACGCCCTATTATAATAGGGCGTTTTTTTCACCAGAAACTTGTGGTGCTTTAAAAGATTTGTACAATCTACATTTTCAACCGCATAAAGAGTTCGTGGGTATTGTTATCCAATCCATCAATGGAATTTTGAATGGCCGTCTCATAGGCATATCCAAGGTTAAACCCATTGCTTATGCTGAATAAGAACAGTCCGCTTATACTTTCATCATGTCTGTAGGAAGCACCAAACTCAAATCGTTCCCCAAAATCCACAATACCTGTCAGTTCTAAAGAAACTGGAGAAGCATCCACGTATCTTAACATGGCCATTGTCTTAAGATCGGTTGTTTTTCCCAATATAAAACTGTACCCTCCGCTGAGGTAGGCATGCAACCTGTCTGCGCCTAAAAAAGCGTTACCGTCACGTTCTTGCAAACGATCTGGAGTGAGCAACTTTGGAACTGACAGGGATGCAAAATAACGGTCATGTTTTAGATAGGCCCCAGCCCCCACATTGGGGGTGAACCTACTTTCATAATCCATTAGGGTACCATCTTGTCCTATACCATAGGTGACCAATCCGTCTGTATTGGCGTCGTAGGAATTTGCGCTTCCCTTGATACCAAAGTACAGTTTGTGATCTTCATCCAATTGGATGAAATAGGAGATGTCAATAGCCATCCATGTCTGTTGCTCTATGAAGGTACGGTCATTGAGGATGGAAACCCCAAGTCCGACATTTTTACCCACTGGCATGCCAAAAATGGCACTTTGACTTTCTGGAGCTCCTTCAATCCCGGCCCATTGACTTCTTATGCCCAAGGTAAATTCCGCTCCTTCGGAACTACCTGCAAAAGCCGGGTTATAGATGTTCATATTATAACGATAGAAAGAATAGTTGGGGTCTTGTTGACCTATTGCTATGAAGGACAGCAAGAATATCGCTAGAAAAATATATAATTTACTTACTAGGTTCATGTTTTTGGTTTTGTCTTGTTTTTAATAGTTGATAAAAATCCATCCTTGTAGCGGAGCACTTCCGTCACCTAGGTCAATTACGTATAGATAGGAACCTGGAGGTAGCTTTTCGCTTCTACTTTTGTAGAATCCTTCCCAATCGTTCTGATAGGATCGTGTTGCAAAAACTTCATGCCCCCATCGGTTGAAGACCTTCACAACATTATTGGGATAGTTATCGATACCAGGAATAATCCATGCATCGTTGTTACCATCACCATTAGGGGTGAATGCCTGTGCCGGAACCAAAGAAGGTTCATCATTGTTCGGGAAGGCATCGGTTCCATCCGCTATTCCGTCATTATCATCATCGTCATCTATACTATCTGGAATACCATCTCCATCATTGTCATCAGGTACATCATTGGCATCTAGAGGATCTGTTCCTTCCGAGTCTTCAATTTCATCGGAATACCCATCTCCATCATCATCTGTATCGGAGTTGTCACCAATACCGTCATTATCAGTATCCAAACTTTCATTAGGGTCAGTTGGGAAGTCATCTTCAGAATCTGGGATACCATCATTGTCATCGTCTGTATCCATATTATCCCCAAGACCATCCCCATCGCTGTCCTGATCGGGCGTACCATCGTTGTCATCATCGTTGTCAGAATTGTCTCCAATTCCATCACCATCCGCATCCGAATCTTCATTTGGGTCAGTAGGGAATGCATCTTCATCATCTGGAGTGCCATCATTATCGGCATCATCATCGGCATTGTCCCCAGTTCCGTCGCCATCGGTATCGGTATCCTCATTTGGATCTAGCGGGAAGTGGTCCTCCGTGTCAGGGGTTCCATCCCCATCATCATCGGTATCCGCATTGTCCCCGGTTCCGTCCCCATCGGTGTCTGTATCCTCATTTGGATCTAGCGGGAAGTCGTCACCGGAATCAGGAGTACCATCCCCATCGTCATCGGTATCGGTGTTGTCCCCGGTTCCGTCTCCATCGGTATCTGTATCCTCATTTGGATCTAACGGGAAGTCATCCCCAGAGTCAGGAGTACCGTCATTGTCATCATCGGTATCGGCATTGTCCCCGGTTCCATCTCCATCGGTATCGGTATCCTCTGCTGGATCTAGAGGGAAATTATCCTCTGAGTCAGGGGTTCCATCCCCATCATCATCAGTATCTGCATTGTCCCCGGTTCCGTCCCCATCGGTATCGGTATCCTCCGTTGGATCTAACGGGAAGTCATCGCTGGTGTCCGGAGTACCATCACCATCATCATCGGTATCGGCATTGTCACCAGTACCATCACCGTCGGTATCTGTATCTTCAGTTGGATCTAATGGGAAGTCATCGCTGGTGTCCGGAGTACCATCACCATCATCATCGGTATCGGCATTGTCCCCAGTACCATCACCATCGGTATCGGTATCCTCCGTTGGATCTAACGGGAAGTCATCGCTGGTGTCCGGAGTACCATCACCATCATCATCGGTATCGGCATTGTCACCAGTACCATCACCGTCGGTATCTGTATCTTCAGTTGGATCTAATGGGAAGTCATCGCTGGTGTCCGGAGTACCATCACCATCATCATCGGTATCGGCATTGTCACCAGTACCATCACCGTCCGTATCTGTATCCTCCGTTGGATCTAACGGGAAGTCATCGCTGGTGTCCGGAGTACCATCACCATCGTCATCGGTATCGGCATTGTCCCCAGTACCATCACCGTCGGTATCGGTATCCTCTGTTGGATCTAATGGGAAGTCATCGTCCACGTCAGGAGTTCCGTCCCCATCGTCATCGGTATCAGCATTGTCACCAGTACCATCACCATCGGTATCTGTATCCTCCGTTGGATCTAACGGGAAGTCATCGCTGGTGTCCGGAGTTCCATCACCATCGTCATCGGTATCGGCATTGTCACCTGTTCCATCCCCGTCCGTATCGGTATCTTCAGTTGGATCTAATGGGAAGTCATCATCAACGTCCAAAGTTCCGTCTCCATCGTCGTCGTCGTCACATGCATTACCTTCGCCATCGTTATTAGTATCTAACTGATCGGCATTAGCCGTGTTCAGACAGTTATCGGTATCATCTTTAACTCCGTCGTCATCTGCATCAGTTTCTTTAGCAATGGTATCGGTAGCAGGATCTCCTTCGTTACCATTGGTGTCCGTGAGGGTGACCGACAAGGTTATGGTTCCATCTCCCAAACCACTTAGATCTATTCCTGAAATTTGATCAGTTGCACTACTAATTGTTCCAGTACCTGTAACATTGGTACCTCCTCCATCGCTACTGAAAGTGTAGTTGTAGGTGGCTCCTACTTCTGCTCCGGCAAAGGTGAAGCTAATTGCGGTTTCATTTGAGATGTCAATATCACTTTGATTGATGGATACAGTATACCCTGAAGGGGGTGTATCGTCCACATCTGTAACTTTTACAGTGATGGATTGATCTGTAGTTCCACCTGTATCAGTTGCTCTTAAGGTAATTTGATACTCGTTATCTCCGTTTCCATCGTCTGGACTCTCAAAATCTGGTGGAGTTTGAAAGGTAAGTTCACCAGTTGAACCATCGATGCTGAAGTAATCGTTATCTCCTCCTGTGGCCAATCCGTAATTAATGCCATCATCAGCTGATCCTCCGTCTCCGTCATTGGCATCGGCATCAACAACAACTATTGTGTCATTCTCGGCATATTCCACAACGGCAATCATGTTGAATTCAAAAACCTCTTCATGGGCACCCACAACATAGAATTTCGAACCATTGTCGTTAAAGGTCAAACCGTAAGGATTGTTTTCTTGGACATCTGTGTCATAATCTGATGCATTACCATCATAGCTTCCCGAAGAAATGTCAAACGGGGTTGAGAGCGTATAGGTTGATATTCCTCGATTAAACCCTAAAACAAACAATTTGGTACCATCAGCACTCAATTCAAAGTCATTGGGGCTGCTCTCCGCTGAAGGAGAAAAAGAATCGGTGTAAGTTGCTGAACCTATATCAAAATTGGTTGATAAGGCATATTCTCTTATCGTTGAACCATTGTAGTCAAGCAAATACATTTTACTACCATCGGAACTAAAGTCAATACCATCGTAATTGCTTCCTTCGCTTGGTGTAAACCTTTGGTTGTAGGTGGCCGTGGAGAGATCAAAAGGAGTGGAAATGACATACTCGTCAATTCCTGCGCCTGAGTTACCTGTATGGTAAAACTTTGTTCCATCGTTGTTGAACGCAATTCCTTGTGATCTTGAAGTTAATCCGAGACTAGTTACATGGGTAGCAGTAGATACTTGGTAGGGCGTGCTAAGGTTATAACTCTCAACCCTTCTATCATAGGTGCTGGCAAACATTTTGGTGCCATCATCATTGAAAGCAATCCCATAAAGTGAGCTCAATTGTCCTGTTACATCGAAGGAATTACCAGAGTATACCGCAGAAGATACATTATAAGCCGATGTGGGATGAGTGAAAATCGGCAGGTCATCTGCTGGAGTGATGGATATGGTTATGGTGGCAGTTACCACAGTTCCTGCATCGTCAAGTTCATAAGTAACTGTATCCGAACCATTTTCATTGCTATTTGGAATATAGATTACCTGATTGCTTCCATTTACCGAAGCAGTTCCCCTAGTTCCTTGAACAGTAATGGTAATTGTTGGAGTGTTATTGGTATCATAAACATCATTATACAACACATCTATTGGGTCTGAAGTGGTATCTTCCTGGACCACTGCTAAATCATTGTTGGCTGCTACTACCAAAGCAATATCAAACGGACCAAAAGTACTTGCCGCTGTATTTCCGGCATTGTCCTTTGCTTCAGCATGGATGTACCAACCGGTTCCTCCGCTTGAAAACGAAACACTCTTGGACTGACTATTGCTCCATGAACTCCAACTTGAATCCCCTGTTGCAGGAGGGTTTACATCTTGAACCAGCACATAACGCTGTACATCGAACCCACTGCCTGTACCTTCGTCTTGAAAGGCTAAAACAATGTTTGTATCGGTATCAATGCTTCCGCTGGAAGGTGTAGCGGAAATTGTTGGATCCGTTGTATCATGGGTTATGCCCAAGGTACGATAGAAAGGCTCCGACCAAACTCCGGTATCTGTCTGAACCCGAAGACTGATGATATAATCGGCAGAAAGTGTATTGTATGCCGAGAAATCTGTCATTGGGGTAGTGGAATTGTAGATTTCGGTGTCTGTTGGATTACCATCATTGTCGTAGGTACGTTGGGTAACGATCCATTCGTTAGTAGCAATCGTTCTACCGTAAGGGTCTATTGAATTGTCCTCAATATTGATGGACATATTTCCAGAATAGGTAAATAATTCATCAGGTTGTATGTTGAACTGGGCCACAGGTAAATCTGTACTACCCGCTGAACCGCTTCCGTCCAATTCAATAAACACACTTGTTGGGCTACTCCAAGTACCTTGATGATCTTGAACTGTGAGCATTACCAAATATTCACCATCAGGTACTGCGTTTTTATCAAAGACACCAACGGTCCAATCGTCGGTAGATGCGGCATCCACTGATTTCCATTTCCATTCATTCTGGTTAATACCGTTGTTAGCACCACCATCCAAATCGTATGAAGTATTGTTGAACACTCCTGTGGATGGGCTATAGGTGAAACTAGCTATTGGCTTTCTATGAAAGAACAAAATTGATGGCGCAGTGGGCATGTCTTCAAATGTGAAGGTATACTGTCCCGGTTTTTCGAAGAATTCAGGAACATCTTCTAGATAAAGCCCGTTCCACGAGACCTTTCCTTCGTTGTTGTCAAAGTAGGTTTCATCATGGGTAATCTTCCATCTACCACTTGGGTAACTGGCATTGGCCGTGTTGGTCTTCATCTCGGCAGGATCAACATCAATCTCAACCGAAGTCCCCGCAATGAAATAATCTCCAGCGGTCACTGTACCAAAGAGATATTGGTTGTAAATGTATTGGGCCATATCATCAATCCAGGTGGCCCAACTTCCGGCATCCCTGTTGATGAAGGTTCCCTGTGTATTGTTCTGTATAATAAAACGCTCAAACTGTGCCTGGTTGGCATTTGTTCCCCAACCTATATAGTGAATGTCTTCATTGATGGTACGCATCAATATTTCGGAAAGATCGGAGTCAACATCAAAATCGGCAACCTCAATATCATCCAAGTTGACGTTGAAACGTAATGCGCTGTTTCTCCATTGGGGCTCACGAAGTACATCTTTAAAAGCCCTCAATTCTAATTTTTCTATGGCAATATCCTTGAAGTATGCATTTTGTTGTTCGTGAACATAGAAGCCATAACTTCCGGAAGAATGTGTCGTATCAGTAATATTGAAGGATTCTATCCAATCTGTTCCGGCAGTACCTCCACCACCTCTTCTGGAAATTTTAATGTCATCGCCGCTCATTTCTATCCTAAAATCGATGGCTTGACCATTGTAAAAAGCACCAAACATGTCTGCTCTATTGGCATCCCATCCATAGGTAGCGGAACCCGTCGTTCCACTATTGGTATTAACCGCCAAAATGGTGGTAATCCCATTTTCTCTTTTTAAGATGGCCTCTGCAGGGTACCCATCTCCCGGAGCATAGCTCTGAAGATTACCACAATAAGTGTGGTTGTCTATAATGTATGCATAGAAATTATCGTTGTCTACCTTTCTAAAAATAAAGCCCACCTCTGCATGCACATAGGGGTCTCCCGAAAGTCCAAAAGTGGCAGAAATGGTTCCATCTGCTACATCCCCGGTTGGATCATACATAGCAACCCCGTAATTGCCCGAGTTTCTGGCAACAGGGTCCGCAATTATCTGGTTGGTATTGCTGTCAAACGAGAAGTAGGTACCACTATAGGCACCACCGCCGGCACTACTAAGATAATTGTGCGGATTTGGCGGTTCTGCTCCATTGAAATCCATTACGTTCCAGCTGTTAAAAATATCACTGGCATCGGCCTGATCGGAAGAAATGGTACTTCTCTGGAAGGCTTCCACCCTTAGTTTACCAAGGGGAATTCCTTTGTTGTACATGGCTTGTTCTAGATCGTTCTCAAAGGTGGAAAGGTCCACATTTGCCGATCCCACAGTAACCATCACATCTACATTAGGTCCCTGCTGAACGGTCATATCAACGGTTTGCGCTTGTACCGAACCCAGGAAAAGTATCAGAAGAAAGAATAAAAATCTGGTTAATAGAGGTTGTTTCATGGTAAGTTATCTATTGAAATATTGAATTTTTTATAGGTTGATTCAGGGTGGTATGATCAAATACCAAATCGTTGCCCATTACCGAACTGCAGTTGGTGGGAATGGCAATATTGAAGTAAGACCGCTCACTGATTTTCTTTAGGAGGGCAAGTCCCTCTGCATTTGAACCCAGGTTGCAATCATATATCAAGAGCTGCAGATTGGTTCCTTGATAGAGCCCCTCGAGCATCGATAGTTCAAATTCCTGATCGATTGCTTCGGAATCATAAAGATTGGATCCCAGGGCAATGGAATTGTAGTTTGCATTTGCAAATAAATGCAGGGCTTCAATCGATTGATTTTGCTCCAGATAGTTTCGAATTACTTTCCAGGCATTCTCCTCCGAGCCAATTTCCAAGACCATGGAACCTGCTGGTTTATTGTTTAAAACTTGTTGTTTTTGGGAATAGTTGGAGTCGATGATAATCAATTCATCTGACTGGGCTGTGGCCTTTATCATGAAAAGGATAAATAGCACAAAAAAGAAGGATGAAGATTTTCTGTTTACTTGATTTTTCATTGAATTATTGAATTTGGTTTTTTAGTTTCAGTATGATTTTTTAGTTCAATTATTCAGTTCAGAATGGACATAGCATGGTTTGGCCACCTGAACAGTAGCAACTCTACGGATAGCCCCAACTATTGATTTTTACAGGGACTCAGTGATAAATTCGGAGATTATTCCTTGGAAGTGTTAAGTAGATTTATTTCATAAAAAGGGAACTGTTTTTTAAGGTTTAAAGTTTACCCGATGGATATATTTTTCTTACATTTCGAGTTTTTAATTGTAAATATTTTCTTATCTACAACCTAAGAAACGGCAGTAAAAAAATCTTATTTCAAGAAATCCTTTGACAAATTGATATTTATCAATTTTAAAGCATTTTCTTACAATTATTAGAAGTAATTAAGTAGGAAAGAGTGTAAATTTTGGTGTTCTCCATCAGAGTAAAATGCTTTTTACACTTAGAAAAGGACCTTACTTATTTTATTTCCTTAAGAAGTCTGGAAAGGGTTTCTGGTCTCATAGCTAAAAAGGAAGCCAAGTATTTTTTTGGTATTCGCTTAGCAATTTGAGGCTTACATGTTTCAATAAAATAATTTAAACGTTTTCGGGCGTTTGGGATTCTTGCCAAATACACACGATGCTCTGCCAATATGTAATATTCCTCTAAGAAAATCCTATTGATTTGGCGCATCTCAGGAAAATTGTTCAAGCAGTATTTGTAGTCCTCATATTCCAAATAGTCGCAATGCGTATCTTCAAGAGCCTGAATATTTTCCATACTTTTTTTGTTTCTAAAAAAGCCGGTGATGGAAGTAAAGAGTTCGTTTTCGGTATCTATCCAAGTTGTAATTTCTTCGCCATCACTTACATAATAGCCTCTTACCATTCCTTTCTTGATCAAATACAATCTATTGCAGATTTCCCCCTCTTTGCTGATGATCTCATTTTTCTGGAAAGAACAGCTCTTTATATTTTCAATTAAATAGGATTTGAGCTTTGGACCAAGTGGGAAGATAGAGTTTAGGTAGAAAACGATAAATAGGTTCTTTTCTAGGTTGGGTTTGGCCTGCATATTTGGTTTTGGTTGTTTTGAGAGATTTTAACTTTCATCAAAAATAGCATTTTGAAGCAATTGAAAGAATAAGAATAGACCGAATATCAAAATTTTCCAAAGCCCCATTTCATAGAGGTTTTGAATCGCGGTTATGAACAGCTAATGGATTTATAAATCCATGAGAGTTTTGTTGAAATTCGATAGTGTTTGTTGCCTGGAAGAAGCATATTTACAACTTGTTAATTCTCAGAAATGTATGCAAACACAGGTGGCTTTAAAACGAATCGTATATCTCAATCTTATACTAGTATTCTGTTTTGGATGTACCCAAAAGGAATCATTGGGTGTATTTGAAAGTGAAGAGCTTAATTTTAGACTGGAGAAAATAACGGACAGTATTCGTGTTCCATTTGGCATGTGCTTTTTACCTAATGGTAAAATGTTGGTAACCAATCGGTTTTCAGGAGAAATACTTCAAATCAATGTAAAGTCGGGCAAGAAAAGAAGGCTAAAAGGTGTACCGAGATCGTATTGTCGCGGAGATGGAGGTGCCCTGGATATTTTACCTCATCCCGATTATGAAATTAATGGATGGTTATATTTTTCCCATTCCATTGGGGATTCCATAAGTAGTTCCATGGCAGTGGAGCGATTCAAACTCTTGGGGGATTCTATTGTAGAGTTACAGCGAATTTTTACCGCATCTCCTTTTTTTAAGTCTCCAAGTCATTATGGCTCCAGAATGGCGATAAAAGAGGGTTATCTATATTTTACGATGGGGGACCGGTATGATTTAATGGATTCGGCCCAGACCTTGAACAACCATTTGGGAAAGGTAATGCGCATCTTCGAGGATGGTCAAGTCCCCAAGGATAATCCATTTTATGAAGTTTCTGGAGCAAAACCTGAAGTCTGGAGCTATGGACACAGAAACCCGCAAGGCCTCACACTGCATCCCAAAACAGAAGAGCTTTGGCTACATGAACATGGCCCAAAGGGTGGGGATGAACTGAATCGCATTGAACCGGGAAAAAACTATGGGTGGCCTATAATCTGCCATGGAATTGATTATGATGATACCCCTATCGGAGATGGAATCACCCATATGGAGGGTATGGAACAGCCCATGTATCATTATACCCCTTCCATTGCTCCAAGTGGCATGGAATTTTACACTGGGGAGGAGTTTGCGGAATGGGAAGGGAATCTTTTTATTGGCGCCATGGCATTGACCCACCTAAACCGATTAGTTTTAAAAGATGGCAAAGTGATTCATGAAGAAAGGTTGTTGGAAGATTTTGGAAGGAGGGTACGCGTGGTTCGTGAAGGCCCAGATGGATTGCTATACCTTGGGGTGGATGGTGGCATGATATTAAGAATGGTTCCTTTATAAACTAAGAGAATAAACCATCAAAGTACAAGCAAACAATACCTATCGTTTGACGAGCTTATACGTTATCGGTTTGTTTGCTTCAATGACCACCACATAAATTCCTGGAGCAAGACTATTCACGGGTATCCGAATTTCCTCATTGGTCATCTTATAGGTTGAAGCATGTACGAGTTGACCATTCAATCCATAAATGGAAATTGGAAAGGTGCCGTTTATACCGGTTGTCCTGATGATGGCCTCCTCAGTATTTGGGTTAGAATGAAATACTAAAGCTTCCTTGTTACCTAGATCAATTAATTCTGAATAAGAGCCTTCGCACGGCACAGCCGAGGATATTTTTAGAAGATCACCTTCTTTCACGGAAACTTCAAACTCATTATTTTCAAATGTTCCTTTGGCTAGGTTGTTCACTTCTAAAAGATAGGGAGGGGAACCTGCTTTAACATTCACCGTGACCTTAACAGCACTACCTTCTCCGGTAATTGAAGTGGTAATGTCCGCAGGAAGTACTTCTTTCACCACGAGCTCATAGCATTGTTCAATAGTACTATTTCCATCCACACCAATACATAGCGAATAAGTTCCAGGAGCTAGGTCGGTAACTGTCAGCTCGGAATTAAATAAATATTCTTGACCGTTAACAGATGCTTTATAATTATAGTAGTCTCTTGCAACGATTGAAATTGCCCCATCATTATTGTCCACACAAGTTTCTCCATTGACTTCGATTAAAAAATTGTCATGGCTGAAACTAGCATAACCGTTATAGTAAGCGTTTGCCAATTCAAATGCTTCGCCTCCAATTTTCTCTCCCATGATTCTACCTGGAATATCATCGATTGGAGGATGTATTCCTCCCCAAATTCTGGAAAGGCTGGTCTGTTCGGAAGCATCTTGATAAGTGGCCCATTGAAGTGTCATGTTCTCACTTGGCCCTTGTTCAAATACTAGGAACTTATTTTGTTCTATATCAAAGACACCCATACCTCCCGGAAAGAAAGTATCTCCTGTAATCATAGTTAGAACTTTTGCAGCAGCTCTAGAAAAAGTGGAATGCCCTGAGACGTATCCAGCAAAAGGAGGTGTTACAAACGACGGCCTTTGGTATGGCCACCAATGCGTTCCAAGAATCCAACCAACACCTGCCACATCCTGGGTTGGGTCTGAAATAAAATCGGGACCACGCCAACCAAAGATTTTAATTTTTCCTACGTTCTCATCAGAAGGGCCGGCCAACGGATCTCCAATTTCAATTAATTCAATTTTTCCAGGAACCAATGGAATACCATGAGGGTGATAACTAGGCAAGTTTGTATCTGAACTTTGGCCGTTTGATGCCATATATCTTAAGGCGGATATTGGTCTGATATAATCATAGTAACCTTTAATGCCCCATGTATTTACGGCGGCATCGTGCATAGCGCCACCCAAGGCCAGATACGATTTTACATCCCATTCCAGATCATTCAACAAAGGCCCGTCACCAGTAAATTGTTTTACTAGATCTGGATGGTCCGAAACATAATTGAGAATAGTGAACCAATGCCCCGGTGGCGTTTCCGAATCTGGACCATCTGCCCAGAACTCTGCCAAAACTCGGGCATAATCCGCTCGCTTCACTATTTGGGGTTCGTATGGTTGTTGAGTAAACGGATTGATAGTATGCCCTGTTCCTATATCACCTCCTTCAAGAAAGTCGTAAAAGGACTTATATTCTTCAAAAGAAGACGGGTATTGACTTAAATCGATATTTCCAATGGCGCCAGGAGAAATATCGATAGAAGTTGGGTCACTGGGATCCAAATGTGATGACCACAAAGCTACGAGTGCAAAGTTCCATTTATAGGGGTCGTCTATTCCGTTGCCATTTTCAATATTTGGAGGAGCCCCCGGGTTGTTGTAGACATAGCTCTCAAATCCGTTATTAAGAACCTCCAGATCTGCTTCTTTTAAAGCAAAAGGAATTACCTCTCCCCACTCTGGACTCAAAAAATCGGGGGTGTCCCCAACAATCAAATTTCCACTTTGGTCTACAAAATTTTCAAATTTTAGAGGTTGCCAACGATTAGGGTCGTTTAGTGTATAGGCATCTTCGTAAACTTCCAATTCCAAAGGTTCATTAATTGAGGTATACTGTTGGTTTGAATATGCGTTTATCTCGTTTGAACCATCCTCCAAACCGAAAAGAATTAACTGCTCACTAATATAGTTGCCCAAGGCGGCGTAGGAGCCATTATTATAATCAACATCTGTAAAGTAAGGATCATAACCCAGATTATTGAAGAGACTGTTTATTGTCTGTATGGTGGCGGTTGAGCCCGGAGAGTTGGAAAATCTATGACTCAACAGGCGATACATGGCATAGCTCATAACTTCATTGATGGCCTCCTCAACATTTTCAGGGTCTTCAATTCCATTAAATTCACATGCGTAGCCTCCAAAACTTTTTCCCAAAAAAACGGTTTCAGCTTCATCTTGGAAAACGGCCCAAGCATCGTACATGGCAACAGAACTGTGGAAGAGGTTTCGGGCATGTACCGTAGGTCTTGCATAATCCCAACGGATGGCATTCAATAAAGCTTCGTTCCACAATCTTGCCACGGAATGATCAGATAGGTCAGGATTTGGATCATCTCCATTTCCACCGCCACTGTCTATGGGATTTGTGTTTTCTATCAACGTCAAGGCTTGATTGGCACTAATATTCTCAAAACGGTCCACAATTCCGCTTAGCCATGAGACCTCAATAAAGTCCACGGTCGTAGCAGGTCCCAGACCAAAAAATTCGTAACTGCTATTTTGGGACAAATAACCTTCTCCGCATAGAGTATATCGATAGTAAACCTGATTATCGATTCCAATTTTGATGAACGATCCTACCCCCATGCGATTGCTCTGGGTGCCTTGTAGTTTTATTTTGAGCCAATTGTTTGAGGTAGTTGTCTTGTTTTCCCATAGGTCGATGGGCTGATTGTCCATGTTGATTACCACCAAATCTGGAAGCCCATCATTTTGGATGTCCCCTAGGGCATTACCAAAGCTATTGGCGGTGTCTTCTTCGAATCCATTGGAACTTGGAATGGTATAATTCCCAAGTCCATCATTTTCAAGATAAACTGCTGATAGCCTTCCATCACTGCCATCAAGATGACTGCTCATGAAAAGATCCAGATTGGTATCGTTATTCCCATCCAAAAAGGCAGCCCCCCAAGCATAGCCATCAAATCTGGTCCCATTTTCCAGTGCAATATTGGAAAAGGTTCCATCCCTATTGTTGCGCATGAAGGCATTTCCCAATACACTTGTTGGATTATAGTGAGGATAAATGTTAGTAATGTAGGCATCAAGAAACCCATCATTGTCATAATCCTCAATTGTGGTGGACATTCCGTCAACAAGGAGGTCCATATTGGATAGAATACTTACATCCTGAAATGTTCCATCACCTTTATTACGATATAGGGTATTTGCGATAAGACCTTTGTCATTGGCCAATAAAATATCTTGGAACCCATCTCTATCAAAATCAAGATAAGATGCGCTCAAGGTCATTTTCCCGGTTAAATGGAGACCTGCAGCTTGGGTAACATCGGTAAATGTTCCATCTCCATTATTGTGGTATAACAAATTGTGGTTTCCATCAACGGGAGTTCTAACCATAATAAATGGATCCAAAAACCCATCATTGTCATAATCTCCCCAGCACGCTCCTAAAAATTCATAGGGTTGTTGGGAGATTTGCGAAGAATCTATAATATCAGTAAAAGTATTGCCGCCATCATTTCTATAGAGCCAGCATCTTCCCTCTGTGCTGGCAGCGAAGAAATCGTTGTCCCCGTCGTTATCAAAGTCAACCCAAATGACCTGCCTAGACTGAAGACCATTGCTGGTTATCGGTAAATTTTGTAATTCAAATGATCCACCTACGTTTCTTAAGAATTGAAAATCTCTGGTAGTGGAAGATGGCACGGTAATATCATCCCAGCCATCATTGTCATAATCCATAAAAGAAATCCCAGGCCCGAAGAATGCTCCCAAGTCTCCATAAGTTATTTCTTCTGCACCCAGTAAATCTGGACTTCTTTCGTAAAATGTCTGGCTATAACCTAATCCTATTGACATTATGGCGCCCAAAAAAAGAAACCATTGTAATCTACTTCCCATATAAAGCCTTACAATTTAATAACACAATAATAACAATTAGGGAGGGAATGTTCAAACTATGGGGTTTAATTCCCAATAATCAATGCTATGTGGAGGTAAAGCTTTTTATTTTGATGCAATGAAGTATTTCAAACCTTTGCAACTTGAAAATACCCTTGACAATTGTTTTTGACTTGTTTAGGGTTTCATATCTTAACCAAAAATATTTTCTATGACCATTTTTGTTGATATGGATGAGGTGATTGCGGATGCGTACAACGCCCATATTGAAATCTATAATTCCGAATATGAGGCCAAACTTTCTGCTGAAGAATGTCATGGGAAAGAAGTTTGGCAATGCGTGCCCAAAGAACACAAAGAGTCCATTATGGGACATGCTCATCGAGTGGGATTCTTTCAAAGCCTCAAGGTTATTTCCCAAAGTCAACAGATACTATCTGAATTGTGCAAAGCACACGAAGTATATATCGCCTCTGCGGCCATGGAATTTCCAAATTCCTTAAAGGAAAAATCAGATTGGTTGGATGAGTTTTTTCCTTTTATACCCTGGCAGAATAGGATATTATGTGGCAACAAATTTATTTTAAAAGGAGATGTCCTTATAGATGATAGAAGTCGTAATCTAACATCTTTTGAAGGGCGCTCAATCATGTTCACGTCCCCTCATAATGTAAACACCACGGATTTTGAAAGGGCCAATAGTTGGGAGGAAATAGCAGAAAAACTTTTATAAACCTCAGAATGTATAAGTCACTTCTCATTTTTAGATTGGTTTGGTTTGGAGGCATATTGCTCCTACAAGGCTGTGCCGCACAATCTCAATTGATTGAGAATGAATTACAGACCGTTACAAAAGAAAACCTTCGCTATTACCTCTATTATCCAAAAGGTTATGAAGCCAACGAGGACAGTGAGTATGGGATTTTACTCTTTTTACATGGTGGAGGAGAAGCAGGAGGAAATCTTGAGCAGATAAAGGAGAATGGACCACCCAAACTTTTGGTAGAAGGGAAACAGTTTCCTTTTTTGGTTCTGGCTCCACAAAATCCTCATGAAAAAAAGTGGTGGAACACCGAAGCGGTTGTCCAATTATTGGATTCAGTAATTGAAACCAATCGAGTGGATAAAAATCGTATCTATTTAACAGGACTCAGTAGGGGAGGAAATGCAGCATGGGAACTGGCCACCCAATATCCCGATAAATTTGCTGCCCTAGCCGTGGTGTGTGGTATGGCACCCTTGCCCTATGCACATTGGATTGACAAAGAAATGCCCATATGGGTTTTTCATGGTGCCAAAGACGATGTGATTCAGGTGAGTGAATCGGACGAAATGGTTGCAAAGCTAAAAAAGATGGGGTACCAGGTTAAATATACCCGTTATCCCAATGTAGGACACAATGCATGGGAAAAAGCATATACCACAGAATCCTTGTATACTTGGTTTGCCCAACAAAAACGTGTAAATTGATTTAGATGAAGTATTCCATATATATTCTAGTCTTACTTGTGTCAGTAATCGGCTGCCGCGAAAAACAACAGGAGGTACCTAAACAATTGGTTCCGGACCAACAGGTTCTCAGGGAAATTGAAGAACCAAATGTCCAAAAATCGAAATTGAGAAGTTTTGAAGGTTTGGCAGACACTACTTTTGTTCGTTTGGCGGATTTTAGCGAAGATTTTGTTTATGATCTCCGTTATGCCACTGAGAACAATTTCCTAAAGGCCAAGGTCTATGATTGTGCCGAATGTTACACCAGGGTGAAAACAGCCAAAGCCCTTATAAAGGCAAACCAAGATTTTATCACCCAAGGAGTCCGAATCAAATTTTTTGATTGTTATCGCCCTAATTCGGTGCAGTACAAGATGTGGGAGATAGTCCCCAATCCTCAATATGTGGCGAACCCGGTAAAAGGTTCTATCCATAACAAAGGGGGTGCGGTGGATATCACTTTGGTTGACATGGAAGGGAACGAACTGGACATGGGAACGGATTTCGACTTTTTTGGAAAAAGGGCCTATCACGATAACCTGGATTTGCCCGAAGAGGTTCTAGCCAATAGAAAGCTTTTGAAAGAAACCATGGAGGCTCATGGATTTTGGTCCATTAGAACAGAATGGTGGCATTATAATCTCTCCGCAGGCTCCAACGATAAAGTCGCAAATTTCAAATGGGATTGCAAAGACTGAACAAATTCAAAATAATGAACAAAATAAGACTTACACCTATTTTAATATGCCTAGTAACGCTTATGGGAACTAATCTTTCAGCCCAGGACGCTATCGTGTCCTTATGGCCCAATAAAATACCAAATCAAAGTCCATCAAAAGAAAAGGAAGAGGATGTAGTTGAAGATATCAGATGGATACGAAATGTCCAGAATCCAATTATTGAAGTCTATTTGCCTGGCAAGGGTAGCGCAAATGGCAGAGCAGTTTTGATTTTTCCAGGTGGGGGTTATCATGGGTTGGCCTATGATTGGGAAGGCTCGGACATAGCCAAAATGCTAAACTCCAAAGGAATTGCGGGAATTGTTGTGAAATATCGTTTACCGTTGTCAAAGTCCATCACTGAAAAAAAAGAGGTAGTGCCATTGCAGGATGCGCAACGCGCTATGCGTTTGGTAAGGAGTAGGGCAAAGGAATGGAATATAAATGAGGATGAGATAGGAGTAATCGGTTTTTCCGCGGGAGGTCATCTGGCATCTACCTTGGGAGTTTATTATGGGGAGCAGGTTTATGAAAAACAGGATGATGTAGATGATCTAAATGCGCGTCCAAATTTCATGGCCTTAATTTATCCGGTAATCTCAATGGAAGATGAAACCACCCATGTGGGGACTAGAGGAGCGCTTCTGGGTGAAAATCCTACCGATGAACTGATCAACCGTTTTTCTACCCATAAAAATATATCAGAAACCACCCCTCCAACATTTATATTGCATGCTGTGGATGATGAAGCAGTTCCTGTTGAGAACAGCGTGTTATTGTTTAGCTCATTGAAGAATAAGGGAGTTCCCGCGACCATGCACATTTATCCGACTGGCGGACATGGATTTTCATTGGCTTTACAGGACAAGCGATTGAAGGGTTGGGTAGGGCTGCTGTTTGATTGGATTGAAAATTTGGAATAAGCTCTACACCTTCTTACAACGCAACACCACCATAGTGTTGTTTTCAATTTTTGTGAAGAATAGATACGTTTCCCCACCATCCTTGATTTTATGTTTTTTTCGAAGTTCGGCTACCGAAAGAGGGAAGTTTCGTGTGGTTATGTTTGCCTTTAAGTTCTTTTGGGTCTTGAACAGGTTTTTTGAATAGGGAAGGATTTCCTCTACCTTGAATCGTCGTCCGGGAAAATCCTTCAATTCTGATGAAGTAAAAAGATGGGAATGCGGGTGAAGCTTTGTTAATTGAAACTCTCTACCAACACTTTTGAACCCTCCGGATTTTAATATAGCAGCGTTTGGTTCATAGAGATAACTTTCAGGATTACCGTAGTTGATGATTGCTTCGGATTCTCCGTGCAGCCAAAAATCAAAAATTTGATGGGTATCCTGAAGAAGATTGGCAGTTCTGATATGAATATCCCCTAAAAAACCATGCTGCAAAACAAATAGAAGCTCTTTTACTTCATTTTTAACTGCAACAACATGGATTTCCTTGACAAAATCCAATTCCTTTATTCCTTGTTTTATATCCAACAGGGGAGAAGTTTTCACTAAGATATTTTTAGTGCTTTGAAAAAGCAATGAAAGATTTTCGGGAAGATTTGGGATACAATCTTCCAACAAAAACACCTTTCCTTTATGGTCACTTCTTCGAGAAGGATCAACATATAACCAATCAAAAGTTTTGTCTATGGTTTTTAGATAATCAATTCCGTTTTTTGCAAGACAGTTTATATTATTTTGATTGAGTACCTGAAAATTATGTTGAGCTATTTCACTAAGGTTGGAATCTATCTCACAATGAACGACTTCATGGAACTTTTTTAAAAAAAAATAACTGTCCACTCCCAAACCACCCGTGAGATCAACAAGGGAATTTCCACTGATCATATCAGCTTTGTAGCTTGCTGTTTTCTCCGAACTGGTTTGCTCAATATTTAGTTTGTTGGGATAATAAATGTTTGGAGTACCAAACCATGTGGGGAGTTTGTCCTTGCATCTTTTCTTTGCTTCAAGCTGTTCTACCAACTCCTTTTGGGTAACATCTTGAAAAAGCTGTTTTTTTAATAAAACTGACATGGTGTCAGCATTCCATTTTTTATTTATAAAATCCTGTACACCAGTATTTAATATAGATTTATTCAAACTGTTACTACAGGTTTTTGGTCAACTTTTTCACAAATGAATATTCTGCGAGAAATTCCTTGAGAACCACTTTGATGGCGGTATAACCAGGTACGGCTACAACCATTCCAACAACACCGAAAACAAGTCCAGCAATTATAATGACCAAAAAGATTTCCAGCGGATGCGATTTTACACTTGTGGAAAAAATAAAGGGTTGTGAAAAGAAATTATCAATAAGCTGTCCTATGACCAAACCGATTAAAACGTACAATGCCTTGGGAAGAATCACGGTGCTGAAATCGGCTCCTAGAAAACTGGTCATGGTCAATGTTACCATAATAACACCTCCAATGATCGGTCCAATGTAGGGGATGATATTAAAGAGTGCACAGAGGAATGCAATCACGATGGCATTTTCCACACCTACAATCAAAAGGGCAATAAAATAGATTACGAACAAGATGAACAATTGCAATAAGATTCCGGCAAAATATCTAGACAGCAACCCGTTGATCTTCTCAATGGACTTTACCATATTGCTCTCTTTGTCATTTGGAATAAAAGTGAGGAGCCCGTTTTGGAACAACTTGCGATCTTTTAAAAAGAAAAAGGAAATAAAGAGTACAGAAAAAAGTCCTATACTGAAATTGCTAAGTACGTTGACAAAAGAGTTAAGGAAATTTGGGATAAAACCCAAGTCAAGTCCCTGAAGTACACTTTCTTCCAAATGGGAGTCTTGGATTAAATCCGAAACATTGCCGGTGGTGGCGCCAAAATAATCCAATATTTGAAGGTAGAGCGTATTGATATCAGCTTTTAGAGCTTCAATGTCAAGCAAAGAAAGGTTCCTACTTTGTTCAGATATCAATGGAATGAATAGAGCCAGAATTCCCACGAAGATGGACAGCATGAAAATCATAGTGGCAATTACCGCCAGAGTGTTCGGAAACTTTAGCCTTTTGCGCAAAAAAAGAACCACTGGCCTTCCCAATAGGGCAATTACCGTGGCTATGGCCAAATAGGCCAATACTGATCTTATTGCATATAAAAAATAGGACAAGAGGGCAATCCCCACCAATATTCCTGTGGCCCTCAAAATTCCGTTGGCTATTGTTCTCGAATTCATGAATCAGCTTTTAAAGACATATTCAATTATGTTTGCGCCCATTTGTAACGCCTTTAGTCTTACCTCTTCGGGGTCATTATGCACCGACGGGTCTTCCCAGCCATCACCTAGATCACTTTCATAAGTAAAGAGGAGAACTAACCTGCCACGGTCAAAAATGCCAAGGGCTTGGGGCCTTTGTCCATCATGTTCATGTATTTTGGGAAGGCCGTCCGGGAACGCATATTTTTGATTGAATATGGGATGATCTCCTCCCAATTCTTCAAGTTGTTTATCTGGAAAAACCTTTTGGAGTTCCCTCTTGATATAGGGCTCCATACCATAGTTGTCATCAATGTGAAGAAAGCCACCAGAGAGTAAATAAGTTCGGAGATTTTCAGCATCCTCATCCGAAAAGAAAACATTACCGTGCCCTGTCATATGAATGAACGGATACCTGAAAATTGAAACACTCCCAATTTCCACCGATTCTACATTGGCATTTAGTTTAGTATCAATATTGGCATTACAGAACTGTATCAAGTTGGGTAGGGCAGTTGGATTGGAATACCAGTCACCTCCGCCACCGTATTTGAGGACGGCAAGTTCTTGCGAAGCAAGGTTGATTGTCACAAAAAAAGTTAAAAAACACCCTAGTGTAGTAAGTAGCTTCATCAGATTGCGATTAACCAATTGACCAAAAGTACAGTATTCATGATTAAAAAAGTTATAATTTCATCGATGGCCTTTTTTGGGATGTCCTTGATGGCGCTTTATACCGCCCAGATGGAAGACCGAATTGAGGACGAAATTGAAAGTGCTAAAGATACATCTTTCGCACCTTTGGTGGTCTTGGAATTGTTTACTTCACAAGGTTGTTCCAGTTGTCCACCTGCGGATGAACTTTTGGAAAAGGTCAAAAACCAATATCCGAAGGAAGTCTTTGCGCTATCTTATCATGTGGACTATTGGAACTATATAGGCTGGAAAGATCCTTTTTCCAAATCAATTTATACCAAAAAGCAAAGCGATTACAATCGAAAGTTTGGTTACAGTGGCAACTATACCCCAGAGTTGGTAATCAATGGAAGGGAGCATTTGGTTGGGTCGAATCAATACAAGTTGTATTCAAAAATAGCCGCATACAAAGGTAAAAGAGCAGAAAACGATATTGATTTATCAAACATTGAATCCTTAGGGAACAGGGTTTCTTTTGAATATAAGATTGAGGGAAGTCTGGAAGGAAAACTAGCAAGAGTGGTTTTGGTATTGAACGATAAGACGACCAAAGTTACCCGTGGAGAAAATAGGAATCGGGTTCTGCGGAACAGCAATATAGTAGTTGCCGAAAAATATGTGGAGTCCGTGGATAAGAATGGGGCTACTACAATCAATATTCCGGCGACTGTTAATGCCGATGATAATTTGATCTTAATGGTGTTAATTGAGAACGATAACTTGGATATTACAGGGGCATCCAAGGCTTCTGTGGGTCGCTAACTATTGATCATGGCCACAATGGTACATGCCACGATTGCGGCCGTTTCAGTCCGCAGCCTGTGCTTTCCCAAAGCAATGGGGACATACCTATTTTTGCTGGCCAGATCAATTTCAGATTTTGAAAAATCCCCTTCAGGTCCAATCAGGATGGTTACATCCTTATCTGCGGCCACTCTTCGTTTAAGTTCCATTTTTTCTCCTTTGGCACAATGTGCAATGAATTTTAATCCTTTATTTTCTTGTTCCAGAAATTGTTGATATGATATCATCGGGTTGATCTTGGGCATAAAGGTCCTGAGTGATTGTTTCATAGCAGCCTGGACTATGCGTTCCATTCGCTCCAATTTTACAGTTTTGCGTTCAGAGTGGTCGCAGAGTATAGGAGTAATTTCATCGACCCCAATTTCTGTGGCCTTCTCCAGAAACCATTCGTAGCGATCGTTCATTTTTGTTGGGGCAACAACCAAATGCAACCTATATCTCTTGGGAACTGTTTTGTGCTCATTGACAATCTGGGCCTTACATTTTTTTTGGTCGGCGATTAAAATCTCGGCCTCATAAAGATATCCTCTGCCGTTGGTGATATGTACCACATCACCTTCCTTTTTCCTTAAAACACGGGTAATATGTTTACTTTCCTCTGGAGGAAAAAAGAACTGTTTGTAGCTATTGTCCAGTGAAGGATTATAAAATAATTGCATAAGTCAAAGTTTGCTTTTTGCGTGTTCCAGTCCAAGTTCTACCCACTTGTACAATTGTTCTTCGGTTGCAAACCCCTTAGGGGATACAAAAACAAATTCCTTCATGGGCTTTCCGGTAAAATCCATGGGACGGACGAACTCTTTTTCTAAGATTTCTTCCATTTTTTCATGTACAACCCGGACCATTAAATCGTCTTTAACAGGGCCTACGGTCATTTTTCCTTTGTACAGAAATGCAATACCTCCGAACATTTTTTTTTCTTCAAAGGTTTCAGGAAATAAGGCTAAGGATTTTCTTATCCTCAGTACGGTTTCTTCGTTATAGGCCATACTTTAAAAAATGGAAATGAAAGGTAGGGATAATATTGATAAAACTTCAACTTCCTATGGCGTATCTGGCCTTGGCCGCCACACTTTGATCAGTAAAGTTTTCTGCTTGGTATTTAAGATAGCCTACTATACCGATCATAGCCGCATTGTCTGTGCAATATTCAAATTTCGGGATATATGTTTTCCATCCTAAATCAGCTTCGGCCTGTTTGAGTTTGCCCCGGATTCCCGAATTGGCGGCTACGCCTCCCCCTATGGCTATTTGTTTTATTCCGGTCTGCTCAACGGCCATTTTGAGCTTCTCCATGAGTATTTCCAGAATTGTATGCTGCACAGAGGCACAAATATCATTGATGTTTTGAGAAACAAAATCAGGATTCTTTTCGGTTTCTCTTTTCAGAAAGTAGAGAATACTCGTCTTTAATCCACTAAAACTAAAATTAAGCCCATCTACTTTGGGTTTTGGAAATTTAAAAGCTTTGGCATTGCCTTGTTGGGCATATTTGTCCACCAAGGGACCACCGGGGTATGGAAGACCCATTAGCTTGGCACTTTTATCAAAAGCTTCGCCTACAGCATCATCCAAAGTTTCACCCAAAACCTGCATATTGAAATAATGGTCCACTTTGACTATCTGTGTGTGTCCTCCGCTTATGGTCAAGGCCAAAAAAGGAAAATCAGGAGCTTCTTTGCCTTCATCTTCAATGAAATGGGCAAGGATATGGGCTTCCATGTGGTTTACTTCAATCAAAGGTATGTTTAACCCTAGAGCCAATGATTTGGCAAATGAGGTGCCCACCAATAAAGATCCCATAAGCCCTGGGCCTCTTGTAAAAGCTATGGCGGATAGTTGTTTTTTGTCGATATTTGCTTTGGCCAAGGCTTGGTGTACCACCGGGACAATATTTTGTTGATGCGCCCTGGAAGCCAACTCAGGTACAACACCACCATATTGTTTATGGATTTCCTGGGTGGCCACCACATTGCTCAATACTTTTGTATTGCACATTACGGCTGCTGAAGTATCATCACAGGAAGATTCAATAGCAAGGATGTATCTTTTTTGGTCTACCACAAATTTTGGAACAAAAATTGGATGTCAAAGGTAAAACATAAAGCCCTATCAAAAAACTGAGGAAAATACTGCTTAGATCTGTATTGGCAATTTTGCTGATCATGGTCTTGGGTTCTTTGATATTGTCCATGCCTGCGGTACAGACCAGAATGGCAAAATATGCCATGGAATCCATCAACCAGGAATTTGGCACAAACATTTCCATAGACAGGGTAAGTCTATCCTTGTTCAATCTCAATACAGGACTCAAGGGCATTTACATTGAGGATTATAAAAAGGATACACTGGTGTATATTAGAAAATTATCTACATCGGTGCTCAACCTTCGAAACATGTCCAATGGTAAAATGGAGTTTGGGGATATCGACATTGACGGATTGTTCTTTAACCTAAAGACCTATGAAGGTGAAAGAGATACCAACTTAGATGTTTTTGTGGCAAAATTGGATGATGGTCAGCCAAGAGCACCAGGTACTCCTCCCTTTTTTATGTCTTCGGATGAAATACAGATTGAAAATGGAAGGTTTGTATTGATAGACGACAATTTGGAGAAGCCCAAAACTTTGGATTTTCACGATATGAAAGTTTTGGCGGAAGACTTCCAAATCTTAGGACCGGATGTAAGCCTGAAAATCCAAGATCTTTCTTTGTGGTCCAAACGGGGAATACAACTTCAACGACTTACTACGGATTTCAGCTATACCAAACAGGATATGCAATTCAAAGAATTGCAGATCAAGACCCCAGAGTCTGAAATCAATGGGCACCTTACTTTTAACTATAATCGGGAAGATTTTTCCGAATTTTTGGATAGGGTACAGATCAATGCCGAATTTAATGAATCCACTGTTGCATTGAATGAAGTCAATGCTTTTTACAATGAGTTTGGTAAGAATAAGGTCGTTTCGTTTGCCAGCAAGGTAAGTGGGGTGCTCAATAAGCTCAAAACAGAAGAACTTTTTGTGCAGACAGAGAATACGGGAATCCATGGTGATTTTGAATTTGATAATTTGTTTACCGATGATGCTCCCTTTATTATGCGAGCGGATATTGGCAACCTTACCTCAAGTTATTACCAGCTAAGAGCTCTTTTGCCCAACATTTTGGGAAAGAACATTCCTTCGTCCCTTCAAAAAATGGGTCAGTTTACCATTCGTGGGGATGCTGAGGTTACAGAGACTTCACTTGACGTTAAGATTAATCTGAACACGGCCATAGGCAGTAGTTATACCGACTTGCAAATGACCAATATTCAGACTATTGATGATGCTTCCTATATTGGATTTATCTCCTTGATAGATTTTGACCTTGGTAATTTTACGGAAACTGAAAATCTGGGCTTGACCTCTTTGGATGTGAACGTTGAAGGAAAAGGTTTTATAGCAGAATATTTGAATACCGAAATTATTGGCGAGGTCTATAAATTGGAATACAATGACTATGAGTATAACAATCTAAGGGTATCAGGTGTTTTAAAAGAACAGCTTTTTGATGGTTCGCTCCTGAGCAATGACCAGAACATAAAATTCAATTTTAAAGGACTAGCTGATTTTGGGGAAGATCAGGCCAAATTCAATTTTATAGCTTCTGTGGATTATGCAGATTTTAGGGAATTGAACTTTATCAATGATAGTGTTTCAATTTTTAAGGGAGACCTCAATATGGATATTGAGGGTAACTCTATGGATAATATTTTGGGGCAGGTCCGTTTCTCCAACACCACCTATCAAAACATAAACGACACATACTATTTTGAAGATTTTGTGGTTTCTTCCTCGTTTGATAAAGACACCATTAGAACGGTGGAGATCAATTCACCGGACATTATCACGGGTTATGCCAGAGGGAAGTTCAAGGTGGAGGAATTGGGAAGATTGGTTCAAAATTCCGTAGGAAGTATCTATACCAATTACAAACCTTACGAGATTTCAGACGACCAACAACTTAATTTCAATTTTAAGATTTACAATAAAATTGTGGATGTGTTCTTCCCAGAGGTTGCCTTTGGACCAAATACATTTATTAGGGGAAATATCATTGCGGATGAGGGGGATTTCAAGCTAACATTTAAATCACCTAACATTGAGGCTTTTGGTAACAGTTTTGAAGAGGTAGAGCTTAAAATCGATAATAAGAACCCACTTTTCAATACGTTTCTTTCCGTTGAAGATATGTCCACCGTCTATTACGATGTCAAGGACTTCAGTATGATCAATACTACCCTAAAGGATACCCTGTTCTTTAGAACAGAGTTTAAAGGCGGGAGCGAATACGATGACAGCTACAATCTAAACTTCTACCACACTTTTAATGAGGAAAACAAATCGGTGATTGGTTTAAAGAAATCCGACATCAATTTCAAAGGGAATAAATGGGTCCTCAACAAAGAAGGAAATAACAAGAACAAGGTAATTCTCAATAGAACTCTGGATAGTATTGTTGTGGAAGATGTGGTCATGGACAACAACGACCGGGAACAGATAAGATTGAGAGGGGAATTGGCCGACTCAACCTACAAGGACTTGGATTTACAATTTAAAATCGTTTCCCTAAACAAAATAACCCCAGCTATAGATAGCTTAAAATTGGATGGTGCGGTCGACGGATTCTTAAATATCCTTCAAAAGGATGGTAAATACTTGCCCACATCAAGTTTAAATGTCAAAGATTTTAGTGTCAATGATATGAGATTGGGTGATTTGGAAGTAGGAATTTTTGGCAATAATGACCTCACGCAATTTGGAGTAAGCACTTGGTTGAACCACAATGGTGTGGAAAAGATGAGCGTGAACGGTAAAGTGCTCAACCAGAACAATAAACAAGTATTGGACCTGTGGGCCAATTTCACGGACATGGAATTGGAGCCTTTCAGTCCGTTGGGCGAGGGAGTTATTTCCAACATTAGGGGAAATGTGAACGGAAGTGTCAAAATAGTGGGAGATGTAAATAATCCTTCCATAAATGGATCTTTAAGTCTTAACCAAGCGGGAATGGGTATTCCATATCTTAATGTGGACTATGATTTTGCGCCTTACTCCAGGGTCAGGTTGTTCGATCAGACCTTCTATTTTGAGAATGTTGGGCTATCCGATGTAGCAGAAGGCACGACGGCTACGCTGGATGGTACCATTAATCACACCGCCTTTGGCGATTGGTCCCTTGATCTTGATGTAGATACGAACAACGGACGTTTTTTAATATTGAATACTGAATTTGATGAAGAAGCTCTGTATTATGGTAGTGGATTTATCAATGGTACAGGAAGTATCTATGGCCCAACGGATGCGCTTACCATTGCGGTAGATGCCACAACGGCAAGAGGAACTTCCTTGAAGATACCTCTAAGTGATGTAACCAGTGTTGGAGATTATTCCTTTATCAATTTCATAGAAAAGGAAGGGGAAAAATCCTTTAAGGAAGAACGTGTCCTGCAAGATTACCAAGGCTTAGAGATGGCTTTTGATTTGGCTGTGACCCCAGATGCCGAAGTGGAGATCGTGGTAGATCAAAATACGGGGAGTTCCTTAAAAGGAACTGGAGAGGGAATATTGTTGATTGAGATCAACACCAATGGAAAGTTCAATATGTACGGTGAGTTTGTTGCTGTTACCGGCGAATACAATTTTAAATATGGAGGGGTAATAGATAAAAAATTCCAGGTACGTCCTGGTGGAACCATACTTTGGGAACGCGACCCCCTTGCAGCACAGTTGAACCTTGAAGCGGTCTATGCACTTAATGCAAACCCCGCACCTCTGTTGGATAACCCCGGATACACTGGTAGAATTCCCACCGAAGTAGTAGTCCGGTTGGATGGCGAACTGGAAAGCCCAAATATTAATTTTGATCTTGATTTTCCAGGGACCAATTCCGTGGTGCAATCTGAATTGGAATATAGACTACAAGACCCTACGGTAAAAGAACGGAATGCATTTTTCCTTTTGGCACAAGGCACCTTTGTAAATGACCAGACCGGAATAAATCAACAAGCGGTTACAGGAAATCTGATACAGACCGCCTCTGGGCTACTAAACCAGATTCTGGCTGGGAACAATGACAAGTTCAACTTGGGGGTTTCCTATGAGCAAGGCCTATTGGACCCAAATGCCGAGATTCAAACCGAAAACAGGATTGGGGTAACAGTTTCTACGCAGATATCAGATAGAATTTTGGTAAATGGTAGGGTAGGGGTTCCAGTTGGCGGAGTTTCAGAAACTGTTGTGGCAGGAGACGTGGAAGTACAGGTGCTGCTCAATGAAGAAGGAACTTTGAGCGCCAAGATTTTCAACAGGGAAAATCAGATACAACAGTTTTTAGCGGAACGGCAGGGGTACACCCAAGGTTTGGGTCTTTCCTACCAAGTGGACTTCAATAGTTTTAAGGAGTTGATGCAGAAAGTTTTTAAAAAGAAAGAGAAACGGTCTCAAATATCACCACAGCAAACGACCCAGGAGGTTATGGGCAGGGATAGCCTAATACGTTTCAAATCAAAAGACAACGTTGCCAAAAAAACGTCGAAACAAGATTGAATAATCTAAAAAAATCTTCTAAAATTATTACGAAAACGTTTGCGAAAACCCTTGAAAATAAATAAGTTAATAAGTCATTAATATTTTGAATAAAGTTTCCTAGTTTTGGTCTCTTAAAAAAAATTGAATGGCTTCAGAAATTAGAAAAATAGCAGTATTTACCTCTGGTGGAGACTCACCAGGTATGAATGCCGCAATTCGTTCTGTTGTGCGTACTTGTGCTTACCTTAAATTGGAGTGTGTTGGCATCTATCGTGGATACCAAGGTATGATTGAAGGAGATTTCAAGGTGTTGGATGCAAGAAGTGTGAACAATATCATCAATAAGGGTGGAACTATCTTAAAATCTGCCCGATGTGAAGAATTCCGAACCAAGGAAGGAAGAAAAAAAGCATACAATCAATTGAAGAAAGAAGGTATTGATGCTTTTGTTGTTATTGGTGGGAATGGAAGTTTCACCGGAGCCCAGTTATTTAATGAAGAATTTAACTTCCCTATAATGGGGATTCCAGGAACCATAGACAATGACATTCTTGGTTCCTCTTATACCATTGGCTTTGATACAGCTATAAACACGGTAGTTGAGGTTATTGATAAGATTCGCGACACCGCTAGCTCTCACAACAGATTGTTCTTTGTAGAGGTCATGGGCCGTGACGTAGGCCATATTGCATTGAACGCTGGTGTTGGTGCGGGAGCTGAAGAAATTTTGATTCCTGAACAAAATTTGGGCCTTGAGCGTTTGTTGGATTCCTTGAAGCGAAGTAAAAAATCGGGAAAATCATCCAGTATTGTAATTGTAGCTGAAGGTGATAAGATTGGAAAAAATGTATTTCAGCTTAAAGAATATGTTGAGGAACATTTACCGATTTATGACGTACGGGTTTCGGTGTTGGGACATATGCAAAGAGGAGGAAACCCAACGTGTTTTGACAGGGTCCTGGCCAGCAGAATGGGAGTTAAGGCGGTAGAGAGTTTATTGGAAGGCAAATCCAATTATATGGTCGGTATCAGAGATACCAAACTTATACTTACACCCATCGCGGAAGCCATTAAAGCACATACAGAAGTAGATGAGGAACTCATTAGGGTTTCAGATATCATGACAACATAATAAAAACCTAAATATATTAAAGATGTCAAAATTGAAAATAGGAATTAACGGATTCGGTAGAATTGGAAGGTTGGTCTTCAGGGCTACCATGCAAAGGGAGAATGTAGATGTAGTTGCCATCAATGATTTGTTGGATGTTGAGCATCTAGCTTACTTATTGGAGTATGATTCCGTACACGGCAAGTTCGATGGAACCATCGAGGTTAAAGATGGAAACTTGATCGTAAATGGAAAAACCGTTAGGATAACTGCTGAAAGAGATCCTAAAAACTTGAAATGGGACGAGGTAGGAGCTGAAATAGTTGCTGAATGTACCGGTATTTTCACAACTTTGGAAACAGCACAATACCACATTGACGGAGGAGCCAAAAAGGTTGTTATCTCTGCGCCATCTAAAGATGCGCCAATGTTTGTAATGGGAGTGAACCATCAAGATGTAAAGGCTTCTGACAATATTATATCGAATGCATCCTGTACAACCAACTGTCTAGCTCCTGTAGCCAAGGTACTAAATGACAAGTTTGGTATTGAAGAAGGTCTGATGACTACAGTTCATGCTACCACTGCAACCCAGTTGACCGTGGATGGACCATCAAGAAAAGATTACAGAGGAGGACGAAGTGCTCTATTGAACATTATCCCAGCTTCCACTGGAGCAGCCAAAGCTGTTACCAAAGTAATTCCAGCATTGGAAGGTAAGTTGACAGGTATGGCGTTTAGAGTGCCTACAGCGGATGTTTCTGTGGTTGATTTGACGGTAAGATTGGAAAAAGAAACCTCTTATGACGAAATCAAGAAAGCATTCCAGGAAGCTGCTGATGGACCACTATCCGGAATTTTGGGCTATACTGATGAGCCTGTTGTTTCCCAAGATTTTGTTAGCGATGCAAGAACCAGCATTTTTGATGCAGGGGCGGGTATGGAATTAAATTCCAAGTTTTTCAAAATAGTATCCTGGTACGACAATGAAACCGGATACTCACATAAACTTGTGGATTTGGCGGAGCATGCCTCGAACCTATAATTTATAGTTTAATAAACTTTTTCTGGAAAGGGCAAAAGCCCTTTCCAGATACCAACCTAAAAACCCTCACTATGATATTGATCGTGGATAGTGGCGCCACTAAATCAGATTGGATTGCTCTTGATAGCAAGGGCAAACAATTGTTCCTTACCCAAACCTTGGGGTTAAGTCCTGAAGTGCTTACAAGGGAAGTGATTGAAGACAGATTGGCAAACAATTTTGAACTTTCAAAAAACAAGGACGAGGTAAAGCAACTATACTTTTATGGTGCAGGGTGCGGTACTGATCGGATGAAAAATTTCCTAAAGGAAATTTTTAAGGACTTTTTCCCTAATGCTAAGGCAGAGGTAAGGGAAGATACCTATGCCGCAATTTATTCCACGACCAAAATAGGACATCAGGGTATCGTATGTATTTTGGGAACCGGTTCCAACTGCAGTTACTATGATGGACACCAGTTGTTCCAAAAAGTAACCTCTTTAGGATATATTTTGATGGATGATGGCAGCGGTAATTTCTTTGGTAGAAAATTATTACGGGATTACTACTTCCATAAGATGCCACAAGACCTGGGAATCAAGTTTGCAAAAGAATACAATTTGGAAGCGGATGTAATCAAGGAAAATTTATACAAACAACCCAATCCCAATACCTATTTGGCCACCTTTGCCCGTTTCATCATTGAAAATAAAGAGCATCCATACTGCAAAGGAGTAATAGAAAAGGGTTTACAGCAATTTGTAAACAATTACATAATGCAGTTTGAACTGGCCACTAAGGTTCCTATTAGCTTTGTAGGCAGCATAGCCCACTTTTTAAGAGAGGAACTGACCACGGTCTTAGAGCGAAACGACTTGATTCTTGGTGTAATCAGACAACGTCCAATAGAAGGTCTTGTTGAGTTTCACAAAGAAACTATTTGACCGCTACCATAGAAATCTCCACATTCACAAATTTCGGAAGATTAGCCACCTCTACTGTTTCTCTTGCTGGAGCGGTATCTGGATCAAAATAGACCCCATATGCCTCGTTTACTTCCGAAAACTGATGCATATCCTTTAGAAAAATAGAGGACTTCACAACATTTTCAAAAGTCATCCCAGCTTCTGCAAGAATGGCCTTAAGGTTTTCCATGGACTGCGTTGCTTCTTTTTTAATATCTCCTTCAACCAAGTTACCCGTTGAGGGATCAATAGGAATCTGACCAGAAATGTAAAGGGTGTCCTTAATCAATATCGCTTGGTTATAAGGCCCAATTGGAGCCGGAGCCTTAGGGGTATTTATGATAGTTTTCATGTGGGTTTTCTTTGAGGGATTGAAGATATAAAATATTCAATAATTACCTTCTACTACTAAAAGGCTGACTTCTATTTTCCCATTTCAGGTCACTAAGTATAGAACTCTTGATTCCAATAAAAAAGTACCATCGTTCAAACCTTCCAAAAGGGGTCCAGTCAAAGCTTAGCCTAAAACTGTCTAAATCTCTTTTAAAATTCAATCGGGTATCTGCGAACCCTTTGTTTTTAAAATCGTATCCAGAATTAAAGCCTACTTCCCATTTGGGAGTAAGTTTTACATTACCGGAAAACATCAGGGAGTGATTGGTGATTTCTTTTTCCCTGTTTCTATTGCTGTAGGTGGCAACGTAGGTGAAACGCATGTCCCACGGAAGTTTATTATTGTATAGTGGGGTATCTTTATCGCCATCCTCCTCTTCATCCTTAAAGAAAGGTTCACCATCCCGGGCGCCATCAAGCTCAAAAGGGTTGGCACCATAATCTGGGGTGCGGTCCCTTTCGCCTCCCTTCGTTTTGGCACCTCCTTTTTGGAACATTTCACTATTAAGTGAAAACCCTGTGTTCAATCTTGCAGAGGTCAGCCGTACCAGCCCTCCACCATTGCTTACATTAAAAGTGTTGATTCTACGTCCATTGTTGTCTATGGCATAGGGATCAAAAGTTGCCGAAAAGTTGATAGGTACATTTTTAATTATTTCGGTGGCACCTGTCATATTGATTGGGCTCAGTTTCAAAGAATCGGCCTCCAAGTTATAGTTGGCAGAAAACCTAAGATTGCTCAATATTTTAATCTTTTTGGGCTCTGTGGCAGTAGAATCCTTGTTCCTTACCTTGGCTTCGAGGGTATTTTGCAATGAGAAACTTATTGAGCTTCCTCGGTTCAACGATGGCCTACCATAAAGACTGGTCTCAAATGGGGTGTATTGTACCTCTTCGCCATCACCATCCGTGTAGGTTTCATAAAACTGTTCAAAAGATGGTGTATAACTATACCCAATGGATGGACTCATGACATGACGTATAGCTTGTATTTTTTTGTCCTCTCCAAAGTTGAAGGTTCCGTAGAGCGTAGTTCCGATGCTGGCCCCAAAATTATATCTGTTGAATCTATCAAACCCAGAAATGGTATCCGTGACAACGGTTTGTTCTTCCTCATCAAAACGTCTACGGATGGTTTCCAAGGTCCACACATCTTCATAACTACCGTTGAAACCTACGCTGAGATATTTGGCAACCTTAAAATTCGTGTTTATCGGAATCCTATGTCGCGCTCCTACGCGGGCACCATCAAACATTTCACTGGTAAAGAAATCCTCTTCCGTTGTAGTGATACTATTTTGAGCATTAACATCATATTGGATGTTTGTGTTCTGTATAATTCCCTTTTTGATGCCATCTCTTTTTGCAAAAGGAAAAATACGTTCCATACTGGCCTGTAAAGTAGGTAGAGACATGTTTACGGACTGCGTCCTGGAATTTTGGGTATGGCTAAGGGTAATACTGGTATTCACCGAAGGATATTCAGGAAAAGTCTTGGAATAACTTATAGATGATGCAAAAGTGTTCGTCTGACTGTTATTTCTGTTAACCTGATTGAGCGAGTTCGTGAAAAACTGACTACTTCCCAGGTTTACCGAAGCAGAAAATCTGGAATTGGGACTGGCTTTTGGGTCTTGATTGTGCTGTATTCGGATGTTGTAGTTACTAGTTCTGCTAAAGTCATCAAAGCCTTTTTGACTTCTAATAAGGTTTTCATAACTGACATTTATGCTTCCCCTGAATTTGTACCGCTTTACATATTGTGAAACTCCCCTGAAACCATAACTGCCATTGGTATAAAAATCACCGGTTAGCGTAAAATCAACATATTCTCCTATGGGAAGGTAATACCCCCCGTTTTGAAGAAAATATCCCCTTTGGGGATCATTTCCGAACGTGGGGAATTTTAGCCCGGCCGTTCTTCCTTGGGAAAGAGGAAAATAGGCAAATGGGAGGGCAATTGGCGTTGGCACATCAACAATATACATATTGCTGAAACCGGCAATGATCTTCTTCTTCGGAACAAATTTGGCCTTGCGTACCCTTATATAATAATCAGGGTCGACGGTATCTTTTGAGGTAGTCAGCTTACCTTCACTTAAAAAGTAAACGGAATCGTTCTCTTTCTTAGTGACTTGGGCATACACTTTCATGGCATCACTCCCTAATTGCCCAAGTCCGGCCTGCTGTTCCGTCCTCGAATTCCAGATTAGCGCCTTCTGGGTATCAAAATTGAAGCGTATGGAATCTGGTCTTACCTCGTTGGTTCCCTGTTTAAAATAGGGTAATTGGGAATAGGTCCCGGTTGAATCCTTTAACCGTCCCGCGTACACTTCGTTCTTTATGTAGTCCATGACGATTACGCCTGCCTTAAGCTCGGTATCCTGATAATAGATTTCAGCTTCGTTGTAGAGGTAAATCTTGTTGTCCTTTTGACTCAACCGTACATAATCCTTGGCTTTATACTTTATTTTATCCAACAAAAGTGGAGGCTTTCCAGAAGTAGAATCGACCTTTGAAGAGTCTACGGCAATAGAATCGTTAAGGGTGTTGAAAGTCAGCAATGGAGCAGTAATGCTATCCTTGACTGCCTTAATGGGCAAAGGTTTAATTGGGTCTTCCTGAGCCACTAAGGAAATACTGCTACAAAGGAGGGCAAATAGGAAAACTAAAAAGTGTTTATTTGATTGCAACGTGATAAATCCTATTTTTGTGCTAGTTTGGCCCAGTTTTTGGCATCAAACTTACATATATTTTTTGTTCTGGTTATTGGTGATTACAATATTTTTAACCATTGCAGGACGTACTAATCCATCAGTTCTTATGAATAAAAGTTTGTTGACATTTTTTGTTTTTCTATTCATAGCCCCCGCATTGATTTCTTTTACCAAAAATGATACCGAAGACCCACCCAAGGATAAATTTGTGGTGGTTCTTGATGCTGGACATGGTGGACATGATCCCGGCAATCTGGGAAATGGATATCTAGAGAAGAGTATTGCCCTGGCCATTGTGCTTGAAGCAGGAAAGGAATTGGAGAAAAATCCTGATATAAAGGTGGTTTATACCCGAAAAGATGATTCATTTGTGGATTTGTTTCGCCGTGGTGAGATAGCCAACCAGGCCAATGCCGATCTTTTTGTTTCTGTGCACTGCGATTCCCATAGTTCTGATGCGCATGGTGCAGGCACATTTGTTTTGGGACTACATGCCAATCGCCAGAATTTTGAGGTGGCAAAAAAGGAAAACTCGGTAATCTATTTAGAGGATGATTACGAACAACGCTATGCGGAGTACGATATCAATTCGCCAGAATCTATTATTGGCCTGACCATAATGCAGGAGGAATTCTTGGACCAAAGTATTCAATTGGGAAAAAACCTTCAGGATAACTTCACTAAAAAATTAAGTAGAAAGGACAGGAAAGTGAAACAAGCTGGTTTTATTGTTTTGCACCAGACTTTTATGCCCAGTGTATTGGTAGAAACGGGTTTTTTGACCAATAAAAACGAAGGGAGCTATCTCAATTCCAAAAAAGGACAACAACAAATGGGCAAAGCCATTGCAGATGCCATAATCGCCTATAAAAATGATGTTTCCAAAGGAATTGAAACCAGTGATTCGGTTGTTGAAGAAACAAAAACCAATGTTGAAACAGCTTCCAATACCACGAAGGTTGATACTCCAGAGAAGAAACAACAACCAGTAGAGAAGGTTGCGGATAAAACCAATCCGGTATCGACTTCATCAAATAAAGGTGTGGTTTTCAAGGTACAGTTGTTGGCCAGTGCAAAGAATATTTCTTTAAAGGCTGAAAACTTTAAGGGGTTAAAAGAGCTCTCAAAAGAGCCTTTCAAGAACCTTTATCGATATATGTACGGAAACGCCTCCACCATGGATGGTGCTAAACGACTTAAGGCACAGGCAGATGCAAAAGGGTACACTTCTTCCTATATAGTGGCCTATAAAAACGGAAAAAGAGTTTCTATATCCGAAGCTTTAAAATAGCCGTAAGGTAGAGAAGCGCTTGTCAAAAATATTTCTAATTTTGTTTCCAACCATAAACAGAATCTCTTGAAACTAACCAGGGAAGTAAAAACTGGGATTATAGTACTCGCAGGTATTTTGGCCCTCATTTTTGGGTTGAGCTATCTAAAATCCTCTCCCTTTTTCGAAAACAACAAGACCTTCTACGCCGTGTATGATCATGTGGGGGGACTGCAACCTGGTACACAGGTTTCTATTAATGGCCTTACTGTAGGCAATGTGCAGAGCATCCGATTTAAGGATAGATCCGGGAAACTGGTAGTTACTTTCACGGTAAGCAACGATTTTGAATTTTCTAAGAACAGTGTGGCCGAACTCTATGATACAGGAATCATTGGAGGTAAGGGCATACAGATTAACCCCGTGTTTGACAATGCTTTGAACGCCCAATCAGGTGACACCTTGGTTTCAAACATAAAGCCAGGGATTACAGAATTGGTGCAACAAAAGCTCACCCCGCTTCAAATGAAAGTTGAAGGAGCCGTATCCCATGCAGATACGTTGTTGATGAACGTCAATGAAATCTTGGATGATCCAACCAAAAGAGAGTTTAAACAGACCATAGTTGCACTGAATCATATGGTGCAGTCCTTCAAGGAAAGTGGGGACAAGCTTAACACCTTGTTGGAAAATAACAAGGAACAGTTGGATAGTTCCCTTAAAAATGTGGACAATATCACCTCAAACTTCTCAAAGCTTTCAGATTCTTTAGCAAACGCGGGATTGGCGGAAACGGTTTCCAATTTCAAGACTACGGTTGAACGATTGAACACGGTACTTTCCAAAATTGAAAAAGGTGAAGGTTCCTTAGGAAAATTGGCACAGGATGATGAGCTATATAAAAACCTGACCTCGGCTTCACGGGAATTAGATCTTTTACTTCAGGATTTTAGATTAAACCCCAAACGCTATGTGAATGTTTCTGTGTTTGGAAAGAAACAAAAAGAGTACGAGCTGCCAGAAAACGATCCAGCTGCCGAAAAACAAGATTAAAATATGGACTATCTACCCAATATCCTTTTTGTAATTGTTCTAATATTCGGAATAGGTTTTTTTGCTAGAAACGTCAAAAAATTGTCCCGAAACATCAAATTGGGCAAAGATGTGGACGTAAGCGACAATAAATCGCAGCGTTGGAAAAACATGGCAAGAATAGCCCTGGGTCAGTCAAAAATGGTAGTACGTCCTATTGCAGGGTTATTGCATATTTTGGTGTATGTCGGCTTTGTCATCATCAATATTGAGGTATTGGAGATCATTTTGGACGGAATCCTGGGGACACACAGATTGTTTGCACCCCTGGGAGCTGTCTATAACTTTCTCATTGGGTCTTTTGAGATTTTGGCGTTGTTGGTAATTGTTGCTGTGGTTCTTTTTTGGATCAGAAGAAACATCATCAAGTTGCAGAGGTTCATCAAACCTGAGATGAAAGGGTGGCCAGAAAAAGATGGTAACATGATTTTGTACATCGAATTTGTACTGATGCTACTGTTTTTGACGATGAATGCTTCGGATTTTCAACTACAACAATTGGGAGCTGATCATTATACCAAAGCTGGAGCGTTTCCAGTAAGCCAGTTTATTGTTCCCTTGATTGATGGACTTTCGCAATCTACTTTGATATTAATTGAAAGAACCGCGTGGTGGTTGCATATTTTGGGCATACTGGCTTTTTTGAACTATCTATACTATTCCAAGCATTTGCACATTCTGTTGGCATTCCCCAATACATACTACGGAAAATTGAAACCTCAAGGGGAGTTCAATAATTTGGAAGCTGTTACCAACGAGGTCAAATTAATGATGGACCCATCGGCCGACCCTTTTGCTGCTCCAGCGGAAGATGTAGCTGAACCAGAAAAATTCGGAGCTTCAGATGTCATGGACCTTAACTGGGTGCAATTGTTGAATGCCTATACTTGTACGGAATGTGGTCGATGCACCTCAGAGTGTCCGGCCAACCAAACCGGTAAAAAACTTTCTCCACGAAAAATCATGATGGACACCCGGGACCGTCTAGAGGAAGTTGGAAAGATAATGGATGCCAATAAGGGAGAGTTTGTCCCTGATGGAAAGCAATTGCTGGATGACTACATCAGCAGAGAGGAACTTTGGGCCTGTACTACGTGCAATGCATGTGTCCAAGCCTGCCCTGTTAGTATAGACCCTCTTTCCATTATTATGGAAATGCGGAGGTTCTTGGTGATGGAACAATCTGCGGCCCCTACAGAATTGAACAACATGATGTCCAATATTGAAAACAATGGTGCCCCTTGGCCTTACAATCAAATGGACCGTCTAAATTGGGTAAACGAATAATCTAGAGCTATGAGTGAACAGATTACAGTAAAAACCATGGCAGAGTTTACTGCTGAAGGCAAACAGCCAGAGATATTGTTCTGGGTAGGTTCTGCCGGTAGTTATGATGATAGGGCCAAAAAGATTTCTAGAGCTTTCGTGAAAATATTGAACAAGGCCAATGTGGAATTTGCCGTTTTGGGATCAGAAGAAAGTTGTACGGGTGATGTTGCAAAACGTGCGGGCAATGAATTTTTGTTTCAGATGCAGGCTATGATGAACATAGAAGTTCTAAACGGCTACGAGATAAAGCGTATTGTTACTTGCGACCCCCATTCTTTCAACACATTGAAGAATGAATACCCAGGATTGGGTGGCAACTATGACGTTGTCCATCACACCCAATACATAAAAGAATTGCTTGATGGCGGACGTTTATCTCTTGAAGGCCAGGTCTACAAAGAAAAACGAATAACATTCCATGACCCTTGTTATTTGGGAAGGGCCAACTCTGTATTCGATGCACCCCGTGAAGTTCTCAAAAAAACCAATGCCAATATTTTAGAAATGAAACGGCACAAAAAAGATGCATTGTGTTGTGGTGCCGGAGGTGCGCAAATGTTCAAGGAGCCGGAAAAAGGGGATATGGACATAAACGTGCTGCGAACAAAAGATGCTTTGGAAACCAATCCCAACATTATTGCCACGGGCTGCCCGTATTGCAATACTATGATGACGGATGGAATTAAGGCTCATGAAAAGGAGGAAAGTGTTACGGTTTTAGATGTAGCGGAACTAATCGCAAATTCTATTTAAATGTTAGCAGATTTTAATTCTTTACCAGATACTTCAAGAATCTGGATATATCAATCCAATAGAAGTTTTACTGATGAAGAGCTTCAGAAAATAGAAGCAGGGTTGTCAACTTTTTTACAACAATGGACGGTCCATGGTAGTGATTTGCTCGCTGGTTTTGAGATAAAATATAAACGATTTATCATAATAGGATTGGATCAGTCCAATGCAAGTGCTTCAGGCTGTTCCATTGATGCCTCGGTACACTTTATACAAACCTTGGAGCAAAAATATGATGTGATTCTTTTGGATAGAATGAACGTTTCCTTTAAACAGGGAGATTACATCGCTTACAAACCACTTAAGGATTTTAAGAAGATGGCCAAGGAAAAGGCGATTTCAAAAAACACCGTAGTCTTTAATAATTTGGTAGCCAGTAAATTGGAATATCTGGAGAACTGGGAAGTTCCTGCAAGTGAAAGCTGGCACGCCAGATTTGTCTGACAAAATCCTTAAAATATCCTAATTTCAGTGCTTTCTTCGACGAAATACAATATTTTTATCAGCTGTAAGTTCATGTCCTAGACAGATATTTATGCGGATAAACTTCTACATTTCCCTATTCTTATTGTTTTTTTCAAGTGTCAATGGTCAGAATAATCCCTTGATAACCAAAGACTCATTGGCGCAAGCTACTTGGATAGAGAATGCGTATTCCCAGATGTCTTTGGAAGAAAAGATAGGGCAACTGTTCATGGTAAATGTTGCTTCAAGCCAAAATAAGAACGCTACAGATAATATTAAGAAACTTATTAAAGAACATGGCATTGGAGGGGTCATATTTTCAAAAGGAGGCCCCGTACGGCAGGCTAATCTTACCAATGAATATCAGTCCAGTTCTAAAATACCACTATTGATCGGCATGGATGCCGAGTGGGGATTGTCTATGCGATTGGACTCAACCCATGCTTTTCCATGGAATATGACCTTGGGAGCAATTCAGGATAACGATGTTGTAGAACGAGTTGGACATCAAATTGGAAAGCATGCCAAAAGATTGGGTGTCCATATCAATTTTGCTCCGGATATTGATGTGAACAACAACCCCAAAAACCCCATAATTGGAAATCGTTCCTTTGGAGAAGATCCAAATAACGTGGCCCAAAAGGGAATAGCCTTTGCCCAGGGTATGGAAAAAGCTGGTGTATTGTCTTGCGGAAAACATTTTCCAGGACATGGAGATACCGCCACAGACTCGCATAAATCCTTGCCCATCATCAACTCATCCATACAACGATTAGACTCAATTGAGTTGCTTCCCTTTAGGGAATTGATAAAGGAAGGCCTGAGCTCGGTAATGGTCGCCCATTTAGATATCCCTAGCTTGGAAAGTAGGGAAGGGCATCCATCTACCCTTTCAAGAAAAGTGGTTTCTGGAGTATTGCAGGGAGATTTGGACTTTAAAGGGTTGATTTTTACGGATGCTCTTAACATGAAAGCCGTTTCCCAATTTGCAGAAGAAGGCATGGTTGAAGTGGAAGCTTTTTTAGCTGGAAATGATATGCTCTTAATGCCAGAAAATGTGATGAGGGCCAAGGAAAAGCTAATAGAAGCCTATAACATGGGTATTATTCCGGAACAACGCCTTGCCTATTCGGTAAAGAAAATATTGATGGCTAAGTACAAAGTTGGACTTCATGATTATGAACCCGTTGAACTGGAAGGATTGTATGATGATTTGAACGGTGTGGACAATGTTGTTATCCATGAAGAGGCCGTGGAGCACTCTATTACGGTGGTCAAGAACAATTTTTCATTGTTGCCCATCAAAAAACTGGAAAACAAAAAAATAGCCTACGTGCAATTTGGAGATGATTCTGGGTCGACATTTCTTCAAACTTTGAACAATTATGCCAACATAACACATATCAAGGCCAAAGATGCAGCGGGATACCGCAGTGGTTTGGCCGATTATAATCTGGTCATTGTTGGATTGCACAAAAACAATGAAAGCCCCTGGAAGGGATACAAGTTCTCTAAGAACGAACTTTTTTGGCTTCAGGAGATAGGGAGGCTACGGAGCAGCAATACCATTTTGGCTTTGTTCGCAAAACCCTACGGCCTTTTGGATGTATTGAGTTTCAATAGCTTGGATGCCGTTGTCGTTGGATATCAAAACAGCGAAATGGCCCAAGAAAAGACGGCTGAAGTAATTTTTGGGGCCATAGGAGCAAATGGAAAAATTCCGGTTTCGGCCCATCCAGATTTTCCGGTGAACACAGGAGTAACTTTAAAACCTTTACAGCGTTTGGGGTATAGTATTCCAGAACGTGTAGGGCTGAGTTCAACAAAATTGTCTCAAGTAGATAGTCTTATGCAGGTTGGACTGGATTCCTTGATGTTCCCAGGAGCACAAGTGCTTATTGCAAAGCAAGGGAAAGTGGTCTATCGTAAGAATTTTGGAAGACCAACATATACGTCAGATCAAGAAATAGGTGGAGACCATATCTACGATTTGGCTTCATTGACCAAAATTCTCTCCACACTGCCGCTCATCATGAAAATGGAAGAGGAAGGAAAGATTGCCCTGAACAATACATTCAAAGAATTGGTGCCGGAATATGAAGATACCGAGCTGAAAGATGTAACAGTGCTTAAAGCGCTTTCACACTATGGACGATTGCCCGCTTGGATTGCATTTTATATTGATACGCTGACAAAAAACCGGAAACCGTCCCCAGATTTTTATCGTACTGCACCAACCGAAGGCTTTTCCTATAAGGTAGCGGATAATCTTTACCTGACTGATGCCTATAAGGATTCCATATACAATAGGATCGGGAGACAGGAGTTAAAATCAAACCGATATCGCTATAGCGATGTGGCCTATTATATTTTCAAAAAGTATATAGAGGACACCTACGGTGAAAGCATTGATGGACTCATCAATGAATTTTTGTATGCACCGATGGGGTTGCAACATACTACCTTTAATCCTTTAGATCGATTTCCAAAACAAGAAATTGTGCCTTCAGAGGAAGATGAGTATTTCCGTTATCAGACCGTTCAAGGATACGTTCATGATATGGGAGCGGCCATGCAAGGTGGAGTAGGAGGGCATGCCGGTCTGTTCAGTAATGCCAACGATGTTGCAAAGATCATGCAGATGTACCTTCAAGGCGGAATTTACGGGGGAAAACGCTTTTTGGATGAACGGACCATTAGAAAATTCAATACCTGCTATTTCTGCAATAAAAATGTTAGAAGAGGTGTAGGCTTTGATAAACCACAATTAGAGGAAAAGGGACCCACCTGTGGCTGCGTCTCCCGCAAGAGCTTTGGCCACAGTGGTTTTACGGGAACCTATACTTGGGCCGACCCTGAAGAGGAGATTGTGTACGTGTTTCTTTCCAACCGAACCTACCCCTCTGCCACCAATACCTTGTTGATCAAATCGGGTCTTAGGACACGGATTCAACAAGCTATTTATGATTCCATTATAAATTAGACAGCAAATATTGCTTTAGATTTGCCTTATGAAGATAGCGATTGTATGTTACCCCACCTTTGGTGGAAGTGGTGTTGTAGCCACTGAATTGGGAATAGCCTTGGCCGAAAGAGGACATGAAGTCCATTTCATTACCTATAAGCAACCCGTGCGTTTGGAGCTTTTGGGCAATAACATCCATTTTCATGAAGTACATGTGCCTGAATATCCATTGTTTCACTATCAACCTTATGAATTGGCGCTGTCTAGTAAATTGGTAGATACCGTAAAATTGTATGGAATTGACTTGCTGCACGTGCATTATGCTATTCCCCATGCGTATGCCGGGTATATGGCCAAAAAAATGCTTCAGGAAGAAGGTATTTTCATTCCAATGATTACAACACTTCACGGCACGGATATCACTCTTGTTGGGAAGCACCCATTTTACAAGCCGGCCGTTAATTTTAGCATCAATAAATCAGATGTGGTCACTTCAGTTTCGGACGCCTTAAAAAAGAGCACACTGGATATTTTTGATATCGAAAAAGAAATTGAGGTAATTCCCAATTTCATAGATACATCAAAATATAGCCTGGAATATACCGATTGTCAGCGTTCCCTAATGGCGCAGGATGATGAACGGATCATAACGCACATCAGTAATTTTAGAAAGGTAAAGCGCATTCCCGATGTAATCAAAATTTTTAATAAAGTACAAAAGGAAATTCCTGCAAAACTGATTATGGTCGGCGAAGGTCCTGAAAAAGAATATGCAGAGCAGCTTTGTGACGACCTTGGACTTAAGGAAAAGGTACTGTTCTTGGGAAATAGCACGGAAATCGATAGAATATTGTGTTTTTCCGACTTGTTTTTACTGCCTTCGGAATCAGAAAGTTTTGGACTGGCGGCCTTGGAGGCCATGATCAATAAAGTAGCTGTTATTTCAAGTGATGTAGGAGGTATCCCAGAAGTAAATAAATCCGGTATTTCCGGATTTTTATCAAAAGTTGGTGATGTGGACGAGATGGCTTCAAATGCTTTGAAGATTCTTAGAGAAGAAGCCGTTTTGGAAAAATTCAAGGAGAATGCCTTCAAAATAGCATCAAAGTTTGATATTGTTCATATCTTACCACTATACGAAGAGGTATATGAAAAGGCATACAAATACCGATTCAAGAATACGTATTGATCATGAAAAATGTTTTGTTCATCGCACTGGCATGTTTGCTTTCTTGCAAAGCCCAAAAGGAGAACCTGTCCTCCTCCGGAAATGAAATGGAAGATTTGGAGCTTATAGCGCAAGATGGATACAGTGGTATTTTGGAGTACGATGCACAGATTATCAGAGATACGAAATCTTTGAATAAATTCTACGGACAGATCAACAAAACCAGAAAGCCAGGTCTTCCAGTTCCGAAAATAGATTTTTCCAAAGAAATGGTCTTGGTTTTATGTCTTGGCGAACAGAAAGGGGACAGAGCTCCTTTATTGTCAAAAGCCGAAGAATCTGAAAGCAGTATGACAATACTAGTTGGATTAGCTGATCAAAAAGACCAAAAAGACCAAAAAGACCAAAACCTGCAGGTGGTCTCCTATCCATTTTACCTGTATAAAATGCCCCTGAACCCAAAAGCGATCAATTTCAGCAAATCTGGGTGGTAACTTATTTTTTGATTTTTGTACCGATTATCGAATATTGGGGTACTTGAAGGTGTAATATTCTACTTTAAGCAATGTTGACATAGCTTTGCCTTTGCAAACCTCAAATCTTGCATATGAAAACTTCAAGACCGTTCGTAATGGCAATGGTTTTGCTTTTTGCAGCAACCATTTCTGCCCAGGAAATTGAACTCACAAAGAAAGACAGTATTGTCCAAAGTTATTGGTTGGTGACCTTGGGAACCAACATGGTGGATGATTCTGGAGACGAATTTGGTGAATTATTTGACTTTAGTGAAGGCTGGAACATGGTTCCATATCCATCCCGTATAAGTATTGGTCGTTATTTTAAAAGTGGTCTTGGACTAGAGGCCATAGGGACCTATAACAGGTATAAGGAAGGTAAAATTGTTGATAATGTAGTGAACACGGAAGATGTGGATTATCTGGGTCTTGACTTTAGAGTAAGCTATGACCTAAATATGATTCTTGGCGAGACCGGCTTTTTTGACCCGTATATTGGTATTGGCGCAGGTTATACAGATGCCAATAATCAAGGTAGAGGTACTTACAATGCCATTGTTGGGTTTAGAACTTGGTTTTCCGACCATTGGGGATTGGATTTCAATTCTACTGGAAAATGGACCATGAACACGGAAAATTCAACCAACCATATACAGCATGCTGTTGGGGTGGCTTATCGATTTGAGGTAGAAAAAGGTCTTTCCAGAAAAGGGGAAGAAAAGCTCGCTTTGTTGCAAGAAATGGAAAAAGAGCAGCAAAGAGTGCAGGATTCTATCGCTGCAAAGCAGAAAGCTGATGAAGAGGCAAGATTACTTGCAGAGCGACTTAAGCGAGAGAAGGAAGCTGCTGAATTGGCTGCTGCAGAAAAAGCCAAAAGAGAAGCCGAGGAAGCTCGTAGAGCTGCGATTAAGACGCAACTTAATGATTTGGGCAATGTATACTTTAAGCTGAATTCTTCATACCTTACTTCAAGAGATAAGGAGTTATTGGACAAATTGGTTGCCATTTTTGAAAGTGAACCTACATTAAGAATCAAGGTTAACGCCCATACGGACTCTAGAGGCACCAACAAATACAATCAGTGGTTATCTGAACGCAGAGGAGAACGAACAGTGGAGTACGTAATTTCCAAAGGGGTTGATAGCGATAGAATAAGTTATGATGCCCATGGAGAATTGAAGCTGATTAATGAATGCGATGACAATACCAGATGTTCGGAAGAAAAACATGCGAAGAACAGAAGATCGGAGTTCGTTATAATAAGTGAATAGTTTTGTTGTACCGTATCGATTAAATTTTAATTTTGACGATATTCTGAACAAGTCAGGGTGAATAGACTCTATTTTCATCCCTTAGGATGATTGTTCCCCAATTAATTTATCACGTTACCAATGGTCATATTAGGGTTAAACTACTATTTTCATGACTCGTCCTCATGTATTGTAAAAGATGGACAATTAATCACCGCAATCGAGGAAGAACGTCTTAATCGACAAAAACATACAAGGGAGTTTCCCATACTTTCAGCTGCAAGATGCTTGAAAATAGCCGGACTCAACTATTCAGATGTGGACCACATAGCTGTTTCTATAAAACCTAAACATAATTGGGGCAAGAAGCTTTTATTTCTACTTTTTAACATTGCTGGAATGTTAAAATCTGGAAATCTGATGCGCTTTGTAGCTTATCATCTTGGACATACGTATTTGATGCAGCGTAATTTTTGGGCATGGTACAGAGAGCATTGGGGAAGTGTAAGTAAAGGACCTAAAGTTCATTTTATAGAACATCACCTTACTCATGTAGCAGGTTCTTTCTTTGTATCCCCTTACAAGGAAGCTGCCCTGCTTGGGATAGATGGAGCAGGGGAGTGGGCAACTACTTGGGTTGGACATGGTAAGGACAATAATATAACCAGAATAAGCGAGAACTTTTTTCCACATTCGTTAGGTTCGTTTTATGAAGCAGTGACACAGTTCTGTGGATTCAAACCTAACTATGATGAAGGCAAGACCATGGGATTGGCCCCTATGGGAAATGCCGATGTTTACAAAGAGCAAGTTGAAAAAATAATTTCGGTTGATAAAGAAGGACGGTTTAAATTGGATTTGAGCTACTTCAACTTTCAATATTTGGCCAATAAACGATTTTCTGACAAGTTTGTGAAAACTTTCGGTCAGCCTAGGAAACCAAACGAACCTTTCCAAAACAGGCATCAAGACGTTGCAGCTGCCTTTCAGAAGGTTCTTGAAGATAAAGTTTTGGAAATTTGCAACATCCTTTACAATAAAACAAAAGCGGATTATTTAGTGATTGCCGGGGGAGTTTCTCTAAATAGCGTGATGAATGGCCGTATCATTAGGGAAAGTCCTTTTAAGGACGTTTATGTAATGCCTGCGGCGGGGGATAATGGTACCGCCTTGGGAGCTGCTTACTATCTTTACAATGGTATTCTGAAAAAAGAGAGAACTTACACCCATGACAATCCTTATTTGGGAACAGAATATTCCAATGACGAAATTAAGAAGGTTTTGGATGGGGCAAAACTGTCGTATTCATATGAAGAAGATGTTTGTGGCAAAGCTTCTGATTTGTTGGAAAAAGGTAAGATTATAGGATGGTTTCAAGGTCCAATGGAGGTTGGTCCACGTGCCCTGGGAAGCCGAAGTATTCTTGCAAACCCAGCTTTTCCAGATATGAAGGATAAAATCAATGCGGAGGTGAAATTTCGAGAAGCTTACCGGCCCTTTGCTCCTTCAGCTGTTGTTGAGGCTAAAAGAGAGTTCTTTGATTTGGACGAAGATGTAGAAGCTCCTTTTATGCTCA
>NZ_QTJX01000008.1 GCF_003382275.1 Flagellimonas nanhaiensis
AAAAAAAATTGGCCCAAATCGACCAAATTTAACCTCTGTCCAAACCCAGCCTTATCAGCTAAGCGGGTGCAAATATAGAGAGGTTTAAATGATACCACAAAACAATTTCAATAAAAAAATCAAAAAAAATGCAATGAACTAAAAATCAACTATTTAAAATGAAAAAATCGAATATCAACTACACAACGTCCTTCACTTTGACCAATATATAACTGACATTTAATCGATTATAGTTCTCATTAAATGAAATCCACACACTGTTGTAAGCATCAGCTCAAGGTAGTATCTTTGCCAACTATCTTTAATATAAGGAAAACGGATGATAGAGATTACTTTGCCCGATGGTGCAGTGAAGAAGGTTTCTGAAGGCACTACTCCCATGGATATAGCAAAAAGCATCAGTGAAGGATTGGCGAGAAATGTCATTTCTGCCAAATTCAATGATACAGTTGTAGAAACTGTAACCCCTTTGACAAAAAGTGGCACGCTGGTTCTATATACGTGGAACAACGACGAGGGCAAAAAGGCTTTTTGGCACTCAACTTCGCACGTAGTGGCCCAAGCATTGGAAGAATTATACCCTGGCATTAAGCTCACCATTGGACCAGCTATTGAAAATGGTTTTTATTACGATGTGGATTTTATGGACCATACCATATCAGAAAAGGATTTTCCGAAAATTGAAAAGAGAGCTCTCGAAATAGCTAGAGGCAAGCATGATTTTATGATGAGGGCTGTCTCAAAAGCCGATGCACTGGATTTATACAAGAAGCAAAACAATGAATACAAAGTAGAGCTCATTGAAAATCTTGAAGATGGCTCCATAACTTTCTGTGACCACAGTACTTTTACCGACCTCTGTAGGGGTGGTCACATTCCCAACACAGGAATTGTCAAGGCCATTAAGGTTCTAAGTGTTGCGGGAGCTTATTGGAGAGGAGATGAGAACAACAAGCAACTGACCCGCGTCTATGGCATCTCATTTCCAAAGCAAAAAGAACTTACTGAATATCTTGAGCTACTGGAAGAAGCCAAAAAAAGAGATCACAGAAAACTGGGAAAAGAACTGGAGCTGTTCACTTTTTCCAAAAAAGTTGGACAAGGCTTGCCCTTGTGGCTTCCAAAAGGCGCCGCACTTAGAGAAAGATTGGAAGATTTCTTAAAGAAGGCCCAGAAGAAGGCAGGCTATGAAATGGTGGTAACGCCACATATTGGACAGAAAGAGCTTTATGTTACTTCAGGGCATTACGCCAAATACGGAGAAGACAGTTTTCAACCTATTCATACTCCAAAAGAAGATGAAGAGTTTTTGCTAAAGCCAATGAATTGTCCACATCATTGCGAAATCTATAACAGCACACCTTTCAGTTATAAGGACCTTCCAAAACGTTATGCGGAATTTGGTACTGTATATAGGTATGAGCAAAGTGGTGAACTTCATGGACTAACACGAGTTAGAGGTTTCACTCAAGATGATGCACATATTTTCTGTACTACCGAGCAGCTAAATGAAGAATTCAAAAACGTAATAGATCTTTCCTTATATGTATTGAATTCTTTGGGGTTTGATGATTTCACTGCCCAGGTTTCCGTTCGCGACCTAGAAAAACCAGAAAAGTATATCGGTGATGCAAAGGATTGGGAAAAGGCAGAGCAAGCCATAATCAATGCAGCCGAGGAAAAAGGACTAAACTATGTGGTTGAAAGTGGCGAAGCGGCTTTTTATGGTCCAAAACTGGACTTCATGATAAAAGACGCCCTAGGAAGAAATTGGCAATTGGGTACAATACAAGTGGACTACAACCTTCCTAAGCGTTTTGACCTTACCTATAAAGGCAGTGACAATGAACTCCATAGACCTGTTATGATACACAGGGCACCCTTTGGGAGCATGGAACGTTTTGTTGCCTTATTATTGGAACATACTGGCGGAAACTTCCCTCTGTGGCTCATTCCAACACAGGCTATGATATTGCCTGTCAGTGAGAAACATGAAAAATATGCGGAAAAAGTTTTGAATTCTTTGGAAAATCACGAAATTCGCGCGCTCATTGATAATAGGAATGAAACGGTTGGGAAAAAAATCCGTGAGGCTGAGCTTAAGAAAATCCCGTTCATGCTGATTGTTGGAGAACAAGAGGAAAATTCTGAAACTATATCCGTAAGAAGACACGGAGGTGAAGATTTGGGAAGTTTGAGCATCGAAAAATTTTCGGACTTGGTATCTAGTGAAATAAATAGTACCTTAAAGTCGTTCTAAAAAATTTAGTTTAATTAAAAATTGTAAGCCATAGCAATACGTAGACGATTTAGGCCCCAACCTAGAAGGGAAAATAAAAACCCCCATAAAATCAATGAAAAGATAACTGCTCCAGAAGTTAGACTTGTGGGGGATAATGTGGAAATTGGAGTATATCCTATTTCCAAAGCTTTGGAAAAAGCAAACGAACTGGAGTTGGACCTGGTTGAAATTTCACCGAAAGCCAACCCACCGGTTTGTAAGATCATTGACTATAAAAAGTTTCTTTACGAACAAAAGAAACGGGAAAAGGCCATGAAGGCCAAGGCCACAAAAGTTATCGTAAAGGAAATACGCTTTGGACCGCAGACAGACGATCATGACTATGAGTTTAAAAAACGGCACGCGGAAAAGTTCTTAAAGGACGGTGCCAAGCTCAAAGCCTATGTCTTTTTTAAAGGACGATCCATTGTCTACAAGGACCAAGGTGAAATTTTGTTGTTGAGACTTGCCCAAGATCTTGAAGAACTTGGAAAAGTTGAGCAGATGCCAAAGTTGGAGGGAAAAAGAATGACCATGTTCATTGCCCCAAAGACAAGCAAAAAATAATAATACTGAACCCAAGTTCAGCATATATAAGCGGAGATAAATACATAGGAAAATGCCTAAGATGAAAACAAAATCCAGTGCCAAAAAGCGTTTTAAGCTTACCGGTTCTGGTAAAATCAAAAGAAAGCACGCTTTTAAGAGTCATATCTTGACCAAAAAGTCAAAAAAGCGTAAGCTAAAGCTAACGCATTCCACTCTAGTTCATGAGTCGGATGTAAACAGCATCAAAGAGCAATTACGATTAAAATAATTACTCTTTATTCGGTACATTAATTATTAACCCTGGAGTTAGGCCCTCAAAAGTTCTTGAATAAATTCAAGACGCCTACTACAAAAAAATGAAAAATTATGCCAAGATCAGTTAATTCAGTTGCTTCACGAGCTAGAAGAAAAAAAGTGATGAAGCAGGCCAAAGGTTACTTTGGAAGACGTAAAAACGTTTGGACAGTAGCCAAAAATGCGGTAGAAAAAGCAATGCTTTATGCTTATCGCGATAGAAGAAACAAAAAACGTAATTTCCGAGCTCTTTGGATCACCCGTATAAATGCAGGTGCCAGAATGCACGGAATGTCATATTCTCAGTTTATGGGAAAGGTGAAAGCCAATGGAATAGAGCTTAATAGAAAAGTTCTTGCAGATTTGGCCATGAACCATCCTGATGCCTTCAAGGCAATAATTGAGAAAGTGAAATAAGAATTTGTATAAACTTACCCCGCTTATTTAAATCCCGCTCCATGGAGCGGGATTTTTGTATTTTAGAATGATGGTCAAACTAACGTTAACATCCATACTTATCATAAATACATGGTTTTCCTGTGCCCAGGATAGTATTGCTTTTTTGGCTTTGGGAGATAGCTACACCGCAGGAACAAGTGTTCAAAAAACACATAGTTGGCCTTTTCAACTTGTACAGATTCTTAACAAAAGAAAAGTTCCAACCAACAGTCCAACCATTGTAGCCCAACCTGGATGGACCACTACCGACCTTATGCAAAATCTTGCACCAAAACTAAACCCCTCTTATGATCTGGTCTCATTACTAATTGGCGTAAACAATCAATATAAAGGAAAATCACTTGATTTATTTAAAAAAGAGTTTCCGGAACTCTTGGACATCAGTATTAAACTGGCCAAGAACAATCCCAAAAATGTTGTTGTACTGTCCATTCCTGACTGGAGTGTTACCCCTTTTGCACGTTTTAAGGACAAGAAAAAAATAGTAGCAGAGCTAAAAACATATAATGAGATAATTGAAACGGAATGTAAGCTTCGTGGAGTAAATTTCGTGGAAATCACCAAAATGTCCAGAAGTGCCCTTGTAAATCCAGCCCTAATTGCCTCAGATAGTTTGCACCCCTCCAAAAAGATGTATAAAGTCTGGGCCAAAAAAGTCAGTAAGCAGGTTTTTTAGAGATTCTTTTTCAAAAAGAAATCATCCGTGACCATAAGCCGTCAGTACCAATTTACGACCAGAAGCATGGTCTCTATGTTCCCCCAAATAAATTCCCTGCCAAACCCCTAAGTTCAATCGGCCATCCGTAATGGGAATCTGTACAGATGCTCCCATCAATGAAGTTTTGATATGCGCGGGCATGTCATCCGGTCCTTCATAAGTGTGAATATAATATGGAGCGTTCTCCGGCACCATTTTATTCATATGACTTTCAAAATCTGTTCTAACGGTTGGGTCGGCATTTTCATTGATGGTCAAACTGGCAGAAGTATGCTTTATGAATACCTGCAGCATTCCCACCTCAATTTTACGTATTTCCGGGATTGCTTTTAAAATCAAATCCGTTACCAAATGGAACCCACGTGGGAAAGGTCTTAACTGTACTTCTTTCTGATAAAAATCCATAGACTTGAATCGGCCTTGCTAAATTAATACAAACTTTACGGTGACAGGGACATTATGTTTCGAGATAACAAATAACTTTGCGGTTTAACTCTTGAAGATGGATTTATCCCAAATTAAAATGGTGGTTACCGATATGGATGGTACCCTACTGAATTCAAACCACGAAGTAAGTGACCTATTCTATGAATTGTTTGAAGGTTTAAAATCAAAAGGCATTCTTTTTGCTGCGGCCAGTGGAAGACAATACCATAGTATGCTTCACAAATTGGACGCCATTAAAAATGATATCATTTTTATTGCCGAAAATGGAGCGTTGGTCAAAAAAGGCAATGAAGAGATTTCATCCACGCCTTTGGACCGGGATGTTTTAGATCAACTTCTGGGCATTGTTGATAGCATTGATAATGCACATGCGATGCTCTGTGGCAAGTACACCTCATACTTTGATGGCAATTCCTTGAAGTTTTTAGATCAACTGAAAGAATATTATTCAGCATACGAAATTGTGGATGACTATAATAAGGTATCGGATGAGATAGTGAAAATTGCGGTATACCATGAAACCAATGCCGAAAATTATATTTACCCCAAAGTCTCACATTTAGAAGAAAAAATTAAAGTAAAAGTCTCTGGATTAAATTGGGTGGATTTAAACCATGTGCACGCACATAAAGGCAATGCACTCCAAACAGTCATGGAACAACATAACATAAAACCAAGTGAACTTTTAGTCTTTGGTGATTATAACAATGACCTTGAAATGTTGCAGCTTGCCGACTACAGTTTTGCCATGGCCAATGCCCACCCCAATGTTAAAAAAGTGGCAAAGTTTGAAACTAGCAGCAACAATGATTTTGGCGTAGAAAGAATACTGGAAAAATTGATCTAGGTTTTTTGTTTTTTCTTCCTAGCGGCCGGAAACAATACATTATTTAAAATAAGACGATAACCGGGAGATGTTGGGTGCAGCTCCAGTTCGGTTTTTGGGTCCCCCACCCTATGTTGGTAGTCCTCTGGGTCATGTCCACCATAAAAGGTAAAAAAGCCCTTTCCTTTTATACCATGAATGTATCTGGCTTCGCCATTTATCTTGTTTTCACCTAATACCAAAACGGTTGGCTTAACCTGACTTCTGGTAAAGGAAGTGGTCTGTCCCATAAAACCTTTGACCAATGAGGTATGGTTTTGGGTAAGCATAGTGGGTACTGGGTCCCATTTTGCAGAAAACTCCATAAGGGAGAAATAATCGGATTCCTTTGGAACATTACTGCGTTTGTTGGTCATATCAATGGATGAAAACTCATATCGCAACGGATTCCGTTCCAACATAAAATTTGTAAATGCAAAAGTATTGGAGAAATCCAGCTTCCCCTGATAATTGGCTTCTGAAGGATCCCCATCGAACATAGGTTCACAAATGTCTGTGTTTTCAGCTGCCAGAGCAATGTCAAAACTATCTGTAGCCGAACACATGGCAAACATAAAGCCTCCACCAATAACATAATTTCTAATCTTCAGGGCAACGGCCCTTTTCTCTTCAGAAACTTTTGAAAACCCTAGTTTTTGGGCCAAATCCTCAGCCTCTCTTTTTGCCTCGATATACCAAGGGGCAGCGCGATAGGCACCATAGAATTTACCGTATTGTCCCGTAAAATCCTCATGATGTAAGTGCAACCAATCATAGAGCACCAACTTGTCACCTAGTACCTCCTCGTCATAAACAGTTACGTACGGAATCTCCGCATAAGTCAAAACCATGGTCACTGCATCATCCCAAGGTTGGTTCCCCTTAGGGGAATAAACAGCAATCTTAGGGGCTTTTTCCAAGATTACCGCATCTTGATTTTGGGAGGGACTACTGATCTCATCCAAAATGGATTCAGCTTGTGCATCTGAAAGAACTTCAAAGGAAACTCCCCTTATCTGGCACTCTTTTCTAATATTTTCTCCATCCGGAAGAAGAAAGGAACCCCCTCTGTAGTTAAGTAACCATTGCACCTTTTGTTGTTTGGTAAGTACCCAATAGGTAATTCCATAGGCCTTAAGATGGTTTTCCTGGCCTTCGGCATCCATGGGAATCAGAATTACCGACGCCGTGGATTTCAAAAAAAATAAAAAGAAACATAAAAGGGTAAGGTTTCTGGCTTTTGCCAGAAATAGGTTTTGTAGGATTTTAGAAAGGTACGTCATTGTCGTCCGGGTCGTCATCACTGTTCATTGCACTGCCAAAAGCCTCATCTGCACTAGGCAAACTAGGGGGTGCAAAAGGATTTTCTTCGTCCGCATTCATCTTTGATTGAAATTCGAATGGGGAATCAAAGTCATCCAAGTTATCAAATTTACCCAGAGCTCCCACAAATTTTAACCTAATATTATCCAATCCACCATTCCGGTGTTTTGCTACAATGAATTCAGCTTGACCTTGGGTGGGTGTCCGTTCTTCATCATCCCACTCATCAATTTTATAGTATTCAGGTCGATAAATAAAGGAAACGATATCGGCATCTTGCTCAATAGCTCCAGATTCCCTCAAATCCGACAGAATTGGGCGCTTGCTGCCCCCACGGGTCTCCACGGCACGTGAAAGCTGCGAAAGTGCAATAACTGGGACATTAAGTTCCTTGGCCAATGCCTTAAGGTTTCTGGAAATGGTAGATATTTCCTGCTCACGGTTCCCTCCTTTCTGACTTCCTCCTGCGGTCATCAATTGCAAATAATCAATGATGATCAGCTGGATTCCATGTTGCGAAGCCAATCTTCTTGCTTTTGCCCGCAAATCAAAGATGGAAAGTGATGGGGTATCGTCAATGAACAAAGGAGCCTTTTCCAAGGATTTTACCTTAACGTTCAGTTGTTCCCACTCGTGTTTTTCCAAGCGACCTGTTCGGAGTTTTTCAGAAGATAGACCTGTTTCTGACGAAATCAATCGAGTAATCAACTGTACAGATGACATCTCCAAAGAAAAGAATGCCACGGGAATATCGGAATTCACAGCAATGTTCCTAGCCATAGAAAGCGTCAAAGCCGTTTTACCCATACCCGGTCTTGCAGCTACAATGATCAAGTCACTAGGTTGCCAACCTGAAGTTAGTTTATCCAACTTGTCAAATCCGGATGGAATACCACTTGTTCCTTCCTTATTGGAAATCTCCTCAATTTTCTTTTTGGCCTGAATTACCAAATCCAAAGCAGTCTCCGCAGAACGCTTAAGATTCCCTTGCGTGACCTCGTACAATTTTGCCTCAGCACTGTCCAGCAAGTCAAAAACGTCGGTAGATTCGCTATAGGCGTCCTCAATGATTTCGCTTGAAATTTTAATCAGGCTCCTCTGAATATACTTTTGAAGGATGATACGGGCATGGAACTCAATATGGGCCGAAGAGGCCACTTTTTGGGTCAATTTTATCAAATAAAAGTCCCCACCCACAGCTTCCAGCCTTCCTTCCTTCTTTAATTGGGAGGAAACGGTTAATAAATCCACTGGTTCAGAGGATTCAAACAATTTGAAGATTGCCTCGTAAATGTATCGATGTGCATCCTTGTAAAAAACATCGGGGTGCAAAATATCGATGACTTCATCCACGCCTTTTTTGTCAATCATCATGGCACCAAGCACAACTTCCTCTAAATCAACTGCTTGCGGAGGTATTTTCCCTTTTTCCAAGTTGATTAGGGTTGATTTGTCCACTCTATGTCCAACAATCGGGCTAGGCTTGTCCATAACTACGAAAGTAGGTAATTAACCTTTAGTTAACTTTAAATTTTCAGAATACGATTTCCACAGGTATTCAACAATACGAATGTTGACAACTATAAAATACCTGTTAATAACTTAAAAAAAAATGAGGATAAAACCTAATAAAAAAAAGGAGCCTCTGAAAAACAGGATTTACCCGTTGAATACGCCCATTTCGGCATATTTGTCCATACGGGTCTTGACCAATTCTTTTGGTGATAACTTTTTCAATTCCTCATAATGGGATGAAATTTTGTTACTGACGGTCTCAAAGGTCTTTTCTCTGTTTGAGTGTGCTCCCCCCATAGGTTCGCGCACAATCTCGTCCACTAGTTTTAATTTTTTCATGTCAACTGCGGTAAGCTTCAAAGCTTCTGCAGCTTGTTCTTTGTATTCCCAGCTTCTCCAAAGAATGGATGAACAAGATTCTGGAGAGATAACAGAATACCAAGTATTTTCCAACATCAATACTTTATCACCAACACCAATACCCAATGCACCACCGGAAGCTCCCTCGCCAATGATTACAACAATAATTGGAACTTTGAGTCGGGTCATTTCCAAGATATTACGGGCAATTGCCTCTCCCTGTCCTCTTTCCTCTGCTTCAATTCCAGGGTATGCCCCAGGGGTATCTATAAAACAAACAACCGGCACCCCAAACTTTTCTGCCGATTTCATCAACCTCAGGGCTTTTCTATATCCTTCTGGATTTGCCATTCCAAAGTTGCGGTATTGTCTGGTCTTGGTATTGTATCCTTTTTGCTGCCCGATGAACATGTAACTCTGGTCTCCGATTTTACCAAGTCCACCCACCATAGCTTTGTCATCTTTCACATTCCTATCTCCATGGAGTTCCAAGAAGGTGTCACCACAGATGGCATTGATGTAATCCATGGTGTACGGTCTATTGGGATGCCTGGAAAGCTGGACCCTCTGCCAGGCCGTTAGGTTTTTATAGATGCTTTTTCGGGTTTCTGCGAGCTTTTTCTCTATCTGCTGACAGGTTTCACTAACATCCACATCACTTTCCTCGCCAATGATCATACATTTTTGAAGTTGCTCTTCAAGTTCTTTGATGGGGAGTTCAAATTCTAGATATTCCATGGAAAGCTAATTTCAGAAATAAGATGGGGCAAATATATAACTTTAAAATACTCCTTCGAATGATAATTGCGATTTAACGCTTGGCCTTCATCAGCATGTATACTCCAAAGACCCCGAAAATGAGATTGGGGATAATTACAGCCAGTAAAGGAGAAAATCCAGACTGCTCCGCCAGGGTTCCAAACACTTTGTCAAAAAAGATATAGATGAATGCCACGCCTATACCGAAGGCAAGATTGAGTCCCATACCTCCCCTTCTTTTAACGGAAGATACCGCTACGGCTATTATTGTGAGAATAAATGCAGCAATAGGAAGCGCCCATCGTTTGTACTTTACCAATATATAAGTATTGATATTGGAAGCGCCCTTTCGTTGCTGGTCTTCAATAAAATCGTTCAATTCAAATAGGTTTTTCGTTTCGGCAACATATGAAACAGGTGTCAAGTCCTCTATTTTGAAGGTAAAGAGGGTATCCAATCTTCTTTTGGTCTCAATCTGCTCTACATCGTTTTTAAGCTTTCGCTTCACATAGTTGGTCAACCTGTAGATACTGTCCTTTTCAATCCATCGAATATTGGTTGCAGAAATTTTATATTCCAGTTGCTTGATGGAATCAAAATGTTCGTAGGTAAAATTATATCCAATCTTTCTGTTGGGATCAAAGCTGCTTACATATATATAATCATCTTCATTGAGCTGATTGAAAATATTATCTGTTACGCGATCCTGTCTTCCACGTTTAAAGTATTTGTACTCAAACTCATTGTACCCAATACTGGCATGCGGCACAATAAACATTCCCATCATAAAAATTAGAATGGCCACTAAAGTGGCCCCAATAAGATAGGGTCTCAAAAATCGGCTATACGAAACCCCAGAACTAAGAATGGCTATAATCTCGGTGTTACTGGCCAATTTGGAAGTAAAAAATATAATCGATAGGAAGAGAAAAATGGGAAGTAACAGATTTCCAATGACCAAGGTGAAATTCCCGTAGAAGATTATAACCTCGGACAAGGGAGCTTCGTTGTCAATGATCTTACCCACTTTCTCAGCCAAATTGGCCATGATTCCAATAGGTACAAACAGTAAAAGCATCCCTATAAAGGTGACCAGATAACGCCTGAGAATGTATTTGTCAAGAATGGTAAGCATTACAATCTTTTGTCCATTTGTTGTACCATCTGGTTCTTCCACTGTAAAAAGTCCCCTGCTAAAATACGTTCTCTAGCGGTACGTACCAACCAAAGATAGAATCCAAGATTATGGATAGTGGCAATTTGTTTGCCCAAATACTCATTGGCCGCAAAAAGATGTCGCAAGTATGCCTTGGAATACTCGGTATCCACAAAAGTGATTCCCATTTCGTCAATGGGAGAAAAATCTGCCTCCCACTTCTTATTTTTTATGTTGATGGTTCCATGGGCGGTGAACAACATCCCATTTCGTGCATTTCGGGTTGGCATCACACAGTCGAACATATCCACACCAAGGGCAATGTTCTCCAAAATATTGATTGGAGTTCCCACCCCCATCAAATATCTTGGTTTATCTTCCGGTAGGATATCGCAGACCAACTCTGCCATTTCATACATCTCTTCGGCGGGTTCACCTACGGACAGTCCTCCAATAGCATTTCCCTCTGCTCCTACTGAAGCAATATACTCTGCGGATTGTTTTCGCAAATCTTTAAAAGTCGATCCCTGAACAATAGGAAAAAAACTCTGGGAATATCCATATTTAAATGGAAGCTTTTCTAAGTGCGATATGCATCTATCCAACCACCTATGGGTCATGTGCATGGAACGTTTGGCATAGTTATAGTCGCAAGGGTAAGGTGTACATTCGTCAAAGGCCATAATAACATCCGCTCCTATGGTCCTTTGAATTTCCATCACATTTTCAGGAGTAAAGAAATGATAAGACCCATCAATGTGAGACTTAAACTTGACACCTTCTTCTTTAATCTTTCGGTTATCTGAAAGGGAATAAACCTGGTAGCCTCCACTATCCGTCAAAATATTCCGGTCCCATCCCATGAATTTGTGCAACCCACCGGACTTTTCCAAAATATCAGTACCGGGCCTTAAATACAAATGATAGGTGTTCCCTAAAATAATATCAGGATCAATTTCTTCTTTAAGCTCACGTTGATGCACTCCCTTTACCGAGGCCACAGTGCCCACAGGCATAAAAATCGGTGTCTGTATTGTGCCATGATCTGTAGTGATTTCACCTGCTCTTGCCTTGCTCGCTTTGTCCTTTTGTACTAAGGTAAACTCCAATACTTTTGTTTAAGACCGCAAATATAGCCAACTCATTTCCACAAAGCCTTAACAAAAAAATAAAGTTTGTTCGTAAAGCGTTTAGTAAAATCTTTCAACAGCACTTGGTTAGCCCATCTAATGCGGTTACTTTTGGTACCTTAAAAATCAATATAATGCCTAACATTCAAGAATTACAGGATTTAGTGACCCAAGTGCGAAGGGACATCTTACGAATGGTCCACAAGGTCAACTCAGGCCACCCGGGAGGATCCCTGGGCTGTACCGAGTTTTTTGTTGCACTCTACAATGAAATTATGGACCTTAAAAGTGGGTTTGACATGGACGGTCATGGAGAAGATTTGTTTTTCCTTTCCAATGGTCACATCTCACCTGTTTTTTACAGTGTATTGGCACGAAGAGGGTATTTTCCCATTGATGAGCTGAACACCTTTAGATTGATTGATTCCCGTCTACAAGGACACCCAACAACCCATGAAGGACTTCCAGGAATACGTGTTGCATCAGGGTCTTTAGGACAAGGTATGTCCGTGGCCATTGGAGCTGCATTGGCTAAAAAGCTGAACAATGACGATCATATTGTGTACAGTCTTCATGGAGATGGGGAGTTACAGGAAGGGCAAAATTGGGAAGCCATTATGTTTGCCGCAGGCAAAAAAGTAGACAATTTGATTGCTACGATTGACCGAAACGGCCAACAAATTGATGGAGGTACCGAAGATGTAATGCCCTTGGGCGATGTAGCCGAAAAGTTCAAAGTATTTGGATGGGATGTTCTCGAAATTGAAAACGGTAACGATTTAGAACAAGTCATTGCTGGGTTGAATGAAGCTAAAAGCAGAACTGGAAAAGGCAAACCGGTCTGTGTTGTCATGACAACCGAAATGGGGAATGGAGTGGACTTTATGATGCATACACATGCTTGGCACGGAAAAGCTCCCAGCGACGAACAGTTGGAGATTGCGCTGTCGCAAAACCCAGAAACTTTAGGTGATTATTAATTCAGAAGACTTTTAAGATGACAAAATATATAGACCAAGGGAAAAAAGATACACGTAGCGGTTACGGAGCCGGGATGACAGAACTGGGTAGGACAAACCCCAATGTTGTGTCACTTTGTGCCGATTTGATCGGTTCATTGAAAATTGATACGTTCATAGAGGAAAATCCGGAGCGCTTTTTTCAAGTAGGAATTGCCGAAGCCAACATGATGGGTATTGCAGCAGGTTTGACCATTGGAGGAAAAATTCCATTTGCCTCTACATTTGCAAATTTTGCTACAGGTCGTGTATATGACCAAATTAGACAATCTATTGCCTATTCTGGGAAAAACGTAAAAATCTGTGCTTCACATGCAGGACTCACCTTAGGTGAGGACGGGGCTACCCACCAAATCCTGGAAGATATAGGCCTAATGAAAATGCTCCCTGGCATGACGGTTATCAATCCATGTGATTTTAACCAAACCAAAGCTGCAACCATTGCCATTGCCGACCACGACGGACCTGTTTATCTCCGTTTTGGAAGGCCCAAAGTGGCCAATTTCACCCCTGTTGACCAAAAATTTGAGATTGGTAAGGCCCTAATGCTCCAAGAAGGTACCGATGTGACCATTTTAGCCACCGGGCACCTGGTATGGCAAGCATTATTGGCCGCTGAAAATCTTGAAAATCAGGGCATATCAACAGAAGTAATCAACATACACACCATAAAACCTCTGGACGATGAAGCTATTTTGGCCTCGGTAAAAAAGACAGGCTGTGTTGTTACTGCTGAAGAGCACAATCATCTTGGTGGTCTTGGTGAGAGTGTTGCCCGGGTTTTGGCAACCCATCACCCTGCTCCCCAAGAATTTGTTGCAGTACAGGATAGTTTTGGGGAAAGTGGTACTCCCTATCAACTTATGGAGAAGTACGGATTGAACAATAAAGCCATTGAAGCTGCCGTTTTAAGAGTGTTGAAGCGAAAATAGTTTTCGGCATCATCCTTGATGATCTTCAATCAATTAAAACGAAACACTTATGAAAAAAACACTTCTAGTTGTGTTAATGGCCCTTATTGGGTCCGCAGCAATGGCCCAAAGCGGCACAGGATTCGGTATTAAGGCCGGTTTGAGCTACAACAAAAATGGAGACTTGATCGGTTCCGTAAGCGATGCCACAGAAAACATCGTTGAGGGAGCCGAGGGCAAAACAGGATACCACATTGGTTTCTGGGGCAAATTGGATTTTCCGAAGGTATATATTAGACCTGAATTGGTTTTTTCAAAAACCAAAAGTACCTACAATGTTGATGGGAATTCCAACGATTACGATATCTCTAAATTGGACTTACCAGTGCTATTGGGCGTTAAAATTGTTGGTCCCTTGCATGTTTTTGCCGGACCAGCTTTTCAGTATACCTTAAATAACGATCTTGGTGACCTAGAGGTGGAAGATGTTGAAAATGATTTTACGGTTGGATTAAACGCTGGCGTTGGTGTCAATCTTGGAAAAATTGGATTGGACGTGCGCTATGAAAGAGGTTTTTCTGAAAATGAGGCACGAATCATTTCCAATAACATTACCAATATTGACGGACGGGTGGATTCTAGACCCTCCCAAATTATCTTTTCATTGTCCCTGAAATTAAATTCGAGTACCAGACCATAAAAAAAAAGGCCCGCTTAAAGCGGGCCTTTTTTATTAGTTCGTGTCAGGATCTAAATAATCTGGTGTTCCATCACCATCACTATCTGGGTATGGAAGAATTATATTGCCTTGATCATCTGTAATTTCACTTCGGGTAGAAGTTCCATCTCCATCATCATCAGGATCTCTAAAATTTGGCAATGGGCTAAATTCGTCGTCAGCATTCGTATTATCATCAAACAAATATCCATTTCCATCCACATCTTCCAAAATAGAAGGTATGCCATCCCCATCATTATCAGTATCCTTGATGAAAAGACCCAATTCTACTTTGAACAATAAACTGGAATAGGCTGGAATTGCATTCGACGGCGATTGATTAAAATAGGCCAGTCCTGAAGGCATAACCACAATGCCCATGCCTTTATCAACCACATCAAAAGTTCCATCACCATTGTCAATAATCTGGTCTGTGGTTCCCGCAGTGAGTTGGGCAATTCCGTTGGAATACCCTCTTAGAGTAAAGGGATTTTCCTGCCATAGAAAAGTAGGACTCTCATCAAATAGGGATCCATCCAGCAGGGAACCTTGAAATTTCACAAAAACGGAGTCGGCCACTGTTGGGCTTTCTCCTTGCCCTTCAAGTACCTCAATAAAATAATAGGTATGTGCAATATCGTTTTCTTCTTCAGACAACCCAAAATGACTTGAGGATACATCGATAGTAAACGCTTGCGCATCCTCCATCATAGGCCTCTTATCGGCATTATCACCGGATATGGTATCTATTTTTATTTTGAAGTCAAAACCTACAGGTGGTGTCTCAAAATCTTCATAATTATAAAAATGAGTCTGTAGAAACTCCCTGATTTCCTGTTCATCCTCTTCAACTTGTTCGGCCAACAATCTTGGGGGAACACTGATTACATCAGGTCCTCCATCATCATTATTGCAAGAGGACAATAATAGTATAATAGATAAAAAAGCTAGGATTCCGTACTTCATCAAGTATATTATTTAGCTGCGCAAGATACAATTTTCCGTTATTTTTGCTTGTTGCATTAACAAAGATTTGAGTCCATTATGCGCATAGATAAGTTCCTTTGGTGTACTAGATACTTTAAAACTAGAAACGTTGCCACAAATGCTGTTAAAAATGGACATGTTCGCATCAATGGTAATGTGGTAAAACCTTCTAGGGAAGTTTATCCCATGGACGAAATCATCCTCAGGAAAAACCAAATAGACTATCAACTTACTGTAATGGACATCCCTAAAAGCAGGGTTGGTGCCAAACTGGTGGATCTCTACCGAAAAGACACTACACCCAAAGAGGCCTTTGAGCACAATGAGCTGCAAAAATATGCCAAGAGCCACTATAGAAAAAAAGGACTTGGACGACCTACCAAAAAGGACCGAAGAGATATAGACGATTATTTGGATGAATCTGAATGATGTGTTTTATATCTTTGATAATATATTCAACGTAAATGGTGAATCAAATTCTGACCCACGATCAAATCCAGCACATTGCCAAACGAATTGCTTATCAAATTTGTGAGGCCAATGTAAACCAAAAGGAAATTATAATAGCCGGTATTGAAGGGGGAGGGATACATTTTGCGAAGAAAATAGTAGCTGTGCTAAAGAAAATTGCTGAGGCCAAGCTTGTTCTTTGTAAAATAAGCATGGACAAAAAGAACCCTTTAAAAAGTGGAGTGGAAACCTCCATTCCTGAAGAGGAATACAAAAACAAGTCCATTGTCATCATAGATGACGTACTCAACTCAGGTACCACTCTTATTTACGGGGTACATCATTTTCTTAAAACACCCATTAAACAACTGCGAACTGCCGTATTGGTCAATCGAAACCACAAAAAATATCCTATCAAAGCAGATTATAAGGGAATTTCATTGTCCACTTCTTTGAATGAGCATATACGGGTAGAATTTGAGCCAAAAAACAATGCTGTCTATTTAGACTAATAACTTCTTTACTTCCGAAACCACGGTATCCAAATCTTTGCCATCGCCACTTATCGTATGTTTTGCTTTGGCATAGAACCCTCTTCTTTCAAACAAATGTTTCCCCACAAACTCGGCCAGGTCTTTCGCTTCTATATCGCTTACTAAGGGTCTTTGATCCTTTTCATTCGCAATACGGTCTACCAAACCTGAGACCGAAAGCTGTAAGTAAACGGAATGATCTGAGTTATTTAGAATAGTATCCATATTGACCCCATAGCAGGGAGTACCCCCACCTGTGGACAAAATCAAGCTGCTATGTTCCTCCAATACTTTCTGTAGCATCTGATGTTCCAACTTTCTAAAGAAAAGCTCTCCTTTTTCCGAAAAAATCTTGCTGATGGTCATCTTTTGTTGTTCTTCAATATATTCGTCTAAATCAACAAAAGGAATCTCTAATTGTTTGGATAACAACTTCCCAACAGAAGACTTTCCACTTGCCATGTAACCTATCAAAACTACCTTCATTCTTCAGATTTAAATGCGATTTCAAAAAAACACAAATTTATCATTAATTCATCTTGTAAAATAGATTATTGATGTTATATTTGCACCCGCTTAACGCAACAGAACGTTGCAAAAGCATGACCTGATAGCTCAGTTGGTAGAGCATCTCCCTTTTAAGGAGAGGGTCCTGGGTTCGAGCCCCAGTCAGGTCACAACAATACCGAAAAGCACATAAAATCTGGAAGAATAGTTCTTCCAGATTTTTTTTTGCGTAGAGTTTTCTTCAATTTCTTAATTCATTCGCAGTGGCCTTCACATCAACTTATGGTCACTCACATCATATTTCCATCAAGTTTTGCAGGTAATCAGGTAATTAGTATATGCCGCCCTGTTCTTCCTAATTAGTTAGCACAGAAATAATTCCATTTGTATCAATATTACAGGCTATCCATGAAAAATCACTTGAGACCACTATCCTCCCAAAACAACTCTAGAAATCGATTTTATATTCTTCTATTTTTTCTTCAACTAGGCGTATGGAATGTGAATGCGCAGGAAAAGACCCGTTCAGAAATTGCCCTAGAATATATCAATGCCTACTATGCCCAGGATTCAGCATTATATTCTATCCATATGCAGGATTCAATTAGATGGTCCGATCCCACATCAAAGGAGATTGGCACAGCAATAACGGAGGTGAAAGGAAAGCAGGCTGTACTTTCACATTTATCAAATATTTCAAGGGATATAGTCTCTATGGATTTTAAAATGGATAACTCCTTCTTTTCTGATATCTACGCAATTTTTGAAGGTTTTCTCAATTATTCCTGGCAAGATTTTCAAACCAAGAAAATCTATCATTTCAATATAAGAACAGTGATGGTGCTTAAATTCGATGGTAAAAAGATTGTGGAACATATCGACTATGCAGATTTTAAAGCATTAAAAAAACAATTTGGTGCCCAACGCTGATACTATAAAAAAGGAGCCTACACGGACACAAGTCGCTTGTAAACTCCTTTTAATGGTTAGTGCCAAAAGGCACATTGGTAAGAAACCCTAAACGCTATTCTTTGTTAAGCACAGTTCTAGTTAAAGTTATACCTTAATCCAAGTTGCATTTGCCATCTTGAACTTTGAATACCGGCATCATCTATCTGCTCTAACTGTTCAACGATACTTGGATTAAAACTAAATGTGGGGTCTTCACCCCCAGATTCGGTCCTTATTAAACCAACCTGTCTTATAAACCTGCGTTGCCCCCAATCTTTGTTCAGGAAATTGGTAAAATTGAAGATATCAGCAGTAAACTGAAAGGCATGTTTGGTATTACCTCCAAGGTTAAGTGAAAAATCTTGTATGAACTTCAGGTCAACTACATGGCTCCAAGGTCCCCTGTCCCCGTTTCTTTCTGCATAATTACCTCTGCGGCCTCGCAAATAATCATCGCTTTCAATAAATGCATCCAACGCTTGCCACTGTTCTTCCGGGGTGAGACCATTGCTTTCTACCAAATTGATCTCGCCCGCATTCCTGGGTACATAGATCAAAGCATTATCTCTGGAATCATCATTGAGAAGGTCTGCCCCTTCTTGATAAATATAACTAAATGGAGCAGCCTGGTTTCCGTCATAAAAAAGAGCCAAGGTGGTTTTAATGTTGTCATTCCATTTGAACTCATAGGAGAAATTCCCAACAATTCTATGTCCTTGGGAGAAATCAGATCGGGTAACCGGTAAATTTGAATTTTTTCCGTTCACGGTTTGATAGTTTCTCCATTGGGAGCTGTTTTGGGATGAAGTCCCATCAAAAATGGCCCTTGCGTCTCCGTACGAATAAGAAACACTTCCAGAGAAACCATTTATATAGGGTTTTCTTAAAGTGGCGCTAAAGTTCCATGAAGATCCCTCATCCGTATTTGAAGCAAGGTAAACACCTCCGTAGGTACGATCTATCCTATCGTTACGGTCATAAAAAGGTCTGTTATCCGCACCATTCAAGGACCCTACAGGTCCCCTGATATTCAGGTTTTCATAAAAAACCGCATTGATATTGTCGTTATAAACTCCCTCCAAAGATCCTACCAAACCAAAAAATGGAAGTTTTTGGTCAATCGCCAAATTAGCTTTCCAGACCTTGGGCAATTTAAAATCCTCGGCAAACAAGTCTACATTGCCCCCTACACCACCAGTTCCAGGTTCAACATTTACGGGTTGGTTGTTTACATTAGGGTTGAAAGTAACTTCATCAGAGATATTGAAGCTAGCGGCAAATCCACCAGTAATCCCATTATTATTGTAGGTCCCGCCGGGCCATACCAATGGCAATCGGGAAGTAAACATTCCCCATCCACCCCGTATTTGTGTTTCCCGGTTTCCATTTACGTCCCAATTAAATCCAATCCTGGGAGAGACATGAACCGTGGTATTAACACCCTTTCCAACCTGAGCCCCTTGCAAATCTTTTCCTTCAGCCTCTAAAAGTGGAATGGTCCTATTGTTGAAGTCATCATTCACATTCCCGTCCTCCCAAATAGGGAAATCGAACCGTAGACCAGCGGTCAGTTTAAAGTTCTCTGTCACTTGATATTCATCTTGCGCATAAAGTCCCAATTGCCAAACATTAAACTCAGAAGCACCGGCTGACTCATCGCCAACTGTTCCATCACCCACTAGGGAATACCCATGTTGGTAGAAATTTATGTTTTCGTTGTTGATGAAATCTGTCACATTGTTATAGGTATAGTCCCCATAATTGAAGGCAAAAAACAAGTTTTTGACCTTCGCATATTCATTGTGCGTACCTAGAGTAAAGGTGTGCTTACCAGAATAGATCTCAAAATTGTTGGTCAAGGTAAATACATCTTGATTTAACAAGTTTGCAGTTGAAAACGGTTCCGCACCAAATGTGATTCTTCCGCTACCATCAAAAATATCCACTGATGGAAAGGGGCTTCCAGAAGGGTCCCTGTCATCTCGAACCGCCGTATAACCCACGACCAATTTGTTGGCCATACGATTCCCAATTCTGGCATTCCATTCCAATGCCGTGGAGTTGGTAATGGATTCAAAAAACTCAGAACCGTTGATAAAACCAATATTAAAATTGCCAGATGTTCTGGCCTCAAGATTATCGGCCTTTACATAGCTGTGTCTTATAGACACTTTATTGTTGTCATTGATATTCCAATCCAACTTTGCCGTAATCTTGTCACTGGTCAATGTCCTGGTATTATTATCATACCCACCTGGATCATATCCATAGGTGTTTTGCAAAAACGAACTTAAGCTCGTCAGTCCTTGTGCATCAGTGTCTCCAACATAGTTGGAAATGCTGAAAGGTTGAGGGGTTTCATCATCTTGACGTTCATAGTTGACAAAGAAGAAAAGCTTGTCTTTCACCAAAGGACCTCCAACCCTAAATCCAAATGTCTTTGCAGAAAAATCATTCAGTTTTTCTCGAACACCGTCCTCCCCAACATTATCAGGAGGAGTTTTTCCGACTAAATTCTGATTTCTAAAAAAGTAGTAGGCCGATCCTTTAAAATCGTTGGTTCCCGAGCGTGTTACCGCACTTATAGATCCCCCGGAGAAACCCGCAATCCTTACATCAAAAGGAGCCAGTTGCACCTGAAATGATTCTATGGCATCTACAGAAAATGGGTTAACCCCTGTCTGCCCACCATTAGTCCCTGAGCCTGCCAGACCGAAAACATCATTGTTTATTGCACCATCAATATAAATTGCATTGTACCTGTTGTTTTGACCACCAAGTGAGACCGTAAACCCATCATTTCCTTCCCTGATCTGTGCTTGAGGGGTGAGTCGGACAAAATCAGCAATCGATCTAGAAGCTGCAGGAATCGTCTGTATCAATCTATTACTGATATTGGTTTCGGCCCCAGTTCTATTGGAATTGAAAACTCCACTAGATTGTGCGGTTACCACAACACCTTCCAAAGCGGTTGTGGTTTCATTTAGTTGAGTATTTATCCTATAGGATTCACCCAGTTGTAAGAAGATATTTTCCTCTACGTAATCATCAAAACCCATAAAAGATACCTCCACCCGATATGGTCCTCCCGGTCTCATTCCAGTGACCCTAAAATATCCATCAAAATCGGTGGTGCCCCCATATAGTGTGCCTGAAGGCAAATGCGTTACCTTAATATTGGTTCCAAGTAGAGGTTCACCATCTCCATCCAATATTCTTCCTCCTATGGAGGAGGTGGTAACTCCCTGTCCATAACCAAAAGACAGAAGAGTAAGAAAAAATAAAAGAGCAAGTGCTAAGTTTCTGTTTTTCATTAGTTTGTTGTTTACAGATTTGGTGATAAAATTCATCTATCCCCTATTGTTATTTGTTAATCGAAGGTTAAGTGAAGTGAGATATACCCTTTTTGCTATAAGCGGCATATATACTGCTATGAGCGCCCTGTTTTGGGCTTTTAAATAGTTGCTTACAAAGCTTTTTACACACCAAATTCCTCCGCGGATTGCTGCTCAAGGGCTATAAAAATGAAAAGCGGACCGACCATTTGGAGAAAATTCCAATGACCAATCCACTCTTTAAAAATGTATACTCTAACTAACTATATCTTTGTCAGCCTTATGGAACCTTGAGCTCCTCCGGTTCCACAGTCATCCGTCTCATCAGAAGTGAAATTGATAATGAACTCCGTATCATCTGGATTTGCCAAATCGTAGGTACTGTTGTCGACCAAGGCCGGGCCACTTTGTATGGTTCCACCACATCCTGCTCCCATTCCTTGAGCAGCACTCATGACAATTTCTCCACAAATAAATTGAAACTCAATATCCACTGGACCAAAAGGTCCGAAAGCCGCAAAAGTAAATGCGTCTTTTATAACTCTGATGGTATTTCCAGTACTTTCTAGGGTATATTCGGCATCAACAAAATCGTTGACCCCAAAAATACCTGGTGCTAAAGACGTCAATTGATACTGTCCTGTATACAGGTCCGCTGATGGCAATGGAGCTATTAGGTTAACCCTGTATTGAAAAGGCGAGGAAAAGAAAGACCCACCTTGCACCGTTCCTGTCACATCATCGCTAGAAAATACCCTACCATCAGTAAGTTCCAGTTCTAATCTTAAGAGAAAGGCATCACCACAATTATAATCCCCAAAATCCAGTCCCAGTGCCGAGGCCATCTCTCCCAGGGTAATGGAAAGCGTGCCACGAGGCAAGCCAAATTCACCCACACTGAAATCTGAAGAAGGAATGGTCTTTACAAATGCCTCAGTGGTCGTTGTGGTTTCGTCCTCTGTATTATCATCCAAGTCTACAAAAACCCTAACCTCTGATAACAACTCGCCATCTAGATGGTCTTGTTCTTCCAATTCAATGGTAGTAGTTGCAGATGTGTCTAAAACATCAAGTGCGCTTCCTGAAATTGAGAGGGTCCTCAATACAGCACCACGTTCCACTGTGGCTTGAACAGTGTCAACTTTTTTATCATCAGAACTACAACTGCCCAGTAAAAATGCCAACAAGGCTGTTGAGTATAATATGCTTTTTTTCATGATTCTTATTTTAATATTCATAGCTCTATTTTAATTGGCGACTGGACCGCTAGTGTTATCCCAAAAAACGGGTTCAGCGTTGGTGGATTTCTGCGATACACTGGAATTTGAATTCACGGATATCGCAGGATAGTACATGGATCTCATGAATTGCCCTGGGTCTGTTTCCCTATTGGGCTGTACGGTTGTTGGAAATCCAGTTCTTCTATAAAAATTATAGGGGTCCACTCCATTTCCATAGAAGGATATGAGAAACTGCTCACCCAGTACATTCCATTTACCATTGGCATCAGCCGCATTGAAATTGCCAATCACGGTACCGATATAGCTGGTCACCTCTGCAGCCGATGGTTCCAAGGATAAATCAGCACTGGCATCCAATGCTCCAAAAGACTGGACTTTTGCAATTTGTTTGTTCAACCCCTCCTGTAAAAAGGATTCTGCGGAAGCTTCATCGCCTGAGGCCAAAGCCATTTCAGCTCTATAAAAATCTACCATGAAGGCACTTAATATTGGGGAAATCCCAACTCCATTACCTCCAAAAGAGCCTGCATCGTTATTTTGAGCTATAGCCGTAAACGAGCTATCATCGAATCTTCCCCCTGCAGGATATACCCCCCAAGTGGTTCTCAACAATCCGTCTGGTGGGGTACCATCATTATCTCCATGATCACGACCCCAATATCCGTTAGGCAACCAACAGAAAGTAAAACCTCCATCAGTGTAGTGCGGTGGCGGTAGTTCCAAAGAGCATTGCAACAGCTGCTCATCTGGTGGAATCTCTGCACCAGGTACTGCAGTTGCCTGACGATAGTAATAGTACCTAATCCTAGGATCATCTGTAGTGTCCATAAGGTTCATCAACCAGTTAGACGAGTAATCTGTGGCCCCTGCAGAGGCATAGTTGATTCCATATCGAGGATGTCTGGTATCTGGATTACTGGCACTGCTTGCAGGCCATGCCCATTGGAAATCATCTTCGGTATCCTGGATATAGTTTCCGGAACTTATGATTGCATCAAATTGGGCAGCAGCATTGGAATCTACCAATCTGGTCTGCAAATACAACTTAAGCTTGAGCGTATTAGCCGCCAGTTCCCATTTGTCGTAGTCATTATCGTAGAAGAAATCGTTTACGGGATCTACAGGAGCATCTGCCCTAAAATTGGAAATAGCTTCATCCAATAGAGAAATAGCTGCATTGTAAATATCCTGACCGGCATCTTGTACCGGATTTTGTATTCCCTCACTCAAAAGAATGGCTTCGGAATAGGGAATATCGCCAAAGAAATCCACCATTGAAGTAATTACATAGGCTTCAATAAATTTGGCAATAGCAATATGATGCACCAGTCCAGCTTCTTCCGCCAAGGGTTGAAGCGCCACTATATCGGCAAGTATTCCTCTGTACACGTTGGTCCATTCATCATCAAATGCATTTCCTTGAAACGTACTCTGATAGTTTCTACCACTTAAATGGGCAGTACGGACCAATTCCATACCTATTTCGTTGAGCCCATCATTGGTCGACAGAAAGTTATCCTCTGTTGCCGCCGTACCTTCCAAATGTCTTGCAAAATCTTCCTGGATGGAAGTCAGCAAAAAGTCTGGATTTGCCTGGCTTGGCACCAAAGCATTTGGATTATCGGTTATATCCAACTCTGTGGTCTCGCATGAACCCATACCAAGCAAGACCCCACTAAGAATTGCGATTAAATATTTATTTATGTTTTTCATCTTATTCATTTTTTTTGTTCTTAGAATGAAGCCTTAATGCTTAAACCATATCTTCTGGAGCTAGGCCCGTTAAGAAAGTCGAATCCTTGACCGTTGGTCACACCTAAGCCAGCTGTATTTGGATCAAAATTTGCTCCTTTGGGCATGTTTACCGCCCTAAACCATAGGTTCTGTCCTGAAACCGTAAATGTTAGAGCTCCAAATGGAGTTTTGTCCAAAAACTTTTTAGGGAGTGAATAGGCCAAAGAGGCTTCTTGAAGCCTAATAGTGGTAGCATCGTACACCTGTAATTCGCTAGGTCCAAATAGAATGTTACTAAAGAAGTAATCAGAGTTGTTGATTTGTAATCTATTGGTATTCCCGTTGGAATCTACTCCAGGTAGTACAAAGGAGTCCTCCCTATCCAAAGTTTCAGTGATAAGTCCTCTTCCAAGAAGAGTGGAGATTGTTGAAGAGTAAATATCTCCACCTTGCGTATAGTTCCATTGGAAACCAAGAGTGAAGTTTTTATAAGAAATGCTGTTTCTAACATTGGCCACCCAATCCGGATTAGGATCTCCTATTACCGCATCATTTGGATCTTGCACATAAAATCCATCGGATCCTATAACATCATTACCATTGTCGTCGACTAAAATTTTACTTCCAAAAAGGGCTCCTAAAGGCTCCCCTTCAATAGCAACATTTCCAAGGTTGTTAAATCCAGAGTAGATTACCTTGTCTGTATCCAAACCTAAATCGGTCACAGTAGTCTCGTAGGCCGTAAAGTTGACATTGGTGTCCCAGTTGAACCCACCTTCATTCTTAGCTCGAATCCAATTGACCCCTAGGTCAATTTCCACACCTTCAGATTCTATTTCTCCAATGTTGGTAGCGATTACCGTATAACCAGTCTCTGGCCCAAGGGGTCTATCAATAATCAAATCTTTGGTGAAACGCTTGTAAACAGAACCATCTAAAGTGATTCTATTATTCCAGAAACGTGATTCTATTCCTAATTCAATTTCATTTAAAACCTCAGGCTTCAAGTCGGGATTTCCAAATCTTGCTGGCGAAGTATTGGAAACAACATTAGCCCCATTTTCATCTTGGGTGTCCCTAACATTCATGATCAGGGTGTTTGCTATAGGATAAGCGGTAGATTCAAAGTTGGCCGAAGAACCGAATCCTGCCCTTATCTTTAGATAATTCAGGACATTTTCAGATTTAAGCCCATCAAAAGCTGCAGTTGGAATGAATGAAAGACTGGCACTGGGATAGAACTGAGATCTGTTTTCTTTTGAAAAATTGGAAACCCAGTCATTTCTTGCCGCCAAGGTCAAGTAGAAAATATTGTCGTAGTCAAAATCAGCCTGGGCGTATACCCCTACAAGGTTTCGCTCTGCAAAAAGCTGAATTGGCAAGGAATTGAGAAAGTTAAAATGCCTCAATACGCCAAAAACCTGCTGATTGTCACTGGCAACTCCATTCTGGTCAAAAACTTCTCTTCTGGAGGTGGCCCCTATATTAAAGGTGGTACCAATCTTTTCCGTAATGTCGTAATCCCCATTGAACACCAAATTATGATCCCAAATGGTGTTGGTATTGTTCCAGGTTTCATAAAAACCACTGGCCAATCTTACATCATTACTGTTACTGTTTACCCCACCCCTATTTTGAAAAGTGACATTGTTTTCACTATAGACGTCAACTCCTGCTCTATAAATGATGTTAAGGTTATCGTTTAAGTCATACTGAATAGAAGCCTGACCAAAAACTCTATTGGTTTCTTGGGATGTTTCTGCATTGTAAACAGTCCATAGCGGATGCTGAATGGAATTGTTCTGTCTGTAATAGACACTACCTCCAGTAATAGGATCTTGAAAAGGAAGACCTTGAACATCAATACTCCTAGGTGTAAACCACAGATCACCAAACACAGAAGAACCTGAACCCTGGGCGCCATTACCCAAACTTAGAGCCACCGGTGGTGATACATATTTGGTCCTAGAGAAATTAAGCGTACCGCTTACCGTAAATTTATTGGTAAGCTTGGCATTACCCCCAATTCCCAAAGTATTCCTTGTAACGGAGTTGTTGGGTGTAAATCCTTTATCGTTTAGATGCCCGTAGTTGATGTTATATGAAATCATTCCATTTTCTGATGCTCCTCTAACATTAAGGTTTAGCGTAGCTGCACCTCCCTGACGGAAGAACTTCCTTACACTATCGTAAGGCCTCCATTGGTATCTAACTCCTTGAAATTCAGGAAAAGCTGCTTGAATTGCAGATGTTGATGTGGAGTATGGATGTGGCAAGGTGCCATTTTCATCAATTGCAGCTTGATTTCCCCATCCAGCTGCTCCACCTCGATCAAAACTTGGACCCCAGTTGCTGAAGAACCAACCAAAAGATTGGTCAAAACCGTTACCATATTGATCTTGGTAGTCTGGCAAGGAAGCTATTTCATTTATGAAATAAGAAGTATTTACTGTTATTTCGGTTTTCTTAGGGCCGGATGAAGCACTACCCCCTTTAGTGGTTATCAGAATAACACCATTTCTACCTTGGGAACCATAAAGTGTAGCCGCAGCAAGACCTTTCAGTACGTTAACACTTTCAATATTGTTGGGGTCAAGGTCCAAAAACCGGCTCGACCCATTGTTTCCATTAATGAAATCCTGAGTTTCTCCTCCTCTTCCCTGTGAATTGGTATCCGTACTAAAAGGAACACCATCCACAATAAACAGTGCTTGGTTACTGGAACTGAAAGTAGAAAGTCCCCTAATAATAATGTTAGTACCGGAACCGGATAAACCATTCTGGTTTGTAATCTGTACCCCAGAGGCTTTTCCTTGAAGAACCCTGGCCACATCACCCTCGGGGCGTTGCGCCAATTGATCTTCTCCTACTTCAGCTACGGCATATCCCAAGGCCTGCTTTTCCCTTTTAATACCAAGGGCGGTTACCACCACTTCTTCGAGGGCCTGTGTGTCCTCCTGCATTTGCAGATTCATCACATTATTTGCACCTACCGTGCGTCTCTCGTCTCTTTGTCCTATATATGTGAAGAGTAGAACCTGACCTTGCGAAGCAGAGATGGAATAATTCCCATCAAAATCGGTCTGAGTACCTGTTGTGGTACCTTCTACAATAATATTCACACCAGGCAACGGTAAGCCACTTTCATCGGTGACAGTACCTGTAATTTTTCTTTCCTGTCCATAGCCAATAGCAACATAGGCCAGAAAGAACAGGAAAATCAAGTAAATTCTGTTTCTCATTTTTATTTTAGAGTTTATTAGTTATCGAGTAAAAGTAAAGTCCTGTGATACGCTCTCAGATTTAATGAACTCTAGTCGTGTTTTGATGAAGTGAGGGGCCTAAATTCCGCTCTGTTCGGCCATTTGACGAAATTCTGGTAGTTTTCCAAAGACAGGCTTCATTCTTTCTTTGGTTTACAATTTGATGTGAACAGCCATATAATGATTTAAAGCGTCAATTTTCTGATTTAAAAAAGCTTATACCTGATTTTAAGGCTCTGAACCAAATTTGCACTGACAGCGATATTTGTTACTTTTAAATCTCAAAAGGTTATGGATGGCGGTGATTAAGACCATTATTGCAGACGATGAAATTTTAGCGACCAAGCGAGTAGAATTGCTTTTAAAAGACAACAAAAAGTTTGATCTTATTGGTTGCTATAACCAAGGGCAAGAGGCTATGGAAAAAATCAATGAGCTAAGGCCAGATTTGGTTTTTTTGGATATTAATTTCCCCAATATAACTGGTTTTGATATAGTTAAAGGTCTTGAATACAATCCTATTTTCATTTTTGTTACGGCTTATGACAAACATGCCATAAAGGCTTTCGACGTTTTTGCTTTTGATTTTCTGGTAAAGCCTTTTAAGGATGAACGTTTTTTTAAAACGCTGTCAAAAGTTGAAGAATATTTCTCCAGAAAAAGTCCAGGATATGATGAAAAAGTATCCAAGCTGTTAGAATATTTAGAAAACAAGGAAAGTGCTAGAAGTGCAGATCAAAACTTGACCAAAATTCCAGTTAAGTTGGGCAATAAAATCAATCTGATAGCGACTTCCGAAATCAAATATATTTTGGCTTCCGGTTATTATTCGGAAATATACACCTTAAAGAAAAAATATGTGCTTCGGGAATCCATAACCAATCTTATCAAACAATTGGAACATCAATCTTTTGCCAGAATACACCGCTCATCTATTGTCAACTTTGATTTTATAGAGGAACTGGTTTATTCCAATTATGGAGAGCTAGATGTTAAAATGGTTGACCATAATTTAATCAGGGTAAGTAAGGGATACAAAAAGACTTTCTTTTCAAAATTGGGGATAAATTAAAAAGCCGACACAGGGCCGGCTTTAATAGCTAATTCAAAACAATTTAAAACTGAGAAATAATAAATTGTTATAGTAAATGTACCTGCCCCAAGCCCACGAAAAGGAACAAATGATCTGTGTCCCCTACTTTCTGATCTTAATGGAAGGTTTAATGATTTATGCTGTATAAAAGTTAGGGCCCGAAAACCCTCTTAACAAATACCAAATTCGTAATGGCTGAAATGCTCAATACAAAATCTGAAGGCTTTATAGAGAGAAAATTGGTGGTTTTACTTGCCTTGTTCTATACTGGGCTCACCATAATCTCAATGATCAAGACCATTTACTTGAAAGTATTTGTAGGACTACTGGGCTTTGTCACCTGGACCGATATTATTATTAGTATGATTTTGGAATGGATGGGTGTCATGGGGTTTGCCATTCTAATCAGTTATTTGATCAAGAGTCTTATCGAACGAAAAACTTCTTGGCGTTATATCATCCCCATACATCTTTTTTGTGCCCTGATTTTTGGGGCTTTAATGACCTTCTTACATCAATTGGCAACTATAATAGATAACCTTCCGCACAGGAGGGGCTTTAACCTTGAGAGATTACGGTTTAATTTTATCCAATATTTTGAATATAACCTACTGGTGTATTTCACCATAACCTTTATTATCTACACCTACTTTTATATTAAAAGTTCACTTGCGGAAAGCGAAAAAAAGAACATCATTCAGCAAAAGTTCCATGAGGCCAAAACTTTGGCTCTTCAGAACCAGCTTCATCCGCATTTTTTGTTCAACTCCCTGAATAGTGTTTCAGCCTTAATAGACATCGACAAGGAAAAATCCAAAGACATGATTGCCGATATTAGCGAATATCTCTACAACACGGTCAATCTCCACGAACATAAACTCATTTCTTTGGAGCACGAACTGGAGTTATTGGATAAGTATCTCAATATTATTGAAACCCGTTTTCAGGCCCAATTGAGCATTAAAAAGGAAATACATTTGGAACCCAAAAGTATTCAGGTACCTCCTCTTATCATACAACCTCTAGTGGAAAATGCTGTGAAACATGGATATTCTGCCACTCATCAGTCATTGATTGTTGAAATTGAAATATCCATTGACGAAAACAAATTATTGGTCATAGAGGTCAGGAACAATGGAACCCCATTGGATAAAAACCTGACGGAAATGAAGAAAAAAGGAACAGGAATAAAAAACATTGATGAAAGGTTGAGGGCCATTTATGGGCAAGACTATCAATTGAATTGTTACAACGACATGGTTTCATCCAAAGTGGTATATCAAATCATTCTAATTCCGAATATTGACGATCTAAATGAAAAGTGAGGCAAAGACCTATCAATACTAAAAAGAGAGGTCAGTTTTCAATTTGGATAATTTGCCCTTCTCCATTAAGTTTTAAAAATTGAAGTGCTCGGACCCCCCCAAAGGTTACCTCGAAACCGGTAATGTCTTCTTTATCATCGCGAATAAACTCCACGCTATCGAAAAACCATTCATTACCAATAAAATTATTGGAGTCCATGGGCCTCAGCTCAAAAGGTTCATGCCTTTGATGAAAAACCATGAATTTATGTCCTATCCAACGGATTTGATACATAGTCCCAAGTTCTTCACTATAATAATTTCCTTCATACTCAGGTCTATTCAATTTAACCCCATCTTTCAAAAGTACTTTTGATGCTATTCTTTTCTGAACTTTGTTTTTATATTCAAGACCTATCACCCTATAAAAGAAATCTCTTTTAAATACGATTTCAGTACCATTGGTTGAATCACCGTAAACGTCTATAGCTATCTTTTTTAAATGAAGTTCTTTGTCTAAATGTTTAACTAGTAAGTCATTCTGGTCAGCAACCACTTTAATGGTATCCCCTGAATCAAATAAATACCTGCCAATTAAATCTTTGGTCTCTTCTCCATTATCCTCTAAAGAATACCTGTGTGTGCTTTCATCGGCTTTTTTATTGGGATTAATTATATCCTCCAAAAAGATATCTGCAATGCTTTTGGCCATACTTCGTGGGTCAAATTCTTCAAAATTACCCAATACTACAACAGAAAAATCCAACTTGGGTATTCGTAAAACATGGGCCCTATAACCCGCGTCTGCCCCACCATGCCAAAAGGACCTATATTTTTGATAGGTTCCGATAAACTGTCCAGAAGAGTAATTGGTTGCCTTACCGGAATTTAACTTTCCAGATTTTGTAAACTGTTGATTCATAAATGAATCTTCTTTCGATATTGTATTTAGATATGAGGCCCAAACACCAATGTCTTCTACATTTGAGAACATGCTGGTGGCGCCCACACTCGCATAGTTTAGGTTGCTTTTTTTGAATTCGCTGTTGCTGTCATGGTAATAAGAATAAACTCGATTTTTGACAATAGTCTCATGATCTGAATAAAAGAAAGTATTGTGCATTTGTAAAGGTTCAAATACTTTATCGCGAGCAAAATCCGAAAATGATTTTCCCGATACCCGTTCAATAATTTCTGCCAACAACGTATATCCCGTATTGCAATACATGAAATCGTCTCCTGGAGAAAAATTGAGTTCTTTTTGCCGACCAATCATTCTCATAATTTGGTTTTGGGTAATAACATCATCCAAGCGCCAACCCGCTATGGAAAGTAATATCCATTGATCTCTTAACCCACTGGTGTGGTCCATTAAATGCTTTATGGTAATAGTGGCACCAAAGTCCGGCACCTCTGGCAAATAATCGCGAATATCATCTTCAAGAGCTAATTTACCTTGCTGATTCAATAATAGAATCAAATATGCTGTTACCTGTTTGGAAATGGAAGCAACATGAAAAATACTGTTCACATCGATGGGTATTCCATATTCAAGGTTTGCGCTACCATATCCCTTGGAAAATATAATGTCGCCCTTAATGGTAACTGATAACGCCGCACCTGGTGTATCCGTGGTAAGATTGGCAAATAGGCTATCTACTCTCTTTTCATACTGTTGTCCAACGTTTCTGGTGCCCTTTGATTCTTCACTTCTTTGAAGACGCTGAGAGTTTAGTATATGTGTGCCTACAGTTACTAGTGCAAGAACCAAGAAAAACCTTATGCGTGATGATTTGTTTAAATCCTGAGTTATTATTTCAAAATTCATTTGGTAAGAAATATATTCTTGTTTTTTTAGCTTCGACGCTTCCATGCATTGAAAGATGTCATTTTTTGCCGCACCGGATTTTATATTTAAGAAACGGAAGGCCAATCCTTTAAAGGTAATATATCGAACAGCAGGGGTAGATCAAATGATTTGGAGTATCAAAAAACTGATTTAAGCGACCAATAGCAGAGGCATAAAGGGTATGATCAAAATTCTGTTCACCAATCTTTATAGTGGGCAAAATATCTATCCGTGAAAGAGCTAACTTTTTGAAAAATCCAAAAAACTTTTCAAAAGATAAATTTATGTCGATATTTGCGGTCCGCTAACAAATACTTGTGTTTGCGGCAATATTTAATAAAATCCAATAGCCCACGTGGTGGAATTGGTAGACACGCTACCTTGAGGGGGTAGTGTTCGAAAGGACGTGCTGGTTCGACTCCAGTCGTGGGCACAAAACCGCAATTAATTGCGGTTTTTTTGTTTTATAGGTCCAAACACAAAGAATTATTCCAGAAAAACTCTCATAATCAGCACTTTTTATTAAAACTAGCTTAAATTTTTGAAAGATTCATTAGGTAATCATCTTTAAAAGTGTAAATTTGTTTAACGTTTATGCTTAAAAGATGAACAATGTAAAAAAATCCTTCAGCATCAGAGATATGGAAAATCTCTCTGGAATCAAGGCGCATACCATAAGAATCTGGGAAAAGAGGTACAATCTGTTCGCTCCGGAAAGAACGACCACAAACATACGAACCTATAATCTGGGAAGCTTACAAAAGCTTTTGAACATTACTCTGCTCTACAATAACGGTTACAAAATTTCCAAAATAGCAAAACTGGATGAATCGCAGATACCGGTATTGGTCAGGGAAATTGTATCCACCAATAGTGAGAAAGGTCACGCCATAAATGCTTTTAAACTGGCAATGGTAAATTTTGACCAGGCGCTATTTTTAAATACTTACAATAGTCTTTTGGCTGAGAGGTCGTTCAGGGAAATCTTCAATGAGGTTCTTATTCCATTGTTGAATGAATTAGGGCTGCTCTGGCAAACAGATACCATTAGCCCTGCTCATGAGCACTTTATTACGCATTTGATCAAACAAAAAATATACATCAATACAGAAAAGCTCCAAATACTGGAACCCACAAAAAAGGATAAAGTTTTTGCGCTGTTTCTTCCAGAGAACGAGATTCATGAAATTGGTTTGTTGTACATAAACTATGAGATTACCCTTAGAGGGTATAAATCGATTTATCTTGGCCAGACCATGCCCATTGAAAATTTGGTAGACTTACTGAAGTATTATGACAATGTTCACTTTGTATCCTACTTCACTGTATCACCAACCAAGGACGACCTAAATCAATACTTCAATGAATTTTCCAGAACCCTTAATTTTTCTGGAAATTCCAAACTATATGTTTTGGGCCACCAAATACAGCATATCAAGAAGGAAGAACTTCCATCAAGTATCAAAGTTTTTAATTCAATAGAACATCTTTTAGACACCGTTTGATGTCTTAGAAGTAATGAAAAAAGTCATTGTCATAGGGTCTGGATTCTCATCATTGTCAGCTTCATGCTACCTGGCAAAGGCTGGATATGATGTTGAAATTTTTGAAAAGAACAGCACTGTTGGAGGCAGAGCAAGGCAATTGGTAAGGGACGGGTTTACCTTTGATATTGGACCGAGTTGGTATTGGATGCCGGACATTTTTGAGAATTTCTTTTCGTTTTTCGGAAAAAAGACCTCTGATTATTATGAGTTGGAAAAACTTGACCCGGCTTATAGAATATTCTTTAAGGACGATACCATTACCATTGGTGATTGTATGGACAAAATATGTGAAGAGTTCGAGAGAATTGAATCCGGAAGTGGAGTTCATCTCAAACGGTTTATAGGAAAGGCTCAAGAGAACTATAACATTGCCATTAACAAAGTGGTCCTTAAACCCGGATTATCTCCGTTTGAATTGGTCACTAAGGATACCGTCCTAAGAGTGGACCGTTTCTTCAAGACCATTAGCCAGGAGGTCAGAAAACAATTTAAAAATCCAAAATTGGTGTCCACCTTGGAGTTTCCTGTACTCTTTTTGGGAGCTAAGCCCAGTAAAACCCCATCATTTTACAGTTTTATGAATTTTGCGGATTTTGGATTGGGCACCTGGCATCCAAAAGGCGGAATGTACGAAATCATCAAGGCCATGAAGAGTTTAGCCGAAGAACTCGGTGTTAAAATACATACCGAGAGTCCGGTTACTAAAATCTTGGTTTCCGAAGGAAACGTCAAGGGTATTGAAAGTTTGAATAAAAATCACTTAAGTGATTTTGTGGTAAGCGGAGCCGATTATCATCATTCTGAAACTCTTTTGGACGAGAAGTACAGACAATATTCAGAAAAATATTGGGAAAAGAAAGTATACGCCCCTTCATCGCTGCTGTTCTATATTGGATTCAACAAAAAATTCGAAAATATTGAACACCACAATCTGTTTTTTGATACGGATTTTGAAAAACATGCACAGGAAATTTATGACCGTCCCCAATGGCCTTCCGACCCTCTCTTTTATGCCAATTTTCCTTCGGTTACGGATGAATCCATGGCACCTAAAGGATGTGAGACCGGATTTTTTCTAGTTCCGATTGCTCCAGGATTGGATGATACCCCAGAATTGAGGGAGCAATATTTTGATATTGTGATGGATAGATTCGAACAGCTAACGGAACAATCAGTCAAAAAATCCATTATCTTTAAAGAGAGCTTTTGTGTAAACGATTTCATAGACCAATATAATTCCTATAAAGGCAATGCCTATGGCATGGCCAATACTTTGAGCCAAACGGCTTTTTTACGACCTAACCTAAAAAGTGACAAAGTTAAAAACCTGTTTTTTACAGGGCAGTTGACAGTTCCTGGACCCGGTGTACCGCCATCCTTGATTTCCGGAAAACTGGTATCCGAACTGATTCTAAAAAAAACTTAAGCACATGAAAACAATTTTTGACCAAGTATCCTACAATTGCAGTAAGATCGTCACAAAGTCGTACAGTACATCTTTTGCCCTTGCCACCAAAATGTTGGCTCCATCCATACGTTCACACATTTATAATATTTATGGGTTTGTGCGTTGTGCCGATGAGATTGTGGATACTTTTCACGATTATGATAAGGAAAAGCTCTTTGAAAACTTTGAGAAATCCCTGGATGATGCGCTTGCCAATAAAATAAGCTTAAATCCAATCCTTAACTCGTTTCAGCACACCTATCATAAATATGACATTCCTTATCATCTGGTGGAATCGTTTATGAAAAGTATGCGCATGGATCTTACCAAAAAGGAATACCTCACCTATGATGAATACAAAGAATACATCTATGGTTCCGCTGATGTGGTGGGACTTATGTGTCTCTGCGTATTTGTTAACGGTGACAAAGAGAAATATGAAGAATTGAAGGAATCTGCCATGGCTTTGGGCTCTGCGTTTCAAAAAGTCAATTTCCTAAGGGATTTAAAAGCGGATTATGAAGAGTTGAACCGAACGTATTTCCCCAATACCAATTTAACGGAACTAGACGAAGTTTCTAAAAAAAGGATTGTAGACGAAATCCAGGCAGATTTCGCCCTTGGTTATTCAGGAATAGTAAAATTACCAGAACAAGCCAAGTTTGGGGTTTATACAGCGTATCGTTATTATAAAAAACTGCTTCAGAAATTGCAGAGCACGCCTCCCTTGGAGATTAAAAATGCCCGAATCCGTGTCCCAAACTATCAAAAATTTGGACTTTTGGCTCATTCATATCTTAACTATAAACTACAACTGGTCTAAATGAAAATAGCCCTCTGGATAATTATTTTTCTAGGAACTTTCTGCTTCATGGAGTTCATGGCCTGGTTTACCCATAAATATGTGATGCATGGCTTTCTATGGTCTCTTCACAAGGACCACCATAAAAAGGACCATGATTCATGGTTTGAACGTAATGATGCCTTTTTTCTGTTTTATGCCGTAATCAGCATGACCCTTTTCTTTTTGGCCAATTATACCTCCTTTTGGTATGGATGGCCCCTTGGTCTCGGTATTTTGGTTTATGGAATTGCCTATTTTTTGGTCCATGATATTTTTATCCATCAACGTTTCAAGTTATTCCGAAATGCCAATAATTGGTATGCTAGAGGCGTAAGAAGGGCGCACAAAATCCATCATAAACATCTTGGGAAGAAAGACGGAGAATGCTTTGGTATGTTGGTGGTTCCCTTTAAATACTTCAAAAAGTAATAGTCTACTCGGCAATTAGCTTGTCCAGCAAGTCTCTTGTAGCTTGAGAATTCCAATTGGCCACACCGCTTTCCTCTACCACAATTTTACCAGAACGACTCAATACATAAGTCGTGGGAATGCTTTTGTGTTCCAACAAATCGGGAGTATTTGAAGCTTCAAAAAATACAGGTAACTGATAATCTTTTTTTTGAAGAAAAGAAGAAACTTTGTCCACATGGTCATTCGCCACAAAAGCGAAGACCACCTTATCTCCATAATCCGCATGCAATTTTGCCAGACTTGGCATTTCGGCTACGCAGGGTGGGCACCAGGTTGCCCAAAAATTAAGCAGAATTACTTCTCCCTTGTTTGATTCAAAGTTGAACCTTTGTCCATTTGAATCGACCAAAATCCAATCGTAATCTTCAAGTGTTTCTTGTTCCTCTACATTGACCACACTTGCACTGGTAGCAAAAATTTTACCAACCCATACCCGCAGATGAAATCCAACCGGAGTAAAGACAATCAAAGCAATTGCCAAAATCCATACAACATTGCTTATTTGCTCTTTGGAAAGTTTTAAACCCATTATTCAGCTATTAGGTCGTCCAATAGATCATAAACCTTTCTTGAGCTCCAATCGGCAATCCCATCCTTATAAATGACAATGTTTCCTTCTTTGTCTATTAAATAGGAAGACGGAACTTTTTCGGAGTCGATGGGCATTTTTTCTCCAATAATCAAATAGGTTACAGGAAAGGTGAATTCTTGTTTGGTCATGAACTCTTCCACCGGAGGCCTGTTCTCATTGGTAATGATGTAGAAATCCATCTTGTCCTTGTACTTGTCATACATTTCCTGAATACTGGCAAGCTCTGCTTCACAAGGAAGTCTCCATGAAGCCCATAAATTGATGAATACAACGTTTCCTTTTGACCTTTCAAAATTGAAAAAATCCCATTCAGCATCCTTTAGCTTCCAATCATAATCCCCTATTTTTTCCCTTTGGGCTTCCTCAATAACAGGAGGCGAAAAAGAAAAGAGACGATTGAGCATGATTTTTCCATAATACCCTAAAGGGGTTACAAAAAAGGAAAGCACAAAAAGAATCAATAGAATATTGAGGAACGTTTTCTTACCGGTTTTCATTTAGAGGCTTTGATTAAAAATCAAAAACTCCTGAGAAAATCAGGAGTTTTTGGGATAATGTATTCAAATATTATGCATTTTCCTTTTTGATCAAGTTTAACGCGGAACCTTCCATGAACCACTTGATCTGTGCATCATTGTATGTGTGGTTAGTAATGATGGTATCTGTACTTCCATCTGAATGGATTACTTCCAACGTCAAAGGTTTTCCAGGTGCAAAGTCAGCGATATCAACAAAATTGAAGGTATCATCCTCTTGAATCAAATCATAATCACTCTCATTTGCAAAGGTAAGTGCCAACATTCCCTGCTTCTTTAGGTTGGTCTCATGAATTCTTGCGAAGGACTTCACCAAAACCGCAGCAACGCCTAAATGTCTTGGCTGCATAGCAGCATGTTCACGAGAAGAACCTTCTCCATAGTTATGGTCTCCTACAACAATGGTTCTTACACCTTCTTTTTTATATGCTCTTTGTGCTTCAGGGACTGCTCCATATTCTCCTGTCAACTGATTCTTGACAAAATTGGTTTTTTTGTTGAATGCATTTACAGCTCCAATAAGTGTATTATTTGCGATGTTGTCTAGATGCCCTCTATAGCGCAACCATGGACCGGCCATGGATATATGGTCCGTAGTACATTTACCAAACGCTTTAATCAACAACTTGACTCCTTTTAGACTTTCTGGTGCAATGGGCACAAAAGGCTCCAATAGCTGTAGTCTTTCTGATGTTGGGGAAACAACCACTTTTACACCGCTTCCATCCTCCATAGGCTCAACATAACCCGCATCTTCAACAGCAAACCCTTCCGGTGGAAGTTCATAACCTCGTGGTTCATCCAACATAACCTCTTCACCATCTTCATTGATCAACTTGTCTGTCACTGGATTAAAATCCAGTTTACCAGCAATTGCAATGGCCGTAACCAACTCGGGTGAACCTACAAAAGCCAAAGTATTTGGATTTCCGTCTGCTCGCTTGGCAAAGTTTCTATTGAATGAGTGGACTATGGTATTCCTTGGCCCATCAGCAGCCTTGTCTCCATAACGGTCCCACATACCGATACATGGGCCGCAGGCGTTAGCAAATACCGTGGCTCCAATAGAATTGAAGGTATCAATGAACCCATCTCTTTCTATGGTGTAACGAACCTGTTCTGAACCAGGAGTTATAGTAAAATTGGATTTTGTCTTAAGATTCTTGTCAGAAACTTGTTTGGCCAAAGAAGCTGCTCTTGAAATATCTTCATAAGAAGAGTTGGTACAAGACCCTATCAATCCAACCTCAACATTGATAGGCCAATCATTTTTCTTGGCCGCTTCACTCATTTTTGAAATAGGAGTAGCCAAATCTGGAGTAAAAGGCCCATTTAAATGGGGCTCCAAAGTATCCAAGTTAATTTCTATTACTTGGTCGAAATATTTTTCAGGATTTGCATAGACCTCAGCATCTGCAGTAAGGTGTTCTTTCACTTCCAATGCGGCGTCGGCAACATCGGCACGGTTAGTAGCTCTCAAATAACGGTCCATGGACTCATCGTAACCAAAGGTTGAAGTGGTGGCCCCTACTTCAGCACCCATGTTACAAATGGTGCCCTTACCGGTACATGACATGGATGTTGCTCCTTCACCAAAGTACTCGATTATAGCACCAGTACCACCTTTCACGGTTAGAATATCGGCTACTTTTAGGATAACATCCTTAGGTGCGGTCCAACCTGAGAGTTTTCCAGTCAGCTTAACCCCAATCAGTTTGGGGAACTTAAGTTCCCATGCCATTCCAGCCATAACATCTACGGCATCCGCTCCTCCTACACCAATAGCGATCATACCCAATCCGCCGGCATTCACCGTATGGGAATCGGTTCCTATCATCATACCTCCGGGGAATGCATAATTCTCAAGTACTACCTGATGAATGATTCCTGCTCCAGGTTTCCAAAAACCAATACCGTATTTGTTGGATACTGATCCTAAAAAGTCAAAGACTTCATTACTTGTTTCGTTCGCTCTTTTTAAATCGGCCTCAGCACCAACCTTGGCCTGAATAAGGTGATCGCAGTGCACAGTTGTAGGAACTGCAACCTTTGGCTTACCTGCGTGCATAAATTGAAGCAAGGCCATTTGCGCTGTGGCATCTTGACATGCAACCCTGTCCGGGGCAAAATCAACATAATCCTTCCCTCTAGTAAATTGCTCCGAAGGGGTACCTTCCCAAAGGTGAGAATACAATATCTTTTCTGCTAGGGTCAAAGGTCTTCCCACTAATTCACGGGCCTTTTCCACGCGCTCTCCCATGGTGGCGTAAACCCCTTTAATCATGTCTATGTCAAAAGCCATTCTGCTATTAAATTTTAAGAATTTAGTAATTCGGTAAATTTAGTAAAATACCAACGATTTAGGAATTAGAATATGGTAAATAAGTGGGGTTGATTTTATGTTTCCAGTAATTTGGAAATGATATCTTCTTCAGAGATACCTTCTGCTTCCGCTTTGTAGTTCTTAAGAATCCGGTGACGAAGAATCCCCATTGAAACCGCTTTTACATCTTCAATATCCGGAGAAAACTTGCCTTTTATGGCTGCATGGGCCTTTGCTCCCAAAATAAGGTTTTGCGAAGCCCTTGGTCCTGCACCCCAGTCTACATAGGCGTTTACAAAATCAGAAGCACCCTCCATTCCTGGACGTGTCTTGTTTACCAACCTCACGGTATGATCCACAACATTGTCAGGAACCGGTATTCTGCGAACCAAATGTTGAATTGCTATGATCTCTTCAGCATTGAACAATGCCCTTAGCTGAACTTCATCATCAGAGGTGGTTGACTTTACTACTTGAATTTCTTCTTCAATGGAAGGATATTTGAGTTCAATAGCAAACATAAAACGATCCAGCTGTGCTTCAGGGAGTGGATAGGTCCCTTCTTGTTCAATTGGGTTTTGCGTAGCCAAAACAAAATACGGCATATCCAGTTTGTAACGTTGACCAGCTATGGTAACCGCTCTTTCTTGCATGGCCTCTAAAAGGGCTGCCTGGGTTTTGGGCGGAGTCCTGTTGATTTCGTCAGCCAAAATAATATTTGCAAAAACAGGGCCTTTGATGAATTTAAAGTTCCTGTTTTGGTCCAAAACCTCACTACCCAAAATGTCACTGGGCATTAAGTCCGGAGTAAATTGGATTCTTTTAAAATCTAAACCCAGGGTTTGGGCAATAGTGTTGACCATTAAAGTTTTAGCCAATCCCGGGACTCCAATGAGCAATGAATGACCTCCAGAATAAATGGAAAGTAAAATTTGCTCGATCACTGTTTCCTGTCCAACAATGACCTTGGCAATTTCATCTTTTAAGGCCTGATGCTTTTTAACCAGGTTTTCAACTGCAACAACATCTGACATGCACTATTCCTTTACCCAATTGTTTGCAAAATCGCATCCTCTGTTATCTGTGTTAACATGGATATAGGTATCCTCGATGTGCTCGTCCATCCATTCTTTTATGGCATTAAACTGTTTTTCACGCAGAGCCAATTCCTGAATTTTAAGGTAATCTTTTGCAAAATCGGCCTGATGCTCATCATATCGATTGGAGATTCTCATGATTTTGAACTTGGGCGGACCTCCTCTTGGGTCATCTTCCCTAAGGGGTCTTGAAATTTCTTCATCCTTTAAGTCACGCACTTGATTGTAAAGCGTAGGATCCATTTTGGTCAATTCAAACCTTGAACCGTAATCGATTGGGTTCCTCATAAGACCGCCATCAAACTTGGTTTCTTTTTCATCGGAAAAGTTCAATGCAGCTTCAGCAAAAGTGTATTTGCCATCCAAAACCTGTTGACGAACAGAATCCAATTCCTTCACAGCTTCATCTATAGCGTTCTGCGGTATTTCTGGAATTAACAAAATGTGGCGTAGATCCAATTCCTGCCCTCTTATCTTTTCAATATAAATGATATGATATCCAAAAGTGGTCTCAAAGGGTTCAGAAATCTCACCTTCCTGTAAACTGAAGGCCACATCCTTAAATTCCTTTACAAAAGGTGTTTCACGGGTCATACTATAAAAGCCTCCCTTGGATTTAGAGCCTGGATCTTGGGAATATAAAATAGCCTTTACATTGAAACTGGCATCATTTTCCTCAACATCTTGTTTTATCTGTTTTAGCCTATCTATAGCCTTTTGTTTTTCTTCATCGGGAGCCGTAGGCTGTTTTACAATCTGGGCAATTTCAAGTTCGGCTCCAAAAACTGGTCTTTCGTCCTCAGGGATTTTGTTGAAGAATTGTCTAACCTCTTCAGGGGTTACTTCAATTTCCTCTATTATTTTTCCCTGCATTTTTTCTGAAAGCATCCGAAGTTTGTTGATTTCAAACAGCTCGGAACGAAAACTTTCTACATCCTGTTTTTTATAAAACTTGAGCACCTTTTCCATAGAACCCACCTGGGCCACAAGTTGCTGTATTTGACGGTCGCTTTGCGAATTCACCTGGTCATCCGATACCAAGAGACTATCTTGTACCGCTTGATGGGCATATAAACGATCCTCCATTAACTTGCCCAAAAGGCTGCATCGGGTAATGTCTTGTGTTGAAGCTCCCTGACTTTTAAGATCGATCAAGGTTTTTTCTATGTCGGACTCCAAAATCACGTAATCTCCGATTACCGCTGCAATCCCATCCAACTTAATTCGGTTAGCGGAACTGGTAGTATCCTTTTCCGCCAATGCTTCGTCTGTACTTTGGGCAGTTAGTATGCCCACTGTACCCATTAGGGTCAAGACGATTACTTTTTTAATTATTTTTTCCATAAACCTCAAATTCTTTCTTCTTTGTTGCTTCGTCTATAATCTCGGTCTCTATTCTTCTTATATAATCTAATCTTCTTCGGTTCAAGATAAGTTGTCTAATGTCCGGGGCGATATATTCAAAAGGCGCCGTATCATTGATTTCCAGAACATCCGTGACCTTACCCAAATATACCTCTAAGGAATCTTGTAATTCAAAAAATTGTGATTTTTTTAAGTACTCAGCCTCATTAGTTGAGTTAAGGGGAGGTATCTCTTCCATAACCCTGGACGTACTCACCCAAATGGAATCGTTGAAATGAATCTTCTTAAACTGAACGGCTATTGAATCCAAATAGGTTTTATCCGCTGTCTCCCAATCCTTCATTTTGGTAACCACCTGATCCTTATCCAAAAATTGTCCTGGAAGGCAAATAAACCTCAGCTGGACCAACTTTTCGCTCAGCTTAAAGTTCTCTTTTTGTTTTTCGTAATAATCCCTTAGCTGGGACTCAGTTATAGCCGTATCTTGCTCTTGGAGCACCAAAGCCTCTACATAAGCTCTAGTGTAAAGGTCTGCCCTGTAGTCAGATACCAATCGGTCAAATTCTGCCAACCTGTCTTCTGGAAGATTTATCTTGGATTTGGAGAGCAGTAATTGCTTTGATGCCCAATTGTTGATATAATTGGTCACAAACAAAGTGCTGTCCTCTGCATTCATGTCCTCAGTGATCAACGAAGCAATATCTTCCTTGTACAGATACTGGTCCCCTACCCTGGCTAGTGGTTCTTTTTCCTCGTTTTCTTTAAAAAGGGAATCGCATGAAGTAAAAAAAGCAAGTGCAACTGTGCACAATACAAGTAGGTTTTTCTTTTGGAGCAAACACATTTCGCAAAAATAACAATTACTTAAAGCCGTACAAGTAGGTTTTGTTCTCATTAACAGATTTTTAGTAGCAAGCGCATAAATGATAATTTATTACATTAGTGGAAACCTCCATATATGAAATATACCAATCAAATAACCATCGATGTTCCCCGCCAGGAATTTTTGGAGAAATTGAACAATTCTGAAAACATGAAACATTGGCAAAGGGGACTGGTAAACTATGAGCACATTTCCGGAAAACCAGGTGAAGAGGGTGCACAAATGCGTTTGGACTACAAAATGGGCAAACGAGAAATTACCATGATAGAGACCATTCTAAAACAAAACTTTCCAGACGAACTGCACACTAGCTATGACACCAATGGGGTCCTGAATATTCAACACAACTACTTTGAGGAAACAGATGGTAAAACCGTCTGGAAGTCGGATAGTGAATTTAAATTTTCTGGATTCGGCATGAAATTGATGGGTTTTCTAATGCCGGGCGCCTTTAAAAAGCAATCTATGAAGTACCTGGAGGACTTTAAAGCTTTTGCAGAAAATGGGACTTCAGTTCTTGATTCTTAGATTATGAAAAAAGTACTGGACCGAAAAATTAAGTTTATTTGGGATTTTAGGGGAGATAACTCCGCTTCGTTGGCCAAACACTTCCAAAAGCACCTTGAAGAATTCGTGATTATCGAGGAACTTAAATATGACTTGAGTGGGGTAATGCACATAACTACCAATCATAGCATGGTCTACTTGGTGGTTGCAGAATTTGAAATGGAAGAAATTCGAGAAATTTTGAACCCTCACAGGGGAGAGTACTACGATGGGCCTTAATCCTACACAAAACAAGCTGAGAAACTATTTTCTCCTGTTCGTCTGCTCTTTTATGATTGCTTCATGTGCAGAGAGCAATCCAAGAAATCCATTGGAAATTGTTCTTGATTCCAAAAGCCCTTTGATCAAAAGGGTAATGGATAATTTGGATAAACATGAAGTCCAAATACGATACACCCAGATTGACCGAAGCAAGGGAGAAGTGGTTTTTACTGATTTTGATTTTCAAGTAGACCATGAAAATTATTTCTACCCTGCCAGCACTGTAAAATTTCCTGCTGCTGTAGCCACTCTCGAGAAACTGAACGAATTGGACACCCTTTCCGTAGACACCCGGTTTTACATTGAGGGAGATTCCGTGGAAACCACCTTTGGCAAGGCCATATCTGAAATTTTTGCTGTTTCGGACAATGCGGCCAACAACCGATTAATTGAGTTTTTAGGACAGGATAACCTCAATTCCCGTATTCAAAAAAGAGGTGTTGAGCCCTTTCGGGTTGCGCATAGATTATCAACCATTGATGCAGACGATGTTACCACCAAACCCTTGGTTATTTATCTCAACGATTCCACTACGGCCATAAGTAAATCCATCATTAACTCTCCACCCAAATCCTTAGATATCAATAAAATAAAAAAAGGACATGGTTTTTATTCTGATGGTTCCTTGGTTGACGAGCCGTTTGATTTTTCGCTCAAAAACTATTTCCCAATCCGAGCTCAGCATGAACTGCTCAAACGCATAGTTTTTCCAGCAGCTTTTTCTTTGGAAGAACGTTTCAACATTTCCGAATCGCAACACAAGTTTCTCCTTGAGGCCATGGGAAGCATTCCCAGAGAGGTCGGGTACGATTCTGAAACATATTACGACAGCTATGTGAAGTTTTTTATGTTCGGTGATACTCAAGAACCCATTCCCGATCATATCAAGATTTATAATAAAGTAGGCTATGCCTATGGCACTTTAACAGACTGTGCTTATATTAAAGACAGCAAAAACAACATTGATTTTATGATTACCGCTACTGTATTGGTGAATAGCAACGGTATTTTTAATGACGATACTTACGATTATGACGAGGTAGGCGTTCCATTTTTGGCACAATTGGGGCGCGAACTTTACGAATATGAACTAAATAGAAAAAGATGAGCAAGCTTTCTTTTGACAGTTTTACCAAAAAAATATTCATTAAGGCATCAATGGAAAAACTATACTGGTGCTGGTGCACGGTTGATGGTATTACCTCTTGGTTCTTAGAAGATGCTGTATACACCTCCACGGCCGGCGAAACCAGAAAACCAAATGAACCTATCCAAAGTGGGGATTCTTACACTTGGAAGTGGCACAATTGGGACGGGCAGGAAAATGGACAGGTGCTGGCTGCCAACGGCACCGATTTTGTGGAAATTACCTTTACAGATAGCAAGGTCTCCGTTTCTTTGGAAGACCACGGCAAAGCCGTGCTTTTAATCTTAAAGCAACATGAAATTCCAACTGATGACGAAAACAAACTCAACATTCACCATGGCTGTAGTAATGGGTGGACCTTTTGGCTTGCCAACCTAAAGGCCTATCTAGAACATGGGATATTGCTCAACGAAACTGAATTCGATTTGAGAAATATCCCAATGTCTGGATTTGAGTTTGTAAATATGTAAGCTAACCTTCTAAGGTATCTTCGGGTTTGACCTCCCAATTTTCATTGGCCAACAACACCTGGTCAAAATCGACTCCTTCAATGGGTTTTAGAATTTCTTTTTCTAAATCCCACTCAATTCGTCTACCCAACTTCCAGGCAAGTCCGGCCATATGAGCAGCTATTGCCTCTTCAAATCCTTCTTTGATACCGCAACTTACCTTACCTCCATTTTTGATTACACTCAACCATTCCCGCATGTGCAAGAAGGTAGAATCTACCCGTACTCCATCAATATAGGTCCACATAAGGCCTTTATCGGCAAAATACTGTGATGTAGCCGAGGAAATGGCATCAGGTACATTGGCTGAAGGATTGTACTGATAAATGGGAATATGAGGTCTCATTTTTTCGGTTTCCAGCATTTCTGCATATTTGGTGGATGCACCATCTGGCCACACTGTCAATTTATTGCCCAACTCCATAGTGGCATCGTGGCCCATCAAAATAGTTGGTCTATTGAATGCGTTACCAAGATTTGCGCTGTAACAGAAAGTCATCCCGTTTTCCTTACCTTCTACTTGACTGCTTCCAGTACTAAAATTGGGGAACTCCATGTTCACTTGAAGGACATCGGGCACGTTTCTTCCATCATTATGTGTATAAATACCTCCTGATGCAGTAACGGCCTCCGGTATTCCCATGTTTAAAACACAATTCAAACGGTCATAATCATGGCTCAACAAATCACCAGATAACCCAGAACCATATGCCCACCATTTTCTCCATCTGAAGAAATGGTTTTTATTGAAGGGAACTTGTGGAGCAGAACCCAAAAACTGTTCCCAGTCTATGGTCTGGGGACTGGCTTTTTCATGAATGTCATAATTCCAGGCTCCGTTGTCATCGTTCCGGTTGGTATTGGTCTGAATAAGGGAGACATGACCCAAAGTACCTTTTTCCACAATATCCTTGGCAGTACTGAAACTCAATGTTTGTCTGTGCTGGTGACCTACCGCAAAAACTGCTTTTGATTGTTCCGCGGCTTCTCGTAACCTATAGGTTTCCTCTACAGTGTGGGTCATTGGTTTTTCCACATACACATGAACATTATTGTTCAATGCCTCAATGGACATTGGAGCATGCCAATGGTCCGGAGTGGCAATGATAACAGCATCTACATCACCGCTTTTGATCATTTCGGTATACGTAGTATAACGTTTCATTTTGTTCTCAGGGGTTGAAAAGGAATTAATGGCCTTTTCCGCCCTATAATCAAAAACATCGCATACACCCACGAGTTTTACGTTGAGCTTGTCCTGCCTCAGGAAATCTTCGAGTGCCTTGTTCTTAGGGTCTTCCTCGGCCGCCAACCTCATTTCCTCTTTCCATTCCTCAGTTGCAAAACCTAAAGACCTGCATAATTGCTCTCCTCTAATCCCAAAACCAATGATTCCAACCCTAACTGGATCTCCTCCTATTTCTGGAACCGTTGGTGGCAACGATGGCCTAATGTTCAATTGTTCCAGAATTTCTGATCTTTCTCTTTTGCTGGATGTAGCACTGGCAGCACCTGCCCACCAAACTGCTCCCAAAATGGGAAGTCCACCCAATCCTTTTAACAAATCTCTTCTAGTCCATTTCATGATTTTTCAGTTTTGAGATGTTGTCCCTTTTTAAAGTAAGCAAGTCCAAAAAATTTGCTTGTGGGATAGTTATAGATTAAAACACAGGCTACGAGCTCAATTAGGTTTTTATTTACAAACCAATAGCTTCCTTCTACATTTAACTGCGGTAACCAAGGAAACGACGGATGGGCCAAATAGTAAAGTGCCAAAAGCCCAATTCCCACAATGGCCCCAAGACGTTCAAAAACGCCTAAAAGCAGGGTAATGCCCACAATCATGAGAGCCACAATATTCAATACGTCTACCCAGCCCATGACCGAAGCATCGGTAAGTGCTGAAAAAACAGGTTTTAGGGGTCCTTGGGCAGAAGCTAGATAGCCAAAGGAGGTCCACTCTGGATTGTACATTTTAATTACGCCTTCGTATAAAAAATGCCAACCAATAAAAATCCGAAGAAGTGTGATACTGATCTTCACCCTTCTGTTGTCCGTTTCGTTGACCATAACAGTAAAGATTTTGATTTTTTTGATAATGTACAACCAAAACTACTCGCAAACAAAAAGAAGAACTATGATTTATATCAGTGACCAATCTGGCAAAAAAGCCCTAATTGGCCACAGGTTCACCATAAAGGTCAAAATCTGAAGCTTCAGTTATTTTGATTTGGGTAAAATCTCCGATTTTTAAATAATGTTGGGAAGCATCAATCAGCACCTCATTATCAACATCGGGAGAGTCATGCTCTGTGCGTCCTACAAAATGACTTCCTTCCTTGCGGTCGATTACACATCGATAACTATTTCCAATCTTTTCTTGATTCAACTCCCAAGAAATCTGCGATTGAATCTCCATAATTTCATTGGCACGTTCCTGTTTTACTTCTTCAGGTACATCATCCTCCAAAGCAAATGCATGGGTATTCTCTTCATGACTATATGTGAAGCACCCCAATCTTTCAAAACGCATCTCCTTTACCCAATTTTTGAGTTCTTCAAAGTTTTCTTCCGTCTCACCTGGATAGCCCACGATCAAGGTTGTTCTGATGGCCATTCCGGGTACCATGGCCCTGAAGTCGTTGAGCAATTTGGTTGTCTTGGCGTAGGTAGTACCCCTGCGCATACTTTTTAAGATTGAATCTGAGATATGCTGTAAAGGAATGTCTATATAATTACAGACTTTTGGTTCGTTTTTCATGACCTCCAAAACATCCATGGGGAAACCGGTTGGAAAGGCATAATGTAATCGTATCCACTCAATACCCTCTACCTTTACCAATTGTTGCAATAATTCAGCAAGATTTCTCTTTTTATACAGGTCCAACCCATAATAGGTAAGGTCCTGTGCAATCAAGATCAATTCCTTAACACCTTTGGCGGCCAATTTCTCCGTTTCATTCACCAATTCCTCAATTGGTTTGCTTTTGTGCTTACCCCGCATCAAGGGAATGGCACAAAACGAACAGGGACGATCACAACCTTCTGCAATTTTGAGATATGCATAATTCTTTGGAGTAGTGGTTAAACGTTCTCCCAACAATTCATGCTTATAATCTGCCCCGAGGGCCTTTAAAAGATTAGGTAGGTCACTTGTCCCAAAATATTCATCCACATTGGGAATTTCTTTTTCCAAATCTGGTTTATATCTTTCGCTTAGACAGCCGGAAACAAAAACTTTGTCCACAACCCCATCTTCCTTTTTTTGAACATATTCCAAAATCGTGTTCACGCTTTCCTCTTTGGCATTGGCAATAAATCCACAGGTATTTATTACTACAATGTTACCCTCCTCCTCATGGACCACTTCTTTTCCACTGGCTTTCAGTTGTCCCATCAGGACCTCAGAGTCGTACACATTTTTACTGCACCCTAAGGTGACCACATTGATCTTGTTCTTTTTGAGGGATTTTGTCCGCATAGTTTTAACAAATGGTCTGCAAAAATACAATAACACAGGGCATTACATCGATAAGCCTTAATATTTTTCTAGTTACAACGTTAAACTTATAGGGCTTTCAATAGTCCAAACGTTAAATCCCAAATCATGAAGAAATCTATTATACTGCCAATCCTGATTTCCATGGTGTTTTTGTACAGCTGTTCTACAGAGAACACCTCATCCAATGACGATTTTAATCCAGAATCGGAAATAGAAAACTTCTATTTTCCACCTTTTCAGTCTGCAGAATGGGACGCCGTTACGCCAACAGACCTGGAATGGAATCTTAGCGCAGAAGACGCTTTATATAATTTTCTCGAAGAAAAAAACTCCAAAGCTTTCATCATTCTAAAAGAAGGTAAACTTGTAGTGGAATGGTATTTTGGAGAACACACCCAAAATACAAGTTGGTATTGGGCATCTGCAGGTAAAACATTGACAGCGTTTACGGTTGGTTTGGCCCAACAACAAGGCTTATTGGACATTGAGGACAAAACCTCCAAATATCTTGGCGAAGGGTGGACCAATGTCCCCTTGGAAAAAGAAAATCTAATCACCCCGTGGCACCAATTAACAATGACCTCAGGAATGGACGATACGGAATTTGACTGCGTGACCCATGAATGCCTCACTTATTTGGAAGATGCGGGTGCCCGCTGGGCTTATCACAATGGTCCCTATACGCTTTTGCAACATGTGGTGGCCAATGCCACAAATACTGCATGGTCGGATTTTTTCAACACCAATTTGCGGGATAAGATTGGAATGGACGGTTTCTGGTTTTCAACCAATGGAACCAACAACGTTTTTTTTAGTACCGCAAGAAGCATGGCGCGCTTTGGACTACTTAATTTAAGTAATGGTGAATGGGATGGAGAGACCATCCTAAGGGATGTTGAATACCGAACCGCCATGAAAAATACTTCTCAGGAATTGAACATGTCTTACGGCTATTTGTGGTGGTTGAACGGAAAACAAACCTATCGTGCTCCTGGCACACAAACAGAATTTCAAGGCGAGCTGATTCCAAATGCCCCTTCGGACCTCTATGCTGGTCTGGGCAAAAACGATCAAAAGTTGTACATCATACCAAGTCAGGATTTGGTCATTGTGCGTATGGGGGAAGATGCGGGAGAAGATTTGCTAGGCCCCTCCAGTTTTGACAATGAACTTTGGGAAAAACTAAATGCGTTCATCAACTAACATCTTTTACATTTTCTCTATTTAAAAAATAATTGAAGTGAAGCCCTTCAGGGCTTCACTTTTAGTTTTCACCCTTGGGATGTTACCTCTTGGGAATCATATTAGAGATGTCCACTGGAAAACTATCATACTTGTTATAAAGTTTCAAGTACTTTTTAGGGTCAATGGGGTCTTCACCAAGGGTTTCATGCAATCCCCTGAAAAAACCTTCTCTTTTTTGTGAAGGATTAAACAACAAGGTAAGTCTTACCTCTTCATCTGTATCATTCCTAAATCCATGTGGAGTAAATCTGGGAACATAAACTATGGCTCCGGGGCTTGCCTGGAACTCCTTTTGCCCCACTTGCAAGGTCAATAGCCCTTTATCAACAATGAATATTTCATCCATAAAACGGTGATAATGTGGTTTGGCCCCTATGGCCATGGGTGCTAAAGCAATGGTATAAACCCCAAGTTGACCATTGGACATTTCGCTGGTCACCTTAAAGGTGAATCTAATATCATTCAAAGCCAACTCCTCTCCTTCTTCTGGTAAAATAATGGTTGCATTATCCTCCAAAAGGTCATTGAAATAATCTTCTTTAAGGTCCTGTATCATCCTATCAGTTTTTAAACAATTCATCAATCAAAGCCTGTACTTCCTGTCTGTTCTTATCTAAAGTGTCCTTGTTTGCTGTTCCTTCCAAAGAAAAGAACTGTTGTACCTTGATACCCATATGACCAAGAACCGCCTCTAAATATGGTTCCTGAAAATCATATCGTTCCATATCGGTTCCTTTGTACACACCTCCTTTGACCGTTATAATAAAGGCTATTTTATCTTCCAAGAGTCCGAAGTATCCGCCATCGTTAATTCCAAAGGTGTGTCCAATTCTAACCACCTGATCAAAATAGGCCTTAAGGTTTGAAGGAACATTATAATTATATAAAGGACTGCTTATCAATAGCTCATCAGCCTCTTTTAATTGCTGTATGAGCTCATCTGAAACTGCTGTGGCCTCACTTAGTGCTGGAGACCAATACTCCGTAGGAGTATAAAACCCTTCAATAGTGTTGTTATGAAGATGGGGTATCTGTTTTTCTGCCAAGTCTGTGCGGACCACTTTTCCCGCTTCATGCTTTTCCAACCATTTCTGTTCAAAATAATCCGCCAATTCTCGGGAATGCGAGCCTTCTACTCTAGAACTGCAATCAATTCTTAATAATGTTTTCATTTCTTATTGTTTACCTACATGACAATGCATCATGGTAAAACGTGACAACTTTCAGAATCAATTCAATACAGGGAATTACTCCTTAAGTGCGGTAACCTGAATCTCAATTTTCATTCGGGAATCGGAAAGACCCGCAGAGATCATGGTAGCAGCAGGTCGCACTTTGTCAAAGTACTTTTGCAAAACAGGCCAGCACAAGGGAAATTCATCGGTATTTGGTAAAATATACATCACCCGTACCACATCGGCCATTTTGGAACCGGCATCTTCCAAGGCTTGCTGAATATTGTTCATACATTGCTCTGTTTGCTCTACGATGTCCTCAGAAATGGTCATGGTCTTATAATTGAACCCCGTGGTACCGGAAACAAATACCCACGGCCCGGTCACTAAAGCCCTTGAATAACCTATTTGTTCTTCAAATGAAGAACCGGAACTTATTTGCGTTCTTTTCATTTTAGAATATTTTCTTGGTTGCTATGCCCTAAGACAATTGTGCGGCCAACGGCTTAAGTTTTTTTGGAGCCAATTGCGTGTGTATTTGAACTATTTTGTTTTCGCTGACCTGGAAAACTTGGCAATTCACCAAAACACCTTCTTCAAAAAATAATAGAGCGGGTTGGTGATTTATTTGGGATACTTCAATGGTTTGCTCCTTTTGATAGGTTTTAAATACGAAGAGTAGTAATTTAATAGCATTTTTAAGGCCTTGGGTCAGCTCCCGGACCACTTTGATCTCATTCCCGCCATCTGCCATCAAGGTTATCTCTTCGGAAAGCATTTTTTCCAGGGTTTTAATATCACCACTCCTAATACTGTTGATGTATTTACCCATATATTCTTTAGAAACCATTGGGGTATTTGTAGAAACTGTATCCGTGGAATTGTCGAGTTTGCTCTTTGCCCTACTCAGTAATTTTCGAGAGTTTTCAATGGTCAACCCAAGCACTTCGGCTATTTCTTTATGGGAATACTCAAATGCTTCCTTTAAAATAAATACGGCCCTTTCCTTGGTTGATAGTTTTTCTAAAAGCACCAGCAGGGAATATGAAATGATTTCTGAACTATCCACAGAACCATCGGCCACTTCGGTGGCAACAGGCTCTGGAAGCCAGATACTATCACCATACATTCTTTGGCGCTTTTTTTTAATGTTTATGGATTCATTGATAACAGCTTTGACCAAATAACCCATATCATTTTCTATATGGTCATTCTGTCTTGAATGGTATTTGATCAGAATCTCCTGGATGGCATCTTTTGAGTCTTCTATGGAACCTAAAATATTATAGGCGTAAGGAAATAGTGTGTTTTGATAATCCTTCATGGGTATATGACAATGTTGTCACGAAAAACGTGACAAGATTTTGTCACAATTCACGATAGCTTCTATTTTTTTAACATCAATCGCCATTTTTCAATATTCTTTTGGTTCATCCGCACAAACTCATCTTTCTCCAGGTCCTTTGAAATTTCCAAGGATTTACCCGCTGATTTTATAGCAGATTCGTAGTCTCCCAAAGCGGCTTCAACCAGCGATTTTACCTTATGAAAATAATAAGTGTCTCCGCCAATTTCCAAAGCCTTGTTTAAATACCCTAGGGCACGTTCATAATCCAAACCCTGTTCTTGAAGGTAACGTGCAGCTTCATAATAGGTTTGAGCAGAGGGGTTTTCCTTTAATTGCTTGGCAATCTCAGCATTCATTTGCCCATGCGTATCCACCGCAAAGGGGATAGTCACCATAGTGCTGGCCCAAATCAATTGCATGTTGGTGGTATTGTGGGTAATGGAATCAAAGGCTATCAAAAAATTTTCTTGATGACCTGAAATCTGCATAGGCGTAACCTTGATGCGAAACAAATCTTCTTTTGGGTCATAGTTTTTTCGGCCATCTCCCCAATGGGATGTATTGGTATGAAATACCATTTCCCAAGATTCAGCCTCAGGAAAAGCGTAGAGTGCATAGGTTCCTTTGGGCAATAAATTGCCCATAACCTCCATGTCTGTGCTGACTGTTATTTTGGTTGATTCATTGGCACCTACCCTCCATATGCGTCCATAAGGCACGAGATTTCCAAAAATCTCCCGCCCCCTTACCGCAGGTCTCGAATATTCTACGGAGATTTTAGATAATCCTACTTCCTGTTCAATTTTGGAAAAAGGACTAGCTTTTGGATGCGTGATTTGACCGTTTACTCCCAAAACCAGGAGAAAAAGTACAAAACCTAAAAATCGTTGGAACATGTTACTGTTTTTTGGTACCCAAAAGATACAAAACAACTCCTGGACCCGACTTTACTCTTTCAATTTCCCAATTATAGGAATCAGAATTCTTTAGGTTTGCCACCAATGTTTCCATTTCTTTGACCGAGTAGGTCCTTAAACAAGAAACCACTCCGTCCCATAAAACGAAAAGGGGCACAATAGGGATGAGATAAGTGAACAGCAACCTTCCCAATTTAAAAGGTCTAATGAATGGTGTTGTGAGCAAAACACTTATCGGAGAAAATAGCATGGCCAAAATACTGGGCAGACTACGTTCCTGTGCTTCAAAAACACCGATACTGCTACCCGCATCCACAGCATTTTGCAAAATTCTTTGCGCATCTTCAGGTTTAAAATGATGGAGGGACAGGAATTGGGTCCTAAACCCCTTTAAACTTTCGGGAACATTTCTGGCGTCAATGGATGTTTCTATATACTCAAAATTATCAGCTTGTGCTTTCGTGTATTTGAAAGCTGTTCGATTAGGAAAATAATCGGTGAGCACTATTTTTAAATCCGGAAAAGTCTTTAGCAATTGGGAATTTAGCCAAAGTAATCCTCCACCTCCTCCAGAAGCCAAATCTACTATTTGAGATGTTTTACTGGCCCTTAATCCTTTTTCAAGAATGGGTATAATAGGTTTGTAGAGATTGGTCTTATTGGAAAGAAATTGTAAAAAATCTGTACCGTAATCCCGGAGAAATTTTGGAAACCACTTTTGGTCTTCAAACTCGAATAGGTGAATTCTTGCCATGAACAAGTATTTATTCACCTATAAAATTAACAAATACCTGGGCTATTTTAAGCTTAGCGTTGCAGATTTTCCAACCGATAGAGTTCGTCTTAGTACAGTTTTTCCATCTCGATCGATTCTTAAGGCAATTCGCTCTCCCTTTCTTTCAAGAAAGATATCCACAGGAACACCTGAAACATATATGTCTTGCAGTGTCAAATAGTCCCAATCTTCCGGCAATTGCGGCTTTATTTTGACCTCCTTGAATCCTACTGGTTCTATTCCCAGGATTCCTTCGGTAAAAATGCGACAGTACAAAGCACTTTCAGCAGATAAATGCCTCATATTGTTCTCAGGGTAAGCCTCGATCACATAGGGCACATGATCTCCCAATAACCTTTTCTTGGAGAAATCCTTCAGCTTGGAATACCCAATATTTAAACCATTGGTCTTAAAAGCACCTCTCAAAGCATAAAGCGTGGCCCTATCCCAGAAGAGAATATTGGTGTCATCGGTCTTATCAGTATTCAACTCTACCAGAATTCCATCCTTTGTCCACAACTTGTTGAACAACGCCTGAATGGTTCCTTCCTGCCTCTTGGTTATTCCCATGGTAAGCGGAAGGCAAATCCAATGTCTTAAATATTTATTGGTATCAAAGTACTTGTACGTATCCAATCCTTCCAATGTGGCACCAAAATAGCTTTCAATAACACCTTCCATTTCAGAAAGTCGGCTTGTGTACATCTTGGCCTGTTCCGTATGACCAAGTTCCATAGCAAGTGCCGCGGAATATTTTAGGCCTCCATAATACAATGTGGAAGTGGATAAATTGGCTGTACCAGTTTCAATTCTACCTTCCATTTCATCTGATTCAGAGATAACAGCTCCTTGGTCGTTTCTATGATTATGGCAATATTCGAGACTCCAAGTGATCAATGGCCACAGTTTTGTTGCCATTTCCAAATCTCCTGAGGATAGGACATAATGTGAGGTGCCGTAGGCAATCATTGCCGCATCCCCTCTATCTAGATGGCTCATGGGAAAATTTCCATCCACTTCAAACGCATAGGGTATGTGAGATCCATCCGAAGGAATATTCTCAAGAAACTTTTTATAGGTATTGAAAGCGGCCTCATTGCCAACACCGTAACCCAAGTACGGAAAGAAAGGCCCACTATATTCTACCTGATCATTGGCCCAAATTCCGACATAATAATTTCCTCCGCCAGGTGAATGTACCAATCCCATTGAAGAATTATAAATACTTTCTGCTGCCCTAATCTTGGAAAAGTAAAACAACGTATTGATAACTTCATCCGGTGTTTTTAAGGACAAATTCTTGTACATCGTATCCAAGAACTCGCTGCGCTGCTTCCACGCCAAATCAGCATCAAAATCTGCAGCGTTTTCATCATTCAATGTAGCTCCATAAAATACTGGGAATTTATAGGTCTCTCCTGGCGCCAATGAAACTTCGGAATTTGCCCTGCTGAAAGCAGTAAACGCATAAGCGCCTTTGTACCCCAATTCCTCTTGACTCAGCTGACCATTGGAAATGGTGAAATTCTTTTGGTTCTCACCCACATTTTGAATACTCCAATTTTCAACTAGAAACCGCTCTTCCATAGAAGGCAAGAGTGTTCTGGTTACAGCAAGCCCGTCAACGGGAGTGGCATAAAAAATCAGCATCCCTCCTATTTCAACAGAATCGATTTTGGAGGGTACAATTATCTTGTTTTCCAAACGTATTGACGGAGCAACCTCATCTCCGATAGTTTTCCTGAAATATGCGCGATATTTCTTCCAATCTGGCTCATTGGATTTGTTGTAGGTGCGTAGTTGTGGAAAAATGACATCCCTGTTTAGCGTTAAATTTCCCTCTTCATCAATATCATAATAGATGATTGCAGCCACATTCTTTCCTGACATTTCAATATTGTCAGAATGGGGAAGTCTATTCTCCTGGGCTACATCCCATACAATACTTTTTCGATTGGTTATGCTCCAGTAGGTTTCTATGTCCTCTTGACTGTGCAATAACGGGGATAAGATTATGAACACGAAGAAAAAAGAAATCCTCATAACGGCAGGGATTGGATTTACATTTTGAAAAATGAATCGACAAACTCATATTTATTGAAGACCTGGAGGTCCTCAAGTCCTTCTCCAACGCCAATATATTTAACCGGTATCTGAAACTGATCGGAAATACCGATGACCACTCCGCCTTTTGCGGTACCGTCCAGTTTGGTAACCGCTAAGCTGGTCACTTCCGTTGCTTTGGTAAATTGTTTGGCTTGTTCAAAGGCGTTCTGCCCTGTGGATCCATCCAAAACCAACAATACTTCATGAGGAGCATCGGGCACTACTTTTTGCATCACCCGCTTCACTTTGGACAGTTCATTCATCAAATTGACTTTATTGTGCAATCTCCCCGCAGTATCCACCAAGACAACATCAGCGTTTTCCGCCACTGCAGAGTTCAGCGTATCGAAAGCCACCGAAGCCGGGTCACTTCCCATTTTTTGCTTGACTATGGGTACTTCTACACGGTCTGCCCAAACCTGCAACTGATCTATGGCAGCTGCTCTAAAGGTGTCCGCGGCCCCCAAAACCACTTTTAAACCACGGTTTTTGAACTGATGGGCAAGCTTACCAATGGTAGTGGTCTTTCCCACCCCGTTAACACCAACAACCATAATCACATAAGGTTTCTTGTCAGCCGGCACCACAAATTCAGTATCCTCGCCCACATTGGTTTCTGAAAGAAGTCCTGCGATTTCTTCCCGCAATATGGTGTTGAGCTCTTCCGTGCCCATGTATTTGTCCCTGGAAACACGCTCTTCAATTCGTTCTATAATTTTCAGCGTGGTGTTCACTCCCACATCTGAAGTAACCAAGACCTCTTCCAGGTTATCGAGCACCTCATCGTCCACTTTGGATTTTCCTGCTACAGCCTTTCCCAGTTTACCGAAAAAACTGGTCTTGGATTTTTCCAATCCCTTGTCCAGGGTCTCTTTTTTGTCTTTTGAAAATATATTCTTGAATAAACTCATTGGGTATGCATCAAACGAAATTCAAAGATAGGAAAGTAAGGGGAGTTTTGTTAAATCAAACCAACCTGATTGCAATTAAAGCATCAAACCGTCCAGTAGCCAGCAATCAAATCCATGTGCTATTGAGCCAAATAAAAAAGCCGCTTAAAAGCGGCTTCTAATTTTTTTTTTGACTGGTAACAATTATTTTTTGTTCAACCAATCGTTTACCATTTCTGGAGCCATAACAGACTCTACAAAAGTGTAAGCTCCAGTTTTTGGAGATTTTACCATCTTAATGGCCTTGGTCAATCTTTTTGAAGATGATTGAAGTGTTGCTACCGTTTTCTTTGCCATGGCTTATTTCTTATATGGGCTTAAATTCTAAGGCCCGAATTATTTAATTTCTTTATGAATGGTCATACGCTTTAGAATGGGATTGAATTTTTTGATCTCCATTCTATCCGGTGTATTCTTCTTGTTCTTGGTAGTAATGTACCTTGAAGTACCAGGCATACCTGAGTCCTTATGCTCTGTACATTCCAAAATAACTTGAATCCTATTTCCTTTCTTTGCCATTGTACCGTGCTTAAACTACTTATTTTTTGGAATTGATTTCCTTCAATACAGCAGAGATTCCTTTTTTGTTGATGATTTTCAATCCTCTGGATGAAACGTTCAAGGTCACCCAACGATCTTCTTCTGGAATGTAAAATCTCTTTTTGGAAATATTTACATCGAACCTTCTCTTGGTTTTATTGATGGAGAAGGAAACATTGTTCCCGAACATCACCTTTTTTCCTGTTACTTCACAAACTTTAGACATCTCCCTAACTTTTGAGTGATTTTAATGAGGCTGCAAATTTATAGCATTTTAGCGGGACGCACAAAATTCTTTTTCAGAAATTTAAAATTTCTTTTAAGAGCAGCTCCAATGCCTTGTGAACCGACTTCTGCACTATACGTTCGCGATGTTTTCCCATTACAAATTGTTGCGCAAAGGTATGTTCTGGTGTGCTTATACCTATGTAAATAGTACCGACCTCCATGTCTGAATCCCCTTTTGTGGGACCTGCGTTTCCTGTAGTGGCAATTGCAAAATCCGTGTTCAGCAGATTTTTGGCATTAAGGGCCATAGCCTTGGCCACTTCTTCACTTACCACAGAATGCTTTTCAATTAAACCCTTCGGGACTCCTAAAAGCTTCATCTTGGTCTCAGTGGCATATGTTACCACACTTCCTTTAAAGTAGTTGGATGCCCCTGGAATTGCTGTCAATTGTTCCGCAATCTTACCTCCCGTAAAACTTTCGGCGGTAGCCAAGGTCATCTTTTTACGAGTCAGCATTTTGGCTATTTGATTCTCTATGGACTCATCTTCTTCCACTCCATAAATAATATCGCCTATAAGTGGGTAGAGTTGTTTTGTTGCGGTATCAATTCCATTGATAAGGAGTTCTTTATCCGTTCCTTTCGCGGTTAGTCGCAGCCTTACTTTACCAAGATTAGGCAAATAAGCCAATTTTATAAACGGTGGTAGATTGTTTTCCCACTCCTCAATTTTCTCAGCTATTGCACTCTCTCCAAGACCATAGGTCATTATGGTCCTGTGAACGATGTACGGACGGTCGTAATCCTCAATAATTTTTGGCAAGACCGATTTTAAAATGAGGTTTTTCATCTCAAAAGGAACCCCAGGAAGCGAAACATATGCTGTATTCCCGTTTTTCATCCAAAGTCCGGGTGCTGAGCCGTAGGCATTGTGCAAAACGGTGGCTTTAGAAGGAACCAGAGCTTGTTCCCGATTTAAATCGGAAATAGGTGTGGAAATATACTTTTTGAAAAGTTCTTCTATATGCTCCATCACCATCGCATCCATGACCAAATGATCGCCCATAAACTCGCAAAGGGTCTTTTTGGTAATGTCATCTTTAGTGGGGCCAAGTCCTCCGGTAATAATTACCACAGAGGAACGCTTTCCGGCTTCTTCCAATGCATTCCAAATATGGTCATGGTCATCCTGTACCGAAGTAATTTGGTATACGGAAACACCAATTTTATTCAGTTCCTTGGCAATAAAGGCAGAATTGGTATCCACAATCTGCCCAATGAGAATTTCATCCCCAATGGTGATGATTTCTGCTTGCATTTAAACGTCGAAATCTTTTTTAAGCTCTGATACTACCTGAAGTACGTCTTTTTTAAGCAGGGGGAATTTTTCTTCAATCTCGTCCATGCTGGCATTGCTCTTTCCCAAAGTTTCAATTTCGAGGGCAGCGGCCCTTGTCCGCTCCATTCCCAAAAGATCCACATTAGGCTTGATCTTGTGTGCCAACTTGTACACATTCTCATAGTCCCGCTCATTGATGGCTTTTTCCAAACCTTCCAAATCTTCGGGAACTTCATCTAAAAAAACTGAAATAACAGAAAGTACAAAATCCTGATCCCCTTCTGCCATCTCGTTTATCTTGTCGAGGTTGTAAATCATTACTTCACTTTAATTTCAAACAGCTGCTCACCTTCGAGCTTCCCAGAAAGGTAATCATTTGGACTAACTTTACCAACACCTGCCGGGGTTCCTGTGAAGATAATGTCCCCTTTTTTCAACATAAAATAGGTTGAAACGTGTGCAATTAACTCATCTATCTTCCACAACATCAAGGATGTATTTCCGTTTTGGACCACCTCTCCATTTTTTTCCAAAGAAAAATTGAGGTTGTCAACACTTTCGTACATGGTTTTTGGCATCCACTTACCAATGATGGCAGCACCATCAAACCCCTTGGCTTTTTCCCAGGGTAATCCTTTGGACTTTAATTTGGATTGAAGGTCTCTTGCGGTAAAATCAATACCCAATCCTATTTCATCATAATATTTATGGGCAAATTCCTTGGCAATGTGCTTGCCCACTTTCTTTATCTTGACCAAAACTTCTACCTCATAATGCACATCATTTGAAAATTCGGGAATATAGAAATCCTGTTCCTTTGGTAGCACCGAGGAATCAGGTTTGATGAACACCACAGGTTCATCTGGTCTTTCATTCTCAAGTTCGTCAATATGGGCAGCGTAGTTCCTGCCAATGCAAATCAACTTCATAGTATCTTCTTTGTTACTGCGGTTATTTCAACTTATTGTTGAGTTTTCCCAACTTAATCTGTGTTAACACCTTTTTGGTGTATAATGGAAAGTCAGCATTCAAAATCCAACCAAAATACCCGGGTTCATTCTCCAAAACCTCATCCACGGTCTTGCCCTTGTGTTTTCCAAAGGAAAAAATGGGTCGTTCTTGTTCATCTATCCCAATAAATCCTGCAAAGTCCAATGATTGTCTTCTAGTGGTGAACTCGGAAAGTTTTTTGATATTATTTTCCAGCTCCGGATAACGGTCCAATTGGGACAACAATACCTCGTACGTAGCCTTGGTATCTGCTTCCGCACTATGGGCATTATCCAGATTTTTATCACAATAGAATTTATAGGCGGCTTCGAGTGTTCTTTTTTCCATTTTGTGAAAAATGGTCTGTACATCTACGGAAACCATTTTTTTCATATCAAAATCCACCTCTGCCCGTAACATTTCCTCGGCTAGCAAGGGAATATCAAACCTATCTGAATTATAGCCTGCCAAATCGCTGTCCTTGATCATTTTATAGATTTCCTTAGAAAGCTGTTTAAAGGTAGGCTCATTGGCCACTTTCTCATTGGAAATTCCATGGACCGCAACCACCTCGGGTGGAATAGGCATTTCTGGATTTACCAGCCAGGTTTTGCTCTCTTTATTTCCATTGGGAAATATTTTTAACACGGAAATTTCCACAATTCTGTCCTTGGCCACATTGGTCCCCGTAGTTTCTAGGTCGAAAAAACAAATGGGTTTCGTAAGTTGTAACTGCATCAATTAAGTTTATTTAGATTTGGAAAGTAACCAAGGCAGCAGGTCTGGTTCTGCAAAGGCATTGTCCCAGCTGTTATGCCCCACTCCTGGGTATACGGTATATTTTACATTGATTTTTTCTTTTTTCATGGCCTTCACCATTTCAGCAGAATATTTTTCCGGAACCACCTGGTCCGCATCACCATGAAAAACCCACCAATCCAACTTGCGGAGTTGTTTGCTGATATTGGGGTTGGCGCCTCCACAGATTGGAAATGCCGCGGCAAACATTTTAGGGTTTCTCCTAACGAGCTCAAATGTCCCGAAACCGCCCATGGAAAGCCCTCCAACGTAGAGTCTTTTTTTGTCCAACTTATAGGTTTTCCGCAATTGTTTTAGGAGACCTTCGAGCAGTAACATATCCGGAGTAGGGTCGGCATCCTCATAGAAGATGAACTGTCTGTTGGGTATGTTTCCATGAACATCCAATCTAGACCAAGAGCTATTGGCCTTACACTGGGGAAATACCACAATAGCTTGGTGTTCTTCCCTAACGGATTCTTTTAAAAACAAACCGGAACCGTGTACAAGTTGTGCTTCATTATCGTTGCCGCGTTCTCCAGATCCATGTAGAAAAAGTATGAACGGATATTTTTTTGAAGCATCATAATCTTTTGGCAGCAATATCCTATAAGGAAGGGTATCGCCGTTCATTTCAAAATATCTTTTTTGATATTGGTCCTCGTTTTGTGCCATTGTATTGCCACAATACACAAGAAGTATTGCCAGAATTAAGGGTGTAGAAAGTTTCATGAATTGACGAATTGGTTCTAACCCCTAAAATTAACAATAGTATTGGGAATATTTTGACTTTTTGGAACTAGATTTCCCGGTTAATGTCCCAGGCCTCAAGATAATCTGCAACAGCTTTGACAAACATCCCCCCTAACGCACCATTGACCACTCTGTGGTCGTAACTATGGGATAGGAACATTTTACTACGGATACCTATATATTCTCCCTGGTCTGTTTCAATCACAGCCGGAATCCTACGTATTGCTCCCAGAGCCAAAATACCTACTTGCGGCTGGTTGATAATTGGGGTTCCAAAAACGCTTCCAAATGAGCCCACATTGGTTACGGTGTAGGTACCCTCTCTTATCTCATCGGGTTTTAGGGCATTGTTTCTGGCCCTATTGGCCAAATCATTCACAGTTTTGGCCATTCCAACCAAGTTTAACTGGTCTGCATTTTTTATTACGGGAACAATAAGGTTTCCATCTGGTAATGCAGCCGCCATTCCCAAGTTGATATTTTTCTTTTTAATGACGTTGTCCCCATCCAAAGAAATGTTCATCAAGGGATATTTCTTTAAGGCCATGGCCACGGCTTCCATAAATATTGGGGTAAAGGTCAGTTTTTCACCTTCTCTTTCTTCAAAAGCCTTTTTTACCTTGTTTCTCCAGTTTACCACATTGGTTACGTCCACTTCAACAAAACTCTGGACATGGGCAGAGGTGGAAATACTTTCAACCATGTGGTGTGCAATGAGTTTGCCCATTCTTGTAAGTGGTACAATCTCATCCCCTTCTGAAACGTGCACTGGAGTTGCAGTTGTTTTTTCCGAAGCAGGCTTGGAAACCACTTTGGGTTCCTTAACTGGTTCAGTATCTTTTTTGGCTGGCACATTAGAAGCTGCGCTTCCATTTTTAGATCGATTTTCCAAGAACGCCTTAATATCGTTTTTGGTTACCCTACCTTCTTTTCCTGTGCCAACAATAGCTTCCAGTTCATCCATGGATACGCCTTCTTCTTTGGCTATATTTTTTACCAATGGGGAGTAAAACCTTTCTGAACTTGAAAAATTCGGTTCTGGAGAAGCAACAGCCTCTTGCACCTGGGCCATCTGGTTTTCCAAGACTTCAACAGGCTCCTCAGGGGTTTCAGCGACCATATCCGAAACATCTGTATCGGCTACCGGGCTTTCCAATTCTCCCTCAGTTTGAATAACGGCGACAACTTCTCCAACTTTGATTACATCGTCTACATTAAAACGTTTCTCCAACAATACGCCTTCCACTTCACTGGGCACCTCGGAATCCACTTTATCGGTAGCGATCTCAAATATGGCTTCGTCCATTTCAATGGTATCCCCAACTTCCTTTAACCAAGTGGTCAGTGTTGCTTCGGCAACACTTTCACCCATCTGCGGTAATTTCAATTCAAATTTTGACATATTCTTATTTAACGAAGTAATATCGACTTATATTTTGCAAAAATACTAAAGAAATCGGCATTTTATTATTTTATGTTCATAAATTCAACTCCTTCAGTCTGCCTTAATTGAACTTTCAAACGGAACTCTGTTCAAAATACTCCTACCCAAGGTCACCTCATCCGCATATTCCAATTCATCCCCAACAGATATCCCTCTGGCAATGGTGGAAGTGGTAACTTCCAAGCCTTCCAATTGCCGATAGATATAAAAGTTGGTGGTATCTCCTTCCATTGTTGAACTGAGCGCAAAAATAAGCTCTTTTACAGAACCGTTCTTTACTCTTTGCACCAACGAAGGAATGTTAAGGTCTTGCGGGCCCACACCTTCCATGGGAGAGATTTTTCCTCCCAAAACATGGTATAATCCATTGTATTGTGACGTATTCTCTATGGCCATCACATCCCTTATGTCCTCTACAACGCAAACCAGAGTTTCATCCCGCTTAGGGCTTGCACAAATTTCACAGATTTCCGTATCGGAAATGTTATGGCACTTTTGGCAGAAATTAACGTCCCTTTTAAGTTGCAACAAGGCATTTGATAGCATCTCTACCCTTTCTTCTGGTTGTTTCAACAAATGAAGTACCAGTCGCAAAGCTGTACGCTTTCCGATACCTGGCAATTGCGACATTTCTTGAACTGCATTCTCCAAAAGTTTTGACGAAAATTCCATGTTTTCCAAGTATCTGCCAAAATTACGATTTTACTGTTACCAATTTACTTTTGTACTTTGCAAATCAAATTCCAAATATGTCCTCTACACAAATTCTTTTATTGATCGGCGCTTATTTCTTAGTGCTCATGATCATCTCTTATTTTACCGGAAAAAACGACTCCAATACAGATTTTTTTAAAGCAGGAAAGCAATCTCCGTGGTATTTGGTGGCTTTTGGTATGGTTGGAGCATCGCTCTCTGGAGTAACCTTTATTTCTGTACCTGGCTGGATAGAGGGCTCGCAATTCAGTTATATGCAGGTGGTATTGGGGTATCTTTTTGGTTATTTTGTGGTCGCTTATGTGCTTCTTCCGCTTTACTACAAATACAATTTGACCTCCATTTACGAATATCTTCTTGATCGTTTCGGAACTGTCAGTCATAAAACAGGGGCCTTTTTCTTTTTTATCTCTAGAGTTTTAGGAGCAGCATTTAGACTGTATTTGGTAGCTATTGTATTGCAACAATTTGTTTTTGATGATTTGGGTATTCGTTTTGAATTTACCGTAGTCATTTCCATACTTCTTATTTGGATATATACCAACAGAGGGGGAATTAAGACCATCGTATGGACAGATACCTTGCAGACATTGTTTATGATTTTGGCCGTGGTCTTGTCCATTGTATTGATCAATCGTGAATTAAATTGGAGCTTTGGGGAGTTCTTGGCTTCCGAAGACTTAAAAGCTTACAACAAATTCTTGTTCACAGAAAGTTTTCTGGACAGGAACCACTTTATCAAATCATTTGTAGGCGGCATGTTCGTGACTATATGTATGACCGGGCTGGATCAAGATATGATGCAAAAGAACCTTACCTGTAAATCATTGAAAGATGCTCAAAAAAATATGGTTTCCTTCAGCTTTGTTTTGGTCGGTGTCACCTTTTTGTTCATGTTGTTGGGAGCACTGCTTTTTATTTTCGCCAATAAAAATGGAATATCTATTCCATTGATGGATGGAGAACCCAAAACTGATCTGTTGTTTCCTGAGATAGCACTGAATAGCGGTCTCGGGCTCACCTTAGCCATTACCTTTATGCTTGGATTGATTGCCGCTGCCTATAGTAGCGCGGACAGTGCCCTAACTTCGTTAACGACATCTTTTTGTGTGGATTTTTTAAATATTGAAAAGAAAAGTGAGGGTGAGCAAAAAAGGGTGAGGAAAAAGACACATATTGCCATGAGTGTAATGCTTGTTCTGGTCATCATTGCATTTAAGTATATCCTAAGCAGCAATGTAATTGACAGTCTCTTGACAGTAGCTGGTTACACTTACGGACCTTTATTGGGACTTTTTGCTTTTGGAATTTTCACCGATTATAAAATCAAGGACCAATATGTTTGGATCATTGCTTTAATTTCGGTGGTTACCATTGCATTTGTTGCGAATATCCCTTCCTCTTACCTCGGCGGATATGTTATGGGATACGAACTTTTGCCATTAAATGGACTACTGACATTCTTTGGGTTATGGCTGGTTCGAAAGAATGGAAAAACCACTTAATACTGTCCGGTTGCCAACATAACCAAGGTACAGGCTTCTTCTGCCTGAATCCCCTCTTCCCTGAGAATTTGATAGAATTCGGGGTTCTCCGTTCCAGGATTAAAGATGACCCGTTTTGGTTTTAGGTCAAGTATTTTTTGGTAATATTCCTTTTGTCTTTTGGGATTCAGATAGAGGGTAATGGTATCAATATCTTCAAATCCCTCCAATTGGTCCATAATCTCCACATCTTCCACCATACCTTTTCGCAGACCGAAGGCTACAGTGTCAATTTTATTTTCCACCAGGCGTCGAATTGCCAAATTACTATATTTGTAAGGTTTTAGAGACGCCCCTAAAACAAGAGTCTTAATCATATGTTAATTTAATTGTTAAACTGATTCAAAGATTGTAACTAATTCAAAAAAAACTCGTCTATTGTCCAGATATTTTTGATCATTGGTAAGACTGTATTTTTTTATAGTTAATGGTTAGTGTTTAGTATAGCTTATCAATGGCATAGCCCTGGCGTTTCAATATAAATTGGAAGTCAGGGCTTCTTCTTTCCATAAACTCTTCATTTGTCCACTATTTCCGGTCAACATTACAAAAAAGACGAGGAGGCTCCTATTTGTTAAAAGATGTTAAAATAATTTTTGGCTGTAACATTTCCTGTCCTAAACAGTCTAGTAAGCATCATCAATCTAATCAAAAAAACGAGCAAACCATGAGAAAGGCTTTCTTACTTTTTTTGCTGCTAACTAGCGGCCTGTTTTCCACTAAATTATCTGCCAACAACCCTGAAACTGTCATAGGATCAATTTCAGGAACGGTAGTGGACAACGCAATGAACCAACCGGTTGCCTATGCTGCCATTGTTATTAAAACTGAAGATGGGGCCGAAACCGTAACTGGAAGTATCACCACCGAAGATGGGGATTTTGAAATCAAAAAACTACCTGAGGGGTCCTATATACTGGAAGTTCAATTTATAGGTTACAAAACGCATAGCCAGAAGCTGGAGATTACCAAAAACAATAGAAATGTAAAGGTGGGAACCATTACACTAATGGAGGAAGCCAGAAACTTGGATGAAGTTGAAGTAGTTGCTGAGCGTACCACTATTGAACAGCGTGTGGACCGGAAGGTAATCAACGTAGGAAAAGATTTGACCACTGCAGGTGCCACAGCCTCGGATATCATGAACAACATTCCTTCGGTAAATGTGGATGCGCAGACTGGGGACATTACTTTGCGAGGCAACTCCAATGTAAGGGTAATGGTGGATGGCAAGCTTTCCAACGTACCGGTGGCACAATTACTTCGCCAAATTCCATCAACTTCAATTAAGTCGATTGAATTGATAACCAATCCTTCTGCAAAGTACAATCCAGAGGGTATGAGTGGCATTATCAACATTGTACTACACAAAAATGCCAACATTGGATTCAACGGAAATATTAATATGGGACTTACCAAAGGTATTGAGGCCAAGTTCAACAGTTCCATTGACCTGAATTATAGAAGCGGGAAATTCAATTTCTACGGAAACTATGGCAACAACATTGGTAAGTGGGTGAATGATGGAACTATCCTTAGAAATGATGAAAATTCACTTCAGGCTTTTGATTTCTTCAACAATAACAAATCACATTTGTACAAGCTTGGGGTTGATTTTTATCTAAATGATAAGAACACCATATCCTTTTTCACCAATCAAAACATTTTTGATGGTGACGGAGACGGCATCACGGCAGTTTCGTACTTCAATGACCAATCTAGAAATCTGACTCAATTCTTCAACGATGAGAGCAGTAATAGAAGTGAGCAGTACAACTTTGACTATAAGCTTGATTTCGGAAAAGAAGGTCATAATATTGAGCTTGAAATAGATCATAATAGCTTTGAAAGTGAGCAAGATGCCAATTTTAGATCAGTTGGATCTACGTTGTTCCCAGATTACATGGATTTTGTAGATACGGAGCGTACCCAGACCATTGCCAACCTGGATTATGTAAATCCTTTGGATAGCATTTCCAAGCTGGAGTTGGGAGTAGAATCGAGACTTTTTGAGACCGATGTTGATTATTCTTCTACAGGTCTGTCCTTTAATTCCAGTGGAAACCTCATCCCTACACCCAGTACAGATTTCAAGTACAATATGGATATTTATTCTGCTTACGCCACCTTTAGTCAAAACCGTGGAAAATGGTCGTATCAAGTAGGAGCTCGAATCGAAAATGTTGAAGTTCAGGCAGACACAAACAGAGTACGTGCGTTCACGGACAAGTATACCCAGATTTATCCATCAGCATTTGTGACCTATAACCCAGATGAAAAGAATCAATTGCAGGTAAGCTATAGCCGAAGAGTGGATAGACCAGGATTACAGCAAGTAAATCCTATTAGGGAATGGGCCACACCTTTGATTTCTTCTTTTGGAAACCCCAGTTTGGAGCCACAATTCACTAGTTCCATTGAAACCAATTATACAAGAAGGATCAAAAATGGAAGTATTACTGCAGGGGTGTTTTATAGAAGTATTTCAGATGAAATCAATAGAGCGGTATATGTGGACCGATTGGATTTTAACCGGTTGATCTTGACTTTTGACAATTTTGACAACACGTCCGCCTATGGTTTTGAACTTTCCACAAATTATCGTCCAACAAAATGGTGGAGCATCAATGGAAGTTTTGATTTCTTCTCGCAGACCCAACGTGGTATTACGGAGAGTTTGAGCGGTGACAGTCCGGACCCTACGGAAAACGATATTATAGTGGAAGAGGTTGAAGTGGATAATACGGCATGGAACCTACGTATGAACAATAGTTTCACGGTAACAAAAAAGCTGACATTACAGGCATTTGGATTCTATCGCGGCAATAACAGAACCATTCAGTTCACTGCAAAACCCATGTATTTTGTAAATCTTGGAGCCAGATACAGTTTTGCCCAAGGTAAGGGAACCATAAGTTTCAACTACAATGATATTTTCAACACTATGTTCTTTGATTTTGATGGTGAGAGACCATATAATCAAGAAGGTGGTTTCAATTGGGAAAGCAACAATGTTTATGTTGGAATGTCCTATCGCTTTGGAAGCGGAAAAAATAGAGCTAAACAGCGTAAGCGAAGGGATAGCAACACCAAACAGTCCGGTGGTGGAATCCTGTAAAAAAAGAATTGATATCCCTTGTTGGAGAGTGTTGGTTGGTTAGTCTTTCAAGGTTTATCAATAAAAAGAACCCCGATTTCATATGAAATCGGGGTTTTGTTTTATTCAAAACTAGTGGTATGGCCATCCAAACTCGTAGTGTTTTTCTTTTGCCAATATTTCTTTAAGCCAGTTTCTCCCTGATTTTCCGCCCAATCTACCAACTCTTTTCTGTGGCCCTTAAACTCCATAATCGGAACTCCCATTCCACAGGAAATCTGTACTTTTTCCACTTGCACATCTACTAGTTGTCTACCACCGGCTATATTGGGGAACATATCGATATATTCCTTCCAAGGTTCGCTCTTATACGGATAGATTTCCGCTTTGCCATACAACCTTAAGATAATGGGATCACCTTCAAAAGCGCAGAACATTAAGGTTATACGGTTTTTGTGGGCAAGATGAACCGCAGTTTCATTTCCGCTGCCAGTTAGATTGAGCCAAATCACCCTGTTTTCGTCTATCACCCTTAAGGAGTCAAGTCCCTTGGGAGAAAGATTAACCGAGCCTTCTTCCATGGCCGTGGCTACAAAAAATAGTTTTTGTTGGTTGATGAAATCAATAAGATGGGGCGTTAAACCCTTTAATTGGCGCCCCATGTCACCATCTGATTATGGCACTGCCCCAAGTAAATCCACTGCCAAAAGCAGCCAAGACAACCAGGTCGCCTTCCTTTACTTTCCCTAACTCCCATGCTTCTGTTAAGGCAATAGGAATTGAAGCCGCAGTTGTGTTGCCATAGTTCATGATATTATTGAATACCTGATCATCGGACAATCCAAATTTCTTTTGGATAAACTGGGAAATTCTGAGGTTGGCCTGATGCGGAATCAAGAGATCGATATCTTGCGGGCCCAAGTTGTTGGTCTGAAGTCCCTCCATGATTACTTCGCTAAAGCGTACCACCGCATTTTTAAAGACAAACTGTCCATTCATATATGGAAAGTAAGATGTATCCTCAGGGTCATTGTCTTTGATAATATCGTTCACCCATCTTTTGCCCATTCCAGGGGCAATCAATGACAGCTCTTCAGCATGCTGACCTTCGGAATGCAAATGCGTGGAAAGTATTCCTTTGGAAGTATCCTCCTCTCGGGTCAATATTGCAGCTCCAGCTCCATCTCCAAAAATTACGGAAACTCCCCTACCTCGGGTGGTCATGTCCAAACCATGTGAATGAAGCTCAGAGCCCACCACCAAAATATTCTTGTACATCCCACTCTTGATGTATTGATCTGCAACCGAAATGCCATATACAAATCCAGAGCACTGATTCCTAATATCCAATGCACCTACGGTCTTTAAATCCAAATCGCGTTGCACCAATACTCCCGGACCAGGAAAATAGTAGTCTGGGCTTAAGGTCGCAAAAATGATAAAATCAATATCGTTTTTATCTATCCCTGCCCTTTCAATTGCTTTTTGGGCCGCCTTGACACCCATAGAAGTGGTAGTATCGGTTCCCTTTATAACATGTCTCCGCTCCTTTATGCCAGTTCTTTCCTGTATCCATTCATCATTGGTATCCATCACCTTGGACAAATCATCATTGGTCACTACATTCTCTGGCACATAAAATCCTAATCCCGATATTCTTGAGTTGTACATTATAACTTACTAGATAAAAATTGTTAAAAATTGACTCTATTAAATGGAAAAGTAAAAAATATATTCAAAGAACCAGAAATGAATCGATAAAATATAAATTTAACCAACTTCATTTTTGACATCCCATGTCGCAATATGCTATAAAGAAAAGGGCCCAAACTCTTTACCCACCTCAACATGAACGTCGAACAATTATCGAAATACATAAAACAATATGATTATTGGAAATTGTTCAAATGGAAAACGCACTTTCGTCCGAAAGTGCGTTTTCAACAACCTAACCAATAAATAACAAAATTGTCTTGGAACAAAGTTTGTTCATAGCAATTTTATCCTTGACAAAACAAATATACTATTTTGTTTAACATAAACTAAGTATCAATAAACAAAATTATGTTAAAACTTTACAAGCACCATCATACCTGTATGTGATGTCAGTTTGTCATACTTGTGCGCTATGGTATTTTTTTTGCCTTGTACCAACCAAAAGAAAAAATATTTAAAGATGGCTACAGGCAAAATCAATGTTTCCGTAGAGAACATTTTTCCTTTGATCAAAAAATTTCTTTATAGCGACCATGAAATTTTTCTTAGGGAATTAATTTCCAACGCAACTGATGCAACTTTGAAACTAAAGCACCTAACTTCAATTGGTGAGGCCAAAGTTGAATATGGAAACCCCATTATTGAGGTCAAAGTGGATAAGGACAAAAAGCTTATCCACATTACTGACCAGGGTATTGGAATGACAGAGGATGAGATAAAAAAGTACATTAATGAAGTTGCTTTCTCAGGAGCTGAAGAATTTTTGGACAAATACAAAGATGCCGAAAAGGATGCAGGCATTATCGGACATTTTGGACTTGGGTTTTATTCGGCCTTTATGGTCGCGGACAAGGTGGAGATTATATCCAAAAGCTTTAAAGATGAACCTGCTGTTCATTGGACTTGTGACGGGTCACCAGAATTTACCCTCAAGGAGGCAAAGAAATCCGATCGAGGAACAGAAATCATTCTGCACATAGCTGAAGATTCCACAGAATTCCTGGAAGATTCCAAAATCCGTGAATTGTTGACCAAGTACAACAAGTTCATGCCCATCCCCATAAAATTTGGGACAAAAACGGAGACCCTTCCAAAACCGGAGGATGCCAAAGAAGACGATCCTGCGCCAACTCAAGAGGTTGATGACATTATCAACAATCCCAATCCGGCATGGACCAAACAACCTTCAGATCTAAAGGATGAGGACTATAAGACATTTTATAGGGAGTTGTACCCAATGCAATTTGAGGAACCCTTGTTCAACATCCACTTAAATGTGGATTATCCGTTCAACCTTACAGGGATTCTCTATTTTCCAAAATTGACCAACGACCTGAATATTCAAAAGGACAGAATCCAACTATACCAAAACCAAGTGTTTGTTACGGATAATGTTGAGGGAATTGTTCCTGAGTTTTTGACCATGCTTCGCGGTGTCATTGATTCTCCAGACATTCCTTTGAATGTTTCCAGGTCTTATTTGCAAGCAGATGGAGCGGTGAAGAAGATCTCCTCCTACATTACAAGAAAGGTAGCGGATAAACTGAATTCCCTTTTTAAGAACAACCGTGAGGATTTTGAGCAAAAATGGAATGACATTAAGGTAGTTATTGAGTACGGTATGCTCTCAGAAGATAAATTCTTTGAAAAAGCCGAAAAATTTGCGCTCTACCCAACCGTAGATGGCAAATTCTACACCTTTGAGGAATTGGAATCCAAAATCAAGGATAGTCAAACGGATAAAGATGACAAACTAGTTGTGCTTTATGCTTCTGACAAAGAGGCGCAGCACAGCTACATTGAGGCTGCTCAATCCAAAGGATACGAAGTATTGTTGATGGATTCTCCCATTGTTTCCCATTTGATGCAAAAACTGGAGAGTTCCAAGGAAAACCTATCCTTTGCCCGGGTAGATGCGGACCATGTTGACAACCTTATCAAAAAAGAAGACACGGCCATTTCCAAACTTTCTGACGAAGAAAAGGAAAAACTAAAAGGTGAAATTGAAGGAGTAATCACAGAGAAAGGATACACGGTACAAATGGAGGCCATGGATAGTTCCGCTTCTCCATTTATAATTACTGAACCTGAGTTCATGCGCCGGATGAAAGAAATGCAGCAGACCGGTGGGGGAGGAATGTTTGGAATGGGCAACATGCCAGAAATGTACAATCTCATTGTAAACACCAATCACGAGTTGGTCGGTGAAATCCTTAATACAAAAACTGCCAAAAAAAGGGAACGATTGATTAATCAATCCCTTGACCTTGCGCGATTGTCAAAAGGATTATTGAAAGGTGAAGAGCTCACTAAATTCATCTCTAGAAGTTACGAGATGATCAAATAAATCAAACTTATTAGATTGAATAAAAAGGCAGACCAAAAAAGTCTGCCTTTTTTTATTAAGCCGAAGTAAATCTACGATCAAAAAGTCTTTTTAGTGCAGTGGTCTGTATCAATATCATTACAGCAATGACCAATACCGTATACACCGTTTTATTGGAAAACTTGACAACTGGGAGGCTTTCCGAGAACCATGAATCCATAAGAGAAACCAGCTTAGCATATCTCGGTTCGCTTATGGATGCCAAATCGCCGCCGAAAATTCCCCAAGAAGCAAGAATTACTAAAACAATCACTATAGTGACAATAGCCCATTTAGGCATAATTGGCCTATAACTTAGAGCAGCTACCCTTTCCTCTTCGATTCTTTTGATGACCGAATGGGTGAAATCGTGTGGTGGTTGCTCCAAAGGAGCATCCTGAAGTATTTCATCCATCAATTTTTCTAAATGTTCGTTATCCTTCATAACTACTGATTGTTTCAGGTTCCATTTCTTTTCTTAAAATAACGGCCAGCCTTGTCCTTGCTCTAAATAATCGAACCTTGGCTGTGTTCACTGTAAGTCCAAGGATTTTGGCCAATTCTTTAAGGTCTCTCTCCTCCAAATAAAAGAGGGTCAATATAGCTGCATCCGAGGAAGACAGTTTCTCGATACAATTCTTTACCATCAACGACCTTTCCTTGAGTTCCATTTCCTTTAGAGCGTTGCCCATTTCAGCTACTGCTTGCCCATTGACTTCTTCAATAGGGATATTCCCTTGTTCCTTTTGGTATTTTTTTATTCTATCCAGACATGTATTGTACGTTATGCGATAAATCCAAGTGGAGAGCCTAGAATCTCCTTTGAATTTTTTCAGGGAACGGTACACTTTGATAAAGGAATCTTGCGATACCTCCTCTGCCTCCTCCCTATTTTTCATCATACGTTGTGCAATGGTAAACACCATAACCTTATACATATCCACCAATTTGGCAAATTCCTTGGAATCACCATTTACAATAGCGGCAATATCAAGTTGGTCGGCTGCTTGTTCCATTATATCATATGACGATAGAAAACAGATAGAGGTTACATTAAAATAAAAAAAATTGACTTAAGCTGTAACCTGTTTCAAAAATGTGTCGTCCTACCCTTGAAACTGAGTTTATAAATCAATTAAAAAACAATCAAAAATGGCAGAAGCAATTATAATTCCGGTAAGTTTTTTCCTTGCAATCTTTGCAATAACCTACCTCTATTTCAGTACTCGAAACAAAGAACGTTTGGCTCTTATAGAAAAAGGGGCGGACGCCAATATCTTTTTTAGGGCCAAAGGAGAATTTGATATTCCCAGATGGAAAATAGTCCTTATCAATTTTGCGGTGCTTTTAATAAGCATTGGAGCGGCCATTTTCTTAGCTTCCATACTAGAGAGTTATCTCAATGTAGATGAGGAAGTGGCCTATCCCGGTACAATTTTCCTACTTTCAGGAATCGGCCTTTTGGTAGGTTTCAATATGACCAAACGGTTGGAAAAATAAGTTCTCCCACCAAAACATTTAAAAAACCATCGTTCAACGCGATGGTTTTTTTTATCTTGAACCTATGGAAGTGATAGCCACCAATATTGCCGTTCCCAAGAAGATAATCTGGAACGATAAGGAAGTTACTACGGGCATATTCAAACAACCGGTTCAAAATCCCATTACACTTGAAAGTGAAGCTGTTGCGGGTGATATTATTGCAGATAGAAAGGTACACGGGGGAATTTTTAAGGCCTGCTATCTTTTTTCTTCGGACCATTATCCCTATTGGAAACAAAAATATCCCCATTTGGATTGGGATTGGGGAATGTTTGGGGAAAACCTCACTGTCAACGGACTTGATGAATCAAAAATTAGAATAGGCAACGTTTACAGATTGGGCAGTGCTTTGGTGCAAGTAACCCAACCCAGGGAACCCTGTTATAAGCTAGGCGTAAAATTTGGAACACAGGATATTCTAAGAGAATTTATAGATCATGGGTTTCCCGGCACCTACGTAAAGATTTTGGAACAGGGAGAAGTAAAAGTTGGCGATAGGCTTCAACTGGTTGAGGAATCCAAAAATCCATTGACCATACAACAATTTTACCAACTGTTATACTCCAAAACCAAGGATACTTCCATTGTAAAACTTGCCGTGGAAAATGAAGCATTGCCCCTTTATAAAAGAGAGCGCTTGAAAAGATACCAATAAAGAAAGGCCCATTATAAATGGGCCCCTTGCACTGAAAATTAACTAAACAAACTATTTTACCAATACAGTTTCTCTGTAAGTACCTGTTTCGTCAGCTACTACTACTGTATACTTATCTTCAAAAGCTTTCTCAAAGTTAAAGGCCTTCTCAACAACCACTTCACCTTTAATGGCTTCTTTGTAGACTACTCTACCTTCACTGTCATATACCTTTACTATAATTGTCTCTTGATCAAGGTTCAACATATTTATGAAGAGTTTATCTCCTTTCTTCACAAAAACCGGGTCCATTTCAACATTGATCAATTTTCTTTCTACCTCGCTCTTGGCAGGTCCATTTGCAAATCCCATTGAAACTGTCAACAAGAATGCTGCTACTGTAACGTGATTTAAAACTTTCATAACTATCGTTTTTTAAGATTACAGTACAAAAGTATTGCGGAGGAGTTGCCAAAAACACCACCATTTTTTCAAATATCTATGCAATTTTAACCAAGTGCCTATGTTAATGAAACATTAAGGTTAAAATAGCATATATTTTAGTTAATTTTGCATATATGGTACACTGGCACCCGTGCTAACTTTGTACTACCAAGTTAAAATTGCATCAATGATTCAAAAACCTGCTTTTGAAGCAATAGCTCCCAGTTTTGGTCACTCATTTACTTATCAAAAATTCAATGAGAACAATGAGAACAAAAACAATGGCTGGCATTACCATCCAGAGTTGGAACTGGTCTATATTAATGGTGGGTCTGGTAAAAGACAGATAGGCAGCCATGTATCCTACTTTAGGAACGGAGATCTTATTCTTATCGGCTCCAACCTCCCCCATTGTGGTTTTACGGATAAACTGACAGGGAACAAAAGTGAGACTTTGGTTCAAATGAAGGCCGATTTTTTAGGAAGTGATTTTTTCAATATTCCGGAAATGAAAAACATCCAGAAGCTTTTTGAAGTAGCCAAGGGTGGAATTGCCTTTTCTGGAAAGACCAAGAGAAAAGTAGGTGAAAAAATGGAAATTCTGGAATATCAAACAGATTTTCAGCGATTGCTTTCCATTTTGAACATTTTGAACCTATTGGCCACCTCAGATGAAATAAAAGTATTGAATGGCGAAGGGTTTTCCATGGAAACCGAGGTAAAGGACAATGATCGTATCAATATTGTCTTCAACCACGTAAAGACCAATTTTAAGGAAGATATCAGCTTAGATCAAATAGCTGATATGGTAAGTATGACCGTTCCTTCGTTTTGTAGGTATTTCAAAAAAATAACCAACAAGACGTTTACCCAATTCGTGAATGAATATAGATTAGTGCATGCATCCAAATTGTTGGCAGAACAGCCCATCAGCATTACCCAAGTGTGCTATGATAGTGGTTTCAACAACTTTTCCCACTTCAATAAGTCTTTCAAAGCATTCACGGGCCAAAATCCATCAGAATACCGAAATCAATTAAAGACTGTCCTGAAATAGATATGGGGCTCTTTTCTGAAAAATTGACTCTCGATCTACCTGATAGTGACATTGTTTACTATCCAAATTTCTTTTCCGCGGAACAAGCGGATGATTATTTCAGTACGCTAAAAAGAAACGTTCCATGGCAACAGGATGAAATCACCCTTTTTGGAAAGACTTATCCCCAGCCCCGTTTAACCGCACTTTATGGAAATAATGGAAAAAGTTACTCCTATTCCAACATTACCATGCACCCTCTCGAGTTTACCGATGAATTACAGCAAATAAAATCAGCCGTAGAAAATGAGGCCAGCGTAAAATTTACTTCCTGTTTGCTGAACCTCTACAGATCTGGAAAAGATAGCAACGGATGGCACTCGGATGATGAGAAAGAGTTAGGGCAAAACCCTATAATTGCATCGGTTAGTTTTGGAGCTGAACGTTTCTTTCATTTAAGAAACAAAACAAATAAGGAACAAAAGCACAAGATACTTCTGGAACACGGAAGCCTATTATTGATGCAGGGAGAGACCCAACATTTTTGGCAGCATCAGATAGCAAAGACCGCAAAAAATATTGGAGAAAGAATCAACCTTACCTTCCGTATAATCAAATAGGTCTAAGCGAATAGGTCGTTCAATACTTTTGCGAGTCGGAGACCACCTTTTTGCAGTTGTGAAAACAACATCTCATTGTACTTATAAGCATATTGATATCCCAGCTTATCACCCACTTTCGCGGAATCGTACAACTCGCCACAAAGTACATGGGATTCATTCACCCAATCGTAAATGGTACCCTCTTGAATTTTCTTTCTTTCCCTTCGGGAAACTTGATCCAACTCCGTACCCAGCTCCGTGTAGGTCATACCATAGGACTCAATCAGGTTTTTGTCCCAAACCCTATGTAAATTGCTTCCTTCGCCAAACCACTGAACCTGGATATCATTTCCTCCTTTGTCCTCCGCCCTACTTGCATGCATAGGTTGATGAAGGTCCCCAATAAGATGAATCAACATTTTAAGGTAAAAAACACGGTCTTCCCTGTTATTGTTCTTATTGCCCACCATATCAATACAGCTTTCAATGGCCGTAATAATATCGCCATATTCGCTTTTTTCAGAGTCCTCATAACGCGTCCCCAAGGGATAGTTTACATAATGCCAGGCTGAAAATTTAGAGTAAGCGCGGTCCGCTTTTATTTCATCTGCATAAGTGGAAACAAAGGCCAAGCTATGCCCGTCCAACAAATCGTTCAATGCTCTTTTTGCTTTTCCGGTGAGATGGTTTTGGGCAATATGACCAGTGACACGATGACCTGTTTGCCCCCAATAATTACCAAAAGAAAGCATAGGGAGCAACATGAGCAGAAGAGCTGTTTTTTTCATGATTGATGATTTCTTCAAATGTAGAAATAAAGACCAAATCAGTGAAAAGAGATTTGGAATATTTTTGATGACAACCGGTCATCAAAAAATTTGGGATTTTTTTAACGGAGGTTCACCTTAAATTTGGGCGACTAATTTAAATGTACCAATGTTCAAACTGCGTATTGCGCTGATCGCATCAATTCTTCCCTTTTTACTTTCTGCCCAAAACAGCACTAAACAATTCACTGTAAAATTTATAGATCAACCCATAACCGTAGACGGTGTCTTGGACGAACCTGTATGGGAAACTGCAGATAGTGCCCACGATTTTCAGCAATATTTTCCTTCGGATTCCATTTTGGCCACCCAAAAAACCGACATTAAAATGATGGTGGACAACACCACATTATATATTGGTATACGACAAGACACCAAGGGGAGGGACTATATCACTCCTTCTTTAAGAAGGGATTATCGTGCTGGCGGCAGTGACAATATTAGCTTGCTTTTTGACACATTTAATGATGGTACCAACGCATTTCTCTTTGGGATAACCCCTTTAGGGGTTAGACGAGAGGCCTTGATTTCGGGAGGAGGGGGAGACCTAGGAGGTTTTACCACATCCTGGGATGTTAAATGGCGTGGAGAGACCCAAATTCATGACGATTACTACATTGCCGAACTGGCCATTCCCCTTACCTCATTCAAATTTCGTGAAGGAGAAACAAAATGGAGGTTCAACAGCTACCGTTTTGATATGCAAGCCAATGAACGGAGTACATGGATAGAAATTCCTCAAAATCAATTGATTTTCAGTCTGGCATTCATGGGAGATATGGTTTTTGAAAAACCTCTCGGCAAGTCCAGGACACCATTGGCCATAATCCCATTTGTTAATGGCATCTCTGGAAAAGATTTCGAAAACGATGAATCTACAAATGATATAAGTTTTGGTGGAGACGCCAAAATCGCCATTGGAAACGGCATGAACCTAGATATTACCATCAATCCCGATTTTTCCCAGGTTGAGGTGGATAATTTCATAACCAATCTTACCCGTTTTGAAGTTTCATTACCAGAACGAAGGCAATTCTTTATAGACAACAGCGATTTGTTTGGACGTTTTGGAGGGGGCAGGGATGCCAACCCATTCTTTTCAAGAAGAATTGGTATTGCCAAGGATGTAGATGACAACACCATAGAAAATAAAATTATTGGTGGAGTGCGACTAAGTGGTAAACTCAACAACAACTTAAGACTTGGTTTCCTCAATATTCAGACAGAAGAAGATGAAGCCAATGAGATTCCTTCCAACAATAATATGATGCTGGCACTCCAACAGAAGGTTTTCTCCCGATCTAACATTGGATTGTTCTTCATCAACCGACAAGCCTTTGACATTCCAGATTTTCTAGATGAGGATGAGGAATACAATAGAGTTATCGGAATAGATTACAATCTAGCTACTGTCAGCAATACATGGGGCGGTAAGTTTTATGCCCATAAATCCTTTGATCCTGGTGACAAAAAAGGAAATTATTCTTTGGGAGGGTTTATGAACTACAACGCCAGAAATTATGGCGCCTTTGTAGACCTAGTTTACATAGACGAAGAGTTCAATTCTGACCTCGGTTTTATTCCCAGAACAGATATCTTTAAAGTTGCCTCTGGGGTTAACCGAAATTTTTGGGCAAAAAAAGGAAGTAAGATCAATAATCATAATTTTCAACTTTTCACGGTCTATACTTGGAGACCCAACCTAGATTACCAAAACACGGACTATTTCCATAATCTAAACTGGAGCGCAGAATTTAACAATTTAAGCTTCCTAAGAGCCGGATTAGAACATCAATTTATCTACTTAACGGATTCTTTTGAACCCACTGGCAAAGATGATGCAGTTGAGCTTCCTGCAAATACGGGATACCATTTTGGCGCAGTTGAAATGGAGTTTGGTTCCGATCGCAGAAAGGTGGTTTCTTTTCAGATTGAACCTTCATATGGCAGTTTCTTTAATGGCAATAGGTTCTCCACCGAGGCCCAGGTGAACCTTAGGGTTCAACCAAAGTTTAATTTTTCCATGAACCTGAACTATGACCATATAGACCTTCCAAGTCCTTATGCTCGTGCAGATATCTGGTTGGTTGCACCTCGAATAGACATTACCTTTAATAAATCTATATTTTGGTCAACCTTGATTCAGTATAGTAACCAAAGGGATAATCTTGGTTTCAATTCTAGACTGCAGTGGCGATTTGCTCCACTTTCCGATCTCTTTTTGGTTTACAATGACAATTACTTTGTTAATTCGTTTATGCCAAGAAACAGGTCCATAAACCTAAAACTGACATACTGGTTGAATATTTAACGAATTAGGGTCTTAAATTTTCTAGTTGGAAAGCCAAATGAAGGCTGCACCTTTTCTGATTTTCCTATATTTGGTGCTTTAGCTTAATACCTTATGAACCAACTACCCTTTACCGAAGACACCGTGATCTTTGGACTCCTTTGCTTATGCCTAGGTTTTGTTTTTTACACCTCTTCCATTAAAAAAGGTTTTTGGAAAAAGTTTTATACCATAGTGCCCACCGTGCTTATGTGCTATTTATTACCGGCAATTCTAGCAAGTACTGGAATCGTTGATGAAACCAAATCCCAAACCTATTACATAGCCAGTCGGTATTTATTGCCTGCAGCTTTGATTTTAATGACACTGAGCATAGATTTAAAAGCCATTGCAAACCTTGGTTCAAAAGCTTTGATCATGTTCTTGACCGGTACAGTTGGAATAATCATAGGGGGGCCGGTGGCCATACTCATTGTTTCTATTTTCTCACCAGAAACCGTTGGAGGAAATGGATTTGATGCCGTTTGGCGCGGACTTTCCACAATTGCCGGTAGTTGGATCGGTGGTGGGGCCAACCAAGCAGCTATGCTTGAAGTTTTTCAATATAATCCGAAGGAGTTCTCAAAGATGGTGCTAGTGGATATAGTTATGGCCAATCTGTGGATGGCCGTACTTCTATTAGGAATAGGAAAGACAAAAAGGATTGATTCTTGGCTCAAGGCCGACACCTCATCTATTGAAGAATTAAAAGTAAAGGTCTCTGACTATACCGAAAAGATTGCCAGGGTCACTTCGCTCAATGACTTTATAATGATGCTTTTTTACGCCTTCGCAGGTGTTGGAATTGCTCATTTCTTAGGATCTCATTTTGCAGAGTTTTTGGAAAACAACTTTGAGGTTATCAGAAACAAGGAAAAAATACTATCCTCCTTGGGCTCCAAATTTTTATGGATGGTGGTCTTCGCCACCACAATTGGAATTGGTCTATCCTTTACCAAGGCCAAAAATTATGAGGGAGCAGGAGCAAGTAAAATTGGTGGAATGTTCATTTATATCTTGGTCGCCACCATAGGAATGAAAATGGATTTGGGAAGGGTAATGGAAAATCCAGGGCTTATAGCAATCGGACTTATCTGGATTACTATTCATGCAGGATTGTTGATCTTGGTTGCTAAACTCATCAAGGCCCCATACTTTTTCCTTGCGGTGGGAAGCCAGGCCAATGTGGGAGGAGCAGCTTCGGCACCAGTGGTTGCAGCAGAGTTTCACCCCTCTTTGACCTCAGTGGGCATTCTTCTGGCCGTTTTTGGTTATGTGGTGGGCACCGCAGGCGCCTATATATGTGCCTTGCTAATGGAAGTGGCCTCTAAAGTTTAAATATTCCAGAAGTTTATGGATATTTGTCGCGCAAATTTTTATTCATGAAGCGGATTTTATTTTTTCTTGTTCTCGGGATTCTGGTTTTCTCATGTAAAAAAAGTACAGAGAATTCCATGATTGTTTCCGGAAATATCAAAGGACTTAAAAAGGGTACTTTGTTCTTGCAGCAGTTCAAGGATTCCTCCTTAGTCTCCTTGGATTCCCTTGAAATTAAAGGCGATGGAACCTTTTCTTTTTCAAAAGAAATCTCTGAACCAGATGTTTTCTATCTATATCTGGACAAACAAGACAACAACGACATCAATGATAGGATAGTCTTTTTTGGAGAGCCTGGAGAAATTACGATAAATACCTCTTGGAATACATTTGATATTGACCCTGAGGTCTTTGGTTCTGAGTCCCATGAGAAATTCACTGAATTCAATGAGATGTTCTCCAAATTCAATATCAAAGATCTTGAACTTTCGCAACTAGCTATGTTGCCTCAGTTTCAGGAAGATTCCTTGGCTATGGATTCCATCCAGCAGAAAATGGATCAAAATATCGTGAATCGTTATCGGTATGCCATTAATTTTGGGTTGAATAATGGAGATTCCCATGTTACCCCATATTTGATGCTCAATGCGGCCAAAGAGGCCAATCCCAAGTATTTGGATTCGGTCTATGAGACCCTATCACCAGATGTGGCGGCCTCAAAGTATGGCAAAGCCCTTAAGAAATATCTAGAAAAGTAACTGCTACTCGGCCAACTTGTTGAACTCATTGACCAGTTCAGTGGCTTTCTCTTCCAACTGGTTCCTGATTCCCTTGAAATGATTCTTGGGGTTATTTACATCTTTTTGATGAATCTTGTTCATAAGGTCATCAAAAATGGCTATGGCCTTATCAATGATAACGGTACCTTCTGCAGAATCCTTCTTTCCAGACCCAGCCTCCCAAATGTAGACTGCCTCTATGATATCGCCTAGAACAAAGTTGACATCTTTTTTTAGATCACGAATGCTTGGCATACTAGTGTTTTTTCAAATTTACTATTAAATGGTAACTTCTAAAAGTTTAGCTCCATCTGTCTCAATATCAATTTTTTGACTAGAGGCAGATACTAAAATGGTTTCTCCTTTTCTAATTTGGGCATTTCCCCAATCATTGGAAATGGTTGCCGAACCTCCTACGCACATATAGATTGTGAAGGAATCCCTATTTGATACATCTTGTTGGATACCCTCCGTCAATTCCATGAAATTGGTCTTGAAATAAGGGCAATCCACCATGGTATTTGCCACATTCTTATCACTTGGATAATTTACCTTGAAATCATCCTTTTTAGTATAATCAATGGCATCAAGAGCTAATTCGGTGTGCAACTCCCTTAGGTTTCCGTTTTTATCTTTCCTGTTGAAATCAAAAACACGGTAAGTGATATCGGAAGTCTGTTGAATCTCAGCCAAAAGTACCCCGGCACCTATGGCATGGATTTTTCCTGTGTTGATAAAGAAAGTATCTCCTTCCTTTACTTCTTCATAGTTTAAGAGGTCTAACAAGGTATTCTCCTTTAAACTCTCTATGTATTCTTCCTTCTCTACATCTTTGTTGAAGCCAACAATGAGTTTGGCTCCTGGATCGGCATCCATGATATACCACATTTCTGTTTTTCCAAAGGAATCATGCCTTTTTTTGGCCAACTCGTCATTGGGGTGCAATTGAATAGAAAGATCTTGCTTGGCATCAATAAACTTGATTAAAATGGGAAAATCGGTCCCAAACCTCTCCACTACTCCTTTTCCCAACAACTGCCCGCCTTCTTTTGCAATCAGTTCTTGCAATGAGGTTCCTTCCAAAGGGCCATTGGAAATTTCCGAGATATCTCCATCTACTCCAGAAAGTTCCCAACTTTCGCCAGTAATATCACTTTCAATAGGTTTGCTCAATACATCCTTGAGCTTGGTTCCTCCCCAAAGACGTTCTTTGAGGATAGGTTTAAATTTTAACGGGTATATATCCATTTGTTATCCTGAATAAGTCACAAAATTACGGGGTGTTTCGTAAAGTGTTACCTCCAATTCCTTTTCTTTTTCAACATGCGGTCTTAATTTGTTCCAAATGACAAGGGCAATGTTCTCCGCAGTCGGATTCAGCTCTTTAAACTCAGGAACATCTACGTTAAGGTTTTTATGGTCCAGGGCATCCTCCACATGGGTCTTTATCAACTCTTTTAGGATTTTTAGGTCCATAACAAAACCTGTTTCCTGATCTATTTCTCCGGTAACACTTACAATGAGATCATAATTATGACCGTGAAAATTAGGGTTATTGCACTTTCCAAAAACTGCATCGTTCTTGTCATTGCTCCAATCGGGCCTATACAGCCTATGCGCCGCATTGAAACTGGCTTTTCTGCTCACTTTTGCTCTCATTGCTCTTCTGATTTATGAATGAGATGGTCGTAAAATCTTTCAAAAATAATTTTGAACCATGCCGTATATCCATCCGGATTTGAGGCAATATCCTCTTTGATATCTTCCAGGGCCATCCATTTCCAATCTTCTACTTCACTTGGATTGATTTGGGGCTCTCCTTGAAATTTTCCCATCATTACATGATCCAACTCATGTTCCGTAAGTCCATTGTCAAAAGGTGCCTTATAAATGAAAGAAAACAATTCCTCAAGCTCCGCGGTAAATCCCATTTCTTCTTGAAGGCGGCGTTTTCCAGCTTGTATGTTGGTCTCACCTTCTCTTTGATGGCTACAACAAGTGTTGGTCCACAACAAAGGGGAGTGATATTTGTCCTTAGCCCGCTGTTGGAGCATGGTCTCACCTTTATCGTTCATAATAAATACTGAAAAAGCCCTATGGAGAACAGCTTTCTCATGGGCTTCCATTTTAGGCATCAACCCAATAGGTTCGTCTGCCTCATTCACCAATATCACATTTTCCTCTTTCATGAGGTAAAAATATGACGTTTACCGGGAATTATTGAAAATCGGGTTTTTAAATTGTTCCTAAAAGAAACGTGGCGACTTGAGATTACCAATATTTCTTATGAAATCGTACCTGAAAATTACCTCAAAAGATCCGTCATTGAAAGTGGCCCCACCCAAATCCGTGGTTTCTCGGTCATAGGCCAATCCAAGAAACATTTCATCGGAAATCCTGAATCCAAAGAGACCACTGAAGGCGGCATCCCATCTATAGGCCAAGCCTCCAACGAATTTTTCATTGAGCATAAAGTTGGCCGAAACATCAACTTGTAAAGGAGCTCCTTGTACTGCCTTGGTCAAAAGGGTAGGTTTAAATTTTAGAAATGGATTAAGATCCCAAACATAACCGGTAATCAAATACAAATTGATCTGTTCTTTTGCCGTGGATACGGATGATTCATCAAAATGCGTGGTTTCCAATATCCTTGGTGCAGACACCCCTGCGTAAAATCGTTCCGTGTGATAGTAGACACCAGCACCTACATTTGGAGAAAACTTTCTAAGGTCTCCCTGGTTCAACTGATTGTCTATTAAATATTCGTCCAACTCTGAGTATCTTATATCCAACATATGCGCACTGGCCTTAAGGCCAAAGCTCAACTTCCCTTCAAATGAAGTTTGAATGGTATAGGAAAAATCCACATCAAAGTATGTTTCAGAGGTAGGTCCAATTTTATCATTGACCACAGAAAGTCCTAAACCTACTCCACGATACCCCAAAGGGGTATGGATATTCAAGGTCTGTGTCTCCGGAGCTCCATCCAACCCCAACCATTGGTTTCGATACAGAGCCGCTATACTTAAATGTCCGCGAGAACCCGCATAAGCCGGATTAACGGTTACGGTATTGTACATGTACTGGGTATACTGTGCATCTTGCTGTGCTTGGGCCAAACTACCCATACCCAAGGCAATTAGGAAAAGTAATTGCTGGATTCTTCTCTTCATTCTTTTTCGTTCCACAGTAACATTCATCTTTATCTGTTAATGTATATGTAACCGGATAGTTGTTTCATATTTCCATTAAGGTCTTCGTAATCTATTATATAGAAATACGTACCTACTGGAAGTTTATTGTCACTATCCACAGTTACTCTTCCTTGGGAAGTGCCATCAAAGACATTTCCATTTGTGTTGTATGCTTTGGTCACGTATACCAGCACACCCCACCTATTGTAAATCTTTACTGTGTTGTTTGGATAATTTTCGAGATGGTTGATGGTCAATACATCATGTACACCATCTCCGTTTGGCGTTATTACATTTATTACATCTATTGGGTCTACTTGTGATTCCCCTAAATCGGAATCAAGGTAGTTAGGTCTTCCGTCTTCGTCAGAATCGTCGTTGGCGTAGTTTCCATCGCCATCCAAGTCTTCATCTATGGTTTCTATACCGTCATCATCATCATCAGAATCCCTATAATCTGGAACTCCATCAGTATCTGTGTCCATTAAGTCTGAAGTAGGATCATTAATCTCATCATTGACATCAATGTCGATTACCGTGCTTCCTTCGTAAGCATCATCCAGACCGTCGTTGTCCTTATCGGAACCAACAAATACGACATCTGCTATTCCATCCTGATTCTGGTCATGACCTTCAATGGCATCTGGCACATTGTCATTGTCACTATCATCATCAACATAATCTGGAAGGGCATCACCATCAGTATCTACAGGAATGAGACCTACATTTCCTCCATTTTCATAAGCATCGTCCAGTCCATTATCATTACTATCGGTTCCGCTTGGAGCAATGTATGTGAAATCGTCTTGAGCCTCTACATTATCCGGAATACCGTCATCATCACTATCAATATCCAAGTAATCTGGAATTCCGTCTCCGTCAGTATCAGTTGGATCTGTGGATGGATCATTGTCCAAATCCGTATTCAAGTCCTCAAAACTATCTACAATACCATCATTATCAGCATCCAGATTTGTGCTTGGCGGATTGGTTAGGATTGTAATTGTTGCCGTATCGCAATTTCCGTTGGAATCACAAACGGTATAGTCAAAAGAATCGGTTCCAATAAATCCTGGATTTGGAACATAGGTAATATCATCATCTGATGGGTTATTGGCAGTTCCACCATCATTTAAAATAACAGTACCATTTGCTGGATTGGTTGTGGTTATGGTTCCCAGGGTAGGAATATCATTATCGTTGCCGCTCCATGCTATATCAACGGAAACATTCTCCTCTGTTGCGGCTGAATCATCAAGTGTATCAACTATAGGAATTACATCTACGGTAACTGTAGCCGTACTACAGGCTCCAAAAGCATTGCAAACGGTGTAATCAAATGTGTCTGTCCCATTAAAATCAGCATCAGGAGTATAGGTTACAATATCATCTGATGGATCGTTTGCTGTTCCATTATCATTAATGGATATTGACCCATTTGGAGGATTGGTTGTAGTTAATGTGCCATCGGTGGCCAAATCAGAATCATTGTCAAAAATAGGTACGACAACAAACTCGTCTTCATTCACTGATACGAGATCATCAACCAAATTCCCTGCCTGACTCATACAAACAACCGTAAATCTTGGAAGGTCACTACTATTTCCGGCTTTGGTAATAGTAGCTGTATATCGCATTACAGAAGTTGTACTAATTACAGTAGGACGGGTTTGATCACCACCAACTGCAGGACTCCACGATACCGTAGCTCCAGATGGAATGCTTGCTGAAATATCCAGGGTCACCTCATTATCTGGGGCGTTACAATCGGTTAGTATAAAATAACCTGTGGCATTGGAACCACAAAGGGTTCCATCATAGGTGGCAAAATAAACTCCTGGTTGTGTAGCTTCATAAAAAGAATTTGTGCCCAATACAGTTCCCAAATCGGATGCCTCAAACCACTGATAGTTACTTTCGTCACCACTATTGGGAGCTTGTAGCAAAAACTGGGCATTTGCAAGATTTGATGCCAATAATAATATCAGCAATCCAAAAAATAAAGACTTATGTGGGGTTCTTGGTTTCAAATCTTTTTGAGTCTTTATCATTCTATTTTACTACAAAAACTACATTTATTAATGAATTGTAATCTGCAGGTTGTCCAATTATGTCGTATGTCATCAATCCATTGGCATCAATACTCAGGTTATCAAAAACTGTTGGATCTGCATAGGTTACATAGTAATATAGATCCGTAGCTCCATATGTAGGAAGTGCAGCAGGTGCACCGCTACTTGCTACCGAAGGAGTCCCAAATTGAGCAATGTATTGTGAATACAGGTTTACAGTTAACCCGGTACCGTTGGATGATGCATCTATCGCAATGGATGGTGGATAAAACACTCTCGCCGCTATGGATGTTATAGGAGCGATGTCTTGAATCACATCTTCCACCGTAGCTTCTGTGGTAGAATCTCCATCAACATCTACTGGAGTATCCGTATTTACTTCAGATGAAGTTTGGTCATCCGTAGAAGCTACCCAGCCTGAAGTGGTATACATATATACCTGTTGGTCGTCAGTATTAAAAATGGAGGAACCAATATTTGGTGAAATAACACCAGCCATTTCGGCTGCAGTCAACTGAGGTAAACTTGGTATTGAAGTCCCCTCAATTTGTGCTTTAGCCGAAAAGGATACAATCAGTCCTAATATTAGAAGATATCTTTTCATCACTTCGTCTTTGCTTTAGTTTGGTTGTTTTTAGTTAGGAAGAGTTATTACGGTAAACATGAATTCCAAATCAATGTCATCTTTCTGTGTAGCACCATTATCACTATCTCCGATATTCACCTTAAATCCAGATGTTTGTTGATCATAATAGCTAATACCTGGGTCATCGTAATTCGCTCCTGTATTTCCAGGACAATCTCCTCCACAATCCAATGTCACCAGCTGTATGATATAATTCGAGTTTCCGAGTGCCGTGGTAAATGTAATTTGATAATCACCTTCATTTATTCTTGAGACCGTTGCTTGATAAATAGCAGCAGCCGTTCCATCTCCATTGATTTTTCCTGTGGAATAAATCATTGGCATATTCAAAAATGCACCACCATCGCTTCCTACAGAAATTTGGTTATTGGCATCTGCACTTACCACATTTGCAGTCTCTGGAGTCCCTCCATCCTCATCGGTATAACTTATCACACCTGTAGATGTATTTTGTGAAAGACTTGTTACTGTCTCATTAATGTCTACGGATGCAATACCTGCTTCTGAAATTGTCGCAATCCTATTTCCACTAACAGTATTGGTTACACTTACATCATCATCTGCTACAGCAGCGAGCTCAGCGTCCGTGGCGAAGGTACCGTCAAGGTCCTGGCTCAGGGTGCCACCGGCATCCGTTACCGTGATCGAGGTGCCCGTAAGGCCAACGGCGGTGTTGTACTCGTTCGTGGGGTCCGCATCCGCATCGTCCGTGTTCAGCGCGGCAAGTTCAGCGTCCGTGGCGAAGGTACCGTCAAGGTCCTGGCTCAGGGTGCCACCGGCATCCGTTACCGTGATCGAGGTGCCCGTAAGGCCAACGGCGGTGTTGTACTCGTTGGTCGGATCGGCATCCGCATCGTCCGTGTTCAGTGCCGCAAGTTCCGCATCGGTGGCGAAGGTACCGTCCAAATCCTGGCTCAGGGTGCCACCGGCATCCGTGACCGTGATCGAGGT
>NZ_QTJX01000009.1 GCF_003382275.1 Flagellimonas nanhaiensis
TCAATAAACCCCCGGCACCAATATCAGAAAGTCCTAGGTATGGACTGTCGTTAGCTTCAATGATTGTCGGTCCGTCCGGAGTTATGGCCACGTCCCATCCAATTAATTTATTTGGAATATATTTTGTGTATTCGATGACCATTTCACAAGATTCCTTGTAAAAAGGTATTTTAAAGCCTTCAAGTTTGAATTTACTATCAGGGTGGTGCGTTATTCTTTCCCCTCCAAAATCGGTTTTTGCCCATCCCTTAGACATTAAGGTTCCCTCTTTTAAATTTATTGGAATATAGAAGCCTCCGGCCGAACTATTATCTACAACACTGTCTCCAACTCCAAATCTCATGACAGCGGATAACATTGATATTTTTCCCTCATCAGTTACATGGGTAAGCATTCTAATAGTGTTAACCGATTTTTCTTGAATCTTGTTGATTTCAGGATGCTGTTTAACAACCTTGGTGAACAGATAGTTTCCATTCTGCAAACTCTCCCGTTGCTCTTCCAAAGTAGCCTCTAAATTGTCCAGGGTAAGTTTAAAGCAGCCTGTTCCTCCAAAAAGGGATAATGGTCTTACAAACAACTCATCAACACTTTCATTTTTTAGGATATCTCTGATGTATATGACTAAATCACGGTTGTTTATATTCGTCGTCACCTTTTTATTATAGTAATAATTATTAGATAAGCTATATAAAATGGGCTCAGGCGTTTTTAGATTATAAATTTCACAGTAGAGCGCAAAACTTAACTTATTGTGCAAAATAGAAACAAGCTCATATTTTTTAACGATGTCCTTTCTTACTAAAGCTCTTTCCTTGGTACTAAGAAAATCCTTTATATTTTTGACCTCCTTTTTATATAGGTGCAAAAAGTAATAGTATGGCATTTCTTTTTTATACATCGCTAATACAACTAGCTCTTTTATGACTTGAAAAAGAGGCTTTTTGTCAGGATCATTTAAATATCCCTTGATACGTCCTGGATTTTCTACAAATCGTAATATTGCCATGTTGTTGTTTTCTAAATTTTATATTACATACAGATGGTAGTTACCTCTTTTTTATTTCGTTAACTACCTGTCTTCTTTTTCCCGAAGAAAGCAAAGGAATATCATCAACATATTTGATTGTGATTTTGGCATCTTGCCCAAGATACTCCCTACTTTCTGATTTTAGTTGTTCTTCTCTTGTAAAAGTACCCCAAGGATTTAGTCTAAATTCATAGTGTTTTGAGGCAACCTGTGCAAATTGAAATTGCTTAAGTTCCAAATATGACAGCATTTTGGTTGCGACCATGTAAGGTGAAAGAATTTCACCTTTTGTATTGTAGACTAAGTCAACAGTTCTTCCCTCAAGTCTTTCAAAAAAAGGGGCTTCACCATTGTGTGTTGACTCTGATAAAATGGCCATGTCTCCTGTGTCATACCTTATCAGTGGCATGGAGTAATTGAAAAAGTCAGTTACCACAATTCTACCCAGTTCACCTTTGTTGGCAGGAACGTCTTTGGTAAGGGCTAATATTTCATAGTGGTAACTTGCCCAGTTCAGAGAGTAACCGTACTTTGAATGCTCATCTTGTTGCCCTAGAATTCCGCATTCCATATTACCATAACGTGCAAAAACTGGAATTTGAAAGAAATTCGCAAGTTTGTCTTTATCTTCATTGTCCAAAGAGTCTCCATCCGTAATTACTGATTTTATCTTGGCCTTTAAGGGCTCAACATCATTTTTATCTAAATAATTTCCGATAATTTTGGCCATGGATGCAAAACAGACAATACACTTGTGATTCTTATCCTCTTTTATTTTTGAGAACAATTTATCCATTTCGGTATCTGTATAGTTCATTATACCATAAGGAATTATATTCTTCTTCCTAAACTGAACTATTGATTTGGCATCTTTACTATGAGAGGCTCGCAATAAATAAACCTTGTCGCCTAAGTCATACCCTCCCTTTTTTGCAAAATATAAATTGTCAGCTCTATGTCTATGGCGTTTATTCATGTCATGGAGTAAACGAAACGGAGTTCCTGTTGATCCACTGGTCACTACTTCTTCACATTTCTTGCCCACATATTGTTTAGACTTAAAATCCTCAAAATTTTCCCGAACAGTGTTCTTGTTTATTATGGGGAAGTCAGAAAATTTCTTTGCATTTAAGTTTTTGTAGAATGGAACGGTTGAAGAGGCGTGATTGATTAAGCGAGACATATTTTCCCTTCTTTCCATTTTTGCTTGCTCGGAAGCGTAGTTTTCATTGAGAAAAGCTATATTCTTAATGTTGTTTTTTATTGGACTTCCCTTAAGAAAATCAAGAGTCCAAAACAACATCAGTCTAAGTCTTTGGTCAGGTGTCATTTTTTGTAAAATGAAAGTTCAACAAATAGAGTTTAACCCAATTATTTTATAGTTGTTTCCTTAGGGATTTTTAATATACGATCACATTTTGAAAATGCCATTCCAGGTTTGAACTGATTGTATTGGTCTAATCCTGTTTCGTTGTTGAGCCAAGCAATATATAGAGCTGGTGTATTTATCCCTGCTTCATGCGAGAAAGGATAGCCCCCTCCAAAGCGAGGATTCATTTCCAAAAAATAGACTTCTCCGTTAGCTATAAAAAAGTCACAGTCCATATTTCCAACATGTTTGGTCGCATGACTGACTTTTTTTGCGATGGTGTTGAACCTTTCATCTATTACTGAAATGGCTTTGTCTGTTTCCCCTGAACGCATAGCAAGTTTTTTTCTAACAAATGTACCATGGTATTCACCATCGAGGTTGTTCAAGATATCAACACCATATTCTTCGCCATGAATTTTCTCTTGTATCACTATGCAGTTCTTGGCATCCGGGGCACTTATATCTTTAGGAATTGAGCGGCTTACTTTTAGATGTTGCAACCTAAAAGAAAGCTCCAACTCCTCTTCTGTGTAAACAATATCTATGCCTATTGAAGCACTTCCCCACCTAGGTTTTACAACCAAGGGAAGTTGAATATCTTTTTTATATAACGCCTCTTTAGCTGATTCAAGGCTTATGTAGGTTTTTGGGGTTTTGATTTCATTTTCTAGTAGAAAGTGATAGGTTTTCCATTTATCAAAGCAAATATCAATCACATTTGCTGGAGAGATTAATAGTCTGGCCCCTGTTTTTTCAAGCCTTTTCTTATTCTGAGCCAGAATGGGAAGTTCAAAATCATTAAGCGAAATTATTGCATTGACCTTCTCTTCTTGAATAATTCTCTCTATAGTTGAAATATATTCTCCATCGTCAATACTGGGTACCTTTTGAGCAACATTAGCCTCAACTAAGGCAGGTGCGGAAAGTTGCATGTCCACAGCAATCACTTTACCATTGCTATTCAAAGCTTGCTTAAAGTAGTTTATCAAGTAATTTCTACGTCCCGCACAAGTGAAAAGAATATTCATAACCTATCTGTTAAGCTGTTTCCAGTCGATATTTTGGAAAAAAATTGGTGTCGGCATCCTTTTGTTCTTGGGTTAACATACTTTTATAAACGTCTGGTTCAACTATATATTTCCAAACATTAAATTTTGCATAATTTTGGGAGAAAGAGGATTTGAACTTCATCAGGGAGCCTTCTCTTCCTCCAATTCCGCCTCCAAGATTAAGAACCGTGGTACCTTCTTTTTTACTACGTTGGCGACATTCATCGAATAAGAGCCTTAACGGACTACTTTTAAAATATTTTTCAACGCTGAATGCCAGTTCAATGTGTGCAATTTTTTTTGATTGGATCAACAAAGCTCCTGCCATAATTTCATCAGTTTCAGAATCGACAGTAAAAAGAACTTCGGATGAAAAGAAGTCAGATTCAGCTAGTGTTTTAAAATACTGCGCACCAAAATAAAATAATTGCTTGGCCTTTAGTCTATCAAGGCTTTTGTGGTAGTGGGCGATAAAAGTTTCAATATCGGACTCAGTATTTCCGACTTTTACTTTACTTGTCTTTTTTAATTTTTTAAGTATTTGCCGCGTATTTCTGTTATATGCCGAACATTGATCTTCGTCATTTGCGGTTTGGTCAAAATAAACCAATTCCCCAACATTTTCTGTTTGCCCAATATTTTCAAGAATAGTGTTTTGCATTGGGATGTACGGGTTGAGCTTAGAAAACACGGTGACTATTTTTTCCTTTTGAAGTATGTTTTTCAACTTCTTTGAAAAGTTCGTATTATCTATGTCACAATCTACATTTTTATATATAGGGCCAACGTATCCATGAACAGAGGTAAGGTCATAGTAGCCATTTCCCAAATTTCTTTTGACCATTGGAAGGCCTATTCGGGTATTGCCGTTTTCATAGGCGATCAGTATGGCCATTTCCGATGGAGTGCAGAACAATTGGTGATAATCATAGGTGTGGTAAAAATCCAAGTAGTCCATTTGGGAAAGCCATTCATCCCATTCAACCTTATTTGAAATTATTTTTATCATTTAGCCAGATAATTATATATGCCACCAGTATACCAAAATAGTACCTGTCCTGTAATATGTCTTTTCTCTATGATCTGTTGCATCCCATAAAATGCTTTAGCGGTATATGTTGTGTCCAGTGGAAAACCATAGTTCGCCATTGAATCATCGGCAATTTGCTTTATTTGATTATTATACTTTTCGTAACCTCCACATAAAAAGGAATCGTCCACTATTACCTTTGCTCGTTTTCCATCAATACCATATGTTTTGCACAATTCTTTGTAAAACTCCTGAATGCAGTTTTCTGCTTTTTCGGTAGTTCTTCCCACAGAAATGCCAATAACTTTGATGTCTAATCCTTTTCTGGTTACTCCTGCTAAAAGGCCAGCTTGAGTAGTACCGGACCCAGAAGCCAGAAAGATATAATCAGGAACATAGCCAGAATCCACAAGTTTTTCCAACTCATCGGTATAGCAATATCCACCTTCCAAGGTATGCCCTCCTCCATTCAAATAAAAGGGATTGTAGCCCTGTTCACGATAAGTACGTAGTGCCACATCCATATTTTTGCCAATTTCACAGGCGTTACTGAATATCATAGTAGCTCCACTTCCCTTAATAACTTTGGCATTACCTGATTCCGAAAACAATCTTTCCTGATCCCCATGGAGTACCAATGTGCACTTTATGTTATTTTTTTTTGAATACAGCGCTACCGCTCTACAATGGTTGGACTGTATTCCACCTGTGGTCACAATAGCATTGACTCCTTGGCTTTTAATAATCTCATCTAGGGCCATCATTTTTCTAGCTTTATTTCCTCCTCCCAAGTATGGGTATAAGTCATCCCGAAAAACGGAGATTTGATCAGTTATTCTTTGTATCAAGGCTATTTTTATTGATTTTGGATTTTTTTTGATTGATTCTGTAAGTGTCCAGCGCATCCATTTCTAAATCCACTACAATTTCATCGTCTGCGGTGTGGAAAATCTTTTTTACCGTTTTTAATAGGATTACAAAATCAAGCCATAAATTGAGTTTTTTTACATATGCGACATCTAGAGCCAGTTTTTGGTCCCAGTTCAGTTTATTTCTACCTGATACCTGGGCTAAACCTGTGATTCCTGGTTTAACGGTGTGTCTTATTTTTTCTTCTTGTGTATAAAAAGGGAGGTAGCGTACGCGGAGTGGTCTTGGGCCAACCAAGCTCATATCTCCTTTGATGACATTGATTAGCTGAGGAATTTCGTCAAGCGAGCTTTTTCTTAGGAAATTTCCTATTCGTGTAAGCCTTTCAGCATCGGGCAGTAATTTTCCCGATGCGTCCGTGGCATCGCTCATGGATTTGAACTTAATAATCTCGAACACTTTTTCGTTCTTCCCCGGTCTTTGCTGCCGATAAAAAGGTTGTTTTTTGTTGGTGAAAAACAACATGATGTAAACCAAAAAGAAAATTGGAAACAAAACAATGAACCCACAACATGCTCCAACGAAATCAATGATTCTTTTGAATACATTTCTATACATGCAAATAGCTAAATTTTCGAATTATCTAAAGCAATTAGATTATAACTCTGTATTTTCTGTATCACATAGTTCATATTAGATTATTTCCCTAACATTACTAGAAGTAACAGTGTGCCAAGAATCCCTTAAAAAAATTAAATACGTACATTCTGCATTACTGAAGAGTTCCATGTAGAAAACCAAAATATATTAAAACGACCAGATATTGAGTATTAAAAATGTAATGTTGCTCAGTTAACTTTAGGAATGGCCAAAACCTGTTCTTTGTACCTATAAAAAATGGTAGTGTCATCTTTCACGTTTTTGTCCACCACCATACCAGCTTGAACAGTATTATTATTGCCAATGGTTTTACCAGGAATTACAACTGATTTTATGCCAAAGTAGTTGTCATTTCCAACTTTAACAGATCCAGCTATGCCCGCAGCAGAGAAAAAATTATTATCTCCCAATTCACAGTCGTGACTTATAAAACTATAAGAGGTAATAAAGTTGTAATTGCCGATATTAGCATGTTTTTCCAAGATGCAAAAAGGAAAAACAATATTCCCAACACCTATATTTAAATTTTTAGGCATGATAACACTTTCGTGGATAAAACTTCCAATTGTCAATCCTTTTTCAAGTAAAATGTTAATCATTTTTCTTCTTACGGAAACGTTTCCAATGGCTATTAATATCTCAACCTCTGAGTCAGGTTCATATGATTCTATGCTACCTAACCAAGGGGCAGAATAATCATATTTTTTCCATAAATCGTCATTTTGATCAAGGTATCCCACAATTGTAATTTGATTTTGTTGGTCAACCTTGGTATTATGGTCTTCAATATAAAATGTCACTTCAGAAGCTGCGCCTCCTGTGCCTAAAATAACTACTTTTCTCATGCTGTTCTTGGTTGGATTTTTTTAAATATGATATTAGATGGCTTTGTTAATTCAATTTTGTATGTAAGGTTTATTGATGGTTTTCCATCAACTCTTGCAAACCGCTTATAGTTTTAGCGTTATTAATATCCTCAGCTGTCAACGCCACATTATAAGTGGTATCAAACAGTGCAATAATGGATAACACAGCAAGGGAATCCCAAGCATCGAATGATTCCAATTCATCAGAGAGGGAAACCGAATCTACCTCTAAAATTTCAGCAATACTATTTTTAAATTCTTCCATGGAGTTTTACAATTTGTGTGCTAATATGTTATTCCTTTTTTTATTGAATCACTATTATAGACTCAATGTCCTTATTTCCTGTTTAATAATCGATTGTTTCGCAGAAATCGAGCGATCCTAAATTCAACAGAAGTGAACTCCAACTTAATCCGGCCCCAAATCCTGCTAGGCAAATCAGAAAATCCTCTTTTAGGAGTTTTTCACCAAGGTTATGGGTTATATTGGTCGGAATGGAAACTCCGCTTGAGTTACCAAAATTTTCAACGATATTGTTTGGCATTTTATCATAGCTTATCCCCATTTTATCAGCCAGTTTTTTCAGCATAAATTTATTGGGCTGATGGAACATAAAATAATCCACATCGTCTTTGGTCTTACCTGCTTTGTCAAGTAGGCGTTCTACCATTGGAGGAACTTCCCTTTGGACAAAATTAAAAACATCATCACCTTTCATGACCAAATGGTCCAAGGCCCTAGAATTTCCATTTTTATCAGTGACAAGTTCAGCCGTTTTTGGGGTTGATGGCATTTTGAAACCACCTGCAGGAATTATTAAGGCTTCGGCACCTTTGCCATCTGCATTTACCGTACCATAAATAGTACTTCCTGAAGTATCATTTTCTACTATTGTTATTGAAGCAGCATCACCGGTCAGGGGTCTACTCCCTCGATCTTTGGCCGAAACCTTGCAACTCATCATATCCGCATTTAAAACGACGACTTTGTTCACCTCTTCCTGTTCCAACTGCATAAAGGCCTGGTTTAGACCCACTGGATAGCCGGAGCATGCTTGGTTGATGTCCAAACAGATAATGTCCTTTTTTAAATCAAGTTTTCCTTGAATAATATGACTGGTAGCCGGCACAAAATGATCTGGAGACTGGGTTACCAATATAATGGCATCAATATCCTCTTTTTTTAGCAATCCATTGTCAAAAAGGTAATTCAGTCCATAAATGCACAAATCTGATATTGTCGTACCTTCTTTAACTACCCTCCGTTTTCCATATCCCATGATTAATTTTAGCTTCATGGATTGCGCTCTTGAAAAGTCATAATTGTCAATTTCGTCATCGAAATTGACCTCGTTTTCCGGCAAGACCGTTAAAATTCCGGTGATTTTCTTATTTTGAAATTTCAGGTTCATTCTGCTACGCCATTTTTAATGAGTAATTGGATAATGCCATCAACGCTTGAGAAATTCTCAGGTAAAATTTCGGTCCCATCAATTGAAATTCCAAATTCTTCATCCAAAGAAGCTACCAAACTCACTATATCAAATGAATCCAGCATACCTTCTTCAATAAAATTGCTACTTTCTGAAAAATCGAATTCTGGTCTAATCTCTGTCAAGAATGTTATAATTTTTTCTTTCAAACTAAAATAGGATTGCTTATCGGAACATCCTTCGGATGTCCTAAATATTATTGATTTGCTTGTTTAATAATGCTCTATCTATTTTTCCCGTTGTCGACTTGGGCAAAACGTCCATCTTAACGTACCGGGTAGGTATCATATGTTTTGATAAAACCTCACTTAATTTTAACCTAAAATCCTTAACGGGTATTTCTTCCTCGGATTCATATATCAGTACGATTTGTTCTTTGGCCCTATCGAAGAATACACCTGCGTTAATTGTATCAAAAACGCTTAAGATATAATGCTCAATTTCTCCAAGATCGATTCTATATCCGGATAGTTTGATCTGAAAATCTTTTCTTCCGATATAAATATATTCTCCTTTTTCGTTTAAGAATACTATATCACCTGTCCGATATATTCTTTCAGGCACTGACTTGTTTAACGGATTTTGGACAAAAACATTATTGGTTTTCTCAAAATTGTTCCAGTATCCAAGCGCCAATGAAGATCCTCGTACGCATAACTCTCCTTTTTCGCCTACTTTACAAAGTTCGTCCTTTTCGTTCAATACCAAAACATCGGTATTTCTACAGGGTATACCAATTGGTAAGGATTCATTTTCATCGAATGAATCATCCACGATATGGTAAACGCATGTACCCGTTATCTCGGTAGGGCCGTACATGTTTCCATAAACAATATTTTTTTCCAAACTTTTAATCCAATACCCTAAATGTTTTGGAGGCATAACTTCCCCGCCAAACAACACTTTTTTAACAGTCGGGATTTTATTGGTATCAAGTAATCTAAGATTTGCAATGTTGACCAAAACTGCAGGTACCCAGAAGATAAAGTTTATTTTGTTTTCATTGATGTAATCTAGCAATGTGGCCGGAAAAATAAACTTTTGTTCAGGAATTATGTAGAGCGTTGCACCCTTGAAGATCATCAGATAGATATCCAAGGTTGACATATCAAATATAAATGGGGTTTGATTACCAATTTTTTCTTTTTCGGTTATATCAAAGGTTTCTGCTACCCAGTTGATATAATCGATAATGGATAAGTGAGATATAACAACTCCTTTGGGTACGCCTGTGGAACCTGAGGTGTGCAAAATGTAAGCAGGATCGGTATCAATGCAATTTTTATACTTGTAGCTTTCGTCAATATCTTCTCCGGGATTTAGCTTATCAAGGTTTATAATATCAATATCCAGGTTACATTTTTCCAAATTGGGTAAAAACGCATTATTTGTTATAATACAGGAAGGTTTTGATGCATTCAAGATAGCCTGAATTCTTGGGACTGGGTTTTTTGGATCCAGAGGTGTATAGCAATTACCACTGTACAAAGTTCCTAAAAATGAGGCAATGGCATCATTTGTTTTTGGCAGGTATATGGCTACAGGGCTATTTATTGCCTCGGTAGTTTCAGATATTTTAGTCGCTATAAGCTGTGCTTTTAACTTTAGCTCTCCGAAAGATAATTGAGACGTATTGTCGACAAGAGCCAATTTATCCGGAAATGAACTGACCGTATTTTCGAAATATTCAATTAAATTAATTTTTCTCATGCTAGCGCTTAAATACAAATGAAAACTAATTAGTCACCTTGTTTATTTATTTGACTGGCAAAGAAAAAAGCTATTTTTTTTCAATACATGAGTAAACAGGCAACTAATTAGATTTATCCGCAAGAATTAACTCTTTTTTTGTTTTTAGCCAATAAACCATGTTATCAATACATCACATAAATATTAAATTCTCCTTTTAAGAATTGCCATTTATTCAGTGGGGGAAGTTGTGAGAGGAATAATCTACTGTTAAACCAAGCGAGCTTATATACAATATTTGTAGCCCAACTAATTTTTAAACAGAACCATCACTCTATTGTGCAGATTATTTATGGTTTAATCTTTTTGAATATTTGCAAAGGATTTATATGAATATGGAACTGATTTTGATTGGCTTCTTTTAAATATAACTTATATTTTTTAAAGGTTCAAATACTTTTCTGGGATAGGAAATTCAGGAGTTGCACGCTGCCAGTACATACTAAGAATCCACCATCTTTCCTGATAATAGGCTAGCTGAATACTGTGAACATTTCGGACATAGCTTTTGTTGGCTTCCATATCCTCTTTACTGTGGAAGGACTCACAAGTACTGATTACATGGGCGATATTGCCATATCTTTCTTCAACTCTACCAATTTCTCTTTCATAAAATCCAGTCTTTCGAGTTGTTTCCATCCATTTTCCAATTCTTTCAATGTATTCATTACATGACAAAAATTGAGGCCTTAAATTACCGTTTGAATCATTTTCATAACTGATTAATTTCCCCTCAGGATGAAATAAAAACCTATAGAAATCCCAGTCTCTAGGTTCTCCAGGTTCACCACCTATACAAGCGTAGGAAGTTTTTATAATGTCATCCATGGTTTGAACACTTTTTAAATATTCTTCTTTCATTTTTACTTTGGTTTATGGTTTATATATGTGATTTATTTAAATGAATAAAGTAATCTTACATGACCAAATGTCATAACATTATAAATATTAGGTTAATTCTTGCCAAAAATGTACTGGCAAGAATATTCCTTGTAAAAAAACCATTTCTTACTGAAATATTTTTTTTTTTTGGGCCAAAGACCAAAACAATCGACGACTCACCCGCATTTCAAATAAAATAAAGTTTAATACCGAGAGAACCCAAAACCATTTCAAGCTTAACACTTTCTGAAGACTCTACAGTCTTTCTTTTTTAGAAATATTATTGCTTTTACAAAGCAGAAAAAATATAAAAGAGGCGATTTCAAGTATATTTAGACAAAACACCTGAATGTCTATATGGTGCGGAAGCAACTTCTGTATATTTGAATGCAAAATATTAAATCAATCAATCAATCAATCAATGACATTTCTATTATTGGTAAAAAGTAACAAATAGATTTAAGTGATAAATAATTATGGAAAACAAGAAAGAAAGTAATGCTCAGACCCGTAAGCAAATTGAGAACAGTGAAATCTGGTATTCTAATAATAATACAATAATCGGGAACTCTGGAACTGATTTAAAACCATATGGTCCATTCAATGATCAAAACAATAGGTTGGTTCAAATATCAGGTAATCCGGATGGAAGGTATGGACTTCCCATATTAACTTTTGTAAAAGCCAATCATAAGCATGATTATGGAGGTTCGATCATGTGGCTTTCCGATGGTTTAAACAATGATGATAAAAGGTTTGCGCAAATTAGTGGGCATATCAAAAAAACAGATGGCTACATAACTTTTAATACAAGAAAAGAAACTGACAAACCAGGTTTTTTTAACTCAATGATATTTGATGAAAATGGAAATTTGGGAATAGGAACCCCAGATCCCAATGGATGGAGATTATCTGTGAACGGTAAAATCAAAACCAAAGAAGTTAACGTGGAGGCTGAATTTAGGGATTCCATGCCAGATAAAGAGGACGATATTCCTTCACTAAAAGAAGTTGAAAATTATATTAATGCCAATGGACATTTAAAAGATATTCCAAGTGCCAAAGAACTAAAAAATGATGGAGTGTCACTGGGTGAGATGAGCTTAAAATTGCTTCAAAAAATTCAAGAATTAACCCTCTACACTATTAAGCAACAAAAAGAAATAGATGAACTGAAATCTTTGGTTAAAAAATAACTTCTAAAACCAGACAATCAGTTTGAGAAAAAAGTATTGGCAATAATAGTACGGGTGCGTTTTGAAAGGATATAAAGCAACTAACTTGGCGATTTAAAACAGAAGGAGTACTTATTTCGGAGTTAAATCCATATACCTTCTGGTATTGGTTTCTCCTCCACTATTTCAATCAGCAATTGGTTGGGGCCACGAAGAAAAAAGCTTTTAAGTCCATGAACAGGGTCAACTGCAATTTCTTGAACTATTTGTACACCATGGGATTTGATTCTTTCATAGACGGGTTCAAGTTCTTGATAAGAAAATCCGATGTGGTCCAGCACGGTTCCATCTGTTGGTTTGAAATTTTTTGGAAACCAAGTCCTTTCTTCAACGGGTCTTCCATTTACCATAATATTGATGTTGCCAACATTTAGAACGTTCCATTGAAATAACCCGGTTCCCCAAGTTAGCGCAAGTTCATTTACTGGAGGCAAACCAAGATGTGTTTTGAACCAATCCATAGTTTCATCAACATTTTCTGCCAAAAGATGAATGTGCTCAAAGGAATGATTTTTGTTTCCTGTAAACACTTCAACGACTTCTTTGTTAGGACCATAAAAATACATCCAATGGTCATCGCCCAGTGGGTTGATACCAGTATGGACTTCAATACCTTCTTTTACCCGCCAGTCAAATTCGGATTGACCATCCACTCCTGACCATCCAATATGCCAGAGACTTGAACCAAGATGGGTTTCGGGCTGATTTTCAACCTGGTCTAGCAAGAAAAATGATTTTTCGGTAAATAGAGCCTCCGATTTGTCACGATAACTTATCTTTTTGGCTCCAAAATACTTTTGATAATAGGCAATGGTGGCTTCTATATCTGTAACGTTTAAATGGATATGATGAAAGTTGGCTTTATTCATTTTTTTGTCAATAGAGCGGATTATAAATTCAGCTTTTACATTAAAAATAAGAGATAAAAGATTCGTTATGGACAGAGAATGTGTAAAGCTTTAAGGTGTTTGCTTGAAACTTATTAGTAAAGGCATAAGTTTTTATCTTTTTGCTTTAGCTGTTTCCTTTCCACGCCGACCAGGCATCCTTTTGGTCATTAGAATAGACATCATCGGATTTGAATATTTTTCCGAAGGTCTTGAACAAAATTTTTACGTCGGTCACAAAATCTAAATGGTCTACGTACCATACGTCATGTTCAAATTTTTCTTCCCATGTTAACACATTGCGTCCATTTACTTGCGCCCAACCAGTAATTCCAGGTTTGACGCAATGTCTTCTGGCTTGTTCATCATTATATAATGGAAGGTAGAGAGGGAGTAAGGGTCTAGGCCCAACAATTGACATGTCTCCTTTTAAAACATTGATTAACTGTGGTATTTCATCTAACGAGCTATTCCGAATAAATTCACCTAGTTTTGTTACTCGTTCCGCTTGATCGGTCAACTCACCTCCTTTGTTTTTTGGGTCTTTCAAGGTTTTAAACTTGATGATGGTAAATGGTTTATTGTTTTTACCTACCCTTTCTTGAAAGAAAAAGGGCTTACCTTTATTGGCAAACATCAATAACACTATTAGCATAAAAAAGATGGGCGATAATAGTAGAAATGCGGTTAGCGCTATTGAAATATCTAATAATCTTTTAAAAAAGCTTTGGTACATTTTAGTCGGTTCTTTTTCAGATGTTACTTCTATTACAATTTTAGCTTTATGTAAGGGATAGGACTAATAAAATTAATGTCGCTGCCCATATACAATGTTATGTTATTCAACGATATCGTTGAATAAAAATTACTTGGCACTTTATGAAATTTATTTCTGGATTTTAAATGAAATACCATTTTCTTTTATACAAGAATGCTGGTTATTTTTAGAATATTACGCATTCTTTGCCAGTACAATTATATTCAATGACCTTCGGTCAATTCAAAGTGCTGTATTCTTTGAGCAAAGCTTCCCAAAATGCCATACGATCGTATCTTGCGCAAATACGTTCTCTAACATCAAAGGAATTGAATTTTAAAGTTCCATCAAAATGACCTTTGTATAAAATGGACATGTATTTGTATAACTCTTGTGTGCTTTGTGCTGGAATTATGTATCCATTTTCTTCATGGGAAACAATTTCGTTACATCCATTGATGTCCGTGACTATACTAGGTAAACCCATAGCACCAGCTTGCATGACCACATTGGGGAAACCTTCACGATAGCTAGGGAAAGCAAGGGCATTGGCAATTGCAAAATATGGACGCACGTCAGGCTGCCATCCAGTAGCTATGATATTAGGATTTGATTCGATTTCATTCTCAGTTTTTGGTAAAACAGGATCCAGCTCCTTTTCAAAATTACCCACCAAAATCAATTTACAGTGTTTGGCTCCTTTTTGTTCGAGAAGCTTAAAAGCGTCAACAAGTTCATTTATACCTTTATCTTTTACCAATCTGCCAACAAAAATAAAGACATAGTCGTTCTCCCCAATACCCATCGATTTGCGTAATTCAAGGTTGTCCTTTTCACTATATAAGTTATTATCAAAGTACTTTGTATCTATTCCATTTGAACTTCCTTTTCCAATAACCTTAAGTTTTTCGGGTCTGGTATATTTATTCTCGATTATGATATCTTTAAGACCAAATGAGTTGGGATATACCTTTGTGGCACAAGCGTAGGTCATTTTTTCCACCCAATCAAGCAATGTTCTTTTTTTGCCTTTAGCCACCAAAAGGGGCATGCCGGCAACAGTATGTAATCTATGGGGAACCCTTGCTAGGTAAGCGGCCAACATTCCCAAAGTGCCTGCTTTGGGAGTATGCGTATGAACTATCAACGGTTTTTCTCGTCTAAAGATTCTGTATAATTGCCATGTCGCTCTAAAATCCTTAAGGGGAGTTATTTGACGGGTCATTTCAACAGGAGTGACTCTTATACCTTCGGCACTCCCAATTTTTTTAAGGGTTCCATTACCTGAACCGGAGGAAGCAATACCCAAAAGGTCGTAATGGGCGGACATAAATTTGAGCTGTCCTGTCAACAAACCTCCTAGAGATAAAGGAATGGTAGTTATTCTTATTAGTTTTGGTTTGGCCATTGTTATGTTTTATATATTCCATGGTACCATTTTTGAAAGCAGTAGAACGTCCATACTTTAAAAGTATTGTCTGCGCTACCCGACAAGTGGTCATCAACTAGTTTTATGATTGAGTCAGCTTTGAATATACCTTGTTTTTTAAGTTTATTAATGTCTATATAATACTTCAATTCATTTTTGAGTGAGTTTCTTAGCCAATCACCCACAGGTGCGCCAAAACCACTTTTTGATTTTTCTAAAAACCCATCAGGGAATTCATCCTTAAAAGCTTCTTTTAGTAGAAATTTCTTGTTCCAACCTTTTAATAAAAAGTTTTCAGGAAGTGTATTGACAAATTTCCAAAGCTCCTTATTGAGAAAAGGTGCCCGGCATTCTAAAGAATTAAGCATACTTGTTCGATCAACTTTTACCAACATATCGCCCTCAAGACTAATAAGTCGATCAATCAGCTTAAAATCGGTCAAACTTTTTGGTTCCGTAATCCCGGTTTTATCTTTATAGAGTTTAAAGGGTTCAATAATCCTGTTCTCCGGAAGGAGATAATCGTTCAACTCTCCACCAGTGAACCCCAAAGAAATTATGTCCCAATAAAACCCGCCGTCATAGTCAAAGGAATTCAATAATCTTTTTATACGGTATCGTTTCCCCCTGTTATCGTTGGATACTTTTAAAAATGGCCTACTTAGATTTTGTATGGCGCTATGGATAGGCTTTGGTACAACACCGGTATATCTTCGATTAAATTTGCCCATGTAATATTTATTGTAACCTCCAAAGACCTCATCCCCACCATCTCCAGTTAAGGCTACGGTTACATGTTCTCTAGTTTTTTTTGAAACTAAATAGGTGGGAAGTGCAGAAGAGTCGGCAAAAGGCTCATCAAAATTATTTAAAATTTGATGAAGGTCCTCCTCAATGTCTCTATCATCAATCACAAATTCATGGTGGTTACTTTTGATTAATTTTGCCACCAATTGTGATTTATCGGTCTCATCGTACGATTTTTTCTTAAATCCGACTGAGAAAGTTTCAATCGGTGAAGATTTGTATTGCGACAAGCATAAGGAGACAATGGACGAATCTACCCCTCCAGACAGAAAAGTTCCCAAAGGAACATCCGAAATAGATCTAGACGTAACACTTTGACTTACCAGATTTTTGACTTCTTTCTTTGCTTCGTTTAGGTCAATATCTGCATTGATTTTTTCTGGATATTGTGGCTCTTCAATAGATTCAACAGAATAAGTATTGGTCGCCAGGTCATAGGCTATATAGGAATAGGGAGTGAGTTTAAAGATACCTTCGTATATGCTGTAAGGAGCCGGAATGTAAGTTAACCTAAGGTAAAGGTTCAATCCCGCTTTGTCAATTTTGGGTTTGGATCCAAAATTGTTTACGATAGACTTTAATTCAGAAGCCCAACTAAATTTCCCCTCAAATTGTGTGTAATACAGAGGTTTTTCTCCGAAAAAATCACGAGCTATGAAAACCTTGTTAAGTCGCTTGTCATAAATGCTAAAAGCAAACATACCATCTAATCTTTCAAAAGCTGATATACCATCTCGTTCATAAAGCTTAAGGATTACCTCCGTGTCGCTATTGGTATTAAAGACTACACCTTCTTTTAAGAGCTCTTCCTTTAATTCTAGATAGTTATATATTTCACCATTGAAAACTATTACCAATTGTTTATCATCAGAGAAAATGGGTTGTTTACCTGAATGAAGATCAATGATGGATAAGCGACGCATGCCCATGGCTATGGTGCTGGATTCATTTTTTTCTACAAATACCCCATCATCATCAGGACCTCGATGATAAATAAGATTGTTCATCGAAATGATTTCATTTAAAGCATTCTTTGAGTTTTTATTTGTTATATAGGATATAAACCCGTTTATTCCACACATTATGCACGTTATTTTTGGAAAATTGCATTTTCAAATTCATCAAGGATAATGGATGTGTCAAAATCCTTGACCCTTTTGGCTATATTTTTTTTACACTCTAAATGGTATGAATGATTTGATTGAAAATATTCGATACCCTTCTTCATTAACTTTTCGTCTTTTACTGGAACCAAAATTCCGTATTTAGTTATTATTAAATTATCCACCTCTTCGCCATTGTATTCAAGAATTTCACTTGGGCCTGATTTACAGTTGGTGGATAAAATTGGCAAACCACATGCCATAGCTTCCAGTAGTACATTGGGAAACCCTTCATGATTAGACCCGAAAATGAATAAATCAGCATTTTTCAAATATGTATATGGATTAGGTTGAAAACCCAACAGGATTACCTGTTTTTCTAATCCCTTGGATTTGATTAATTCTTCAAGTTCGGACTGCAGAACACCATCTCCCAAAATGTATAGTCGTACGTTATCAAAATTAGCAACCGCACTGATCAGCATTTTATGGTTTTTACCTTCATCCAATCTTCCAATGCTCACTAAGTTGAAAAATTTTTTATCGAAGAAATTCTCAATGGGGGCAATACGCTGTATTTTTCTGAAGTCAATAGGATTGTTGATTACCGTTATTGCCTGATCAGAAACGCCAAAGCTTTCAATTAGATCATTCTTGTTTCCTTGAGAATTGCATATAACCGAATCCGAAAGCGGGTATAGTTTTGAGATTAGGAAACGATTTATTTTGGATTTGAAACCGCCATATCCGTACTGCAGGCTTGGAAATGCCCTTTCACTGATTATAAATTTCTTTGTTCTTTTATTTAAATATTTGGAAATCAGATTTATGTAGTTGGGTCTGGTAAGTAGGCTAAAGGAATGGGTAAGTTCTAGCTTTCTAGAAAGTTTAGCATACCTATAGGCTAATAATGGAATTTTAAAAAGTTTTTTCAACCCTGACTCATTTGACTTGGACCTTTCGATGTAGTGGACATTTATCCCTTCTGGAATATCATACACGATGCCATCATTCATAAGAATAAGATGTGTGTCAACATTTTTGGATTGAAAATGGGCAAGAAGGTAAGAAACCACCCTTTCCGCCCCTCCACCGGTTAAAGAATAAACAAGAATACCTAGCCTCATTTTAATTTACCATGGTTTTAAAAAGAGTTTCATACTTGTTCAAAATTTTTTCTGCCCCATATTTTTTATGGGTATTCCTAGAAATTTCCTGATAATCCCAATTCTTTTCAAAAATTGATTTATGGACAAGAGAGACAAATTCATTTTCATTTTGTGCTATATATCCATTTTTGCCAACTTCCACAATTTCGTTAAGCCCTCCAACTGCATTAAAGGCAACAATCGGCAAGCCTGTGGCGGCACTTTCCAACAAGCAGTTGGGAAATCCTTCAACATATGCCCCCTGAAGAAAAAGGTCACTACTTGAAAGATGCTCATCCACTTTTTTTGTGTAGGGTATGTGGGTGATTTTGTTATCCAATTTTAATTCTTTGACTAGCGCCATTATTTTCTTTCGCTCATTACCATCACCTATCATAGTGTAGTTAAAATCAAAATTCAACTTGGACAAGGCTTTAAGAATTCTCTCATGCCCTTTTTGTTTTTTTAAGCTTCCCACTGTTATAAATTGAATTGGAACACAGTCATTTTTGGTTATCTTTTGACCATTGAACTTATGGCTGATGGGGTTGTTGATCAGAGCAAGTTTATCATCAGGAAAGCCATAAACCTGCTTAAAATCATTGACCATATCCTTTGAAGTACAAAGAATTTTATCCAGGGATAAATAGGAAAATCTGAATAAACGATGTCCATAGGACTTTTTTGTATGGAACTGACTGAGAACACTCAGTACATTTGCCTCTCTCCCAATAAATTTTGTTTTGGGGAACAGTATGGATATCAAGCCCATCATCTGGTTAAGATGTCCAATGGAACTGATGATGATATCTGGCTTTTCCAAAATAATATTTTTTATAAGAGGGAATACGGATTTGAGAACTCGGGATTTTCCAAAATATTTAACTTCAATATCCTTGATGGGGTAGTCATTTTCAAATGGTTTACTTATTACCCATAATGAAGTATTAAACTCTTGTTTGTCCAAGTTCTGGGCAACAAAAGACATCACTCTCTCTGCACCACCAGGGTTCAGGGAAGGCAAGATAAATACCACATTTACCTTATTGTTTCTCAATTGCTGTGTTTTTTTTATTTAAAAGAAGCTGAGCATCAAAGAATGCCAACGATATTAATAACGATCTTTCGATGAAAATACTATGTGATATTAATCCTTCTACCACTAGGAGTATCCCAAAGATGAAATAATAGTATTGATTTTCTTTAACAGCTGTTCGTATTATGGTGGTTAGATAGAACAAATACACAGCGATTCCGATAATCCCAAAATCGACAGCCATGTATAGATAATAGTTGTGTGTTTTCAGTCTGTTAAAGGACTTATCGGAACTATAACCCGTTCCCATGCCTAAAGGATTATCGAAAAATTTGTATAAATAACTTTTAAAAAGTCCGGTTCTGCTTAATTCAGAATTATCGTCTGACTCGAATACTACCTGATCACTTTTACCTAATAGAAGTTCCATTCGCTGTCCAGCGGTACCTCTTGTAAAGGCAGGGAACTCGCTTTTTATGACATCGGCCAATGATAATAAAACCATATATAATACCGAGAAGAGAACAAATATTTGAACCATGCTTTTGAACTGACCAAACGCGGTAAGTTGAAAATTCGGCTTCCAATTGTTCATTGTTCCCAATATTAAAATAATAATCAAAGAAACTGTTCCACTCCTTGAAAAGGTCAAAAATATGGACATTACCGTAAGAAGGATTACACTGTATTTTAAAGTCTTTGATTTGTTTACCAACAAGAGAATACCAAGAGCTATAAATTTAATGCCAGAAGCCGCTTGATTGGGGTTTTCACCAAAGCCACCTTTTCTGGCGCTTTGGGCCAAATAGGCATTATAATTTGGCAATCCTATAAAAAAATCATACCAAACACTTCCAGCCAACACGATAAAAGAGATAGCCGCAAAAACAAGTAAAAATTTCTTTTTTTGTGTTCTAAAGAATTGAACTGCAAATAAATATAGAAGGATTGAAAAAACCTCCAAGGAAATAGTAGTAATGAGAATACTTGTCTCAGCTTTGGATACAGCAGCGTACAGTATAGAAATTACCAACAAAAATGTAAGGAATCTAAAACTCGGCATTTTTACAATATCGTAGTAATCCTTTACAGAATACCTAAGAAAGGCAACGACAATAAATAGAGGCACCAAAAAATTTGATGGAGTAAAAGGAACAATACCTACCCTGAACAAAAAGATATCTGCATAAGATGCAAAAAGTACCAAAAGAAATACGAGTAAATATTTCATAGGTAAATATTTTTAGGGAATTATTTTAATAGATGAATACATAGTTTATTCCTGGTCAATCTTATTTTTAGGGTTAATCTTGTTCATGAAAAAATTCATAAAGCGTTTAACAACGTCTTCAAATCCTTTGCTCAGGAACCTCAATGCAAGGAAATAGATTGTGGTGAAAATAAGACAGGAACTAAGCAATTTAAAAAAGTAAGTAACAAAATTAGACTCAAACTCCATATCTATAAGGTTTAAAGGTATAAAACATATCAATCCAGTAAAACCTAACAGCAAAAGGTGAAATGCAAAGCCTTTGACATACTTTTGGACGGGCCATTTAAAACCGTACTTAAAAAGATAATAAGGTCTCCAAATCATTACAATAATGAGTTGGCTTATAATAGTGCCGAATAACACTCCAATAATTCCATATTGGATAATACATAATAGTGATATTGCTAGGTTAACAGCACTTTGAACCAGAGGGGCCCATGTGTCACCATATAGTCCGTACGCTTGTTTGAAACAATCAACTGGCTGTCTGACCTGTAAAATAAAAAATATCCCTATAAAACAGAGTAAAATAGGCTTGGACAAAAGATAGTTTTCACCTAACCAAAGAATAATAAAACCATCGAATCCTAGCCATAAGCCGATGGAAGTAATACCTGCAAAAAAGAATCTTAGTGCCATCATTTCCCAAAAAACCTTGTCCATGGTCTTAAGGTTATTTTCTGCCACTAGGTTGCCAACACTAGCGTTGGTGCCTACAAACAGTTTGTTAAGTAGCGTATTTAAATTGTTCATTACAAGCTGGTAGTTACCCACAAAAGCAACACTTTCAGGATTTATGAAGGAAAAAATCAAAATATTATCCGTGCCATTGGAAACAAAATTGCCAATTTTATGGATACTTAACTGCTTGATTTTTTGAAGAAGTAGACCATTGTTTCTTCGAATTTCTTTAGTTGTCTTAAACTTGAAGTTGAGCCAAGGATAGATTTTTTGAATTCTATTGCGAAGAACAACAACATAAATAACAGAGAATATGATTTCTAAACTGATCCATAGAACAATATTCTGCCAAAAGTAAAGGACAATACATTGGACTAGCAGTTTAAGAATGAATGATGTTTGTCCTATTATGTTGTTTACATAGTTCTTTTGGTCAGCTTCCAAAAGAAACAGGAAATAGGCAAAGAAATAGCTGATCAAATTACTTGCGAGCAAGGCAATGAACAAATAAAGTATAAGTCCATCTTCAACAGCACTATTGGCAAAAATTACAGGAAAAAAGAATGTTAGTATTATGGCTACTAAAAGTACAATGAGACCAATTCTTTTGTAAAGATATCCAAGATACCCTATGATCTCGTTGATTTTATTTCTGTCGTTATTGAAGATGGGATTGTAAAGGGCAAAACCAACCGCAGCACCGATACCCAATTCAGCCAAGTTAAGAAATTGAAGGATACTTTTAATGGTTCCTGTGGTACCTACAAAATCATCACCCAAATATTCCAGAAAGATATTTCTGGATATAAATTGGGTGAGCACATACAGCACATGGAATGTTAGGGCAATCCACGCATTCTTAATAGTATGTACCAATCTTGACATCTAACTAAGTCTATTTAAAAATTGTTCTTATATCTAGCATGGACCCAAGCCACAAATTCAAGTACTTTTATGGGCAATCTCAAAATTAGTTTGGATCTAAAGCTCAAATTGGCTTTTTTGGCTGCTTGTTTAATCTCTCTTTTTAATTTTTTTCGATGCTCTTTGTCTACATCTAATGATTTGTTCTTGCTTAAAAGGTAGAAGTGGTCGGTATAATAATTAATTATATACTGATTGACCACCCTTTCCAATTTTTTGGTATTTGGTGTATGGTCTTTAATATATTGGGTTGCCATCATGGCAATATCCCTTTTCATTGCGGTGTACTTGCTTCTTATTACACTCTCATTTTCCCTGTTGTAGGAGTAAAGGGGGGAATTAAGATGACCTATGGATCGGATTCGGTTCAATACATCTATGGTATAAAAAACATCTTGATGTATGATGTTCGGAATAAACCTCATATCGTCAACCACTGATTTTCTATAAAGTCTTTTCCATACCTGAAAGCTAGAGGTGCTAATTACTCTTTGAAATGCCTGGTTTCTATTTTCAATTTGGAATTTATGGTCGAAATCCTTTTTTTTTGAAGGATTGTCACGCTCAATCTCAATTACGTCCAAGTTATTGGAAATCATCAGCTCAAGCATTTGTTCAAACATCAATGAATCTAAATGGTCATCACTATCCACAAATCCAATAATATCGCCCGTTGCATTATCTAAACCAGTATTTCGTGCTATACTTGAACCACCATTTTCTTGGTGAATTACTTTTATTCGCTTATCTGATTCCGCAAGGGAGTCGCAAAGCGCTGCACTTCCATCAAATGAACCATCATTGACTAAAATAATTTCAAGGTTCCTGTAAGATTGTTTACAGATACTTTTTACACATCGTTGTAAATACTGTTCAGCATTATAAACAGGAACTATAACAGAAATCAGATTGTTCATGGGCACCTTATTGTTTTGCCTTTTTTTGATTTATTCAACTACTTTGAGAGTTGTATCCCTGTATCTCTATGTATATACCTTGCCAATTCAACAACCCCTTTCTCATTTAAATGATCTTCATCGGCAAAAAGCATAGGGTTTTTTATTGTATAGGAATAGTCCAGATTAAAATCAAGATCTAGACTTTCAATAAAATCATTTACATTTTTCAAGTCATTAGGTTCACATTGTTCAATATATTCTGGATACACAGGAAAACGTACTCCGATTACTTTGATATTTTTGGACTTATATAGTTTGACCATTTCCCTGAAGACTACGGTGTCATTGCTATTTGACAAAATATTATTGTGGTCAATTTTCCCAGTTTTTGTAGCGATTGTCTTCTTTTTTGACTCTGGTAGTTCTTCCCAGTTTTCCTTTTTTGACTGTTTTCCAAAATTTCTAATATCGGTCAGGGTTTTATTTAAAAAGAATTTTAGATAGTTATCATTGAACAAAGGAACCCTTTCAACAAAAAGGTTCAATTTACTTTTTTCATAAATGTCCAGAGAATCTTTGACTCTCAACAAATAGGGATTGAGAAACGAGCTGTTGGAAGAAATGCTATTGTTAAACAATTGAGGTTCAGTGGAGATAAATGCGTATTGTATATCAGGATTGAAATCTGTGACAATAAGCGATTTCACATACATTTCCTTGATACCATCTGCACCAAAAGCCAAATTGCCAATATGATTGTCCTCGTTTAAATGGCGAATGGTCTCTGAATGTGAATCTCCCAAAAAAATTGACTTGTTTTTGGACGACAAGAATAACTCAATCCTACTTTGGTACTTTTCCTCTTGGGCATAAAAATTACTTGTTGTATAGCATATAAGGTTAAGCAAAATAAAGCCCACTACGTACGGTAAGGATTTAATGATAATATTTTTCATGCCTCTGCTTTAAAATTGAAAATATATAAAATCGATTTTGCCATTTGTCGCCCTAAAGAAAATTATAAGCAACAATAAAGAACAGTAAGCCAATTGTTTTATTGGTATTTTAAAGGAGGAAACTTGAAAAGAATAGGAGGCGTTTCGATTCATGAGCTCAAACAAAGCCAAATAGCCAATACTTATGATCAGTATAAACGGTTGTGCAAAAGAGCCAAACTGTTTTAAATATGGTACAGGATTGACAAACAATGAAGAGGATAAAATCTCAGTAATCATTTTTATTGCAATTGCCACCGAGTCCGCTCTAAAAAATATCCAAGCAAGGGTCACGGAAATAAAAGTTATAACAATACTCAAGGGCTTGGGTATTGAAATGGGCCTTTTGGTGTTTTGACCAAACAAGTTGCTAAATGCATTTTGGATTAGGTAAAACAGAGAATGCAATGCCCCCCAGATTATAAATGTCCAATTAGCCCCATGCCAAAACCCACTTACCGTAAAAGTGACGACGATATTATATATTCTTCTAATCTTAGAATTTGACCGACTTCCACCTAATGGAATGTATACATAATCCCTAAACCAAGTAGAAAGCGAAATGTGCCAACGTCGCCAGAAATCCTGAATATTTTCCGCAAGATACGGTGACCTAAAGTTTTGCATGAGATTAAAGCCTAGAATTCTGGAAATTCCAATTGCAATATCAGAATAGCCCGAAAAATCCCCATAGATTTGAAATGCGAACAGCAATACTCCGATTAATAGCATACTTCCGGGAAGAGTATCGGAGTTTTCAAAAATATGGTTTACATATTGTGCGCAATTGTCAGCAATAACTATTTTTTTGAAAAGACCCCAAATGGATTGTTTTATTCCTTCTTTTGCCTCGCTTAGGTTGAATTTCCTTTTTATGCCAAATTGTGGAAGTAGATTTTTGGCCCTTTCAATAGGACCAGCTACCAATTGTGGGAAAAATGACACAAAGGCCATAAATTCCAAAAGATTGGGAGTGGCCTTCATTTGCCTTCTGTAAATATCAATGGTATAACTCATAGTTTGGAATGTGTAAAAACTTATTCCAACTGGAAGTATAACCTTAATAAAAAACGGATTGCTTTGAAATCCAAAAAAGTTCAGCACATCAACTGTAGATTCTGCAAAAAAGTTATAGTACTTAAAAAAACCTAAAATCCCTAGGTTTATAAAAACACTCAGAAGCAATAGCCTTTTTCTAACTGCTGTATTTTCGCTTTTATCAATTCGGAGACCAATTAGATAATCACTTATAGAACTTATAAAGATTAATGATAAAAACCTCCAGTCCCACCAGCCATAGAACACATAGCTTGAGACCAATAATAAAAAGTTTTGTGCTCTTAACTGTTTGTATGATAAAAAATACAGTAGAAAAACAACTGAAAAGAAAATCGCGAACTCAAAAGAATTAAAAAGCATTTCTTATATGAGTTTATGGGTTATTAAAGCTATTTAGGTTCAGTTATTGAAATTTTCTCTAACTATAGTGAACCATGCGTCTCACATTCCAAAACTCCCTTTACGTCATACAAAATTCCTTCACTTGTCAACAGATTTTGGAAATCCAATGTTAAAAAATCCTTGTGTGCTACGGTCAATACAACCGCATCATATTTTCCTTCAGGAAGTTTCTTGTTGGTAGTTAGGCCATATTCATGCGCTACTTCCTCAGGTGACGCCCAAGGGTCAAAAACATCAACGTTGGTACCATAACTTTGAAGATTAGTAATTACATCAACGGCTTTTGTATTACGAACATCGGGGCAGTTTTCCTTGAAGGTGATGCCTAAAACTAAAATTTTTGATCCTTTTACCTTTATGTCGTTTTGAACCATCAACTTAACGACTTCCGAAGCAACATACTTACCCATGCTATCGTTCATCCTTCGACCTGACAGGATGATTTCAGGATGATAGCCATATTCCTGAGCTTTTTGAGCTAAATAGTATGGGTCAACACCGATACAATGTCCGCCAACCAAACCTGGTTTGAAAGGAAGGAAGTTCCATTTGGTCCCAGCTGCCTTTAAAACATCACTGGTGTTAATACCCATAAGATTAAAAATCTTTGCGAGCTCATTTACGAAGGCAATGTTGATATCCCTTTGGGAGTTTTCAATAACCTTTGCCGCTTCTGCTACCCTAATGGTTGGGGCCATATGTGTCCCAGCAGTTATAACCGAAGCATATAGGGCATCAACTTTTTTGCCAATCTCAGGAGTGGAACCGGAAGTTACCTTTAAAATTTTCTCAACCGTGTGCTCTTTGTCACCGGGATTAATTCTCTCAGGAGAATAACCAACAAAAAAATCTTTGTTAAATTTCAGATTACTTGTTTTCTCAAGGACAGGTACGCATTCATCTTCTGTCACGCCGGGATATACTGTTGATTCATAAATTACGATATCTCCATTTTTTAGAACCCTGCCCACTGTTTCACTTGCTTTGTATAGGGGTGTAAGTATAGGTCTGTTGGTGCTGTCGACAGGAGTTGGTACTGTAACAATATAATAGGTGCAATCCTCAATGTCTTTGCTTTCGAATGTACAGAATAATCCTATATCTGTATTGGGAGACGAAACCAGAACTTCCTGTAGTATGTCATCCTCAACTTCAAGTGTGGAATCGTTGCCTGAACGAAGTTCCTCTATACGTTCTTGGTGAATATCAAACCCAACAACAGGATATTTGGTGGCCAGTAATCTTGCCAGTGGTAAACCTACATATCCTAAACCAATTACAGCAATTTTTATATTATCCATAATTACTTTTCCTCTTATTTTTTCCCAATTTGATAGTATTTGAAATCGTTGTCAGCCATGCGTTCATGGTTATATTGGTTTCTACCATCAAAAATTATTGGCTGATTAAGTTGTTTTTTGATTTCGGCAAAATCCGGAGAACGGAATTCTTTCCATTCAGTTAGCAAAATCATGGCATCGGCACCATCCAAAGTTTCATATTTGGAATTATAATATTCCACACTTTCTGAAATGTCTTTCAAGTAGAAGTGTTTTGCCTCATCCATTGCCTTAGGGTCATAAGCCTTTATTTTAGCTCCTCGAGCCACCAGCTCTCTAATTATATAAATCGAAGGAGCCTCTCTCATATCATCGGTTTCTGGCTTAAATGCAAGCCCCCATATTGCAAAAGTTTTGTTGGAAAGATTTTCTCCAAAATGCGATACAACTTTGTTGGCTATGACCAGTTTTTGTCTGTCATTTACATTTTCGACAGCACCAATCAATTCGGCCGAGTAACCATTTTCTTCAGCTGTTTTCTTAAGTGCCTTTACATCTTTGGGGAAACAAGATCCGCCATAACCACTTCCTGGATAGATAAAACTGTAACCTATGCGACTGTCGGAACCAATTCCAATTCTCACTTTATTAACATCCGCCCCAACTAATTCACAAATATTTGCAACTTCATTCATGAATGAGATTTTAGTGGCCAACATGGCATTTGCCACATACTTTGTCATTTCGGCGGATTTAACATCCATCGTAATCAATCTGTCTGTACTGCTTCTAAAAAATGGGGCATATAAAGTCCTCATTTTTTCGGTTGCGAGCTCATCGTCTGACCCCACAACTACACGGTCAGGTTTCATGAAATCGTTTATTGCATCTCCTTCTTTCAGAAACTCAGGATTGGAGACGACATGAAAATCAAGGGAAACGTTACGTTTCTCCAATTCCTTTGCAATAGTTTCGTTGACTTTGTCTGCTGTTCCTACAGGAACAGTGGATTTATCAACGATGATAAGTGGTTTTGACATATGTTGGCCTATCTGACTTGCTACTTGCAAAACGTATTGCAAATCGGCAGAACCATCTTCTCCCATTGGCGTACCTACGGCTATAAAGGCTATATCACAATTCTCCAGATTTTCGGAAAGTTCAGTGCTAAAGTGTAAAGTCTTATTTTTAATGTTTCGTTGAACCATGGGTTCCAGTCCAGGTTCATAAATTGGAATGATTCCCTTTTTTAGGTTTTCAATTTTCTGGCTATCTACGTCGATGCAGGTAACCGTATTGCCCATTTCGGCAAAACATGTTCCACTGACTAAACCCACATAGCCGGTTCCAATTACAGTTAAGTTCATTTGTTACAATTTTATTTTATAAGTTGTTCCAATACCATTTTACTGCTTCTTCTAATCCTTTTTCCATATTGAACTTTGGATTGTATCCCAGCAGTTTTTTTGCTTTGTCAATCGAGGCTAGGGAGTGGGGGACATCTCCTTGTCTTGTTGGACCATACAAAACTTCTATATCAGCAATTTTTGAATCGAAAGTGGCCAAGTTTTTCTTTAATAAGAACACTAACTGATTCAAATCTGTACGTTCACCAAACGCTACATTATAAACTGTATTTATTGCATCTACATTATCGGTAATCAAAGCTCTAACATTCATTTCAATTACGTTGTCTATGTAGGTGAAATCTCTTGAATAAGTACCATCTCCATTGATTACTGGAGATTCGTGATTCATAAGTTGAATCACAAATTTTGGTATTACTGCTGCATAAACTCCTTTTGGATCTTGTTTTCTTCCAAATACATTAAAATAGCGTAACCCAATTGTTTCCAAACCATAGGTTTTAGAAAATATGTCTGCATATAATTCATTGACATATTTTGTAATAGCATATGGAGATAAAGGTTTTCCTATATTATCTTCAATTTTTGGAAGTGATTTTGAATCACCATAGGTTGAGGAGCTTGCAGCGTAAACAAAACGCTTAACATTACAATCCCTTGCAGCAATGAGCATATTCAAAAAACCAGAAACATTGACATCATTACTGGTAATGGGGTCTTTTATTGATCTTGGAACCGACCCCAAGGCGGCTTGATGTAAAACATAATCCACATTTTTACAGGCCTTGTTACAATCATCCAGATTTCTGATATCGCCTTCGATAAACTGAAATCTTTCATTTTTAAGAAAAGGTTCTATGTTTTCTTTTTTACCTGTTGCAAAATTATCCAGACCTATGACGGTATTCCCATTATCAAGGAGTGATTCACAAAGATTTGAACCTATAAAACCAGCAGCGCCGGTAACTAAAATTTTAGAATTAGGGTTTAAATTTAACCTCTGTATGTTCATGTGTTTTTATTTCGTGGCAAAGATGAAGAAAAGAAACCGAATAGCATCCCAAATTATATTAACAGCTTGAATAATCGATAAAAGTGATAAGTGAACTAAGCACTTCGTAGCATTTGAAAGCTTTTTTATAAGCAGATATTAAAATAATCTTTGTACCATTTAACAAAATGTGAGACCCCTTCTTTAATAGTTGTATTGGGGCTGTAGTCAAAATCATTAATCAATTCATCAACGTTGGCCCATGTTCTTTCAACATCACCCGGTTGCATATCAAGAAATTCCCTTTCAGCCTTTTTTCCCAATTCCTCTTCAATTGCATCTATAAAATCAAGAAGTTTTACAGACTGGTTGTTTCCAATATTATAGATTTTATAGGGTTCATTCGTGTTAATACGCCGTTTCACATCATCCTCCAGTACTCTAACCACACCTTCAACAATGTCATCGATATACGTAAAATCCCTCTCAAGATTGCCATTATTGAAAATTTTTATGGGTCTATCGTTCACAATAGCGTCGGTAAAAAGAAACATTGCCATATCTGGCCGACCCCATGGGCCATATACAGTAAAGAACCTCAAGCCAGTGGTTGGGAAACCAAATAGATGTGTGTAGGTATGAGCCATGAGCTCATTGCTCTTTTTTGTAGCAGCATATAGGCTTATGGGGTTATCAACTCGATCAGTAGTCTCAAAGGGAACCTTCTTGTTCAAACCATAAACACTTGAGCTACTTGCATAAACCAAATGCTGGATGTTGAAGTTTCTGCAACATTCCAAGATATTTTGAAAACCGACTATATTGCTATTTATATATGCTTTTGGATTCTCAAGACTATATCTGACCCCAGCTTGAGCAGCTAAGTTACATACTGTATCAAAATTCTCCGAGTCGAACAAATTTCTAAGCTCGTCATCCTCCTCTAAAGAAAGACGAATAAATTTGAGCGCATCTCCAAACTTGATGCTAGTTGTCATAGTGTTGAAAACCTCGGCTTTTTCCTTTGAGATTCCAAGCTCTTCAAGTCTACCATACTTGAGAGACGTGTCATAGTAATTATTTATGTTGTCCAATCCTATGACTTGATGCCCCTTTTCAACAAGTTTTTTTGAGAGATGGAAGCCAATAAACCCAGCGGCTCCAGTAACAAGTATTTTCATATGGTCATTTGAGTTACAAATATGGCAATAGCAAAACAGAATCCTTCAATTCTTAGGCCATTTATCATTAAAAAACGGTAAAAGGTAATTCATCAAAAAGGCATCATTATTATCAAAATCTTTTTTACCGGCAAAATGTTAATAAAAAGAGTATTTGGTCGATAAAATAGCCAATTAGTGTTAAAAAAATCGATGAAACAATCCATTTTTTGGTTGAAATACGTAGATGAAGCGATTGAGAAAATTGATGAATTGTGCCCAGCAAAATAGGCATGGATTCATGCTTGGTTAAAAAGAAGAAAGTGATTTTGCTAAAAATAATGCAGTTCGTCGAATAATTACGTCATTTTATCTAAAAAAAATAAATAAAAAGTAAATTTAAACCCCAAACACCCCACTTTGCCATGAACAAGTTATATGAAACTTCTATTTACATGCTACTTGCTTTTGTTTTCCTTGCCTTGCTTTTTTCGTGCGAAAAAGATTCAGATGTCTTTTATGAGACTGTTCAGGAAGAAATCTCAAAGAATAACAGTGAGGAAAACACGATTATTGAAGGCTCCAATGGAGAAGATACTCCAAATATTGACGATACTATTTCCACAGATCTCAAAGCATTTCCATCAGCATTTGGTGCTGGTGCATACGTAACTGGGGGTAGAGGCAAGCCCGTATACAAAGTAACCAATTTGAATGATAGTGGCTCTGGTAGTTTCAGACAAGCACTGACCGATGCTAATAAAACTGATGGAGGTATTATTGTTTTTGAAGTTTCAGGTACAATCGATTTAAAATCTTGGTTGACTATTTCCACTAACAATCTTACCATTGCAGGGCAAACCGCACCCGAGGGGGGAATTACTATCACGGGTACCAGATTTAGGGCAGATAGGTGCAATAATGTAATTATGAGATATATAAGAATTAGACCTACATACACCGGTGAGGACACCTTTGAATGGATAAGTTGTCATGACATTATTGTAGATCACGTATCGGCAACGTGGGGTGGAGACGAAGCCTTTAGCACAAGGGCCTATACCGGACAACCGGTATACAACTTCACAATACAAAATATGATTATAGCTGAAAGCAAAACTGGAAGCCTTTTTGGAGATAGCACCAATCCAAGTTTAGCTTGGGATTTGAGTTTTCATAATTCATTGTTTTTCAATATATCTCATAGAGTACCTAACATCAATGCCTCAGGTAGGGCGGATGTCATAAACAACGTAACTTGGGATTGGCAAGCACGTTTGACTTTTGTCAATGGTGATTCCCAGTTAAACCATATGAACAACTACTATGGAGGAGGAAGTAGAAATAGCCTTGGAAAATCAAGGAATACAGCTTCCACATCGTATTCTCACAGTATTTACTCGGCTGGGAATTATATTGATAAAAATATTTTCACAGATTTAACGGCCAAAAATGAAAGCCTTTGGGTTGAATTTAATGGTGGCCAACAAGATGCTCCGTTATCCTCAGATAATTTTACCAATACGCCTCACGATTTGCTTGGAGCCCCTTTACAAGTATTACCTGCTAACGAGGCATTCACTAAGGTGATAAACGATGCCGGCTGTAATAAATATATAGATGACAACGGTAATGTGGTTGTAAAATGGGATTTCATTGATGCGGAGTATTTAGCGATTATCAATCAAGGTGAAGGTTCATACGATTCATATGAAAACAGTCCAGAAACCTTTACAAGTGAAAGAAGATATATCGATTTTCACAACTCGGTCAGTGCGACTCCTTGGGCAACACGCAATGCAGACTATGACAAGGATAATGATGGAATGGCCGACATTTGGGAAATTGCGTACGGACTTAATCCCAATATTGATGATAGTAATGGAGATAAGGATGAAGACGGTTATACCAATATTGAGGAATTTATAAATATGGTAGATGTTAACTAGACCATATTAAACAACTAAGGCAATCAATTCAAAAAGGGCAGTAAACTTACTGTCCTTTTTTATTGAGTAGAACTTCTATCGAGATATTGTCTCACCGAGTAAAACAACCTTTTTATCGTTTTCTTCTCATAATTTTAACTGTTAAATTTTAAGCTGGTATTTTCGCATTTTAAATTTTGGACGAAATCAACTTCATAGCGAAAATATGTGTGGCATATATTTTAACAGTTCTGCGATAGGAAAGAAGCTTACAGAGAAGAAGCTGAAATCAATACAATATCGTGGCCCTGACCATATGGGTATTGAAAATATAGACGGAATGACCTTTGGTCATTTAAGACTTTCCATTCTTGACTTGGATAGTCGATCTAATCAACCCATGGAATACTATGGATTCCATATTATTTTCAATGGAGAAATATATAACTACTTGGATGTCCGAGAGAAATTAAGGAAAAAAGGGTACGATTTTAGAACGGAAAGTGACACAGAAGTGTTGTTGGCTTCATACAAGGAATGGGGCAATGATATGTTGCAATATATCAACGGGATGTTCGCTTTTGTCATATATGACACAGAAAACAAAAAGTTATTTGCGGCAAGGGATCGGTTAGGTGTAAAACCGTTCTATTATTATTTTAAGAACGGTGTGCTAGAGATTTGCAGTCAATTAAAACCAATTCTATTAGATAAGAAAACCGCGGTAAATAAGACAGCCATTTCAATTTTTCTGGATTGTAGATATGTGCCAAGCCCTTATACGATCGTGGAAGATGTTTTTAAGTTGCCTCCTGGGAACTTTTTGGAGTACAATATCGATGAGAACAAGATAAAAATCACCGAATATTGGAACCTAAAAAAAGTCGAAAAGAAAAAAATAAGTTACGAAGAAGCAAAATCTAAACTTCATGATTTACTGACTGATGCGGTAAAAATCAGGTTGCAGTCAGATGTTCCCATCGGATCTTTTCTGTCTGGAGGAATTGACTCTGCTCTTGTTTCGAGCATAGCGGCAAAAGTTTCCAATAACAAGATCAATACGTTCTCCATCGGTTTTGATGATCAGAATTTTAACGAAAGTGATATTGCGGAACGTTATGCATCCATAATAGGCTCCAACCATAAAACAACTATCTGTCAACCAAAGGATGCTTTGGGCCAACTCGATAAATTCGCAAGAGTATATGATGAGCCATTTGCCGATAGTTCAGCCTTACCTTCTTTGCTTTTGAACAAAAATGCAAAAGAAGTAGTTACTGTAGCTCTTTCTGGAGATGGAGGAGATGAAAGCTTTTTAGGATACTACCACTTTCCATCACTGGTGAAGCACAAACACATAATAGATATCCCATATTTTATCAGAAAAGTATTGGCAAAGCCCTTTTTTCTAAACTTAATAGGCCAAAATAATTTTAGGGTTAAAAAGGCACTCAGCTCAAGGTCAAGGAATGATTTTATTGAAAATATTTTCTCAGCTAAAGGTTTTTTGTTAAAAGAGAAGCGGCAAGGCTGGATGAAGCATTACCAAGGCTATAAAATATGGTCCAGAAGTATATTACAGAAAGCTGCCGATTTAAATATAAAACTGTGGTTGGAAAACGATAGTAATGTAAAAGTAGATAGGGCAAGTATGGCATATTCAGTTGAGGTTAGAAGCCCATTCCTGGATTACAGGGTAGTAGAGTTTGCCAGATCATTGCCTGTATCATACCGATATATGAAGGGTAGGCAGAAAAGGATTTTAAGGGATATACTATCTGAGTATATACCAGAACATGTATTTAATCAACCGAAGCGCGGGTTTAATATTCCTTTGGAAAATTGGTTGCGGAAGGATTTAAGAGATGAGGTTCTGTCGTCATTGAATAATGAATTCTTGGAGAAAGTTCCCAATCTTGACTCTGAAAAATTCAAAAAACTCTTGGATGAGCACATGAACAAAGGTAAAAATCATACCGTTTCCATATGGACAGTCTATGTTCTGAGTAGATGGTACAAAGAATTTCAATTTTCGATTGAATAGAAGATTTGTTTTGTTTTAGAGCATGTACCTTGAAGTTACTTTTAAAAGGGTAATAAGCAAGGATTTGCGCTTAAACGAGAATTTCCAACATATATCGAATAGTCAAATCGATTTTGGCTGAATCACGGTTTAAGAAGTATTTTAGTATAAATTTCCAACTCTAACCTTAATGGAAACCTCTTTGCAAAAGAAAGTATGGCTCTCGTCGCCCCATATGGGAAATAGTGAAAAGAGCTATGTAGAAGAAGCTTTTACGACCAATTGGATTGCTCCATTAGGCCCTAATGTAAGTGGTTTTGAGAGAGATATTGAGGAGTACATTGGTAATGATGTGCATGCGGCCTGCTTGAGCTCGGGAACAGGGGCTATTCACTTGGCACTGGAACTACTGGGGGTAGGCTTAAATGATGAAGTACTTTGTCAAAGTTTTACTTTCGCGGCCTCTGCTAATCCAATCACTTATTTAGGGGGTAAACCTATCTTTATAGATAGTGAGTCCGAAACATGGAATATTTCACCTGAACTTCTTGAAAAAGCAATTATCGATAGAATTCAACTCGGAAAAAAACCGAAAGCGATTATTGCGGTCCATTTATACGGGATGCCCTATAAAATAGATGAGGTCCATGCTGTTTCCAAAAAATATAATATTCCGATAGTTGAGGACAGTGCGGAAGCTTTGGGGAGTTCATATCAGGGGATTAGATGTGGCAGCTTTGGTGACATTGCCATTTTATCGTTTAACGGAAACAAAATTATTACTACTTCCGGAGGAGGGGCTTTGTTGAGTAAGGATGAGAAGATAAAACAGAAAGCAATTTTTTTATCCACGCAGGCTAGGGATAACGCACCACATTATCAGCACTCACACATTGGGTATAATTATCGAATGAGCAATGTCCTTGCTGGAATAGGTAGAGGGCAGATGGAAGTTCTTCCTGAAAGGATTGGTGCAAGAAGAAATAATTTTTTGTTTTACAAGGAAGTCCTATCAGATTTTAAGGAAATAACTTTTTTGGAAGAACCATATGGGACATATTCAAATAGATGGCTGACATGCATTTTGACCCCTTCCTTCAAGATACGTGAAAAGATTAGGGTTGCACTCGAAAAAGAGAACATTGAATCTAGACCATTATGGAAACCCATGCACTTGCAGCCGATATTCGAAAATGAAACGCATTATGTAAATGGTGTAAGCGAAGACCTTTTTAATAGAGGTTTATGCCTGCCCAGTGGTTCAAATTTGGATCGTGAAGACCTTGTCCGAATTTGTGATATCATTAAAAACCTACTTCAGTGATAAAAAAATACTTTTTTGACAATAACAGGCCCTATACTTCTAAATGGACAGTTTTGTTCATTGATTTGTGCATTGTTTCTGTTTCTTTTATTTTGGCTTACTTCATTAGATTCAATCTAAGTTTCAATTTTGATGTTCAAAAACTAAAGGTGCAGCTTCCGGTAGTGATTTTGTTGTTTTTGGGTGCATTTTTGATATCTGGAAGTTACAAGGGAGTTGTTCGGCATA